>NZ_JAUSMX010000018.1 GCF_030646115.1 Fluviicoccus sp.
TCTTTCGAACCACCGCCTCCAGACCCGAAAACAACACCCAACCTAAGGCAAGTTATTGTTTTTGCTTGGCTTATTTAGCCAGCAGCGCGTCAGCGTGGGGCGCATTATAGGGCCTGTGAGCTCACTGTCAAAGGGTTTTCCTTGGATTCTTGCCGAACGCTCAGAATTCCATCCAATACGGGAATTCATGTTGCTTTTTTGGTCCGCGTGGAGGTTACAACGCTCTTGACGACAGGCAGGCGCAGTATCAGAAGCGCTCCCAGAATCAAGGCATAAGGCCAGACTGCCCATATTCCCAGTTTTTTGAGCCAGATGAAGTGGAGCATGCCCAGAACTGCGGTCACATATACAGCTTTGTGCAAATGCAGCCATTTTTTCCCCAAGCGCTTTTGCCAGCGTTTGGTGGACGTTACCCCCAATGGAATCATCAGTAGCCAAGCTGAAAACCCTACGACAATATACGGCCTCTTGACCAACTCTTTGGAAAGTTGCGCCAAGTCACCGCCAAGCAGCAATATTGCGTATGCCGACAGGTGGAGACAGGCGTAGAACAAGGCATACAGCCCTAGCATTCTGCGGTAGGATATCCAGATGCTATGCCCGGTGATTATCCGAAGCGGGGTCATAGCCAAGCACAGTAACAGTATGCGAAACGCCCATAAGCCAGTGTTATCGACCACCGCCTTGGCTGGGTCGGGTCCCAAACGGTTCAACATGGCGTTTGCCATCATCAAGATTAGCGGCAGCAGCAGAATCAGAAAGACCGTGACTCTTTTGATTGCCGCTCTCCTTTGCGGTGACATTAGAAGTACTTCCTCAAATCCATGCCTGCATATAGGCTGCTGACTTCACGGGCGTAGCCATTGAAGGGCAGCGTCGGTTTCCAATTGGGATTGAACAAAGAGGCTGGCAGCCGGCGTTCACGGGATTGCGACCAGCGGGGATGATCGACGGCCGGATTGACATTGGCGTAGAACCCGTATTCACCGGGCGCCATCGCCGCCCAGGTTGTTCGGGGCTGGGAGGCCACGAAGCGAATTCTGACTATTGACTTGATGCTCTTGAAACCGTATTTCCAGGGAACAATCAAGCGCAATGGCGCACCGTTTTGCGGAGGCAGGCTTCGGCCATAGACGCCAACCGCCATCAATGCCAAGGGGTGCATGGCTTCATCCAGGCGCAGCCCTTCGACGTAAGGCCAGTCCAGTGAACGACTTCGCTGGTTTGGAAACTGCTTCACGTCTTCCAGTGTCGTGAATTCGACATATTTGGCTTCTTTTTTGGGATCAAAGCGGCGTAACAGATCCGCCAAAGAGAAACCCAGCCATGGCACTACCATGGACCACGCCTCGACGCATCGGAACCTGTAGATGCGATCTTCCAGGGTATGGGGCTTCAGAATGTCTTCCAGCGTGTAATTGCCAGGTTTGTTGCACAGCCCTTCAATGCTGACCCGCCAAGGGTCCGGACGAAAATCCGTTGAACGTTCGGCAGGATCTTCCTTGTCGAGGCCGAATTCGTAGAAGTTGTTGTAGGTGGTGACGCTGTCATAGGGGGTCAGGACTTCACCCGTGCCATTCAATGCGGGCTTGCGGCTTGCAATCTTCTGTCTTAGCCAGACCGGGGCATTGAACCGTTCCGACTCCTGCACATAAGGGGCACTGCCAGCCTGAACCACGGATGGCATCAGTGAACCCATGCCAAGGTAACCCAGGCTCTTCAGCAGGGAGCGGCGCTCCATGAATACGGACTCAGGGGTAACTTCATCGGGGACAACGCGAGGGTTGCGCGGAAAATGGTTGGACATGGCGTTCTCCTTTCGCCCTGCCCAACCGGCACGGTCAGGAAGCGGGGCGCAGTTTGTTCCACAGCGCGGTAACCGGCGCTGATGCGGCATACACGATTGAGACTGCCAGCAAGCCGATCGGCAGGTCGTTGGCAACAATGCCGATGACCAGCACCATCGGCAGCATGACGGCGAACGGCACCCGGCTCCGGTCCAGCTGCTTGAAACTGTAGTAGCGGAAGTTACTGACCATCAGGAACCCGGCCAGGACCGTCATGATGGCAGGCAGAATGGCGTAATCCCCATCCAGACCGGGAATATGATTGTCTACGGACGCCCACACCATGCTGGCAATTAACGCTGCCGACAACGGGCTGGCCAGCCCGATGAAGTAACGCTTGTCCACACTGCCGATCTGCACATTGAAACGAGCAAGACGGAATGCCGCCGATGTCAGGTAAACAAAAGAACAAATCCAGCCAAACTTTCCGAGATGGCTCAGGCTCCAGCTATACGCCAACAATGCCGGCGCAACACCAAACGAAACCAGATCGGACAATGAATCATATTGCTCCCCAAACGCACTTTGCGTATTGGTCATCCGTGCTACACGACCATCCATGCCGTCAAAAACAGCTGCCATGAAGATAGCGATGGCTGCCGGTTCATAAAGGCCTTTCATGGCTGCGACGATTGCGTAGAATCCGGAAAAGAGAGCAGCCGTCGTAAACAGGTTCGGCAACAGGTAAATACCCTTGTTACGAACCTTTTGTCCGGCCCCGTCATCCTCTTCCTCTTCCACCTCGAAGGTGATGCCTTCGTAATCATCCTGGTCATCAGTCGGTTTGTGCATGTGCTTAGGCACCTGTTCCCTTAAAACCCCGATGATAATCACGCAACCGGCCAGACGCCATGTCTTTGTTGATTTGATGCGCGACTTCGGGATTTGTTTCAGTGAAAAAAATGAAAAAGGGCGCAACCCGTGCGCCCTCTTCCCGAACAAGACTGACGGATCAGTTCTTGGTCTGGTCAACCAGCTTGTTTTTGTGGATCCACGGCATCATTGCACGCAGTTGACCACCGACCACTTCGATTTGATGTGCGGCGTTCAGGCGGCGACGGGCAGTCATGGCCGGGTAGTTGGTCTTGCCTTCCAGGATGAACATCTTGGCGTATTCACCGGTCTGGATGCGCTTCAGGGCATTACGCATGGCTTCACGGGATTGCTCATTGATGACTTCCGGTCCAGTCACGTATTCGCCGTATTCGGCATTGTTCGAGATGGAGTAGTTCATGTTGGCGATGCCGCCTTCGTACATCAGGTCAACAATCAGCTTCAGTTCGTGCAGGCACTCGAAGTAAGCCATTTCAGGAGCGTAACCGGCTTCCGTCAGCGTTTCGAAGCCCATCTTCACCAGCTCAACGGCGCCGCCGCACAGAACAGCCTGTTCGCCGAACAGGTCGGTTTCGGTTTCTTCGCGGAAGTTGGTTTCAATGACGCCGCCCTTGGTGCCGCCGTTGGCTGCTGCGTAGGACAGGGCGATTTGCTTGGCGTTACCGGACGTATCCTGGTAAATGGCGATCAGGGACGGCACGCCGCCACCCTTCAGGTATTCGGAACGCACGGTGTGACCGGGGCCCTTGGGGGCAACCATGATCACATCGAGGTCGGCACGGGGAATGACCTGATTGTAGTGCACATTGAAACCGTGGGCGAAAGCCAGGGTTGCCCCTTGCTTGATGTTGGGGGCAACGTTGTTGGCATAGACTTCCGGAATATTTTCATCCGGCAGCAGGATCATGACCACGTCGGCGTTCTTGACGGCGTCATTGACTTCGGAAACCTTGATGCCGGCTGCTTCAACCTTGGACCAGGATGCACCGCCCTTGCGCAGGCCGACGGTAACGTCAACGCCGGAGTCGCGCAGGTTCTGGGCATGGGCATGGCCCTGCGAACCGTAACCGATGATGGCGACTTTCTTGCCACGGATAATGGAAAGGTCGGCGTCTTTATCGTAATAAACTTGCATGAGAGTTCCTCTTGGTTGGGGGACCGGGGTTCGCCCCGAGCCGGGCCCTCCCCTGTTCCGGGAAGGGCGGGGTTAACGTTAAATGCTCAAAACCTTTTCGCCACGGGCAATGCCCGAGACGCCACTGCGCACCACTTCCAGCACCGTGGTTTCAGACAATGCCTGGATGAAGGCATCCAGCTTGTCGGAGGTGCCAGCCAGTTGCAGGGTATAGGTGGTTGGGGTGACATCGACGATCTGGCCGCGGAAGATATCTGCAGTGCGCTTGATCTCGGCCCGAACAGCGCCGGTGGCCTTGACCTTGATCAGCATCAGCTCGCGCTCAATGTGCGCACCCTCGCTGAGGTCCACAACCTTGACCACTTCCACCAGCTTGTTGAGTTGTTTGGTGACCTGTTCGATCTTGTGCTCATCACCGTTGGTGGTGAGAGTCAGACGCGACAAGGTAGGGTCGTCTGTCGGGGCGACGGTCAGGGTTTCGATGTTGTAACCGCGTTGGGCGAACAGGCCGACCAGACGTGACAGCGCGCCTGGTTCGTTTTCCATCAGCACAGAAATAATACGACGCATGATCAAGTACGCTCCGTTTTCGACAGCCACATATCACGCATGGAGTTCCCCTGGATCTGCATCGGGTACACATGCTCGAATTGGTCCACATAGACATCCATGAACACCAGACGATCCTTCATCGCCATGGCTTCACGCATCTTGCTTTCCAGTTCGGCGGGGTCGGTAATTTTCATGCCGACATGGCCGTAGGCTTCCACCAGCTTGACGAAGTCCGGCAGCGATTCCATGTAGGACTGGGAATGACGACCTTCATATTGCATGTCCTGCCACTGTTTCACCATGCCGAGGGCGCGGTTGTTCAGGTTCAGGATCTTGACCGGCAGCCCGTATTGCAGGCAGGTCGACAACTCCTGGATGTTCATCTGGATGGAGGCTTCACCGGTGACACAAACCACGGTCTGTTCAGGGAAGGCCATCAGGCAGCCCATGGCGGCCGGCAGGCCGAAACCCATGGTGCCCAGGCCGCCGGAATTGATCCACTGACGCGGGCGATCGTACTTGTAGTACAGGGCCGCAAACATCTGGTGCTGGCCAACATCGGAGGTGATGATGGCCTGGCCCTCAGTCACCTTGTACAGCATCTCGATGACTTGTTGCGGCTTCATTTCATCGCCTGGCTTGGCGGCTTCATAACGAAGGCCGTGATGCCCACGCCATTGATTGATTTGCTGCCACCATTGGGCCAACACGTCAGGGTTGGGCTTATTGACGCCCAACTGCTTCAGTTGTGACAGCATCTCGGTGAGAATCGGTTCAACCGCGCCCACGATGGGGATATGCGCCGTGATCGTCTTGGAGATGGCGGCCGGATCAATGTCGATATGGATGACCTTGGCGCCGGTGCAGAACTTCTTGGTGTTGTTGGTGACACGGTCGTCGAAACGGGCGCCGATAGCCAGGATCAGGTCGGAATGGTGCATGGCCATATTGGCTTCGTAAGTGCCATGCATGCCCAACATACCCACAAACTGCGGATCGGAACCAGGGAAGCCGCCCAAACCCATCAGGGTATTGGTCACCGGATAATTGAGCAGGTGCGCCAGTTCGGTCAGCAACGCCGAAGCATTCCCCTGAACCACACCGCCGCCAGCATAAATGACGGGGCGCTTGGCTTGCACCAATTCATCAATTGCCTTGCGGATTTGACCGGCATGGCCGCGTCCCGGCGGATTGTACGAGCGCATCTTGACCTTATCGGGGTACTCGTACGGGAATTTTTCGTTGGGGTTGGTGCAGTCCTTCGGAATGTCGATGACCACCGGGCCCGGACGGCCAGAAGCGGCAATATAGAACGCCTTCTTGACCATGCCGGGAATATCGCTGGCCTTGCGGACCTGGAAGCTGTGCTTCACGATGGGACGGGAAATGCCCATCATGTCCGTTTCCTGGAATGCGTCTTCACCGATGAGATGCGATGGCACCTGACCGGAGATGACAACCATGGGAATGGAGTCCATGTAGGCTGTCGCGATGGCCGTGACGGTATTGGTTGCCCCGGGGCCGGACGTCACCAGCACCACGCCGGTCTTGCCGGTGGAGCGGGAATAGGCATCGGCCATGTGCCCGGCCGCCTGTTCGTGACGGACCAGAATGTGCTTGACCTTGTCTTGCTGGAAGACAGCGTCATAAATATGGAGCACCGTGCCGCCGGGGTAGCCGAAGACGAATTCCACACCCTCGTCGGCGAGGGCGCGGATGAGCATTTCACCACCAGATAAAAGTTCCACGAGTATCACCCTTGCAGATGGCAGCCTGGCTGCCTGTCGAATGGATCAGAGGGGGTCCGCCTGACTCGTTGCCGGCACCGGTTGGGTGCGCTGCGACCTCGGGCCGGGTAGGCCTCCTGGTTTCTGACAAGTCGTTTCTTCCGGACTGCGTTCAGCAGGGCCGGACCGGCTTCACCGTGATTGCGCGGCGCAAGAGGGTGACTTGCGGCACAGCAACCCTTCCACTAAAAAGGGTAACATTTTTTAGACTTCAGCCCCGTCTGTCAAGTCATCGCCGCTATTTTTTGGAGCCGGGACGCGGAATACATTTTCTTACACAGCCGATGCCTTATCAATTCGCCCCAAAACAGCTATATTCAGCAACAAATAGCAGTCTTTAATATGGCGGGAGCCATTCATGATGATCAAGCAACTGATAACAATAAGCTTTTTTGCCTGCGTCGCGTTGGGGGTCCAGGCCGAGCAGGACTTCTACAAATGGGTGGATGAAAAAGGTGTCACCCATTACTCGCAGAGCCCTCCAGAAGGCATGAACAAGGACAGCCGCGTTGAAACCGTCAATGTGCGAACCCGGATTCCGGTGGACACGGAGAAAGCCTTGGCTGATCTCGAAAAAAAACGGGGTGAGTCTAATAAAGGCCGGGAAGAAGCTGCAGCCAAGGAGAATGGTAAAAAGAACGCCGATCAGCTTGACGCTAAAACCCGCGAACTGAACAAGGAAAACTGCGTGCAGTGGCAAAAGGATCTGGAGACCCTGCAAAGAGCCAACATCCGTGAGGATGACGGCAAGGGCAACATCAAGGTCATGACAGAAGAAGACAAGAAGAAACGCCTTGAACAAACCCGCAAGAACATCAAGGATTTCTGCTGATTGTCTGTGGGCGCTCCTCAGGGCGCGCCCTCTTCACCATCGTCGATAATCGAGCGATCCGGAAACAAACCCTTCTCCAGCACCGGCAACACCTTCTCCATCTGCACGCCCAGACTGACCTGGGGGTCTGAAGGCTGAAAGCCCTCTTCCTTTTCCCTCACGGCTATACTACGGCCTGCGGACTTGACCGCATCCAGCAAGGAGTTTTCCTGACGCAGGGACTCATCAAAAAATGCCCGGCCGAAATAGGTAAAATCCGCATCATCGGAACAGCCGAAAGAGGCTTTGTCAGCCGCCGCCGCAGTAATGACCAGCGAGTCCGGCGACTTCAGGGCGGGAATGAACATGCCGGAATAGCAGGAGGAAAGCACGATGACCCGCCAATGAATGCCAGCCTTGTCGAGCGCGGACCTGAGCCACTCCGGTGTCACGCTTTCAAGTTGCAGCGGTTGGTGGCTAAGCTCGAACAATCCCTCTGGCGTACCGTGTGAAGTCATGAACAGGAACAGCACATCTTCATCACGATTCATGCGCTGCCCCAGGGTTTCCAGGGCTCGGGTGATGCTGGTGCGCGTGGCAATCGGCTGCGTCAACGCCGTGTCATCGTCATTGATCAGCACCAGTGAGTGCCCTTCAGTGTCAAAACGGGTGTCAAACAGGCTTTGCACCGACTCGGTTTCACGGCGAAAGACACTTTGGTATGCCGCCCCGCCTACCCCCAGGAAATACCAGTCCACTTGGCCCGGCGTTCCCGGCTCCACGCGAGCCAGCGCCCGACTAAGCAATAACGGCTGTAGATATACCGCTGCTTCTTCGGTGATGCGAGGTGGTGCGACCTCGCCAATTTCGGTCTGGGCGAACCACAGCCGTTGGTCGGCGAATAGATAGGTCCAACCGTAGAGGAAAACCAGAACGCCACTCATGACCGCGCCTCGTAACCACCATCCCCACGCCAGTTGCCGGCCGAAGACCAGGATGACCGCTACCGTCGGCCAAGCGAAAAGCACCAGATAAATATTGGGGATGGCGTCGCCGAGCCATAGCGGCAGCAATGAGTTCTGCCCCGCCCACTGTATGGCCGACTGAAAAAGCCCGACCAGGATATCCGCGACCAACCAGAGAATGACCGGCCCCAGCACCAGACGCCAGACGCCGTAGCGCTGGGCGAGGAAAAGCCCGAAAATCACCCAGAAAAAGGGCGGCAGCAGGAAAACCGCAAAACCGACCGGGTCCGGTGATCCGGGAAAACCTTCGCTGATCAAATCAAAAACCAGGCTGGTGAGCAGGCTGCCGGTGAGAAAAAACAGGAACTGGGCCGGTGAGGGATGCAGATGGACAAACGCACGGCGCAAACCCGCCAGCATCAGCAACGCAGCTAAGAGATTATCCGCCAGGGAGCGCAGGAAAAGGCCGATTGGCCGCTGTGACATGACAGGTATATCCTTTTGATTCCGGGCGGATCATAGCAAGAGAAACCGCTCCGGCAACAGTCCCTTTCTTTAGCCAATGAGAGGAGAAATATCCAGGTGCGCCGCCATGATCTCCGGATCGGTTTCAAGCTGGTAAGGAATGAAGCCCAGGCAGGGTCCGGGCAACATGGCGCGCAGGGTGGCCAGATTGTCCTCCACCGCCTGCATCTCCGGATCGGTCTGGTTGGCCACCCAGCCGGCCAGTCGCAAACCGTCCTTGATAATGGCCTCGGCCGTCAGCACGGCATGATTCAGGCAGCCGAGCCTCATACCGACCACCAGCACCACCGGCATTTTCAGATCCTTAGGCAAGCCTGATAACAATTCGCGGTCACTGAGCGGAACCCGCCAGCCCCCTGCCCCCTCCACTAATGTCAAATCGGCACGATGCATGAGGCCGGATCGGACATGTCCGGTAAGCTGGAAGATGGTAAGCCGGCGGCCGGCGGCGCGGGCGGCCAGATGCGGCGACAAGGGTTCAGCCAGCGCCACCGGATTGACCTCCGGGTAGCTGAGCTTGATGGTGCTCACTGCTTGAAGCTGAAGGGCATCACTGTTCCGCAGCCCTTCCGGTGTTGGTTCGCAACCGGCGGCAACTGGTTTCAGGCCCAAGGTGCTTCGCCCCTGTTGCCGGGCCTTGGCAAGCAAGGCGCATGCTACCGTAGTCTTTCCGATGCCGGTGTCGGTGCCGGTGAGAAAATAGGCCTTCATGGTTTATACCCTTGGATTTGCAATACATCATAACGCAACGGCAGTCCTTCAACGGTGCGGAACGGCTCCATCGCCGCCTCCAGCGCCTGCAATTTACCCTTCCCCCACAGGCCGGAGCGACGGGGTTCGTGGGTTTCGCTGGCGCCAATGCTTTTCAGGGCGCGCAACATGTCACGGACAGTCGGGTAATACTGGTACATCGGCATGACTTCCCATTTAAGGAGCACCAGTCCTTGCCGCTGACATGCAATGCCCCAGGACTCGGCGGACAGGAAGCGGTTGATCGGGGGGGTGTCCTCAACATCAAGCCATGCCTGCCGCAACTCGCGCAGGGAGCCGTCCACCGGCATGGCCAGCCGGAACGTCCCGGCGGGGTGCAGTACACGGCTCAACTCACCCGCGAACGGCTCCGGTGAATGCAGCCATTGCAGGGCGAAATTACTCACGATGTGATGGACACTGCCTGTCGCAACCGGCAAGGAATATGCATCGGCCTGGATACGCCGGATGTTGGACTGCTGTAAAGGCGCAGACATCAGCATGGCGTGGGAGATATCCAACGCCACGACCTCCGCTGTTAACGAAGCAATCCGCTCCGTCATCCAGCCGGTGCCGCAGCCGATATCCAGCGTCCGTCCATCGAACACGGCTCCCGCCAGCAACCGCTCCGCCGAGCGGCGCTGCGCCAGGGCTTCACGATCGTAGTCGGCAGCAGCGGCTCCGAAACGCCGGGCAATGCGCATCCGGTCGGGAATATCGGCGTGTGCGTTCATGAGGTCTGGCCTGCGGCCCGGCTGCAAATCCATTGTTTGAATCGCTCCGGCTCAGAAAGAAAAGGGAGATGGGCTGAAGCCTCGAACACGGTGTTATCCGGACAGATTGCAGGGCCTGCGGCTATAGGGATCAACAAGTCCTCAGCCCCGCCCAGCCAGGCCACGGGACATGCCAACGACTCCAACATGGTGCGAACGTCCTCATGTTCAAGCCAGCCCAACTGGATATCCAGCCAGTCGGCTGCGGCGGGTAATTTCTCTCCGCACATCGCCAGCAATTGTCGGCGGTCGGCCTTGGCCGTTGCAGCGCCCAGACATTGCAGAGACAGGAACCGCTGCCAGGCCTGAGACGGGGCATGCGCAAAATCTTGCCGGAAGGACTGAAAATCCGCTTCCGGCATGGCGGTTCTGTAATCCGGCTGGCGGACAAAACAGGCATTCGCCGCCACCAGCAACAAACGGCTGACCCGGTCAGGGTATGCCTCCGCCAACCGTGCCGCCACCATACCGCCCAGCGACCACCCCAGCCAGACCGCCTTTTCAGGAATTCGGGATTCCAGCCCGCGTATGTACTCTTCCAGGGAACTGCAGCCCGGGGGCTGGCTCAACAAATCAAGGTTAATAACCCTGAACCGGGTTTGCAGGGCTGCCGCGACCGGCGTCCAGACCGTAGCGGGAACACCCCAGCCCGCCAGCAACACCAGCACAGGAAGACTCAAGTTTGTCGCTCCCGTAAATCCGCCAGCGCATCAAGCAGGGCATCAACATCGGCTTCGCTATGCCCGGCTGTCAGCGTAATGCGCAACCGCGATTGCCCAACCGGAACGGTCGGCGGACGGATGGCCGTGACCCAGAAGCCCCGTTCCTCCAATGCCCGGCTCAAAGCCAGCGCCTTCATTTCCTCCCCCAACAGCAAAGGCTGGATAGCGGTTTCGCTGGGCATCAATACCCAGCCTTGATCATTGGCGGCGGTGCGGAAGCGGCGGATCAGCGCTTGCAGGTGTTCACGTCGCCAGGATTCGGCCTGAACCAGGCGCAGACTTTGACGTGTCGCGGCGGCGAGCGCAGGCGGCATTGCAGTCGTGTAGATATAAGGCCTGGCGAAATTGGTCAGGAAATCCACCAACTCCCGGCTACCCGCGACAAAGGCCCCGAAGGTTCCGACTGCCTTGCCAAGCGTGGCCATGTAGACCGGAATATCATCAGTCGGACAGCCGAAATGAGCGGGTGTACCCTCTCCCCTCGGACCCAGCACGCCGAAGCCATGAGCGTCATCCACCATCAGCGCAGCATCGTGATCCCGGCACAGGCCGGACAGGCCCGCCAAGGGCGCCAGATCGCCGTCCATGCTGAACACCGAATCGGTGACCACCAGCTTTGCCGAAGCCGCCGATGCCGCCAGCAAAGAGCGCAGATGCCTTTCGTCGTTGTGCCGGTAACGCTGAAAACGGGCCTCACTAGCCAAACCGCCATCCAGCAGCGAAGCATGATTGAGCCGATCTTCAAAAACGGCATCGCCCCGCCCGGCAAGCGCCTGTATCGTGCCAAGATTGGCCATGTAACCCGTAGAAAACAGGATGGCAGCTTCGCGGCCGGTAAACGCCGCCAGCTCCTCTTCCAGCGCCTGATGCTCTCGGGTGTGACCGCAAACCAGATGCGCTGCGCCGCTGCCGACGCCATAATGGGAAGCGGCCGCCACCAAAGCGGCGGTCACCTGGGGATGGGCGGCCAGTCCGAGGTAGTCATTGCTGGAAAAATTACGGTAACGGCGACCGTCACGTTCCAGCCAGGTTCCCTGGGCGGAGTCGTGGGTTTTGCACTGGCGCAGCCGCTGTTGCAGCTGCCTTTCCGCCAGCTTTTCGCCCAGACGGAAGGCTTGCAATGACATGGCAGGCTCCTGCACTGCCCGCTGATGTAGCGGGCACTGCGACGACCGTCAGGCGGACATGGCGTCCCGCCACAAGGCAGAGGACTTGGGTGCGGTCACCGGCAGGCTGTCCGGCTCAGCCGTTTTTACCTGAAGCGCGTGGATGCCCAGCTTGTCGAACAACTGGCGGTCGGCGTGGGTTTCGGGATTGCTGGTGGTCAGCAACTTGTCACCGTAGAAAATGGAGTTGGCGCCGGCAAAGAAACACCAGGCCTGCAATTGCTCGTTCATCTTCTCGCGACCCGCAGACAGGCGGACAAAGGACTTCGGCATGATGATGCGGGCGACGGCCACGGTACGCACAAACTCAAACGGCTCCAGATCATCCACATCACCCAGCGGTGTACCGGCAATCTTCACCAGCATGTTGATGGGCACCGAGTCCGGGTGCTCCGGCAAGTTGGCCAGTTCCATCAGCAGGCCGATGCGGTCTTCGCGCTTTTCACCCATGCCGATGATGCCGCCGGAACAGACCTTGATGCCAGCCTCGCGCACATGCGCCAGGGTATTCAGCCGGTCCGCGTAGCTGCGGGTGGTGATGATCTTGCCGTAGTATTCCGGCGAGGTGTCGAGGTTGTGGTTGTAATAGTCCAGACCGGCCTCACCCAGCGCCTTGGCCTGTTCGGGGGCCAGCATGCCCAGCGTCATGCAGGTTTCCATGCCCAGCGCCTTGACCTGCTTGACCATTTCCAGCACGTAGGGCATGTCCTTGTCGCGCGGACTGCGCCAGGCTGCGCCCATGCAGAAGCGGCTGGCGCCGGTTTCGCGGGCGGCCTTGGCCTCAGTCACCACTTTCTCGATTTCCAGCAGTTTTTCCTTGTCGAGACCGGTGTCATAATGGCCTGACTGCGAACAGTACTTACAGTCTTCCGGGCAGGCGCCGGTCTTGATC
Source organism: Fluviicoccus sp. (assembly GCF_030646115.1). GTDB lineage: Bacteria > Pseudomonadota > Gammaproteobacteria > Pseudomonadales > Moraxellaceae > Fluviicoccus. The sequence goes on from NZ_JAUSMX010000018.1 coordinate 12,760, forward strand.
GACAACAGGGTGCTGACCTGCACTGCGTTGGGGTCGAAATGCTCCCTGTGTACAGTCTGCGCCCGGAACAGCAGGTCGTTGAACGGCAGGTCGAACAAGGCGCGCAGTTCGGCGCGGTTCCAGTCGTGGCGCGAGTGAGTCATGATTACCCCGGCGGATTAATAAACCAAGCAGTTGCTTGGTATAGTGACGGCAGGGCTGTCGGCCGTCAAGTTTCAAGGATGAAAAAATTTACATGTGGTCATTCATAAGTCAACTGTTTCAGCCGGAATCCCCCTGTTTCCTGTGTCAAAACCTGACCGGCGACGTCATCGGGCTGTGCAGGGCCTGTCAGCAGGACCTGCCGCTGACCGGCCGGGCCTGCCTCAGTTGCGGCATGCCGGTCTGCGGAACTGCCTGCGCCTGCAACCCGGCTGAATGGCCATTCAGCGCCGTGCTCAGCGCCAGTTATTACCAATTCCCGGCCGACCACCTGATTCACCAGTTCAAGGAAACACCAAGGCCGGAACTAGCCCGACCACTGGCCAGGCTGATGCTGCAACGGATCCGGCGGCATGCCGGACCCCGCCCTTCCTTGCTGGTCCCGGTTCCCGCCGCCGCGAATCGCCTGCGGGAGCGGGGGTTTGACCAGTCGCTGGAACTGGCCCGCCATTTAGGAACCCTGCTGCGCATTCCGGTGCGTCATGATGTTTTCCAGCGCACCGAAGGGCTGCCCGCCCAGAAAGGCCTGAACGCCGGGCAGCGCGAAGCCAATATCCGGCAGGCGTTCAAAGCCCTGAACCTGTGGGCATTGCCCAAACATGTCGCCTTGGTCGATGATGTGCTTACAACCGGCGCCACCGCCCGTCACCTTGCTGGTCTTTTGCATGGGGCCGGGGTCACCCGGGTGGAAATCTGGACCGTCGCCAGAACGCTGTGACGCGGCCCGAAATTACCTTATAAAACACAAGCCTCTGTCCTTAGGCTTGTCTTTTGCGGTTAGAATAGATTGTCCGTTTTATTGCCACTCGGCCCTGCCGCGAGAGTATGTCCTTATGCTGATGGCCTTTTCCCTGAACAAAGGTGCGCTGGAGCAGATTGCGATCAATGCCGCCGCCGATCTGGGACCTGAGGTCATGTGGGTTGATTTGATCAACCCCACCGATGAAGAACGCGACTGGATACGCATCGCCTATGCCCAAGAGCTGCCGACCATCGACGACCTCTATGAAATCGAGGCCAGCTCGCGGTTCTACGAAAATGACTACGGCCTGCACATCAGCTCCTATTTCCTCAATTACGCTGACAACAACCCGGAAAACATTTCCGCCGCCTTTGTTTTCAACGGTGACCGCCTGTTCACCCTGCGTGAAGAGGAACTGGCCGCTTTCCGCCTGTTCCGCATGCGCGGGCGCAAGGGGCTGGTCAACATCAACAACTCCAAATCCATTTTGCTGGGGCTGTTTGAAACCAAGGTGGAAAACCTGGCCGATATTCTGGAGCGGGTGCACGCCGATCTGGAGGAAACCAGCCGCCAGGTGCTGGGCAACGCTGAAAACGACGACATGGAATCGCTGCTGACCAACATTGCCTCGCAGGAAGACATCAACGGCAAGGTGCGCATCTCCATGATTGACCTGCAACGCATGCTGTACCTGTTGCTGCGCGCCGGGGTGCTGAACGCCGAACAGAGCGAACGCCTGCGCGACATCATCCGTGACTCCGAGTCGCTGATTGCGCACAGCACTTTCCTCTTCGACAAGATCAAGTTCCTGCTCGACACCACGCTGGGCTTCATTAACGTCAACCAGAACAAGATCATCAAGATCTTCTCGGTGGCCTCGGTGATGTTCCTGCCACCGACGATGATCGCCAGCGTCTATGGCATGAACTTCGAGATGATGCCGGAACTGAAGTGGCATTTCGGCTACCCCTTCGGCCTGTCGCTGATGGTGCTGTCCGCCGCGCTGCCCTTCCTCTATTTCCGGCGTCGCGGCTGGCTGTAAGCGCTGAATGGCGGTTAGTTGGCACATTTTTACAATCAAAGTAGCCCTGCCGCCTCAAAAGCGGCATAATCGGGGCGAATTTTGCCTGCACGGAATGGGTTGTCATGCTGTCCAAACTACAAAAACTGTTGATCATTGCCTTGGGCGGATTTGCCTTGGAGTCTGCTGCGGCCGAGCGCCCCATCCAGTTTCCCGCCTACGAATCCGCCATTACCGTGTCCGGAACGCTCAGCCAGAGCCTCCACAGCACGCACAGCCCCGGCTATGCCATCGGCGGGGAAAGTATTTACTCCCGCGACACTTTCAACACCGGCGGCAGCCTGAAATATTTCCCGGAAGGCACTGACAGTCCGATCTTCAGCATTTTCGTCGGCACCGGCTACAAGCGCTTTCTGCAAGCCCAAGTTGGCTATGGCACCGAAGACGGCATCTACCGCCTGCGCAGCGAAATGGACCTGCCCTGGCTGTGGGTCATGGCCAAAAATGCAAGCCGTCTCGACTTCAAGCTGCCCGGCAAGCTGGACGCCTACCCGAACAACCGCTTCGTGGTGTCGTTCACCATTGAGAAGTACGATTCCGCCCGATATCTGGATAATGTTTCCTTCGGTCTCGGCCTGCGTTACTGATCTGTCATAACGAACCTCTACACTGACTGCCAACCGCCCGGTTGGCCAGTCGAGGTTCTGTTGCCATGCGTCACCCTTTCCCCCCGCCCCACGCCGTTACCGAACTCAACGCCCTGGAACACCTGCTGGAACAAGGTCGCGGACTGCTGCGCGCCGACTGCCCCTTGCACATTCCACTGAATGGCCACTCGCTGCCGGTGTGGTGCATTGAACTGGGCAGCACCGCGCCGGATGCTCCGGTAGCCGGTTTTTTTGGCGGCATTCACGGCATGGAGCGCATTGGCAGCCAGATTCTGCTGGCGTGGCTGGAAAGCCTGGTGGCGCGGGCCAGCTGGGATGTCTCGCTACAGGATTTATTGCAGAAAGTGCGTATTGTCTGCCTGCCGATGGTGAATATCGGCGGACTGATGCTGAACACCCGCGCCAACCCCAATGGCGTGGACCTGATGCGCAATGCGCCTGTGGACGCGCACGGATTTACCGCCTGGCCGCTGGGCGGGCAACGTCTTTCCCCCCGGTTGCCGTGGTATCGCGGCCATACTGAAACGCTGGAGCCTGAATCAGCGCTGCTGGTGGATATCGTACGTCGCCGCCTGCTGAACCAGCCGTTCTCGTTGGCCATGGACTGTCATTCCGGATTCGGCCTGCGTGACCGCATCTGGTTTCCTTGGGCCTGCAGCCGTGAAGCACCGCCGCATCTGGCCGAGGCCGTAGCGTTGCGGGAAATCTTCAACAACACCTATCCCAACCATGACTTCTACCTGATGGAGCCGCAGTCGCTGAACTACACCACTCATGGCGACCTGTGGGATTACCTGTATCTGGAGCATTTGCAACAAAGCCAGGGCCGCTATTTCCTGCCGTTCACGCTGGAAATGGGATCGTGGTTATGGGTGAAGAAAAACCCCCGGCAATTGTTTGACTGGTTTGGCCACTTCAACCCGATCTTGCCGCATCGCCTGAAACGGGTCTTGCGACGGCACCTGACGCTGTTTGATTTCATGCTGCGCGCCGCCGCTTCATGGGAACAATGGCTGCCGCGACAGGAGGAAGTACGCCGGGTATACCGGCAAGCCGGGATGGAGCGCTGGTTTGCGGGGAAAGCCTGAAGGGCTCGGCTTTATAGCGGATTCAGGCATAATAGCCTGATAACGACAATAGCCCGGTTGCCGCATGCCCCGCCTTTACCTGCAAGTCGCCCTGCCCGTCCCGTTAAGGAAGACCTTTGACTACCGCATGCCTGCCGGTTTTCCGCATCGGCCGCCGGTGGGGGCACGCGTCAAGGTGCCTTTCGGCTCCCGCGAATTGCTGGGCATTGTCACTCATCTCAGTGACCACACCGACTCCCCCGAAGACAAGCTGAAAACCGCCCGCGTGCTGCTGGACCCGGTGCCGGTCTTCCCCCCGGAACTGATGGAGCTTCTTCAGCGGGCGGCGCACTACTACCACTATCCGGTGGGTGAAGTCTTCGACGCCGCCTTGCCTGCCCTGCTGCGCCAGGGTGATGACCTGTTTGAAAACATGGTGCACTGGCGGCTGACCAAAGCCGGGTTGTCGCTGGACCGCGTCGCGCTGCGCAACGCCCCCAAACAGCTGACGGCATGGGAAGGCCTGCAACTGCACGGCGAACACGGCATGAGCGAGGACTTCCTGACCCACATGGGCATCAGCCGGGACAGCCTGAATGCCCTAGCCCGCAAGGGATATGCGGAAACCTTCGGCGAAAACCAACAGCATTTCAGCCACCCCCGCTTCCAGTTGGCGGAAGCACCGCTGGTGCCGAACGCCGAACAGAAGCACGCCATTGACGCCATCCGCCAGCAACTGGGCCGGTTTCAACCTTTCCTGCTGGAGGGCGTAACCGGCAGCGGCAAGACCGAGGTCTACCTGCAGGCCGTGGAAGCCTGCCTGCATCGCCACCGGCAAGTCTTGATCCTGGTGCCGGAAATCGGGCTGACACCGCAAATAGTCTCCCGCTTCCGCGCCCGCTTCGCCACGGATATTGCGCTGCTGCATTCCGGCCTAACCGAACGCGAACGCCTGAAAGCCTGGCGACGCGCCTTCCTGGGCCATGCCGGCATCGTCATCGGCACCCGTTCTACGCTGTTTACGCCCATGCCGCATCTGGGGCTGATCATTGTCGATGAAGAACACGACCTGTCCTTCAAGCAACAGGAAGGCTTCCGCTATCACGCCCGTGATCTTGCGGTGATGCGCGGCCAGTTGCAGGACTGCCCGGTGGTGCTGGGCTCCGCCACGCCCAGCCTGGAATCGCTGGGCAATGCCCGGCAAGGGCGTTATACCCATCTACCACTGAAGGAACGCGCCGCCAGCGCCCAGCCGCCGGAGATCAAGCTGATTGACCTGCGTGGCCAGAAACTGCGCAACGGCATTACCGACGCCATGCATCGCGCCATCAACCTGCGCTTGCAGCATGACGAACAGGTGCTGGTGTTCATCAACCGTCGCGGCTTTGCGCCGGTGCTGTTGTGCCACGCCTGCGGCTGGCAGGCCAAGTGCCCGCGTTGCGACGCCCGCACCACGCTGCATCGTGATCCGGTGAGGCTGCATTGCCATCATTGCGGGTTCAGTGAGAGACCGCCGATGCAGTGTCCTTCCTGCCAGAGCCTGGAGTTGAAAGCGGTGGGCGCCGGTACGGTGCGAGTGGAAGAAGGCTTGAAAGAGCTGTTTCCCAAGGCGGAAGTGCACCGCATTGACCGCGACAGCACCCGCCGCAAGGACAGTTGGCAAAACCTCTACGACCATGTGGAAAAAGGCACGGCGGCCATTCTGGTGGGCACGCAGATGCTGGCCAAGGGCCACCACTTTCCGAACGTGACGCTGGTGGCCTTGCTGGAAGCCGACAGCGGCCTGATGGGCGCCGACTTCCGAGCCGGGGAACGGGTGGCGCAACTGATTACGCAGGTGGCCGGACGCGCCGGACGTGCGCACAAGGCCGGACTGGTTTTGCTGCAAACCCACCAGCCGGAGCATCCGTTACTGATGCAGTTGCTGCAAGGCGGCTACAGCGCCTTTGCCGACACCGCCTTGCAGGAACGCAAGCTGCTTGGCCTGCCGCCCTTTGGTTATCTGGCCTTGCTGCGCGCCGAAGCCAGTGCGCCGGAACTGGCGCTGCAGTTTTTGCAGGAAGCCGTGACCGGCGGGCAGGGTTTGGGCAACGAACCGGAATTCTGGGGGCCTATTCCCGCACCCATGGAAAAGAAGGCCGGGGTGTATCGCGCACATTTGCTGCTGAAGAGCGACCATCGCCCGCGCCTGCATCACTTCCTGGACCCCTGGCTGCCGCTGGTGGCGAAGCTGCCTTCTGCAAAACGGGTTAAATGGACGCTGGATGTGGACCCGCAGGAAACTGCCTGAACCTTGGCGCTTCCGGAATTGACGGACGTACTGCTACAATAACCCCGTCATTGGGGAGTAGTCGCTGTCCGCGCCCTGCGGACAGGTACGTGTCAACATACTTGTTCCACCGAACATGGTACGTACAGCTTCGGCCTGACCAGACCTTTGACCTGCCCGCTTCGCCTCTGGGTCGGCCGAAGCCTGTCAGGTCATGGGATTTTGTTGCCGACCCGGAGACCGCCGCATGAATGCCTTTTTGATCGCCACCGCTCTGGTTGCCCTTGCCGAAATGGGTGACAAAACCCAACTGCTCGCCTTCCTGCTCGCTGCCCGCTTCCGGAAGCCGGTTCCCATTGTCGCCGGCATCTTCGTCGCCACCCTCATCAATCACGCCGGAGCCGGGGCTGTGGGCATGTGGGTGACTCAGATGGTGGGCGCTGACGTGATGCGCTGGATTCTGGGAATATCCTTCATCGCCATGGCGGCGTGGATTCTGGTGCCGGACAAGATAGATGAGGAAGAAACGCCGAAGGAGCATCGTTTCGGGGTGTTCGGCGCCACGGCCGTGGCTTTTTTCCTGGCGGAGATGGGCGACAAGACCCAGATTGCGACGGTAGCCCTGAGTGCGCGTTATGCGGCTGATTTCGTGTGGGTGATTGCCGGGACAACGCTGGGGATGATGTTGGCGAATGTGCCGGCGGTGTATCTGGGCAATCACTTTGCGGCGAAATTACCGTTGAAACTGATCCACGGCATTTGCGCGGCGATTTTTGCAGCGATCGGGGTGTTTGTGCTAATGGGGAAAACGGGGGTTATTTAAGCCCACAGGAAACTGACGCCTGGCCCGGCGTCAAACGTGCTTTCATAGCCGCTTGACGCCAAACCCCGTTTCTTAGTCCTAGAACCGCCCCTCCCGATAATCCGCAAACGCCTGGTGAATCTCCGCCTGCGTATTCATCACAAACGGACCATACCTCGCCACCGGTTCATGCAACGGTCTGGCCGCCACCAGAATAAAGGCGGACGCCTCCTCCCCGGCCACCGCATCCACCCGATCTCCCTCTTCCAGCACCGCCAGCTCACCCCGCTGCAGTATCCGTCCGCCAATTTCCACCGCCCCCTGATAGACATAGGCAAAAGCATGGTGACCGGCGGAAACCGCCGTGCTGAATTCCGCACCGCCCTGCAAGCGGACATCCAGATACAAGGGCTCGGTGACAATGCCCTGCACCGGTCCCGTAACCCCGCCCAGCGAACCGGCCAGCACCCGCACCGTACCCCCGGTGATGGCGACTTCCGGCACCGCCGACGGCGGAATGTCCTGATAACGAGGAGCCATCATCTTGTTTCGTGCGGGCAGGTTCACCCATAACTGGAACCCCCACATCAGCCCGTTTTCCTGTTCCGGCATTTCCGAATGGACAATGCCCCGCCCCGCCGTCATCCATTGCACACTGCCCGCTTCCAGCAAGCCGCTGTTGCCCTGGTTGTCGTGGTGGCGCATCTTGCCCGCCAGCATGTAGGTCACCGTTTCAAAGCCGCGATGCGGGTGATCGGGGAAACCGGCAATGTAATCCCCGGCCTGATCCGAGCGGAATTCATCCAGCATCAGGAAGGGGTCCAGCGCCGGCAGTTGCGAAGTGCCGATGACGCGCAGCAATTTCACCCCGGCCCCGTCACTGGTGGCCTGACCGCGAATGACACGGGTAACACGACGAGACTGGTTCATGATGATCTCCATCCGGTTCGTTGATGCCGCCACTGTAACGATGGAGCAAACGCAGCGGAAGTCAGGCGCAGGCGCTCATGGTGTTTCCTCCGGGTGAACACCGCAGGGCAATCCCCGCTCCCAGGGCGGAGTCTCACTCAGGGCAGTGACCAGATAGTCAATGACACCGCGCACCGCCCGGCTGACATAACGTGTTTGCGGATAAACAGCAAAGATATGGTCAGGCACCGGATTGGCAAACCCGGCAATACACACCAGTTCGCCCTTGCACAGCGCATCCGCGACGATGAACAGCGGCAGCATGGCCACGCCCAGCCCCGCGCGGGCGGCCGAGGCGGCAGACTCGCCATTATTGACCATGATGCGGCCGCGCATGGACAACGCCCGCACCTCGCCGCCGGGAATTTCCGGTTCGAACTGCCACAACTGGCTGGCGCTGACGTTGGCATAACCGATGGCCGGGTGCTGCAGCAAGGCCTCAAAACTTTGAGGGTCGCCGTGCTGCTGACGGTAAGCCGGGCTGCAACACACCACGCGGCGGCTCAGCGCCAGCCGCCGCGCCTTCAGCTCCAGCGCCGGACTGCGCGTCACCCGGATGCCCAGGTCATAACCGTCTCGCACCAGATCGACGGTGCGGTCTTCCAGATCCAGCGAGAACTGCAGGCGTGGATGATGGGCCAGAAAAGGAAACAACAACTCACCCAGATAGCGGGAACCGAAGCTGAGCGGCGCGGCCACCCGCAACTGGCCCACCAGCTCATGGCCCTGCTCGGCCACTTCATCGGCCGCCAGATTCAGGTCTTCAATAATTCGCAAGGCGCGCTGGCTGAAGGCCTGCCCGCGATCAGTCAAGGTCACCCCGCGCGTGGAACGGTGCAGCAAGGCGATGCCGAGCATGCCTTCCAGCCGCACAATGCGCTTGCTGATCACGGACTTACTGACACACAAACGGTCCGCCGCCTGGGTGATGCTGCCCGTATCGGCCACTTGCAAAAACGTTTCAATGTCTTCCAGACGATACTGCATGCCATGCTCCGCCGGACAGGCCGGCCTCTGTTCAATGTCAAATCCGCAATTCATGACAGCCTAAGTATTGTCAATGGCCGCATCCGCCGCCACCGGACAAACGGCTTGTTTTCCCGACGGGCATACCCTACCATCGCAGATCATTGTGGTTTAGATTATTTACTCTAATAACGGTAAGCCACCATAACAATAACCCGGACGGCCGGCATGGCCGCTGCGGCAGTTCAGGGAGTCATTGCATGGGATCATTTTTCAAACGCCTCAGCACCCGCCTGCTCGCGTGTTGCCTGCTGGCGCTGTCTACGCCGGTGTTTGCCGCCTCTGATATCCTGGCGGCTGCAGAGGACCTCAAGCCTAACGAAAATGGCCTTCCCCCTCCACTGGAAAAGCCTTTGTATATTTCAGTCTGCTTTTTTGACTTTCAGGGCAAAAACGGCGACATCTACAGCCAGGCCAAGGATCTGGTGCTGATTGCCCGCCGCTGGAACGTCATTGTCGAACTCAAAGTGTTTACCGACGAGCGTATCACCGCCGAAAATTTCAAGGCGGGACAATGTGACGCCGCCGGAATTTCCACGTTACGCGCCCGCCAGTTCAACTCCTTCATGGGCAGTGTCGACTCCGTGGGCGGCGTACCGGATTACGCCGGTATGCGCCTGCTGATCCATACGCTGCTGGATCCGAAAATTGCACCCATGACCATTACCGGCAAGTACCAGATCCTCGGCATCATGCCGATTGGCGGTGCTTATGTTCACGTCAATAACCGGCACATCGACTCGATTGAAAAGGCAGCAGGCAAGAAAATTGCCGTTCTGGACTGGGACAAGACCCAGACTGAAATCGTCAAGCGCATCGGTGCTCAACCCATCTCCGCTGACTTATCCAATATTGGCGGCAAATTCAACAACGGCCAGGTGGATATTGTTGTGATGCCTGCGCTGGCCTACCGCCCCCTCGAACTGTACAGGGGCCTGGGCGAGTATGGAGGCATTTACAAATTCCCGCTGGCGCAAATGTCCGCCAGCCTGGTGATTGACCGCGAACGCATCAAGAAGAAACTGCCGGATCTGGACGAAAAACTGAATATTTTCCGGGGCATTGCCAGCCAGTTCATGGACCAGATGCTGGACCAGATATTCCGCATTCTCGATCGCACCGAAAAAGACATTCCGGACAAATACTGGCTGCCGCTGGAGAAAGGAAACGAGGACGGCTTCAAACGCATGATGCGTGAGGCCCGCATCCAGATGACCAAGGAAGGCTACTATGATCCGCGCATGATGAAATTATTGAAGAAAGTCCGCTGCAAGCAGAACCCGACCGACGCCGAGTGTTCACAACCGGAAGAATAAAGGCAGTTTCCTACCTTTGCGGGACGCCGCCCGGCGTCCCGCAGTCACCCTAACGACGCCAAAACCTGTCAGAATGGCCAATTCCGATCGCCACGGCCCGGTCTATCTTGAACCGTACGCCGAAAATAATAATTTGCCTGTCCGCCGAGGATTCCCCATGTTCAAGCGCCTTGCCGCCCGTCTGCCTGCCCTGTTTCGACCCTTGCTGCTGCTGCCGGTGCTGGCCATGCCGTTGGCCCCGGCCGCCCAAGCCACAGAAATCATGGCCATTGCCAAGGACTTGAAGCCAGGCGAGAACGGTCTGCCGGCGCCGCTGGACAAGCCGCTGCACCTTTCCGTGTGCCTGTTTGACATCCTGGGCAAGAACGGCGAGTTGTATAACCGCGCCAAGGATCTGGTGCTGATTGCAAGGCGCTGGAACGTCTACACCGAAATCAAGGTCTTTACCGACGAACGCATTGCCGCCGAAAACTTCAAGGCGGGCCAGTGTGATGCGGCGGGAATTTCCACACTGCGCGCCCGCCAATTCAACAGCTTCATCGGCAGCATTGACGCCGTGGGCGCGGTGCCTTCCTACGAGCATATGCGCATCCTGCTGAAAACCCTGCTCGATCCGAAACTGATCCCCTTATCCATTACCGAGCCGTACCAGATTGTGGGCGTGCTGCCGGTGGGGGCGCTGTATGTGATGGTGCGTGACCGCGAGATCAACTCCATTGAGAAGGCGGCGGGCAAGAAGATCGCCGTGCTGGACTGGGACAAGTCTCAGGCGGAAATGGTGCAGAAACTTGGCGCGCAACCGGTGGCGTCGGACATCACCAACTTTGCGGGCAAGTTCAATAATGGCCAGGTGGACATCATTGCCGCCCCAGCCATCGCCTTCCGCCCCATGGAGCTTTACAAGGGGCTGGGAACCACAGGGGCCATCTACAAATTTCCGCTGGCGCAGATTACCGGCAGCCTGGTCATCAACCGCGAACGCCTGCGCGCCAAGCTGCCGGACCTGGACCAGAAAATGCTGAGCCTGCGCGCCGTGGCGTTGCAATTCATGGATGATTTCCTCGACGAACTCTTTACCTATGTCGACAAGCTGGAAAAGGATATTCCCGCCAAATACTGGATGGAACTGACGCCTGACGATGAAAAGCGCTACAAGGAAATGATGCGGGAAGCCCGTATCCAGATGACCAAGGCCGGTTACTACGACCCGCGGATGATGAAGGTCTTGAAGAAGGTGCGCTGCAAACTGGAGCCGTCCAAGGCCGAATGCAGCATGAACGATGAATGATTACCGACTGTCCTGACACCTTAAAACCGGCAAGCTGGCCAATGTCAAAACCGGCAGCCGGTATTAAACTTGTCACCACGTTGTCCCGAAACATAACCGGCGGATTATCCCTAAAATGCGAATGACCTCCCTTAAAAAAATAGCCTTGCTGTCCTCCCTGCTGCTGCCGCTGCAGAGCCTGGCCGCCGAACCGGTCGGACTGCCTGCCATGAAGCCGCTGGCGAAGCCGATCACCATCAAGTTCTGTATTTTCGACATCATGGGCACCAGCGGCGACGCCTTCAGCTATGCCAAGGACCTGGCGCTAGAAGCCAAGAAATGGAATATCAATGCTGAAATGCGGGCCTACACCGATGAACGCGTGGCCGCCGAAGACTTCAAGGCCGGCCAGTGTGACGGCGTGGCCATCTCCACCATGCGCGCCAAGCAATTCAATTTCTTCATCGGTAGCATCGACTCACCCGGCTCCCTGCCCACCTGGCGCCATGTCCGCGAACTGATTTCCCTTCTGGCCAACCCAAAAATGGCGCCGCTGACCATCAGCGGCCCCTATCAGGTGGCAGCCGTGATCCCGCTGGGCGGAGCCTATGTGATGGTCAACGACCGCCAGATCGACTCCATCGAAAAGGCTGCCGGCAAGAAGGTGGCCGTGCTGGACTTCGACAAGGCGCAGGCCAAGATTGTGCAAGGTCTGGGTGCGCAACCTGTGGCCTCTGACATTACCAATTTTGCGGGCAAGTTCAACAACGGCCAAGTGGACATTATTGCCGCGCCCGCCGTTGCCTTCAAACCGCTGGAGCTTTACAAAGGCCTGGGCACCAAGGGCGCAATTTTCCGTTTCCCGCTGGTGCAGATTACGGCGACCGTACTGATCCGCCGCGACAAATTCATCAAGGATGTGCCCGATTTTGATGACCGCGTGCAGAAGATGCGCGAATTCGCCTTCACCAAGCTGGATGTGGTGGAGCGCATGGTCAATGCCAGCGAGGCCGACATTCCCAAGAAGTACTGGATGGACCTGACCAAGGCTGATCAGGACAAGTACACCCGCCTGATGCGCGAAGTGCGTATCAACATGACCAAGGAAGGCATGTACGACAAGAAAATGATGAGCCTGATGAAGAAGGTCCGCTGCAAGATAGAGCCCACGAATGAGGAGTGCTCACAGAACCTGGAATAAGCACCGTACACCCCCGCCAGGGATGGCAACCCAAAACCATAACGAAGCATCTCCGATTGAAGCAGCCGCAAGGCTGCTTTTTTTATGGCGCGGCCAGCGACAGGCACGACTTGCAGCTGATGGAAATGCTAAGTTACGCCCTCCTCCGGCCAGACCGCACAGATTGCTCCATGCTTGATCAGCTTCCCACCCTTGGCGTTGGCGTCAGCCTCAGCCTGGCGTCACGGCCCGACCCGGCCACCCTGGTTCGCAGCCCCGGCGGACCGCGCTTTGTCGAATATGCCGGACTGGTGGATGCCGACCGCATTCAGCCCGAAGTAGAACGCATACGCGAGGCGGGGGCCACGATCCTGTTTCATCCATCCTATATCAACTTTTGTGGCAGTTTCCCCAACAACCGCGCCTGGCTTGAAACCACCGCTGAACATATCCGGGCAGTGGGCTCTCCGTGGTTTGCACAAGACTGCGCCTACTGCTTCCGAGAAGAAGGACCCGGTTACTCCACGTCACTGGGGTATTTCATTCCGCCCATCCTTAACGAAGCTTCGCTGCAACAGGCCATCCGACGCGTGCAGGAAGTCAGGGAAGTGATTCCGGTGCCGGTCGCCATTGAGCCGCCGCCAATGACCTTCTTGGTGGGGTCCATGCCCCTGTTCACCTTCTTCGGACACTTGGCCGCAGCGGCGGACTGCGCCATTTTGCTGGACATGGGGCATCTGGTGTCGTGGGAAATGGCCGGTGGCGGGAAGGTGCTGGACCATTTGCACGATCTGGACTGCCGTCGCGTGGTTGAAGTTCATATTGCCGGGGGACGCCTGAAGGCCGGGGAGCAAGGCCCGATTTACGTGGACGCCCACGAATGCCCGATCCTCGACGAAAGCTGGCGGATGCTGGAGGCCCTGCTGCCGCAACTGCCCAACGTCAAGGCCGTATGTTATGAGTGCGAAGGCATGGATGAGGAAACCGTACTGAGCACGCTGAAGCGGTTGCGCGGCATGGTGCGTGAATTGAGCGCCAATGTCGCCCTGGTGGCCGTACTGGGAGACGCGCAATGAGTTTTGCCGCCCAGGAACAGGCGTTGTTCGATTTGTTGTTTGACCGGACACTGCGCGAAAACTTCATCCGTAACCCGGAAACCGCACTGGCTCCCTACCGCTTGAGCCCGGCGGAAGTGGACGACTTCCGGCTGATCCGTCCGGATGCGCTGGCGTTTGACGCCCGGTTGCGCACCGGCCTCATCCTGTCGCAACTGTGCCGGAATTTCCCGCTCAGCTTCAGCCTGATGTCTTCGGTTCCAGAGTGGCTCGACAAGCTGCAAGCACTGGTTGACCGGGAAACCATGCGTGCCCCTCCCTTGGAGCGGGCCACCGTTTTTGGCATGCGCCTGCGGGATCTGGTGACCGAAACAGCCTTTTCATCACCGGAGGAACAGCAGGCGGCCGCTGCCATACTGGACGCCGAATTGGGCATGGTGTGGACATCGGCCATGCTGAAGGGGTTTGTGCTGGAAGGAGGGTCTCTTGCACAACCGCCGGCCGGTGTCCCTGAGGGTTGGCTGGCACTGCCGGCGCGGCCCGCCGCCTTTGTCAGCGCCATCCTGATTCCGCAACCTTATGAAGCGCTGAAGCAGGCCTTGTGCCCCTGCACGGGAACGGAGCTGTGGCGTCAGCTTGGCAAAACCCCGCTGGCCACTGCCGATCGCCAGCGCATCCTTCAAGTACATAATCCCCGTTTGCTGGTTCTGCGCGCCACCCTGACCCGGATCTCACGCTGCGATCCGGATGTGGATCACCGGACCGTTGAGTTACCGGAGGGCTTTGCCAGCCTCTTTGAACATCTGGACGGCTCCGGCAGCATTGGCGACCTGCTGGCCGGGTTGGTCCAGGCAGGAGCACCTGCCGGGCTGCTGCAAAGCGTACAGTCAGGATTTCTGCAATTGCTGCAATGCGGCATGCTGGAAACTGTTTCATACCGGAATTGACTATGGCAATTCAGCCTCTTGAGAACAAACCGGTATGTGCTAGAGTCCCGTTGATGAGGATCGTAGCGGCGCAACGTCATGGAAAACAATAACAACACAGACACAGCCACGGCAGACACTCTGGTCGGCAAGCTGGCCAGACACCGGCTGGCTGGCAACTTGCTGCTGGCCGTCACTTATTTTCTGACCGCCCAGATCGGCCTGCTGCTGGCCGCGCCCCCCGGTTACGCCACTATTGTCTGGCCGCCGTCCGGCATTGCCCTGGGCTGGATTCTGTTATTCGGCTGGCGCTTGCTGCCGGGTGTCGTGCTGGGTTCTTTCGCTGCCAATGTCATCACCACCTGCAAGGCAACCGGCCTTGGCGTGCTGGAAATCAATTGGCTGCTGCCGATGGTGGTGGGCCTGGGTGCGGCGGCCCAAGCCTATCTCGGCAGCCGCCTGGTGCTCCGCTTTGTAAAGCAGGAGCCGGCTTTTGAAGAGCCGTCCGGCATTATCACAACCCTGGTGTTGGGCGGCTTGGCCGCCACGCTGTTCAATGCCAGCTGGAGTGTCAGCCTGCTGCATCTGGGCGGAGTCATCAGCAGCGACGTCATGTTGCGGAACTGGCTCATCTGGTGGGTCGGCGACAGTATCGGCGTGTTGGTGTTTACCCCGCTGCTGCTGGTCTGGGGGTTGCAGCACCCCTATTTCAATCGCAACCGCGCCCTGATTGTCACTTTCGTTTCCGGATGCGCCTTCGCCCTGGCCACCTCGGCCTTTTTTCTGGCCATGAAGCTGGAGCATCAGGATCATGCCTCTCGCTTCCAGGTCAGCAGTGAACGCGCCATCAACCAGATGCAGCAACGCTTTTCGGAGTACGAACAGTTTTCACTGTTGGCGCGCGGTTTCTTTGACGGCAGCAGGATTGTTTCCCGGCATGAATTCCGCCTGTTTGTGCGGGAGTGGCTGCAAGGGCATCCCGAGGTGCAGGCGGCCTCGTGGGCGCCCCGGATCACTTGGGCGGAAAGGCCCGAATGGGAGCAAACGGCATTCATGGAAACCGGCATTCCGGTCACCATTACGGAAGCTCCGGACCGCCATCATCATGTCCCGGCCGGCAAGCGTGCGGAATACCTGCCTCTGACCTACATGGAGCCGTTCGACAACAACCGGATCATCCTCGGTTTTGACACCTTCACCAACCCCGTCAGCCCCGGCATCCTCCAAAATGCCGCCCTCAGCGGCAGCCCTTTGCTGACCCCTCCCCTGCAACTGCTGCAAGGGCCGGATGCCAATCCAGGCGCCTTGCTCTATACCCCGGTTTACCACCCCACCGAATCCGGGGCCAAAGACTGGAGCACGTTGCGCGGCTTCATCGTCATGGCGCTGAAAAGCGACGTCCTGCTGGAGCGCGTCTCGGGCGGTATCATTCCGCCCGGCATGGCCATCCAGGTCAAGGACAAACTGACCGGCATCACCCTGTTCGGCACTCCCCCCAAGGAGTCCACTACACGCTCGGCTCTGACCATGGGCCTGCATTACCGGTCCGCCCTTACCGCCGGCAAACAGGTGTGGACGGTGGAAACCTGGCCTACGCCGGAAAGCCTGGCCGCCTACAAAACCTGGCTGACCTGGCTGGTGCTGGTGACGGGCCTCATCGGCACCAGCCTGGCCGTCAGCTATGCCCTGGTCAGCACCGGCCGCCGGCAATCGCTGGAGCGCGCCATAGAAGTCCATACCCGCATCCTGCGCGAACGTAATCTGGAGCTGGAGGCCGCCAAGGCAGAAGCCGAACGCGCCAACGCCGCCAAGAGCCTGTTTCTGGCCAACATGAGCCATGAAATCCGCACCCCCATGAACGGCGTGCTGGGCATGACCGAACTGATGCAAGGCACCGAACTGGCGCCGCAACAACAGCAATATCTGCAAGTAATCCAGATTTCCGGCAGCGCCCTGCTCAATATCATCAACGACATTCTCGACTATTCAAAAATCGAAGCCGGCATGATGGAAATTGAAGAACTGGATATGGATCTGGAAAGCCTGCTGCTGGAGTGCGCCTCGATCTTTTCACTGACAGCCGAGCAAAAGCATCTGGAGTTTCTGGCTTATATTGAACCCGAAACCCCGGTCTGTATCCGGGCCGACCAGATCCGGCTGCGGCAGATCCTGCTGAACCTGCTGAGCAACGCCTTCAAATTCACCCATCATGGCCATATCGGCCTGCGGGTGTACACTCATCAGTCCGTCAGCGGGCAAAACCAGTTATGCCTGGAGGTCAGCGACAGCGGCATTGGCATGACCGACACCCAGAAGGGACGGTTGTTTCAGGCTTTCAGCCAAGCTGACGCCTCCACCACCCGCCAGTTCGGCGGCACCGGCCTGGGGCTTAGCATCTGCCGGCATCTGGTCAGACTGATGCACGGGGATATTTCAGTCCACAGCCAGCCCGGCCAAGGCTCCGTTTTCACCGTCACCATTCCCTGCGAGCCCGCCAGCCCCGGCTATCTCCACAACCACTTCGTGCCAGTAACCGCCCTGCAGGGCAAACGTATCCTCTTTGCCGACGCCTCAAGCGACTTTACACACATGATGTGCTCCCAGGCGCTGGCCTGGGGCATGGTCGCCCTGCCCGCGCATAGCGGGCAGGAAGCCCTGACCCGCATTTGCGATGCCTGCGCCGAAGGCCGTCCCTATGACATGGCGGTGCTGGACCTGAACCTGCCGGACGTGGACGGGCTGGAGATTGCCCGGCAGTTGGCCCGGACACCGGAGGTGGCTTCCACCCTGCGTATCCTGCTGACCCCGTTGCAAGTCTCGCTGATTGACCAGGACCTGGAGCCAGCGAAGTTGGCGCTGGCGATGCAAAAGCCGGCCTCGGCCGCCGTGCTGCGCAATGCCTTGCTGACGCTGGTGGATGACAGCCCGCGCCTGCGCACGGATGACAGCCGTTCGGACGCCGGGGCATTCCGGCAATGGCTGGCCGGGCGCAAACTGCTGGTGGCGGAAGACAACGCCGTCAACCAGATGGTGATCCTGGGCATGCTGAAGAAGCTGGATATCTCGGCCACCATCGCCGACAACGGGGCCGAAGCCCTGCAACGCTACTGCAACAATCCCATGGCTTTCGACCTGGTATTGATGGACTGCGAAATGCCGGAGATGGACGGTTACGAAACCACACGGCTGCTTCGCCAGTTCGAACAGCAGCATCAATTGCGCCCCATCGGTATCGTGGCCCTGACTGCCCATGCCATGCGTGAACAGCAGCAGCGTTGCCTGAGCTCCGGCATGAATGACTACCTGGCCAAACCGCTCACCTTTGACCGCTTGCGGCAAGTGCTGGTGCGGGCGCTGCGGACGCCGGAATCTGCCGCGCCCCTGACGGCTTCACCCCACGAGACCCTGACATGAAAATACTGGACGACACCCTGCTGGAGACCCTGATCGCCACGGCCGGGGGCCTGCCCCGCCTGCGCACACACCACAACCTGCATCAGGAACTGTCAGACCCGGTGCAACGGCTGGTGGTGTCGGTCGCACCGGGCACCTACATCCAACCCCACCGGCACCCGGCTCCCAAATGGGAAATGATCCTGGCGTTGCGGGGAACACTGACGCTGGTCTTCTTTGATACCGCCGGGACGATCCAGCAACGCCTGACACTGGCCGCTGGCGGCCCGGTAACCGCCGTGGAGATTCCGCCCGGCAGCCTGCATACCCTGTTCCCCGGCGCTGACTCTGCCGCCTTCCTGGAGATGAAACCCGGCCCTTACGCCCCTTCCGGCCCGGAGGATTTTGCTGAATGGGCGCCGTCGGAAGGTGACGCAGCTGTGGCCGCCTTTCAGGATTGGTTAAAGACTGCCGCACCCGGCGATCATTTCAAACACTGACTCAGGAGATAAACGGATGGACATTACCCGAATCGGTACCACACAACGCTGGTCGGATATCGTAATCCACAACCGCACGGTGTATGCGGTTGAGGTTGCCGCCAGCGTGGATGCGGATCTGGATACGCAGGCGCGCGAAGTGCTGGAGCAACTAGCGGAGAGCCTGGAAAAGGCGGACAGCGACAAGACGCGGTTATTGATGGTGACGGTGTGGCTGAAGGATATCGGCGAGATTGACACTTTCAACCGGCACTGGGATGCCTGGGTGCCCGCCGGTTGCGCCCCGGTTCGCGCCTGTGTGCAGGCGGCCTTGGCCAAACCGGGGTACCGGGTGGAAATCCAGGCGATGGCGGCCCAGCGCTAATTTACCTGTGTCGCAATCACCGTGCGGTTACGCCCCTGGGACTTTGCCGCATACAATGCATGATCCGCCGCCAACAGCAACTCATCCAGGTTGGCGGCATGGCAGGGAAAGCCCGCAATGCCTGCCGAGAAGGTCACCGGCAGCGGTCGGCCATGAAAAACTATCCCACTGTTGAAGGTAGCCCGCCACCGCTCCACTTTGGCCGCCACCTCCAACGGCGTCGCGTTCAGCATTACGACGACCAGTTCATCACCACCATACCGGCAGGGAATATCACTCTCACGGCACCCCTCTCGCAGAATGGCGCTGATCGACATCAGCACCTCGTCACCCGCCGCATGCCCCAGGCTGTCGTTAACCTGCTTGAACTCATCCAGATCAATAATGGCCAGACTGACCGGCTGACCCTCACGGGCAGCCCGCACCAACTCGCGCTGCAAGGTTTCACTCAGGTAACGCCGATTGAACAACCCGGTTAAGGCATCTCGGATGGCCTCTTCACGCAACTGCTGCTGGAGGACGTTATTTTCAAAAAGCTGCTGCGCCAATTCGCGGTTCAACCGATGAAAGCGGCCGGCCAGCCAGCTGACCACGGCCAAGGCTCCCAAAACCGCCATCACCACCCAGACCAGCCAGCGATAATCCAGTTGTCTTGCAGGCCGGAATACAAAGGACTTCAGCGCCACTTGACGGCCGGGCGGCAACACCCCCAATTGCCGGTAGGTATCCAGGATATGACGCCAGCGTCCTTCGTGGTTGTAACCGGGGGCCACCATGTCGGAACGGATCAGCGACACCATGCGCCCGGCTTCGAACAACAGCTTCTCCACCGGCAGGTCCGGGGCATAGCGCTGATGAATCAGCTTCGCCATTTCCTCCTGATGATCCAGTGCATATTCCCAACCGCGGAGGCTGGCGTCCAGAAACGCCTGAACCCGGTGCGGGTCGGCCGCCACCTGGGCGCTGGCAGTAAACAGGGTGTCCCCATAGAAATCGATGCCGCTGGCCCGGGGGGTGAAGCTGATGTACTCGTCCAGATGCTCCCGCAGATACCAAGCCTCATCGGTATCGTATCCGGCCAGCACATCCACTTTCCCTTGCAGCAGGCTTTCCGGGTTGAAGTGATGTGGTTCACGGACCAATTGGTTGAGCGGAATCCGCTCGCGCTGCAGATAGGCAAGCAGTTCGGATTCAGAGTCGGCCAGGGCAATACGTTTGCCCCGGATATCCTGGATGTGTTCAATGCCAGAGCCGCGACGGGCAAACAGCACCAGCGGCGAATGCTGGAAAATGACGCCCATCGCCACCACAGGCGCACCTTCGGCATAGCGCAGCACCAGTTCCGACGACGCCACGCCGAACTCGGCCTGACCCGTGACCACCTGCTGCACCGCATCCAGGCCGGGACGCGCGGGGAGGATGGACACCTCAAAACCGGCGTCACGGTAATAGCCCTTCTCCAGCGCAGCATAATAGCCTGCGAACTGGAACTGGTGCCGCCACTTCAATTGCAGGCGCACATGCTCCAGCGGATCGGCCGATGTTGTTGACGGCGCAACGGCACAACACAGTACCAAGCCTGCAATCAGGAACGCATACACCCTGCAACGACCGGTAATATAGGTACGGATGGGCCACCCTGAAACTCTTGGCATGTCACTTCTTCTTTGTTTCTAAAAACCATAGGCGGGCTTGCTCCCGCCGTCAATCTTCAGCTCAAGGCATATTCACCGGCGCGGGATTACGCGCCGGGATCACTCCCATGCGCGCCGACAACGACTGCGGCCCCATGCCGAAACCGATGGCGTAATGCACGGCGTTGGTCATGACTTTCTTCACATAATCGCGGGTTTCCAGGAACGGGATGCTTTCGACATAAATATCCGCCTCCAGCGGGCGCGACTGGTGCTGCCACTGCCGCGCCCGACCGGGTCCGGCGTTATAGCCCGCCGTGGCCAGCACCGGCTGGCTGCCCAGATTTTTCAGCGCGTTGGACAGATAATACGTACCCAGGCGGATGTTCATACCCACGTCGTTGACCATGCCGGCGTGATAGGGAATCTTCAGGCGGTTGGCCACCCACTGCGCGGTGGACGGCATCACCTGCATCAAGCCGCCCGCCCCGACCGTGGAGCGGGCATTGGTGACAAACCGGCTCTCCTGCCGCATCAGGCCAAAGACCCAGGCCGGATCAATCCCGAATTCCCGGGAGTAACCCTCCGCCACCTCGCGGTAAGGCGTCAGGTAGCGCAGGCTGTAACTGTGCAGCTGCTTGGTGCGTTCGGCGGCATAGATGGCGCGGTCATACCAGCGGGCGTTGGCGGCCTGCTCGGCGGCGGACAGCAGCAAGCGGTCGTCGGCGTTGCGCAGCGCCCAGTTCCACTCCCTGACGGCTTCGGTGCGCAGATCCAGCAAGTACAGGCGCAAGGCGCGTTGCAGGCCGGGATTCAGCTGCGCCCGTTCCACGTCGGCCGGTTCGGGCCTGAAGGTCTGCGGGGCGGCGACAAAGGGCTTGCCCAGATGGTCACGCGCCAACAGGCCGTAATAGTCGTCATCCACCGCCAGCCCGCTGAAGATGGCCTGCACGATGGGCGGCTTGTCGCCGGACTTCTGCATGGCATGCGCCCGCCAGTAGCGCCAGGCGCGGTCCTGCTGCCGCTCCGGACTCAGGCTGTTGATGGCCTTCAGCACTTCCGGCCAGCGCTCGGCGCGGATGGCCATCCGCACATGCCATTCGCGATCGCCGTCCGCCCACAGCGCTGCCTCACTGAGGCCGAACCAGTCCACCGCCCGCTCATCCTGCTTGCGCGCTCCGGCCAGCGCCAGCAGGCGCCAGCCATAGGCGCGGCTTTCCCCGTCAAACTGTTTTTCTACCGACCGCCAGCGCTCCAGGGCGTCATCCAGTGACTGACGGCTATGGCGGGCCAGCGCCGCCAGATACAATTCGTGCCCGATGCGGGTTTCCACATCCGGGCGCGCCAGAACAGCGCGGGGGTTAGTGGACAACTTCCCCAGCATATCGGCCTTCAGGTCCAGACCCATCTTGCCCGACAGACTGCGCGCCAGCGCCGTGTTGCCCTCCTGCAAGGCCAGGCGCAATCGATCCCAGCGATCGTCCTCACGGATCAAGCCCGCATCGTCCGCCATCTTCAGCAACTCCTGGCACGGAGCCGGCGGGTTCTTGCCGGAAAACCAGAGCGACTTGCGCGCCTCGGTCAAGACCGGGACCGCCTGTTCCTGTAACTCTGCCCGGGACAACAGGCCGAAGCAGCGGTGTTCCGGGTCCGGGTTCTGCAAGCCGTCGGCAAAGTCGCGATAAGCCGCCCAATTGCCCTGCTTGCCCAAGACCTTCAGGTAGTCCCCGCGCAGTTTTTCGGCCAGCCAGGTATCGGGGTATTTGATGAGGAAGGCGCGCACCATATCCGGGCTGACCTGATCCAGCTGCTTGCCCAGCATGTAATAATCGGCATAGATGACCAGCGGGTCGCCCTGCAGGCGCGCTCCGGCTTCGGCCAAGGTTACCAGATCACCCTGCTGAAAGGCTTCGCGCGCCAGCAGGAAGTCCTTGTCATCGGCCAGTACAGGCAGGGACAGCAACAGGGAAAACGGCAGCCAGGCCGGGGGGCGAATGCGGAACATGATCAATCCTTGCTGAAAAAAACAGGACGGGGGCGCAATGCCAACCCGCAAGCCGGAAGGAATTCCGGTGAAGTACGGCATAGCCTATCCGCAAGCGGCCTCCGGCAGAATGCCAACTCTGTAACAAAAGCGGTCAAGACTCCCCGCAACGGGCGCAGGCCGTTATAATGTGCCCCCTTCGCGGTCAACCGGAACACCCGTCATGTCCACCCCCCCATCCCTGCCCAAAAAAGTCTACATTGAAACCCAGGGCTGCCAGATGAACGAGTACGACAGCTCGCGCATGGCGGACATGCTGGGAAGCTCGCATGGCATGGTGCGCACCAACAACCCTGATGAAGCCGACGTGCTGCTGCTGAACACCTGCTCCATCCGCGAAAAAGCCCAGGAAAAAGTGTTTTCCGAGCTGGGCCGCTGGCGGCAGATGAAGGAAAAGCGGCCGGAACTGGTAATCGGCGTTGGCGGCTGCGTGGCCTCGCAGGAAGGTGAAAACATCCAGAAGCGTGCGCCGTTTGTGGATGTGGTGTTCGGCCCGCAGACCCTGCACCGGTTGCCGAAAATGCTGGACGACCGCCAGACACGCAAGATCACGATGGTGGACGTCAGCTTCCCGGAAATCGAGAAATTCGACTTCCTGCCCGAACCGAAGGTGGAGGGCCACAAGGCCTTTGTTTCCATCATGGAGGGCTGCTCCAAGTATTGCACCTTCTGCGTGGTGCCCTATACCCGCGGTGAAGAAGTGTCCCGGCCGTTTGATGATGTCATTGCCGAGGTGTCCCACCTGGCCGCCCAGGGCGTGCGTGAAGTGACCCTGCTGGGCCAGAACGTCAACGGCTATCGCGGTCTTTTCCATGACGGCGGCATTTGCAGCTTTGCCGAGTTATTGCATCATGTTGCGGAAATTCCCGGTATCGGCCGTATCCGCTATACCACCTCGCACCCGCTGGAATTCAGTGACGAGCTGATTGCCGCATATGCCGATATTCCGCAACTGGTTTCCCATGTGCATTTACCCGTGCAGTCCGGATCCGATAATGTGCTGGCGGGCATGAAACGGAATCATACCGCCCGGGATTACCGGCAACGCATTGCTAAATTACTGGACGTCCGTCCTGATATGCATATTTCCTCCGATTTCATTATCGGTTTTCCCGGTGAAACCAATCAGGACTTTGCCGAAACCATGGACCTGATTGCCGATATCAGCTTTGACCACTCGTACAGCTTTATTTACTCGAAGCGCCCCGGCACCCCGGCCGCCGAAATGCCGGACCCCACACCGGAGGCGGAGAAGAAGCAGCGACTGCACCTGCTCAAAGAACGCATCCGCCAGCAGACCCAGCAAAAGACTGACGCCATGCTGGGCTCCCGCCAGCGCCTGCTGGTGGAACGGGTATCGAACCGGACACCGGGTTATCTGATTGGTATTGCCGAGAATACCCGCTGGGTGCATTTTCCCGGCAATGCTGAATTGATTGGGCATTTTGTCGATGTGGATATTACTGAAGTCATCAGCATCAACGCCCTCCGGGCCGGCGCACCGGTCTGGACCGAGGCTTGAATCCGGTTGGCTTATCCCGGCGACTGCTCCGATAAGCCGACCATTCAAAACCCGCAAGCCGCCCCGGAAAAATGACAACCGGCACTTGTTTCACAATGTTTCTGTGAACCACTTATCGGAATTCCGCTACCGCCAGTAGAACCAACGCTATTATTTTTTCAGATGCTTCATATATTGAGCTCAAAGGGTAAACACAATAATCAGACAACCTTGACACGTTGGCAGGAGAAATCCCATGGTTACCACCGAGAATACCTGCACCGCCTGCGGTTTCCATTTGGTCATGGTCGGGCATGACGCCTCCCGCCCGTTTTGCCCCAACCAGTATTGCGCCACCAAATTCGAAGACAGTTGCCCGCGCTGCCAGTCCGACCACAAGTCGGTGCGGCTGGTCAGCACCGGATTTGCCGCCTTCACCTGTCTGGATTGCGGCCAGGCTTGGGACCGCATGAACGGACGCGCCACGGCTCCGGCCTCCTCCAACCTCATCGTGCTCAACTTTCGCAAACGCAACGGCTGAACCCGGCATACCGCTGTCCTAGCGCAGCGCACCAATGTAATGGTGCGCCACCTCCTCTTCCGTGACGACATGCACCGGCTCCTCTGACAGCACTGGCGCCGGAGGCACTGGCGTCTCCACCATTCTCAGCACCGGGATTGACGGCTGCGAAGGCTCCCTAACCGGCTTTGGCTGGGTGGCGTCCTTGACCGGCTCTACCGGCAAGACCGGTGCCGCCGAGTCCAGCAGCTTTTCAAACCGGCTGGCCAGCAGCAGTAATTCCGTATCCGGCTGCTTAACGGCCAACTCCAGTATCTCACGAGCATAAGCCTCATTCTTGGCCATGTAGAGCGCATCCACAATCCGTCCATTGCAACGGCGCATACGCACATAAATCTGGCCGGCTATCATCATCAATTCGGAATTGTGCATAGAGTCACTCATGATCGTATTGCTCCCGTAGGCATTTGACGGCGGCTGGTTTTGACCTGAAACGTGTCAGCCGCCATTGACCCGGAAAGGAACGACCGGCCGGACAGCCGGTGCGCGCCTAGAAATAATGACGTATCAGGGAATCTGTTCCCCGTGCTGGGAAAGATCGAGCCCGACCTGTTCATGCTCGACATCAACCCGCAGACCAAACAGCTTGTCGACGACAAACAGGATGACCAGGGTGACCAAGCCGCTGTAGGCCAGTGTCGCCACCACTCCTATAGCCTGAACCGTCAGGCTGGCAGGAGCTCCCGCCAGTTCCTTCACCGAGAAGACACCGGTCAGCAAGGCCCCGACGATGCCGCCGATGCCATGGATACCGAACACATCCAGCGAGTCATCCGCACCCAGCATCCGCTTCAGACCCGTGGCACCCCAGTAGCAGCAGATCCCGGCCGCCATGCCGATGACATAGGCTCCCGATACCTGGACGAAACCGGATGCCGGGGTAATGGCCACCAGCCCCGCCACCGCTCCCGAGCAAGCGCCCAGCAACGAGACACGTCCTCGATTGATCCACTCAACCAGCATCCACGTCATGGCGCCCATGGCGGCCGCCACTTGCGTCACCAGCATCGCCAGTCCGGCGCGGCCGTCCGCCGCAACCGCCGACCCGGCATTGAAGCCGAACCAGCCCACCCATAACAACGAGGCGCCGATCAGGGTCAAGCCCAGGTTATTGGGAAAGAACGGTTCCCGCCCGTAGTTATGGCGCTTGCCCAACATGAAAGCGCATACCAGACCGGCCACACCGGCATTGATATGCACTACGGTGCCGCCGGCAAAATCCTGAGCGCCCATGGCCGCCAGCCATCCAGCTGGCTCCCACACCCAATGCGCCACCGGGGCGTAGACCAACAGCGACCACAAGGCCATGAACACCATCATGGCGCTGAATTTCATGCGCTCGGCAAACGCGCCGGTTATGAGTGCAGGCGTAATGATGGCGAAGGTCAACTGGAACATCACGAACACCGATTCCGGAATCGTCGGCGCAATATGGCTGACGCTGACGGTGCCCTGAATGCGGTCAAAAACCATGTTGTTCAGGAACAGGTCGTCAAAGCCGCCAACCCAGGGCGATCCCGGCGTGAAAGCCAGCGAATAGCCTACCGCCACCCACAAGGCGGTCACCAGACAGCACACCGCAAAACTTTGCAGCAAGGTCGAAAGGACATTTTTCTTGCGGACCATGCCGGCGTAGAACAATGCCAGGCCGGGAATAGTCATCAAGAGCACCAGTACAGTTGAAGTGAGCATCCATGCGGTATCGCCTGCACTGATTTTGTCCGGGGTAGTGACATAAGGAGCAGATTCCGCCAACGCCCCGCAGGGCATCAGCAGCATGAGCGTTGCCGGAAGAAGCAACGACGTTGCGCTGGACCGTTTCATGAAGCCTCCTGATTGGTTTCATTAACGTCTCTGCAACAACTGCGCCAAATTTCTGAAAGCCGTTAACGTAACCAAGCGGCAATTGCGCCCCATCCCGGGGCCGTGCGCACTGCTTCAGTTCACTCCCGATCACAAACGCCTGTCCTGCAGCGGGTTCCACCCCGAAGAACAAGACGCTTACAGATGAGAGCCTTGTGAAAAGATCTGGAAAACCTCGTCAGGTCTGATCCTGGAGCGAAGAGCGGCCGATACGAAATGTGAGCCAGGTCATGTTCACCAATGAAGAATAAGTGGACTGCTTTGGCTGGGTATAATCAAACCGGGCGGGAGATGGTGCATCAGTAAAGGTCCAGCCGACGCCCGAACCCGTAAAAACGCCCCAAGCCGGGGCGTTGAAATCTCAGGAGCCCCGGGCGCCCTTGCGCCAGCTGTTGGGCGTGGCGCCGGTCCAGCGCTTGAAGGCGCGGCTGAAATTGGCGACGTCGGAATACCCCAGTTTCTCGGCGATATCCTCCAGGCTTGCGGGCGATCCTTCCAGCAGGTCTGTCGCCATTTGCTTGCGCGCCTCTTCCACCAGGTCACTGTAGGCCACCTGGTTGCC
Organism: Fluviicoccus sp.; assembly: GCF_030646115.1. Classification (GTDB taxonomy): domain Bacteria; phylum Pseudomonadota; class Gammaproteobacteria; order Pseudomonadales; family Moraxellaceae; genus Fluviicoccus. The sequence continues at coordinate 39,710 of NZ_JAUSMX010000018.1, forward strand.
CGCCAGTTGCCGCTTCAGCGTGCGTTCGGACATGTGCAGCCGTTCGGCTACCTGCTCCAGCGTCGCAAAGCCGCGCCGCTCGTCATACATCAGGGCTTTCACCTGCGCCACGAAGGGCTTGTCCAGACCGAACCGCCGCAAGTCCTGCTCGCACTGGGTCATGGCCATCTGGCTGGCCACCGGATTGGCCATGATCAGCGGCAGATCCAGATAGGAGGTCGGGAAAACCAAGCGGTTGACCGGCTGGCCGAAGTCCACCGGGCCTGGCAGATAGGGCTTGATCGGCTCCAGATAGGGAGGTTCGTCAAACTCCACCTGCGCACGCCCGCTAAGCGTCTTGCCAGTGACGGTCTGCCCCATGTGCACAAAGCCGAAGATCAGGCAGATGATCGCCGCTTCGCGCAGCGGCTGCAGGGTGGTATGAGGAATGATGGTCAGGCTGGCCTCCTGCGGCCCCTCCTCCAAACGCAGCTCGAAAGCGGTACTGATCATGCCGATGAAGCGCTCGGCCACCGTCAGCGCCTCACGCACCGTGGCTGCGGTCATGGCGGCGAAACCGACAAAACCATGCAGGGACACCTGCATCGTCACCCCGAAATGCATGGCCAGCGCCGTCTCGCCAGTCAAATCGCGGGCGCGGATGATCATCGTGTTGAAGTCTTCCAGCGCCAGGCGGCGCTGCGGCTCCAGCATCATCTCGCGCGTCAGGCCGGTGCCTTCCAGCATCTGTTCATCACTTACGCCCCAACGGGAGACGATATCCACGATGAACAAGGCATAAACCATCGGCAGGCTGGGTGAATCATGCATCTCGCGTTGTCCCCAAATGATAAAAAACTGGCACCAAGTCACCTGTTTACAATACGTGCGTACCGCTAAATTGCAAGCATGACATTCGTCAATGTAACAATAGAGGTTGACATGAACACCCACACAGCATCCGTTACGACCGCCAAATCCGCAGCTGTTGCTCCAAAGCAGGCCACCGGCGCCAGCGTCAATATTCCGCCGCGTCGTCTGGACTTCGAGTTTCCGGAGACCATGTCACGTTATTACTTTGACAACAGCCCGTTCCTGAGCAGTTTCCTGACTACGCTGTCAGCGCTGTTCCCGGAAGGCGAATCCTTCTTCGTGGAGTCGGTGCGCGCCTATCGCGACCAGATTACCGACCCGGTGCTGCGCGCCCAGGTTTCCGGCTTCATTGGCCAGGAAGCCATGCACAGCAAGGAACACGCTTCTTTCAACGAAGCCGCCACCCGTATGGGCTACCCGGTACTGCAGCAGGACAAGGAACTAGGCTATGTGCTGCGCTTCGGGCAACGATTCCTGCCGAAGGCCGTTCAGATTTCGATTACCACCGCGCTGGAACACTATACCGCCATCATCGCGGAAATGCTGCTGCGTGACCCGGACGTTCAGCAAAAGTTCAGCCCGGAAATGCGCCAGTTATGGTTGTGGCATGCCCTGGAAGAAAACGAGCACAAGACCGTAGCTTATGATGTGTACGAACAGGTCAGCGGCAGCTACTTGCTGCGCGCCGGCACCATGATTCCGGTCACCGCCATCTTCTTTGCCGTGGTGGCTGTCAACCATACCCGCATGCTGGTGGCCGACGGCAAGCTGACCAACTTCAAGGACAACTGGAACGGCCTGAAGTACTGCTGGGGCGGCCGCAAGGGCGTGTTTTCCCGCCTGCTGCCGGTGTACCTGGATTACTTCCGTCCCGACTTCCACCCCAATGACCACGACACCTCCGCCCTGCTTGACGAGTGGCGCGAGAAGCTGTTCGGCAATAAGGGTCTGCTGACGGAACAACTGAAAACCGCTGGCAAGAAGAAGTCCCGCAAACTTGCCGCCGCCGCGTAACCGCGTCATCGTTATAGAACTCGCCGGCGGGCTGACCCATCCCGCTGGTGTCACCTATGTCGCACACCCGTGACATGACCCGGCAAGGATGCCACCATTACCGCACCCGCCCCCTGAAAGCCGGCAGCATTCCGTCACCAAGGCCGGAACAGCAATAACTTTGGCCGGAACGGCGCTTTATTGAACGGCCCCCCCTCGTTAGTCTTTCGCCATCAAATCACAACAATAAAAACGCCAACATGACGACCTTAACCACCGGTACCACCTCCCGGCCCGGAAGAGACTTTGCCCCGTTTCAGCCCGTTCCGTTCTGGCAGCGTCAAGGCTACCTGCAAACCCACCTGGACTTCCTGCTGCGTGAAATCAGCCCGACGCTGTCACGCAGGGAGATGATGGCCCGGGTAGTGGAGGTGATTTCCGAAACCGCCGACACCAAGACCTTTGTGCTGCGTCCTCCCCGGCGCTGGCAGGGCTTCCAGGCTGGCATGCACTTGCCGGTGGCGTTGGAACTGAACGGCGTCCGGACACGCCGCACCTATTCGCTGTCGTCCACACCGGACCAGTTCCGCCGCCATGGCACTGTCGCCATTACCGTGAAGCGCCAGCCCGGCGGCAAGCTGTCCAACGCCTTGTTCTATAAACTGCAGCCTGGCCAATGGTTGCGTATCGGTCAGGCTGCCGGTGAGTTCACGCTGGCGAAGTCGTCACGGGACAAATTGCTGTTTCTGGCCGCCGGCAGTGGCATCACGCCCTTGTTTTCCATGCTCACTGCCCAAAGCGGCAAAGATATTGTCCTGATGTATTACTGCCGCTCGCCGGAAGAGGTCATTTTCGCTCTTCAATTGGAGCAGTTGGCCCGCACGCAGCCTGGTTTCACGCTGGTCATCCAGTTGTCCGGCCAGCACGGCCGCATTGCCCTGCCCCACCTCAAGCGTTACTGCCCGGATGCCACCGAGCGCGATGTCTTCCTGTGCGGTCCGGGCGGCTTCATGACGTCTGCCAATAGCGTGCTGGATACGCTGGGCGTGGCGGCGGATCGCCGTTTCTGTGAAAGTTTCGGCCTGCACATCAACCCCACTATTACGGATGCCGGGGTTGCTGCCGATGTCGTCTTCACCCGCACCGGCCTGCAGGTTAAAGGCGATGGCCGCCATACCTTGCTGGAACTGGCCGAACAAGCCGGACTGACACCCAAATACGGGTGCCGCAGCGGACTGTGCCATGAGTGCACCTGCCGCAAGCTGAGCGGTGTGGTGGTGGATGCCCGCAGCGGCAAGACCCTGGGGCCGGATGCCACGGAAATCCAGGCGTGCATCGCCATTCCCCAGGGCCGGGTCGAGATTGCCCTGTAGTGCGCCACCAGCGGTCAAAGCCCCCGAAAACAACCATAATCAAAATATGAGTGACGCGTGATGACTAAACCCGGCGTAGAAAAACTGGATGCCTTCGGCCAGGAACTGGATGCGCTGCGCGATGCCGCCATGGCCGACCTGGGCCAGCGCGATGCCAACCATATTCGCGGTGTCATCCGCATACAGCGTTATGCCGAAATCGGCGGCCGCGCCTTGCTGCTCTTCGGTTTCAGCCTGCTGGCGTGGCCGTTGGGCGTGGCGCTGCTGGCCCTGTCGAAAATCCTCAACAACATGGAAGTCGGCCATAACGTCATGCATGGCCAGTACGACTGGATGAACGACCCGGAGCTTCACTCCCAAAGCCATGACTGGGACAATATTTGTGACCCGGACTCCTGGCGCAAAACCCATAATTTCGAGCATCACTCCTTTACCAACATTATCGGCAAGGACCGGGATTTTGGTTATGGCGCCTACCGCCTGCAGCACGATATGCCCTGGGAGCCGCGACACCGTTACCAGATTCCGTTTTATATCCTGATGGCGCTGTTGTTCCAGTGGGGTTTGGGGTTGCATGACCTGGAGGCCGAGCGCATCCGCGCCGGGGAAATCACCCGCGAGTCCAAGCAAGCGGTGTGGCGCACTTTTCTGCAACGGGCCAAGTCGCATATGCTGAAGGATTACCTGCTGTGGCCGTTGCTGGCCATGCCGCTGCTGGGTGTGAAGGGTTTTCTGGCGGTGATGCTGGGAAATTTCCTGGCCAATACCATTCGCAACGTCTGGGCGTCGGCGGTAATTTTCTGCGGACATTTCACTGATAACGTGCAGACCTTCCAGCCTGAGGAGTGCGAGAACGAAAGCCGGGGCCAGTGGTATTACCGGCAGATCCTGGGCTCCAGCAATTTTCGGGGCGGACGCTGGATGCATATCATGACCGGTCACCTCAGTTACCAGATTGAGCATCATCTGTTTCCGGATATTCCGGCGCATCGTTATGCGGAACTGGGGCCGAAGGTGGAGGCGATTTGTGCGCGTTACGGGGTTGCCTATAACACCGGGCGGCTGGGGGCGCAGTATGTGTCGGTGCTGAAGCGGCTGGCGCGGTATTCGGTGGAGCCGGGAAGGGAGGAGCAGTTGGTGTGAGGGAATCAGGCGGGGTTCAATCCCGCCCAAGGGGCCTTTATGAAAAGCCCTTTGGAATAAAGGGCTACAGCTTCATCGACATATGATGACCCGCAAAAAGCATCCCCTTGCGCAGATACAACCGATGAGCATCCTGGCGCTGGTAACCGGTATCCAGATGCATTTCATCGCACTCACGACGCTGGCCCTCGGCAATCAGCCAGTCCAGCATCGCCCCGCCCAGCCCGCCCCGGCGCTTGTCAGGATCAGAAACCAGGTCATCGACATAGAACACCCGGCCCCAGGCCATGAAAGACATGACCCGACAACCCGCCGCCGCCGCAATTTCCCCGTCCTGTTCCATATAAACCACCGAATAACCCTCGGCGGCCTGCACTTCCAGGCGACGTTGAAACTCCTCCGGCGTCAAATGCGGACGCAGGATAACGAACAAACGGAAACATCCGGCGACATCCGCCTCGTTGCGGATATCCAGCGTCTTGACCTCAAAACTCATGTTCTTGTTCTCGCGGGTACATCGCTCCCGTGACAAGGGAGTGACAAGTGTCGAATCCTGCGACTTTTCCGCTCATTCGTCAATCAGTCATCTGTGACGGGCTGCCCGCCTGTCGCAAACCGTCCAGATCCAGGATTTCCATTTCGCGGTAACTCAGCTTCACCAGCCCCTGCCCCTCCAGCTGGCGCAGCACCTGATTGATGGTTTGCCGCGACAAGGACAACATGCTGGCCAACTGGTCCTGCGGTAACGGCAACACCCGCCGCGTCCGGTCCTGCCACTCGCCATAGCCCTCCGCCATGAACACCAGCCGCCGCGCCACCCGGATCGGCGCGGGTAGTAAAGCCGCCTCTTCCAGCGCAATGAAGGCGAAACGCATCTTCTGGCTTTGCAGCAGCCCGAACCAGAACCACCAACCGGGGTTGGCTGCCAGCATCGCTTCCAGCGCCGCCTTTGGCACGCGCAGCACCAGCGACGACTGGTCGGCAATGACATCGTGAGTACGCGCCAATCCGTCAAACAGCGCGATTTCACCAAACCAGCTGCACGGCTCCAGAATAGCCAGGATCGCTTCCTTGCCATTTTCACTGACACCCACCGTGCGCAACGCCCCGCGCACCACACAGTAGATGCCGTCAAAGGCGTCGCCGCGGGCAAACAGGCGCTGACCGGTATCCAGGGCATGCAGAACCGCACCGTCCAGCAGGGCGTCCTGCAAGGCCGCGGGCAGGCCGCCAAACCAGCGTCCGGCGACAATCGCCTCGCGGTGAGCGGTGATATCGGAACGGGAGGGAGACGACATAAGGCTAAAGTTCCGGATAAATTCCACCCAAGTGTCGGATAGATGACAAAAGGCCGTCAAGGAATTGACTATGATGATCAAACAGCAATGAGGAGCATTCCCATGAAGACCCTGACTGACCACCTGACCATGTACGCCGAGTATCACCGCGACAAGCGCAACATCGCCACCCATTTCGTGGGCATTCCGCTGATTGTGCTCTCCATCACCACCCTGCTGTCCGTTCCGGCGCTGTCTTTCAATGCCGGCGGCCTGCACCTGAGCGCCGCCATCATTCTGGCCCTCTTTTCCAGCCTGTTCTACCTGCGCCTGGACCTCGCCTTCGGCCTGACCATGACTGCACTGATGGTCAGCATGGTGCTGGGCGGCGAAGCCATTGTGCAGGCGCTGCCGGAACAGGCGGTGACGGTCGGCGTCGCGCTGTTCGTAGTGGGCTGGATCTTTCAATTTGTTGGGCATTATTGGGAAAAGCGCAAACCCGCCTTTGTGGATGACCTGGTCGGCCTGCTGGTCGGCCCGCTGTTCCTGGTGGCGGAAGTGGCCTTTGCCGTCGGTCTGGCCAAAAAGGAAAAAGACGAAGTGCTGCGCCGCGCCGGTCCCACCCTGACCCGTTCCTGAACCCGAGACGACCATGAGCCTCGCCCTGCACGAACAACTGCTGTACACCCCGCACCACCGCATCCGTGAACTGCTGGACAGCGGCGTGCCGGTGCATGTGCTGGTCAACCCGGTGGAATACCATGGACCGCACTTGTCGCTGGGCAACGACCGCATTCTCAGCGAACGGCTGGCGCGCAAGCTGCACGACCGGCTGAATGCGGAACGGGGCGAAAACCATCCCTTCCTGGTCGGCGGCGTGATCGATTTCGGCAGCGACCCGACGCCGGGTGACGGCTCGGTAGGCATCAACTACACACAACTGAGCCGTCTGGTGACGGGCGTGGCGGACGGCCTGATCGCGCTGGGTACGCGACGGGTCATTTTCCATACTTTTCACGGTTCACCGTTCCACTGTCATGCCATCCATCAGGGCATTGAGCGTTTGCGGCAGGCAGGCATTCCTTCGCTGTCGGTATTCGACCTGCTGCTGAACGCGGTAATCAACTACGACGAAGCGCAATTCGCGCCACTGGCGGACTGTTTCGACAATCCCGCCGATTACCTGACCGTGCGCGACCGCCTGCCCTTCGACCTGCACGCCGGATTCTTTGAAACCTCGGTGGCGCTGTATCTGGCCCCGGACACGGTATCCGACATTTACAAGACGCTGCCGCCCTGCCCCGACCTGGATGTGCCGCGCGCACTGAAGCCGGTGACGCAGTGGCTCGAGCGGTTCCCGGCGATGTCGCGGGAGATTGAACACACTTCGGTGGCGATGGCGTGGATGCAACTGAAGCCCTTCCCCGGTTACACCAGCTATCCGTCACTGGCCTCCGCCAAGGCGGGGGAACTATTCATAGAACGGGTGATGCTGCCGCTGTATGTGAAAGCGAGTCTGGACGTGTTGTGGGGCGGGGCGAAGACGCCGCCGGCGCAGTTTGCGTGGCTGAAGCCATTGGCGGCGTTGCTGGGGGGACGGGTCTGAAGTTCCCTCTCCCCTTGTGGGAGAGGGTTAGGGAGAGGGGTGCGGAAAGCGGCCCGGACACACCGGCAGCCCAAGCGCCACCGCCGTACCCCTCTCCCCGGCCCTCTCCCACAAGGGGAGAGGGAGATTTACCCCTTCGCCGCCCTCTCCCTTATCACCGTCACGCTCTCCCCGCCAATCCCCCAGTTATCGGTGTTCACTTCATCAATCACCACCACCGTGGTGGCGGGATTCTTGTTCAGCACCCGTTGCAGCAGTTCCGTCACCCCGGCAATCAGCTCGGCCTTTTTCTCCGGTGTTGCGCCATCGGGCGTAATCTTGATGTTGACGTAAGGCATGATGTAACTCCTGTTTACTTAACCCGCATGAGATTCTTCATTCACTCCGCCAGCGGCTGACCACCAGCGCCAATCCCCCCGCCAGCAAGCCCCAGAACGCCGAACCGATACCCGCCAGACTCACCCCGCTTGCCGTGACCAGAAAGGTGATCAGCGCCGGTTCACGCTCGCTTTCCCGCTCCAGCGCCGTCGCCAACCCGTTGCCGATGGTGCCCAGCAGGGCCAGTCCGGCCAGGGCCAGCACCAGTTCCTTGGGGAAGGCAGCGAATAACGCACTAACCGTGGCCCCAAAAATGCCGATCAGCAGGTAGAAAAACCCGGCCGATACCGCCGCCACATAACGCCGGGGCAATTCATGATGCGCCTCGCGCCCTAGCACGATCGCCGCCGTCACCGCCGCCAGATTGATGGCGAAGGCCCCGAACGGCGCCAGCAGCAGCGTTGCCGCGCCGGTCCAGCCCACCACCGGCGACACCGGCGGATTGAAACCGGTGGCGCGGATGGCCGCCACACCGGGCAGGTTCTGCGAGGCCATGGTTACCGCAAACAGCGGCACCGCCACGCCCACCAACGCATGCCAGGAAAACTCCGGCATCATGAACACCGGCCGCGCCAGCTCCAGATGGACGCTGCCCAAATGCAGCAAGCCTTGCGCCCCGGCCAGTGCGGTTCCCGCCGCCAGCGCGCCGATCACCGCATAGCGCGGTTTCCAGCGCCGCATCAGCAGGTACGCCGCAAACATCGGGAATACCAGCTCAAACCGGTGCGACATGGCGGCAAAGGCATTGATGCCGAACTGCAGCAAAATGCCCGCCAGCATGGCCGAGGCCATCGACAACGGAATGCGGTTCATCAACCGCTCAAAAATGCCGGTAAAACCCACCAGCAGAATCAGCAGCCCCGATACCATGAACGCGCCGATCGCCTCCGGCAACGTGACGCCCTGACTGCTGATCAGCAGCGCCGCCCCCGCCGACGACCACGCCGTGCCGATGGGCGTGCGGTAGCGCAGCGACAGCCCGATGGACGTCACCGCCATGCCGACTCCCAGCGCCCACAACCACGACGCCGTTTGCGCCGCCGTGGCACCCAAGGCCTGTGCCGCCTGGAAAATCAGGATGCCGGAGGCGGTAAACCCCACCAGCACCGTCACGAACCCGGCCATCACGGCGGACAACGAGGCATCGCGGTACAAACGGACAGGCATCAAACGCTCCGGCAGGTTTCAGGGGAAACGCAGTATCAACCTTTCAGGCCTTCGGCAGCCAGCGCTTCCTGCACCGCCGGGCGTGCGGCCACGCGCTGCTGGAAGCCGGCCAAAACCGGCCAAGCCGACAGGTCGATACCCACCATCCGCGTCCAGTTCAACACGGTGAACAGGTAGCCGTCAGCGACCGTGAACTGCTCGCCGAACAGATAGCTTTGCCCGTCCAGACGCGCACTAAGCAGGTCAAAACGCGCCGCCAGCATGGTCTTTACCTGTTCCTTCCACTCCGCCGGGGCGCTGGGATTGAACAACGGCGAAAAGCTCTTGTGCAGTTCGGTGCTGATGTAGTTCAGCGTTTCCTGCATACGGTAGCGTTCCAGCGTCCCGGCAGCCGGAGCCAGCCCGGAAGCCGGAGCCTGGTCGGCAATGTACTGGACGATGGCCGGGCCTTCAGTCAGCAGGCTGCCGTCCGGCAACTGGATGGCGGGCACATAGCCTTTCGGGTTCACGACGCGAAAATCGCTGCCGTCGCTGAGCGTCTTGGCGCGCAGATCGACCTTCACCAGCTCCACCGGCAAACCGGCTTCGCGCAGGGCAATGTGGGGGGACAGCGAGCAGGCGCCGGGAGAGAAGTACAGTTTCATGATGTTTTTTCCTCATGGGTAGTCAGTGCGACATTCAGTGAGGCTAGCATAGTGATTTCAGTTATCGGGATAAATCCTTTATGATTTGATGATCCATTTCACAAACCGGGACAATCATGGACCGCCTTGAAGCGATGCGCGTGTTTTGCACCGTCGTCGATACCGGCAGCTTCGCCGCCGCCGCCGAACGCCTGAACGTCTCCACCAGCGCCGTCTCGCGCTGGGTGGCGCAGCTGGAAAGCCATTTGCAGGCGCGACTACTGAACCGCACCACCCGCCGCATCGGGCTGACGGAAAGCGGACAGGCCTATTACGAACGTTGCGCACAGTGGTTGCAGGAACTGGAAGCGATTGAATCGGCCGTGGGCGAGCAGTCGCTCAACCCGCAGGGCACCTTGCGCATCACCACCTCGGTGGGCTTTGCGCTGAACTACCTGTCCCCGGCGCTGGCGGAAGCGCGGCAACGTTTTCCGCAGTTGCAGTTTCATGTGTCGCTGTCCGGGCGGGTGGTGGATCTGGTGGAAGAAGGTTTCGACCTGGCGCTGCGCATTGGGCCGGTGGGCTCGCAGCATCTGGTGGCGCGCGAGATCGGGCAGACCACGCTGCTGCATGTGGCGTCGCCGGACTACCTGGCCGCCGCCCCGCCCTTGCAGGCTCCGGCGGATTTAGCTGCGCATGACTGCCTGCTGTACGAGCATGACACCGATCGCGGGCTGTGGCGCTTTACCGGGCCGGACGGGCAGTTGCATGAAGCGCGGGTGTCAGGGACGGTGCAGAGTGACAACTCGGAATTCCTGATGGAAATGGCGGCGCGGGGCCAAGGGGTGTTCAGCACGCCTTGCTATATTGCGCGGCCGCATTTGGAGGCTGGCCGGGTGGTGCGGGTGCTGGCGGATTATGAAAGCGAGCGGCTGCCGATTTATGCGGTTTATCCGAACCGGAAGCATTTGTCGGCCAAGGTGCGGGCGTTTGTGGCTTTTTTTTCGGAGTGGATGCGGGAACGGGCTGCGAGGCAATGGCGAGAGGAAAACCGTGAAGAAATGACGGCGTATGGGCGGGCCGTGGATCGGGATGGAGTATTTAGTGACAGTGTGCGGAGCTTTTAATATGGCGCCATTTTTTGGCGCCTGTGAGCCGCACTCCGACATTGTTGTTCATAGCGGTTTCTTTTCCTGTTCATTCTGGATGAACCGGGTCAGCTCCTTCCCGCTGGGCGTCTGAGGAATTCAAGGCAGGTGAATGACCGCCTCCTGAGGGCATTGGCTGCGGCCGGCGAACGTGGCAAACTCCGGGAGGGAGCTCATCCCTATTCCAAGGAAAACACATGTCCATAAAACGGTTGTTACGCTTGGCCCTCCTCCCCCTGCTGATACACGCCTTCCCGGCAATGGCCGGTGAACCGTCCGCACCGGCCTCCCCCAGCCGAGACGAGATCCGCACGATGGTGCTGGCCCAGATGCCGCCCGCTCCCGAGGGCTTTACCTGGAACATGTTCCACAACGCGGTGTTCCTGGAACCGAAGGGCTGGTTCATTCATGACCTGCAACGCCCGGCTCAAGGCCCCGTGATCGCCACCCATGCCATGAGCCCCAAGGACTTCAGCCTGCAACAGCAGTTCGAAACCGGGTTCACGGTGCAAGTTTTCTCGAACCTAATGAAATACGGCAAACCGTCCCCGAGCAAATCGGCAGCGATGATGCAGTGGGACATCACCAAGAGCCACGCAAAAGAGGACATTCGCTATTTCAGTCAGGCGGACAAAGGCGATTTCAAGGTCAGCTGGCTGGAATACCGTGACGCACCACCGGGACTCAAGCCGATAATCGTGCGGCACTTTTATTTGGCGAATGACACGACCGACAACCTGAATGTTTTCATCTTTGAAAGCCCCGAATCCAGTTGGAACCAAGACTGGAAGACCTACGGAGAGGTCATTTTCAAGCGGCTCTCCGCGATTCCTGCTTATCCGAATGACTGATGGTACACCGGTAAAGGAGCGGGCGGCGGATGCCGGGACTTCCCGCCTCCGCTATAATCGGACAAGAATCCTATCACCGGTGCCATCATCAGCTTCAACAGCACCCTCACCACCATCCGCCAGCTTCACCTCAGCCCGCCGGACCCGCAGCGCCTCACCGCCCTCTGCGGCCCGTTGCACTAACACCTGAAACTGATGAGGCTTTATTTCGCTCAGGTTTTATTTCGCTCCCGGTTTTCTGCTGCGGTCCAAAATCGCGCGAGCATTTTCATCGCCATTTTGTAATTGTCCAGACACTGTCTGGACAATCTCTGGATAGCCCAGATAATACCGTCGAAAGAGATGAAAGTTAGATCGTGATGCGCCAGCGACACCGGATGCTTGCAGTTGCGCAGCTAAACGTTTGTAAAGACCTTCTCCATAAACGGCCCGATCCTGGCCGTTTTGCTCATACTCGAACAGGTAGGCCCCTATCAGCCAATTGCGTAGCGTCAGGGCAACATTGACCTGCTTTTGGGCTTGTTGCTGGAAGTAGCGATTGGTTTCGGCGATGCTGGTGACCAGAGCCTTGAAGTCGTTGTGTGTCATGGATTTTATCTATCCGTTGGGGGTGAGTCAGGATTGCTTTGTGTGGCGCGCTAGGACAATGGAAACCCTGAGGGGTGATGCCCTACACCAAAATCAGCGTAAGCATGTTAAGGAGACTCAGATGGCATTATTGTCACGCAGATACCGATAGTAATCGTACGGGACAACTTTTAGACAGACTCAAACAGGCCATTTTCCGTTTCTTGCACAAGGATCATGAAATCGATATATAGGGAGACCACTTCGTCTTCCGCATTAACTCCCCAGAATGCGGGATATGCACCGTCACCAAAACCACTTGTGGATATGACGCAGTCGTCTTCACCTGTCATTGATAATAATTCTGGCTTACCGGAAAGGCACCATTTATTAAAGATCCGTCCTTTTTTGATACGGCTTAAACCCATGAGATTACCGACATCGAAAATGGCTAAATTGCCGGCATCTACGCCATAAACACCATTGCCACTTGGTGTATTAGCCGCATACCATTTAACTGGTTGCTCGCTATCATTAAACCTTACTCGAATACCAGCCACTCGGTTATGAATTGTTACGGTTTCAACAGGATATTCCCCTGGGTTCACCTTTCTTTGCAGAGGCTCAAAGTCATAAATGTCATAGCCGAAATCTAAAATCCCAAGCACCCCTGAGCTGATTCGAAGCTTTCCGATCCGCTCTAGTTTTGCCACTCCTTCATCTAAATTCGGAATCTTGATGTTACGTTCTGCTTGAAAAAGCGTGTTTTCATTGAATTCTATATGATCCTCCTTGTCCATGAAAGGAGCATCAGAGATACTTAAAGATAGGATGTCTGCATGTTTGTCAGTGTCAACAACAGGGCTCTTTGGAGGATGAAAAAGAGAAGATATTGCTGCTATTTTCCAACCTTTCTCTGTCTCATTTTCAAGATCATAGACGTGATATTTTGATGACTTAAGCGTCTCTTCGTAAATCTCTGTGAATACGCTGGCAACGTTGCCTTGAATTTCGCATTCTGTGATTTTTTCTATATTGGGGTTGAAATCAGCTTGCGAGCCAAATGAATTTCTAGATCCCGAACTACTCCCAGCAATAAAATTAGCCCTATCAACATCTGCTATAAGATCTCCCCAATAGTCAAAATCCACATCATTGCCCATTTTTCTTTGGGCTTTTGACCATTGATCATACCAATGAGAAATAAACGCCTTGACCCTACCTTCAGGAGAATCAATCACATCACCGTATTTATCGTTTTTCTTGAAGAAATCAATGATTTTTTTCATGCTTAATTTCGATCTCCGGTTTCACCTAACTACCCGTAAGGCGCAAGCACCCACCAACAAAATAAACAAAAACTCAGTAATCACTGAATTCAAAAATAACACAATAATTGGCTGGGTGCTTGTCGCACTTGACGCGCAAGTTAGGCTATTTATTAAATCCTGACAATGCAACCTTTGCTTGCTCATATCCTAACTCTGCTGCCTGCTTAAACCATTTAACAGCTTGAACTATATTTATGCTTCCACTTTTTCCTTCTTTATATATATTTCCTAAACTATACATTGCTTCTGGAGTCCCTTGCTCTGCTGACATCAAATAATAACTAATGGCTTTTTTAATATCTTGCGAAACACCTAAACCATATTCATATTTATCAGCCAAGTTACACTGTGCGAATGCAAATCCTTGATCAGCCGCTTTTTGATACCACGCTACAGCTTTAATATAGTCTTGCCGTACCCCTTTTCCATCCTGATATGCTAAACCAAGGCTATACTGCGCCGAATCTAACCCTTGCTTTGCCGCTAATTCATAGTACTCAAAAGCATTAGCAGCATTTTTTTCAACTCCCAAGCCTTGCGAATAGAAATAACCAAGTCTATTTTGCGCTATATCCAAACTATTGGCCGCAGCAGAATACCATTTAAATGCCGTTACATAGTCTTGCTGAACACCATATCCTTTTTCATATAGAACACCTAAACAATATTGAGCCATTATTACGTCTTTATCTGCTGCAAGTTCGTAATAATGTGCTGCTTGTTCATAGCTTTGATTAACTCCTAAACCATCTTCAAAACAACAACCCAACATATAATGAGCGTCTGAATTATCGCCTTTCGATGCATAATGAAATAACTCTACTGCTTTTAAATAATCTTGAGGTACTTCATCACCAAAAAAATACAAAACCCCTAAATGAAAAGCAGCTAAAAAACTACCTCTCTGGAAAGCCAACACCCACAACTCAATTGATTTTGTAAGATTTTTTTCAACCGAATGTCCTGTGTAACAGATAGTACCTAGCACAAATGGTGAGTTCTTATCACCTTCGGCTCGCTTGGCTTCTAAAAATTCAATACAATCATTTATATAGTCCTTACTATTTCTTTTGACAAAAGTAAGAAAGTTATTTTTATAACCATTATACTTAACTGGCCGTAATCCAGAGCCTCCTTCGTCCAAAAGTACGCAAAACACATCATCTCCAGTTAAGAAGCCACTCACAATTGATGGAAACACTCCATAATTTGATAAAACTGCATCACCTTCCAAAACAGGAGATCCATCTTCATATAAAAAGTTATTTTCAGGTTTAAACATTATCATCCACCAAAAGCCTACACTTCGACGACACCTGTCGCCATAAATCAAATTCGCCTAGAAAAGATTGCCTTCCAGCGAGCTCCCTTTAGAATCAGAAACTTAACCGCCAACTCCCCGGTAATTCCCCGGTAATTCCCGGTTTTCAGCGACCGAAATCCAATGGCCGAAACACCATGAAAACTAGCAACACAGACACGCCTCGTCAACCCTGCCTGCTGCACTAACGGCGTCAGACTCTTAAAGCGCAATACCCGGCCACTTATCATTCCCCATACGCCCATCAACACCCAAAAACCCCGCTCCTCACCCCTCCCCACCTCAGCTATACTTCCCCCAAACAGCCCCCGCCCTCGGAGCCACCCCCAGCTTGAACACCACCCTCACCACCATCCGCCAGCTTCACCTCAGCCCGCCGGACCCTCAGCGCCTCACCGCCCTCTGCGGCCCCCTGCACGAACACCTGAAGCTGATTGAAAACCGCCTCGGCATCCGCATCCATCAGCGTGGCCATTTATTCCACTTGCAAGGCCCCCTCACCGCCGTAATGCGCGCCGAACGCCTGCTCACCCAACTGTATAGCGACAGTGCCCTGATCCACGAACTGACACCGGACACCATCCACCTCATGCTGCAAACCAGCCAGGACGACTCCGAATTGACCACCGAACCGCTTGTCGTTGAAGAGTCTCCGGCTGAACCCGCCGCCGACTTCGCCCTGCGCACCCGCAAGGGCAGTGTCCACCCGCGCGGCGCCAACCAGCGCCAATACGTGGAAAACATCCTCAACCACGACATCAGCTTCGGCGTCGGACCCGCCGGCACCGGCAAGACTTACCTGGCCGTCGCTGCTGCGGTGGATCAACTGGAGCGCGATGAAATCCGCCGCATCCTGCTGGTGCGCCCCGCCGTCGAAGCCGGGGAAAAACTGGGCTTCCTGCCCGGCGACCTCACTGAAAAGATCAACCCCTACCTGCGGCCGCTGTACGACGCCCTCTATGAAATGCTGGGCTTTGAGCGCGTGGCCAAGCTAATTGAGAAACAGGTGATTGAAGTGGCTCCCCTCGCCTACATGCGCGGCCGCACGCTTAACCACGCCTTCATCATCCTTGATGAAGGCCAGAACACCACACCGGAACAGATGAAGATGTTCCTGACCCGCCTCGGCTTCGGCTCACGGGCGGTGATTACCGGCGACATTACCCAGGTGGACCTGCCGCGCGGCATCCAGTCCGGTCTGGCGCATGCCATCCGCGTGCTGGACAAGGTTCCGGGCATCCACATCACCCGTTTCACCAGCCGCGACGTGGTGCGGCACCCGCTTGTGCAGCATATTGTGGAAGCCTACGAGGCCTGGGACAAAAAGTCCGACGCCAAACCGGCCGGCCGCCCGCAACGCGTGAAAGCGGTGGTGGCGTCTGAATCCGAAGAAACCGGGGAGACACCAGCATGAGTCGCGCCCTGTGCACGGTCAGCCTGCAAAAAGCCGCCAAGCATCGTGACCTGCCGAAACTGGCGGACTTCCGTCTTTGGGTGCAGGCAGCGCTGCAAGGCGCGGGACGTCAAAAGGCCTGCGAAGTGTCGATCCGTCTGGTGGAAGCTGACGAGAGCCAGGCGCTGAACCTGCAATACCGGGGCAAGGACAAACCCACCAACGTGCTGTCCTTCCCCTCCGACCTGCCGGAAGCCGTGCTCGACAGCCTGCCGCGTGAACCGCTGGGCGATATCATCATTTGCGTGCCGGTGGTGTATGCCGAGGCGGAAGAAGCGGGCAAGACCTCACAGGCGCACTGGACGCACCTGACGGTGCACGGCATATTGCACCTGCTGGGCTTCGACCATATTGAAGATGATGAAGCGGAGGAGATGGAAGGTCTGGAAATACGGATTCTGGACGGGATGGGAATTGCCAATCCTTATGAGTAGAAGGCTTAGGGATTGGCCTGCTTTCCGCCCGAAATACTGGCATTTCCCCCCCGCTCCCTGCACAATCGCCATCCCGACCATAATTCAACCTGAACCATGAGTGACGACCGAGGAAACGATCAAGGCAAATCCTGGCTGGACCGCCTGACCGGATTGTTGAGCACAGAGCCGCAAGACCGCCAGGAACTGGCCGAAATCATCCGCAGCGCCGGAATGCGCGGTGTGCTGGACGCTGAAGCCCAGCGCATCATCGAAGCCACGCTGCTGGTCGCCGACATGCAGGTTCGTGAAATCATGGTGCCACGCGCACAAATGATCTGCATCCGCGATGACGACGAACCCAAGGACTTCCTGCCGGTCCTGATTGAGTCCGCCCACTCCCGGTTTCCGGTGCTGGCCGAAGACAACTCCGATGAAGTAGTCGGCATCCTGCTGGCGAAAGATCTGTTGCGGCTCATTATCCAGAAGTCCGAACGCTTCAGCATGAAGGACTACCTGCGCCCCGCCTTCTGCATTCCCGAATCGGCCCATATCGACAAGCTGCTCAGCGAATTCCGCGACAAGCAAAGCCACCTCGCCATTGTGGTGGACGAGTACGGCGGCATTTCCGGGCTGGTGACGCTGGAAGATGCTCTGGAACAGATTGTCGGCGACATCCATGACGAACACGACGATGCCGATGAGGATTCGCACTGGATCAGTGAACAGGAAGACGGCACGTGGGTGGTGCAGGCCATAACCCCCATTCCCGATTTCAACGAACAGTTTGACACCCAATACAGCAACGAGGACTTCGATACCGTGGGCGGCATTGTCCTCAGCGAATTCGAGCGTATGCCCACCATCAACGAATCCATCACCATCAGCCCTTACCGTTTTACGGTCATGGCCGCCGATGCCCGCATGATCCGTGTGCTCAGGGTCGAAAAAATCCCGCATGATTAAACTGCTTTCCACCCTGCGCGGCCCTTGGGCGGCGCCTGTGCTGGCCCTGCTTGCCGGGGCGGTCTTTGTTCTGTCGTTGTCTCCCTTCAATGTCTGGGGGCTGGCGCTGCTGTCCCCCGCCTTGCTGGCGGAACTGCTGCATGGCCAGCGCCCCGGCCGCGCAGCACGCATCGGCTGGATGTACGGCATCGGCCTGTGGGCCGCCGGGGTATGGTGGCTGTACATTTCCGTGCATGACTATGGCCACACGCCGGCCTGGCTGTCGGTGATCATGGTGGGTCTGGTGGCTTTGGTCATGGGCTCGTTGACCGGGCTGATGGGTTTCCTGTATCGCCGTTTCAACCTCGATCGCCGCGCCCTGCTGACGTTCGCTCCTTTGTTCATCGGCTTCGAGTGGATGCGCAGCTGGCTGTTCACCGGGTTCCCGTGGCTCTATACCGGCTATGCCTTCCTCGACACGCCGCTGGAGCATTACGCGCCGTTGCTGGGGGTGTTTGGCGTGGGGTTGCTGGCCATTGTCAGCGCCCAGTCGGCGGCGGCGCTGCTGAAGACCGGCGGTCGCGCCTGGATGGCGGCGATATTGGCCGCGCTGGTGTGGGGCGGCAGCTTTGCCCTGTCACAGCATGTCTGGAGCAAACCGGACCTGCAACGGCAACTCAGCCTGAGCATCATCCAGGGCAATATTCCGCAAGACATGAAATGGCAGATGGAGTGGCGTGACAAGACGCTGGACATCTACCGCCAGTGGTCGAAAAACGAATGGGGCCGCGATCTGGTGATCTGGCCGGAAGCGGCGGTGCCGATGTTCCAGTACGAGGCCGCCGAGTTCCTGTCCGAGATGGAAAACAACGCGCTGACCGCGCACAGCACGCTGGTGACCGGCATTCCCTTTGCCGATCTCCGGCGGCTCGACAAGGCGGGCATTCCGCCGTTCTACAACAGCGTGGCGGCCATCGGTCAGGGCTATGGCTTGTACTTCAAGCAACGGCTGGTGCCGTTCGGGGAATACATTCCCTTTGAAAGCCTGCTGCGCAACACCATTCCCTTCTTCAGCCGCGACATGTCCAGTTTCAGCGCCGGCACGCCGGGCCAGATGCCGTTGATGGTGGGGAACTACCGGGCCGGGGCCGCCATCTGCTACGAAGTGGCTTATCCGGAACTGACGCGGCGCAATGCAACAGATGCCGACTTCCTGATCACGGTCAGCAACGACGGCTGGTTCGGGCATTCCATCGGCCCCGACCAGCATTTGCAGATGGTGCGCATGCGCTCGCTGGAAACCGGCAAATGGTTTGTGCGCGCCACCAACAACGGCATTTCGGCCATTATCAATGAGCACGGCCGGATTGTGGCGCAAGTGCCGCAATTCAAGCGCACTGTGTTGCGCGGCACGGTGTACATGACCTCGGACAAGACGCCGTATCTGCGTTGGGGCTATGCCCCGGTGATGCTGCTGGCGGGATTGATGCTGGCGGCGGGGGTTTGGCGTGTGAGAAGTGGGCAATCGGATGTCTTGTAGGTCGGGTTTCAACCCGACAACAGTCTCCGACCGAAGGGCATTGTCGGGCTGAAGCCCGACCTACAGGCGGGTGCGCCCTACTTCCGCCAGACGCTGTTCTGTTCGTTTTCTTGCCACCGACATGTCTGTCAACGAGGGCGCACGCAGTTCGCCCCTACGCTGTGATCCTGGCGTGGATGGTGTTCCAGCCCGCCTCAATTTCCCCCACCACACGCTGCATCACCTCCTCCGCTGACACCACATCGCGAATCAAGCCCTGCGACTGGCCGATGAACTGCATGCCCTGCTCCAGGTCGCCCTGCTGGGTGGCGGCCTGCAGCCGCGGCGCGGCGGCACCAAACAGGGCCAGCATGCGAATCTTGGTTGGATCCAGCAGCAAGCCCGCCAGCACTTTCCAGATCGGCACCGCCAGCGCGCGGGCGGCCAGCATGGCGTGCCATGCGGCGGGTATAATGCCCATCGGCTTGCGGGTCAGCTTTTCAGCAATGGGGGTTTTCATGTAGCGGGCGTTGAGGCCGTCAAAATGGGGGGAATAGATGGTGTCGTGCTGATCCTTGTCCACTACAGCCTGCTTGGTGCGGGCATGCACCGGACTTTCAGCACAGGTGGCAAAGCGCGAGCCCATGGCTATGGCGTCCGCCCCCAGCGCCAGCGCCGCCAGCAAACCGCGCTGGTCGGCAAAACCGCCGCAACCGATCACCGGAATCTTCACCGCATCGGCAATGGCCGGCACCAGCACCAGCGAGGTGACTTCACCGCCATGCGCCGCCGCTTCATGGCCGGTCACCAGCAAGGCATCCACGCCTTGCGCCTGCGCCGCCAGCGCGTGTTTCGCCGTGGTCACGGTGGCGATGGCCTTGCCGCCGTAGGC
This sequence comes from Fluviicoccus sp., assembly GCF_030646115.1. Taxonomy (GTDB): domain Bacteria; phylum Pseudomonadota; class Gammaproteobacteria; order Pseudomonadales; family Moraxellaceae; genus Fluviicoccus. The sequence goes on from NZ_JAUSMX010000018.1 coordinate 59,562, forward strand.
ATGGCAGCCCGCAATCAACCAGTCGCCCTTGCCCAGTGAAAAGTTGATCACCGGCACCTTCTCCTGCAGCGCCACTTCGGCGTTTTCCTTGGCGCCGGGCATGATCAGCGCACAATTCACCCCGAACGGCTGGTCTGTGAGTTCACGCACGCGGCGGATGGAGGCGCGGGTCTGTTCCGGATTAAGGGGGCCGAGGGCGAGGATGCCCAGACCCCCGGCATTGCAGACGGCGGCGACCAGCTCCGGGGTGGAAATCCAGCTCATGCCGGGCAGGATCACGGGATAACGGATGCCGAGCAGTTCGGTGATGCGGGTTTTCATGGCAAGTCTGCGCCTGACAGAGGGTTCAGGCGCTATTTGTAACAGAGCGGACGCTTGGTTGGGAAGTGTGGATCAGGCCACGCCTTCCGGCTCCACCCCCAAAACCGCTTCCAGCTCTTCCAGTACCTCCCGGCTGTACACCGCCAGCCGTTGCAAGTGCGGCAAGGCATCGCGGCAGCCGATGAAGCCGAAGTTCAGCGTATCGACATAGCTGACCACCGTGATGTTCAGCGCATAGCCCTTGAACGGTATCGACAGCGGGAAATAGGAGTCCATGCGGTAGCCCCGGAAATACAACGGTTTCTCCGGCCCCGGCACATTGGAAATGGCGACATTGAAGGCCGGACGCACCCGCCCCGCCGCGCCCGGAATCTGTGACAGCAGCATCGGCGCCATCAGCAGGCCGGTAAACTGGATGATGGCGTCCTTCGACATGCCTTGCAGTTGCTCCTTGGCGTGCGTGGTCGAGGTGACAATGGCATTCACCCGTTCCAGCGGATCGGCGATATCGGTCGCCAGCGAGGCGAGGATCGCCCCCACCGCATTGCCGCCGCCCGGATCATCCTTAGGCCGGACATTTACCGGGAGCATGGCTGTCAGGGCATCGGCAGGCAGTTTCTCCTGTTCAAGCAGGAATCGCCGCAACGCCCCCGAACACAGCGCCAGGACCACATCATTCATGGTGCCGTGACAGGCGCGGGCGACACGTTTGAGACGCTCCACCGGGAATTGCTGGGTGGCGAAACGACGGTTGCGGCTGATCTTCTGGTTGAGCGGGGACAGCGGCGCCTGCATCGGCGCAACCAGTTGCTGGTCATGCTTGCGGGCGGACCGGATGACCGCCAGCAGGGCCGAGGCGGCGCTGCGCGAGGTTTCCAGCTGACCCTGCATGCCGTTCCACAGCGCTTCCAGCGTCGGCGGCTGCTCTTCCCGTTTTTCGCGGGGGTTGCGCGGCAGGGGCGGAATCAGGTGGAACATCGGGGTGCGGCGATCGGCGGGGTCGCTGGACAGGCTGCGCGACAAAATCTTGATGCCGGTATAACCGTCCACCAGCGCGTGATGCACCTTGAAGTAAATCGCGAAACGACCGCCCTCCAGCCCCTCGATGAAATGCACTTCCCAGGGCGGACGATGGAAGTCGATGTTGTGGCTGTGCAGGCGCGACACCAGGATGCCCAGTTCGCGCTCATCACCCGGCACGGGCAGTGCGGAACGGCGCACATGGTATTCCACGTCGAAATTGCGGTCTTCCACCCACGACTGCAACGGGTGGGTCAGCAGGTCGGGGTGACGCAGCTTGAGGTTCCACGGCGCATAGACGGTAGTGTCATGACGAACCTCCTCCATCAGTTGCCGCAGGAAATCCGGAGATGCGTCGGCGGGCGGGATGAAGGTCATCAGGCCGCCGACATGCATCATCGATTCACGGGTTTCACCGGCCAGGAACGACCAGTCCAGACTGTTGAGACGTTTTGACGCGGCCATGGTTTTTTTCCTTATGCGGACCGTCGGAATGTGGATCGAGAGTAGCAAGGCCGGGACCGGTGCTCAAGTCATGAAAGCGCGGGCGGGTGCGCCGGGTGCGACAATATGTCGCAGGCGGTGGGCAGTCCATTATCCTTATAATTCATATGTGAATTACGCCGCATGGATGACGTCGATCCCGCAACCGGAGACTGAAACCCGTGCATGCCGCCCTCGAAGACCGCTGTTCGCTGTGCCAGCCGCCGAAAAGCCCGGGAATCGGCGGGCCTTTGCTGCTGGCCATCGGTTTGCACGCGGCGCTGCTGGCCTGGCCCGGCTCGCCGGTTGTCATGCCCAAGCCGCAACACGAAATCCGGCTGCTGACGACGCTGGTCACGCCAGCCAATGCTCCGGCCGCACAAAGCATCCGGCGGGAAGCTGTTGCGACGCATCCCGCCGGATCCAACACATCGGCGTCATCGTTTTCACCAGTCCCACGCCTGAAAACCACTGCTGACAGCCCTCATCTGATGACAACCGCCGACGGCGGCATCCCCTCACCCGCTGTTGCGACGGTCGCGACGGACACCTTCCCGGAACAGGCCGACATCACGACTCCTGCCGCTGCCGCCCAATCCCAGCCCGGAATCACAAGCTCTGCGACAGCTGAGACAACGCCGCTAGAGCTGGCTGACCTGAATGTCGTCTGCCCGCAGCAACCCACGCCTGTGTACCCCTTGGCCTCCCGGCGTTTGCATGAAACCGGCCAGGTGGTGCTGAAAGTCGCCCTCGACAACGCCGGGCGCATCCTCAGCAGCGAAATCCGCCAGTCCTCCGGCTCCGGCCGCCTGGACCGCGCCGCTCAGGAAACCGTCAGGGCCTGGCGCTGCCAACCGGCCCGCCGCGACGGTCAGGCGGTGGCCGCCGTCGCCCTGCAACGCTTCGAGTTCGCCCTGCAATGACGGACTCCGCCCCGAATTCCCCTAACCCCCTTGTCACAGGAATACTTCCATGACCTTCCATCGCAACCTGCTGGCTTTATCCATCCTGACCGCACTGTCCGCCGCCGCCCATGCCGGTGACGAGCCGACCCGCCTGCCCACCATCCTGGTGACCGCTCCCGGCATGGACCAGCCGCTGCAAGTGCATACCGACCCGCGAACCCCGCGCCAACCCCTGCCCGCCCACGATGGCGCCGACTTCCTGAAGACCATCCCCGGCTTCAATGTGGTGCGTAAGAGCGGCACCGACGGCGACGCCACCTTCCGCGGGCTGGCCGGTTCACGGCTGGGCGTGCTGGTTGATGGTGAGAACATTCTGGGTGGCTGCAACGCCCGCATGGACGCCCCGACGGCGTATATTTACCCGGAAATCTACAACGCCATTACCGTGATCAAGGGACCGCAGACCGTGCAGCACGGCCCCGGCAACTCGGCCGCCACCATCCTCTTCGAGCGCAAGGTCAAGGCCTTCAGCGAACCGGGCTATCGCGGTTACGCCAGCCTGCTGGGCGGCAGCGCCGGTCGCCATGATGAAATCCTGGATGCCCAGTTCGGCAATACCCTGGGTTATGTGCAACTGACCGGCAGCAACTCCGCCTCGGGAGATTATCAGGACGGTGACGGCAACGACGTGCATTCGGAATTCAAGCGTCACAGCGTCAATGGCGCGCTAGGCTGGACTCCGGGTAAAGACTCCCGACTCGAACTCTCCGGCGCACAAAGCGATGGTGAAGCGGCGTATGCCGACCGGGGCATGGACGGCACCAAGTTCCTTCGCAACAGCGCCAGCCTGCGCGGCGAATGGAAAAACCTCGGCCCGGTCGACAAACTGGACATTCTGCTCTATGAAAACAGCGTCGACCACATCATGGATGACCAGACCCTGCGCAAGCCCGGCACCATGGGCTACGCCAACCCGAAACGCGAAACCCGCGGCGGCAAGATTGCCGGGATGTTCGCCGTGTCCTGGGAAACCACCCTGACCCTGGGGCTGGATGCGCAGGAAAACGACCACAGCTCCCGCAGCGCCCCGGCCAGCGGGGTTTACAAGGCTTGGATCAATGACGCTTCGTTCAGCCAGCAGGGAATGTTCGCCGAAATGGAACATGCCTTGGGTGAGCGTCAGCGCGTGCTGGCCGGTGCGCGTTTCGACCAATGGGAAGCGACCGACCAACGCCCCATGCTGATGGTGATGACCATGGGCGGCATGGCCATGAACCCGAACCCGACTGCCGGCCATACCCGGGATGACAATCTCAGCAGCGGCTTCTTGCGCTACGAACAGGACCTGAGCGGCAGTCCCACCACCGTGTTCGCCGGGCTCAGCCAGAGTGAGCGCTTCCCGGACTACTGGGAACTGGTGGCCAAGCGCGGCGCCACGTCCAACAGCGCCTTCGACACCGCCGCCCCGGAAAAGACCCTGCAACTGGACTTCGGCGCCCTCTACAAATCGGAGCGTACCGAGTACTCCGCCTCGCTGTTCTACAACCGCATCCAGGACTACCTGCTGGTGGACTACACCTTCATGGGCATGGACAAGATGGCCACCGGCGTCACCCGCAACATCGACGCCCGCAGCTTCGGCGGTGAGTTGGGTGCAGCCAGGGAATTCGGCGCTTGGAAAGCCGATGCGACGCTGGCCTATACCCGAGGCGACAACACCACCGATCACACCGCCCTGGCGCAGGTTTCACCGCTGGAAGTCCGCTTGGGACTGAACTATGCCGCGTCAAACTGGTCGGTCGGTGGCCTGGTGCGGCTGGTGGATGACCAGAGCCGGGTGGATATCGGCAGGGGCAACATTGTCGGCAAGGACTTGGGCAAGACTCCCGGTTTTGCGGTGTTCTCGCTGAACGGCAACTGGAAGCCCTGGCAGGACGGCACGCTCAGCGCCGGGGTGGACAACCTGTTTGACCGGACCTATGCCGAAGCCGTGAGTCGCGCCGGGGGGAACGGCATGGGCGGAGCAATTCCAGGCTATGTGCAGACCACGCGGGTCAACGAACAGGGCCGCACCTTGTGGCTGAAACTGTCGCAAAGCTTTTAAGACCCTCCGTTTGTCAGGCGTCGCCATGCCCCATTCGGAGCGACGCCTGTTTTTATGTGCAGCCATGATTGCCGGTCTTATCACAACTTGGATTGTTACCTAAAAGTTGAACTATCAATTCCGCTGGCTATTCGATAGTCTGAACAGACCGTTCCGGTATGGAGAACATAATCATGGCGAGAAAAATTCCAAGACCAAGCCACGACACGTCCTATCACCTCCGTTTAAGCACAATGCTGATCATTGTCGCCATCATCACCCACAGTCACATCGGGTTGGATATCCTGCTCTGGATGGCCGGCATCTTCGACAGTGATACTTTAAAGGAGGGCTTGACGGCCTTCAGCCGAATGACCGACCGCTTGCTGGTGATCGCCATGATCAGCGCCCTGTTTTTCGGTGTCATAGCGTTCAGGAAAAGGGAATACGCAACACAGTACTGGCTGGAAATCGGTTTTTCGCTGGCACTGATCGCCTTGATGAACGGGCCTGCTCCCTGAGCCGGGTCAGCTTATGCCATGCCGTGATTGTCCAGATAGGGATTGACCGGCTGCAGCGTCTCCGGCTCATCTGCTTCGGCGCTGCCCGTCAGCTTGATTTTCAATGACAGGTCGGTGCGCGAATCCGCGTGCAGCAAGGCCTCCTCACCGGTAATCCGGTCATCCAGGTATAGTTGGTACAGGGAGTCGTCAAAGGTCATCATGCCGGGGTACATATGGGTCTTCATCGCCTGCTTGACCTCGGACAGCTTCCCGGTCCGGATCAGCTCGGCGATATGGGCCGTGTTCAGCAAGACTTCCACAGCAGGCAGGCGCTGACCCCGTTTGTCCTTGACCAGGCGCTGACTGATGATGGCCTGCAACACCATCGACAGGTCAGCCAGCACCTGTTCACGCACGGTCTCCGGGAAAAACCCGATGATGCGGTCCAGCGCCTGGTCGGCGCTGTTGGCGTGCAAGGTGGACACCACCAGCATGCCGGTATCCGCATAAGACAACACCTGCCGCATCACTTCGGGGGTGCGGATTTCGCCGATGAACAGCACATCCGGCGCTTCACGCAGCGTGTTCTGCAAGGCCCGCTCAAAAGACTTGGTATCGACACCGACTTCCCGCTGGTTGATGACGCAGTTCTGATGCAGCAAGCGGTACTCAATGGGATCCTCGATGGTGAGGATATGGCCCCGGTCGTGCAGGTTGCGGTATTCCAGCAGTGACGCAATGGTGGTCGACTTGCCTGAGCCCGCCGCCCCCACCACCAGCACCAGCCCGCGTTGGCGCAGGATCAGGTCATAGAGCATCGGCGGCATGTTGAGCGCACCGAGCTCGGGAACCTTGTTGGCAAGGAAGCGCACCACCATCGCCACCTGCCCGCGCTGGCGGAAGACATTGGCGCGGAACCGTCCCAGTCCCGCTTTCTCAAAGGCGAAATTCAGCTCCCATTCGGACTCGAATTCCTGAATCTGGCTGTCGGTCATCAGCGAATAGATCAGTTCACGGGTTTCACCCGGTTCCAGCGACTCCGTGGTCAGGGCGCGGGTGATACCGTTGACCTTGATGCTGATGGGATTGTCCGGCGTGCAAAACATGTCCGAGGCCTTGTGCTCGCACATGACCTGCAGCACCTGGGTAATATCCTTCATGTTCGGATTCTCGTGGGAAGACAGGACTGCCTTGACGGCAAGGTATCCCAATGAACCGGGGACTGCAATGACAAGGGGTGGCGGATGAAGCGGCTCAGGGAAGACCCGCGCCGTGGATGAAGAAGTCCCAGACATCGCGGTATTGCGACTCCAGGCTGCCCTCACCGGCCAGCCAGCGCAGGGCGGCCATTGCCATCAGGGCATACAGGTCTTCCCGCAGGCGCTCCGGCGTCCGGTCGCGGCGCAAGCGTCCTGCCTGCTGTGCATCCCGGATCAGCCGGATGAACGCCGGACTGGCCCCGCATTCCGGGGACTCCGGGTGGTTGAATCGGTATTGCAGGAACGGGCCGTAGCAATCCTTGTAGGACTCCGCCCACCAGGCGCTGCCGATCAGGAACAAGTGCAGGCGGTCGAGCGGGTCCGGCATCAGCGCCAGTTGTTCCAGGATCGGTCGCGTCTCCTCGGCCACCCTCACACTGAAAAACTGCGCCACCAAGGCTTCCTTTAGCGGGAAATACGCATACAGCGTGCCGCGCGACACACCGCCGGCTTCCGCGATCTCCTCCATGGTGACCCGGGCATAGCCCTTTTCCAGAATCAGGCTCATGGCGACTTCCGCCAGATGATCACGCGTCTGCTGTCGCTTGCGCTCTCGCAAGCCGGGGGACTGGGGCATGGCAGGGACCGAAAATATTTATACAATGTTAATTTTTATACATTGTATAAATTTAGGGGTCAAGTAATAATCAGGCAGACTTACTCGGCTGACCGGAGCCGCTCATGATTCCGCTTCGTTTGTTCAAGGCTTATCTACTGTTGTCCCTGACGGTATCCGCACCGGCGTCGGCGTCGGCCGCCCCGATGCTCTGTGTTTTCGACATGGCGGGCAAGCAAGGCCCGTTGTTCGCCGCCATGAAGGAATACGCGCTCAGCGCCCGCGCCTGGGGAGCCCGTCTGGATGTCAGGGCCTATATCGACGAACGCGTCGTCGCCGAGGATTTCAAGGCGGGCCAGTGTGACGCCGTGCTGCTGACCGGCGTGCGGGCGCGGCAATTCAATTTCTTCACCGGCAGCATCGATTCCATCGGCGGGCTGCCGGATTACCCGGCGCTGAAGCAGGTGATCGCCACCCTGGCCCGCCCGGAAACCCGACCGCTGCTGCAACAAGGTGACTATGAAGTTTCCGGCCTGCTGCCGTTGGGCGCAGCCTACCTGTTCCTGCGCGACCGCCAGATCAACTCGGTGGCGAAAATGGCCGGGCGCAAAATGGCGGTGCTGGACTATGACCCGGCGCAGTTGCGCATGGTGGAGCGGATTGGCGCGCAGGCGGTGGCTTCGGATGTCACCAACTTTGCCGGAAAATTCAACAACGGCCAGGTGGACGTGGTGGCGTCCCCCGCCATCGCCTATCTGCCGCTGGAACTGTATAAGGGCGTCGGCAGCCAGGGGGTGGTGCTGAAGCTGCCGGTGGCGCAACTCACTTTCCAGATGGTGACGCGCAAGGCGCGGTTTCCCGAGGGCTTCGGCCTGTCTTCGCGGCAGTGGTTTCTGGAAAAGTTCGATCCCATGATCCGGGAAATCCGCATGGCCGAGGACGACATCCTGTTTTTCTTCCCGCCGCCCGACGGTGATGCCCCAAAGTACACGGAGATGATGCGCGAGGCTCGTATCGCCATGACACAGCAGGGCTTGTATGACCCGAAGATGATGCGACTGATGAAGAAGGTGCGCTGCCGGCAGTCGCCGGAACAGGCCGAATGCGCGGACAACCGGGAGTAAGCGCATGACCAGACCACTGATATGGCTGACGCTGGCGCTGTGCCTGAGCAACACGGCCCGGGCCGATGCTGCCGCACAGATGCTGATGAACCGCTACCAGCAGGCGCTGCGCGCACATGATGCGGCCACACTGGAAACGCTGATTGAAGACGGTGTGGCCATTGAGGTGACATGGACCGATGTCAACCCGCCGCAGCGCTTCACCCTGAGCAAGTCAGAGTATTTGCAACAGAGTCGCGCCGCTTGGCGTTACGGAACGCAGGAAAGCTATACGTTTACCGCTGTGGACTGGCAACCGGGTGCGGGTGGAGCGCCCTTGCAAGGGCAGCTCCGCGTCACCGAACGGCGCACCTTGTTCGGCAAGGACAGCGGTCAACGCAGTGACCTGGTGGTGAAACTTGCTCCAGGGGGCAAGGGCTGGAAGATCAACGGCATCCGGGCAACCGTCAGCATGTGGTGAAGGTCCGGGGCGGTCATTCAACCCTCCTCCACCCCCTCCTCACTCAACTGCAACGCCCACATTTTGGCGTAAACACCATCCTGCGCCAGCAACTCCCGATGCGCCCCGCGCTCCACGATCCGGCCATGCTCCATCACCAGAATCTCATTGGCGTCGACAATGGTGGACAGGCGATGGGCAATGATCAAGGTGGTGCGCGACGCCGAAATCTGCGCCAGTTCGCTCTGGATCGCCTTCTCGGTGCCGGAATCCAGCGCCGAGGTTGCCTCATCAAAAATCAGGATCGGCGGGTTCTTTAGAATGGTACGCGCAATCGCCACCCGTTGCTTCTCGCCGCCCGACAGCTTCAGCCCGCGCTCGCCAACGGTGGTTTCCCACTTGTCCGGCAGCGACTCGATGAAAGTCAGGATGCTGGCTGAGCGCGCCGCTTCCATCACTTCCTCCCGCGTGGCATCCGGGCGGCCATAGGCAATGTTGTAGAAAATGGTGTCATTGAACAGCACCGTATCCTGCGGCACGATGCCGATATGGGCGCGCAGGCTGGCTTGCGTCAGTTGGCGGATATCCGTGCCATTGATGCGGATAGCGCCGCTGCCAACGTCATAAAAGCGGTACAGCAGCTTCGACAGCGTCGACTTGCCCGCGCCGGAACTGCCGACCACTGCGACCGTCTGCCCGGCCGGAATGCTGAAATCCACCCCGTGCAGGATCTGCCGCTTGGCGTCATAGCCGAAATCCACCCCGGCGAATTCCACTGCCGCCGAGCGCGCCGCTAGTGGTACGGCATCCTTGCTGTCCTCGATTTCCGCATCCTCGCGCATCAGGCTGAACATGCGCTCCATGTCGGTCAGCGCCTGCTTGATCTCGCGATAGGCCATGCCCAGGATGTTCAGTGGTGCATATAACTGGATCAGGAAGGCGTTCACCGCCACCAGATCGCCCAGCGTCATGGTGCCCTTGGCGACACCGTCCGCCGCCAGCCACACCAGGATGGTAATCCCCACCGCAATAATGCCGGACTGGCCGCTGTTGAGGATGCCGATGGACATTTCATTCTTTACCGCCGCGTCTTCCCAACGCACCAGCGCGTGGTCATAACGCTTGGCTTCCCACTGTTCATTGCCGAAATACTTCACCGTTTCATAGTTCAGCAGTGAATCGACGGCGCGGGTGTTGGCCTTGGAATCCAGTTCGTTCATCTCGCGGCGGGTCTTGTTGCGCCACTCGGTCACAATCACGGTGAAGGTGGTGTAGATGACGATGGTGCCCAGGGTCACCACCGCAAAACGCCAGTCATACAACGTCACCAGGATGGCGGTGATCATGCCGATTTCGAGAATGGTGGGCAGGATGTTGAACAGCATGAAGCTGAGCAGCGACCCGATGCCGCGTGTGCCGCGCGAGATGTCGCGGGTGACGCCGCCGGTCTGGCGGTTGAGGTGATAACGCAGGCTGAGCTTGTGCAGGTGGTTGAAGGTTTCCAGCGCCACATTGCGGATGGCGCGCTGCGCCACCTTGGCGAAGACGGCGTCGCGCAGTTCGCCAAAGGCGGTGGATGCCAGCCGCAGCACGCCATACGCCAGGATCAGCCCGATCGGCACCGCCACCAGCGCCTTCGGGCCGATGGAAAGTCCGTCGACTATGTGCTTCAGGATCAACGGGATAGCCACCATCGCCACTTTCGCCAGCACCATGCAGGCCAGCGCCAGCACGACACGGGTCTTGTACTGCCACAGGTAGGGAAACAGGGTTTTCAGCGTTTGCCAGTCATTGCGGGGGGCGCCGGGAACGGCGACATCTTCAGGCAGGGTGTGGCGCATGGGTGTTCAGTCATATATTCGAAAGCGGTGGCGTAGGATACACCCGCAGGGGCGCACTGGGTGCGCCCTCGACGCCGAACATGACGCTCATTCTGTCCGTTCACGCAGTGCGCCCCTACGGTACAATGCTGGTCCCATTGGAGAACTTTTTTGCCCACACCCCGCCCCTCCTCGTCCTGGCTGCTGTTGCTGGGGGCCATTGTCGCCCTGGGGCCGCTGGCCATCGACATGTACCTGCCCGCCTTTCCGGCCATCGAACAGCAGTTCGGGCCGGGTGCGCAGCTGACGCTGTCCGGATTCTTCATCGGGCTGGTGCTGGGGCAGTTGTTTTACGGGCCGATCAGCGATCGTATCGGCCGCCGCAAGCCGCTGCTGTTCGGGCTGGCGGTCTACACCCTGACCTCCTTCGCCTGCATCTTTGCGGGCAGCCTGATTGAGCTGACGGCCTTGCGCTTCCTGCAGGCGCTGGGCGCTTGTGCGGGGATGGTGCTGAGCCGGGCGGTGGTGCGCGACCGCTGTGACGCCAAGTCGGCGGCGCAGGCGCAATCGAAGCTGATCCTGGTGATGGGACTGGCGCCGATCCTGGCCCCCAGTCTGGGCGGATTGCTGCTGGAAGTGGCGGACTGGCATGCCATTTTCGCGGTGCAGGCAGCCGCCGGGCTGCTGTTCCTGCTGTGGGCGTGGCGCAGCCTGACCGAGTCCCACGGTGAAGCGCATCGCAGTGAAAAACTGTCGGTGATGCAGGTGCTGAAAACGTTTGGTGCGCTGCTGAAGGAAAGGCGGTTCATGGGCTATACGCTGTCGTCGGGACTGGCCTTTACCGGCATGTTTGCCTATATCGCCGGGTCGCCGCAGGTGCTGATTACGCTGAAGGGGCTCAGCCCCGGCCACTATGGCATCGCCTTTGGGCTGAATGCGGCGGGATTCATCGCCGCCAGCCAGATCAACGCGCGGCTGTTGCGCCGGGTGGACATGAACTTCCTGCTGCAACGGGCCATCTGGCTGCCGGGGTTGGTCACGCTCAGCCTGCTGGGGCTGGAGTTGTCCGGCATGCTGAACCTGCCGCTATTGCTGCTGGGGTTCTTCCTCTACCTGGCCAGCCTGGGCTTCATTTCCCCCAACGCCGGGGCGGCGGCCCTGGCGACACAGCCGCAACACCGGGTGGGAGCGGCGTCCTCATTGATGGGGTCGTTGCAATTCCTGATGGCAACACTGGTCAGCGCCTGGCTGGCGCTATGGCAACGGCCGGACGCGCTGCCGCTGATGGTGGTGATGGGCGTTTGCGGTTGCGGAGCCTTTATCTGGCACCGGCTGTTATTGCATCCGGCCAGATCCAGATAAGGCCTTACTCCCCGATATCCTCCGCCCACAACTCCGGGCGCTGGGCCATGAAATCGCGCATCAGGCTGATGCAGCGTTCATCCTGATGCACCTCAATCTGCACCCCATGCGACGCCAGCCATTGCTCCTCGCCCATGAAAGAACGGTTCTCGCCAATCACCACCCGCGGAATGCCATACAGCACCGCCGCGCCGCTGCACATGGGGCACGGCGACAAGGTGGTGTAGAGCGTACATTCCCGGTAGAACTTCGCCGAACGACGCCCCGCATTCTCGAAGGCATCCATCTCGGCATGGAGGATAGTGCTGCCTTGCTGTACGCGCCGATTGTGGCCGCGCCCGACAATGACGCCGTCATGCACCAGCACCGAACCGATGGGAATGCCGCCCTCGGCCAGCCCCAGTTCGGCTTCTTCGAGTGCGGCTTGCAGGAAAGGATCCATGATATGACTCCGGTAGGCATATGCTTTCCAAAGTCACACAAAAGACGGGGTTTTTCAACCCCGGTGTTCGTGAACTACTTGCGGTTGCGGCCCAGCTGGTCATGGCTGGACACCCACTGGTCCGATACCACCGCCGAGGCCAGCGACAACTCACCGCACAGCACCGTCGCCGCCACCAGCTCAGCCAGCTTATAGACCTTATCTTTACCGGCGCAGCCCATGACTTCCAGGCATTCCCGCTGCGTGGGCAAACCCGTTCCACCGCCATAGGTGGCGACAATCAGCGACGGAATGGTCACCGAGAAATAGTAATCACCGTTGTCCTTCAGTTCCCCATAGACAAACCCCGCCGAAGACTCCGCCACATTGGCCACATCCTGACCGCAGGCAATGAACATGGCGGTAATGCCATTGGCGAAGTGCGCACCGTTGTTGACGGAGCCGGACAACAGGGTGCCCATGTTGGAAAACTGCCGCTGCTTGTGCAGCGCCGCCGCCGTGGTGTGCATGATGTTGGTGATCAGCGCCGACGGCAGGGTGATTTCCGCCACAACGCGCTTGCCACGGGTGTGCAGGCTGTTGAGCTGCGAATGTTTCTTGTCAGTATCCATTTGCGCCGCCAGCGTGAAGTGCTCCAGCCCCGGCGGCTGGTGATCCAGAATCCACATGCAGGCGTGGCGGGTGGCCTTGCTGACCATGTTCTGCCCGGCGGCGTCGCCGGTGGTGAAGTTGAAACGCAGCCAGCGCATCTTGCCGACCGCATATTGCTCGATGTTGCGCAGTTTGCCGCTGGAAGTAGTTTCTTCCGCCTGCGCCTTGATACCGTCAAAGTTCGCATCCACCCACTGCCCGAAATCACGGGCGGCGCGGGCATCCCTGAACACGAACAAGGGGGCGCGCTGCATGGCGTCGTCAATCACGGTGGTGGTGATGCCGCCCGCCTCTCGGGTCAGGCGCATGCCGCGTGAATAACTGGCCACCAGCGTGCCTTCGCTGGTGGCCATGGGGATGTAGAAATCGCCTTGTGCATGCTCGCCATTGACGCGCATCGGCCCGGCCATGCCCAGCGGTACTTGCGCCACGCCCACAAAGTTTTCGATGTTGCCGGGTAACAGCGCCGGGTCGAAGGAAAAGCCGCCAACGTGTTCCAGAGTGGCGCCGGTCTCGGCCGTCACCACGTCACGCCGGGTGGCGGCCATGTCGCGGGAATAGTCGTTTTGGGGGTCGCGGGGGAGCTTTTGCATGAAGGGATTCCTTGTTGTTATTTACATGGCTGTAGGTCGGGTTTCAACCCGACAATGCCCTTCGATCGGAGAGTGTTGTCGGGCTTAAGCCCGACCTACAGGCTAGCGGCCGAAGCGGTCACGAAACTCGCGGGGGGTGCGGCCAGTCCAGCGCCGGAAGGCCCGCGAGAAATTCGAGACATCATGATAGCCCAATTGATGGGCCACTTCCGCTACCGGCAGACGCTCTTCCACCAGCAGGCGTTCGGCGCGCAGGCGCATCTCCGTTTCCACCAGATCGCTGTAGCGCGCCTGCTCGCCCTGCAAACGGCGTTTCAGCGTGCGGGAAGACATGCTGAAACGCTCCGCCATCTGTTCCAGCGACGGCATGGCTTCGCGCACCGCGGCCAGTGTGCGCTGGACCGTCGCTTTCATGGATTCCGCCCGCATAAAACGGGCGGCGGGCGCGCGGTCAAGCCCGGCCGGGTGTAGGGATTCCTGCATCATGACCTCGATTCACCGGTTGTCCGGTGTCACACGTTGACTCGCCACTACCTTCGCACAGCCGCGACAGACAGGCATTGGTCCCCGGAACCGGCGCTCAGGTCAAAAAAGATACCTGCCCGCTCCGACGACACGCACAAAAAAGGCAGGACGCTGAAACAACGGCCTGCCCGGAAGAAACGGATAAACGATCAATGGACGCCGACGGCCGCCTTGTTCTTCAACTGGCCATACAGCTCGCCGCCCGGAGCAAACAGGATCTGCTTCCATTCCGCCAGCAGCGCCGTGGTGTCGTGGTCATTGGGGTGGAAATCGGTACGGAAGAAATCCAGATACTTCGGCACCAGGGCGGCAAACAAGCCCTTGAAGCCGAACAGGAAACGGAAGCCCTTCAGGTTCTCGCGGAAATTGAACAGCTTGCCGTCCGCCGCCAGCATGCGGCCCTGGAACACGGCCATCACCGAGAACAGGATGACGGTGGCTATCACCATGGTGAAGACACGCAGCGCATAGCTGCCCACTTCCTGCTGGTACAGGTCCCAGGCGACCGTCTTGTGTTCGTTTTCTTCCAGGGCGTGCCACATCCACATGTGCAGGATGTCCGGGTCATTCATCATGCCCTGGTGATCCTTATCGCGCAGCAATTGCTCGGCCATGATGGCCGTGTAGTGTTCCAGGCAGGCCGTCGCCGCCAGCTGCACGCTCTTCGGCAGGGTTTTGCCAACCAGCTTCAGCAGCTTGCCTACGTCACGGTCCAGCTTGTCCACCGGGAAGCCCATTTCCACCAGCATCTTGTTGTAGCTGTCATGTTCCTTGCTGTGCATGGCTTCCTGACCAATGAAGCCGGAAACCTGGGCGTTCAGCGTCGGGTCGGTAATGCGGTCACGGTAGGCGCGCACCGAGCGCACGAAGAAGAACTCCCCTTGCGGCAGCAGCGAGGAAAAGGTGTTCCAGAACGAGGACAGGAATGGATCGTTGCCGTAGAAATAGCGGGGTTTTTGTTCAGCCTTGAACTCGAAATCCAGACGACGCGGGGGAATATTGACGGTAGTGCCCAGGGCCTGACGGGAAGCGGCCTTGGGGGCCGGGGTAGCGTGAAGTTCGGTGGCGGCTGCGGTCATGATTGGCTCTCAATGTGACATTGGCTGATGTATGCATTGAAATTAACAATACGTGCGTCCGGTAAACAGGTGCGTTGGGGTCAGTTTTTTATCATTTGGGGACAGGCCGGCTTTTGGAGACCCCTGAATACCGGTAATGCCCGGTAGCGGCTTTCGTCCGCCATCCGCATAATACCCACAGAACCCTAATGGTCGTGATCATGGACAATAACAACGACACCGGGGCTGCCCCTCAAGCGCCGGCGTCCGAGACAATCATCGGCTCTTCTGCCGGCAACAGACGGCCGGAGAACTGTGAAGAAACCTGGCGTACGCTCTTCAAATTACTGCCGGTGGGCGTGTCGATTCTGGATGAGCATGGTCGCATGAAGGCCATAAACCCGGCACTGGAACAGATTCTGGACATGCGTCATGCCGACATCCTGTCTGGCAGCTATAAACAACGGCGTTATGTCCGGCCTGACGGAGAGCCGTTCAACCCCACTGACTTCCCCACCACTCGCGCCATTCAGGAAAAATCCACAATCCGGCGCGAAGTCATCGGCATCGTCACGGAGGATGAGGCGACCATCTGGGTGGAAGTCAGCGCCGCCCCCCTGCCCTTTGCCGATGCCGCCTGCGTCGCGGTCACAGTCGATATCACTGAACGCATGCAGTCCCAGGAAGAGGCTGAGGCCAGCCTGCGCTTCACCGAAGCCGTGGCCGACAACGTGCCCTGCATGCTGGGCTACTGGACCGGTGACTTGCGTTGCGCCTTTGCCAACCGGGCATACATCACCTGGTTCGGGCGCACCCCGGAGCAGATGCAGGGCATCCTTATGACGGAATTGCTGGGCCCGGAGTTGTTCGCCATGAACGAGCCCTATATCCGCGCCGTGCTGCAAGGCAAGGACCAGCAGTTCGAGCGCATGCTGACCAAGACCAATGGCGACAAATGCTGTGTCTGGGTTCAATACGTGGCGGATCGGGTGGACGGTGTCGTCATTGGCTTCTTTGTCATCACTACAGATATCACCAACTTAAAGCGGCAACAGGCGCTGGAAGCCAGCGAACGGCAATACCGCCGCCTAGCCGAGGACATGCCGCTTTTCATCGCCACCTTTCGCCCGGATGGCACGCTGACCTACGTCAATCAGGAGCTTGCCGCCTCGGTTGGCATGTCGCCTGCGGAGCTGACAGGCATCAACTTTTTCGCCTTCCTGACCCCGGAGGACCGCGAACGCGTCAAAGCCCGCCTGAAAACCCTGACACCCGATTCACCACTCGAAACCCACGAGCAGGATCAAATCCGCCTGGACGGCACCCCCGCCCTGCATCGCTGGACCAATCGCGCCTTTTTCAACAGGGAGGGTGAAGTCACGGGTTATCAGTCCGTAGGACAGGACATCACGGATCTCAAGCTGGCTGAGGAGGCATTACGGGAACTGAACCGCCATCTGGAACAACGGGTCGCCGAACGTACTTCCGAACTGGACCGGACGTGTGAGGAATTACGGCATCGTAACCAGCAATTCCGGTTACTGGCGGCTGATCTGGTTCAAACCGAAGACCGTGAGCGCCGACGCATTGCCCGACTGCTGCACGACCATAACCAGCAATTGCTGGTGGCCGCCAAGCTGATGATCGCCCGCATCCAGTACAAGATGCATGACTCCGAACTTCAGGAAGAAGCCGCGCAGGTTCAGGAAATTCTCGACCAATGCATCGAGGCCTCGCGGGAACTGACCATGGAGTTGGCGCCGCCCATTTTCCGGGATGCCGGTTTTGCAGCGGGCATCCAGTGGCTGGCGCGATGGATGATGGACAAACACGAACTGGCTGTGACGGTCCGTTGCGAAGCGCCGCTACCGCCGATTTCCGAGGAAACCAGCCTGATGCTGTTCCAGACAGTTCGGGAACTGCTGTTCAACATCGTCAAACATGCCGGTGTGCGTGAGGCAACCGTTACCCTGGAATCCATGCCGGACGGTGTAAAGATCACTGTGGCGGATCAGGGCAAGGGCTTTGAGGTGGAACGGGCGCTGGACATGCCTCACTCCTTCGGCTTCGGCCTCATCAACATCCAGGAGCGGCTGACCTTGATGGACGGCCGCCTGACCTTCGACAGTAGACCCGGTCAGGGCTCCCGCATTGAGTTGCATGCGCCATTGTACGGACTGTCCGGCCCGCACATTGATAATGGTCAAGCACACCAGATCGAGGCAGTCGCCGCTCACCGTCCAAATGCAGAGGATGACGCACTGATCCGGCTATTGGTGGTGGATGATCATGCCATATTGCGTCAGGGGATTGTGGAAATGCTGCGGCGCGAGCCGGATCTGGATATTGCCGGCGAGGCGGTGGACGGGCTGGATGCCGTGAACAAGTGCCGTGACCTGAACCCGGATGTGATCCTGATGGATGTGTCGATGCCGCGCATGAACGGTCTGGAAGCCACCCGCCACATCATGGCGGAAATGCCGGAGGTGCGGATTATCGCGCTGTCAATGCATGCCCGCTTTGAGATGGCGGAGCAGATGCTGGCGGCCGGGGCCAAGGCTTATCTGGTGAAGGATTGTCCGGTAGAGGATATTCTGGCGGAGATCAGGAAGGTTGGGTGAAGGACTGCTGCTCAATCCGTATTGATCCCGATCAGCACCTCCAGCCGCCCCGGCAACACCCGCATTGAACGGATCTCAAACTGGTTGACCAGCCGGATCAGCATCTCCCGGCTGTCCTTCAGGATCGACAAGCCCGGCAACACACTCAAATCGCTCAGGCTCATCAGCTTGTCCACCATCCACGACCGGTTGTTCAGCAAATCAATCATATGGCTTTCGTGCAGCGCCACCCGCCACAAACGCGGCCCTTCCTGGCTCAGACCGGGGAAACGCTCCAGCAGTTGCGTCATCGGCGCATATACCGGCAACTTGTTCGCCACCTTGAAGCCCCGCTTCGCCACTTGCCGGATGGCAAAGTTCGACAGCAGGTTCGCCTCGCGCATCTGCACGTCCAGCCCTTCATCCACCAAACGCAACAACAGGAATTTTTCCTCCTGCGATACCTTGCACTCCAGCACATCGAACTGCAATGTCACTGTGTACACCCAACGCTCATGATGACCATCCAGCGCCACCGTCAGGCGGTCCTTGCCGCAATCCACCGTCACGTAATCAATATAGGAATAGTCCTTCGCCATTTCACGCAGGTGCTTGTTGATCAGGTTTTCCGGCAGGGCGAGGGTCAGGGTAGATTTGCCCAGATAGGTCTGGGCCATTTGCAGGGCGGTTTCCTGCGCAATCTGAGCCGCAATGCGGGCGGTGCCGCTGGCTATCTGCGCCGAGACCCGGGCGCCGCCTTCCGCCAGATGCGCCACCATGGAAGCACCGCTGGATGTCAGCTCCAGCGCGGTGCGGGCGCGCTCCCCGGCCACTTCCACCACGGTGGCTGTGGCATCTCCGGCCGCTTCGACCACGGCGCGGGCAGTGCCACCCGCAACATCGACCATGGTCTTCGCCGCCTCACCGGCCACACCCGCCAGACCGACAGCCACATTGGTGGCTTTGTCAAATGTCCTGCGGGCAAGGGTACTTTTCGGGGCGTCGGGTTGATCGGTCATGGCTGGTCTCCGTAGCGCATGCGCCGATCATAACAGCACTGACCGCTTTCGTTGCAGGTGTGATAGGGACAAACTGCGCTTCCTGCGCCATTTTGGCTCATACCCGTAAAAACACCTCTCCCCCCTCCACCACCACCGCATACGACGGCACCTTCACCCCCGCATCCTCCAGGCACTCACCCGTTTGCAGGTTGAAGTGATGCTTGTAGATCGGTGACGCCACCACCTTCTGTCCTTGCAGATCGCCAATCAACCCGCGCGACAGCACATTGGCTTCGGAGAACGGATCGAAATTGCCCAAGGCGTAGATTTCACCGGTGGGCAGATGAAACAGCGCCACTTGCTCGCCCTTCACCAGCGCACCGACGCCAAGGTTGACGGGAATATCGTGGACTTTGCAGACTTTGACGAGATGGCTCGACATGATGATTTTCCTCTTGATGATGTAGTCCCCTCTCCCCCTGTGGGAGAGGGTTAGGGAGAGGGGTGCGGACAGTCGCTCAAACACACCGTCAACTCAGGGCCACCGCCGCACCCCTCTCCCCCGCCCTCTCCCACAAGGGGAGAGGGAGCCAATCGTGTTCGTTTGCGCTCAAACCTCCGCCACCACAATCCTCCCCTTCTTCTCCGCGACGGTGGCTGGGCGGATTTGGCCACGCTCATCAACAAACACCACATTGCTGTCGGTTTCGTCGCTGTTGACGAAGGGCTTGAAGCGCTTCAGGGTTTCCGGGTCATTGATGGCGGCCTTCCATTCGCATTCGAAGGTGTCGACCAGATACTGCATCTGCTTTTCCAGCTCTTCGCCAATGCCCAGCGAGTCGTCAATGATTACCGCCTTCAGGTATTCCAGGCCGCCTTCCATGTTGTCGCGCCAGATGCTGGTGCGTTGCAAGCGATCGGCGGTGCGGATGTAGAACATCAGGAAACGGTCGACGTACTTGATCAGCGTCTCGCGGTCGAGGTCGCTGGCCAGCAGCTCGGCGTGACGGGGTTTCATGCCGCCGTTGCCGCAGACATAGAGGTTCCAGCCCTTCTCGGTGGCGATGATGCCCACGTCCTTGCTTTGCGCTTCGGCGCATTCGCGGGTGCAACCGCTGACCGCGAACTTCAGCTTGTGCGGCGAACGCAGCCCGCGATAACGGTTTTCGATGTCGATGGCGTAGCCGACGGAATCGCCGACGCCGTAACGGCACCAGGTGGAACCGACGCAGGATTTCACTGTGCGCACCGATTTGCCATAGGCGTGGCCGGACTCGAAACCGGCATCGACCAGTTCCTTCCAGATGACGGGCAGTTGCTCCATGCGCGCGCCGAACAGGTCGATACGCTGGCCGCCGGTGATCTTGGTGTACAGGTTGTACTTCTTGGCGATGGCGCCGATGGTGATCAGTCCGTCCGGGGTAATCTCGCCGCCGGGAATGCGCGGCACGATCGAGTAGGTGCCGTCCTTCTGCATGTTCGCCAGGAAATAGTCGTTGGTGTCCTGCAGACCGGCCAGCGGCTTTTTCAGGATGTGTTCGTTCCACAGCGAGGCGAAGATGGAACCGGCGGTGGGCTTGCAGATGTCGCAGCCCAATCCCTTGCCGTGCTTGCCTATCAGGTCGTCAAAGCTGCGAATGCCTTCCACCTTGATCAGGTGGAACAGCTCCTGGCGGGAGAAGGCGAAGTGTTCGCACAGGTCCTTCTTCACTTCCACGCCGCGCTTTTCCAGCTCGCATTTGAGGATGGAGCCGGCCAGCGCCGAGCAACCGCCGCAGCTGGTCGCCAGCTTGGTGCCCGCCTTGAGGCTGGGCAGGTCTTTCACACCGCCGTCAATGGCGCTGCAGATATCGCCCTTGGTGACGTTGTTACAGGAGCAGATCACAGCCGTCATCGGCAGCGCATCCGGGCCGAAAGCCTTGCGCGGGCTGCCTTCCATCGCGGGCAAAATCAGCGCCTCCGGCTTGTCCGGCAGCTCCATGTCGTTGAGCTTGAGCTGCAGCAGATCGCCGTAGCTTTCCACGTCGCCGACCAGCACCGCGCCCAGCACTTTCTTGCCGTCGGAAGACACCACCAGCTTCTTGTAGATTTCGGCGCGGTCATCGACGTAAACATAGGTCAGGCTGCCCGGCGTGCTGGCGTGGGCGTCACCGATGGAGGCGACATCGACGCCCATCAACTTGAGCTTGGTGCTCATGTCGGCGCCCAGGAATTCCTTGTGATGACCGTTCAGCAGATGATTGCACGCGACATCGGCCATGCTGTAGCCGGGGGCGACCAGACCGTAAATCTTGTTGTCCCACAACGCGCATTCGCCAATGGCGTAGACGTCTTCGTGGCTGGTGCGGCAGACATTGTCGATGGCGATGCCGCCGCGCGGGCCGACGGTCAGGCCGGAAGACTTGGCCAGTTCGTCACGCGGGCGGATACCGGCGGAGAACAGGATCATGTCCGTTTCCAGTACCTTGCCGTCGGCAAAGTTCATGGCGTGACGGCAGGTTTGGCCATCGACGATTTCCTTGGTATTGCGTTCGGTATGCACGCCGACGCCCAAGGCTTCGATCTTGCGGCGCAGCAGGCGGCCGCCGCCGTCGTCAATCTGCACCGCCATCAGCCGGGGGGCGAATTCGACGACGTGGGTTTGCAGGCCCAGATCCTTCAGCGCCTTGGCAGCTTCCAGTCCGAGCAGTCCGCCGCCGACCACCACGCCCACCTTGGACTTGGCGGCGGCGTCGCGGATGGCTTCCAGATCTTCAATGGTGCGGTAGACCAGACAGCCTTCGCGGTCGTTGCCCGGCACCGGTGGCACGAAGGGGTAGGAGCCGGTGGCCAGCACCAGCTTGTCGAATGGCACCACTTCACCGGTGGCGGTGCTGACGGTCTTGGCCGCCAGGTCGATGCCGATGGCGCGGGTGTTCAGCTTCAGCTGGTAGCCGGTGGCGTCAAAGAAATCGTGCGGGGTGACGCTGAGGTCTTCCGCCGTCTTGCCGTTGAAGAAGGCGGAGAGTTGCACCCGGTCATACGCGGGGCGGGCCTCTTCGGCAATGACGGTGACGTGCACCATGTCCCCGGCGCGGGCGGCCAGGGTTTCCAGAAAACGTTGTCCGACCATGCCGTGACCAATCATGACTATACGCATCGCTGTCTCCTGCGGTTAATTGCTGGACGTGCCGTGCCGGTTGCGTTCCGGTCAGCACACACAGACGACGTTGTCTGCAAATAGGGTAACGGTGTTGCTGAAGTCCCACCGCCGACGACGTTGCCGGTTCGGAGGACTGGTTTGTCAGGCGGGAATCGCCTCACAGGGGATAAGTTTTTTCAGTTCTGGCTGACATGATCCACAATTCGTGCCAGCTTTCAGACATTGGCCGATTTCAGCGACATTTTTTAAATTTTGCTGACCAATGGCGCGGGTGATGGTCCTCTCCCCCACCCCGAAACAGGCGCAGATGATGCGGCCAACGTCAGCCTCCGGATCGGCGGGCTTGCCCGACAGCAGCGCACGGCGGCTCAGCGCATCCACCGGCTTGCCCAGCAGCGACTGCAACCAGGCGCGCGGCGGCAGTTCGGCTTCCGGCCCGAAGAAGGCCAGCGCCTTCAGCACGCCGTCGGCAATCCAGGCGTAACGGTGAATTCCGCGCGTAACATCCTGATATTCCAGTTTTTCTCCAACAGGATCATGCAGCCAGGCCGTAGCCCAACCGGTCCAGTCATCCGGAATATGGTCATTCGCCAGTTCGTACCGCCAGCCGTTCTCCAACCGGATGGCGACCGCATAATCCAGCGCCGGCAGCGCCAGCGGCGTTGCACTGAGCAGGTAGCCGTGCCAGGCCGCCGGGTAGATATCGGCGGCTATCGGGGTGTGCTTGTTCTCAGGCTGGCCGGATATCGGGTCCACGGCCGGATTCACCACCGCGCCGACGCGGCCGCTGCGGCTGAGCACACCGGTCCAATGCATGGGCATAAAGAGGTTGCCAGGCTTCTGGCCGTCGCTGATTTGCACACGCGCCACCGCCGAACCCCAGCGACTGCGCAGTCGCACCAGCCCCCCCTCCTTCACCCCCATTTTTTTTGCCTCATCGGGGTGCATTTCCGCAAACGGCTCACCAATATGTTGCAGCAGGCGCGGGGTCAAACCGCTTCGGGTCATGGTGTGCCACTGGTCGCGGATACGGCCGGTGTTCAGCACCAGCGGGTACTCTGCCGACAACGTATTCACCGGTGCGCGATAAGAGAGCGCGACCAACCGCGCCTTGCCGTCCGGAGTATAGAAACGGTGGTCGGCAAACAGGCGTTCGGTACCCAGCGGCGCGTCCGGCGTCACCGGCCACTGCACCGGCTTCAGCGCGTTGTATTCGCTGTTGTCCAGTTGCGCCAGCAGACCGATATTGAAGTCGCGGATACCGGTTCCGGCATTGTTTTCGAAGGCGGACAAGGCGGCGTGCTCGCGGAAAATTTGCGCCGGATGGGTGTAGTTGAAGCCATTTTTGAAGCCCAGTGACCTACCCACTTCCGCCAGCGCCCACCAGTCCGGCTTCGCGTCGCCCGGCGGCGGCAACAGTCCGCGCTGCCGGGAAATGCGGCGCTCGGAGTTGGTGACGGTTCCATCCTTCTCCCCCCAGCCCAGCGCGGGCAGGCGGATATGCGCCAGCCGCATGGTGTCAGTGTCGGCGATGCAGTCGGAGACAATAACCAGCTCGCATTTTTCCAGCGCGGCGCGCACTCGGTCGGCGTTGGGCAGCGACACCACCGGGTTGGTGGCCATAATCCACACCGCCTTGATGCGGCCGTCATGCACTGCGTCGAACAGGTCTACCGCTTTCAGGCCGGGCTTGTCCGGGATAGACGGCGACTGCCAGAAGCGCTGCACACGCTCGCGATGCGCCGGGTTTTCCAGGTCCATGTGCGCCGCCAGCATGTTCGCCAGCCCGCCCACTTCACGGCCGCCCATGGCGTTGGGCTGTCCGGTCAGTGAGAACGGGGCGGCGCCGGGCTTGCCGATGCGGCCGGTGGCGAGATGGCAGTTGATGATGGCGTTGGCCTTGTCAGTGCCCGCGCTGGACTGGTTGACGCCCATCGAATACATCGTCAGTGTGCGCTCGGTGGCGGTGAACCAGTCGAAGAAGGTTTGCAGGCGGTCGGCGGGAATGCCCAGACGCCCGGCCAGGGTGGCCCGGTCGCCGCGATCCGCTTTCGCCGACACCACGGCAGCGTCAAAGCCGGAGCAATGGGTGGCGGTGAAATGCGGGTCCACCGCCCCACGCTCCGCCAGCTCGGCCAGCAGAGCGTTGAACAGCAGCACGTCGCCACCGGACTTGATCGGCAGGTGCAGATCGGCAATTTCATTGGTCGCGGTTTCACGCGGGTCAATGACAACCACTTTCAGGTTCGGCTTTTCGGCCTTGATTGCCTTGATGCGCTGGAAAATGATCGGGTGGCACCAGGCGGTGTTAGAGCCGACCAGCACCATCAGCTCGGCATGGGCAAAATCGTCGTAACTGGCGGGCACGCTGTCGGCCCCGAAGGCGCGTTTGTAACCCGCCACCGCCGACGACATGCACAGCCGGGAATTGGTGTCGATGTTGGCGCTGCCGAGGAAGCCTTTCATCAGCTTGTTGGCGACGTAGTAATCCTCGGTCAGCAACTGCCCGGACACGTAAAAGGCAATGGCGTCCGGACCGTGCTGGTCACGGATACGCTTGAATTCCGTGGCGATTTTCGAGGTGGCGGTAGACCAGGCCACCTGCTGGCCATTGATTTCGGGAAACAGCTGCCGCCCTTCCAGACTGATGGTTTCGCCCAGCGACGAGCCCTTGGAACAGAGACGGCCAAAGTTGGCGGGATGGGCGATATCGCCCTTGATTTCCACCACCCGCGCCGAGGCGTCGGTGACGGTGGCGGTGATGCCGCAACCGACCCCGCAATACGCACAGGTGGTCTTCACAACCGCATCATCAAGCATCCGCCATCTCCCGTTTGCCAAACAGCAACTCATCACGCAGACCGGCGACATTGGTTTGCCGGCCAATCAAATCGAAATACCAGGAGCCGTCCTGGGTATCGCCGAACAGCACCGCACCCACCAGCTTGTTTTCCTTTAAAAACAGACGCTTGTACACTCCGGCGGACACATCGCGCAGCACGATCACCTCTGCATCCTTACCTGAAAAATCCCCGGCCGAGAACAGGTTGACACCGCTGACTTTCAGCGTCGTCGCCGTGGCTTTCTGCACATAACGGCTGACGCCGATTTCCGCCAGATGGGTGGCGCAGACCCGCGCTTGTTCATACAGCGGCGCCACCAGCCCGAACAGGCTGCCGCGATGCTGCACGCACTCGCCGACGGCATAGATTTTCGGATCGAACGTTTGCAGCGTGTCGCTGACCAGAATGGCCTTGTCAACCTGCAGCCCGGCCTGCTTCGCCAGCGCCACGTTAGGACGGATGCCCACCGCCATGATCACCAGATCAGTTTCCAGCAAGCTGCCGTCCTTGAACTCGATGTGGCTGAGATGTTCACTGTCACGGGCGACAATCTGTTTTGTCTGCGCACCCAGCTTGAATTTCATGCCGCGCGCGGCCAGATCGCGCTCCAGCAGGTGCGCCGCTTCGCTGTCCAGCTGGCGGTTCATCAGGCAGGAAACATCATGGATCACCGTGGCTTCCACCCCGCGCTTCAGCAGGCCGTTGGCCGCCTCCAACCCCAGCAGGCCGCCGCCGATCACCGCCACACGGCGCTTGTGCTCGGTCACGGCCAGCATGCGCTCCACATCCTGAATATCGCGGAAACTGACCACCGAAGGATGATCGTGCCCCGGCACCGGAATGATGAACGGCACCGAACCGGTGGCCAGCAGCAGTCGGTCATAAGGAAAGACCAGGCCTTCATCCGTCAGCACTTCACGGCGGGAACGGTTGATATCCACCACCGTCTGACCGGACACCAGCTCGATGCCGTGGCGCTTGTACCACTCGGGCGTGTGCAGCACGATGTCGTCGAAGTGCTTTTCCCCGGCCAGCACCGGCGACAGCATGATGCGGTTGTAGTTGCCGTAAGGCTCGCGGCCAATCACCGTGATGTCGTAGCGGTCGGGAGCCAGCTTCAGCAGCTCTTCCACCGTGCGCATCCCGGCCATGCCGTTTCCGATGACCACAAGTCTGGATTTTTTCATGGCAGTCGCCAGTCGTCCAAATGAAGGTTTCAATCCGCCATTGCAAAAGTTGCGCCAACCACACGCCCTCCTCCGCCGCAACCTCCGCATGCCTTTATATGGCGTGCGAAAACGCGAAGATCCGGATCTATGCCTGCCTGTAGTGCATCGCACCAGATCAATGCATAAATCGCCCCAAAAGCACGCCTAACGTCCCTTTTAGGGCCTTTCCCGCCGCCAATGCCGGAAAAACCCGGCTTTTCCGATGGCATGAAATTTGCTAGGAGTTAGCCAAGACTCAGGTTTCACGCAACGACGCGCTGAAAGACCTCCGATTCCGTCAACGACGACGTTATCCAAAACCCTTTAGCCCCCGTTGTGAGTACTGAACCATGAAATTCAAAACGCTCCCGCTACTCTCGTGGAACGAGCCGCGCATCCGTACGCTGCACTACACCTGGATGGCTTTTTTCATCACGTTCATTATCTGGTTCGCCGCCGCGCCGCTGATGCCCACCATCAAGGCCTACTTCCACCTCACCGACGCGCAGGTAAAAGCGCTGCTGATGCTCAACGTCGCTATCACCATCCCTACGCGGATTCTGGTGGGCGTACTGGTGGACAAATACGGCCCGCGCAAGAGTTACAGTTTCCTTCTCGCATTCTGCGGCGTGCTCTGTCTGCTGTTCGCCGCCGCCCAGTCTTTTGAATGGCTGGCCGTCACCCGTTTCCTGCTGGGTTCCGTGGGCGCGGGCTTCGTGATCGGCATCCGTCTGGTCAGCGAATGGTTCCCGGCTCGGGAAGTCGGCATTGCCGAAGGCATCTACGGCGGCTGGGGCAACTTCGGCGCAGCCGTGGCCTCGATGTCGCTGCCCGCCCTCGCCCTGGCCTTTGGCGGTGACGACGGCTGGCGCTATGCCATCGCCTGCACCGGCGTCATCGCGATCGTCTACAGCTACATCTTCTACCGTGGCGTGCGCGACACCCCTGAAGGCTCCACTTACTTCAAACCGCAAAAAGTTGGCGGCCTGGAAGTCACCAGCAAGGGCGACTTCATTGCCTACGCACTGATGAACATTCCGCTGTACCTGGCGCTGGTGGTGCTGGCCTGGCGCTTGTCCCCCGATGGACTGAAACTGCTGTCGATGAACAGCGTCTACATCGCATACGCCGTCATCGCCGCGCTGGCCGTGTATCAGTGGAGCAAGATCTGGCACGTCAACAAGCACCTGTTCACCGGTGAACATCCTGCGGCGCCGCGTTACCAGTTCAAGCAAGTGGCTATCCTCAACGTCGCCTACATGGCCTGCTTCGGATCAGAATTGGCGGTGGTGTCGATGCTGCCGATGTTCTTCATCGACAACTTCGGTGTCAGCCATGTGGTTGCGGGCATGACTGCCGGCTGCTTCGCTGTGATGAACCTGTTTGCCCGTCCGGGCGGCGGTTTCCTGTCGGATGCTTTCGGCCGTCGCAAAATGCTGCTGATTGCGCTGGGTGGACAAACCCTGGGCTACCTGCTGATGTCGCAAATGAACGGCAGCTGGTCGCTGGGTGGCGCCATTGCTGTGGTGATCGCCACCTCGGTGTTCGTGCAATGTGCTTGCGGTGCGGTCTACTCGGTGGTGCCGCTGATCCAGCGCCGCATGACCGGCCAGATTGCCGGAATGGCTGGAGCCTACGGCAACGTCGGCGGCGTCGTGTTCCTCACCGTGCTCAGCTTTATCAGCCCGGCCGCTTTCTTCGTGGTGCTGGCGGCGACCTCGGCGGTGGCTTTCCTGGGCGGCATGTTCATCAGCGAACCCAAGGGCCATATGGTGGAAAAGGATGCTGACGGCAATGTCCATCTGATCGCCGTGGAGTAAAAATGAAGTTATCCGCCCGCGCCGCCCAACTCTCCTCGCCCGGCCCCAAACCGGGCAACGACGACGCTATCGGCCTGCACCTGCCGCAGGGAAACGGCCTATCAGCCTGCACCCTCGCGGCGGCCATCGCCGACGGTGTCAGCAGCGTGGAAGGCGGGCGGATCGCGGCGGAAACCAGTGTCACCAACTTCCTCAATGACTTTTTCGCCACCCCGGCCAGCTGGTCGGTCAAGACCTCCGGCGCCAAGGTGCTGGAAGCGCTGAACCGCTGGCTGCACGGCCAAGGCCAGCATTATCAACACGCCCATCAGGCCTTCCTCACCACGTTTACCGCGCTGGTGATCCGGGGGGCCGCCGGGCACATTTTCCATATCGGCGACAGCCGTCTGTGGCGCTTGCGCGGCGACGACTGGGAATGCCTCACCACCGACCACGCACTGGTCACCCGCCACGGCAACCAGCTGACGCGGGCGCTGGGCATGGCCTGGCGCGTGGAAATGGATTACCGCGAAATCGATGTGCAACCGGGTGACATTTACCTGCTGACCACCGACGGTATTCACGGTTTCATCCCCTCGCGGGAACTGTACGACATTGTCGCCATGCGCTCGGAAACGCTGGAAGCGCGCTGCGAGGAATTGCTGGCCTGTGCCGAAGCACGTCACAGCGACGACAACCGTTCCTGCCAGCTCGTAGAGATCGTCTCGCTGCCGCCCGCCGACAAGCATGTCGCCGACGACAGCGCCCTGCCGTTGCTGCCGGACACCCTGCAACCCGGCCAGATCATTGACGGTTACCGCATCGAGGCCGAAGTGCACGCCAACGCTCGTAGCCACCTTTATCGCGTCACCGACCTGGCCAGCGGCAAGGTTTACGCCCTGAAATCACCCTCCCCCAACCTCAGCGACGACCCGGAAGCCCTGCGCGCCTTCCAGCGCGAGGACTGGATCGGCCAACGCTTCCAGCAGCAGGAGATCATCCGCACCCATGCCCCCGAACGGCCGCGTACTTTCCTGTACCTGATTCAGGACTATGTGGAAGGGCAAACCCTGCGCCAATGGCGCGCGGATAACCCGGATGCGCCGGTGGAAACGGTGATGGCCTTTGCCTTGCCGGCGGTGAAAGCCCTGCGGGCGCTGCATCGGCGGGAAACACTGCATCAGGACGTGAAGCCGGATAATTTTCTGGTGACGAAGGACGGAAAACTGGTGCTGATTGATTTCGGCAGCGCTACGGTGGGCAGCCTGAGCGAGAACCTGACTCTGCGGCCGGGAGCGGCGGAATATGCGGCGCCGGAATATGCGCTGGGCATCAGCCGCGACCAGCGGGCGGACCAGTTCGGGCTGGCGGTGATGTTTTATGAATTGCTGACCGGGCATTACCCTTATGGTGCAGGCTATGTGCAGGCGCAGAGTCCGGCGGATTTCCGCAAGGTGGGCTATGTCAGCGCCTGCAAGCACAACGCGCATGTGCCGGTGTGGCTGGATGCGGCGCTGTCGAAGGCGTTGAGCCTGAATGCGGAGCATCGCTATCCGGAGTTGAGCGAGTTTCTGGCAGATATCCGTAAGCCGAATACTGCGTTGACGCTGGCGGGGAAGCCGTGGCTGGAGCGGGATCCGGTTTTGTTCTGGAAGGTGCTGGCGGCGGTGTCGGTGGTGGGGAATCTGGTGATGGCGGGGGTGTTGCTGCGTTAGGCCGTCCATACACTGTTTGCCCTGTAGGTCGGGTTTCAACCCGACAATCTCCTTTGATCGAAGAGTGACTGTCGGGCTGAAGCCCGACCTACATTCGGGGCAACCGGAGCGGGAATACAAGTCGAGCCGATATCCGGCACATTTTTAATGCGCCCTACACGGACTGCCGTCGGCTGGATGTCGTGGGCGAATTGTCGGGTTGATTGAGCTGCGGTGTGAGTTGACGGTGAGGCTATTCACGGGGTAGGTTGACAGTCATTCAGCGCATTTTTAATTCGCCCTACACGAACCAACCTAATAAGAGATGCTATGTGGAGTAATTATAGTGGGGAGAGAAAGATAGGCTCGGATAAGCAATCTTGGTGGAGCAATAAGCGAGCAGCACAGTTTTTATATGTTCTGTTTTTCTTGATGATCGTCTCAGGTGTTTGGCGGGGAACTCTTAGCGCTAAAGGATATGAGTACTATCCTGAAATCGTGCGGATTTCGGCGCACTTAAATAGAGGCGGGGCAAAAATCATTCATCACGAATCGATTCTTAAAGGAACGACTGCGTGGTTAGGAAACAGTGTTGAATCGGTCTACTCACCAAATGAAATGTTCAAGACATACACAAAAAACCTGACTCATAACGAATGGTTATTAGCCCATATAGAAAACGAGCGGTTAATATTTTGCAAAGGAGAACTTAGCCTTCAGATAAAGTATCTGGGAACTTCTGCTCAATTTAGAACTGGGAAGTCGTTGTACAAATATTCCGAAGACTTCCAATGGCCCGACTGGGGGGGTTACTGTAAAAACATTGAGTCTACCTCACCCCCGACGGCGCCACCCCCTCCCATCGTTTAAACGCCCGCCTGAAATTCGCCACATCCGAATACCCCAGCAAAAACGCAATCTCCTGAATCGACAACCGCCCCGACTTCAAATGCTCCAGCGCCAGCATATGCCGCACCTCCTCCAGAACCAGCTTGAACGACGTCCCCTCCTCAATCAACCGCCGGTGCAGCGTGCGCGGCGTCAAATGGAACAACCGCGCCACCATCTGCAACGACGGAAAACCGTTCTGCTGCTCCAGCATCAAACGCCGCACCCGCGCCGCCATCGACACCTGCCGCGTCATCTTATCCAGCTCACGGCGGCAAATGTCCACCGCCTCTCTGAACGCCGCCGGATCGGCCATCTTCAATGGCATATCCAGTTGCGCCACCGGCAATGAAAACCCCGTCCAGCCCGCCCCGTAACGAACCCCGCACTTGCAGAATTCCTCCGCCAGCCGCGCATCCGCGTCGGACCCGGCAAAGTCAAACGCCACCTCCCGCACCTGACACGCGCCCATGGTGACGAAATCGAGGATGTTGCGGATCGACAGCACCACCGTTTCCAGGACCAGCCGCCGCACCTCGCCCAGCGGCATGGGCTCATTGAAGCGGACCCGCACCTCGTCCCCGATAGGCTGCATCTCAATCGCCACCAAGGTTGTCCGCAGCGGCAGGTAATGCTGCAACAACCCCAACACCTGCCGGATCGAACCACCGTTCATGGCGGCGTAACTCAAAATGCCGTGGGTATTGCCCAGCAGCCGCGCGCCCAGCAACAAGCCCAGCGCAGGTTCCTGCGCCAGCGTTATTGCCTCCAGTAGAAACCGGCTGAAAATGGGAAAGGACAACGTGACCACCGCTTCATCCAGCCGCGCCTCGGCCAGACCGGCTACCGCCAGCCACGGCTGGATATCCGCGCCGCGCCCCTTCACCAGATCGGCCATCTGGCGGATGTAGTAGCCGGGAAGGCTGACGTCTAGGCTGGTCATAGATGTGACTCTGGAGGATTCATGTTATGGGAATGAAGCAGAGTGGCCTGCCAAGGCTCTGTCCCGGCCTCTTCATACATGTTAAGCCTTCCCCGTTTTGCTCAACGACCGCCACCAGTCTGCATAAGCGCCCAGCGCAATCACCACCGGATTCGCACTGGCCACGGCCGGTTCCACCCCGAACCGCACCGGATTCCCCGCTTCCTCCTTGGCAAAGGTCCCGAACAACCGGTCCCAGACAATCAGCACCCCGCCGAAATTCCGGTCTACATACGGTGCATTGCTGGCATGATGCACCCGGTGATGCCGGGGCGTATTCAACACCCAGTCCAGCGGCCCCAGTGAACCCACCACCTGAGTATGCAGGAAGAACTGGTAGAAGAGGCTGCACATCTGCATGGTCATGATCATCAACGGATCAAAGCCCAGCAAGGCCAGCGGCAGCCAGAAAACCACCGCCGTAAACGGCGTCCAGGTCTGGCGCAAGGCCGTGGACAAGTTGAAATCCGGGGACGAATGGTGGGGAACATGGGCCAGCCAGAGGAAGGCGAAGCGGTGGTGAAAACGGTGAAAGGTGTAGAAGCATAGGTCTTCCAGCACAAACAGCAGCAGCCATTCCTGCCAGCCGCCATGCCCGAACAGGTGCCAGTACCCGCTGCCCAACGCCACGATCTTGAACTGAGCCGCCAGGGTGTACAGCCAGAACACCGCGTGCACCCAGAACAGGTTCACCAGCGAATAGCCGGCAAACAGCCCCAGATTGGCCAACAACTCGCTGCGCCGGTACAGCCCCTGCCCCAATGCCCGGCTCCAGCCGATTTCGGTCAGGATCAGCAACGTCCACAGAGCATACATGGCGCTGTAGATCACCGTCACCGGCGCATTCAGCGACAGCCGCACCAGTTCCCACATCTCATTCCACCGACGCGGCCAATTGCAGCAGCTGCGGATAGGACAAGTTGCCAATCAGCGTTAGCTGTGTCTTGTCCTTGATCCAGACGATGGTGGAAAACGGTCCGGTGAAACTGAGCATCCCCTTGTTCTTGCCAATGCGTACTTCCTTGCCAAACTTCATCAAGGGCGTGGTGCCGAAGGCATGCGACTGGAACAGGCTGACACGGGTGCCGCCCTGATCCATGATCATGTCCAGCATCGGCACGGTGCCTTTGGCGCGAATCATCTTCGTCACTTTCAGACCGTCGGGCAGTTTGCCGGGCTGCATAACCGTGAAATTCATGGTTCTGCGTGCCTCCTCCAGCGAAATGCCGGGATCGGCGTAGTCAAAATCTATGACCATGGCATTGGAGGGGAATTCGAAGGCAAAGGCATTGTCCAGCAAGGGTTTGTTGAAGCTGGCCTTCTTGTATTCCATGCCATACCACAGCTTCTTGTCCTTATCGAGGATCTCGACCTTCAGCGGGATGGAATAGCGCTCCACCATCCACATCTGGTGATAGTGGTGATAACCGTCATCCACCATCGGCAACACTTTCCACAGGTTGGTGTCCACCCCCGCCACTTTTTCCACACCGCTCATCGAGAAGGCATAATCACGCAACGCCACCGTGCTTTCATGAGCCAGATGCCTGAAAATCCCGTCACGATCCGGGCTGCTGATGTTGCTGACCCGCATCCCGAACAATTCGGTCGGCCACCAGACCAGACTGCGGTTGCCGTCGTACAGGAACAGACTGCCCTTGATGGAAGCGGGCGCCGTGACCTCGGCGCGTATTTTCCAGGGTTTCTGGTAGATCACGCTCTGGCGGACATCCACGGCGGGAGCATCCGGCAGGATCTTTTTCTGGACCAGCTCTCCCTCCAGGCTTTCCAGCAACAGCAGGTTATCCGTCATTTTCGAGGCAATGGAGTTGGCCCAGATGCTGGTGCAGGCGCTACAGGCCAGCAAGGCGGCCAAGACCATAATCCGGTTGTTTTTCATGTTTTCCGGCTCGCAGGAAGTCCGGCTGCCATCGCCGGTTTATGGACGTTTTAACCTGACTCGTCCAGTCAAGCAAGCCATACAAAAAATTCCGGCCAACAGTGCTAGAATCCCTGCCATGCAACCCTCCCGTCACCCGAATCCAGGAACCGCACGCACCATGGCCCGTATGCTCGCCGCCTTCGGCTTCGCCGCCTTCACCGCCACTGTCGTTAATGCCGCCACCATCGTTCCCTCCGCCCCTGTCCTCGAAAACAAGGCTTACCTGCTGATGGATTACGATTCCGGTCAGGTGCTGGCCTCCTCCAACCCGGACCAGCGCGTCGCCCCGGCCTCGTTGACCAAGATGATGACCAGCTTTCTGGTGGAACAGCGTCTGATCAAGGGCACCCTGAAGGAAACCGACCCGGTGCTGATGAGCGAATCCGCCTGGTGTCGCGGCACCAGCGCCGAATCCTGCATGTATGTGCCGGTCAACACCAGCGCCTCGGTCATCGACATGCTGCGCGGCGTCATCATCCAGTCCGGCAACGATGCGTCCAAGGCCTTGGCCGAACATCTGGCCGGCAATGAACCCGCCTTCGCCGAGATGATGAACGCCGAAGCCAAGCACCTGGGCATGAACGGCACCCACTTCGCCAACGCTACCGGCCTCTCCGACCCCAACCACTACACCACCGCACGCGACATGGGCCTGCTGGCCCACGCCATCATCAAGGACAGCAGCAAGTACTACCCCATCTATTCCGAAAAGGAATTCACCTTCAACAACATCAAGCAAGGTAACCGCAACGCCCTGCTCTACACCGACCCCACCGTCGACGGTCTCAAGACCGGCCACACTGATGAAGCCGGTTACTGCCTGGTGGCTTCCAGCAAGCGCGGCCCCATGCGTCTGATCTCGGTGGTCATGGGCACCAACGCCATGCAGGCCCGCGCCGACCAGACCCGTGCCCTGTTCAACTGGGGTTTCGCCAACTATGAAACCGCACAGGTGCGTCCCAAGGGTCAGGAACTGGGCAAGCCGGCAGTCTGGTTCGGCAAGGGCGACGCCGTCTCCATCGGCCTGGCCAGTGACATGAATGTCACCCTGCCGCGCGGCCAGAAGGACCAACTGAAGCTCACCCTGCAAGTCCCCGCCTCGCTGGACGCCCCGCTGAAGCTGGGTCAGGAAATCGGCAAGATTGTGGTGACTCTGGATGGCAAGACCGTTGCCGAACAGGCGCTGGTGACGTTGCAACCGGTGGAAGAAGCCAATTTCGTGGTCCGAATCTGGCACCACATCAAGAAATTCTTCGCCGGGCTGTTCTAACTTTTTTGTTGACCGAGACCCGCCATGACGCCTCCCGAATCACACCTCGTCCACAATATTGACGTGTGGGAACTGCCCTGCAACCACACCTTCAAGATCATGGGTGAAATGCAGTATCCGCTGGCGCAGGTGGCCGCTGAAATCGCCACCCGCCTCTGCCCCGGCTTTGATCCGGCCGGCATCACCATGCGCCCCTCCAGCGGTGGCAAGTACCTGTCGGTAACCATTGAGGTGTATCTGGAAACCCGCGAGCAGATCAACGCCCTTTACGCCGCCTTCAACGCCGCCCCTGAAATCAAGCTGGTGTACTGAGCCGTGCTGATAGTCCGACACATGGCCGGGGACTTCCAGACCGTCTGGCAGGCCATGCGTGACTTCACCGACCAGCGCACGCCGGAAACCCCGGACGAACTTTGGTTCGTGGAACATCCGCCGGTATTCACGCTAGGGCAGGCAGGTAAAACCGAACACATCCTTGCCGCCGGTGACATCCCGGTGGTGAAGACCGATCGCGGCGGCCAGGTCACTTATCACGGCCCCGGCCAACTGGTGGGTTACTGCCTGTTTGATTTGCGACGCACTGGCACCGGCGTGCGCGATTTGGTGGAATTTATTGAAGACTGCCTGGTGGATGTACTGCAGCAGAATGGCATTTCCGCCCGTGCCGACCGCGACGCCCATGGTGTTTATGTCGGCGACCGCAAGATCGCCTCACTCGGCCTGCGAATCCGCCGGGGCTGTTCGTATCACGGTTTTGCTCTGAACGTGGACATGGACCTGGAACCCTTTAACCGCATAAATCCCTGTGGATACACCGGCTTGCAGATGACCTCCGTTCACCAGGAAACCCCGGCCCCCCCCACGATGAAAACCTTGCAGGACCAGATCCGGAACTCCCTCGAAAAAACCTTCTAAAACAGTATGTTATTAACAATTATTTTACGATTCCCCTTGCATTTATATGCCTTGTATTTGTATGGTTAAGATGAAGATTCACTCCATACAAGGTATAAAACATGATCATCGAAGTATCCGGCGACATCCTCCTCACAAACGCTCAGGTTATCGCCCACGGCATCGCCCCGAATGATGACTTTGCTGTCGGTCTGGCCCACTCCCTGCGGGAGAACTGGCCTGCGCTGTATAAGGACTTTCGCCATTTCTGCCAGACTCAGCACCCCAAAGCCGGGACGCTGTGGTCTTGGATGGGTTCCGACGGCAAGGTCGTGGTCAATTTGCTGACCCAGGAAGGCGCTTATGAACACGGTCAAAAGCCCGGCCGCGCCACCACCGCACACGTCAACCACGCGCTGAAGGAACTGCACAAGTTGATTGAAAGCGAAAAGTTCAGCAGTGTTGCCCTGCCCCGCCTGTCCACCGGCGTTGGCGGTCTGGAGTGGGATGAGGTGTACCCGTTGATCCAGCATCATCTGGGTGCACTGTCCATCCCGGTGTATATCTACACCACCTATCACAAGGGACAAAAGGCCAACGAAGCCTGAAACCCTGACAATGCCGCTGACAAAAGCCCCTCCCTTTGGAGGGGCTTTTGTCTTTTTGTATCAATAGTTTTACTGAATTGTTAATGTAATACTTCAGCTTTATCGCATTCTTGCCACCATCAATCCCCAATAGCTTGACGCTGTTCACACAAGCGGCTATAGCTAAACCATAAGGGAGCTATTCATCCCATAGGCATTCGTGTCCAAGGTGGCGTCACGCGTCGGACAGGTGCACAAAAACAATGAGGTCATCATGAAAAAAATCCTTCTGGGCGCCATGCTGTGCCTCAGCCTGCCCACTACGGCCTTGGCCGCACGCGACGATCTTGATGAAATCCGGGACTCCGGCCTCAACAAGAATGAATGGCGCATGTCCAGGCACGACAAGATGCGCGGCATCAAGGTATTCGTCAAAAATGAAGAAGGGAAGAACATCCGCTCGTTCCGGGTGGAGGCCACCTTCAACTCCCCGATCGAAGATCTTGCGCGCGTTCAGGCCGACGTCGAAAGCTATACCAAATGGTACTTTGCGGTTCTGGATGCGAAACTGCTGAAAAAGGTTTCGGACAAAGAGTTTATTTTTTACATGGTCCATGACGCTCCTGTCGGCATGCCGGATCGCGATGTCGTTTTGCGCGCCGTTATTGAACCCATGACCAAGAACCGGCCGTATGTCCAGATCCGCATGTCCGCCCTGCCTGATTTCATGCCCCCCAAGCCGCCGCTGGTCCGCATGGAGGCCGAGAACTACACCGTCAAATGGACTCCGATCGGCAAGGACAAGACCCTGCTCGAATCTGAAGGCTATGTTGATCCGGGCGGAACTTCCCCGACATGGGCCATCAACTATGTGCAGGGCAAGGGGCCTTACGCCAACATGATGGGCATGTCCCGCATGCTGGACCTGCCCAAGTACAAGGACAAGGAACAGAAGGAACCCAACCCCTACAAGTTCTTCGAGTAATCCCTCGTACCATGAAAAAGGCCCGGAGAGTCCGGGCCTTTTTCATGTCCGCACCATCAGCCTAAAACAAGCGGTTCAGCCCGTTCAGCGCCGCCACACGGTAAGCTTCCGCCATGGTCGGATAGTTGAACGTGGTGTTGACGAAATACTTCAAGGTATTACCATCACCTTTCTGCAGCATGATTGCCTGGCCAATGTGCACAATTTCCGCCGCATTATTGCCAAAGCAATGAATCCCCAGGATTTGCAGCGTATCGCGGTTGAACAGTATCTTCAGCATGCCCACCGTTTCACCGGTAATCTGCGCCCGCGCCAGATGGCGGAAGAAGGCCTGCCCCACTTCATAAGGCACCCGCTCCTCGGTCAGTTGCTTCTCGGTCTTGCCGATGGAGGAAATTTCGGGAATGGTGTAGATGCCGGTGGGTACATCGTCCACATGCTCCATGTCGCCGGTGCCGGTCATGTGCGCCGCTGCGCAACGCCCTTGGTCATAGGCTGCCGAAGCCAGTGAGGGATAGCCGATGACATCGCCCACCGCCCAGATATGCGGCACCGAAGTCCGGTATTGGCGGTCAATGGCAATCTGCCCCCGGCTGTTGGCCGTCAACCCGACATTTTCCAGCCCTAGGGTATCGGTGTTGCCGGTGCGGCCGTTACACCAGAGGATGGCGTCCGCCTTGATCTTCTTGCCGGACTTCAGGTGCATCACCACACAGTCATCAAAGGTTTCCAGCTTTTCGTACTGCTCCTGGTGACGGATCAGTACGCCCAGCTCCCGCAGGTAGTACGACAGCGCATCGGCAATTTCGTCATCCAGATAGGACAGCAACTGGTTCTGGGTGTTGATCAGGTCCACCTTGTAGCCCAGCCCCACAAAAATGGAGGCATATTCGCAGCCGATGACACCCGCTCCGTAGATGATCAGCTTGTGCACCGGGTAGTCCAGCGACAGTATCTTGTCGCTGTCAAAAACGCGCGGGTGCTTGAAATCAATATCCTCCGGCTGGTAAGGCCGGCTGCCGGTGGCGATGACCGCCTGTTCAAAGGTGACTGTTTCCTTGCCGCCTTCCAGCGTCTTGATGCGCAGGGTATGGGCATCCATGAAAGTGGCCTGACCGTGATGCAGGTCGACGCGGTTGCGGTCGTAGAAACGGGTATGGACACTGACCTGTTCCTGGATAATGTTCTTGGCGCGCGCCAGCACCTGCGATACCGGCACGTTGCGCAACTCGCCAACCCGCTGGAACAACGGATCGCGCTGGTAGCGCATGATGTTGAAAACCGTCTGCCGCAGCGCCTTGGAAGGAATGGTGCCCACATGGGTGCAGTTGCCGCCCACTTCCGGACGGGCATCCACCACCGCCACCTTGCGGCCCTCCTTGGTCAGTTTCATGGCGGCGCCTTCTCCGGCGGGTCCGGCTCCAATCACAACAACATCATAATGGCTTTGCATGGGCGACAATCCTTCAGGCTGGGCATGGGTGGCAGTTTAACAGCCTTGCCGGGGCAGGTGGCAATTCGCCAAAGGTATGGTATGAATGCAAGATTGAAGCCATGCGCCAAGCCCCCTGTCAAACAAGCAGGAATTGGGGTAAAAGAAAAATACCGTACGATCGTACCATTTGCCGATTTCGCATTAGAGGGGGAAACCACATGGCATTTCACGGACATCTGGCCGTCATCACCGGCGGCGCCAGCGGCATGGGGCGTCTCGCCGCCCGCCGGCTGGCCGCCCAAGGCGCCACCGTCGCCATCATCGACATGAATGAAAAAGGCCTCGGCGAAACGGCGCATGGCCTGCGCAACATCCATCCGTACATTTGTGACGTGTCCAATCATGTCGACGTCGAGCGCACCATTGCCGACATCCAGCACCGCCACGGCCATATCGACCGGCTGATGCACTGCGCCGCCATCATGCCCATGGGCCTGCTCAATGAACTGCCCAGCACCCAGATTGTGCGCCAGATGCACATCAACTATGACGGCACGGTGTTCCTGACCAAGGCGGTGCTGCCGGAAATGCTGAAGCGCAAGACCGGTGACATCGTTATTTTCGGCTCACTGACCGGCTACCTGCCCTCGCCATGGATGGGCGCCTACAGCGCTACCAAGGCCGCCACCAACATGTACGCCCGGCAGCTGATCCGTGAGAACCGGCACAACGGCCTGCGGCTGGCCCTGGTCTGCCCGCCTGCCGTCAACACGCCTCTGCTGGATGCGGGCAAGACCCACCACGAAGGCGGCTTCCTGGCGCTGTGCAAGAAGGCCGGGCTGGTGATTGAACCAGACTTTGTGCTGGATGCCGTAGAGCACGGTCTGGAAAAAGGCCGGGAAGTCATCTATCCCGG
Source organism: Fluviicoccus sp. (assembly GCF_030646115.1). GTDB lineage: Bacteria > Pseudomonadota > Gammaproteobacteria > Pseudomonadales > Moraxellaceae > Fluviicoccus. The sequence goes on from NZ_JAUSMX010000018.1 coordinate 98,892, forward strand.
CAAACTGGCGCAGGCCGCGCAGTTGATCAACCGCGCGGCGCCCAACTTCAGCTGGCAGGTGATGCAGTTGCTGGACAAGGCGGGCGACAGCAGCAAGTCCTGAATCGTCCCGCAAGCCCGGCTTTTTGCGCTAGAATACGGCCCTCAAAATGCGGGGATGACCATGAACGATCCAGTCAAGGTGGTACAGGGCGAGAAGCTGCGCGGCGCTGAAAAGCTGGCCCGCATTCCGGTCAAGGTCATTCCCACCGAAACCCTGCCGCGCAAGCCGGACTGGATTCGCGTCCGCATCAGCAACCCCGGTGAAGTGCAGCGTATCAAGAGCCACCTCCGGGAGCAGAAGCTGCATACGGTGTGCGAGGAAGCCGCCTGTCCCAACCTGCCGGAGTGTTTCGGCGGCGGCACCGCCACCTTCATGATCATGGGCGACATCTGCACCCGCCGCTGCCCGTTCTGCGACGTGGCCCACGGCCGCCCCAACGCACTCGATCCGGACGAACCGCGTCACCTGGCTGAGTCGGTGGCCAACCTCAAGCTGAAATATGTCGTGGTGACATCCGTGGACCGCGATGATCTGGAAGACGGCGGCGCCCAGCACTTCGTGGACTGCATCCGCGAAACCCGCGCCATGAATCCTGACATCAAGATGGAAGTGCTGGTGCCCGACTTCCGCGGCCGCATGGATATCGCCCTGCGCATCATGCGCGAGTGCCCGCCCGATGTTTTCAACCACAACATCGAAACCGTTCCGCGCATCTACAAGGCCATTCGTCCCGGCTCGGACTACCAGCACTCGCTGCAACTGCTGAAACGCTTCAAGCAGGAATGCCCGGACGTGGCCACCAAGTGCGGTCTGATGGTGGGGATTGGCGAGACGAAGGAAGAAGTGCTGGCAGTGCTGGACGACCTGCGCGCCCATGATGTGGAGCTGATTACCATCGGCCAGTACCTGCAGCCGTCCAAGAACCATGCTCCGGTCGACCGTTTTGTGCATCCCGATGAGTTCAAGGAATATGCGGACTACGGCCGCCAGCTGGGATTCACCAATATCTGGAGCGGTCCGATGGTGCGTTCTTCCTACCATGCGGACCGTCAGTTTGAAGGCAAGTCGCTTTAAACGGCCTGTACCGGCCAGCGCTCCTCACACCGCAACAACCACTCCGCCGCCCGGTCGGCTTCGCTGAACCGGGGGGCGCGCTGCAATACCCCGCTTTTTTCCCAGACATCAAACGACGTCAGCCAGCGCTGCACCATCAACTGGTCAATGGCTTGCGTAATGCGGTCCGACTGCAGGCGCGGCGTCTGCAATACCCCTACCTGCCCGCCGGCGGTCAGGCTTTCAAAAATCATCGAGATACTGTCCTCGCTGACCCAAACCTGCCCGGCCTCCTGCAATTGCTGCTCCACCCAGCCCTGCGGGGTTTCACTGGAGGTCCAGACCTTCGCATTCGGGGCAATATTGCGGATTTCCAGAAAGGTATGCTCCGGTGTGCGGCGAGAAGTCGTGATTTGCCATTGCACATCCGGGTTAGCGGCCAGCACCGCTTTCATTTGCCGAACCATGCCTTCTTCGTCCCAGCCATGATGCTTGGACGGGCCGCCCAGCAGCATCAGACCGCGATCGCTTTTCAGCGTCGACGAAGGCACCACCGGATTCAACACCCCATAGGTTCCCATGATATGCGGATGGTGGGGCGGATTGTCATGCTGCGGCATGATCACGTAATCGAACCAGGCCATGGGCAGCGACGGCTTCATCAGCACCACGGAGCGGCCGCCGGTGGCCAGACGCGCCGCCAGCAGCGGGATATGCGTGCCATGACCCGCGCCCAGCACCAGATCAGGCTTGGGATAATCGTGTGGGAAGCGGCGCAACAGGATATCCATCAGCCCGACCGGCTGCTGTCGCAGGTCAATACGAATGGTCTGAACAGGAACCAACCGCTCCATGGCGCGAATCAGACCCAGTGTTTGCTGTTCATGACCGGGCTTTCCGTCCGTCAGTTGCCAGACAATGAGTGGTGTATTCATAGGATTTGACTGCGGAAGATGAAACAGAAAGGAGAGGCCGGAGAGTTCCGGCGCTCCGGGGTGGCAGAAACCGCCCCGGAGCCTGAAGCACTTAACGTACCTGGGTCAACCACTCCAGGTGCTTGGCGTTGCGGCCGTTCACCGTGTCGAAATAGAGCTGTTGCAGACGGGTGCTGACCGGGCCGCGACTGCCGCAACCGATCTGACGGCCGTCCACTTCACGGATCGGCGTGACTTCAGCGGCGGTGCCGGTGAAGAAAGCCTCGTCCGCAATATAGACTTCATCGCGGGTAATCCGTTTTTCCACTACTTTCAGGCCCAGATCTTCGGCCAGATGGAAAATGGTGTTGCGGGTGATGCCGTTCAGGCAGGCGGTCAGCTCCGGGGTGTAGATGACATTATCCTTGACCAGGAAGATGTTCTCGCCCGAACCTTCAGCCACATAGCCTTCCGGGTCCAGCAGCATCGCTTCGTCGGCGCCGCCCGAAAGGGCTTCCTGCAACGCCAGCATCGAGTTGATGTAATGACCATTGGCCTTGGCGCGCGTCATGGAAATGTTGACGTGGTGGCGGGTGTAGGAACTGGTGCGCACCTTGATGCCGCGCTCCAGCGCTTCCTGCCCCATGTAGGCGCCCCACTCCCACGCGGCGACAATCACATGCACCTTCAGGTTGGCGGCGCGCAGGCCCATGCCCTCGGAACCGAAGAAAACCATCGGCCGCAGGTAGGCGCTGGGCAGGTTGTTTTCACGCACGGCAGCCCGTTGAGCTTCATTGATCTCGTCCTTGGAGAACGGGATCGTCATGTTCATGATGTGTGCGGAATCAAACAAGCGGTTGGTGTGTTCCTTCAGGCGGAAAATGGAGGTGCCCTGCTCCGCCTGGTAGGCGCGAACGCCTTCAAAGACACCCATGCCATAGTGCAGGGTGTGCGTCAGCACGTGGGTCTTGGCCTCACGCCAGGGAACCATTTCCCCATCAAACCAGATAACTCCGTCACGATCAGCCATACTCATGGCAACTTCTCCACAAAATCAGCGGCTTTACAGCTTGCAAAATAATCAAGGACGCCATCCGTCCACCGGACCGCGCCCACCGGGAAATCATCACACTATTTCAAACAGGTTGTTCCAGCACTGCTGTACCAGCGCCCGGATTTCAACAAATTCCGTTGGAGACACCCGGGCAGGTTGTTGCGCCAGGGCCAGACGGTGACTTTGGGCGCGAAACGCCAGATAGGCTTCCTTGAGGCGCACGGCCAGGTCGGCCGGCATGCACCCGGAGGCGGCAAAGCCGTCAAGGATTCGCACATTGTCGGGGTAGCGGGCGAGTTCGGGATACGTTTCCGCCCAAGCTAGCACGCCATATTGCACCATGAATTCTATATCGACAATACCACCGGCGTCGTGTTTCAGGTCAAACACCGCGCTATTTTTGTTTTTGGCGGTGCTGGACAGGTGATCACGCATTTTCTGGCGCATCTCCAGCACCTCGGCGCGCAGCTTGGGCAACTCCCGATGCCGGGCCAGGATGCGCAGGCGCAACTCGTCAAACAGCGCGCCCAGCGCCGCATCCCCGGCCACCAACCGCGCCCGCACCAAGGCCTGATGTTCCCAGGTCCAGGCGTGGTGCAACTGGTACTCCTCGAAGGATTTCAGGCTGCTGACCAGCATGCCGGAAGCGCCGGAGGGCCGCAGCCGCATATCCACGTCATACAACTGCCCGGCGGAGGTGGACGTGGTGAGCAGACTGATGATCTTTTGCGCCATGCGCGCATAGAACTCGCCGCCGCTGATCGGTTTCGGTCCGTTGGTATCCTCGTCATTGGCGACGTTATGCACAAACACCAGATCCAGGTCAGAACCATAACCCAGTTCGATGCCGCCCAGCTTGCCGTAACCGGCCACCATGAAGTCGCCGGTGGACAACGAGCCGTCTGCGCGCCGGGGAAAGCCATAACGGGCCGTCATCTGCTGCCAGCTCAGCGCCACCACCGACTCCAGCGCTGCTTCGGCAATCCACGACAGGTAGTCACTCACCTTCATCAGCGGCAAGGTGCCCTGCAGGTCGGAGGCGGCCACGCGCAGCACATGGCTCTTCTTGAAGATGCGCAGCACCCGCATTTGTTCTTCCACATCGTCCGGCAGCACCCGCAGCAGTTGCTGGCGCAATTCGGACAGCAGTTGCTCCTTCTGCGGCGGCATGTAAAGGGTTTCCGCATTCAGCAATTCATCCAGCAAGACTGGATAGCGGGACAGTTCTTCGGCTATCCACGGGCTGGCGGCGCACAAAGTCACCATGCGTTGCAGCGCAGCGGGATTCTCCAGCAGCATCACCAGATAGGACGTGCGGCGCAGAACCGACTCCACCAGCGGCAGGCAGCGGGCCAGCGCCAGATCGGATTCGGCGTGCGCGCCGGCCTCCTCCAGCAATAGCGGCATGAACTGGTCCAGCCGCTCACGGCTCAACAGCGGAAGGGTTCGCAAGGCACGGCCGGCTCGCAGTGACTGCAACAGCCCCGCCGATCCTTCCGGATTGCCGAAGCCTAACTCTGCCATCAGCACAGGACTAACGTCGCCGCTATCCAGCCACAAGGCCTTCGCCTTCTCACTGGCCGGGGTCACCGGCTTGGCTTCCGACCGTTCCTCCACCACCAGCCGGAATTGATCGCGGACTTTACCGCGATGACGCTCCAGCTCTGCGTAAAACGCCTGCCAATCGCCAAAACCCAAGCTGGCGGCAAGACGGGACCGCGCAGCCTCATCCACCGGCAGCAACTGGGTTTGGTGGTCCTGCACCGCCTGAATGCGATGCTCGACCTGGCGCAGGAACAGATATGACTGTGTCAGGTCATCCCGCACGGTGGCGGGCAACAACCCCAACTCCACCAGGACATTCAATACTGGCAGCAACGGACGCTGCTGCAAGGCCTTATGCACGCCGCCGCGAATCAGCTGGAAGGCCTGGGCGATGAACTCGACATCACGAATCCCCCCGGAGCCCAGCTTGACGTTGTCCGCCATGTCCTTGCGCCGGACTTCGCGCTCAATCATGCCCTTCATTTCCCGCAGGGCGGCGAACGCACTGAAATCAATGTAGCGCCGGAAGACAAAGGGACGCAGGGTGGCCAGTAACTCCTCACCGCCCGGCAGGTCTCCGGCCACGGGGCGCGCCTTGATGAAGGCATAACGCTCCCACTCACGGCCATGCTGTTCGTAGTAGCGCTCCATGGCGGCAAAGGACAGGGCCAGCGCACTGCCATCTCCCCAGGGCCGCAATCTCATGTCGATACGGAAAACAAAGCCGTCAGCGGTCTGTTGGTCAAGCAGGCGGATAATGGCCTGCCCCAGCTTGATGAAGTATTCCTGATTGCTGATGCAGGTCTTGCCCGAAGTTTCGCCGGGCTCAGCGTAGGAAAAGATCAGGTCGATATCGGAAGACAGGTTCAGCTCCTGCGCCCCCAGCTTGCCCATGCCGAGCACCACCATTTGCTGCCGGGCGCCGGAATCCTCTCCGACCGGGTCGCCGTATCGCGCCTGCAACGGGACGTTCGCGAACGCAATGGCGGCGTCCGTCGCTGCCTCGGCAAACGCCGAGAGTTCGTCCGTCAGCTCCTGCAGGGAACACAAACCGTTCACATCACGAAACACCCAGCGCAGCATCTGCTGGTTGCGATAAGCGCGAATCGCCTGCATCCAGGCCGCCTCATCGGCGCAACCGGCCAGCAGCACCGGCAATTGCTGATGAAACCATGGACGGGGCTGGGCCTGCAACAACTCGCCGGACTCCGCCATGCGCCGGAATTCCCGGGGAAAACGGCATAAAGTGGACATGGCGAAGTCGCTGGCCAGCGCCAATCGCCGGAGTCCGGCCTCTAATTGCGGAGATAGGGTGTTCCAGAAAGATTCATCGCCACACTCACGGAATGCCGCCTGGCCATCAGCCAGACGCAAGGCGATCAATGATTCCAATGCGGGGGGTAACACGTCAGCGGTCATGCCAGAATTATCCCGAGGTTGTTTCCCTCATGATAAATCCGGACTGCCGGCCGGGTCACTTGCTTTTTGCCGGCGGGCGATTCAATACACTGACATGCTGCACATGGAAATCCTGCCCCTGGCTGGCCACGACCTTGCCTTTGGCGTCCATCACCTTGATCTCCAGGCGGTGCTGGCCGCGATCCAGCTTGGCAGGGTCCAGCTTGGGGCTGTAACTATCCTTGGCCAGCCGCACACCATCAATCAGTACTTCAAAGTGATGGTCACTCCACAACTTGGGCTCCAGCTGGAAAGCTACGGCAAACGCTCCGATCCCATGGGCCAGGGTTTCATCGGCCAAGGGCCGGGAAATACCGATCTGGTAGGTTTTCGGCTCCGCATCCGCTGCTTTTGCGGTCGCTTCCGGACGGAGTTTCTTCTGAATCACATCCGGTGACAACGCCGGCACCACCATGGTTTCACGGGTTTGTACGGATTCCGACTCTCCGGACGCAGAATCGCTGAAAACCGGGTTTCCATTCTTGTCATAGGTCCTGAAAATTTCGGCCGACAGCTGACCGGACAACAGGATGGCAATACCCAACGCCAGAAGACGCATACCTTTCTCCCCAAACAAGACTTGATGATGAGTTCCAGTATAGAAAACAAAAAGGCCCGCCTAAGCGGGCCTTTTGTAACAGACCGCCCCCAAGGGGCCGTCCGCCAGCCAAATCAGCAACTGTAGTACAGGTCGAACTCGACCGGGTGCACCATGGTGCTCACCAGACGGGCTTCTTCTGTCTTCAGATCGATGTAGGCTTCCAGCATTTCCTTGGTGAACACACCGCCCTTCAGCAGGAAGTCATGGTCAGCCTTGAGGGCGGCCAGAGCAACTTCCAGGCTTTCGGCCACGGTCGGGACCTTGGCGTCTTCTTCCGGCGGCAGGTCGTACAGGTTCTTGTCGGCCGCTTCGCCCGGATGGATCTTGTTCTGGATACCGTCCAGACCGGCCATCAGCAGAGCTGCGAAGGCAAGGTACGGATTGGCAACCGGATCCGGGAAACGGGCTTCAATGCGCTTGGCCTTCGGGCTGGACACGTAGGGAATACGGATCGAGGCCGAGCGGTTGCGGGCAGAGTAAGCCAGCTTGATCGGGGCTTCGTAGTGCGGCACCAGACGCTTGTAAGAGTTGGTGGCCGGGTTGGTGATGGCGTTCAGGGCACGGGCGTGCTTGATGATACCGCCAATGAAGAACAGGGCCATTTCCGACAGACCGGCATACTGGTCGCCGGAGAACAGGTTCTTGCCATCTTTGGAGATGGAGATGTGCACGTGCATGCCGGAACCGTTGTCACCCACCATCGGCTTGGGCATGAAGGTTGCAGTCTTGCCGAAAGCATGGGCGGTATTCAGTACGGCGTACTTCAGCACCTGGACTTCGTCAGCCTTGCGCACCAGCGTGTTGAAGGACACACCGATTTCGCTCTGGCAGGACGCCACTTCGTGGTGTTGCACTTCGACGCGGCCGGGGCCCATCATGGCTTCGATGGCGTTGCACATAGCGACGCGCAGGTCTTGGCCGGAATCAACCGGGGGAACCGGGAAGTAGCCGCCCTTGACGCGGGGACGGTGGCCGGTGTTGCCGCCTTCGTAGTCATTGTTGGTGGACCAGGCGGCCTCTTCAGCAATGATTTCGTGCGACACGCCGGACATGCCGATCTTCCACTTCACTTCGTCGAAAACGAAGAATTCGGGTTCCGGACCGAAGAAGGCGGTGTCACCAATACCGGAGGCCTTCAGGTAGGCTTCGGCGCGCTTGGCGATGGAGCGCGGATCGCGTTCGTAGCCCTGCATGCTGGTCGGTTCAATGACGTCGCAGGTCACGACAACGGTCGGCTCGTCGAAGAACGGGTCCATGAAGGAAGTTTCGGGATCCGGCATCAGGATCATGTCGGAGGCTTCAATGCCTTTCCAGCCGGCAATGGAGGAGCCGTCGAACATCTTGCCGCTGACGAAGGTTTCTTCGTCCACTGTAGCGGCCGGGAAGGAAACGTGCTGTTCCTTGCCCTTGGTGTCGGTGAAGCGGAGGTCAACCCACTTGGCTTCGTGTTGCTTGATCAGGTCTAAGGTCTTGTTGGACATTTACAAAAGCTCCAGAGTTGCCGGAAATCGGGAAAATCTTATAGGTGAGTCAGTCGCGAACAGGCCCGGCTCAGCATCCGTCCACGACAGGTGCGCGTTCGGTCGGGGTGCAGTTTATAGCTTTGCCAAGGCAAAACTCAACATGAAAAGCAGCCTCGTCATTATGCCTGTTTTCGGTGCACAGACATTATAGCAAAAGTTATGCCAGCCATGCAGTTCCGTCTTGAGCAGCATGAAACACCCCAATGGCAAACATTCCGGAGCAATGTTCCGGCTATTGCTCCGCTCACGCCCCAAAAAGACGCACTAAATCAGGGCGCGGTCGCCAGCCATTGCACCGAAAAAGAACATCAGACTTTCAGCGTCAAACGCATGACACGGCCTTCATGCACGCATCCCAGATACTGGTGTCCCTGCACCCTGCACCAGGCCGGAATGTCATGCATCACGCCCGGGTCTGTAGCCAGAACCTCCAGCGTTTGTCCGGGTTGCAACTGACGCACGGCGGCTTGCACGCGAATGACCGGCATGGGGCACAACAACCGGCGCGCATCCACAACCACATCCACCAGGGGTTCAGACATACCAAGCCCTCTCCAGTTCGGCATCTGGCAGGGGAAGCACATCCAGCTCCCGCACAGCTCCGCCTGGCTCATGTATGGCCACGCGCACCCGGTCACTGTCGCGCCCCTGGCTGAAGCGGGCGGCAACACGGGCAGCCAGCAACAGATCCTGCTCCAATGGGTGACCATCAATCAATGTCAAAGGCCCGCCATGGCTAAGGATGCGGATATGTGGAAACTCCTGATGATAGCCTTCCAGAAAATTGTTCTCGCCCTCCTCGCGCCCGATCATCAGCTTGAAGTGAGGTGCGGGACGGATATGCCTGCCAACTTTCAACAACAGGATGTCATCCAGCTCATAATCCTTCTTGCCGCGTGTCGTCCATAAGTCCTTGAGCTTGCGGGAATAAGCGGCATCGGTCAGGAAGCAACAACCACCGGCCGGTTGCGACCAGTCCTCCAGCCCGAAGGATTTCGCCAGAGCAATTTGCGGAGCACGGCTGCGGCCGCTGAAACCATAGAGCTGGTCACGATCCACCCAGCCTTCGCGCTCAGGCAGGGTCGGCGGAATCAGCTTGGCGGACAGCGGTCGCAGCAGCCGGTCCTCGGCTCCGGACTCACGGGCCACCAGACGCATACTGTCGGCTTTTTGCGACTTGGGGCGCTGCCCGGGCACCTCGCCGGTAATGATGAAGTCGAAGCCCTCTTCCGCCGCCAGCTCCCGGGCCCGGTTCAGGAACAGCGTCGCCTGGCTGACCATGAACACCTTGCAGTCCAGACAGGGATTCAGATGCGCGCCGTAGCCATATTGCGGCTTCAGCACAATGCGCTTGTACTCCTCGCTGATGTCCTCGATACGCAAACGGATGCCCAGTTGCTCCGCCACCCACAGGGCGTTGTTACGTACCGGCTTGTCGGGGCTCTGGCGACGGATGGCGTGGGTGTGCCCTTCCACACAAAACCCGGTGTAGAAATTAATGCCCTCCACAGCAATGCCTTGCACCTGCATCAGCTTGACCGCGAGCATCGAGTCCAGACCGCCCGACAGCAAGGCCAGCGCACGCCGCTGAATCGCCATGCTTCACTTCCCCAACGTCAACCGGGCGCGAATTATACGGCAAACCTTGCGTGACAGTCGCTTTGCCCGATAAAGTTGGGCATTACCCACCCGCGACGGACTTTACGATGGACTGCCTGTTCTGCAAGATTGCCGCGAAACAAATTCCGGCCCGGATCGCCTTCGAAAACGAACGCGTAATCGCCTTCCACGACCTGTTTCCGCAAGCTCCAACCCATATCCTGATCATCCCCAAGGCCCACTACACTACACTGAATGATGTGCCAGCTTCTGAAGCGGCGCTGGTGGGCGAGTTGGTGACTACCGCCTCGCAACTGGCCAAAGAGCTGGATTTTGCCGAACCGGGTTATCGGGTGGTCATGAATTGCAATGCGGACGGCGGACAGAGCGTATATCACATTCACCTGCACCTGCTGGCCGGACGCCGCCTGAACTGGCCGCCGGGTTGACCCTGCGAACAGACTACGGCTTTCTCCCATTAATCCAGACCCGACAGGTTTACCATGCGCCGCTATACCCTTGCTGACCGCCTGATCGAACATGCTGACCAGGTGCTGCGCACCCTGACCCCGAACAACCAGGCCGCCCTGCGCGGCAACCCCGGAGCCCAGCGTCCCGCCACCGACCTGACCGCCGAGCAACAGCGTGAAGTGGCCGGACTGATGCGCGTCAACCACAGCGGCGAGGTCTGCGCCCAGGCGCTGTATCATGGCCAGGCGCTCACCGCCCGGCTGCCGACGGTGAGACTGGAAATGGAGCGGGCGGCGCAGGAAGAACAGGATCACTTGGCCTGGTGCGAAGACCGGCTGAAGGAACTGGGGAGCCACATCAGCATCTTCAACCCGCTGTGGTACGGACTGTCCTTCGGCATTGGCGCGGCGGCGGGCATTGCCGGAGACAAATGGAGCCTCGGCTTTGTCGCGGAGACTGAAAAGCAGGTCTGCTCCCATCTGGAAAGCCACATGCAGCGTGTACCGGCTTCGGACGAGCGCACCCACGCCATCCTGAACCAGATGCATATCGACGAAGACCATCACCGTAACCAGGCGCTGGCGGCCGGGGGGCTTGAACTGCCGCCACCCATCAAGCGCATCATGGGACTGGTCTCGAAAGTCATGACGCAAGCCAGCTATCGTGTTTAAGCTTTTGTCCAAATCCCGGCTGCTGAGCTGGCGGCTCAATTCCTACCTGCCTTATGTCGGCGCCGGTATCCGCGTTACCCGCATCAGCCCGGACTTTCAGGCCATTGATGTCCGCATGCGCCTGTACAAGGGCAATGTCAATTATGTCGGCACACACTTCGGCGGCAGCCTGTACAGCATGACCGATCCCTTCTTCATGCTGATGCTGATGGAAAACCTGGGGAATGACTACATCGTCTGGGACAAGGCCGCGCACATTGACTTCATCGCCCCGGGCCGGGGCACTGTCCACGCCAATTTCAGGATGGAAAAAGCGGAAATTGAAAGGGTTCGGCAGTTGGCTGAGAACGGCAAACCGGTGCTGCCGGAATATACCGTCCATGTAATTGATGACGAGGGCAAAACGATCGCCTGCGTCCACAAGACCCTTTATGTCCGCAGGAAAAAACGCACGATTGCCGAAAGTCAGGCTTCCTGAACAATCTCGTAATCATGGGTGATTTTGACGCCGCCGGCTGACAGCATTGCGGACGCCGAGCAGTACTTTTCCGCCGACAACTCCACCGCTTTTTTCACTTGCGAATCCTTCAACTCACGACCGGTCACTACGAAATGCAGGTGGATGGTGGTGAAAACCGCCGGAATGGTATCGGCGCGTTCCGCCTTGAGTTCGGTGCGGACATCGGTTACCTGTTGACGGGCCTTCTTCAGAATGGTCACTACGTCAAAGGATGCACAACCACCCAGCCCGATCAGCAGCAACTCCATGGGGCGCGGACCGATATTGCGACCACCATATTCCGGTGAACCATCCATCACCAGCGCATGGCCGCTGCCGGACTCCCCTACAAAGGAAACATCTTTGACCCACTGTATGGTTGCTTGCATCTTGACTCCCGCCTAATATCAAATATGACTCATGGCAATGACTGCCTGATTATTTGACTGTTTTGCCAAATAATCGCTACTGATTTTCCGTGAGTTGTCTATTATAGGGAAGTTATTCCAAGAACCAACAGGACACGAACAAGATGCCCGTCACTCCAGCTCTCGCACACATCCCCAACCTGCAAATGTTCCTGGAACAGTGCCATCTCCGCCAGTATCCTGCGCGCACCGCCATCATTCATGCCGGTGATGCCTCTGACTCCCTGTTCTTCATTGTCAAGGGGTCGGTCTCGGTCGTTATTGAAGATGACGAAGGCCGGGAGATGGTGGTGGCTTACCTGAACGCCGGGGATTTCTTTGGCGAAATGGGTCTGTTTGAAGAACGGCCCATCCGGTCCGCCTGGATTCGCGCCAAGAGCGCCTGCGAAGTGGCTGAGATCAGCTATCGCAAATTCCGGGATCTGGCCCGCCAGGATGCTGGTCTGATGTTCGCCCTCTCCGCACAACTGGCCGGCCGACTGCGCGTCACCACCCGCAAGGTCAGTGATTTGGCTTTCCTGGATGTCACCGGCCGTGTGGCCCGTTGCCTGCTCGACCTCTCCAAACAACCGGATGCACTGACTCACCCCGACGGCATGCAGATTCGCGTGACCCGTCAGGAAATCGGCCGCATTGTCGGCTGCTCACGGGAAATGGTGGGACGGGTTCTGAAATCGCTGGAAGAACAGGGACTGATTGACGTCAAGGGCAAGACGATGGTGATTTACGGCTCGCGTTAATAAGCACGGGCCTTGACGTCCGGAAAGAACATCGCTTTCAGTGCTGTACCGGGGTCTTCTTCCCTCATGAAGGCCTCACCCACCAAAAACGCATTGATATTATTGGCGCGCATCAACATCACATCCGCCGGGCTGTGAATACCGCTTTCGGTGACAATCAGACGATCCTTGGGCACCGCCTTCATCAAGGCCAAGGTCGTATTCAAGCTGACCTGGAAGGTCTTGAGATTGCGGTTGTTGATGCCGATCATCGGCGTCGGCAGTCGCAGCGCACGCTCCAGTTCACTGTAGCTGTGAACCTCCACCAGTACATCCAGATTGTAATCCCGCGCCAGCGCGTGGAACTCTGACAACTGCCCGTCGGACAAGGCCGCCACAATCAGCAAAACACAGTCTGCGCCCAAGGCCCTGGCTTCGACAATCTGGTAGGGGTCAATCACAAAGTCCTTGCGAATCACCGGCAAGCTGCAGGAATAACGCGCCGCCTGCAAATGACTGTCAGCACCCTGAAAAAAGTCGATATCGGTCAATACCGACAGGCAAGCTGCACCGGCGCGCTCATAGCTTCGGGCAATCTGCGACGGAATGAAATTCTCGCGAATGACTCCTTTGGAGGGGGAGGCCTTTTTCACTTCGGCAATGACCGCCGGATCACCGGCATCCACTTTCTTGCGCAACGCCTGATAAAAGCCGCGCACCGGACCCGCCACCCTCGCCCGGGTTTCCTGGGTCGCCAGCGAGAATTGCCGTTGACGCAACTCAACTTCTTCGGCCTTGCGCTGGAGGATGGTCCCGAGTATGTGTGAAGTCATATCTTATTTATCGCTGTCTTTATTCAGTCGCCGCAAAGGCGCGGGTAAATTCACGCAACGTAACCAGCTTTTCCAGCGCCAGCCCGCTATAAATGGCATCTTCCGCCATAGCCACGCCATGCCGCAATTGCCCCGCCGCTCCGGATACATACAGCGCCGCGCCGGCATTCAGGGCAATCATGTCGGCGGCCTTGCGCTCAGCCACCGTCTTGCGTTTGCCCAAGGCGCCTTCAATCAGCGCCAGAGAAGCGGCGGAACTGCTGACGTCCAACCCATCCAGCGGTTGCGTCTGCAAACCCGCCTCCTCAGGTTGTAGGTCATATTCACGAATTTCGCCACCTTTTAATTCAACTACATAGGTCTTTCCGGCCAGACTGATCTCATCCAGGCCATCGGCGGAATGAACCACCATTACATGCTCGGAACCGAGACGACCCAGAACCTCCGCCAGAGGACGACACCATTCCCGTGAATACACACCCAGCACCTGTCGACGGACCCCGGCGGGGTTGGTCATGGGGCCCAATACATTGAAAACGGTGCGTACACCCAGCTCACGGCGCGGGCCGATCGCATGCTTCATGGCTGCATGGTGATTGACAGCAAACATGAAGCCGACGCCCACCTCTTCAATGCACCGCGCTGTCTGCTCCGTGGTCAGTTGCAGGTTGATGCCGGCCACTTCCAGCACATCGGCGCTGCCGCTGGACGAAGACACGCCGCGATTGCCGTGCTTGGCCACGCGGATACCGGCCGCCGCCGCCACCAGCGAGGCCGCCGTCGAGACATTAAACAAATTCGCGCCGTCGCCGCCGGTGCCGACGATATCGACGGTGCGCTCCAGCGTCGTCAGGTTCACCGGATTGCACAGGGCGCGCATTACCCGCACCGCCCCCTCAATTTCATCCAGCGACTCGCCTTTCATGCGCAAGGCAATCAGCAGCCCGGCAATCTGCGCAGGCGTGCACTCCCCCGTCATCACGGAGCGCATGACCGCTTCCATATCATGCAGGGACAAGGACTGGCGTTGAGTCAACTGACCGATGGCGGAGCGGATATCCATGTCAGTTCGCCTCCAGAAAATTCTTCAGCAAGGCATGACCTTGCTCGGTCAGGATGGACTCAGGGTGAAACTGCACCCCCTCCACCGCCAATGTCTTGTGGCGGACCCCCATGATTTCATCCATGGAGCCGTCTTCGTGCTGCGTCCAGGCTGTAATTTCCAGACAGTCCGGCAAGGTGGCCCGGTCAATGATCAGGGAATGGTAGCGTGTCGCGGTCAATGGGTTGGACAGTGAACGGAACACGCCCCGGTCAGCATGGTGAATGGGGGATGTCTTGCCATGCATCACCTGCCGGGCGCGGACGACATCGCCGCCAAAAACCTGACCGATGCTTTGATGGCCAAGACATACCCCCAGCAATGGGATCTTCCCGGCAAAATGACGGATTACCGCCATGGAGATACCGGCTTCATTCGGGGAACAGGGACCCGGTGAAATCACGAGATGATCCGGCTGCAGCGCCTCGATCTGCTCCAGGGTGATTTCGTCGTTGCGATAGACACGCACATCCTCTCCCAGCTCGCCGAAATACTGGACAAGGTTATAGGTAAAAGAGTCGTAATTATCGATCATTAACAACATGCAGCCATCCGGAGTCAGGCACTGATTCAAACCCCCGATTGTAGCCCAAGCGCCTGCCTTTGGGGGCATTAAATGAGCACCGCCGCACATCTGCTGCATCAATCGCCCAAAAAAAACCCCGCACGAATGCGGGGTCTTTTTCAGTAAAACCGCATCAATGGCCGGAACCGTTAATGCTCTTCACCATGTCTTCCACCACCTTCTTGCCGTCGCCGAAGATCATCATGGTCTTGTCGAGGTAGAACAGGTCATTGTCGAGGCCGGCATAGCCAGTGGCCATGGAGCGCTTGATCACCATCACGGTCCGTGCACGGTGCGCTTCCAGAATCGGCATGCCGTAAATGGGCGAACTCGGGTCATCCTTGGCCGCCGGATTGACGACGTCGTTGGCGCCGATCACCAGCACCACGTCGGTGGACGCGAAGTCGCTGTTGATTTCGTCCATTTCCTTGACGTCCTCATAAGGCACATCGGCTTCGGCAAGCAGCACGTTCATGTGGCCGGGCATGCGGCCCGCCACCGGGTGAATGGCGTAACGCACCTTGACGCCCTTCTCCTTCAGGCTGATCGCCAGTTCCTTGACGGCGTTCTGGGCACGAGCCTGCGCCATGCCGTAACCGGGCACAATCACCACGCTGTCGGCATTGGCCATCAGGAAACCGGCGTCATCAGGAGAACCGGACTTGTAGTTCTTCTGCTTCTGATCGCCTTCCACCGCCGGACCGGCCGCCGCCGCCCCAAAGCCGCCAAACAGCACGTTCATCAGCGAGCGATTCATCGCCCTGCACATCACATAAGACAGGATGGCGCCCGACGAACCCACCAGCGAACCGGCAATGATCAGCATCGAGTTATTGAGTGTAAAGCCGATACCGGCCGCCGCCCAACCCGAAAAGGAGTTCAGCAGCGACACCACCACCGGCATGTCGCCGCCGCCGATCGGAGCAATCCAGATAAAACCGAGCAGCAAGGCCAGCACGGTCATGGCATAGAAAGCTTCCAGGCTTTCCGTGGTGAAATAGACCGTCCCGCAGGCCAGCATGGCCAATGCCAGCGAAGCCTGAACCGGTTTCACCCACGCACCCTTGACGGACTTGGCCCACTTCTTTGCGGCCAGCTTGCCATAGGCGAAGACAGAGGCCGTAAACGTAATGGCGCCGACAAAGCAGCCGATAAACAACTCGAAGCGGTGTATGCCATCGTGGTGGATGCCTTCATGCAGCACAGCGGCAACAGCAATACACACGGCGGACAAACCCACCAGAGAGTGCATCATGGCCACGGTTTCGGGCATTTGCGTCATCGGCACAGTGCGGGCGCGATACAAACCGATGGCTGCACCGGCCACCATGGCGGCAATGATCAGACCCAGCACCGGATTCGGGGCCACAAAAAAAGTCGTCAGCACGGCCAGCGCCATACCGATCATGCCGTAGCGGTTACCCATGATTGCGGTCTTAGGACCGGACAGGCCGCGGAGCGTCAGGATGAAGAGGACTGCGCCAATCAGATAGAACCAGTCAGCATATTGTGCGAAATCTTGCATGGTCGTGGCTCCTTACTTCTTTTTCTTCTTGAACATATCAAGCATGCGTTCGGTGACTGCGAAGCCGCCGAAGATGTTGATACTGGCCAGGAAGACAGCGAAAGCGCCCAGAAGGCTGGTGGGGGTGATGGCTTGCAGCGCCGACGGATCGGCCCCGGTAGACACGGCTTGCAGCATGGCGCCGACGACAATGATGCCGGACAACGCATTGGTCACCGCCATCAACGGCGTGTGCAGCGCCGGGGTGACACCCCAGACCACGTAGTAACCGACAAAAATGGCCAGCACAAACACCGTGAACACACTGATGAAGGGCACGCCGGAGGCATGTTCGACAGCCTGAGCGGCTGCCTGAGCGATTTCAGGATTCATGATTCAGCTCCTCACTTCTTCTGCAGCAGCACTTCGCCGCCGAATGTCACCAGCAACGCCTTCTGGATTTCGTCTTCACGATTGATGGCAAAAGCTCCGCTCTTGTCAAACAGGGTGACGACAAAGTTCAGCAGGTTGCGGGAATACAGGGCGGATGCTTCTGCGGCCACGGTGCCGGGGATGTTGGGAATACCGAGGATCTTGACACCGTTTTCGGTGTAGACGGTTTCACCGCACTTCGATCCCTCGACGTTGCCGCCGCTTTCCACCGCCATGTCCAGGATGATGGACCCGGCGCGCATCTTGGCGACCGTTTCGGCCTTGATCAGACGCGGCGCATTACGACCCGGTATCAGCGCCGTGGTGATGACGATGTCGGCGTTCGACACGGCCTTGTCCACAATCACCGCCTGGTCCTTCACATATTGCTCGGAGGGAATCCAGGCATAACCGCCGGTGCCGAGGGCTTTGGCCTTCTCTTCATCGGACATCGGCACATCCAGCCATTTGCCGCCCAGCGACTCCACTTGCTCCTTGGCCGTGGGTCGAAGGTCGGTGGCTTCCACGACCGCGCCGAGCCGCTTGGCGGTGGCGATCGCCTGCAACCCGGCAACACCCACACCCATGATCACGACACGGGCGGGCTTGACGGTGCCTGCCGCCGTCATCAGCATCGGGAACATGCGCTGATATTCACCGGCCGCCAGCAGCACGGACTTGTACCCGGCCAGATTGGCCTGGGAAGACAGCACGTCCATGTTCTGGGCGCGCGACAGGGTGCGCGGCAGCAGCTCCATGGCGAAGCCGGCCAGCTTGCGTGCGGCATAAGCCTCAAGGTTGGGGTTGCGGAAAGGGTCAAACATACCCACCACGGTGGCGCCTTCCTTGATCAGGGCTATTTCTTCCGGCTGGGGTGAACGCACCTTCAGCACAATATCGCTGTTTGCCAGGGTTGTTGCCGCATCTGCAGCGATGGTAGCGCCTGCAGCCACATAATCCGCGTCCGGCACACTGGCCTTGACGCCGGCTCCCGCCTGCACCACCACGGTATTTCCGGCGGCAATGAATTTCTTCACTGTTTCCGGAGTGGCGGCAACCCGCGTTTCGCCAGCGATGATTTCCGCTGGAATCCCGATTTGCATGGTCAACCCTCAATATTGAGTTTAACTTCACCGGCTGAGCAGCTTGTGGCCGCGCAACCTCCCACAAAAAGTCAAAAAGCGGGCGATTGTACCCCACCTTTTGCTGTATTTTTACCGTGAATACCCCTATTTCGGGCAATTTTCACAGTATCGCCTGTCATTGTCGGCTTGTAATTGGCCGGAAAGACTGTCGTAATCCGCAGCCACCCGAATTCTTTTGCCCTGCCATGACCCGAAACCATACCCTGGGTGTCTTGTGCGTCTTGCTGTCGGCTGTCCTGTTCTCCGCCAAATCGGTGCTGGTGAAGCTGGCCTACCAGTACCCGGTGACTCCGGAAACCCTGCTGGTCTTGCGCATGCTGTTTGCTCTGCCGTTCTTCCTGATCATGTTGTGGATGGCGCATGAACCCGGCAAACCCCTGAGTCCAAGGGAATGGCTTGGAGTGGTTCTGGCCGGAAGCGCCGGATATTACGGCGCGAGCATCCTCGATTTCTGGGGCTTGCAATACATCAGCGCCAGCCTGGAACGGCTGCTTTTGTTCATGTACCCGACCCTGACCGTGTTTATTTCCGCCATTTTCCTGCATACCCGTATCAGCCGCCGGGTGTGGCTGGCCATTGCCACCAGTTATGCGGGCATGGGCTTGGTGTTTGCCGGGGATGTTGCGGTGGACGCGCCTCATTTATGGCTGGGCAGCCTGCTGGTATTTGGCGGGGCGCTGGCCTATGCCGCCTATCTGGTCGCCAGCGGCGAGCTGATGAAGACGGTTGGAGCCGCCCGTTTTACGGCGCTGGCTTTGAGCACGGCCACGCTCTGCGCCGTGCTGCATTTCTCAGTAACCCAATCATGGACCTCACTGAACCACCTGCCCTCGCCACTATGGTTACTGTGCGCGGCCCTGGGTTTCTTCTGCACCTTCCTGCCCGCCAGCCTGATCACTCAAGGCATCCGCCATATCGGTGCCTCTTCAGCGGCCTTGATCGGAGCTGTCGGCCCGGTGTTTACCCTGATTTTCAGCGCCTTGATCCTGCAAGAAAAAGTAACCGGCCTGCAAGCGGCCGGCGGCTTGCTGGTGCTGGCTGGCGTGGTGCTGATTTCGCTAAAGCCGTCACCGCGTCCTGTGGAATAAGGCAGGCAGCCTCAGCCACCAGCCCGTAGCGAACGTAAAAAAAGCCCCAGTCCGCCAATGGACAGCACCAGAATCACAATCAGTTCAAAGGCATTCATGCTGCGAAAACTGAAGTGGATTGAAGAAATCACCCCCATGATCATCGCCGCCAGTGATCCGATGGCCATGCACCAGCCAAGAATGCTCTTGCCTTGGTAAAACACCAGTCCGACACCGATCATGAACGGAATCATGATCATGCCGGTGGTGATGGTAAACATGCCGCCGCCCCATCCCGAAAACCGGTACAAGCCGTAACCCATGCCAAAACCGGATGACACCACGATGGCGCTCAGCAGCATATAAAAGCCGCCGCACATCATCACCAAACCCAACAGGAATTCGCCCGCACCGCCTTGGGTGCCGCCCGCGCCACGCATCATGTTTCTCCGTTTAGCTGATTGCCGCCCAAAGAAAAGGGCGCATTGCGCCCTCTACTTTATACAGAAGCCCACCAATTGTCAGGGGAGGATTTCACCCTCTTCCACCACTTCTTCGCCTTTGGGCGCAATCAGGAAGTCTTCCTTGTTCAAGCCCATGGCCAGCGCATAACTGGTGGCGATGTAAACCGAGGAGTAAGTGCCCGCAAAGAGACCTATCAACATGGCCATCGAGAACCACTTCAGCGCCGGGCCGCCCAGCAACAACAAGGCCACCACCACCAGCACCACGGTTGCCACCGTCATGATGGTGCGGCGCAAGGTTTCGGTCAGCGACACATCCACAATTTCAACCGGGTCGGCCGTGCGCAGCTTGCGGAAGTTTTCACGAATCCGGTCAAACACGACGATGGTGTCGTTGAGGGAGTAACCGATCAACGCCAGTATCGCAGCCAGCACCGACAGGTCAAAAGGCCAGCCCATGATCGAAAAAATACCGACAGTAAACAGCGTGTCGTGCAGCAGGGAAGTCACCGCGCCGACCGAAAACTTGAAGCGGTAGCGGATCGCCACATACAGCATCATCAGGCCCAACGACAGCGCAACCGCCATCAAGGAATTCAGATACAGCTCCTCGCCGACCTGGGAGCCAACGGAATCGACCTGC
This sequence comes from Fluviicoccus sp., assembly GCF_030646115.1. Lineage (GTDB taxonomy): Bacteria > Pseudomonadota > Gammaproteobacteria > Pseudomonadales > Moraxellaceae > Fluviicoccus. Next base: position 119,225 of record NZ_JAUSMX010000018.1, read on the forward strand.
CGCAGGGTCGCGGGGTTGCTGTTGTCCTGCCGAACCGCATCCACAACCCGCTGCCCGATGTTGCTGCCGGCTTTGTCCTGCGCCGGCATGCGGATCAGGATGTCGGTGGCGCGCCCCAGATGCTGCACAACCGCATCATGAATACCCGCCTCTTCCAGCTGGTTCTGGATAGCCATCTGCTCAACCGGCTTGGCAAAGGTCAGCTCGACAGACGTGCCGCCGGTAAAGTCCTGCCCCAGGTTCAGCCCCTTGGTGAACAACGAAACCACACCCGCCAGCACCACCAGCAGCGAGAAAATCGCCATGGGCTTGCGGAAGCGCATGAAACGGATGGTACGGTTTTCAAACATCATGGCCGTTCTCCTCAAATGCTCAGACGGTCGACGCGACGGCCGCCGTAAATGATCTGCACGACGGCGCGGGTCACGGTCAGGGCCGAGAACAGCGAACAGATAATACCGATCGACAAGGTAACCGCAAAACCTTTGATCGGGCCGGTGCCAACCGCAAACAGGATGACCGACACAATCAAAGTGGTGACATGGGCATCGATAATGGTGATGAAGGCGCGATCATAGCCCGCAATAATGGCATGATGCGGCGAGGCACCGGCCCGCAACTCCTCGCGGATGCGCTCATAAATCAGCACGTTGGCATCCACCGCCATACCCACCGTCAACACGATACCGGCAATGCCGGGCAAGGACAGCGCAGCCCCCAGGGCCGACATCACCGCCACCAGCATGGCCACGTTCATCAACAACCCGATGTTGGCGACAATGCCGAACACCCGGTAGAAAACCACCATGAACACCGCCACCAGGCTAAAGCCTACCAGCGTCGACATCAGGCCCTTGTCGATGTTTTCCTGACCCAGGCTTGGGCCAATGGTCCGTTCTTCTACGAAGTACATGGGCGCAGCCAAGGCGCCGGCGCGCAGCAGCAGCGCCAGTTCAGCACCCTCTCCGGGTGAATCAAGGCCGGTAATGCGGAACTGCGAACCCAGCATGGACTGCACGGTGGCGCGGTTGATGACCGTCTTTTCAACATAAGGCTCACGCACTTCGGTGACTTTACCGTCAAGTCCTGTCACCAGGCGCGTTCGCTGCTTGTGCTCCACAAACAACACCGCCATCTGCTTGCCGACATTATCACGGGTGGCATCGGCCATCATGCGTCCGCCGCGGCTGTCCAGCGTGATGTTGACCTGTGCGTTGGAGAATTCATCGAAACCTGACTGGGCGCCGACAACGCGCTCACCCGTGACGATTTTCTTTTTCTGCAACAGCACCGGCGCGCCGCCCATTTTATCAAAGGGGTAGATTTCGGTGCCGGGTGGCGCAATACCGGATTCCGGCGCCACGCCGCCGTTGTCCCAGTCCACAAAGCGGAATTCCAGCGTTGCGGTGCGGCCAAGTACGCGCTTGGCCTCAGCGGTATCCTGCACGCCCGGCAACTGCACAACAATACGGTTGGCGCCCTGCCGCTGCACCAGCGACTCGGCAACCCCCAGTTCATTGACGCGGTTGCGAATGGTGGTCAGGTTCTGCTCAACGGCATAATCCGTCACTTCCTTCAGCTTTTCCGGGGTAAAGCCCATATCCAGGAACATGCCGCCTTCACGTGTCGCATTGGCGAAAATGAACTCCCGGTATTCGGGCTTCAACAGTTCGGCTGCCTTGACCCGGTCTTCCTCGGACTCAAAACGGATGGCGATGCCGCTTGGGATATCAATCACCGCCCGATAGGACAGTTTGGCCTCGCGAAGCTTGGCCTTGACCTCGGAAGTATAGGTTTCCTGACGCAACTCCAGCGCCTTGGCCATATCCACTTCCAGCAGGAAGTGCACACCGCCCCGCAAGTCCAGCCCCAGCTTCATCGGCTTGGCGCCGATGGCCAGCAACCATGACGGCGTCGTCGGCGCCAAGTTCAGCGCCACGACATAACTGTCGCCCAAGGCGCGCTTCAGGACATCCTGAGCCTTTAACTGTGCATCGGCGGTTTCAACCCGCAACAAGACACCCTTGGCTTGGACTTCAGAGCCATGAAACGGAATTCCCGCCGCCTTTAGACCGGCTTCGGCACGCTCCAGAACGGATTTGTCCGTCGTTATGCCGGCATTGGCTCCCGATACCTGCAACGCCGGTTCATCCGGGTACAGGTTCGGCAAGGAATAAATGATGCTGACCAGGGCGATCAGCACAATCAGGACGTATTTCCAGGCGGGATAGCGCATTTTAGGGGTTCTTTAGTTCTGGCCGATATTTTTCAGGGTTCCGGCGGGCAACGATGCCACCACGGAACCTTTCTGGATGCGCAAGGTGACCTTGTCACCCAGATCCACGACGGCATATTCGTCATCCACCTTCTGGATTCGGCCCAGCAGGCCGCCGGCGAATACCACTTCGTCGCCCACCTTCAGACCGGCCATCAGTGTTTTGTGTTCTTTGGCGCGCTTGGATTGCGGACGCCACAGCAGGAAATAGAACACGACAAAAAACAGGCCCAGCATGACCAGATTGGCCATTCCGGCATCGGGACCGGCAGCAGCGGGTGCAGCGGCATGGGCTTCGGCAATGAACAGACTCATTGGGGATGTCTCCTAAAGGGCGGGCACGGGCAGGTCGCGACGGGCATAAAAATCTTGCACAAAGTCGTGCAATGTACCGGTTTCAATGGCAGTCCGCAAACCGGCCATCAAACGCTGGTAGTAACGCAGGTTGTGGATTGTACCCAGCATCGCCCCCAGCATCTCCCCGCATTTGTCTAAATGATGTAAGTAGGCGCGCGAGAAATTGCGGCAGGCATAGCAATCGCAGTGCGGATCGATGGGCTGCTGGTCGGTTTTGTACTGGGTGTTGCGGATGCGGACAATGCCATCCGTGACGAAATAATGGCCATTACGCGCATTGCGGGTGGGCATCACGCAATCGAACATGTCCACACCCCGGCGCACCGCTTCCACGATATCCTCCGGCTTGCCGACCCCCATCAGGTAACGCGGCTTGTCGCTTGGCAAGCGCATGGGCACATGGTTCAACACCTTGATCATTTCATCCTTGGGTTCACCGACAGACAGGCCGCCAATGGCATAGCCGTCAAAGCCGATGTCCATCAAGCCCGCCAGCGACACGTCACGCAGGTTTTCGAACATGCCGCCCTGCACGATGCCGAACAAGGCATTGGGGTTCCCTTCGTGCGCGGTTTTACACCGGGCCGCCCAGCGCAGGCTGAGCTCCATCGACTCACGGGCCTGCTGCTCCGTCGCCGGATACGGGGTGCATTCATCAAAGATCATCACAATGTCGGAATTCAGCGAGCGCTGGATCTGCATCGAAATCTCCGGCGTCAGGAAGACTTTCGAACCATCGATTGGTGACTGGAACTTGACGCCTTCCTCGCTGATCTTGCGCAAGGCACCCAGACTGAACACCTGAAAACCGCCGGAATCCGTGAGAATGGGTTTCTGCCAGTTGATGAAATCGTGCAGGCCGCCAAACTGGTTGACCACGTCCGTACCCGGACGCAGCCACAGATGGAAGGTATTGCCAAGGATGATATCGGCGCCGATATCATCAATGTCGCGCGGCAGCATGCCCTTGACGGTGCCATAAGTGCCCACCGGCATGAAAGCCGGGGTTTGCACCTTGCCGTGTTGCAGGGTGAGCTCACCGCGGCGTGCCTGGCCATCGGTGACCATCAATTTAAACTGCATGTATGTCTCCGGGACGCTCGACCAGCATGGCATCGCCATAACTGAAAAAACGGTATTGGTTTGCCACCGCCGCCTGATAGGCGGCCATGACGCGATCACGCCCGGCAAAGGCGCTGACCAGCATCAGCAAGGTGGATTCCGGCAGGTGGAAGTTGGTAAACAGCACGTCCACCACCCGCCAGTCATAACCGGGATAGATGAAGATTTGCGTATCGCCCGACCACGGCTGCAACTTACCGCCGTTGGCCTGCGCGGCAGATTCCAGCGCACGCACGCTGGTGGTGCCGATGGCGACCACTCGCCCTCCCCGCTCACGGGTGCGGCGTATCGCCTCGACGGTTTCCGGCGGCACGCTCAGCCATTCGGCATGCATGCGATGATCACGGATATCCGCCGTGCGCACCGGCTGGAAAGTGCCGGCACCCACGTGCAGCGTCACATAGGCAAACCCGCAGCCGCGCTCACGCAGGCTCCCCAGCAAGGCCTCATCAAAATGCAGACCGGCGGTAGGCGCCGCCACCGAGGCGGTGTTTTCAGGCTTGCTGTACACTGTCTGGTAGCGCTCGGCATCGGACGACCCCACACTGCGCCCCAGATATGGCGGCAGCGGCATTTCCCCGACCTCCGCCAGCACCTCGCGCACCGGCCGCGAGAACCTCAACTTAAAGAGGTCATCCACCCGCTCCAGCATTTCAGCCTGAACGCGTCCATCAGCAAAGGACAACTTCGCACCCGGCTTCGGCGACTTGCTGGCGCGCAGGTGCACCAGCGCCGTATCGTCGGCCACAATGCGCTCCACCAGCACCTCCACCCGGCCGCCGGAGGATTTCTGCCCGAACAGCCGCGCCGCCAGCACACGCGTATCATTGAACACCAGCAGGTCGCCGGGCCGCAGCCATTGCGCCAGATCCCGCACCTGCCGGTGATGCAAACCGTCCGCCGCCAGATGCAGCAAACGCGACGCCGACCGCTCCGCCAACGGGAAGCGGGCAATCAATTCATCGGGTAATTCGTAGGAAAAGTCAGTCAGTTGCATGAGTTGTATCCAACAAGGGGCGGCATTATAACAACTTTTCGCAAAAAGGCTTGACGGAGTGCGCTGGCCGCATATAATCAGCCCCGTCCTTGTGCCTGGGTGGCGGAACTGGTAGACGCAGTGGACTCAAAATCCACCGCCCGTGAGGGCGTGCCGGTTCGATTCCGGCTTCAGGCACCACAAGAATCAGAGAAAGCCCCGGCGGCGTTAGCCCCGGGGCTTTTTTCATGGGCGTTCGCCGCCATAGCCGTCCCGGTTGTCGCCCGTTATCATGTGCGCATCGCTCACCGGAGACCTTCAGCATGACCATTCCCTCTCATATAGGCACCCCGCTCAGCCCATCCGCCACCAAAGTCATGTTCCTGGGCTCCGGCGAACTGGGCAAGGAAGTAATCATTTCCCTGCAACGCCTCGGGGTGGAAGTGATTGCCGTGGATCGTTATGCCGATGCCCCCGGCCATCAGGTAGCCCATCGCGCCCATGTCATCAATATGAGCGATCCGGTCGCCCTGCGCGCCTTGATCGAGCAGGAAAAGCCGCATTTTGTCGTCCCGGAAATCGAGGCCATCGCCACCGCCGTGCTGCTGGACATTGAGCGCGAAGGCATTGCCGAAGTCATTCCCACCGCCCGCGCCGTCAACCTGACCATGAACCGCGAAGGCATCCGCCGCCTCGCGGCCGAAGAACTGGGCCTGCCCACCTCCCCCTATGCCTTCGCCAACAGCCTGGACGAGCTTCAGGCCGCTGCCGACCGCATTGGCTATCCCTGCTTCATCAAACCGGTCATGTCCTCGTCCGGCAAGGGCCAATCCAAGGTCGATCGCCGGGAAGACATTCCGGCCGCCTGGGACTATGCCGCCAGCGGTGGGCGGGTCAATCAGGGTACGGTGATTGTGGAAGGCCTGATTGAATTCGACTTTGAAATCACGCAGTTGACCGTGCGCGCCGTCGGAGCATCCGCTAGCGTCGAGACCTTCTTCTGCGACCCCATCGGACATCGGCAGGTGGCCGGTGACTATGTGGAAAGCTGGCAGCCGCAGGCGATGTCCACGCTTGCGCTGCAACGCGCCCGCGACATCTCAAAGGCGGTAACGGAAAACCTTGGCGGGCGCGGTATTTTCGGGGTGGAACTGTTCGTGAAGGGGGATGATGTCTGGTTCTCGGAAGTCAGCCCGCGCCCGCATGATACGGGGCTGGTCACCTTGTCCAGCCAATATCAGTCTGAATTCGAGATCCATGCGAAGGCGATTCTGGGATTACCGGTCAATACCGCGCTGCTCAGCCCGGCGGCCAGCGCCGTGATCTACGGCGGAATGGAAGCGACCGGCATCCGGTTTGAAGGCGTCGCAGACGCATTGAAGGTGGCGGACAGCGATATCCGTCTGTTTGGCAAGCCGGAAAGTTTTATGAAACGCCGCATGGGCGTGGCGGTTTGCCGGGCGGAAAGCACGGATGCCGCACGCAACAATGCCAAAGAGTCGGCCGCTCGGGTCAAGCCGCAAACCGCTACTGACTGATGACCTGTGGATTCCGGGGCAGCACATCTTCGCTACCCCAGAACCCAGGGTTTACTTGGGACTCCCCAATATCTCCACCGCCCGTTTCACCGGATCGGTCTTGTCATCTGCCTTCCGTTGCGGCGCCGACAGATCCACCGGCTTGCCCAGCAACACGTCCACCAGCTTGTTGGCTTCATCGCGGGTCCAGCCGTTACCCGTCAATCCGGCCACCACTGCATCACGCTGTGCGGCCAGCAACTCCGGCGGCATATCGCCCTGTTTCAACCGCGCCAGCACACCTGACCGCTGCTCGGTGGCGCGTTGCATCACGCCTCCCATCCAGTCGCTGCGCACCTGCGCCACCTTCTCGCCGGAGGCCTGCTCAATCACCTTGATTCGTGCATACAAATCCTGTGTCTGCGCCGTGCGCTCGTCTTCCAGACGCTTGACGGCCGCATCCCGTTCGGCGGTGGGCTGCGCCTTGGTCAGGGCATCACGCCAGGAGGAAAGTTCACCAATCATGTCTTTCAGCCGCGGATCATCCACCTGCTTCATCCAGAACCCATCGGCCCGTTGCGGGGCGGGGCGCTGGCCAAATACCGCCAACGGTGGAGCAATCACGGTATTCCAGCCCGCCGCGATCAGGGGGTAGCCGGTGCCCTCCCCGGACGCATGCGCCACAGACATAACCGTCGGGATGGCGACATACACCGCCGGAACGGCGGTATAAGCTGCGCTAGCCAGCGCCAGCCCAGTCGGGATCCCCGTCCCCAGCCGGAATACAGACTCGGTTGTGGCCTCCAGCACCCCCCAGGGGTAGGCCAGCCACCACCCGAAGACCCGCTTGCGGGTGCGTTCACCGGCCACCTTCATGTCTTTTTGCCAGGCATTACGCGTTCCTTTGAAAGCGAACTCACGCAGTGCTTCCTTAGTGCCAAAACGCCAAGTCTGGTCAGCATATTTATGCAGGTCGGGGAAAAAATCCGGCTTGCTGTACGTCCTGAGTGAATCGCGGGCTTTTCGCCAACCCTTTTTGGCAGACTCCTTCGGCACAACATAACCGGGGACAATCCACACGTCATACAAGCGCTGCTCTTCATCATGCATCTGCCCGCGCAGTATCAGCTCCTGCTTTTGTGGGCCGCTCAGAAAGTATCCAGCCTCGTCAGCCAGAGCCGAAGACATGCCGCCCAAACCTAACAAGACTGCCGCAGCAACCGCGGATTTACTGGCCATGATCCATACTCCAATAACGATATGCTTACAATTATTATGGCTTTTCACTCATTAAGGATGAGCATTTACGAAAACTATTTAAGCAAACAACCACTTCAAACCATCCCCCCGGGAGGACCAATCCTCCCGGGAAGCACGTTGCACCTGTTGACGTTCGGCGCGTCGTTCCGCTTTTTCGGTCTTACCGTGCGCGCCGGCCTTTTGCACCACGGCAATCAGGGTTACCCAATTACGGGGTCTTTTTTGCAGCTTCACCACCACTCGTTTCGCCATGACTGGCCTCCTCCGTTCAATAAAATCACCCCTTGACGCAGACAATCTGCCGCAGGGTGTGCACCACTTCCACCAGATCGCTCTGGTGCGCCATCACCGCCTCAATATCCTTGTAGGCGGCCGGAATCTCATCCACCACATCCTTGTCCTTGCGGCACTCAATGCCCTCCGTCTGCTCCACCATATCCTGCGTGGAAAACCGGCGTTTGGCTTCCATGCGGCTCATCCGCCGCCCCGCCCCGTGCGAGCAGGAACAGAAGGACTCCGCGTTCCCCTTGCCGCGAACAATGTAGGACTTCGCCCCCATGCTGCCGGGAATGATACCCAACTCACCGGCCTGCGCACTGATAGCCCCTTTGCGGGTAATGTAGACCTCCTCACCAAAGTGCGTCTCCCGTTCCACGTAGTTGTGGTGGCAGTTGATCGCCTCCTTGGTCAGCTCGAACGGTGGCAACACCGGCTTCAGCGCCTCCACCACCAGCCGCATCATTTCGCGGCGATTGAGCATGGCATAGTCCTGCGCCCAGCTCAGCGCCTCGACGTAATCCGCAAAATGCTGCGTGCCCTCCACCAGATAGGACAGGTCCTTGTCCGGCAGATGACCGTATTCCCGGCTCATGTCCTTGCGCGCCAACTCAATGAAATAGCGCCCGATACAATTGCCGATGCCGCGACTGCCGGAATGCAGCATCACCCAGACATCGTCCGCTTCATCCAGACAAATCTCGATGAAGTGATTACCGCCACCCAGGGTGCCCAGTTGCCGCGCCCAGGTCAGTCGAAACTGCCGCAGCATCTTCATCAAACCGGGATGCTTGCCGACAATTCGGTCAATGCCCGCATCCAGCGCGCTCAGGCTCGAAGCTTTCACGGTTTCCCGCTTGTGCTGGTCGAAGCCGACCGGCACCGCTTTTTCGATGGCGGTCCGCAGCGCCTTGGGGTTATCGGGCAACTGCCGGGCATTCAGTGACAGCCGCACCGCGTTCATGCCGCAACCGATATCGACACCAACGGCTGCCGGCACAATGGCTCCCTGGCTGGGAATCACCGAACCTACCGTGGCGCCAATTCCCACATGCACGTCCGGCATCACGGCAATATGGCGGAAGACAAACGGCAGCGCCGCCATGTTCCGCAGTTGTTGCAGCGCCTGCGGATCGACATCCGGAGTAAAGATTTTGACCGGCTTGTGACCGTTCTTTTCATTTGCGTTCAACACCAAGTGTATTGGCATCGTACACCTCACATTTTGGGTTAATCCATGCAATCGCCCGCAGCCTTGTGAGCTGTGGGCGGCCGCCCAAAGAAAAAGCCCCGGCGGGGTACGCCAGGGCTTGGTTCTCTGGCCTGAAGGCTGACTCGCCTTCAGGCCGTCTCGGTCCTGAAAGGGTCAGCGTTGCTTGAAATCTTGGCTGGCTGAGTGGGTCATCTTTCAGGAACCTCCGTCACAAATAGGGGAATGGGTCTAAGCGGCGCAATAGTAGTATCACTGATGGCAGGAATCAATATTCCTGCTGAATAATTTTCACCAGGATCGGCGGAAAAACCGGACTCAGGGAATGACCAAGCCCTCGCCTTCCCGCAATGTCCGAAATTGTTCGGGAGCTATTCCATGCCGGGCCATCGCCTGCTGCAAATCACGAACCGGTGCGTAAATGGGCTCGTCAGTCAGCTGGAAGGTATTGAAATGCATGCCCAACGACAACGCCGGGCTCAGATCCCGGTGGGCATTTACCGCATCGGCGGGATTCATATGGACTTCTTTCATCAACTCACGAGGCTCATAAGCCCCGATGGGCAACAACGCCACCCGGGGGCTGCCCAAACGCTGCCGGATCTCGGCAAAATGCGGGGAATAACCGGTATCCCCGGCAAACAGGGCATGACCATGCGGCGTCACCACGGACAATCCGCCCCACAGTGCGGCGTTACGGTCACGCATGCCACGCCCGGAAAAGTGACGGGCGGGAACATAATGCAGCGTCACGTCCTCCGAAAAAGGAAACGACTCCCACCAGTCCAGTTCAATCACGGACATGCCATAAGGACGCAAATAGGCGCCATTGCCCAGCCCGGTAATGACCGCCGGCTGGAAACGATCCTGCAGCCACAACAGCGTAGCGGTATCCAGATGGTCGTAATGGTTATGGCTCAGCAGGACGGCATGAATCGGCGGTAATTCTTCCAGTGCAATACCGGCAGGGCGCACACGCTTCGGTCCCATGGCGGCAAAGGGACTGCAGCGTTCAGCCCACACCGGGTCGGTCAGGAAGTTCCACGGCCCGATCTGGATCAGCAAGGTCGCATGGCCGACAAACCACACTTTCCAATCAGTCACATTCTCACTGAAATGCGACAGCGGCTTGTCGAATATCTCATTCGACTGGTTTTTGGGCCAGGTATCGCGCTCCCGTGTCATCAGCCAGTTGAACAACTTGGCAAAATCACGGCTGTCGCGGATCCACGGATTGAAGAAACGGCTGCCGTTATAATGATCGGCGGCAGGGCTTTGCTCAAAGTCCGGCTTTTGAAGCAACTCCCGGGTCACGGTGCGGGTTGGCAGGCTATAGGATTTGCGGGTCATGGGTATCGCACCTTCTTGGTTGAATCAGCAGATCATCGGCCCGATACAGCCAAGCCGATGTCCACTCAAGCTTATTCTACGGTTCCTGCCCGCCCGTTACGCGCCACCAGCATGTAAACCGCCGGCACCACAAACAGGGTGAAAACCGTGCCCAGCGTCATGCCGCCCACAATCACCCAACCGATCGGATGGCGGACTTCGGCTCCTGCACCGCTCGCCAACGCCAGCGGAAAGGCCCCCAGCACCATGGCGGCAGTTGTCATCAGGATGGGGCGAAGGCGCAATGTGGCCGACTCCATAATCGCCTCCAGCTTACTCTTTCCCTGCTCCTGCAACTGGTTGGCGAACTCCACCAGCAGAATGCCGTGCTTGCTGATCAGCCCCACCAACGTAATCAGGCCGATCTGACTGTACACGTTTAACGTCCCTTGCGTCAGCTTCAACGCCAACACAGCTCCCAGCAAGGCCAGCGGCACCGAGAACAGGATAATCAAGGGGTCACGGAAGCTCTCGAATTGCGCCGCCAGCACTAGATAAATGAACAGCACGGCCAATCCGAACGCCAGCGCCAGCGCATTGCCGGATGCCAGGAACTCGCGGGACTGCCCGCCCCAGTCATAACTGACCGAGGGTTTTTTCACATCCTTCATCGCAGCTTGCATGAAGGCCACTGCCTCACCCAGTGAGTAACCGGGAGCCAGACTGGCAGTGATCTTGGCCGATCGCAACTTGTTGAAATGGCTCAAGTCGGAAGGAGTGACTGTTTCGGCTTGGGTCAGCAAAGCACTCAGTGGCAGGATTTCCCCCTGCTTGTTGCGAACATGAATCTGCTGCAGTTGTTCCGGCACCTGACGTTCATCCGGCGCGAGCTGCACCATCACGTCATACTGCTCGCCATTCAGCTTGAATGTCGTAACTTTACGCCCGCCCAGCAGAGTTTCCAGGGCGCGTCCAACCTCCGCCACTTCCACCCCGACCAGCGCCGTCTTGTCACGATCCAAGGTTAGCGACAGCTGCGGCTTGTTGAGCTTCAAATCAGGAACGGCATTCATCAGGCCTGAATTCTGGCTGACCTTGCCCATTAATTCCCGGATGACCCGCCCAAGATCCTCATAACTGCCGGTCGTCTGAATAACAAAATCCAGCGGAGAACTGGAATTACCCTGCCCCAGCGACGGCGGCAGTGAAGCCATCGCCATCACCCCCGGCACTTGCCACAACTGCGGACGAACAGTATCAGCTATTTCACGGGTGCTGCGCTGACGTTGCTCCCAAGGCTTGAAACGGTTGAAGCTGATGAACTTGGTGTCATCCGGAAAGCCGGTTATCAAAAAGGTGGACTCTCGTTCGGGAAGCTTGCTGTAGATTTGCTCCACTTGCAGGCCGTAATGATCGAAATACGCAGGAGATGCCCCTTCCGGACCTATTCCTATGGACAAGATCACACCACGGTCCTCGACCGGCGACAACTCACTGGGCAGACCTTTGAACACAACCACCATCGCCCCGGACAACCCCAACGCCAGCCCCAGCACCAACCAGCGCCAGCCCAAAACAGCCTGCAAGATCCGGCGGTAAGCACGGGTCAATCCCCGCAGAAAGGTCTCAATCGCCTGATAAAGCCGATTACCCTCTCCCATATGCGGCTGCAACAAGCGCGAACTCATCATCGGCGACAAAGTCAGCGCACAAAATCCGGAGACAATGACTGCAGAAGCCAGGGTCAGGGCGAACTCGGCAAAGAGCTTGCCGGTACGGCCTTCCGTGAACGCAATCGGAGCAAAAACCGCCGCCAGTGTGAAGGTCATGGCCAGCACGGCAAAACCGATCTCTCGCGAACCCTGAATGGCCGCTTCTCGAGGATTCTTCCCCTCCTCAATGTGCCGGTAGATGTTTTCAAGCACCACGATCGAGTCATCCACCACCAGTCCGACCGCCAGCACCATCGCCAGCAAGGTCAGGGTGTTGATGGAAAACCCCATCATCTGCATGAATACCAGCGCACCGATCAACGACACCGGAATCGTCACCAGCGGGATCAGGGTGGCGCGCAGGCTACGCAGGAAAAAGAAAATAACCAGCACCACCAACCCGGCCGCCTCAAGGATGGTTCGTTCGACCGCCTGAATGGACCGCTCAATGAAAACAGATGAGTCATAAGCCAACCGGACCTTCATGCCCGCTGGCAGGCTTTCCTTAATACGAGGAAGTTCGGCGCGAACGGCCTTGGACACATCCAGCGGATTGGCCGTCGACAACTTGATAACACCCAAAGCTACAGCAGGCTCACCGTTAAACCGCGCAATACGCCGCTCATCTTCCGGAGCCACGACGATACGCGCCACATCCCCCAAACGCAGCAACAAACCGCCTTGGGAGCGCAACACTAGGGCGGAAAATTCTTCTGGCGTATTCATGTCGGTACGGGCCAGCACATCAAACTCGCGCTTCAGGCTTTCAATCCGCCCCGACGGAATTTCGACATTCTGGTTACGCAACGCTGACTCAACATCCTGGGGTGTCAAATTCAGGGAAGCCATCTTTCCGGAATCCAGCCAGATCCGCATGGCCGGACGACGCTCCCCGAATATCCGGACATCGGACACGCCCACCAAGGTTTGCAAGCGGCTCTTGACCTGCTTGTCGGCAAAGACGTTGATTTCCATCGGCGTATGCCGATCTGAAGAAAAGGCCAGCCAGATGATTGGCTGTGCATCCGCTTCGGTCTTTGTTATGACCGGCTCGTTGATATCTTGCGGCAACTTACCGCGAATCCGCGACACCCGGTCACGGACATCACTGGTCGCGCTTTCAATGTCCCGGCCGGGCTTGAAAGCAATGGTGATCTGCGCCCTGCCCGAGCGACTGCTGGAGGACAGGTAATCAATCCCTTCAATCCCGGACAATGAGTCTTCCAGCAAACGTGTCACGGTCGTTTCTATGATGGCAGCGCTGGCGCCGGTGTAGGTGGTATCCACCGTGACTGTCGGGATGTCGATATTGGGATATTCACGAACCGTCAGCCGATCGAACGCCATCAAACCAGCCAACACAATCAGCAGGTTCATGACAATCGTCAGTACCGGCCGACGAATGCACAGTTGGGGCAACTGCATTACCAGGCTCCTGTCGCAGGCACCGCCTTGATGGGCATTTCAGGCTTGGACAGCTTGTTTTGCCCGGAAATGACAATCGAATCGCCGGCCTTTATACCTTGGGTGATTTCGACTTTTCCCGGCAGACGTTGACCGGATTGAACCGGCGTCGCCACTGCCACTCCATCGATGACCTTGAATATCACCAACTTCCCACCCTGTGCCACCAATGCCTGCTCTGGCACCCATAACGCCTGTCCAGTGGCGGACATGGGGATGGCCACAGATGCCGTCATTCCTGATTTCAACCTCAAGTCCGCACCATCCAGTACGATACGCACCCAAAGCGCGCGGGTTCCGGCGTCCAGTTGCGGCTCAATGGCCGTAATCCGCCCCTTCATCTGCAATCCCTGTATGGCATCAATACGAACCATCACCTGCTGGCCAACCTTGATAGCTGCCGCCTTACCTTCAGGCAACTTGATATCCACCTTCAACGGCTTGGATGAGGACAGGTTGACCAACGACTGTCCTGGCTGAACAAACTCACCAACACTAAACTGGCGGATACCGATAACCCCGCTAAATGGTGCCTTCAGTTCGGTCTGCTGAATCCGGGCTTTCAATAAACTCAAATTAGATTTGGTCATCGCCACTTCGGCACGCTTACGTTCAACCTCCACCTCGGCAACCTGCTGACTCCGCGCAAGCTCCTGCAACCGACGCAACTCTGCATCCGCCAACAACACCGAAGCTTCCTTCCCGGCAAGCTCAGCATTCAGCAAACTGTCATCAAGCTTGACCAGCAATTGCCCCTTGCGCACCGGTTGCCCTTCAACAAAGTTGATCGACAAAACCTTGCCTGCAACTTCCGGTTTCAGGGTAATACTCTCTGATGCACGCAAGGTTCCCATCGCCTGGATAGAGGGCATGACTGAAGCTTGAGATTGAAGGCTCACCACTTCCACTACCGGTGGAGGCTTCGTTTTGCTGGCTGGTGCTGCAACGGAATGCCCAGCAAACAGGGCGAACAGGATGACGTAAAATTGAGACTGCATGACAAACCCTCACAGGATTGAACTATCCCACTGAAGGAAACGATATGGGGAGCACAAATTGTTAAATGAATAACAGCACAGACAATATCACCCGGTGCCTTGTCTGCCAGATGACAGACATAAAAAAAGCCGACATTTTTGTCGGCTTTTTTATTAACGGCAACCTTACTCGGCAGCAGGCGCAGCAACCAGCGGACGATCCACCAGTTCCACGTATGCCATCGGTGCTGCATCGCCGGCACGGAAGCCAGCCTTCAGCACACGCAGGTAACCGCCATTACGGGCTTTGTAGCGCGGACCCAGCTCGTTGAAAAGCTTGGCCACAGCTTCTTTGCTACGTGTGCGGGCAAACGCCAGACGACGATTGGCAACAGAATCAATCTTTGCCAGCGTAATCAGGGGCTCGGCAACACGGCGCAATTCCTTGGCCTTGGGCAGAGTGGTCTTGATCAGTTCGTGTTCGAACAGGGAGATTGCCATATTGGTGAACATGGCCTTACGGTGACTGCTGTTTCGACCCAGCTTGACACCACTATTACGATGACGCATGGCGTAACTTCCTCAAATCAGATTCAGCGATTAGCGGCTACGGTAGGCGAAACGGTCATCGGCGCGCAGGCTGGCGGGTGGCCAGTTATCCAGACGCATTCCGAGTGACAAGCCTTTGGAAGCCAGCACATCTTTGATTTCGGTGAGCGACTTCTTGCCCAGATTAGGAGTCTTCAGCAACTCCACTTCCGTACGTTGAACCAGATCACCAATGTAATAAATGTTTTCAGCTTTGAGGCAGTTAGCCGAACGTACCGTCAGTTCAAGGTCATCAACCGGACGGAGAAGGATCGGATCGACCTCCTCTCGGCTGGCAACCGGCTCTGGCAGCTTATCCTTCTGCAAATCAACAAACACAGAGATTTGTTGCTGCAGAATTGTGGCCGCACGACGGATAGCCTCTTCCGGCTCGATAGTCCCATTGGTTTCCAGGTCGATTACCAGTTTGTCCAGGTCAGTACGCTGTTCCACACGGGCATTTTCAACCACATAGGAAACACGCTTCACCGGGCTGTAACTGGCATCCAACTGGAGACGGCCGATAGGACGACCTTCACCTTCAGCGTACCGCGCATCAACGGGCTCATAACCACGACCACGCGTCACCTTCAACTTCATTTTCAGGTGACCATTCGCCCCGAGAGTGGCGATGTGATGATCGTTGTTTACGATTTCAACATTGTGCGGCAAACCGAGATCTGCCGCAGTAATTGAGCACGGGCCCTTCTTGTCCAGGGTCAATACAGCTTCGCTTTGTTCAAACAGCTTGATGGAAAGACCCTTCAGATTAAGCAACAGCTCAATGATGTCTTCCTGCAGGCCTTCCAGCGTGCTGTACTCATGCTCAACACCTTCAATTTCCGCTTCAACTACCGCTGCACCAGGCAACGAAGACAGAAGAATGCGGCGTAAAGCGTTGCCCAAGGTATGACCGAAACCTCTTTCAAGAGGCTCCAGCGTAACCTTTGCATGAGTCGCGCTAATAGCCTGAACAGCTATTGAGCGCGGCGTCAGAAACTCATTGGTACGCGTCATGAATGCGACCTCAAAACTAGAGCCAAGCCTTACTTGGAGTACAATTCAACAATCAAGCTTTCGTTGATTTCCGAGGGAAGATCCGAACGCTCAGGCAATGCCTTGAACGTACCTTCCATTTTGGCATAATCAACTTCCAGCCACGCAGGAGTACCACGCTGGCCAGCCAGCTCGATAGCACTCTTCACGCGCAACTGAGTCTTGGACTTCTCATAAATGGCGACAACATCACCCGGCTTAACTTGCAGGGAAGCGATGTTTACACGACGACCATTCAAAGTAACCGAACGGTGACTCACCAACTGACGAGCTTCAGAACGCGTCGCACCAAAACCCATGCGATAAACCACGTTATCAAGACGGCTTTCCAGCAATTGCAGCAAGTTTTCACCGGTAGCACCCTTCAAACGGGCAGCTTCCTTGTAATAATTGCTGAATTGACGCTCAAGCACGCCATAAATACGACGCACTTTTTGTTTTTCACGCAACTGGATACCGTAGTCAGACTGCTTACCCTTACGGGAAGCGCCATGTACGCCGGGGGGGGTATCAATTTTACACTTAGAGTCCAGGGCGCGAACACCGGACTTGAGCATCAGGTCAGTGCCTTCACGACGGGAGAGCTTGCACTTCGGACCAATATAACGAGCCATCTTTCAAGTCTCCTGGATTACACGCGGCGCTTCTTGGCGGGACGACAACCATTGTGTGGGATTGGCGTAACGTCCGTAATGCTGTTGATCTTGTAACCAACAGAATTCAGAGCACGCACCGCGGATTCGCGACCGGGGCCAGGACCCTTGACGAGCACGTCAAGATTCTTCAAACCATAATCCAGTGCAGCCTTGCCCGCAACTTCCGCAGCCACCTGGGCAGCGAAGGGGGTGGACTTACGCGAACCACGGAAGCCCTGACCACCGCTAGTGGCCCAGGCCAGTGCGTTACCTTGTCGATCGGTAATCGTCACAATGGTGTTATTAAAAGAAGCGTGAATATGCGCGATACCTTCGGAGACGGTACGAGTTACCTTCTTCCGACCGCGCTGATTGTCTTTTGCCATCTTTTAGCTTCCGAGGAAATGTTTACTTCTTGATTGCCTTGCGAGGACCCTTACGCGTACGCGCATTGGTCTTCGTACGCTGTCCACGGACAGGCAATCCACGACGGTGACGGATACCACGATAGCAACCGAGGTCCATCAACCGCTTGATGTTCATTGAAACTTGGCGGCGCAAATCACCTTCAGTAGGGATTTTTGCCACTTCTGCACGGATTGCATCCAGTTGGCTGTCTGACAGATCCTTGATCTTGGTAGTGGTTTGAATACCAACAGCCGCCAGAATTTTGGCAGATGTAGTACGACCGATACCGAAGATGTAGGTCAGCGAGATCACCGCGTGTTTGTTATCCGGAATGTTTACGCCGGCTATACGGGCCATTCACCATTCTCCACACAATACGGCATGCCATTGAGGCATGCCGCGAAAAGTGGGCGATTTTATCGCCCGAACCTGAAAAAAGCAACAGGCAGGTTTAACCCTGACGCTGTTTGTGACGCGGTTCAGCACTGCAAATGACACGAATAGTGCCATTCCGACGCACAACCTTGCAGCTTCCGCAAATCTTTTTCACAGAGGCACGAACTTTCATGGGATTTACCTGTCTGTTTACAGTTCAACGAATAAGGCCAGACCCAGTACCAACACCCTTAAGGTTAGCTTTCTTCATTAAGGACTCGTACTGGTGAGACATGAGGTGGGCTTGAACCTGGGCCATAAAGTCCATGACTACAACCACCACAATCAACAGTGAAGTACCGCCAAGGTAGAACGGCACCTTGAACGCAACCTGCAACAACATCGGCATCAAACACACAATAGTGATGTAGATGGCACCGACTAAAGTCAAACGGGTTAACACACTGTCAATGTACTTCGCAGTCTGATCACCCGGGCGGATACCCGGAATGTATGCGCCAGACCGCTTGAGATTATCTGCTACTTCCTTGGGATTGAACATCAAGGCCGTATAGAAATAGCAGAAGAAAATAATCAGCAATGCAAACAACAACAAATACAAGGGTTGCCCCGGAGAAAGCGTCAGCGCCATGTCCTGAAGAAACCGTTGAGCAACATTAGGGTTTGGAGACTGCGCAAACCACTGACCCAAACTTGCCGGGAAAAGTAATAGTGAACTGGCAAAAATTGCAGGAATAACACCAGCCATATTGATCTTAAGCGGCAAATGGCTTTGCTGGGCGGCATACAAACGTCGTCCCTGCTGCTTCTGCGCATAATTGACGGTTATTCTGCGCTGCCCTCTTTCCATGAAAACAACAGCACCCACAACAACCATGGCCAGCATGAACAAAATCAGCAAACCGATAATGCTCATCTCACCTTGGCGTGCAGACTCCAGAGACATACCTATGGCTGAAGGAATACCTGCAACAATCCCCGCAAAAATCAGCATCGAAATACCGTTGCCAACGCCACGCTCTGTAATTTGCTCACCTAACCACATCAAAAATACGGTACCGGCAACCAAGCTGACAACCGCCGGGATGTAGAACGACATTCCGGTCGTCAGTGTAATCCCCTGGCCCTGCAAGCCCGCACACATACCGACAGCTTGCACAAAGCCAAGAACCACCGTCCCATATCGCGTGTACTGGTTGATCTTTCTGCGGCCCGATTCCCCTTCCTTCTTGATTGCCTCAAGTTGGGGACTGACGGTCGTCATCAACTGCATGATGATGGACGCAGAAATATACGGCATGATTCCGAGAGCAAGAATCGACATACGCTCCAGAGCCCCTCCGGAAAACATGTTGAACAGACTCAGGATGGTATCCTTGTTCTGTTCAAACATTTGCGCAAGTCGGTCAGGGTTGATACCAGGAACAGGCACATGCGCACCAAGACGGAAAACAATCAACGCCAGAAAAAGAAAAACAATCCGACGCCATAGTTCACCCATGCCTTGTCGCATGGCGGGTGACTTCATTGCCGCTTTTGCCGCCTCGCTACGCGCATTTGCCATCGTTATTATTCCTCGACCTTACCACCGGCCGCCTCAATAGCAGCCCGGGCACCCTTAGTCACAGCAACACCCTTGACAATCACAGCGCGGTCAATGGCACCGGACAACATGATACGGGCACGAACCTTGTCCTTACGAACAAGATTTGCAGCCTTCAATGTATCAAGGGTCACATCAGCGCCATCCACAAACACTAACTCGGAAAGACGGACTTCCGCAGTATCAAGTGCACGTTGGGATGTGAAGCCAAACTTCGGAAGACGGCGATAAAGGGGCATCTGCCCGCCCTCGAAGCCAGGACGAACCTTGCCCTTGCCACGAGAGGTTTGCCCCTTCACACCGGAACCACCAGTCTTACCCAATCCGGAACCGATACCACGACCATGACGGCGAGCTACTTTCTTGGAGCCCTCAGCTGGGCTCAATTCATTCAGTTGCATCACTTATGCCTCAACTTTCACGAGGTAATACACCTTGTTGATCATGCCACGATTATCCGGAGTATCCAGAACCTCGACGGTATGACCAATACGACGAAGCCCCAAACCAAGAAGACAAAGCTTGTGGTTTTTCAGCTTGTGCGCACCAGACTTAATCTGGGTTACCTTAATAGTTGCCTGGGTCATGACATTATCCCAAAATTTCTTCGACAGACTTGCCGCGCTTTGCAGCAACCTGCTCTGGCGAAGTCATGGAAGCCAAGCCCTTGAATGTTGCATAAACAACATTGTTGGCATTGGTCGAGCCATAACACTTGGCCAAGACATTATGAACACCGGCAACTTCGAGTACGGCACGCATTGCACCGCCAGCGATTACACCAGTACCATCAGATGCAGGCTGCATGTAAATTCGAGAAGCGCCATGTTGGGCATTGATCGCATGCTGCAACGTGGTCCCGTTCAAATCGACGGAAATCATGTTACGGCGAGCTGCTTCCAATGCCTTCTGGATGGCGGCAGGCACTTCACGAGCCTTACCACGACCAAACCCGACACGACCCTTCCCATCACCGACTACGGTCAGGGCAGTGAAGGAAAAAATCCGACCACCCTTCACAACCTTAGCCACTCGATTTACAGCCACCAGCTTTTCGACAAAGCCTTCGTTTTGTTCAACTTTAGCCATGATGCACCTTAGAATTCCAGACCGCCTTCACGAGCGGCATCAGCCAAGGCCTGAATACGGCCATGATATTTGAATCCGGAACGGTCGAATGCAACACGACTAATTCCTGCTGCTTTGGCACGCTCAGCAATCAGCGCACCGACCTTCTTGGCTGCATCTACATTACCGGTATGCGACTCACGCAATGCAGCATCAAGCGTCGAAGCTTGAGCAAGTACAACCCCACCACAGGCAGAGATGACTTGCGCATAGATGTGACGCGGCGTGCGGTTCACGCACAGACGGACAGCACCCAACTCGTGAATCTTGAGTCGAGTGGCCTTGGCGCGCCGCAAGCGAGCTTCTTTCTTTTCGTTCATGGCGACCTCACGCGTTATTTCTTCTTGGCTTCCTTACGGATGACATTTTCATCCGAATACCGAATTCCCTTGCCCTTGTAAGGCTCAGGCGGACGGAAAGCACGAACATTGGCGGCCACTTGGCCGAGTAAATGCTTGTTGATCGACTTCAGGATAATCTCCGTCGGAGTCGGCGTTTCTGCCGTCACACCTTCAGGGAGATCAAAGTCGATCGGATGAGAATATCCCAGCGCGAGGTTCAGAACCTTGCCTTTGGCTGCGGCCTTGTAGCCCACACCAATCAACTGAAGTTTACGCTCAAAGCCAGCACTAACACCCTTAACCATATTATTGGCCAAAGAACGTGCAGTTCCTGTTTGCATCCAACCAGCCTGGGTTAATTCCCGGGGGGCAAACACCAACTGCTCGTTTTCAATCTTGGCTTCAACCAGGCCGTTCAGGGAGAGGGACAGTGACCCCTTGCCACCCTTTACCAGCAACTCCTGGCCATTGATAGTCACATCTACCCCTTTGGGAAGAGCAACCGGAGATTTAGCCACGCGAGACATTATGCTTCACCTATCACGATACAAGGGCAATCACTTCACCGCCCACGCCCGCAGCACGGGCAGCGCGATCAGTCATAATGCCTTTATTGGTAGAAACAATCAGAACGCCCAAACCATTCTTTACCGGAGCCAATTCATCGGACCCCTTGTAAACGCGCAAACCAGGGCGACTAACGCGCTTGATCTGCTCAATGACCGGCTTGCCTTCATAGTACTTGAGGCCCAGAGTCAGGGTTAAACCCTCAACTTCACTGGAGGCGATATAACCTTCATCGATAAGCACTTTGGCCAAGGCCACTTTCAGCTTGGACGTAGGCATGGCAACGCTTTGCTTGCGCGCCTGTTGTGCATTGCGAATGCGTGTAAGCATATCCGCAACGGTATCTTGCATGCTCATTGAACAGTCCTCTTACCAGCTAGCCTTGACAACACCAGGAACGTCACCCTGCATCACAGCTTCGCGCAACTTGTTACGGCCCAAGCCGAACTTGCGGAAAAAGCCATGAGGACGTCCGGTCAAGCCACACCGATTACGCTGACGCACGGGAGAAGCATCACGAGGCAGAGATTGCAACTTCAACATAGCCGCCCAACGATCCTCTTCAGATGCATTGACGTTGCCGATAGTCGCCTTCAACTGGCTGCGCAAGGCAGCATACTTAGCAACGGTTTTTTCGCGCTTTGCTTCGCGATTAATCATGCTTTTTTTAGCCATGACAAATACTCACTTGAAGGGGAAGCCAAAAGCACGCAGCAATGCACGACCTTGATCGTCATTGGCAGCCGTCGTAGTGATCGTGATATCCATCCCGCGAATCTTATCGATTTTATCAAAGTCGATTTCAGGGAAGACGATCTGTTCTTTGAGACCCATGCTGTAGTTTCCACGACCATCAAACGCCTTGGCGCTGAAACCGCGGAAGTCACGAATTCGAGGAATGGTGATATAGATCAACCGCTCCAGAAACTCATACATGCGCTCACCACGCAACGTAACCTTGCAACCAATCGGCCAGCCTTCACGAATCTTGAAGCCTGCGATGGATTTACGCGCGAGAGTAACAACGGGTTTCTGGCCAGAAATCAGCTGCATATCGGCCACGGCGCCATCAAGCATCTTTTTGTCTTGCGCGGCACCGCCCACTCCCATATTCAGAGTAATCTTGGTGATGCGTGGAACCTGCATCACATTATCGAGACTCAACTCAGCCAACAACTTGGCTACGAGTTCGTCTTTGTAAACTTGTCTTAGTCTGGCCATCTTCAACCAACCTGTTACTTAGCGTCTGCAATCGTATCGCCACTAGACTTGAAGACACGAACTTTTGTTTCGCCTTCCGTCTTGTAGCCGACACGATCGGCCTTTTGTGTTGCCGCGTTAAAAACCGCCACATTCGAGATATGCAGGGGCGCTTCACGCTCCTCGATACCACCCGGAAGACTGCGAGCCGGATTAGGCTTCACATGCTTCTTGACCAGGTTGATACCCGCAACTGTGACACGTCCATCAGCAACCTTGAGCACTTTGCCGCGCTTGCCTTTGTCCTTGCCAGCAATGACGATGATTTCGTCATTAGTTTTGATCTTTGCCATTTAACTCACCCTTACAGGACTTCAGGCGCCAGCGAGATGATCTTCATGAATTGCTCTGTACGCAGTTCACGCGTCACCGGCCCGAAAATACGAGTCGCGATTGGCGCACGCTGGTTATTCAACAGCACTGCTGCATTGTCATCAAAACGAATCAGAGAACCGTCAGGACGGCGAATACCAAACTTGGTACGAACCACCACGGCGTTCATGACATCGCCCTTCTTGACCTTGCCACGGGGAATTGCTTCCTTGACCGTGACCTTGATGATATCGCCCACAGAGGCATAACGACGATGAGATCCACCCAGCACCTTAATACACTGGACTCGTCTGGCACCGCTGTTATCAGCCACATCGAGCATCGTTTCGGTCTGAATCATTGTTCAACTCCAAACCTGGAATAAACCCTACGCGAAGGGGCAGCATGCTACCCAATCTTGCGCAGGGAAACAAGTAAAAATCAGCTTATTCAGCAGACTCAATCACTGCAACCAAGGTCCATGCCTTAGTCTTGGAGATGGGCCGGCATTCAGCAATCGTCACCACATCGCCTTCCTTGCACACATTATTCTCATCATGAGCATGCAGCTTGGTGGAGCGACGGATAAACTTGCCGTAAACCGGATGCTGTACACGGCGCTCGATCAGCACTGTAATGGACTTATCCATCTTGTTGCTGATGACCTTACCGGTCAGCGTACGCTGGGAAATGGTTTGCTCGGTCATATCAGCCACCCTGTTTTTCAGTCAAGACAGTTTTAATCCGTGCAATGTCCTTACGTACCTGCCCAACCTGGTGCGACTTGGCGAGTTGACCAGTGGCTTTCGCCATGCGCAGTTTAAATTGCTGGAGCTGGAGGCTATCCAACTCGGTGCGGAGCTCATCCGCAGTCTTTTGACGCAATTCTGTAGCGTTCATCACATTACCGTCCGGGATACGATGGTTGTTTTAACCGGCAGCTTGGCAGCGGCCAGCGTGAAGGCTTCACGTGCAAGCTCTTCGGAAACCCCTTCGATCTCGTACAGGATCTTGCCGGGTTGAATCTCGGCGACCCAGTACTCGACGTTGCCTTTACCATTACCCATCCGAACTTCGAGCGGCTTTTCGGTAATCGGCTTGTCCGGGAACACACGGATCCAGATTTTTCCACCACGCTTCACACGACGCGAGATCGTACGACGCGCAGCTTCAATTTGACGGGCAGTAATACGGCCGCGCTCAAGCGACTTCAGCGCAATGCTGCCAAAGGCAACAGTGCTGCCACGATGCGCAAGACCGGTATTACGACCTTTCTGAACCTTTCGGAACTTGGTGCGTTTAGGCTGTAACATCTCTTATTGCCCCTTTGCGTCCGAGTCACGACGTCCACCGCGATCACCGCGATCACCGCGATCATCACGCCCGCCGCGACGCTTGGCTGGCTTGGAATCTTCAACAGGCACTGGCTGCAGGACTTGATCCATGCCGCCAAGAATTTCGCCCTTGAAAATCCAGACTTTCACACCGATACACCCATAGGTGGTTTCAGCGCGCATGATGGAGTAGTCGATGTCCGCACGCAGGGTATGCAGGGGCACTCGGCCTTCCCGATACCATTCCGAACGGGCGATCTCAGCCCCGCCCAAACGGCCGGACACTTCCACCTTGATTCCTTTGGCGCCGGCACGCATGGTGTTTTGCACTGCGCGTTTCATGGCGCGGCGAAACATCACACGCTTCTCCAGTTGCGAAGCAATGCTTTCAGCAACCAGGCGCGCATCCAGATCAGGCTTGCGGATTTCATCAATATTGATCTGGACAGGCGTCTTCATCAACTTGGCCACTTCACGACCCAGACGCTCGACATCTTCACCTTTTTTACCGATGATGATGCCGGGACGCGCTGTGCTGATCGTGATACGAGCCGTATCAGAAGGGCGCTCAATCAGGATACGGCTGATAGCTGCATTTTTCAGTTTCTTATACAGGTACTCACGCACCTTAAGATCCGTCAGCAGATATTCCGCATAATTTTTCGGGCTGGCATACCAATTGGCATTGTGCTTTTTGACAACACCAAGACGGATACCAACTGGATGAACTTTCTGACCCATGATAGATCCCCTTATTCCGCGACTTTGACGGTGATGTGACAGGTCCGCTTGGTGATACGGTCCGCACGCCCTTTGGCACGGGGCATGA
Source organism: Fluviicoccus sp. (assembly GCF_030646115.1). GTDB lineage: Bacteria > Pseudomonadota > Gammaproteobacteria > Pseudomonadales > Moraxellaceae > Fluviicoccus. The sequence continues at coordinate 144,157 of NZ_JAUSMX010000018.1, forward strand.
TCCGCTTCAAGCTGGTCCCTTCATCGACAAATATCGTGGAGACTTTCAGTTCATCCACATCAGCGCCGTTATTATGCTCAGCGTTGGCAATTGCCGACTCCAGCACTTTCTTCAAGAAAGCAGCTGCTTTCTTGTTGCTGAACGCCAGGATATTCAGCGCTTGATCAACCGGCTTGCCGCGCACCAGATCCGCCACCAAGCGTGCTTTCTGGGCGGAAATTGGCGCGCCGCGAAGTTTAGCCACAACTTCCATTACTCACCCCTTAGCGTTTGGCTTTCTTGTCAACACCATGACCGCGATAGGTGCGGGTGGGTGCGAACTCACCGAGTTTATGTCCCACCATATGCTCGGTTACAAAAACCGGAACATGCTGGCGCCCATTGTGCACGGCGATGGTCAGACCAACCATATCCGGCAGAATCATCGAACGACGCGACCAGGTCTTGATGGGCTTCTTGGAGCTGGCTGCCAAAGCGGCTTCCACCTTCGCAAAAAGATGCGTATCTACAAACGGGCCTTTTTTAAGTGAACGAGGCACAGTTACTCTCCTTCATCCCATTACTTGCGACGATCGCGAACGATCATATTGGTCGTACGCTTGTTGCTGCGGGTCTTGTAACCCTTAGCCTTCTGACCCCATGGCGAAACAGGGTGCATACCCTTGTTACGGCCTTCACCACCACCATGCGGGTGATCAACGGGGTTCATGGCCATGCCGCGAACAGTCGGACGAATACCACGCCAGCGGCTAGCACCGGCCTTGCCCAGTACACGCAGATTATGTTCAGAGTTGCACACTTCACCCAGGGTGGCGCGGCAATCAACATGAATCTTGCGCATTTCGCCAGAGCGGAGACGGACAATGGCGTAAGCGCCATCACGACCCAGCAACTGGACGGAAGTACCGGCGGAACGGGCTACTTGCGCCCCCTTGCCGATCTTCAACTCGACACAATGCACCGTGGCACCGATCGGCATGTTGCGCAACGGCAAGGTGTTACCCACCTTGATTGGCGCATCATCACCGGACTGGACAGCGTCACCAGCCTTCAAACCTTTGGGAGCGATAATGTAACGACGCTCACCATCCGCATATTTCAGCAAAGCAATATATGCCGTGCGGTTCGGATCATACTCAAGACGCTCAACAACAGCCGGAATTCCGTCTTTGTTGCGCTTGAAGTCCACAAGACGATACAACTGCTTGTGCCCACCACCCACATGACGGGTTGTGATATGACCATTATTGTTTCGACCACCCGTCCGCTTCTTGCTTTCAACAAGTGCAGCGAAAGGACGACCCTTGTGCAGATCAGGATTTACAACCTTTTCCACAAATCGACGACCCGGTGAGGTCGGCTTACATTTTACGATTGGCATAATGCACTCCCACCCTTACTCGGCCGCGTCGGCCAACTGGATTTCTGCGCCAGCCTTCAGAGTGACATAGGCCTTCTTGATATCCGAGCGACGACCAGGACTACGACCAAAGCGCTTGTTCTTGCCCTTGATCACCGTAGTATTGACCGCCTCAACCTCGACGCCGAACAACTTTTCCACAGCCTTCTTGATTTCGAGCTTATTGGCATCCAGGCTGACCCGAAAAACCTGCTGATTGCGGGTTTCAGCAGCAATGTTTGCCTTCTCGGAGATGTGCGGGCCAAGCAGCACTTGGTACAAACGTTCGTTGTTCATCCCAATTCCACCTCAAGTTTCTTCGCAGCAGGCACCGACATCAGCACCCTGTCATAACCAATCAGACTGACAGGATCAATCGCCGCCGTATCGATAACAGCAACATTAGGAAGATTCCGAGCCGCCAGATACAGGTTTTCATCAACCGCATCCGTCACGATCAGGACATTATCAATGCCCAAACCCTTCAGCTTTTCTACCAACTCACGGGTTTTTGGACCGGAGACAGTGATATCTTCCACCAAGACCAAACGATCCTGGCGAACCAATTCAGCCAATATGCATTGCATGGCACCACGGTACATCTTGCGATTAACCTTCTGCTCCCAATTCTGCGGAACAGCCGCATGCGCCTTGCCACCACCACGCCATATCGGACTACGAATGGAACCGGCGCGCGCACGGCCTGTTCCCTTTTGGCGCCATGGCTTCTTGCCACCACCACTCACTTCAGCACGGTTCTTCTGGGCACGAGTACCCTGACGCGCTCCAGCCAGGTAAGCCGTAACGACCTGGTGAACAAGCGCCTCATTAAATTCCCTGCCGAAGGCAACTTCGGACAACTCAACAGCTGCACCGGAAACGGTCTTCAGATTCACGTTCAACCCCCCTTAGGCCTTAACCGACGGACGCACGATCACGTCGTAGCCAATTGCCCCAGGTACCGCACCCAAAACCACAAGTACGGACTTTTCAGCATCAACGGAAATCACTTCCAGACCCTGCACGGTTACACGGACATCACCCATGTGACCAGCCATCTTCTTACCCTTGAAAACACGACCCGGGCTCTGATTTTGACCAGTTGAACCATGCACACGATGCGAAACGGAGTTACCGTGCGTCGCATCCTGAGTACGGAAGTTCCAGCGCTTGACGCCACCCTGGAAACCCTTACCCTTACTGGTGCCGGTCACATCAATCTTCTGACCCGCAGCGAAGAAATCAACCCCAATCTGTCCACCAACCTGATAGGCAGCCAACTCTTCCGCACCAACTCGAAACTCCCAAACACCACGACCAGCAGCCACCTCAGCCTTGCCGAAGTGACCCGCCATAGCCTTGGTAACACGGGATGCACGACGCTCACCCGTTGTAACCTGAACAGCCTGATAGCCATCAGACTCAAGGGTCTTAATCTGGGTGATGCGGTTCGGATCGACCTCGATAACCGTCACAGGAACAGAAACACCTGCCTCTGTGAAGATCCGGGTCATGCCGCACTTACGTCCGACCAAACCAATAGCCATTTCCTCTAACCTCTTCTCAGCACAGCTTTGCAGCTACGCAATACGAATAACGATTATCCCAAGCTGATCTGCACATCTACGCCTGCAGCCAGATCCAGTTTCATCAGCGCGTCTACCGTCTTGTCGGTGGGCTGCACGATATCAACCAGTCTCTTATGGGTGCGGATTTCGTACTGGTCGCGGGCGTCCTTATTGACGTGCGGCGAAGTCAGCACATTGAAGCGTTCGATGCGGGTGGGCAGCGGAATCGGACCACAAACCTGTGCGCCAGTGCGCTTGGCGGTCTCAACGATCTCCTGAGCCGACTGATCAATCAAACGATGATCAAAGGCCTTCAGGCGGATACGGATTCTCTGGTTAGCCATTCCAGCAACTCCAAACCAAAAATAAAAAATATCCCTTTCACATACCCCGAAGGGAGCGAAAAGTATCTAATAAAGCCAGTGCCGAGATCGATGCCCCGACTGTAAGTTACACCCCGCATATCGCGGGAGCGGCATTATTCCCTGTATCCAGGCTAAATGCAATACATACTGACGTTTTTTCCTGCTAATTCCTTCTTTGTAAAAAAAGGGAGGGGCTACCCCTCCCTCTTCCCGCCAAACCATCAATTACTTGATGATCTTGGCCACAACACCGGCGCCAACAGTACGGCCGCCTTCACGAATCGCGAAGCGCAGACCTTCGTCCATGGCGATCGGATGGATCAGCTCCACCGTCATCTGGATGTTGTCACCCGGCATCACCATCTCGACACCTTCCGGCAGCTCGATGTTGCCCGTCACGTCCGTCGTACGGAAGTAGAACTGGGGACGGTAGCCCTTGAAGAACGGCGTGTGACGACCACCTTCTTCCTTGCTCAGCACGTACACTTCCGACACGAACTGGGTGTGCGGCTTGATGCTGTTCGGCTTGGCCAGAACCTGACCACGCTGAATATCTTCGCGCTTGATGCCGCGCAACAGCACGCCGACGTTTTCACCGGCACGGCCTTCATCCAGCAGCTTGCGGAACATTTCAACGCCGGTGCAGGTGGACTTGACGGTATCCTTGATACCAACAATTTCCACTTCCTCACCAACCTTGACAATGCCACGCTCAACACGACCAGTGACCACGGTACCGCGACCAGAAATCGAGAACACGTCTTCGATCGGCAGCAGGAACGGCTGGTCGATGGCGCGGGTGGGTTCCGGGATATAGGAATCCAGTGTTTCCACCAGCTTCAGGATGGCAGGAATGCCAAACGGACCTTCAGAGCCATTCAAGGCCTCCAGCGCGGAACCACGAATGATCGGGGTGTCGTCACCAGGGAAGTTGTACTTGTTCAGCAGGTCGCGGACTTCCATCTCGACCAGTTCCAGCAGCTCTTCGTCATCAACCATGTCGCACTTGTTCAGGAACACGACGATGTACGGCACGCCAACCTGACGGGACAGGAGGATGTGCTCGCGGGTCTGCGGCATGGGGCCGTCAGCAGCAGAGCAAACCAGGATCGCGCCGTCCATCTGGGCGGCACCGGTGATCATGTTCTTCACATAGTCAGCGTGACCCGGGCAGTCGACGTGGGCATAGTGACGAATGGGAGACAGGTATTCCACGTGGGCGGTGTTAATGGTGATACCACGCGCACGCTCTTCAGGGGCAGCATCGATCTGGTCGTATGCCTTGGCCTCACCGCCGTACACTTTCGCGCAAATGGTGGTAATAGCCGCCGTCAGGGTGGTCTTGCCGTGGTCAACGTGACCAATGGTGCCGACGTTTACGTGCGGCTTATCGCGTTCAAACTTGGCCTTCGCCATGATTCAATCCTCTCAAAAATAGCCATGGAGGGGGACCAGCCCCTCCACTTGATGTTTACTCGTCGTCAGACTTGCCCTTGCCAGAGAACTTGGCAATGATCGCATCAGCAACGTTACGCGGCGTTTCAGCGTAACGCGAAAACTCCATGGTAAACGTTGCGCGACCCTGGGACATGGAACGCATGTCAGTTGCATATCCGAACATTTCGGACAACGGCACCTCAGCCTTGATGGCCTTGCCGCCGCCAATCAGATCATCCATGCCTTGTACCATACCGCGACGACGGTTAAGGTCACCCATGATGTCGCCCATGTAGTCTTCCGGTGTTTCCACCTCGACCTTCATGATCGGCTCAAGCAGCACGGGGTCGGCCTTCATGAAGCCCTGACGGAATGCGATCGAACCGGCCATTTTGAAGGACAATTCATCCGAGTCGACGTCGTGGTAGGAGCCATCGAACAGCACCGCCTTGATACCCACAATCGGATAGCCAGCCAGAACACCGGTCGTCATGCGCTCTTGAATACCCTTGTCGACTGCACCGAAAAATTCCTTCGGCACGGTGCCGCCAACCACTTCCACGGCGTACTCATAGTCCTTCTCGCGGTCTTCGCCCATCGGCTCCAGACGCACATAGACGTGACCATACTTACCGCGACCACCGGTTTGACGCACGAACTTGCCTTCGGACTCCACCGTCTTGCGGATGGTTTCACGATAAGCAACCTGCGGCTTGCCGATGTTGGCTTCAACACCGAATTCGCGCTTCATGCGGTCAACCAGAATTTCCAGGTGCAATTCACCCATGCCGGAAATAATGGTTTGGCCGGACTCCTCATCTGTCTTGACGCGGAAAGACGGATCTTCCTTGGCAAGACGACCAAGAGCGATCGACATTTTTTCTTGGTCAGCCTTGGTCTTCGGCTCGACAGCCAACGAAATAACCGGCTCAGGAAATTCCATACGCTCAAGGGTGATGACATTGTTTTCATCACACAGCGTTTCACCAGTGATAACGTCCTTCATGCCTACGAACGCAGCGATGTCGCCGGCGCGCACTTCAGTCAGTTCTTCACGCTGGTTGGCGTGCATCTGCAGAATACGGCCTACGCGTTCCTTGCGCTGCTTGATCGGGTTCCAGACAGCATCGCCCGACTTGATCACACCCGAGTAAACCCGGATGAAGGTCAACGAACCGACGAACTTGTCATTCATGATCTTGAATGCGAGTGCCGCAAACGGCTCATCATCAGATGCATGACGCTCAGCAGGTGTTTCCGCCTTGTCGTCAAGAGTACCCTTGATCGCAAGCACGTCATTCGGAGCCGGCAAGTAGCGGATGACCGCATCAAGCATGGCTTGAACGCCCTTGTTCTTGAAGGCGGAGCCGCACATTACCGGCTGAATTTCACCCGCCAGAGTACGCTGACGAATAGCCTGATGAATTTCATCTTCAGTGAGGTCACCCCCCTCAAGATATTTGTTCATCAACTCTTCACTGGCTTCAGCTGCGCTTTCCACCAGATTGCCGCGCCACTTCTCGCAGACATCCTGCAGGTTAGCAGGGATGTCGCGAAGCTCGAACTTCATGCCCTGAGAAGCTTCGTCCCAATAGACAGCCTTCATGGTCACGAGATCGACAACGCCTTCGAAGTTTTCTTCAGCACCAATAGGAACCACCATGGGTACCGGATTGGCGCCGAGGCGCAACTTCATCTGCTCGACAGCGCGGAAAAAGTTGGCGCCGGTGCGATCCATCTTGTTCACGAATGCCAGACGCGGAACCCGATACTTGTTGGCTTGACGCCATACCGTTTCAGATTGGGGCTGCACGCCGCCCACCGCGCAATAAACCATGCAGGCGCCATCCAGCACACGCATGGAGCGCTCCACTTCAATCGTGAAGTCCACGTGACCCGGGGTATCAATGATATTGATACGGTGCTCGGGAAACTGGTGAGCCATACCACTCCAAAAACAGGTGGTAGCCGCAGAAGTAATGGTAATACCACGCTCCTGTTCCTGCTCCATCCAGTCCATGGTTGCAGCGCCGTCATGCACTTCACCGATCTTGTGATTCACACCCGTGTAAAACAGAATGCGCTCGGTAGTTGTCGTCTTGCCGGCATCAATATGGGCGCTGATACCGATATTCCGGTAGCGCTCCAATGGCGTAGTTCTAGCCATGTAAATATCCTCTGGATCGTTTTAGAAACGATAGTGGGAGAAGGCCTTGTTGGCTTCAGCCATACGGTGAACATCTTCACGCTTCTTGAGCGCAGCACCCTTGCCTTCTGCAGCATCCAGCAATTCGCCAGCCAGACGGAGCGCCATGGTCTTTTCGCTGCGCTTCATGGCAGCATCCACCAGCCAGCGCATCGCCAGGGCAGTACGACGGGAGGGGCGTACTTCCATGGGAACCTGATAGGTGGCACCACCGACACGGCGAGCCTTGACTTCAACCATCGGACGCACCTTTTCCAGGGTGTCCTCGAAGAATTGCACGGGATCGGGCTTGCCTTTTTGGGCAACACGCTCCAGGGCGCCGTAAACGATCCCTTCGGCAACGGATTTCTTGCCGCTATCCATCACATGATTGATGAATTTGGCAACAGTCTGGCTTCCGAATTTCGGATCAGGAAGAATTTCGCGCTTGGCGACTACACGTCTTCTGGGCATTTCTCAAAACCTTTATTGAAACTTCAGGGTTGTCCGGGACACATGCTGAGATCTTTTTGCTCAACCCGCCTGCCCGGCCTTACTACGTCCACAATTACTTCTTGGGACGTTTGGTACCGTACTTGGAACGGCTCTGGTTACGGTTTTTGACACCGGAACAGTCAAGCGAACCACGAACGGTGTGATAGCGCACACCCGGCAAGTCTTTTACACGGCCGCCGCGAATCAGAACGACGCTGTGCTCTTGGAGGTTGTGGCCTTCACCGCCGATGTAGGAGGTGACTTCAAAACCCGAGGTCAGACGAACACGGCAAACCTTGCGGAGTGCGGAGTTCGGCTTCTTGGGGGTGGTGGTATAAACGCGGGTGCAAACACCACGACGTTGCGGGCAGGCCTTGAGGGCCGGCACCTTGGACTTCTCGATCAGGTTTTGGCGACCGTGACGAATCAGCTGGTTAGTAGTTGCCATGTCGGCAGTTTCTCCCGTTAAAAAACAGATACCCTCGAAGAGGAGATAGCCTTTTCGAGGGGTACAGATAATAGGCAGACCGGAACAAGCCGTCAATCCTTATTTTTCCGGCTTTCAACGCATGGCCGGACTACTTATAGTCAGCCCGGATGCCGTCTGTCAGCGCTGTCGATGCCGTCTGATTGAAATAGACCATCTGCCCTGCCGGCAGAAGATATTCGCCCTTCGGGGACATGGTGACCATATAAAAGCGCCCTCCGTAACTGCCAATGCAGGTTTGATCCTGTAATGGCAAATCGACCACATGCTGGCATCTCACATCCAGATCCTTGAACGTATAACTACGGAACTCAGTCCCCTTCGGATACATTGCTTCCCACTCCGCGATTGACATCAATTCGGTTACTTCATCCGATGAAAACTCAGCCATATCTTCATGATTGATCACTTTACTGACCACCAGCGACTCCGACCCCGTGGGAAATGTTTTTCCAGAGTCGCGCAAATGCCTCATCTTCAACGTCTGTGACGGAATGAGGGAGAACGATTCGTTAAGTGAATCCGCCAACAGTAACCCACTCAGCGGCTTTACGTTGTAGTGGAAGGTGACCAAGCCTGCAATTTTGCCCTGCTCCTCCGTGTAGGGTGCAAACGTGTATGTCGTGTCCGTGCTGTTCGTCATCAATGCCGACTTAATCCCGGCCGCTGCATCAATGCCCTCTGTTTTAAGGATGTGCGTCCGTGTCATGACAAACGTCGTCACCAAGGGTACAAGTTCACGGCCGGAAACTACCTCTTCCTTGATGCTGACGACATCACCGGCTTTACTGTATTTGGAGCGGATGACTTTGTCCTGTAAACCCTCCGGCGTAAAGTCAAATTCATTGTCAAATGCAAACAGCGGTTGCAAGAAGGCGCTGCCTCCTGACAACGAGGCATCAGTCCCCAGCGTGGCACCGGAACCGCCTTCCGAACCACCCCCGCACCCTGCCAACGCCAGAACCATAGCCACACCGGCAATCCCGTTCACTTGTCCCATCTTCAACATCATGCATCTCCTTGTATAAACTCAAACAACCCTGACTAAACCGGTGAAGCGTTTCCCTCCGAACAGAAGTCATCATCCTGTCCGGTATTTGGCAGGCCACTTCCGCCTGTGCCTGTATCTCCGGTATTTTGCCCCCCTTCTCCCGTACCATTACCGGGATCTTCAAGATCAGGAACCTCTGCATCCGGATCAGGTTCAGGGTCTGCAACCTGGTCAGGATGATCTTTCGGAGCCGGCTTTACCCAGTGACTTTCCACGGGAGGGCTAACCATGGACGCTGTCGCCTCAACAACAACCGGAATACGGCCGGCAGCCAGCAAGCCTCCTTTGAAGGGCTCGTTGCCCCCCGCCATTAATGCCAAGCCCCCTGTAAAGAGTTTCCCGACCAAAGGGATTTTGGGTTCAAACCCATAGGTAATTCTGAGCTTGAGTACATTTGCATCCTGTATGTTGACGCCGGAAGTCGGCCCGATCTGTCGCGAACGGGACGCCAGGCCTTCATTGGGAATCGCCCGTGCACTACCGGTCCGAAGAGTTTTCTGCAGGCCGGGATCATTGAAATCATCGAAAGCCTCCAGGCTGGGACTTATGATTTCTATGCGCATGAAGGCAGCCTCGGCCGCCATGGCCGCCTTTCTGGCCAGTCCGGATGCCAACCTCGGGTCCTCCGGAAGCGCCAGATTCGGCAGTGCTCCGGAGGTGACCAGCATTGGCGTCAGCGCCCTGAACCAGGCTTCACGTATGGGCTCAGGAGTGGCGTTGTGCCTCGAACCGGCGCGGGCCGCCTCATAGCCAGCGTAGTCCAGGTTCAGGCGGGCATACTGCAGCATGATCATTTGCAAGCCCGCCATGGACATCAGCACAATCAATGGCCCCACCACCACAAACTCGGTCAGAGTAGACCCTTGCTGATGGATGGATAACAGCTTATGCACGAGTCAAACCCCGGGCTATCGCCGCCAAGCCGCTCCACTTCAAGCCATCACAATAGTTACGATCCAACCTGCCTGCCGCCAACTCCAAAGTCATGACCGTTTGAGGCGGTGCGGTGACCAGCCGCCAGGGCAGGACACAAGATTGCTGCTGCAGGGGTAAGCCTCCTGCATCCAGAAACAAGACATCAATGGCAAACCGCATACCCAGGGTGTGTATTCCGGCACAGGGGTAAAGTAACAGGGCTTCATCCCTGCCCAGGGACCGCGCGCCCAGCAAGCCCGCCAATCTGCGGGTAAATGTCACGGCAGGTGTTATTTGCAGGTAACCCGCCGGTGTCTCAACCATTGTCCCGTCCATGGCACCGTCCTTATTGAATATCCTTGAACATCATGACGATTGGAAAACCCAGCACCACAAAGGTACATGGAAAAATAAAAGCCACTAGCGGCAACAACATTTTGACCGGAGCTTCCATGGCCAGTTTTTCGGCCCGCAGAAACCGTTCAAGCCGGCGCTGTTCCGCCTGTGCCCGCAGCATGGGCCCCAAGCTCATCCCAAGGGACTCCGCCTGGACAATCGACGAAACCAGTGTCGTCACCGACGGCTCCCCGACCCTTGCCGCAAAGCCCCTCAAGGCTTCCGCTCTTAGTTTACCCGCCCGTATATCCCGGAGAATGCGCTGGAACTCTTCGCGAAGCACTCCCGGCGGGCCCTTCAAGGTCGCCTGTTTCAGGGCGCCGTTGAGGTTAAGTCCGGCCTCAACACAAAGGGTGACGATATCCAGGTAAAACGGCAGCGTTTTCAGCAGGTCCTTGCTCCGGGCGCTGATGCGCTCACCCATCCAGATCAGCGGATAAAGGAACCCCAGAGCAGCCAATCCAAACGACAGGGAGTTACCCTGGAGCTGTAAAAGCAAAGCAACGGCCCAGCCACCGGCACCTCCGACAAGCAGCCCCATGCATTGCCCCCCCAATACTTGGGCCGGAGTCAGCACATAATCCAGACCGGCTTTTTGCAAACGCTGTTCAAGCCTGACCGCCAACCTGGCCGGGATATGGTCTTGAATGTACCAGGCCATAATATGAATGCCCCACCAGCAAAGTCGAAACCCCAGAGGCGGCTGGTCCAGATAAGAGCGATCCTCGACCGGCACCGCCAGCACCAGACTGGCCAGCAACCAAAGAGACAAGCCCAGAGCAAGTCCCAGGCACAACACGAAAGGGAGGAATATCAAATTGTCCATGGCTCAGACATCAATCGCCACAATACGACGAATCAACCAAACACCCATAAACTCCAAAAAAACGATCACGGCGATCACCCCCCACCCCAACGTGGTCGTCCAGAGTTTGGCCATCGCAACCGGCTCCATACGGCTCAACACATACAGCAGTAACATCGGCAGCAAGCCAACCACCCAAGCCTGCATCTTCCCCTGCGCCGTCAAGGCAGCAATCTTGCCTTCAGCCTGGGCTATGGAGCGCATGGTGGTGGCAGTCCTGGACAATGCTTCGGCCAACTCACCGCCGGTTTCAGCCGCTATACGGATGGTCGAGACCAGCAATACCACCGTTGGCAGCGGCATGCGCCTGCCCAAGTTGCTCAATGCGGAATCAAGGGACACTCCCAGGCGCTGCTCACGAATGATCAACTCCACTTCCTGCGACAATGGCGGCGAAGACTCCTGGGCCAGTTGCATAAAGCCGGCATTCAAGCTGGCACCGGCCTTCAAGGCTCCCGAAAGGGACTGAATGGCATCCGGAAGCTGTTGCTCAAATTGTTTCTGGCGCCTGACACGGATGAACCGGTAGCCCCACCCCGGCGCCAACAGGAAAAGCACCGGCACCAGGACCGGCAACACCGGATTTCGGGCCAGTAACCACACGCCGACTGTCACCAAACCCATCAATGCAAGATTCAGCAAAACAAGTTTGCGGACATCCACGAACAGGAACAAAGCGGCCAGCTGTTGCTCCAACCTCTTGAGCCCTTCCTGATGCTTGCCCTGAGCCGCCAGATGCTCCGACGCCTCCGCCAGCACCCATGCCAGCAAAGCAGACGCCATGGCGGCCAGCAGGGAGATCAGCCAGATCATGCCCGCCCCTCCGGACCCGGAGTGCATTTGAACAAGGACAAATCAAGCGGGATTCCGGCCGCCATTAACTCCTCATAAAACGACGGCAACATGTCGCCGGGAACAAATTCCCCGAAAGTCTTGCCCTGGGCGAGGGTGATGCCCTTACGAAACCGGAAAATATCCTGCATCTGGATACGCCCGCCTTCCATACCGGTAATTTCAGAGATATAGGTAATCATGCGGGTGCCGCAAGCAAACCGGGTTTGCTGGACAATGATGTCGACCGCCGAGGCAATCTGCTCACGAATCGCGCTCAGGGGTAAATCCATGCCTGCCATCATGATGAGCGTCTCCATCCGTGACAAAGCATCGCGGGGCGTATTTGCATGGAGGGTGGTCAGGGAGCCTTCATGCCCGGTGTTCATGGCCTGCAGCATATCCAGCGCCTCCGGCCCCCGGCATTCACCAATAACAATGCGATCAGGACGCATGCGCAGGGAGTTCCTGACCAAGTCACGTATGGCAATTTGCCCCTTGCCTTCGCTGTTGGCCGGGCGCGACTCCAGCGACACCAGATGCTCGTGATCCAACTGCAACTCGGCCGCATCCTCAATGGTGACAATCCGCTCCCCTTCCGGGATGAAGTTCGACAGGACATTCAGCAAGGTCGTCTTACCGGAGCCGGTTCCCCCCGAAACCACGATATTGCGCTTGTGCAACACGCAAACTTCCAGAAAATCCGCCATCTCCGATGACAAACTGCCGAACCCGACCAGATGGGCGATGCCCAATCGCTTCCTGGAGAATTTCCGGATGGTCAGCGACGGCCCCTTCAGCGCCAGCGGAGGAATAATGGCATTAACCCGGGATCCATCCCGAAGGCGCGCATCGACCATCGGGCAGCTTTCGTCTATCCGCCGCCCAATGGGGGCCACGATACGCTCAATGACCGCCATGACGGCCTGATTGCTGCTGAATACCATCGGATGCCGAACCAGTCGCCCGCGACTCTCCACAAAAATCTCATCATGGCGGTTCACCATGATTTCCGTGACAGCATCATCAGCCAGCAATTCCTCCAGCGGCCCAAGGCCCACCGCCTCATTCAGCACCTGGCTGAGCAACAACGCCTGATCCAATTGCTCGGGAAATTCATTCCGCTGCTCCCGCAACAACTCGCGCAGCATGCGCGCGGCCTCTTCCCGCAACTGGCTGTCCGTCATTCCAGAGATGTCGGTTCGCCGCAGATCCATCCTCTGCAGCAACAGATCATGCAGTCGAGTACGCCACTCCGCCTGCAATGCGGAGACAGACGCCGAAAGACTTGGCGCTGGATCTGCCTCCATGTTGCCTGATGCGGAAATCGACTCCTTCAAGCTTGGTTCACGATCTTCCTTGACGGCGGCAGTCACCTCATCATCAGCGCTTTCCATCACGACAATCCTGTAGCCGGCAACTTCCACAACATCTTCTGGCGACAAAGGGCCTTGATGGGCTGTTTTCCGACCGTTTACCTGGACCCCACCCCCTAGGTCTTCAACCATGATGCCCAGCGGCGAACGAAACAGGCGAGCATGCTCCTTGCCCACAAACCATCCCTTGAGCGGTAACTCACACTGCGGAGACTTGCCGAGAACCGCCACATCCGGCAACGCCATCAACTCATCAGTTCCATCCCGGAATTGGATATGGACCCGGATCATGGTTGATCGCCCTCACTCTTATTATCCGAAGAGGGTACTGGCACATGAGAAGACAATGGCCGAAGCACGTTGGCATCAGCCGTCTCCCGCTGCAGCACTTTTTCGCTCTCTCCAACCACGGTTGCCAACGCCGGCCTGATGGCATCCTGCACCATGGGTGTGACAAAAATGACCAACTCACTACGGCGTGATGATTTTGATTTGCTGCTGAAAAATTTGCCCAGTAACGGAATACGTCCCAATCCGGGAACAGAGTTCTCATCCGTACCTGTTGTTTTGTTGACCAACCCACTCAAGACAATGGTTTCGCCCACTTTCATACTGAATTCGGTTTCAGTCCGCCGGGTCAACAAACCCGGTACCGTATTGACCGTGGTCGACTTGTCGAGATCACTGACCTCGGCGGCTATCCTGGCAAAAACCGTCTGATCATCACCCAGCACCGGTTCTATCTCCAGCTTGATGCCGTAATCCTTGAATTCTACCGAGGGGGTGCCAGTGGCGGATGCGGATGCAAAAGGCACCTGCCCGCCGGACAGGAAACTGGCTTTACCTTCATTCCGGCATGAAAGGATCGGGTGAGCCACCATCAAGGCTTCGCCGCTCTGCTCCAGCAAATTGATCCGGCTGTCCAGGCGAGTGGCGATGCCGAAGTACGTCTGAAACGGAGATACACGCGGAGTGGCCGGCAACCCGGTAACATCCTTCAGTACACCTGACTGAAAACCGGTGCTCTTGTGCACATCACCCGCTGCCGCCCATATCGGGCCGGCCATGTCATCAGCCCAATCCACTCCAAGACTGCTGATCCCACTCCTTGAAAACTCGATGATCCGGACATCCATATAAATCATGGTCGCGCGCTCACGGCTCTGTTCCTGCAGCATATTCACCACGGAGGGATAAGCTGCAAGCAAGCGCCCCAGTCGCTGGCGGTCATGCAAGGACACACCTTCACCCTCAACGACCAGATTGTTACCCAGCCATAGCAATCGGGCACCGGGGACTCCTGCAATCAGGCCCTTGATCTCTCTGTAAACTCTTTGCATGTTTTCAGGGAACACATGCACGTAATAGATTTTCTGCACTCCGCCGCGCCATACGCGAATCGTTGTTTCGCCGGGCCCTTTGGCGGAAATCAACAGTCCTTTGGCGCCAAGGGCGGATGCATTGACCACTTCGCTGCTGCCAACCATCACCTCTGAAATTCCAGCGCCTTCGATGAAATGCACATCCCCGGCATACAAGCGAAGCTCTTCACCTGCGGCCGGAATTTTCTCCACGGCCTCTTCAGCATGCGGTGCTGACACTCCAGACCACGCAACTAAGGACATCAAGATGACAGGGACAACCCGCTTCCGGTATTTCATAGTTGATCCCCGTAGATAATTCTCACCCCTTGTCCCGTCGCCACCGGACTTGCAACCTTGGCTCCGCCAAGCTTTACCGGCACCGTACCTGACCCCAGAACATCATTCATGCCCAGTCGATATGTACCGATAGGTTGTCGATCGCCGGGGTTGCGAAGCATTGCGGTCAATTGCCCGCCATCTCTTGCGGCAATGATCTTTCGGGCCTCCTCCGGCGTGACATCCACGGTAATCGTCGAATACTGCGCACCACCTTCCTCTTCTGTCATAACCCGCATGCGGGAGCCGGTGGCAATAACCCGAACCTGCTGCAATAAGGGAAAACTGATGGCCTGATCGTCGATGTTTACGGTAACAACCAGATCAATCAGGTCCCCAGGCTGCAACATGCCCGACAAGGAGCTGATTTCATCCACCGGCACCGTAACTGCCCGACGTCCTTTAACCACGACAGCCGACACAGCCTGTTCGCCGACCTTCTCCACCATCGACCACATGATCATTTCACCCTTGCCCATGGGCTCCTTAAGTGTTGCATTTTCAATACTTTCAAAATGCTCCGGCTTCACTGCCGCTGATTGCACCCACTCCAGGGGGATTTCTCGAACCGAGACCGTATCGGGAGTAATCGTTGCTCCTGCCGGCAACTCACTCCTCGCAACGACCACACTGGCCGTTACACTTTCATGTCGCTTGATTTCATTAATGGTTCTGTTCAGGTAGTAATTGGCGCCGATAGCGCCCGACACCCCGAAAACGACAGCAACCAACAGCACTGTGGTTTTCCGATCCAGCTTTGCAATTGGATTCATGGCGAGGAGTCCATAACAGCCAGCAATAATGAATACTTTCCATATGCAGTTTTAAACGCATCGGTCAGCATATCTCCAACACCGGGGTTAGCTGCAGATCCAATAACGACAACCAGTATTAATATCGACGTTGCCAACAGGTATTCCATCACAACACTTCCACCTTGTCTGGTTAACATTACTTCTGCCCACTCTTCATGTTGATCAGCATTGAAAACCCAGGCCTCTCATTAATTACACTAACAACCAACTCACTCGATCCATCGCTCAATATATAATAACTTCCATTTACCCCTTGCCGCTCCATTGCGTAGCCGCGACGTACAGCAGATTTAATCATTAATTCAACATCGGCCCGGGCAGCTACCTTCACCAGCATTGTTCGAAAAAAGCCATTTCCATCGCGGCTCTCGACATCAAATAATTTGACGCCGTACACACGATCAAATGGTAAAACCGTCCCAGTTGTTGCCATTGATTGATGCGAAACAACAATGTAGCCCATAAATGGCCTGGAAGGACCATCAAAAATCAGCGTGCCGATTTTCCTATTTAACTTGAAGGATACTCCGCTATTGAAAATATAAAATGGTATCCGGCGCTTTCCCAGCATCGACGACACACACGAAACCCAGCACCCGACTGATTTAAAGCCATAAATTTCAGACCGCCTCTGCTGAACAACCATATCACCCACCAATAGCTCAATAGCCACCTCTTTTCCAAAAATGCTATTCAGGTCGCTTATAGAAGCTTCCGCAGCAGCCACAGCCCTCCAACACAGAGTAATCATCAAGCAAATTATTCGCACCCGGTTTCAGTCCTCATATTTCACAAGCCTGTCCTTCGGGACAACCTCCGGATTTACCAAATTTGTTTTTACCTGGATTTCCCCGAAAATCAAACTCAATAAATTGTTTACCGTCGATATTATCGGCCTTTGCAATTTCGGATAAGGATGAAGTACAGTAGCGCGGCCAATCCTTAACTGAACATCCTGAGGTGAGCTAGATGTCCAGCTATCCCTGACTATCGAAAATTGCTGCGTCATGGTTAGCGAATCCGGCAACCAGGCATACTCTTCAAGATTATTAACTTTAACTACCACGGCGGGACTAACCAGATTTGTCGTAGAAAGACTCAAAGCACTGGTTAGTTGCCGAACTGACTTAAAGCTTTTATCGCTTATTGTATTTGTCAGAACCTTGACTGCTGTCCCATCAACCATGATTTTTCCTTTATTGGTTAGCCAGCCTTGATGATTAGCGTGCTGTTTCCATTCTGAATTGACTCCTATCCCTTGCGCCGAGAAAAAGCGATGACCGACCGTCATCCCCATTCCGGCATCATCTTCCGCCACCCCTTTGGCTTGTTCCCAAACGACATAATTGGCAGCCTCAACCACTTTCATCCTGATCTGGAGCAGCTTTCCAAGTAGCGGAATCAACACCAGGAACAGAACCACGACCATGACCCCGACTACAAATTCGACCATCGCTTGCCCGCGATTCAAATACATAGGGTGCATAGCCGCGCTACGGCACAGACAGGGCCGCACGATCCACCTCCCTCAGTGACTCCAGTCGAACCCGCCAATAAGGATTAAAAAGACTGGCTTTCTCACGACTGATGCCATTCCGATGATGCGACTGTGGACGATCAAAGTAGACTACCGCCCGCGACGAAGCCTCCATTCGATTATTCGGCATTTTCTCAAACTGCTGCAAACCGCCTCCAACTTTAACCGCCGAGCGCCCTGCCGTAGTCAGCAATTCACGCTTGGCCTTGTACAACCGAATGACAACATTCAGCACAGGCTCTTGTTTCTTCAGAATTTCGGCTGAAAGATCGTAGAATTCCGGCACTGCGGGCGCCATCGCACGACTCCCCCGCCTCGAGTCCCACAACGGACTTGACCCTGAACTCGCTGACGAGCCCGCTGGGTTGGCAGACCAGGAACCGTCAAATGAAGCAACGTCTCTGGAGTCAGCATTTCCGCCATTTTTAGAGGTTACTGAGGAGCCATAACCCACCGGATACTCTGTGTGCGCACACACCCATTTTGGCAACCTCAATTTCCTGCTCTTCCAATAACCTGTGTAAGTATGTAACGAGAATGTATCCATGCCTTTCCATTCATCCAACCCCAAGAGCTGCGTACCCCCGCGCTTGATCATCTCAAAATATGGCATGTTTGGGGTCCACTTGCTGCACTTCGCCAATCCAAACCCTTCATCCCAACGTTTTCTGGCTGCGGTAAAAGGATCACGGGAATCCATCATGACCGACTGCAACCGCATCCTTTCAGCATCAGCATATCGATCAACAAAAGACGCAAAATTATCAGAAGTAACTACATAATTAAATTTGACACCCTCCCTCCCAAGCCCGGAAGCACCCAGTATGGTAGCCGGTGTATCTTTTAACAATACCGGATAATAAAGTGTATTCAATAATCGCTGATGTTCTTTAATCGAAACATTGGCTAATTGATTCTGCAAAATGAATGCCCCCATGCTTTCCGCAATAGGCCGCATTCCAAGCGCCACCATATTACTGATTTGCACAATCGGCGCCCCAACCGGCGTCATGGGTGGAATCAACAAAGGAGAAGCACGCTGAGGAATCGGCTGAACAAACATACCCCAGGAAGCCACACTTATATTCTGCGCAACAGCCAGCTGGTTTGCTATGGCCGCGCGATTCAAATAAGCATTCAAATTCAATAATCTTGCCTGCTGAATCGCAACCGCATACGCCACGTGGTCCGCTGATGAGGTTATTTTTATTCGCTCTATCAACAGCATGCCGGTATTGAATAAATAAAAAGCACCAGAAGACAGAGCAATAATAAAAACCATCATCAGCGGTAGTGATTGGCCTCCTTGCCAGCGACTCATTAACCAAATCCCTCTGATATCCCCATTTTACCTATTGCCAACCTCGTAGTTTGACAAGGTCTTGGAACGCAGTGCTTCAACCGTCGTAGCTCCTGCTGCCGCGCGCACGCCAGCACGAGCTGCACCATTATCATTACCACCAATTTCATTGGCCGCTACTGCTGCTTGAGTTCTTACGGTTTGGCCAAAAAACCTGAATGCACCGATTGCAGCAACAGCTATCAACGCTACAATAATAATGTACTCTGTCATTCCTTGACCACGTTGGTTGAACTTTAACATACAGACTCTCCTTGGTTTTGATTTCTCGGGAACAGTACTATCGGTGTTCCGATGCAGTACTGATTATTAAAAAATACAATATATTCTGGCTTAACATCCATTGTTATCGCGCTGAACAAGTCACTTTCAAATATGTTTTATTTGAATATTACGAGCTAACGAGCTGGAAAGCTGGAAAGCTGGAAAGCTGGAAAGCTGGAAAGCTGGAAAGCTGGAAAGCTGGAAAGCTGGAAAGCTGGAAAGCTGGAAAGCTGGTTTGGCATGCTGAATCCTTTCAGTCAATGTGTCGTCCTGTTGCGAGGCATTATAGTTATCTTGAGATTTTTGTACAGGGCTTGTTATATCGTTTGATGGAATATCAATCAAAAAAATGGGCGCGATAATCGCGCCCATTTCTCTACCCAGAGAAATTACTCCCCCTGGTTCAACGCTTCGGAAAGCGCCTGCTCCACATCACTCATGCTCGGTGCAGAAGGCGTCAACGCAGCTTCAGGAACAGCCAACTCTTCCTGACGCAGGCGACGGCGCTCGGCATGATACGCAAAGCCGGTACCTGCCGGAATCAGACGCCCGACTACCACGTTTTCCTTCAAGCCACGCAAATCGTCTTCCTTGCCGGTAACCGCAGCTTCGGTCAGAACCCGGGTTGTTTCCTGGAAAGACGCAGCGGAGATGAAGGAGTCCGTAGCCAGCGAGGCCTTGGTGATCCCCATCAGTACCCGCTCGAAACGAGCCGGGAACTTGCCTTCCGACAGCGCTTCTTCGTTCTCCTCCTGCATGCGCGCGTATTCAACTTGCTCACCCTTGATGAAAGAGGTATCCCCGCCTTCA
The DNA here is from genome assembly GCF_030646115.1 of Fluviicoccus sp. Taxonomy (GTDB): domain Bacteria; phylum Pseudomonadota; class Gammaproteobacteria; order Pseudomonadales; family Moraxellaceae; genus Fluviicoccus. The sequence continues at coordinate 164,013 of NZ_JAUSMX010000018.1, forward strand.
AGAATGTCCGCCTTACGCAACATCTGACGAATGATGACTTCGATATGCTTGTCGTTGATCCGCACACCTTGCAAACGGTAAACATCCTGGACTTCGTTGACGATATAGGAAGCCAGCGCCGTTTCACCCTTCAAACGCAGGATGTCATGAGGGTTCTGCGGACCATCAGAAATCACTTCGCCCCGTTGCACGCGCTCACCTTCGAACACGTTGATTGAACGCCACTTCGGAATCAGCTCCTCGTAAATCTCAGCGCCATCTTCCGGCGTGATAATAAGACGGTGCTTACCCTTGGTTTCCTTGCCAAAGCTGATGACGCCGCTTTTCTCGGCCAGGATGGCATGTTCCTTGGGACGGCGGGCTTCAAAGAGGTCGGCCACACGCGGCAGACCCCCGGTGATGTCACGGGTCTTCGACGATTCCTGAGGAATACGGCCAATAACGTCACCAATTCCAACGATGGTCCCGTCCTGTAGGCTGGTAATGGCCAAGGCAGGCAGGAAGTACATCACTGGCTGATCAGACCCTTCCAGACGCAACTGGTTGCCATGTTCGTCCGTCAGGGCGATGGCTGGCCGCAAGTCCTTGCCGGCTGCCGGACGATCCTTCGGATCGATGATTTCAATATTGGTCAGGCCTGTCAGCTCATCCGTCTGATGACGGACGGTGATGCCTTCATCCATGTGCGCAAACTTCACACGACCCGCCACTTCCGTGATGATCGGGTGGGTGTGCGGATCCCAGTTGGCGACGATCTGACCGCCCTTCACTTCCTGGCCATCCTTTACGGTAATCACAGCGCCGTAAGGCAGCTTGTAGCGCTCGCGCTCGCGGCCACGGTTATCGGCAACACCGACTTCACCTGAGCGGGAAACGGCGACCAGATTGCCGTTCAGGTGCTGTACCGTTTTGATGTTATGGAAACGGATAGTGCCGTCATTGCGAACCTGTACGCTGGAAATCGCGGAAGCCCGGCTGGCCGCACCACCAATGTGGAACGTACGCATGGTGAGCTGGGTTCCCGGCTCGCCAATCGACTGAGCCGCCATGACACCGATGGACTCGCCGATGTTCACTTGATGACCACGGGCCAGATCGCGACCGTAGCACTTGGCGCAAACACCATATCGGGTTTCACAGGTAATCACGGAGCGGGCGATGACTTCGTCAACGCCGGCTAACTCCAGCTTCTCAACCCACTTTTCATCCAGCAGGGTGCCGGCAGGCGCGATGATTTCATCATCAGAGCCCGGGATGATGACATCCACGGCCGTTACACGACCCAGTACGCGCTCACGCAAAGGCTCAACCACATCACCGCCCTGAATCAGCGGAGACATCAGCAGTCCCTTGGAAGTGCCGCAATCCACCTGGGTGATCACCAGATCCTGGGCCACATCCACCAAACGACGGGTCAGGTAACCGGAGTTCGCCGTCTTCAACGCGGTATCGGCCAGACCCTTACGGGCGCCGTGAGTCGAGATGAAGTACTGGAGAACAGTCAGGCCTTCACGGAAGTTCGCCTTGATGGGCGTTTCAATGATGGAGCCATCGGGCTTGGCCATTAGGCCACGCATACCGGCCAACTGGCGAATCTGCGCCGCACTACCCCGGGCGCCGGAGTCCGCCATGATGAAGATCGAATTGAACGATTTCTGGCTTTCCTCGTCACCCTGCTTGTTGATGACTTTTTCGGTGGACAAGTTGTCCATCATCGCCTTCGCCACCAATTCGTTGGCGCGGGACCAGATGTCGACCACCTTGTTGTAACGCTCACCTGCAGTCACCAGACCTGAGGAGAATTGGGCTTCGATTTCACGGACTTCGTCTTCCGCAGCGCCGATCAAAGTCTGCTTTTGCGGAGGAATAACCATGTCTTCCATACCGACGGACACTCCGGAATACGTCGCTTGACGGAAACCGAGGTACATCAGCTGGTCGGCAAACACCACGGTGTCCTTCAAGCCCAGCGTACGGTAGCTGGTATTGATCAGCTTCGAGATGTTCTTCTTGGTCATCGGCTGGTTGATGATGCTGAAAGGCAAACCTTCCGGCACGATATCCCACAGCATGCAGCGGCCGGGAGTGGTATCGGCAATGAAGGTGCGTTCATTGCGCAGGCCTTCGTCGTCGACCGTGACTTCACGGATACGAACCTTGACCCGTGCATGCAACTCAACTGCCTTATTGCCAAGGGCGCGGGTAACTTCGGCGAAGTCCGCGAAGATCATGCCCTCGCCTTTGGCGTTGACCCGGTCACGGCTGATGTAATACAGGCCCAACACCACGTCCTGAGACGGGACGATGATCGGGTCGCCGTTGGCAGGCGACAGGATGTTGTTGGTCGACATCATCAGCGCACGCGCTTCAAGCTGGGCTTCCAGCGTCAGCGGTACGTGTACGGCCATTTGGTCACCGTCAAAGTCGGCGTTGAAGGCGGTACAAACCAGCGGGTGCAGCTGGATGGCCTTGCCTTCGATCAGCACCGGCTCGAATGCCTGCAGGCCCAGACGGTGGAGCGTCGGCGCACGGTTCAGCATCACAGGATGTTCGCGAATCACGTCGGCCAGGATATCCCAGACCTCGGCGGTTTCGCGCTCAACCATCTTCTTGGCGGCCTTGATGGTGGTCGCCAGCCCTTTGCTTTCCAGCTTGGCGAAGATGAAGGGCTTGAACAATTCCAGAGCCATCTTCTTCGGCAGGCCGCACTGGTGCAGCCGCAGGGTCGGGCCCACCACGATCAAGGAACGACCGGAGTAATCGACACGCTTCCCGAGCAAATTCTGACGGAAGCGGCCTTGCTTACCCTTGATCATGTCAGCCAGGGACTTCAGCGGGCGCTTGTTGGAACCGGTGATGGCGCGACCGCGACGGCCGTTGTCCAGCAGGGCGTCCACAGCTTCCTGCAGCATGCGCTTCTCGTTGCGCACGATAATGTCGGGAGCGCTCAGTTCCAGCAGACGCTTCAGCCGGTTATTCCGGTTGATGACACGACGATACAGATCGTTCAGGTCAGAGGTCGCAAAACGACCGCCATCCAGCGGCACCAGCGGACGCAAATCCGGCGGCAACACCGGCAGCACCGTCATGACCATCCATTCCGGCTTGTTGCCGGAATTGGAAAAGGCTTCCATCAGCTTCAGGCGCTTCGACAGCTTCTTCAGCTTGGTTTCCGACGTGGTTTGCGGAATTTCTTCACGCAGGCGAACCACTTCGGCCTCCAGATCGATTTCCTTCAGCAGAGCCTGAATGGCTTCGGCACCCATCTTGGCGTCAAATTCGTCACCATACTCCTCGAGAGCGGTGTAATAGTCTTCATCCGACAGCAACTGGCCCTTTTCCAGCGGGGTCATGCCCGGCTCGATCACGACAAAGCTCTCGAAATAAAGAACGCGTTCAATATCGCGCAGCGTCATGTCCAGCATCAGACCAATACGGGACGGCAGCGACTTCAGGAACCAGATGTGCGCGGTCGGTGAGGCCAGTTCAATGTGCCCCATGCGCTCACGGCGAACCTTGGTCAAGGTGACTTCGACACCGCACTTTTCGCAGATGATGCCGCGAAACTTCATGCGCTTGTACTTGCCGCACAGGCACTCGTAATCCTTGATCGGACCAAATATCTTGGCGCAGAACAGGCCGTCACGTTCGGGCTTGAAAGTGCGGTAGTTGATGGTTTCCGGCTTTTTCACTTCCCCGAAGGACCACGAACGAATCATGTCCGGGGAGGCCAGACCGATGCGGATACGGTCGAATTCTGCGTCCTGACCGTCTTTTTTCAACAGGTTCAGCAAATCTTTCATGGCATTCTTTCCAGCAAATCAGGTGAACGGAGGGGAGGCATCACCTCCCCCGGCGCTGCGATGCGCTTATTCGTTATCCAACTCGATATTGATACCGAGCGACCGGATTTCCTTGATCAGCACATTGAAGGATTCGGGCATGCCCGGTTCCATGCGGTGATCGCCATCAACAATATTCTTGTAGATGCGGGTACGGCCATTCACATCATCGGACTTCACAGTCAGCATTTCCTGGAGGGTGTAAGTGGCGCCGTAAGCTTCCAGCGCCCACACTTCCATTTCCCCGAAACGCTGGCCACCGAACTGCGCCTTGCCGCCCAGCGGTTGCTGGGTAACCAGGGAGTAGGAGCCGGTGGAACGGGCGTGCATCTTGTCATCGACCAAGTGGTTCAACTTCAGCATGTACATGTAGCCGACGGTCACCTGACGGTCAAAACGCTCGCCGGTCCGACCATCGTACAGCCACTGCTGACCGTTCTCGGATTGGTCGGCGAGCCTCAGCAAAGCCTTGATTTCGCTCTCATGAGCACCATCAAATACGGGTGTCGCAATGGGCACGCCGCCGCGCAGATTGGCGGACATGTTCATCACTTCGCTGTCGGTGAGCTCGTTGAGGTCTTCCTTCTCGCCACCGATCTGATTGTAGATCTTGTCGAGGAACTCGCGCAGTTCGGATGCCTGACGCTGCTCGTCCAGCATACGCCCGATTTTCTTGCCCAATCCCTTGGCCGCCCAACCTAGGTGGGTTTCCAGAATCTGGCCCACGTTCATACGCGACGGAACGCCCAACGGATTCAGCACGATATCGACCGGATCACCGTTCTCATCGTACGGCATGTCTTCAACCGGCATGATGACCGAAACCACACCCTTGTTACCGTGACGGCCGGCCATCTTGTCACCCGGCTGGATGCGGCGCTTCACGGCCAGGTAAACCTTGACTACCTTCAGTACACCGTGGGTCAGATCGTCACCCGTGGTGATCTTGCGCTTCTTGTCTTCGAAACGGGCTTCGATTTCCTCTTCCCGCTCTTTCAGATAGGTTTGCACGCGTTCGAGCTGCTCGCCAATGGCTTCTTCCGTCGGGCGCAATTCGAACCACTTGTCAAAGGTCATGGCATTGAGGGTGTCTTCTGTCAGCAGGTCACCCTTTTTGAATCCGGCTCCGCCATTGACCGACTGCCCTTTAAGCAAGGGCAACAGACGGGAACGGGCCGCCTCTTCAAAAATGCGGAACTCTTCTTTCAAGTCCTTGCGGTAGGCATTGAGTTGTGACTTTTCAATGGCCAGCGCGCGGCTGTCCTTCTCGACACCGTCACGGGTGAAGACCTGCACATCAATGACGGTGCCCTTGGTGCCGGAAGGTACACGCAGGGAGCTGTCCTTAACATCGGAGGCTTTTTCACCGAAAATGGCGCGCAGCAGTTTCTCTTCAGGCGACAACTGGGTTTCACCCTTCGGTGTCACCTTGCCGACCAGAATGTCTCCGGCATTGACTTCAGCACCAATGTAGATGATGCCCGACTCGTCAAGCTTACTCAGTGCGGCTTCACCGACATTGGGGATATCCGCCGTAATTTCTTCCGAGCCCAGCTTGGTGTCACGGGCAATACACGACAATTCCTGAATGTGGATCGACGTAAAGCGGTCTTCCTGCACCACGCGCTCGGACAACAAGATCGAATCTTCGAAGTTGTAGCCGTTCCAGGGCATGAACGCGACGCGCATGTTCTGACCCAGCGCCAACTCACCCAGATCGACCGAGGGTCCGTCAGCGAGGATGTCGCCACGGGCCACCAGATCACCTCGATTGACGATCGGCTTCTGGTTGATACAGGTGTTCTGGTTGGAGCGGGTGTACTTGGTGAGGTTGTAGATGTCCACACCGGCTTCACCAGCTGTCATCTCATCATCATTGACGCGAATCACAATCCGGGCGGCATCGACATAATCGATTGTGCCGCCACGGGTCGCCGTCACGCAGACGCCGGAGTCACGGGCGACATAACGCTCCATGCCGGTACCGACCAGTGGCTTGTCGGCGCGCAAGGTCGGGACTGCCTGACGCTGCATGTTCGAACCCATCAAGGCGCGGTTAGCATCATCGTGTTCCAGGAACGGAATCAGCGAGGCCGCAGCCGACACCACCTGACGAGGCGAAATGTCCATGTGCGTGACTTTTTCCGGCGCCATCACCGTGAATTCATTCTTGTAACGTACAGCTACCAGATCATCGAGCAGACGGTTTTCACCATCCACGCGCGAGTCGGCCTGTGCAATGACGCACATGCTTTCCTCAATGGCGGAGAGGTATTCCGAATCATCCGTCACCTGCCCGTTCACGACCTTGCGGTATGGCGACTCCAGGAAGCCATAATCATTGGCCTTGGCGTACACGGCCAACGAATTGATCAGACCAATGTTCGGGCCTTCAGGCGTCTCAATGGGGCAGACACGGCCGTAGTGGGTCGGATGCACGTCACGGACTTCGAAGCCCGCACGTTCGCGCGTCAGACCGCCGGGGCCGAGAGCGGAAACGCGACGCTTGTGCGTGATTTCCGACAGCGGATTGTTCTGGTCCATAAACTGCGAAAGCTGGCTGGACCCGAAGAATTCCTTGATCGCTGCCGATACCGGCTTGGCGTTGATCAAGTCCTGCGGCATCAGGTTCTCACTTTCGGCAAGGCTCAGACGTTCCTTGACCGCACGTTCAACGCGCACCAGACCAACACGGAACTGGTTTTCGGTCATTTCGCCGACACAACGTACACGACGGTTGCCCAAGTGGTCGATATCGTCCACTTCACCCTTGCCGTTACGGATGTCAATCAGCGTCTTCAGCACATCAACGATATCAGTGCGGGACAAGGTGCCCTCGCCCTTGTCATCATTGCGCGTCAGCCGGCGGTTGAACTTCATGCGGCCAACCGCTGACAGGTCATAGCGCTCGGCGGTGAAGAACAGGTTCTTGAACAGGTTCTCCGCTGCATCCTTGGTGGGCGGTTCGCCTGGACGCATCATGCGGTAAATTTCAACCAAGGCATCCAGCTCGGTGCGGCTGGAATCAGCACGCAAGGTATCCGCGACAAACGGACCCCGATCCAGTTCATTGGTGTACAGCACTTCAAATGCCTGAATGCCGGCTTTCTGCAAGCGGGTCAGTACTTCAGCCGTGATCACCGTATTGCATTCGCAAACCAGCTCACCGGTCGCAGGGTGCAGCAAAGTCTTGGCCACCACCTTGCCATGTAAATAATCCGCAGGGATTTCCAAACTCTTGATGCCTGCTTTTTCAATCTCGCGGATGTGCTTGGCCGTAATACGACGGCCCGCTTCTACAATGACTTTGTCCTTGCCGCGAATTTCCAGCGAGGCGGTTTCGCCACGCAGACGTTCGGGAATGAGGTCAAAGCGATAACCGGTGTCATCATGCGAAACCTTGGTGGTTTCGAAGAACATAGCCAGTATTTCGTCTGAGCTGTATCCCAAAGCGCGCAACAGGATCGTCGCCGCCAGTTTGCGGCGACGGTCAATACGCACATATACCAGATCCTTGGCATCGAACTCGAAGTCCAGCCAGGAACCGCGATAAGGAATGATCCGTGCGTTGTATAGCAGCTTGCCGGACGAGTGTGTCTTACCCTTGTCGTGATCAAAGAACACGCCGGGACTCCGGTGCAACTGCGAAACGATGACCCGCTCGGTGCCATTGATCACGAAGGTGCCGTTGTCCGTCATCAAGGGGATTTCACCCATGTAGACTTCCTGCTCGCGGATGTCCTTGATGGTTTTCACGGAAGCTTCACGATCATAAATGATCAGGCGGATCTTAACGCGGAGCGGCGCCGCATAAGTCAGGCCGCGCAGGATGCACTCACGCACATCAAAGCCGGGATGACCCAGATGGTATTCCACGAACTCCAACGCCGCATTGCCGGAGTAGCTGACAATGGGGAAAACCGACTTGAAAGCCGCTTGCAGACCGAGGTCTTCACGACTACGCGGCTTTTTGCCGTCCTGTAGAAAGGCGCGGTAGGAGTCCACCTGGATCGCCAACAGGTAAGGCACATCCATCAGCGTGGGCAACTTGCCGAAATTTTTTCGGATGCGTTTCTTTTCGGTGTATGAGTATGCCATCTGGAGTCCTCAGCTAGACTTAACTCTATCGGGTCACCGGCTTACGCCGGTTCTTGGGTGCCTTGGGTACCCGGACATTAGTGCCCGGTCCGCCAAATTGTTCGCCATAACACGCTCAATTCGGCACAAACCGAAACCTGAACGTTTTATTGTCCAACAATCTGCCACTACAGCCTTGAATCAATTACCGAAAACAGAAAAAGGCCGGCGACCATAATGAGCCGCCAGCCATTTTTTGCGCTTTGTTCAACCGCAAGTAAGCACCGGTAAAGGCAGCTTACTTGATGTCGGCAGTAGCGCCAGCTTCTTCCAGCTTCTTCTTGACAGAAGCAGCTTCATCCTTGCTAACGCCTTCCTTAACGGTTTGCGGTGCGCCTTCAACCAGATCCTTGGCTTCTTTCAGGCCCAGGCCGGTCAGTTCACGGATCGCCTTGATGACGTTGACCTTGTTGGCGCCGAAGCTGGTCAGGATCACGTTGAATTCGGTTTGTTCTTCAACCACGGCAGCAGCAGCGGGACCCGCGGCGACAGCAACAGCAGCAGCAGACACATTAAACTTTTCTTCAAAAGCCTTGATCAGTTCGACCAGTTCCATCACCGTCTTTTCGGAAACGGCATTCAGGATTTCTTCATTGGACAGAGCCATGGTAATTCTCCACTTGGGTATGGTTCAAAATCGGGCAGAAATCAGGCGGCTTCTTCCAGCTTCTCTTTGAGAGCTGTAAACAGACGGCCAAATTTCGATACAGGCGCTTGCAGCACGGATGCCAGCATGGTCAATGCGCCTTCGCGGTTCGGCAGGCTGGCGATAACGTCAATCTGCTTCGCATCGTAACGCTGACCATTCAGGGCCAAGGCCATGACTTCCATCTTCTGGTTGTCTTTGGCAAAGTCCTTGAACAGGCGGGCTGCCGCGCCCATGTCGTTTTCCGACAGGGACAGACCAATAATGGTCGGACCAACGAGATCGTCGTTCAAGCAAGCGAAAGAGGTGCCTTCCACAGCGCGGCGGGCGAGCGTGTTGCGAACAACACGCACGTACACTTGCTGGTCGCGGGCTTTTTCGCGCAGCTTGGTCAACTGACCTACAGTCAGACCACGATAATTGGCTACCACTGCAGAGAAAGCACCGGAGGCGACTTTATTCACCTCGGCAACGATCTCTTTCTTGTCCTCTAATTTCAGAGTCACAGTAACCTCCTAACGAATTGAATGCCGACAAAATATCGGCGTTCACGCGGGGGTTAGCGTTAACTGAACCACACCGCGTCTACGCAGGCTGCTTGCGCAATTACGCACTTTCGTGCACCTGAGGTCTTTGACGCTTATTGCGTAACAAAGTCCTTGCTCGGGAAAATCCCGAAAATTCTGCTTGCCGTCTTAGGCGGACAGAGTTGCCTGATCAATCGCGAGACCCGGGCCCATGGTGGTGGACAGAGTCACTTTCTTGATATAGACACCCTTGGAGGTGGCAGGCTTGGCCTTCTTCAGATCAGCGACCAGCGCTTCCACGTTCTGTTGAATGGCTTCAGCACTGAAACCCATCTGGCCGACCGGAGCGTGAATGATGCCGCCCTTGTCAACGCGATAGCGCACTTGACCGGACTTGGCATTCTTCACCGCAGTGCCTACATCTGCCGTCACTGTGCCTACCTTGGGGTTAGGCATCAGGCCGCGGGGACCCAGAATGGTACCCAGCTTACCGACAACGCGCATGGCGTCCGGCGTGGCAATAACCACATCGAAATTCAGATCGCCGCCTTGAATGGAGGCAGCCAGGTCGTCAAAACCCACGATGTCCGCACCGGCAGCCTTAGCTGCTTCGGCATTGGCGCCCTGGGCAAACACAGCAACACGCACCGTCTTGCCGGTACCGGCAGGAAGCACGGTCGCGCCACGAACCACCTGGTCCGACTTCCGCGGATCCACGCCCAGATTCACGGCGACGTCAATCGACTCCTTGAACTTCGCGGGCGGCAGGGAATTCAGCAGACTCAGAGCTGCTTCGATGCTGTAGGTCTTGCCAGGCTGGACCTGGGCACGGATAGCTTGTTGACGCTTGCTCAACTTGGCCATGTTAAACCTCCACATCCAAACCAATGGAACGAGCCGAACCGGCAAGTGTACGAACTGCCGCATCCACATCCGCAGCCGTCAGGTCAGGCTTCTTCAGGGCAGCAATTTCTTCCAGCTGGGCGCGAGTCACCTTACCCACTTTCTGGGTATTGGGACGAGGCGAACCGCTCTTGATGCCAGCCGCCTTCTTGAGCAGATACGTGGCCGGAGGGGTCTTCATCACGAAGGTGAAGGAGCGATCACTGTAAACCGTGATCACCACCGGAATCGGCATGCCGGGTTCCAGCTTCTGGGTCGCGGCATTGAATTCCTTACAGAATGCCATGATGTTCACACCGCGTTGGCCCAGCGCAGGACCAATGGGTGGGGACGGATTGGCTTTACCAGCCGGGATTTGCAGTTTGACATATGCGTCAATTTTCTTGGCCATTTCAGACTCCGTGGGTACTAACGCCTTGCGGCTCCCCTTTGGCTAACAACAACCAGGCCGACACCAAGCCGGCCCGACAATAAACTAAACCGCCTTTTCAACCTGGGTAAATTCCAGATCCACCGGCGTTGCACGACCGAAAATCATCACCGCCACGCGGAGACGATTTTTCTCGTAATTGACTTCCTCAACAACACCATTGAAGTCAGCAAACGGCCCATCTGCCACCCGCACAACTTCGCCCGGCTCAAACAGAGTCTTGGGACGCGGAGCATCGGCATTCAGGCGCAACCGACTCAGAATCGCATCCGCTTCCCGATCCGTAATCGGGGCCGGCTTATCTGCCTTGCCACCGATAAACCCCATCACCTTCGGACAATCCTTGACCATATGCCAAGTATCGTCATTCATTTCCATGTGAACCAGCACATATCCGGGAAAGAACTTGCGCTCGCTTTTGCGTTTCACGCCATTCTTGATTTCCACTACCTCTTCCGTCGGCACCAGCACTTCACCAAAAAAGTGCTCCAGGCCGGAACGGAGAATACGATCCTGAAGGGAACGCATCACCTGCTTTTCAAACCCGGAATAGGCGTGAACAATATACCAACGCTTGCTCATATGCTTTACCTGCCTATTATGGCGGAGATCATCCAGCCGAACAGGGTATCAAGGCCCCAAAGCACCAGGGACATAACCACAACCACCGCCAATACAATCAACGTGGTTTGCCAAGTCTCATCTTTGGTCGGCCAGACAACACGCCTTGCCTCAACCTGAGCCTCCTTAAGCAGCTTAAGGAAGGACTTCCCCTGAGTGGTCACCAGTAAAACACCGGCTGCCAGCAACCCGGCTACCACCAATACGATAATACGCGCCCACGCCGGAACTTGCGGCATTGCTTCAGGGGCATAGCGATTACCCAGAGTCGCCGCAATCAGCAGGACAACAGCAAAACCCCACTTAAGGATGTTCGCACCGTTATTCGTTTTGGCATTTTCAGCTTGTGTGGTCATAAACCGTCAGCTTGACTTGGATAAGAATGGCAGGCCAGGAGGGACTCGAACCCCCAACACCCGGTTTTGGAGACCGGTGCTCTACCAATTGAACTACTGGCCTGTAACTTTTAGACAGCAAGGCCTGCACGATATGCAGGCCTTGCCAGTTGCAGCTTACTTGATGATCTTGGCCACAACACCGGCACCAACAGTACGGCCGCCTTCACGAATCGCGAAGCGCAGACCTTCATCCATGGCGATCGGATGGATAAGCTCCACCGTCATCTGGATGTTGTCACCCGGCATCACCATCTCGACACCTTCCGGCAGCTCGATGTTGCCCGTCACGTCCGTTGTACGGAAGTAGAACTGGGGACGGTAGCCCTTGAAGAACGGCGTGTGACGGCCGCCTTCTTCCTTGCTCAGCACGTACACTTCAGACACGAACTGGGTGTGAGGCTTGATGCTGTTCGGCTTGGCCAGAACCTGACCACGCTGAATGTCTTCGCGCTTGATGCCGCGCAACAGCACGCCGACGTTTTCACCGGCACGGCCTTCGTCCAGCAGCTTGCGGAACATTTCAACGCCGGTGCAGGTGGACTTCACGGTATCCTTGATACCGACGATTTCCACTTCCTCACCTACCTTGACAATGCCGCGTTCAACACGACCGGTGACCACGGTACCGCGACCAGAGATCGAGAACACATCTTCGATCGGCAGCAGGAACGGCTGGTCAATGGCGCGGGTGGGCTCTGGGATATAGGAATCCAGAGTTTCCACCAGCTTCAGGATGGCGGGAATACCAAACGGACCCTCAGAGCCATTCAAGGCTTCCAGTGCGGAACCACGAATGATCGGGGTGTCGTCACCAGGGAAGTTGTACTTGTTCAGCAGGTCGCGGACTTCCATCTCGACCAGTTCCAGCAGCTCTTCGTCATCGACCATGTCGCACTTGTTCAGGAACACGACAATGTACGGGACACCAACCTGACGGGACAGGAGGATGTGCTCACGGGTCTGCGGCATGGGGCCGTCAGCAGCAGAGCAAACCAGGATCGCACCATCCATCTGGGCGGCACCGGTGATCATGTTCTTCACATAGTCAGCGTGGCCCGGGCAGTCAACGTGGGCATAGTGACGAATGGGAGACAGGTATTCCACGTGGGCGGTGTTAATGGTGATACCACGAGCACGCTCTTCAGGGGCAGCATCGATCTGGTCGTATGCCTTGGCCTCACCACCGTACACTTTCGCGCAAATGGTGGTAATAGCCGCCGTCTGGGTGGTCTTGCCGTGGTCAACGTGACCAATGGTGCCGACGTTTACGTGCGGCTTATCGCGTTCAAACTTAGCCTTCGCCATGACAACTCTCCCCTCGTGGGTGATCTAGCCAAACATTTTGTATTAACAACAAAGGCAGAAGCGGCCATCGCCGTCTGCCTGAAATATGGAGCTCATAACCGGATTTGAACCGGTGACCTCTTCCTTACCAAGGAAGTGCTCTACCGACTGAGCTATATGAGCGTTGCAATTCAACCAACCTGGAGCGGGTGGCGGGAATCGAACCCGCACTATCAGCTTGGAAGGCTGAAGTTCTACCACTAAACTACACCCGCGCATAAATGGTGGTGGGAGAAGGATTCGAACCTTCGAAGGCTGAGCCGTCAGATTTACAGTCTGATCCCTTTGACCGCTCGGGAATCCCACCAACGCGAGGAACGAAATTATCTAGATTTAACAACAACTCGTCAAGCAACTTCGTATCCTTTTTTCGCTGGTGCCGGCAGTGGGACTCGAACTCACGACCTACTGATTACAAGTCAGTTGCTCTACCAACTGAGCTATACCGGCTTTCACGAAAAACGTGCCGCATTATACGTGTTTGCGGCACGCTGGCAACGCCTTACTGCTTAATTTTTAGGTGATTGGACGCCAATTCTGCAGCACGGATGCAGGCGCGGGCCTTATTCATGGTTTCCAGCCACTCCATTTCTGGAACCGAGTCCGCAACAACCCCTGCGCCGGCCTGCACATGCATCAGTCCGTCCTTCAAAATCGCTGTGCGAATGGCAATTGCGGTATCCATTTCCCCGTTCCAACCCAGATAACCGATGGCGCCGCCATAGACACCGCGCTTGACCGGCTCCAGCTCGTCAATGATTTCCATGGCGCGCACCTTCGGCGCACCGGACAGCGTTCCGGCTGGCAGCGTGGCTCGCAGCACGTCGATGGCTGAAACCCCCTCCTTTAGCACCCCTTCAACATTCGACACGATGTGCATGACGTGTGAGTAACGTTCGATGGCCATCTTCTCGGTGACGGTAACCTGCCCGACCTGACTGACGCGGCCAGCATCATTACGTCCCAGATCAATCAGCATCAGGTGTTCTGCAATTTCCTTGGGATCTGCCAGCAACTCTGCCGCCAGAGCATGATCATGCTCCGGCGTCTTGCCGCGCGGTCGGGTTCCGGCAATGGGGCGCACGGTTACCCTGCCCTCCTGCACCCGGGCCAGGATTTCCGGACTGGAACCGACAATGTGCGCATTGCCGCAATTGACGAAATACATGTAGGGAGAGGGATTCAGGTGGCGCAAGGCCCGGTACAAGGCCATGGGAGAATGCCCATAAGGAGCGGTGAGGCGCTGTGACGGCACCACCTGCATTACATCTCCGGCAAGGATATATTCCTTGATATGGTCGACACCGGCGCGAAATGCTTCTTCACCAAAGCTGGAACGGAAGTCGCTTTCGCGAGTCGGCGGCGCATCCGTGAGCTGCGAAGTAAAGGCTCCTGCCGTTCGCAGGCGATGCGACAACTGCTCCAGACGCTCCAGCGCCTGCATATAGGCATTGGCTTCCGTCGGGTCGGCATGGGTGATGAGATAGATGCTTTCCTTCAGATTGTCGAAAACAATCACTTCCTCCGACAGCATCAACTGGATATCGGGCATGCCGATGGGGTCGGGCTTGTTTGCCGCCGCCAACTTCTTTTCGACATAACGGACACAGTCATAGCCGAAATAGCCGACCAGCCCGCCAGTAAAACGCGGCAGGTTTGCCAAGACCGGCACCTTGAACTGTTGCTGGAACTCTTCAATGAAGGCCAACGGGTCTTCGGTACGGATATCGTCCTGCAGGATGTCGCCTTGATAAATGCGGACACTGTGCCCCGTGACCACGAGGCGGCGCTTCGACGGCAGGCCGATAATGGAATAACGGCCCCACCGCTCTCCGCCATGAACGGATTCGAAGAGGTAGCTGTAGGGCTGGTTGGCAACCTTGAGATAAACGGAAAGCGGGGTATCCAGGTCGGCCAGCAATTCAAGGGCGACGGGAATACGGTTGTAGCCCTGACGGGCGAACTCGGCAAACTGCTCGTGGGAAATCATGGCAAAGACCTTTGCGGCAAATGGCGGACAGGGGTTATGCGTGCAACACGTTCGGGGGGATCACCATCGCCAGCGGAAAACGGGGGTCATTGCCACTTCTGCCTCTATAAAGAAGTTACGGTAATTCAACTTGCTTCGGGAATCAAGACGGCGCGGCATCCAGCAGCACCCCGAGATGCGGAATGATCCACGTCGGCTCGCAGGCCTCGATGGGTTCGCCATGATTGTAGCCATAAGGCAGGGCGACACAGGGAACCCCGGCGGCGCGGGCGGCCTCAACGTCATTCCGGGAATCTCCCAGCATCAACGCCTCGCCGGGGCGGACCTCGAAATGGCGCAGGCAATGCAATAAAGGCTCGGGATGCGGTTTTTTGTGCGGCAGCGTATCGCCGCCGACAAGCAACCGGAAATCACCCAGGCAGTCCAGCGCCTCCAGCAAGGCCTTGGCCGGGGCATACGGCTTATTGGTGACGCAGGCCAGCGGAATCCCGGCCTGACGGCAAGCCTTCAGGAATTCAGGAACGCCATCATAGAAGCGGCTGAACTGGCAAACCGCCAGCTGGTAATGGCGCATGAAACCGGCCAGCAATTCATCGTGCAGGCCGGGGGCATGATGCCCGGCCTCCAGCACACAATAAACCAGCCGCGATGCACCGCGGCCGACCCAGTTGCGCACTTGCTGCTGGCTGACCTGCGCCAGGCCCAAGTCCTCCAGCGCCAGGTTCAGGCAGTGATGGATGTCGCTGGCGGAATCAACCAGTGTTCCGTCCAGGTCACACATGATCAATCGCGGGGTGAAGCCGATCAGACTGAACATGATCAGGCCTGTACGCTGCCGGCCAGCGCCAGCTCGGCGCGCATGGCGGCAACGGCGGCGCGATAATCCCCGCCCCCGAAAATGGCGGACCCGGCGACAAAGGTGTCGGCTCCGGCTTCGGCGATCTGGCGGATGTTTTTCGCCGTTACTCCGCCATCCACTTCCAGACGGATAGGCAGGCCGCTGGCATCAATCAGCTTGCGCGCCGCCGCCAGTTTTTCCAGCGTTTTGGGAATGAACTGCTGGCCGCCAAATCCGGGATTGACGCTCATCAGCAGCACCATATCGATCTTGTCCAGCACGTAATCCAGATAGTGCAAGGGCGTGGCCGGATTGAACACCAGCCCGGCCTTGCAGCCGCCGCTGCGGATCAGTTGCAGCGAACGGTCAATATGATCGGAGGCTTCGGGGTGAAAAGTAATGTAGGTAGCCCCGGCCTCGATGAAGTCACCAATGATGCGGTCGACCGGCGACACCATGAGATGCACATCGATGGGCGCGGTGACGCCATACTTGCGCAAGGCCTTGCAAACCATCGGACCCACGGTCAGGTTGGGCACATAATGGTTGTCCATGACATCGAAGTGAACGATGTCGGTTCCGGCTTCCAGCACAGCATCGACTTCAGCGCCCAGTCGGGCAAAGTCGGCGGAAAGGATGGAGGGGGCCAGCAAATAATCACGCATATCGGGTTTCCTGAATCAAAGTTGACCGGCGCGGATGGCTTCATCCAGCGCCTGAAGGCGTTCGGGTGTTCCTACATCGACCCAGGGGCCGGGATGATACTCAGCGCTGATCTGTCCGGCAGCAATGGCCTGCCGCAGCAAGGGCGCCAGCGGAGCCTTGCCCGGCGTCAGACCGTCAAACAATTGCGGCGACATCAGGCTGATCCCGGCAAAGGTGTACTTTTCAGCCCCTTCCGCCGTGATCAGCGTATCGCCGGAAGTTCGGCTGAACGCAAAGTCGCCCTGCGGATGCTGAGGCGGATTATCCACCAATAGCAAGTGGGCCAACCGCCCCTGCAATGATTGCGCCGCCAGACCGGCAAAGTCATAGCGCAGCCAGATATCGCCATTGACCAGCAGAAAAGGCTCCTGCCCCAGCAAGGGCAAGGCCTGGACGATGCCACCGGCGGTTTCCAGCGGCTCACCTTCATCTGACCAGTCGATACGGACGCCCAATCCCGAGCCATCACCCAGCGCCTCGTGCAGCTTCTGCCCCAACCAAGCGGTATTGATGACCAACTCCGTGACACCGGCAGCCTTCAAAGCCTCAATATGCCAGACGATCAAGGGCTTGCCGCCAACCGCCAGCAATGGCTTGGGCGTGGTCAGCGTCAGCGGCCGCATGCGGTTGCCGAGACCGGCCGCCAGGATCATGGCCTTCATGCCGACGCTCCTGTGCCTTCAGACTGTACATGGGCCAGGAACGGCAAGGCCTCCGGATTCTTCGCCAGATAGACCGGGACAATCCGTTCAAGCAGCCAGCCATGGAAGTTCTTCAAGTCAGGATAGTTCTGGATTTCATCCACGAAATACTTGAACACCAGCGGAATGTCGTTGAGATAGCCATGTTTGCCGTCGCGCAGGCTGAGGCGGGCAAAAATACCC
Organism: Fluviicoccus sp.; assembly: GCF_030646115.1. Taxonomy (GTDB): domain Bacteria; phylum Pseudomonadota; class Gammaproteobacteria; order Pseudomonadales; family Moraxellaceae; genus Fluviicoccus. The sequence goes on from NZ_JAUSMX010000018.1 coordinate 181,278, forward strand.
AATATCTTCAGGTGGCGCTGTGCGCCCATCCAGTCAAACCAGGCTTGAAACTGTTCGGTATCCACATCTTCACCGATCTGCCCGGCCGCCAGCAGCTTTTGCCGGAACAGTTCGACCCAGCCGCTGACCCGGTTGGCGGGCCACTCGACATAGGCGTCGCGCAGCAACGAGACCAGATCATAGGTAATGGGGCCGGTGACGGCGTCCTGGAAGTCGATGACGCCGAGTCGGCCGGTGGGCAAGACCATCAAGTTGCGTGAGTGATAGTCACGATGAACAAAGACCGTCGGCTGTTGCAACACGGTATCGGCAATGCGGCGGCAGATGTCGTCGATCAGCGCCACTTCCTCAGGCTGAAGGTCCAGATCCAGATAGCGGGCGACGAACCAGTCGCGGAACAACGACATTTCCGTCATCAGCCGGGCATGGTCGTAGGGCGGCAGCGGGTAGTCGCAGGGGTGGGGGCTGGACAGCAAGTGCAACAACTCGTCCATGGCCTGTCCGTAGAGTTCGTCGACGCTGTTATCGTTGAGACACGGGCGCAGCATGGTATCGCCGAGATCACTGAGCAACATGAAGCCCTGCTCGAAATCGACCGCGATTACTTCCGGCACATGCACCTGATGGGCAAACAATGCGCGGGCGATGGACACAAAAGGCCGGGAGTTTTCCTTCTCGGGCGGGGCGTCAACGCAGATCAGGCTGCCCTGCCCGTGTTGCAGGCGGAAATAGCGGCGGAAGCTGGCATCACCGGATACCATGTCCAGGGCGGCGGCGGGATTGAACGGGGTATGGGTGCGAACCCAGGCGGACGACCACGCATAAAGCGCGTTACGGCGTTGGTCAACAGCGATGGCGCAATCTTCCATTACAAAAACTCATGGCTGAAAGGGACGAAGTTTTCTATTATCCCCGAGCTTTGCCCTGAACCCAAGTTGGATCATGCGCCGGACCCTGATTTTCTTAGTGCTACCCCTACTTCCCGCCCTGGCCGGCGCCGGCGAAGCCATCAACTACGCCCGTTTGGGCTGGATGGACAAGAAAACGATTGCCGCCAAGCCTGAAAACGAACGGCCGGCGCTGGCAACCTCCTGCCATGGAACGTGGGTGACACCCATTCCGCTGGGCGTCCGGCCAGCCAAGCCAACCGAAAGCCCGGTCGCCGGCGAGGCGGTCTGGGTCTATTTTGATCCTGATGGCGCGTCCCGCCTGCGCGGCGACGTGCGCATATCCCAGCCCGGCCGCCTGATCCAGGCAGATAATGCCGAACTTTCCACAGGGCGGGACAATGGCCGTTTTACCGGCAACATCCTGCTGGCCGAGCCGGGGCTGGTATTATCCGGACAGCAGGCCGACCTGGACTTGACCGGGAAAACCGCCCATCTGGACAGCGTCGAGTTCGTGTCGACGCTGCTGAACGCCCACGGCAAGGCCACCACGGTCGACCGCAAGGCCAATGGAGAGTTGAACTTTGACAGGGTGGAGTATTCAACCTGCGAGCCGGACAAGCGGGTCTGGTATTTCTCTGCACGCAAACTGAGGCTGGACCCGACGACCGGCCGGGGCACTGTACAACAGGCCAAACTGCACCTGATGGGCGCGCCGCTGGTCAACATTCCCTACTTCAACTTCCCGATTGATGATCGTCGGATGACGGGCATGCTGGTGCCGCGCTTTGGCACCACCAACGACGGCGGCTTCGATTTCGCCCAACCTGTATATCTGAACCTGGCGCCCAACTACGACATGACGCTGACGCCGCGCCTGTTGTCCCGGCGCGGACTGATGGTGGAAAGTGAATTCCGTTATCTGCTGGAGGATGCCGGACAAGGGGAGCTGCATTTGGCGATGCTGCCCGGCGACAAGCTTTATCAGGACAACGACCGGCGGCAGGCCGCCTGGCGGCATCAATACCGCAACGGCAATATCCGGATGGGGACCGTGGCCAATTATGTCTCCGACAACGCCTATTTTACCGATCTGGGCACCGACCTCAGCCAGAGCAGCACCACCCACCAGGAACGCACCGGTGAAGTGGAGTACACCGCTGGGTACTGGAGCTTGCTGGGGCGGGTTCAGGGATTTCAGACGATTGACCCGCTGTTAAGCGATATCAGCAAGCCCTATGCCCGCCTGCCGCAACTACTGCTGCGGGCCGGACTGCCCCTGCAACGGGGATTTTCCGCGCGCTTGCTGAGCGAGCTGACTTATTTCAGCCGGACCGTCAACGATGGCAGCGGCGTGGAGGTCAATGGCGCCCGCTGGCGTCTTGAGCCGCGACTGGACTACCGTGCGCAACAGCCTTGGGGGTATCTCAACCCCGCCGTCAGTGTCCGCCAGCTGGCCTACGAACTGGATGGGGCGGCCGGTGCGCCCGACGTCATCAACAACGCCGCCTTCAGTCTGGACAGCGGGTTGACGCTGGAGCGGCAAGGCAGCCGCTTCCTGCAAACGCTGGAGCCCCGGGTGTTCTATGCTTTTTCACCCTATACCGACCAAAGCGACCTGCCCAACTTCGACACCGCCACCTCCACCTTCAGTTTTGCGCAGCTGTTTCGTCCCAGCCGGTTTTCCGGGGGTGACCGCATTGATGACACCCACCAGGTTTCCCTGGGTCTGACCAGCCGCTGGCTGGACAATGACGACGGTCATGAACGCCTGCGGGCCTCCGTGGGCGAGATTTTCTACCTGCGTGACCGCAAGGTCCGCCTCAACGCCACCGACCCGGTTGACACCTCCCGGACTTCCGGCATGGCGGGTGAACTGGCGCTGCAACTGAACCGCGACTGGTCTGGCTCCGCCGACAGCTTGTGGACGCCGGATCTGAAGGCGGCGCAATTCGGTCTGCAACTGCATTATCTGCCGGAGAGCGCGGACCGCCTGTTTAACGTGGGCTACAATTACCGCCGGGAAATAGTGGCGCTGAACCAGAAGGCCCTGAGCCAGGCCACCGCCTCCATCATCCACCCGCTGAATCATCAATGGCAGATCATGGGCCTGATGCAATATGATCTGGAAAACGACTCTCCCCAAGACCGACTGCTGGGTCTGCGCTATGACGCCTGCTGCTGGCGACTTTCGTTCTATCAGCGGCAATTCCTGACAGATCCGGACAATATCAGCGCCGCCAATCTGAAACGCACCGCCTTCTTCATTGAAATCACCCTGAAGGGACTGGCGGGTGTTTCCTCCGGCATCAACGACCTGCTGTCCAGCCGGGTCTTCGGCTACGGCCAGATCCAGGACTCACAACGCTCCTCCATCCGAGATTTCCGCTAATGCGCTTTATCCTTGCCCCTCTTGTCGCCATCCTGCTTGCCACACCGGCCTTTGCCGGCAGCCCGTTGAACCGTATTGCCGCCGTCGTGGATGACGATGCTATTCTGGAAACCGAGGTGAAGCAACGGATTGCCGATGTGGAGCATCAATTCAGTGTCCGTCGGCAGACCCTGCCGGATGCCGCCGACCTGCGCAACCAGGTCATGGAGCAACTGATTCTGCAGCGCTTGCAACTGGGGCAGGCCGAACGCGCCGGGGTCCGCATTGACGACAATACCCTGAACGCCTCACTCACCGACATCGCCCGCCAGAACGGCATGACGCTGGAGCAGTTCCGCCAGCGGCTGGAAACCGAGAAGCCCGGCAGCTATAGCGATGTGCGCGACCAGGTGCGCAACGAGATGATTGTCAGCCGTTACCGCAATCGCCGGCTTCAGGACCGCATCCGTATTACCGATCAGGATATCGACAGTTTTCTGGCATCCCCGCAGGGCGAAGCGGCGCTGGCCACCGAGTACCGGCTGGCGCATATCCTGATCAGCGTTCCCGAAGCCGCGACTCCGCCACAACAGGATGAGGCCCGCCGGAAAGCCGAAGAAGCGTTAGCCGCCCTGCGGGCCGGCCAAGCGCTGGAACAGGTGGCAGCCCGGTTCTCCAGCGGCGACAGCGCCTTGAAGGGCGGTGACCTGGGCTGGCGCAAGGAGGCCCAGTTGCCAACCCTGTTTGCCGATCAGGTTCGTGGTCTGAAAAAAGGGGAATTCTCCGGGCCGGTCCGGACACCGGCCGGATTTCACGTTCTGGCGATGCTGGACCGTCGCGGGGCCGAGCAGATGGTGGTTCATCAACGGCAGGTACGGCACATTCTCGTCAAGCCATCGGAAATCCTTTCGCTGGAAGACGCCCAGCAAAAAGCATCGGACCTTCGCTCGCGGCTGGACAAGGACCCCGCCGATTTTCCGAACCTGGCCAGGACCTATTCCGATGACCCCGGCTCCGCCCGCAATGGCGGTGATGTCGGCTGGGTCAGCCCCGGTGAAATGGTGGGTTCGTTTGAAACCATGATGAACCAGACAGCCGTTAACAGCATCAGTCCGGTGTTTGAAAGCCAGTTCGGCTGGCACATTCTGCAAGTGCTGGGTGAGCGCGACCAGGACATGACCCGCGAATACCGGCGCAACCTGGCGCGGCAGGCGCTTTACGGCCGTAAATTTGATGAAGCCCTGGAACTGTGGATGCGTGAAATCCGCGCTGAAGCTTATGTCGAAATCAAGGCGGCGGAAGCCCCCTGATGCGCCTGCCGCTGTTGCTCACGGCCGGTGAACCGGCGGGAATCGGCCCGGACCTGTGCGTGCAGATCATGCAGCAGGCCATGTCCCTGCCCTGCGTGATCGTTGCTGATCGTGAGTTGCTGCGGCAGCGAGCCACCCGGCTCGGGCTGGCCATCAACCTGCATGACTGGCAGCCGGGCCAGCGTGCCGGGCTGTTGCCTGCGGGTGAGGCCTACGTCTGGCATGTGCACTTGCATGAACCCGTGGAGTGCGGCGTGCTCAATGCCGCCAACAGCGCTTATGTGCTGACCACACTGGACCTCGCCGCCAACGCCTGTCTTTCCGGCTCGGCGGCGGGCATGGTCACCGCGCCGGTGCAGAAGTCCATCATCAACGAAGCCGGAATTCACTTCAGCGGCCACACCGAATTCCTGCAGGAACTGTGCGGCGTGCCCAAAGTGGTGATGATGCTGGCCTGCCCCGGACTGCGGGTGGCGCTGGCCACCACACACCTGCCGCTGCGGGCAGTGGCGGACGCCATTACCCCGGATACGCTGCGGCAGGTGATCCGCATTCTGGACCATGACCTGAAGCACCATTTCGGCATCGCCTCGCCCAACATTCTGGTTTGCGGCCTGAACCCGCATGCCGGGGAAGGCGGACATCTGGGCGACGAGGAAATCCGGGTCATCAACCCCACCCTGAAGGAATTGCGGGCCGAAGGCATCCGGTTGAGTGAAGCCCTGCCCGCCGACACCCTGTTCACCCCCAAGTACCTTGCCACCGCCGATGCCGTGCTGGCGATGTATCACGATCAGGGACTGCCGGTGCTGAAGGCGCGCGGTTTTGGCGAGGCGGTGAACGTGACGCTGGGGCTACCGATCGTGCGCACTTCCGTGGACCATGGCACGGCGTTGTCGCTGGCCGGAACCGGGCGGGCAGAGTCAGGCAGCCTGCTGGCGGCATTGAGGATGGCGGGGGAAATGGCTTATCGTCGCCCGGACCAGGCTGGCACCACACCGCCGCCCTGACCGGGGCGCGCGGCATCAACCCTTGGGCCTGGCAGCCCTACTCACAGGCTCGCAAGGCTTGCTTTTTGCCTCCCTGCATACGCACCAGTTTCTCCTTGACCAGCCGGTATTCGGTGAGCCCGCCATTCGGCAGCGCCGCATCAGCCGCCGCCGGGAGGGTGAATACCTTGCCGTCATAGGCGGCCACCACGGTTTCTGTGGATGTCCGCTTGGCGGCCCCTTCCCCGCCGCTGATATGCAGGCTATCGCCGTTGAGTATCCAGGTTGCCACGTCCTGAGTGCAGTCGGTCACGGCCCAGACCCCGTTCAGGCTCTGCACCAGGGCCAGACGGCGACCGGCAAATATCTTCACTTGGTCATCATTCCAGTCCTTGAGGCGGCTCAGTTGCTGTGAAGCGGACTGAAGCAGCAATTCCGCCTCCTCCGGACTTCCCTGCAGCCGGGCAGATTCCGCCAGGCCCAGCCGTTTTTTGGCGGCAGGCAACTCCTTTTTGAACTTGTCGGTATAGAGCGCCATGGCTTCAGTGGCGACGGCGCGCGTTTCCTCTGCCTTCAGCAAGGACTGGCGAAGACCGGCGCTCGCCTGCGGATCCCGGCTCAACCGGATCTTTTCCCGATAATAGTCAATGCTGCTGTCCGCCTCTTGCTGTGACTTGGCCAGCGTCGGGAGAACCTTGTCCAGTTCCGCCAGCAACTGCCGCGACTGCATCTCCACCAAACGGGACTGGCTGGCGGGCTGATAGTAGAACCAGCCGGCCGCCGCACCCGCCACCGTCAACAGTGTCAACAACCAGGGCAGGCGGCGACGGGAGGCCGAGCTTCGCGGACGGAGCAAGAGCACCGCATCCGGTTTGGCATCCGGCCCGTCCGGCCTGACCGCATCCTCGGGCATTTCCAGATACTTTTTCCAGGCCGCAATGGAAGGCGGCCGGTCCTCGGTGCGCACCGCCAGGCCGACATCAATGGCATGCAGGATATTGCGGGGGTATTGTCCGGCATGTGTCTGCCACAGCGGTTCGACCGCGTCATGACAGATGCGGACCGCCGAGGCCGGCGGCGCATGGCCGGTGATCAACTTGTACAGCAACGCCGAAAGCGCATAAATATCAGTCCATGCCCCCTGACGGCCGCTTTCGTCATATTGCTCGATTGGCGCATAACCGGCCTTGAGAATGACCGTCACGCTTTCGGATTTGTCGACAATGCGTCGCGCCGCCCCGAAATCCAGCAGCATCGGCTGGCCGTTCTTGAGGATGAACACATTGTCCGGCGAAATGTCACGATGATAGATCTGACGCTCGTGCAGGTAGGAAAGCGCGGGCAACAAACCGTCAAGCAGTGCATGGATCAGCTTCGGGGAGTCGGCCGCCGTCAGATCCGGCAACAGGCGTGACAGCGGTTCGCCCTCATAAAACGGCATCACCATATAAGCCGTGCCGTTTTCCTCCCAGAAATGCAGCACCTGCACCAGTCCGGGATGATTCAGTTCTGACAGCAGCATGGCTTCCTTGACGAAACAGCGCATGCCCAGGGAGAACAAGTCTTCGTCCTTTTCGGATCTCAAACGCACCGCATGGGAGTTGACGCGGTCCAGCATGGCGGACGGGAAAAACTCCTTGATGGCGACATGGCGGCCGGTGACATCCTGCACGGCCCGGTAAACAATGCCGAAACCGCCAATGCCCAAAACGGCTTCAATGGTAAAGTTGCCCACCCGGATGCCCGGCTCCAGCGCTGCGCCATGCATGGTATTCTGGCCCCCCGCCTCGGCAGCCGTAGGGCCGGACCGGACAGAGGTTATTTCTTCTTCATTCGCCACGGGGAGAATTCCTGTGCAGGCCAATGGATTTCGCCCGCTTCTGACGCCAAGACTGCCACAGCCGTCCGGATGCGCCAAGACGCAATAACAACAGAAAACCCGACGCCGGGGGACAAACGTCCGGTTTTGCCCTAGAATTCAGCCCCAGCCCACCAGATCAGTCCCGACATGTCTCTTGACCTGCAAGGCCACACCGCCCGCAAGCGTTTTGGCCAGAATTTCCTGCACGACGAAAACATCATCCGTCGCATTGTCCAGTGCTTCGCCCCGGTGCCCGGCCAGCATGTGGTCGAGATCGGCCCCGGCCTGGGCGCGCTGACCCGTCACCTGCTGTCCTTCCTCAGCGAAATGCACGTGGTGGAGCTGGACCGGGATCTGGCCGCGCGCCTGCCCCATACCTTCGCCGGTCAGGGCACACTGCATATCCATCAGGCCGACGCGCTGGACTTTGATTTCAGCACGCTGGTCAAGGACGGGGAAAAATTGCGCATCATCGGCAACCTGCCCTACAACATTTCCACCCCGCTGATTTTCCACCTGCTGACCTTTGCCGGGCGGGTGGAGGACATGTGCTTCATGCTGCAAAAGGAAGTGGTGGACCGCCTGGCCGCCGAACCCGGCACCGCCGATTACGGCCGGTTGGGGGTGATGGTGCAGTACCGTTGCCGCGTGGACTGGCTGTTGGCCGTGCCGCCGGGCGCGTTCAACCCGCCGCCCAAAGTGCAGTCCGCGGTGGTAAAGCTGACACCGCACACCGTCTCGCCCTATACTTGTGACAATGAACCCTTGCTCGGCCAAGTCGTGGCCGCCGCCTTCAACCAGCGTCGCAAGACCTTGCGCAATGCCCTGAAATCGTTGGCCGCCGATGAAGACTTTGCCGCCGTCGGCATTGATCCCGGCCTGCGCGGTGAAGTGCTGAGCGTGGAACAGTTTGTCCGTCTCACCAATCAGTTGAACCGTCATGTCCAATAATGAAGCCCGGATCCGGGTTAATGTGAAATCCGAATTCGTCCCGGAGCAGTCTGACCCCGGCACCGAACGTTATGTCTTTGCCTACCACATCGCCATTACCAATGAAGGTGAGGAACCGGCGCGGCTGTTGACTCGTCACTGGGTGATTACCGACGGCGAAGCCAAGGTGGAGGAAGTTCGCGGCGACGGCGTGGTGGGGCAACAACCCTCGATTGCCCCCGGCGAAACCTACGAATACAGCAGCGGCGCCATCCTGAAGACTCCGGTGGGCAGCATGCAGGGTTCCTACGGCATGATTGACGAGCACGGCGAACGCTTCGAAGCGCCGATTCCGGTGTTCCGCCTGGCCGTTCCACGCATGGTGCACTGATGGCCGATTACGCCATTGGCGATATCCAGGGCTGCGCGGATTCCTTCAACGCTCTGTTGAAGGAAATCCGCTTCAACGCCGACGCCGACCGCTTGTGGCTGGCCGGCGATCTGGTGGCGCGCGGACCGGACTCACTGACCGTGCTGCGTCAGGTGAAGGCCATGGGCGACAATGTGCGCGTGGTGCTGGGCAACCACGACCTGCATTTGCTGGCGGGCTGGTACGGCTTCAGCCCCATCAAGAAGAAGGACGGCACCGCCCCCATTATCGAGGCCAAGGATGGTAAGGAACTGATTGACTGGCTGCGCCGCCAGCCGCTGTTCCTGGACATTCCGGAGCATCAGGCGGTGCTGACCCATGCCGGGATTCCCCCCTGCTGGAGCCTGGCGCAAACGCGGGTGCTGGCGGCGGAAGTGTCGGCGGTGTTGCGGCATGACGATCTGGTGAAGCAGTTTCTGGGCGGCATGTACGGCAACAGCCCCAACTTGTGGCACGAACACCTGACCAGCACCCGGCGCTGGCGGGTGATTACCAATTACCTGACCCGGATGCGTCTGGTGAGTCTGGCGGGGGAACTGGAGTTCAGTTTCAAGGAGGATTTGGGCAGTGATTTGCCGGAGGGATTCCACCCTTGGTTCTCGTTGCCGAATCCGTCGCTTAAAGGGGTGCGCGTGCTGTTTGGGCATTGGGCGGCGCTGGAAGGCAGCGGGCCGCAGCATCCGATTATTGCGCTGGACGGGGGGTGCGTTTGGGGGGGGACGTTGCTGGCTTACCGGCTGGATGATGGGGCTTTTTTCAGTACGAAGGAAGGGTGTGAGGATTGTGGGTTGGGGTGAGCCAATGAAATTTATTTGTCCAGACTGCCAGACTACAAACCAAATATGTACTGACACCCATGTATCCTGTGGCAAATGCCACGCTTTACTCTCCGATAAAACTTATGGCCCTCTTGCTCAAAATAACGGATCAGTCACCGGATATATTGTTACAGCAATCATTGCCATCACAGGTACGTTGTATACCGTAAAACACATTGAAGACACGGATCAAATCGTTGCTTCAGCCAGCCATCCCAGTCTTTCATATCGACGTTTCCCTATGCCTATCGAATATGAATTAGTCAAAACTTGTGTAGAAGGAGCGAGGAAAACACTTACCATTTCCGAGTACAGGCATAAGCAAACAGTCTGCCTTTGCATCATCGACAGAGCAACAAAAGCATTGACTTTTCATGAATACATACAAAGCCCACCCAAATTTGCTCAAGCATTTCGTGAACAGCAAGCATCATGCCTTGAAACGATCAAATGAACGGTTCATCATGAATAGGTTTTGCCCATTATTATGGGTTAATGCTCACAAATGAGGCAGCACTGAAAGGACTTACGGCACTTCCAGCGCTGATTGATTTATCGACTGCGGGGAGGATTGTTGCCGCGTCCACCGCCAGATGGATTCCCAGTCGTGCTCGGTCCATTGTCCGGGCGAGGTGTATTGTACTGAATCATGTCGTTCTCCTAAAGTTAAGGCACCTCATGGCGCCAGAGATCAGACTACAACGAGAGAATGGGACAAATGGGGACAAAAGATCAGAAACGCACTGTAGAACTTCAAAAGGAGCTCAGGTTGATTGCTGCTAGGCTTGGCCTTTCGCTTCCTAAACTTGCAGACAAAATTTTTGACAAATCCTATTCTCCCAGTAATGCTGAAGAGGAGGATCAACTCCGTATTCGCTTTCGTGAAAGTTTCAAAAAACAGCTAGAACGAAAAACCACTAATCCAGATTTTCTTTCACATCACATCGACACAATTAGTCGAACTTCGGAATTTCGCGATGCCCACCTAGTATTTCCAACGTACATTAAATCAGACAGCTTAGATAACGAGCTACGTGAAACTCTAGAAAAAATATCTAGAGAGCTATCCTTTTGCATCTCCAACAAAGATTGATTCTGAACTATTAATACCCCCGAACCGGAAACTTTACGGGGAATAATCAGGATTTCGAACCATAGACCATGGAGTCTTATTGCTTTTCACCATCCAGCCCAACTTCAGCATGCCATAAAACCATTAATTTTTAAATTAGTCGCACCAAACAATCAAATGGCTTGATTACACCAGACTGATCCATTAATAACTAACGAAAATCAATCTGTCTGCACTGTTTTGTATTTGCATAAAAATCCTCCGACTCAAGCCCTTAAAAATTTAACTCTGGCACGCCCCCTGCATGTCCCTTCCCTGACAGCCCGCCCCACCGCTGTCGCCAAAGCCGGCCCGGTTATCCCCGTTTGCAAAAAGCAACGAACACCGCCAAGCCGACTTTAAAAAACGCGTCTAAGCTGAGAATCAGGAAGCCCTTTTCGGGTGCAGAACGACAACACGAGGTCATGCCATGAGCCTGTTTCGTCACTACCAATCCCGCTACGACCAAAGCCGGCCGGAAGAACTGACGCTGGAAGAATACCTGAACCTGTGCAAACGGGACCCCGCCGCCTACGCCACCGCCCCCGAGCGCATGCTGCTGGCCATCGGCGAACCGGAGCTGGATGACACCAGCCGCGACCCGCGCCTTTCGCGCATCTTTTCCAACAAGATCATCCGCCGTTACCCCGCCTTCAACGAGTTCTATGGCATGGAAGACGCCATAGAGCAGATCGTGGCCTACTTCCGCCACGCCGCGCAGGGTCTGGAAGAAAAGAAGCAGATCCTGTACCTGCTGGGACCGGTGGGCGGCGGCAAAAGCTCGCTGGCGGAGCGGCTGAAGGCGCTGATTGAGAAGACGCCCTTCTACGCCATCAAGGATTCGCCGGTGAACGAATCGCCCCTGGGCCTGTTCAATATCGAAGAAGACGGCGACATCCTGGAACAGGACTACGGCATTCCCAAACGCTACCTGCGCGGCATCATGTCGCCGTGGGCGGTGAAACGGCTGAAGGAATTCGGCGGCGACATCAGCCAATTCCGCGTGGTGAAGCTGTACCCCGCCATCCTGCACCAACTGGCCGTGTCCAAGACCGAGCCGGGGGATGAGAACAACCAGGATATTTCCGCGCTGGTGGGCAAGGTGGACATCCGCAAGCTGGAAGACTTCCCGCAGAGCGATGCCGACGCCTATTCCTTCTCCGGCGGGCTGTGCAAGGCCAATCGCGGCCTGATGGAATTCGTGGAAATGTTCAAGGCGCCGATCAAGGTGCTGCACCCGCTGCTGACCGCCACGCAGGAAGGCAACTACAACGGCACCGAGGCCATTGGCCCCATCCCGTTTGACGGCGTGGTGCTGGCGCACTCCAACGAGTCGGAATGGCTGAATTTCCGCAACAACAAGAACAACGAGGCCTTCATTGACCGGATTTTCATCGTCAAGGTGCCGTATTGCCTGCGGGTCACCGAGGAAATCCTGATCTACCAGAAGCTGCTGGACAACTCCTCGCTCAGCGCCAACCCCTGCGCCCCGGACACGCTGAAAATGCTGGCGCAGTTCACCGTGTTGTCGCGGCTGAAGGAGCCGGAAAACTCCAGCCTGTTCTCGAAAATGCGCATCTACGACGGCGAGAACCTGAAGGATACCGACCCGCGCGCCAAGTCCTATCAGGAGTATCGCGATACGGCCGGGGTTGACGAAGGCATGAACGGCCTGTCGACCCGCTTCGCCTTCAAGATCCTGTCCAAGGTGTTCAATTACGATATCAGCGAGATCGCCGCCAATCCGGTGCATTTGCTGCACGTTCTGGAAATGCAGATTGAGCAGGAACAGTTCGCCAAGGACACCGCCGCCCGTTACCTGCGCTTCCTGAAGGAGTACATGGCGCCGCGCTATGTCGAGTTTATCGGCAAGGAAATCCAGACAGCGTATCTGGAGTCGTATTCCGAATATGGCCAGAACATCTTCGACCGCTATGTGCAGTACGCCGATTTCTGGATCCAGGACCAGGAATTCCGCGACCCCGATACCGGCGAAATCTTCAACCGCCAAGCGCTGAACGAGGAACTGGAGAAGATCGAGAAACCGGCCGGGATTTCCAACCCCAAGGACTTCCGCAACGAAGTGGTCAACTTCGTGCTGCGCGCCCGCGCCAACAACAACGGCAAGAACCCGACATGGATGTCTTACGAAAAACTGCGCACGGTGATCGAGAAGAAGATGTTCTCCAACACCGAAGACCTGCTGCCAGTGATTTCCTTCAATCCGAAGGCCTCGAAGTCGGACCAGCAGAAGCACCAGGACTTTGTACGCCGCATGACCGACCGCGGTTATACCGAGAAACAAGTGCGGTTGTTGTGTGAGTGGTATTTGCGGTTCCGCAAAGCGCAGTAACGGAGGTTCAATGAGCTACATCATCGACCGCCGCCTGAACGGCCGGCACAAGAGCATGGTCAACCGCCAGCGCTTTCTGGACCGTTACAAGGCGCAGATCCGGGAATCGGTGTCGGACGCCGCCGGCAAGCGCAGCATTACCGACATGGATCGCGGCGAGTCGGTGACGCTGCCCACGCGCGACATTTCCGAGCCGGTGTTCCACCACGGGCCGGGCGGCTCGCGGGACATGGTGCATCCCGGCAACAAGGAGTTCATTACCGGCGACAAGGTGCCGCGTCCGCAGGGCGGCGCGGGCGGCCAGGGTGGCGGCAAGGCCGGGAACTCCGGCGATGGCGAGGACGACTTCACCTTTACCCTGTCGCAGGAGGAGTTCCTCAATTTCCTGTTTGAAGACCTGGCGCTGCCGAATCTGGTGAAGCGGCGGCTGGCCGGGGTGGAAACCTGGGAATGGCAAAGCGCCGGGATTGTGTCGGAGGGCAATCCGGCGAAGATCAACATTGTGCGCAGCCTGCGGGCGGCCACCTCGCGGCGCATTGCGCTGGGCGCGGGCAAGCGGCGGCTGATTGCCGAACATGAGGCCGAACTGGCGGCGCTGCTGGAACGTGAAGCCTCCCCCGAGCGCAACGAGCGGATTCGCGAGCTCAAGGCGGAGATTGTGAAACTGAAGATCCGGCTGGAGAAGCTGCCTTTCATCGATACCTTCGACCTGCGTTACAACCACCACATCAAGGTGCCGAAACCGACGGCGCAGGCAGTGATGTTCTGCATCATGGACGTGTCCGGTTCCATGAGCCAGGCCACCAAGGACATGGCGAAACGTTTCTTCCTGCTGCTGTACCTGTTCCTGAAACGCAACTACCGCAAGATTGAACTGGTGTTCATCCGCCACCACACCAGCGCCAAGGCCGTGGATGAGCAGGAGTTTTTCTACTCGCGGGAAACCGGCGGCACCATAGTCTCCAGCGCGCTGAAACTGATGGACGAGATCATTGCCGAACGCTATTCGCCGGAACAATGGAACATCTATGCGGCCCAGGCCTCCGACGGCGACAACTGGAGCGATGACTCACCACTGTGCCAGGATATCCTGACCCAGCACATCATGCCGGCGCTGCAATACTTCGCCTATATCGAGATTACGCCGCGCCAGCATCAGGCGTTGTGGGAGTCGTACACCGAGGTGGAGGCCGCCTTCCCCGACACCTTCGCCATGCAACAGATTATTGAGCCGACCGACATCTATCCGGTATTCCGCGAACTGTTTGCGAGGCAACCCGCATGACAAAACCGATTTCCAGCGGTTCCGAATGGTCCTTCGGGCTGATTGGCGAGTACGACGCGGCGATCAAGGCCATCGCGCACGACGAATTCGGGCTGGACACCTACCCCAACCAGATCGAGGTGATCACTGCCGAGCAGATGATGGATGCCTATTCCTCGGTGGGCATGCCGATCGGCTATCACCACTGGTCTTTCGGCAAGCATTTCGTCAATACCGAGAATGCCTACCAGCGCGGGCAGATGGGGCTGGCCTACGAGATCGTCATCAACTCCGACCCCTGCATTGCCTACCTGATGGAAGAAAACACCATGACCATGCAGGCGCTGGTAATTGCGCACGCCTGCTATGGCCACAATTCCTTCTTCAAGGGCAACTACCTGTTCCGCACCTGGACCGATGCGGGCAGCATCATTGATTACCTGGTGTTTGCGCGGAACTACATCCGCAAGTGTGAGGAGCGGCATGGCGTGCAGGAAGTGGAATTGCTGCTGGACTCCTGCCATGCGCTGATGAACTACGGCGTGGACCGCTACAAACGGCCCTACCCGATCTCCGCCGAGGCCGAACGCTTGCGGCAGGAAGAACGCGAGGAAGCGCTGCAGGCGCAGGTCAACGACCTGTGGCGCACCATTCCGCAGAAACACAAGCAGCACGCCCATGAACAAGGACGGTTTCCGCCCGAGCCGCAGGAAAACCTGCTCTATTTTTTCGAGAAGAACGCGCCGCTGCTGGAACCGTGGCAACGCGAGATTGTGCGCATCGTGCGCAAGGTGGCGCAGTACTTCTACCCCCAGCGACAAACACAGGTGATGAACGAAGGCTGGGCCACCTTCTGGCACTACACGCTGCTGAACCGCCTGTACGACAAGGGACTGGTGACCGACGGCTTCATGCTGGAATTCCTGCAATCGCATACCGCCGTGGTGTTCCAGCCGCCCTTTGATGCGCCCTACTACCGGGGCATCAACCCGTATGCGCTGGGTTTCGCCATGTTCCAGGACATCAAGCGCATCTGCGAACACCCCACCGAGGAAGACCGGCAATGGTTTCCCGATTTTGCGGGCGGCGACTGGCTGAAGACAGTCAAGTTTGCGATGCAGAATTTCAAGGACGAAAGCTTTGTACTGCAGTTCCTGAGCCCGAAGGTGATGCGCGATTTCCACCTGTTCAATGTGGTGGATAACGAACACAAGGACTCGCTGGAGATCGGCGCCATCCATGATGATCCCGGTTTCCGCAAGATTCGTCAGGCGCTGTCCAACCAGTACAACCTGAGCATGAACGAACCGAACATCCAGGTCTGGGACGTCAACCTGCGCGGCGACCGATCGCTGACACTGCGTCATCAACGTCACCAGAACCGGCCGCTGGCCGGCAGCTCCGCCGAGGTGGTGAAGCATCTGCACCGGCTGTGGAAGTTTGATGTGCATCTGGAAAGCTGGAACGACCAGCAACGGGTGGAGACGCTTTCCTGTGCGGCCGACGGGGTTCACACCCGGAACTGAAGTCCGATGCGGATTTGTTACGTATCCCTATGTTTTTCAGGGCTCGGCCCTTGCGCTCCGGCGGATAGCAGCCATAATTTTTCATGACATTTATCCAGGAACAGGCAGAACTCCCGTTCCGGCTGCTCCACCCACGGAAGGATCAGATCATGAAAACCAGCGCCACACTGCACTGCTACGGATTCAGCGACCACCACCGCACCATCATCAAGTCCCTGTTGCAAACTTTTGGACAAATGCCAGGTTCGGTCTGGACCTATGTGGACCATGACGCCGCCGACGTGGTGCTGGTGGACTGCGATAATCCGCAAGCGGTGTGGGATGCCACCGAAGGCCGGCTGGAAGGCTTGTTCCTGGTAGCGTGCTCCAACCGAAATGTGCGTTGCCCCGGCGCACGCCACTTTCTGCCCAAACCGCTGCGTCCGCGCGACCTGGTGACGCTGCTGAACTCGCTGGACAATGCCCAGGAGGCCGCCATCCCGGTGTTGAGCCGCCCGCTCATCGTGAGTTCTAAGCCGCCGGAAGACGACCTTTCCCCTTTTCAGGTCCTGACCTGAAAACCACCCCGCCACGCTCTCCGCGATATTTTGTGACCGGGTTCAAATCCTTGCCCGGCAATGCTTTCAGACCGAAATGACTCTCCGGTCACAAATCCGGAAAATAGTTGCGGATAGCGTGAAGCCGGTCTCGAAACACGGCTTGTCCGTGCCGGTGGCGGGGCCATACTGGAGTCACTTCCACAGCCTGGCCGGATTTCCGGGGGCTGTATCTGAGGCATCCGGAGAACGAAAATGAAAACCGCCGCCACCCTGCATTGCCATGGATTCAACGAACACGACCGCACCGTCATCAAGTCCGTATTGCTGTCGTTCGGCAACCTGCCGCATTCCGTCTGGTCCTATGCCGAAGCGGAACTGGCCGATCTGGTGCTGGTGGATTGCGACAACCTGCTGGCCGTGCGTGATGTGGCCCGGGGCCGCATCCACGGCAAGCATGTCGTCGCCTGTTCCGCTCGGGGTGCCTCTTGCGACGGGGCGCAGCAGCAACTGGATAAACCCGTGCGGCCCCGTCACGTCATTGACCTGCTGCTGGCGCTGGATGCCGGGGCGGATTTCCCGTCGCACCCGGCCGCCAATGATGCCGCCGCAGAGCCGATGATGATGTTTCCCGCCATGTTCTGAGCTGTCCCGCAACGCCTCCCTCCTTCCTTAGCGCCCCGAATCGGGGCGCGCCACAGCGGCGACATTTGCAATCCCGGACCATTAACAGACAGGACGGGATTCCCTGCACGGTTTATTTTGTTAAACTTGACGCCGACAGACCTGTTCTTCCTGCGAAATAAAGTATAAGAAGTCCGACAATCAGGGCAAACATCTTCCCGGTTGCGGTTAAAATATCGCCGTTGTCTGTCCCAATTATTAGTACAACAAACGCTTTCAAGGATGCATCCCGATGAAGACAGTCGCTGACCTGTTCGCCAATAATCACGTGATCCTGGGCAAAACCGCACCGGTTGACCGGCACTTTGTCCATGTGGAAAAATGGCCCGGCGACAGTCCCGACGGCTCCTGCACCTGGGTGAAGAGCGTTGAGCCCGGCCAGCTCCAGAACGAATACTGGGTGGCCCGCGAAAAGAACCTGTTGTTGTTACTGAAGAAACTGCCGCAAGTCGTGCACCTGCGTAAGGATGGCGACAACAGTGAGAACACACACCACACGGTCAATACCCGGGATGCCGGGATTCCGCTGGAAAGCTGGCTGAAAATGAAGCCGCAGCATCTGGCCAGCCGCCAAACCCTGGAACACCCCTTCGCCCATATCGGCGCGTTTCTGCGGCTGGCGCGCGGACTGATTACCGCCCTGAAGTCCATTCACCGCGAAGGCGTCATCCACGCCAATCTCGATCCGTCCAATATCTGCCTGCCTTACCAACCGTTCCCGTTCCGGTTTGACGACGGCATTCGTCCCGATCATGCGAATATCAGCCTGATTGACTTCATGTTCGCCATCAGCACCACCTTGCGGCTGTACCGGCCGCTGGCCATCAAACCGCTGGCTCCGCCTTCCAGTCACTCCAGCCTGTTCCGGCAGGCGCTGGAAAACGACATGGCCTCCCAGCGCGCCGACGCCGTGCAGTCGCTGGACTACAGCGTTGACCTGTATGCGCTGGGCCACCTGCTGGAAGAAATTTTCCAGCGCGGGCTGATCTACCCCGGCAACATGCAGTCGCAGATGGAAATGACCATCTACAACCTGATTCAGGAATTGCTGGGTTTCGACGAAGGCATCCCAGACTGGGTCAGTGAAAAATACGGCTCCACACTGCCGCATGACATCTATCTCAAGCGTATCGACAACATGTTGTCGCTGGACCCGCACGCCGATAACCACGAACACGACATGTTACTGCTGGACCCGACCCAAGGGCTGGAAGATGAAGATGAAACGGCGGAAGAACCGTATCCTCATGCCGAACCCCACCAGCCGTCCCCGGAAAACAAGGACCCTACTGGAGAATCCCTGCTGATGACCGCCAGCGAACCGCTCAGCGCCTCCCCTGCCGCCCGTAAACCCACCGCCGGACTCTCCTCTTATTTCGAGATCAACACCTGGTTGGTGGTCGCTGGCCTGATGCTGGCCCAGGCCGTGGGTTTCATTTATCACAAGGGCGACAGCCTCAACCTCGACGTTTTCTCCACCCTGCTTTTGATGGCGGCTGTCACCGGCGGCCTGTTGCTGGCCATGCGACTGCTGGCGCCGGAGGGCAGCCTGATCCGTCATATTGAAGGCGAAGTGGCGCTTCCGGGGGAGCCCGGATTTGCAGGCTTTGATGCCGCCCCCCCGCGTCAACTGCGTGACGATGAGTATATCCATGTCAGTCCGCTGGTGGTGGTGGCGGCGCTGGCGGCGGTGCAGGGCTCCGCTTTTCTGTACGCCCATGGCGACAGCATGGGGCTGGATGTGTTGCCGTCCATCCTGCTGACACTGGCGGCCGGTTTCGGTTTTGCCGCGATCAAGGTCTGGTATGACCGCTTTGTCACGCCCAAACCGATAACCGTGATTGATGACGACGGGGACGAAACACCGGCAGCGATGGACAATGACGGCGCCAAGGCGGTCATTGCCGCAGTGGCTCAGGTGGAGAAAGTCCAGGCATATGAACCGCCGGAGGATGCCATTCCCGTGTTGCCGGTGCTGGCCGCTGTCGCACCGGTCGCCGTGATGACTGAAACCCTGATCACCCTGCCGGAAGAAGTGCCTGAAACGGCTGCGGAACACCCGGCCGAAGTGACGCCGACGCCTGCGGAAACCGAAGAAGTCCCCGCCGAACCGGCTGCCCTGCCGGTGGTCGAAGAAATACGCCCCGTTGTCACGGAAGTTCTGCCGATTGAAGAAGACGCGCCGGTGCTGGCGGAACCAGTCCCGACCGCTGCGGTGATTTCCCTGGATAAGCCACGGGAAACGGCAGTCGCGGCAGCAAGCGCCCCTTTGGCGCAGCCTGAAGTTGCCGCCCTGCCGCTGGCGGCGCGCACCGCCCATGCAGACCCGGCCGAAGACGCCGCCCTGTTGCCGGACGCCGATGGAACGGTTGCCGCGCCAAAGCATCTGGAACTGGACAACCGCGTCGTCATTGTCGTGGTGCTGCTGCTGTTGCTGCTCTTTTTCTACCTGAGCAGGCCGGACAAAAGCCCTGCTGTGAACGTGGTAAGCGCGCCGCCGCAACCCGCCCCGGAAGTGGTTGAAGCGCCGATGGTGGAAGACCTGGGCCTGCCGGAGGCGGTGCCCGCCGTTGAACCGGAAGCTCCGACCAGCATGCCGACCGACACCACCATTCTGGATTCACTGAAGGCACAGGCCAAGCCGCGCACGGCCGCCGTAAAACCGGCCAAGCCGCAAACCGCCGCCAAGCCGGGCAAGGCCGCCGAAGCTGAAGAGACCGAAACAACCACGGAAACCGTCGCTGAAACCGCCCCCGAAGCACCGGCAGCCGAAGCCGCCAAACCCGCCGATGCCGTGAAACCGGCAGAGGCCGTGGCTGCTGCTCCGGCCGCACCCGCCAAACCGCTGGGCAACCCGTTGGCGCAGGCCCAGAACATCATGGGCTGGCACTACTTCAAGGGCATTACCGTGCCGAAAGACATGCCGGAAGCCTTGAACTGGTTCCGCAAGTCGGCGGAGATGGGCGATGCCAGCGGCCAGTTCAACCTGGGCATGATGTACGCCAACGGATACGGCACCGCCAAAAACCATACTGAAGCCGCCCGCTGGTTCAAGCTGGCTGCCGACCAGGGCAAAGCCAACGCCATGCTGAACCTGGGCCAGATGTACCTGGCCGGACGCGGCGTGGAGCAGAATACGGCGGAAGGCATTCGCTTGCTGAAACTGTCGGCAGAAAAAGGCGACAAGAACGCTCAGGCCAACCTGGACGCCATTGCCCGCAGCGGCAAGGGGATGGCCGCGCCCTGAGCCCCCCTGACCCGGCAAAAACTCCCGCCCCGCGCGGGAGTTTTTGTTTGCGGGCGCAGCGCAAGTGATTGCCCGCATGCCACACTCCCACGCACCCCATCCGGAAAACCGACATGCTGCAACTTGATTTCATCACCACCCTGGCGGTGGCCACGCTGGTGCTGTGGCTGGGCGAAGCGCTGCAACGCCGCGTCCCCCTCTTCCATCGCTACAACCTGCCCGCACCGGTGCTGGGCGGTCTGGTGGTGGCGCTGCTGATGCTGGCCGGGCGGCAGACCGGCCTAACAACCCCGGCCTTCGACATGTCCGCCAAGACGCCGCTGATGATTGCCTTCTTCACCACCATCGGCCTGGGAGCCAGCCTGGGCCTGCTGCAACGCGGTGGTCGGCTGGTGCTGGTGTTTTTCCTGATTGCGGTGCTGGGAGCCGTTTTGCAAAACCTGACGGGTGCCGGAGTCGCGGTGTTGCTGGGCGAAAAACCCTTGTTTGGCGTACTGGCCGGCTCCGTGACCCTCACCGGCGGCCCCGCCACCGGGCTGGCCTTTGCCCCGCAGTTTGAAGTGGCCGGCGTGCAAGGTGCGGAAGCCATTGCCGTGGCGGCGGCCATGCTCGGCATTCTCTGCGGCGGACTGGTCGGTGCACCGGTGGGCACCTGGCTGATCCAGCGCTTTCACGCCCGCACGCCCGGTCTGGCGGAGGCCGCCGCCGGGGTGCTGAAAATCACCATGCAGCAGGCCATCGACTATCGCGCCCTAACCGCCGAAGACCTGCTGAAAGCCTTGGGCGTGATCCTGCTGGCGATGTGGCTGGGCGGCGGCATCAGCGCCTGGATACAGGCGCAGGGCCTGACCTTGCCCGCCTACATCGGGGCCATGATCGCCGCCGCCATCATCCGCAACATTGACGACCGCCAACGCTGGCTGAGGCTGTCGGAACCGGCGGTGGAAGCCTTGGGCGGCATGGCGCTGAGCTACTTCCTGGTGCTGTCGCTGATGTCACTGGAACTGTGGAAGCTGGCCGCCGCCGCCCTGCCCTTGCTGGTGATTTTGCTGGCGCAGGCGCTGCTGGTGGCGGTGATGTGCATTGCCTTGGTCTATCCGCTAACCGGGCGCAATTATGAAAGCGCGGTAATGGGCAGCGGCTTCTGCGGTTTCATGATGGGCACCACCGCCAACGCCATGGCCAACATGGACGCCCTGACCCGCCGCTATGGTCCGGCCCCGCAAGCTTTTCTGGCCGTGCCGCTGGTGGGGGCGTTCTTTATCGACTTCGCCAACACGCTGCTGGTGCAAGGGTGCCTGGTGTGGCTGAAATAGGCGCTTCATCTCCATATTTCTTGCGAGATTGACCGTCATACTGCCCCCGGAATCCCGTGAAACACGACCGAGGACATGCCCGTGCGATTGTTCCGCATCCGCTACAAGCTGTTTCTGGCCATTGCCGGCATCAATGCCTGCCTGGTGACGGGCACCTTTGTCTTCAACACGGTCAGTTTTGAAAAGCACTTCGCCAATTATCTGGGGCAGCAGGAACTGGCCCGGCAAGTGCCGTTGATGGGGGCGCTGGCCGGTGAATACCGCGAAAACGGCGTCTGGGAATATTACCGTCACGACCCGAAACGGTTTCACGACCTGATCGACCAATACAACACCGGGCCGGGTGATGCACCGCCGCAACGCCGTCACCGCAACGGACTGGACGATGCCCCCGGACCGGGCCATCCCTTTTTCCCCGGAGGGCGGCCGCCAGGCATCCCCGGCAGCCATGACGGCCCTCCCGAAAATCTGCGGCCACAACGGCCTGCAACAGAACATCTGGTGCTGCTGGACCGTGACCTGAGCATTGTGGTTGGCCCGCAACGCCTGCCCGCCGATGCCGTGATGGCCCCCATCAACGTCAACGGACAAGTGGCCGGCTATCTGGCCTACCTGCCGCAACGGGAACTGGTGCGCAGCGGCGAGCAGGTCTTTGCGCAACAACAAAAACTGATCTTCATCCGCGTCGCCGTGGGCATGGGCCTGGGGTCCTTCCTGATGGCGTTCGGCATTGCCTGGTGGCTGAGCCGACCCTTGAAAGAACTGACCCGCGGCACCCACGCCCTCACCGCCGGCCAGCTGGATACCCGGCTGGACATCCCCGGACGCGACGAACTGTCGCTGCTGGCCTCGGACTTCAACCGGCTGGCGGAGGCGCTGCAAGCCAACCAGGCCTCACGCAAGCGCTGGATTGCCGACATTGCCCATGAACTGCGCACGCCGCTGGCGGTGTTGCGCGGCGAGATCGAGGCGTTGCAGGACGGCATCCGCCAGCCGACGCCACAGAACCTGCTGTCGTTGGCGCAGGAAGTACAGCGGCTGTCGCGGCTGGTGGAAGACCTGCACACCCTGTCGCAGTCGGATCAGGGCGCGCTGAGCTATCACCAGGAGACTGTTGATCTGGGGGAACTGATTACAGAGGTGGTGGACCAGCACCAGCGGCGGCTGGACGCAGGCGGAATATCGGTGGATCTGCAGCTGAGCCCGGGCCTGACCGTGTGGGGCGACTCCGCCCGGCTGGCGCAATTGCTGGCCAACCTGATGCAAAACACCCTGCGCTATACCGATGCGCCTGGCACGTTACGAATCAGCCTCAGCAGGGTCTATAACCGGGTGCATCTGGAGTGGGAAGACTCCAGCCCCGGTGTCTCCGAGCAGGACCTGCCGCATTTAACCGAGCGCCTGTTCCGGGTGGAGTCCTCACGCAATCGCGCCACCGGCGGCTCGGGTCTGGGGCTGTCCATTGCCAAGGCCATTGCCGACGCCCATGATGCCGCCATGCGCCCGCGCGCCAGTGCGCTGGGCGGACTTTGCTGGGAACTGGTGTTCCCCCTGCACACCCCGGAAGCCAGCCATGCCTGAACATATCCTGATTGTGGACGATGAAATCAAGATTGCCGAATTGCTGCGGGATTACCTGCACAGCCACGGCTACTCCACCACGCTGGTGCACCATGGCAACGACGTTGAAGCCGCCATGCAGGCCCGCCGCCCCGACCTGATGCTGCTGGACCTGATGCTGCCCGGCCGTTCGGGGCTGGACATCTGCAAGGAGGTCCGGCAGCACTCGTCCCTGCCGATCATCATGGTGACGGCGCGGGTGGAAGAGATAGACCGCCTGCTGGGACTGGAGCTGGGCGCCGATGATTACATCTGCAAACCCTTCAGCCCCCGGGAAGTGGTGGCCCGCGTCAAGACCGTGCTGCGCCGCGCCCATCCACCGGCCGACGCCACGCAGGAGAAACTGCAGCTGGATGAGGAACGCTATGCGGCCCGTCTGCTGGGTCACGACCTGGAGCTGACGGCTGTGGAATTCCACCTGCTGAAAACGCTGGCGGCGCGGCCCGGACGCATCTTCAACCGTGAACAGTTGATGGACTCGATGTATGGCGACAACCGCATCGTTGCCGACCGCACCATTGACAGCCATATCAAGAAAATCCGCCGTAAAATAGCTGCAGTGTTGCCCGAGCGCGAACTGATCCATGCGGTTTATAGTGTTGGCTACAAGTTTGAGTGGTCATAGTTTGATGACCGATACATTAACGCGCTGGCCAAAAAGAGCTGACTCCATGGAAACCGGTAATCTGATGTCTTCACCTGAAAAACCCCAGCCGGTGCTGGATTTTGCTACCCGCAAGGCGGTGCTGTTTGCGCTGGTGGCGGAGCGCTTGTCCGCGTTTTATGAGCATGGGGTGTGGATGAATGACCGTCAGGGGGCCAGTCTGGCGGCGTCGTGGTTGTCACGGGCGAAGATACGATTGCCGCCGGAGGATGGCCGTTTGCTGGCGCAGCTGAGTGATGAGTTTGCGCGGCATTTGGCCGGTTCGTTGTCGCGGGAGGCGGGGTTATATACGGCTTATGAGATGATGGAGGCGCTGGACCCGCGGCATCAGTCGCCGCATGCGCAGGCGATGCTGGAGGAGTGTGAGAGGTTGTTGGCGGAGGCGGAAGGTCGGGAGTGATTGGAAATGGCAATGCGTTGTTACAGTTTTGGCTGGGGCGCGTAAAGGGCGTTTGTTGTCACTTTTGCCCTTTTGCTCTACATTAAAGATGTTGTAAAACAGTACTTTGACGCCAAACGCCAGAGTTATGCACCAGTTATTGGTGTTCAATACAAAAGGCGTCATTCATGGATAGTCGCGAAGTCATAGACAGGGAAATAACCAGCCTGAAGCTAGAAGAGAAAATTTCCCTAGTCAGCCTGCACAAGTACGAGCCAATACTGAAAGAGGTCATTTCCAGGTTCACAACCCTAGGCAAAGGTGCGGAAAGCAAGCTTTGGCTCTGGGAGAACTTCAAAGAGCCAATTGCTAGCGCACAACCATATGACGCGATTGAAATGCTTCGTGCTTTGGTTCCACCTAATGAGCAAGTGTGGTTCATTGCCGAGGATTTCTGTCGCACGAAGAAGAACGGTAATTTCTGGCTGTATGAAGGTACTGTCGGCCCCATATGCACACTCTTAGATAACCTGCAGTCCTTTGAGCTTTATTTGGCCTCAAAGAAATATGAGTGGCTCCTGTGTATAAACCACCATCAGGTAGTAATTGCGTCGGGCGGTGAAATGCCTGAAAAGCTAATTGCCGCCTAACAAGTCAAGTCAATGCAGCCGACCCCGTACCCGGGCGGCTGATTTCCAACGTTATGCAAGACGAAATTTAGAGAGATCATATGCCAAGTGAAATATGCAACTGTTTTGAGCCATGCTACACAAATAAAAAGTGGCGCACAGAACTAAAGGTTCACCCAGACACTCAAGATCGCTCAATTGCCGAGTGGAGTGACTTATTACTCTTGATTGACGAAGCGGCAAATGACCAGCGTGAAGTCTTTGATCCTGCTAAAGATCTTGGGTCAAATTCGTGGCATAAAATTTCGACTCTACCCCCTGAAATCTCTAAACTTAAACATGTGAAGCACTTGCTGCTTTATGGTAGCAATCTCACTTGGCTACCACCCGAAATTGGAGATATGGAGTCTCTAACTGAGTTTACGCCATACACATCATACAGATTACACTGATTTCCTTTCGAACTTACTTATTGTAAAAATCTGAAAGCAAGCACCGTTAGCACGCGTGCTTTATATGGGAATTATAAGTTTCGGTCACCATTCCCTTTGCTTAAAGGGAACCCTGTAGACTTATATCGCGATAGAGCAAGATGTAGTCTTTGCAGGAGTAAAGCATCTGATCGTGATCTCAATCAAGTTTGGCTTTCACTTAAAGTGGCAACAGATGTTTTACCTCTATTGGTTCATGTTTGCTCCAAAGAATGCCTACAGAAATTGCCTAAAGCTAATGGTGAGTATATAACCGAGCCACATAAAGGTGGCTTAGGGTTATCACAACCTCCCAGGCATTGGTAGTGTGAAATAGGCATCGAGGCGAAATACCCAAAAAATTCACACCATAGAAAGTTGGTGAGCTTCGCTGGCAGAGGTTACAAGCTTGTAGCTGGCCGTGAAGCAAGGCATCATCCGGAAATAGTGGCGCGCCGCCTTCGGGCCGTGACGCTGAAATGATCAACAGGGAACAAAGGGCTTAATCTGCGCCCTTGACAGGAATCACCATGCCTTACCACTTTACTCCGCCAGCCCCCGAAGACCCGCATGATGAAAAGCTACTGGCGGATGTTGAACAATATGGACTTCACATCCTCGGCATCTTTGCAGAAGACAACGAACCGGAATATGCCTTCTCTGTCGGCCTCTACTACCGCTACCGCCACCCTGAAATTTTGCTCATCGGCCTTAACTCGAACACAGCCAAAGACCTGATTAATGACGTTGCCGCGCTCATTCAGGAAGGAGCCACATTCCAGCCAGGCAACATCTATGACGAGATCATCCGTGGTTATCCCGTCACCTTTATAGCAGTCGATTTTGCCCATTACCGCGAGTACCTGGGTTACGCAAACTGGTTCTACCGTTCCCTCCCCGCGCCCTACCCGGCCCTGCAAATGGTGTGGCCGGATAAGGAAGGCCGATTTCCTTGGCAAAGCGGCTATGACGAATCCTTTCGCCATGTGCAGCCACTGCTGGGCTCCGCCCCCAAGGAGAAATCAGGATCAGAGCGAAATACCCCCTGAAGTTGACGGGTTGCCTTTGATGCTCCAAGATGAAAGTTATCAGGGCCAAGCGCATCCCCTTCGAGGTTGATATGGCTGCCAAATCCGTAGAAGTTCTACTTGAAGACATCCGTCTTCTGTCGGAGGAAAATCACGCATTGGTGCAGGCCGTTCGCACCTTGACCCGGCAAACCTTGAATGCCGTCCAGGAAGAGGTCAAGTACGGTGGCATTCTCCTCTCCTCGGCAGGCACCCCATTCGGCGGCGTGTTCGCCTACAAGCAGCACGTCTCTGTGGAGTTCAGCCAGGGAGCGTCAATCACCGACCCGCACGGACTCCTGGAAGGCTCCGGCAAGGGTCGCCGCCACATCAAGCTGCGCACCGCCGGAGATATCTCCGCCAAGCATCTTGCCGAGTACCTGAAACTGGCCCTCCAAGCCGCTGGCGGGACTGACGGCTCAACGGGATAAACGCACATCCCTCAAGGGCATCACCATGATCCGTATGGCATTATTGATTCTTTCCCTCCTTATTCTCGGCTGCGCATCACGCAGTGAACTGGCCAGGAATTCGTTGCAGGTTCAGCCCGGCATGAAAGCGGATGAATTGAGCCGGGTTCTGGGTGAACCGATTATCCGCCAGACCCAAGGAAATGTTGAAGCCTGGCAGTACTGCGTCACCGACCATTCCGGATTTGAGGCCAATCTGCACGTACTGGTCTGGTTGCGGTCCGGCATCGTGATCGGCAAAAGGGTCCAGAAGAAAGCCAAAATGGGAACCTGTTTGACCAATCTGATCTACGTGCGTTGGGAAGATGCCCCCCAAGCGCCAAGATGACCTTCGGGAACACCATAATCCCTTCAACAGTCAACGCCCTCCCCCCAACGATCAACCCGCCGCAATCACGCGCTGAGCGTGCCAAGCCAACCGGCTCTGCCCTGCCTCAACACGCACCCCAGTGCAGTACGCACTATGCGGTCTAACGAACGGAACTGATCGCTGCATCCTTCTAAGGTCATGACCATGGAGAACTTTGCTTGATTTGGCGCTCTCCGGTGCGTCGGGCAATCCGAATTTCCGTCAGCACCCGCGCCATGACACAAGAACAGAAGGCTGACTATGAACAAGCGGGAATCCGCCACCATCCTGATCGTTGACGATGAGCCCCGCAACATCCGCTTGCTGGAGGCCCTGCTCCACCTTGAAGGCTATACCACGCGTGACGCGGCAAGCGGCGAAGAGGCGCTGGCCTCCATTAAACAGCAGGCGCCCGACTTGATCCTGCTCGACATCATGATGCCCGGAATGACGGGTTATCAGGTGGCAAGCGCCCTGAAATCCGATCCCGTCACCGCCAATATTCCCATCATCATGGTGACCGCCCAAACCGACCGCGAGGCCCGCCTGGCCGGTCTCAATGCCGGGGCGGAAGAGTTTCTGACCAAACCCGTTGACCGGGCCGAACTGTGGGTACGGGTGCGCAACCTGTTGCGGCTCAAGGAGTATGGCGACTTTCTGGCCAACCATAACCGGATACTCAATGAGCAGGTGACATTGCGCACGGCTCAACTCGAAGAAGCCTACCGCGACACCGTCTTTACGCTGGTTCGGGCGGCAGAACGGAAGGATGAAGAAACCGGTCACCACGTTCGCCGCATCAGCCACTACTGCCAGGTTCTGGCGGAAGCCATGAACCTGCCGCTGGATTTCAGCACGGCCATTTTTCACGCCAGCCCCATGCACGATATCGGCAAGATCGGCATACCCGATCATATCCTGTTGAAACCGGGTGCGTTTACACCGGAGGAATGGGCGGTGATGAAGACTCACTGCGCGCTGGGCGAGGGCATCCTGTCCAGCGGTACGTCGCCCTACACCCAGATGGGGGCGGAGATTGCCCTGAACCACCACGAACACTGGGATGGCAGCGGTTACCCCAACGGCCTGGAGGGAACGGCGATTCCACTGGCCGCCAGGATCATGCAGATTTGTGATGTGTATGACGCGCTGCGCAGCCAGCGCCCCTACAAGCCCCCCTTCGATCACGAACGCACCGTCGGCATCATCACCCAGGGTGATGGCCGCACCCGGCCGACGCATTTTGACCCGGCAGTGCTGACCGCCTTTACGGCGCAGGCCGATCGCTTTGCAGCCATCTACGACCACTTCGTCACTCAAGAGCAATCCCGACCGGATAGCCTCCAGGGAAGCATGGCATGAAAAAACTGACGATCGAGAACAAGCTCATCAGCGGACTGTTTGCCGCACTGGCTTTACTCCTGATTTCCGGGGGGCTGATGTACCGCTCACTACAGCGTTATATCGAAACCTCGCACGAAGTCACCCGCACTTACCAGGTTCTGGACGCGCTGGGCGATGTGCGGTCGGGCCTTCGCGAAATGGAGAGTGAGCAGCGCAGTTACCTGATTACCAGTGAAGGCTTTACCCGAAATGCGCGTGCAATAGAAATCGGCAAGATCCGCGAAATACTGGCCCGCGTCGGCGCGCTGACCGCCGATAACCCGAAGCAGCAGTTGCGCAGCGTGACATTGGCCAAACTGGCCGAAGAGCGGATTCAACTATTGGACGGCATTGTCACCATCTATCGCAATCAGGGATTTGACGACGCCCGTGACACCATGAAAACCGGTTCGTCCCGCAGTGGCATGGACGTGATGCTGAAACACCTCAAAGTCATGGAAGACGAGGAACGCCTGTTGCTGATGCTGCGCAACGATGCCGTGGAAAGTAATGCCGTCAGCGCGAAACTGGTTGGCACCCTGCTGGTGGGGCTGGCGCTGGCCGGTCTGTTACTGTTGTGGTGGCGCATCCGAAGTGAAGAACGGCAGCGGCAGGCAACGGAGACCGCCGTTCATGAGAGCGAATTTCTCAAGCAGATCCTGAATTTGCTGCCGGTCGGCGTCATTGTTACCGATGCGTCCGGGAAGATCATCCAGATTAACCCCGCTGCCCGGGAAATCTGGGGGGTGGCCCATTATGCGGACAATTCCGAGCCGCTTGCGGAATACGAGGGCTGGTGGCCGGAAACCGGAAAACGCTTGGCGGCAGATGAATGGGCGCTGGCGCGGACGCTGAAAACCGGCGAAACGGTTCGAGACGAACTGGTGGATATCCGCAGCAGCGACGGGGTGCGCAAGACCATCTACACCAGCGCCATGCCGATCCGAAACTCGGCAGGGCGTATTGTCAGCGGGCTGACCGTCAACGTGGATGTCACCATCTTCAAGCGGACCGAAAAGCTGCTGCGGGCCGCCGCGTCGTTTGATGAGACGCAGGGCAATGCCGTGGCCTTGTTCTCGGCCAGCTTCGACCGCCGGAAAATCCTGGATGGGCTGCTGGCCCTGCTGGCTGGCCGGCATCCACTGCCGGTTTCAGCCCTGTACGGGTTTGACGAATGGAGCGGACGCTATCACTGTGAGGCGGCGCATGGCCTGGGAGAAGACATGCCGCGCGAGTTTGCCCTCGGCGATGGCATGCTGGGACAAGCGGCGGAAACCGGTGAAACCACGGTTCTCAATTGCGCCACCCTGACCCTGAAAACCGGGGTGGCGGACTTCGCCCCGGCGCTGGTGTTGATGATTCCGGTCAGTTATCAGGGCCGCCGTATTGCGGTGTTGGTGCTGGCGGCTAGTCGTGAGCTGGATGCCGGTGACCGGGGGTTTCTCGACAGGCTGGCCGTCACCCTGGGTGTCGCTCTCGACAATCTTCGCCAGTACGACGACTTGCGGGCGCTGGCCGAGAAGTTGCGGGCCAACAGCGAAGAGATAGCGCTGAAGAACCACCAGCTCGAAGAGGCGGGCCGGATGAAGTCCGAGTTCCTCGCCAACATGTCACACGAGTTGCGGACACCGCTGAACGCCATCATCGGATTCTCCGAAGTGCTGAAGGACGGGCTGATGGGGGCGCTGTCCAAACAGCAGAGCGAGTCCGTAAATGACATTTTCACCAGCGGTATCCATCTGCTGTCGCTGATCAATGACATTCTCGATCTGTCGAAGGTTGAGGCCGGCAAGATGACGCTGGAACTTGAGCCTCTGGAGCCGTCCGCCCTTGTCCAGTCCGGCTTGCAGGTCGTGCGTGAGAAAGCCATGGCGCATCGGCTCGGCCTGACGTCCGAGGTGGCAGAGGGTCTGGGGGATATCTGGCTTGATGAACGCAAGGTCAAGCAAATTATCTACAACCTGCTCTCGAATGCGGTCAAGTTCACGCCGGAAGGAGGGAGTGTGCATGTCGCGGCGCGGCGGGTCGGGCGCGATGTGATGCCGCAGGGGGACTTCGATCACTACCTTGAACTGACGGTGCGCGACACCGGCATTGGCATTTCTGCCGAAGACCAGAAGCAGCTGTTTACCCCGTTTACCCAGATAGACAGCAAGCTGTCGCGCCGCTATGCGGGAACGGGGCTTGGGCTGGCCATGGTGAAGCGGCTGGCCGAGCTGCACGGCGGGAAGGTGGTGCTCCAGAGTGCGCCGGGAGCCGGTTCGACGTTTACCGTCTGGCTGCCCTGGCGACTGGAAGGCCATGCCTTGGCCACCGGGCTGACGGCTGCCGCGCCGGTTCGGGATGTTATGGCCGGTGTCCTCACGCCGCTGCCGGTTGTTGCCGGCATCCAGCCGCTGGCGCTGGTCGTGGAGGAGGATGACAAGGCCGCCACATTGATGCGCCTGCAACTTGAGAATTCAGGATTCCGCGTGGTGCGGACCGTGACGGCCGAGTCGGCGCTGGAGCTGGCCGTGGCGGAATGCCCGGACCTGATCACGCTGGATATCGAATTGCCGGGCATGAACGGCTGGGATTTCCTGGAACAGCTCAAACAACATCCGGCATGTGCCAGTGTGCCCGTGGTCATCGTTTCCATTGTCGCCGACCGCATTCGCGGCCTGTCACTCGGCGCCAATCAGGTCCTGCAAAAACCGGTCAGCAGCCAGGAGCTGGCAAGTGCGCTGGCGGCGCTGGGCTTCAAGGAAGGCGAACGCCGCACGGTCCTGGTCGTTGACGATGATCCCAAGGCCGTGCAACTGCTGTGCGCCTATCTCGATCCGATCGGCTATCGTGTGCTATCGGCCTTTGGCGGGCAGGAGGGTATTGAAGTGGCGCGCCGCCAGCCCCCGGATTTGCTGGTGCTGGACCTGATGATGCCGGAGATCAGTGGCTTCGACGTGGTTGAAGCGTTGAAGCGGGACGCGGCGACGGCGAACATCCCGATCATTGTCGTCACGGCAAAGCAGGTTACCGAAGACGATCGAAAGCGGCTCAATGGCGATGTCCTGAAGGTGATTGAGAAATCCGAGTTCAAACACGTCACCTTTGTTGAGGAAGTGAAACGGGCGATGTCCGGGAAGGTGAAATAAGATGGCGCGTATTCTGGTAGTTGAGGACAACCCCGTGAACATGAAGCTGGCCGTTTTCCTGCTGGAGTCGGCCGGCCACGAAGTGCGGCAATCCATCGATGCCGAGGATGGCATCCGCGTGGCGCACGAGTGGCTTCCACAGCTGATTCTGATGGATGTGCAACTGCCCGGCATCAATGGCCTGAGTGCGACCCAGCTGCTGCGCAGTGACCCCGCCACGCAGGACATTAGGATCATTGCGCTGACGGCCTTTGCCATGAGCGGCGACCGCGAGAAATTCAAGGCGGCCGGTTGTGACGGCTATATTGCCAAGCCGATCCGTTACCAGAACTTTCTGGAGGTGGTCGGGGGGTTTGTATAGCCACTCTTCATCACCCCCGGCTGCAAGCGCCGTTGCCGGGTTGAAAACCGCCGCTCGTCCTTGAAAACAATCCGTTCGTCCCCCCGCCACGATTTCCTCATTTCCTCCACAATTGCTGCCATTTTGCAGGCGACACTGGGTTCATCGAAAGAACCGCGTGGAGCACTCATCATGAACATGAAACTCATCACCCCGAACCTGCCCACCGACACGCCGCCCCGGCCACGTATCAGCACCCGCGACTGGTTTCCGGAAGCCAATCTGTTGCGGCGACTGGCGATCAGTGAAACCGGGTTCATTTTCGATCCGGTGAGCGGCCAAAGTTTTTCTACCGGCGAAACCGGTGTCGCGGTGCTGAAACTGGCCCGCGATACCGAATGGCTTGACGACTTGATTCAACAACTGTGCACGGAATACGACGGCAACCCCGGCCAGATTGAACGCGATCTGCAAGATTTTGCCGCCCGATTGAAGGAGCTGATCAAATGAAACTGACCATTGCCGTGACCGGCATGAACGGTCGCGCCGACAACCCCGGCCCCGGCATCGCCGTGGCCCGCTGCCTGAAGGAAGCCGCCGGTTTCGAGGTGCGCATCGTCGGCCTGGGCTACGAGGCGCTGGACCCGGGCCTGTATCTGGACGACCTGATCGATGCCGCCTGGCTGCTGCCCTATCCCTCGCACGGGGAGGAAGCCTTCCTGGCGCGGCTGACCGCCATTCATGAAGAGGAGAAGATTGACGTCATCATTCCCTGCCTGGATGCCGAACTGCCGGTGTTCGTGCGTATCGCCCCGGCGCTGTCCGACCTGGGCATCCGCCACTTCCTGCCCAGCCGCGACCAGCTGCTGCTGCGCGGCAAGGACCAGCTGCCTGCGCTGGCCGAACGCACCGGCCTGCTGGCTCCGGCCACCAAGGCCATCTACACCCCCGAGTTCTTCTATCAGGCCGAAGCCGCCGGATTCCGCTTCCCGCTGGTGGTGAAAGGCCTGTTCTATGACGCCAAGGTGGCCCACAACGCCGTCGACGCCATTGCCGCCTTCCACCATATCGCCCACGACTGGGGCATGCCGGTGCTGGTGCAGCAGTTCCTGACCGGGGAGGAAGTGAACCTGGCCGGGGTGGGTGACGGCAAGGGCGGTCTGGCCGGAGCGGTGATGATGAAGAAACGCGCCCTGACCGAGAAGGGCAAGGCCTGGGCCGGGGTGTCGATTGATGACCCCGAACTGCTGGCCGCTGCGCAGAAACTATGCGAGGCCACGCACTGGCAAGGCGGCTTCGAGCTGGAAATGCTGTGTGATGCGGAAGGCCGCCATCACCTGATCGAGATCAACCCCCGCTTCCCGGCCTGGATCTATTTCTCCGCCGGGGTGGGCCGCAACCTGCCGGAGCAACTGGTGAAACTGGCGCTGGACCAGAAAGTGCCGCCGCTGCCGCCCGCTGAGGCGGGCATGATGTTCATCCGCTACGCCATGGAAGTCATGGTGCCGCTGTCGCAATTCGAAGCCGTCACCATGCACGCCCGGAGACTGTCATGACTACCCTGAAACACTGGATCGCCCCCACCATCGTCCGTCACGGCGGCGCGGGACTCAACAAATTCGGCGGTGTCCGCCAGTCGCTGTACCTGGACGCCATTGACGGCGTGCCGGTCAGCCAGCTCATCGAGCGCTTCGGTTCGCCGCTGTTCGTGATGTCGGAAGCGCGCCTGCGCGAAACGGCCCGCCGCATGCGCCGCGCCTTCACCTCGCGCTATCCGAAGGTGCGCTTCGGCTGGTCATACAAGACCAACTACCTGAACGCGGTGTGCGGCATCCTGCACCAGGAAGGCTTCGAGGCGGAGGTGGTGTCGGGCTTCGAATACGAGAAAGCGCGGACGCTGGGGGTTCCCGGTCACCGCATCATCTTCAACGGCCCGCTGAAGACCCGCGAGGATCTGCAACGCGCCGTCAGCGAACGCGCCCAGATCCATATTGACCATCTGGACGAATTGTACCTGCTGGAAGCGGTGGTTCGCGACGCCGGGCTGCGCGACTTCCCGGTCGCCATCCGCCTCAACTTCGATACCGGTTACAGCGAACCGTGGAGCCGCTTCGGCTTCAACCTGGAAACCGGCCAGGCCATGGACGCGGCCCGCCGCATCGCCAACAGTCCGTGGCTGCAACTGACGGGACTGCACAACCACATCGGCACCTACATTACCGACCCGCGCGCCTACAGCGCACAGGTGCGGATCATGGCGGGCTTTGTCACAGCGGTGGAAGCAGCCACCGGCTGCACCATCCGCTTCCTTGACACCGGCGGCGGCTTTGCCTCGCGCAATTCACTGCAAGGCGTCTACCTGCCGCCGGAACAGGTGGTGCCGTCCATCGAGCAGTACGCGGACGCCATCTGCAACACCCTGCATGAGTGCTTCCGCGACCGCGAGGCGCAAGGCAAGCCGCTGCCGGAACTGATCCTGGAGTCCGGGCGCGCGGTGGTGGATGAATCGGCCTGGCTGCTCAGCTCCGTGGTCGCCAACAAGCGGCTGGCGGACGGTCGGCGCGGACTGGTGGTGGATGCCGGGGTGAACGTGCTGTTCACCGCCTTCTGGTACAACCACGACGTGCGCCTGACCAAGCCCGCCGAGGGGCTGCCGGAAGAAACCGTGATCTACGGCCCGATGTGCATGAACATTGACGTGCTGCGCCAGTCGCTGAAGCTGCCGCCACTGTCGCCGGGCGAGGTGCTGGCCTTCTGGCCGGTGGGCGCCTACAACAATACCCAATGGATGCAGTTCATTGCCTACCGCCCCGCCGTGGTGATGGTGCGCGAGAACGGCAGCGTTGATATCTTGCGGCGTCGGGAAAAGCTGCAGGACATCACCGATCTGGAAAGCCTGCCCGACGGGCTGCAGCCAAACTTCAAGGACTGACGCCATGCCCTTCCCCTCCCCGCTGCTGCGCGCGCTGGGCATGAGCTACGGCTGGACGCTGCTGACCCCGTCGGCGGCGGCCGGCGGCCTGTTCCTGCTGGTGACGCTGCTGAATCCGGTACAGGGACTGGCGGGCCTGCTGGGCTGCCTCAGCGCCCTAGTCTGCGCCCGCTGGCAGCGTCAGGATGACAGCCTGCTGCCGGTGCACGGCTTCAACGGGCTGTTGACCGGGCTGCTGCTGGGCGGCATGCCGCTGGCCGTGGTCACTCTGGCGGCCTGTTCGGCGATGGGCGGGCTGCTGGCCTCGCTGCTGACGCAGCTGATTGGCGCGGCAACCTGGCCGCTGTTGCGGGTGCCGGTGCTGAGCCTGCCGTTCGTGGCGGCGGGCTGGTTGCTGATGCTGGCGCTGCACGGTCAGGCTGCCGCGGCCGTGACCCCGTTGCAGCCGTTGTTCGGCGGGGCCATGGACCGCTTCCTGACAACGCTGGGGTCCATCCTGATGCAGCCGCAACCGCTGGCGGGCCTGATGTTCCTGCTGTGCATCACCGTCGTCTCCCGATGGCTGGCGCTGATGGCGCTGCTGGGGTATCTGGTTTCAGCGCTGCCCGCCCTGCTGCCCGGTTTCCCCGGCCTCAGTCATTCCGCCGCCTTCAATGCCCTGCTGACCGCCATGGCGCTGGGCGGCCTGTTTGCCATCCCTGGTCCCGTCAGCCTGCTGCTGGCCGTCACCGGCAGCCTTTTGACCGTGCTGCTGGATGCCGCCCTGAGCCGACTGACCGGTCTGGCGGGGCTGGTGCCGCTGTCGCTGCCCTTCGTGCTGACCACCGCGCTGGGACTGCACGCCGCTCGTCAGGCCGGACAACCCGGCGTCCACCCCGAACATCCCCGCATCCCGGAACGCACGCTGGAAAACCGGCACATGGAGGAAGCCCGTGTCGGCCGCAGCGGCACCCTGCCGCTGATGCTGCCGGTCAACGGTGACTGGGATATCTATCAGGGCTTTGACGGCGAGCATACCCATCAGGGCCCGTGGCGGCATGCCATCGATCTGATCGTCACCGAAGGCGGCCTCAGCTTCCACCACGACGGCAGTGACCTGAGCCACTACTACGCCTTCGGCCTGCCGGTCTTGTCACCATGCCATGGGCAGGTGGCCGGGCTGGTCAACGATATTCCGGACAACCTCCCCGGCGCCATGAACCTGGAACAGAACTGGGGCAATTACCTGCTGGTGCGGCTGGCCAGCGGCGTTTGCGTGCTGTTGGCGCACCTGCAGCAAGGCAGTATTAGCGTACAGCCCGGCGACTGGCTGAAACCCGGCGACCCGGTCGGGCTGTGCGGCAACTCCGGCCGCTCACCGCAACCGCACCTGCACCTGTCGGTGGTGGAGTACGCCCATCCTGCGGCTAGTACGCTCCCCTTCCATCTCTGCGGCCTGAATCTGCTGGAGAACGGGGCGCGTCGCTTCGTGCTTAACCATATTCCGCAAACCGGCGACCGGCTGGAGAACGCCTGGGCGGGTCCGGTGCTGCCCCTGAGCCTGCAGCCCGGCCGCCAGCTGCACTTCACAGACGACTCCGGGCAGATTCATCCGCTCAATGTCCAGGCCACCCTCGACGGCCGCTTCCGCATCCAGGGCCGCCGCGCGCATGCACTGGCGGACAATACCCCGACGGTGCTGGCCTGCTACGGCCGTGACGGCGGCTTCGACCGTTTCCTGAACCTGTGGCTGCTGGCCGCCGGGTTCAGCCCCGCCTCGGAAAAAGTCAGCCAGTGGCAGGACCGGCCGCCACTGCGATTGCTGCCGCTGTCGCTGTGGCGCGGGCTGGCCTTCTGCTGCCCCGGACTGGTCAGCCTGCGCAGCGTTTACCAACGCGACTGGGACAACACCCGCGGGCAATGGCGGCAGTGCGGCGAACATCGCCTGTTCGGCCTGCCCCTGCTGCAAACCACGGCCTGGATTTCCCCCGCCTTGGGGCTGGTGCGGCTGGAGGCCCTTATGGGCCAACGGCAGTGGCTGTTCAACCTCACCCGCAGCGCCCGTCTGGGCGACACCGGCATTCCCGCCATCAGCCTTGACCTTCACACTCCGGCCGGAGAAACCCCATGAACCTGAAACCCCTCGCCGCCGCCTTGTTGACGCTGCAAACCCTGCCCGCTTTAGCGGATGAAACCAAAAACAGCGCCAGCCTCGAGTTGACCGGCCTGCAATACCAGGGATCATCGTTACGCACCCAACTGCAGCAGCAGAAACTGAATCTGGGCCTGCAAGCCTCACCCGCCTTCGGCTTGAACCTGGGGCTGGGGGAAAGCACGGTGGATTACCAAAGTGCATCAAGCTTGAAGGAGCGCGGCCTGTCGCTGTCCGTGGGCGGTTTGTCAGCAACCCGGCAGTGGGCGTGGCGTCTGGGCGGCATCCGGCTGGACGACACCCAGACCGGCAATCCTGACCTCCGCACCCAAAGCCTTCAGGCCGGGCTGGGCTGGTGGCCAACGCCCGAGCGGTTGCTGGATGCCGGGTACAGCCGCACCCGGCTAGACAACGGCATCCTCATTGACCAGCTGACGCCGATGGTGGGCGGCAGCTTCAACCGGCAATACACCTGGCTGCAGTTGCGCGGTTATTTCCAGCAATTCAGCCAACCGTCGGAAGGCCTGGAGACCGCCGCCAGCGCCGAGCTGAAAGTGACGCAATGGCTGGACCCCGGCTCCGCCTTCAAGCCACGCACCCTGCAGGCCATGGTGCAGGGCGGCAAGCGACTGTATGGCGTCGATACCGATGCCGGTGAGCTCTACAGCCTGCCGTATATCCAGACAGCGTCCGCCTGGGCCGGAGCCGGTTGGCGGCTGGGGGAACACGTGGACCTGACCGGGCTGGCCGGCGTCTCCAAGGCCCACAGCGTTTCGCTGGCCGACACCCTGAAATCGCGCTTTATCTATCTCAACCTGTCCACCCATTGGTAAGAACGGAGTACCCGACCATGAACCCCAAAATCACCTTGCTGCCCATTTTGTTCGGCGTGCTGCTGGCCACAACGGCCCATGCCGGAGAAGCCGACTGGGCCAAATCCTACCAGCAGGAAAGCACCGGCAAGAACGCCGAAGCACTGGCCGCCCTGGAGGCCATCGACAAGGACGAAGACACGCACCTGATGATGTTGCGGCGCGGCTGGCTGAACTATCAGCTGGGCCGCCATGATGAATCGCTCAAGTCCTATACCGCCGCCGTCAACCGCTACCCGCGTTCCGTGGAAGCCCTGCTGGGACAAACCCTGCCGCTGCTGGCCACCCGGCGCTGGGACGAAGCCGCTGCGCAAGCCCGCAAGGCGCTGGAGACTGCTCCCTGGAACTACACCGCCGCCACCCGGCTGATGGTGGCGCTGGAAGCGAAGAAGGACTGGAAGGAACTAGCGAAACTGAGCGGCGACATGGCTGAGCGCTTCCCCTCCGACGCCACGGTGCGGGTGTATCTGGCGCGGGCGGAAACTGCCCTGGGCTGGAAGAATGAAGCCGCCGGCAGTTGGCAGGAGGTCCTGAACCGCGTGCCGGGGCATATTGAGGCCAAAAAGAACCTGGGACGCCCCTGAACTATCCAGGGCATCAGGTCAAACCGTCTGGGAGGAAGACTCGCCCGGACCGGGCGTCAGCTCAGGGATGTTTTGCCCGCACCTTGAATGTCACGTCCACCGCCGCCGGAATCTGGTCGGTGGCCGCCCACTCGCCCTGACCCACGCCAAACACGGTGCGGTCAATGCGGGTGAAACCTTCGGCCACCGCCCGGTTACCGGTGATGGCCAGCTTGAAGTCCAGCGTCAGCGGCGAGGTCTTGCCGCGCAGGCTTAGCTCGCCCTGCGCCGAATAATGGCCGGGACCCAGCCGCGTGAAGCGCGACGCCTTGAACACCGCTTGCGGAAAATGCCCGGCATCGAACCAGTCCTCGCCCGGCAAGGCACCGTCACGCTGCTCATCACCGGAAGCCACCGAAGCCAGGTCCACACTCACCTTGATGGAAGAATCCGCCAGCGCATCGGGACTGAAGACAATGTCCGCCGTCCACTGCCGGAACCGTCCCTCAACCGGAGTTCCGGACCAGGAGGTACGGAACTCCAGCGCGGAACCCGCTTCTACCTGCCATTTCACCGGTTTGGCAGACGCCTCCAGTATTTCCGGCCGCGCAGCCACCGGCTCAGGGGCGGCTACTGCAGCAATCGCCTCAGCCGGCGGCGGAATGACCGGCGCTTCCGGGAGCACAGGCGTTTGCTGCACCATCCGGGGCTCGGTGACGGGTGCATTCGGATCGCCCCCGCCGCGTGCATCCGGCAAGCGGGGGAAGAAAAAACCGGCGGCGAAAATACCCGCTGCGGCCAATAACAGCAACCACAGGCGCGGCTCGCCCCAGCCGGGACGAGCGCCGGGGGCCATATGGCCCAGCACCGTATCCTTCACCAGCAACTGATGCTTCAGCACCGCTCCGACATGCATCACCAGCATGGCCAGCATCAACACGGCCAGCAGGCCGTGAGCACCGGCCGCCGCATCATGCCAAAGTTCCCGCGCAGTGGGGGACAGCTCCGCCAGCCAGGGCAAATGCGGCCACGGCAGCACCCCGAACAGCACGGTAGGAATGGAGGTGCGGCTGGTGGATACCAGCACCCAACCGGTGAGCGGCAAACCGAACAGCACCGCATACAACGCCACATGCGCCAGCCCGGCGGCTTTTTTCTCCCACACCGGCATAGCTTCCGGCAAGGCCGGGGGCCGGTGCGTCAGCCGCCAGACCAGACGCAACACCACCAGCGCCAGCAGGATGAAGCCGATGGACTTGTGCAACTGGAACAGCGCAAACACGGCAGGACCCTTGGGCAGGTCCTCCATACGCCAGCCCAGGGCCAGTTGGAAGAACACGGCGGCCGCCATGAACCAGTGCAGCAGCACGGCCACCGGGGTATATCGATTGCGTGTGGCCGCCATGGCTGGCCCCCTGACAGATTATTTCTTGAGGAATTCCACGTCGATCAGCAGCTCCACATCATCGGCGATGGCGGGCGCATACAAGGTGGAACCGAACTGGGTACGCTTGATCACCGTCTTCGCGCTGAAACCCGCCCGGTTCAGGCCGAACATATCCTTGCCAAAACCGTTGAAGGTGACATCCAGCGTCACCGGCTTGGTGACACCGGCCAAGGTGAGGTTGCCGGTCATGGTGCCCTTGCCGCCGCCGGTATGCTTGATGGCTGTGGACACAAAGGTGGCCGTCGGGTTGACGTCAGCCTTCAGGAACTCCACAGGGAACTCCTTGTCAGCCTTGGCTAAACCGGTATTCATCGACTTGGTGTCCACCGTCACCTTGACCTTGGCGGATTCCGGCGACTTGGGATCATAGTCAAAGGAGGCGTCAAATTTGTCAAAGCGGAAGGTATAGAGGGAATATCCATGGTGCATGACGCGGGCGGTGATGCTGGCGTGGGTCTTTTCCAGCACATAGCTGCCGGCGGGCATGGCGGCCGGGTCGGCATTGGGCGCAGCCAGCGCCACGGGGGAAGCAAGAACAGACACGGCCAGCAAGGCGGGAGCAAAGAAACGGGACATGGGTTGACTCCGGGTGATGGGGTGATATCGGCCCCTTTTCCGGAAAAGGTCATGGGGCAGCGGATGAGCCGACAATACGCCCCGCCCCCACCCCCGACAAGCACGACTCCGTTGATAGCTTGTTTCCGGAACGAGAACACCCGGCTAGCGCGCGCCCAGTTTTCCGGCGTTGTAAATGATGCCGCCGCGCTGGGCATAAGCCTGCAGCACCGCGCAGGACTCCGCCCGCAGCATGTCGCGGGTCACATTGACGCCCATCGACTGCAAGGCGGTTTCCCAGTTCGGGGGCTTGTTGCCTTCATCAAAACCAATGGCGCGCACATCTTCATCACGCGCTGACAGCAACACCGACTTCACCCCCGACCAATGAATGCCGCCCAGGCACATGCTGCACGGCTCGGCGCTGCTGACCAGTTGCCAGCGGCCGCCGTCCGCCCCCAGGTTGATTTGTCCCAGCCGCTGCTGCGCGATGCTGATGGCCAGCATCTCGGCATGGGCCAGCGACAGCCCGGAGGCCATGACCAGATTGACCCCCACGCCCGCCAGCAGGCCGGAACGCTGGTCAAACACGGCGGCGCCAAAGGGACCGCCGGTATTGGCGAGGACATTGCGGGCGGCCAGTTCAATGGCCAGGGACATGCGCGCGGCGGGCGTTTCGTAAAAGCGCGGCCCGTCCTCCAGGTAGGCGGAGAGCCAGTCAGGTAACGTCAATTTCAGCTGGATGCTCATCGGTCACTTTCCGGTGTGAGTGGTGCAGGTGTGTACCTTACGCCGGGAGGGGGGGAAGTCAAGGAACGGGATAACAGAAATAGAAAAGGCGCACGGGTGTGCGCCTTTTTATCGATCAACGAGCTTGAATCAAACCGCCTTGGACACCGATGCCATCTGCTCCTTGCGCATCATCTTGTCACTCTTCCAGCCCGGCCCCTTCACAAACACCCGGAAGTCATAACCACTGTCGCGGAAGTCACGGAACATCTCGCCCCACTCATGCACTTGCAGGTAGATCGGGTTCAGCGAGTGCGGCTGGCGTTCGGTAAGGCCGTACTTGATCACGCCCGCCTTCTCTTCCGGCACAAAGGTTCCGAAAATCTTGTCCCAGATGATCAGCACGCCGCCAAAGTTGGTGTCGATTTGCGCCGGGTTGCTGCCATGGTGAACCCGGTGGTGCGACGGGGTGTTGAAGACCGCACCCAGCTTGTCCAGCGGGCTCTTGGTTTCGGTGTGCAGGAAGAACTGGTAAGCCAGGTTCAGTTCAATGGCCAGCGTCACCCAGTTCTTGTCAAAACCCACCAGCGCCACCGGCACCCACCAGAACATCCACGCGCCGTTGAAGACCATGGTGAAGTTCTGACGCAGCGCCGTCGAATAGTTCATGCGCTCGGCGGAATGGTGTGTCACATGCGAGGTCCAGAACCAGCGCACCTTGTGCATCATGAAATGGCAGAGGTAAAAACTGGCATCCACCACCAGGAAAATCAACAGGATGCTCCACACACCATGCACCGGCTGGTACTGGAAGCCGAACTGGTACACCCAGTCGAAGAAAACCCGGATGAACAACGCCACCGCAATGCCGTCCACAATCTTGTAGTTGGCGCCCATCGTCAGGTTGGTGATCGTTTCCTTGAACGAGTACATCTCCGGACGGCCCTTGCGGTGCCAGTAGTAAGCCTCGGCGGCGATGACGCCAAGAAACACCGCTCCGGCCAGGCCGATGAACAGCAGCGCGTGCAGGATGTCATTCATGGTGGAACCCTCAATATTTTGTCGTTGTTCGATGAGGCCATTCTGCCGTATGCTTCGTGTACCGTATTGACATAGTTCGCCGTGTTATTGACATAGTTCGCCAATCTTGCGAGGCACTTGATGCAGGGCATTTACGTCGCCAGCGACCTGACCGGTCTGGTGCTGGCCTATCTGGATAAAAACGGGGTGGCCGCGCCGGATATCCGCCGCCGCATTGCCGCCTGGCCGCAGCATACGCAGATGCCCATGGAGGACTGGTGGGAGTTGCTGGAAACCTTGCAGGCGCAACTGCACGAGCCGGGGCTGGGGTTGAAGATCGGGGCGTGCA
The DNA here is from genome assembly GCF_030646115.1 of Fluviicoccus sp. Taxonomy (GTDB): domain Bacteria; phylum Pseudomonadota; class Gammaproteobacteria; order Pseudomonadales; family Moraxellaceae; genus Fluviicoccus. The sequence continues at coordinate 224,011 of NZ_JAUSMX010000018.1, forward strand.
TCCAGCCGGAACATACGGGGGTGCTGGCTTACCTGATCATGCATTGCAGTTCGCTGGGCGAGGCGCTGTTGCGTTTTCAGCGCTACCAGAAGCTGTTGCACAACATGTCGGAGGTGCTGCTGGACAGCGACGGGCAGGTGCTGAAGATGAGTTGGGATGCTGACCTGGGCATTTCCACGCATCTGTCGAATGAAGTGTTCATGGGCGGTTTGACCACGTTTGTGCGTCAGATCGTGTCGGATGACGCTGCGATCCGTTTTGGCCCGAAGGCGATCCACTTTACGCATGCCGCGCCCTTCCCCGAGGCAATGTATCAGTCGGTGCTGGGCTGTCCAGTGTATTTCAGCCAGCCTAGGGTGGCGATTGAGCTGGATATGGCGTTGCTGGCGCTGCCGATCAATACCCGGAATCCGTTTTTGCTGGAGTTGCTGGAGAAGCAGGCGGAGGCGTTGCTGGACCGGTCGGAACGGCCGGATGCGTTTCTGGACAGTGTGCAGTCGGTGTGTGTGGAGATGCTGAATAACGGGATTCCGACGCTGGAGGCGGTAGCGCGGCGGTTGAATTTGTCGACGCGGACGTTGCACCGGCGGTTGGAAGAGCGGGGGTTGAATTTCAACGGGATGCTGCGGGAGACGCGGTTCCGGTTGGCGAAGCATTATCTGGAGGATCCGAGGCTGGATTTGAACCAGATTGCGTTTTTGCTGGGGTATTCGGAGCAGAGTGCGTTTACGAGGGCGTTTCGGGGGTGGGCGGGGGTGTCGCCGATGAGGTATAGGAGAAGGTTGGTGGCTGGTTGACGGGGGTGGGTTGAGATGCTAGCTTTCGGGGATTACGTCCTATGAATTAAGGTAGCGCAACAAGAAGGCAATCCTTGCAAGATGTTGATTTCTGAGGGTTTTTTAAAGGAACAAACAGAGCTTGCGACAAAGTATTTTGCGAACTCTGTCGTCGGTTTTCAGTTTTGGGCATTAGTGAGCGCCGTGCAGAACCAGCAAAACGTGAAATGGTTCCTTCAAGGAGCAGTCGTAGGGGCTGTAACGGCTCCATTTGCCATCGGCATTTACCTTTATTTCGGCTGGTTAATGCTTATCGTCGGCTCAATTGTGGCTACGTTCAAAAGCAGTCTTGTCGGCAAGCTGCGTTTGTGGGGGTTCTTGGCAGGTAGCACGTGTAGTGCCTTGTTTACATTGAGCGTCCTCTAGCCATTGATAGGCAAAACCGGGGACGAAGAAATCGTAGCCCGAATGACAATGCGGGACCCATCCCGCAGCCGGACATGACGCCGGATATGACAACCGGCATCTCCCGGTTGTGTAGCAGATGATGCGGTCACAGTGAAATCCGGTACGCGAGATTTTCGAAGGTGTGTGGAGATGCTTCATAACGGGATTCCGACACTGGATGCGGTGGCGCGCCACTACAGTGGCCACAGAGCCTGGCTTGGCGTCATCCTACCCAAGCCAGTATCCTGTCTCGCCTTCCATTTCCATGCTCAGAAAGTCACTTCATGAAAAAACTCCTGATTCTGCTGGCCGTCCTGCATGCCCCACAGGCCATCTGCGACACAACCAAAACCTCCACCGTATTTCGCTACACCCCGCCCGCCACAGCGTCAAGCAAGGTCACGGCAGTTGATGCCATCACCCGCGCCTTTGCCAATCATCAAAGCAACATTCAGGTCAACGGCACTGGTGTTGTCACAAAGCTGCTGCCGGACGACAACCACGGCAGCAGGCATCAGAAATTCCTGATCCGGCTGCCGTCCGGCCTCAGCCTGCTGATTGCCCACAACATCGACCTCGCCGCCAGACTAAGCCCCCTGAAGCCGGGTGATTCAGTTGAGTTCTATGGCGAGTACGAGTGGAACCCCCAAGGCGGGGTTGTACACTGGACTCATCCGGACCCTCGAGGCTCCCATGCTTCCGGCTGGTTAAGGATTAACTGATGTCTAAGAAATCATAGCCCAATGCTAATGCGGGAATCCAAAAACCCACTCACCCTTCCCGCCAGTTCCATTGGCTGCTCCAGCGAAAGATCGTGCCCTGCATTCGGCATCACCGCCAACACCGCATTCGGCAGATGCGTCGCCAAATCCACCCGCGCCGCACGCCCGGCCAACTCGTCATTGCCGCCAAACAGCAACAGCGTCGGGCTGCTGATCCTGAACAACCGCTGCTCGGTTGAATGCCGCAACGCCATCGACATCAGCAGAAACAGATTACGGCGGGTCGACGGCATCGCACGCACATCCCGCTCAATGGCCCGCACCCGTTCCGGGTGGGCCGCAATGAACGCGGGCGAAAGGACCTGATGCACAAGGCAGACTTCAAAAGCAACCTGGCCTTTACTCAGGCAATTCGAAAATGTCAGCAGCCGCCTGACCGTCCGCCAGGAAACCGCCTCCGGCCCCGGCAAGGTTGAGGCAAGGATGAGGCTGCCGGTGCGGGCAGGCGCATCCATGGCCAGCCAGCTGGCAACCATTCCGCCCAGCGACAGGCCAAACACATGCGCCCGTTCAATCTGCAAATAATCAAGCAGGGCCAGGGCGTCCGCCGCCATGGCGCGCGTTGAGTGCAGCAGCGGTACGTCACTGGAGCGGCCCACACCGCGCGGATCGAACATCACCACCGGATGCAACCGCGATAGCTCTCCGGCGAAATATCCCCACAAGCTCATGGAACCGCCCAAGGGCCGGTTGAGCAAAACGGGCAGCCCCGCATGCTGCTGCCCCAGCCGCGAGTAGGCCAGCCTCCCGCCATCCGGCAACGGCGCAAAGCCAGCATCCGCGCGGGGACTCACAAGGCCGCCATTTCGTTGAGCGCCTGCTGCATCAACCCTTGCACATGCCGCGCGGCCTGTAACGGGTCTGCATCCGCCGCAATATGCACAGGCGGCAGCAAGCGCAGGCGCAGCGGAAACGGCAGCGGCAGGTAGGGCAGCCAAGGGCCAAGCGCAACGCCCCAAGGCAACGCAAAGGCAACCGGGAAACGCTCCAGCCGGGCCCATTGTTGCAGGCGCAGGAACCGGGCAATTGCTTTGCCTTCCGTGAAGATATACGCGCAACGGTGTGCGCCCTGAACCACCACCGGAATAATCGGCACCCCATTGGCACGCGCCACTTCAATGAAGCCGGTGCGCGGCAACAAGATGACTTCGTTGCGGCGGCTGGAATGACGGTAGGCTTCAAGGTCGCCGCCGGGATACACCAGCACCTTCCCGCCTGCCGCCAGTATGCGGTTGGCATTGCCGCGGTTGGCCGAGACCGCGCCAAGCTTTTGCAGCAGACGGCCCAGCGGCGTAAATTGGCGCATGGGAAAATCATGGGCCAGGGCAAACAAGGGGCTGGCCGGTCCCAGCGCGCGCCATAACACCGACAGCGTGCACAGTAAATCCGGCCCGAAAATGCCGCCGTTATGGTTGGCCACAAATAGCGCCGGGCCCTGGGGCAGATGCTCCAGCCCCTCGGTGTGCAGGCGCAAATAGTGACGACTGAGGGCTTCCATGGCTGGCAGCAGCGAGGCAATGAAGTCGGGGCTGCGGCGGTCGAGGTCGTCGGGGTGATAGCGCGTCATGAGGCCTCCTTAACCCAGTAGCCGCATGGCCCGCGTAACGGCTGACGGCGTCACCCGCGTCAGGGCGGCAGCCAGCTTCAGGCTCTGTGGCAGCAAACCCGCCCCGCCCATCAGCAGCCTGCGGCTGGGCGCCCAGCGGCTGGCGCGGTAGAGCAGACCGGCCCGCCGGATCTGGCCGGCAATATCCTGACCAATACGGCGATGATAGTGGCCCGCATCCAGCCCCGCGAGATAGTGGCCGGCCGCCAGCACCCCGCTGTGCAGCGCAATGCCCATGCCATCCCCCGTAAACGAGGAAATCACCCCGAACTGGTCTCCCAGACGGTAGATGCCGGACACCTTGCCGACAGGCGGTTGATAGACAAAGCCGTAAGGCACGCGGTAAACGGACAGGGGGTGCTCCAGCAAGGGCGTGGCATCCGACAGCCTTCGCTGCAAGTGCGGGCAACTGCGCAACAGGATATGCAGCAGGCACTCCCAGGTGCCGCCGCACTCCATGAGCCAGCTCCGCTCAACCAGCAAGCAGAGATTGACCTGGTTATTCTCCACCTGTTGCAGTCCGGCATAGCCACGATCGAACAGCACCAGTTCCACATGACCGGCCAGTGCGCGTCGCTGTTCGCTATTCACGTCGAAATACATCTTGAAGCCGACCAGGTCTTCCGGCGCTGTCTCAGGTTCACGCCGCAGCCCGCGCATATCCTGCTTGCCGGTGGCCAGAAACAGGGTGCTTGTGCGCACTGACCCGGCGCTCTGGAAGTCGACAACGATGGAGCCGGTGGTGCTGGCAACACTGGCGCGGTGGCCGCGCCACAGCTGTGCGCCATTCTGGCGGGCCTGATCCAGCAGTGCTTCGTCCAGCTGAAAGCGCGACAGCCCCAGCCCCGTGAACGGTAAGGCGGTTTCGACAATATGCTTCTGGTAGATGAGGCGCAGGCGGGAGGTGACATGCCCCCCGAACGCATCCAGATCCAGCCCCAGCCGCCGCAGATAGCGCTGGGTTTCCGTACTGAGAAAATCGCCGCAAATCTTGTGCGCGGCCGCCGCCTCGCGCTCCAGGATCAACACTTCCCGACCGGCCTTGGCCAGCACGCAGGCGGCTCCGGCTCCGGCCAGTCCGCCACCGACGACAACCACTTCCGCAGTCGCAGGCAGCTGCCGGGTAAACGGCACGGTTGGCGCGGCGGTCATTTCAGCCGCCCCACGCACAGGCGGAAAGGTACGTGCCAGCGGATGTCCGCCAGAATGCCCGCCTTCGCCAGCAAGGCCTGCCAGTCAGCGCGCCGGAAACTGCGCGCCACCGAGACCGCCCCGTCATGCTGGACAACCGGATGCCAGCGCGCCAACCACGCCAGCACCGTGTAGCCATAGTAAGCCACGGGATGACGCTGCAGGTCAGCGATGAACCAGCCGCGCCGGGCATGCTGTTCCATCCATTGCAGGAACTGCACGACTTGGGTATCGGTCAGGTGATGGGTGAACTGCGAACTGACAATGAAGTCGGGCGGCGGGTCCGGTAAGAACGTGAAGACATCCCCGGTGCGATAGGTGATGTTCATGTCAGGCGGCGTGACCTGCCGGGCGGCGACGGCGCTGTTCGGATTCATGTCGATGCCTTGCAGCGTGACCTTGAACCCGCGCCGGGCGGCCGTGCGGTGAATCAGCCGCAGCAAGTCGCCCTGCCCGCAGGCAACATCCAGGATGCTGACGGAAGCACCGGCAGGCAGGCAGCGGATGGCCTGCTCCAGCCAGTCCAGGGTCGACTGGTGCGTCCGGGTCAGGCAGTTGACGGCGGCCAGATCGGCCAGGCACTGCTGATAGTCTGCGCTACTGATGTCGTCGTTATCCATCAGTTCGGGTTGGGTGCTGCGTTTCCATAAATGGTTCATGATTTTAACCCGTCATCCGGAAGCGAAAGGTTTCGGCCACCATGCCCGGGCCAAAGGCCATGGCCAGACCACGGGCGTTGGGGCGCGGCTGGCGCAGCATGTCCTGCAACACGAACATGACCGTCGCCGATGACATGTTGCCGTAGTCGTGCAATATGCGGCGGGAACGGCTCAGATCATCCGGCGTCAGTCCCAGCCCGGACTCCACGGCATCCAGTACCGAGCGACCACCGGGATGGATCGCCCATAGTTCAAAATCGGTGACTTGCCCGCCGCGCAAGATCCGGTTGCCGCCTGCGGGCGACCTGTCATCGCGCAGGGTCTGGTTGATCCGCTGCGGCACCTGGCCGGAGAGGTGCATGTTGAAACCGTGATCGCCGATGTGCCAGGTGATGTGGCCGCTGCTGTCGGGAATGATGATCGCCAGAAAGTCCTCCATGGCGATACCGACAGGCTGCGCGGTCACCAGCGCCGCACTGGCGCCGTCACCAAACAGCATCAGCGCCAGCAGGTTGTTCAGGTCGCTGCTTTCCTGCAGGTGCAGCGAACACAATTCAAGATTGACCACCAGCACGCGCGCCGCCGGATTGGTGTGGACGGCCTGATAAGCCAACCGCAGCGCCGGTACGGCGGCGGAACAGCCCATAAAACCGATCAGCGTTCGCTGTACATCGGGTTGCAGGCCCAGGGCCGACGCCAGTTGCAGATCCAGGCCGGGGGCCGTAAAGCCGGTGCAGGACGCAACGACCAGATGTGTGATGCCTTCCAGCATGCCGGTCGGCATCTCCTGTTTCAGTGCAGTCACGGCACGTGTCGCCAGACGCAGCGCTTCGGTTTCGTAGAGGGCCATGCGCGCCGCTGTTCCGGGAAAACGGCCACGCGGGTAGAAGCCGCCCGCATCGACGTCCTGACCGTTGCCGCGTCCGTCCATCCGCATGAAGGAATAACGGTGGGCAATCCCTGAACGTTCCGCCATGCGGTCGAACAGTTGACGGCTGCGCGGCTCGGGCAGCATGGTGCGCATGACGGCATTGATCGGTTGGTGAATATCGTGCTCGGGGACGGCGGTGCCGATCCCGTTAATGTGGGCAGTTGTCATGCTGTGCTCGCCGGGTGCCGGATGATTGCAACCAACAGCCCGGCAGGAGTCCGGGCTGTCCTGACCTTGGCGGGGAGGATGGCCATTTTTAAAGACATGATGAGTGTGCCTAAACGTGGCGGTCAGATTCCGCAACGATAGGCCGAAACCCGTGGGCCATCTGTGCGGCTACCCACATTGGTGCGCGATCCATACAGGACAGGAACAGCATCGCGACAAGGATTCGGATGCGGACCGGTCAAAGCATGTCACGCTGTTCCATCACGAAGATGAGGATGCAGCGATGTTCGCCCTGTTGATGAAATGGATGCAAGCCAAGCATCTTTTACCGAAAATCTCCGAAACGGAGCGTCAGGCGCTGGAGGCCGGCGATGTCTGGATCGAAGGTGGTTTTTTTGCAGGGAAGCCCGATTTCAACCGGATTCTCCGCCAACCCTATGCAGTGCTCACGGTTGAGGAACAGGCGTTTCTGGATGGTCCCTGTAACGCACTGCTCGCCATGGTTGACGCCTACGAGGTCGCCCGGACGCGTAAAGTTCCCGAGGATGTCCTGGCGTTCATCAAGGCCCATGGCTTTATGGGGTTGCTGATTCCCAAGCGCTACGGCGGCAAGGAGTTTTCGCCGCTGGCGATTTCCACCATCATGGCCAAGCTCAATACCCATTCCTTCACGGTCGGCACCTACGTGATGATTCCCAACTCCCTGGGGGCGGCCGAACTGATCAGCCATTACGGAACTGACGCCCAAAAAGACAGTTATCTGCCCAAACTGGCTACAGGTGAATACGTTCCCTGCTTTGGACTAACCGAACCCACTGCCGGTTCGGATGCCGCCAGTATCAAGGCGGAGGGTGCACTGTTTCGGGATGAGGCCGGTGAGCTGCAGATCCGGCTCAATTTCCGCAAGCGCTATATTACGCTGGCGCCAACGGCCAATTTGGTCACGCTCGCCTGCCGCCTTAAAGACCCCGGAAACCTTCTGGGTAAAGGGGAGGATGTCGGTATTACCACGGTGCTGATTCACAAAGGGACGCCGGGGTTTGTCTCGGGAGACCATCATGACCCGATCGGCGAAGCCTTCGATAACGGCCCTCTCACCGGTGTGAACGTCATCATCCCCGTCAGCCATATCATTGGCGGCGCCGCCAATGCGGGCAACGGCTGGCGCATGCTCATGGAGCAGCTGGCCGGGGGTCGGGCGGTCAGCCTGCCGGCGGGGGCAATCGGCTCGGCGAAGCGGGTGGTGGCCACGGTGGGCGCGTACTCCATGGTGCGTCAACAATTCGGTATCGCGATTGGCCATATGGAGGGCGTTGAAGAAAAAGTCGGCAAGATTGCCGCGCTGACTTACCTGCTGGAAGCGTCCCGGGTGTTTGGCTGCTCGGCATTGAATGCGGGTATTCATCCGCCCGTTGTCTCTGCCGTGCTCAAGACCTATACCACTGAGATTGCCCGCAATCTGGGTCAGGACGGGATGGATATCTGTGCGGGTGCAGGCGTCATGCAAGGACCCAATAATATTCTCGCCAAGGGGTATTGTTCGGCGGCGGTCGGTGTAACGGTGGAAGGCGCGAATATTCTGACCCGCACGCTCATCATCTTTGGCCAAGGAGCCATCCGCTGCCATCCGTTTGCATTGAAGGTGGTGGACAGTGTAGTGAATAAAGAGGTATCTGCGTTCAGGAGCGCCTTGCTTGCCTGGATGATACAGTTTGTCGCCGGGTTAATCCGAACCGTTTTTTTGGGGTTGACCCGTGGCCGACTGATGACGCTACCCGATGTGGCTGTGGAAACCGGCACATACTACCGGCGTATTGCCTGGGCGGCGGCCCGCTTTGGTTTTCTGACGAACATGGCGATGTTTGCCATTGGCGGCAAGCTCAAGGCGCGCGGCAAGTTGACGGGGCGCTATGCCGATGTGCTGGCCTGGATGCTGATGGCGACAGCGACGTTGCGGCGTTTTGAGGCCGAAGGCCGACGGGCGGAAGACCTGCCCCTGGTGCACTATGCACTTACCCATGCACTCAGTGAAATGCAGAAAGCCTTTGAAGGTATCTACGCCAATTTTGACGGGGTGATTGGTCATGTATTGCGTTTCTTTGCGACCTTGCCGCTGCGATTGAATCCGCTGGCAGCGCCCCCTGATGATGCGATGAGTCATGCGGCGGCGCGCTGTATTCAAACCTGTAACTCGCAATATCTGCGTCTTACCGAGGGTATTTACAAGCCCGAAGAAGGCTCGCCCGGTCTGGGGCGTTTGCAGTATGCATTCCGCCTGAGCAGTGAGATAGCGCCCATCCTGACCAAAATCCGGGAAGCCCAATTGCGAAAAACGCTACCCAAAGGTGCGGCCGAAGAGTTGGCTGACCTTGCCGCCGCGAATGGCGTCATCAGTCATGATGAGGCCGGGCAGGTGGTGCTCGCCAGGGCGACTGGTTTGAGTGCGATTGAAGTGGATGTGTTCAGACCAGAGCAGTATTACGCGGCCAGCAGGGGACTGGCAGGTATTTATACGGAGACGCCCTGCACCCCCCGTCAGACCTTATCCAGCGACTTTTCTGCAGGGGCTGTGAATACAACGCCAGATTGACCCCCGGCACGCCCGCCGCCCTAGCGGTCGAACAGCTGACAGTTGCGCTGATCGAGCAGTATGGGGTACATCTGGGCGGTATCGCCATAGGCGGGAAGAGGAAGTGGGTCATGACGGCGATGCCCGCAACGTCACCCACTCCTCCGCCGCACTGGGATGGATGCCGATGGTTGAGTCGAACACCGCCTTTGTCGCTCCGGCACGCATCGCCACGGCAAACCCCTGCATCATTTCCGCCGCATCCTCCCCGACCATGTGCATGCCCAGCACCCGGTCGGTGTTCCGCTCCACCACCATCTTCATCAGGGTCTTTTCATCCAGACCGGACAAGGCGTTTTTCATGGGTTTGAAAACGGTTTTGTAGATGTCGATTTCCTTGAATTCGGCGCGGGCCTGTGCTTCGGTCAGGCCGACAGTGCTGACCGGCGGCTGGCAGAAAATGGCCGTGGGAATGTGGTCATAATCCACCGGCTTTGCCGATTTACCATACAGCACCTGCGCCAGCGCCACGCCTTCGGCAATGGCAACCGGCGTCAGCTTGACTCGGTCGGTCACATCACCGATGGCATACACCGACTGCGCTGAGCTTTGATACTGCTCGTTGACCTTGATCGCGTGGTGTTCGTCCAATTCAACGTCCAGTGCTTCCAGCCCCAGTCCGCCGGAATTCGGGGTGCGGCCAATGGCATACATCACCAGTCCGGCCTGCAAAGTGCTGCCATCCGCCAGCCGCAAGACATAGCCAGCATCTGCTTTTTCAACGGACTTGATCTCGGTATTGAACAAGATGGTGATGCCTTGCCTGACCATGGCTTCGGCCAGAAAATCCCGGATATCATCATCAAAACCGTTCAGTATCTTGTCGTCGCGATTGCAAACCGTGGTCTTGACGCCCAGCCCGTGCAGAATCCCGGCAAATTCCACCGCGATATAGCCGCCGCCAACGATGACAATACTGTCGGGTAACTTTTCGAGAGAAAACAGGTCGTTGGAAGTCACGACCAGTTCCTTGCCGCGGATGTCGGGCGTCACCGGCCGCCCGCCGGTGGCGATCAGGGTACGTTCGCTACGGTAGGCTTTGCCATTGACTTCAACCGTGTGTGCATCCAGCACCTTCGCCTTTCCGGACAGAACCGTCACGCCCGAAGTTTGCAGCAGTTTGTTGTAGACCGCGTGCAGGCGCTCGACTTCGCGGTTCTTGGCGGTCATCAGGCTGGGCCAGTCGAAGCCGGGTTGGTCCATCGTCCAGCCGAATCCGGGGGCGGCGGCAAAATCCGCCCGGAACTGCGAGGCGTAGACAAACAGCTTCTTGGGTACACAGCCGGCATTGATGCAGGTTCCGCCCAGAGACCGCTGCTCGGCAATGGCGACGCGTGCCCCACAGTCTGCCGCCATGCGCGCTGCACGCACGCCGCCGGAACCCGCGCCGATGACAAACAGGTCATAGTCATAGTTCGTCATGGTTGTCTTCCTTAAGTCCGGGCAGCATCGTGCTGTTGGGTCAGGTAGGCCAGCAAGGTATCGGCATCACTGGTGGTAAAGGGATCGTCAGGGCAGTTGTCGCACTGGCCGGGCTCGCTGAACAGCTTGAGTATCTTCATGTCCCGGACAATCATGGAATAGCGCCAGGACCGGCTGCCGAAGCCCAGATTGTCCTTTTTCACCAGCATGCCCATGGCGCGGCTGAATTCACCGTTACCGTCCGGAAGCATCCTGACGTGGCGGATATCCAGGTGCAGGCCCCATTGATACATGACAAAGGCATCATTCACCGCCAGGCAGTAAACCTCATCCACCCCCAGATCCTTCAAAGCCTGATAGCGGGCTTCATAGCCGGGCAGATGCTTGTTGGAACAAGTGGGCGTAAAAGCACCGGGCACGGCCAGAATGACGCAGGTTTTCCCTTTGAAGATCTCGGTGCTGCTGACATCCTGCCAGCGGAAAGGGTTATCACCGGCGATACTGTCGTCACGAACGCGGGTTTTGAACAGGATTTCCGGAACAGTGGCAGGCATGATGACGCTCCTTGGGACAATAGTCAGCGCAGGGGAACCGTTCCCCCGTCGTTCAGGTAACTGAAACCGGCGTCGTGCGGCCCAGCAGCGAATCGCCGATCAGGGCCTTGGCCTGTTCGCGCTCACTGTCGCTATGGGTGTGCACCATCAGCACGACATTGCCGGACTTGATGGCATCCCGGACCAGCTCGGAAAACACCCCTTCCTTCCGGGATACTTCGCCCCCCGGAGTATCCGTGGCGGCGGCGCCGGCGGCAGCGCCCGCCAGCCCGCCAATGGAAGCAAACCACCCCATCATGACCAGCGGCGCCACCACCGGACTGGCGACAAACAAGGTCACACTGGACGCCCACAGCATGACGGTGCCCAGCGCGCCGGCCCCGGCGCCAATGGCCGTGCCGATGGCGCCATCGACCAGCATGTCCTTCAGGACCTCATCGCTGCCTTCCTCCACAAACGGTTGCGAGCTTTCGTTCAGGATGCTGATATTGGCATTCGCAATGCCGACAGCCAGCAAGCGGTTACGGGTCGACTCGGCCGCGAGGTGATCAGGATAAATCGCCGAGACGGTATGGGTGGAAACCGGAGCCGGTGGTACGGCATGGCCGGCAACCGGCATCGTGCCGGGATGATCTTCAGGGGTAATATTCATAGCGCCCTCAGCAGGTGGAGGCCGGGACTTCGGGAAGCCAGGCCTTTTGAAAACAAATAGGATATTCAGATTTCCGAGCCCAGTTTCCGGGTCAGATCGGCCAGGTTTTCCATCAGTTGCCGGATCAGCTCCCGGGTAGGCACATCCACCAGCACACCTTCTGTATCAAAGACTTTGCAGGCGTTGGCGATCATCACTTCGGGCTGGTTGACCGGCAGCATGTCGAGCGTGATGAAGGTCTGCCGCAGGTGGTATTGCGCCCGCGCCGAACCAAACAAGCCGATGGATGCCCCCATCACCGCGACCGGTTTGCCGGTCCAGGCGCTGTCACCATAGGGGCGGGAGGCGCAATCAATGGCATTTTTCAGCACGCCGGGGACGGAGTAGTTGTATTCCGGGGTGGCGAGAACAATCGCGTCGGCAGCCCGGATCTGTTTCTTGAACTCCATCAATCGGGGAGCGGGATCTTCCTCGCTGTCCTGGTTGTACAGGGAAATACCCGCCAGATCGAAAATGTCCATACGGACACCGTCAGGAAGCAGGCTCTGCGCCGCCACCAGCGCGGCGCGGTTGTACGAGGCCCTGCGAAGGCTGCCGGGAATGCCGAGAAAACAGAGCGGTGCGTCCATCTAGGAAACCCTTGGCCGGATACTCCGGCTGCATATGACTAGCAAGAGGCGACCTTAACAACGACCGGGGGCTTCGTCTGTTCGTTCACGAACACAGGCCTGGCGGCCTCAACGTCTCAAGGGGAAATCCGGGGGCTGCTATTTATCAACCCGCAACCATCGAACCAGGGTTTCATAGAGCAAGGCCGGCTTCACCGGCTTGCTGACAAAGTCATTCATCCCCGCAGCAAAACACTGCTCCCGCACATCCGCCCAGGCGTTGGCCGTAAACACGATAATGGGAATGTGCTGCGTCAGGGGGTTGGCGCGGATGCAACGCGTGGCCTCCTGGCCGTCCATGACCGGCATCTGCAAGTCCATCAGCACCATATCCACCGGTTGATGCTTCAGCACCTCCAGGGCTTCACGGCCATCCGCCGCTATCAGTACCTTTACCCCCACCCGTTCCAGCAAGGCGGCAGCCACCTGCTGGTTAATCAGGTTGTCCTCCGCCAACAGGACACGGGCGCCCTGCAACGCATGGTATTCCGGCCTGCCAACCGTCGTGACGGGCGCAGAACCGCCCGGCTTGCTGACACCGGCGCGGGCAAGACGGGCGCTAAACCAGAACGTGCTGCCTTTCCCCGGCTCACTGCTGACCCCCACCTCGCCGCCCATCATCTGCACCAGCTGCCGGCTGATGGTGAGGCCCAGCCCGGTGCCCCCGTATTGACGGGTAGTTGAGCTGTCTGCCTGCTGGAATGGCTGGAAGATTTGGCCCAACTGCTCCGCCGTCATGCCGATGCCGTAATCCTTTACTTCAAAGCGCAACAGGCACGAATCCGCATTTGCAGAGGGCATGAATACCCGGACGTGGATCACGGAGTCATGGGAAAACTTAATGGCGTTATTGACGAAATTCAGCAAAATCTGGTTCAGGCGCAGCGGGTCGCCACGCAATTGACAGGCTACATCCCCGGCAATGTCCACATGCAGGCGCAAGCCCCGTTCGGCGGCGCTTTCGGCCGTCAGCGTCATCAGGGAATGGACCACGGTATCCAGGGTGAAATCCACATTCTCCAGCAGCAGCTTGCCGGATTCAATCTTGGAAAAGTCGAGGATGTTATCAATCAGCGCCAGCAGGTGCTGCCCGGACAGATGAATTTTTTCCACATAATCACGCTGCTGCGGATCCAGTTTGGTGCCCAGCACCAGATAGGCCATGCCAATGACGCTGTTCATCGGCGTGCGGATTTCGTGGCTCATGTTGGCCAGGAAATCGCTCTTGGCCAGGGTGGCGGTCTCAGCAATGCGGGCATGCTGCTTGGCCTCGACCAGCAGTTGGTTGATGGTTTCCAGATCGGCCGTCCGTTCACGGATACGCTGCTCCAGGGTCGCGTTCAGGCTCATGATCTTTTGCTCGGCCTGCTTCTGGGCAGTAATGTCCTGGACAGTGCCCTGCAGCCCGATAACCTCCTGGCGGTCGTTGCGCAGCGCTTCGCCCCTCGCCCGCACCCAGCGCCTGGGGCTCGTGTCACGACTCAGTTCCAGATCAATTTCATAGGACTCACCAGTCCTGAGGCATTGCTGCACGATTGCTGTCAGCCGGGCGCCGCTTTCCGGGGTGTAGTTCTTCTGGTCTTCTTCGTAGGTGGGCGGCAGTGTACCGGGCTGTTTGTCATAGATGCGGTAAAGCTCATCCGACCACCAGATGGCGTCGGAAACGGCATCCCAGCGCCAGTTGCCCAGACGGGCCACACGCTGGGCATCCCGCAGCCAGACTTCCCTGTCCTGAAGCTCGGCGGTCCGTTGCGCCACCCGCTGTTCAAGCGTGTCATTCAGCTCGCGCATGGCCTGCTCGGCCTGGGTGCGTTCAATGGCAATGCTGGCCAGATGCGCCGTCTGTTCAATGACGAGAATGTCGGCTGCCGTGGGGGTATGGGGATGGGAATGATAGATGGCAAAGGTGCCCAGCACCTTTCGTGTGGACGAGAGGATCGGCTGCGACCAGCAGGCTCCCAGCCCCGCCCTGGCCGCCAGGTCGGTATAAGGCGCCCAATACGGGTGCGTGGCGATATCACTGACAATGACACGCTCTCCGGTCACCGCCGCCGTTCCGCAGGAACCCACGCCGATACCGATTTCCAGGGTGTAGAGGGCGTCATTGTAATAATCCGGCAAGCTGGGGCCGGCGCCGGGACGGAAATGCCTGCCGGTGCTGTCCAGCAATAAAATGCTGCAAATGGCGGTAGGGCTCAGCGCTTCCATGCCGAGCACTATGGCATCCAGGATGGTCTGCAACGGTTGCCCGCCGGCCAGTAACTCCAGGGTCTGGCTGCGAAAGCGCTCGTAATGCTCGGAACGCTTGCGCTCGGTAATGTCCTTGACGGTCGTGACATACCCGGTGATGTTGCCTGCCTCATCCCTGACTTCGGACGGGCCGATCAGCGCCGGGAAACGTTCGCCATCGCGACGCATGAAGGTCAGGTCAAACGTGGCCTTCTTGCCGTCCAGCATCATTTGGAAAGCGGCCTGGATGTTGGTCAGCTCTTCCGGCGGCCAAAAGGAAAACGGCACGGTCTGGCCGATCAGTTCCTCCTCGGTCAAATCCACCATGCGGCAAAAGGCGGGGTTGGTCCTGGCAAAACGGCCGTGTTCGTCCAGCAGCACAAAGCCATCCTGCATGGAGTTGAGCAAATCGGTAATAAATCCGGTGGCGGCCTTGAGTTCCTGCTCCATGACCTCATGACTCCTGCGGGCGGACTGGTTCACTGACTGCCTTCCTGATACTTAAATCCCTATGCAATCATACACGCTAAACCACGGCCTGGCAGATAGCCGTTAACGGCAAGGCACGCTTGGGCATTAGCCTTGCTACAATGACGCCACCATCCTTCAGCCGCATCCGGAATCCCCATGTTCACCACCGCCTTCTCCCCCCGCTTCTACGAAACCGATGCCTTCGGCCACGTCAACAACACCGTCGTTACCGGCTGGTTCGAAACCGCGCGCGAACCCATCTTCCGTATTTTCACCCCCGACATGGACATCAAGGCGCTGAGCATGATCCTGGCCCGCGTCGAGGTTGATTACGTGGCGCAGATTCATTATGGCAGCGAGGTCACGGTCAACACCGGCATTGAAAAGATCGGCAACTCGTCGTTTACCGTCTGGCATGAAGCCTTCCAGAAAGGGGTTGTGGTGGCGCGGGGCAGAGCGGTGCAAGTGCACTTTGACTTCGCCGGGCAAAAGTCATCTCCTCTGCCCGAGCACCTGCGGCTGGCACTGGAACAACATCTCAGTCCGGTTTGACTCTTAACGCTTCCGGGCCAGCCAGATCAAGTGCCGGGCACCTTTGTTACCATGGGCGCGCACTGGCACCTGCTCTACCTGAAAATGCGCCTTCTTCAGACGGATGGTGAACATCGGGTCCGGTCCGGCCGACCACACCGCCAGCATGCCGCCGGGGCGTAAGGCCGACATGGCGGCATCCAGCCCCGCCGGGGAATACAACCAGTCATTCTCTTTGTGCGTCAGGCCCTGCGGACCGTTATCCACATCCAGCAGAATGGCGTCAAAGGCGGCCTGCTCCGTTTTCAGCACCTGCGCTACATCTCCGACAAACACGATGGCTCGCGGGTCCTGCAAGGGGTTGCCGGCATGTTCGCCAAGTGGCCCGCGATTCCACTCCACCACGCCGGGCACCAGTTCAGCCACCACCACTTCAGCCGCGGGGCCCAGATGCTTCAGGGCGGCTGCCAGCGTAAAGCCCATGCCCAGCCCGCCAATCAGCACGCGCGGCCGGGTGCAGCCGGCCAAACGGGTGCAGGTGATTTCAGCCAGCTTGTCTTCCGAACCGTGTGCGCGGGAATGCATGAGTTCGCCGCCGCCGGCAATCTTGATGGCAAAGTGCGGACCTTCACGAAACAGGCGCAGTTCCCCGCCGTTATTGGGAATGGCGGCAGTATCGAGAAGTTCGGGACGGTTCATGCGGACGCTCGGCCAGGCGGAAATGATGGGTGCATAGGGTACGGGTTTTCCTGCCCCAAGGGAAATAGGGGCAGGCCGTTTCTGTCCGGGTACGCTGCCGCACAGACCGTCACCCCCTCCCGTACTATTCTGGTTGCCTAATCCCACTGTTGGAGCCAGACCATGTCTGACCATGCCCTGAGAACCGGAGGGTTAGCGGCCTGCGCCCTGGCCGGGCTGTTGTTGTTTGGTTCTGCACTCGCCGATCCTTCGGAAAAATCCCGTCACAATCCGGGTGGCGACAACCGCGGCCCCGGAAAAAGCACCAGCCATGCCAGCCATCACGACCAAAAACGCAAGCCTAAGCGTGTCTATTACCCGGTTAAAGACACACGATATAACCAGGTGGTTTTCCACTTCGACGATCAGCGCCGGGGTAGTGTCCGGGAATATTACCGAACGGAATTCAGCAAGGGACATTGCCCGCCAGGCTTGCGCAAAAAGGGCAACAATTGCCTGCCCAGAGGCCTCACCCGACACTGGCAGGTAGGGCAGCCATTGCCACGGGATGTCATTTTCTACTCGGTGCCGCAGCCCGTGGTGGTGCAATTGGGCGCGCCGCCGTCCGGCCACCGTTATGTGCGCGTGGCCGGTGACATCCTGCTGATTGCCCTCGGCACCGCCATGGTGGTCGATGCCATTCAGGACATCGGCGGACAGTAGACACCTATCGCTGAGGGGCGATCCCGCCCCCCCTTGGCCACCGATTACTTCCCGATCACCACCTCGCCAATCTCCACCCGGTCGCTCGGCTGGGTCAGCCTGACCGTCAGGTATTCATCCTTCTGCTGCCTGGTGCCGAAATTGGTGCTGAGCCGTACCTGCAAGGTGGTGCCGTTGCTGACGGTTTGCGAGCGGTCGCCGAAATAGTTGGTGTGCACCACGTACTTGCCAGCCGCCGCCTTCTTCAACGAAAACTCCTCCGGTCCGAAGCCGCCGGTAAAGTCGGCGGACATGCGCCCGCCCTGCCCGGTCAGCGGATTGCCGTAATACGCCTCCTCGCCCAAGGCATCGGTCACATGCAGGTCAATGTCGGTGTTGTCGGCATCCCAGGCCAGCGTGACGCGCATCGCCACCGGCAGGTTGCGCAACAGGCGCGGGTCCATGCCACTGGTGTTAAGGTGCTTGGGGCTGGTGGCGAGAATGGCGTTCATCTCGGCCAGGGCAATCTGTTCGACATCCGGGAACCGGCCGTTCCACGGACGCGACACCACTTGCCACAGGCTGTCCACTGCTTGCTGCGGCTGACCGGCCGCCGCCTGCGCCAAGCCCAGGTCGCGCCAGGACTGAGGTTCGTTCGGGGCCAGCGCCAGCACTTTCTGCAGCACCGGTATGGCCAGCAGCGGCTGCCCGGCCTGTTGCAGGCGATAGGCCAGCACGCGCAGGATGTGGCGGTTTTCCAGATTCATTTCCGCCAGGTTGGACAGCACCCGCAACGCCAGCTCCGGCTTGCCCTTGCTGAGCAGGATATCGGCCACGTCCAGGTAGAAGGCGGTGCTGTTGCGCCATTCTGGGCGGGCTTGCAGATACAGCCCGTAGACATCCGCCGGATTGGCGGTGCGCAGGGTACGGGTGTAAGGAGCGTCGGGCTGCCAGGGCGTCAGCGTGATGCGCCCGGCGACCGGGGAGCTGTCGCCCTTGTCGCGCAAATCCATGAGCTCATCCATTTCCGCAGACGGCGCCATGGCAGCGGGCGCCGGTGACGCCGCCAGGTTGCGCGCCCCCCTTCGTTCCGAGCGGGCGGCCCCCGCCATCTGTTCCTGCACTTGCATTGGGGCATTCATGCGCCCCATGGCCGGAGCCGCCATGGCATCGTTCATTTCCGCCTTCCTCTTCGCCAGCGGCTTGGGCTGCCGGGAGAAGTCGCGCTCCCACCAGCGCACCTTGTCCTCAAAGCGGGACACTACGTTTTCCAGATGCGACCTGCGCTCCTGCTGCTGACTCTTGACGCGGTTGGCCATCAGTTGCCGGTATTCCGCCATCAGCGACTCCGGCGGCGTGATCTCGTGGTTCACATAGTCCCAGACCTGATCCAGTACAATCAGCGAGGTTTCCGGCGTCACCAGATTGAAACGACGGCCCAGGTTGCGGATCGCCTCGCGGTTGCCTTCCGGGTCGGCCTGCAAATCGGCCAGTTGCAGCACAGCCCAGCGGGTGGCGGCCAGCGCTCCTTCCGCGTTGTTGGTTAACGGAACATCCACGGTGCGGTGCTGTCCGTCGGCCTGCACCAAATCCAGTTGCAGACGACCGGTGGCGCCGTTCAGCACGCCCGCCAGCGTCAGCAGGCCGCTCTCGGGATGACGCGACAAGGCGGTAACCTGCCCCACGCCTTCCCCCGACCAGCCCGCCAGCCGTAAACGCTGCCCAGCCACGGCCGCCACCGCTTCCTCAGCCGACAGGCGCGTCAGGTCCAACAAGGCGCCGCCGCTTTTTTCCGCCAACTGCCGCAAGGCGGTGTTGTTGTTGCTGACGGCGGCGCTCACCGCAAATAAGGGCGCGCGCGACTCCGCCAACTTGCCGCCGCCGTAATTCACCAGCCCGTCACCCACCAGCAGGTTCAGCGCCGTGCCCGCCGGGGCGGACAAGGCCTCTGCCGAGGTTGCCCCGTCATAAACCACGCGGCCCAGCGCCTGCCGCAGGGCGCTCCAGTCCCCGTTCCTGATGCTGAACGTCCCGGCATGCTCGGCGGTGTCCCGCGCCAGCACCAGTTGCACTTCGGTATTACTCCAGCGCCGGAACAGTTGCTCCAGCATCGCCAGCTCACGGGCATGATTGCGCTGCTCGCCGGAACCGGAAGCATCCCACACCAGTCCGATGCGGCGCGGAACCGAACGCGGCAGCACCGCCTCGCCATCCGCCACCGGCACCTCGGCATAGAAATAGGTTTGCTGGTTGAAGTACTGCGTGGCCACCACCGGGCGGCCACTCGTCGTTTCGTCCAGCGCCACGGTGAACTCGCGGTCGGACACCAGCTTGCCCGGCGTCAGCACAGCGTTGATCACACCTTCCGAGGACGACAGCTGCAGACCGGCTGCGGCATCCAGGCCATGTACCTGCTGCACGCTGCGCCCGGCCACCTGCAGGCGCACTTCCACATCCGGCAGGGCGCCGCTGAATTGCAGCGGCAGCCGGTACAGCGCCTGGCCCCGTTGCACCGGCAAGGTCTCGACAATTTCCAGCACCACCCGCCGTGTGCCGTTGGCGGGCAACGGATACACGCGCAGCTTGTAGTTGTTGCCTTGGGTCACTTCCAGCAAGGCCGGATCAACGCGGCGACGGATGGTGTCCTCGAACACTTGCTGGCCCTTGGCCTTGTCCACCGGCACCGCGTCGCGCAGCTCGCCGTTGATGTCCAGTGCGAACCCGGCCACCGACTGGCCGTCATAGAGCGGGAATTGCAGTTCACCTTCCAGCACCTGCGGGTTGGGGTTGCGGAAGGTCATTTCGATACGGGTATAAGCTGCATGACCGGCTACCTCGCCGCGCACCATCACCCGTTCCAGCACAATCGGCGCATGCGCCCCGGCGGCCACCAGTTGCGGGCGCAGCTTACCGGGCATGGGCAGCATCTCCGTACCGGGGGCCATTTTTATCAACTTCGCATCGGCTGCCGGAGCCGCCGCTGCACGCGGTTGGGGCAATACTGAAATATCGGGACGGGTCTGGGCGAACGCCATGCTCAATGCACTGAGCGTCAGCGTGGCGTAAAGGGCGCGCTTGAGGGGTTTGGAGGTCATGGCCTGAATCCTGGCAGGTGGAAGATACAGGGGTAAACGCGGGGGGTTGGGAAAAGGGGTTAAATCCGGTTGAAAATTTTTTCAGGAATGCTTTCCCACCAGCCACCAGGTTTCCATCTCCCCCTTTCCCTTGACGTAAATGGAGCCGCGCAGCTCGCAATAGAACTGATCCTGCACCCGCTCACGGCTTTCAGCGCTGATCTGCACCCGCCCCGGCTCGCCGTGCGACTCCATACGGCTGGCGGTGTTGACGGTGTCGCCCCAGACATCATAGGTAAAGCGCATGGCGCCGATGACCCCGGCAATCACCGGCCCGGTATGCATGCCCAGCCGCAAGTCCAGCGCAATGCCGGTTTCGTGGCGGATGGCCTTCACCTCCTCCACCAAGTCCAGCGCCAGTTGCGCCATGACATGCGCGTGGTCGTGGCGCGGGTCGGGTGCGCCGGAGATGACCATGTAGGCATCGCCGATGGTCTTGATCTTCTCCGCACCGGCGGCATTCACCCGGGCGTCAAAACGGGTGAAAATCTTCTCCAGCAGCCCTACCACCACCTCCGGGTCATGCTGCGATGCCCAAGGCGTGAATCCGGCAATATCCGCAAACAACACCGTCACTTCCGGGTGATGGTCGGCAATCATGCGGTCGCGGTCGCGCAACTCCAGCGCAATCTTGCGCGGCAGCACCGCATGCAGCAGGCGGTCTGAACGTTCACGCTCCACGATCAGGTTTTGCTCGCTGCGCAACACCTCTTTCTGGAACACCGCCAGAATGATGACAATGGCTTCCAGCGCCATCACGGCATTGATCATGCGCATGGTGGACAGCATCCAGTCCGGGACGTTTTCCAGCGGCAACACCGCCTGCCCGGATACCGCCATGCTGCCCAGCAGGATCAGCATCGCTCCGCTGATAAAGGTGAAACGCGGCAGAGTCTCCTTCTGTGAATAGAGTGTTCGCGCCAGCACCGCCGCCACCAGCGCATACATGCCCACCCCCAGCGCATTGCCGGTTATCCACACCAGCACTCCGACATGGGCTTCCAGCGTCACCATCAGCCATAACCGCGCCTGTGCGTGCGCCCCCAGCGAGGCGGCCCACATGCCCATGCCATAGCAGGCCATGGCCCCCAGGTTCAGGTAGGTCAGTACCTGGCCTTCTCGAGCCAGGGTGATCAGCGTCAGCAGCACGTAAAAAGCCGAGATGACCAGGGATGCGCCCAACGAATAGCGCGCCAGCCGTTCCCGACGATGAAGGTCGTGATCCGTGGCTGTGGGCATGGGGGTCAGCAGATCCAGCCAGAAACCGCGATCCGGACGGCGCAGATAATTGCGGGGGTCGAAGGCGCAGTCGTCGTCAGGCTTTTTCATGAGGGAGTGCGGCACCGGTCGGGAGGGATTCTATCAAACAGGAAAAGCAGCGCCGGTGCAATGCAGGCTGTCACGGCAGATTATCCAGCAGTCGGTGCATCTCGGTCCGGACCACCGCATAACACTCACAAACCCGGCTTTCCAGCCCTGCACGGTTCATCACGGTAATATGGCCGCGCCGGTAGCGGATGAAGCCGGCCTGCTGCAACTTGCCGGCGGCTTCGGTAATGCCCTCGCGACGCACACCCAACATGCCGGAA
Organism: Fluviicoccus sp.; assembly: GCF_030646115.1. Classification (GTDB taxonomy): domain Bacteria; phylum Pseudomonadota; class Gammaproteobacteria; order Pseudomonadales; family Moraxellaceae; genus Fluviicoccus. The sequence continues at coordinate 245,830 of NZ_JAUSMX010000018.1, forward strand.
ATCATTTCCTGCGTCATCACCAGTTCCGGCGTGGACAGGCGGTCCAACGTCAGCAACAGCCAGCGGCACAGTTGTTGTTCAATACTGTGGTGCCGGTTACAGGCAGCGGTCTGCTGAATCTGGGTCATTAATGCCTGGGTGTAACGCAACAATATGCGCATCAGCATGCCGCCGCGCTGGAACTCCGCCAGCAACACAGTGCGCTCCAACCGGTAAGCATTTCCCGCAGTCTGCACCATTGCCGAACTGGCCGTGGTGTTGCCGCCCAGAAACAAGGACACGCCGACCATGCCCTCGCAACCCACTCCGGACGCCTCCGCCGAAGCCCCTGACTCCATTACATAGTGCAGAGAGACAATGGCCGTGGTTGGAAAATAGGCATAAGTCAATTGCCCGCCTGGCTCATAAAGCATGGCGCCCAGACGCAACGACGTCAGTTCCAGATGCGGAGCCAGACGCTGCCACGCCTCGTCATCCAGTGCGGCAAGCAGGCGGTTTGCGGTTAGGTGTTGTGGTGACTGCATGTCCGGTCCTACCCCCAGCAAGCTTGACCGCTTACTTTTCCGTGAATTCCACACCAATGCCGCGATAGCCAATGTACCGGAAGGCATGATCAAACATCGGCTCACCGCTGACCCGGAACTGCCGCTGTGTGCCGTCCGGCGCCTTCCGGGTGAACACGAAGTCCAGAAACGGCTGCCGCGCGTCAATCGTGGCCCGTAACCGCGCTCGTTCAGCCTCATTCCAGCCAGTAAGCAGGTGATCGCCATGATCATCCACAGCAAAGGAATCCACCTGAATGCCCAGCATCTCCAGCACCGGGCCGGACACTTTGGAGAATTGCCCGTGCTCATCCTGCTCCCAGTACCAGTCCGACGCCAGTTCAGTCAGGCTGCGGTACCGGGCCTCACTTTCGCGCAGTTCGGCAGTGCGCTCCTCCACTTTCTGCTCCAGCAGCCGACTGTACTCTTCCAGTTTTTTGTAGAGCAGCCGCACTTCCAGCATGTTGTGGATGCGCATGCGTACTTCCACCAGATCAAAGGGTTTGCTGATGAAGTCCTTGGCGCCTGCCTGCAGGGCGCGCAACTTGTGACCAGGCTGTGCGGTCAGCACGATCACTGGCAGATAACCGTCCGCCGCATTGGTCTTCAGGCCCTCCATGACCTGAAAGCCGTCCATGACCGGCATTTGCAGATCCAGCAGGATCAGGTCATAGGCATTCCGCCGGTGCAGCGCGCAAACCTCGGCCGGATTTTCGGTGGATGTCAGGTGCAGATAACCGCTCTCGCTCAACACCTGTTGCAGCAGTTCAATATTTGACGCCTGATCATCCACAATCAGGATGCGGGCATTCAGGATTTCTCCGGGACTGATCATAGGTTCTTTTCCTCAAAAGCCAGGCGATCAGCGTAGGCCACTTCAAAGGCCACATCCAGGGCCTCCAGGAACTCAGCAACCTTGATCGGTTTGGTCAAATAGCGGAAGAATCCTGCTTCCAGCCCCTTCTCAATATCATGCCTCATGGCGTTGGCGCTCAGCGCCAGCACGGGAATATGGCGGGTCAACGGGTCCGTCGCCAGCAGGCGGCGCGCTTGGTAACCATTGATGCCGGGCAGGTTGATATCCATCAGGATCACATCAGGGCGGTGGATGCGGGCCATGTCCATGCCGCCCTGCCCGTCCACCGCGCTAAGGAGGCGGATATGCGGACGCCGGGTCATGATTTCCTCGACCAGCAGGCGGTTGGCCGGATTATCCTCGACATACAGCATTGTCAGCTGCGCCGCTGAACGGGCCGTGACTTCAACAGCCGCCGGCGCCTGAGCCGCCGGAGCGATAGCCCGGGGGACATCCGTCAGCATCAGTTCGATGCGGAACTCACTGCCCTGACCCACATCGCTTTCCACCCCGATGCGGCCTCCCATCAGCTCCATCAGGCGCTTGCTGACCACCAGACCGATACCAGTGCCTTCCTCGGCGCCGCCCTCCTGCCCCAGCCGGTTGAAGGGCTGAAACAACTGCTCCAGTTTTTCCGGCGCAAGCCCCAAGCCGGTGTCCCGGACACAGACAAAAATATGACCCTCTGCCCCGGCAGCGCAGGAAACCACCACGCTGCCTTCCGGCGTGTTGTACTTGATGGCGTTGGACAACAGGTTGACCAGCACCTGCTTCAACCTTGTCCGGTCAGCCCTTACATAAAACGGCAAGTTAAACCGGGGGAAGGTCAGGCGGATGCCCCGTTGTTGCGCCATGGGCTCCACCATGGCCCGGCATTCCTGCATCACCTCAGCCAGTGACAACGGCTCCAGGGACATTGACAACTTGCCGGACTCAATCAGGGCCAGATCGAGAATCTCATTGACCAGTTCCAGCAAATACCAGCCCGCCTTGAGTATCTGGTCCAGATTGCGGCGCTGGTTAGCCGTGGGCTCAGGTGAGCCGGACTCCAGCAACTGCGTGAAACCGAGAATGGCGCTGAGCGGCGTGCGCAGCTCATGGCTCATGCTGGACAGAAAGTCGGATTTGGCGAGGTTGGCTTTGTCCGCCAGCAGCCTGGCGTTTTGCAGTTCGGTATTCTTGCTCTTCAACAAGTCATCCAGCCGCATCCGCTCGGTAATATCGTGCAGCACCATGTGCTGCTCGCCATCTTCCGCATTATCTCCGGCGGCCACCGTAACCAGATGCACCCAGGCATGACCGCCATGACGCCGGTTCAAGCGCAGTTCACAGGCATGGGGCTCGCCGGGGGCAAAGAACTGCTTGCGGTACAGGTAATAGATATCCTGGTGCGACTTGTCGATGAAGCGGCTGAAGCGCTCACCCGCCAAATCGGCGCGAGTTTCACCCATCAGGGCGGCGGCAGCGATATTGGCCTCCACAATCCGGCCTTCCCCGCTGACCGTGCAGTAACCCACCGGAGCCAGATCGTAGAGATCAAAATACCGAGACCGTGCGGCATCCAGCAACAACTGGGTGTGCCGCAACTCTTCGTTTTGCATTTCCAGTTCAATCTGGTGCACCTGCAAGGTGTACAAGGCCTTGCGCATGGCTTCCGGCGACAGTTGTTCAGAACTGACTATCAGCAGCGCCTCCTTTTCCAGCAACCGCGCCTCCGCCTGCACACGCAACGCCAAGGCCGGGTCATTACCGGCGGGAGGCTCTTCCTGTTTCAGATTAAGATCGGTCATCCGGCGTCTCCTTCTTGGGGCTGTGGCTGCCATCCTTGGCCCGCTCCGTAGTGGCAATGGCGTACATTTGCCCGGCGGCATTGAACAGCGCGGTGGATGTCTGTGAAATATCAACCAGCGTCCCGTCTTTCGCCAGCCGCCGGGTCTGGAACGGCTCCAGCGTTTCCGCCTGACTCAGCAGCAAAGCGCGGGACAGGGATTTCTCCTTCTGATCCGGGGGAGTCCGGTCCCGTTCATTCATCTGCAAAGCTTCTGCTTCAGTCCAGCCATAGAGGCGCTCCGCACCCGGATTCCAGGCAATGATGCGCCCGCTCAGGTCCTGCACGGTAATGGCGTCATAGGCGTCGCGCACCACCACCGCCAGCCGCAACAGGTCGTTGGCCTTGTGCAGCGCCTCGCGGGTGCGCACCATTTCGGAAATGTCCACAAACGTAATCACCACGCCTTCAATCACGTTATCCAGCGTGCGGTACGGCAGTATCCGCATCGTATAAATCTTGCCTTCTGTGGTCTGTACATCAATTTCCTTGAGGATCAGAGTGCTCAGCACCGTCTGCGCATCACTCACCAGACTGTCATAACCCTTCAGGTTGGAAACGATATGACCTACCGGCCGGCCCACATCGCTCAGGATGAGATTGATGATCTGGGTGGCGGCAGGGGTGAAACGCAGGATTCGCAGGTTGTGGTCCACAAAAATGGTGCCTATGCCGGTGCCCGCCAGCAGGTTGTTCATATCATTGTTGGCGCGCGACAGATCCGCCACCTTGGTCTGCAATTCGGTATTGACGGTGGTCAGTTCCTCATTGATGGACTGCAACTCTTCCTTGGAGGTTTCCAGCTCCTCATTGGTGGACTGCAATTCCTCGTTGACAGACTGCATTTCCTCGTTCGACGACTTCAACTCCTCGTTGGCCGTTTCCAGCTCCTCATTGGCGGCCTGCAGGTATTCCTCCTTGGCCTGCAACTCGGCATTAAGTTCTGCAATCATGGCACCCGCGTCAGCGCCGCGACCGTCGTCAACCGTTCCCGCCGGCAAACCCGCAGCGCTTCCGGCAGCGGGTTCCGGCACCTCGTCCAGAATCACCAGAAACAAGTCGGACTCGAAAGCCGGGGATGGCCCCGTGACCACCGGACAGACGCTCAGATTGACCAGGCTGAAATGGCCGTTGGTCTTGACGCGCAGGCTCTCCACACGGATGCGTTCCTTGCCGGCGACTGCCTTGCGTAAAACGGTCGTCAATTCGCGTCGAAGACCTTCGCGCGCCATTTTCAGGATATTGTTGATGCCCGCCTCGCCGGGCGTCGGCTCCAGATACATGCCGGTGCGGCCGTACAGATAAAGAATATCCCCCTGGCTGTTGACCAACGCCCCGGCCGGAGCCAACTGCTCCACCAAGGTCCGTTCCACCAGTTCCCGCAATGACGGTTTGACCGGCTGTACAGCCTTGCCCGGTGAAGATGACGGCAGTGTCAGGTCCCGCATGTGCTCGTGGGTCATGAACCGGCCCAGCGCCGCCCGCTGCGCGCCCTGAAAATCTTCCTTGCGCTGGAATACCTTGGATTTTCGGTCCAGCACGGCAAAGAGATCGCCGCATTCGCCCACCGTCTCGGACGACCCCAGGAACAGCACTCCACCAGCGCTCAGCGCGTAATGAAACAGGGCTATCAGCTTCCGCTGCAAATCCGTGTCCAGATAAATCAAAAGATTACGGCAGGTGATCAGGTCCAGCCGGGAAAAGGGAGGATTCTTGATCACGTCATGCTCGGAAAAAACCAGCATGTCGCGGATTTCCTTGTGCACCCGATAAGCGCAGCCATCCGCTTCGGGGGTGAAAAATCGCGCCAGCCGCTCCGGCGTAATATCGGCGCTGATACCCGCCAGATAAACTCCGGCGCGAGCCGCACCAATGGCGCGGCTGTCCATGTCCGTCGCAAAAATCTGCACCCGGTTATTCTGCTTCAGTCGCTCCAGGCTTTCTTTCAGCAAAATGGCCAGGCTGTAGGCCTCCTCCCCGGTGGAGCAACCGCAACACCAGACGCGGATTACCTCCCCGGCGGACTTGCCCTTGATGATTTTGGCCAACGCTTGCGCTTCCAGCGCCTGAAAAGCATCAGGATCGCGGAAAAAGCTGGTGACACCGATCAGCAAGTCGTGAAACAAAGCATCCACTTCAACCGGCGTTTGCTGCAGAAGCTTGACGTAACCCTCCAGGGTTTCAACCTGGTGAACCGCCATGCGCCTTTCAATGCGACGTAAAATGGTGCTGGGCTTGTATTGGGAGAAATCGTGTCCGGTGCAGTTCCGCAACAACACAAAGACTTTTTTCAAGGCGCCTTCGTGCTGTATTCCCGCCCCGCGTGCAGGCCGGTGGGGTTTGCTGAAGGCGTGCGCCACATAAGCCATCAGTTGTGCGGGCATGTCGGCTGGGGCCAGCTCAAAATCCACGGTGCCGGTGGCCAGGGCGCTACGGGGCATGCCGTCAAAGGCGCTGGACTCCGGGGTCTGTACCATGACCATGCCGCCTTCGCCCTTGATGGCCCGCAATCCCTGCGAGCCGTCGCTGCCGGTGCCGGAAAGGACAATACCAATGGCCCGCTCCCGCTGGTCCTCCGCCAGTGACCTGAAAAGGAAGTCGATGGGCTGCCGGTGCCCGCGCGGCTCGGCTGGCTCCAGCAATTGCAGGGTGCCGTTCAGGAACGCCATGTCACGGTTGGGGGGAATGATATAGGCACAATTGACCTGCACCGTCATGCCGTCCACCACCTCGTAAACCGTCATCCGGGTACAGCGCTGCATCAACTCGGCCAGAATGCTCTGATGATCCGGCGCCAGGTGCTGCACCAGTACAAAGGCCATGCCGGGGGCGCGGTCGGTCGGCATTCCGGCAAAAAAAGCCTCAAAAGCCGCCAAGCCTCCTGCTGATGCACCGATGCCCACGATTGGGAACCCGGTGCTGATGCGGTCAACCGGCACGCGCGGCGGGGGTTGGCCGGGATCACCGGCAACAGGCTTGACGGGGGATGCAGCGGCTTCTTTGCCTGAGGTCAAGATGTTCTCCGATAACAATGGTTGGCCTGCTGACCATTCAAGTGGCAACCAGTGTAGTCCTTCCGGTGCATCAGAAACGGGAAGCGTAAAAATATGACTGTCAAACTGGAATATTGCGGCGTTGAAGCGGGGATTTTCGCTGCAGGAGCGTCCATGGCGGGCAACCGGGGCTAAGGCCACCCGCCTTTTCGCTTACCGGTTGGTTCCGGATTCAACGGTTTACTGCGGTGTGGGCGGTACGATAATGACGGTATCGCCACCTGTCTTGCCGGTTTTACCGGTATCACCTGTGGCGCCCTGCTCACCCGTTTCCCCTTGGGCGCCTGTATAGCCGGTTTGTCCGCTGGCGCCCTGCTTGCCGGTATAGCCGGTATCACCCTGACTGCCCTGGAAGCCGGTCGCCCCTTGGCTGCCTTGATTGCCTTGCGCTCCGGTTTCACCTGGTGGGCCGGGAGGACCGGGAATGGCGGCAGGAACCACTACGGTGGTTTCGGCGGGAGGACGATTACATGCTGCCAAGGCAAGAGCCATCACCAGGACGGCCAGCGGCGTTGAATACTTCATGTCTGCACCTGTTTTGAGAAGCGGTGGAAAAAACCGCACGGTGCATTGTGAGCGCAAAGGATGAGTCGCTCTGTTCGGTGGGGCACACAGCATGCCGGGCATTGGCGCAGATGCTGATTCCCTGCCCCGTTTAATGGCCCGAATGATCCCCCCGCGGAATTTCACCCGGCAAATGCATCACCAACTCGTATCCGGCGGGATTGGAAATCAAAAGCCGGGCCAACTCCGCAGTCATCACCGGCAATGCCGTGAAATGGGTCTTGCCCTCCACCAGCACGCAGTGCAGCCGGGTATTGCGGGTCTCACGACACAACTCCCGTGCGTCATTGGCATTGCCCGGATAGTCCTTGCCTTCAATCACAAAGGTGGGTTTGGTAATACCGTCCAGCCAATGCACCGGTGAGCGCAGGCTTCGCTCCTTGCGGTCAAGATTGGCGAAATTGACCGGAATGAGTTGTCCATAATTCTCAATGTCGGCGACCGGTCCGAAAGCAAAAACCGCCCGGAAGCGTGCGCTGGCCTCGGACGTGAGCAGGGCCAAGGTGCCGCCGGTGCTGTGTCCGCCCAGATAGATACGGTCCGGGTCCACATACGGCAATTCGGCAAGGCGATCGGCAGCGGCCAGCACATCATCCACCTCACCCAGAAAGAATTCCTTGGCGCCGGGATTGCGGTTGCCGCCGCGCAGGGTGGGGAACATCATGATGAACCCGGCGTCGCGAAAGCCGCTGGCCGTCTGGTCACTGCCGTTCTGCGGTTCCCAGAAGTTGTCGAGGGTGCTGGTGTCGCCGCCGGTGAGCCAGATAATGGCCGGATGTCGTTTGTTGTCGTTCGGGTTTGGCGTGACAAAAGCCGCCAACTGCTGCTGGTTGCTGGTGTAATCAGCGCGGACAAACAGGTTGGACGGCGGATTCGGTAGTATCGGGTGATCGCCCTCCGTCACCGCAATGGCCGTATAGAAACCCGCCCGGGCTTGGGAGAGGGTTTCCTTAGGTTCGGAGGCTGCCTTTTCCTGATCCGCCTGCTGTCGTTCGGTCAGTTCCCGGCGCTTTTTGTCGTTTTCCTGAATGCGGCGGGTGATTTCGGCGTAAGTGCGCTTGTCGATGCAGCGATGCTCGCGGTCAATCTCATAGCCTTGGTCAACGGCATCTGCCAGCGCTTCTGGGGTCAGCAGTGGCGGACCGGCGCAGAATGCCGGGTCATAAGGGTTCTTGGGCTCATGAGTGCTGGTCAGGAAGACCACGCCGGCGCCGACCATGGCGGCTATCGAGTACACGAACAGCTTGTTCATTCTGGCTCCCTGGCTTCAATGGCCATGTTTTGGCTGGCGTCTATGGAGAGGATAAAATAGCTGACGTTGTTGTCGCGTTGTAGTAAAAATTAACGAAATACCGCTCCCTGGATTTCCGATTGGGGGCAGGTCACAAGCCCAACAGCCCTGGAAGGAGTGTCTCTCACATGGCCAAACGTAGTGTTACCGGTTTCAGCCTTCAGGATCTGGGCGATTATTTGGGAGCCGTGTGTATTTTACCCGGGCTGCTTGTCGCCGAGGTTCGGGCCAAGGCGAAGGGTTGGCGAGTCGACACGGAATGGTCCTTCTCGGATCCGAAGAAGATTGAAGAACGATTCGTTCGGGGGACAAAAACTTATTATCGGTATGCGGGTAAAACGTGGATTATCAAGGATTCTAATACCCGCTGAACCTCTGATTGGCCGTCAACGTAGGGCAAGTTTCTTCCTTGACACATACGCTGGCACGGGAATTGTGCCCAACTCATAAATCCGGCGTACTTTTACTGCGTGCTCTTCCCCTACGTTTTCTTAATATAATCAACAGTCGCCGCAATAACCAGCATATCAAACGCAAACCAGACCGGGATCACGCCAACCAGAATAACCCCCGTATAACCAAATGAATAACCGTAACCAACGATGATGGCGGCAACCACAGACAACATGAAACCCAACGCGGGGTACATATCCAGTAGTTTCTGTGACTTACCCTGCACAAACATGAACAATTCCAACGGAGGCGTCGTGTCGATCGCCGACCTCATGCGGCGGAGCGTATACCAGACCTGGCAATAAAAGGCTGCCATAAAAAGCACTGACACCGAAGCAAATCGCAAGACATAATCCAGCCTTTTCAGCCAGAGTGCCACGGAATAAACCACAACAGCCAGAATGACGGAAAAGGCATACTTGTTAATCATGTTCATCAAAAAGCCCTCTGGCTCACCACAAACTTCAACTCGGCCGCACAGTCCAGATAACAAATGAAGCACATTGTTCTAGCCCGCATCATAAATCCGGCGCAATATTATTGCGCCCTACGTTGGCTTTTTCAGTCAAGTATTAATATACTTTCTACAAACGACTTGGACTTCGCTCTTTTCAACCTAGCCTGTTCGCAAGAAAAAAGAGCCTCTCGCAATAAAGAATAAAAAACATCTTTTGACATCCTATTATCTGCAGGAAAATCTATTGACTCCACTGAAAATCGGTATATTAATCCCCCCGCCCCTCCGTATCCCCTTCCCCATCTCAGCTGAATTTTATAGACCGAAGAATCCACTAGAAGAATATAATTATTAGGAGGCGCACCGGTGCTCTCTGGCATCTCTCCTCGGCCACCTAACTCAAAAAAATCAATACCACGCTCCTCATCGAAAAACCAACCTTGTGGAGTAACCAGCGGTATTTTCCCGCTTACACCCAGCAGCCTTCTATATCTTGGGAAATCGCTATTTTCATAAAATATTCTTTCAACAAACGGCATAACTCACCCTAAGTCTCGTAGGATAATGGTATGGCCGTCATTATGTGTGAGCCTGGCATTAACGAACTCAGTCGAAGCGAGAAAGAAAGAAAGGGGCCATACCATCATCTTACTTTTTTAAATTCATTTTTCGAAAACGGAAAAGAAAAGGGGCGTCTTCGCGCCCCTCCCCTTTCACCTCACTCCCACGACTTCTTCAAAATCGCCAACGCCTCTTCATAATCCGTCTCCTTCGGATTGAAGATAATCGACCCATCATTAATCGTCAGCTCCGCCACATGCTCCAGCTGATCCAGCGAAACCTTACCGGTCTCCTTCAGCGTACGCGGCAGCTTGCAACGCGAATACAACTCATCACGCATCGACTTGATATGCGCAATCGCCTTCAACGCCCGCTGTGCCTTCGGCGTCGCCGCATACACATCGGCCCCGGCCAACGGCAGCAACAACTCACCAATACGATCCGCACTGGTTTCCAGGTTGTATTCCAGCACATACGGCAGGAACAGGCTCATGCACAGACCATGCGGCAAATGGCACACCGCGCCCAGCGAATGACCCAGCGCATGCACCAGACCCACCATCGAATTCGAGAACGCCGCCCCAGCCATGGTCGAGGCCTGCGCCAGCTCCAGACGACCTTCCGCATCCTTCGGATCTTCCATCACCTTCATCAGGTTCTGGCTGATCTTGCTGATGGCAGCGGTAGCGTAGGCATCGCTCATCGGGTTGTGGGCCATGCAGGTGAAGGCTTCCACCGCATGCGTCAGCGCATCCATACCGGTCATGGCAGTGATGTGCGGCGGCAGCGTAATGGTCATGCGCGAATCCAGCACGGCGGCATTCGGCATCAGGAAGTAGGAGGTGAACGGCATCTTCACGCCCTTTTCCTTGTCGGCAATCACCGCCACCAAGGTCACTTCCGAACCGGTGCCGGAAGTGGTCGGAACCACGAAGAACGGCTTCAGCGGACGCTTCAGGTTGTGCGCGCCCATGTACTTCATCAGGTCGTCGCCGCCTTCGGTGACGAGGATGTTGACGCCCTTGGAGGTGTCGATCACGGAGCCGCCGCCGATGGCGATGATGGCGTCACAGTTGTTGGCGCGGAACATCGTGGCGGCGTCGCGCACGGTGGTCAGGCTGCTGTCGGGCGGCACGTCGTCATAAATGGCGGCAATGACGGACTCGGCGCCTTCAAAGGCGGCTTCGACGTGGGCCAGCAAACCGGCGCCGCGCACGCCCTTGTCGGTGATGATCATGGGACGCTTGGCTTGCAGCGTCGACAGCTCGAACGGGATGTGTTCCAGCGCCATGTGACCGGCGACGATTTTGACGGGACAAAAGAATTCGTAGTAAGGCTTGGCCATGGTGCATCAGCTCCGTGTCAGGAAAAGTTTGCCCACCAGCGCGTAAATGCGGGCGGCTTTCTGGATTTTGTCGCTCAGTTGCAGATTGGTCGGGTAGCGCTTCACGGCGCGTTCGGCCACCAGCTTTGGCAGGATCAGGGCTTCCATACGGTCCAGGCAGCGCACCAGACGGATGGCGTAGGACACTTCGCCGTCGGCCACCATACGGTCGTTGGCGAAGGCGCGGGCAGTGCTTTCCTGGAAGGTGAACACCAGGAAGGCATGGGCCAGGTGCTTGACCTTGATGCTGAGACCGGGACGTGCGGTGCTGCCGTTGGCCAGTTCCAGCGTGCCATGGTTGGTGACGCGCACGCGGAAGGACGGACCGGCGGGCATCACGATCATTTCGATTTCCAGACCGGCGGGAAAGGCGGCGACTTCGCGGGCGATTTCGTCATCGACTTCACTGGCGGCGACCAGCCCCTTGCCGATCACTTCCATCATGATCGTGACATAGAGCCGTTGCAGTTCGAGCAGGAGTTTCTGTTTGTTCACGGGGGTACACCTCCTGGTGAGAATTGTTAGACAAGAACGGGATGCGGGGACACTAGCATCCGTCTTGCGGTGCGGCAATAGATTACGCCGGGAAGGCGTTACGGAATATGGAGAAGCGTTGTCATTGGCCGTTTTCTACGCGAATTCCGTCGGAAATGCGACCATCAGGTTGCACGATGACAGTGTCGCCCGCCTTGAGCCCGGTCAGTATTTCCGCCTGCAGGCCATTACGATGACCGACCGTGACTGGCGTCATTTTCGCCCGGCCGTCCTTCAGCGTGAACACCGCCCAGCCCTCGCCCTGCCGGAACAGCGCGGCAGTAGGCGCTTGTAGGATGTTTTCGCCCTGCCACAACAGGAAACGGGCTTCGAGACGGTAGCCGTCGCCCAGCCGCCGCCATTGCTCCGGCGGCGAGGCGATGTCCAGCACCACGGTGACGCGCTGTTCGTCCACACCCAGCGCCGAAACGCGGGTGAAGCCCACCGGCTCAATGCGGCGGACGGTGGCGGCCAGCGGTTCGCCGCCCCACCGCTCCAATGTCGCGGCCATGCCGGGCTGCAATTGTACGGCGTCGGAACTGAGCACATCCACCACCACTTCCAGCGCGGCGGGATCGCCCACTTCCAGCACCGGCGCACCGGCCATGATCACGCCTTCGCTGTCGCGCAGCAGGCGCAGCAGCGCACCGGAGGCCGGGGATTTCAGCGCCAGCACGCCCTGCCGCGACACGCCGTCGTCTCCGGCGAAGCGCAATGCGGTGCGGGCGGCTTGCAGGTCGTGGCGGGCGACATCTTCGCCAAAACGGGCGGAACGCAGCGTCGCCTCGGAGCGCTGGCTGGCGGCGCGGGCAGCGGCTAATTGTTGTTCGGTGACGGCCTGAGTGGGCAGCAGTTTTTGCAGGCGTTCAAGTTCGGTCTTGGCGAGGGTGGCGTCGGTACGGGCGGCGCTGACCGATTCGGCGGCAGCGGACAGACCGGCGCCGGCCGCCTCGACACGGGCTTGCGCTTCGGCGCGGCGGCGGTCGTCGAGGGCTTCCGCGCGCAGCGGCTCCAGTTGCGCCAGGGTTTGCCCGGATTGCACAGTGTCACCCACCTTGGCGGTGACGCGGCGCAGGTAGCCGGAAATCGGCGCGGAGAGGACAAAGCGGTCGCGCACGCGGGCGCGGCCCTCTTCTTCCAGCGTCACTTGCAGCGGTTCTACGGCAACCTTGGCGGTTTCGACGCGCAATGGCGAGGGCATCAGGCCCCAGACCAGCAGGGCGGTGAGGGTCAAGGCGATCAGGGCCCAGATCAGATGACGGGGTTTCGGGGTTTTCATGCCAAGGTTCCATCAAAAAGTCCCCTCTCCCCCTGTGGGAGAGGGTTAGGGAGAGGGGTGCGGAAAGTCGCCTGAGCACACCGGCGGTTCCAGCACCACCGCCGTACCCCTCTCCCCGGCCCTCTCCCACAAGGGGAGAGGGAGTTCGTCATGCTCGATTTGGAATCACGCACTCTTCAACACTCCCACCATATCCAGCTCCGCAATTTTCCGCCACGCCACCACACCCGACGCCACCGCCGACACCACCACCACCGCCGATGAAAAGGCGATGTTGTAGGCACTGATCACCAGCGGAATACGGTACAGATCCGTTTGCAGGTTGCCCGCCATAAACTGGCACAACCCCACCCCGAACAATACCCCCAGCGGCAACGCCAGCAAGGTCAGCGCCGCCAGTTCCCCCAGCAGGATATAAGCCGCTTCCTGCCGGGTATAGCCCAGCACGCGCAGGCTGGCCAGTTCGCGGCTGCGTTCGGCCAGCGCCATGCGCACGGTGTTGTAGACCACGCCGAAGGCGATCACCGCACCCATCACGGCATTGATCAGGGTGAAGGTCAGCAGCACCCGCTGCATCGTCTCGTTGAAACTTTCAATCAGGGTGTGGCGCAGGTTCACCGCCGCCACGCCAGGCATCTCGCGCAGGCGCCGGTAGATGCTGTCGGCCTGCCGGTCATCAATCGCCAGCAAGGCGCTGCTGATGGCCGGGCCTTCGCGCAGCAGCCGGTTCAGCGCCGCCTGCCGCAGGTAGACGCCCATGCCCATGTATTGCTGCGTCAGCGCTGCCACCCGCACCTCACGCACCGGCCGACCGCCTTCCAGCACTTCCACCCGCAGCGAATCGCCCGCCTTCACCCCCAGCTTGCGCGCCAGATGCTCGTTCAGCAACAGGCCGTCGTCGGGCAAGGCCAGCGGCCGCAGATCCAGATCCAGCACCTGCTGCAGGCGCCGCTGGTCAGGCATGCCCTGCAACGCAGTGCGGTAGCTGCGATGCCCGTGACGCAGGCGCACGGCGACGCTGCGCTGCCCTTCCGCATACAACACGCCGGGCATGGCGCGCAGACTGCCCAGCGCCCGTTCCGGCCGGGTCTGGGTGAATACCACTTCCACGTCCTGGCGCATGGTCTGGTGGAACTGCACGAACATCATCTGCTGCACCGCGTCCTGCTGGAAGTTGCCGACCATCATGATGCCCACCGCCAGCGCCATGCCGGTCACCGCCAACAAGGCGCGGGCCGGACGGCGTGACCAGTGGCGCAAAATCATCCGCTCCGGCGCGCCCAGCCAGCGGCGCAGGCCGATACGTTCCAGCCAGGTCAGGCGGTAGCGTTCCGGCGGTTCGGGGCGCATCGACTCGGCGGGCGGCATGGCGGCGGCGGACAACACTGCCCGCGCCGTTCCGGCCAGCGTCGCCAGCAGGGTCAGCAAGGCCACCGGCAGCAGCCACGGGGTATTCAGGTTATAGATCAGTTCCGGGAAGCGGTAATAGTCGGTGTAGACCCCGGTCATCAACTGCCCCAGCCACGCACCCAGCGCAAAGCCGCCCAGAATGCCCAGCCCGGTGATGATCAGGATCAGTTGCCCGTAATGCACCGCCACGGCGCGGCTGCTGTAGCCGAAGGCCTTCAGCAAGGCGATCACCGGCCGTTGCGTGCTGACCATCCGCGTCACCACCACGTTCAGCAGGAAGGCCGCCACCGACAGGAAGATCACCGGAAACAGCCAGGCCATGGTGCGCAGCTGTTCGAACTCTTCGGTCAGGAACTTGTTGGACAGCTGGTCCTCGCGGCTGATGACGCCGATGCCGCCCCAGCGCGCCAGCAGCAGGTCCAAACGTTGTATCACCGCCGCTTCCGAAACCCGCGGCTGCAGGCTCAGCACCAGGCTGTTGAACGCGCCGTCGAGGTTGAAAGCTTTGGCCAGCGGCTTGCGCGGCATCCACAGCACACCGAAATGACGGTAGTCCGGCATCATCGCGCCCGGTGCAATCTGGTAGATGAATTCCGGGGAAATGGCGATGCCGGTGACATGCAGCACCCGCTGCCGCCCGTTCAGCACCGCCGTTAGCGTCGAGCCGGGATGCAGGCGGTGCGCTTCGGCAAAGGCATCGCTGATCAGCACCTCGTCTTCCTGCCAGTCACCGGGCATCTGCCCTTCAATGATGTACAGCCGGTTCAGCTGCGGCTGCCCGCTGTCCGGCATCGACACCAGTTGCCCGGTCACCGGGTCGCCAAAACCCGGCACGGTCAGGCTGACCGGCGCCGTGATGCGCGTTTCCACCACCGCGACTTCCGGCCAGCGCGTCACCGGCTCCGCTACCGCTTCCGGGGCGCGGGTCAGATTGGCGAAGAGATGGGCGAAACGGGTGTCACGGTAAAAACGGTCGCGGGTCTGCTGCAACGAATCGTAGGTGGACACGCTCATCACGCACACCCCCACCCCAGCCACGATCACCAGCAGGATCGCCAGCGCCTGGCCGCGCATCTGCCACAGCTCGCGCCACAGCTTGCGGTGCAGGACGGGCAGCTTCACCAGTGGATGTCCTTGGGTGACTTGGGATGCGGGTTGCTGCGCACGTCGCTGATGCGGCCATCGGACAGCACCATCACCCGGTCGGCCATGTCGGCGATGGCGGCGTTGTGGGTAATGACAGCCGTCGTGGTGCCGAGGGTGCGGTTCACGGTTTGCAGAGCTTCCAGCACAATCAGGCCGGTCTGCGAATCCAGCGCGCCGGTGGGTTCATCACACAGCAACACCTGCGGGCGCTTGGCGATGGCGCGGGCAATGGCCACACGCTGCTGCTGACCGCCGGAGAGTTGGGCGGGAAAATGGTCGGCGCGGTCACTGAGACCGACCAGCTCCAGCGCCTCGTCGGGCGACATGGAATCGGCGGCGATTTCCGTCACTACCTCCACGTTTTCGCGGGCGGTGAGGCTAGCAATGAGGTTATAGAACTGGAAGACGAAGCCGACATGATGGCGGCGGTATTCGGTCAGCTCGCGCTCGCTGACACGCGTCAGGTCGTGGCCGCCATACTGCACTTCGCCAGAGGTGGCTGTATCGAGGCCACCGAGGATATTCAGCAGCGTCGATTTGCCGGAGCCGGACGCGCCCAGCAGCACCACCAGTTCACCGCGATACAGGTCCAGATCCACGCCGCGCAGGGCATGGATCTGCTGCTCACCCATGTCGTAGGTTTTGGTGAGGGCGCGGGCGCGGAAGACGAGGTCGGGCATGGGGGTTCCGGGGGCAAGAGTCCCCTCTCCCCTTGTGGGAGAGGGTTAGGGAGAGGGGTGCGGAAAGTCTCCCGAACACACCGACAGTTCAAGCGCGACCGCCGTACCCCTCTCCCCGGCCCTCTCCCACAAGGGGAGAGGGAGATTTAGTGATCCCACGATCATATCCCTCCCCGGCCCCCCGCTCTACCCCTGCCTCGCCTCCTTCTTCCCCAGCGGCTCCGGCCGCAGGTCTTCAATTTGGTAAGGCCTGCTGCCGTAAGTCCGGTTGCGCGGTGAATCCGGCAGCACTGGGTACGGGCCGGTGACCACATGGCGCCTTAGCCGGGCATAGGCCCGCAAGGCCTTCTCCAGCACCGGCCGCACATAACGCGGCGGCACGGGTGCCTTTACCGCGTTCAGGAACGGCAGGTCGTTGTCGAACAGACTGTAGATCACCGGCGAAGCCTTGCCGCGCAGCACCGGAGGCAGCCAGCCTTCAAAAATGGCGATGGTGGCCGCTGCGACTTGGGCGCTATCGTCGTTGGGTACGAAGGTTTTGCGCTTGTATTTGTCCACCCACAGATCATAGGCATGCTTGCTCTCGGGAATCCCGGTCAGGTTCATGCGCTCGCCCAGCCCGGCCCAGAAATGAAACCAGGCTTGCTGCTCGTGCGGGGTCATGGGGCGCTTGCCGTAATGGGTGGTCCAGCGGATCGGGAATTCAATGAAGGTCCACAGCACAAACAGGAAATCGTCCTGGGCAATACGGTAATGCCCGTGGCTCTTGTTGACGCGTTCAATGGCGCGGCTGCCGATCTCGCCATCCCAGCCGGAATCCATGATGTGCGTCATCAGCAGGCGGGTGTCGTCGTAGCGTTTCTGGCCACTCTTGCTGAACTGGCCGGTGGCGTTCAGCACCTTGGCGACAGTGGCGCTGCCGTAAGTGTAGAACAGGGCCAGCTCCAGCGCGCGCTGGAAATCCCAAGGGAATTCATAGGCGGTCAGCAAATGGATAATGCGCTGGCAATCACGTTTGGCGTCCAGCCCTGCGATTTCCCGGGCAACCTCGGGATTAGGCTGGAGGAACAGGCGCTTGCTGTAGATGGCGGACATGGAAACCCTCTCGACGGTTATTCTTCTGACGCCCGGAACGCGGCATCTGTATTTCCGATATTGCGCCGTGTCCATGACCGCCGTTAAGCACCAAACCCGCCCACATGGGTACATATCACGCCAATATGGCGTTTTCCGCACCCCATCAGCACGTCATCAGCCAATCTTGCGGGGTCTGTCCGGTCCAGCGTTTGAAGGCGCGGCGGAAGGCGGACACATCCTGATAACCCAGCGTCGCCGCCACCGACGCCACGGTATGCCCGGGCAGTTCCAGATGCAGTTGCGCCTGACGGCACAGCTCCCCGTCCAGCAATTGCTGGTAGACACACTGCTCCGCCGCCAGATGCCGGGTCAGGCTGCGCGCGGACAGATGCAGCGCCGCCGCCACTTCCGTAATGGTCCACAACTGCCCCGGATGCTGCTGTAACACCCGCTCGACACGCGTCCGCCAGGTTTCACGCGTCTCCAGGCTGGCGCGCTGGCGTTCGCATTGCCGGATGGCCCCGGCATGCACTTCGGGGTCGGCAAAGGGATTGGAGGTATCCAGCTCCGTCAGCGGCAGGCGCAGGCAGGTCTGTTCCTGCCCGAAAACCACCTGCCCGTGCAAGAATTCGGCATAATGCGCCGCATGCACAGGCGCGTTGTAACCCAGCCCGATTTCCGCCCCCGTCACCGCCCGACCCAGCGGTTGCTCGATCACCCAGAAGATCGAGGCGATCAACGCCTCCATCAGGAAGATGCCCACCGGGTCATAGGGAATGTCGCTGAACAGGGTCAGTTGCAGATGATGGCCGTCAATGGCGCGACTCATAGTCACCACCGGCAGGCGCAGGATGCCGAAGTGTTCCAGTACGTCCAGCGCCAGTCGCGGTGTCGGTGCGGAGGATGCCGCCACACCCATCGCGCCGTGCGCCGACAGCGGCATGTGGCAACCGACCTGCAAACCCAGCGCCGGGTTGCCGGATAGCGCCAGCGCGTTGAGAATAATTCGGTACTGGTCGGGCGCGGAAATCAGGGCGTCCAGCTGGAATAG
The DNA here is from genome assembly GCF_030646115.1 of Fluviicoccus sp. GTDB lineage: Bacteria > Pseudomonadota > Gammaproteobacteria > Pseudomonadales > Moraxellaceae > Fluviicoccus. The sequence continues at coordinate 263,996 of NZ_JAUSMX010000018.1, forward strand.
CTGCCGGGCCGTCACCGCCGATCCGGCCAGCAGGCGCAAGACTCCCGCCTCGTCCAGGCGGAGTTCGCGGACGAGCATGCGGGAGTAGGTGGCGGGGAAATCGGGGGGCATGCGGAATCAGCCTCATGTCCCCTCTCCCCCTGTGGGAGAGGGCTAGGGAGAGGGGTGCGGAACGTCGCCAAGACACACCTGCAGTTCAAGCACCACTGCCGTACCCCTCTCCCCGGCCCTCTCCCACAAGGGGAGAGGGAGGTTCATTATTGAAATTCAAGCATTGATAATAGCCCCATCAATCCTCCATAGCACAGCCTCCATCTCTCCCAAAACCTCATGATTCCAGAATCGCAGCACACGAAAGCCTTCTCCCTCCAGATGCTGCTGACGAAGACGGTCGTAGGCCAGTTGGTCCGGCTCAGCATGATGCCCGCCATCCAGTTCGATAATCAGTTTGTGGGTAAAGGAGACGAAATCGGCAATGTAGGGGCCGATGGGGGCTTGGCGGCGGAATTTGCAGCCGAAACGACCGGCTCGGAGCATTGACCAAAGCAGCTTTTCAGCGTCGGTCATGTTTGAACGTAGATACTTTGCGTTTTCCAATACTGACATGCTCTTCTTCCATAAAGAAATCCCCTCTCCCCCTGTGGGAGAGGGTTAGGGAGAGGGGTGCGGAACGTCGCCAAGACACACCTGCAGTTCAGCAACTACCGCAGTACCCCTCTCCCCGGCCCTCTCCCACAAGGGGAGAGGGAGTTACATCATCAATGCAGCTTCTGCTTCCCAAACACCAAACGTCCCTGCTCCACATCCGCCATGATGGTATCCCCGGCCACAAATTCCCCGGCCAGCAGCTTCTGCGCCAGCGGGTTTTCAAAACCGGTCTGGATGGCGCGCTTCAACGGCCGCGCACCATACACCGGGTCGTAACCGGCCACGATCAGCTGTTCCATCGCCGACGTCGTCAGCTCCAGTTTCAGATCGCGTTCAGCCAACCGCTTGCGCAGGCGTTCCAATTGAATCTCGGCAATGCCCTGGATCTGGCTTTCCTCCAGCGGATGGAACACCACCACCTCATCAATGCGGTTGATGAATTCCGGGCGGAAATGCTCGCCCACCACTTCCATCACCGCCAGCTTGATGTGGTCGTACTGCTTCTCCTCGCTGAAGTTACGGATCACATCCGAACCCAGGTTAGAAGTCATGATGATCACCGTGTTCTTGAAGTCGACGGTACGGCCCTGACCATCCGTCAGGCGACCATCTTCCAACACCTGCAGCAGCACGTTGAACACGTCCGGATGCGCCTTCTCGACCTCATCCAGCAAAATCACCGAGTACGGCTTGCGACGCACGGCTTCGGTCAGATAACCGCCTTCCTCGTAACCGACATAGCCGGGAGGTGCGCCTATCAGGCGGGAGACGCTGTGCTTCTCCATGAATTCCGACATGTCGATACGCACGATCGAGTCTTCGGTATCAAACAGGAAGGTCGCCAGCGCCTTGCACAGCTCGGTCTTGCCGACGCCGGTGGGGCCGAGGAACAGGAACGAACCGGTCGGCCGGTTGGGGTCGGACAGCCCGGCGCGGGACCGGCGCACGGCATTGGCGACGGCAGTTACCGCCTCGTGCTGGCCCACCACCCGCGAATGCAGCGACTCTTCCATGCGCAGCAGCTTCTCGCGCTCGCCTTCCATCATCTTGCTGACGGGAATGCCGGTGGCCTTCGCCACCACTTCGGCAATTTCAACCTCGGTCACCTTGCTGCGCAGCAGCTTGTGGGTGCCCTGTTCCACTTGCTGCGACTGGCTCAGCTGCTTTTCCAGTTCGGGAATGACACCGTATTTCAGACGCGACATTTCCGCCATGTCGCCGGTGCGCTGCGCCTTTTCGAAGTCGAAGCGGGCCTTGTCCAGTTCCTCCTTGATCTGCTGCGCACCCTTGACGCTGGCCTTCTCGGCCTGCCATATCTCGTTGAGGTCAGCGTATTCGCGTTCCATTTTCTCGATGGTCTGTTCCAGCGTTTCCAGACGGGCGACGGAGGCCTTGTCCTTCTCCTGCTTCAGCGCTTCCCGCTCCATCTTCAGCTGGATCAGGCGGCGGTCGAGCTTGTCCATCTCCTCGGGCTTGGAGTCCATTTCCATGCGGATGCGCGAGGCGGCTTCGTCGATCAGGTCGATGGCCTTGTCCGGCAGCTTGCGGTCGGTGATGTAGCGGTGCGACATCTTGGCGGCGGCGATGATCGCCGGGTCGGTGATGTCGACGCCGTGGTGCAGTTCATAACGCTCCTTCAGGCCGCGCAGGATGGCGATGGTGTCTTCCACCGACGGCTCGTCCACCAGCACCTTCTGGAAACGGCGCTCCAGCGCGGCATCCTTCTCGATGTACTGGCGGTATTCGTCCAGCGTCGTCGCGCCGACGCAGTGAAGCTCACCGCGCGCCAGGGCGGGCTTGAGCATGTTACCCGCGTCCATCGCGCCTTCAGCCTTGCCTGCGCCGACCATGGTGTGCAGTTCGTCGATAAACAAGATGACATTGCCTTCCTGCTTCGCCAGATCGCTCAGCACTGCTTTCAGGCGCTCCTCGAATTCGCCCCGGAACTTGGCGCCGGCAATCAGCGCGCCCATGTCCAGCGACAGCACCTTCTTGTTCTTCAGCCCTTCCGGCACTTCACCGTTGACGATGCGCTGCGCCAGCCCTTCGACAATGGCGGTCTTGCCGACGCCCGGTTCACCAATCAGCACCGGATTGTTCTTGGTGCGGCGCGACAACACCTGGATGGTGCGGCGGATTTCATCGTCACGGCCAATCACCGGGTCCAGCTTGCCGGCGGCGGCACGCTCGGTGAGGTCGATGGTGTACTTGCCCAGGGCGCGGCGGTTGTCTTCGGCGTTGGCGTCAGTCACGGGTTCATCTCCACGAATGGTCTGGATGGCGGCATTCAGCTTGTTCTTGTCGACGCCGCTTTGTTGCAGCGCCTTGGCCACGGCACCGCCGGCTTCCAGCATGGCCAGGATCGCCAACTCACTGGCGATGAACTGGTCCTGTTTCTTCTGCGCCAGCTTGTCGGCCAGATTCAGCACTTTGGACAGTTCCTGCCCCACCTGCACTTCGCCGGTGGGGTTCTTGATCACCGCCACGCCTTCCAGCAGCTCGTTCAGCTTGCGTTCCAGCGTGGCAATGTTGCCTCCGGACTGGCTGAGCAGCGGCCGGGTGCTGCCGTCCTGTTGCTGCAGCAAGGCCAGCAGCAAGTGGGCGGGTTCGATGGTGGTATGGTCACGGCCGACAGCCAGCGACTGGGCATCACTGAGGGCCTGTTGCAGTTTCGCGGTCAATTTGTCGAAGCGCATGGTTGGTCTCATTCACACAGCAATAGTGGGGTTGTTGTAGAGATGAGGTATAGACCCTTTATTTCAAGCGTGGGATTTTTTCTTTTTTTATCGTGATTTTTTGGATTGAAAAACAGACTATTGTCCACAAGTGCCGTCAGGGGAGAATTGATCATGAATACGGATTTGCTGCTGCGCGTGTTGTCGCTCTGCGTGCTGCTGGCTTCCGCCGAAACACTGCACGGCATTTTCCGCGCCGCCGTTATCGTGCCTCGTATCGGCAAGAAACGGGCATTGAAAATCAGCATCGTCACCGGCTCGCTGCTGGCTTTCGCGGTCTGTTGGTTCGTGGTGCCGGGAATGGGTATCCGGGGCACCGGGCCTTTGCTCGGGCTGGGCGTCACGATTGCGCTGTTCATGGCGTCATTCGACGTGATGCTGGGCAAACTCGTGCTGAAACGGCCGTGGCGGAAAGCATTTATCGACTTCGATCCCCGGGCCGGGAATTACCTGCTGTTCGGGGTGTTGCTGCTGATCACATTCCCCTGGGTGGTGATGGCGCTGCGCTGAGCGCCATCATGGTTACTCAGGCCACCCGCTCCACCCTCGCCGCCACATACTTGTGCCACGGCGTTCCCGCCAGGAAATCCCGCCGCGTGCAATCGGTCAGTTCATTCGGCGCCACCCCCATCCGCACGGTCTTTCCGTCCGCATCCACATAATCCAGCCCCTGCCCGTTCGGCAGCGACAAGCTGCCCCGCGGCAGCATCTCCGAGATTTCCACCGGCACCACCACCGACCCGCGCCGCGTGCTGAGCATGACCTGTTCACCGTCCTTGCAGCCCAAAGCCTCGGCATCGGACGGGTTCATCCGCAGCGTGCCGTACCGGCCCTTGCGGTGCCAGCCGGTGTTGCGCACCGTGGTGTTGCTGGTGTCGCTACGTCGCTCACCCGCCGCCAGAATGAAGGGATAATCGGTATCCCTCGGCAATCCTTCGCTGGCCAGCTTTGCCAATTCGGGCAACAGCTCCGGGATATGCAGGTTGATGCGATGTCCCGGATAGCCGATCGCCTTCCAGCTTTCCTCATGATTTGTCTCGGCGAACACCACGCCGGACGGCGTATTGAGGATGGCGTCGAACAGCCGGTTGCCCGCCAGCGGCAGCAAACCGCCAAAACCGGCCCGCGCCGAAGACTGGCGGTTACCCTGCACGAACAACAGCGACAAGGCCCAGGTCACCGACGCCTGTTCCATGCCCTGCGGCAGGGTCTGCCCCAGCGTGCGGTAAATCAGGATCGGCGCGTAGTTCATCAGCTTCGGCTTGATCGCCACGGCGGCAAAAAAAGCGGCGGTAAAGGCCTGACGGCCCAACTTCAGCGCCAGCCGCAACGGCAGGTAATCCATTTCCCCGATCTCGCCCATGGCCTCCAGCAGGCGGGCGTAAATTTCGGCTTCGGACAGCGTGCCGGGCAACGGGTTGAACAAGGGCTGGCGCACCTGAAAGACATTGCGCGGAAATTCCAGATTGAAGAAGGTGGCTTCCGCCTTCTCGAACTGGCTGCTGGCGGGCAGCACATAATCGGCTTGTCGCGCCGTTTCGGTCATCGCCACATCCACCACCACCGACAGTTCCAGCGCGCGGAAGGCCTCGCGCATGCGCTGGCTGTCGGCCAGGGAATGCACCGGGTTGCCGCTCTGCACCAGCATCGCCCGGAATCGTTTCGGGTGGTCGGTGAGGATTTCCTCAGGAATGACGTTGCAGGGAATCAGGCCGATGATGATCTTGGAGTTGGTCACCGGACTGCGCCGTTCCACCCGCTTCACCGGCGTCTTCGACGAGGTGTTGCTGTCGCCCTTGCTGGCCTTGGACAGCGACAGGAAGGGCACGAAGGCGTTGGCCGTGCCGCGACGTCCGTAGTTGCCGGTCAGCACCCACAGCAGGCGTTGCAGGTAGCTCACCAGCGTCGAATGCACGTTCATCTGCACGCCCAGATCCTCGAACACCGACACGCTTTCCGCTGCCGCAATGCAGCGCGCCGCCTCGCGGATCAGGCTCTCGTCCACACCGCAAACCTTGGCGTAATCGGCCACCGGTATTGCCTTCAGCACCGGTTCAATCTGTTCAAAACCGCTGGTGTGCGCCGCCACCCAGTCCCGCTTCACCAACCCTTCCTGCACCATCACCCCGGCCATCGCCGCCAGGCACCAGGCATCGGTCCCCGGCTTCACCGCCAGATGGTAATCCGCCATGCGCGCCGTCTCGCTCCTGCGCGGGTCCAGCACAATCATCTTGCGCTTGGGGTCATTCTCGATCTCGCGCAGCAGCACGCGGGTGCGGGCGAAGCCGTGCGACTGCCACGGATTCTTGCCGACAAACACCGATACCTCGGCATGTTCGAAATCACCGTGGTTGCCGCTGCCAAACATCTTGCCGCCCACCCAGAACTCGCCGGTCTTCTCCTGCGCCAGCGCATTGGAGCGGTATTTGTTGCCCACCGCCTTCAACAGGCAATCGGCATAGGCCCCGCCGAGATGGTTGCCCTGACCTCCGCCGCCGTAATAGAGAATGCTCTCGCCGCCGTATTGGGACTTGATCTGCTTGAACTTCGCCGCAATTTCCCGGATAGCGGTGTCCCACGGAATGGCTTCATACGAACCATCCGGACGACGGCGCATCGGCGACGTCAGCCGGTCGGCTCCGTTCTGGTAGTAATTCATGCGCTGCGACTTCTCGCAGACATAGCCTTGCGAACCGGGATGATCGTCATCCCCGCGAATTTTCAGGATCTGGCGGCCATCCTCGCCCCCGGTCTGCACCTCCAGACCGCAATTCAGGCTACAGAGGATGCAGGCGGTTTTCTTCCAGGCTTCGGGCTGGGCGTGCGACATGGCTGAACTCCGGCGGACAGGCGAAACAATAAACAAGAAGGGATTAACCCTGTTGAATCGACTATAAGTTCCATTTTGGAACCCGTCAATGACAGCGGGGGCGCAAACACCGGGGAAAAGATGAACGGGGAGTCACGCAGGAAGCGGCCCCACCGGAATCACCCGCGCGGGGCCCACAGAATCCCTCAGGTTCCGGTCTCGATCGGCAACCCCTCCGCCTTCGCCTTGCGCGTCCCGCCAGCCAGCACCACCACCTCCCGCCCCGCATCAAACCCATCCAGCAGCATCGCCGCGCGCGGCGCCTTCGTCCCGCCGCCGCACAACACATACACCGGCTCCCCGACCGGCACCGCCGCCAGCAACTCCGCCGACAGCCCGTCAATCGGCCGGTTCACCGCCCCTTGCAAATGCCCTTCCGCAAAGGACTTGGCATCCCGTACATCCCAAATGGTCGCGGCTTGGGAAAGATCAAGTTCGGTAATGGGAAGTTCACGGATCATGGAATTTCTCTGTAGCGGAAGTAGATTCCCGCCTGCGCAGGAATGATGAAAGACTGGATTCTACATAAAAAAATGCCGTCCGCAGCCAACTGTCTGAGCGTGAAAAAATCCGCAGAAACAAAAACGCCGCCAGACAAGGCGGCGCTAACCATAACCAACGGACAGCGAGTTTTGGCGAAGGACACGGTTTTTGCTTCCTTTTTGCCAAGACAAATAAGGAAGGCCCGCGGCAGGCGGATGCCGGTAGCCAACCAAACCACCGAAGTGCTTGGCAGAGAGGGCGCACGCAGTGCGCCCCTACGGCAAGGTCAGGAACACGTGTTTAGCCACAACTCCCCACCGCCCCGCACGCACTACAAAAATCACACCCATCCTTCCGGATCACCGTGTAATTCCCGCACTCCCCGCATCTTGCCCCCGCCATCACCGGCCGCTCCCCCTCCTCCTTGGGCGCCTGCAAAATCCCCATCTCCCGCAGCGGATACCCCCGCTCATCCAGCACCCCCAGCATGGCATAACGGTGAATAACCAACCGTGCCACATAAGCCACCGTCGACGGCCAGTTCTGCTGCCGCCGCGTGCCGGGAATGAACGCCCACATATCGCCCAACGGCTCCGGATAATTCAACAACTTGCGCAGCTTCATGCCGATCCACGCCGGGTCCATCACCCGCATGTCCAGCGACAGTAACTGCGCCAGCCCGTCCAGCGCGCGCGGATAATTGCCCGACAGCCACATCGAATACGGCCGCGTCACCCCGTCCGGCAGCGTGATTTCCTTCAGCCCCAGCACAAACTCTTCACCCGTGGCGGCATTGGTCACATCTACCGTCCACGACAGCGTGCCGTCGGTGCCGGTCTTCGGCTCCTGCTGGCTGAACAGCGCGTCCAGAACCGGATGCGGTTCGGTATGGTCAAATGCGCCTAACTTCTCACAACGGTAGCGCACCAGCTGAGCAAAAGCGGCAACGATGCCCGGCATCACCTTACCTTCCCCGTGTGGCGGGAAAGGCAGCGTAAAGGAACCTTCACCCACCGTCTTCGCCAGCACATCCAGCTTCAGTTTCAGCCAGGCGCGGTCGTTGGCGCGCATGTCCATCGACAGCGTTTTCGCCACGGCCCCCAGGCCGCGCGGCTGGTCCGCGCCGTTGACCCAGACTTCGAACGGGAAGGCGCGGTCCTTGTCGTCGCGGGTATGGCCGACAAACAGCGCAAACTGCCCTTGCGGCGACTCCAGCAGGTAGGTCCAGGCTTCGTTGCCATCGGGCAGCGTCGGCCGGCCAGGCCAGCGCAGGCTGGCCAGCACCGGCGCGGGCAGGGCATGAATGGTCAAACGCGTATTGGCGGCGTCCAGTTCCACATCCTGCGGGGTCTTGGCGTCCTTCGGGGCAGAGGCGCTGTCCACCGACAGCACCGAGCCCAGCACGCTGTTGGGGCGATAGGTCGCCAGCCCCTTCAGCCCGGCCTTCCACGCCGTCATGTACAGGTCTTCAAACTCGGTATAGGGGTAATCGGCAGGCACGTTCACCGTCTTGGAAATGCTGGTGTCGACATAGGGGGCCACGGCGGCCACCATGTCCTTGTGCGCCTGCGCGCTCATGTCCAGCGCGGTAACGAAATAGTCCGGCAGGTGCTTCACATCGCCGCCCAGATGCTTGTACAAGCGCCAGGCATGGTCTTCCACCGCATATTCCTTGAAGGTGCCGTCGGGCATGCGTTTTTTACGGGTGTACGTCCACGAGAACGGTGGCTCAATACCGTTGGAAGCGTTGTCGGCAAAAGCCAGCGAGATGGTGCCGGTGGGCGCGATCGACAGCAGGTGCGAGTTGCGAAGGCCGTGCTTGCGGATCTGCTTCTTGATCTCGTCCGGCAGGCGGGTGGCGAAGCTTTCACCACTCAGGTACTTGTCGGCGTCAAATAACGGGAATGCACCGCGCTCCTTCGCCAGCTCCACCGAGGCCAGATATGCATGGTCGCGCAGGAAGATCGATATTTTCCCGGCCATGTCACGGGCTTCGGCGGTGTCGTAACGCAGGCGCAGCATGATCAGCGCATCGCCCAAGCCGGTGAAGCCCAGGCCGACGCGGCGCTTGTTGGCGGCTTCCTGCGCCTGCGCGGGCAAGGGCCAATGCGTGGAATCCAGCACGTTGTCCAGCATGCGCACCGACACGGCGATATTGACGGCAAAAGCAGTGAAATCGAATGCTGCCTTGTCACTGTAGGCGTCGCGGACAAAACGCGTCAGGTCGATGGAGCCGAGGCAGCAGCAGCCGTAGGGCGGAAGCGGTTGTTCAGCGCACGGGTTGGTCGCCTCAATCGTTTCGCAATACGACAGGTTGTTGTCCTTGTTCATGCGATCCAGGAACAGGATGCCCGGCTCGGCATGGTCATAGGTGGAACGCATGATCTGGTCCCACAACTCCCGCGCCCGCACCTTGCGGTACACCCACTGCCCGTCCTCGCGCTGCCACGCGCCCTTCTCCTTCCATTCCGGCGACGGCTCGGCCTTGTGCGCCAGCTCGACATCGCCGTCGGCTTCCACCGCCTGCATGAAGGCATCCGTCACCCCCACCGAGATATTGAAGTTACGCAGGTCGCCCTCGTCCTTGGCGTGGATGAAGGCTTCAATATCGGGATGGTCGCAGCGCAGCACGCCCATCTGCGCCCCGCGCCGCGCCCCGGCGGACTCCACGGTTTCGCAGGAGCGGTCGAAGACGCGCATGTACGACACCGGGCCGCTTGCCCGCGACTGCGTGCCCTTCACGAACGCGCCGGAGGGCCGGATACTGGAAAAGTCATAGCCTACGCCGCCACCGCGCCGCATGGTCTCGGCGGCTTCGGCCAGCGCCGTGTAGATGCCGGGACGGCCATCGACAGACTCAGTAACCGCATCGCCCACCGGTTGCACGAAACAATTGATGAGGGTGGCGGTGAGACGGGTGCCGGCGGCGGAGTTGATGCGGCCGGCGGGGACAAAACCGTTTTCCTGGGTTTCGAAGAAACGCTGCTCCCAGTCGGCGCGCACGGACTCATCCTCGACACGGGCCAGAGCCTTGGCGACACGCAATCGCACATCCTGGACGGAAAGCTCATCGCCCTTGGCGTATTTTTCCAGCAGGATTTCGGCGGAAATGGGTTGGGCAGGCAAGGCAGTGACCGGACGCTGGTCAGCAGGCAGGGATTCACGGGCAGTCATGACGGGGTTCCAGGATGTGGCGAAGGATTTCCGCCAGAATACGCCTGCCGCCACTAAAAGTGAACCGGGATATTAAAACTATAAATTGATACAAATCAATGACTTAATAATTTCACTTGTGTTTTCAAAAGGATACAAACACAAGATATAGTGCTATCAGCGCGACAGCATTTGTCGCGCTGATAACCCGGCTCAGGGAGCCGGTGATGCAGGGACTGCCGGAGCCTCGGGGGGCAAAGGCACCAGCTTTTTGCCGGACTCCACCCGGCCGCGCACCTGCACTTCCACCCGGCGGTCGGGGCGCAGGCAGTCAATCAACTCACACTTGACCAGCTTGTCGGAACAATCATCCCGGCGGGTCACCGGCTCTGCGGAGCCTTTGCCCTCGGCGCTGATGACCGTTGCCGGCAACCCTTCCTCCACCATCACTTTTTTCACGGCGTCGGCGCGGCGCTTTGACAACTGCAAATTGGCCTGGGGCGAGCCTACCCGGTCGGTATGCCCGACAATGGTGATGCGCAACTCCAGCGGATTCCGGTTTTTGAGGGACGCTGCCAGAATCGTCACCGCGTCACGGCCCTCGGAGGTCAGCTTGTCATCACCAAAGCGGAAGGACGCATCACTGTTCAATACCAGCGGCGTGTAGACGGTCTCCACGCCAAAGCGCTGGGGTGGTGGTGGCGGTGCAGGCAGCGGGATGCTGGCCAGCGCACCCGAGGGAACAACAACCGCGCCGGTAGTGGCGGCCGGCGGCTCGGGCGACATCACCATGTCGATGCCCTTATTGCCCTCTATAGGTTTTTCCTCAACAACTGGCTTGGCATTGAGCGGCTTCTTTTTTGCCTTCTTTTCTTCTTCCAGCGCCAGCTTTTTGCGAATCTGGATGAATTCAGGCTCGCATTCCGCCAGCGCCAGTTCCGGACGCCACTCCACGGTGCGCCAGCATTGATTGTAGCCGTTGCGCACCAGTTCCCCGTCGGGCTCGGTGAGATAGCCAGGGTAGCGGGTAGCGGCGGTTTCCGCATGCAGACTGGCAGGCAGGGCCAGCATCAGCGCCAGCCCGAGGAGGATGTTTTGTTTCATAAAAAGCGCCTTGAAGTCCATGCCGGTTTACCAACGGTACTGCAGATTGAGATGCAGCGCCTGCTCGCTGCTGGCGGCGCTGAGGTGGCCATCCAGACCGCCCCAGACCGACAGTCCGGGCAGCAGGTACACCTCCGCCCCCAAGGCGATATCCACCGCCGTGCCGTTGTCCGGCGTTCCAGCCACCTGAAAGACCGGCTGCGCACCGGCCAGGGTCACCTGCTGGATCAGCTGGTCGTCCCCCAGGTGCTGCTTGACCGCCACCGCCCCTTGCAACTGCATGAAGTAGTTCCCCAGGAACAACCACGGCTTGCTCACTTCAACCCCGATCCCGACCTCCCCGGTGCGGGCGCTGGCGGCCTCCACCTGCAAACCGGACACCGGCGCCTGGCTTTCGGCAAAGGCATCGCGCTTCACCACCTGCAGCGTGGCCTGCACAAACGGGCGTATGCCGAAGTTGCCCTTGTGGAAACCGCGGCCGGCCTCCATCAGGGCCGTAACGGTGGAAACCGGAACGCTGGATACCGGACTTTCCCCGGTCAGCGCCACGGTCCGCCGCATGTCGCTTTCAGAACGGCCCAAGCCCAGCGCCATCTTCCATTGCAAACCGTTGTTGCCGTCAAAGCGGGCATAGGTTCCGGCAAACACCCCGGATTGCGAGCCGGAAGCCGCACGGCCGCTGAAACTGACATCGGCCTCTTCCTGCCCCAGCGCAAAACCCAGCAACAGGTTCTCGGACCAGTAACCGTCCGCACCGATCATCAGGGTCTGGCCATCGGTGGTGCTGGCGGCCGAGCCGATGCTGTCATCCCCCGAGAGGTCCTTGCTCAATTGCAGCGTTTCCAGCCACAGGCCTTCCACCCGTGAAATCGCGGCCGTTGTTTCCGACTCCCCCGGCCCGCGCGAGGTGCTGCCCAGGCGGCTGGCGCGCTGCGACAGGGCGCGGGTAAAGCGCAGGCTGTCGAGCGCAGCCATACCGGCCGGAGCCAGCAGGACATCCCCGTGCAATGTATCGTAGGCGGCCCGGGCCTGCTCGATGTCCAGACCGGCCACGGCATTGGCCAGCGTCGCCGTGTCCGGCATCGCATCAAGGGCCGTGGCGACAGCCTGCTGGTTATCCGTCATGCTGACAGTCACAAAACCCGTGTTGTTGCGTTTCAGCTTCAGGTTCACATGGTCGGGCGAATAACTGACGCTGGCATCCAGGAACACCAGGTCATTTTTCAGTTCGGAAAAGGTGCCGTTGACGGCCGTCGCGGTGAGCAAGGTGTAGGTGCTGGACGGCGCATAATTGCCCGGCAAGGCAATGATGTGCAGCGTGCCGTCCAGATTAGCCGTACCGCCTACCACGATCTTATCGTTCGTAAGGTCAGCCTCAACCTCCATGTCCAGCACCGACTTGGCATCCAGGGTCAGGTCACCGCCCAGCGTCAGCGTGCCGATTGAGTTGCCGGGCGCCAGGGTCCCCTGCTGTGACAGCAGATTGCCGCCCAGTGTTCCTGTCCCTTGCAGGCGGGTACCGGCATTCAGGCGAAGGTTGCCGCCCAGCCGGCTGTCCAGCCTCAGGCTGCCTGCATCCAGCGTGGTCTGCCCGGCAAAGGCGGCGCTGTCAGCCGTCAAACGCAGTTGACCGGCGCCCAGCTTGCGGATATCACCCGCGCCGGTCAGCAGCCCGCTATACGTCAGGTCATCGGAGCGGTTGAGGGTCAGGCGCGCATTGGCATTGACTGTGGCATTGCCCAGCAGCAGGCCGGTCACCCCTCCATTGCCGATTTCCAGATCACCGCCCTGAACTTCCACCGTATTGGCGCCCAGCAAGGACGTCAATGTCAGCTTTCCGGCTCCGTCCTTGAGGAAACGGCCGTTGCCGGCAATCAAGCCAGTGTAATGAATATCAAAGCCCTGCGTGTCCAAGCCTCCGGATGCGCCCAGACGGATATCACGCAGGTCGGAAAAAGCCGCCTCGTAACGCAGGTAGCCGCCGTCCAGAATCAGGTCGCCGCTTCCCAGGCGTGCATTGCTGTCCACAGCCAGCCGGCCATGCTCGACAATCGCGCCGCCGGTCATGGTGTTCTGGCCGCTGAGCACGGTGACACCGCTCCCGCGCTGAACCAGAGTACCTTCGCCACGGAAGTCAGCATCAATATTGACTGCATCGCTGCGGTTAAACACGACACGTGAACCAATGACGGCGGTGACTTCACCGGAAATATCCCCGCTCAGCCCGCCCACACCGATTTCCATTTCGCCGCTATTGAGCCGGGTGCCTCCGGTATGGGACAAACTCCCGGTCACCGACAACTTGCCAGGTCCTGTTTTCTGCACGATGCCATCACCGGAAACCCCGCCATCAAAGACCGCATCATTACTCCGGTCAAAGATCAAGCGGCTGCCGGCCGCCAGATCCACATCACCGCTGAGGCTGCCGGTTGTGCCGCCCAGCCCAATCCGCAACGCGCCGCCTTCCACATGGAATACCCCGGCGAATTCCTGCTCGTTGGTCAGCACCAGTTCACCTTGCGCCAGCTTGTAGACTTGCCCGTCGCCGCTAATAACGCCGTCATACTGCGTAATATCGCTGCGGCCGAACACCAGACGCCCGTTGACGCCCACGGTCACATCGCCGGTCAGCACCCCGGCCAGACCCTGACCGACGCGCAAGGTTCCGGCATCGACCTGCGTGCCGCCGGTATGGCTCATCACGCCCTGCATCACCAGCGTCCCGTCGTCAATCTTGGTCAACCGGCCTGAGCCATTGACATCCCCCTGAAACGCAAAACTATTGCCGTTCTGCACCGCCATGCTGCCGCCGGCGGCGGCAATCTGTACGCTGCGATCAATATGGCCGTCCAGCAGCAGCCCGCCGCCGTCCAGCGTAAAGTCTCCCAGACCCAGGGCCAGCGCATTGCCGGCTCCAACCTGCCCGCCTTCCACCTTCAGGCCGCCCAGAAAGGTGTTGGCCCGGTCCGGCCGCAGCCACAGCAATCCATCACCTTGCTTCAAGACTTGGCCTTCACCACTGATGGTCCCGGCCAACTGCGTCACACCGGCCTTGTCCACCACCAGGGCGGCGTTCTGGCTAAGCGCGATATCACCGGACAACGAGCCCTGCGTACCGCCATTCCCGATCTGGAACGTGCCTTCACGCACCGCTATACCGGACCCCAAGGCCAGATCCCCGGTCAGCAAGAACCGCCCGCTGCCTTCCTTGACCAGCCGGCTGGTGTCACTCTGTCCGGTAATCGCACCGGAGGAGCGGACATCAAAGCTGCCGGTATGAACCACGCCGTCACCATCCACCAGCACAATCGGCCGCAGTTCGTCGGTATCCGTCGCAACTCTCAGGCCGCCGCCGCCCATAAGGTACAAATCTCCGCCGCCTATCGCATCGGGGCGCGCCAGCTCCAGATAACTCTCCGGCCCATAGACCAGCGTGCGGCCGCTATAGGTATTGGCCTGATTGAGCACCAGCGTTCCCGGTCCGTATTTGACCAGACCGCCGTCACCGCTGATGACTCCGTCATAAACCTGGCGTTCCGAGGTGGTCATGATGCCGCCACCGCCCAGCAGGTTGATGTTCAGGTGACTGTCTCCGGCCGACAGCAGCGCCCCCCCGGCCAGGGTAAATTGTCCACGCCCAACGGCGGCATCCTGGCCAATAACCAGCGCCACTCCCGCCCCGACCGTGGTGCCGCCCTGATAGGTGTTCACACCATTCAACACCTGGATGGTGTACATCGACATATTGAGGGGATTGAAATCGGCGGGAAGCCGCTTGCGGTAGAAATTGAGCGCGCCATCTCCGGAGATCAAACCTTCGAACTGGCCGTTCAAAGGCTTGTTTGCGTCATTGAACTCCATGGCGACATTAAGCCGGTGGCCGTTATTCAGCCCCAAACCGCCGCTACCGGTGATGCTGATCACCTCCTGGTCCGTCTGACTCAAGCTGTAGGAGCCGGTTTCCACCCGCAGCGCGCCACGGCCGATGGACCCTGACACCGCCGCTCCCCGGATCAGGGTGTCACCGCTGCCTTCCTGAGGCGCCGCCAGTTCGATAGTGCCGGTTCCGCTGAAAATCAGCGGCGCAAACGCCGTATTGTCGGACCGGTGCCAACCCTCGATCCTGTTATTCAACACCACATGGTTATCGGTATGTATGACACCCTGCTGATGGTCTCCGGGCAAACCTGAAGCGACAAGGCGCATGGCCCTGAGATCAGTCATATCGGCGGACAGATCCAGCGTACCTTCATTCAACCGCAGTTCGGCTCGCCCCAGCCGTGAGTCCCTGTCAATACTGACAACCCCTTGAGTCAGCAGCCAGTCACCATCGAACGCCGTATCGCGGCTCACGACCAGACGACCATCCCCCTGCTTCTCCAGTATGCCCGTACCTGCCACGACCCCCTTCAGGTCGACCTCAATCTCTTCCTGTGACCCGGACGTCACCCGGATTACGCCTCCACCCGAGTTGATGACCAGATTTCGCGCCATCTCCATGGATTTCTGCATACTGAGCACGCCACCGTCGAGCACGACCTGACCGCCGGGGCTGCCCAGATTGGCGTCCTTTTCAATATTCAGGAAGGCGTCCTGAACATAGGTGTCGCCGCTGTAGGAGTTGTCGCCACGCAAGCGCACATCGCCGCCGGTGACCAGCACGTTCCAGCGTTGAAAATCCTCCGCACCGGCCAGACCGCTGCCTACACTGTCCGTGATCGCATCCCGGATTTCGGCAAACCCATTGCTGCGGCCGCGCAGAACCAGATTGCCCGACCCCTGCAGAAACACCCCGGTTCCGGCTGACTGGCCGCCGTCACTGCCGTTAACGGTATTGCCTTCAAGTCTCGTCGCTCCGGTCAGGGACAGCCCTCCGCCGTCGACTACGAACACCGCCCCGCCCAGGCCCGCGCCGCCACCGCCCTGACCGGCTTGCCCCAAGCCGCCGCCCACACCGCCAGCGCCCGCTACAACACCGGCGCCGCCGCCGCCGCCAAAACCGCCGGTTCCTCCCGCCTGAGCCTGGCTGCTGCCACCGCCGCCGCCAAAACCGCCAGCGCCTGCAGTACCGGTCACGCTGCCGCCCCCGCCGCCGCCAAATCCGCCATTACCCGCAGTTCCGGCAACACTGCCGCCCCCGCCGCCGCCAAACCCACCATTTCCTGCAGCATCGGCAATACTGCCGCCCCCGCCGCCAAAAACACCCCCACGACCACCTTGGCCTGCCGTCGCGGACTGGCCATTGAAACCGCCGCCGCCGCCCGATATTTCACCCGCACCTCCGCCGCCGCCAAGCGCACCGCCGTTACCGGCGGCGCCTCCCGGGACGGCCGCACCATTGCCGCCACTGCCGGCTATCCACAACAATCCGTCCTGACCGGCTTGGCCGGACGGTGTTCCCGGACTGCCGCCCTGGGTCTGGCCACCACCACCACCGGCCAACAAGCCGCCACTCCCCCCGTCCCGAAGCCCGCCGCCTCCCCCTCCAGCTGCACCACCACTCCCCCCGTCACCCTGAAAGCCGCCACCGCCGCCGCCCAAGGAGCCACCATCACCACCCAATCCGCCGCCGCCGCCGCCCGTCCCGGCACCTCCAGCGCCACCAACAGCCTCGTTCTCATTAAGGACCACATTATTCAGAATAACGTCGGCGCGGGCATTCACAAATACCGCGCCACCCGCGCCCAAGCCGCCGCCGCCACCATCCCGGCCATCACCACCCTGGGCCGCACCCCGGATAATGGCCAGGTCATTAATCTGCACCAGCACCCTAGGTCCCACAGTATCTGTCCCGGCGCCGATCATGAACACCCGGTCCCCGCCCGAGCCTTCCAGCACATGCCCGGAACCCTTGATGGAAACCGTGTTCAGCACCGGCGGCAACGCGCCGCTCAAGCGGATATCATCCAGGATTTCAATAAAATGCGGCCCGCTGGTGGCGTTGACCTGTTGGATGGCGAGCGTCAGGTCCGCTTCGCTGAGTACACGGAACGTCGACGCCATTGAGGCCGGAGAAACAGATAAAGAAGCTATCGCCACCGCCAAGGACAACGGTGACGGACGAAAGAGACGCCTTGAGAATTCAGACACAGATCAACTTCCCTGATGTTATTGGAATTTATAGAGATACCACCCTGACTGACAATCGGTCGGCGCCGAATTACCCTGGCCGGAAACAAGTTTAGCCATGGAGCAGCCGTCAAGGCATTGTTATTGGATTAATAGGTTTATGCTGCTGGAAGGCTATCACCGGGCCAAAGGCCAGGCAATAGTGGAATGAGGCCGTTCAGACCTGCAAGTCCATGCATTTGTTATGTTTAACGACTTTGTGACAGGCTTCAGGTTATCGACACCAGCAGGGAGGCGACATGCCCGCCAAACCATTCCGCTGTCGCGAGGTCGCCTGAAGGCGGGGTAATGTCAGGGGACGCATTATCGGATTGCGCCATCAGCCCCATGTAACTGCCCATGCGGTTCAGATCCCCGGGCGTGACACCGGTCGGCATCAGGGGCATGCCAGTCCACAGCATGCCGTGCTGCATGGCAAAGAGATGTATCTGCATCAACACCGACAGTTTGTCGCCGCTGAGTCCGCTGGAGTTGGTGAATCCGGCCGCCAGCTTGCCTTTCCAGCCCTGCTGCAACCAGATGCGGGAAGTGTCGTCCATAAACTGCTTGAAGGCGGCGGAGGCGCTGCCCATATAGGTCGGGCAACCGAAAATCAGGGCGTCGGCCTGCTGCAAAGCTTCCCAGTCCACGGCATCCACCGGCATCAATCGGCTCGCGACCCCGTCCACGGACGCCGCACCTCGATGAATGAATTCCGCCAGCCGTGCGGTATGGCCATAAGCACTGTGATACACCACCACCAGGTTCCGCCGCTCTTGCATGTAAAGCTCCGGGGCTAGCCCAGCCAGATGACAGACGCCATGCGCCCGGTCTGGCTGTTCCGCCGGTAAGAATAGAATCGAGCGGCATCGGTGTAGGTGCACAGGCCGCCACCGCTGACCATGCCAACTCCGGCGCGTGTCAGGCGCTGGCGCGCCAGTTCATAAATGTCGGCCAGGTACTTGCCGGGCTGCGCCGTGGCGTCAAAGGCGCTGGCGGCTGACGGGTCAACGGCCAGAAAGGCCTGGCGCACATCCTCACCCACCTCAAAGGCATCAGGGCCAATAGCCGGACCCAGCCAGCACAACACTTCGGCGGGACTTTCGAACTTTGCCAGGGTATTTTCCAGAACACCATGACACAAACCGCGCCAACCGGCATGCGCCACGGCCACCCGGGTTCCCGTCTCATTGCAAAAGAAGACCGGCAAGCAATCCGCCGTCATCACCACGCACGGCAGTCCGCGCTGGGTGGTGGTGACGGCATCGGCTTCAGGCACCAGTTGGGCGCGTTTCTTGGGCTCGCTGAAGGCATCCACAACTTCAGTACCGTGAACCTGCTGCAGCCATTGCGGAGGGCCGCACGGGGCAATATCGTTCAACCGCGTGAAAAGTTGGCGGCGGTTGTCGACCACGGCGGGAGCTTCGTCACCGACATGAAAGGCCAGGTTGAAGCTGTCGTATGGCGCCTGGCTGACACCGCCCTGACGGGTGGTGACCACAGCCCGGACATTGGCAGGCGCAGGCCAGTCCGGAAGGATCAGGGAGTCCTCGGCATGCATGTTGCAACCCTCGGCGGGATTAACGGATTGTGCGGCGAGTGTAACAGAGAGTCACCCGCCGCTTGACGGCATTGTCCTACAACTTTAGTGGCGTATCACGGCCAACCGGCGTCAGGATGCCCCGCACTTCGAAGCCCGCTTTGGCGCGGACTTCACCGCTTTCTGTCCGTAACTCCAGCCGGTACCGGCCGCGCTGCGGAGCCCAGGCGACGGGCTCTCCGGCATCCGCAAGCCGCTTGCCGTTCAGCCACAATTGCAGGTTTTCACCGCCGGTGCGGGCGCGCAGCATCACCTTTTGCACTTGAACGGGCATGTCAGGGTCCAGCGCGATGATGGTGCCGTCGACCGGATAGATAATGCGCGCCACGGTATCGGCCTCGTACTGAACACGGTCCTGCTGCGTGCCGCCGCGGAACCATTCCTGCACCGGCGGCAGCGCCACACCGTCAAAGGACACTGTCTGCTGCACCACGCCGACGGGCGGCGGCGGCGGACCCGCATACTCACCAGCCTGTTCCAGACGGCTTATCACTGCCTGCCACACCGGGGCCGCACCGCTGACCCCGGACACATCGCGCATCGGCCTTCCCTGCATGTTGCCCACCCAAACCGCCACCGTGTAATGCCAGGAAAAGCCGACGCACCAGTTGTCGCGCATGTCCTTGCTGGTGCCGGTCTTGACAGCGGACCAGAACGGCGTTGCCAACGGGTTTTCGTAGCCGAAGGTGAGGCTGCGGGCGTTGCGGTCGCTGAGGATGTTGGAAACAATGAAGCTTGTTTGAGGCGACAGGCGCGGGGCATCCGCAGACGGCGGGAAATGTCCTCCCCCCGCAACCAGACGCGCCGGGGACCACGCGCCGCCGTTGGCAAGCGCGCGGTAGGCATTGGCCAGCTCCCACAGCGTAATGTCCGCGCCGCCTAAG
This sequence comes from Fluviicoccus sp., assembly GCF_030646115.1. Lineage (GTDB taxonomy): Bacteria > Pseudomonadota > Gammaproteobacteria > Pseudomonadales > Moraxellaceae > Fluviicoccus. The sequence continues at coordinate 283,580 of NZ_JAUSMX010000018.1, forward strand.
GCCAGCGCAGTGCCATAAAATTCGGCATCCTCCTTTAGACCGAAGCCATAACCACGAAGTTCCTGCCAGAAGGCATCGACGCCGGTCAATTGCAGCGCGCGCACTGCCGGGACATTCAGCGACGAGGCAAGCGCCGTGCGCACCGTCACCGGGCCCTTGAAGTCGTGCTCGTAGTTCTGCGGCACATACAGCCCGCGCTCGGTGGCGATGTTGACCGGGCTGTCGTCCAGCACCGTGGCGGCGGTCAGACGGTTCTGCTCCAGCGCCAGACCGTACAGGAAGGGCTTCAGCGTCGATCCGGCCTGCCGTTGCGCCTGCACGCTGTCCACCCACAGGCTGTCGTCGTCCAGGCCGCTGTTGCCAACATAGGCCAAGACCTCGCCGCTGCGGTTGTCCAGCACCAGCACCGCGCCGCCGTTGGCCTGTTGCGCCTGCAAGGACACCAGCTGCTCGCGCAGCGCTTCTTCGGCGAAGCGTTGCAGGCGGCGGTCCAGCGTCGTGTTCACATCCTGCCCCGCCGTTGTCAGCAAACGTGAGGCCAGGCTGAGCAGCGCGGGATCGTCATCCAACCCGAGACTGCGGTTGCGCAGGCGGCTGTCGGCCAATGCATGCACGGCCGGGCAGTCGGCGTCATAACCGGCGGCGATCAGCACGCAGGCGCGCTTCGCCGCCTGTGCGGGCGTCATGTTCGGGGAAGACAACAGGCTGACCAGCAGGATGCTTTCGGCGCGGTCCAGCCCGGCGGGCCGCTTGCCAAACAGCGCCTGGCTGGCGGCGTCGATGCCTTGCAGGTCGCCGCGCCATTGCGTCAGGTTTAGGTAGGCTTCCAGGATGCGGTCCTTGCCCCAACGGGCGTCCAGCGCCCGGGCGGCGCGCAGTTGCCGCCACTTGCGGTCCAGCGGACGGCCGCCGGTGCGCCACGCCAGCGACGGGTCGAGCAAGGCGGCGGTCTGCATGCTGAGCGTGCTGGCGCCGCGTGTGCGCTGTCCGGTCAGGTACTTCATCGTGGCGCGGGTGAATGCCCCCCAATCGACACCATGATGCTGGTAAAAGTCGCGATCCTCGACGAAAATGAGCGCATCCACCAGCGCCGGCGACACCCGGTCCAGCGGCGTCCAGTCCAGCCGGTGCGCGGTCTTGTCCTGCCGCTGCCGGATCAGCACCTCGCCATGCCGGTCGAGCAAGGCGGCATAGGACGACCGCCAGCCCGACTTGACGGCCTCGAAATCGGGAACCGCCGCTTCCGCCCGCGCCACCGGCCACAACAGCAGCCAAAGCAGGCATAACCAGACCCGGCTTAACCTGGAACCGCCTCGGGTCACGGGGCGACGGTCCAGTTGCTGTTCGGCAGCATGCCGTAGACATCCGGGGCGTACATCGACTCCACCCGCGTCGGCGGCAGGCGGAATTCCCCGGCCTGGTTCAGGCGCACGGTATAGCTGATTTCCCAGTCCGCGTCCTTGCCCAGATACTCGTAGTAGGCGCGGTAGGCATCGGCGGCGAACTCGACGAATTCCGGCCACCAGCCGCTGCTGTCGTTTTCCGAGAGCAAGGCGCTGTCCCGCTTCAGCCCGCGCCCCAGCAGCACCGCGCCAGCCGGGACCGGGTCGTTGACCACCACCCAGCCCATGTCCTGAGCGGCGACAATGCGCAGCTTGATGCGTGCGACATCGCCCATGCTCCACTGCCCCTTCACCTTCTGCGTCACCGGCTCCACGGTCTTGCTGACGGTGTAGCCCTTGAAGTCGGGTCGGGTGACCGGCACCGGCGCGCGCGCCAGCACCCGCAGCCACGGCTTGCCGCCGCCATCGTGTTGCACATTCAGGGTGGAATTCGCCTTCGGCCACGGCAGGCTCAGAGTCGGATCCACCGGGTTCATGCTGACAGCGGGGATCACCGGCTGCGGATCCACCGCCCAATCGTGACGGCGGTTCTCTCCGGCCAGCGTGGCGCGGGTCTGGCCGTTCACCGGCAGCACGCCCTCATTGAAACGCGTCAGCGCCATGCCGCCCCACAGGTTGGCCTGCGTATCCTGCCAGTGACCGTCCTTCTGGTGGCGCAGCAGGCCGCGCACCAGCAAGGGCAAATCCTGCTCCCACGCCTTGTCGCCCAGCACGCTCAGGATCAATCGCGCCTGCAGCTGCTCGTTGCTGTCGAACCACCACCAACGCTCCGCACGGCGCTCGTTGAGCACCAGCACGCTGCTGCCCGCCTGCGTCAGTTGCGCCCGTAGCTGGCGGTCAACTTCCTTCAGACGCGTCTCGCGGTTGGCGAGGCCGGGGACGCTGCGCAGCAGCTCGCGCCAGTCGATCAGGATATGCGTATCCCACATCGCGGGCTGGATGCGGATGTTGTCCAGCATCACTGGTTTGAAGCGGTTGTATTGCGCCAGCAGGCTCATTGCCTGCATCTGCCGCTGGATCAGGTCCTGACGGTTGTCGTAGATCCAGTATTCGTAGGTGGCCTTGGGCAGCTTGCCCTGCACGTAGTTTTCCAGCCCGGTCAGCATTCGCTCACGGCTCTCCGCCGGAATCGTCCAGTTCAGCGCCTTGGCCAGACGCAGCACATGCACGGTCAGGAACGCTGAGCCCTTGCCGCCGGGGAAGAAGGCCGCGAGACCGTCCTGATCCAGATAGGTCGGCAGGTCACCCATGATGTCCGTCCACAGCGCCGGGTTTTGCAGGCCTGCGGCCTTGGTCGTCTTCTGCTCCAGACACAGATAGATATAGTCGCGGAACCATTGCCGCACCGGCTCCAGCGTGCCGGTCAGGGTGGGTTGCAGGTCGAGGTCGATCCTGCCCTCCTCCACGCTGCCCGCGGGCAACGTCAGCGGCAGTGCATAGGGAACGCCCGGCGACAGCTGGGTCAGCGCCCCGGCCAGTGTTTGCAACGGCACGGCGGTCAGCACCTGCTGCGACACCTTCAGCCGGTCGCTGAAATGCGGACTGACCGCGCTGATTTCCCACGTCAGGTTCTCGATACGCTTCGGAACCGTCACTGGCACCATCACCCGCGTCGACTGGCCTCCGGGCAGGTCCAGCACTTTCACAAAGTCTTTCGCCAGCGCCGGGGAACGCACAGTCAGCGTCACCGCTTCCGGCTGGTCGCTGCTGTTGCGCACGGTGAACTCGGCCTGATAGCGGTCCCCCTGCCGCACCACCGTCGGCAGGCCGCTCAGCACCTGCAGATCGCGGGTGCTGCGGATGGTCGCCGAGCCGTTGCCGAACTGGTCGCGGCTGGACGCCACCGCCACGACGCGGAAGGCCGACAGCGAGTCATTCAACGGGAAGCTGAACGTGGCCTTGCCCTCGGCATCCACCGTCGCGGTCGCCTTCCAGTACACCAGGCTGTCCAGCAATTCACGGGTGGAAGCGCCGCGACCGCCGCCGCCGCCCGAGGGCAGCGCCTTCTTGCCGAAATGCCGTTTGCCCACCACCTGCAACTGGTTGGTGGCGGTATTCAGGTCATAGGCGCGGGCGTTGACCAGCGATGGCAGCGGATCCCAGGAGTTATTGTCGGCAAGTTCCAGCAGCGCTTCGTCCACCACCGCCAGGGTCACCTCGGTATTGGCTGGCAAGCGTTCGCGCCCGGTGGCGTTACTCACCTGCACGGTGGCCTGTACCGTTTCGCGGGGATGGTACACGGCCTTGTCGGTCTGCACCTTCACCCCCAGCTTATAGCCTTCCCAACCCACTTTCAGCTGTGCGATGCCCAGCTTGAAGGCTGGCTTGCCCAGATCAACCAGCGCCGTCGGCTGGATGGCATTGTTGCGGCCGCGCACCACCATCACCGAGACGTAGACATTAGGCGCGTAGTCCGGCTTCACCGGCACGCTCACTACCGGGTCCTTGCCGTCCAGAGTGGTCACGAAACTGTCCATGACGCCGTCACGGACCACAGTCACCAGCGCCGTCGCCTCGCGGAACGGCATGCGCACCTGCAGGCGCGCCGTGTCGCCAATGGCGTACTGCTTCTTCTCGGCAATCACGTCGATACGGTCGTCATTGCCTTGGTCGAACCACCAATCATCGGCCCCGGCCACCCACACGGTGCTTTCGGTGGCGGCGCGCCGACCGTCGCTGTCGGTCGTAATCACTTTCAGCTTCAGCTCCCCGGAACGCTTCAGCGGCAGCTTGCACAGCAGGCGGCCCTGGGCGTCAGTGCGGTTGCCGCACGGCACTTTCACCGCCTCTTCACGGCGAGTGGAATCGTAGGCGTAATAGCCGCCCAGCGTGCGCTTGCGGTGGGAGTCCGAATACATCAGCGCGCCCTGGATTTCCACGGGGGCATTCGCCACCGCCTTGCCGTTGCGGTCTACCACGATCGCTTCCACCACCACCGGACCGTCACCGCCCAACCACGATGAAAGCACGCGTAGACCCGGCAGCACGGCGGCTGGCCACAACTGGGTGCTCGCGCCCACGGTCTGGGTTTCGCCGCTGGGGTCGCGGAATTCCATCTCCATGCGCAAACGGCTGACACGGTCCACCTCTGGCAGCGTCGGCGACAGCGCGTTCAGGCCGCCGGCGTCATCCAGCGTCAGTGCGGTTTCGGGCAGGTCCTTGCTGCTCCAGTCATATTCGTCCGTGTTCTTCGGCGGCACCGCCGGCACCGAGTAGAAGCTGAATTCATCGAATCCGCTCACGGACGGATAGGCGTCCGTTTCAAATTTTCCGCGCAGCGTTACCGGCGCATTGCTGTAACCGCCGCCGTTCAGGTATTGCAGTTGTAATTGCAGCGGCAGGTTCGGCGCAGGCAGCACCGGCGCGGCGGGCAGACCCAGATCGGCCTTCAGCACCGGCAGGCGGAAGGCCGATACTTTGAAGCAACCGCCCTGTACGCTGTTGTCGTCCGGCAGTTGCAGGGAAACGCAATACTCACCCAGCTTGGCCGACTTGGGTATGGTCCAGTCGTTGCTGCCGTTGCCGATGGCGGTAAACGCGGCGGGCAGTTCAAAGCGGGTGTCGCTGGCTCGGTGTTCCACGACTACCGCCTTTACCTTCATCGACGCTTCCGGGGCGCTGATACCGCTCAGCTTGTTGCGGCGCAAAAGGTGACGCATATGCACCGTTTCGCCGGCGCGCAACAGCGTGCGGTCGAAGATGGTATGGGCGACATAATCGCCGGTGCGGGTTTCGCCATTACCGTAGCCGCCGCACTCCCATTCGCAAGCGTAATCATTCTCGCCATACAGATTGAAGCGCCAGGACTCGATGCCGCCGTTCCACTCCGACAAGGCAAAGCTGCGATCCGACCCGCTTGCCGCCATGATCACCCACGGTGATCCTTGGCAATTGCTCTTGTTCTCGATTTCGTTATAAGGCCGCTCGGTAAAAACGCCGCGATCGACACGCACCAATCCCTGCTCGTTGGTCAGGCCGCTCCACAGCAGGCGTTCGTCATAGCAGTCCCAGACGCTGACCGCCGCCGCCCCCACCGGCTTGCCCGCCGCCAGATCCGTCACCCACACCTGGCCGTTCACCTTGCCCATCTGTACATGCACGCCGAGGTTGGTGACCAGGCTGAGCGCATGCACATAGGCCGGTTGCGGTTTCTGCGAAATCCACTCACCCAGATAACGGCTTCCCACTTCATGCAGATACAGCCCCTGCGTCACCGGCAGCCCGATCACCTCGAATTCCTTGGCGGACAGACTGCGCGGCAGTTCCTGCGCGGTCACGCCAGGCTGGCGGGCAATCCACGGCTTGTCCAACAGGCCGTCATTACCGGCGCTGTAGCGCTTCAGCGCCTGGATGAAGGCCTGCTCGCTGTTGTCCATCTTCTGCGTATACAGCGTGACGCCGGTCTTGCCGGGCAACGTGCTTTCCAGATTGCGCACCGTCAGCGGCACCGCGCCGACGGCGGTTTCCACCACCCCGAAATCGGCGGCGAACTTGGCCAGCGGCGGCCAAGTGTCGGTGCGAACAGTCAGCGGGAAGCGGGCGGCGTTGGCCAACGGCCGGTTGAAGGGGTCGACCAGCCCGGCAGGTATCGTCAAAGTGAATGCGGCATTGGCCGGGAACGGCCCCTTGAAACGCACCAGGGTGCTGTCGCCTCCATCATATTCCTCCCGTTCCGACATCTCAGGTGACCAGTTGGTGGTTCCGGACTGCAGCCGGATCGCCGCCAGTTTTTCCGCCGGCACCACTTCAGAGAACCGCACCTGCATGTCGGCCAGCGGCACGCAGGGCGCGGTCGGGCTTTGCCGCGAGCAACTGAAGGCGGCGGTGAAAGGCTTGCGGATATAAAATGACAAGGCTTGATCGGAGCCGCGCTTCACCCCGGCCGTAGTCGCCACCTGCTTGCTGAAGACCAGCCGCAAGCCTTCGCCGCCGGTCAGGCGACGGCCGCAACTAACGGCCCGCCACTCCTTTACCGCTGCGCGACGGACCACCTTGGTGCTTTGATCCCACCAGTCGTGGCCGGTCTCGCGACGCCACCATTCGCGTACTTCCGGAATTTGCTGCTGCACGAAAGCCGTCGTCTCCGCCACGGTCAGGAATCGGGCGGGCAGCCTTTCCGGCAGGTTGCTGGTCAGGCACCAGACATTGCCCGGCAAGGATTTGACAGCGGTGGTCTTGTCCAGCTTCAGCAGGAATATCTGGTCTTCGATCACGGAGTTGTTGTGCTGAGGCCAGGAATCCACGATCCGCACACCGCGCTCGGCGGTGGTGTCATAACCCACCGTCGCAAAGAGACGGTTGAAGTGATACAAGGGGTACGCATTGAGCGGCTTGCCCTGTACGCTCTTGAGATTGGGCGCCAGCCGGAATTCGCAGCGCAACGCCGGCAGGTTGTCGTTGAATTGATAAATCCAGGTGCGCGTATCCAGCCAGCGACCTCGTCCGTAGTCCTTGCAGTTATTGCTGACGATGAACGGGTTACGGACAGCAGGGTCGCCGACCCGCACCATATCTTCCGAAAAGCGCGCCCGGGCCTGATTGACAACCCCCACATCGCCTTGCGGGGAAAAGGACTGCAAGGTCACCGTCTGCCCGACGGCGCGATACGCCGCCCCCTTGGCTTGTGAAACAAGCTCCTTGACAGTCACGGCATGGGTCAGGGAAGAAAGCAGGACAAGGCTCAGGCAGAACCACCTGACAGCAGAGGGTTGCATATCGCCTCCATGGCGAAGAATACTTGCGGTGGATTGTAAATCTTTTGGACGCAACCCGACGTTCCGCTTTTCCCTATTTTTACCGGAGGCCTCCATGGCGCTCATCACCTTCCACCCCAGCCTCGACACCCTGCTCACCGAATGGCGCGACGCCCTCAACCAGGACTTTACCGCCTACCACAACCACTGCTACCGCGTGCTGAATTACTTCGCCGCACTCAGCAACCGGGATGATGCCGAGTCCCTGGACATGGCCGCGATTGCCGTGGTCTTCCATGACATAGGCATCTGGAGCCACAACACCTTCGACTATCTGGAACCCTCCAGCCGTCTGGCCACAGCCTGGTTACTGGATCACGGGCTGGAAGACCGGATTCCCGAAGTCAACGCCATGATCCTCAATCATCACAAGGTCACCGCCTGCCCCGACGACCCCATGGCCGAAGCCTTCCGCCGCGCAGACTGGACAGACGTCACCCAAGGCCTCCGCCGTTTCGGGCTGCCGCTGAAATTCGTGCTGGAAGTGATGCGCACCTTCCCCAATGCCGGATTCCACCTGTTCCTGGTGAAGCAATCGGCGAAACAGCTGCGCGCACATCCGCTGCATCCGCTGCCTATGTTTCGCTGGTGAAGCCGGCCGTTCTTGGCGATAATCCGCCCCCAAGACTGAACACGCGCCCGGAGCCGACATGACCACCCTCACCCTGAGCCGCTACCTGCAACAGAAGCTGGACCTGCCCGGCGTCACCCCCGAACTCTGCGAGCTGATCCGCCAGACCTGCGATGCCTGCCACCGCATCAGCGACGCCATCGGCAAAGGCGCGCTGGCAGGTGTGCTGGGTCAGGCCGGTTCCGAAAACATCCAGGGCGAAGAACAGAAGAAACTGGACATCATCACCAACGACCTGATGATTGCGGCAACGCTGGGCGGCGGCTGTGTCGCCGGGCTGGCCTCCGAGGAAATGGACGAAATCCTGCCGGTGCCGGATGGCATGAAGGAAGGCCGCTACCTGCTGCTGTTCGACCCGCTGGACGGCTCTTCCAACATTGATGTCAACATCTCGGTTGGCACCATTTTTTCCATCCTGGAGCGTCCGGAAGGCAACAGCCCGGTGACGGAACAGGACTTCCTGCAACCGGGCAACAAGCAGGTGGCGGCGGGCTACATCGTTTACGGTCCCTCCACGCTGCTGGTGCTGACGCTGGGCCACGGCTCCGACGGTTTCACCCTTGACCGCGAACAGGGCGTGTTCTACCTGACCGCGCCGGACCTGCAAGTGCCGAAGGACACCAAGGAGTTCGCCATCAACATGTCGAACATGCGCCATTGGGAACTGAACATGCAGCGTTATGTGCGTGAACTGCTGGAAGGCATTACCGGTGTGCGCGAAAAGGACTTCAACATGCGCTGGGTGGCCTCGATGGTGGCTGACGTACACCGCATCATGACGCGCGGCGGCATCTTTATGTACCCCTACGACGTCAAGGACCCCGGCAAGCCGGGCAAGCTGCGCCTGATGTATGAAGCCAACCCGATGAGCTTCATCATCGAACAGGCCGGCGGCGCTTCCACCACCGGCCGCTTGCGGATTCTGGATGTGGAACCGACCAGCCTGCACCAGCGGGTGCCGGTGGTGCTGGGCTCGGCCAATGAAGTGGAACGGGTGACGGGGTATCATCTGGAGGATTGAACCGCTCTAACACAGGCAGACTCCCTCCCTGAACCGGATTCACGACTGACAGACAGCCGTGGATCCGGTCGCCCGTTGTTACAACTCCTTCAGGCTGCGCTGCGCTCCTTTGGGCAACTCAGCCAGCGCCGTCAACGAGGCTCCGAAAGGAATACTCAGCTTGGCCTTGGTGTTCACGGCCCAGCCGTTGGCGTCCAGAATCGGGGCCAGATTGCGCTGGCGCAGCTTGAACCAGGCAATCACCATCGACGGACCGGAAATCAGCAGCAACAAGCCGGCTACCGCAATCGGCATCTGCCACCAGACCAAACTCAGGAAACTGGCAATGAAGGTCGCCAAGGCCGTACCAATGGCCCCCAGCGCCAGTCCGACCATCGCAAACACACCGGCAAAACGGGCGACATCAAACGGCGCCGGCGGGGTCTTCGGTGCATCTTTCGGAGCCGCCGCCGCTTCTTCAAGCTTGCCTTTACCGGCCGTAATGTGCTCGCCGGCCTTGCTTTCAATGGCTTTGTCCTTGTCGGCCGCCATTTTTTGCAGCTGCTCTGACACCATGCGGCCAACCTTGCGATACGGACTCCAGAAGGCCTCGCGCACGGAAATGGCGTTCTCCACCAGCTTCACGACGGTCGCATCCCAGTCATTACCGGCGCGGTCATAGAAAATCCCGTTCCGTCCCACCATCATGTGGCCGGATTCTCCGGCAGTCACCGCCGCGACAATGGTCATTTTTTCCGGACTGCCCCGCCGTGTGCAATCCGCATAAACCAGATAGGTGCCGCTCTGGCCCGCCATTGCGGCATGACGCCCCATATCCTGAACCTTGACGCAGAGGTCACAGCTGCGACCGTCAATGTAAAGCCTTCCGGCCTGGAAGACCGCTTTTGCCCGATGCGAATAAAAATCCGTCATCGACACAAAGTTGTTCAACACCACGCGCAGGTAACGCTGGTATCGCAGCAGCTTGTCCAGATCGACCAAGCTGTCGGCGGCTTCAGCCACGCCCAGGTCGGTCTTCACCAGATCCAGCAGTTCATTTTGCAGGCCCGCATCATCCAGTTCGGCAATACGGTCATCAGCCAGCGCAATCTGCGTCACCGACGGCTTTGCGGCCAGCCACTCCCGGTAAGGCTGGAACCGGGTTTTGATGTCCTGCCACAGGGTCGGATCCAGCCATTGGGCATCCAGCCCCAGCAGCGGGTCCGCCACCAGCGCCTTGAAGGCGGCCAAGCGGTCCTGCCAGGCCGGGTTAATCCCGGAAACCATCGACAGGGACTGGTTGGCAGCCACCTGCATCAACGGCAAGGCCGCCATTTCCGGACTGGACAGGGACAACTGCTGCCCGCCCAAGCGGGTGAAGTCATCTTCAGAGCCGTTCATGGCGCTTAAAGCGCGACTATCAAAAGCAGACAGGCGGGCTCGGGAAAAATAATCATCAATCTTAGCTTCCACGGCGGCCAGAGCATCAAACGCGGCCGGAGTCGCCTCACCCAGCGGCTCGTTAACGCGGGAATTCCGCCAGCCGGTCACAATGGCGAGGTCAGCGTAAAACTGGCGGATATGGTGTTCGGAAACACCGGCTTCGCCGCTGCGGTCAGGCCCGGAGCCCGTGCAGCTGATAATGTCGAGGATGGCATCCGCTTGCGCCTGCGTGGCCGCCATGGTCGCCGGAACCAGCCCGTCGCCGTTGGGTATGGCGGGCGGAAACACTGTCGACAGGTCATCCGTATCCGCAATGGTCAGGCTGGTTTCCTGCGGCTTGCCCAGACGGGTCAGCAACTCACCCGCACCGGCCACCAGCTTGCGGCCGGCATCGGTCGAAGCATTGATGGCCAGCAATGGCAGCGCCTCCCCGGACAACAGCACAGAGGGGTCCTTCAGGTGATCCAGCGCCCAGCGCACGGCGGCCAACACCTCCGGCACGCGGATGCGGCCGTCCTTGTCGGTATCAATGTAGTCGAGAGTGCGGCTGTCCAGCTCCAGCCCGCGCGTCGGGCATGCCAGCGCTGCCCACAGCTTTTGGTCCAGTTCAGGCAGGTTTTCCAGATCCTCGACCCGGTTCAACAGCACCTGATCGAAATCGCCATACCTCATGAAACGCCAGTTATGAGCCATAATCACTCCATTACCCTTGAAAAAATAAGAAAACCGGGGCCTTGCAGCAGTCCGGCGACGAAGCGGAAGCCATATTGCCATCCAATAAATGCATTAACGCAAAAAATCCGTTAACAAGCCGTCAACCGGAGCCCGCACATCGTCCCGCTCATTGGCCAATTGGTGCGAAGCTTCCGCCAGCTTCAGGCTGACCCGTACATCAAAGCGGCGGCGCAGGAAGCGGATGTTATAGGGTCCGTTGACAGTTGTGTCACGCTCACCCTGCACCACCCAGACCGGAAAACCGGACGGCGGATAACGATGGACACGCGTCACCCAATGCTTCATCGCCGTCACCCAGTCCAGTGGAATCCAGCGGGCCTGCAACGGGTCTTCCCGACGGATGAAATTCAGGAAGGCATCATCACTGCTGTTGCGGCGGAAACTGCGCGGCATCACGCTGCGCAAGGAACCGTACAACCAGAAAGCGCTGCGGATCTGCCACCACTGCAAGCGTGTGGGCAACACCAGTGGCGCCAGCAGCAGCAGCCGGTCAAAGACGGGCTTGCGGCCCGACTGAACATCGGCCAGCACCTGCTCCATCAGGATCGCACCGCCGGTGCTTTGCCCCAACCCCAACCACGGCGCAGGCAAGCTCTGGCTCTGCGCCTGAACCGCCCGCAATACCTGCTGGTATTCCTCAAAATCACGGATGCTGACCCGGGCGCCGGATGACAGGCCGTGGCCGGGCAGGTCGTGCATCACAACCGCATAACCCGCCCGCAAAATCTGCGGCAACAACTTGGGGTAGAGACCGCTGTGCTCCAGATAGCCATGGACAATAAAGAGCGTGCCGCGACAGTTCCGGGGAATGAATACCTGCATCAGCACCCGGTATCCGGCCGCTTCGATCCACCCACCGGCGTGGCGCAGGCCCGGAAACCGGCGCTCCTGATCCAGGGCGTAATACCGGCTGTACCCGTCCAGGGGGCCGGAAGCGGGCCAGACGGAATCCATCCGGAAATCCGGGATCGCGGCAATGACGGCTTCCGGCTGGAACATGGGGCGACCTCGACAGGCATCTCCGGAAATCCAGAGGGAAGGCAGGTGGGTTTTTTGGCGCATCAAGTCAAGTCAGTACGCCAGCCGGTGCTATTCTGAAATCAGTACGAACGTACCCGATTTCGGCGACACTGGAGCGTCCGGTTTCCGCAAGTATAGTCACACAGGTGAAGTTATGATTGGAATCCCCTTGGGTCTTCTCGCCTCCAACGCCACAGAATGGTATCTCCATAAGTATGCCCTGCACGGCATTCCGCAACCGGAAGGCGGCCGCAAGTCCATATCCGAAGCGTTCATGAAGCGGCACTGGGGACACCACCGCCGTGTGCGCCTGCAAAAATACCGCGATGACGACCTCTACGCGGACTTTGACAACAGCCCCGACGCCAAGGCCGAAGTGGCTGCACTGCTAAAGCTTTGCGCCGCAACAGGCGTGGTGTTCCCGGTCGCTCCCTTCTTTACACTGACCACTTGGTATTGCGCCTGGAACTACTGGCATGTGCACAGCCAGTCCCATCTGGACACCGAATGGGGCAAGAAGAAAATCCCCTGGCACTATGACCATCACATGAACACCAATCAGGATGCCAACTGGTGTGTGACCAAGCCTTGGTTTGACTACATCATGGGCACCCGGGTCATTTCATCGGAAGACCTGCAGGAGTCCAATCCGCTGGGTATCGCCTTGCCCCGGTTCATTGAGGACAGGCTCAACACCCTGGCCCGCAAGTATGCACCCCGCGCCTTCGAGAAGCTGGACGCCAACCTCGCCGAAGAAGCCCGTAAACGCGCCGTTGGTCTTGAAGAAGCGATGCCGGACTTTGTCCGCGAAGTCGCCTAGTCCTTGAAGACAATGCGGTCCCGGTTCTTTTCCAGAATACCGGGGCCGATACCTTTGACTTCATCCAGTTGTTGCAACGACGAAAACTTCCCTTTGGCCTGACGCATGGCCACTATGGCCTCCGCCTTACGAAGCCCAACCCCCTTCAGTTTATCAGCCAAGGTCGCCGCATCCGCCGTATTGATATTGACCCGGGCGTCGCCGGCAACTGCCGCAACCGTGCAAACCGGCTCTCCGGCCAGCGCAAAATCCCCGAAGCAAACGATAAAAATGACAATAACGCACATTCTGGACATCTGGCTCTCCATGCCGTTGGCTCTTTCCGTCTACAATAATACTTCACGCATCCCGGCGTCCCGGTGATAATTACCGGCTAACGCTTGGCGGGTATGCAGGATTTGATTTATATTCCAGAATCTTAGCATTGTTTCCTCACCAAGAAATACAACAACGGCAGCAGGTACCCGCATGGCAGTGACACCCTCCTCTTCCGCCCCCTCATTCGGCGGCCTGGCCAAACGCCTGGTCCTGGAGGGTGTTGTTGAAGCCAGCACCATGCAAAAGGCGCTGACCGAATCACAGCGTGAACAGGTTTCGCTGGTGTCCTATCTGGTCGCCAACAAGATTGCCAAGGCTTCCCAGGTCGCCTGGATGATGGCTGACGAATTCGGCGATCCGCTGATCGACCTGGACATGATCGATACCGACCACATCCCCAAGGATGTGCTGGACGAGAAAATCATCCGCAAGCACAACGTGTTGCCCATATTCAAACGCGGCAAGCGGCTGTTTGTGGCAATGAGCGATCCGACCCGGGTGGAAGTGATCGACGCCATCCGTTTCAACACCGGTATGACGGTGGAAACCATAGTCGTCGAGGAAGACCGGCTGCTGAAGCTGGTTGAGCGCATTCTGGAAAGCACCAGCAACGCCAGTTTCGACGGTCTGGATGACGATCTGGAAAACCTGGACATTTCCTCCGGCGATGAGGCGGCTGCCCGGGACTCTGGCAGTTCCTCCATGGGTGAAGACGACGCCCCCATCGTCAAGTACATCAACAAGATCCTGCTCGACGCCATCAAGATGGGCGCCTCCGACTTGCACTTCGAGCCCTACGAAAAATCCTACCGCATCCGCTTTCGTGTGGACGGCGTACTGCGCGAAATCACCAGGCCGCCGGTGCAACTGGCCACCAAGCTTTCCGCCCGCCTGAAAGTCATGTCGCAAATGGATATTTCCGAACGGCGGGTGCCTCAGGACGGCCGGATCAAGCTCAAACTTTCAAAAACCCGGGCCATCGACTTCCGGGTCAACTCCATGCCCACGCTGTTCGGCGAAAAACTCTGTCTGCGTATCCTGGATCCCTCCAGCGCCTCTCTGGGCATTGACATGCTGGGTTACGAGGCAGATCAGAAGGCGCTGTTCATGGGTGCCCTGGACAAGCCCCAGGGCATGCTGCTGATCACCGGCCCCACCGGCTCCGGCAAAACAGTGTCGCTGTATACCGGGCTCAATATCCTCAACACGGTTGAAAACAATATTTCCACCGCCGAAGACCCGGTGGAAATCAACCTCGAAGGCATCAACCAGGTCAACGTCAACGCCAAAGTCGGCCTGACCTTCGCCTCGGCGCTGAAAGCCTTCCTGCGTCAGGATCCGGAAATCATCATGATTGGTGAAATCCGGGATCTGGAAACGGCGGAAATTGCCGTCAAGGCCGCGCAGACCGGTCACATGGTAATGTCCACCCTGCACACCAACAGCGCCCCGGAAACCCTGACCCGCTTGCGCAACATGGGGGTCCCCTCTTTCAATATCGCCACCTCGGTGAATCTGGTCATCGCCCAGCGTCTGGCACGGCGGCTGTGCAGCGCCTGCAAGAAGCCCATGGATGTACCTCGCGCCAGCCTGCTGGAGTTGGGGTTCACCGATGCTGACCTGGCCACCGGATTCACCATCTATGAGCCGGTGGGCTGTGATCAGTGCCGGGATGGCTATAAGGGCCGGGTCGGCATTTACGAAGTCATGAAAGTAACCCCGAAAATTGCACGCATTATCATGGAAGAAGGCAATTCCATCGAGATTGCCGAGGCTGCCAAGGCCGAGGGCTTTCCGGATTTGCGACGCTCCGGGCTGAAAAAAGCTATGGCTGGCGTTACCAGCCTGACCGAAATCAACCGGGTGACCGGTGTTGACTAATCGAGTGTGACGGAAATGGCAACCAACAAAGCGGAAGTACAGCTCAACTTTGCCTACGAAGGCACGGACAAGCGCGGCCAGAAAACAAAAGGCGAAATCTCCGGCAAGAATATCGCATTGGCCAAGGCACAGTTGCGCAAGCAAGGCATCAATGTCGCCAAAATTCATAAAAAGAGCAGCGGCTTGTTAGGCGGCGGTGCCCGAAAGAAAAAAATCAGCCCCATGGACATCGCCTTGTTCACGCGTCAGCTGGCCACCATGATGAAAGCCGGCGTTCCGCTGGTGCAATCCTTCGAAATTGTCGCCGAGGGCCTGGACAACCCCTCCATGCGTGACGTGGTGCTCGGCATCAAGGCCGAAGTCGAAGGCGGCAGCAATTTTGCATCATCACTGCGCAAGTACCCCCTGCTGTTTGACGATCTGTTTTGCAGCCTGGTCAATTCCGGTGAGCAATCCGGTGCCTTGGAAACCATGCTTGACCGTGTGGCCGAGTACAAGGAAAAGAGCGAATTGCTCAAGATGAAAATTAAAAAGGCCATGAAATACCCCATTTCCGTGGTCGTAGTCGCTGTGATTGTGACCGTAATCCTTTTGCTGAAAGTGGTTCCGGTATTTCAATCCCTGTTCTCCGGCTTCGGCGCCGAGCTGCCTGCTTTCACCATGATGGTGGTGCATATGTCGGAATGGATGCAGAAATGGTGGTTCATCCTGCTGATCATCATAGTCGGCACAGTCGGGGGGTTTGGCGAGGCCAAGAAACGATCCGTGGCCTTTAATAACTTTCTGGACAGAATGTCACTGAAGCTGCCCATTTTCGGCGACCTGGTTTTCAAGTCCACTATTGCCCGCTTTGCCCGCACCCTGTCCACGACTTTCTCGGCCGGGGTGCCCTTGATTGACGCACTGGTGTCCTGCGCCGGTGCTTCCGGCAATGTGGTTTACCGCGAAGCCATCCTCCGTATCCGCGACGACGTCGCGACCGGCCAGCAATTGGGCTTCGCCATGCGGCAATCGGGCATTTTCCCTTCCATGGCCCTGCAAATGGTTGCCATCGGCGAAGAGTCCGGCGCGCTGGACTCCATGCTGGACAAGGTTGCCAGCTATTATGAGAGCGAAGTGGACAATGCCGTTGACGGCCTTACCTCAATGATGGAACCCATTATCATGGCCATTCTGGGCGTCCTGATCGGCGGCTTGGTCATCGCCATGTACCTGCCAATCTTCCAGATGGGTGCGGTGGTAGGCTGATAAGACCCATGATTGAACTATTGGCAACCAGCCCCCTGTTCGCAGGGGGCATGATATTCCTGCTCGGGCTCTGTATCGGCAGTTTCCTGAACGTGGTCATTTACCGCGTACCGGTGATGCTGAACCATGAATGGCGCATTCAGGCCTCGGAAATCCTGGAGTTGCCGCGTCCGGAGTTTCCCCGGTTCAACCTGGTGCTGCCGCACTCCCGATGCCCTCACTGCGGGCATCGGATTACCGCCATCGAAAACATCCCGGTGCTGAGCTGGCTGTTCCTGCGAGGCAAATGCAGCGCCTGCCGGGCTCCGATATCACCCCGCTATCCCAGTGTCGAATTGGCCACCGCACTATTGTCGCTGCTGGTGTTCGCCATCTTCGGCCCCACCGGCAAGATGGTGGCCGCTCTTGGTCTGACCTGGGCGCTGATCGCCCTGACCATGATTGATTTTGACACCCAGTACCTGCCCGATGTCATCACCCTGCCGTTGATGTGGGCGGGACTGATAGTCAACATGCAAGGGCTTTGGGTTCCACTGGATCAAGCCGTTCTGGGAGCAGCCTTCGGTTACTTGTCCCTATGGAGCGTTTACTGGCTGTTCAAGCTGGTGACCGGCAAGGAAGGCATGGGTTATGGTGACTTCAAGCTGCTGGCGGCCTTGGGGGCCTGGCTGGGGCCATCCCAATTGCCGCTGATCATCCTTCTGTCCTCGTTTGTCGGTGCTGTTATCGGTGGCATCTACATAGCCGTCCGCAAGCAAAACGCCCCTTTCGCCTTCGGCCCTTATCTGGCCATCGCGGGGTTCATTGCCATGCTGGGCGGACCGGAGATCGTCAACTGGTATCTGGGCACCTGGAAGCACTGAACCATGCTGATTGTTGGATTAACGGGCGGTATCGGCAGCGGCAAGACGGTGGCCAGTGACTGGCTGGCCGAACAAGGCATTGAAGTGGTGGATGCCGACCAGGTTGCGCGGGAAATTGTAGCTCCCGGTGAACCGGCCCTGAACGCCATCAGCCGCCACTTTGGCCCCGGCATCCTGCTGTCGGACGGGTCGCTGAATCGCGCCGCCCTGAGACAACGCGTATTTTCAGATCCTGCCGAACGCGCCGTGCTGGAGTCCATTACACACCCCGCCATCCGTGAACGCATTCTCCGGCATCTTCAGGCCGCCGCCTCCGCTTACACTGTGCTGGTTTCTCCCTTGCTGTTTGAAACCGGCCAAGCCGGTTTTTGCGGTCGCACCATCGTCATCGATGTAGAGGAGGCCACCCAGAAGGCCCGTGCATCAACGCGCGACGGCGTCAGCGAGGCGCAGATTGCCAGCATCATGGCTGTACAAATGTCACGGGAAGAACGGCTGAAGCGGGCTGATGACATTATCGTCAACCAAGGTGACCGCGAGGACCTGTACCTGCAACTGGAGCACCTGCACCGCCAATATCTGGCGCTGGCCGACGAGATGAATCATGGCTGAAAACACCCCTGCGTCCACGCCCGCCTTCCCCTGCCCCCGCTGCGGCAAACCATCCCGGTGGAGCGGCAACCCCAGCCGTCCTTTCTGCAGCGAGCGCTGCAAGCTGATTGATCTGGGGGCATGGGCCGCCGAAGAATACCGGGTCCCGCTGAAGCAGGGCCGGGACTTCACGGATGAAGCCCCGGATTACGAGGACTGACTAGAGTGTTCCCGCCGGGGACACGGCGCGGGAAGCCGCAGGCACGGTTCCCTGCACCTTATCGGGAGTCGTTTCCAGCGCAAGCTTGCCATCCACCAGCACCAGCGCCTTGAGGTCGGTTGGCGTAAAGAACACCCCTTGCGGCTTCACCGACGCCACCTGCACCCGCAAGCTCATGCCATATCCCAGATCCTGCCGGTAATCCCTGAAGTCCTTCAACGTCTCCGCCAGATCCTTGTCGAAGTTGAAGCGGGCGTTCTGCTGGATCGCGTCCTTGAACGTACCATGCAACATCCAGTTGGCGGTCCGCGCCAGAAAACTGCTGGTGGATAACTCAAACTCCACATCTTCCAGACGCATTTCATTGGCCGCCACATCCAGCACCGGGCGGCCCAGCATATAAACCTCGGCCACAATCGGCTTTTGCAGCTTCAATCCCAGCACCGCCTTGTCACCGCTGCCATAGAGGCGGATGGATTCAATCAGCACTTCCCGTCCACCGGCGACAAAAGGCTTGCCGGCCAGCCTCTCATTGAGCAGGGTATTGGCGGTGTCCAGGCCGATATCACCGCGCAGTGCCAGACTGAAACTGTCAACGGGAGCGGTCAGCCGCTGCGGCTTCGGCAAGGGTGGCGCCGGACGAACCGGCTTGGGTCCGGTAACGATTTGCGGGCGCGCCATGACACTGACCGCCGTTGAAACGGACCGGCCGGAGCCCTTGATGTCGGCTAACCCCACCCCTTCCGGCTGCATCAGCAGCCAGACGCCCGGCTGGATTTCCCTCGGCTCGTTCAGTTCGGGCCATGCCTTGGCCAGCATGGACTTCAAGTTGAACTGCTTCAGATTGTCCGTTATCGCCTGTGTCACCAGCCCTTGCACCTTGTCGCGAACAATCGGCAGGTTCAGCAGTTTTTCCACCGGCAGGTTAAGCTTGGTAATATTACAGGGCTTCAACCACTTCAATTGCCATGGGTCCGGTTGCAGCGCCAGATCTCCGTCTTTGGTCCAGTAGAGGCTGCCGGGCAGGATGAATTCGATCCTCGGCATTTCCTCGCCATTCATGCCGCAACTGACGCCGCCCATGCTGAAACCGGCGCTGCTGATTTTTGAGTCCAGCGCGAAATCCAGTTGCGTGGTCGCCAGAAACTGAGTACCGGCAATAGCCAGCTTGACGTCACGCAGAAAAACCTGATGCGTGACATCGGCCTTGCCGATGCCAATGGATTGCGTCGAAGTGGAGGCCGACAACGGCTTGGGCGACTGGCGCAGCATTTCCGCCCGCAAGGCCTCCAGATCCAGCGTCACCGGCAGGTTGATCACGGACTGGCTGACGGGGGGCATGATATAAGGCAGAGGGTTATTCGGCGGCGGCTGGATCTGCGGCGCCGAGCAACCGGCTGCCAGCGCGAAACTGGCAGCAAGGACAGGCCATACGGTTACGGTACGCATAGGAATTCTCTGGGAATGGGGTGGATCTTCAAGCCGGGATTTTGCCACAACCGGGATGCCGGTGTCCTCCCGGTGTCCAACAGGGACCAGCCTTTTCAGGGTTTGCCGAAAGCCGGTTTCATCAGGTCCAGAATGTGGCCCGCCAGGATATCGGCCTGCACTTCCGGTTCGGCGCCGTGCCGGCCGAAGGCATGGGTAAAATTCCCCTCCAACCACAAATGGGCGAAGCCATGCACCACGCTCCAGGCCAGCATGCTGTAGAGAAAGACCTGATCCTGCCGCTCAGGCGGGGTCAAATTACCCACCACATCCGCCAGCAATGCAAAACATTCGTCACCCGCTTCCTTCAGCATCGGATTTTCCTTGTCCAGGGCCTCACAACGGAAAACCAGTCGGAAAGCCCCCGGACGCCGGATGGCGAAGTCTATGTAGGACAAACCCACCGCCTTCAAACGTGCATAAGGGCTGGCGCCTGCCGCCTCAATACGGACGCGACCTTGGGCGGTCATGTCGCGGAATACACTGCCGGCATAAGCGGAGAGTAAACCGGCGCGGTCTCGAAAGTGATGGGCGGGCGCGGCATGCGAAACCCCCGCACGACGGGCGCAGGCGCGCAGGGTGAAGGACTCCAGCCCCTCCTCCTCAATGAGGTCTCCGGCAGCCTGCAACAAGGCGCGCGCCAGATCACCGTGATGATAGGGCGGGCGCGGCTCCGGAACTGCCTGAATTTTCACTGTCATGTCGATACCTTACCGGACAAAGGGCCAAACGTCTTTACAGTGTAAAGTTTAGCCTGTTTTCCGGTCAAATGCACGAGGCTTCACACACCTAACGTGGCGCAAAACATAGCCCCCTGCTCCTGATGAAGCATTGTATTCGATCATGGCCTGCGTCATTATCGGCGCATTGCCCCCAACCGGTCTTGGGGGTGAAAACCCGCCTTTGGCCGGGCATTATCCTGCCCTTTAATAATGACAACACGCTTCGAAGACAGACCTGCTTCTCACCCGGGTCACAAGGAGAAACCATGCCCCGCTCCGGCACTTGGCACGTACAGCATGTGCAGACTTCCGCCGGCCACCTTTTTGTCCGCCGCCGTGACGGCGCCGGTATTCCGCTGCTGCTATGGCCATCCATTTTTTTTGACCACTCCCTGTATTTGGGGCTCTGTGAATGGCTCGATAATCCGGTGATCCTGCTGGACGGCCCCGGCCACGGCCGGAGCGAAGGCTGCCCGAGTCCATTGACACTGGAATTATGCGCCAAAGCCCAGGACGACATCCTGACTACACTGGGAGTCCGTGAGGCGGTGCTGGTCGGCACTTCGTGGGGTGGACTGGTGGATGTGGTGCACGGCCTTAATGATCCTTCCGGGCGCATCCGCGGCCTGATCCTGGCCAACACCCCTTTCGCCATGGAGTCCCGGCCCAAACTGTCCACCTTGGCCGTAGTGGCCATGAGCCGTTTCATTCCCACCCTGAAAGTGTTCCGTGAAGGCATCGCCAAGGCCTTCTTTTCACCCCAGACCCGCCTCCGCCACCCGGAAGTTTTGCAGAATTTCCTGGAGCAAAGCGACACCTTCGCCCATCCTGAACTGTATCCGGTCATCCGCTCGGTGTTGCTGGACCGTCCGTCACTGCTGCCACGGCTGTGCAGCCTGACGCAACCGGTGCTGGTCATTGCCGGTGAAGATGACGCCAATTGCCCCGTGGCGGACATGAAAGCTGCCGCTGCAGCCATTCCCGACCACACACTGGAAGTGATTCCCGGCAGCGGCCATATCTCACTGGCCGAACGCCCCCATGAATCCGCCATGCGCATCCGGAAATGGCTTGCGGAGCATTTTGACTCGCCGGCACCGGCTTCTGACAGCTAAGCCCGGCTTAAGCCGGGGCCGATGCGGATTGTGCTACGATGCCGCATCAGCCCTTATCAACCGTACATGTCCATGACGCTGCCTTCACTGACCCGCTTTGCCTGGCTGTCGATTGCCGCCGCACTCATCACGCTCAGCCTGAAAATGCTGGCCTACGCCCTCACCGGCTCGGTCGGCCTGCTGTCGGATGCGTTGGAGTCGCTGGTCAACCTGGCCGCCGCCATCATGGCGCTGGCCATGCTGCATGTCGCCGCACAACCCCCCGATGACGACCACGCCTACGGCCACAGCAAGGCGGAATACTTCTCCAGCGCTCTGGAAGGCCTGCTAATCCTGGTGGCGGCGGGCGGCATAGCCTGGACCGCTTTTCCCCGCTTGTTCGACCCGCAGCCGATTGAGCAGGTAGGGTTGGGCATGGCGATTTCAGTGGGTGCGTCGCTGGTGAACCTGTGGGTGTCGCGGGTGTTGTTCAAGGCGGGCAAGCAATACCACTCGATTACCCTGGAAGCCGATGCCCATCACCTGATGACTGACGTCTGGACCTCCGCCGGGGTTCTGGCGGCGGTGGCGCTGGTGGCGCTCTCCGGCTGGTATATTCTGGACCCGATCATTGCCATGCTCGTGGCAGCCAATATCGTCTGGACCGGCATCCACCTCATGTACCGCTCGGTAACCGGACTGATGGACACCGCCCTGCCCCCGGAGGAACTGGCGGTGATCCGCAAGATACTGGACAGTTACAGCAGCAAGGGCGCCCGTTATACGGAACTGCGCACCCGGCAATCCGGGGCCAGCAAATTCATTTCCGTGCATGTGCAAGTGCCCGGCGAATGGTCTGTGCAGGCCGGGCATGACCTGCTGGACGCCATGGAAGCCGAGATCGACCAAGCCCTGCCCAACACCCATACCCTGACACATCTGGAGCCGCTATAGCTGGTTGAGACCGGCCACGGCATGGCTTCAGGCCGCCAACGCTTCGCGGTTGCGGA
The DNA here is from genome assembly GCF_030646115.1 of Fluviicoccus sp. Taxonomy (GTDB): domain Bacteria; phylum Pseudomonadota; class Gammaproteobacteria; order Pseudomonadales; family Moraxellaceae; genus Fluviicoccus. Next base: position 305,820 of record NZ_JAUSMX010000018.1, read on the forward strand.
ACGCCGCATTCAGCATGCCGTTTTCCCCGAACAGCTTTTCCCGCCACTCTTTTTCCAGGGCGGCGGTGTGATGGCGGTCAGGATGGAAATCCTTGCGGGCAAACAGCCCCATGCGCGGCAGGATGCGTGTTACGAAACCCTTGCGCCCCAGCAGCAGCGTCAGCCCGCGGCGGTTTTCCTTCCAGTTCAGGGCCTGCCCGTCCTTCGCCACCATCCACAGCCAACTGCCCAGAATCGGCGGCAGCAAAGCCGCCACCACTAGCGGATAGCTCAGCAAACGTTCGGTCCGGCTGTTGCCGATCAGCTCATAGACCTCATAAGCCACTGACTTGTGCTCCAGCTCCTCCAGCGCATGCCATTGCCATAACCCGATCATTTCCGGATCGGCCTTGGCCCGGAACCCCTCATCAATCAACAGGCGTTCACCCAGCAAGGCGGTGAAATGCTCCATGAATGCCGTGCATGCCAGTTGCTGGCTGGGTGGCAGCTTCGACAATAGCTTCAATCCCCGCTCCACCCCTTTTTGCGCCACCATCACATCAAAGCCCCGCGCTGCCAGCAATTCGTTCAGCCGTTCATGTTCACGGGTATGAATGGCCTCCTGGCCGATGAATCCGGAAATTTTGGCCTTCAGTACCGGGTCAGTGACCCGGTCACGGTAATGCCGCACCGTGTCCATGAAGAACAATTCTCCCGGCGGAAAAATGGCCGACAGCATGGCGAAGAACAAAGTGGCGGTGGCGTTGTTGTCGTAAAAATAGCGGGCGCCCTCCGCAGAAAGCCTGAAATCCATCTGGCGTGGCGGAATGCCGACCGTGGCTCCGGCGAGTTTGCGGGGCTTGGTGGAAATCGGGGTGGCGGGCATGTTCATGGCATGTGGCTCCGGTGGCATCGGGTTGGAGGTGGTTTTTCAGTCTACCATTGACTGTTACATCCATTGATGACACATTAATCCGAATCATTGTTCGGATTCAATTCGGAAATCATCATGCCCAGAAAGCCCCGCCAGCAACGCTCCCGCGCCACGGTTGACGCCATCATCGAGGCCGGGTTCATATGTGTCGCCGAATTCGGGATGACGGGTACGACGACACGGCACATCGCCGAACGCGCCGGCATCAGCGTCGGTTCGCTTTACGAGTACTTCACCAATAAAGGCATGGTATATGAAGCCATGAACCAGCGGCTGGTGACCGATGTGGTGGCCATGATCCAGCCACTGCTGCCGCAATTAATGCGCATGGAACTGACCGAAGCCGTGCGCATTCTGCTGGCGCATTTCGGGGAATTCCTGAAGCGGAACGATGAGCGCTACCTGAAGTGCGCCCGGCAGGCGATGCGGGTGGATATCAAGGGCTATCTCGACCCGATCATGAAAATCCTGTCCGAACTGGTGATGAACCACCTGATGCATCATCCGGAAAACATGCGGCTGCGCAATATTCCGGCCATGAGCTACGTCTTCATCAACGGCGGGGTGTTTGCCGTGATCCGGCATTTGTCCGACCCCAATCCGCCGGTCAGCTTTGAGGAGCTGACGGAGGGACTGGCAAACATGGTGGGGCATTATGTGGCCTATGAACGGCTGCTGGCGGGGCTTGCCGCACCGCCGTCACCGCTTTCAGGAAGCTAACGACATTCACCGCGCGGGGATATAACCGTTCTCTGCAAACCATTTCACGGCATCGCGAATGCTGAGGTCCACCGGCCGCACCACCAGCCCCAGTTCCTGGCGGGCCTTGGATGCGTCGCACTTCAGCCCCTTGCGGGTTACCTCGACTTCAACAGGCGTAAAGAACGGCGCCTTGTGCGTCACATGGTCCGCCAACCAGGTAGCCAATACCGTCAACGGCTTCAGCGCCCTCAGTGACATCGGCACAATGCGCTTGTTCATGCCCGTCATCAGCGCCAGACGCATCATGATTTCATGATGATCGTAATTCTGTCCGCCCAGGATATAACTTTCGCCGGTGCGCCCCTTTTCCATCGCCAGCACATGGCCCATGGCGCAATCGCGCACATCAATGTAGCAGCCGGGACCGGTATCCATGGCGATCAGCAACGGTGACTTGAAGGCTTCGGTAATGATGCGACCGGTAGGCGTCGGGCCCACATCCCCCGGACCAATCGGCATCGCCGGGCAAACGATGACGACGTCCAGACCCAGCTTCACGTATTGGCGCGCCAGCACATGCGAGTCGTATTTCGACCGGCAATAGGCGCTCTCCCAGAACCGGAACGGCGACGCCTCGGTAGCGGAGTTTCCTGCTCCCTGCCCCGCAAACACCGCAATGGAGCTGGTGTGCACCACCCGCTTCACCCCGGCTTCAAGGCTGGCCTGCAACACCCGCCGCGTGCCCTCCACGTTCACCCGGTCCATCAGTGCCAGGTCGGGTAACCACAGCGCGTAGATGGCGGCCAGATGGAACACCACGTCGCACCCGGCCACGGCACGCACCACATCCGCCTGCCGGGTGACATCGCCCGCCATCAATTCAACGCCATCGACATCACGCAGGTTGAACAGGTTTTCCTTCGGCAAATGCAGCACGCGCAGCTTCGCCTGCGGATAACGCGTGCGCAGGGTTTTAACCACATGGGAACCGATGAAACCGGCGCCGCCGGTCACAAGAATCTGACGGGGATCCTGAACAGTCGTCATGACAACGCCCCTCCGTATATTGAGGCTGTTATTGTTTTTGAAAAGACTCTATAGCATGTCCCGGAGCCGTCCTGCCACCCCCCTGCCGTAGGGGGTGGCTCGTTACCGACAGCCGGTCAGTGATCAGAATAGCCGTCGGCGTGATACTTCTCCAGATCGTGCACAAACCGGGCGATGTGCTTGTAGGCGCGGCGTCCTTCCGGCAGGAAAAAGGCAAACAGCGGAAAGACATGCGGCATGGCCGCCCATTCCTCATACACCACCGGCACCCCGGACGCCCGGGCGCGGTCGGCCAGTCGCAAGGCATCATCACGCAGTACTTCAGTGCTGCCCACAATCAGCAGCAAGGGCGGCAAGCCGGTCAGATCGGAATGCAGCGGCGACACCCACGGATGCCAGGTGGACGCCCCCTTGGCGTAGTGCGCTCCCAGCGCCTCCACCGCCGCTGCCGCAAACAGCGGATCATGGTCACGGTTGGTGTGCATGGAATCGCCTTCGCAGGCAATATCGGTCCACGGCGAAATACAGATACAGCCGGAGGGAAGCGCAATGCCGGAAAATTTCAGCGCCTGCATCAGGATCAGCGTCAGGTTGCCGCCCGCCGAATCCCCGGCGACGATGATGTTCTCCGACTTGAACCCCATGTCCAGCAGGTAGGTATAACCGGTCACGGCATCATCCAGCCAGTGGTGGAACTGCCAGTCCGGAGCCTTGCGGTAGTTCATGGCGAACACCGGCCGGTGCAGGGAGCGCGACAAGCGCCAGGTGAGGGGACGATGCTGCTCAATCGAGGAAAAGAAATAACCGCCGCCATGCAGGTAGTAAATCACCTTTTCTTCCTTCAGTCGCTTGCCGGAGCGTATCCACTCCCCATAGCAGTTCTCGAAGGAAACCGGAGTGATTTTCACAAAATCAGGTACATGACTGGTGAACGGGCTGGTCAGCCGGTATATCTGGTTGACGACGTTCATGGTGTTGTTGGTGACGGCGGCGTATTGCAGCACCGGCTTCACAGTCAACTTGGTGACCAGATTGAACATCCGCGCCTGCCAGCTCAACGGGTAATCCACCTGGCGGTGAAACGACGGATGATGAAAATGCGGATCGGTGGCGAAGGCTAGTTGCTGGGTCATGGGGGAAACGGCTCCGCTCCGGTGCAGGCATGGATCTCGTTGACTGCCCGGTTTGTCTGGGGGACCGGAAATCCCGCCGGCCCGAATGTGGTTAGTGTTATATCCCCCGAGCTTATCGCCACTCCTGTCCGGTTGTCATCCCTTTATCCCGGCAATAATCCGGTAATTCACACCGTCCGGCGGGTTGTCGGCCCCACCCGCCCCTACCCGGCCCGATTCCACTCTCCGGCGCATTGAAGTCATTGTATGATGTCAGCCTGTGCCCGGATTCCGACCCATCATGTTCAGACTGTTGATGCTGTTTCTCGCCTGCCTGTGCTCCCTGCCGGTTATTGCTGGCGAAAACGACGCCAGGCTTCGTTTCAGCGCCTCCCTGATTGGCGAAGGACTGGTGCTCAGTGATGTGGATGAAGATGAACTGGTGCCGGACGCCTACCGCCAGTACGGCTTTTCGTCCGGCAGCGGTCATGAGGTCAAACTGACGTTTCCAACCGCAGCGGGGCTGTACCTTAATCTGGCGCAAATGCGCACCGTGACCGAAGGCGGGGCCATGACCAATCGTTTTCGTCACGCCTCGGTGGGAGCCTCGTTGCGCGGCAACCCCATGGCGTCCAATCCGGCGGTTTATGGCCTGGTGGAAGCCGGGGTAGGCGGCTGTGAGTTTGAGTCGCCGTCTCTGGACCGGCCCCGTCACTTCGGGCTGGCGGAACTGGGGCTGGAAATCGGGGTACAAACGGAGGCCGGGCCGTTTATAGGGGCCGGGGTGAAATGGGTGGTGATCGGCTACCCCACCGAAACCGTCGCCAACAGCCTGATCCCGAAACTGGTGATCGGCGTGGCGTTCTAGCCGAAACGACCGCCGACAAAGGGGTTGGTGGCTTTTTCCTGCCCGAAGGTGGACATGGGGCCATGGCCGGGAATGAAACGGAAGTCATCGGCCAATGTAAACAATTGGCTGCGAATCGACCGGATCAAGGTTTCATGATCACCGCGCGGGAAGTCGGTGCGACCAATGGAGCCTGCAAACAGCACATCGCCGACGATGGCCAGCTTTGACGCGTGGTGGATGAAGACAATATGTCCCGGCGTATGACCCGGACAAAACCGCACTTCCAGCTCCTGATTCCCCACTTGCACAGTATCGCCCGGCTCCAGCCAGCGGGTCGGCTCAAAGGCGCGGGCGGGCGGGAAGCGGAACATCATCGCCTGTTGCGGCAACATGTCCAGCCAGAATTTCTCCTCCCGCTGCGGCCCTTCAATCGGCAACTGCCGGTCTTCCGCCAGTTGCAGCACGCCACCGACATGATCCAGATGGCCATGCGTTACCAGCAGCTTCACCAGCTTGACCCCGGCCTTGTCCACCGCCGCCAGCAGCTTGGGCAGGTCACCCCCGGCATCCACCAGCGCCCCCTCCATGGTTTCATCGCACCAGAGCAAAGTGCAGTTCTGTTCATAGGGGGTCACAGGAATGATGCGGAATTGCAGGGCCATGGGGGACTCCGGGATGTCAGGTTGATTGGCGGGAATTATGCCCGAATTTCCCTCCCCGATTCGCCATAAAAAAGGGCCTGCATGCGCAGGCCCAAGAGCTACATCATTTTTTCAACCGGGCTTATTTCACACCCAGACTGCGCAGGTTGGCTTCAAACTGCGCACCCACGGTCGAACCTTGCTTATAAAACGCGGCCGGTGAGCCGAGGGGTGCGTACACCCATTGCCAGCTACCTGAAGCGGGGTTGGCAATGCGCAGCCACAGCGGCGCTTCCGGGGCATTGCTGTTCTTGCCATAGGTATAACCGGTAAAAGCATGCACCCAGGTTGTTCCGGCCTTGTTCGGGAAATACACCTTCTTCCAGCCATAGTTGTAGTCATTCTTGTTAACGACCGGCGCCATCAGGATTTCGCTGCCCAGCAGGAACTCATCGGTCAGGGTCGCCAGTTCCGCCTCATTCGGGTAGTGCAGCATCGGGTGCCGCACCAGCGGCCAGCCCTTGGCCGTCACATCCGCAAACAGCTGGGTCCGGTAGAAGGCCAGCGCCTTGTAGACCTTGGCGAATTTGTCAAAATGGCCATAAGTGGTCGCATTGTCGTAGAACTGGGCATTATCTTCCGGCTTCAGGCCTTCATGGGTGCGATAGGCGGAGGTGAACGCGGCAAACTCCATCCAGCGCTGCAGCAACTCTTGCTCACGGTTATAGCCAATACCGCTCCAGGAGGCATTGGTGTAGCCGCCAATGTCGCTGTGGCTGAGGGCAATGCCCGAGAAACCGCCGGTCATCGTGGCCAGGATCGCCGTCTTGAAACCGTCGTACTGGTCCCAAGTGACCAACTGGTCGCCTTGCCAGACCAGGGTGGAGTAGGCCGGGGTGCGGGCCGCACCGGAGCGATTGAAGAACACCACATCGTTGCCCAGCCCGGCTTCGTTGATAGCCTCGCGGGCAATACGCGCCCAATCGACCGGATACTGGTTGTGGTACCGTTCGGCGTTGACTCCGGACCAAAGCGCGGCATCCAGCGGCAGGGCTTCGGCAAAATCATGCATCCAGCCCCGGCAACGCCCTTCCCCAATCAATTGCGTCTTGATCACGCCTTTAATCCACGTCACCGCCAGCGGGTTGGTCAAATCCACCATACCGGCATCAAAGTCGGTATTGGTGACTTTGTAGATGCTGCCATCCGGATGCTTGACCAGATAGCCGTTCGCCACCGCTTCCAGGTAAAGGTTGCGGCGCACGTTGCCCTTGGCGGAAGCATCCACCAGAAACGGATTGATGTAGCAAAGCATGTGGCCCTTGCCCGCTTCCACCCGGTCTGCCAGCGCATTCCAGTTCGGGTAGCGGCTCTGGTCCAACTCCCAATTCCACCACAATTGCGAACCGAAACTGGTGGTGCGCTTACCCACCCAGTCCTGCAGCCAGACACCGGCCACAGGCGTTCCCCGGCGCTTCAGTTCATCCAGCACCGCCGTTACCTTGGCGGTGCCGCCCTGCATGCCGACAATGGCGCCCTGATTGAACCAGTCCGGAAGCGCGCGCATGCGACCGCTGTATTCAGTAAAACGGGTAATCAGGTCCAGCATGGAATTGCCCGCCAGGATGCGACCGGTCATGCGGCAGTTGAACAGGCGGACCCGCACCCGGGCGGCGTCCGTCAAATCAAAGACCGAATACTGGGTATCTTCCAGAAACAGCGACTTGGCCGTATTGGTGATGTATTGCGGCACCGCGTAATAGGTCGTCAACGGCCCGCCTGCGGAGCCGGGCGATCCCAGGCTCACCGCCCCGCTGATCGGCTGATGCCCCCGTCCCACCCCACCTTCCTGCGACAGCACAGGCACCGCCTGCCCTTTCAGATCCAGTAGGGAAAACTGCTCGCCAAAGCCATGAAAGCGTTCGCCCGCCACGGAGGCATAGGCCAACTCACTGTAATTGACGGCGGCATTGTCAAAGCTCAGGGTGAATTGCAGATGCCCGGCCAGCGGTTGGCGGAAGCTCAAGGTATAACCGCTGGCGCACAGTGCGTTACCCGTCAATCGCCCCTTGAAAACGACTTCAGAGGTGCTTTGCGTGAACGAGGTGATGGTCTGGTCGGTGCACTGGCTCTGGATATTTTCGGTAACCGTGAAGGATCCCCGATTCTCGGTAGCGAGCATGGCCTGGGTACCGGCGCGTACAAAACTTTCACCGGAATTGCTTTCCCAGACCACGCGCGCGCCACTCTTCACCTGCAGCTTGCTGCCCGTCCAGTACACGGTAAAACCGCCTACGGAACTGGTCGTCGCGCCCGGAGCACTCAGAACAGCATTGGCGGCCTGCGCCCCGCTACCCACCATCGCCAGTGCGATTACCGCACCCAGATACCCTTGCTTCATGGATGTCACCCGAAATTGAATCAGCCGGCCGGTCGGGAAGCGCCCTACCAAAACACCAAACTGTCGGACAATCCTACTTGTTTATTCCCGTCAGGGATTGCTGAAAGGCGTCATTATCGCTGTGAGAAACGGACAACCCGCACAGAAGCGAAAACCGTCTCAGGGGTCCTGGCCCGGGATGTTCCGGCCATCCCCCGTGCGTGCTAGACTTCGCGCCAATTTCGTATGCCGAGGTGCACCATGCCTTCTTTTGATGTCGTTTCCGAACTGGAAATGTTTGAAGTGAACCACGCGGTGGGTAACACCACCAAGGAAATCGCCACCCGCTTTGACTTTCGCGGCTCCAACGTCAAGGTGGAACTGAACGAGAAAAACAAGGAGATCAAGCTGACCGGGGAGTCCGACTTCCAGGTGGAGCAGGTTTTCGCCATTTTCGAAAACCACATGCTGAAGCGCAAGATGGATCCGCAATGCATGGACCCGCAAAAAATGACAGCGTCCGGCAAGGAAATGCACCAGATCATCAAGCTTAAGGACGGCTTGGACAGTGATACCGCCAAGAAGATCGCCAAGGCCATCAAGGAATCCGGCATCAAGGCGCAGGCCAGCATCCAGGGTGACAAGGTGCGTGTCAGCGACAAGAAAAAGGACACCCTGCAGGCGGTGATGAATTTGCTTCGCGAACAGTCATTCGGCCTTCCGCTGCAATTCAATAACTTCAAGGACTGAGTTAGCCTAGGTTTTCCAGCCTCACTCACAGGACTTTTCCACATGACCAACCAGATCCAGAAACTCGTCAACGCCACCCAGTGGCTGCCCGCCAACCTTCGAGCCAAGGCTATTTCCAAAATTTTCGGCTCGGTGGTGCCCCTGGTCGGTACGGCCGGTCTGGTTTATGAAGAGTTGACCCCCGAGCGTGTGGTAGTCAGCATCCGCAACCGCCGCAAGGTGCAGAATCACATCAAGAACGTGCATGCCGCCGCCATGGCGCTGCTCGCCGAAACCGCCACCGGTTTCTGCGTGGGCATGAACCTGCCGGACGACAAGCTGCCGCTGATCAAGAGTCTGAAGGTGGATTACCTGAAGCGTTCGCAGGGCGACATGGTGGCCGTGGCGCATTTGAAGCCGGAAGATATTGTCCGCATCCAGACCGAACCCAAGGGTGAGCTGCTGGTGTCGGTGACGGTGACGGATGAAAGCGGCAACGAGCCGATCAAGTGTGAGATGTTGTGGGCGTGGGTGCCGAAGCAGCGCTAAGGCAACACCGGCCTGACGGACGAAAACCGTCAGGCCTGAACCCTATTCCCCCTTCTCCTCCAGCGTCTCCATCAATGCAATCTGCAAACGCGAATGCAGGCGTACAAAGCGTTTCCACAGCAAGGGCAGCATCAGCCCCATGCCCGCCAGCACCGCCAGCAGCAACGGCGCGGGCGGCAAAATGCTGGCGCTCAAGGCCGCCACCAGCAACACCATCACCAGCATCGCCACGATCGGAATCAGTTCCGACACTACCTTGCGCGCCTGCACCGTATATTGCCCGGCCACTTCCGGCTTCACGCCCATCTCCGCCAGCAGCATGCTCAGTGCCTTCAGCTTGCGATACGCCGCAATCAGGAACGGCAGGGACAGGAACAAGGCTCCGGCCCATACCGCCGCCATTTCCAGACCTTCATGGCGAATCAATTGCGGCAAATACACCTTCACCCCGTCAAAAAAAGCTGCCGCCGAGACAAAGATGGCAATCACCAGCGCAAGATTGACAAAGGCATGCACCAGAATCCGGCGGATCATCTTTGCCAGCATTTGCTGGTCTTCGTCCTGCGGACTCAGGCTCTGCAGCCACAAGTCGTAGGTTTCCCACACCCGCACCAGCCGTTTCGGCATCACCTTCGCCAACCCGCGTGACAAGGGGTCGGCTCCGCGCATCATCCACGGGCCGAAAAACGCGGTCAGCGTGGACACTGCCACCGCAATCGGAAACAGGAAATCACTCGTCACCTTCAAGCTGACGCCCAGACTGGCAATAATGAAGGAAAACTCCCCGATCTGCGCCAAGCCGAAACCCGCCCGCAACGCGGTGGAACCATTCTGACCCGCCAGCAGCAGCCCGAAACTGGCGCCGGCCACTTTCCCCACAATCACCGCCAGCGTGATCACCAGCACCGGCAAGGCATAATCCACCAGCACCTGCGGATTCAGCAGCAAGCCCACCGCCACGAAGAAAATGGCGCTGAACGTATCGCGCAGCGGCTCAATCAAACGCTCAATCTGCCGCAACTGCCGGGACTCGGCAATGATCGCCCCCATCAGGAAGGCTCCCAGCGCCATGCTGTAATGCAGCTTGGTCACCAGCAGGCAAAACCCGAAACACAGCCCCAGCACCGCCACCAGCAGCGTTTCCTGACTGCGGAACCCCGCCACATAGGTCAGCAGGCGCGGCACCAGCAGGATGCCCACCACCAGCGTCACCACCATGAACAACGCCAGTTGCGCCAGCGTCTCCGCCACTGACCCAACGCTGATAGCGCCAGACCCGGCCACCCCGGACAGCAAGGCCAGAATGGCAATTGCCAGGATGTCCTCCACGATCAATATGCCGAAAATATATTGCGCAAATTTCTGGTTCTTCAGCCCCAACTCCCCCAGCGTTTTCACAATAACAGTGGTGGAGGAAATGGCGATCATCGCTCCCAGGAAAACCGCATCCATGGTTTGCCAGCCAAAGTACCGGCCGATCTGGTAGCCCACCCAGATCATCACCGAGGTTTCAATGGTCGCCGCCACCAGCGCCGACGCCCCCACCCGCGCCAGCTTCTTCAGGTTGAATTCCAGCCCCAGCGAAAACAACAGGAACACCACGCCCAACTCGGCCAGGGTATGGATGGTCTGCTGGTCATGGATCAGGGCGAAAGGCGGGGTATGCGGGCCGATAATCAACCCGGCCAGGATATAACCGGGCACCACCGGCAATTTCAGCCGGTGGAACAGCACCGTAACCACCCCCGCCACCATCATGATCATGGCGAGGTCCTGGATGAACAGGTCGGCATGCATGCGCGGCAATCCTCAATAATGGGGGGGAATATCGTCTTCCGGCGTGGAGGACGGCTCGCCTTCAGGCTTCAGGTCGCGGATCTGCCGATACAGGTAGCGCACTTGTTGCTGCAGCAAATCAATGTCCTGTTGCTGCCGCACCACGACGGTGTTCAGCGCCTCAACCAGTTCTTCCTGGAAGGCCATCTTGATTTCCAGTTCGTCCAGACGCTCGGAAGACATCGGCTTTCCTCGATTTTCAGGGGTTTTCGGCAAGTATAGCGGCAGTGGCGGCCACTCGTCCGACATTATCCCTCACGATCGGGGTCCGGCTTTGCTACTATGTCGGCCTTCATTTTCCCGGTACACCCGACATGGCCCTGCTGACCCTGCGTTCCCTCTCCCTTAGCTTTGGCGGCCCGCTGTTGCTGGACAAGGCCGACTTCAGCCTGGAACGGGGTGAACGGCTCTGTATCCTTGGTCGCAACGGCGAAGGCAAGTCCACGCTGATGAAGATCCTGGCGGGCGAATTGCAGCCGGACTCCGGGGAGGTGGTGCGCCAGCAGGGACTGACCATCGCCACCATGCCTCAGGAAGTACCTAAGGGGCTGGAAGGCGACGTCTTTGACATCGTCGCCAGCGGCCTGGGTGAACCGGCCAAGCTGCTGCAACGCTATCACCACCTCAGCCATGCCTGCGAGCACGGCGATGCCAAGGCCTGCGAGCTGATGCTCGATATCCAGTCCGACATGGACGACCATGACAGCTGGTCGCTGCAACAGCGCGTGGAAGAAGTGCTCAGCCGCATGGAGCTGGATGGCGACGCCCCGCTCGACAGCCTCTCCGGCGGCCGTAAACGCCGGGTGCTGCTGGCGCAGGCGCTGGTGCAGCAACCCGACATCCTGCTGCTGGACGAACCCACCAACCACTTGGATGTGGCCAGCATCCAGTGGCTGGAAAACTTCATGGGCAACTATAACGGCACCGTCGTCTTCATCAGCCACGACCGGGCCTTCCTCGACCGCGTCAGCACCCGCGTGGTGGAACTGGATCGCGGACGTTTGCGCAGTTTTACCGGCAGTTATTCGCAATATATGGCCGAAAAGCCGCAATTGCTTGAAGCTGAGGCCAAGCAGAACGCGCTCTTCGACAAGCGACTTGCCGAGGAAGAGGTCTGGATTCGCCAGGGCATCAAGGCCCGCCGCACCCGCAACGAAGGCCGGGTGCGCGCCCTGATCGAATTGCGCCGCGAGCGCGCCGACCGCCGCGAGCGCGTCGGCAACGCCAGCATCAGCATCCAGGAAGCCGAAAAGTCCGGAAAGCTGGTGCTGGATATCCACGACATTACCGTCAAGGCCGGTGACCGAGAACTGGTCAAAGGCTTCAGCGCTGCCGTGATGCGCGGCGACAAGATCGCCCTGCTCGGTGAAAACGGCGTCGGCAAGACCAGCCTGATCCGGGTATTGCTGGACGAAGCACCGGCTGCTGCCGGAGATATCCGTCGCGGCACCAAGCTGGAAGTCGCCTATTTCGACCAGTTGCGAAACCAACTGGATGAAGAAAAGTCCGTGCTGGACAACATTGCCGGCGGTTCCGACTTCATCGATATCAATGGTGAGCGCAAGCACGCCCTCAGTTACCTGCAGGACTTCCTGTTCACCCCGCAGCGCGCCCGGACCCCGGTCAAGGCCCTGTCTGGCGGTGAGCGCAACCGGGTGCTGCTGGCGCGGCTATTCAGCCGCCCGTCCAACCTGCTGGTCATGGACGAACCCACCAACGACCTCGACATCGAAACCCTGGAACTGCTGGAAGACAAGCTGGACGCCTATCAGGGCACCCTGCTGCTGATCAGCCACGACCGCGCCTTTGTAGACAACGTTGTGACCGGCTCCTGGGCATTCATGGGCAACGGTCAAGTAGAGGAATTCGTCGGGGGCTACACCGACTGGCTGCGTCAAACCGCCAGCCGGACCTCCGCCGTCGCCAGCGCCAAAGCCCCGGTGAAGGAAAATTCACCCGCACCACTTGCCGAAAACAAAGAAAAACTCTCAATTCCCAAAAAGAAATTGAGCTACAATGACCAGCGCGAATTAGCGGCGCTGCCCGAACAAGTGGCGGCGCTGGAAGGCGAACAGAGTTCCTTGCAGTCTCTTCTGGATGATGCCGGTATTTATACCCGTGACCCCGATGCAGCCCTGAAAGCCACTCAACGCCTGGCTGAAATAGAAGAAAAACTGCTGATGTTGCTTGAGCGCTGGACCGAACTGGAATCATAGGATTTGCCGGCGCGTGCTGACCCGTATTGAGGAGAAAACAATGATTCGTGGAAGTCTTGCTGCCGCTTGTCTGGTGCTGGCCGGTTTGGCCGGTTGTGCATCACACGGGCCCACCCCCCAATTGCAGGCCACCTACAATGCTCCGGGTGGTGCTTACTCGGTCAGCCTGAGCAGCCAGGCTTTTCAGGGCAAACCAGAACTCACAGAGCAATGCGAGCCCTACGGCGGCAGCCTGAATATCTGGGACAGCAAGAACCGCTTCTTCCGCATCGACTATCTCAATCTGATTGAACACCCCACCGTCCGCCCTCCTAACTTCGCCAGCGACCGCACCCTGAACGATATGGTGATGGGTTATTATCTGGGCGACGTGCTCGACAAGGAAAAATCCATCCTGGAACGGAAGATGCTGTTCAAGGACACGGTTAACAGCGCCGCCGGCGAAGGACTGCTGGCCATCATCAGCATGAAAATGGCCTTGGGCAGCCTGCCCCCGGAAGCATTGGATGATACGGTGTACTACGGTTTCTTCGTTATCCGTCGCGGCGACTTCTCCTATATCGTCCAGCACCGTCAGGAAATCTACCAGCCGGAACGCATGAAGGCGATGCTGGTGACCTTGGCTACGGACATGACTATTCCCGGCAAAGGCTACGAACAGCGCATCGTGGATAACATGGGGGTTGTCGATCAGGTATTCGGGTCCCAATCCGAAATCGATGCATGGAAAAAAGCCCAGAACTGCATCTGAACCGATGAAAATGATGCTCTGCCGGCGCACGCGATTGAACGCCTGTTCCATCATGTCATGCAGGCGTCGGCTGTGGATATTGATGGCTGTGCTGGGCATGACCTGCCTCAGTACGGCATCTGCAGCACTCTCCGCCAAATCTCCCGCCTATGCCGTCATGGGTGAGCGCCTGCAAACCCTGAATCACCAAATCCTTGCGGATCGCTCCCGTCTGTCCGGCGTCGCTGAACAATACCTGTCCAGCGGCGACCTTTCCGAAGAAGACTTCAACTGGCTGAAGATCACCGCTGAGAAATACGGCTTGCAACCCCGCCGCCGGGGTGATGAAAACTTCTTCAAAGCACTGTTGAGCCGCATCGATGCAGTCCCGCCTTCGCTGGCGCTGGCGCAAGGCTGGCTGGAGTACGGTTGGCTGCTGCCAAAGAACTCCGCCGAAGCCACCCCACGCTCAGGCGCTGCCCGGATGCTGCCTCCGGAGGACATGCATGCGTGGGTGCACGCCCTCAATACCGAAGACCGCTATGCCGCTTTCCGCCGCCTGCGGGAAGACTTGCGCCGCCGTCATAAACCGTTGACCGCGAAGGCCCTGGCCCCCGCGCTGGAGCCGATTACCAGTGAAGGCCCCCGCTACACCGCACGCATCAACACCGTCATCCACCGGCTCCGCCTGGATCGCTGGGACCCCAAGACCTAAATCCGAGCGCCCGCCATGCCAACATCCAACCACACCATCATCGTCTACAACCGGAATGTCCGGCTGAATGTCCGCATCTGGGGTGCGTTTTCGCCCGAGCGTCCGGTACTGGTTCTGGTGCACGGCTTTCCGGACAACAGCCTGGTATGGAGCGACATTGCCGAACGACTCATGGGACGTTACTGCATTGTTGCGCCGGATGTGCGCGGTGCCGGAGGCTCCGATATTCCGGTCCGCACCCGTGATTACCACCTGGAATATCTGGTCGAGGATCTGGCCGCCGTTATCAACACCGTCAGCCCGAACCAACCGGTGCATCTGGCCGGGCATGACTGGGGCTCCATCCAGTGCTGGGAAGCAGTCACCACGCCGCTGTTGCAAGGGCGCATTGCTTCATTTACATCCATTTCCGGCCCCAGCCTGGACCATGCCGCCTTCTGGATGCAGCAAACCTTCCAGGGTCCGCATGACCAGGCCCGCCGACAGCGGGTGCTGAACCAGTTACTGCACTCTTGGTACATTGCCTCTTTCCACCTGCCGCTGGTTCCGCGTCTGACCTGGCGGCTGGCTTTCAACAAATGGCCTGAAAGCGTGGCAACGCTTCACTCCGCTCTGCAGCGCGAACAATTTCCCACTCAGGCCAGTGACGGCTTGCACGGCATCAAACTGTATCGCGCCAATTTCCTGAAACGGCTGTTTCGTCCCGAAGGCCGCTGGACGGATGTCCCGGTGCAATTGGTGGTGCCGACTGAAGATATCTTTGTGACCCCCGGCCTGTTTGACGATCTGGCGGGTTGGGCGCCCAACCTGTGGCGGCGTGACGTCCGGGCCGGGCACTGGGTCCAGCTGAGCCACCCTGACCTGATTGCCGGTTACTTACGGGAATTCATCACTTTGCTGGAGTCCGGCGAGCCATCCGCCGGTTTGCTGAACGCACGCATCAAACCCGCAACGGACTGACCGGAAACCACCGTGCGCGATCTCTGGCGCAAACTACCGAGTCTCTGGCGCTGGATGGCGATATATTAGCCGACAACCCTGCTTAACTTGCCGTCCTGATTGGCACGGCCGTTCCTGATACATAACCGTCGCGCCATGACCCGACTTTGCATGTACAGGAGTTCCGCTATGCCCCGATTTCGCTTGATCATCACCCTGCTTTGTATGGGCTTCCTGTTCACCACCCTTCCGGCCCGCGCTGACAGCGACGATGACCTAGCCGAATTGCGGGGAAAACTGGGCAACGAATGGGTGGAAGTCCGCAACGACCGCAAGCGTAACATTCGCACCTGGATCAAACAGGAGGACCAGAAACGTTTCCGCTCGTTTAAGGTTGAGGCCACACTGGAAGGCTCACTGGAAAACTATGTCCACATCATGCTGGACTTTGACAATTACCATAAATGGTACTGGGAGGTGCTGGAGTCACGCCTGCTGAAAAAGGTATCGGCCACGGAGTACTACCTCTATTTCCGCCACCGGACACCGCATGGCGTCCCCCCGCGTGACGCCGTGCTGCATGCCACCGTGGAGCCCCAAAGCCGCTCCCGCAACAGCATTACCATGACCGTCAAGGCCGAACCGGAGTTCATTGCCCCCAAAGCCGGAACGGTGCGCATGGTTGCCGAGGACATGACGGTGCGTTTCACGCCTCTGCCGGGCAACCGCGTCAAGGTGGATGCCGAAGGCTATGTCGATCCGGGCGGCCTCATTCCGGCATGGGCAAACAATTACGTGCAGCGCGCCGCCCCATACAGCATCATGGTCGGCATGCAACGCATGCTGGAAAACCGTGACCCGGCCGCCAATCGCACCCCCCTGCCATTCCCGGTGCTGAACTACGGAGACCTGAGTTTCCGCTGAGGAACAGCCGGCTGGTCAACCACTCACATCCAGGCCAAGCCGGTTCAGCGATGGTACTGGCCGCTGAACTCATGCACCGCCTCAATAAAGGCCCCGGCATTGACCGGGTCCACATGCTGGTCAATGCCGTGACCCAGATTGAAGACATGCCCGTCACCCGGCCCGAAAGATGCCAGAATCCGCTGCACTTCCTGACGAATTTGCGCCGGTGAAGAGAACAGCACGGACGGGTCCATGTTGCCCTGCAAGGCCACACGACCACCCACCCGTTGCCGGGCCGAGCCAATGTCAATGGTCCAGTCCAGACCCAAGGCATCGGCGCCGGTATCCGCCAGGCTTTCAAGCCACAAACCGCCACCCTTGGTAAACAGGATCACGGGAACCCGACGGCCGTCGTGTTCGCGAATCAGGCCATTGACGATTTTGCGCATGTACGCCAGCGAGAACTCCTGATAAGCCGCCGCTGACAAGGCTCCGCCCCAACTGTCGAATATCTGCACAGCCTGTGCACCGGCGCGAATCTGGGCATTGAGATACAGCGTCACCGAGTCCGCCAGCTTGTCCAGCAGTTGGTGCATCAGTTGCGGCTCACGGTACAACATAGTCTTGGCGGCACGAAAATCACGGCTGCCGCCACCTTCCACCATGTAGGTCGCCAGCGTCCACGGGCTTCCGGAAAAACCGATCAGCGGCACACGACCGTTCAAAGCACCGCGAATCGTCTTGACGGCGTTGATCACATAATCCAGGTCTTTTTCCGGGTCAGGCACCGGCAGCGCCTGGATATCGGCCTCCGTCCGCACGACCTTGCGGAAACGCGGCCCCTCCCCCGTCTCAAAATACAACCCCAACCCCATCGCGTCTGGAATGGTCAGGATATCGGAAAAGAGGATGGCGGCATCCAGCGGGTAACGCTCCAACGGCTGCAAGGTAACTTCGCAAGCCAGATCGGCATTCTTGCAGAGCGCCATGAAATCACCGGCCTGTTGACGGGTAGCCCGATATTCCGGCAGATACCTCCCCGCTTGCCGCATCATCCACACGGGAGTGACATCAACAGGCTGGCGGGCCAGCGCACGCAGGAAACGATCATTTTTCAACGGGGTCATGGCGACTCTCACAAGCAGCAAGGCGGAAATGGGTAATATTGTACCTGCTTTTACCTTCCGGCGGATGGCGCGGCAATTTATCGTCCGCTACTGGATTTTTTCCGCCGGTAGTGCAAACTGAGAGTCAAAATCCGCCACAACAATTAAAAACAGCTTACGGCCCTTCTCCATGGACAGTCCCGCCACTATCGGTTTCCACCAAGCAGTCGCCACGACGCCGGACTGGGAGCGCTCAATGCTGCGCGCCTTGCCGTGGATGGCCATTGCCACCGATGTCAATGGCGTCATCCGGCATGCCAATCCCGCTGCCTGCCATCAATTGGGATTCACGGAGCAGGAGTTGCTTAACCGCACCACTATACTGTTGCTGCATGATCTGGGTCAGGTTCAACAACGCGCTGTCCAACTGACTGCCGAATGGGAGAAGCCCGTACGGCCTGGGCTAGAGGCCCTGACGATGGTGGCGCGGTCACGGGGCGGTGATCAATTTGATTGTGACTACCTGCGCAAGGATGGCAGCACCCTGCCGGTCCAATTGAACGTCACGCCGCTGATGGCTCCGGATGAGTCCTCGATGGGGTTTATGTTTACGGCCCGTGAAAGGGATCTTAAACCCGCCGCCCCTGCAGACCTACCGGAAAGCCCGGAAAACAGCTTCCGGGAGTTTCTCGACGGTACCCATGATCTGGTGCAAAGCATCACACCGGACGGGCACTTTCTCTATGTGAATCGCGCTTGGCTTCGCACCCTGGAATATCTAGTAGACGACCTACCGCAACTAACGCTGGTCGATGTCATCCATACCGCCAGCATGGGTCAACTGGCTTTCCTGTTCAAGCAAGCGCTGTCCGGGCATCGTCACAGCCGACAGGAACTGATCCTGCGCACCCGCAGTGGCGCAGAAATTATTGTCGAGAGCAGCAACAGCTTTTCCTATGAAAACGGCCGCCTTACCGCCATTCGCTCAATTTTTCACGACATCACCTCCCGCAAGCAGCAAGAGCAATTACTGGCCGACCACCAGCGCCAGCTTTCCAGCGCGAATGTCAAACTGGCGATGCTGGCCACCACCGATGCCCTGACCGGCCTCAAGAATCGCCGGGTGTTCGATGAGCGCATGGATTATGAATGTGAGCGCGCCATGCGCCAAAAGACGCCGCTGTCGCTGCTCATGCTGGATGTAGACCACTTCAAGGATTTCAACGACGAATTCGGCCATCCGGCCGGTGACCGCGTCTTGCAGCAGTTAAGCCTGCTAATGTTGCAGAACAGCCGCAGTATCGACTGTGTCGTGCGTTACGGGGGTGAGGAATTTGCCTTGATTCTGCCTAATACGCCGCTGGATGGAGCGCTGATCGTCGCCGAACGGTTCCGGGAAACGGTCATGAAACAAGACTGGAAAGGCAGCGGCATCACCGTCAGCGTTGGTGTCGCCAGCCTGCTTCCTCAAAGCGATGCCGATATCCAGACCTTGATTGACACGGCCGACCACTGTCTTTACGAGGCCAAACACGCAGGAAGGAATCGTATATTCCCGGCCATTGGCTCTGTATCCTGAAGTGAGCCTTCCCGAAAGCTCGCGACAAGGCTAGCCATACACAGATATACGGCACTGCGTCAAGGGCTTGGAGCAGCGAACGGATCAAATGCATCTGTTTTTCCCGTAGGCTGCTCAGACAGACCATCGGTGGCGGACACGCCCTCCGGTGCGGCTTCGGGCATTGACAGGTCAGGTTCGGGAGCCAACTCTGGTACATCGCCATACCGTGCCGGCGGCGGAGCATCAATGGCTGGCTCCAGAACTGGAACCTTGTCCACGTAATCAAATAACTTGGCGGGACCGGGCAATCCCTGCGGCAAGCTGAAGTCCTTGGTGGCGGCCTCCCCCATCGCCAACTCCCGGGTAACATAATTTCCAAATACCACAACGTATTGGGTCTTCCCGTCATTTCGCTGGGCAAAGTAGGCAAACAACTCTTTGTCCGGACGCTTGGCCAGATATTCCTTGACCACCTCCTCGTCGTCAGACTGCATGACTTGCAGGGTCCAAGCCATGCCGCCTTGGGCGCGAAGCCAGTCTGCCGTACGGTATTGGGGGCCATGCGACTCCGGCGTCGTCGCTACATAATCCGTGGGAGGGACCAGCGTCAACAATTGGCCAAGATCCGGCGTAAACTGCGGTTTTTCCTTGAGAAAAACATCCTGGATGGCCGGCTCTGCGGTTGTTTTCCGGCTTTTGAGGGCAATGGCTGAGATATCCAGCACCAACAGCAAAGCTAAGGCGGTGAGCGCCACGCCCCATGCCCTCGAATCGACGCCGGTATTCATCACGAGGGTCTTCCCAAATCAGCACCCGCCGCCAGTGTTTCCATTAACAACTCCGGAGAATAATCAGCGGATACTACGGCATGTCCCATCCCCATCATCAGGACAAGCCGTAATTGACCGGCCTGAACTTTTTTGTCTACCGACATCAACTCCAGAAACTGTCCGGGCGATATCTCCGCAGGCGGCACGACTGGCAAACCGGCGGATATCAGCAAATCCCGAATGCGTGCCACCTCAGGTTTGGACAGCCATCCCAAGCGGCAAGAAAGATCGGCGGCCATCAACATCCCGGTCGCCACCGCTTCGCCATGCAGCCACACCCCATAACCCATGGCGGTTTCAATGGCATGGCCGAAAGTATGCCCCAGATTCAGCAAGGCTCGCAGATCAAGACTTTCAAACTCGTCGGCTACCACCACTTCAGCCTTATGCCGGCAAGAACGGAAAACAGCTTCGGCCATCACGGATTTCTGACGCCCCTGCAACGCCGCCATGTTTGATTCCAGCCAACCAATAAATTCCTGATCCCGGATCAACCCATACTTGATAACTTCGGCCAGTCCTGCCGAATATTCCCGGTCACTCAGGGTGTCCAGCACCGTCATGTCAGCCAGCACAACTCGCGGTTGCTTGAACGCACCGATCATGTTCTTGCCCAGCGAATGGTTGACGCCTGTTTTGCCGCCCACTGACGAGTCCACCTGCGACAGCAAGGTGGTGGGTATCTGAATAAAATCCACTCCGCGCTGATAACAGGCAGACGCAAAACCCGTCATATCCCCCACCACTCCGCCGCCCAAGGCAATAATAGTGCAGTCCCGGTTAAACCGGTTTTCCAGCAGCGTCGTGAAAATGGCGTTGATTTGATCGAACGTTTTAAACTGCTCACCATCCGGAAGGATATGCTCACGGATTTGCTTGCCTGCCTTAGCCAGAGCCTCAGTGACCACCCGTAAATACAATGGAGCGACCGTGGTGTTGGAGACAATCAGAACCTGCAGGCCCCGGATAAAGGGAAGCAGGAGATTGTCTTTCTCCAGCAAATGCTCACCGATATAGATGGGATAACTGCGATCGCCAAGATCAACCAGAAGTGTTTGCATGATATGACGCGACAAGTGACGGAGATTTATTTTACCGGAGTCAGGCCAAGTGTCTGCAGAATTTTTAGTGCCAATTCCCGTGCAGAACCATCCGAAGTGGCAATAATCAGATCGGCAACCTGTCTGTAAAGCGGGTCGCGTTGCTCGAACAGTTCTTTCAACCGTTTTTCGGGATTCTGCGTTTGCAGCAAGGGGCGGTTTCGGTCGTGCGCTGTTCGCTCGATCTGCATGGAGACAGGGGTATACAAGTAAATGACGGTGCCACGGGACTGAAGAGCCTGACGATTGGGATGGCGCATGACGCTGCCGCCCCCGGTTGCCAAAACAATATTCCGGACTTGGGTTAATTCGGCAATCATCGCCTCCTCACGCCGCCGGAAACCTTCCTCACCTTCCTTGTCAAAAATCCAGGGAATGCTGGCTCCGGTCCTGACCTCGATCTCATGATCGCTGTCCACAAACCTCCACCCCAGCATTTCAGCCAGATAACGTCCAATGGTTGTCTTGCCGGCCCCCATGGGGCCGACAAGAAACAGGCTGGCTTCGGTACGCAAGCTGAACTCCGCTACTGCTTACTTGCCTGCAACCGTATCCGTCATCAAACGAGGTGTCACGAAGATCAACAACTCAACCTTGTCACTTCGCTTGATCTCCTGTTTGAACAAACGGCCCAGATAAGGAATATCGCCCAGCACCGGCGTCTTGATCACGCCTTTGTTCGACGACTCCTTGAAAATCCCGCCTAAAACCACGGTCTGACCATCATCCACCAGAATATTGGTAGTCACCCGATTGGTATTGATCGTTACGGCACCGTTGGCAAGTACTTCACCCAGACTGTCGTTATTGACAAAGAGTTCCATATTGATGCGACCGTCGGGTGTAATGCTGGGCGTTACTTCCAGCGACAGCTCGGCATTCACAAACTTGACCGATGTCGCACCACTCGATGTGGACTCCTGATAAGGGATTTGCTTACCCGTGGCTACACGGGCTTTTTGCTTGTCTGCCGTCAATACACGCGGTGTGGCGATTACCTCTCCGTGTCCATCGGATTGCAAGGCTGACAACTCCAGATCCAGCACAATATTGTCGGAGTCCATGATCCCCAGCGCCAGAGAGCTGGCACCAGCTTTATCAATCCCCAAGTCCACCGCTAAATCCTTGGGTTTAGTAATTTCATAAGTTCGGAGCCCAGTGGTTGTGTCGATGGCCACCTTGCGCAGATCATCCAGAGTCGTGGTTGACCCCCCTGCCATCAACCGCTTGTTGGAGCGGAAGTTGTCATGGGCGACCCCCCACTTGACACCCAGTTCCTTGGCAAAACTGCTGTCAGCCAAGACAATCCGAGCCTCAATCATCACTTGTTTGACCGGAACATCCAGTTTGGCGATCAGCTCACGGATTTCATCAATTTTCTTGGCCGTGTCCTGAACAACCAGCATATTGGTTCGGGCATCAACCGAAGCACTTCCCCGGGGGCTCAGCAAGGAATTGGTACCTGACTCCGAACCGGCACCCGCAGTGCCTGAAGAGATCAGCGACTGGATATCCGCCGCTTTGGCATAATTCACCTGGATAAATTCAGTTCGCAAAGGTGCAATTTGCTCGGATTGAGTCTGACTTTCAATTTCCAAGCGTTCACGGGCCGCAATTTCATCCGCAGGCGCCACCAGCATCACATTACCGACGGTGCGTTTATCCAGTCCTTTGGTCTTAAGTATCAGATCAAGCGCCTGATCCCAAGGCACGTTTTGCAAGCGCAAGGTAATACGACCCGATACGGTATCACTGGCCACCAGATTCAAAGAGGTGAAATCAGCGATCAACTGCAGAACCGACCGAACTTCAATATCCTGAAAATTCAGGGAAAGTTTTTCACCGGTATAGACAAATTCCTTCCGGCGGCGCTCTTCTTTAAGAACCGGTTTGACGCTGATGGTCATTTCGGTATCTGTCTGATAAGCCAGATACTCGAATTCGCCTTGCGGCTGGATAACCATGACGCCGTTATTGCCTTCGTTGTAGGACTCAATCAATTTAACCGGTGTGGCAAAATCCGTGACATCCAGCCGGCGGCGCAGTTTCTCAGGCACCTTGGCGCCCAGAAAACGCACAAAAATCTTATTGCCCTGTTGCATGACATCAACGGGTATCGAGGATTGCGACAAACCGATCAGCACTTGGCCGTCACCTTGCTCGCCTCGGCGGAAGTCCACATTCTCTACCTGCAGCGCGGCTGTCCTGGAGGCCTTTTGTGCGGCAACCGGAGCCTGTGCGGTGACAGGAGTAGAGGACGGAGATAAAGTCTGGTTACCAACTGCAAGAGCGGAAGCCCCTTGCTGCTCACCTTTCCCAATACGGACAACGAGATTGTTACCCTCGACGCGCGTTACGTATCCGCTTGTCTCACCCAAATTAACGACAAGG
Source organism: Fluviicoccus sp. (assembly GCF_030646115.1). Classification (GTDB taxonomy): domain Bacteria; phylum Pseudomonadota; class Gammaproteobacteria; order Pseudomonadales; family Moraxellaceae; genus Fluviicoccus. Next base: position 329,073 of record NZ_JAUSMX010000018.1, read on the forward strand.
CGAGTTCTTTCCTGATTATCAATCACCGTCAGGCTGCGAGCATTACCATTTCCAAGAGAGAGATATCGAGAGGGCAGCCCGTTACGCGTATTGGGCAAATCAAATACCAGTCTCGCAGGCTTATCGATTTTGTAAGATTGCAACTGCGGCGGCGTCTGGTCAAAGGCCAGTTTAACTTCGATTTCGTCGCCGGGGAGCGTCACAAAATCAATCTGCTTGAGGAGCATACGCTCGGCGGCGGCGGCAAATTGCACCAGTGACATCAAACCAAGGCCCAACACCAAACGGCGTACCTTGAAGCCAGCCCCTGCAACCTTGTTATTGTTCATGTTGATCCGATTGATCATTTCATTCTCCTGGCCGAATTGGCTCATTTGTCGGCCATAACGATACTGCGAGGACGCTCGACCCAACCGTCGCGCCCATCCGGGACAATTTCCATCAGACTAATCTGACTTTGTGTAATCTCGGTAATGCGGCCATGATTTTTGCCAGCATAACTACCTACTTTTACACGCTGCACACCGCCATCACCGTCTTCGATCAAACCGTAGAGCAGAGAACCCGGTCGTTGCAAGGTTCCCCGCATCCGCAGTGACTCCAGATTGAATTTCTCCAGATACTCCTGCGGACGGGAGAAGTCAGGCACAACAGGCTTGTCGCCCTGCCTCACCTTGATCATCATCTCGGTTTCAGGAGGCGTAAACGGGCTTCGCAACTGGTGAGCCGCATAGGTAAAGGAAGGCATTGGCGTAAATTCAGGAGGAGGCTCAACCCGGCCGCGGGGCTGTTTGCGAATGGCGTCCATACGCGCCTTGACTTCATCAAACCCCGTAGAACAACCTGTCATTCCGGATGACGCCACTATCAACAGCAGGGCTGACACTAAAGTTTTCTGCATGATCACGCCCCCCCCTTAGCAGTGCCTTTGGCTCCGGCGTCCTTTTTACTTTTCGCACCGGAAGAATCATCCTCCGCACCAGCCTCTTTATATCGATAGGTTTTCGCCGTTATTTCCATCGCCAATACAGGAGCACCACTATCAGCCAACCGGTTTTGCAGCGTTGATATCTTGTAGTCATGGAGTGTGACAATTCGCGGCAAAGCAGACACACCACTGATAAACGCACCAAATGCATGGTAGTCGCCGTGAACCTTGATATTGATTGGCAGTTCAGCATAAAACTCTTTGGAGGCCTCGGTTCCCAAATCAATACCGTCAAACTCAAGCCCGCTGCCCAAGCCGGTGTGCGTAATGTCCTCCAGCAAACCAGGTACTTCGGTATCCTGAGGCAATTGACGGAGCAGGGAACCGAAAGAATCCTCCATGTCCTTCAACTGCTTTTTATAGACGTCCAGATTGTTCGCCTTAAATACCTTTTCTTCAAAATCCTGCAACAACTGCCCTTGTTCTTCCTCACCGCGCGCAAGAGTTTCGCGAAGGCCAGATATATCAAAAACGTAGCCAAGAATCAGGACAACAACAAAAACGATGATGTAGATCAAAACCTTGACAGCTTGGGGCCATGACCCGATATTTTCGGGATCCAAGGTGTTCAGCGTGTTGATAAACTCCTGCAAATCAAATTTCTTGGAGTTCTTGCCGCCGGCCTTTTCCAGGCTTATGCCCTTAAGTTTCATTTGGCCGCCTCCTTCTTGGCTTTATTGCTCTTCTTCGAGGAAGCCGATGTTTCATCCAGTCCCGACTCAGGCGCCTCCAACTCTACCGTCAAGGTAAAGTCACTGGTCTTGGGCTTGTCAGACGCTCCCTTGGTGCCTGCTTGCTTGGTGCCTGCTTGCTTGGTATCGCTGGAGGTCACACTGGCCAGCACCGGGTTTTTGAACCAAGCGGACGCATTGAGGTTACGCAAGAATGTCGCCACCTGATTATTGCTCTCGGCCACACCCGTGATCGTGAATTTATTTTCCTTTCGCTCAATCAGCTTCAGGAACAGTTTATCCGGCACCGCCCGAACCAGATCATCAAAGACCCTCACGATAACCGGCCTGCGGCCCTGCAAATCCTGAATAACCTTCATCCGCGCCAGCAATTCATCCTTGCGTTTTTGAAGCTCGTCAATTTCGGCAATCTGCTTGTCAAGCACCACAATTTCAGACTTGATGAAGGCCTTCTGCTCTTCCTGATCCCCGATCTGAGAACTGACCAGCATGTGAAAGAAGAGCAGTAACACCAGTGCTACCAAGGCTACCGCCATATTGATGACTAAAAACTCCTGCTTGCGCTGGGTTCGGAGTTCCTGCCGCCACGGTAATAGATTGATCTTCGCCATCAGTCAAAACTCCTCAGTGCCAAACCGCAGGCAATCATGAGCGCCGGCGCATCATTACTGATGGCCGCTGCGCTGATTTGCGGAGCGAAAGACATATTGATGAACGGATTGGCTACCGTCACGGGAGTTCCGATCTTTTCCTGCACCACTTGCGAAAGCCCGGCTATGGATGCCGAGCCACCAGCCAGCAGGATATGATCAACATCATTGAACTGGCTGGACGAGAAGAAGAACTGCAGCGAACGCGTCACCTGCTGAACAACCGCCTCCTTGAACGGCCGCAATACTTCCGGCTCGTAATCATCTGGCAGCCCGCCTTCTTTCTTCAGACGCCCCGCTTCTTCAAATGAGAGGCCGTAACGACGCTGAATCTCTTCAGTCAACTGCCTGCCACCGAACAACTGTTCGCGGGTATAAATGATCTTGCCATCATTCACCACGTTCATGGTGGTCATGGTGGCTCCGATATCGATGATTGCGACCGTACCCTCCCGACCGCAGGGAAGACTGTCCACCAGCAGGCTGAACGCCCGCTCCATGGCATAAGCCTCGACATCGACAACCTTGGCAGTCAATCCCGCAATAATCAGGGAGTCAACCCGCAACTCGATGTTCTCGGTTCGCGAAGCTGCAAGCAGCACACTGACCCTCTCCGGATTTGCCGGCGAGGGCCCGACCACCTCAAAATCAAGATTGATTTCATCAAGCGGATACGGAATGTACTGATCCGCTTCGAGCCGAATCTGCGATTCACGCTCGTCATCGGACAGGTCCGCATCCATTTCAATGGTTTTGGTAATGACTGCGGAACCGGCAACCGCCACAGCCGCATTGCGGCTTTGGGGCTTGGCACGGGCCAGGAGCCGTGAAACAGCTTCACCGACGCCCTCGACATCCGCAATATTTTTTTCGACCACTGCATTTTGCGGCAGTGGTTCGACCCCATAGCTCTCCACCCGGTAGCGGTCACCCTGGACGCTCAGTTCCAGAAGCTTCACCGATGTAGAGCTGATATCCAACCCGAGAAGGCTGGCGTTCTTTTTCATCAGAAAGGGCAGCACGGCATTGGTTCCCTTTTATTTTTTTAGTGAAAATGTGGACTTACGCCACATTCATACCCAAAAGCATTAAGTAGTAGTCTTAACACGACTGCAATTGCCGCACAAGTGCTTCTTGCGGCTATAATCCCCCATCGCTATGTGGTTCTCACTAGACCTGACTGGATTCCCTGATCTGCAATGAATCATTCCGAAGCTTCCTCCAGCCGCACGCGCACCCTTGCCGCGGCCATGTTTGCGGGTATGCTAAGCCTAATACTATTGGGCTGTGGCGTCTATTTATATCTCAGCCCGCAATTGCCAAACGTTGAGCAACTCCGGGAAATTTCTCTCGAAACCCCCCTGCAAATTTACAGCCGCGACGGAAAACTTATCAGTGAGTTTGGCGAGAAGCACAGCCGCCCCCTGAAGTTTGATGAAATTCCCCCGCTTTTTGTCCAGGCCTTCCTGGCAGCCGAAGACGACAACTTCTTCAATCACAGCGGCATCAGCCTAAAGGGGCTGGCGCGGGCCATGGCGGATATTGCCCAAACCGGCTCCATCCAGTCCGGAGGCTCCACCATCACCATGCAGGTTGCCAAGAATTACTTCTTGTCATCCCGTCGCACGTTCAGCCGCAAATTCACCGAGATCCTTCTGGCCAGAAACATTGAACATGCCCTGACCAAGCAGGAAATCATGGCGTTGTATGTCAACAAGATCTTCCTGGGACAACGGGCCTACGGCATCGGGGCTGCCGCTGAAGTTTACTATGGTAAAAATGTTACGCAACTGTCTCTTGCCGAAATGGCGATGATTGCCGGGTTGCCCAAGGCACCCTCCAAATACAATCCCGTGGTTAACCCAAAGCGCGCACTTGAGCGCCGCGACTGGATACTGGGGCGCATGTTGCGCCTCAAATACATTGATCAACTTCAGTACGATGCTGCCATCGACGCTCCCGTTGGCCTGAACTTCCGCCCTCCAAAGACCGAGGTTTACGCCCCTTGGCTGGCTGAAATGGTTCGTGCGGCACTGGTGGCTCGGTTCGGGGAAAAAATTCAGGGCGCCGGATACCGCATCTATACCAGTGTCCACTCCGATAACCAGAATGCAGCCGTCCGCGCCGTTATAGACGGGCTGAGTGCTTACGACCGCCGCCATGGCTGGCGTGGCGCAGAAGCGAATGATGTACCGCTGGCAGGCTTTTATGAAGCGGGGGGGCTGACGCCAGCCAAGGTCACCGGTATCGAGAAGCGCGCCGTCACCGCCATCCTCAAAAACGGCGCGACGATTCGCATTGAGTGGCCTGGCCTCAGCTGGGCAAGACCCTACAAAACTGTGAACAGCCTAGGCGCTTCGCCCGGAAAAGCGGGCCAGATTGTCAAGCTCAACGATATTATCCGTGTACGGAAATCCGGCAACGCTTGGCGTTTGTCACAAATTCCGGCAGCACAGGGACAACTGATCGCCCTCAACCCGGATACGGGCGCCATTGAAGCGCTGGTTGGCGGCTTTGATTATGGGCGAAGCCAGTTCAATCGCAGCCTGCAGGGGTGGAGGCAAGCTGGCTCGACATTAAAACCTTTCATTTATACCCTGGCGCTGGAGCGGGGCTATACCCCGCAGAGCATGATCAACGATGCGCCTATGACGGTCGGCAACTGGTCGCCCAGCAACTCGGATGGCGAGTACATGGGCCCCATCACTCTCCGCCGCGCCCTTTATCTGTCGCGCAATCTGGTTTCAGTGCGGCTGTTGCAAGCAGTTGGTGTTGACCGGGCCCGATCCTATCTGGACCGCTTCGGTTTCATGGATGACCAACTTCCCAAAAACCTGACCCTGGCCCTCGGTACGGCGCAGGTTGTGCCGGTGCAAATGGCTACCGCCTACGCCGTGATTGCCAATGGCGGTTATCGCATCAACCCCTACTTCATTGAGCGTATTGAAGACGCACGCGGCAATGTCCTGTTCCGGGCCACTCCGGAACAAGTATGCCGGGAATGCGAACATCCCGTTATCACTGCGGAACCGGCCGGCCCGACTACGCCGACCGCCGAATCCGATGCGCCGGTCGAAATTACCGGCCAAGGCTCGGACATCACTGTCACCCCTCCTCCGACTCCGCCCGTTGCCGTCATTGCCTCGGAACTTCCCGCTTATCCGCCGGCCCGCCGGGTCATGGGGGCCAAATCCGCGTACCAGATGGCCAATATTCTCCGCGATGTGATTCTGCATGGCACTGGACGGGGTGCTTTGAGCCTGGGGCGCAGTGATATCGCCGGAAAGACAGGAACCACCAATGACGCCAAGGATGCCTGGTTCGCCGGTTTCAACCCGCGCATGGTGGCAGTAGCCTGGGTCGGCTTTGACAATCCTGCCCCTCTGGGTCGTCTGGAGTATGGCGGTTACGCGGCCTTGCCGATCTGGAACGATTTCATGAAGGTGGCATTGGCCCCCCTCCCCGACCAATGGCTGACTCCGCCGGGCGGCATGAAAGCAGCTACACCCGCATCGGGCAGCGGCAGCGCCCCGGTAACACCTGATGCTGATCCGGCCGCCACTGACCCGAACGAAGCCGTCACCCCTGATACCCCGCCCGTGCAAACATCTCCCGACGAGATTTTTTGACCCCCATAAAAAAACCCGCCTCACGGCGGGTTTTTTTATACAGCACAACCGGAAATCCGGCAGCGGGTCTTACTTCTTGACCACACCGCGAACGCCGAAACGCTGCTTGAACTTGTCGATACGGCCGCCGGTGTCAACCACCTTCTGCTGACCGGTATAGAACGGGTGGCACTTGCCGCACACGTCCAGATGGATGTTCTTGCCCAAGGTGGAACGGGTCTGGATGATATTGCCGCACGAACAGGTGGCGGTGATTTCTTCGTAACGCGGATGGATATCGGCTCTCATGATGCACCTAAAAAAAAGAGTGGTGGATTGGGTGTCGCCCCCCTGCGCTTTTCAGGAGTATTCCGGCAGGAACGACACGCGACCATTCTTTTGGCCTACCCTGACAGTCTCTTCGTCAGAGCCAGACACAACAAGGAGGCGGAATATAGCAAAAATGAGTGGCGGACACACTTGTTTTTTGGCGTGTCGTCGTTAGAATTGCGGACTCATTAACGGTCATGCCGAAATAGCTCAGTCGGTAGAGCAACTGATTCGTAATCAGTAGGTCGGAGGTTCGATTCCTCTTTTCGGCACCATGCGCCCTCCTCCCATGTCCAGATCCTCCAAAAAAAAGTCCCGCTCCCCGGAGTTACCGGCTGAAGACCCTCGCCCGTCCGTCGAATTGGCTGGCATGGGTGTACGCTTGATGTGCGCTGTCTATGACGCCTTGCTGATCATTGCCCTCAATGCGGTGGTCGGCGCCATCCTGATCGGCATCGCCACGCCGGACGAAGCCTCGGCCCGCCATCAAGCCACGGTCTTGTCCGGCGATTTCCGCCGCTTGGTGCTGTTTCCGGTCATGGTGCTGACGACCTGGCTGTTTTACGGCTACTTCTGGCGGAAACAGGGGCAGACCCTGGGCATGCAGACTTGGCGCATCCGGGTCATTCGCCCGGACGGCAGCCTGCTGGGGTGGGCCGACTCTTTCGGGCGCTGTGCTGCCGCCATGATCTTGCCGGCGGTTTGCGGCCTCACCGCCTACGTACTTTACCGCAGTCCCGGCCTGTTCATAATCAGCCTGCTCTTCGGTTTTGCCGGCAACTATCTGTGGGCTTTCCTCCATGGGCGCGGGGTCGCCTGGCACGACATGCTGTCCAGAACCGTCGTCATCCGCGTCCCGTCGGAAACCGGCCCCAAAAAAGATTCCCCGGACTGATTTTCCGGAAATGAATCAGTGTCCGGGCCTCCAGCCGTTCACCAGCGGATAGCGGCGGTCACGACCAAAACCACGCGTGGTAATGCGTGGACCAATTGCCGCCTGCCGTCGTTTATACTCGTTGAAATCCACCATTCGGATGACCCGATAGACCGTCTCACGATCAAAACCGTCGGCAATAATCGCCTCGGCGCTTAAATCCTGCTCTATGTAGCTCTCCAGAATGGCATCCAGCACCGGATACGGCGGCAGGCTGTCTTCATCTTTCTGGTCCGGCGCCAGTTCAGCGGACGGCGGACGGTCAATCACCCGTTGCGGAATCACTTCCTGCCCGTCACGGGCGTTGCGGTATTCAGCCAGCCGGAAGACCAGGGTTTTGGGCACATCCTTCAGCACATCAAACCCACCCGCCATATCCCCGTAGAGTGTGGCATAGCCTACCGCCATCTCGGACTTGTTGCCGGTGGTCAGCACCAGCCAGCCCTTCTTGTTGGAAATAGCCATCAGTAACACGCCACGGGCGCGTGCCTGAAGATTCTCCTCGGTCTTATCCTTGGCCAAACCGGCAAAAACCGGCTGCAGAATTTGCTGGAAGGACTCAACCGCCGGAGCAATTTCCAGCACTGAGTAACCCACCCCCAGCGTGGCGGCCTCTGCCGCTGCATCTTCCAGACTCATCGACGAGGTATAATGGAACGGCATCATCACCGCCTGCACCCGTTCCGGCCCCAACGCATCCACGGCAATGGCCAGCACCAGTGCGGAGTCGATGCCGCCGGACAATCCCAGCACCACGCCTTTGAACCCGCATTTATTGACATAGTCACGGACCCCAACCGTCAATGCCTGATACACCGCTGACTCAACGCCCTGCGGACGCGCCCGAACACCAGTCTCAAAACACAAGTCATCCAGACGGAATCTGACCAGCTCCAACTGCGCGGCGAACAAGGGCAACTCCACCGCCACGCGGCCATCTGCATCCATGGCGAAAGAGCCTCCGTCAAAGACCAGTTCATCCTGTCCGCCCGCCAGATTCGCGTAAACCACCGGCAAACCGGATTCCCGACACCGGTCACCAACAACTTGCAGGCGCTCTGCCTGTTTACCGATATGGTAGGGCGAGGCATTGAGGTTCAGCACCAGTTGCGCCCCCGCCGACTTCAGCGCTGCCATTGGCCCGGCGTGCCAGATGTCCTCGCAAACGGTAAGGCCCAGCCGCACGCCCTTGAAATCGAAGACAACGCTTTCATGGCCCGGCTCGAAATAACGGCGCTCATCAAATACCTGATAATTCGGCAGTTTTTGCTTGGCATATTCGACCAGGCAGCGGCCATCCAGCCAGGCGCCCGCCAAGTTATAGAGATCACCCTTTCGCCGTTGCGGATAGCCGATGACGACCAGAATGCCGCGTATGCCCGCCACCAGTTCAAGTGCAGCATTGACTCGCAGCTCCAGGCTGGGCCGCAGCAACAGGTCTTCGGGGGGATAGCCGGTCAGGGACAGTTCGGGGAATACAATCAGATCCGCCCCCATCGCACGGGCGCGGTCGGCCAGTTCAACGGCTTTACGGGCGTTCCCTTCAATATCACCCACCCAGAAGTCCTGCTGAGCAATCGCAATCGACAATGACATATCCAAATACCGGCTTGCAGCGGAAAGCGCATAGGATAGACTAGCGCGATTCCCTGCAAAAGTCCGAAAACGAGGCGTCGATGATTCGTTTGATAGTTGTGGCAGCCATTGTCTGGCTGGTCATCTCCCTCATCCGCCGCAGCCTTGCCGGCCCATCGTCCCAAGAACCGGCTCCACCGGCCGCCACCGCCATGCATGCCTGCCGCTATTGCCGGGTCAACATTCCTGAAACCGAGTGTGTCCGTTCCCAGGGACATTATTTTTGTTCGGAAGCCCACCGGGACGCGTGGCATCGGGACAACCCATGACTGCGGCGTCTACCTTTCATGCCGGTGACGATAACGACTGGCGGCTGCTGCGGGTCTATGTTTACTACCGGTTGGTGCTTGCGATTTTGCTGGTCGGACTTTTCGCCATCCGGCCGTCCACGCCCCTTTTGGGCGCCGACAACCCCTTTCTGTATCTGATCTCCAGCACGATTTACCTGCTGATCTGCGCCGCCAGTTTGGTTCTGACCGGCAAGCTGCGCACCGAGCCGCGTTTCCAGGGATTAATGCTGACGCTGCTGGATATTGTCGCCATCACCCTGATCATGCACGCCAGCGGCGGACCCAGCATCCAGCTGAGCATGTTCTATCTGGTGATTGTCGCGGCCGGGAACATTCTGCTGCCCGGCAAACAAGGGCCGCTGATTGCCGCTGTCGCCACGGTTGCCGTGCTGTATGAACAGTTTTACTCCATTCTCAGCAATGCACAAACCATAGACCTGCAAACCCTGGTGCAGTCATCGCTGCTCGGCCTGAGCTTTTTTGCCGTGGCCCTGTTCAGCCAGATGATCAGCCATCGTTTCCGGCAAATGGAAGCGCTGGCGTGGGAAAGGTCTGTCGAAATCGCCAATCTGCAACAACTCAACGAGCAGATCGTGGAGCGCATGCACACCGGCATTCTGGTAGTGAATGAAGGCCGCCGCCTGATTTTGATTAACAATGCCAGCCGCCAGTTACTGGGTGTGGAAAGCGTTTTTACCGGAGTCAACCTTCAGGAAATATCCGCCCCGCTGGACGAGGGCTTGGTGGCCTGGCGCCGCCACCAGATGATCCGGCCACTGATTTTCAAGAACCAGCCCGGCTACCCTGAACTCAGTGTCACCTTCATGAGCCTGGGCAAAGGTCGGGGCGCCAGCTTTACCTTGATATTCGTGGAGAATACGGCGCAAATGACTCAAAAGGCCCAGCAATTGAAACTGGCGTCGCTGGGCCGGCTGACGGCCAGCATTGCCCATGAAGTCCGGAACCCGCTGGGGGCCATCAGTCACGCCGCCCAGTTACTGGCCGAGTCACCGGTGATTGAGGGCCCGGACCGCCGATTGCTGAACATCGTCCAGCAACACTGCGTGCGGGTAAACGGCATTATTGAAAGTGTGCTGCAACTGTCACGCCGGGACAAGTCGCTGCCAGAGCTGATCCTGCTCAGCCAGTGGCTGGATATTTTCCTTGAAGACATGCGCCACATTCATCCGGACATTGAGATCGAAAAGGAATGTGACTCCGGACTGACTGTCCGTTTTGATCCGCAGCAACTGTATCAAGTGGTCACCAATCTGGTGTCCAATGCCATCCATCACGGAAGCCTCAACGATAACCGTACTGTCAGTATTGTCTGTGACGAGGATATCGTCAGCAAACTGCCGTTTCTTGAGGTTCGCGATCACGGCCGTGGCGTTCCGTCGGAACAAATGCGGCACTTGTTTGAACCGTTTTACACAACCGGCAATAACGGCACCGGACTGGGGCTGTATATTTCCCGCGAGTTGTGTGAAGCTAATCAGGCGCATCTGGACTATATCCCCCAGGAGTCGGGGGCCTGTTTCCGGATTACTTTCTCGCACCCTAACCGATTGATATAAGCATGAAGCCCCTCGCCCTGATCGTTGATGACGAACCCGATATCCGAGAGTTACTGGAAATCACTCTTAATCGTATGGATATTGATTGCCTGCCTGCCGACACTGTGGCGTCCGCCATGCGGATTCTGCAAACCCAACCGATTACGCTTTGCCTGACGGACATGAACCTTCCGGACGGGAGCGGTATTGACCTGGTGCTGAGCATCCAGAAAACCTGGCCGCACATTCCGGTTGCCGTCATTACTGCCTACGGCAGCATCGAAACCGCGATTATCGCCCTGAAAGCGGGCGCTTTTGATTTTGCGTCAAAACCGGTGGAATTGAGTCGCTTGCGCGATTTGGTGCGGAATGCATTGGAGCTGTCGCGCCCCATGGAGCCGACTCCGGCTGCTGAAGAGGACGCCCGGTTGCTGGGACAGTCTTCCCCCATGCGGGAGCTCAAGGAAACTATCCGAAAGTTGTCGCGCAGCCAGGCGCCGGTTTACATAAGCGGCGAATCAGGAACCGGCAAGGAAGTAGTAGCCCGGCTGATTCATGACTGGGGTCCCCGCGCCCGAAAACCTTTTGTTCCGGTCAACTGCGGCGCCATTCCATCAGAGTTGATGGAAAGTGAATTCTTCGGGCATAAAAAAGGCAGCTTTACCGGAGCCACTGAGGACAAGCAGGGGTTGTTCCAAGCCGCCCATGAGGGCACGTTGTTTCTGGATGAAGTGGCTGATCTGCCATTAGCCATGCAAGTCAAACTGCTGCGCGCCATTCAGGAAAAAACCGTACGCCCCATCGGCCACGCCAAGGAAATTCCAGTGAACGTGCGCCTGCTGAGCGCCACTCACAAGGATCTGGCGGCGGAAGTGGCCGCCGGACGCTTTCGTCAGGATTTGTTCTACCGCATCAATGTCATCCAGATCCGCATACCGGCATTGCGGGAGCGTGGCGATGACATCATCTACCTGACCGAAACTTTCCTCAAACGACTGAGTGATGACTGGGGTATCGTCAAACCCTCCCTGAGCCCAGCCGCCCGGAATTTGTTGAAATCCTACACCTTCCCCGGCAATGTCCGGGAATTGCAAAACACGCTGGAACGCGCGCTGACCTTGTGCGAAGGCGGCTCCATCCTGCCCGAACATTTGCAATTGCCGGACGGAGCGATAACCTCATCCGATATCGCCGAGTCCACCAGCCTGACGGTTCCATCCATGCCGTCGTTGTCCATGCCCGGCGACAGCCTTGAGGACTATTTGATGACGGTCGAAAAAAACCTGATCCTGAAGGCGCTGGATGAAACTCGCTGGAACCGGACGGCCGCCGCCCGCAAACTGGGCATGACCTTTCGTTCCCTGCGCTATCGCCTGAAAAAGCTTGGACTGGATGACGACACTCAGGACGAAGAAGAAGCCTGATCCTCGGCACGCATGTCCAGCATGGCATAAGGTGAGGCATCCAGGACGGGTTTGCGTCCCAGCATCAAGTCCCCCAGCAGTTGTACGGATGCCGGCGCCAGCACCAGTCCGTTGCGGTAATGCCCGGTATTCACCCAAAGATTGTGCGCCTCCGGATGGCGGCCGATAAAAGGAATGCCATTGGGCGAGCCGGGACGCAGGCCGGCCCAGTGAGCCACCGGAGGCATGGCCCCTAACGAAGGGACCAGTTTTGCCGCTACCGCATGCAAGTCAACCGCCGCTTCTGCCGTGATGCTTTTGTCAAAACCGGTTTCTTCCAGGGTTGAACCGCACAAAATATGGCCGTCCCGACGTGGAATAACGTAATGCCCTTGGTGCAGCAGGATATGTCTCAAACCGGCATCGGGGGCATGGAACAACAGCATTTGTCCCTTTACCGGACGCACTGGCATTGGCCCCGCCAAAGTTGAGGACAGGCCCGCTGACCAAGCGCCAGCGGCCAACACAAACTGATCAGCCTCTATCGTTTCTCCGCCTGCCAAACGGACCGCCCTCATCCGGTTGCCAACCCGCTCCCACGACACCACTTCCCGGCCACCGTCCACCGCCACACCGCGTATTTCCAGCGTTCTGCGCAAGGACTGCAATAATCGTGGGTTGCGGATATTGGCAACATCCGGTAACCAGATGCCGTCGTTAAACTGCGCCAGCCCATCACCCATGGCCGCCAACGCATGGCCTTGCAGCAAGTGAATGCGCCGCCCATACTTGCGGCTCCAGACCATAGCATCCCGGGCGTCATCGGCCCCCAGCATTAACATCCCACAAACCGTCAGTTCGGGATCAATACCTGAATACCCGGTCAATTCAGCGGCCAACGCCGGATACAGCTCTTGCGCCATGACTGCCAGCGCCGATACCGCCGGTGGATAGCGCCAAGGGTATAGCGGCGACACAATACCACCGCCCGCCCACGACGCCTCCGTTCCCGGATGACTTTTATCCAGGACCCTCACTGCAATACCCGCCTTGACCAGTTCCAGAGCCGTCAACATGCCGATGATGCCGCCGCCGATTACCACCACCTTCATGCCCTTGACTCCGCAAACAAAATGGATAGAATACCGCGCTTGCTAGGATAGCATTGAATATAAAGGGAAATCACATGAAAGATCAAGGAATGACCTTATTTGAAATGCTGGTCGTCATTATACTGACCGGCATACTTCTCGCCTTCGCCGTTCCCCGCTTCAAGGATCTCTTTGCCCGCATACAGGCTTGGCGGATCACTTCGGAAATTGCCCAAATGACGAATCAGGCCCGGCTGGCTGCCATTGAGCGCGGCTATCCGGTGGGCCTTTGCGGCAGTTCCAGCGCAGTGGACTGCAATGGCCGGTGGGTAGACGGTTTACTGCTGTTTGTGGACAGCAACCGCAGCCGCGACAAGGATGTCGGGGAAGAAATCCTGCACTTCACTCCATTGAACGCAAGCCCTTCCGTAGTTGCCTGGCAGGGGTTTGGCGGCAACGGAGCCTTGCTGGTGGAGGCCATGGGAACCCCCTATGCCGGAAACGGCAGCTTTACCTATTGCTCTGCCGATGCGGAGCCAGCCTATCGCCGCCAGGTGATTGTCAACCGCGGTGGTCGCGTGCGGCTATCCCGTGACACCAACGGTGATGGTGTTCATGAGTCTACGACCGGCGGAGCCATTAGCTGTCCTTGACAGGTTTACCAAGCCCTATCCGTACCATAAGTACAAGTAGCGGCGCCGGACTGCGACCAGCAGGTTTGACCGGCGCTGTTCAGAAAAAGGGCGCCATTACCCTTTTGCGGGCCACCCGCGTTAGGAACGGCCCGTAACTCCCAAGTCGTGCTTGGCGCTACAGTAAAAGAAAGATCATAAAGCACCCTGCTGCCGGTAGCGTCTTTGGGATAAACCGAAGAGCCGTAAACCGAGCCCGGCCCGGCCGCCAGCGTGGCGTTGGTATACGTCATTTGCAGAGCCTTGTAACGCTCCAGCGCCGAAGCAATCTGCATCATCTCCGCTTGCGCCCCGGTGCGGTTGCCTTTGGTGACATATTGCCGGTAACTGGGAACGGCAACGGCAACCAGGATGGCCAAGATAGTGACCACCGCCATGATTTCCATCAGGGTAAAGCCCTTGTTCTTTTTCATGTTTCTCACTCCCGACATGTCAGGAGGCCGTTACCGGCCTCCTGGTGTTGCATGGTGGACTATTGAACCGCTTACTGGCGGGTCTTCTCGCGCCAGCGACGCAGGTTTTGCAGTTGCTTCTTCAGGCCGGCTTCCTCTTCTGACAGTTTTGTGCTGATCAAAACCTTCAGTTTATCGCATGGCGGCTCGGCACAACTCGCGGTGGTATCGGCGACGTTCGAGGACTGATAAACCAATTGCGGCTCACCCCCCAAACCCGGAATGATGCCTTCACTCTTCCGCGGTGTAGCAGCATCACACTTGTTACCGTACGGCATGCACATCTGGTAGAGGTTGGTGTAACCCACCACCACCGAACAACCGGTCTGGGAAGCCAGCGGCAGATAGGTAGTAAACATCAGCTTCTTCAGGAAAATGATGCCCGGGGACAGGCTCTTTTCCCCGCCACTACTGAGGTTGACATACCAGCCATAACTGTTCGGCGTGTATTTGCCTGCCGCCAGCGTATATGTGGGCGTGCCGGTACTGGTGTCGGTGGCGAGATCCAGCGATATCAGGTTTGAAAACTTCAGTGTGCCCTGCAGACTGGCTGCCGTCGCCGTCAACAGATCGGAGCGGCCCATATCATAGTCAAAGAGCACGGCAAAACGATCCTGTGTCGCCATATTCAGCGGGCGGCTGCGGTTACCCGTGCCTACCGCCACAGCGGCAAAGATTTTCTTCATGGTTTCATCCCTGAACAGCGCAACAGATGGCGGCTCGTAGATACGGCGGCCATCTGCAGCCGTTGCCCCGCTCACGCCATTACTGCCCAATTGCGCCACCACCTTGACACGTTTCACCAGCGCCGAAGCACCGTTGCCATTGACGATATCCGCCCGGAACAACTGGCCGCCCAGATCGCCAAAGTAGATGGTATCGGCCAAGCCGTCGGAGTTGATATCCATGACTTTGGGTTGCGAGGGAATGCTGCTGGACATGGCCGTCACGTTGAAGGCGGCCGGGGTCGCGGAGGGTGCTCCGGCGCCGGATGCCCACCAGATCAACTCACCGGTTTCGGCATCAACAATATACAACTGGTTGCCCAACTGGGTGCTGCCACAGGAACTGTCTTCCCAGCATTCATCATAGCCACCGCCGAAGACCAGTACTTTCTTGACCGTAGCGCCCACCTTGATGTCCGCCAACACCGGCTGCGACCATGTCTGCCCCATGTTGGTATAAGCGCCGGTGCCTCCTTTCAGGGTGAACAGCATTTTCGGGGTGGTGATGCTGGTCAGGTCCAGGGCATAGTAGTTCCGCCCGCCCATGCGCATGCCGCCATAAGCATAGAGCTTGTCGCCACCCGCACCGTTGATCTGGCCATCGGCATTGGTGTCTTTACGGTAAAGCGTCCAGGTCAGGTCAAGACCGTATTCCGGCTCCACAGAGCCTGGGTTGTCGTACAGTAATTTCAGCACCGGCAGCTTTTCGGCCGGAATGAAAGCAAACTTTTCGACACCCGTATTGGCCTCAATGCCGTGAAGGGTGGCGCCCAGCGTACTGAAGAACAGGATGTTCTTCTGGTTGGCCGCATTGGCTGCATCGGTTCCGGTGAAACCGTAGTTGACCAGCGAGGCGCGCGAATGCAAGCCGCCGCCTATTTTCTTGCGTTCCCCGGCTGCCGCCAGTTCAGCAGCAGTCAGCTGCGGACCATAAATGTCCTCAACCTCAAACCCCTTGTACCAGTTGATCAGGTTGGTGAAAACCGACGTGGTATTGGCGCCGGCCGGCATCAAGGGCAGCGCGGCGCTGACAAAGCTGCTGCTGGCGGTGTCCACTTTGTCCAGTGCTGGCTTGGAGCTGTCAACATAGGTAAAGATATTGCGATCCGTGGGATACGGCAACATGCCGGCGGCGCCGCCGGAGGTGCTGTCATTACCATCAGGCGCAGCACTCCAGAAGCTTTGCGAGTCACGCTTGAAGGAGCCGTCGCCGTTCACAGCCGGGATGCCGTTCACATCCAGCACCCCGTCGCTGCCCACATCCAGTTTGTAACGCTTGAGGTTGCCGTTCCAGCGCTTGCTGGCGCGGGTGGGGTCGAACAGGACGTAATAGACCTGATCCAGCGAGTTGAGGCGGTTGAACTGGTTGACCGCCACACCGGGCGAGGCAATCAGGCCGGTATTGCTGATGGCGTCGGTAATGGTGCGGGTCAGGGCATCGACCAGATCCTGCGTGTTGGCGGCGGTGTAAAAATTACCGCCCCCCAAGGTCGCGACCTTGCCCATGTTGGACTTGGCCGCTGCGGAGGCATCCGGCCCCAGGAACACCGAGTTGGTCTTGACGCTGACACCCAAAGGGTTCTTGGTGGTGTTGGACATGGTATCCGCCAGGTCCATCATGCATTTCCAGTCCGTGACATCGGCCGTGCCGGTGACGGTGGTGCCTGCCGGTACGGTGCAGGCGCGGCCGGTGATGCCCTCCCACTCGCCGGCCTTCCCCAGCATATTATTCTGGACATCCGCCAGTCCGTTGGGCTCACCGTCAGTCAACAGGAAGATGTAGTTGCCGGAGCACTGGTCACTGGTGTTGACCGGAGATCTGAACTTGGTCCCTGACATGGTGCGGGAGTCAGGAGGCAACGGGATATTGGAGTCGCCGTCGTTGACCGTGTGCGGGGTGAGGCCCAACAGATAGCGGGCGGAGTCCGCATAGGCGTCCGCCAGCGGTGTATTGGCGTTGGCGGGCAAAGCATTGACTATGTCAACCAACTCTTTGCGGACGGTCGTCATACGGGTCAGGTCCGTGATGGTTCCGCTCCAGTTGACTTCCAGATACGGGGCCTTCTGAATGCTGTTGTCAGCAGAGCGAATGGCGGCCGCCGACGTTGTGGTGGTGTTATTGAGCATCAACATGGTCAATGCAGTGACTTGTGAACTCGCCGCACCGTTGATGATGGGACTCAGGTTACTGACATTGACCGCAATGGGAACCACTTGATCCGTGGAAAAACTCCTGGCTGGCCACACCTGCACCGGCGACAGCTTGTCCACCGTATCCGCCGGTTTGGTGCAACCGCTGGACGTACATATGGCCGGCATGTTCGCCTGCTTGAAGAAATACAGTGCTGTATCCTTGGAGCTGGTGGTGCTGGCGGCCGTCACGCGGAAGGTGGCGCTGTTGATGGTCGCGTCCTTGGGCACAGGGTTGGCCGTGGTCATGCGGACCGCAATGCGGCGCTTTTTGCCGGACGAGATGGAGTTGTAGCTTAACGACGTGTCGGTGCTGCTGCCCACACTGGTGCTGCCATCATCCCAGCGCACGTCATCCCGCTTGGCTTGGGCGGTATCCACCACGCCGGTCGGCAGCATGCCGGTATAAAAATAGGAAACCTGATTCTCCAGATACAGGCAGCTGTCGGTGGCGGTCGGATCCACGGCGAAGTCCACCACCAAACGGGCAGCCAGGTTGCTGTCTGCATCCCAGGAATAAGCACGTCGTTGCCCGGCCCCGGTTTCACGCAAACGGAAGGACATCGCGTTACCGCCGCACCAGTCCGACCGGTTCCCCGCTACTTCCTGCACCAGCTCCCTGACATCGACGCTGTATGTATTACCCGCCGTCCAGCTTTCCATTTCGATAGACATGGTGGCCGGTTTGAAAGGCCGCGAGCTGCTGCTCAAGGGGTTGGTCGTGGAAAATATCTGCGCGTTGCCGGTATCCTCAATGGACATTTGCCATGTGGCGGCGGATGAGTCTGAGTTCTTGGCCACCAACTCAATGTGGGCTGAGCGAATGGACGCCCCTTTTGGAACCATCACTTTCGGAAAATACAGGCCGCCCTCATTCCCGACGCCGCCGGCAATGGTCAGCGTGGTTGCCGTCAGTCCTCCCGGACCGGTGTCACCGCTGCTGCTGGTCACGCCGTTGGTGACCACGCCGTCCGGAGCAATGGCCACCAGTGCATCCAGAGGGCGCGCCGGATACACCACCCAGCCGCCGTCATCACCATCGTTCTGGTAACGGCTAAGCCCCATCTTCACATAACCCGGCGCCGGGCTGGCGCCGGTCAGCACCTCTTTAACGGCTGCTTTCAGAACCTGATCGCGGCGTTTGGCCGTGGTGCCGCACGACGAAGTTGAAGTACTGTCCACGCAGTACGCCATACTACCCGAGGTATCCAGCATCATCATCACCACCGGTGACAAGGCCGAACTGCTGATCGCCTGGGTGTAAATTTCCACGTCACTGGCATAAACGGGCGCAATCGCCAGCGATACGTAGGAGAAACCCGCTACGCTCATTTGCCAGTTTTTCTTGTTGCTATGCTTGCTCATGATGCACCTCGTTACCGCGAAAATTGGAGCGTGTTACAGATTAGGTATGCCGTAAACCACCTGATTGAGCGTGGTGCTGAACACAGCGCCCACATCGGTCAGGCAGTCCGTCACGGACGTTACCCCGTGACGGTTGGTCAACTCGGTGACAGAGGCCGGATCCTGAGGATTCAGGTTATAGCTGTCACCGTCATCATTTACCAGACGCAGACAATCATTGATGTCGGACTTGCTGGCAGAGCCGAAAGCCGGCAACACCGCCGTTGAATACACCATGAACTTGTAACTGCGGACCGGCCCCACTGAAGCGGAGTCCGAACCGAGCAATATTTCGTTGTTATAGACCGGCTTCAGCGTCACCTGAACCACCACGGTATCCCGGCCGGTCATGTAGTCACTGGTTTGCTCAGCATCACAAAACCCGGGCGTCAGGCGGGTGGCGCGTTTGGGAGTCAGGCAGTAGTTGAATTCCTGAATAGTGGCCGGGTCCACACCCTCCACCGCCACCGCTACCGCCGCCGTCAGGAAGCCCGTCTTTTCCACACCGCCAATCGTCATTTTCCGGTCGGCATAACCCTTGGTTTCATCCACGGCCAAACCGAATTCCATCATGCCGACGTCGGCGGCCTGGAACAGGATATTGCTGGCCTGGCTGTTGGAAGCCAGAGCCAGGCTGGATAAGCCCATACGCATGGCCGTAAGCCCCAGCATGGTAATAACCACCATGATGATCATGACCGTTATCAGGGTCGCCCCCTGCTGCTGCCTGCGGTCAGCGGCTTGAATCTTACCGTTGGTCCCGTTCATGAGTTCCCCCTATTCCGGTATCGACGGAATCACATTCCGCAATGTCACTGTACTGGCATAAAGACGCCGTACACGGTTGTCTGCATAAATGGTGGACGCATCCAGTGTCTGATCCAGCACCGTTATAGACTGTGCGGCGCCAATCAGTTTGCCGCTGGCCTCCACCGAGCTCACCAGCAAACCCAGTTTGACGGCAACCAGGTCAGGACGAGGCGTCGGTAAAGCGGCGTACTGGGCAATGGTCAGGTACTGTTGCGGAGAAAGGTCTGCCCCCGCATTGCCGATACCCAGCAAGACCTGGAAGTTGTCCAGCGCCGAGAGAATGACGACACCACCGGTGTTCCCTGTCAGGAAGTTCTGCATGACTGCCGTGGATGTACCATCGTGATATCCTCCTTCACACGCCAGCGCTGAACCGGTATTGGCTACGCTGTCCGCGCGCAGGAAGAACCGGGCCACTACGTAGCTGCCTGCCGGCACATTTTGTCCTTCACAATCTGTCGAAGCATTGGGCGAATAATACTGGATGGTCAACCGGTCGCTGGGTCCTATGCCACCCTGAAGTCCGGTAGCGGCCGGAGCCAGCTTGGGCAGGTTGTTCTGGGACACCACCACGGCCAAGCCCGCTGTTCCTGTCGGCAAGTCCGCTGCTGAAACCACCACGGCGGGCCACTGCTCCAGCGTCTTGACCGGGGGGGCATACCCGCCCTGACGCAATTGCCGCCCCATGAAGTCCAGTGCAAAGCGACCGTTCTCGCTGACATCTCCCAAGCCGCGCTGCAGCTGGAAGTTCACCTGGTTGGTGACGAACAACTGTACAGCCGCCAGAGAAACCAGCAGACCGATCGACAACGCAATCATCAACTCCAGGATTGAATAGCCGCGCATGCGGCGAGCCGCCCGTATACCGTTCATCAGTACACCTCCATGATCACGCACTCGGCCGCCAGACCGGCGTACGATCCGGAGGTGGCGCCACAGGCGTTGACTGCACCGGTATTGGCGGTGGTGGTTTCATTCCAGGACACATAAATGCACACCAGTGAGTTCACGGCGGCGCAGGGCCGGGCCGCGACATTGCCATTGGGTAATGCCGCAGCGGCCAGCATCTTGCTGGACCGGATGTCGTAACTGACCATCTCAGCAGGGGTGCAGACGCCGGCCTGGCAGTCTTGTGCGGGCAAGGCATCCCAATTGGCGCCCCGATATGCAGCCAACTGGCTGTAATTGGCGCGCATTTTCTCGGCCAGTTCCTGGGCAATGCCAACAGCCTGAGCGCGATAGACCGCTGTATTGGTCGTGGTCAGCGCCCGTACCTGCAGGGCGGCAAAGCCGATGACCGCGACAGCCAGCAACAGCATGGAGACCAGCACCTCAATCAGCGTGGTGCCTCGTTGGCGATGAACCCTGGATTGATTAAACATAAGCACCTCGCCCTAAGTACAGTCAGCGGAACTGGTATGGCGGCGAACGGCCACCCGTCCAAACCGGCTGACAAACACGCTGCGTCCGACTTCTCCGGTCACCTTGGTGTCACACACCTTGAATTCAAGGTCGGTCACGGTGCCATCAGCCCGAGCAACCAGCCCGGCGACACCCAGCAACATTACATCTCCCAGCACCGGGACACTGACGATCCTGACGGATTTTGGAAGCGACCGATTCTCGAAAATCACAACATTCAGCGCCTGATCTTCAATTTTCCAGCCGCCGCCCCAAGGGTTGACGGTGTCCGCCGTCAGTTGTACGAAATGAAGATTCGTTCGCCGCACCAGCGCTTCACTACGCGCATGTTTGAAGTCGGCCGCCAGCACATTGGCAGAAGTGGCAATTGCATTTTCAGCATATAACTGCTGGAATTTAGGCACAGCCGTAACGGCGAGGATGGACATGATCAATACAACGATCGTCATCTCCATCAATGTATAACCCTGATTGCTTCTCATGGGGCTTACCCTGATTTAATGGGGTCTTCTTGTAATTCAAAATAGTTGAGCCTCCCGACCGACTCAAGCCGCGAACGATGATCGGGGCTTTTGTACGACCGAGTGACAAAAATTGTCAACTGCTACACATTTGCCAGCGGGATGCGCAGCTCCTTCGGCATGGAAAACACCACATTCTCTTCGCGACCCGTGACCTCCTGTGGTGACCGCCCTCCCCACTCGCGCAGGCGATGCACTACCTGCTGGATCAGGACCTCGGGCGCCGAGGCTCCGGCGGTCAGGCCGATCGCGCCGGCGCCGGACAGCCATTCCTGCCGGATCTGGTCGGCGTTATCCACCAGATAGGCGCGTGCGCCCATGCGTTCAGCCAGTTCACGCAGGCGGTTGGAGTTCGAAGAGTTGGGAGACCCCACCACCAGCACTACCTGGCAAGCTTCCGCCAGGGTCTTGACAGCATCCTGCCGGTTCTGGGTGGCGTAGCAAATATCGTCCTTGCGCGGCCCCTGGATTTCGGGAAAACGTGTTCGCAAGGCATCAATGACGCGCGCTGTGTCATCCACCGACAACGTGGTCTGGGTGACAAACGCCAGGTTGGACGGGTCGCGAACTACCAGTCGCGCCACGTCTTCTTCATTCTCGACCAGATAGATGGCTCCGCCGGAACCCACATCATACTGGCCCATGGTGCCTTCCACTTCGGGGTGGCCGGCATGCCCGATCAGGATGGCCTCGACATTCTGTCTGGCATAACGGGTAACTTCCATGTGCACCTTGGTAACCAGCGGGCAGGTGGCGTCAAACACCTTCAGGCCGCGCGACGAGGCTTCATCCTGAACAGCCCGGGAAACCCCGTGGGCGCTGAAGATGACAATGGCGCCATTGGGCACCTGGTCCAGCTCGTCAATAAACACCGCGCCGCGCTGACGCAGGTCATCCACCACAAACTTGTTGTGCACAACTTCATGACGAACATAAATGGGGCGGCCGAACACTTCGAGGGCCCGGTTGACAATAGCGATGGCGCGATCGACCCCGGCGCAGAAGCCCCGTGGGTTGGCAAGCCTGATTTCCATATGTTTGCCCTCACACTTTTAGAGTGAACGGTTGTGCATCAGCATCGCGCACACTAATTATATCGACCTCAAAAAGCAAGTCCCGTCCGGCCAACGGATGGTTGAAGTCCACTACCACATCCTCATCACGCAGTTCCTTGACGACACCGGGCAACTCCGACTTGCTCTTGTCGGCGAAGGAAACCACCAGCCCCACGGAAAGATCGGTGTTGATGAACAAGTGCCGGGCAAAGGTCTGGACATTGCCTTCCTGCCAGTCACCAAAAGCCTCGGCCGCCGGAATGACCATGGAACGGCGGTCACCGACCTTCAAACCGAAAACCGCTTTCTCGAAACCGGGGGTCAGGCTGCCGTCACCTACCGTAAACACGGCTGGATCGGGTCGCTCACGGGTGGA
Source organism: Fluviicoccus sp. (assembly GCF_030646115.1). Taxonomy (GTDB): domain Bacteria; phylum Pseudomonadota; class Gammaproteobacteria; order Pseudomonadales; family Moraxellaceae; genus Fluviicoccus. The sequence goes on from NZ_JAUSMX010000018.1 coordinate 351,897, forward strand.
GTCCAGTAATTGTCCGTCCGCCAGGCACACCGAGAAATGCAAGGTCACGGTTTTGCCCGGGCCGATACGCTGCAGGGAAGGATCATGGATCATGGCGCGTTTACCTGACGTTTGGATTCGAGAAAAAGGGAGTCAACAATCAACAGCGCCGCGCCGATGGTAATGCCGCAATCCGCGACATTGAAGGCAGGGAAATGCCAGGTCTGGTAATGGACATGGATGAAGTCGATGACATAGCCGAGAACAAAGCGGTCATAGACATTGCCCAGCGCGCCACCCACCAGCAGCCCGATTCCAGCCATCAGCACTTTGGCATTGGCGGGAAGGCGGGTCAGCCAGACGGTCATGGCCGAGCAGACGCCCAGGGCCAACACGATGAAGAACCAGCGCTGCCAGCCGCCGGCGTCATGCAGGAAGCTGAAGGCGGCGCCGGTGTTGTAGGCCAGCGTCCAGCTGAACACCGGCAGCAGATCGATGGACTGTCCCAGGTCAAGCAGGTTTTCGAAATACGTCTTGGACCATTGGTCCAGCACAAGAATGACGAGTCCGAGCCAGAGCCAATGCAGGTTTTTGAGGTTGAACTTGGGGGGCATATCAGATATTCCGGCCTTGAATATCCCTTCCCCGATCGGGGAAGGGAGTTACAGCAATCAAAAGGAAACCTCAGGCAAACAAGCGCTTCTCCCCGGCGCCCGCCACATTCTCCACACAGCGGGCGCAGGCTTCCGGATGCTCCGGATGACTGCCGACATCGGCGCGATAGTGCCAGCAGCGCACGCACTTGGTGTACGTGGACGGCGTAACCCTGACCCGCAGGCCGGCGACCTCGGTGCCCTGCCCTTCTGCACTTTCATCGTTCAAGCGCGCCGCCGAGGTAATCAGGACGAAGCGCAGTTCGTCACCCAGCACCGCCAGTTGCTGCTTCAGGGCGGGCGCAACATACAGGTCCACTTCCGCCGACAGACCGGAACCGACTTCCTTGCGGTTGCGGGCTTCCTCAATTTCCTTGTTGACGGCGACCTTGACCGCCATCACCTGATCCCAGTAGCCACGGCTCAGCACCCCGGATTCGCCGGTGAGCGGCGCCAAGCCCTGATACCAGTCCGTCAGGAACACCGACTCGCCGTGTTCACCCGGCAGTTCCTGCCAGATTTCATGGGCGGTAAAGCTGAGGATGGGTGCAATCCAGCGCACCACCGCTTCGATGATGTGATACAGCGCCGTCTGCGCCGAACGCCGCGCCAGCGAGTCGGGCTGGGTGGTGTACTGGCGGTCCTTGATGATATCGAGATAGAAGCTGCCCAGGTCCAGTGAACAGAAGTTGTGCAGCTTGTGGTAAATCTGGTGGAACTCGAAGGACTCGTAAGCGGCCAGGATGTCCTGTTGCACCTGATACGCACGGTCCACGGCCCAGCGGTCCAGCGCCAGCATGTCTTCGTTGGCCACCAGATGCTGCGCCGGGTCGAAGCCGTTGAGGTTGGCCAGCAGGAAGCGCATGGTGTTGCGAATGCGGCGGTAGCTGTCCGACATGCGCTCCAGGATTTCCTTCGACACCGACATTTCACCCCGGTAATCGGTGGCGGCAACCCAGAGACGGATGATATCCGCACCCAGCGTTTTCATGATGTCCTGCGGGGCGACAACGTTGCCCTTGGACTTGGACATCTTGTGGCCCTGACCATCTACGGTGAAGCCGTGAGTCAAAACGGTCTTGTAGGGCTTGTTGCCGTTGGCGGCCAGCGCCACCAGCAGCGAGGACTGGAACCAGCCGCGATGCTGGTCGGAACCTTCCAGATAAAGGTCGGCCGGGTATTGCAGGTCCGGACGGCGGGTCAGCACACAGGAATGGGTGGCGCCGGAGTCGAACCAGACATCCAGCGTATCCTTGACCTTATCGTAGTCGGCGGCTTCAGCGCCCAGCAATTCGACGGCTTCAGTATCCCACCAGGCATCAATGCCGGACTGCTCGACACGCAGCGCCACTTGCTCAATAAGATCAAGCGTCTTCGGATGCAGTTCGCCCGTAATCTTGTGCACGAACAGGGCGATAGGCACACCCCAGTTGCGCTGGCGGGAAATGCACCAGTCCGGGCGATTGTTCATCATCGAGACGATGCGGGCCTTGCCCCAGTCGGGCAGCCACTGCACTTCGTCAATCGCCTTCATCGCATCATCACGCAGGCCCTTCTGTTCCATGCTGATGAACCACTGCGGCGTGGCGCGGAAAATGATGGGGGTCTTGTGCCGCCAGCAGTGCGGGTAGCTGTGGATGATCTTCTTGTAGCACAGCAGGCGGTCGTTGGCCTTCAGCGTCTCAATGATGGGCTCGTTGGCCTTGTTGACATGCTGGCCGGCGAACAGCGGCGTGTTCGGCAGGAACACCCCGGAGTTATCCACAGGGTTATCCACAGGCAGCCCGTAGACGTTGCCGATGATGAAGTCATCGTGACCGTGGCCCGGCGCGGTGTGCACGGCCCCGGTGCCGGCGTCTGCGGTCACATGTTCACCAACAATGACCGGCACAATGCGCTCGTAGAACGGGTGTTGCAGTGACAGGTGTTCGAAGGCCTGTCCGGGCACTGTCGCCAGAATTACGGGGTTCTCGGCGCGGTACTGCTCCAGCGCGCCGTCGGCCAGCGTCTTCGCCAGCACCAGCGTCCGTGTCTGCCCGTCAATGGCGGCCTGCACCACCACATATTCCAGTTCCGGATGCAGCGACACCGCCTGGTTGGCGGGCAGCGTCCACGGCGTGGTCGTCCAAATCACAAAATCCACAGAAGCCGGGGCTTGCGCCAGTCCGGCACGTTTGGCGAATTCCGCCGTATCCCGCACCGCAAAGGCCACGTCGACGGCATGCGACTGCTTGTCCTCATACTCCACTTCCGCTTCCGCCAGCGCCGAGCCGCAGTCCATGCACCAGTGCACCGGTTTCAACCCCTTGTGCAGGTGACCGTTGGCGGCAATCTTGCCCAGCACGCGGATGATGTCGGCTTCCTGCTGGAAATCCATGGTCAGGTAGGGATGTTCCCAGTCGCCCAGCACGCCCAGGCGCTGGAAGTCGGCCTTTTGCTTTTCGACATGGCCCTGTGCGAACTCACGGCAGTGTTTACGGAATTCCTTGGCGGTGACCTTGTCGCCCGCCTTGCCGTACTTTTTCTCGACATTCAGTTCGATGGGCAGGCCATGACAGTCCCAGCCCGGCACATAGGGCGCATCAAAGCCGGACAGCGTCTTTGACTTGAGGATGATGTCCTTGAGTATCTTGTTGACGGCATGACCGATGTGGATGTCGCCGTTGGCGTAGGGCGGGCCGTCATGCAGGATGTACTTGGGCGCACCGGCGCGCACTTCGCGGATACGGGCGTAGAGCTTGTTTTGCTGCCAGTCCTTGACCCAGGCCGCTTCGCGGGTTGCTAGGCTGGCTTTCATGGCAAAGCCGGTTTCCGGCAGGTTGAGCGTGGATTTGTAATCGGGTTTGCTGGCGTCAGTCATGTTCAACTCGCTGAAAATAGGCGCGGGTGGCCAGCACATCGTTGGCGATGGCGGCCTTCAAGGCATCCAGAGACGGGAAAGGGGTTTCGGCGCGGAGCTTGTAGCAAAACTCCACGCCGATGCGGCGGCCATAAATGTCGCCATTGAAATCGAGAATATGCACTTCGATGCGGTTTTCAGTGCCGTTGACCGCCGGGCGGGTGCCGACATTGGCCGCGCCAGCCAAGGGCTTTTCCGCCAGGCCATGCACCTTCACCGCATAAACGCCCGCCATTGGCGATACCTGCCGGTTCAGGCTGATATTGGCGGTGGGGAAATCCAGGGTGCGGCCGATCTTGTCACCGTGGCGCACATGGCCGCTGATCATGAACGGGCGGCCAAGCAAGTGCTCCGCCAAGGCAAAGTCACCGGTCTGCAAGGCCTGGCGGATGCGGGTGGAGCTGACACGGTCTTCCGCCAGACTGACGGTGGGGGTCTGCTCCACCTGAAAGCCGAATTCCAGACCGGCCTTCTGCAATAATGCAAAGTCACCGGAGCGGTCACAGCCGAAACGGAAATCATCACCGATGACCAGATGGCGGCAGTTCAACTGCTGCACCAGCAGGCGCTCGACAAAAGCGCGGGCATTCAATGAACGGAAGGCCTGGTCAAAGCGGGCCAGGAACACATAGTCCAGACCACAATCACGCAGGACTTCCACTTTTTCCCGCCAGGACATGATGCGCGCGGGGGCCTTGCCGCCCAGAAAGAATTCCAGGGGTTGCGGCTCAAAAACCATTACCAGGCTGGCCAGCCCTTCGGCATGGCTCTGCTCCACCAGGCGGCGCAACATGACCTGATGCCCGCAATGCACGCCATCGAAATTACCGATCGTGACGACAGTCGGTTCCAGTTGTCGGGGGTGCTGCCAGTTTCGAAGGAGCTTCATGCCGGTCTGTGTTTTTGAAAAACCCGTGATTTACGGGAGACCCCCTCAATATGAGGACTCTCCCGGCGAACAAAAGAGCAAGTATAAGGAATTAGTGGCGCAAGTCACGCCACTTGAAGCCGGTCAATGTCAGGGCTGCCAGATAGGTAGCCCCGCCGGCACCGCAAATACCCAGGATCCAGGCCACACGCCACCAGCCGTGCATGCGGAACCATTCAGCTGTATCCGGTGTAATGGACAGCAACACCGTAACCATAGCGGCATTCGCAACCAGATAACGCAGCCCCAGCGGAATCCAGTGTTTTTGCAGCCGGAAAACGCCGCGCCGGTGCAATCCCCAGTACAACAGCCCGGCATTGAGGAAGGCGGACAAGGTGCTGGCCAGCGCCAGGCCAACATGCTTGTACTCCCAAACCAGGATCAGGTTGAACACCATGTTGCTGACCATGGCGACAATTCCGATCTTGACCGGCGTCTTCGTGTCCTGCCGGGCAAAATAGCCGGGAGCAAACACCTTGACCAGCATGAAGGCCAGAATGCCGCCGGACAGCGCCTTCAACGCCCCGGCGGACATCATCACGTCATTCTCGGTGAACTTGCCATGATGAAACAGCGCCGCTATCAACGGTTCGGCCAGCACCAGCATCGCCAGCGAGGCCGGCACGCCCACCAGCACAATCACCCGCAACGCCCAATCCAGCATGGCGGTGAACTCGGCATGGGATTTTTCGGAGTGGCGTGCGGAAAGCGAAGGCAGGATGACCGTGGCAATAGCGATGCCGATGAGGCCCAGCGGCAGCTCGGTAAGCCGCTCGGCGGTGTACAGCCAGGACACCGAGCCCTCAATCAGGAACGACGCCAGGATGGTGTCCAGCATCAGGTTGATCTGGCTTACCGAGACACCAAACATGGCCGGCACCATCAGGCTCAGGATTTTTTTGACGCCCTTGTCCGCGAAGTCCACGCGGAAGGCGGGCAGCATGTTCAGCTGCTTCAGCGCCGGTATCTGCAAGGCGAGCTGGATGATCCCGGCCGCCAGCACCCCCCAGCCCAGCGCCATGACCGGTGTATCCATCTGCGGCGCCAGCCACAGCGCGGCGGCAATCATAGTGACGTTCAGCATGACCGGCGTAAAGGCCGGCACGGCAAAACGCCCGTAACTGTTGAGGATACCGCCGGCAAACGCCGTCATGGATATCATCAGCAAATAAGGAAAAGTCAGCACCAGCAAATCCGCCGCCAGGTCAAACTTGACCTCATCGCCCCGAAAGCCGGGTGCAAACAGGAAGATGATGGCGGGTGCGCCCAGCATGGCCACCCCGGTAATCACCGTCAGAATCAGCGACAGTGAACCGGCCACCCTGGCGACCAACTGCCGAACTGCTTCATCGCCGTCACGCGACTTGTACTCGGACAACACCGGCACAAAGGCGTTGGCAAAGGCCCCTTCCGCAAATAAGCGCCGCAAGAAGTTGGGTATCTTGAACGCCACCAGAAAGGCGTCCATCAGCTTGTCGGCGCCAAAGACGTTCAGCATCACCATGTCACGCACCAGGCCCAGGATACGGGAGAGCATGGTCATGGCGCTGACGATCATGGTCGATCGCCACAGCCCCCCCTTTTTGGAGGGCGGGGCATTACCGGCGGGAATCACGGGGGGAGACGACATCTGGGGCCCACTGCTGATTTAAAGAAGCAAGGCCGGGATAGTAGCGAATTGACCTGCTGAAATCACTAAAAAACGCGAGTCGTGCTTGACTTGGGGGTGATAGCTAGGCAAAATCGCCCGCCTGATTTTGGGTATTAGTTACCCGCAACCGACTAATTTTAGGAGTGCCACCGTGGCCAATTCTGCACAAGCCAAAAAGCGTGCGCGCCAGAACGAACAGCAACGCAAGCATAACGCCAGCCTGCGTTCCATGGTGCGCACCTACATCAAAAAGGTCGTCGCCGCCATCGCTTCCGGTGACAAGGCCGCCGCTTCAGCTGCCTACACGACCGCTGTTCCCGTGATTGACCGTATTGCCGACAAGGGCATCATTCACAAGAACAAGGCCGCCCGTCACAAGAGCCGCCTGAACGGACATATCAAGGCCATGGCATAAGCCATACCTGGATACCGAAAACCCGCCTGGCGCGGGTTTTTTGTTGTCCGGCGTTTACCTCGCCCACCATTAGTCGCCTTTTCCCTACCTCCAGTCCGCCTCCCCCGTTTTTCGTGGCCGCCGTCACAGAATTCACCACTTGCAATCCGTGAGGATAGACTCAATAAGTACAATTTCAACCTGAACATTGTCGCGGAACATTCGGGAACGACAGGGAATCAAGTCATGGGGGTTCATCATGCGTACATCAACGACACGGCAGCTGGCCTTGGCCTTGGCCGGATTAGCCCTCCTGACCGGCGCTGCGGGATGGCTGCAGGAAAAATCCGCACCGGCCGCCGCCCCCCTGAGCGCATCGACCGCCGCCATTCGGATCAGCCGGCACACTCAACCGGCATCACTGCCGCCGCACATCGACCCGGACTCCGCCTCACTCCGGACACCGGAGCCCACCGCCACCGCCAAAACCCTGAAACTGTTGCAACAACTCCGTGCCGCAGGCCATGAGGAAAATCTGTTCAGGCTGAAAACCCTGCTGGGTAACACCGACTCCCCGGAAGGCCTGCCGGTGGCGCAGGCCCTGCTCCGGGATACAGATCCGGCGATACGCGAGTTGGGCGTGGATATCCTGACCGGGCATTCCCTGACCGATCCCGCCGTTCACCGGATTGTGGTGCAGACCCTGTCGAATGAAGCGGAACCCCGCGTCCTGGTGCGTCTGCTCAATAATCTGGATGCCCCGATTGACGCCTATGGCAATGACCCGGCCATGTCCAGCACCCTGCACGCGCTGCTCAACCACCATGACGCCGATGTGCGCTCACAGACCGTCCTGCAGCTGCTGCAATGGGATGACTACGGGACGCTGGAGGGTTATCTGTATCAGGCCTTGAATGACGTCTCCGGCGAGGTCCGCCTCAGCGCGGCCACGGTCATCAGTCTGATCGACACCCGCTCCACCACCCTCAAGGGCGCCCTGCTGGCCCTGCGCGACAACCCGCAGGAGTCCCGTGACATCCACGAAAGCGTGGTGGCCGCACTGAGCCGCATTGACGACTACAACCAGAACTTCACCCGGTAAGCGCTGAATCCAGACCCATCACCGATACATTCGACATTTACGCGCCCCCGCCCTTCATGCACTCCGGCAAAATGCAGGCAAAAAAAAGCCTGCATACGCAGGCTTAACAGGGGTACAACACATGAATCCAGGAGGAGAACCATGATCACGTCATGAGTACATTATGACTCTCCGGCCCGCCCGGCTCTGTTGCCGCGCTGTGCTCTTACTGTAATGGGCCTGTTACTGACGTGGCAGTTTGTTACGCAACTTTTGCACCACAGGCCAAGACATCACAAAACGCGCACCGCCCAAAGTCTCGCTCCGGTCCACCGTGATCTGGCCGCCAAACCAAAAGGCAATGCGCGAGACAATCGACAACCCCAGTCCGTAACCTCCCGATGCACGGGTGCGGCTGTCATCCAGCCGGGTAAAAGGCTGGAATACCCGCTCGCGATCCTTCTCAGCTATCCCCGGGCCGTCATCCTCCACTGCCACATACGCCCAATTGTCCTGCACCCAGGCGCTGAGCCGGATGTGCGACTCGGCATAGCGCCCGGCATTACCGGCCAGATTCTGCAACACCCGGTGCAGGTAGCGGACTTCGGCCTCCGCCACAGTTCCTTCCGCCGTTGGCGCCACGTCCACCACCGCCTTGAAACCCAGCACCGATGTTTCCTTCGCCACCCGCGCCAGCAGCCCGCCCAGTTCCACCGGCTCGAAATTCAGGACCGGTATCCCCTGCTCCAGCTTGGCGTAAGTCAGAATCTCATCGATCAGCTTGTTCAGTTCATCAATATCCTGATCGAGGCCGGCCAGTTGCTCCTGACGGGCATCGGCGTCCTCGGTATCGGCCATCATGTCCATGCCGAAACGGATACGGGCCACCGGCGTCCGCAACTCATGGGACACGGCGCGGGTCAGCTCCCGCTGGGAGTCAATCAGTCGCTGAATATGCTCCGCCATGCTGTTGAACGCCAACGCCAGCTGGCTGACCTCATCCCGCCCTTCCACCTCGGCCCGGGCGCTGAGATCCCCGGCGCGGATATGGCGCACGGCCTGCTCCACGTTCTTGATCTTTTTTTCCAGCGGATGAATGATGAAATAAGACGCGACCGTAATCATGCCCAGGCTGACGGCACAGACAATCAGCAGCAAGCGGACCGGCATCCAGTCAAACAGGTACATGGGGCCGATCACCAGCACCAGCCCCGGATACATAGCGGGGGCAATGATCCGCACCGAGGAATTGCGCGTGCCCGCCCCCTCCTTCAACGCCAGCACCACCTCGTTGCGCTTGATGCGGGCGCGCTGATCCGTCTCCAGACCCACCTTGTCCAAGGGCACCAGTGACAGCGGAAATGCAAACCAGTGCTGCAACTCCTTGAGGCGTCGCGCCTCCTGACCACGGTAATGCTCCAGGTCATCCAGCAGGAACACCGCCATGGCCTTTGCCTGCTGCTCGGACACTTTGCTCATCCGCACCTTGAGGTAGAGCGTCTGCTTGCCGGGCACCTGGCTGTAAATATTGGCGAAGTTCTTGCGCACGTCCAGCCGGATGACCGCCTTGCCGGCCGCGAGACTGTCCAGCTCGTCAGTGCTGAAGTTCTCCGCCGGAACATCCCGCACCAGTTGCAGAGGGTTGTCCAGCAACTGGGAGGCTTCCTGCAGCCAGGCCTCCCGGAGCGGTCCTTCCGGCTGCCGCGCCACGCCGATGGCAATCAAGTGGAAAAAACCGGTGGCCATGTGTTCCCGGTAATCCGACGCCCGCTGCTCGTTCAGCACCTGCAGGGTCGACCAGGCACATATAGCCACGGCACTGATCACCAGCAGCACTCCGCCGTAAATGCGCACAAATATACTGCTGGGGGGACGGATCACCTGGACCTTACCTCAATGCGGAACCCACAATGAAAAAGCCCGCCGGAAGCAGCGGGCCATGTGAACAACAGGCGCACTCAGGCGCCGATGGACTCCTTGACGAACAGATATCCCTTGCTGCGAACGGTCTTGATGCGACGCGGATTGTCGGGATCGTCGCCGATCTTGGGCCGGATGCGTGAGATACGGACGTCAATGGAGCGATCCTGACCATCGTATTCAATGCCACGCAGACGCTCGAAAATATCCTCGCGGGAAAGGATGCGACCGGCATTGGAGGCCAGCAGCCACAACAGGTCATATTCAGCGCTGGTGAACTCCACCGGCTGGCCGGCCAGAGTGACCGAACGACCGCCATTGTCGATGACCAGATCGTCGAACTCGATGCGTTGCGGAATATCGTCATCCACAATTTTGTCGGAGCGGCGCAGCAGGGCGCGGATACGGGCCAGCAACACCCGCGGCTGCGCCGGTTTGGCGACGTAGTCATCCGCGCCCATTTCCAGGCCCAGCACCTGGTCCATGTCGTCAGTGCGTGCGGTCAGCATCAGGATCGGGTGGTGATAGTGGGGACGGATCTCGCGGCAGATGGTGAGGCCGTCGGCGCCGGGCAGCATCACATCCAGCACTACCAGGTCGGGCTGGTCGGAAATGATGCGGCGGATGGCGCGGTTGCCGTCGGTTTCAATGCCGACTTCCATGCCGTTGCGGATCAGATACTCCTGAGTCAGGGTTGCCAGGCGCTCGTCGTCCTCAACGATCAGGATGCGTGGCAGCTTTTCTTCGGGTTGACTCATTGTCGGTTCCTGTGTGTTCTGTGTTCGGTAATGCCGATCATAGTTAATTCCGGTGTCCACCCCAAGGGTAGTTTCACGAAATCACTACCAATGCCCCACCAAAGCCCCGCACGCCGCCTGTCAGGAATATATTTTTTTACATTTGCATTCCGTCAGGTTATCCACAGCACCCGGTTCAGCAAACCACTGGCAATACAGCCTGAAATGGATTCAAGAGCGATTACTGACCCGCACTTATCCACAGTTTTGTCCACAGCTACATCCTCTTGCGCCGCCGCAGAAAACGCCTTATTTTGTGCCCCATCCAGCAACAACACACTACAGCTTGTGTTTTGCGCACTTTTTTAACTAACAACGACCGATATCCACCGCCCCTGCCCGCGACCGACCCGCTGTCTGTCGCCATGGGTGGTTTTTTTCGGTCTTTGCGGCGACCGGGAGCCTGACCATGACCATATCCGCCCAGAAATCCTTTGAAGCCGGGGAACCGGGAGCGGCCGCCCTGCCCGGCCAGTTGCGCGTCATCAAGCGCAACGGCACGCTGGTGCCCTACACCGACGACAAGATCGCCGTCGCCATTACCAAGGCTTTCCTGGCCGTGGAAGGCAATGTGGCTGCCGATTCCCGCCGTGTCTATGAGCAGGTGGCCCTGCTGACCGCCGCCGTCGGCAATACCTTCAAGCGCCGCATGCCCAGCGGCGGCACTGTCCACATCGAGGAAATCCAGGATCAGGTGGAGCTGGCGCTGATGCGCTCCGGCGAGCAGAAAGTGGCCCGCTCCTACGTCATCTATCGTGAAGAACGCTCCCGCCTGCGGGATGCCGGCGTCACCAAGCCGCACCCGACCCTGACGGTCACGATGGGTGACGGCACCCGCATGCCGCTGGATCTGGGCCGTCTGGAACGTCTGGTGGCCAGCGCCTGCGAAAACCTGACCGGCGTGGAGCCCGGCGACATCATTGAAGAAACCCTGCGCAACCTGTATGACGGCGTCAAGGAAAGCGACCTGGTCACCACCATGGTGATGTGCACCCGCGTTCACATTGAACAGGAACCGAACTACACCTACGTCACCGCCCGCCTGCTGATGAACCAGCTGCGCTCGGAAGCCTTGTCCTTCCTCGGCATGGCCGAACACGCCACCTATGAAGAAATGAGCGAGCTGTATCCGCAGGCGCTGCCCGCCTACCTGAAAAAGGGTGTGGAGCTGGAGCTGCTGGATCCCGCACTGCTGACGGCCTTCGACTTGGCCAAGATTGCCGACGCCCTGAAGCCCTCCGGCGACCAGCAATTCACCTACCTTGGCCTGCAGACGCTGTACGACCGCTATTTCCTGCATCACCGCGACGTGCGCTTCGAGCTGCCGCAGTTGTTCTTCATGCGCGTGGCGATGGGTCTGGCCATGAACGAGAAGGACCGCGAAGCCCGCGCCATCGAGTTCTACAACCTGCTGTCCAGCTTTGACTACATGGCATCCACCCCGACGCTGTTCAACGCCGGTACGCTACGCCCGCAGCTGTCCAGCTGCTACCTGACCACCGTGCCCGATGACCTGTACGGCATCTACGGCGCCATCCGCGACAACGCCATGCTCTCGAAGTGGGCGGGCGGGTTGGGCAACGACTGGACGCCGGTGCGGGCGCTGGGCGCGTACATCAAGGGCACCAACGGCAAGTCACAGGGCGTCGTCCCTTTCTTGAAAGTGGCCAACGACACCGCCGTGGCGGTGAATCAGGGTGGCAAGCGCAAGGGCGCGGTCTGCGCCTATCTGGAAACCTGGCACCTCGACATCGAGGAATTCCTGGAGCTGCGCAAGAACACCGGCGATGACCGCCGCCGCACCCACGACATGAACACCGCCAACTGGGTGCCCGACCTGTTCATGCAACGTGTCTTTGAAGACGGCGACTGGACCTTGTTCTCCCCGTCCGACTGCCCGGATTTGCACGACCTCTACGGTGCCGAGTTTGCGACACGTTATGCCGAGTATGAGCGTCTGGCTGCCGCCGGCAAGCACCGCCTGTTCAAGACCGTCAAGGCGCAGGACCTGTGGCGCAAGATGCTGTCGATGCTGTTCGAAACCGGCCATCCCTGGATCACTTTCAAGGATGTCTGCAACCTGCGCTCGCCGCAGCAGCACGTGGGTGTGGTGCACTCCTCGAACCTGTGCACGGAAATCACGCTCAACACCTCGAAGGACGAGATTGCCGTCTGCAACCTCGGCTCCATCAACCTGGTGAACCACGTGACACCGTCCGGCCTGGACATCGCCAAGCTGGAGCGAACCGTCAAGACCGCCGTGCGCATGCTCGACAACGTCATCGACATCAACTACTACGCCGTGGAACAGGCCCGCAACTCCAACATGCGCCATCGTCCGGTGGGCTTGGGCATCATGGGCTTCCAGGATGCGCTGTATGTGCTGAACGTGCCCTACAGCTCCGACGCCGCCGTCTCCTTCGCGGACAGCTCGATGGAAGCCGTCAGCTGGCACGCCATCAACGCTTCCAGCGAATTGGCGCGCGAACGCGGCAGCTACAGCACCTTTGATGGCTCGCTGTGGAGTCAGGGCGTGCTGCCCATCGACTCGCTGCAGCGCGTGATTGAGGCCCGTGGCGGCAAGTTCATTGAGGTGGACCAGAGCAGCACCCTGGACTGGGACAGCCTGCGCCAGAAGGTGATGAACGTTGGCATGCGTAACTCCAATGTCATGGCCATCGCCCCGACCGCAACCATTTCCAACATCTGCGGCGTCTCGCAATCCATTGAGCCGACCTTCCAGAACCTGTATGTGAAGTCCAACCTGTCCGGCGAATTCACCGTCGTCAACCCGTACCTGGTCAACGCCCTGAAGGCGCGCGGGCTGTGGGACTCGGTGATGGTCAACGACCTGAAGTACTACGACGGCTCGGTGCAGAATATTGACCGTATCCCGGACGACCTGAAGGCCTTGTTCGCCACCGCTTTTGAAGTGGAGCCGCGCTGGATGGTGGATGCCGCCAGCCGCCGCCAGAAGTGGATTGACCAGGCGCAGTCGCTGAACCTGTACATCAGCCACGCTTCCGGCAAGAAGCTGGACATCACCTATCGCATGGCCTGGTATCGCGGTCTGAAAACGACTTATTACCTCCGCGCCGTTGGCGCGACCTCCTCCGAGAAATCAACGATTTCCGACGGGGCGCTGAATGCGGTGAAGTCGGTGGTGCAGGAAGCTCCGGCCGAATACGCCCAGGCCGCGCCGGTGCCTTTGGCCTGCTCGATTGACAATCCGGATTGCGAAGCCTGCCAGTAAGACATTGTCCAACCCTTCCCTCCTGGGGAAGGGAACACCGATAAAACAGATTCAGAGAGACCGATCATGCTCAGCTGGGATGAATTTCATGTTGAAGAAAAACCCGTTAAGAAGGCTGCGGCGGCACCAGCAGCACCTGCACAAGCAACTGCGCCATTGCCAGCAGTTGCGCCGGCAGCAGTGGTACCTGTTGCTGCAACAGCCGCTGTTGCCTCTGGCAGCGCTGCCGATCGAGCCGCCGCCGCCCTCGCCGCCCTTGACGTAGCTCCCGGCCTGGAAGAGCTGGAAATGGGCGCCGCCCGCATCCAGGTCGACGACAAGCGCATGATCAACTGCCGCGCCGACCTCAACCAGCTGGTGCCCTTCAAGTACGACTGGGCCTGGCAGAAGTACCTTGACGCCTGCGCCAACCACTGGATGCCTCAGGAAGTGAACATGGCCAAGGATGTCTCCATGTGGCGCTCCTCGAACGAGCTGACCGACGACGAGCGCCTGATCGTGATGCGTTCGCTGGGTTACTTCTCCACCGCCGACAGCCTGGTGGCGAACAACCTGGTGCTGGCCATCTACCGCCACATCACCAACCCCGAATGCCGCCAGTACCTGCTGCGCCAGGCCTTCGAGGAAGCCATTCATACCCATGCCTACCAGTACTGCATCGAATCGCTGGGCATTGATGAAGGCGAAATCTTCAACATGTACCGCGAAGTGCCGGCCGTGGCCCGCAAGGCTGCGTGGAGCCTCAGCCATACCCACTCGCTGTCGAATCCGCTGTTCAAGACCGGCTCTCTGGAAGACGACCAGCATTTGCTGCGCAACCTGATCGGCTTTTACGCCGTCACCGAGGGCATCTTCTTCTACTGCGGTTTCACCCAGATCCTGAGCATGGGCCGCCGCAACAAGATGACCGGCGTGGCCGAGCAGTTCCAGTACATCCTGCGCGATGAATCGATGCACCTGAATTTCGGCATCGACGTCATCAACCAGATCAAGATTGAGAACCCGCAGCTGTGGACCGCCGAATTCCAGCAGGAAGTGATCCAGATGATTCTGGAAGGCACGCAACTGGAAATCGAATATGCCCGCGACACCATGCCGCGCGGCGTACTGGGCATGAATGCCGCGATGATGGAAGAGTACCTGCAGTTCATCGCCAACCGCCGTCTGGTGCAAATTGGTTTGCCGGAACAGTTCCCCGGCGTGAAGAACCCGTTCCCGTGGATGAGCGAAATCATGGACTTGCGGAAGGAGAAGAATTTCTTCGAAACCCGCGTCACTGAATATCAGACCGGCGGCGCGCTGGCCTGGTAATAGGGCAATGCCCCCATCAAGGCGCAAGGATGCGCCTTTTTTTATACCCTTTTCGGGTGTCGAGATGACAGAATCGCGCCATAATGGCCTCCGGTTGCCCACGATTTCACATCATGACGACAAAACCCCAGACAACCAAAACCACCAACTTCAGCACCACCCTGCGACTTTGCAAGGAGGCCGGATTCCCTGACCTGCCAGGCAAGCGGCTGACGCCAAATGCCCGCTATAACACCCTGAAAGCCTTGTCATTGCTGTTGACCGGCCTGACCGCGCCGCCATCCGATGCGCCAGTAATTGCCGAAGAAACCCCGACCGACATCAGGAACAGCTGGCGCGCCATCGCCGCCCGTCAGCATGGCTGCGAAGCCTTGGGCGCACGCGCCGCCGACAGCTTCATGAACCGGGAAATCCGCCGCCAGCTCAACCGGGAAACCATTGCCCGCCTGACCGTCAACCAATTGCTGGGCGGCAAGGCACAACGCAAGGACAGCCCCCGGGAAATTGACGACGACTGGCTGGACATGTTCGCCGAAGCCGCCGCCGTCAAGAGCGATCCCGAACTGCAACGCATGCTGGCGCGGATGCTGGCCGGGGAAATCCGCAAACCCGGCAGCTTCTCACCGTCCGCCATTCAGGCCGTGAACTGGCTGACGCGCAAAACCGCCGACCAGTTCCGCCGCTTCTGCAATCTCAGCCTGCGCTCCGCCAGCATCACCTTTGTCATCATCTCCCCTTGGCCCGACTTTCGTACCAAGGGGGATGCCGACCTCGGCGTCAAATACCAGGACCTGCTGGATCTGCAATGCGCCGGGCTGGTGTCGCCGACGCTGTCCAGCAATCTGGATCTCAGCAACTATCTCAACCGCGCCTCCTTTGCCATGGCGGAACGCTCCATTGTCTTTGCCCAGGCACAACTGCCGCCGCCGAAGCCGCCGCAGACCGATGTCATCCTGCTGTCGCCGGTGGGGCATGAATTGCGCCCGATTCTCGACCTGAAAGCCCATGACGACTACAACACCCGTCTGACCGAGTGGTTCCAGAGCCACGGCATCACCCTCAGCACCCTCACCTGAATACCCTGCACCATGGAATGTCTGCCCTGCAACAGTTGACAGTCAGGGCAGACTTCGACAGCATCGCGCATCAGGCCTAACCCCAGGCAAGGAGAACAACAACAATGTTTACCCGGGAACATCTGATCATCGGCGCCGCCGGATTCGTGTTGGGCGGCATCGTCGCCACCGCCAGCATCACGGTGGTGCTGTCCACCCAGAAGCAGGAGCCCGCTGTCGCAGCGGCCCCTGTCACGCCTGCCGCGCCCGTCATTGCCGCGCCCGATCCTGCGTCAACCCCTCCGGCCGCCGCCGCGCCGGCAACCCCCGTCCCGCCGACACCCGCCGCACCGGTTTCGGGCAACAAGCCCGGGATCAGTGCAACTTCTCCGGACAAACCGGCTGCAGAGGCTTCCCGACGCCCGATAGCGAAGCAAGACCCCGCCCCGATCCCGGCGCCGCTGGCCGCCGAGGAGGCCGACCGCCAGAGCGAAGAGGCCCGGCAGATTGCCGCCCGCAAGCAGGCGCTGGAATCGCAGGTGTCGGATAGTGCGGAAATCATTCGTTTGAAAGCTCAGCAGATCCGCGAAATGGAAGAGCGCCTCAAGTCAGGTCACTAATAGTGTGACCCTGTCGGCATTTCCGCCATGATCTGACAACAACTGGCACAACCGTTGCTTGAATCCCCGGTGATTACCACAGGGGAACACCATGTTACTGCAACGATCCGCTTTCCTGGCCTTGGCGCTGGGACCCTCACTGGCATTCGCGGACACGGCCTCCACCACGCCCGATTTTGCCCTTTCCATCAACTCCGTATGGCTCATGGCCGCTTCGGCGCTGGTATTCCTGATGCAGGCCGGCTTCGCGCTGGTCGAGAGCGGCATGGCGCGCAGCAAGAATGCCGTCAATGTCATCATGAAGAACTACATGGATTGTTGTGTCGGCGGGATCATCTTCTGGGTATTCGGCTTCGGCCTGATGTTCGGCGCCAATCCGAGCGGCTGGATCGGCACCGACCTGTTCATGCTTTCCGACGGCAAGCCTTGGGACTACAGCTTCCTGCTGTTCCAGATGATGTTTGCCGCCACCGCCACCACCATCGTCTCGGGCGCCATGGCCGAGCGCACCCACTACGGAGCCTACCTGCTGGGCGCCATCCTCATCAGCGGCATCCTGTACCCGGTGTTCGGCAGCTGGGCCTGGGGCGCCTACGAAAATGGCAGCGGCTGGCTGAAGGCGATGGGCTTTGTCGATTTCGCAGGATCGACGGTGGTGCATTCGCTGGGCGGCTGGATTGCGCTGGCGGGGATCATGATTGTCGGGCCGCGCCTGGGCCGCTTTGGCGCGGACGGCGAGTCGCGCTCCATTCCCGGCCATAACCTGGGACTGGTGGCTCTGGGCGGTTTCCTGCTCTGGTTCGGCTGGTTCGGCTTCAACGGCGGCTCCACCCTGGTCGGGGACGCCAGCATCGGCAAGATCATCCTCAATACCCACCTGGCCGCCTGCGCCGGGGCGGCCGGCATTGCCGCCTTGAGCTGGCTGCTGAACCGTCCGGTGCTGCTGACCAATACCGTCAACGGCTCGCTGGGCGGGCTGGTGGCCGTCACGGCCGGTTGCGCCAGCATGGACCCCCAATTCGCCATCCTGACCGGACTGGTGGCCGGTTCCATCACCCTCTTCGGCCCGCAACTGCTGGCGCGCTTCCGGCTGGATGATGTCGTGGATGCCGTGAGTGTGCACGGCTTCTGCGGTGCCTGGGGCACGCTGGCGGCCGGTTTGTTCTATGCCGGCGACATGTTCAGCGCCGACCGCATCGGTGTCCAGTTGATCGGCATCGGCGTCTGTTTTGCCTGGGGTTTTGGCGGCGGACTGATGATGTACAAGGTCATTGACGTGGTCCTGGGTTTGCGCGCCAGCCCGATGCATGAGCAACGCGGTCTGGACTATACCGAACACGCCGAACTGGGTTATCCCGAATTCCAGCAAATGAAGATTTTCAACCCGGATAACCTGGCCTCCCGCAGCGAGCATTAAGGTGATGCCATGAGTACGCCCTTACGTCGCAATATTGATGAATCTGTGGACTTGAATGGAGAAGCCATGTTTATGGCCAAGAAAATGGCAATCGCCAATGCGCTCAGCCCCTATCTGAGCTCTGAAACCCTGGATCATGCCCTGAACATCTGGGAGATGAAGTACGCCAACCAGCCTACGTTCGCCATGCAGCGGTTTATCAGCGAGTTTCTGGACGGCAGCATGGCCGGACAGCGGTCGCGCATCCTGCAGGCGCTGTTTCTGGCCCTGCACAACACCACGCCGGGTGCTGAAGAGGAAAAAAAGGCCGCCGTTATCGCGGAACCGGTGACGGTCTACAGCAACATGAGTGCACTGCGGGTGTTTTCGGAGCTGGTTGAACGCATTCTGGCGCTGAGCCCGCAGAACCAGGAAACCCGGTTGCGGCTGGGCATCCTGGATCAACTGGGGAGACTGAAAACGGATGAGCCCACCCGGCGCGACCTTTATGCCTGGATGAGCCAGCGCTACCCCTTGCCCGCCCAGTTCAGGATGAGCCAACCGGCCATGCGCCAGTTCGTGAATCAGGTCTATGTGGCCTTGTGCGAGCAACTGGGGCCGGTGAAGGCGGACTCCGTGCTGCATGAAGCGGTGGTGCGGGTGGAGCAAAGTTCACGCGAGGAATTCCCGGTGCGCGACTTGCTGTAGGCTCATCAATGGCGCGGTTCCAGACCGCGCCGTTCTTAGTTTTTCTGTCGGCATACGGTCGATTCCGTTATGCTAGCGGGCATGATGCCCCAGCAATCCCTCCTCAAAGGCCTCGCTTTGCTCAGCCTCTCCGCCCTGCTGTTCGCCAGCATGGGCGTGCTGATCCGGCTGGCCTCGCATACGGTCGACAACGCCACCGTCGTCTTTGCCCGCAACCTCACCGGCACCTTGCTGTTGCTGCCGCTGGCCGTGGCCGGCGGCAGGCGCTTCCTGGCCACCCGAGTGCCGCTGAAACACCTGTGGCGCGCCCTGGTCGGTCTGGCCGCCATGTACGGCTTCTTCTATGCCATTGCCCATCTGCCGTTGTCCAACGCCATGGTCTTCACCTATTCCTCACCGGTGTTCATCCCGTTGGTGGCCTGGCTGTTCCTGAAGGAAAAAATCACGCCGTTGATGCTGTTGGCCGCTGCCGTCGGCATGGTCGGTGTGGTGCTGGTGGCGAAACCGGATCAGGGTATGTTCAACCTGCTGAGCCTGGTGGGCATCAGCTCCAGCCTGCTGGCCGCCATGGCCTTTGTCACCGTGCGGGCCCTGACCGCCACCGAACCGCCCACCCGCATTGTCTTTTACTTCTGCGCCATCGCCACCGCTGTTTCCGCGATTCCCATGGTCTGGCACTGGCGGCCGCTGACCGTCGACGAGCTGCTGTATTTGGGTGGCGCGGGGACTCTGGCCACCCTCAGCCAGATTTCGCTGTCAAAAGCCTATGGCTATGCCCCGGCGGGCAAGATCGGTCCCGCCAACTACCTGGCCATTATCTTTGCCGGATTCTGGGCATGGATCTTGTGGGAAGAAACGCCGGACCCCTACGCCATTGGCGGCATGCTGCTGATTTTCCTGGCCTTGCTGCTGTGCCTGCCCCGTGACAGCGTCCGGTCGGCGCGGGTGCCCGAGGAGGTCTGAGGGGCTTTCCCCAACGCGGCGCGCATGCTACAAACCGCCTTGGAATCATTTTCAGGACAAACGGCATGACCCCCGGCAAGGATATCAAGGAATCCTTTGCGCCTGCGCTGGCGCTGATCTTTGTGGTTTTCTTCACGGCCCTGGCCATCAGCCCGGTGTCCCGGCAGGTCTGGATTGCGGAAGTGACACCGGTCATCCTGGTCTTCGCGCTGCTGGTCTTCACCTTCCGTAATTTCCGGTTTTCGAATACCGCTTACGGCCTGATGGGCTACTGGCTGTTCTGGCACACCATCGGCGGACATTACACCTTCGCCAATGTGCCGTTCGGTTATGTCACCGACCTGATGGGCGCAAGTCGCAACCACTTCGACCGCGTCGGCCACTTTTCGGTGGGTTTTTATGCGTATCCCATCATGGAACTGCTGATGAGGAAATACCGGTTGCCGCTGCTGTTCTCCGCCCTGTTCGGGCTGTTCAGCATCATGAGCATTGCGGCGGGTTACGAGATCATTGAATGGTGGTATGCAGCGGCGGACGGCGGCTCTGCAGGCGCAGAGTTTCTGGGTTCGCAAGGTGACATCTGGGATGCGCAGAAGGACATGCTGGCGGATACGCTGGGGGCGCTGTTCGCCATCGGCTGGTATCTGGCGGCCACCCGCCGGGAACGACTGGGCGGGAAGTAGCCGTCGAACCGGGAGCAGCCGGCACGTCCGGCCGCTCCCCCGTCAAGGTTACTTCTTCGGCTGCTTGCCCAGCAAGCCGGCCAGTTCATTGGGGTCCATGCCGGGCGGCAAGCCGCCGCCCGCACCCGGCATGCCCTTGCCGCCGGCCTTGCCCTGAAGGCCGCGCAAGCCCTTGATCATCTTGCTGATACCGCTGGGGGTGGACAGTTTCTTCATCATTTTTTCCATTTGCGCATGCTGCTTCAGCAAACGGTTGATGTCCTGGATCTGCACTCCCGCCCCGGCGGCAATACGACGCTTGCGCGAGCCGTTGATGACGTCGGGCTTGTTGCGCTCCAGCGGCGTCATCGACTGGATGATGGCTTCCATCTGCTTCATCATCTTCTCAGGCGCACCCTTGGCCATGGCATCCTGCACCGCGGCGCTGTTCATGCCCGGCAGCTTGTCCATGAAGCCCATCATGCCGCCCATGGCCTTCATCTGCTGGAACTGCGTCAACAAGTCTTCCAGGCTGAAGCCGCCGCCCCGACTCAGCTTCTTGGCCATTTTCTCGGCCTTTTCCTTGTCGATCTTGCGCTCGACTTCTTCCACCAGCGACAACACGTCGCCCATGCCCAGGATTCGCTGCGCAACAC
The DNA here is from genome assembly GCF_030646115.1 of Fluviicoccus sp. GTDB lineage: Bacteria > Pseudomonadota > Gammaproteobacteria > Pseudomonadales > Moraxellaceae > Fluviicoccus. The sequence continues at coordinate 372,823 of NZ_JAUSMX010000018.1, forward strand.
GCTCGGGATGGAAGGGTTCCAGGGCATCGGTCTTCTCGCCCATGCCCAGGAATTTGATCGGCTTGCCGGTCAGGGCGCGCACCGACAAGGCGGCGCCGCCACGGGCATCACCGTCGGTTTTGGTGAGAATGACGCCGGTCAGCGGCAAGGCTTCATTGAAGGCCTTGGCGGTATTGGCAGCATCCTGGCCGGTCATGGCGTCCACCACGAACAGGGTTTCCACAGGATTGATGGCGGCGTGCAGGCGCTGGATCTCGCCCATCATGCTTTCGTCAATGTGCAGACGGCCGGCGGTATCGACAATCAGCACGTCAAAGAATTTGACCTTGGCTTCGGCAATGGCGCGGCGGGCGATATCCACCGGGTCCTGGCTGAGGTCGGACGGAAAGAAGGTGGCGCCGACTTCCCCGGCCACCGTTTCCAGCTGGCGGATGGCCGCCGGACGGTAGATGTCGCAGGACACCACCATCACCTTCTTCTTCTGGCGTTCCTGCAGGAACCTGGCCAGCTTGGCGACGGTGGTGGTCTTGCCCGCACCCTGCAAACCGGCCATCAGCACCACGGCGGGCGGGGCGGCGTGCAGGTTGAGGGTTTCATTGGCGTCGCCCATCGTCTTGACCAACTCGTCAAACACAATCTTGACGAAGGCCTGGCCGGGGGACAGCGACTGCATGACCTCGGCGCCCAGCGCCTGGGTGCGGATGCGCTCAATGAAGTCACGCACCACCGACAGCGCCACGTCGGCTTCCAGCAGCGCCATGCGCACTTCGCGCAGGGTTTCCTTGATGTTGTCTTCGGTGAGGGTGCCCGAGCCGCTGATATTGCGCAGGCTCTGGGTCAGGCGTTCGGTCAGATTATCAAACATGGTTATGCGTCGCTTGGTCGTCAGGCGGAAAATGGCCTAAAGGATAGGAAAAAGAACCTGCCTATGCTATAGCCGGCGCTTGGTTTTGTCTTGAAAAATCCGGCTATAATCATACTTTTCCCGTCAGGCGGTATTGTTGACATGTCTCCCGTGCTTGCCGGTGCGCTGGCTTTCGTCTGCTATTCAAGCGCCTGCCTCCTGCTGCTGCACTTCCTGGTGCGCAAGCAACCCCTGCCGCGCCCGCTGATCCTGGGGCTGGGCGTGCTGGCCCTGCCCTTGCACGGTCTGGTCGTTACCGGCCAGATTTTCCAGGGACAGGGTCTCGATCTGGAACTTTTCCACATCATTTCACTGGTGGGCTGGGTGATGGCCGCCATGCACATCCTGTTCTGCAGTTACCGGCCGCTGCTGGTGATGACGCTGTTCGCCTTCCCGGCGGCGGCGCTCAGCCTGTTATTGTCACTGCTGTTCCAGGTGCCGGATTACCAACCTTTAAGCCATTTGGCGCCGGGTATGGAAATGCATATCCTGTTGTCCATTCTCGCCTACAGCATCCTGTTCATGGCGGCCCTGCATGCCCTGCTGTTGTCGGTGCAGAATCGCGGCCTGAAACACAAGTCCGGCCCGCAGGCACGCCTCTGGCTCAAGGCCCTTCCGCCGTTGCAGACCATGGAGGCGACGCTGTTCGACATTATCGGCCTCGGTTTCGCGCTGCTGACACTGGCCATCCTCAGCGGCTTCCTGTCGCTGGACAACATGTTTGCGCAACACGTGGCGCACAAGACCATTTTCAGCCTGATTGCCTGGGGTGTGTTTGCCACACTGCTGACGGGTCACCGCCTGCGCGGCTGGCGCGGCCAGACCGCCATCCGTTTCACGCTCAGCGGCTTTGCGTTGCTGCTGGTCGGCTTTTACGGCACCAAACTGGTGCTGGAGCTGATTCTGCAAAAAGTGTAAACAATTCCGAGCCAACATCGCTTGACGAAGCCCCTGCGGCACCGTCTGATGGACTCACGTTAACTGCCCCGGTCATTAGCCTTGGACGATGCCAATTTAGGCCTGCTTTTCAGCTTGCTCGTCATATTCATTCTTTGCTCCGCTTTTTTTTCGGCATCCGAAACCGGCGTCATGACGGCCAACCGTTACCGGCTGAAGCACCGGGCAAAGCTGGGCGATCACAGCGCCCAGCGCATTTTGCATCTGCTGAGCCAGCCGGACCGCTTGATTGGCGTAATCCTGGTCGGCAACAACACCGTCAACACCCTCGCCGCCACGGTCGCCACGCTGATCGGGCAGGAAATTGCCCGACGCTACGGCATTTCAAACGACACCAGCGTCGGGGTGGCCGCCGGAGTACTGACCTTCATCCTGCTGGTGTTTGGCGAGGTCGGCCCCAAAACCTTTGCCGCCAAGCACCCGGAACGGGTAGCCGGCATCGCCTCTTTCATTCTGCCCGGTCTGCTGAAAGTCCTCTACCCGGCCGTATGGCTGCTGACGCTGGTGACCAACCTGTTGTTCCGCCTGAACCGGATTGGCAACGACAAGAAGGACAAGCTGACCCGTGACGAACTGCACACCATCCTGCAGGATGTGTTCCTGCCCAACAAGCACCGCAGCATGCTGCTGGGCATCCTGGAACTGGACAACATTACCGTCAATGACATCATGATTCCGCGCCAGGAAGTCACGGGCCTCAACATGGAGGACGATATTGAGGACATCCTGAATCTGTTGCGCACCACGCACCATACACGCCTGCCGGTGTTCCGCGGCGAACTGAACCAGACAATCGGCATTCTGCACACCCGTAACGCCACCCGCTTCCTGGGTCAGGAAAACGTCAGCAAAGCCGACATCATGCAGTATGTGCGCGACCCCTATTACGTCCCGGAGAGCACGCCCTTGCAGGCGCAATTGCTGCAATTCCAGAAACAGAAACGGCGGCTGGGGCTGGTGGTGGACGAATACGGCGACATTCAGGGCATTGTGACGCTGGAGGACATTCTGGAAGAGATCGTCGGCGAATTCACGACCAACGTCGCCGATCAGCATCAGGACATAACACCCCATGCCGATGGTTTCTATGTCATTGACGGCAGCCTCAGCCTGCGCGACATCAACCGTTCATTGCACTGGCAACTGCCGACGGATGGAGCCAAGACCCTGAGCGGGCTGATCCTGGAGCGTCTGGAAACGATCCCTGACGCGGCGCTGGGCTTGCGACTGGAGGATTATCTGATTGAGGTGATGCAGATACGGGACAACATGATCAAGTCAGCGCGCATCAAGCGCCTGGAAGTTTCCCCCTGACAACGGGGGACTGTACCTCCCCTTCCCGGGCGGGCGGGGAGGCATCCCGCCTTAAAGCACCTTCCCCACAAAACCGCCGATGGCCGCGAACGCCTCTTCACCGGACGCGCACAGCGTCGGGAAACTGAGGAAGCCGTGGATATCCGGGTAATGCTCATGCTGAACCTTTACCCCGGCCGCCTGCAGGCGCTGGGCATAGGCGAAGCCGTCATCACGCAGCACATCAAACTCGGCGGTAATGATCAGGCACGGCGGCAGGCCGGTCAGGTCATGGGCCAGCAACGGCGAGAAGTCCGGATGACGCTTGTCTTCCTCGGTGCGGGCGTAGCAGTCGTAGAAGAATGCCATTAGGCGTTTGCTGAGGATCGGCGCATGACGGTTTTCGTCGGTGCTGAGTGAACGGAAGTCACCGTCCGTGGCGGGATAAATCAGCACCTGCGCCTTGAGGGCATTGGGGTGCTTGCGCGCCAGCACAGCGGAGAGATTGCCGCCGGCGCTGTCGCCCATCACCATCACCCGCAGCGGATCGGCCCCCAGACTGACAGCATCGCGACGCAGCCAGGCCAGTACGGCCTCGCCCTGTTCCACCGGCACCGGAAACTTCACCCACGGCGCCAGATGGTAATCCACCGAAACCACCAGCGCCCCGCTCATGGTCGCCAGACGGCGGCACATCACGTCATGCGTTTCCAGATTGCCGATGACCCAGCCGCCGGCATGGAAGAACAGGATCACCGGCAGATTGTCGGCCTGCGACGGGTAGTAAAGGCGAACATCCACCGGCCCGTGCGGGGTGTCCACCTGCTGCTGGCGGATTTTCGGCAACGGCAACGCCTTACCGAGCACGGCGCGCTCAATCAGGGGATGAATACCGGCCTTTTGCACGGCTTTCAGCAGGAAATCCGGGGCCTTGGGCAGGAAATCCATGGGCTGGGAAACGATGCCGAGCAGGCGGGTGCGGAGGGGAAGCGCGTTAAATCTTGACATGAGGTTTCAACTGTTGCTGGTAGCGTTTGAAGTTTTCGACATAATGCAGCGCGCTGAAGCGCAGCATCGCCGCCTGATTTTCGGAGATTTCCTTGACCACCTTGCCGGGTGATCCCATCACCAATGAATTATCGGGGATTTCCTTGCCCTCGGGAATCAGGGCGTTGGCGCCGATGATGCAATTCCGGCCTATCCTGGCGCGGTTGAGGATGACGGCATTGATGCCGATCAAGGTATTGTCGCCAATGGTGCAGCCATGCAGCATGGCCTTGTGGCCGACGGTGACATGGTTGCCGACAATCAGCGGCACCCCGGCGTCGGTATGCAACACGGCGCCGTCCTGGATATTGGAGTTTTCGCCGATGACAATGATGTCGTTGTCGGCGCGGATGACGACGTTGAACCAGATGCTGGCGTTGTGCTCCAGCACCACGGAACCCACCAGGGTGGCATTGTCGGCAATCCAGTAGTCGCCATTGGTAATCAGGCGTCGGTCTTCAAGGTCATAAATCATGGCGTTTTCTCGACGGGATTATTTTTTCAGCGGATTCGGCCAGCGCCAGTCAATTTCGGCGTCATAGACGCGACGCAGCAACTCCACGATCATGAAGCCGGTGAGGCCCCAGATGACATAACCTTCGTAATTGAAGCTGGGCACCGCCACATTCATGCCCATGAACTTGATCTTATGGTCATACGATGGCGGGCGTTGCAGGAAGAAATCCAGCGGTACGGTGAAAATACTGTCGATTTCATCGGGGTTGCCGGTCAATTCGGGCAGGGTTTCCAGCAGGCCGACGATGGGCTTGACCTTCAGGCCGACCCGCGAGGTAAACACCCCCAGTTCGCCGATGATCTTTACATCCCGGGGCAGCAGGCCGACTTCCTCGTGGGCTTCGCGCAAGGCCGTCGCCACCACCGACAAATCGGCGGCGTCACACTTGCCGCCGGGAAAGGCGACCTCTCCGGCATGGCTGTTCATGTGCCCGGCGCGCTGGGTCAGGATCACGCGCGGAATCGGTTCCCGGGTCAGGGCAATCAGGACGGCCGCATCCACCGGGGAGGCCGGAGGCTTGTATCGGGACAGGCGCTCGCAAAGCTGCTGCAACATGGGACGGACGTTCAGAAAGGTTCACAGCATATTAAGTGTCTAGCCGCCGTTCGACAACAGCCTTTATACTCGCCCGTTATCATTTATCACGCCTCCCCTGCCCGGAGGCGGCCGGGAGAGGTTCATGAAGTTTTGCAGCGCCTGCGGGCATGCGGTGGTCCAGAAGGTCCCGGCGGGTGACAACCGCCTGCGCTTTGTCTGCGCGAGTTGCGAAACCATTCACTACGAAAACCCGAAGATCATCTGCGGTTGCCTGCCGACCTGGCAGGACAAGGTGCTGCTGTGCAAGCGCGGCATTGAACCGCGCTACGGCCTGTGGACCCTGCCCGCCGGGTTCATGGAAAACGGGGAAACCACGCAGGAAGGCGCGGCCCGCGAAACCTGGGAGGAAGCCGCAGCCAAGGTCGAGATTGGTGAACTTTACTGCATCTTCAATATTCCGCAGATCAGCCAGGTGTATGTGATGTACCGGGGTGAGATTGTCGACGGCAATTTCGGTGTGGGCGAGGAAAGCATTGAGGCGGGCCTGTTTGCCGAGGAAGCGATTCCCTGGGACGAACTGGCCTTCGCCAGCATCAAGCGCACGCTGCGTTATTATTTTTCCGACCGCAAGCTGGGGAAATTTCCGGTGCGGGTGGAGGATTTGATTCACGGCAGCCGGGATTAACCAGGCTCCTTGGCCCGTTTTTTTACCTATTGAGAGTCCGCCCATGCTCAAGAGTTTCCGTATCCTCAGCCTGATTGAAGGCCTGTCGCTGCTGGTGCTGCTGTTTATCGCCATGCCCGCCAAATATCACTTCGGCATCAGCGGCGTGGTGCCGGTGGCCGGACTGACGCACGGCTGCCTTTGGCTGGCGTATCTGGTGATGTCGCTGACGGTCAGTCACCAGCGGCAGTGGTCGGTGGGGTTCTGGCTGATGACGCTGGCAGCGTCGGTGCTGCCGTTTGCGTGTTTTGTGCTGGAAAGGAAGCTGAAACGGATGGAGACTGTGGCGGCCTGAGCCGCCCGCCAGGGGTTGTGCCTCAGCCGGCATACCCCAGCACCGCAAAGAAGTGACAGGTCGTCCCCGCCATGACAAAGCCGTGCCAGATGGCATGGCTGTGCTTCAACCGGTGGTCCAGCACGTAGAAAATCACCCCCAGCGTATAGGCCAGCCCGCCGCCCGCCAGCCACAACAAACCGTTCACCGGCATCTTCGCCATCAACGGCCCCGCCGCAAACACAATCAGCCAGCCCATGCCCAGATACAGGCCGGTTGAGACCATCGGATTCTTCAGCTTCTCGAACAGCTTCAGCACCACGCCAATGGTCGCCAGCGCCCAGATTACACCGAACAGGGTCCAGCCTGTGGCTCCGTTGAGGATGCCCAGCGTAAACGGCGTATAGGTGCCGGCAATCAGCAGGTAGATCGCGGCATGGTCCAGCTTTTTGAACAGCTGCTTTTTATCGCCGTGCGGCAGCGCGTGATAGAAGGTGGAGGTGAAATACATCAGGATCATGGTCGCGGCAAAGATACTGGCGCCAACGATATTGGCGGTGGTGCCCATGCGCGCGGCGGCAATGATCAGGATCGGCGTCGCCGCAATGGCGGACAGCAGGCCGACGCCGTGGCTCAGGGTATTGCCCAGTTCCTCAATACGCCTGAAGAGGGAAAGCGAGGTCATATCCGAACTCCCGGAAAATTAGTGCACACATGTACATTATGCGCCTGCCATCGGGAATTGCTATGGAAATGACGACAAACGGATGATTATTTTTTAACCCACGCTTGGGCTACGGCAACCACCCGCCTGACGGCATCCGTTTACTTGATCTGGTTCTTGTACATGAAGTTTTCCAGCGAGGTCTCGGACAGGTTGAACCAGCCCTGCGTCAGCTTGCGCCACGGCTTCCACGAGGCATAGACCTTGCGGAACAACGGGTCCTTGATCGCCTCTTCCTCGAAATAGGCGAAGGTGGCCTTCTGCGCGGCTTGCATCACATCCTCCGGGTAGCGGTGCAGCACGATGCGGTGCTGGTTCATCAGCCGCACCAGCGCCTGCGGGTTGCGCGCGTCGTACATGGCGAGCATGGTGGCGTTGGCCTCGACCGTAGCCACGGTGAAGGCAGCCTGCCAGGCCCTGGGCAGCTTGGCCCAGGCGGCATCATTGACATAGAAGCTGAGCTGCGGGCCCGCCTCCCACCATCCGGGAAAGTAATAATGCTTGGCGATCTTGTACAGGCCCAGCTTCTCGTCGTCGTAAGGGCCGACCCATTCACTGGCATCCAGTGCGCCGCGTTCCAGCGCCGGGTAGATGTCCGCCCCGGCCAGCGTTTGCGGCACCACGCCCAGCCGCGACATGATCTCACCGCCAATGCCGGGAATACGCATCTTCAGGCCCTTGAGATCAGCCAAGCCGTTGATGGGCTTGCGGAACCAGCCGCCCATCTGCGCGCCGGTGTTGCCGCCCGCAAAGGGAATGATGTGGTAAGGACGGAAAATCTCGCTCATCAGCTCACGGCCGCCGCCTTGCGAATACCAGGCGTTCTGCTGGCGGGCAGTGAGACCGAAAGGCACCGCGCAGTCGAAGGCCAGCGCCTTGGTCTTGCCGACATAGTAGTAGCTGGCGGAATGGCCGCACTCGACGGTGCCGTTGCCGACGGCGTCCATCACCTGCAAGCCCGGCACCAGATCTCCGGCAGCAAAGACGCGGATCTGGAACTTGCCATCGGTCAGCTCGGCCACGCGCTTCGCCAGCACCTCGGCAGCACCGTAGATGGTGTCCAGGCTCTTGGGGTAGCTGGACACCAGCCGCCATTGCACGCTGGCCTGAGTCACCACGGCGGGCGCGGCCACCGCAGCGGGCGCAATGGAAGCGGCGCCCAGCGCGGCGAGATTCTTGACCAGATCACGGCGATGCATATTGTTCTCACTCATTTCGATTCCCTCATTTCCCGCGCAATGTCCTGCATCAAGCGGATCGCCTCGTCGGCGCTGGCCCCCTGCCCGGACGCGGCGGACAAATCACCCACGGCGCTGATCACCGCAGCCTCTTCCGCTGACTCGTGACGCACCAGTTCCGGCCAACCAATCAACACCGCCACCATCAGCAACTGCAAGGCGATGAACGGCACCGCACCCCGGTAAAGATGGCCGGTGGTCACTTCCTTTGGCGCAACGCTGCGCAGGTAGAACAGCGAAAAGCCGAAGGGCGGCGTCAGGAAGGAGGTTTGCAGGTTCATGGCGATTAGCACGCCGAACCACACCGGATCAATGCCCAGCTTGTGCAGCACCGGCACCAGCAGCGGCACCACAATGAACACGATTTCGAAGAAGTCGAGGAACATGCCCAGCACAAAAATCAGCAGGTTGACCACCAGCAGGAAACCGATCACCCCGCCCGGCAGCTGGTCAAACAGATGTTCCACCCACAGGTCGCCGTTCAGCGCCCGGAAAGTGAGGCTGAACAGGCTGGAGCCGATCAGGATGAACATGACAAAGGTGGTGAGTGTGGCCGTGCTTTGCAGCGACTGCCGCAACAGGTCCAGCGACAAGCGGCGTTTCACCAGCGCCAGCACCAGCGCCCCGGCCGCCCCCATGGCCCCGGCTTCGGTGGGTGTGGCCAGCCCGATGAAGATGGTGCCCAGCACCAGGAAGATCAGCGCCAGCGGCGGCACCAGCGCCGACAACACCTGACGCCCGGTAACTTTTTCCACCTTCTCCAGCGGCGGCAGCCACTGCGGCTTCAACAACGCCATCAAGGCAATGAACCCGGCGAATCCGGCGGTGAGGATCAGGCTGGGGATCATGGCCCCCAGATACATGTCGCCTACCGGCACGCTCAGGGTGTCGCCCAGCACAATCAGTACCAGCGACGGCGGAATGATCTGCGCCAGCGTACCTGACGCCATGATCACGCCACTGGAAATGGCAGGTGAATAGCCCTGCCGCAGCATGATCGGCAGGGAAATGAGCCCCATGGCCATGACGCTGGCGGCCACCACGCCCGTTGTCGCCGCCAGCAGCGCACCCACCAGAATCACCGCAAAGGCCAGACCACCGCGCACCCGCCCGAACAGGCGGCCCACCGTTTCCAGCAGATCCTCGGCCAGGCCGCTGCGTTCCAGAATCAGGCCCATCAGCGTAAAGAAGGGAATGCTGAGCAGGGTGTCATTGCGCATGATGCCGAACAAACGCTCCGGCACCGCCTGCATCAACTCCGGGGGGATGACCCCCAGCGCATAACCGATCACCCCGAAAATCAGCCCGACCGCCCCCAGCACAAAGGCCACGGGATAGCCGGTCAGCAACAACAAGAACAGGGTGCCGAACATCAGCGGGGCCAGCCAGCCCAGTTCGCCGCTCATGACGCCTCCCCCCTTACCAGCACGGCCAGACGTTTGCCGACCTCGCTCAGCACCTGCAAGGCCAGCAGACCGAAGCCCAGCGGGATCAGCAGCTTCACCGGCCAGCGGATCAGGCCGCCCGCATCGGCGGACACTTCGCCGGACATCCAAGTCTGACGGAAATCATGCCAGCCCAGCCAGGCCAGCACCAGGATCAGCGGCAACAGGAAGGCCAGATGCCCGACCAGATCTATCCCGGCGCGCACGCGCGGCGACCAGCGTTTGGCCAGCACATCCACGCGCACGTGGCGGTCCTGTTCCAGGGTGTGGGCGGCGCCCAGCAGGAAAACGGCGGAAAACAGGTACCACTGGACTTCCAGCCAGCCGTTATTGCCCATGCCCAGCTTGCGGCCGAAGGCGGTGGCGACAGAGATCAGCACCGTGGCCAGCACCAGCCAGGCAATCAGGCGGCCGGTGAGACGGCTGAAGGCGTCAATCCGGGCGCAGAGTTGCAGTAGTCCGTTCATGGGAATCAGTGATGGTGAAAAAGTGGCGGAATCATACCCTGACAGGAGGGTAATTGGGCAGTAGCCTGCATGGAGCAATGCGAAATGCGGGAACGCCCTTCACCATGGCGACAAACGGATGTTTATTTATTAACCCACGCCTGCGCCACGGCATCGGCCATGACCTGCATGGCCTTCAACGGTCCGGCCAGCTTGCCCATTTGCAGGAAACCGTGCACCAGCGTGTCGAAACAACGATAAATCACGGGAATTCCGGCTTCCTGTAACCGTTGCGCGAAATGCGCGCCTTCATCCCGCAACGGGTCGGAGCCAGCGGTGAAGATCAGCGCGGGTGGCAAGCCGGACAAATCCGGTTGCAGCAGCGGCGACACGCGCAGGTCGTATTTTTCGTCAGGATGGTTGAGGTAATGCCCGATGAAGAATTCCATGGCCTGCCGCTCCAGCACATGACCGCTGGCATAGGCATGGTAGGAATCCCGCTGCTCGGACAAATCCACGGCGGGGTAGATCAGCAATTGCAAGTCAGGGCAGCGTTGCGGCTCGCTGCGTGTCAGCATGGACACTACCGTCGCCAGGTTGCCGCCCGCGCTGTCACCGCCCATGCCAACCCGGCCGTCACCGCCCAATCCGGCCCCATGCGCCCTCGTCCAGTCCAGTACCGTCAGGGCATCCTCAATCGCGGCCGGGAACTTGTGCTCGGGGGCCAGCCGGTATTCCACTGACAACACCTGGCAACGCCCTTCCTTGGCCAGAAAACGGCAAAAACCGTCGAAGCTGTCCACATCCAGCGTCACCCAGCCGCCGCCGTGCAGGTAGATCATCACGGGTAAGTCCTGGGTCGTATCAGCGCGATACAGTCGTGCCGGGATGTCGCCGTGCGTACCGGGAATATGGAGATCGCGAACCTCCGGCAAGTCCACCGGCTCCATATCCAGCGCCTTCAGGCTGCGCGCCAGCCCGCGCCGCAACGCCGGGATCGGGAATTCCGACCATGGGGTTTTCTTGGCGTGGATCAGGGGCAGGATGGCGGCGATTTCGGGGTCGAGCATTGGTGTCTCCGAAGGGTTTGCGTGGGGCGGTTGGAAGGCGTACAAGTGACAGAATCATACCCTGTCACAGACTCATGAAGCTGGCGTAACCGCCCGCTTTCCTGCGTCAGTTCAGCCAATCACCGGGAACGCCTATTGACTTTCCCTCACCAAAATCCCGTCAGCAAAGTAAATGACGCGCCCGCCGCCAGTCTGTCACGATGCTTGGGTCGATCCATAAAACAACGGAGCAACCACGATGGCACAAAGCTTCGCCGGACAAGCCCAAGGCTTCGGTCTGGCCATCCTGACCCAGATTGCCAGCAGTGACTGGCCCGATAAATTCGGCCTGCGCAAGCCGATGGAAAAATTCCTCTACAAAGGCAGCAAGACCGGCTTTCAGGTCATGACCGCCGCCGCCCGCCAGTTTGGCGGCGGCAAGAGCAGCGGCGGCAAGGCCGTGCGCCTCGCATCCACCGCCGAGCGCGGCGTGTTTGACCTGTCGCTGTCCGATGAACAGCAAATGGTGCGTGACAGCCTGTCCGCCTTCGCCCGCGAAGTCATCCGCCCCGCCGCACATGATGCCGACGGCAACGGTGCCATTCCCGCCGAACTGCGCTCCCAGGCCAAGGACCTCGGCCTGGTGTTCTACGCCGTGCCCGAAGCCTTGGGCGGCATGGCCGGTGAACAGACCATCACCACGCAGATGTTGGCGCTGGAAGACCTCGGCTACGGCGACTTCACCATCGCCGCTTCGCTGTTCAGCGCAGTCAGCGTCGCCAACGCCCTGACCCGCTGGGGCAGCGCCGACCAGCAGGCCCGCTACCTGCCTGCATTCGCCGCGGAAAACCCGCCGGAAGCCGCGCTGGCCGTGACCGAAACCGCGCCGTTGTTCGACCCTATGAAGCTGACCACGACAGCCCGCAGCAACGGCTCCGGTTATGTATTGAACGGCGAGAAAGCGCTGGTGCTGAATGGCGCGGATGCCGAGCTGTTCCTGATTGCCGCCGACACCGGCAATGGCGTCGGCCTGTTCATCGTGGAAGGCGGTACGGCCGGTCTTAGCCTGCGTGCCTTGCAGGGCATGGGCCTGAAGGCTGCCGCCACCCACAACCTGAAGCTGGAAAACGTGCAGGTTGCCGCCGCCAACCGCATTCCGGCCGAGAGCTTTGACTATCAGGCCTTCCTTGATCTGGGCTCGCTGGCCTGGTGTGCGCTGGCCGTCGGCACGGCGCAAGCCGCGCTCGATTACGTCATCGACTACTGCAACGACCGCATCGCCTTTGGCGAGCCGATCAGCCACCGTCAGGCCGTCGCCTTCATGGTTGCCGACATCGGCATTGAAACCGAGGCCATGCGCCTGATGACCTGGCGCGCCTGCGCACTGGCCGAACAGGGCAAGCCTTTCCACCGCGAAGCCTATCTGGCCCGCGCGCTCTGCGCCGAAAAGGGCATGAAGATCGGCACCGACAGCGTGCAATTGCTGGGCGGCCACGGCTTCACCAAGGAGCATCCGGTGGAACGCTGGTACCGTGACCTGCGCGTGATGGGCGTCATGCACAGCGGCCTGCATATCTGATTGGGGGAATTGACCATGTATCTCGAAAGTCCGAAGAAATTCAACATGCTGGTGGAACAAGCCCATCAGGTTGCGCTGAACGTGCTGCGTCCGGTGTCGCGCAAGTATGACAAGGCCGAACACTCTTATCCGAAAGAACTGGACATGCTGGCCTCGCTGCTGGACGGCATGAACGAAGGCGCACCGGGCAGCGCCGGGGCCACCAGCGCCACCGGCGGCGGCAACAAGGACACTAGCGGCGACATCAAGAACGGCGCCAACCTGTCCACGGTGCTGGGCGTGATTGAAATGTGCTGGGGCGACTGCGGCCTGCTGCTGGCCATGCCGCGCCAGGGCCTGGGCAACGCCGCCATCGCCGCTGTCGCCAACGAGGAGCAACTGGAACGCTTCAAGGGCACCTGGGCGGCGATGGCGATCACCGAGCCGGGCTGCGGCTCCGACTCCGCCGCCATTCGCACCACCGCCACCAAGGATGGCGATGAGTACATCCTCAATGGCGAGAAAATCTACGTCACCTCCGGCGCACGTGCCGACAGCGTGGTGGTGTGGGCAACGCTGGACAAGAACATCGGCCGCGCTGCGATCAAGTCCTTCGTGGTCAAGCACGGCACGCCGGGCATGCAGGTGACGCGTCTGGAGAAGAAGCTGGGAATCAAGGCCTCCGACACCGCCGCCATCACCTTCACCGACTGTCGTGTTCCCGCCGCCAACCTGCTGGGCACGCCGGAAGTGGATGTGCAGAAGGGTTTTGCCGGGGTGATGCAGACCTTCGACAACACCCGTCCGCTGGTGGCCGCCATGGCGCTGGGCGTGGCGCGCGCCTCGCTGGACCGCACCCGTGAAATCCTGAAAGACCACCTCTCCCCAAACTACAGCAAGCCGATGCTGACCGCCAGCCATGCCGAAGCGACGCTGAACCGGCTGGAAGCCGACTGGGAAGCCGCCAAGCTTCTGACGCTGAAGGCGGCCTGGATGGCGGACAACAAGATCCCCAACTCCAAGGAAGCCTCGATGGCCAAGGCCAAGGCGGGGCGCGTGGGCAACGAGTTGACGCTGAAGTGCGTGGAGTTGTGCGGCGCGGCGGGTTATCTGGAAGATGAGTTGCTGGAGAAGTGGGCGCGTGATTCGAAGATCCTCGACATCTTTGAAGGCACGCAGCAGATCCAGTTGCTGATCATTGCGCGCAGGCTGCTTAACAAGAGTTCAGCGGAGTTGAAGTAAGTTATGGAGGGGGCACTGCCCCCTCTTCTCATGTAGTCACTTTTTCAAGCCATTGATATACTTGCCGTCTTTGGGATCTCCACAGGACAGGAAGTATGCTGCATTCTCCCCTCGCAAAACTAGGCATATCTATAACACTAAGCTTAATCCTCATCGGATGCGGCGGAGGCGGAGGTAGCTCCCCCAGCCCGGTCAATACGGCGCCAGTGGCAAAAATCACCCTGTCCACACCCGCTGAAATCGACCCTACCAATGACATTCCAGAAACTAACGTCGGGCAAACCCTGATGCTTAACGGCAGCACCAGTTCCGATGCCGAAAACGATCCCATGGCTTTTGAGTGGCGTTTGGTCTCTAGCCCCGGCAGTTCAGCTATCCAGCACGAAGACGAGCCATTGGCCACCTTCACACCAAACGCCCCCGGCACCTACATCATTGAATTAAACGTCTTTGACCCCAAAGGCCTCACCAGCAGCAAGCAGTTTACTTTCAACGCGTTTAGCGACTCCTGCAGTGGCTCATGCCTCAGAGGACAATTCATCAATGAACCGGTGGAAGGGCTGCGCTATCAATGCGAATTTGTCAAAGCCCGGACTGACAACAACGGTTTTTTCAAGTGCCCCCGGAACTCTGAAGTCATTTTCTTCCTTCAGGCTGACAAGGGAATCCGCAGGATTACGCTTGGCAGAACCCCCTTCAACTCACAGTGGGTGTCAAACAGCACAGGCATATTTCAAGTGAGCCCACTGGATTTAGTTCCGGGTGGTTCAGCGCTGCCAGACTTGAACGGAGCTGACGAGACCACGACAAGAATCATTAACATTCGCCGTCTCTTGCAGTCTATGGCTGTTCCCGAGCCGCAGTTGCCGTCACCGTTGATGCGCCTGAAGCTTGATCCAGCGGCTGAATCAGCCATTAACCGGCTTAGCCGCAACCTGGACCCCATAGACTTGGGCTCCGGATTCTCAACCCTTTTCAAACCGGTAGCGGACAGTTTGGCCGCTACCGGCAGACTGATGCCTTCTGCATCGGAGGTACGTGCCCGACTGGAGGCTGGCAGAGGCTATAACACGCAAGGGGTTTACGAAGCATCGCCGATGGCTATTACGTCGGTCATTACCCCTGATGCGACGAACGGCATGGTTGCCACCAATGGAAGTCTTAGCCTGGTGGAAGGCGCCATTATACTGACAGACCGTGAAAACAAATCCATAGGCTTGGGGCTCGAATGGAAAGCCGCTATAGACCCAATGGGTATTACCTCTCCGATCCGATCTTTTTCGCAGGTGATGACAGAGACCTCTCCTGTAAATGACTTGCTGCTCTCAAACGAGCAAGCCTTATACTTGCCAAACGGGAATGTCAAAAGCGGCCCGCTTTTCCAGGCTTATACGGCTGGCAGCAACTACGGCATACCCTCCGGCAGCGTAGAGTTCACCCAAGGACGCCTTTACCAGCATTTCCTGTTAGGGCACCAGATGTTTTACCGTAATTTATTTGGCCTTTCAGAATCGGACCCAATCCCGGATTTTGTCCCCGCCCGATGGATTCGCAGGGATGAAGCCAGCCTTGCCACTTTTACCGGCCACGCTTCCATCATCCCGGTAAAGACAATTGCACCTTATTTTGACCCGAATCTCTGGAAGACCGCCGCCAGCATTAGCAGCACGGACTCCGAAAGACGGCCGGTATTTCCGCTTCACCTTGAGATGACCCTGAATAATGCAGACATTAACTCCTGTCCGGGTAGTGGCTGCGAAATAGGCCGTTTCGGACTGAGCATCCTGCCCAACGGAAATATCATTACCGACCTAAACAACGATTGCGGTTCGGTCAGCACAGCACTGAAGGATAACGGTGGCGTTCAGGAATATCGACTTGGAGCCGTTTCCTCCGCTTTCCGGCAAAATGACGCGATCATGATTGCGCCATTGATTTTGATGAGCCGGATACCAGGGCTTGAACAGTTTCAGGGGGTGACGCTCGGTTTCAGCACCAGCGCTGGCGGCGGCGCTGCCAAAGTTGACATCACCCATGCCCTTTCCGGCAACGTCGCTATCACCGACAATTCGGCACTGGATAGCACTGGCAGTGCAACCTGGATAAATTATCCGGGGTTTTTCAAGGCCGTGTCGATGTCTGCTGGGCGCGACTCCGCCATGAAAAAAAGTACAGGCAAGGTCGCCGCCGTCAAGGTTCAAAGCTGCTATCACCCCGCAGCCATACCTTGATTACCCGGCCGGGACGGCTTACCCCGTCCCGGCCTGCTTCACTTGCCGCTGCCGGTATAACGGCACCCCGGCGCCCAGGTCGCAATATCCCTGAAGCTGGGCGACAAACACAACCATGCAATCCCCATGTGCATCTTCGACACATCCGGCTTCAGCCGCAGTTCGCCGTTCTTCACCCCGGACTTCTCGTTGTACTTCACCACAATCGTGCCATCTGTCTGCACTTCCAGCCCGATAATGGCGTTGCGCACATACTCTTTGGCGTGCGGCAACCCCAGCATGGCATTGGACGACGGCAGCTTGCCTTCCGTCATGTAATACTCGGCCACCTGCACCTTGACCGAGCTTGCCACGGTCAAGCCCTCCGCCACCAGCATGCGCTGCAACATCGCACCGGACATGGCCTGCAATGCAGAGTCGGCAGCGGGCATGCCGGGGGCCGTTGGCAAGGGCGGCGTTTTTCCCGTCAGGACCGGCGCGTCAGCAGGGACTTCCGGCCGAACCGGAGCCACCTGCTTGTCCAGCACCCGCTCCTTGCCCGGACACGGCACATCCTGAAACGAGACCGTGCCGTCGGCGCGGGCGCATTTATAGAAGTCGGCCCGGGCAACCGGGGTCCACCCCCATCCGGCTATCAGGACCAGAGACAGGCTTGCCATTGAAAGGTGACGATTGACCATTGCCAGACTCCGGTGACTTACCAGGTTTTTGCGGCGCGCTTTTCCAGCCAGCTGCGGACATCCTCGAACACCTGTTCCCGGTTACTTTCATGAAACAGGTCATGCAACGCGCCGGGATAGGAAATCAGGGTCTTGTCGATGGACGGCGACAACCTCTCCAGCGCCGTCCCGCTGACCGGATCCACCAACGGATCGGCCTCGCCATGCAATACCAGCAACGGCAGGTCGATACGCTCCAGCGTCTTGCTGATGGCCTGCGTCGCCAGCATCAATTGCTTGCCGGTGCCTGCCGTCATCTTGCCGTGCCAGATCAGGGTATCTTCCTCCCAGGCACGCACTTCCAGCGGGTCGCGCGACATCTGGGGGCCGAAGGTCAATTGCGCAAGGGGCAGGCGCGGCAACAATCCGCCGACCAGCCAGGCAATCAAGCGTCTCAGTGCAGGCACATCCCGGCCTTCCGACAGCGCGCACGAGTTGAAAATGGCGCCATCGACATTATTGTGGGTGGAAAGATAAGTAGCCGCGACCAGCCCGCCCACGGAATAACCCGACAGGAACAAGGGGACACTGCGCAACTCGTTGTGCACCACTTCAATGAACATGGTGAGGTCCGCCACCATGTCCCCGAAATCATGAATATGGGCGCGCACGCCTTCAGACTCGCCATGCCCCTCGAAATCAAAGGCATACACCGCATAGCCGAATTGGGTGATATAACCCGCAAAATCAGAGAAGCGGCCGGAGTGGTCGCCCCAGCTGTGAACACAAACCACAACAGCGCGTGGATAACCTGTCGCCGGCCACCATTTGCGGGCCTTGAGCGCCAGACCACGGCTGCGAAAATCAAAGGATTTGAAGCGCATTCCCGGATATTCCTGATCACGAATGAGGTCAGGCCCTGTGTGCGGCAACGCCGCCGTTATTGTCAGGCCTGTTTTTTCTTGCGGTATTCTATAGGAGTCAGGCCGGTCCAGCGCTTGAACGCCCGATAAAATGTGCTGGGCTCCGAGAAACCCGTCAAATACACAATTTGTTCAATGCTTTCACTGGTCTGCGCCAGCAGGCGCTTGGCCAGGCGGCAGCGGTAATCCGCCAAAACCTGATTGAAACTGGTTCCGGCGTCCGTCAATTGGGTACGCAGGCGTCGCGGCGGCACACCCAGTTGTTTCGCCACCGTTTCCAGGCTGGTGTTACCGCTTTCCAGCGTACCGCCAATGGCGCGCCGCACTTCCGCCACCAGATCGAAACGTGCCAGTTCCTGCAACTTCTCATGTGCCAGTTGCTCATGGAAACGCAACAGTTCCGGCTCGGCCTGCCAGATGGGATAGTTCAGGACTTCCGGCTTGAAGTGCAGACGGTTTTCGCTGGCGCCGAGAATCACCGGACAACCGTACACCCGTTCGTATTCTTCCTGTCCGGCCCCTTCGGTGTGGGTGAACTCAATCATCACCGGCTGGAACTGGCCTTCCGAGACAAAACGGAAAAAGCGCAGCACGCCGACCATCAGGCATTCGGCAGTATGGCGGATGGTGAAACCGGCCACCATGTTGACGAAGTAGCACTCGTCCTCGTTATGCACCAGGGTCGCCTGCAGCATGTCGCTGATCAGGCGCTGGTAGGCCATGACCCGGCGCAGGCCTTCCCCGAAGCTGGGACTGCTCAGGAACAGGTACTCCAGAACCTGCCCCCGATAGAGCGGCAGGTGCTCGCCCAGGTGCAGGCCGATATGCGGGTCATCGGATACCGATTCCACCGCCTGCCAGAAGGCAAACTGGGCAGCAGAAGGCGTACGGGCCTTGGCGTCGATCTGGTTCAGGCCGATACCAGCCTTCATCAGTACGGTTTCAGCCTGCAACCCGGCGTTACGCATGGCCTGATAGACAAAGCGGAGAAGAATTGCGCCATCGTAGCGTTCAGACATGATGGAATCCTGCCAGCCGTGGGAAATGGCCGATTGTTATGTTTTTGGAAGGCTTAAGTAAAGCAATATCAACAGCATAGACGCTATATCGCGTCTTTTCCCGTCAGATATCCACCAAGTGCACCACATCATACGCCGGTTCTTCATAGGGATGCGATGCACGCAGCGCCGCCACGGCCGCTTTCAGGCAGTCATCCGCACAAACCAGCTCCACCCGGTACTCCGCCACGGTTTCAATAGCGCCGACTTCCCCCAGAAACGGGTTGGCGCCTGGCAGCGGGCGGAACTGACCGACGCCCAGGACTTGCCAGGCACAAGCATCATAGTCGCCGATGCGCCCCGCCCCGGCGGCAAACAGGGCCGTCTTGACGCTGTCGACATGGGTGACGGGAACGAAAAAAGTAATCTTGTACATGCCATACCCCGCGTCGGAAACCGGTCTACTCTAGCCAGCCCGCCGGACGGGCGCAATGATGACAGGTGTCATGCCTCCAGGGCATGGAGGTATTGGGCGGCAATTCCCTGGAAATCCGCGCTGATGCGGTCATCATCCCGAACCCGCCGCCAGTATTCCACCGCCCAGGCCTTGACCCCTTCCCAAACAGGCTCGGTCAATCGGGTGGGACGAGCTTGCCGGAGCGGGCGGGCAATGACTTCGCCATGGTTGTTGGGCGCATGGTGCATGGGCAGCATGTCATAGACCGGGGCCAGGCGCAGGGAGAAGTCGTCACCCAGGAAAAAGCTGAGGTTGCCGTTGTGCATGTCGGTGTTGGCGATCAGACTTCCGAAGGCATGGATGCAGAGGATGCGCTCGTAATCTTCACGGGAAATCAACCGCTGCTCCAGCAAGGAGGCGGCTTGCTCGTCCCAGGCGCCGGAATGACCTATAAATTCATTACTGACGGCCTCAAGGGAAACAATGCCCCGTCGCCCGAAATGGGGGGTACGGTCAAAACGGATAACCTCAAGAAAAGTGCGCCCAGCCAACTTAAATATTTGGCTTAAAGCCCCGGCAACGTTGTAATCAGTCAGTACTGCTAACGCCAAATGCTCTGCCACAAGAAGATCCGACCACCGAAGGCCTGATGACATAGTGCAGACAGGGCTGTATTTAATAAGCAACTCACAGCATTGAAGATCGCTTACGCAGACTATCTCCCCCAACTTAGGCTGCTCCCCGCCCGCAGAAGATCTTATCCCTTCGCGGCTTTGCGACTTTCCAACCTCCAGAGGATACTGCCCCCTCAAATCTTTAAGCGAAATCAAATTGTCTTCTGACACTGCCTCCCGGATGGCCTCATTCAGAAAACAATAAGACATCCTGACATAATCACCGATCAGGAAATTACCCGGCAACTCGTGCCCGAAACGTGTTAACCCGACCAGCACATCGTCATCGCCCCAATATTCCAGTCGCTCCGGCAAATCATGGGTTTTATACAACCCCACGACCTGGCACCCCATAAACCCCTGTGGACGATTATCCACCAGAAACCACGGCAGTCCTTCGAACAAGGACTCCCGATGATTCACGGCATCACGCCATACGAACCCCGCCGGATAAATGGCATGCAGCCTTCCGGCCAAGGATACCTCCCCCACCTCATCAACCCGATAAACCGGCCACTCCGATCCAATCTCACGCACGGCCCGCCGCAACGCATACCGTGTCGCCCTCGCCTTACCAATCACCAAAATATGATCACGCTGCTCTGCCAGCCAACGGGACACCGTCGGCTGCGACACACACAGTGCCGACGCCAGCTCGCGCGCCGTTCGCGGACCGGAAAGCAATGCGGATTGCAGGTTAACAGAGGACATGATGAATAGATTCTTCAAGAAACCATAGCTGCTTTATATCATGCAGTACGATCACCTGAACGCCCCATTTGAATAGATTCTTCCCCGAAAAACAAGGAGGGCTCCATGGAGCCCTCCTGCTTCAACCGGAACCCGCCGGATTCACCCCGCAAACACCCGCGCATTCCTGAACATGCGCATCCAGGCCGCATCGTCCGTCCAGCCTTCCGGCTTCCACGACTGCTGCACGGCGCGGAACACCCGCTCCGGGTGCGGCATCATGATGGTGGCGCGACCGTCACGGCTGGTGACGCCGGTCATGGCCAGTGGCGAGCCGTTCGGGTTCAACGGGTAGATCTGGGTGGAGTTGCCGGTGCTGTCCGCCCAGCGCAGCGCCACCAGACCGCTGTCGCTCAGGGCCTGCGGATCATCCGTCAGCACCCGCCCTTCCCCGTGGGCCACGGCAATCGGCATCACCGAATCTTCCATGCCCGCCAGGAAAATCGACGGCGATTTTTCCACCCGCACCAGAGCGGTCCGCGCCTCAAAGCTTTCGCTGTTGTTGCGCACGAAACGCGGCCACAGCTCCGCACCGGGAATCAGGCCCTTCAGTTGCGACATCATCTGGCAACCGTTGCAGATACCCAGACTGAAGGTTTCAGGACGGGCGAAAAACGCCGCAAATTCGTCACGCACCCGGTTGTGGAACAGCACCGACTTCGCCCAGCCGCCGCCCGCGCCCAGCACGTCGCCATAGGAGAAGCCGCCGCAAGCCACCAGGCCTGCAAAGTCTTTCAAGCTGACGCGGCCGGACAAAAGGTCGCTCATGTGCACATCGACACTGGTGAAACCGGCCTTGTCGAAGGCGGCCGCCATTTCAATATGACCGTTGACGCCCTGTTCGCGCAGGATGGCGACACGGGGGCGCACGCCGGTGGCGATGAACGGCGCGGCGACATCGGCATCGACGTCATAACTGAGACGGGCGATCAGGCCTTGATGCACGCCATCCCCGATCAGTGCGAACTCCTCATCGGCGCAATCGGCATTATCACGCAGCGACTGGATGCGGTGACTGGTCTCGGCCCACCATTGCTGCCATTGCACACGCTTGCCGGACAACACCCGGAAGTTTTCATAGTTGAAGTGCAGTTCGTCGGTCAGGTTCAGACCGCCGATTTCATGCACGGAGGCATTCAGCGAGGTGGCGGCAAAAGCCTCCTTAACGGCAGCCAGATCCGCCGCGCGCACCTGAATCACCGCCCCCAACTCCTCATTGAACAGGGCTGCGGGCAGGTCAGCGGCGGTCTTCGCCAGCGGAGCCAGTTCGATATCCACGCCCTGACGGCTGGCGAAACTCATTTCCGCCACCGCCGCCAGCAGGCCGCCGTCGCTGCGGTCGTGGTAAGCCAACAATTTTCCATCGGCATTGAGGAACTGAATGACGGTGAAGAAATCCTTCAGCAATTCCGGGCTGTCGAGGTCTGGCGCAACATTGCCAATCTGGCCATAAACCTGCGCCAGCGCGGAACCGCCCAGCCGGTTGCGGCCCTGGCCCAGATCGACCAGCAGCAGCACGCTGTCCGCCACCGGCTGCAGTTCCGGAGTCAAGGTGCGGCGGATGTCCTGCACCGGCGCGAACGACGACACTATCAGCGATAGTGGTGAAGTGACGGCCTTGTTGTCTGCGCCGTCCTTCCAGACCGTGCGCATCGACAGGGAGTCCTTGCCGACGGGAATGGCGATATCCAGCGCCGGGCACAGCTCCATGCCCACCGCCTTGACGGCATTGAACAGGTTTTGGTCTTCCATGCCGTAACCGGCTGCCGCCATCCAGTTCGCGGACAGCTTGATGTCGTTGAGCTTGCCGATACGGGCGGCGGCAATATTGGTGATCGCTTCACCCACCGCCATGCGTGCTGAGGCGGCTGCGTCAATCAGCGCTACCGGGGTGCGCTCGCCCATGGCCATGGCTTCACCGGTGGTGCTGTGGAAGCCGCTGGCGGTGACGGCGCAATCCGCCACCGGCACCTGCCACGGGCCCACCATCTGCTCACGGGCCACCAGTCCGGTTACGGAGCGGTCGCCAATGGTGATCAGGAAGGATTTGGAAGCCACTGTCGGCAGCTTCAGCACGCGCTCGGCGGCATCGGCCAGGCTCAGCGCGGAGGTATCAAAGCCTTCCTGCGCCAGCTCACGGGAGTCGAACTGACGCAGCATGCGCGGGGCCTTGCCCAGCAGCACCTGCATCGGCATGTCCACCGGGCTGTTGCCGAAATGCTCGTCCTTCACTTCCAGATGACGGACTTCGGTGGCTTCACCCAGCACCGCAAACAGGCAGCGTTCACGCTCGCAAATGGCTTCGAATTCGGCCAGTCGCTTGGAATGCACAGCCAGTACATAACGTTCCTGCGCCTCATTGCACCAGATCTCACGCGGGCTCATGCCCGGCTCCAGATTCGGGATGTTGCGCAGCTCCAGCGTGGCGCCCAAGTCATGTTCGTGCACCAGTTCCGGCATGGCGTTGGACAGGCCGCCCGCGCCGACATCGTGAACCGAGACGATCGGGTTGTTGTCACCCATTGCCCAGCAGACATCCAACACTTCCTGAACCCGACGCTCCATTTCCGGGTTGTCGCGTTGCACCGAGGCAAAATCGAGGTTTTCGGCGCTGGCGCCGCTGGCCATCGACGAGGCCGCACCACCGCCCAGACCAATCAGCAAGGCCGGACCGCCCAGCACAATCAGCTTATCGCCGGGACGGATGCTGTTCTTTTGCACGTGACCGTCACGGATATTGCCGAGGCCGCCGGCAATCATGATCGGCTTGTGGTAACCGCGTACTTCGCGACCGTTAACACCGTTCACTTCAAGCTCAAAGGTGCGGAAATAACCGGTCAGGTTGGGTCGGCCAAATTCATTGTTGAACGCCGCGCCGCCCAGCGGGCCGTCAATCATGATTTCCAGCGGGGTCACGATGCGGTTGGGTTTGCCATAGGGCTGTTCCCACGGCTGCACAAAACCGGGAATGTTCAGGTTGGAGACCGTGAAGCCGGTCATGCCTGCCTTGGGCTTGCCGCCGCGACCGGTGGCGCCTTCATCACGGATTTCACCGCCCGCCCCGGTCGCCGCACCGGCAAAGGGTGAAATGGCGGTGGGATGGTTGTGGGTTTCCACCTTCATCAGGATATGAACAGGCTCATGGCTGTAACCATAGGCATGCGTTTCCGGATTAGGGAAGAAACGGTCGGCCTGATGGCCGGTAATGACAGACGCATTGTCCTTGTAGGCGGACAGGATGTTGTCCGGAGAACAGCTGAAGGTGTTCTTGATCATGCCAAACAGCGACTTCTCCACCTTTTGGCCGTCAACAGTCCAGTCGGCGTTGAAGATCTTGTGGCGGCAATGCTCGGAGTTGGCCTGCGCGAACATCATCAGTTCCACGTCATGCGGATTGCGGCCGATCTGGCGGAAACTGTCCACCAGATAGTCAATCTCGTCCGGCGACAACGCAAAACCGAACTCGCGATTGGCTGCTTCGAGCGCCTCGCGGCCGCCACCGAGAATGTCAATGGATTGCAGCGGCTGCGGCGTATGGGTATCGAACAGCACTTCGGCTTCTTCAACACTCTCGAACACGCTCTGGGTCATGCGGTCATGCAGCTTGGCGGCAACCACGGAGCGTTCATCGGCAGACAACTCGGCGGACACTTGCAGCCAGTAGACCGTAACGCGCTCCAGACGGTCGACCTTGAACAGGTCGCAGTTGCGGGCAATATCCGTCGCCTTGGACGACCACGGCGAGATCGTGCCGACACGCGGTGCGACAACAAAAACGGCATCGAATTCCGCATCGCTGAAGCCCTGAGCGTTGAAGTCCTCACCGTAGTGCAGCAACTCCTGCAACCGGGCGGTTTCTGCCTCGGTCAGTTCGGCATTCGTCCGCACCAGATGGGCAAAACGGGCGGTCAGCCCCTCCACGGAAGGCGCCAGCGCCTTCAATTCTGCCAACAACCGACGGGTTTTGAAGGCTGATAACGCTTTGGCACCGCTGAATACCTGCATGATGAACTCGCTGGGGACGCTGAAAAACAGGGGCATTATGATACCTGATTTTACGACGAACTTGGCGGGATTCCCGACCTGAAGCAGACCACCGCCACAATTCGGCCACTCCCGCCCCGGCCGCAAATCCGCAGTCAAGCCAGCGCCCATCCGGCCACCGCCGTGATTTCCCGCCTGGTGGCGCCTTGCCCGCACGCGATCACAAATCAACCAAAACTTGTCATGCATTCGCAAAAATCCGGCTGCTTTTCTCAAGTCAGCAGCCTGCTTTCCCCCTAAAGTTGTCGGACAAGACTGAGCCCATTGGTCGGTTTTTCTGGACAGCGTCACAGTTTTACGGGTAAATTCCGCCGCGAATGCACATTTTTCACGCAAAACAGGAGGAAACACTCTCTAAAGACAACGCTAAAACGGCTGCTGCCACCCGGCGACAGTTGATAAACGAAACTCTGCGAGGTGTTCAAATGTCAGGCAAATCGGCCTTGCCAGCCACGATTGCAAATGACGCTTTTTCCCGGAAATTCTGGCGTTTCATGGCCGTTTTCCTGGTGGTTTGGTTGTCCTATCGTCTGCATCCGCTGCAGAACTCGCTGGACGCCGTCAGCAACAGCGGTGAGCTCCATGTCGTCGGAGTCGCCGGCCCCACCACTTTCCTGCCGCAGGGCGATGCCGCCCGTGGTTTCCAGTACGAATTGCTGCGCGCATTCGCCGATGACTTGGGCGTGCAACTTGTAATCCAGACCGCACCCGATGCCGAATCCGTGATCCGCATGGTGCAGCGCGGCGAAGCCGACATTGGCATTACCGGCCTGCCCGGCGATGACCCCCGCCTCGCCAAGCTACAGGCGGGCAACCCCTATCTGACGGTCAATCAGCAACTGGTGCGACGCGCCGATCAACAAACACCGCCAGACTCCGCCCGCATCGCGGTCAGCAAAAACAGCGCCGAAGCGCTGAGCCTGCCGGTTGTCGCGCCGAACGCCGACATTATCCAGGTGCGCAACGCGACGCCGGAAGCCTTGCTGGAGCAGGTCAATGAAGGTGATGCGGATTTTGCCGTCGTCACCCAGTCGGATTTTGAAGCCCGACGTGCTGCATTTCCCCAATTGAAAGCCGCCGCGCCCATTCGGGAAGTGCAACTGGCCTGGAGCCTGCACCGCCGCGATGACAAGCTGCTGAAGATCGCCAATGCCTTCATGGAGCAAGCGCGCGCCGACGGCACCCTGAAGCGTCTGGCCGGCTTCTATGGCCAAGGGGACACCTTTAATACGGTGGGTGTCCGCACTTTCCGCAATGACCTTCAGGCGCGCTTGCCGCTCTACAAGAAGGCCTTCCAGAAGGAAGCGGATCGTCACGACATGGACTGGCGCTTGCTGGCGGCGATCGGCTATCAGGAGTCCAAGTGGGATGCCCGCGCCATTTCACCCACCGGGGTGGAAGGCTTGATGATGCTGACCCGCGCAACGGCCAGCGACATGGGGCTGGAAAACCGGGGCAACCCGAAGGAAAGCATTCGTGCCGGGGCGGACTATTACCAGTTGATCGATCAGCGTATTCCCGACACCGTGCGTGAGCCGGACCGGACGTGGATGACGCTGGCCGCCTATAACATGGGGCCGGGACATGTGCTGAAGGCGCGTCGTCTGGCAGAAGATGCCGGGGATAATCCGGACCAGTGGCTGGATGTGAGCCGTCATTTGCGCAAGTTGCCGCGTGCGGGTCAGGCGCTGGTGTATGTGCAGGAAGTGCGGCGGTATTATGATGCGCTGTTGATGACGACGCCGACGGATGGATGGCTGGCCAGTTCGGGAAAGTCGTGGCGGGTTATTTATTGATGGATGTCACACCCTCTTGGTCCAGACTATATAACCTCACCTGAAACATTTATCATCCGTGCTCAAACCAGACACGGATGATGTTCCATGCAACGCCGGTATAAATCACTTCTGCTTACCTCTTTGGCTTTGTTCCTGAGTGCTTGCAACAACAATCCGGACGAAGGCAATACGCCCGGGGTTGCCACAAGCCCCGGTGTAAGCACACCATTTATCAGCGGCGTTGTCGCAGACGGATATATCCGTGGCGCTATCGTTTGCCTGGACAAGAATAGCAACACGCTCTGTGATCCCGGCGAGCCGGCGACGTCAAGTCAGGAGAAAGGCTATTACCGGTTAAGGAATGTTAGTGCAGCCGATGCGGCCGCCTACCCCATTGCTGTGTATGTCCCGGTTGGGGCCATTGATGAGGATGACCCGGCACATCCGGTAACCCTTCCATATTACATGTCTGCTCCGGCAGGCAAATATGGTTTCATCAGCCCTATTACAACTCTGATCACATCATTCCAGAAAATCCACCCAGACCTAAGCTTAGCTGACATAACTCGCCTTTTTGTTGATCAAATGGGGCTGGATGCCACGGTAAACCTGTTTGAAAACTACAACAAACCTTCAGCAAGCCTTTCCCAGAAACGACTGCACAATATTGCCCGATATATAGCCAAAGAGTATTTAGCCAATAACCTTCAGGAACTTAGTGGAGCGTTCCTATCAAGCCAGACAGCCGCCGTAAACTTGCTTGTTTCCAATAATGCCGCCAATAATCTTGGATTTTTCTCTGGGTCAATTACTGATAATTTCACAGGTACCCCCTATACATACCTCATCCATAAAGCAGAGCTTGCTGATTTGCTTGAATTTGTGGCGCGCATACCCTCCAAGCCTATTCCAACCACAAATATCCTGAGTCAAGCCGGAGGCATTTACAGACCCAATGGCTACATCCTCAACGACTGCCAAGTTTATGGACAGCCCGCCGGATGCTCAATTCCACATGCCAACTCTGTCCGTTATTACCATGGATACCTTACAGGCAACATTATTGAAGGCTCCGTCTTTTATTATGACCTGACCAACGGAAACTCTCTTCCTAAATCTGAAAATGATAACTACAGGAACCTGCAGTTGGCTGAGACAGGATGGCAAGACATCAATAGCCAGCCTATCTTAGCCAACGATCTGCCAAGCTCCCGGAGTTACAACCTTGCCGGGCTGGGAATAAAACCAACGCTGTCTTACCTTGATGATTATCTCATCAACAACAACACCGGCTCCGTCGCCTTTCTACGCTTCAGAGATGCCGCCAAATTCCCGCAAGGAGCCATGGCTTATGTTTCATATTATCCAGCCACCCGCAATAGTCATTATTACCTATATGATTACACCAACAACAACGCGACATTTGAAGCGGAGCCCCCAAAATCTTCAGGTTTTCCGGTTACCAAGAACAGCCTTCAGGACTTCATTTCATTTTTCTCAATGAACGACCTGGACTTATTCAAACAGTCGTTTGTTTCCACTAGCCCATTTGGTCAGATTGACAATACCTCCCGCATCATGAGGGTGACTGCCCGTTTAATACCAGACAGGAGCCTCCAATTGACCAGAGCCGTATATGACACAGACACCGGACAAACCGAAACTTATTCTTTTGAAGGCAGCTGGGAAATCCGCCAGGTCATGGGGCAGGAGCTGCTATTCCTTAAAATTCCTTCCATTCTGGGCGACGACACCAAATATCAGACTTTCTTTACCGTTTACCAAGGTGTCGTCACCAGAGGTGCGGCACGCTATGCCCAAGATGCCTACAATATTCTGGACTTAAACGAGACCGCCTTCATTGCCTATAAGGCCGCGATCAAGCTCAGTAATGAGCCTTAATGCTATTAATCGCCTTAGGGAAGTCGGCTTTTGCTGGTTTCCCTGCGTCCCTTGAAAAAAGCTGAAAGCATCTGCCCGGCCTCCTCCGCCAGCAAGCCCCCCTCAAACCGGAACACATGATTGTAATACCCGCTTTCCAGCAAACGCCGGGCGCTCACCAGCGACCCTGACTTTGGCTCCTTCGCGGCAAACACCACTCGCCCCACCCGCGCATGCACCAGCGCCCCCACACACATGGTGCAGGGCTCCAGCGTCACATACAGAGTGGTGTTTTCTTCCAGTCGGTAATTTTGCAAACGGATGGCAGCAGCGCGAATGGCCACCACCTCGGCATGCGCGGTAGGATCATGAGACAGGATCGGCTGGTTAAAACCTTCACCCAGAACTTCGCCGGCCGCCGACACCAACACCGCGCCAACCGGGACTTCACCCAAATCAGCCCCTTGTCCGGCCAGCACCAAGGCGCGGCGCATGAACGCGGCATCGGCTTCCGAGAATGAAACCGTTTTCAATTCAGCAAATTGGGCGCCTTGCCCGCCCGCCTCACCGGTCAAGATAAATCTCCACCAGCGGCCGGGAGACACCGGAACGCAAATACTGGCGCAAATTATTCATGGTCAGCAAATACTGGTCCAGAAGCCGCTGGAAGTGCGCCTGTTCGGCCGCATAATCCCCGGCCCGATAACCGTACTCATAGGTGACTTCCACCTGCATTAACCCGTATTCCCCCATCAGCGGGAAACGGGCCCATTCGTCCAGCGCCTCATGAATCTTCCGCTCGCGCAGCAACTCCAGCACGGTCGACAGCTTCGCCGGCCAGCCGGGCAGGCTGTGGCGGATGAAAAACATCATCAGCTCCAGCAGCGCGGCCTCGGCGTTGGCGATGCGGTCAGCGGCGGACATGAAAGCGCCCTGCCCTCATTCCCATTCGATGGTCGCGGGCGGCTTCGACGACACGTCGTACACTACCCGCGACACATCCGCGATCTCATTGATGATGCGATTCGACACCTTCTCGATCAACTCGTAGGGCAGATGCGCCCAGCGGGCGGTCATGAAGTCGATGGTTTCCACGGCGCGCAGCGCAATGACCCAGGCGTAACGCCGACCATCGCCAACCACGCCCACCGACTTCACCGGCAGGAACACGGCAAAGGACTGGCTGGTGCGGTGGTACCACCCGGCCTTGTGCAACTCTTCCAGGAAAATGGCGTCAGCTTCACGCAGCACGTCAGCGTATTCCTTCTTCACTTCGCCAAGGATACGCACACCCAGGCCGGGGCCGGGGAACGGGTGACGGTAGACCATGTCGTAGGGCAGGCCCAGTTCCAGACCGATCTTGCGCACTTCGTCCTTGAACAGCTCACGCAACGGCTCCACCAGCTGGAACTTGATGTCTTCCGGCAAGCCGCCGACATTGTGGTGCGACTTGATGTTGTGCGCCTTGCCGGTCTTGCTGCCGGCGGACTCGATCACATCCGGATAAATGGTGCCCTGCGCCAGCCACTTTACGTCGTTCAGCTTGCGCGCTTCTTCGGCAAACACGTCAATGAAGACCCGGCCAATGATCTTGCGCTTGGCTTCGGGATCGCTGACACCGGCCAGCTGGCCCAGGAACTGGTCAACGGCGTCTGCACGAATTACCTTCACACCCATGTTCTTGGCGAACATGTCCATGACCATGTCGCCTTCGTTCTTGCGCAGCAGGCCGTTGTCAACGAAGACACAGGTCAGCTTGTCGCCGATGGCGCGGTGCAGCAGCGCGGCAACCACGGACGAGTCCACGCCGCCGGACAAGCCGAGCAGCACTTGATCATCCCCTACCTGATCGCGCACCCGCTGGATGCTGTCCTCAATAATTCGGGCGGGCGTCCACAGGTCTTCGCAGGCGCAGATGTCGCGGACAAAGCGGCGCAGCAGCGCCTCGCCTTGCAGGGTATGTGTCACTTCCGGGTGGAACTGGATGCCGTAGAAACGCTGGGCGTCGCAACTCATGGCGGCGATCGGGCAGCTCGGGGTGCTGGCGGTGATGGAAAAACCTTCCGGCAGGGTCACCACCTTGTCGCCATGGCTCATCCACACGTCCAGATACCCGGCGCGATCATGGATATTGGCGAAGAAAGCGTCTTCCCGCTCGACCTTCACTTCCGCATAGCCGAATTCGCGCAGGTCGGATGTGCCGACCTTGCCACCCAACTGCTCGGCCATGGTCTGCATGCCGTAGCAGATGCCCAGCACCGGCAGACCCAGCTTGAAAACGACTTCGGGTGCGCGTGGCGAACCGGCCTCCGTCACTGACTCCGGACCGCCGGACAGGATGATGCCCTTAGGATTGAACTTGCGGATTTCCTCTTCCGTGGTGTCATAGGCGCGTAATTCGCAGAAAACGCCCAGTTCGCGCACACGGCGGGCAATCAACTGGGTGTACTGCGAACCGAAATCGAGGATCAGGATGCGGTGGGAGTGGATGTCGAGTTGCATGGATCAGGCCTGAAAGAATATAGGATGCCGGACCTGTAGGTCGGGTGTAGGTCGGGCTTCAGCCCGACACTTCCGGCACCAAGATGTAAAGGGGGTTGTCGGGCTGAAGCCCGACCTACACGGTTTGGGGACGATCGACCTCAACCCACCCGGTAATTCGGCGCTTCCTTGGTAATCGTCACGTCATGCACATGCGATTCCTTCATGCCGGCGGACGTGATCTTCACAAACTTCGGCTTGGTGCGCATCTCCTGGATGGTGGCGGAACCGGTGTAACCCATCGAGGAACGCAGACCGCCCATCAGTTGATGGATGATGCCGCTCATCGGCCCCTTGTAGGGCACACGGCCTTCAATGCCCTCCGGCACCAGTTTCTCGACCCCGGCAGAGGCATCCTGGAAGTAGCGATCGCTGGAGCCGGTGAGGCCGGACATGGCGCCCAGCGAACCCATGCCGCGATAGGCCTTGTAATAGCGGCCCTGGAACAGCTCGACTTCACCCGGCGCTTCTTCGGTACCGGCCAGCAGTGAGCCGACCATGATGACACTGGCCCCGGCAGCGACGGCCTTGGCGATGTCGCCGGAGTAACGGATGCCACCGTCGGCAATCAGCGGAATCTGGTCGTTGAGCGCACGGGCAACGGCATCCACCGCGCCGATCTGCGGCACGCCGATACCGGCCACAATACGGGTGGTGCAGATGGAGCCTGGGCCGATACCAACCTTGACTGCGTCTGCACCGGCTTCCAGCAGCGCCAGCGCGGCTTCGCCGGTGGCGATGTTGCCACCGATAACTTGCATGTTCGGGTAGTTCTTCTTGATCCAGGCCACGCGGTCAATCACGCCCTTGGAATGACCGTGGGCGGTATCGACGACAATCACGTCCACACCGGCTTCGATCAAGGCTTCAACACGTTGCTGGGTGTCCGAACCGGTGCCGACAGCAGCGCCGACGCGCAGGCGGCCCTGCTCGTCCTTGCAGGCGTTGGGATACATTTCGGCCTTGCGGAAGTCATTGACGGTAATCAGGCCTTTCAGCTTGAAATCGTCGTCGATGACCAGCACTTTCTCGATGCGGTGCTGGTGCAGCAGCGCCTTGATCTTCTCAGAAGACTCGCCTTCCTTGACCGTGACCAGCTTGTCCTTGGGCGTCATGATGGCTGACACCGGCTGATCCAGGCGGGTTTCAAAACGCAGATCGCGGCTGGTGACGATGCCGACCAGATTGTCGCCGTCCACCACCGGCACACCGGATATCTTGTGGGCCTGGGTCAGCGCCAGCAAGGCGTGAATCGTGGTTTCCGGACCGACGGTGATCGGATCCTTGACCATGCCCGCTTCATATTTCTTGACGCGGCGCACCTGGGAAGCCTGGGCGGCAATGTCCATGTTCTTGTGCAGGATGCCGATACCGCCTTCTTGGGCAATGGCGATGGCCATACCGGCTTCGGTGACGGTGTCCATGGCGGCGGACACCAGCGGAATGTTGAGTTGAATGCCGCGAGTCAGGCGTGTTTTCAGGCAGACGTCCTTGGGCAGGACTTCGGAGTAGGCGGGCAGGAGAAGCACATCATCAAAGGTGAGGGCTTCCTGAACGATGGTCAGCATGGCGCATCACTCACGGGCAGGAAAAGTCGTCAATTATAGGCGCGTGAGGCGGCGGGGTAAAACAGGAATGGATGAAAAAGGCCCCTGCCCTCCGGATTTTGCATCTGGAGGGCGGGGGCCGGGGGCGTTACGGAGCTGTGCAGCTGCTTCCAGCGCCGATCGGCAGGCACATGCCGTTGGATTTCAGGAAGCTGACCATCTGCTTTTGCATTTCAACGGTGACGTTATAAGCCTCCAATTTCTCGACGCCCGTCGCTGTGGCACTAACTGGACTTGGATCAAGCAACGAACCATGACGACCACTGTTGAACTGCACCCACAAACCCAGATTGGCGCCCAATACCGGAGCACGGGCTGTGGTGCTGCCGTTAACCGGCGGACTGACCAAGTCCAAGCCCATCAGTTTGGCCATGGGCTCGGTGCCGCTCAGGAATCCTGTCTGGGAGACCTTGTCTTGTCCAACGACAGTAGGCCCTGCTACTGCCTTGTTGGGAACCGTGTCATCATTAAGCAACTCTGTCAGCAGGACAGGATGGTTGGCGCGCGCCAGCGCGGCATAATTGACCGGATCTGCGCTGTCCACCACAGTTTGAGCCAAGCGCAGGAATGTCTCAAAATCGTCCGTCCCCTCCACGACTCCCTTGGACTTTAGCCCGAAAGCAATCTGAGGACCATACCAGGAGGATGCATCCAGTAACTTGCCGATACCGCCGCCAGTGACAGACATCGCAGCAGCATCCGTCACCTTGAGCGCACCTCGGTCGACCCCCAGGAAAACACCGCCCACAATGCCACCCAATGAGATTGAGGCAAAACGAACCTGGCTCATGTTGATATCGGGCGTGCCGTCCTGATTCAGGTCCAGGTTAGCCAGACTCTTGCGCAGGGTCAGCAGGTCAGAAACGCCCTGCCGCAGGTTGTCACGGCTGGTAATGGGACTGCCGATCTTGATGAAGTGAGCACCGGAGGTGTCGGTCTTGCTATCACCAACAACTGCACCTTCATTATTGGTCAACACCGTTTCATAATCTGCCGGAACAGCCATCACAGGATCGGGATCAGGAACCGCGTTGCGCCCGGTATCCAGGTCAAATGTCCGTTCATCGGCCATCAGGCCAGCCGCAGGCGACCCGGTAAAAAAGGCGTTCTTATAAAGCCCCTCAGTCGGTAATTGCCCGTGCAACGGCAAGTCAATGGCCACGGCCACAAAACCCGCTTTGGCCAGAGCCGGAGCCAAGGCCAACAGGTCGGCGCGGCTCCGGGTAATCCCGTGCTGGAAAATGACCACCGGCCAACCGCCCGCCGGTCGGGTGTAGCCAGATGCGGCATTAGGCACAGTCACCAGCATCGGAATCTTCTGGTCGGTCCGCTTCACCGGCATCGGGAAGCAGTTGGTGGTGCTGGCGCTGGGAGAGGCTGCAAAATTGCTGCACTTGGTGGCGCCCAGATGCATGGCATCGCCGTCAATCCCGGCCGCATCGGCCGCCCAATAGGATGTCAGCGGTTCAGCGCTATGGATATTTCCTCCGGAAGTCTTCTGGTAGGACGGTACAACGGTGAAACCGGCGTAGACATCAGCGAAGCTGCCATCTTCACCGATTGCGGGCAACAGGTCCTTGACCGTCTTGCCGAGAGGCGCTGCGGCAATGGGCTGCGCCTCCGCCGAGGCTGCCAGCCGGTCAAGCGTCTTATTGATGCTCTGCGTAGTGAAACTGTAAGCCAGCGCCAGATCGGCGGCCTTGACCTTGCCAAATGTTGTGAGATACGCCACAGCAGGACTGATCAACTTGGCGCGCAAGGCTTCAAGTGTTGCCTTTTGGGTGGCGGAGTACCTGGCCAGAACCGGATCTTTCTGGCTGGCAATGGGGGTACTGCTGGACAGGATCGGGTACATCTGGCTGGGCATCACATTGCCGCCGGTCAAGGTCTTCACTCCCCGCTTCAACCCCACCAGATACGTGGTGGACGGCGCCAACGGCTTCAGCGGCTCTATCAGGATGCGGGTGCGCTGGCGGTTGAGGGCAATGCCGGTCTTATCCGGGACCGTGGCCGCCTGCACCTTGAAATCGACTCCGGGAACCAGGATTTCCCCGGTAGCACGGTTGACGATCACCAGGTTGGGCTCCACCGTCGCCAAATCCACGAAACCAAAGATGTCGATAAAAGAAGAGGCCGTGGTGGAAAAGCCATCCAGCAGATTGGCTTGCGTCACCAGGGGATTGCCTGAAGGATTGGGAATATTCAATGTCGGCATGGTGTTACCGGCAAACAACCCGTCAAAGGGAAAAGGTATCACGGTATTGTTGCCGGGCAAGGGAACCGGATCAAAGCCCACCACCACATCCACTTTCCCGGTTTCGCTCTCGGAATCCTCGAAACAGCCCGTCAATATCAGGGAAACCGACAGCATGGCCGCTGTCAGGCGTGTTGTTTTCATCATTTGCCCCACTCCGTTCTTATTATTAACTTGTCGGTTATAGCCGTTTGTCAGACCCTTAGCAACGGAACATCTGTGACCGGAATGTCAACGGCGGGGATCCGGCACTTTGCCATCCAGGACCATCTGCATCTGTTTCTCCCGAAACTCCAGTTGTTTGGCCTGCATCTCCTTACCAAACTCTTGCAATGACAGGTCGCCGCTTTTTTCGGGAGGTGCCTTTGCCTGCGTCTTGACCGGCGTCAGCGGTGTTATACGGGAGGTATCCACCACGACCACACCGGCTCCGGGGCTGCCTGCCCGATCACTGAAGCTGGTGTTGCCCTCACTGTTTTTCCATTGAAACAGTCTTGTTTTTGTAACCTCCGCGCCTTCCCAGCGCTGCCGGATGTCACCCCGATACCACCAGGCCACGATTAGGCCACATATCAGTATTCCCATAAATATCTTGAACGGACCTGCCATTATTTTCTCCAAAACACCCGCATATCAGTAAAATGAAGCATAGCATCCAACCTCTATCATGGCCCTGCCTGCGCTTATGAAAATACTGCTGACCGGCCTGCTCGCCGCCTGCTCCGCCTCAATCGCCGCCCCCTTGCCGCCGGATAACCGTGTTCCAGGCGGCATTGCGGTCATCCCCTTACCGGAATACCTGTCTGAAAATGTCAGCGTCCGCTTCAATGACATGGACGTCCCGGTCATGACCACGGGCCGGGAACGGGTCGCGGTTGTCGGCATACCTCTTTCCAGCAAGGCCGGGGAACAGTTGCTGGAACTCAGGGAGGCATCAGCTTCCGACTCACTGCCCTTTCGGGTGGAAAGCAAAAGCTACCCCGAACAGCACATCACTCTGAAAACACAGGAGCACGTCAATCCCTCACCGGAGCAACTGGCCCGATACGAGCGGGAAGCCGCCGAACAAAATGCCGTCTACCGCCGCTTTACACCCGGAGCGAAGGAGTGGCCTGTTTTCAGCCTACCCGGCCGGGGGCCATTCAGCAGCCCCTTCGGCTTGAAACGCTTCTTTAACGGTGAGCCGCGCAACCCGCATGCGGGTCTGGACATCGCCCTGCCGGAAGGCGCTCCGGCGCTGGCTCCGGCGGATGCAGTGGTCGCCGGGACCGGCGACTACTTTTTTAATGGCCGGACGGTGATGCTGGACCATGGCAACGGCATCATTTCCATGCTGTGCCACCTGAGCAGAATCAGCGTCGTTCCGGGACAAACCCTCAAGCGTGGGGAACGTATTGGCCTTGTCGGCCAGACCGGGCGCGCCACCGGGCCGCACCTGCACTGGACCGTCAGTATCAACAACGCCCGTATTGACCCGCTGTTACTGGCGCCGACGCCTTGACCACCGGGTTGGCAGCCGGGGTTGCGATCATAGACTGGGATGCGGCGGAGCTGGATCGCCGCACCGATGCCCTGCCTGCATTCCTGCAACAACAAGCCGCCGAGCGCCGCTCAGCAGAGCGCCGGACGGGATTTGTCGCCAGTCGCTGGTTGCTGGCTGAAACCTTTGCTTACCTGCCGGGCGTCAACGGCCGGTCGCCCTGGCCGTTTCTGGGCAATTGCGGCAGTCAAGGGCTGAACTGGAGTGTCAGCCATACCGGCGGCCTGGTTGCCTGCCTGTGGTCGCGCCAAGGTGCGTGCGGCATTGATATTGAAAAGACGGACCGACCCCTGCAGGCGCTGTCCGTCGCCAGACGCTATTTCCCGGCGTCTGAACTGGCCTGGCTGGAAGCACTGCCCGCCCTTGAAAGGGACGCGGTATTCCTGGACCTGTGGACCCGAAAAGAAGCCTGCCTGAAGGCCATGGAACTGGGCATTGCCGGTCATCTGTCCGATATCGAATTCCGGCCGGACAGCCTGCGCCCTATCAGCCTGCCCCCCGTCTATAGCGGCCCGCCCCTGCAACTGCACACCTGGAAGAGCCCGCGATGGCGGCTGGCCGCTGCCTGGCATGGCGAAACCGGTGAAGTCCGGCTGATCCAGTCACGGCTCTAACCAGGCGCCCAGCAGCATTTCAAGTTGCTGGCGGCGGAAAGGCTTGCCCAGCACCGAATCCATGCCCGCCTCCAGACAGGCCGATTCATTATCCGGGCTGGCATTGGCGGTCAAGGCAATGATGGGTATCCGCCGATCGCGCTCCTGATTGCGCCACAAACGCGTCGCCTCATAACCGTCCATCACCGGCATCTGGCAATCCATCAGCACCAGATCGATACCGCCGGACTGCATGCATTCCAGCGCCTCCTTACCGTTATTGGCGGTCATCACGGCGCAACCGGCTGCCTTGAGCATGGCTTCGGCAACCTTGCGGTTAGCCGGATTGTCATCCACCACCAGCACCCGGGCGTCGAACGCCGACTTGCGTGCCGCCTTGTCGGACTCCCCCGGATCACTCTGGTGTTCAAGACAAACCGGCAACGCCACTTCAAAACAGAAACAGGAGCCCACCAGCGGTTCGCTTTCAACCCGCAAGTCTCCCTGCATCAACCGGGTCAAACGGCTGGCAATACTCAGCCCCAGCCCCGCTCCGCCAAATCGGCGGCTGTGGGAACGGTCCACCTGCATGAAGGGCTCAAAAATATGCGGCAAGGTCTGGGGGCTGATGCCGATGCCGGTATCAAAAACCTCGCATAACAAATGTGCCTGTGAGTCATTGAAAGGATTGATGCGCATCCGCACCCCGACCCGGCCCTTTTCCGTGAATTTGATGGCGTTATCCAGCAACTTGCGAAGAATCTGGCTGATACGCATCTCATCTCCTTTCAACCACAACTGCGACTGCCCTTCCAGGATGACATCCAGATCCAGCCCCTTGGTCAGCGCATCCGGCAGACAAGCCGATCGCAGCGACTCCAGCAACGCCCGCGGACTGAAAGCCCGGTGCTGCAAGGTCAATCGCCCTTCCTCCAGCCGCGAATAATCCAGCACGTCGTCCAGCAACCGGCGCAAATCGGACGAAGCCTGGGCAGCCAGTTCGGCATACTCACGATCTTCGTCTTTCAGCGCTCCGGAATTGAGCAGTTGCAGGCTGCCCAT
Source organism: Fluviicoccus sp. (assembly GCF_030646115.1). Taxonomy (GTDB): domain Bacteria; phylum Pseudomonadota; class Gammaproteobacteria; order Pseudomonadales; family Moraxellaceae; genus Fluviicoccus. The sequence goes on from NZ_JAUSMX010000018.1 coordinate 410,770, forward strand.
GATGGCGTTCAGCGGTGTCCTCAGTTCGTGGCTCATCATGGCGAGGAATTCGCTCTTGGCCTGATTGGCATTGGCCGCCTGAGTCCGGGAACCGATCAGCTCCTCAGTGTATTTCATCTGCACCGAGCGGTGCTCTTCCAACATGGCGGCCAACAGATTCAGGTGATATGCCAGCACCCCCAGCTCTCCTTCCTGGCGGATAGCCACCCTTGTTTCGTAGTGGCGGTTCTTGAGCGCGCCGACCATGCCGATGATGGAGCGCAGCGGACGCTCCAAGTCACCGGCCATGAAGAAACCCAGAACTGCAATCGGTATCAATGCCGCCAGTCCCAACAGGAAACTGTTGATGAATATCCCCCTGTCTTTTTCCAGTTGGTAGCGGCTGCTGACACCAATTTCGACGTAACCCAGCACTTGGCTGGCGGCGCTTTCCTGTCCGGATACCAGCCAGTCCTGGCTGTCCAGCGCCAAGCTTTGCTGCTTGATGACGGCTTGGTATAAATGCCGGTCCGTCACGGGTTCTGCCTTGGCTGGTTGCCGATCCAGCAAGACCCGGTTCTCACCATCAAGAATGCGAACAGAGACGACCCCGGGCTGAGTCAGCAGGCTGCCGACCTGACCTTCGAGACTATCCAGGTTTCCGGAAATGACGGCATAGTCGGCCGATGCCGCCAACTGCGACGCCATGAGCACCCCGGACTGCTCGTGTTCATGCCGCGCATCCTGCAAACGTACATGCACATGGAACGCCAGCACCATGCACAACATCAGGAAGGCGGGTAACAACGCCAGCACCAGCGTACGCCGCCTCAGGCTCCAGCGTGACATCAGGGCCATGTCGGCAACTCCTCGAAACGCAACAGCCGTTCCAGTTCATTGACGGCCGGAACCGTTAGCCCCAGCGACCTGGCCACCTGGGCATTCAGGCTGACACTGAACTGCTTGAGCCGGTAGGGAGCGGGCAATCGTTCATTCCTTGAGAAGTAACGGAGGCTTTGCGCTACAGCCTCGGCAATCCTGGCCGGTGGCGCATACAGTGAGGCCAGCGACCCGGCGCGGACAAAAGCCGGACCCGGACCGATCAATACCCGGTTTTGCCGGTAGGCAGCCAGCAGGATCAGCCGGATAGTGTCGCGGTTATAAATCGTGACGTCCGGTTGCGCCAGCAGGACATCGCAGTGGGTTGCCAGTTCGGCAATCTGCCGCGCCAGACGCGCCGGGTCGGCCTCGACAATGCGGACATCAATGGATTGGGCGGCGGCATACTGCTTGAATACCCGGAGCCATGACTGATCTTCCGAACGATTGCCGACCAGCATGCCGATGCGGTTGGTAGCGGGCAACAAGTAGCGGGTCAGGGAAAGCTGGGCGGCTAGACTGGGCGACCAATAAACTGCGCCATCGGACTTTTGCAGCGGCACGGAGGATGGCGTCGGGTCCAGCAGCAGCACCGGCGGACGTTTCTCTGGGAGCGAACGCAGTACATCCGCACCGATAATAATCGCCAGATCGGCTTTTTCGAGCGAGTCTACGGCTGTCAGCGCCAATTCCTCGCCGACGTCCTTCACCAGTAAAGACTGTAATTCCGAAATTTCCCGGGGATCCGTCCCCTTCAGGAACAGTTTGAGCTCAGCCTGTGCACTGCAAGCCAGCAGCAAACACAGTGCCGCCATGAGCCCTCTTATCCAGCGTCCTTTTCCGAGCACCATCCTGTGTGCCTCCGGCAGCCTCACAACTGTGGCTTATAGGAAATGATAGTTCAATCCGATCCATGCCCGATGCGGTTCGGGGCCGTTTTCAAGCCTCAACTCAGGGTCGCGTGAAAACCTTTTTTGCAGGGTCCCGGTCAAGTTCAGATACTGTCCACCAGGCAGGTTTAACCGATGCGTCAGCTGCAAGTCAAGCCGATCCCAGAAAAACGTTTTTGCCCGCAGATCATTATAGAAGTAATAGGTTGAACCAAACTTCCAACCTTGTCCTTTATCCTGCCACCACGCCACGCTGCCGGAATGTTGGGGCACAAAATTGGTATTATCCAATTCGATGGGGGCATCAATATTCAGATACGCATAGTTGGCCTGGAAACGATGGCCGGGAAACGGTCGCCAATCGAACGCCGCCTCTGTACCTTCCATCATGTATTTTTTGTTGGGCGCGATATTGAAGTTATCAATTTCAAGATCATGCTCGGCCAACAGCATATGATCACGGAACAAGCGAAGATCAACAGTCAGATGCAGATCATCAAACCGGGCATAATAGCCCAGCTCTCTGGACACGATCTCCTCTGCCGGAGCGTTGCCCGTAGCAATGCCACGCTGATAAAAAATTCCGTTATACCCCGACTCGGCCGGATCCACGGCTTCTCCGCGATATTGCCAGTAAGCCCGGTTTTCCAGAATGTCCGGTGAGCGAATGGCTTCGGAATAAATCATCCTCACGGTCTGGTTATCGGCAACACGCCAGTTAAGGGCGTAGCGGGGAGTGAAGTATCGATCAGCCACCCCATCATCCTCCAGGCTGCCACCCACGTTCAACAACCATTGGGTGGAGAAACGCCATTCCACATGTGCAAAGCCGCCGAATACCGTATTGGTCACCGTCCCGTCCAGGAACGACCTGGAGGCAACATCCGCATAGTCAAATGTCAGGCCGGCTACGCCACGCAGCGTCGGTGACATAACCATGGTGTCGCTGACCTCAAGCTCGGTGCGGGTTTCATCAATATCATGGACCGCATTAATGGCAATCGGATCTGTTAACGCCGGATTCGCCGCCAACTCCGCCTGCAAGACACCAATAAACGGCATGTCAGCCGCGCCGCAACCGGTGGTCTTTCCGCGGAGAACGGCATTGGCGCAAGTCCGGTTCTGATCATAAAGCGCCATCAGACTGGGCCTGAAGACCACCGGCGGAAAGCTCATTAGCCATGGCTCGTGCCGGGAGAATCGTGATTGGCTGGCCTGCACCTTCAAACGGTGTGCGGCATTCAGCTCACTTTCCCAGGCCAGGGTCAGGTAACTGTTTTCCCGTTCGGCCACCGGCGGCTCAATATAGAGGGAGGAGCGATACTGTAACTGGGAGTCCATGCGTGCAATCCCGAACGAGACATCCAGTGAACTGTCGCCGTCCGGCGTCCAGACCGCGCGGCCATACACCGAATCGGTGGACTTGCTGTCGGTATAGTCCGCATTTTTATTGCGCCGGTTATATCGGTACCCATCATCAGCCCGGCCAGCCGCCGTCAACCGCCAGTCCAGGGCGCCAGTTCGTCGCCCCAAGCGAACCCGGTAATCCTCAATGCCGTTTTCACCGCGCATGTAGGAAGCATCCCCGCCTTGTGAGTCGGCGGGATGGCGGGTAATGATATTGATGACGCCAAAGAAACTGTTGACGCCATAAGCCGCCGAGTTGGGGCCGCGCGTCACCTCAATACGCTCAATATCATCCAGCTCCAGCGGCAGGCCAACCCAGTCCACCGAGGCCAGTAGCGGCTGGTAGAAGGAACGGCCGTCGATCAACACTTGCATCCGCCGCGCCAAATCCGCCGAGGTGCCATGCTGGCTGACAAACGCTTCGGAGGAACTCTCATAACCGACCACCATGCCGGGAACCAGGCGCAGCAATTCAGGAAGTTCACGGACACCGGTCAACTCAATCATCTGCCGGTCGATAATGGTCACGGAGGCCGGTGTATCCGCCAGCGATTGGCGCAGGCGGGTGGCGGACAATACGACAGGAATGTCGCTGTCGCCGTCAGCGCCGAACATATCTCCGGCGCTGGCATCCACAGGGTGGGTAACGGTCAATACCATCAGTGCCAGGACACTGGGATTACGCATAGATGAGGCCTCAGGCTTCTGATTATTTTTTCCCTTTGCTTTCCCGGCGCTTCTTGTCCTCGCTGAAACGCCGCCGCTGCACGATTTTACTGTCCTTGATTTCGCTGGGACGATCCTTGAAAGGATTATCACTGGTCCGGAATTCCAGCCGGATGGGCGTCCCCTCCATTTTTAACACTTTCCGGAAGACGTTTTCCAGATAACGCTTATAATCTTTAGATATCGAATCAGTCTGATTGCCATGAATCACGAACAGCGGCGGTGTCTGCCCCCCCATGTGGGCGTAGCGCAGCTTGATGCGCCGTCCATGAACCAGCGGCGGCTGGTGTGACTCCACCGCATCCTGCAGAATTTGCGTCAGACGGTGCGTATTCACCTTCAGCGTTGATGAATCGAAGGCCCGGCGGATGGAGGGATAGAGGTCGCCAACTCCGGTGCCGTGCAGGGCGGAAATCAGGTGGATCTTGACGTAGGGGATAAAGTCAAAGCGCAAGTGCATGTCCGTCTTCAGTTGGGTGCGGTCATAGTCCGTCATGCCATCCCACTTGTTGATGGCCAGCACTACCGAGCGACCGCTTTCCAGTGCAAAACCCAGCATGTGAAGATCCTGATCCACAATTCCTTCGCGGGCATCGAACACCACCACTACCACATGCGCATCCCGGATCGCCTGCAAGGTCTTGATGACCGAAAATTTCTCCACGGTCTCGTTGACCTTCCCGCGCCGCCGCACCCCGGCGGTATCAATCAGCGTATATTTCTGCCCCATGCGCTCGTAGGGAATATAGATACTGTCGCGGGTGGTACCGGGCATGTCGTATACCACCACCCGCTCTTCACCCAGCATGCGGTTGACCAGCGTTGACTTCCCGACATTAGGACGTCCGACGATGGCGATCTTGATGCCGGTTTCCTCGATCGGTGCATCCTCGGCGTCTTCCGGAAAGGACTCCAGCACATCACTCAGCAACTGGTTGAGGCCGCGGCCGTGGCTGGCCGCCACGGAAAACATGCGCTCCGCCAGGCCCAACCGGTAAAACTCAGCCACAGCGGCTTCTTCATGCAAGCCGTCAATCTTGTTGACCACCAGATAGAACGGCTTGTTCAGTTGCCGCAACTCACCGGCAATCATTTCATCGGAACCGAGCAGTCCGGCGCGTGCATCCACTACAAACAGCACGATATCCGCTTCCTGAATCGCGGTGCGCGCCTGCTCAGCCATGTACGAGTCAATGCCCTCGTCGCTTTCGCCCAAACCGCCGGTATCTATGACGATGAACGATTTGTTTTCGTGCACGGCATCGCCGTACTGACGGTCACGGGTCAGCCCGGGCATATCGGCCACCAGCGCATTCCGGGTACGGGTAAACTGGTTGAACAGCGTGGATTTGCCCACATTGGGGCGGCCGATGAGGGCGATAACGGGCTTCATGAAGATATCTCGACACCAAAAACGACATATCCGGCCTGAGCCGGACATAGTCTGAACAACACTATAATAAGGGAATGATAGCAGAGCGGGAGGCTACCGTGCCCTGTAGCCCCGGATTTCCGTCCGACTAGGGGGCTACCGCCGGCAAAACCCAGGACGAGGTGACGCCGCGATCGGTTGAAACCAGCAACCGCTCACCCATCACCTGCAGGGATACGACAGCGCCACGAGTGCGGGCGCGACCCAGTACCTTGCCGTCCGCCTGTGAAAACAGATGGATATAGCCTTCGGCATCACCCACGGCCAGCACACCGGCGACGACTGCCGGGGCGCTCAGCCCCCTGCCTTTCAGCGCGTCCTGACGCCAGACCGCCTTGCCGCTGGCGGCATCCACCGCGACCAGCACACCATCCGCCTCGGCCACATAGACATTGCCCAAGCCTTCAGCCAGTGACTGCAACGTGGATACCGGGTATTCCCAAACGGTTTCCGGGCGGTCACGCAGATCAAAAGCGGCCAGCTGTCCCTGATAACCGCCCACATACAGCTTCTCATCGAAGGTCAGCAGCATGTCACCGTCAATATCGGTGAGGCGTTCGATCTCGGTGCGGCCCTGGGGAGTGGCCAACTGGCTTTCCCAACGGCCCGCCCCGGTTTTCAGGTCCAGGGCAACAATCTTTCCGGCTGCCGAGGCGGCAATCACCAGATCACCGGCAATCAGCGGCATGGCATAACCCCGCACGGACAGCGCCGGCATGGGCAGGTCATAAGACCAGAGCAGATTGCCGGTCGCGGCTTCCAGCACATGCAACCGGCCATCCTGGGTCTGGACAACCACATGGCCGGCATCCAGCGCGGCCGGCGCCAGAATGGCGGCAGAGAGGCGCTTTTTCCAGACCGGCAGACCATCGTCCACCCCGAAGGCAGCCAGATCACCTTCAGCGGTGCCGGCGAACACCCGTCCGTAACCGGCGGTCAGCCCTCCGGAAACCGGCAAGCCGGTACGCTGCTCCCAGACTGTCTTCCCGGCATCATCCAGCGCGTGCAGTACACCCTTGGCTCCCGCAACCAGTACACGGTTGCCGGCAATCGCCGGACGCAACCGGCTCAGGTCCGCCATCACCGGCGCACCCGAACTGACCGACCAGACCCGGTCGGCCGACAGCGACTGACCCGGCAAATCAGGCAAGGGCGAGGGCTTTACCTTGACCGGGGCGGAACCGCAGCCCGAAAACAACAGCGCCGTTAACGCCGCACACGCCAGCAAATGGACTCTCACGCATCAAGCTCCCTTTTCCTCAAGCACCGGTGACGGCCGCTTGATTTCCGGAGCCTCGACACCGACATCGGCCAGCTTGGCGTCCAGCAACGGACGCGGCTCCTGACGCTTGACCAGCTCATCCACTGCGGCCTGATAAGCCTTGCGCGCACCGGCGATGTCGCCGGAAGCATGCAGGATGTCGCCACGCAACTCTTCACGACTGGGCGTGAATGCCGGGGTCTTTTCCTGATCCAGCAACGCCAGCGCGCCTTTGGAGTCGCCTTTATCCGCCAGCACCCGCGCCAATCGCAGCGTGGTCAGCGCCAGCATGCCGGCATCGGTTTTTTTCTGATCCAGCACCCAGCGCAAATGCTTTTCGGCCTCCTTGAGGTCGCCGACGTCCATGCCGCGCTTGGCCAGCAACAACGCGGTTGTCGCTGCGTAGCCGGTTCCGGGGTGATCCTGGATCACCTTCAGGGCCTGACGCTGCAAGTCGGCATTGGCCGTTTTATCCGCCGGATCCGTCGCCAACTTGCCCGCTGCTTCCAGCGCTGCCTGATAGCCGCCGGAGGCGGCGGCAGACGCCTCGAATTGTGACTGCTGCCAGAAGCGCCAGCCGGCGAACACGGCCAGGGCCAGGCTGATTCCGACCAGAATGGGAGTCCCGTAGTCTTGCCAGAAACGTTTTAGTTGTTCTACCTGTTCTTCTTCACTGTAACTCACGAATTTGCTCCCAGACCCTGTTTGAGATGATCGGCCAGTTCTTCACGGCCGACAGTAAGCTGTTCCCCGCGCTGCAGCCACTTGACGGTGACAGTTCCGGCAGCCACTTCGTCCTCGCCCAACACCAGCGCCACGCGGGCGCCGGTCTTATCGGCTTTCTTGAATTGCGCCTTGAAGCCGCCGCTGCCGCAGTGCGTGACAATACGCATTTCCGGAAGGGAGTTCCTTAGCGTTTCTGCTAACAGCAATCCGGCCTGACGGGCATCGTCACCGGTAACTACATATATATCGGCTTCCGCCGTATCGGTGCGCGGAATCATGGCTTCGAGCAGCAGCACAAGCCGTTCAAGACCAATGGCAAAACCCACGGCCGGAGTCGCCTGTCCGCCCAATTGCGCCACCAGACCGTCGTAACGTCCGCCGGCGCAAACCGTGCCCTGTGCGCCAAGGGCTGTCGTGGTCCATTCAAAGACGGTCTTGTTGTAGTAATCCAGACCGCGCACCAAACGCGGGTTGCGGACATAAGGTATTCCGGCGGCATCCAGCGCGGCGGTCAAGGCCGCGAGGTGGTCGCGGGAGCCTTCATCAAGATAGTCCGGCAGTTGGGGGGCATTGGCCAAGACGGCTTGCGTACCGGCATGCTTGCTGTCGAGAACCCGCAACGGGTTAGTGTCAAGACGGCGCTTTGAGTCTTCATCCAGACAGTCAAGGTGCGCGCGCAGGTATTCGACCAGCGCGGCGCGGTAGGCATGTCGCGCCTCAGGCTCACCCAGCGAATTCAGCTCCAGTTGCACCGCGTTTTCCAGACCCAGCAGCTTCCACAACCGGGCGGTCATCAGGATCAGCTCGGCGTCAATATCGGGGCCGGTCATGCCGAAGGTTTCCACGCCGAACTGGTGGAACTGGCGGTAGCGGCCCTTTTGCGGCTTCTCGTAGCGGAACATGGGGCCGGTGTACCACAGACGCTGAGTCTGGTTATAGGTGAGGCCGTGCTCCAGGCAGGCGCGTACGCAACCGGCGGTGCCTTCCGGACGCAGGGTCAGCGATTCGGCCGGCGTGCCGCGATCCATGAAGGAGTACATTTCCTTCTCAACGATATCGGTGACGGCGCCAATGGCGCGGGCAAACAGCGGCGTGCTTTCCACCACCGGCAGGCGGATTTCGCCATAACCGTACTGCTGCATCAGGCCACGCAACACCTGTTCAACCTGTTGCCAGCGGCCGGTGGTGATCGGGTTATCCTTGACCGGCACCGGCAGGATATCGTTCATGCCGCGAATGGCGGTAATTCGGGAAGACATTAATCAGTTCAGCCTTTAACAATAATGCGGGATTGGCGTGCGGTTTCTTCAGCAACCCGCTCGCGCACCATTTTCTCAATTTCATCGACCAGTGAATCAGTCGGGATCAGATGGCTCTTTTCCCCATGCCGGTAAACCAGACTCTTCGGGGAGGCGCCGACGACGCCGATATCAGCTTCCTTGGCCTCGCCGGGACCGTTGACCTTGCAACCGATGACCGAGACATCCATGGGAATGCGGACATCTTCCAGCCGGGCCTCCAGCGCCTGCATCACGCGGATGACATCGAATTCCTGACGCGAACAACTGGGGCAGGCAATGAAGTTGATGCCGTTGGAGCGGATGCCCAGCGACTTCAGGATATCAAAGCCCACCTTCACCTCTTCTTCCGGCTCCGCCGCCAGCGAAATGCGCAAGGTGTCGCCGATGCCGTCCAGCAGCAGGCCGCCCAAGGCGATGGCCGACTTGACGGTGCCGGAACGTAACACCCCGGCTTCGGTAACGCCCAGATGCAGCGGGTTGTCGATCTGTTTCGACAGCAGGCGGTAAGCGTCAAGCGTCAGGAACACGTTCGAGGCTTTGACGCTGACCTTGAATTCATGAAAGTTCAGCCGGTCCAGGATGTCGATATGGCGCATGGCGGACTCCAGCAGCGCCTCGCCGGTCGGCTCACGGTATTTCTTCTGGATATCCTTTTCCAAAGAACCGGCATTGACGCCGATGCGGATGGAAATGCCATGATGGCGGGCGCAGTCCACCACTTCCCGCACCTTGTCGTCCGAGCCGATATTGCCTGGATTGATGCGCAGGCAATCCACGCCCTTCTCTGCCACGGCCAGCGCAATGCGGTGATCAAAATGGATGTCCGCAACCAGCGGCACCCCGGGCACCTGCTGTCGGATCAGGCCAAACGCCTCGGCCGCCTCCATGGAAGGCACCGAAACCCGGACAATGTCCGCCCCGGCATTTACGCAACGTTGAATCTGCGCGACCGTCGCCGCCACATCGCAGGTGTCGGTATTGGTCATGGTCTGGACAGTAATCGGGGCATCACCGCCGACATAAACCGACCCGACCCGGATCTTACGGGTAACACGGCGCTGGATAGGGGATGGATGACTCATGACTCACCTGGAAAGCCGGAAATTAACAATATCATTTACCGTGTAGGGCCCGAGATCGATGGGCTGATCGTTGAAACGCAGGCGCACGGCGCTGGCGGGCTGCAGTTCGATACTGAAGGGGGACATCCCCTCCACACGCAATTCTTCACCTGCCTTGCGCTGCCCTGACACCAGATCCCGGCCTTCGGCGTCGCGCACCAAAATCCGGCAGTCCGCCTGCAAGGTCAAGACCAGCCGGTCACTGGCGGAAGGCGTAGTGACCGCACCCGGCAGCACCTGCTCACGCATGGCGTCCGCCGGGGATGCGGCCGGAGCCAGCGGGATACCCGTCATCAAGCCGGATATCCGGTCGCCATACGCAACCAGCGCCAGCGCCAACAGTCCTGCCAGCAGCAGGCCCGTCACCGTCAGCAGCCCGCGCCTCCAGGGGAAAGGGCGTCTGCGACGGGACTCACCGTCAATTTCGGCCAACAGCCGCACCGGGTTCGGTCGCACCCCGGCCTGCGGCGAACGGCCGGTGTCCGCCTGATAAAAGCCGTCAAAGCGCTCGGCAACGTCATCCGGCGACAGCCCGACACGGTCGGCGTAGCGCCGCATATAACCCCGGACGAATACCGGCTCCGGCAGGTTGGCATAATCGTCGGCTTCAAGATACGCCATGACTTTCGGCGAAAAATTCAGTTCCGCCGCCAACGCATCAGCACTGATCCCGGCCCGCTCACGGGCTTCGCGCAGCATCCGGCCGGGCCGCAGGGAGCGGTCGGCGGGGGAATCAGAACCCGGCGCGGTTGACGTCATGGCCCTGCCCTACCGGTCCTGAGCCTGTGAATTCTGCCAGGAACGGTATTCCGGGCTGTCAGGATACAGGCGCTTCAAGGACATTTCATAACCGGCCTGGGCATCATGGTCGGAACGCATTCGGGCCAACTCTATGCCCAGCCACAGGCTGCGCGCCGACGCCGGCTGCCCCGCCTGGGCCTTGAGGTGCCGCTGGAAATAAAGATTGGCCACCGCCGGATCATTGCGCTCAAAGGCCATATAGGCCAACTCCAGTGTCGCGACCGGCAGCCGTGAATCCAGGCGGATGGCTTTTTCAAAGGCCTGCTGCGCCTGGACCTTGTCACCCGCCGCCAGCCAGGCCTTGCCCAGATTCTCATAGGCGGCTTCCCGACGGTCATAGGCCAGATTCCCCGCCGCCAGTCCCAGCTGCTTGACGGACTCGTCATAGCGCTGCAAGCGGAACAGCATCACGCCGTAATTGTTGCGGGCCTGCGGGTAATCTTCCCGCAGGTCGAGGGCCTTGCGGTAGTGCTCTTCGGCGCTGCGGTCATCGCCCTCCCGCTCCATCAGCACGCCCATGATGTTATGCGCCTCCGCCGAGCGCGGGTTTTGCTCCAGCGCACGCTGCAGATGGCGCAAGGCCTTGTCCTGTTCGCCCTTCTGCAAATATTCCGCCGCAATGGCCACCCGGCTGCGGGCGCTTTCCATGGCGTTCACCGGCCGGGCGTTATCAAACTCCTGAACCGAACAGGCTGACAGCCAGAGCACACACAGAAGCCGGATGAAACGCATCGGATTTCGCCTTTAGGTTATTGGGGACTGCGCAGGATTTCGCCGGACCGCGCGACAGACTCACGCCACTTTTCAGAACGGCGGGTGCGGTCCTGAACCTGCCCCACCAACTGACCGCACGCAGCATCAATATCGTCACCGCGTGTGGCGCGGATGGTGCAAATATACCCGGCTTCGACCAGCATTTTCTGGAACGCAAGGATCTGTGAACGTGGCGACCGGTCGTAAGGCGCATGCGGGAAGGGATTGAACGGTATCAGGTTGATCTTGCTGGGCACATCCTTGAGCAGGCGGATCAATTGCCTTGCATGCTCCGGCTGGTCATTGACGCCATCCAGCATCACATACTCCATGGTGATCTTGCGCCGGCCGAAATCCCCCTGATAATAATGCAGGTAACGACGGCAGGCCGCCATCAGCTCTTCCAGCGGGTACTTGCGGTTGATGGGCACCAACTCGTCCCGCAATGTATTGTTCGGGGCATGCAGGGAGACGGCCAGCGCCACATCAATGGTCTGGGTCAGGCGGTCCATCATCGGCACCACGCCGGACGTGGACAAGGTAACCCGTCGCTTCGACAGTCCGTAGGCAAAGTCATCGAGCATGATGTCCATGGCGGGCACGACATTGTCGAAGTTGAGCAACGGCTCGCCCATGCCCATCATCACCACGTTGGTGAGCGCGCGCTCGCGGCTGTCGTAGTCAGGCACATCTTCAAAATAGGAGCGGTTGGCCACCCATACCTGGCCGATAATCTCGGCGGCGCTGAGATCGCGCTGGAAGCCTTGCTTGCCGGTGGAACAAAAGGAACAGTCCAGCGCGCAACCGACCTGCGAGGACACACACAGTGTCTTGCGCTCGCCGTCGGGAATCAGCACGGTTTCGACCATGCTGTTGTCACCAACCTTGAACACCCACTTGCGGGTGCCGTCGGCGGAAAACTCACGGTAAACCACTTCCGGGCCACGCACCTCGGCCACCTGTTTCAGCTTGTCGCGCAGGGCCTTGGAAATATTGCTCATTTCATCGAAATTGTCGACGCCGAGCTGATGCACCCACTTCATGACCTGGGCTGCGCGGAATTTTTTCTCGCCGATACTGACGAACCAGTCTTCAAGCTTGGCGCGACTGAGGCCGAGCAGGTTGACGCGAGCAGGTGCGGAGGGGGAATTTTCAATAGTCATGATGGGCGACCGGTTGCTACACCAGTTATGTCGTCGGAATGGATGGGGATTCTAGCATGAATGTCCGCTGGGGGTGCGCACATCCGGAAAGCGGAGCCGGACCCCGGACGGGATCCGGCTGACAGCATTAACGAGTGCGGGGAGCCAGCTCGATAGCGCTGAAGAAGTAGCCGATTTCACGAGCAGCGGAGATCGTGGAGTCAGAACCGTGAACCGCATTTTCGTCGATGGAAGCGGCGAAATCAGCACGGATGGTGCCGGCTTCAGCCTTCTTCGGGTCGGTGGCGCCCATCAGGTCACGGTGGGTGGCCACGGCGTTTTCGCCTTCCAGCACCTGGATGATGACCGGGCCGGAAATCATGAAGGCCACGAGGTCGCCGAAGAAGCCGCGGGCGCTGTGCTCGGCATAGAAGCCTTCGGCTTCGGCCTTGGAGAGGTGCTTCATCTTGGCGGCAACGATGTTCAGACCGGCCTTTTCAAAGCGGCTGTAGATTTCGCCAATTACGTTCTTGGCAACCGCATCGGGCTTGATGATGGACAGGGTGCGTTCAATAGCCATGGTAAAACTCCTCTCAAAGGGATAGCCGGAAAAATGAGGACGAATTATACGCTTCTTTTGGCTATACCCACAGCCCCTTTTGACGGAAGGTCGATACCATCGACAGAGAAGAATCGTAACAATTGAGCCTGCCTCTATCCGGAAGTTGTCATGATTTATACTTCGCAAATAATGTGAACTTGTTCTAAAATCGTTTCACTTGATGAAAAACCATTCGTTTTAACTCGAATGCACGGATTGTGTGCACGCAAGGATTCTGTGGAGAATACCAACATGATCAGCATGGGCTTGGCTTGCCTTATTACGTTACTTACCCTCTTCCTCCTGAAACCGTTTGCTGAAAAGGCCGGATTGGTCGACATCCCCGGCGGTCGCAAGATACACACCCACCACACCCCCCTTATTGGCGGAATAGGCGTCTTCATCGGCATGTTGTCGCTGGCTTTTGTCTCCTGGGAAAGCTTTCAGACCTTCATGCCGCTGTACGGCATTGCCGGCATGCTGCTGGTTGTCGGCATCCTGGATGACCGTCACGATCTCCCGGCCAACATCCGACTGGCTGTACACCTGCTGGCCGGCACCCTGATGATCTATTGGGGCGGCAACAAACTGACCTCTGTTGGTGACCTGCTCTTTATCGGCGACATCAGCCTCGGTTATCTGGCCGTCCCGTTCACGCTTTTTTGCGTGGCCTGCTCTATCAATGCCGTCAACATGACCGATGGCGTCGACGGCCTGCTGGGCGGCCTGACGCTGGTGACACTGTTATTGATGGGCTGGCTGGCTCATAGCGCTGGTCTACAGCACACCTTCATGTTTATCGGCGTACTGACCTGCTGCATCCTTGGCTTCCTGGCACTGAACTTCCGCTTCCCATGGCGTCAACGTGCCGAGATTTTCATGGGCGACGCGGGCAGCACCGTTGTCGGCTTCATACTGGCCTGGCTGCTGATCGATCTGGCCCGCAACGGAGCCTGCCCCCCGGCCGTGACGCTGTGGCTGATTGCCCTGCCCCTGCTCGATTGCGCCTGTGTCATGATCAAACGTCGCCGTGAAGGCCGAGGACTGTTTACCGCCGGTCGTGACCACCTGCACCATTTCCTGCTGGATATCGGCTTCAGTGTCCGTCAAACCGTGCTGATCATTTACGGACTGGCGTTCTCACTGGGATTGTTCGGGGTGCTGGCCAACGAACTGCGCTTGGCCGATGGCGCTGTTTTCGTCAGTTTCCTCGGCTTGCTGGCTGCCTATGTCGTGGCCATTCCCAAGCTCTCCCGCGCCCTTCAGGAAGGCCGACTGAGAAAAATCAGTTCCCGGTGAATTCTGGTACAAGTACAAAAGCAAAAAGCCGGTTAATCCGGCTTTTTGCTTTTGTAACTCAAGAGACGGAATTGAATTCAGTCCGCCTCTTCCAGCCACATCATCTGGATCGCTTCCAGAATTTTTTCACCGGAATGTTTGGGATCATCACTGAACTCCGGCAGCGCCAGCACCCACTGATACAAATCCGTAAAGCGGATGGTTTGCGGGTCCACCTCCGGATGGGCTTCAAGCAAGGCTATCGCCAGCTCGCGGGAATCGGTCCACTTCAGGCTCATGACGAACTCCTTAATGCTTTTCAGATGCGTGGTTGATGGTATAACGGGGGATTTCCACCACCAGGTCCTCGTCAGCCACAATGGACTGACAGGATAACCGCGAGTCTGGCTCCAGGCCCCAGGCCTTGTCCAGCAGGTCCGCCTCTAGATCATCCATCTCGTTCAGACTGTCCAACCCTTCGCGCACAATGACATGACAGGTGGTGCAGGCGCAGACCATGTCACAGGCATGCTCGAGGGGAATATCGCAACGCAGGGCGGCCTCGCAAATGCTTTCACCCTTGCGGGCCTCCACCACCGCCCCTTCCGGACAGATTTCGTGATGAGGCAGGAATATGATTTGCGGCATGGTATTGGTTACTCCCAGTCACTGAGCTTGTGGCCGCTCAGTGCTTCTTGAATATGCTGATTCATGCGCCGGGCGGCAAAGGCATCCGCCAACGGCGTCAGAGCCTCCCTGGCCTTGCGTACGATGTTGATCTGGCTGGAGCCCAGCGCAATATCGAGATGCTTGATGGCTTCTTCCAGCGTCTGCAGCTCTCCTTCGCAAAGCAGGCCGTTATCGACCTTCAGCGCCTGGCGAACCGCTTCAAGCATGGCCCGACTCTCAACCTTCTCTTCGAGCAACGCACGCGCCGCCTTGTCGGCTTCGGCTTGTTGCCAGGACTCGTTGAGCATGCGCTCGACATCGCCGTCACTGAGGCCGTAAGACGGCTTGACGACTATTTCGCTGCGTATACCGGCCTGCATCTCGGTCGCAGAAACTTCCAGCAAACCGTCTGCATCCACCTGGAACACAACACGGATACGCGCCGCACCGGCGACCATAGGCGGAATGCCGCGCAGGGTGAAACGGGCCAGTGAGCGACAATCCGCCACCAGTTCGCGTTCGCCTTGCAGCACATGAATGGCCATTGCCGTCTGGCCGTCCTGATAGGTCGTGAATTCCTGTACCCGTGTCACCGGAATGGG
Source organism: Fluviicoccus sp. (assembly GCF_030646115.1). GTDB lineage: Bacteria > Pseudomonadota > Gammaproteobacteria > Pseudomonadales > Moraxellaceae > Fluviicoccus. The sequence goes on from NZ_JAUSMX010000018.1 coordinate 426,338, forward strand.
GGTATTGCGCGGCACGATTTTCTCGACCAGCCCGCCCATGGTTTCCAGCCCCAGCGACAGCGGGATCACATCCAGCAGCAGCATCGTGCTGTCAGGCTTGTTGCCGGCCAGAACATCAGCCTGGATGGCGGCGCCCACCGCAACCACTTTGTCCGGATCAATGTCGGTCAGCACCGGACGACCGAAGAATTCACCGATTTTCTGCCGCACCAGCGGAACCCGCGTGGAACCGCCCACCATCACCACCTCACGGATGTCTTCCGTCTTGAGGTTGGCGTCGCGCAGGGCGCGGCGGCAGGCCTTGAGAGTCTTCTCCACCAGCGGCGTGATCAGCGCCTCAAACTCAGCGCGGGTCAGGACTTCCTGAAAGCCTCCGACGGCCAGCGTCACGGACTCCCCAGCCGTCAGCGCTTCCTTGGCGGCGCAGGCCTGCTGCAGGATATCGCGCTGCAATCCGGCGTCCGGGCTGTTGATGCCATGACGCTTCATGAACCACAGAGCCATGGCGCGATCAAAATCGTCTCCACCCAAGGCGGCGTCACCGCCGGTGGACAGCACTTCAAACACGCCTTGATGCAGACGCAGCAACGAAATATCAAACGTGCCGCCGCCCAGATCATAAATGGCATGCACGCCTTCGGCTTCATGATCGAGGCCGTAAGCCACCGCCGCAGCCGTCGGCTCGTTGAGCAGGCGCAATACCTTCAATCCGGCCACGGTAGCGGCGTCGCGGGTGGCCTGACGCTGGGCTTCATCGAAATAGGCAGGCACGGTAATCACCGCCCCTGACAACTCACCGCCCAATGAGTCCTCGGCGCGCTCACGCAGGGTGCGCAGGATATCGGCGGAAACTTCCACCGGCGTCTTGTCGCCCTGCACGGTTTCAAAGGCAGGCATGCCCTGGGTGGAGGGGCGGAAACGGTACGGCATCTCGGTGCCAAGCCTGCGGATGTCTTCCAGCCCGCGTCCCATCAGGCGTTTTACAGAGATAATGGTGTTGAGCGGGTCGAGAGCGGCGGCAGCTCGCGCCTCCTCCCCCACCACCTTGCCCATTTCAGGCAGGTAGCGCACCACCGATGGCAAAAGGTGACGTCCGCTTGCGTCGGGCAGGGTCGCAGCCTTGCCGGAACGCACGGCGGCCACCAGCGAATTGGTGGTACCCAAATCAATTCCCACAGCCAGGCGATGTTGATGCGGGGCCTGGAACTGGCCCGGTTCAGCAATTTGCAGAAGCGCCATATTGTTTCAATCCACACCCCTTATCGGGGCGAATTCGACAGAAGCCACTATCAACCGTTTCCCGGCAGGGCGCGACCTCAAGCCGGCACAAGGGGAATAAACGTCGGGAGTCAGTCTTCGTCGTAGAAGTCTTCGTCATCCAGCCGGTCTTCGGCGGCGCGGATGTCGAGGAGAAAATTCGCCATGAAGTGCAGCTTGCGCACGGTGTCACGGGCCTCGATCCAGTCCTGCTCCTCGTAGTCGAGCACGAATTCGCGGGACAGGCTGTGAATCCACTCTTCAACTTCCATGCGCAGGCTGGCCAGCTCGTGAACCGAGCCTGCCTCATCCATCTGTTCGCGCAGCTCCAGCTGGCTCATCAGGAAGTCATGGTCGGCAATGCTTGTGGTCAGGCTGACAGGCTGACCGGCCAGCTCCAGCAGGTAGGCGGCGCGCAACACCGGACCGGCCAGGGTCTGGTAGGCCTGATTCAGGTGCGCCGTCCATTCCACCGCCTGCTTTTGCTGGTCGGGATCGTGGGCGAAACGGTCCGGATGATACTGGCGCTGCAATTCGCGGTAGCGGCTGGACAGGGCTTCTGTGTTGACGGAGAAGCCCCGTTCCAGATCGAACAGGGTGAAATAGTCGTCGTTCAGGTCCACATCAGCCTCGGTGCAAGGCAATCAGACGGTGAAGGACTCTCCACAGCCGCATTCGCCCTTCTGGTTGGGATTGGTGAATTTGAAGCCTTCGTTCAATCCTTCTTTCACGAAGTCCATTTCCATGCCGTCCAGATAGACCAGACTCTTGGGATCGACAAAGACTTTTACACCGTGCGCTTCAAACACTTCATCGCCGGTATCGGCATTATCAACAAATTCGAGCACATAGGCCAGACCGGAACACCCGGAGGTCTTCACGGCCAGACGGATGCCCTCGCCCTTGCCGCGATTGGCAATGAAGTCAGCAACGTGCCTGGCGGCTGCCGGAGTCAAGGATATCGACATGGTTCAGGCCTCGCTGGCGCCCTGCTTCTGGCGGTAGTCGGCAATGGCCGCCTTGATGGCGTCTTCGGCCAGAACCGAGCAGTGGATCTTCACCGGCGGCAACGCCAGTTCTTCGGCAATGGCGCTGTTCTTGATGGTCTGGGCCTGGTCGAGGGTCTTGCCCTTCAGCCATTCCGTGACCAGCGAGCTGGAGGCGATGGCGGAACCGCAGCCGTAGGTCTTGAAACGGGCATCTTCAATGACGCCGTCTTCACCGACACGGATTTGCAGGCGCATGACGTCGCCGCAGGCCGGGGCGCCGACCATGCCGGTGCCGACGTGCGTGTCGTCCTTGTCGAGAACGCCCACGTTGCGGGGGTTTTCATAGTGGTCAATGACCTTGTCGCTGTATGCCATGATGCAAACCTCTCGAAATTAATGGGCGGCCCATTCCACGGAATTCAGGTCGATGCCTTCCTGGAACATGTCCCACAACGGGGACAGTTCACGCAGGCGGTTGACCGCGTCCTGCGCATGGCCGATGACATGATCGATGTCGGCCTCGGTGGTATAGCGACCGATGGTGAAACGGATGGAGCTGTGCGCCATTTCATCGGAAAGGCCGAGGGCGCGCAGCACATAGGAGGGTTCAAGGCTGGCGGAGGTACAGGCCGACCCGGAGGAAACAGCAATGTCCTTGAGCGCCATGATCAGCGATTCGCCTTCCACAAAATTGAAGCTGACGTTCAGGTTGCCGGCAATGCGGTGCTCGATGGAACCGTTGACGAAAACCTGATCCAGTTGGGAAAGACCGGCCCACAGGCGGTCGCGCAGCACCAGCAGGCGCGCCTGTTCGGCCGCACCTTCTTCACGGGCAATGCGGAATGCCTCACCCATGCCGACGATCTGGTGCGTGGCCAGCGTGCCGGAGCGGAAACCGCGCTCGTGACCGCCGCCGTGGATCTGGGCTTCCAACCGTACGCGCGGGTTGCGACGCACGAACAGCGCGCCAATACCCTTGGGACCGTAGGTCTTGTGGGCGCAGAAGCTCATCAGGTCAACCTGGGTATTGACCAAGTCGATGGGCAACTTGCCGGTAGACTGGGCGGCGTCAACATGCAGCAATATCTTGCGGCTGCGCGTCAGTTCGCCAATTGCGGCGATATCGGTAATGGTGCCTATCTCGTTGTTCACATGCATCAGCGACACCAGGATGGTGTCCGGACGCAACGCCGCCTCCACCATCGACGGGGTGATCATGCCGGTGCCGGGCTCGGGATCAAGATAAGTCACCTCAAAGCCTTCGCGCTCCAGTTGGCGGCAGGTATCCAGCACCGCCTTGTGCTCAATCTTCGAGGTGACGATGTGCTTGCCCTTGCTGTGGTAGAAGTGCGCCGCACCCTTGATGGCAAGGTTGTTGGACTCGGTGGCTCCCGAGGTCCAGACGATTTCACGCGGATCGGCATTGACCAGTTCGGCCACTTGCTGACGGGCGGTTTCAACAGCCTCTTCCGCCATCCAGCCAAAGCTGTGCGAACGGGAAGCGGGGTTGCCGAAATTGCCGTCAAAGGTCAGGCACTCCGTCATCCGGGCGGCAACGCGCTCATCGACGGGAGTGGTGGCCGAGTAGTCGAGATAAATCTGGCGTTTCATAGACACCTGGCTTGCGCTGAAAAAGAATTCGTTACCGGATCAGGAGAAGGCGAGATCGCCCAGCAATCCTGAGTCACGGGCGTGCGGTGCATGCGACTGGCGCAGGGCCACGGCTTGCACCTCGCGACGGGTCACCAGTTCTTCCAGGCTGATGCCGGAAAGGAAGCTGTGAATCTGCTTGCTGAGATCGGTCCACAGCTCATGGGTGAGGCACATGGCGCCTTGCTGGCAATCACCCTGCCCGGCGCAGCGGGTGGCGTCGACCAGTTCGTCCACGGCATCAATGATCTGGGCGATGAAAATGTCGCCACTGCTGCGGGCCAGCTGGTAACCACCGCCAGGACCGCGCACGCTGGAGACCAGGCCCTTCTTGCGCAACTTGGCGAAGAGCTGCTCCAGATAGGAAATGGAAATGGATTGCCGGTCGGAGATGTCGGCCAGGCTCACCGGATCGCGGCGGGCATGGATAGCCAGATCCAGCATGGCAGTGACCGCATAACGGCCCTTGGTTGTCAGTCTCATGATTCATGCCTCCACCGGTTGATGTCATTCTGATTGTAGTCAATCCCGACTGATTTAGTCAACAATAGAACCCGACTAAAATGTATGGTAATACCCACCGGCCTTGTGGAGAACGACCTGCTGAACAGGTCCCCTGTTCTTCCTTTATATGCGAAACAAGTATCCACCACGATCACGTTCGACATACCCCCCTAAGTAATGGACAAAAATTGTCACCCAGTGACAAATGAGAATCACGTCACATAAATAACCGACTGAATTTCGTCACCCCGCCAAAAACGAGAACTACGTCTCATATTTATAAACCATTGATTAAAAACATGAAAAATTATTTAACTGAACTTGGCACGCTTGCTGCATTACTAGAAGCGTGACGCAGTTCACAATAAAACCCAAAAGTGCCACACATCGTGAGCACAAACACATACCGGAGTAACACCATGAAAACTTTCGTCCGCATCATCCCCGCCCTGACCCTGGCCCTTTCCACCCTCGCCAGCGCACAGGTCCTTGACCAAAAGAGCGCTACTGTCAGCATGGATGTTGGCCGCTACGCAGCCATCACAGGTCTGGACGACTTTGTTCTGCGCACCAATGATGTCAGCGGCTCTGCAGGCGCCGTTTACAGCGGTTCTGACGAGTTCCATCTTGAAGCCAACAGCCAGGTGCACGTCACCCTGACCGGCGGCGACCTCAGCAACGGCACCAACAGCGTCTCCACCAACTACAACCTGGACGGCAGCAGCATGCAGTTTGACACCGCCGCCGACAGTGTTCACGCGGGTACCCACTCGGTTGCCGCCGCCGCCAAGCTGGGCGCCATTTCCGCCCAGAAGGCCGGCAGCTACTCCTCCACCATCACCATCACCGTCTCCGCGATCTGATGCGGACTGTCCGGGTAGCGGCCGCCCCTCCGCTACCCTTTTTCTCCTGAAGAGGATTCATCATGCAGAACCGTCAATCCTTCCTGCTCCCCGCCCTGACCGGCGCCTGCCGCCAGTGGATGGGCAAGATGGCTGTCACCCTTGCACTCGCCTTGTCATCACTGGGCGCACATGCAGCGGAATTCGGGGTTTCCCCGATGTTGATCGAGCTGACGGGCGCGCCTGATGTTTCCCAGGACTTCCATATTCAGGTGCTCGGCAAGACCAGCGGCAACGCCAAGGTCTCCGTGTACCGGCTGAACCAGTTGCCGACCGGCCACATGGAGTTCCTGCCGCCTGAGGCCGGGACTGAAGACATGTCCGGCTGGATTACGCTGGAAAAGAACAAGCTGTCGATCCGCAAGGGTGAGACGGTGGTATTGAACGGCAGCGTCAAAGTGCCGCGCAAGGCTGCCGGCACCAATGTCGCCGCCATCATGGTGGAAGAAGATCAACCGCTGAAAGCCAAAGGCATTACCCTGAATGTGCGCTATGCCGTGGTGTTGTCCGTCAATGTCGGCGGAACCATGACCACGCGCACCATCACCAATTTCCATGACCTTTCTTTGGAGCCGCAGGAAGAGCGCGTCTTCATCAAGGGTTTGTTCAAGAACGGAGGCAAGACCGACGGCCAGCTGAATGCTGAACTGCAGTTGCGCGATGCCAGTAACCGCCTGGTGCTGAAGACCCCGCTGAAAACCCAGTCCGCCTGGCAACGCAGCGATGCCGCCTCGCGGGTATTCCCGGGCAGCGAAGTGGTCGTTTTTGGCGAATTGCCGCGCACCCTGCCCGCCGGAACCTATCAGGCCTTTGTCCGCAACCGTTTTTCTGACCGCGCCCAGCCGCTGGTGAAAACCACGGTGGAATTGCCGGCCAACCTGTTCGCCGCCCCCGCTGCCCCCGCCGCCGCGCCGGTCAGCACCCCGACTCCCACCGAGCCCGCAAGGACTGCCGCTCCCGCCGTGGCGATGCAATCGTCCGGCGAAATCTGATCCGGAGCAGTCCCATGCGCCCGTACCTGTTTCTGCCGTTTTGCCTTGTGCTCGCCGGTCTCGGCGGATGCGCAACGGTCAGCAAGGTCACTTTGACCCCGGCTCCGGAACCGGTCACGACCACGCTGGGCAAGGCCATGGCCAAACCCGGCGGCATTGAAGACATGGCAGCCTCTGCTGCCCGGACGCAAGGCGCGGACTACGCCCCCCACCGCATGACGCTCACCCCGGCTGACACCCCGAGAAAAGAGCGCAAGCCCAACCGATTCACCTGCGTTTCTGACGGTCCGTCCCTCGATATCAGCACCATCGGGAATATCGAACTGTCCTTCACCGACGCCAATATCCGCGATGTCCTGGCGGAGCTGAACATGCTGACCGGCGTTTCCCTGGTGCTGGATGAAAGCGTGGAAGGCTTGGTCAGTGTCAGCCTCAGCAACACCAGTCTCGCGGATGCCCTTGATGTTGTGCTGGCGGCGGGTGGTTACTCCTACAAGGTGGCGGCCCGCCATATCCTGATCGGCCCGGCCGACCCGCGCAGCCGCAGCTTTGCCCAGTTGGCCACCACCTGTGTCTTCAAGCCGGAAAATTCCAGCCCGGACCAGCTGATGCAGGCCTTGGCCCCCATGTTCCAGACCTTTGTCCGGGTGCAGACTGAAAGCCGCCACATGACCATCACCGCACCGATGGATATGCAGCGCCGCATCCAGTCCGCCCTGATGGCGCTGGACCAGGCCCCCTCGCAAGTGCTGCTGGAAATGAGCATTGTCGAAGTGAGCGTGAAGGCGATGGACATTCTGGGAGTCAGCTGGAGCAAGGTGGTCCGCGACCCCCAGGTGCCCGGCGGCACCCGGCAACTGGGCCTGGGGGAATGGAGCGGCTTATCCGCCAGCCAGACCAGCAACCTGACCGGGCCTTTGATCCAGACCAGCACCTCACCGTCCCGCAGCCTGGCTGAATCCGTGCAAATGCTGCGTACCTCGGGTCAGGCGGAAGTCAAGGCGATGCCGTCGATCGTGACCCGCGACGGCAAGCAGGCCAATTTTTCCTCACAATCGACGGTCTGGCTGCCCTTTGAAAATGTCAGCGGCAGCACCGACCGCCGCAAGGAACTGACTTATGGTATCAACATGACGGTGATTCCAAAGATTTCCAACAGCGGCGACGTCACTCTGGAAATCAAGGAAGCCTCGGTTTCCGACCTGGTGATGGATGAGAAGGGATCACCGCAGATCGTTTCGCACCAGATTTCCAGCACCGTGGACATCCGTGACGGCGACACCCTGGTGCTGGGCGGACTGTTCCAGCACAAGCAGCGCAAGCAAACCAGCGGTCTGCCGGGACTGAGCCGGTTGCGCGGTGTCGGCAACCTGTTCGGGCAAACCCAAAGCCGGGATGAAGAAACCGAAGTCCTGATCATGATCCGCCCGAAAGTGCTCGGGGAAGGCTGAGCGGAGTACGCCATGAAAATACTGATTCCGGGCTTGCTGGTGCTGGCCGCCACTGACCTCCAGGCCCAGACACTCGGCTCCATCCATAACGGCGGACAAGTCGACGACAATGCCACGGTCTGCATGAGCGTGGGACTGGCCGCCTCGCTGACCGGACTGGACAACCTGACGCTGTCGCCGGTGGCGGGCAGCGTCTCCGGCAGTGCTTCCGCGCGCTATGCCGGCAGTGACTCCTTCCATTTGAGCAGCAACGGTTCCGTCACTGTGCTGGTCAGCGGCAGTGGACTGCAAAACGGCAACTACACCCTGAAGCCCCAGTACAGCGTGGACGGCAACCCGGACCGGCTAGTGGCCTCCGGTGATGGCCATGACGCCGATCATACCTTGCAGGTCAGCACCATGCTGGGCGGCATTTCCAGCCAGAAGGCCGGGGCCTATACCGGCACCGTGACGCTAACCGTAACCCCGGAAATCGGCGGGCTGGCCGGTTGCGGCGACTTCACCAACTATTACCCGCGCAAGGAAGCCTGGAGCATCATGGCCTGGGAAGACCTTTATCCTTCTGCCGGTGACAAGGACTACAACGACATGGTGGTGGCGATGCGCATCGCCGAGGATTACAACAGCCAGAACCAGCTGAAGCACATCAGCATGGACTTCATCCCCTTGGCGCGGGGCGCTGGCTATAACCACAGCCTGCTGCTGTCACTGGATGGGTCTGTCGATGGCAGCAAGAACATCACCACTAAGACTTCGCCGGTGTTCTTCGGCGATGCCCAAATTTCCATGACCCAGGAAAACACCGTCACCGGTGTTTCCACCACGCAGATGTTCACCGCCAGCCAGAACATCCCGGTTTTTGGCAATACACTGGCCGCCGCCGGGGCGGGCTATGTCAACGTGACCGCCTTGAAACCCTGGGTGGATGTCCCGATGATCACCCACCTCAACATCGACATTGCCGATCCGACCTTGAATCCCGCCACACGGGGCCTGCTGGCGGGCGAATTCCTGTACCGGCCAGTGCTGCATGTCATCAACACCAATCAGGATATTGACCTGTTCCAGCTCAATCAAGCTGACAAGATGAAAACGACGGACGGCTACCCCTTCGGCCTGCTGGTGCCAATGGAATGGGCCTGGCCTGCAGAGAGAGCCTCCATTGATACGGCATATCCGTATTTCAAGGAGTACCGGCAGTGGCTGACGGGGAAAACGACGAGCATCAGCGAACAGGGCATGAACTGGTTCAATTTCCCGGCCGCCAACAGCACCAACCTGGTGGTGCATCCGGATATTGTGACGGCTGTTACTCCCTAGCAAGAGTATTGAGTCTTTCCACAGCGGTTTTAAACCTGTACCAAACCACTGTTGCCTGCCACCTGTCCGAATTTGCTCATTCGCTGTCCCTTTATACATCCTGCCATTCGTCGGCTATTTCGCTACGCTTGTCGTCGCCAAAACAACAAACGTTCGCCGCCGGCACCTGTCCGCCGCCGCGATAACGAAATCAACGCGAGGTACTGATCATGAAGAGTCTCCTGCCCCCCCTGCTGCTTTCCACCGGCCTGACACTAACCGCATTTGCCGAAGCCGCCAACATCACCGTTTGCAACACCACCGGTTGTGCAGCCAAGGGCAGCGCCCTGACCCTGACCGGCTATGCCAAGACCAAATATCCGATTGTGCTGGCGCACGGCATGGCCGGATTCTCGAAAATCGGCCCGCTGGATTACTGGTATGGTATTCCGCAAGACCTGACCACCAACGGCGGGAAGGTCTTCATTACCCAGGTAGCTTCCTTCCAATCATCGGAAGTGCGCGGCGAGCAATTGCTGAACCAGGTGAAGCAGATTCGCGCCATTACCGGCGCCGCCAAGGTCAACCTGATCGGCCACAGCCATGGCGCGCAATCCATCCGTTATGTCGCGGGCGTGCTGCCGGACGCGGTGGCTTCCGCCACCTCGGTGGGCGGACCCAATACCGGCTCGCCGGTCGCGGACGTGATTTCCGGCCTGACCACCATTCCCGGCATCGGGCCGATTGCCGCTGACTCGCTGTCTGGCATCGTCAACGGATTCTTCAAGCTGGTCGGCACCCTTTCCGGAGAGACATTCACCCAGGACTCGCTGGCTGGACTGGCCTCACTGACCTCCGCCGGCGCCGCTGACTTCAATCGTCGTTTCCCCGCTGGCATGCCCACCGCCGCCAATCCTTGCGGGCAAGGCGCCGCCACCGCCAACGGCATCCGCTTCTATTCCTGGGGCGGCACCAGCGTCTTCACCAATGCACTGGACCCGGTCGATTATGCGCTGGTGGCATTGCAACCTGCGTTTGGCGGCCAAGCCAACGACGGACTGGTCCCCCGCTGCTCCAACCATTTGGGCGCGGTCATCCGCGACAACTACGCCATGAACCATCTGGATGAAGTCAATCAGGTGCTGGGCGTCGTTAACCTGTTTGAAACCAGCCCGGTGGCCGTCTTCCGCCAACAGGCCAACCGCCTGAAGACAGCCGGACTGTAAAATTGTCCCCGAATGACCTGAATGGCGGCCTTGGCCGCCATTTGCCGTTTCGGCGCGTTAATCTAGAATGAGGACGTGAATTCCGTGCCGCGATTGCGGCGTTCCTGACATCCGGGCAGCCTACAGAACAATAACCCATCATGGCCGAATCCCTGATTTCCGATGCCGGGGTTGCACCCGGCGACACGGTACTGGCAAGCCTGCTTCAGCACATCCTCAGCAGTGCAGCCGTCAGCGGCCTGCCTACAAACACCATTCTGACTGCTGCTGGAATTCCGCCGGTTCCGCACGCCGACAGCACCGGACGGGTTCCCGTCAGCCATTTGGAACGGCTGGTTTGCACCGGTGTCGCCGTCAGCGGTGATCCCTTGTTGGGGCTGCATATGTCGAAACTGGCGGATCCGACCGGTTTCGGGGTGCTGGGCTATCTCCGGCAGGCTTGTACAACACTGCAGGACTTCATCGAGATGGCTCGGCGCTATGAAGTGCTGGTCAGCGATATCGGCTACACCTCGCTACGCCATCAGCCCGGCGTGACACTGTGGTGCTGGGACTGCAAAACCGACAACCCGCTGTTCCGCCGCCAGGCCACGGAATACCTGCTGGGCAGCCTTCGCACCATCCAGATCAGAATGGCGAAGCAGCACCCGCCGCCCATCCTTCGCGTTCTGCTTCGTCATGAACCTCCCTCCAACCCGGCGCACATCGCCGAGTACGAACACCATTTCGGCTGCCCGATCCTGTTCAACCAGCCGGTTTCTGCCATGGTGCTGGCCAACGAAGTACTGAAACAACCACTGGAAAATCCGGACCCGGGCTTGCAACAGGTGCTGGAACAGCACGCGCTGCAACTGATCGGCCAGCGTGAAAAGGCGCAGTCCTTCATGGACAAAGCCAGGACGCAGTTGCAAACCTTGTTGCAACAGGGAGACGGCTCACGCGAGGCGCTGGCCGGGGCGATGGGCATGAGCGGACGCAACCTGCACCGGCAGTTCGAGCGTGAAGGCGGCAGTTACCGGCAGTTATATGATGAAGTGCGACTGGAGATGGCGCGGCGGTATCTGCTGAACAGCCCGGAAGCGGTCGAGTCCGTGGCGATGCGCCTGCAGTTCGGGGGAAGCCAGTCGTTCATCCGGTGGTTCCGGCAGCTGTCAGGGGAGACGCCGGGGCAATACCGCAAACAGGCTCGAGGGGAATAAGGGCCTGCGCACAAGCCCTTGGCGTCAACCGGGCGGGCGATCAATAATGCTCGGTCTTCTGCATCAACTCTTCCGTGTCCAGCTTCTCCGGCTTCTGGTCGCAGAAGTCGACATTCACCCGTTTCAGCGCCGAACACATCAGGTCCAGCCGCTTGTCGGTGGCCTGCATGTGGTCGAGAAGCACACGCAACGCCTCGACCACCGGATCCGGCAGGTCGGGAGTGGCGGCATAGGCCTGGAACCCGATCTTCGCCGCAAAATGGCGGCGCGCCTCTTCCTCCTCACCCAACACCAGTTGCTGCTTGATGATGATGCGCGCCGGGTTGCCGACAGCCGTGGCTTCGGCGGGAATGGGTTTGGTGACGACGGCATTGGAGCCAATCTTGGCACCCTTGCCAACGATGAACGGACCCAGCACCTTTGCTCCCGCCCCCACCACCACGCCGTCTTCCAGCGTCGGATGGCGCTTGCCCTTGCTCCAGCTGGTGCCACCCAGCGTCACGCCGTGATAGAGCGTCACGTCATCACCAATCTCTGCAGTCTCACCGATCACCACGCCCATGCCGTGGTCGATGAAGAAGCGACGGCCGATCTTCGCGCCGGGATGGATTTCAATCCCGGTCAGGAAACGGCTGACGGTGGACACCAGCCGCGCCCCGCCCTTGTATTCCTGCTTCCACAGGCCGTGCGCCACGCGGTGCAACAGCAGGGCGTGGATACCGGGATAATTCAATAACACTTCCAGCGTATTGCGCGCCGCCGGATCGCGGTCAAAGACCGAATCCACGTCCTCGCGCAACTGATCCAGAAATTCGGTGATGATCATTTCTTGCTCGCTCGGGCGATTTCCGCCGCCATGGCCTGCATTTGCCTGAAGATACCACGCCACAAGTTATATTCCAGCCGGTCCAGCCGCATGCGGTTGAACATGCGCCGCACCCGCACCGGCATCTGCCGGGGATTGTCCGGGTCCAGGAAGCCGGACTCGACCATGGCCGCCTCGAAGTGCTGGTAGAAGCCTTCCATGTCCCCGGAATTGACCAGTTCCTCGTCCCACGGGGCATGCGGCAGCGGCATCGACGCCGGTTGCACGATGTCGGTGGTCGGGCGGTTTTCGGCAATCAGGTGCGCCATGCGCACTTCGTAACAGATCACCTGGATGGCCGCCGCCACGTTCAGCACCCCGTACTCACTGTCGCTGGGGATATAGACATGATAGTGGCACTGTTGCAATTCTTCATTGGTGAGACCCCGGTCTTCCCGACCAAACACCAGCGCCACCGGATGACGTTCCGACTCGGTACGCACCAGCTCCCCCGCCTGCCGCGAATCGAGCATGGACCAGGGAATGGTGCGGCTGCGTGCGCTGGCGCCAATCACCAGCTTGCAGTCGGCAATGGCGTCCTGCAAGGTCGGGACTACCCGGGCATGATGCAGGATATCCGACGCGCCGGACGCCAGTGCCGTGGCGTCGGCGCTGGGAAACACCTGCGGATCGACCAGCACCAGGTTGCCCAGACCCATGGTTTTCAGGGCGCGCGCCGCCGCGCCGATGTTGGCGGGCAGGCTGGTATTGACCATGACGACACGAATATTGCTGAACATGTGCGGTGACATCCGTCGGCTTGACGCCGTTTAGCGGGGAACGACCGTCAATGGTAGCAAATTCACGCCCAAACCTCTGCTATAATGCGCCGCCCCTTTTTGTTCTTTCAGAGTTCCCTGCCCATGTCCTCCATGCAACCCATGCTGACCATGGCCGTTCGCGCCGCCAAACAGGCCGGCCAGATGATCGCCAAGGCCGCCCAGCAACTCCAGTACATCGATGTCGAAGTGGAGGCCAAGGGCGTCAATGACTTCGTGACCCGCGTCGACCGCGACGCCGAGCGCATGATCATCGAAGCGCTGCGCAAGGCCTACCCCACCCATGGCTTCCAGGGTGAGGAAACCGGTTTCATCGAAGGCAAGGCGGAAGGCAAGGACTATCTCTGGATCATCGATCCGCTCGACGGCACAACCAACTTCATCCACGGCTTCCCGCAGTTCGCGGTCAGCATTGCTGTGCAGTATCGCGGCCAGACCGAACACGCCGTGGTCTATGACCCGGTCAACGACGAATGCTTCTCCGCCAGCCGCGGCCATGGCGCCACACTGAACGAACGCCGCATCCGCGTCAGCAACCGTCGCGGTCTGGAAGGCGCGTTGATCGGCACCGGCTTCCCGTTCCGCCCGGACCAGCACAGCTACATGGACTCCTACCTTGCCGCCTTCAAGGATGTCGCCATGAACACGGCAGGCATCCGCCGCGCCGGGGCCGCCTCGCTGGATCTGGCTTATGTGGCTGCCGGCCGCATGGACGGTTTCTTCGAACTGGGCCTGAAGTCCTGGGATATCGCCGCCGGCGACCTGATCATCCGTGAAGCAGGCGGCATGGTCTGCGACATGGGCGGCGGCCACAATTTCCTGAAGTCGGGCAATGTTGTCGCGGGCAACATCAAGGTGATGAAGGCGCTGGTGACCACGATTTCGCCGCACTTGCCGGAAGAGCTGCGCCGCTGAGACGGATAGCCCCTTTAAAGGCGAAACAATGGGGGGCGGTACCCCCCCGCTTGCCAATGATTCGCATCTTCTGTTGTCGCATTAAGCCTGCCAATTACTTGGCCCGGTCACGCCTCGCTTCCCGCATGGCATGTTGATTATACAGCTGACCGTCAGCCTCTTTCTCTTAGAACACTCCGTGAACAACAGCCTTGATACCTTCAGCACCGGCCAGCCTCAGCCGGGGCGGCCGTATCAAACTGGTTCACACGGAGAACATGCTATGAAGGTTTATGGCGCCGAACTGATCGGAACATTTTGGCTGGTGTTGGGAGGCTGCGGCAGCGCGGTCATTTCCGCTGCATTTCCCGAGGTGGGCATCGGCCTTCTGGGCGTTTCACTCGCTTTCGGACTGACCGTTCTGACCATGGCTTACGCTATCGGTCACATTTCCGGCTGTCACCTCAACCCTGCCGTTTCAGTGGGTCTGTGGGCTGCCGGACGCTTTCCGACAGCACAGTTGCTCCCCTATATCGTTGCCCAGGTGTTGGGCGGATTGCTGGCAGGACTGGTGCTTTACTCCATCGCCAGCGGAGCGCCGGGGTTTGATGTTGCCAAGGGCTTTGCTTCAAATGGATTCGGCACACATTCTCCGGGCGGCTATACATTCCAAGCCGCCCTGATCACTGAAGTCGTCATGACCATGTTCTTCCTACTGGTCATTCTGGGCGCTACCGACAGGCGCGCTCCCGCTGGATTTGCTCCGGCAGCCATCGGCCTAGCTCTGACATTGATTCACTTGATCAGCATTCCGGTAACCAATACCTCGGTCAACCCGGCTCGCAGTACGGGCGTCGCCTTGGTTGTCGGAGGATGGGCCATTGAACAGTTATGGTTGTTCTGGGCCGCCCCGATTGCGGGTGCTGTGTTGGGAGCAATGACCTATCGGGTCATTGGCAGTAACAAAACCGCCTCATGAAGTACACCGGAGGCTATTCGCCATTGGCAGGTGAAAGCCTCTGTTGAGTCTGAACAGGAACAGACCGTTTTCAAATCGTCCGGACGTCGGACCCGATGGCAAAAGCTTCGCTCTCGCCGGCCCTGACGCCGTTTTTGCTTTTTCAGGCCACCCGCTTCACCTGCCCTTCCCCCACCAGCTCGTAATCCCCCAGATTCAAGGAATGCGTGCGCTGCTTGTAGACCAGCGTGAAGCCGGGCCAGTTGTTGGTGTTCTTGCCCGCCGCGTTCTTGTACCAGCTGGTGCAGCCATCTTCCCACACCGTACGCTTGATCTGGTCCTGCACCCAGCGGTTGTACTTACCCTGCACCGTCCCCTTCACCTCCATCGTCGCCAGATTCCGCACCGACATCGCCTTCAGGCACTGCCCGATGTAGTCGAACTGGCTTTCCAGCATGAACAGGATCGAATTATGGCCGAGGTTGGTGTTGGGCCCATAGAGGATGAACAGGTTGGGAAAGCCGTTGACGCTGATACCGAGATAGGCCTCGGCACCGTCCTTCCACGCCGCATTGAGGTCCTGCCCGCCGCGACCGCTGATTTTCATCGGCGCGAGAAAGTCCGTGGCCTGAAAGCCGGTGCCGAAGATAATCGCGTCAACCGGATGTTCGCGGCCGTCCTTGGTGCGGATGCCGGTTTCGGTCACGGCGTCGATGCCGTCGTTGACCACCTCGACATTCGGCTTCGCGAGCGCCTCGTAGTACTCATTGGAAATAAGGATGCGCTTGCAGCCCAAGGGATAGTCCGGCGTTAGCTTCTGCCGCAGCGTGGTGTCCTTCACCGAAGCATTGAGATGGCGGTGGAAATCGTATTCAAACACTTTCATCAGTTGCTTCAGCGGGCCAAAGGCCAGCGCCCGGCTTTCATGCTGCCAGTACATGCCGGTGCGGCTGAGCTCCTGCAAGCGCGGCAACCGGGCATACAGCGCCTGCTCCACGCGGGTATAACCGCGATCCGGCTTGGGAATGACATATGGCGCGGAACGCTGGAACAGGGTCAGCGCACTGACCTCCTTCACCAGTTCCGGCACAAACTGGATGGCGCTGGCGCCAGTGCCGACCACGGCGACACGCTTGCCCTTCAGGTTGACCTGATGGTTCCAGCGTGCGGAATGGAAGGTCTCGCCCCTGAACGACTCCAGTCCCTTCAGACGCGGATACGCGGGTCGGTTCAACTGGCCGCAGGCGCTGATCAAGGTGCGGGCCTCAATCGTTTCGCCGCCGGCGGTCGAAATGATCCACAAGGCGCGGGCCTCGTCGAAACGTGCGCCGGTCACTTCCGTGTTAAAGCGGATTTTCGGCAGCAAACCGTATTTCTCCGCACAATGACGGATATAGCCGTGAATCTCGCGTTGCGGAGCGAATTTGCGGGACCAGTCGAATTTAGGCTCGAAGGAAAATGAATAAAGGTGCGAAGGCACATCACAGGCCGCGCCAGGATAGGTATTGTCACGCCAGCAACCGCCGACATCACTTTCCTTCTCCAGCAGAACCAAGTCATTGAAGCCTGCCTGTTGCAGGCGGATGGCCATGCCAATGCCGCCAAAGCCGCTGCCGATAATAGCAATTCCGGTTTGAATCATGAAACGCACCTGATGAACAAGGGATACCCAGTGTAAACACAGTACCTCCACCTGACGCCATTGTTTATGCTACATTCGGCCATCTCCCTGTGACTTCCGGACAAGCCCTGCATGTCTCTCTGGCCCGAACGGCGCAGCATCAGCAGCGCCCGCATCCTGACCGGTCTGGCGGCCGACTACGGCATTACGCCGGAACAATGCCTGCGCGGCACCGGTATTTCCCTGGCCCAGCTTCAGGACAACAGCCATGAAATTGACGCCCGTCAGGAACTGCGGCTGGTGGACAACCTGCTGGACGCCTGCGGGGGTTTCCGGCCGGGCATGGGGCTGGAGGCAGGACGGCGGTATCACCTGACCACCTATGGCATCTGGGGCTATGCCCTGATCAGCAGCCCGACCTTGCGCGCCGCCATCCAGATCGGGCTGCGCTACCTGGACCTGACTTTCGCCTTTGTCCGGGTGCGGTTTGAGGAAGCGCCGGATCAGGCGCGGCTGGTGCTGGACAATAGCGCCATTCCCGCCGCTTGCCGCGCCTTCCTGCTGGAGCGGGACATGGCCTGCATTGTCACCATGGTCGAGGATTTGTTCGGCGTCCGCATGCCGTTGCAGGCTGCGTGGTTCACCGCCGCCGCCCCACGGGACATATCTCCTTTTACCCGGACTTTCGGCGTGGCTCCGTTGTTCGATCAGGCGGATAATGCGGTTGTGTTTGGCCGATCCTTCCTGGACTTGCCCATTCCCCAGGCCCACACGCTCACCGCCGGTATTTGTGAAACCCAATGCCGGGAGCTGCTGGAGCGGCGCAAGGTGCGCGCCGGCTATTCCGGGCGGGTTCGGGAGGAATTGCTGCGCCAACCCCGCCTGATGCCGAACATGGAGACCGTGGCCGAGCGGCTTTGCATGAGCTCCCGCACCTTGCGACGGCATCTGGACGAGGAAGGTGTGTCGTTCCGGCAGTTGGTGGATGAAATAAGGATGGCGCTGGCCGAGGAAATGCTGGGCATTCCCGGCATGACCATGGAAGAGATTTCAGCGCGGCTGGGGTATTCGGAAGTCTCGAATTTCCTGCACGCCTTCAAACGCTGCAAGGGCGTGACACCCAGCGACTTCCGCAAAACCCTGTAGGTCGGGTTTCAGCCCGACAACCCCCTTCGATCGGAGACTGGTGTCGGGCTGAAGCCCGACCTACACGCCAGGCACGACAGGGAGTCGGTGGAGTCAGCCGCCCCAGCTGCGAACCCGGCCGGTATCGACGTGAACAAAATCCGAACCCGGATAATAGCCCACCCCGCCCGCCTGCATCGCCAGCGCGGCGGAGCGCACCTGCGCCAACGCAACGCCGGGCACCCGGATATCCATGGCCTTGCCGTCCAGATGCATGCTGTGCCTGGCGACGCCGTTGGAGTTGGCGCGCAGCATGGCGTTGGTTTCCGGAGACCGGTAGGCGGAGATGATATGGAAATCGCAGCTACGGCCCAGCTTCGCCTGCAAGACCGCCAGTTGATCCAGCAGTTGGGTGTCCATGGCCAGAACCGAGCCGTTACGGAAATCCCGCATCAGGAAATTGAACTCATTGAGCACTGAAGGCAGGTATTCGCCTTCCGCCCAATAGACACGACGCAAGCGCTCACCGGTATGGGTATGCACAAAGGACAGACTGCGTTCAGCCTGATCCGCCAGCAGGCTGGCCCCGGCCCAGCGTGGCAGCAGCAAGCCGCCCAGCGCCAGGGCGGACAGTCCGCGCAAACAGTCACGGCGGGTCATCACAGCTGAATTCGTCGTTGTCATACAGAACCTCTTAAAATACAGAAATTACGGAGTCGCCGGTTTCAGGGTAATGTCCACCGGTTGGCCCGCTGCCGCTTTCAGGGCGGCTCCCGCCACCGTCCAGTCAATGCGGCCGGTGACCTGTTGCGCAGCCGCCAGCTGTTGCAACTCAGCCAGACCGTTCAGCTTGCGCTTGTAAATATTCGGATGTACTTCTACATATATAAGGCCATCTGGTCGAATTTCAAGCAAAATCGGCCAGTAAGTGTTAACACCTGTTAAACCTTTTTCGACACGGGCAAAAATTTCGGCGATGTCGTCATTGTGCATGCGCATGCAGCCGTGCGAACGAAAACGGTAAATACTGGACGGCGCAAGCGTGCCGTGAATGCCATAACCGGGCAGGCTCAGCCCCAGCCAGTGCTTGCCCAGCGGGTTGTCCGGACCGGGCGGCACATGGGTTTTTACCGGTTTTCCTTCCCGCGCCATTTCCGCCTGAATGGATTTGGGCACATTCCAAGTCTTGTTTTCCTGCTTGTTGGCCAGCGTCCACGGCCCCACCGGCGAAGGCCAGGACGCCTTGCCCAGCCCCAGGGCATACACCCTTAACTCGCCTTGCTGACGCAGGAAAAGCAAACGCTGCGGCACATTGATGGTGATGCCATCCGTCAGCCCGTCGGGGATCAGGTGCGAATAGCGGACATTAACGACCTGCCCCGGCATCAGCCGCGACTTGGCCGTCAATCCGTTGAGTTTCATCACGGCTTCAGGCGTCACACCGCGACGGCCGGCAATGGCGCTGAGGTTATCCCCCTTGACCACGGTCACCGGCTCCTCACCTTCCCAGCGCAGGGAGGCAAGACGGGCATAAGGCTCGGCGGCACAAGCCAGCGAGGACACACACAACAGCAGAAAAAGAACAAAGCGCATGGGGGCAGACAACATGACCAGAATATTTTCAGTATGACAGTTCGGGACAGGGAACACAAAAAGAGCGGCCGGACATCCGCCATGGCCATAACCGCCGGGATTGTCTATGCTCTAACCGATGAAATTAATTTAAAAACCCTGAGGCCGTGCGGACAACATGCAAAAAGAAACCGTGATTATTGTGGTGGCCGTGGCCGCCATTTCCGGCTGGATGTTTCGTGACTCCATCATGAACAAGGTGAATCCCCCGGTTCAGGAGGTCAACACCGCGGATCTGGCCCCGCCGGGCAGCCGTTACAGCACGGACAACAGCCAGCGGCCGGTGGAGAAAGGCGGTATTTACAGCTGGAAGGACAAGGACGGCAAGGTGCACTTCGGCAATCGGGATGTAGCTAAGGATGCGGAAAGCGTGCAACTCTCCAAAGGCAACACCATCCACCTGTCAGGCAAGCCTGCGGGCAAGGATACCGCACGTGTCGCCGAACCGGCATCCACCAATTCCGGCGGTGTGAAACCCATCAATCAGCCGGAACGGGTGCGGCAGAAGCTGAACAGCGCGGCGGAACAACAGCAGCGACAGGTCGAACTGATGACCGAAACCATGCAATGACCTCATGACCAGCCCGGACTGCCCCGGGCCGGCGTCTATGGCTTAAAGCCCGGCCGCCAGCTCAGCCCCCTCGCGGATGGCGCGCTTGGCGTCCAGCTCGCTGGCCAAGGCTGCGCCACCAATCAGGTGGAACTTTGCCCGGGTCTTCTCCCCTTCCGGCGGCATGATGTCCTTCAGGCTTTCCTGCCCGGCGCAAATCACCACGTTGTCCACCGGCAGCAACTGTTCCTTGCCGTCGATGGCGATCAGCAGCCCGTCATCGCGGATGGCCTTGTATTCCACGCCCGACATCATCTGCACGCCGTTCTTCTGCATCACGGCGCGGTGCACCCAGCCCGAAGTCTTGCCCAGACCGGCGCCGACCTTGGTGGTCTTGCGCTGCAGCAGCCATATCTGACGTAGAGGCTGGGCCTGATGCGGCTCCACCAGCCCGCCGACGGTCTTGTTCGAAGTATCGACGCCCCATTCTTCATGCCACTGCTTGACGGTGATCGGCAGCTGCACCGCCGGGTCGTGCAGCAGGAATTCGCTGAGGTCAAAACCGATGCCGCCCGCGCCGATCACCGCCACGCGCTTGCCCACCGGCTTCTTGTCACGCAGTACGTCAAGGTAGGACAACACCATGGGATGATTGACGCCTTCAATCTTCGGCAGGCGCGGCGCAATGCCGGTGGCGACGATGATGTCGTCAAAACCCTGCGCTTCCAGTTCGGCGCGGGTGACACGGGTATTCAGCTTCAGGGTGACACCAGTCAGCTCGACGCGACGGCCGAAGTAGCGAATGGTTTCGTGGAATTCTTCCTTGCCCGGCACCTGCTTGGCGATGTTGAATTGGCCGCCGATCTGGTTCGAGGCTTCGAACAACGTCACCTGATGGCCGCGCTCGGCAGCGACCGTGGCGGCGGACAACCCGGCCGGACCGGCGCCGACGACGGCGACCTTGCGCGGCTTGGAGGTCTTCAGGTAGACCAGTTCGGTTTCGTGGCAGGCGCGCGGATTGACCAGGCAACTGGCGCGCTTGTTCTGGAAGGTGTGGTCGAGACAGGCCTGGTTGCAGGCGATGCAGGTGTTGATCTCATCGGCGCGGCCACCGGCGGCCTTGTTCACCCATTCGGAGTCGGCCAGGAACGGGCGCGCCATCTGGATCAGGTCGGCCTTGCCCTCGGCGAGGATGGCCTCGGCGGTGTCCGGCATGTTGATGCGGTTGGAGGCCATCACCGGGATCGACACTTCCTTGCGGATGTCGGCGGTGACGTCGGCAAAAGCGCCGCGCGGCACCGAGGTGACGATGGTCGGGACCCGCGCTTCATGCCAGCCGATGCCGGTATTAAGGATGTTGATCCCGGCAGCTTCCAGCGCCTTGGCGACAGTGATCACTTCCTCGCGGGTGTTGCCGCCTTCCACCAGATCCAGCAGCGACAGCCGGAAAGCCAGGATGAAGTCCGTCCCCACCACCTTGCGCACACGCTTGACGATTTCCACCGCCAGCTTCATGCGGCCGTGGATGTCGCCGCCCCATTCGTCGTCGCGCTGGTTGACGCGGGCGCAGAGGAACTGGTTCAGCAGGTAGCCTTCGCTGCCCATGATTTCAATGCCGTCATAACCCGCCAGCTTGGCCAGACGGGCGCAACGGCCAAAGGCGGCGATGGTCTTCCAGATTTTCGAGGACGACATCTCGCGCGGCTTGAACATGGAAATCGGGGACTTCTTGGCAGTGGCCGACACCACAAAGGGGTGGTAACCGTAGCGACCGGCGTGCAGCACCTGCATCAGGATCTTGCCGCCTTCCTTGTGCACGGCGTGAGTGACCAGACGGTGGTTGATGACATCGCCCAGCCGGTTAAGCGTGCCGCCCAGCGGCAGCAGCCAGCCTTCGCGGTTGGGGGAAATGCCGCCGGTGATGATGAGGCCGACACCACCCTTGGAGCGTTCACCAAAATAAGCCGCCAGCTTGGGGTAGTTGTAAAAGCGGTCTTCGAGGCCGGTATGCATGGAGCCCATGACGACGCGGTTGCGCAGTTGGGTGAAGCCGAGGTCCAGGGGCTGGAGCAGGTGCGGGTAGTGGGCGTTCATGGGGGCGTTCCTCTCGGGCTATGACCGGTGTTGGCGGGGGATTCTGCCAGTGGCGGGGGTAATTTAACAGTGTCTAGATTTGGGGACATTTGTCTTTTTTGGAGACTGTCGGGTCATTTGGGTCAATGGCTCCTAGGTTAGAGCCTATGTCTGCTATTTGCAGAGGGTGTCCGCCTGCCGCGGGCCTTCCTTTTGTCTTGGCAAAAGGAAGCAAAACCGTTGTCCTGCGCCAAACTCGCGGGCTGTCGGCTCTCTGTCGCCCTTCCCCGCTTCCGTCTCTTCGCTGTCTGATTTGTGGCTCAAACAGTGGCTTCGGACAGATCTGTGGGTGGAGCATCTTATTGTGGTAATGGTTTCCGGGGCGTAACTCTTCGGCCATAATTTGGGCTTTCCTGTAACTGTTGGCTGTTATGTCGTCTTCCGAATTCCAGATTAGCCATGAGGGTGTGTTGATTCGTTACCGTTTGACGGTGGGGCGGAGTGCGCGCGGGGTGGTGTCGTTGAAAATACGGCCGGATGGTTTGGTGCTGGCGTCGGTGCCGCCGCGTGTTCATGCTTCAGCGGTGCATCGGCTGGTGCGGGAGAAGGCGGGCTGGATTGCGGGGCATTTGGGCAAGCTGGCGGAAAGGCCGGCGGCGGGGGCGGTTCACCCTGCCCTGCGTTATGAGGATGGGGAGCAGCATCTGTTTTTGGGGCAGACTTATCCGTTACGGGTGCTGCCTCACGACAAGGTGCGGGACAAGCTGCAGATGGCCGATGGGGAGTTGCGGTTTTTCAGTTCACAGCCTGATGCCGCGAAAACCCCGCAGGTGCTGTATCGCTGGTATGCCCGGGAACTGGAGGCATTGATTACGCGGGAAATTGAGGCGCTGGCGGCGGGCATGCCGTGGGTGACGGAGATGCCAACGTTCCGGTTGAAGCTGGTGCGCAGTCGTTGGGGGAGTTGTTCCGGGCGGGGCAACCTGAATTTCAACCTGCATCTGGCGAAGGCGTCTCCGGAGGCAATTCGCTATGTGGTGCTGCACGAACTGTGTCATCTGGCGGAAATGAATCACAGCGAGCGCTTCTGGCGGCTGGTGGAGGAACGCATGCCGGACTGGAAGCGGCACCGGGCGTATTTCAAGGCGCACGGGGCGTTGCTGATGCAGGCCTAACAGGGTGGTGAAAAATCCCTGAATGAGGGTGTAATTAGCTTTGTGTAAACGGTCATTTGGCATCACACTGCCGCTCCCCTGGAGTCATTATGACCGCTGCAAAAAGTACCAAACGGGCCAAGCCCGATCCTGAACTCCTCCAATTTGCCGACCGTCTGTTGGCCA
>NZ_JAUSMX010000019.1 GCF_030646115.1 Fluviicoccus sp.
TCTTTCGAACCACCGCCTCCAGACCCGAAAACAACACCCAACCTAAGGCAAGTTATTGTTTTTGCTTGGCTTATTTAGCCAGCAGCGCGTCAGCGTGGGGCGCATTATAGGGCCTGTGAGCTCACTGTCAAAGGGTTTTCCCCACAATCGAACCAAGCGCACAGATTTTATGCATTCCAGCTATAGACTTACACCACACAGACTCTTGCAATGGCCTTTTTTCCAGCCTGGACAATGTAGCTAACTCCGCGCTGGCAGCGATAATCAGCAGAAACCACCGAGCCATCAACAAAAACCGCTTGCCTCTGCAATACGTCCCTGGCGGCCGCGGAGTTCTTCACCAAGCCGGCTTTGTTCAACACCGCGCTTATTGGCAACTCCGACTGCCCCTCAAGATCAATGGTCACTTCTGGCACATTTTCAGGAATTTCCCCATAACCTATCACGTTCCCCGCTGACTTGTGGGCATGTGCAGCCGCTTCCTCCCCATGAAACCGGGCAATGATTTCCGTCGCCAACAACTTTTTCAACTGTTGAGGATTGCGTCCGGCCGCCATTTCATTCAACAGGGCTTCAGCGTCTTCCTGTGTACGGAAGCTCAACAATTCAAAGTAGCGAGGAATCAGCGAGTCCGGCATGGATAATATCTTCTGGTACATCTCTCCGGGCGCATCGTTGACGCCGATATAGTTACCCAACGACTTGGACATTTTTTGCACTCCGTCCAAACCCTCAAGAATCGGCAGTGTGATACACACTTGAGCTGGCTGCCCATAACGCCCTTGTAACGTCCGCCCCATCAACAAATTGAATTTCTGATCGGTGCCGCCCAATTCAACATCCGCCTTCAGTTCAACAGAGTCAAAGCCCTGCAACAACGGGTATAAAAACTCATGAATGGCGATGGACTGCTCATTGGCAAAACGCTTTGAGAAATCATCTCGCTCCAGCATGCGGGTAACCGTGTATTGACCCGCCAGATGAATCATGTCGGCCGCAGACTTCTGCGACATCCACTCTGAGTTGAAAACAACCCGCGTCTTTAACGGATCGAGAATCTTGAAGACTTGGTCACGGTAACTTTTGGCATTTTCCGCAACCTGTTCAGCCGTCAAGGGCTTGCGGGTTACGTTCTTGCCGGTGGGATCACCGATCATGCCGGTAAAATCGCCAATGAGAAAGATTACTTCATGCCCCAACTCCTGGAACAGTCGCAGCTTATTGATCAGGACGGTATGTCCGAGGTGCAAGTCTGGCGCCGTGGGGTCAAAGCCGGCTTTAACCCTCAATGGCCTTCCTTCTTTCAATTTGGCCAGCAATTCCGCTTCGGGAATGATTTCTTCGGTTCCGCGCTTGATAAGTGCAAGTTGCTGTTCTGGTGTCATGATATGTTTCGCTACAATGCCGCTTGAAAAGGCGCATTTTAATGAGAAATCCGATGCCACACGATATTTATTTGGGCCTGATGTCAGGCACCAGTCTCGATGCCATAGATGCGGTTGCTGTGAGCTTTACGCCAGAACCCAGTCTTTTAGGCACGCACTCTCTTCCCCTCGATGACGAAACAAGAACCGCCATACTGCAACTGACACTGCCGGGCGACAATGAAATTGACCGGATGGGGCCGTTGGACAGGCAGTTGGGGCAATTATTCGCTCAATGCGTGAACACCCTGATTGACAAGCACGGGCTGGACAGGAACCGGATTCTTGCGATCGGAAGCCACGGGCAAACCATCCGGCACCGGCCCGGATATGACCATGCCTTTACCCTGCAGATTTCCGACCCCAACACCATTGCCGAACTGACAGGCATTACCGTGGTTGCCGACTTTCGCCGAAGGGATGTCGCCGCCGGCGGACAGGGCGCGCCATTAGTGCCTGCGTTCCATGAGGCCTTGTTTCGCTGTCCCGGAACCGACCGCGTCATTTTGAACCTTGGCGGCATTGCCAACATTACCCTGCTCTCCGGGACGCCCGAGTTACTGCTGCGCGGCTATGACACCGGCCCAGCCAACATCCTGATGGACTCCTGGTGCATGCGGCACAAGGGAGAGCCCTATGACCGTGGCGGCCTGTGGGCTCGATCAGGCACGCTTCAGCCCAAACTGCTTGAGCAGCTGTTGGGACATCCCTTTTTCACGCTACCTGCTCCCAAAAGCACCGGCCGGGAAGATTTCAATATTCAGTGGCTGGATCACGAACTGAAGTCGACCCCTGATCTTCCTCCGGAAGATGTTCAAGCAACACTCATGGAGCTAACTGCCATATCGGTTGCGTCGGCCATTCGGCATGAAGGCCTTGAAAGTGCTGAACTGTGGGTGTGCGGAGGGGGGGCATACAACAGCGCACTCATGGACCGCATGGCGCTATTGCTTCCGAAAATGCACCTGCAAATCACGTCCGCCAAAGGGCTAGAGCCGAACTGGATTGAAGCAACAGCATTTGCCTGGCTGGCCCGTCAAACCATGATGAATCTGCCCGGCAACGCACATGCCGTCACAGGCGCCAAGGGTGAGCGCATTCTGGGGGGAATTTATCCGGGCTGATTGCCCGGAAGGATTGCTAAACTGAAAAGGATGACCCGCAACCGCAGGTGGAGCTTGCATTGGGGTTTTTAACTATGAAGCGGGAACCCTGTAACCCCTCTTCATAGTCAACCTCAGAGCCTGCAAGATACTGATAGCTCATCGAATCCACCACCATGGTGACATCATCATTGCTGAACACCGAGTCCATTTCACCGGTATTCTCATCAAATGTGAAGCCATAGGAAAATCCGGAGCAGCCGCCACCGGTGATATACACCCGCAACTTCAACTCAGGATTGCCCTCGCCGTCCTTGAGCTTGCGAATTTTTGCCGCCGCACGATCCGTGAGTGCCATGCCTTGAGTGGCGTCTGTCATGTGCTGCCTCTTTTACCCGACTAAATCAGTATGGAATTATCTAAAGAAAACCGTCGTTCGTCAATCACGCAAAAGTAAAGGCCCGGACATGCCGGGCCAGTTATCATCACCCGCCAACAATTACTCGTCGGTCAAGGCGCACTCGAAGCTGGAAGGATCATTTTTACAACGAACCTTCTTCAGCAACGACATCATCTTTTTGTCATAGATGCCGTCAGCAGTAAGCGCAATGCGGGACTCACGCATCAGCTTGACATAACCGGGCTTGTCGGCATCCGGAATATCCATCCAGAACTTGGCAGGAATATCGGCCTCGGTCTTCTTGATGACGGAGAACGCACGTTCCAACTGGGTCACGACATACTCGCGGCTCTTCTGGCCAAAGCCGGCAGGGAATTTCTTGGGATTAATGATGATGTTGCCGGTCAACTGGACAATCGGGAAACGGATGATCGCTCCCTTGGTGCCCAAACCCTTGAACAATTCCAACGGTTTGAATGCCACTGCCGGGGCGGCAACGATGTCCACCTGGCCGTTGTTGAACTTGCCTGCAAAGTTGGTGATGTCAGAGGCCACCGGCTGGGCGCCGATCTTCTGCACCATCTTGGCTTGGGATTTGTCGTAATCCAGCACGGCGATTTTCTTGCCGGAAGCCTTTGACAGGTTATTGATGGCGCGGTCATTGACCAAGAGGTAGCCGGCGCCCAGCGGAATCAGTCCAACCACTTCATAGCCGCCACTGACCATGCTGCCGGCAATTTTCGGCGAACTCAGGATCGACAGCACATCTTTCATGACGGCATAGCTGGGGATGGCGCCGATAGAATCGATACTGCCGGTAAACGTATTGAACTGACGGCCGCGCAAACCGGTAATACTGATAGCGTCGCACTGGCCAGCCTTGAAGTCTTCAGAGGCAATACGCTCGTCGGTGTAAGCCTTGAGCTCGATGTCGCCACCCCATGCCTTGGATGCCAGGCTGTAGTCCTTCATCATGGCATAGACATCTCCCTGAGTACCCAGGAGGTCAAAAACACAGACTTTTTGTTTGGCTTCAGCGGAAACGCTCAACAACATGCCGGCAGCAAGAGCCAGCGCAGCAACGGGACGACTCGTGGAAGAGACGATGATTTTTTTCATGGTGTGTCCTTGTCGACGGCTTGGATTATGTTTTTTTGCCCCGGATAACGGGCTAAGGCATTTTAGCGCAGTAAGGACACTGCCCAAAAGCCTTTTATCCGATTGTTGTGTCAGCATAACGGGTTGCTTCGTATTCAAAACGCTCGTTATGTAACCAGCACCACATCCCTGTATCCGGCACACCGTCTTCAAGGGCTGCTTATTGCCATTCACCGGCTCGATTCGACCCGCTCAAAATCCGGAATAAAAAAAAGGGTGGCAGGGAGCCACCCCAAAAGAGGGTACATTTTACAAGCAACCCCAAGCGGGATTGCAGGTTTGCAATCAGACAGCCTTGCGCTTTTCGCCGGAGGCAACCAGATCACCAAACAGCTTCTGGCTTTCAGCCTTCAGCGATTCCACTTCAGTCTTCAGCGTCTCGACCAGACCGAAGGCAACCAGCACAGCCTTCTTGTCAGCTGCGGCCTTCTCGCCACGAGCGGCCTGACCGGCGGCTTGCAGCTTGTCCAGTTGCTTCTGGCCTTCTTCTTCAACCTTGGTCACCAGACCGAGGCCAGCCAGATACACCTGGTTGCCCAGATCCTTAACGCGATCAACCAGACCGACTTGAGTTTGGTTTTCAGCAACGTCTTTAAGTTCGCCCATGATGCATCTCCAAATTAAGCTTCACACACCCGGTTTATGCTGCACCCTGCAGCAACCCATGTGCGCATTTTAGGAGAACTGTTCGAGACCGAACGCTATAGCTGTCTGACAATCCTACAAAAATATGGATTTTTAAGTTGCCGGACTGGCAGCCCGGCGGAAATCAAAGAATTAAAGCGCCATCCGGTTGGGCAGAACAGCAGCAATAACCTTGATGCGATCCATCAATTGGATGTGCGTGGGGGCTGTGACCGTAATGTGGCCCAGCTTGCGGCCAGGGCGCTCAGTCTTACCATAGAGATGCAGATGGGTTTCAGGAATGGCCAGAATCGCTGCCGTTTCAGGGTGGCGGCCAATGATGTTGATCATGGCGCTGGGGCGCAATGGATCGGTGGAGCCCAACGGCAAACCGGCGACGGCGCGGATGTGGTTTTCAAATTGCGAGCAGATGGCGCCTTCAATACTCCAGTGCCCGGAATTGTGAACCCGCGGCGCGGTTTCATTCGCCACCAGCCCGGAGCCGGTGTCGAACATTTCCAGCGTCATGACGCCGACATGCTGCAAGTCTTCCAGAATGGCCCGGATATAAGCATCTGCCTGACGGGCAGATGCTTCGGAAATATCCGGAGCAGGTACAACAGAATGCGACAGGATGCCTTGATGATGGACATTCCAGGCCGGGGGATAGCAGCGGATTTCGCCATCCTGACCGCGAACCGCCACAATCGACAGTTCACGCTGGAAGCGGACAAAAGCCTCTGCCAGCAAGGGGCAGGCCGCACCCAAATCTGTCCAGGCGCGTGCAATGTCATCGGTGGAGCGAATGACAAACTGTCCCTTGCCATCGTAACCGCCGGTCACCGTCTTGATTACCAGGGGCATGCCCAGTTCGGCAACGGCCTGCTGCAAAGCTTCCAGGCTGTCGATGCGACGCCAGGGTGCGGCGGGGATCGACAAACGGTCGAACAATGCCTTTTCATTGAGCCGGTTTTGGGACACGGCCAACGACCGCACGCCGGGATACACCGGCTTGTGCCGGGCAATGCGCTCTACCCAGGCGGTCGAGATGTTCTCGAACTCATAGGTAAAGACATCGGCGCTGGCGAGGAAGGCGTCCAGCGACTCGGGAGAACCGGATTCATCCCCGTATAAATCGCCCAGTGGGGCGGACGGGCAATCCGGCAGGGCGTCATAAAAGCTGAAGCGCAAGTTAAACGGATAACCCGCCAAAGCCATCATGCGGCCAAGTTGACCGCCGCCAAAAACGCCCACCCTCATGCCTGCACTCCGGGAACAGGGCTGGCCAGCACCTTCTCGGTCTGTTGCTGGCGGAAGGTTTCAATGGCCTCAACGAAACGCGGATGCGCACCGGCGATAATCTGGGTTGCGAGCAAAGCGGCATTGACGGCGCCTGCCTTGCCAATGGCCAGCGTGCCCACCGGCACACCTGCGGGCATCTGCACGATGGACAGCAGGGAATCCAGCCCATTGAGGGCCTGGGACTGGACAGGCACGCCCAGCACCGGCAACGAGGTCTTGGAGGCGCACATGCCCGGCAAATGCGCCGCACCACCCGCACCGGCAATGATGACGGCAATGCCGCGCTCACGGGCCGTTTCGGCATAGCGAAACAACTTGTCGGGCGTACGATGCGCGGAAACCACTTCGGCCTCGAAGGGAACGCCCAGCGCCTGAAGGGTGTCCGCTGCATGCTGCATCGTCGCCCAATCGGACTGTGAACCCATAATGATGCCTACCAGAGGCTGTGATGCGTGTGCTGTCGTCATGCGGCCGTCACTCGTAACCTTGAAACCGGAAAACCGTCAATTTTGACGAAAAAAAACGGAATGGCCAAGTACTGAACGCCATTTGTCCTAAATTAGCTGTTTTTAAGCGCCCAGCGACGGCCGAAACATGAAATAGACCGCTCCCAGCATGCAAATGGCGGCATACACGTAATCCATGCGGAAGGGTTCGCGCAGATAAAAGACCGCAAAAGGCACAAAAACCGACAGCGTGATGACCTCCTGCAGGATTTTAAGCTGCCCCACCGTGAGCACCTGATGGCCGATCCGGTTGGCCGGCACCATCAGCATGTACTCGAAAAAGGCGATGCCCCAGCTGAGCAGCGCCGCCACAAACCAGGGCCGGTCGCTCAGATTCTTTAGATGACCATACCAGGCAAAGGTCATGAAGACATTGGAACACATCAACAAGAGAATGGTTTGCAGGGTTGTCGGCATGATGACGGATTCGAGCTGAGGAATAGACTGTGGTGTAGTTCTGTAAATCTGCTGCACCCGAGTACAGAGTTTGACACAATAACCCCCAAGACTCCCCATCCGGCTCCGCTGATGAAAGACAACTGGTCACTGTTCTGGCAAATCCTCCGCTTCAAGCGGGGACCAGAAGACGCTCCACACTCCCCTTCCCTGCTGATCAACCTCATTGTCCTGGATTTGCTGCTGAATGCCGTCGGACAATCAATGAACCGCGAGGCCTCCGATACGGCGATGATCGTCACGGTACCGCTGATTGCCGTCACGGTTGAACTGGTGGCGCTGCATTTACTGATGGCGTTCAAGTCTGTCAGCCAGCGCTTTGTTGCAACGGCCACTGTCATCATGGGCTGTGACGTCATTCTGACCCTGATCAGCCTGCCGGTGTTGCTGGTCAGCCTCTCCGTTCCGCCCAAATCCTCCCTGATGATGGTCTTGGGCATTCTGCAAATGGTGCTGCTGGGCTGGAGTCTGGGCTTCAGGGCTTTCGTGTATCATCGCACCCTGAATATCGGGCTGGTTCAAGCCAACATGCTGACGTTCACGCTGTTTCTGCTGACCATGACCTTTACCGTACAAGCTTTTCCCGAATTGCTGGCCAAGGCACAGGCCCAAGCGGCCGCCGCCCAGCAGACAAACAAAACGGAATAGAAGAACATGCACATTCACATTCTCGGCATTTGCGGCACCTTTATGGGTTCGCTGGCGGTTCTGGCGAAAAACCTGGGCCATACTGTCACCGGCAGCGATAGCAATGTCTATCCCCCAATGAGCACCCAACTGGAAGCGCAGGGCATTTCGCTGATGCAGGGGTATGACCCGTCGCACCTGCAACCCCGGCCCGACCTGGTGATTGTGGGCAATGCCATGAAGCGTGGCATTCCCGCCGTTGAATATGTGCTGAATGAAGGCATTCCCTACACCTCGGGTCCGCAATGGCTGGCGCAGTATGTGCTGCAGGGCAAGCATATTATTGGCGTGGCGGGAACCCACGGCAAGACCACCACCACCACCATGGTGGCCTGGATTCTGGAACAGGCCGGCTTGGAGCCGGGCTTTTTGATTGGCGGCGTGCCGATGGGCTTTGAAGCCAGCGCTCGTCTGGGCGGCGGCCAGTTCTTTGTGGTGGAAGCCGATGAATATGACTCCGCCTTCTTCGACAAGCGCTCCAAGTTCATTCACTACGCGCCACGCACTGCCATCCTCAACAATCTGGAATTCGACCACGCCGACATTTTTGACGATCTGGCCGCCATTCAGAAGCAGTTCCACCATCTGGTGCGCACCATTCCCGGTCAGGGCCGCATTATTGTGCCGGTCGGCGACCAGAATCTGGCGGATACGCTGGAGAAGGGTTGCTGGACACCGGTAGAAAAAACCGGTTTGGCCGGTGAAGCCGGGGCGCTATGGCAAGCAGCCCTGCGCGCCCCGGACGGCTCGCATTTCGACGTACTGTATGACGGCCAAAAAGCCGGGACGGTGAATTGGGGCATGACCGGCATGCACAGCGTCAATAACGCCCTGAGCGCCATTGCCTCGGCGCATCATGTGGGCGTCAACATTGAACAGGCTTGCGCCGGGTTGAGCGCCTTTGGCGGCGTGAAGCGCCGCATGGAGCTGATTGGGGAAGTGCGCGGCATCAGCGTTTATGACGACTTCGCCCACCACCCCACCGCCATCAAGACCACCCTGGAAGGCCTGCGCAAGAAAGTGGGCAGCCGCCGTATCTGGGCGGTGATTGAACCCCGCTCCAACACCATGCGCATGGGCACGCACAAGGACGGCCTGGCCGCCTCGGCCTGTGACGCCGACCAGGTGATCTGGTATCAGCCGGACGGTCTGGACTGGAATCTGGAGCCGGTGATTGCCGATTCCCCGGTCCCGGCCAAGGTAATGCGGAATATCGACGCCATCATCGCGGAACTGGTCGCCAAAACCCAGGATGGTGATGCGGTGGTGATCATGTCGAACGGTGGCTTTGGCGGGATTCATGGCAAGCTGGTGGCGGCGTTGAAGGGCTGATTCATGGACGCCCTCCTCCATGTCACCGGGGCCGAACTGACTGGCCGCAAGTCGATGCGTTTCCCGGTGCGGGTGTCCGTGACGCGCCCGGATTTCCTGACGGCGCTGGCCACGGCGTGGCTGGTGTTGCGGCGGGTGGGCGAGCTGGCGGGGGAATGGCCTTGCGGCCATGGCAAGCTGGTGTTTACTCCGGTGATGGAAGAGCCTGAGTCGGGGGCCGGGTTGGATTGCCGGTTTCTGGCGGGGGAAAATACGGTTGCGCTTGAGATTGAGGCCGGGCTGGAGTTGGTCTTCGATTTTCAGGCCAATGTGTGGCAGCGGCTGGAGGCGGTGACGGGGGTGATGGATTTCTTGCGGGGAATTCAGGCGGTGGTAGGTGGGGAGGATGTGGTGATTAGTCCGACACCGGTTTTGTCGGAAGGATAGATCGAGGAATTTGTGTCAGGCCTTGGCGGAGAAGACCTCTGGGGCTGCTAACAAGGTTGGATGGTGGGTCTTGACCCACCCTACGGATATGGCTTACTTATGGATCGCAAAAGAAAAATTGTAATTGCCATCAGCCTTCTTCTTGTTGTGGTTTTTCTGGGTGAGTACTGTGGCCACTATCACTGGTTCGGCGGTAGCCAAGAGACGAGAACCATAATCACTGTTCTTGAAATCCTCATCTGCCTATTTGGTTGCTGGCTTCTTTTTTCCAAACGCCGCATGAGCTTTCTTGTCATCCCCTTATATTTCATAGCATCTCAAGTGCTATTTTCCCTTGCCTTTGCTCTGGGGCAAGTGAACTATTTTGGCCCCGAAACGTGGGCCGATTTCAAACAACACTATTCTTGGGCACTCCAAGGACGGCTGTAGTCAATTATCAAACCTCAGCAATTGATGTGATAAAGGCGCTGTCTCCAGCGCCTTTAGTTCACCACCGAAGAAGTCAATTACTTCTTCGCGGCCTCGATGGACTTCAGCACTTCCGCCTTAGCCACATCCGCACCTTCCCAACCCGTCACCTTCACCCACTTACCAGGCTCCAGCGCCTTGTAGTTCTCAAAGAAATGACGAATCTGATTGATCAGCAACTCCGGCAGATCGGTGTATTCCTTCACATTCTTGTAAAGCGGCGTCAGCTTGTCATGCGGAACTGCAATCAGCTTCGCATCAATACCGGACTCATCTTCCATGGTCAGCTTGCCAACCGGACGGCAGCGAATCACGGAACCCGCAACCACCGGATAAGGCGTTACCACCAGCACATCCAGAGGATCACCGTCTTCCGACAGCGTGTTCGGAATGTAACCATAGTTGGCCGGATAGAACATCGCCGTCCCCATGAAGCGATCGACAAACAGCGCATCGCTGTCCTTGTCGATTTCGTACTTGATGGGGTCGTTGTTGGCGGGGATCTCGATCACCACGTAGATATCGTTCGGGGCGTCTTTTCCGGGGGGAATGTTGTTGTAGCTCATGATGCTCACTGCTCACTCGGGAGGAAACGGGGCGGATTATACGCCCCGGCAACCATTACTGCACCAATTCCTGATCGGTGAACAACCCGTCGAACAGCGCCGTCGACAGGTAACGCTCCCCGGAGTCAGGCAGGATCACCACGATGGTCTTGTCCGCATTCTCCGGACGGGCTGCCAGCCGGGCCGCAACCGCACCGGCAGCGCCACAGGAAATACCGCAAAGGATGCCCTCTTCCCGCATCAGACGGCGTGCAAACTCAATGGCTTCTTCATTGGTCACTGTTTCAACCCCATCCACCAGACTGAGGTCGAGGTTGGCCGGAACAAAGTTGGCGCCGATTCCCTGTATCTTGTGCGGAGCCGGCTTCAGAGCTTCACCGTTGCGAGCCTGGGTAATAAGCGGCGAGGCCGTGGGTTCGACGGCGATGGACTGGATGGCCTTGCCCTTGGTGAGCTTGATGAAGCGGGAAACGCCGGTCAGCGTACCGCCGGTGCCGACGCCGGCGACGAAGATATCCACTTCACCATCGGTGTCGTTCCAGATTTCGGGACCGGTGGTCTTTTCATGGATTTCCGGGTTGGCCGGGTTTTCAAACTGCTGCGGCAGGAAATATTTGTCCGGGTTGGAAGCGCGGATTTCCTCGGCCTTGTCGATGGCGCCCTTCATGCCCTTGGCGGGGTCGGTCAGCACCAGCGTGGCGCCCAGCGCCTTCAGCACCTTGCGGCGCTCGATACTCATGGACGAGGGCATGGTCAGCGTCAGCGGATAGCCTTTGGCGGCAGCGACATAAGCCAAGGCGATACCGGTGTTGCCGGAGGTCGGCTCCACGATTTCCATGCCCGGCTTGAGGGCGCCCCGCTTCTCGGCATCCCAGACCAGGTTTGCGCCAATACGGCACTTCACGGAATAGGCCGGGTTGCGGCCTTCGATCTTGGCATAAACCTTGGGATGCCCGTTCATAACGCGGTTCAGGCGGACCAGCGGGGTGTTGCCAATGGACAGTGCATTATCGTCATATACTTTTGCCATTATCCTGCTTCCTGTTATCGTAGGCGGTGGAAAACCCTACTTTGGCGACTTTGCCGCAGTCTTGCAACTGCCCGTTTAGCCTATCGTTATAACCTTCGGATATTTGCAGCATGACGCTCCTGACCCAGACGGCGCTCTTTCTTGGCGCAGCCTTGCTTATTGTTCCTCTTGGCCACCGCCTGGGCTTGGCCACCGTACTCGGTTACCTGCTGACCGGCCTGATTCTGGGTCCCAACCTGCTGGACGTCGCGGGCAACGCCGGTAACGTCATGCATTTTGCCGAATACGGCGTGGTGATGCTGCTGTTCCTGATCGGGCTGGAACTGGAGCCGTCGCGGCTGTGGGCGCTGAAGCGGCAGATTTTTGTGCTGGGGGGATTGCAGGTCATGCTGACCGGCCTGCTTTTTACCGGCATTGGCCTGATGTTTGACCTGAAGCCGGTGGTGGCCGCCATTGCCGGATTCGGCCTGTCCATGTCTTCCACCTCGTTTGTACTGCAACTGCTGGCTGACAAGAAGCAGCTTTCCGCCAAGCATGGCCGCAAGTCCTTTGCCATCCTGCTGTTTCAGGACATTGCCGTAATACCGCTGCTGGCCGTGCTGCCGCTGCTGTCAGGCAACAGCACCCAGGAATACAACCTGGCCTATTTCGGCAAGGTGTTTGCGGTGTTCGGACTGCTGATTGTCGCCAGCCGCTTTGTGGTGCGGCCTGTATTCCGGGTGATTGCCGCCAGCGGCGCGAATGAACTGCTGACGGCGGCGGCGCTGTTCATCATCCTCGGCATTACCCTGCTGATGGAATATCTGGGGCTGTCGATGGCGCTGGGCGCCTTTGTCACCGGTGTGCTGCTGGCGGACTCGCCCTACCGGCATGAACTGGAAGCCAGTATCCAGCCATTCAAGGGCTTGCTGCTGGGGCTGTTCTTCATGGCCGTGGGCATGAGCGCCGACATCCATCTGCTGATCAGCCACCCACTGCTGATGATTGGCGGTGCGCTGGGGCTGATGGCCATGAAGTTCGCGGTTCTGGCCGGCATCGGCAAGGCTTTGGGCAATACCTGGCAGACCAGCATCCGGCTGGGCATGGTGCTGTCCCAGGGCGGTGAATTCGCCTTCGTACTGTTCAGCACGGCAGCCGGTTACAAGCTGCTGCCCGGCAAGCTGGGCGACCAGTTGATCCTGATCGTGACCTTGTCGATGGCATTGACGCCGCTGGCGTTCATGATCCTGGCGAAATGGATTGAGCCGCTGTGGGTCCAGAAGGAAAAACGCGAGTTCGACAAGATCGAAGACCACGACAATCCGGTGGTGATCGCTGGTTTCGGGCGCTTCGGCCAGATTGTGGCGCGGGTGCTGCGCACGCACAAGATCGGGTTTACGGCGCTGGAAGGCGATGCCCGGCAGGTCGACTTTGTACGCCGCTTCGGCAACAACATTTATTATGGCAATCCCAGCAATCTGGATTTGCTGCGGGCGGCGCACCTCGACAAGGCCAAGGTATTCATCCTGGCCATTGACGATGTTGACGACTCCATCCGGACAGCGGTGCAGGTTCGCCATTATTTCCCCAATCTACCCATACTGGCGCGCGCCCGCGACCGCCGTCATGCCTACATGCTGATGGATCTGGGGGTGAAAGTGATTTTCCGCGAAACTTTCCTGTCCTCGCTGGATTTAGCCCGGCAAACCCTGGTGGAACTGGGTTATGACCCGTCACGCGCGGAACGCAGTGTCCGGACCTTCCGTGACTATGACGAAAAGCTGCTGAAACGACAGCAAGCCTTCTATCACGATGAGGAAAGCCTGATTGCCAGCAACAAGGAAGCGATGAAGGATCTGGAAGAGTTGTTCGACAGCGATGAGAAAGCACTGCGCAAGCAGATGGCGGAGGCGGAAGGAGAACTCTGAAGCCAAAAAAAGGGCGCCGTTTGCAGGCACCCTTTTCCATTGCCACCGGCTTACTTGATGTAGAACGCCTTCAGCGGCGGGAAGCCGTTGAATTCCACCGAACTGTAGGAGTTGGTGTAGGCGCCGGTGGTCAGCCAGTACAGGCGGTCACCCACGGCCAGGTTCAACGGCAGACCATAGCTGACATGCTCGTACATGATGTCGGTGGAGTCGCAGGTGGGGCCGGCGAGCACGACATTGCCTTCCGGCGGATGCTGTTCCATCTTTTCGGTATAGATCGGGTACTTGATCGACTCGCCCATGGTCTCGATGAGGCCCTGGAACAGACCGACGTCGGTGTAGATCCAGCGCTTGAGGTCGGTACGCGACTTGCGGGAAATCAGCACTACTTCCGACACCAGCACCCCGGACTCACCCACCAGCGAGCGGCCCGGCTCAAGGATGATTTCCGGCAGGTCATCACCGTAGTCATCGTGCAGATAACGCAGGATTTCTTCGGCATAGACCTGGATCGGGTTGACTTCGGAGATGTAGTTGGCCGGGAAACCGCCGCCCATGTTGATCATCTTCAGTTCAACGTCTTCTTCGTACTTCATCCAGTCAAACATGTATTTGACCTTGGAAAGAGCGGCGTCCCAGACGGCGATATCTTTTTGCTGCGAACCGACGTGGAAGGAAATGCCATAGGGCACCAGACCGTTCAGCTTGGCCTGCACCAGCAAGTCAATGGCCATGTCGGGGTGGCAGCCGAATTTACGGGACAGCGGCCACTCGGCGGTTTCGCCACCTTCCACCAGGATGCGCACGAAAACCTTGGAACCCGGCGCCTGTTCGGCGATGTTCTGCAGGTCGGCCTTTGAGTCGGTGGCGAACAGGCGCACGCCCTTCTCGTAGGCGTACTTGACGTGGGCCGCCTTCTTGATGGTGTTGCCATAGGAGATCAACGCCGGATCAACGCCGGCGTCCAGCACCTTGTTCAGCTCGTAAATCGAGGCGATGTCAAAGCTGCAGCCCTTGTCGCGCAGCAACTCGATGACCGGAGCGCCCGGATTGGCCTTCAGCGCATAATGCACCTTGGCCATGGGGAAGCAGGTGGTCAGCTCATCATACTTCTGGCTGATGATTTCGAGGTCGACCACCAGGAACGGAGTCTCCTTTCCATCCGCGAAATCCTTGATTTTTTTCCATTCTGCATCAGAGCAGTAATCCGAGAGACGCATACGCAATTACCCGACGAGGCCGAGATTAAAGTTGTTTCCGGAATTCCGGAAACGCCAGGATGTGAGTGCCGTAAAAGCGCGAAGATTAAGGCGAATCCCCTCGACAATCAAGGGCGCGAAGACCGGTTTTTTCGGCCAGCCGCCGACGGGCGTCCGCCAGCTCCTGAACGGAGGATAATGTGACCTCCAGATCACGCAGCAGGCCGTCTTCCACGCCGTAAATCCAGCCGTGAACAGTCAGCTGCTGCCCCTTGGCCCAAGCCTGGTGCACCAGCGAGTTCTGGCAGACATTGAACACCTGCTGCAACACGTTCAGCTCGCACAGCGCCTGCAGGCGGGAGTTCTCATCCTCAAAACCGGTCAGGTAGATATCGTAAGCATTGATGATGTCGTGAATATGACGCAGCCAGTTGTCAATGAGCCCGAAATGCATGTTGCGCAAGGCCGCAAGAATGCCGCCGCACCCATAATGGCCGCAAATGATGATGTGTTCCACTTTCAGCACTTCAATGGCGTACTGCATAACGGACAGGCAGTTGAAGTCGGTGTGGATCACCATGTTGGCGACATTGCGGTGGACGAACATGTCACCCGGCAGCAGGTCAACCAGTTGCGTGCAGGGTACGCGGCTGTCGGAACAACCGATCCACAGGTAGCGGGGGGTTTGTTGCGAGGACAGCTTGGTGAAGAATTCCGGGTCTTCGGCCTTGATGCTGGCCGCCCAGGTGCGGTTGCGGGCCAGCAGGTCGTCAAGCTTGCGGCTGGTCATCGGCATCTCCGTCGGTCTTGAGAACCGGCATCATTTCCGGCGCAGGAGGCTCGCCTCCGGATGTCAGTTGCCGGATCGTCGTTTTTTCGGTCCACATGGCGGCATAGGTCAGGAAAACCATGCCCGCCAGCAGCAGGCCGCAACCGAGAAACGCCAGGTTGCCCAGCGCGGCCAACCGGGCCACCTCGATATCGGCGACGCCGCCAACCCGCAACTTCTCCAGCAGCAACATGGGATCGACAAACAGCGGGTGAATACTCCACAGCCAGCCGTAAAAGCCTGCCACCGCCACCAGGATCAGCCAGCCCAGCCGGTTCCACCAGCGGATGGCGCTCAGCCTGCGATCAAGATATTGCTGTTGTTCGGGACTCAGTGGCCTCATGTTCGTCTGGCTCGGGGTCGGAAAAGATGCGGGGAGTATGCCACGTCAGGACGTAGGTTTCACGATCGGGTCGGGGCTAAGTGTTCGAATATGGTCATTTTGCCTGCGCCCGAATGTCGGGTAGAATGCGCCCCACTTCACCAGGAGCCAGACCATGAGCCAGTTCGACAATGTCAGTGTTATCAAGAAATCCAATGTCTACTTTGACGGCAAGTGCGTCAGCCACACCGTGCTGCTGGCCGACGGCTCGCGCAAGACCGTGGGCGTGATCCTGCCCTCGACACTGGTGTTCAACACCGGTGCGCCGGAAATAATGGAAGTGATCGGCGGCCGTTGCCGCGTGCGGCTGGCCGGCAGCGAAAGCTGGAATGAATACGGCGCAGGCCAAAGCTTTGACGTACCTGGCAACTCCAGTTTCACCATCGAAACGCTGGAAAACCTGGATTACGTGTGCCACTTCGCCTGACAGCGGTTGCGTGCAGCCCGGTTGCTTGACCGGGCCTCCACGAACAGTGAAACCAATGATAAAGGGCGCTTCCGCGCCCTTTATCATTTAAGGAAAGACCGGATCAGGCCTGCTCCACCTTGACCTTGCGCACCCGTTTGGGCTTGGCGGGCGGGTTGGCCAGACTGACTTGAACCGGAATACCGTTCAGGGCGGCGGTGCCGGTCAGGCTGTCCAGCCAGTGTTCGTCGGTGATGTCATTCATGCTGACCCCGGCCTTGCCTTCGGCAATGCTGAGCTGGGAGCCTTCACGATGATGCCCGAATCCGTGCGGAATGCTGATGACACCGGGCATGATGTCAGCGCAGAACTCCACCGGAATCACGAGGTCGCCAACGCGGGAAGTCACCCGCAATTCTTCCCCTTCCTGAACCTTCAACGCGGCGGCATCATCAGGGTGAATCATCACCGTGCAACGGTTCTTGCCCTTCACCAGCGGCAGGCTGTTATGCAGCCAGGAATTGTTGCTGCGGATATGACGGCGGCCGATCAGCACCATCTCCCCCTTCCTGGCCTTGCCACCGGCCGGCATCTCCTGACGCGCCCGCTCCAGTTCCGGCAGATAGATATGCGGCGCCAGCAACACCTTGCCATCCGGCGTGCAGATGCGTTGCAGCAGGCCAGGCTCCAGAGCACCCAAGTCGATACCGTGCGGGTTCTCTTTGAGCATGGCGACACTGAGGCCGATAGCCTTGCCGCTGACCGGGGTGGCCAGCATCAACTGCCGCAACTGGCGGGCCAGCTTGCGGGCCGGAGGCAGCTTTTCCAGCAAGGACAGCAACGAGGCGCTGGAAGCATGCAGGGCATTGCCCAGTCCGAACGCCCGATGACCATAAGGGCCGGACTGCAACAACAGGTCCAGCACGCCTTCAGGACCGTCCAGCCGCTCCACCGCCTGCTTTACCAGCCGCCACACCGCTTTCTCGGTGGGCGTATTGCTGTTCAGCCGCGCTGACAGCTCCAGCAGGATTTGCCAGTCATGGCGGGTGTTCTCCAGCGGCTGCATCAGCGCCGGGGAGTACTTGGTGACGTTGCGCACGGCAATGGTGTTGAAGATCAGGTCGTAATGACCATGTTCCAGCGGCCCGGTGGGCGGCAGGATGATATGGGCGTGACGCGTGGTTTCGTTCAGGTAGAAGTCAATGGACACCATGAAGTCGAGGCCGGACAGCGCCTCGTCCATCTGGCGGCCGTTGGGCGTCGACAACACCGGATTGCCCGCATGGGTCACCAAGGCGCGGATCTGGCCCTGCCCCGGCGTCAGGATTTCTTCCGCCAGCACGGCCACCGGCAGTTCACCGTTGAACTCCGGCAGGCCGCGAACACGGGAACGATAGCGGTTGAAGCTGCCGCGCAATGCCGGTGATGACGAGGTCAGGCCGACCACATCGACCGCCGGATGCGTGAACATGGCGCCGCCAGGCGCATCGGCATTGCCGGTAACGACGTTGATGGCATTGATCAGCCAGGCGTTGACGCCGCCCCACGACTGAGTGCACACGCCCATGCGGCCGTAGCAGACCGCCCGCTCGGCGGCGGCAAATTCACGGGCGGTCTGGCGAATCCACTCAGCGGAAAGACCTGTGGCCTCCTCGACATCTTCAGGCTCAAACGCTGCCACGGCAGCCTTCAGCACATCCAGACCGGTTACCCGCCCCTTCAACTCACCCAGAGAGACGATGTTGTCGGTGAACAGCACATTGAGGAAAGCCGCCAGGAAATAGACATCAGCGGCCGGTTTGATGAATTGATGCTCAAAACACTGCGCGGTTTCAGTGCGGCGCGGGTCCAGCACCACCACCCGGCCGCCGCGCTGGGGAATCTTCTTCAGGCGGCCCATGACATCACCGGCGCTCATCAGGCTGCCGTTGGAGGCGGCAGGATTGGCGCCCAGCATCAGCATGAAATCAGTATTGTCGATATCGGGAATGGGCAGCATCAATTGATGGCCGAACATCTGCAACGCCGCCAGCATGTGCGGCAGCTGGTCAACGCTGGTGGCGCTGAACTTGTTGCGCGAATGCAGCGACGCCATCAGCGGTGCGGCAAACAGCGAGGCTCCCAGGTTATGCACCGTCGGGTTGCCTGCATAAAAGGCCACGGCATGACGCCCGTGCTCATGCTGCACTTTGTGGATGCCGGCGGCAACTTCGTCAAAGGCCTGGTCCCAGGAGATTTCCTGCCAGTCGGAACCCACCCGCTTCAAGGGGTAACGCAGGCGATCCGGGTCTTCATGCAGCGACTTCAGGCCGATAGCCTTGGCGCAGACATGACCACGGCTGAACGGATCATCGGCATCGCCCTTGATGGAGGCAACGATCTCGGTCTCGCCATCCAGATCCAGCTCGGTGGTAATGGTGACGCCACACATGGCTTCACAGAGATTGCAGGTGCGGTGATGGGGCTGGCTCATGGCGGCGTTCTCCCTGGCGTTGTTGTCGTTCGATGGACATGAAAGTGTCCACACAGTACCTTATTTTGGCGGACTTTGGCAGAGGCCTGTTCCTGCCGCCCCCGGAACAGTTACTATTTCCCGATAACCTGTATGGACTGCCTCCCATGTCACTGGCCGAACTTGAAACGCATATCCGCAGCATCCCGGACTTCCCCAAGCCGGGCATCCTGTTCCGCGACATCACGCCGTTGCTGCATGACCGTTTCCGCGACACCATTGATGAGGTCGCCGGGCTGTTCACCGCCGAGGAATGGCAGGCTTTTGACGCCATTGTCGGGGTGGAGTCGCGCGGTTTCATTCTCGCCAGCGGCCTGGCCTATGCCTTGGGCAAGGGTCTGCTGGTGGTGCGCAAGCCCGGCAAGCTGCCGCCGCCGCATCACACCGTGTCCTATTCCTTGGAATACGGTCAGGACTCGCTGCAGATGTCCAGCAACTTCGCCCCGCAACGGGTGCTGGTGGCCGATGACGTGCTCGCCACCGGCGGTACCCTGCGCGCCACCTGCGAGCTGTGTGAGCAATGCGGGCACGACGTGGTCGGCATCACCACCCTGATCGATCTGGCCGGGCTGAATGACTTCTCCTGGAAGGGTTTGCGGACGCGCTCATTGTTCAGCTATGGTGATTGAATGAAACGCCCCATCTTGCTGGTGCTGGCGCTGGAACAGGAAAACCATCAGCACCGCCTGAATCCCCTTGTGGATGACGTACTTTATACCGGCGTCGGGAAGGTCAACGCCACGCTGACACTGACCCGCCATCTGGCCGCTTGTGGTGAAATGCCGCTGGTGGTGAACGTCGGCTCGGCCGGTTCACACTGCTTCTGTTGCGGTGAGGTAATCAATGTCACGGAGTTTGTGCAGCGCGACATGGATTGCACGGCCATGGGCGTGCCGCTGGGGCAGACCCCGTTTGAAGGCATCAAGCGCCTGCAGAACGGCATCGACATCGCAGGCCTGGTGAGCGCCACCGCCTTCACCGGCGACAGTTTCGTCACCGAAGCTCACCCGGTTTTCCATCTGGAAGTGATCGACATGGAAGCCTATGCCCTGGCCAAGGTCTGCGAAGCCTTCCATGCCCCGTTCCTGTGCCTGAAGTTCATCACCGACGGCGCCGATGGCGAAGCCGCCACGGACTGGAGTGAAGCCGTGGTCCTGTCCGCACATCGGCTGGAGGATTCGCTTAAAGCCGCCTTGCAACAACTGTCCGCAGCCATCACCTAAAGTTTGGTGTTTCCTCAAAGCGAACACGCTTTCCCGCAAACCCTGTCTACCCCCTGTGCATTCATCCGCCTAAAGTAGCCTCATACCCACAGACGCACCGCCCCATAACGGCGATGCCGGAGGCCGTCATGATTACCGTTCATTCCGCCGACAACCGTGGCCACGCTGACTTTGGCTGGCTGGACTCCTGGCACAGCTTCTCGTTCGGCTCCTGGTACGACCCGCGCCACATGGGTGTGTCGGTGTTGCGTGTCATCAACGATGACCGCATCCGCGCCCTGAGCGGCTTCGGCCGGCACCCGCACGAGAACATGGAAATCCTGACCTATGTCCTGAGCGGCGTTATCAGCCACAAGGACAGTATGGGCAATGAAACCCATATCCGCGCCGGGCAGTTTCAGCTGATGAGCGCCGGCAGCGGCCTCACCCACAGCGAACACAATCGCCTGCCACACCAGGAAACCCGGATTTTGCAGATCTGGCTGTACCCGGACCGCCAGAACACGGCACCCGGCTATCAGGAACTGCAACCCGATGAGCAAACCGGCCTGCGCCTGATCGTCTCACCGGACGGCGCCGACGGCAGCATGCTCATCAAGCAAAACGCCCGCATCCACCGCGTCAAACTGGATTCCGACAGCCATCTAACCCTGCCGCTGCAAGGCGTGACCGGCTACCTGCACATCATCAGCGGTCAGGTGCATCTGGACCAGACGCTGCTGGCTGAAGGCGACGGCGCGGAAGCCTCCCGCGACAGCCTGGAACTGCATACCCTGACTGCCACTGAAGCCCTGTGGTTTGACCTGCCCTGATTTATTGGAGAAAAACATGAACACGCCCTTGAACGACACCGCCCTGCAGCAACTGTTTACCGAAGCCCGCACCTTCTCGCACTGGCAGGAAAAACCCGTCAGCCGTGAGCAGTTGGAGCAGCTGTTCCGCCTGGCAAGCCTGCCGCCCACGGCCGCCAATACCAATCCTGGCCGTTTCATCTTTCTGACTACGCCGGAAGCCAAGCAGAAACTGGCGCCCGCGCTGTCGCCGGGTAACGTGGACAAAACACTTTCCGCCCCGGTGACGGTGATTGTGGCCCATGACACCGCCTTCTACGAACAACTGCCGCAACTGTTCCCCCAAACTGATGCCCGCAGCTGGTATGTCGGTAATGAAGCGCTGATTGAAAAGACAGCCTTCCAGAACGGCAGTCTGCAAGGGGCTTACCTGATGCTGGCCGCGCGCTCGCTGGGACTGGATTGCGGCCCGATGGGCGGCTTCGACAATGCGAAAGTGGATGAGTTGTTCCTGGCCGGGACCGGCTGGAA
The DNA here is from genome assembly GCF_030646115.1 of Fluviicoccus sp. Classification (GTDB taxonomy): domain Bacteria; phylum Pseudomonadota; class Gammaproteobacteria; order Pseudomonadales; family Moraxellaceae; genus Fluviicoccus. Next base: position 21,263 of record NZ_JAUSMX010000019.1, read on the forward strand.
ATCAAACTTCCTGCTGAATCTGGGCTATGGCGATCGCAGCACGCTGCATCCGCGCAATCCGCGACTGAGTCTGGAACAGGCGGCTCGATTTCTGTGAGCCGGAAATGCAAAGACCGGCTGATGGCCGGTCTTTGCATTCCTACAGGAGCCTCAAGGCTCTACGAAGGTGAAAGCCGAGGGTGACGTCAGATCCGTATACTCCTTGCTTTGCAGCATGCGCATCATGGAGACCATGATCAGGTAAGGCACCCGGCGCTGAACAAAGTTTACGGTCCACGCCGGCGCCATGCCGCCCGGATCCACATAGCCTTCCGACTCGAAACGGGTTCTGTTCTTGCCTTGCGGCGTCAGCTTGACCACGAAATCCTGGGAGATCACCCGCACAATGCCCTGCCTTGCCGGAATGTAATCAGGAACGGCATTGACCCGGAGCAACATATAACCGCGTTTGGCGCTATAGGGCTCAATCACGGCATGAAATGCACCGTCGCGATCCGGCAATCCCAGCGGTGCGTTGAAACGCATGTAGTAGTAATACTCAGTCTTGCTGACCTGCTTCAGCATCTTCGATTCAAGCGTTTCCCAATACCACCGCGGCATGTTCTCCATATCCGTGTGCAAACGGCCAATCGCCTCGATGGAGGAGTCCACCACCGCATCAATCTTGAACGAACGGATGCGTTTCCCGTCTTCCTGCTTGGCCCAGGTACGGATTTCGCGCTTGTCATCATTGCGGGCCGGTACCCACTCATTCGTGCGGGTTTCACCCCGTAACTCCTGCAGATCGTCGGAGGCCGCGATGGCGGGTGAGGCCATCGGCAACAACAGGGTAATGCTCAGTATTATTCTCATCAACATCATGGCTACATCACCATCCTAAATATAATCATTCATCAGCTTTCATAGGACAAAGACTATACATTATCGATTCCTGCCCGACAATCCAACCAAAGCTACTCCCGGAAGGTATATTCGGCCGGACTTGTCGCTTCGGCATACTCCTTCATCTGCGACATCCGTAACAGCGACACCATGATCAGGTAAGGCACCCGCTTCTGGACAAAATTGATGGTCCAGGCAGGGACATTACCACCCGGATCCACATAACCCTCGGTTTCAAACTGCACCTTGTCCTTGCCAACCGGTGTGAATTTGGCAAAGAGATCCTGCGCCACCACCCGCACCAAACCCTCTTTTTTCGGCAGGTAATCGGGAACCGCTTTCACCGTGATCATCATGTATCCGCGCTTGGCGGTATATGGCTCAATCACTGCATGAAAGACGGCGTCACGGTCGGGCAGGTTCAGCGGTGCATTGAAACGCATGTAGTAGTAATATTCACGATCACTGACTTTCTTCAGCAAGCGTGCTTCCCGTGTTTCCCAGTACCAGCGCGGCATGTTGGGTACATCGGTGTAAACCCGCGCTATGGCATCCAGGCTTACATCCAGCAACCCCTCGGCACGGAATGAACGCAGGCGCTTGCCTTCCTCGTGGCGGGCAAAAGTCTTGATGTGGCGCAATTCGTCATTGCGTACCGGCACCCACTCCCCAAAGGTCGGCTTTCCGCGCAGTTCCTCCAGATCGTCGGATACGGCAAAAACCGGAAAGGACGCCATCACGCTCAGCGCCAGCAGAAATTTTACGAAACGGCTCATCATTGTTGTTTTCTCCATGCCGGCTTGTGAATGGCTCAATCACCCTCATACTGACCGGCTTATAACCGGTTTATTGCTGGCTTGCCGCACAATTCCGACAAGATAGCAGTTGCTTTCCATTAATGAGGGCAATGTACCCCGTTTTTTGCACGGAAGCGATTGACATTGAATTCCGGGCGCATAGCATCAACCATACATCGATAAAGACCACGCATTAGGGCCACACCATGAGCGACAACAACAAGAAACACGCCAGCACCCCCGGCAAACGCTTCATGCGGCTGGCGGGGATGACGGCCAGCATCACCGGCAAGGTGATGAGCAACTCGTTCAAGAGCATGGTGGGCAATGCGGAAGAAAAGGCGGAAGCCCGCAGCCAGATGTACACTGAGATCGGCAAGCAGATCGCCAATACCCTGGGCGAAATGAAGGGCGCAGTGATGAAGGTAGGCCAGATCGCCTCCCAGTATCAGGACATCTTCCCGCCTGAAATCGCCGAGGCCATGACCAAGCTGCAGAAAGAAGCGCCGCCCATGCCCTATTCCGTGATTGAGCAGCAGATCATTCATGAATTGGGCGCCAAACCAGCGGAAAAGTTCGCGCATTTTGACGAGAAGCCGTTTGCCGCCGCCTCCATTGGCCAAGTCCACCGCGCCCGGTTACACACCGGCGAGGATGTGATCGTCAAGGTGCAGTATCCCGGTGTGGCGGAATGTTGCGAGTCGGACCTGAAACACCTGCGCATGGCCTTGAAACTGGCCGGAGTCATCAAGCTAAGCAAGGAACTGCAGGAGCAGCTGTTTGAAGAAATCCGCATGTCGCTGCATTCAGAGCTGGACTATCTGGAAGAGGCCGCCAACCTCCGGGAGTTCGGCGAATTCCACAGTGGCGATGACAAGGTCATCATTCCCAAGGTCTTTGACGAATTCACCAGCAAACGGGTGCTGACCCTGAGCTATGAAGGCGGCGACGGCCTGCAGGATGCCAAGCACTACCCATCCCATGTCCGCAACGAACTGGGGCAGAAACTTTTTCAAGTACTCTGCGAACAGCTCTATCACTTGCAAGCGTTGCATTGCGACTCGCACCCCGGCAACTTCGCCTTCCGTCCGGACGGCACGCTGGTCATTTATGACTTCGGCTGTGTGAAACGGCTGAATCCGCTGCTGGTGGGTGAATTCAAGCGGCTGGTGAAGGCAGCGCTGCATAATGATTACGCCACGGTAGAAGCCGTGTTGCGTGACCTGGGCATCCGCACCCATGGCGGGCCGGAAGTTCCTCCGGAGTATTATCTGGAATGGATCGACATCCTGCTGGACCCGATCCGCGACAAGTCCTTCGACTTTGCCCGCAGCAAGGTGCATGAACAGGTGCTGGGCAAGGCCAAGTCGCTAATCCAGTATTGGGACAGCTTCCAGCCCTCCGCCGAGACCATGATGATCAACCGCGCCATTGGCGGCCACTACTGGAATATGGTGCATTTGGGCGTACACAGCAACTTCGGACGGCCTTTGCTGGGATACCTGTAAGACAAAACCGCCAGCACTGACTAGACTGACTCTCAAGGTTCCCATAATTCCTTGAGGCGTCGGTCATGTCCTTCATCCGCGAGGTCACCCCGGATTTTCCCCTGCACTGCCTGCTGGATGCCTCCGGCCGACTGACCGCTGCATTGCCCGACTTCCTGGCCGACCAGGCCTTGTGGCTGGAGGCCTACACCCATCTCTGGCGCACCCGCCTCTTCGACCGCCGCGCTGTTGCGCTGCAACGCACCGGCCAGCTTGGCACCTATGCCAGCTGCCTGGGTCAGGAGGCCATCAGCGCCGCCATCGGCTTCCGTATGCATCCCGATGACATCCTGGTTCCTTACTACCGCGACCAGGCCGCGCAACTGCGGCGCGGCGTGCACATGCAGTCCATTCTGCGTTTCTGGGGCGGGGATGAATGGGGCGCTCATGACGGCCCGCCGCACGACCTGAGCTGGTGCATTCCCATCGCCACACAAATCACCCACGCCGCCGGCGTCGCGACCGCGCTGAAGCTGCGGCACCTACCTCAGGCCGTACTCACGACTTGCGGCGACGGCGCCAGTTCACGCGGGGATTTTTATGAAGCGCTGAATCTGGCGGGCGTGTGGCATCTGCCGCTGGTGTTGGTGATCAACAACAATCAATGGGCCATTTCGGTGCCGCTCAGCCAGCAGACCGCCGCCGCGACGCTGGCGCAAAAGGCGGTGGCCTTCGGCATTCCCGGTGTCCGGGTGGACGGCAACGATTTCTTTGCCATGGCCGCCGTACTGGAGGAAGCCCTGCAACGCGCCCGCACCGGCAAAGGGCCAACGCTGGTGGAGGCTGTAACCTACCGTCTTTGCGACCACACCACCGCCGACGACATGAGCCGCTATGCCGACCCGGCCGCCCGCGATGCCGCCGCCGCGCTGGAGCCGTTGCTGCGTTTCCGCCGTCTGCTGGAACACGAATGCGGCTGGGACGAAAGCAGTCAGCAGGCCATGGAAGCAGAGCTGAATCGTGAAATCGCTGCCGAAGTTGATAGTTACCTCGCTCTGCCGCCCTCCCGTCCGGAAGACATGTTTGACTACCTTTACGCCGCAATGCCCGAAGATCTGTCACGACAAAAGTCCGATTGGCTGGCGCGGAGAGCCGCCTCATGAAAATGACTCTTGTCGAGGCCATTGACCTGGCGCTGGCGCGGGCGCTGGAAGAAGACGAACGCGTTGTGATTCTGGGCGAGGATGTCGGACGGAATGGCGGAGTCTTCCGCGCCACCGTCGGTTTACGGGAACGCTTCGGCCCGCGTCGGGTGCTGGATACCCCGCTGGCCGAAAGCCTGATTGCCGGACTGGCTGTGGGCATGAGCAGCCAGGGCTTGCGGCCGGTGGCGGAAATCCAGTTCATGGGCTTTATTTACGCCGCGATGGAACATCTGATTTCCCATGCCGCCCGCTTCCGCAACCGCACGCGCGGACGCCTGAGTTGCCCGCTGACGCTGCGGATGCCCTTTGGTGCGGGCATCCGCGCCCCGGAACACCACTCTGAAAGCACCGAGGCGCTGCTGACCCACATTCCCGGCCTGAAGGTCGTGGCGGCCTCATCACCCCGCACGGCTTACGGCCTGCTGCTCTCCGCCATTCGTGATCCCGACCCGGTGATTGTGCTGGAGCCGGAACGGCTGTACCGCAGCCTGAAGGAAGATGTTATTGATGATGGACAGGGACTGCCGCTGGATGAATGCCTGATCTGGCGTCCCGGCGCCGATATCACCCTGATCAGCTGGGGGGCCATGGTGCAGGACTGCCTGCTGGCCGCCGATAACTGGCCGCGGAAGGCATCGATTGTGAGGTGATTGATGTGATTTCGCTAAAGCCGCTGGACATGGATAACCTGCTGACCTCGGTGGCGCTGACCGGACATTGCGTGATTGTGCAGGAAGCGGTGCGAAGTGGCGGATTGGCCAGTGAACTGAGCGCCCGCCTGAGTGAGGCCGCTTTTCACGCCCTGCGTGCCCCTATCCGGCGGGTCACAGCGCCGGACATCATTGTGCCATACGCCCGTCTAGAGCAATCCTATTTGCCTCAAGTCAGCGACATCATTCAGGCGGTTCGGCAAACCCGGGAGGCAGGCCGATGAAGACTTTTTTACTACCCGACTTGGGCGAAGGCTTGAAGGAAGCTGTGATTACGGAATGGATGGCGGCGGCGGGAGAATTTGTGGCTCAGGGCCGACCGATGCTGGCGGTTGAAACCGCCAAGTCGGTTGTCGAAATTCCATCACCCTATGATCTTGTGCTTGACCGCCGGCTAGCCGTGACCGGTGACACCGTTGCCGTGGGACAGCCCCTGTTTGCTTACAGTAACCGTGAACCGGCGTCCAAGGATGGCGCATGCGTCAAGGCGGCTGACCGGGGAAGTGTCGTCGGTAGTCTGGATACAACGGCGCCTGAACAACAGGACCGGCTATTGCTAACCGGGACGCAGCGGTACTCAGCAGATGAAAAACGCCGGGCGCGGCAACAATTGACGGCTCAACCGGCATTATCGTACACAAAAATCGTCGCGCCTGCCCTGCTGACCTCCACCGACGCCGCACCGCTGACCGGAACCCGTTTGCAAATGAGCCGGCAACTGTCCGCCGCCCACCGCGAGGTAGTCCAAGTTACGGTATTTGATGAAGCTCCTCTGGGACCGGACTACCGTCCGCTATTACCGAAACTGGTGCACTCCTTGTGCCGGGCTTGCAAGGATGTACCGGAAGCCAACTCCTGGATGCAGCAGGAAACCTTGTTACGGCATGAGCACGTACAACTGGGTCTGGCCGTGGATACCGATTATGGTCTGGTGGTGCCGGTTTTGCACGATGCTGACCTTCTGGATTTACGACAAATCCAGCATGGCCTGAGAGTGCTTTCGACCAAGGCGCGAACGCAGCAGCTGAATGCCGGTGACAGCCGTGGCGCCACTCTAAGCCTCTCCAGTTACGGCAGTCTGGGCGGCCGCTATGCCACACCGCTGGTGGTGCCACCGCAGGTCGTCATTCTTGGCGCAGGCAAGATTCGGGAGGAATATCGGCTGAACCGGCGCGGCAAAGCAAAGCAAGTGCGTTACTTACCTTTATCCCTGAGCTTTGATCATCGTGCCTTGACCGGAGCGGAAGCCATCCGTTTCATGCAGGCTGTCTGTTACTGGCTGGCCGCCAGCAGTGAAAAAAAAGGCAGGCCGTAAGGCCTGCCTTTCTCGTACAACGTCATTGGTTTACAGCAGGAAGAGAGCAGCTAGCACCCCGATTACGATCAGGATCACCGTCACTATCACACCAACACTGCTCTTCGGTTGTTCAGGAGACTGGGTGGACTGCGGCTGATGCTGATGCTGGGGCATCGGCGGCGGCGTCACTGAACGCGAGTTGTCTGGTACGGGTGTCGGCGCAGACGAGGGCCGGGGGGCATGCTGTGGTTCAGGGGCATGCGGCTTCGGCGCCGGGGAGGATGCAGGAGCGGCCTTTGCCGCACCGGCCACCGGACGGAACTGGGTACGTTCGGCTTCTTCCTCGAAATCCGTCGTCACCACCGGCTCGGCAGGACCTACCACCTTGAACACCATGGCGTCGAATTTGACTTCGTCGCCGTTCTTCAGCTGAAATTCGTCGTGCTTCTTGCCGTTGATGAATGAGCCGTTGGAAGAGCCCAGATCCTTCACCCACAGCGCACCGCCGCGCACCGAGAACTCGGCATGGCGGCGGGAAACGTGCGCGCCGCCCACCACGATATCGCAATGCGGATCGCGACCGATAACCTTGGTGCCTTCAATCGGGAACATGCGTCCGGAAATCACCCCGGTGGTCGCCTTCACCTGCCACAAGGGAGCAGCCTTGGCCGGGGCCTCGCGCTTCACCACTGGAGCATTTTCGGGAGGGGCCTTGGTGGGGTCTATCACTTGAAGCTCCACCAAATGCAGTCGAATCACATCGCCGACATGGACTTCCACTCGCTGGCTGACCGGCTGATCGTTCAGGAAAGTGCCATTGACGCTGCCTGCATCCCGCAGGAACAGCTTGCCGTCCTCCTGCTGGAGTTCGGCATGAAACACGCTGACTCCTTCATCATTGATGACGAGGCCGTTGCTCTTGTCACGACCGATGGTGAGGCGGGGATCTACCAGCCAGAAGGCCGGCTGGCGACGATCGAGAAACTGGATCTTTAACATGGCTGGTCTCTTCCCTACATTACACTTCAGGGCTTGGCCGGGGCAGAACCCTGGTAAACCTGGTTGATGGATTCCGGCAGCTGCATCAGCTCGCCGCGAGTTCCGACACGCAATTGCAATCCGCGCGTCAGGTCATATTTTTTGGTGCTGATCGCCAGCGCGCTCTCACCATCCCGCAAAATTTGCGGTTGCAGGAAGACAAGCAGATTGCGCTTGGTTTTACTATTACTCTTTGAGCGGAAAAGATAACCTAAAACAGGTACTTTTCCCAATAGGGGAACTTCACTTACCGAAAGTTTACTATCATCCTGAATCAATCCGCCCAGAACAATGGTCTGGCCATCGTCCGCCAGAATAGTGGTCTTGATGGAACGCTTGTTGGTAATCAGGTCGGCGGAGTTGACCCCGGCCACGCTTGGCACGACCGACGACACTTCCTGCTCCACTTCCAGCCGCACCGCCCCGCCTTCACCAATATGCGGAATCACTTTCAGCGTGATGCCCACATCCTGACGCTCAATAGTGGTGAACGGGTTGCTGACTCCGGAGCCGCCGGTGGTGCTGGAGCCGGTAATGAACGGCACATTCTGGCCGACGACAATTTTTGCCTCCTGGTTATCCAGCGTCATGATACTGGGCGTGGACAACAGGTTGGCATTGCTGATTGTATTCAGCGCCTGGATCAGGGCGCCGTAGAAGGTGCGGTCGCCACTGCTGTTAACCTTCGACTGACCGATCCCGATCAGCGCACCGGAGGGGCTGCCCGCCAGCTCCGGCTTGTTCTGGGCGGCGGCGGCGGCCACACTGGCAATGCTGGTGCCGGCATTGTTGAAGTTGATCAGGCCCACCCCTTTGGACGGATCGCCGAAGGCCCATTGCACGCCCAACTGGTCGGCGTTCTCACCGGAAACCTCGACAATGGCCGCCTGGATCAGCACTTGTGAACGGCGTTGGTCCAGCTGACCGATCACCTGTTCCAGCTCACGCATCAGCGCCGGGTCGGCCCGGACCACCAGCGCGTTCTGCGCCTCATCGGCGATCAGGTTGACGCCGCCGGCGGATACGGTAGAAGACTGGGCGCCACCGGCTGGCGCCGAACCCGCTGCGCTACTGCGGGCGCCTTCACCGGACACAAGACTGCGCAGCACTTCCGCCGTTTGCTTGGCGCTGGCGTGTTTCAGGCGGAATACCCGTACACCGCTCAGGCGCTCGGCGGGCGGCTTGTCCAGCTGGGCCACCAGATCACGGATGCGTTTGCGCGCCTTGGCGTCTCCCTTGACCAGCAAGCGGTTGCTGCGGGTGTCGGCCAGGATACGAACCCGGCTGCCGCGCATTTCCTTGCTGGCGGATGTCGCAGTCAGGGTGTCGATCATGGTCATCAGGTCTTCGGCCCGCACTTCCTTGAGCGGCAACACCTCCAGCTCGTCACCATCACCGCCGTCCAGCGATCGGATCAGGTTTTCGATTTCCTCGATATTGTTGGCGTGATCGGAGATGATCAGCGCGTTGGCGCCGTTAATGGCCGCCAAATGCGCAAATTGCGGCAGCAAGGGGCGGATCACCGGCACCAGCTCATTGGCGCTGGTGTTGTCCAACATGATGACACGCGTCACCAGCGCCTCGCCCTTGAGCTTCTGGCGCAGGTCGAAGGGAACGGCATTCTGCTTGGCGTTGACATCGGGCACCAGTTTGATGGCATTACCCGACGGCACGGCGGCAAATCCATTGACGCTCAGCACCCCCAGGAACAAATCATAAACCTGGTCGGCGGTCAGGGCCTTGCTGGAAATGACCGTGATATTGCCCTTGACCCGGGGGTCGACAATGAAATTCTTGCCGGTAATTTCCGCCACTTCGGTCACCAGGGCGGAAATGTCGGCCTCCTTGAGGTTGACCTTCCAGGTTTTGGCGGCGGCTGCACCGCTGATGGCCATCCAGAGACCTAAAGCTACAAGGGTTTTGCGCGCCTTCATGATTAGAAATTCTGCTCAATGGTTAGATTTTGACTGCCGCGACGGAATTCGACACGCACATGACCGCTCTGCTTGACCTGCTCCAGCAACTGCCTGTCCAATTGCGGATTCCCCAGCGACTGGCCGTTAAGACGGACAATGCGGTCACCGGCCTTGAGGCCCAAGCTGCGGCGGATGTTGGCCGGCGCAGCCTCGGTGATCTCATAGCCTTCCCCGGTGCTGGCCAGACCCATTTCCGACAGATAGGCTCCCGGCTCACTGGCCAGCCGCTCAATGGCGCTGGACAGCATGGCGCGGGCCTTGCCGCCGTTGTCAGGGCTGTTCATGGCCGCCGCAGGCGCCGGGGGAGCATCGCCACCCAGCAGGTTGGTCTTGATGAAACGAAGGACTTCGGTGCTGCCGTTACGGGAAAGGACCACCCGGTCAGGATAGACTGCCTCCAGCGTCGCGCCGCCGGGAACAGGCTGGCCGGTTGCATAGAGTTTGCCCATACCCTGATTCTGCTCGGAGATGATGGCGCCGGAGCGGCGGCTGTCACTGCTGGCAAACACCCCGTCCAGGCGCAGTTGCAGGGCGGTATCCGGAGCGTTGGCGGCATCCCCGGCCGGAGCCTTGGCGGCAGGCGCCCTGAAGATGGCGAATCCGGCCAGCCGCGCCGTATCCACCTCGGGCAAGGCGTCCCCGACCTGCACCACCGCCGCCGGAGGCTTGAGGGCGGCATGATCCTGCCCGGTCAGCAGCCACAGGGCTCCGGCCATCCGCCAGCCGAACCAGAGCACGGCCAGCAGCATCAACGCCTGCGCCATCTGTCGGTTGCGGGCTGCGACCCAAGCCCATAAAGGATTATTCACGAAGAAACCCACAAATTATTATCCGTCGATAATGCCATTATTCTTATAGACCGCTCAACGGCTGCGAAGCCGTCACCACAAAGGCATCGGGCTCGGCCACGCCCCGGTAGCCGGCCGCGTACATCAGCAGCCGCTGCCGCAAACGGGATTCGAGCATATCACCATTCAGCACGAATGTAGCCAAGGCTGCGCCGCCAGCCTGCTCGCTCAACTCCAGCTGCAGCCGCCCTTCCTGCCCCCGCATCTCCAGAGCCACCGGCGGCAAGGCCATGGCCTGCTTCTGCCCTTCCATTTGATATTGCATGTTGCCGCCTTGCCATTCAAGCCGTGCGGCCGACCCTTGCCAGGACTGCCCCTTGCGCAGCAACTCCAGGGACTTGATGCTCAGCGGACTGCCGCCGGGAATATCCCAGTTCGGCATGATGCCCTTCAAATCATTGCCGGACAGAGACCCCTGCACCTTGCTCACCGACCACTTGCCAAAGCCGGTCGAGGCCCGACCGCTGATGCTGCTCCCGGAGGTCAGCAGTTCCCATTTCACCCCCAGCGACAGCCGCAGCCACGCCGAGGGGTCCAGACGCCAGCGGGACTGCCCCTGCAGGTTATGGTATTGCCAGTTGACCTGTCCGGACCAGACCGTACCGCCCCAGGACAGCACCATGGGTTTTGCGGCCGGTGGCAGAAAATGCGCGAGCACACGTGAAGGCGTCTGCGCTATCAATGAAACCAGCAGGATGAGCGTGGCCAGCAATGCCCAGCTGTAGGCGCGGGACTCTTGGTCTTCTTTTGTTTTTTTTCTGGACATAGGGTATTTCGCAAAAAAACCACACGCCGGGAAAATGCACCGGCAACAGCTTTTGAATGTCACACAGTCCGAATAGGCTGGCAAGTCCCTGCAAGAAAACGCCAACAAAAAACCCCTGCGGACAGGGGTTTAAAGCGATGCGGAGGTGTTTCCCGGTGTTAGACGAGGAAATCCTCAAGCTTGGCGCCGCCGGCCAGCCGGGCAACCAGCCAACGGGGCTGCTTGCCGCGCCCGGTCCAAGTTTCGGACGGGTTGGCGGAATTGCGGTAACGGATGGCGACCGGCTTTTTCTCGCCGGCAGGCGCCGCCTTGCCACGGGAACCCTTGGCTCCGACAGCCAGAATTTGATCCATGCTCATGCCGAGCGCACGGGCCCTTTCGGCAAATTCCTGATAGGTTTTCTGCAGCTCTTCGTCCTTGCGGGCGGAGATCAGCTGTTCCGCTTCTGCAATGACGGCATTCAATTCGGCAATGGTCAACTGGCTCAGATCGGGTTTCATGCGTGTTCCTCTTCTATCGTTTTAATGGGGGATATGAACAGAAAATCCCAAAACGCGCCAAGCATAAAATAAAATGCTTGGCGGTTAAATACTTAAAACGGGAGATCGTCATCAAAATCGGAATTTGCCGACGGTGCAGCCGGTTTATTATTGGCCGGAGCCGCCGGGCGTGCGGGGCGGGAGGACTGCTGATAATCGTCCTGGCCGTAACCATAATCGCCTTCAGGCGCGGAAGGTTGGCCGCCGCCACCGCCACCACCGGAGCGTCCATCCAGTAACTGCATGGACTGCGCCTTGATTTCGGTGGAATACCGGTCCTGCCCGGTTGCCTTGTCCTGCCATTTGCGGGTATGCAATGAGCCTTCCACATAAACCTTGCTGCCCTTGCGCACATATTCAGCGGCAATTTCAGCCAGGCGGCCATAAAAAACCACCCGGTGCCATTCGGTCTGCTCGGTCATTTGCCCGGTATTCTTGTCCTTCCATTGCTCGCTGGTCGCCAGCGAAACCGTGGTCAGCGTGCCGCCACCGCCGGCAAAGCTACGCACTTCCGGGTCCCGTCCCACGTTACCGACCAGAATGACTTTGTTAACTCCGCGCATGTTGCTTCTTCCTTCTATAGTCCATGAAAATTCGAGCGGTGAATTTAGCGGAAATTCCGCTAGACTGCTACCGCTCCGGGAATCAAATCCCGCAGCAGGCCGGCATCCAGACGCTCCCGGTCCACCTTGAGATACGCCAGCCTTTGTCCGGCAATGACCACCGCCTCCTCCACCCCCGGCACCGACAGCAAGCGCCGCGCCATGTCGCGCCCTTCTTCACTGGAGCAGTCCGGCACGGACAACGTCATGCTGTGCAGGAAACGGGGCTGCCGCATGCCCAGCGCCACTCCCAGCCACACCAGCGTCACCAGCGCCAGCAGCAGGCAGGCTCCGGTATAGCCAAGATGCCCGGCATGGATTTCCTGCCACAACAAGCCGCCCGAAATCCCGCCGCAGAACGCCCCCAGAAACTGGGCGCTGGAATAGACACCCATCGCCGTGGCCTTGCTGCCGACCGGAGCCATTTTGCTCAACAGTGACGGCAATAAAGCCTCCTGCAGATTGAAGGCGATAAAAAACAAAACCAGCCCTGCCACCAACCCGTAAAATGACTGGTATTCGACAGCCATTACCGCCAAACCCATCGCCAGCAGCACAATACCCGCCGCAAATACTTCCTTGATGCGCCTTTTTTTCTCGGCCACGATAATCGCCGGAACCGCCAGCACAAAACCACCCAATACCACCGGCAGATACACCCAGCCATGATGCGCCGCCGGAATTCCGGCATTATCACGCAGCAAATGCGGCACCAGCACAAAACAGGCGGTCATTACCAGATGCAGAATGAAAATTCCGGCATTCAACCGCATCAACTCACCGTGACGCAGCACTTTCAGCAATTGCAGACGCCAGCCTTCGGGATTCTGGGGAATGGCCACCGACGGGTGCGGCACAGTCAGCAGCAACCCCATCCCGGTCACCGCCAGCAACGAGGTCGCCCAGAACAGACCCGCCAAACCGAAATACCCCGCCACCAGGGGGCCGACAATGAAGGCGACCGCAAAGGACAGCCCGATACTGAGCCCGATGCTGGCCATGGCCTTGGTCCGGTTCTCCTCGCGGGTGAGATCAGCCAGCAAAGCCATCACCACGGCGGAAATGGCTCCCGCCCCCTGGATGGCGCGACCGGCGATGACACCCCAGATGCTGGTGGACACCGCCGCCACCGCCCCGCCGGCGGCAAACAGCACCAATCCCAGGAAGATCAGCCGTTTGCGGTCAAACCGATCGGCCAGCATGCCCATCGGGATCTGGAGAACCGCCTGGGCCAAGCCGTAAACGCCAATGGCCAGGCCGATCAGGGCCGGAGTGGCGCCGTCCAGCTCTCCGCCATAAAGGGCAAAAACAGGAATGATCATGAACAGGCCGAGCATTCGCAATGCGAAAAGGCTCGCCAGGGCGGAAGTGGCCCGCCGTTCAGCTTTTGTCATACCAGTCATTACTAAAATCCGAACACCAACGCAGGAAGGGCGGCATTATACTCCCGCAGGCAAAGCTGTCGTTCTCTACATACGGGGAAAAGTTTTGCATATACTCTGCGTCTCCCGGCGAGAGTCCCCGACACCTCGCCCGCACCCACCCCGACAGGCCCAGCATGAACACCATCCGTATCCGCGGCGCACGCACCCACAACCTGAAAAACGTCGACCTGGAAATTCCTCGCGACAAGCTGGTGGTCATCACCGGCCTTTCCGGTTCGGGCAAGTCTTCCCTCGCCTTCGATACCCTCTATGCTGAAGGACAACGGCGCTATGTGGAATCCCTTTCCGCGTATGCGCGACAATTTCTGTCGCTTATGCAAAAGCCGGATGTCGATTCCATTGAAGGCCTGTCGCCGGCCATTGCCATTGAGCAGAAGTCAACATCACACAACCCGCGCTCCACCGTCGGCACCATTACCGAAATCTACGACTACCTGCGCCTGCTTTACGCCCGGGTCGGCACCCCGTATTGCCCTGACCACCAGTTGCCGCTGGAAGCCCAGACCATCAGCCAGATGGTGGACACGGTGCTGGCGCTGCCAGAAGGTACGGCGCTGATGCTGCTGGCGCCGGTGGTGCAGGACCGCAAGGGCGAGCACCTGCATATCCTGGAAGGCTTGCGCGGCCAGGGCTTTGTGCGCGCCCGTATTGACGGGCTGGTGGTGGACCTGGACGACGCCCCGGCTCTGGAGAAGAACAAGAAGCACACCATCGAAGCGGTCGTGGACCGCTTCAAGGTGCGCCCGGACCTGGGGCTGCGACTGGCCGAATCGTTTGAAACCGCACTGCGGCTGGCGGACGGACTGGCGCTGGTGGCGTTCATGGACGGCGACCGCGACGGCCTGCTGTTCTCGGCCAAGCACACCTGTGCGGTTTGCGGCTATGCCGTGCCCGACCTGGAGCCCCGGCTGTTCTCCTTCAACAACCCGGCGGGCGCCTGCCCGGAGTGCGATGGCCTGGGCCAGAAGTCACACTTTTCCGCCGACACGTTGATTCATCATCCGGAACTGACGTTGTCGCAGGGCGTGATTCGCGGCTGGGACAAGATGCACCCCTATTACTTCAACCAGCTCTCCGCCGTGGCGCAGCATTTCAACATCAGTCTGGATGACCCGTGGGAACTCCTGCCTGAAACCTTCCGCAAGGTGGTGCTGAACGGCTCCGGCCGCCAGAAAATCGCCTTTGTTCTGACCGATGAGCGAGGCAACCGCCGCACCCGTGAGCAGCCGTTTGAAGGCGTGCTGCCGCACCTGGAGCGCCGCTATAAGGAAACGGAATCGCCGGCGGTGCGCGAAGAGCTGTCACAGTACCTGGTGCACAGCGCCTGCGCCGCCTGCGAAGGCTCGCGGCTGCGCCCGGAAGCCCGCTGCGTGCGCGTGGCTGACAGCACCTTGCCCGCCGTGGTGAAGTTGCCCATTCTCGGGGCCAGCGCCTATTTCAACGATTTGACCCTTTCCGGCCAGAAAGGCGAGATCGCCGACAAGATCCTCAAGGAAATCCGCGAACGCCTGCACTTCCTGGTCAGCGTCGGGCTGGACTACCTGTCGCTGGACCGCTCGGCGGAAACGCTGTCCGGCGGCGAGGCGCAACGCATCCGGCTGGCGTCGCAGATCGGTGCGGGGCTGATGGGCGTGATGTACGTGCTGGATGAGCCGTCAATCGGCCTGCACCAGCGCGACAACGAGCGCCTGCTGGGCACCCTGCAGCGCCTGCGCGACCTCGGCAACACCGTGCTGGTGGTGGAGCATGATGAAGACGCCATCCGCGCGGCCGACTACATAGTGGATATCGGTCCCGGCGCCGGCGTGCATGGCGGCGAAGTGGTGGCGGCCGGTTCATTGCAGGATATTCTGGACTGTCCGCGCTCCCTGACCGGGCAGTACCTGTCCGGCAAACAGGGTATCGCCGTGCCCGCCGAGCGCCGCGCCCACACCCCGGACCGCCTGCTGCGGCTGGCAGGCGCGCGCGGCAACAACCTGCAGAACGTGACACTGGAAATCCCGCTGGGCCTGATGACCTGCATCACCGGCGTCTCCGGCTCCGGCAAGTCCACGCTGATCAACGGCACGCTGTATCCGCTGGTGGCGCGGGAACTGAACGGAGCCACCACACTGACGCCGGAACCCTTCGACAGCATTCACGGCATGGAACATCTGGACAAGGTGGTGGACATCGACCAGAGTCCCATCGGCCGCACGCCCCGTTCCAATCCAGCCACTTATACCGGCCTGTTCACTCCCATCCGCGAACTGTTTTCCGGCACGCCTGAAGCACGTTCACGCGGCTACAACGCCGGGCGCTTCTCGTTCAACGTCAAAGGCGGCCGCTGCGAAGCCTGTGAAGGCGATGGCGTGATCAAAGTCGCCATGCACTTCCTGCCGGATGTCTATGTGCCTTGCGACATCTGCAAGGGCCAGCGTTACAACCGTGAAACCCTGGAAATCCGCTTCAAGGGCAAGAACATCTCGGAAGTACTGAACATGACTGTGGAAGAGGCCCGCGCCTTCTTCGACGCCCTGCCCTCCATTGCCCGCAAACTGCAGACCCTGATTGACGTCGGCCTCAGCTACATTACGCTGGGCCAGGCCGCCACCACGCTTTCCGGCGGTGAGGCGCAGCGGGTGAAGCTGTCACGGGAGCTGGCCAAGCGCGACACCGGCAAGACCATCTATATCCTCGACGAGCCCACCACCGGCCTGCATTTCCATGATATTGCCCAACTGCTGGCGGTGCTGGCAGAGCTGCGCAGCCATGGCAACACCATTGTGGTGATTGAACACAACCTGGATGTGATCAAGACCGCCGACTGGGTGGTGGACCTGGGACCGGAAGGCGGCAGCGGCGGCGGGCAGATCATTGCAGTGGGTACACCGGAACAAGTGGCAGCCAACCCGGATTCGCATACCGGACGGTTCTTGCAGCCCTTGCTGCTGCCGCGTTGCTAACATTACCCCCGATAAAACAACAAGGGCGGCCCGAGGGCCGCCCTTGTTGTTTGCCTTCAAGCTCAGTTGCCGGTTGAAGAAATCAGCCACTGATTGCTGAGCGTGCCGGTGACCACCCAGTTGTTGCCAACCCGGGTTATGGCCTGGCCGAGGGCGTTACTGGCTGCGCCATTGATAGGGCCGCTGACCAGCCCCCAGGCGCGACCGTCGCCCGAAGCCACCACACGATCACCGCAGAATCCGTACATCAGACCGTTGAGCACCGTCAGCCGGGTGGGCGCTGAGGAACACTTGCTGTCACGGATGTCATTCACGGCCGTCCAGGTGATGCCGTCCACCGAACGTTGGACCGAACTGCCCGCCGCCATGAAGTAATAGCCGCCCAGTGAAACAATGCCGTCGTTCAGGAAGGCGTTAATGACTGGCGCATTTGAGGCCCAGGTCACGCCGCCATCGCTGGAGATCAGGGCATTTCGGGCATTGCCCTCCAGAAACACCAGCCACTTCCCTCCCTTGGAAGCAATCGCCCACTGTCCGGAATTGTTGTTGCCCTCAAAGGTATGGATATTCCAGCTGTCGCCATCGGCCGAACTGGCAATGAAGGACTTGAAGGCGCCCGCCGTTTCCTTGTACTCCCCGACAACAATCCAGCGACCGCCGGTGTATTCGATCGCCTTGTAATAGACGGGGGGCGCACCGCTCACTCCAGGCGGCAGCGCCTGCAAGTCCGGCGGCGTGATGGCCTTGGTCACCCATGAGCCATTGGTCACTTCACCAAAGAACAGCGGTGCCACGCCCAGCAGGCGGGCGCCGTCGGTCGCCAAACTGGCGCGATCGAAGGAAACATCCTGTCCGTTCACTTTCAGCGGCACGGCAGTCCAGGTAACGCCGCCATCTGTTGACTTGGCGCTGGCAGGAGCGCCGTTGGCAACCACCAGCCCGTTAATCCCTTCTACGTCCCAGGAGGAGCTGCCGCTGCCCAGACGGCGCTGGGTGAAGTTTCCGATCGACGCCACCGGATTGCCCACCTCCACCGTCACTTGCGGGAATTTGCAGGCCGCGCCGTCCGCAGTGATTTCATAGGTGTAGGTTCCGCCGGAAACGATGTTGTTGCCGTCGTTGTAGGTGGTGGCGGCCTGACTGGGAATGAACTGGGTCAACGGAATATCAGTAGAACCGATTTTTGCCGTGGGGCGCGCGATACGATAGGCGGTCGCGCCCGCCACGGCAGGCCAAGACAGCGCTACCGCATCCTTGCCGGCATTGGGCGTGGCGGTGACATTACCCGCACAAACGCCATTCCCGCCTCCGCCCTGGACAGGTGTCGAGGCGAAGTACCGGAACGTTCCGACCGGCGCCGTGAAATCAACACCATTGGTGGTTTTCTCGGCTCCGGAACGGTTGAAATCGACATGCGCACCGCCCTTGTCGAGATTGACCAGCACATTGTCATTGGTGGGGCCGTTCCGGCAAACAGAAAGGACATTCGCAATTTGACCATCCAGTTCCACCGTCGCCTGGGCAAGGCCCACAGTCAGTTTCAGGCTGGCGGTCTTCACCAAGGTGACATTGGGAGGAATGGCATTATCGTCCTGCTTGATGTCGACACTGTAATTTCCGCCGAAGGATGTCAGGTCGCTGTAGGCCAGCGCTGGCATTTGACCGCAACCCCCAACTCCGCCACCACCACCGCCTCCACCCGGAGTCAGGTTAAGTGACAATGGATTGGCCTGCAGGAACGTCAGCAAGGCATTGAGCTTGACCTGATCAAATCCCCCTGTTGCTGCTGAATTCAGTAGATCTTGCACCAGCGCAAGAGCCTGAGCCTGAAACTGGGAGGCAAACGTGGCAGTATCATAGGGCAGGTCGCCGGTCACACCAGAGCCGTTGATATTGCCATCGGCCAGATCCGCTGCAAGTGCCTGCGCCATGCGCAGCGCCGGATTGGCCTCTCCTGCCCCCAGTTGCGCCTGGGCGATTTCAGCCAGTGCCGCCAGACGCAAGGCATACTGCCCGGCATCGGAAGTGCCAAGGGCGGCAAGATCAGCCGTTTCATCAACCAGCACGGGCGGCAGGAAGATATTCGGTATGCCGAAAACCGACTGGATGGTGGCGCGCGCCGGTGCAATCAGCGCCGGGGTCAGGTTGGCTCCCGCCCCCCCGGCGGACTGTTCGGCCAGTCGCAGCGCGGCTTCGGTCATCGCCGTCACCCCAAGCACGGAGCTCCCGGCACTCAGCGCCGCCGCCGCCCGCAGCAGCGGCGTATTCCGGTTGGCGGCGTTGATGACCACATCCACATCATGGCCCACGGCCTCATCAAAATAGCGGACATTGCCGACCGCCTCGGGCACCACTTCAGCCACGACAGCGCTCACACCCGCCGGAACATTAAAACTCGCGCTGCCGGCCACCAGCGGCAGATCACCCAGCACCGGACCATTGCGGTTGGCGGCATTGCGCAGCACCACCCGGGCGTTGCTGATGCGTCCCAATGACGGAGTAACCTTCAGGGTTTTCAGGGTTGCGCCACCGGGGATTGATCCGTCGTCGTCATTGGAATTGCAGCCGGTCAGAACCAGGGCGGCAAACAGATGGGCCAGCACCCACCGGCCGGAAAGAAAAGCGCTCATATCATAAATCCTTCTTGGACATGCTTCTGGATAATGGAGAGAGTAAATAGTCCATTTCCCGAAAACAATCCCCACCACCGGGGGGAATGAGCAAATTGCGGCACCCGGTAAAAACCCGCCTTACCGCACCAGCAACGGTCAAAATGGTTAGACAAGCCTGTGATAAAAGTTCTACGCTACGCCGCATAGAATAATCGGACAACAGGGAGAATTTCATGCGCGCACTAGGTCCCATCGACCAGCTGTTCCTGTGGTTGGAACGACGTCAACAACCC
Organism: Fluviicoccus sp.; assembly: GCF_030646115.1. Taxonomy (GTDB): domain Bacteria; phylum Pseudomonadota; class Gammaproteobacteria; order Pseudomonadales; family Moraxellaceae; genus Fluviicoccus. Next base: position 40,705 of record NZ_JAUSMX010000019.1, read on the forward strand.
ATGCACGTGGGAGGGCTGATGCTGTTCGACATCCCCGAAGATGCCGATCCGGAGTCATTCGTCCACGAAGTGGCTGAAAAGATGCGTCAGCTGACGCCGCCGGTACGCCCCTTCAACCAGCACCTGCAAGGCATGTTCTGGGCGGAAGATGACGAATTCGACCTGGAGCACCATTTCCGCCACATCGCCCTGCCCGAACCGGGGCGTATCCGCGAGTTGCTGGCTTATGTCTCGCAACAGCACAGCGCCCTGCTCGACCGCGCCAAGCCGCTGTGGGAATGCCACCTGATTGAAGGCATTGAAGGCAATCGTTTCGCGCTGTACTTCAAGGTGCACCACTCCATGGTGGACGGTGTGGCAGGCATGCGCATTGCCCAGCAGATGCTGGCTGATACTCCTGAAGAAAAAACAGACACTCCCTTGTGGGCGGTTTCCCGCCGCAAGCGCACTCAGAAGGAAGAAAGCAACAACCCGATCAGCGTATTCGCCAACATCATGAATACCTTGCGCGACCAGGTTTCCACCATCCCCACCGTGTCGCGGGAACTGGCCAAGGCGATCCGCTCCTCGTACCACCACGACCCGGAATATGTGTCGGTATTCCAGGCGCCGCGCTCCATCCTCAACCAGCGCGTCAGCGGCTCACGGCGGTTTGCCGCGCAGTCCTATGACCTGAACCGCATCAAGGCCGTCAGCAAGACCACGGGCTGCACCATCAATGATGTGGTGCTGGCCATGTGCGCCGGTGCATTGCGCACCTACATGCAGGAGCTGAATGCCCTGCCGGAGAAGCCCTTGATCGCCATGGTGCCGGTATCGCTGCGTCGTGACGACAGCGAGGGCGGCAACCAGATCAGCATGCTGCTGGCGAATCTGGCCACCGACTTGCCGGAAGCCGCCGATCGTCTGGCGGTAATCCGCCGCACCATGAAGAATTCGAAGGACCGTCTGCAGCGCATGAGCCAGGCCGAGATCATGAACTACAGCGCCATGATCTACAGCATCTCCGGCGCCAACCTGATTACCGGCATCGCTCCGAAATGGCAGGCCTGCAACCTGGTCATTTCCAACGTGCCCGGACCGCAGGCGCCAAAGTACTGGCACGGCGCCAAGCTCTCGGGCCTGTACCCGGTGTCGATTGTGCTGGACGGCATGGCTCTGAACATCACCATGACCAGTTATGTGGATACGCTGGAATTCGGTCTGATTGCCTGCCGGAAGGCCCTGCCCTCCATGCAGCGCCTGCTGACCTATCTGGAAGATTCACTGATGGAACTGGAACGGGTGGCCCGGCTGGCCTGAGGCTCCGGCGTCATTCCATAAAAAACGGGCGACATTAATGTCGCCCGTTTTTTATGCGCTAACGATTATTCACCGGCAATCCACGTCACCGTCGCCTTGGCCATGGGGTGTTCGGCCAGTTGCGGCAACATCCATTGCAGCACCTTGTCGGCTTCCTCGGCAAACTGCCAGGGCGGATTAATGATCAGCATGCCGGTGCCGTTGAGACCCAGGCTGTTATCGTCCGGCATCACGCACAGTTCACACGCCAGTTGGCGGGGAATGCCGGTCTTCCACATCTTCTTGTGGAAACGTTCGATCATGGCGCGATCCTTGACCGGATACCACAATACGTACACGCCGGTCGGCCATTTGGTGTAGGCCTTGACCAGCAACTCCACCAGTTGCGGGAAATCCTGACGCTCTTCCTCATAGGGAGGATCAATGAAGACCAGGCCGCGCTTTTCCTTGGGCGGAATCAACGCCGTAATGCCTTCATAGGCGTCACGGTGATGCACGGCGACATTGGGGTAACGCCCGAAGTTGTCACGCAGTTTTTCGGCGTCCACCGGGTGGAATTCCATGAGCGCCATGCGGTCCTGCGGACGCATCATTTGCAGTGCAAACCACGGCGAACCGCCATAAAAGCCCTTGCTGTTCTGTTCCTTGCGCAGCAGTTCCAGTTGCGAGAACCACAACTTCACCCATTCCGGGTTGTTCTTGTGGGGCTGCAGCTTGCGCACGCCTTGTTTATACTCCCCGGTCTTCTGCGCGGGGGCGGAAGCCAGGTTGTACCAGCCGCATCCGGCATGCGTGTCGATGTAGCAGAACGGGGCATCCTTGCGCTGCATGCCTTGCAGCAACCCGATCAGCAAAATATGTTTCATCACGTCGGCAAAGTTGCCGGCATGATAATGATGGCGGTAATTCATGCAAATCTCTCAAACGGACTGGCCAGAAACCGACTTCACGGAAGCCGTGGAATCACTGGCGCAGCGCCATTATGCCGTAATTCCGGACTTTCTTTCACCGCCAATGTTGAAGTTACTGCACGATGAATGCCTGCAAAGGCACGAAGAGGGTCATTTCCATGCCGCCGCCATCGGCCGCGCTGCGGGGCAGCAGCACAATACCGGCATTCGCGGTGACAGCATTTGCTGGCTGCAGCCGGACTTCCCGGCCGGCGGGCGTTACCTGCAACGTATGGCGGATCTGCAAGCGATCCTGAACCGGGAACTGTATCTGGGACTGCGTCAGTTTGAAACCCACTATGCCCATTACCTGCCCGGCAGCTTCTACAAACGGCATGTGGACCGCCACCGCGACAACGACGCCCGCGTCATCACGGCAGTCTGCTACCTGAACCCGGCATGGCCTGACGGTGCGGGCGGCGAGATCCGGGTCTGGAACGCCCGGGATGAAGAAGTCATGACACTGGCGCCCCAAGGCGGCACGCTGCTGCTGTTCACCAGTCACGACATACCGCATGAAGTGCTGCCGGCCGACCGCCTGCGTCTCAGCATGGCCGGGTGGTTCCGGCGCGACTAGCCCTTGGGCAGCAACGCCAGTATTTCCTCCAGCCGCGCCCGCTCCCCCACCACCAGGAACGGCGGATTCACCAGCGTGTCACGGGCGTTGTAAAGCAAGGGCTGGCCGTCATGCCCCGTCAGCTGTCCGCCCGCTTCCTCCAGCAATATCTGACCGGCGGCGGTGTCCCATTCCATGGTGGGGCCGAAACGTGGATAAATATCGGCCGCGCCTTCGGCAATGCGGCACATCTTGAAGGCGCTGCCTACCTGCAAGGCCTGGCAGTCACCGAAATGACGGGCGATGGCGTCAAGCATGGCGGCCTCGGCGCCGCTTTGATGATGGCGGCTCAGCAGCACGCGCGGAATGACCGGCAAGGCAACGACGCCAATCCGTTCGCCGACGCCATTGACAAAACGCCAAGCCCCCAGCCCCCGCGCCGCCACGTAGCTCAGGTTATAGACCGGGGCATGCATCACACCCAGCACCGGCTCATGGCCTTCCACCAGCGCAATGTTGACCGTGAAGTCATTGGTGCGGGAGACGAATTCGCGGGTGCCGTCCAACGGGTCCACCACCCACAACAGTGGCCAACTCCGTCTCAGGGGGTCAGCTTCCGCCTCCTCCGACAGTACCGGAATGGTTGGCGTCAGGGCGGCCAGTTCCTCTACAATCAGTGCATGCGCGGCCAGGTCCGCAGCGGTCAGCGGCGAGGCGTCGGCCTTGTGCTGCACTTCCCAGTGTTGCGGGTCCTGGTAAATAGCCAGGATAGCGCGGCCGGCGGCTTCGGCGATGGCCCTCACTTCCCTCAGCAAGGTTTCCCGGTTCATCATGATTGACTGGTCCTCGATTGATACTGTGCTGCTCGACATGGACGGCACCCTGCTTGACCTGCACTTCGACAACTTTTTCTGGCAGGAATTCGTGCCGGAAGTCTATGCCCGCAAACACGGCCTGTCTGTCGCCGACAGCAAGTTGCAACTGTACCCGCGACTGGAGGCGGAGCGCGGCAACCTGAACTGGTATTGCCTGGATCACTGGTCGGCCGAACTGGGTCTGGACATCGTGGCGCTGAAACGGGAAATCAGCCACCTGCTGGCCGTCCGCGCCGACGCCGACCTGTTCCTGCAAGCACTGGCCGACAGCGGCAAGGCCGTATGGATGATCACCAACGCCCACCCGGACGCGCTGACGCTGAAGCTGGAACATACGGCAATTGCCGGTTTCTTCAGCCGCATCATCAGCTCGCATGAGCTGGGTTATCCCAAGGAACATCAGGAATTCTGGCACCGTCTGCAGCAACTGGCCCCGTTCACGCCGGAACGGGCGCTGTTTGTCGATGACAGTGAAAGCGTTCTGCGCGCTGCGCGCCAGTATGGCATCGGTCACCTGCTGACCATTGCGCAACCCGACAGCAAGCAGGCGCCCCGCCAACGGCTGGAGTTCGTGGCGGTTGGCCATTTTGCCGAACTGCTGCCCATCCCGGCGGTACGGCGCTAAGGCTTGTCCAGAAACTGACGGACGGCGTCCAGCGTCCGCGCCGGATCCTCTTCCTGCGGCACATGGCCCAGATGATCAAACATGGCGACCCAGCTGCCGGGAATATCCTGACGAAAACGTTCGGCGTATTCAGGCGGAATCAGCTTGTCCTTGGCCCCCCAGATAATCAGTGTTGGCTCCTGCACCTTGCGGATGTTATCGGCATCACGACCGGCATTGGACTGCGCAAAGCGCTCACTGACGGCCGCGCGGTTACCGGCGCGCAGGGTCAGCTCATAATACCGGTCCACCAGCTCCGGCGTAATCTTCGAGGGGTCACCGTAGACATCCTTGAGGCTGGCCTCAATCATGGACCGGGGCAGCATGTAGCTGGAAATACTGCTGATACCGGGCAGCTGGGCTATCCTGAAACCAATGGGCATGGAGCCCGTCATCGGATAACCGCCGGCATCCACCAGAATCAGTTTTTCAACCCGGGAGGGATTGGCGACGGCGACTTCCCAAGCTATTTCCCCACCCAGCGAATTCCCGCCCAGCACATAGCGGTTGACTTGCAACTCTTCCATGACCGCCGTAACAAAATCAACATAGCGATCCATGCTGTAAATGCCGTCAGGGCTTGGACCGGTGAGACCAAAACCCGGCAGGTCAAAGCGGATGACGCGCCGGGTCTGTGACAGGTCGGCGGCCCAGCCGTCCCAGGTATGCAGGCTGGACGAGGTGCCGTGCAACAGCACAATCGGGCGGGGGTCCGAACGCGGCCCTTCGTCCCGATAATGGACATCCATATCCATGACCTTGATGAACGCCGAGGGCGGCGCGGCCCAACGACCCTGCAATTCAGCCACGGAACGATCCGGCGCCCACGTCAACGCCACCCCGGCTCCGGCGGCAATCAGTAGCAGCGCCAGCAGCAAGGCCAGCAGCTTGGCTGGTTTCATCTTTCACCCCCGTCTGTTTACGATTCCTTAACTTACCTGTGTGAAGCGTCATGTACAAGACAGCCGATGGAACAGTTGGCCTGCCCACTATGCCCTGAGGGTCATTAAGGGTAATCTTTCAAGCCATCAGCACTGACATCCCCAGAGAACTTGCATGCACGTCTTGATCGCCGGCGCCGGCATCGGCGGCCTCACCGCCGCCCTCACCCTGCTTCGCCAGGGCTTCGAGGTCAGCCTTTACGAGCGGGCCCACCATCTGGAAGAAGTGGGTGCAGGCCTGCAAATTGGCCCGAACGGGGCGCATGTACTGCATGCGCTGGGCTTGGGCGATGCCCTGCACCACATGGCTTTCCGGCCGGAGGCCGGGGAAATGCGCGTCGGCACCACCGGGCGCGTCATTTTCTCGCTGCCTTTTGATGACACCGTTCAACGCTATGGTGCGCCTTATTACCATCTGCACCGCGCCGACCTGCAAGCCATCCTGCTGGACGCGGTCAACAGCCATGCGCCCGGCGCCCTGCATTTGGGCAAGGAAGTAAAGGAAGTGCGTCAGGATGAGCAAGGCGTCACCCTGATCTTTACCGACGGCGGGCAAGCCCGTGGCGATGTGCTTGTGGGCGCCGACGGCGTGCATTCCGTCGTGCGACGGGAACTGTTCGACATCGCTGACGGACACTTCAGCGGCATGTCCGCCTGGCGCATGACCGTGGCCACCGAGCGCCTGCCCAAGGGCCTGGTGCCGCCCAAGGCCACCGTCTGGGTGGGGCCGGGCAAGCATGTCGTCACCTACTACCTGCGGCGCGGCGAACTGGTGAACCTGGTGGGCGTGGTGGAGGAAAACGGCTGGCCCTATGAGGGCTGGACCAGCCTGGGAGGTAAAGATGACATCCTGCGGGATTACAGCGGCTGGCATCCCATTGTGCGACGGATCATGGAAGCTGGCGGCGATGGCGAGTTCTACAAATGGGCGCTGCGGGAATTACCGCCGCTGGACCATTGGTCGAAAGGACGGGTGACCCTTCTTGGCGATGCCTGCCACCCGATGTTGCCGTTCATGGCGCAAGGCGCGGTGATGGCCATTGAGGACGCCTGGGTGCTGGCTGAACAACTGGCGCGGCATGCACAGGATATCCCCGCCGCCCTGAGCCGCTATGAAGAGAAACGCAAGCCCCGCGCCACGCGGGTGCAGGCCGTGTCGCGCCGCAACGGCAAGCTTTACCACCAGCACAGCACCGCCGGGCAAGCGCTGCTCTACTCGCCGTTATGGATGGTGTCCCGGGTGGCGCCGGATTTCTTTGCCGGTCAACTGGACTGGCTGTACGGGGAAGATGTGACGAAGGGCTGAAAGTCCATCCCAAAGAAAGCCCGTGATGGCCGCAACCGCGTCACGGGGTCCTGAAACGGAAGGACAGCCGCGAGGGCGATGTCAGCTTTTCAACTGACTGACGTTGGACTACGCCGTAAGGGAACACCCCGCTCCAAGGCGTCAACCACAACCGCCCGGCCATCCGGAAACGGGCGCGGACACTCCAGAAATAACGGGTGTCGGAAGCCAGCGGCGATGTCAGGCGATGCTCAGGCAGGGGCAGGTTCTCGCGGTGGTAGACGATTTCGGCGGGTGCCCCCCCTTCCTCCCGGGCAATGACCACGTCATAACCGACCGCTTCGGCCTGTTGCAGCTCCGGGGCTTTCGTCAGGTCAGCGGGGCGGGGAAAGGCTTCCCAGCGTAAATCCGGTTGCAGGTCACGAACCTGAGTCCACTCAAAAACGGAGCCGACCCACGGTGTCTCGCCCAGACTGCCCCGCGTGGGCGGGTAGACCGGTGCCAGGCCGCGGGCCACGGAACCCAGACCGGCCATGGTGCGCGGATCGGAAGGATAAGGATAGCCATGCAGCAGCTCGTCGGCAGTGGCATGCGCCAAGGTGTCATACCCGCGCTCCAGCATGGCCAGCAAGGGTTTGGCCTCGTCGGCAGACCAATCGAGAATCTTGCGCCCCTCACCTTCGAACCTCAGCTCACGATTCAACAACTCGACGTTATCAAGGGTGCGAACCAGCCGGAATCGCATGTTCATGTAGCCGTAGACCGGCGCGTTGATACCGAACCCCCGGGTGCCTGCCTCGCGCAGGCTGACGACCAGCACGTGATCAACGCCCTGAGCCGCCAGCGCCCGGAAATCGTTGCCGGCCACGACGGTCGTGGCCTGCTCCTCCGGAACCGTGATCACGGCCCGCCCCTCGGCAACCAGCGTCGTCTCCACTTGCTGCTGCAGGGTCTGCTGAATGCTTCGTTGCGCCAGCGCGGCGGTCATGCCGCCTTCCGCCTTGCGCACGGCCTTGCCGCCGGGAGCCAGCACACCGCCGCCCACCGTAGCCGCCCCGGCCGTCGCCGCACAGACACCCAGCACCACCATCATCACCGGCCCGCAAAAGCCGGGACAGGCAGTCACCACCGGCACCCCCACCACACAAGCGGCCAGCGTCACCCCGCCTGCCTTGGCCGCTCCCTCGGGACGGCTGTGGGCAAAGCCCTCGAAATGCAATTGCGGCTCCGCGCTTTCCGCCACTACGGCCAGAGCCCCCCAGGAGGCAGGATCCGTCCTGGTCACCACCACCGGGTTACCGGCACACGCCGCGAGCAGCAGCGACAAGGCCACCGCCAGGACGCACCGCCAAGGATTTGAAGCCGACAACCGGATCATCACCATACCAAGCTCCCGACGCCGCACACGACTAAGCGTGCTCCTCGCGCATTTCGCGCTGCAGGAAGAAATTAAGGCCGGTCCGGATCACGGCAATGGCCCCCAATTGGCCGATCTGTTGCCAACTGGGCGCCACCGCCGTGGACAGGATGTCCGCCGCCAGCTGGAACTCCAGCGCCAGCGCCAAATAGCGCGCAAGTTCCAGCCGCACCACCGAAAACCCGGCGCTGCGGCCACGGCTCCACTCCGCCATCAGATGCCGCAACGCCACCAGGATGCCGGCGGCAATGATCAATGCCCCAATCAGTTCGATGCACAATTTCAGCCACATCACGGCTTCAACGATGAAAAGTTCGGTTTGTGCAAACATGCCATCTTCCCCTGACTGGTATTTTTTCAGTATAACCCCAACTGATTCAGGGGATTTCACCTCACGACCGGAGTTTTTGATGACCGACACCGATGACCGCGTCCGCGCCGACAAATGGCTGTGGGCCGCCCGCTTCTACCGCACCCGCTCACTGGCCAAGGATGCCATTGAAGGCGGCAAGGTGCATTGCGACGGCCAACGGGTGAAAGTCAGCAAGGAAGTGAAGATAGGCATGGAATTCACGGTGCGGCAGGGCTTTGAGGAAAAAACGGTGATCGTCAAGGCGCTGAGTGAGGTGCGCGGCCCTGCCACGACGGCGCAACTGCTGTATGAGGAAACGCCGGAAAGCGTGGCGCGGCGGGCTCATGAGGCAGAGCAACGCAAGGCGCAGAATCTGGCGTATCCGGATCACCGGCCGAACAAGAAGGAACGGCGACAGATCCATAAATTCCAGGATTCCTGGGGTGACTGAGCCCATTCGGCAATTCCCGCCGACGGACTGTCGGCAATCATCAATCCCCTGCCCCAGGATTGCTCTATAAATAGGCAACACCAAATACCTATAACGATTTCCCGGGGGCTCCATGCGTTCCATTCTCGCTTCCTTGGCGTTGGCTGCCGGACTGTTGTCCGCGCCTGCCGCCCATGCCTTGTACAATCCGGCCGACCTGCTGGCCACGCTGCAGTTTGACGGCACCGACTGGTTTGATACCGGCGAGCAGAACTTCCCGCAAGCCTACCGCTTCACCCCCTACGATGCCGATGTCGAGCACAACAAGGAAAACCTGATACGTTTCAAGATTGGCGGCAGCGTGACCGGCACCGGTTCCACGGGCTGGGCCAATCGCGGGCCGAATGACCAGCGTCCGGCGGTGTATTTCCATTTTGTGCAGTCGGGCGGTTACGACGTGTATCAATACTGGCTGTATTACGCGGACAACGACTGGTTGAACGACCATGAACATGACTGGGAGCGTTACAACGTCTATGTCAAGAACGGCGTACCGACGCATGTGGCGATCAGCCAGCACAATGGCGAGCAGATGGTGACCTGGGCGAAAATGGCCAAGGACGGGACGCATCCGAAAATCGGGGTGGATGGCGGGGCGCATGCCATGAAGACCGGGGGCGAGGACGGGGTGCAGATTCGCTATAACGGGGCGATCAGCAAGAATGGCGGGCGGCTGGATGCGGGGAACGGGACGACGCAGCCGTGGGTGATTTATTCGAATGATGTGGGCTTTGCGGGGACCACGCCTTTTACGCAGACGCCGAATGTGTTTTATTACGGGGATCCGGCGTACAGCACGAATTCGGCGGAGTTTGGGGATTTGCGGGATGCGCCGTGGATTCGGGCGGAGTGGAATTCACCGGCTTTGCCGTGATGTTTCGGGATGGGGTAAGGGCGCATTGAATGCGCCCTTTTTCATTTCCCCCTTGGAAAGGGGGATCAAGGGGGTTTTGTCATCCGCCTGCCGCGGGCCTTCCTTTTGTCTTGGCAAAAGTAAGCAAAACCGTGTCCTACGCCAAAACTCGCTTTCCGTTCCTTCCCTCTTGATGCCTCGTTTCCATCTCTGCGTTCCTGATCTTGTTGGCTCAAACAGTTGGCTGCGGACGGCGTTGGGGGTTGTGGGGTCTGAGTTAGAAGGCGATTTGGGCGCGGAGCTGGGCGATGTGCGGTTGGTCGGTGTCGAGGGTTCCGTTGGCGTCGTAGTCTTTTTCGGCGTTGACTTTGATCAGGTTGGCGGCGAAACGGATCAGGGGGTTGGGGTACCAGTTCAGGCCGAGCGTGAGGGTGTTCATTTGGCCGCCGGTGATTCCGGCTGCTTTGTCGTTCAGGTCCAGCGCGTCGTAGCGCAGCGCCAGTTCCCACGCGCCGCCCTTAGCCGTCGGGGTGATGCGGCTGTAGGTGGCGATTTTCATGTCCCACGGGCGGCTTTCACCGGTCAGGCTATAGGTTCCGGCGAGGTAGCCGCCGCTGAAGGTGGCATCTGCTTTCCCGCCGAAACGGTTGACTTTGACTTGTGTCACTTCACCCTGCAACGACCACGGCCCCTGTGTCCACGACAGTTCGGTGGCGATGGCGGTGATGGTGCTGACATTGGCGATGGCTCCCGTATCCGCGAGCTTGACGGGGGTGATGTGCGAATCCGGGCGGGCGCTGAAGCCGGCCGTATTGTCTGTCTTGTCGCGCCAGTAAGTGCTTAGGCCTATGGAGACGACGTTGCCGGTCTGGTGCCGGGGTGCGATGACCAGCCGCGCGGAACTACCCCAGGATTCGTTGAGCTTGGTCTGGGCGTTGTTGGCGGTATCGCCGTACAGCCCGGCCCCGAGGCTCCAGTTTTCCCCCCAACGCATGATGGCGATGCCCTGATTGTAGTCGGGGGCGAAGGTGTCGATGGCCATGGAACGTTCCATGAAGATGACGTCGACGGCGCTGGCGTATTCCTCCAGTCCGTACATTTCGAAAATGTTGCCGATCTGGATTTGGGTGTTGGGGAAGCCGGTGTAGGCGAGGTAGCCCTCGGTGACGCGGACTTTCTGGCCGGTCAGCACCTCGGTTTCCAGTTTGTAGTCCCAGCCCGGCGCCACCGTGCCACGCGCGCCCAGACGGAAGGCGCGCAGTTCGGAGCCGCTGCCCAGATTATTGATATCCTTGCGGTAGAAGGCGTAATCCGCCTGCAAACGGCCGAAGAAACGGAAGCGGGTGGAGCCGTCGGCGGATTGGGCGCGCAGGCCGCCATCGATGCGGTTGAGCGACGGCTGCGCCTTGAGGCGGGCGATTTCAGCCTCTAGGGCTTGAAGGCGTTGTTCCATGTTCATACGGCCGTGATGACCAGCGGCATGATCCGCCTGAACGGGCCGCGAGGCCGCCAGCAATACCAGGCAGAGCATCAGGAAACCCGGCCGCAACATCATGATCCGCACTCCATGGCGGGGTGAAGATATTCACCCTTACCAGAAGACTAGATGTTGCGGGGAATTTGTCAGGCTTTTTTCAAACGGTCTATCAAAAGGAACATGCGGTCTTCGCCGAAATACAATTCACCGTCCAACAGGAACGTCGGAGCGCCGAAGCCCCCGGCGGCAACCACCGCTTCGGTATTCTCGCGCAAACGCGCCTTGACCCCGTCGTCCCCGGCCTTGGCCATCAAGGCCTCACCCACCAGCGAATTCAGGGTGATGCTGTCAGACACATCAATGCCCTGCCCCCAATACATATCAAAAAGCTTCATGCTTAGCGCGGGCAGTTGCGCTTCGTCAGCGGCACAAAGCACGCGCTGCACGGTGACAGTGTTGGCGGGGAAGGATTTCGGGACCGTCAACGGAAAGCCGTAATAGGCAGCCAGCCGCGACAAATCCTTGAACATGTAAGGCATCTTGGCGGGCACCGTGAACGCCGGACCGGTATTGCCGGTGGCCTTGAACACACCGCCCAACAGGCAGGGACGCCAGCGCACGGTGGCCAGTCCGTCCAGCTCGTGGATTCGCTTGGCGGCGACGTAACTGTAGGGACTGACGATGTCGTAGAAGAAATCAACAATGGGCAGGGGCATGGCGCGGCGGTCTCACGGAGATTGTTAGTGTTATGGTCAAGACTCCCCGCTTCAGGTCAAGCGGGGAATGCGGAACATTACACCGCCCAACCGGCCGCGCCAAGGGGAGAAACGGTCAAGCCTCCAGATCGAAGATCTTGCCCGGATTGACGACATTGTTGGGGTCGAATACCTGCTTGATCGCCTTCAGGTAGGCAATTTCTTCCGGCGAACGGCTGTAGCCCAGATACGGCTTCTTGGTCATGCCGACGCCGTGTTCGGCGGAGATGGAGCCGTCGTACTTCTGCACGGTTTCGAATACCTGCTTGTTCACCACCTGACACTTCGCGAAGAAGTCTTCCTTGCTGAGGTCGGCGGGCTTGAGGATGTTCAGGTGCAGGTTGCCGTCGCCGATGTGGCCGAACCAGACCACGTCGAAATCGGGGTAGTTTTCGGTGACGATGGCGTCAATGTCGGCGATAAAGGCCGGAACGCGGCTGATCAGCACCGAAATGTCGTTCTTGTACGGCGTGTACTTGGCGATGGTCTCGGAAATGTCCTCGCGCAGCCGCCACAGGTTCTGCAGCTGGGTTTCGTTCTGGCTCATCACCCCGTTGATCACCCAGCCCTGCTCTACGCAGTGCTCGAACAGGCCCATCGCCTGCTCTTCCATGACTTCTGACAGCGCCTCGAACTCCAGCAGCGCATAGAACGGCGTGACTTCGGAGAACGGACGGGCGATGTCGCCGCTCGCCGTCACGCACTGCACGGCCAGTTCGGAGAAGAACTCGAAGGCGGTCAGGTCCAGTTGCGCCTGGAAAGTGGCGAGGATGTTCATCACCGACGCGAAGTCCGGCGTGCCCAGCACCATCACCTTCAGGTTGCGCGGCTTGCGCTCCAGCTTGATCTCGGCCTCGGTGACAAAACCCAGCGTGCCTTCCGCGCCAATAAACAGGTGGCGCAGGTCATAGCCGGTGGCGTTCTTGATCATGCCCTTGTTCAGGCGCAGGATGTCGCCCTTGCCGGTGACGACGGTGAGGCCCAGCACCCAGTTGCGGGTCATGCCGTAGCGGATCACCTTGATGCCGCCTGCATTGGTGCCGATGTTGCCGCCGATCTGGCTGGAACCGGCCGAGGCGAAGTCCACCGGGTAATAGAGATCCTGCTCGTCGGCGTATTGCTGCAGTTGTTCGGTGACCACCCCGGCCTGCACCCGCACCAGGCGGTCGGCGGCGTGGAATTCCAGCACCTTGTTCATGCGGTCGAAGCTGATCACCACTTCCCCGGAAGCTGCAACCGCTCCGGCGGACAGCCCGGTGCGGCCGCCGGACGGCACCAGCGCGAATTTTTCGACATTGGCCAGGCGCACAATGGCCTGCACCTCCTCGGTGGTGGCCGGGAAAACAATGGCAGACGCAGCGGGGGTGAAGTGCTTGGTCCAGTCAACGCCCCAGGTTTTCAGGCTGTCGGCATCAGTCTTGACACGGGTTTCCCCGACAATGGCTTGCAACTGGTGGAGTGCGGAGGGGGTGAGCATGGCTTATCCTGAAATCACGTGGTTTGGCAAGGCGTTTATGGTATCATATGCGGCTTGAATTTTCGGCCTTCAGGAACCGCCCCCATGAGCCAACTCTCCCTCGACAAAGCCAAGATCCGCTTCCTGCTGCTGGAAGGCGTGCACAAGAACGCCCTCGACGTGCTGAGCAACAACGGCTACACCAACATTGAATACCTGCGCGGCGCGCTGGATGAAGACGCCCTGATCGAGAAGATCAAGGACGCGCACTTCCTGGGCATCCGTTCCCGCACCCAGGTCACCGAGAAGGTGCTGGCCGCCGCCAACAAGCTGGTCGCGGTCGGCTGCTTCTGCATCGGCACCAATCAAGTCAACCTGAAGGCCGCCATGGAAAAAGGCGTGCCGGTGTTCAACGCCCCCTTCTCCAACACCCGTTCGGTAGCCGAACTGGTGCTGGCCGAAGCCATCCTGCTGCTGCGCGGCATTCCCGAGAAGAATGCGCTGGTGCATCGCGGCGGCTGGTCGAAGTCGGCGGAAGGCTCGTTTGAAACCCGCGGCAAGGTGCTGGGCATCGTCGGTTACGGCTCCATCGGATCGCAACTGTCGGTGCTGGCCGAGTCGCTGGGCATGCAGGTCATCTACTTTGACGTAGTCACCAAGCTGCCGCTGGGCAACGCCCGCCAGGTCGGCACCATGGACGAACTGCTCGCCGCCGCTGACGTGGTGACCCTGCACGTACCGGAACTGGCTTCCACCAAGAACATGATGAAGGCCGAACAGTTCGCCAAGATGAAGCCGGGCGCCATCTTCATCAACGCCGCCCGCGGCACCTGCGTCGATATCGACGCTCTGGCGGAAGCCCTGGAAAGCAAGCACATCGGCGGCGCCGCCATCGACGTGTTCCCCAAGGAGCCGAAGGCCAACGACGAAGAATTCCTGTCGCCGCTGCGCAAGTTCGACAACGTCATCCTCACCCCGCACATCGGTGGTTCCACGCTGGAAGCCCAGGCCAACATCGGCCTGGAAGTGGCCGAGAAGTTCGCCCGCTATTCCGACACCGGCACCACGCTGTCGGCCGTGAACTTCCCTGAAGTGGCGATTCCGCTGCAACCGGGCAAGCACCGCCTGCTGCACATCCACCGCAATGTGCCGGGCGTGCTGTCCGCCATCAACCGGGTGTTTGCCGAAAACAACATCAACATCTCGGCGCAAAGCCTGATGACCAACGAAGCCATCGGCTATCTGGTCATGGATGTGGATGCGGACTGTTCAACCGTCGCCCTGCAAAAGCTGCAGGAAATTGACGGCACCATCCGGACGCGCGTGCTGTACTAAGCCGCCCGGCTCCGGAATGAAAACAAAACCGCCTCCGGGCGGTTTTGTTTTTGTGAAGTAGCTAACGAATTGCGGGCAGCAAAGTGCTATCCTTCTGTACATGATTCAACCACAACAACAAAGATAGCCGCGCATGTTCATATTCCAGCATCCGTTTTTCTTCTGCCTGTGGCTTCTGGCGGCCGGAATACTGCTGCCTGCCGGAACGGCCATGGCCGATGGTGACGACGTAGCCGCGCTTCAATCCCGCACCCCCGCGCAATGGCAACTGATCAAGGAAGACAAGCCGCGCAACATTCAGGTGTACAGCAAACGCGAGGACAACGCGCGGGTCCGCTCCATGAAAGCCGAGGCGGAATTGCCGGCCACGGTCAGCGACATGGTCAAACTGCTGATGGACTTTGACAGCTATCCGCAATGGTTCTGGCGCCTGAAGGAAATCCGCCTGCTGAAACAGGTTTCCCCGCAGGAAGCCTTTGTCTACGCTGTATTCAGCCCACCCATGGGCTTCCCGGATCGTGACGTGGTGCTGCACTTCAAGGCGGAATTTGTGCGGAACGGCCAGCGCGCCATGGTTCAGGCGTCCTCCGTAGCCGACTACATGCCGGAGCAGCCCGGACGGGTGCGCATGCCCTTTGCGCGCATGGAAAGCTGGATTGCCGCCGTTGACGAGGATCGCATCTATTTCAAAGGCGAAGTAGTGATGGACCCCGGCGGCAACCTTCCGATCTGGGCCAGCAATTTTGTGCAGCGCCAGGGGCCTTACATCACCATGATCAACCTGCTGAAACGGCTGGACCGGAAGTCCTGAGCCTCGGACACCAAGCACAGGCCATTCAGCCCCCCCGATTAAAGAAACAGCAACAAAGCCCCGGCTAAACCCCGCCGGGCTTTGCTAGACTCAGACAAAACCGAATCACGAGCCGCCATGCCGTTGCGCATCAGCTTTTTCCTGTGCACCCTGCTGCTCTTGGCCGGGTGCGCCAACAACAGTGTCTTCACCCCTTATCCGGTTCGCGCCGGAGTCTATACCCACGCCATCAGCTCCCATAACCTGACCCCCGCCCTGACGGAAACCCGTAAAATCGGCAGCGGCCGTGATGTGCTGCTGGCGCGCCTGGAAGAAGGACGGCTGGCCCAGCTGGAGGGTGACTATCCCGCCAGCCTCAAGGCCTTTGCCGAAGCCGACCGCCTGATCCGCCAGGCAGAAGACAAGGCGCTGATTTCCGCGAGCCAGACCGCCAATCAGGGACTGTCGCTGGTCAGCAACGACAACGCCATTCCCTATCGCAGCCCCGCTTATGAGCAAGTGCTGCTGCACAGCTACCAGGCGCTGAACTATGTGGCCGCCAACAATCGTGAAGGCGCGCTGGTGGAAATGCGGCAGGCGCAGCGCCTGCAGGACAAGGCCCGTGACGCCCATGACGGCGAGGACACCTCCACCGGCCTCTCAACTGCCGCGATGGAACACTATAACGGTGAACTGACCAACCTCGACAATCTGGCCAAACGCACCGGCTCCGCCGTGCAGAACCCGTGGTCGCTGTATCTGGCCGGGGTGCTGTATGAGTCCGGCAAGCAGTGGGACGACGCCTATATCGACTACAAGCGCGCCCTGTCGCTGGCCCCGGACCATCCGCAACTGCAACTGGACGTCATCCGCCTGGCCCTGCAACTGAACCGCCGTGAAGACCTTTCACCGCTGAAGCTACCGGCCGCACCTGCTCCGCGCAAACCCAGGGAGAATGAAGGCTTCGTCGTGGTGATGTACGAAGAAGGCCTGGCGCCGCCGCGTCAGGAACTGTTCCTGCCCTTCCCGTGGCCGGAAGCCTGGTATGTGCTGGCCATTCCCTACTATCCGCAGGCCTGGCAGGCCGCCACCCCGTTGCGGGTGGAGGCCGCCGCCCTGAAACAACCGGTGCAGACGCAACCGCTGGCCGACATCCAGGCCTTGTCCGCCCGCGCCCTGCGTGACCGCATGCTGTCGTTGCTGACCCGGCAGACACTGCGCGCCCAGACCAAGCACCAGATGCAAAAAGAAAGCCGCGACAAAGGCGGTGAACTGCTGGGGATGCTGGTGGGTGCTTACAACCTGATCAGCGAACAGGCCGACCTGCGCAGCTGGCTGACCTTACCCCGATTCGCCCATATCGCCCGCTTTCCCTTACCGGAAGGCGAGCATGAAATTCGCCTGAACGGCGCTTCCACCGTCCGGCTGACCGTCAACCGCCAGCGCCTTACCCTGTTGCGGGTGGTGCAGGTGGACAACCAGTTTTACACGGCCGCCTGGCCGCTTTAGGAGAACACCATGAAACATACCGCCCTGATCAGCACCGCCATCCTCACGGCGGCTTTGGGAGGCTGCGCCAGCGTCCATTATGGCGATGCGCAGGCCCCGGAGACCGTCACTGAACGCTTCGGCTCCACCGACCTGCAAATGACTGCCAAGAGCATGACCGAATCGCTGCTGGCCTCGCCGGTGATTGGTGAAGCCACGGCCGCCAGCAAGCGCCCGGTGCTGTTTGTGGAACGCATTGCCAACAAGACTGACGAACACATCGACACCGAGTCCGTGCTGGACAGCATGACCACCAAGCTGCTGCAATCCGGCAAGGTGCGGCTGGTGGACATGTCGCGGGTGGAATCGGCGCGCTCGCAATTGAAGTTCCAGAACAACGATGAGCTGGTGGACCCCAAGACCGCCATCCGTTTCGGACAGATGATTGGCGCGGAATACATGTACTACGGCAACCTGAGCAGCATCTACAAGGAAGCGGGCGGCACCGGCGATGTGTACAGCAAGTTCACCAAGACCAAGTCGGTCTATTACAAGTTCACGCTGAAGCTGATGAACCTGAAGACCGGACTGGTGGAATGGCAGGACGAACAGGAAATCCGCAAGACCGCGAAGAAGGGGTTGCTGGGGCTGTGAGTGTCAGGCGGAGTGATTTACTCCGCCGCTACATCCCGCTCCAGCACCGCCAGCAGTTCCCGGAAATCTTCCGGCAGGGGTGACTCAAAGCTCATGTCCTCACCGCTGGCCGGGTGCACCAGGCCCAGCCGCCGGGCATGCAGCGCCTGACGAGGAAAGTGCTGCAACATCTCCAGCAGCTCCTGCGTGGCGCCCTTGGGGTGGCGGTGACGCCCGCCATACACCGGGTCGCCCAGCAGCGGATGGCCCTTGTGCGCAAAATGGACACGGATCTGGTGGGTGCGGCCGGTTTCCAGCTGCACCCGCACATGGGTATGGCCCCGGAAACGCTTGATGACCCGGTAGTGCGTCACCGCCGGCTTGCCGCCGGTGATCACGGCCATGCGCACCCGCTCGGTGGGGTGGCGGCCAATGGGGGCATTAATGGTGCCGCCGCTGACCAGCACGCCCTGCACCACCGCCTCGTATTCCCGATGCACTGACTTCTCGGACAACTGCTCCACCAGATCCGCCTGGGCAGGCAAGGTCTTTGCCACCACCAGCAGGCCGCTGGTGTCCTTGTCGATGCGGTGCACCAGACCGGCGCGGGGAATGTGCTGCAGGTCGGGGCAATGCGCCAGCAAGGCGTTCAGCAGCGTACCGTCCGGATTGCCCGCGCCAGGATGCACCACCAGTCCGGCGGGCTTGTCCAGCACCAGCAGGTGTTCGTCTTCATAGAGGATGGTCAGCGGCATCGCTTGCGGCAGGGCATGGGTTTCAATGTCCAGCACCACGTTCAGCACCAGATCCTCGCCGCCGGCCACGCGGTCTTTGGGGCGGCCGGTCTTGCCGCCGACGGTGAGGTGGCCGTCCTGAATCCAGGTTTTCAGCCGCTCACGCGAATATTCGCCGAACAGGTGCGCGGCCGCCTGATCCAGCCGCATGCCGGACATATCGGGCGGCACACGGGATTCCAGGATCTGGCAATGTTGGGTTTCTGTAGACATATTTGGCGCGCCGTTGGATAAAGTGCTTAAATACGCGCAATTCTACCCCCTTTTGAGAGAGATTATGCGTCGGTTCGCCGCCCTCGCACTGGCCGCTGCACTGGCTGCGTGCAGTTCCGCCCCTGATAAAAACCGTTCACTGACCGAAAAAGAGTATTACGACGCCGCCCAGAAGTCGCTGCGCTACGGGAATTTCGAAACCGCCGGCAAGCATCTGGAAGCCCTGGAGTCGCATTACCCGGTTGGCGCCTACACGGAACAGGCGCAACTGGAACTGATTTTCGCCCGTCTCAAGCACATGGATTATCCGGGTGCGCAGTCCGCCGCCGACCGCTTCATCCGCCTGCACCCGCAGCATGCCAAGCTGGACTACGCCTATTACCTGAAAGGCCTGGCCGGTTTCGAGTCCGGACGCGACTCCTTTCTCACCTTTTTCAACCAGAACGAGGCGCATCGCGACCAGAGCAACGGCCGCAAGGCCTTTGACCAGTTCCGTGAACTGCTGGCACGCTTCCCGGACAGTCCCTATGCCGCCGACGCCCGCCAGCGCATGGTCAGCCTGCGCAACCAGTTTGCCGAAGCCGAGATGCACTCGGCCCGCTATTACCTGAAGCGCGGCGCCTGGGTCAGCGCCCTGAACCGCGCCCGCTGGGTTATCGAGAACTACCCGCAAACCCCGCAGACCCCGGAAGCGCTGGCCATGACCGCCTATTGCCAGCAGCAACTGGGCATGACGGACTTGGCCGCCAACAACTTGGCGCTGCTGAAGCTGAACCACCCGGACTATGTGGACGAAAAAGGCCGCCCGCGCATTGACCTGGGGCCTCAAAATGAAAAGCGTTCCTGGCTGAACATGGCCACCTGGGGCCTGGTGGGCAGCAAGAATGCCGACAATGACTTCCCGGCGAGCCCTCCCGTCCCCCCTGTGTCCGCCCCCCAACCCTGAACCCGGAGCCTGCCATGCGCGAGCCGCTGAAAATACGTATTACGCGGGAAGAAGACTACCGCTTTACCGTCGATTTCGGCGAAGCCATGGCCTTACTGGAAGCCGACCTGCCCGCACCGCTGGGCCAGGGCGCCGGTCCCTCTCCCGAACATCTGCTGGCCGCCGCCGTGGCCAATTGTCTTTCCGCCAGCCTGGTGTTTGCCCTGCGCAAGTTCAAGCAGGACGCGGGCGCCATGGAAACCGTAGTCAGCTGTTCGGTCGGCCGCAACGAGCAGAACCGCATGCGCATTTCCGGCATGGAAGCCGTGATCAATCTGGGCCGTCCGGCCGAGGGCATTGAGCATCTGGAACGGGTGCTGGGCCAGTTCGAGGACTTCTGCACCGTTTCACAAAGCGTGCAAAGCGGCATTCCGCTCAGCATCCACGTGGAAGACAGCACCGGCCTCCGCCTGAAGTGATCGCGCTTAATTGACACCGATGACCTGCCGCTCCTTGTAGCGGTAGTAACCCGAAGCCTCCTCATTACGCAGCAGTTGCGCCTCGCCTTCGCCAAACAGCTTGTTCTGCAAGGCGTTCAGCTGCAATTGCAGGGTTTGCCCCTGATACTGCTTTTCCAACGCCGCCCGTTGCGCCATATAGCTCTCTCCGGAGCTGAAGCGCTGGGTGCGCTGCTCGTCCAGCACCTCCAAGCGCTCCAGGGCGTCCTGCTTCAACCCCAGCTTGCTGCGCAGTTCGCGCAATACCTGCCGCTGCTGCTCGGGTGTTTGCCGGTGCAAATCCTCCTGTACTGACCCCAGCTTCAGGAAGCCTTCCATCAACTGCACCGGATGTGACTGCTCCGGGTTGAGCGAGTCCTGACCATAAACCGTTGCCAGCGTCTTCACATAACTGTCCACTTTATGGCTGACCGGCTGTCCGGACTGGTCAATCTTGCGCAACGCATCCTCCACTTTCTCCTGCTTCAGATCCTGTTCCCAAATGACATAAGCATCCTTGCCGAAAAACTGCACACGCTTGTCCCACAAAGCTTTGCGCCGTTCTTCCAGACTGGCGTAAACCAGCTTGCCCTGCGACATCTTCAGCCAGTCGCTATAGCTGTCGTAGGCTTCCAGAGTGGCTAGCAAGGCCTCAGCCTGTTCCGGGAATATCTGCCGCAGCAAATCCCGCAGCCGGGCCTGCCAGTCGTTGGGATATTTCTTTTGCAGCATCTTGGTCAGGGTTTCAATGACGCGGATGCGCCAGTAGGGTTGGTCCAGCTTGTCACCGAAGCGGTCCCGCATGGCCTTGGCCAGTTGCTGCTCGTCGGGCGGCAACTGGCTGAGCGGGCCGCTGGTGTAGATGGGAGCCGCCAGCCGGACATCGGCCGTTGTCGGCGGCGTGTCCGTCGCGGCGATCGCCTCTTCAGCAACGTCCGGCTTTTTCAGCGCCAGAAACAGCAGCACACCAATGCTGGCCAGCATCACGGCCAGACTGGCGAATACCCACAGACGTTTTTTCACAACCCTGCACTCCTCGGCTGACGCCGTATTCTTCTTCTGCCCCGATTATGCCCACAGTGATGATGAAACGTACAGTTACCAGCGGTTTAATTAGTCGACGAACGGCTATTGCATGTTTTTCAACCATACGCATAATTGTGAGCAAGGTCTCGCTTTTTGGGGACTGTCAGGGAACATGTTCTTAAGGACAGATTCAACACGCCAAACCACGAGCAATCGTGGGACGGAAAGCCGCGAGTCCCTCCGGGATAGTCGGGCCGCCTCAGGGGCTGAGCATGCCTCCACAGACGCCAAATTTCCGCCTTGCGTGTTGCCGCAGTCAAACCAGAACTATAAAGGTCGGCGCACATGAACTTCAAGAAACTGGCAGCGGTCGCTGCCACCGTCATGATCACGCTGGGGCTTGGAACCCAGCAGGCGGCAGCCGAAGAAGCTGCCAAAACCAAATATCCCGTTGTTCTCGCCCACGGCATGGCCGGTTGGGACTCGCTGTTGGGCATTGATTATTTTGGCGATGAATGGGGCACCTTCGCCCTGGACGGTTGTTCCTTCCTCGAAATCAACGGCTGCAATGACTGGGTGCCCGGCGACCAGAAAGCCGAAGCCTTCCAGGTGACCTCGCTGGGCTCTTCCGAACTGCGCGGCCTGCAACTGGCCGATCAGGTGGAAAGCTACATGGCGGCCCAGGGCACGCAATACATCAACCTGGTGGGCCACTCGCAAGGCGGTTTCGACATCCGCAAAGTGGCGCATGTGCTGAAGGCCCGCAAGGGTTATGTGGTGGTGAAGGACCTGATCAGCTTGTCCTCCCCGCATCGCGGCAGCCCTTATGCCAAGAAGATCCTGGACAAGTATGCCCGCAACGGCGACCAGTTCTGCTGGAACCTGCCCTGGGACGGTAATCCCGCCAATGACCCCTGTGGCGTGTTGGTCGCCCAGATGGCCGACATCCTCTATAACGCTGTCAACACCGTGTCCGGCCAGTCGGCCCGCAACAGCATCATCGAAGGCGGCCTGCAACTGGTTTATAACGACTATGACCCCGATGACGGCAAGACCACCGGCTCCAAGGTCTTCAACCAGAACTACAACCTGACCGGCAGCGGTGGCGCAGCGGTGGCGGCACGCATCAGCTCGCTGATTACCGCACAGGACGACGGCAACCTGATGCCGCTGCTGAGTGCACTGGGCGCCATTATCGGCTTCAATGCGGACGGCGACGGCTATTGCGTGGATGACTGCGACAACGACGGCGCCTCCGGGGCCGGTGACGGCAGCACTTATGACATGGACGACGACGGTCTGGTGGGCATCAACTCGCAGCAGATCGGCACCCGCCTCAGCTATAACGAAAATGACTGGAAATGCGCCTGGTACGGTTGCTGGAACCCGCTGGACACCCTGGCCTCGGTCAGCGCCACCGGTTATGTGTCTGACGTGAACAACCCCAGTTCTATCCAGATGACCAGCCACACCGGCAAGATCAGCCAGGACCATCTGGATGTGACCGGTCTTGGCCCCGACACCTTTGACGAAATGGAGTTTTACGCGTCTATCAGCCAGTTCATTGCAGCCGGCGGCAACTGACGTTCTCCCTACCCCGGAGTCGTGCAGATCGAGAATACCCCCGCTTACCGGCGGGGGTTCTTGTTTTCGGGGTGCACGTGTTTCCCGCTTCGCCATCCTCCCGCCGCTTGTGCTAAGGTTCGCCTTCCCCGATTTTGCAAGGACACCGCCATGTTTTTCCCCACCGCCCCCTGGCCTGGCCTGTTGTATGTGATGACCGGCTTTGGCACCGTCTTGCTACTGGGCCTGACGCTGGTGCTGGGCGGCCAGGAGTCCACCCGGCTGGTGGCGGGTGCGCCCTTTGCGGTTTGGGTGTTGTGCGCGGTGTACATGGTGCGCGGTTTCCGGCTGGAGGGCCAGACGCTGTACATCAAGCGGCTGTTTCAGGAAACAGCCATTCCGCTGCAAGGCCTGGAGAAAGCCGAACATCGCCCGGCCGCACTGCTGGACGCGCGCCGCACCCTGGGCAACGGCGGGTTGTTTGCCTTTACCGGTCATTTCAGCAACGCCACGTTGGGCAGTTTCCGCATGTATGCCACCGACCCGGCGCTGGCCGTGACGCTGTACCTGCCCGACCGGATTGTGGTGGTGACCCCGGCCGACACGACCGCCTTCCTGAAAGCCGTGCAGCACCCGGAACCGGTGGCGGTGATTGATTAAGCGGGTCGCCAATCCGCTTTAAATATGATACTTTTACAATCATCGAATTAACTTGCGGCCTTCGCCATGACTTCCATTCACGATCTTTCCCAGGCGTTCAAGGCGTTGTCCAACCCCAACCGCCTGCAGATGTATCTGGAACTGTTGCAGCAACGGGAAACCGTGGTGGCTTCGGAGCCGGAGAAGGAATGCCGTTGCGGGCTGACCGAGCTGATGACCAAGCTGAACGTGGGCGCCCCGACGGTGTCGCACCATGTCAAGGAACTGGTCAACGCCCGACTGATTCGGGTGGAGCGTCAAGGCAAGTATTTGACCTGCTATTTGAACGAGGAGATGCGGGCCGCGCTGGAAGGATTCTTTGCGCAGGTGAAGTGAGACCGACTCCCTCTCCCCCTGTGGGAGAGGGCTGGGGAGAGGGGTGCGGAAAGGCGCCCGAACACCCCGGCATCTCTGAAGCCACGGCAGCACCCCTCTCCCCGACCCTCTCCCACAAGGGGAGAGGGAGCTTCAAGCCCTCTCATCCCCCTGCAAATACCGGCCTGTGACACGGTAAAACGCCGTTGAGGTCTTCTCCCCGGCCTTGCCGTCTTCCAGCAACTGGATACCGGCAATGCGGTTCAATTGCTGCTGCAATTCCTTGGCCAGCGGGTTGAACTGCGCGGGGTTGTAGCGGACGCTATCGAAACGCGCCCACACCGAGACCGGTTGCGCCTCCCCTGCCACCAGCTCCCCATTCGGCCCGAAAGCCACCTCTCCCCTTTCCGCCAGCCGCCGCAAGATGGCGGCCACGCCCAGTTGCTTGTTGATGTAGGTGGCGGACCAGACGCCGTCGCGCGGGTAGCCGCCAGCGGTGTAGTGATTGGTTTGGCCCCACAGGTACGGGGTGAGGACGTCGGGGTGGTACAGGCGGTAGCCGAAGCCGTTGTAGCTTTCCAGTTGGTAGAGCATGCCGGGCAGGCTCCAGTCCTTGCATTGGTGGAGCTTTTGCAGGGTGAGTGCGTCGCGGGCGCTGTCCTCGAAGCTGAACGGGGGTTTGCCTTTGAGGGGGCGTCCGGCGGGCACTTGCACGGTGCGGGCGGTGAGCGGGTCGCCGTTGTGCAGGTGTTTGCTGAAGACGAGGCTGCATTCGCGGTAGTGCACCAGGCCGATGAAGAACCAGGGGATGCCCAGCGGCTGGCCGATGCTTTGGTAGCGTTGGCGGTTGGCGGCGATTTTTTCGGCCAGGGCGGTGACGGCGGGCAGGGATTTGGGGGTGATGCGGCAGGTCTGGAACAGGTGCAGGTAGTGGTTGCGCAGGGTTGGGGTGAGTTTGAGGGTGGGCATGGGGGTGCTCCTTGCGGGTTCAGATTCGGTCGAGGGGGCTGGCGACACCCAGCGGGCCTTTGTTGAGTACGTGGGTGTAGATCATGGTTTCGTAGCGGAATTTGGCGTTGACGATGCTGTCCAGCCAGGGCAAATCTACGTTGAGCACATGGCGGTACAGGAAAAGCAGTGCGGCTTTGGCCTGGTTTTGAGTGGAGGCGAATACTTGTTGGTCGGTGGCCAGCCATGAGAGGAAAGCAGTGACTTCTGTGGCTCCCATTTTGGCGGGGTGCTGCATGTTGTTGTGCCGGATGTATTTGATAATCCAGTGTCGATAGGCTTCTTCGGTGCGTTTGCTGAAGTTGCGGAGGCGGATTGCGTTGTGCAGCTGTTCCAGCAGGCGGGGTTGACGAGGCGTGTCTGTGGTGCTAGTTTTCATGAGGTTCCGTCCATTGGATTTCGGTCGCCTAGAGCCGGAAACTACCGGAAGATTGGCGTGTAAGCTGCTAATCTTAAAGGAAGTTCGCTGGAAGGCAACCCTTTTTAGGCGAATTTGATTTATGGCGACAGGTGTCGTCGAAGTGAAGTTATACGAACTAAACAAACCGAGAGTCCATCATTGATAAGTAAAGCGTCTGAATTACTTGAACTCTTTATCAAAGAAGAGACCAAAAAATTAGCCGGCATTAAAATGCCACATATGCCGACGTTGGGTAGCGCATATGAGGAAGTAACAAAGCAAGGCATAGATCAAAACTTTGCCATACCTAAGCATTTAGATTTGAGCGTGGTTTCTGGCTTTGTATCCATAGGTGGCGAAATGCTACCCGAGCAAATTGACTGCATGCTTGTTCATGGGCAAGGTGAGAGATACGGACTTACAGAGCAATATATTTATGATGTAGAGCATATTCTCTGCATTTTTGAGGTAAAGAAAACACTAAAAAAAGCTGATTATATTGATGCGATGGATCATCTTGCTAGCATACGAAGGAGGTTTGCTGAGCATTTCGAGTACAAACTAATCAACGAAGGTTATGAGCCGGATATTACTGCAGCGAGAAGGCACTTCTCTCAAATAACAGGAAAGGTTGCCCCTGAGTATTATTCAGGAATCCATGAGTTATCTGAGAGTGATGGCATTCTATTTTACTGTCTTGTGCAAGAGTCTTTAGCGCCAGCCTCTATTATTCATGGTTACGATGGATACAAAACTGAAAGTGGATTGCGGAAAGCTTTTATAGATATTTTGAAAGAAAAGAAAAATGAAACTGGTGTCGGATTTGGAATTCCAAGCATTCCATCTTTGGTGACTTCAAACCAACATTGCCTTGTAAAGGGGAATGGCATTCCATTCTTAGCAATAAAAGATAATAACGAATGGATAGCTGTTTTTTCTACCCGCCACAACTCCGCAAAACTGATACTAGAGTTAATCTGGTCAAAAATATCATGCCAATTTGATATAAAAATGCCATGGGATGACGGTCTTCATATGGACAACATTGAGCCTCTTTTAGTGGCAAAGGCAGTGCGAGTAGAAGATAAGGCTGGCTGGATGTACAACCCGATTGAGTTTAAAGAAGAGCGCCTAAAGCGCGATGACAATCATGTATGGGAACCAGCGATTATTGGCAAGGCAGAAATGTCTGCGATAAACATTATGGCAATGCGTGGAGGGTATTTGCCCTTAGATAAAGGGATGAATGAATATCTTATAACTGAACATCAAGCCACTATGGATGAAGTAAGTCAAAATTTGATTCTTACTAGGTTGTTTATGAAGGATGGGGAATACATTCGCCCCATTCATAACGTAACACACATCGCAACGCTAGATGATGATACCGGCTATGCTTCGTCAGAAAGAGACAGATTCGATCTTTGGTGTGAACAAAATGGAGTAGCTCCAAATTATCTAAACATAGTGTTTTTGGAGTGAATCGTATAACAAGTCCATCAAGCGGACGCCGTACCGGCGCCGCTTATGTCCAACGTTAGATATTTAAATGAAGCTAAGTAATAGTTTTAGTGGGGCGTTGAGAACATTTGCATATTTTATGGCAAGTGGTACTCACTGTATGCTTGAAGGTATAGATTATTTGGCACTATACGGCGAAGAGCCTAGTGCAATTGAAATGGTCTTTGCTATATTTGCAAATGTTATTGAGCTTGATGAAAATGGAGAAGTGCTAAATTTTACTTATGCACAAAAAAGAGCAACGGATTATTTACGTTCATACTGTGAGCCAACTTATGAAGTTTTTCCTCCGTATGAAGATTGGGAACTTTCATTATATTGATATTGTCCATCTCCAGTACGTTAAACGGTTATTGGCTATAAATAAGTAATGCGGTTTTATATTTTTTTGACGATATCGGCTATTATTTAGGAAGTTTAATTTTGAAAAATGGGGTTTAAAAAGCGTGTAAGCTCCGTAAACATATCTAACTTCGGCTTCAACTGCGACAAGTACCCAGCCGATTATTGTGTTAATTTTTATGGTTCTGAGGTAATCTCAATTTTTAATTTTGTTGTGGGTACTTGCGCGTTAAGTACTGTCATGGTTTCCCCCCTCCTCTCAGTAACATGAACTACGCTGTATGAGGCGACCGGATAATACCAACCCATACTGGGTCAGGAGTAAACCATGAACAAGATCACGCGAATCGGCCTCGACATTGCCAAAAATGTCTTTGCACTCCATGCGGTCAACGAACACGGCAAAACCGTGAAACGCCAAACCCTGAGCCGCGCCAAAGTCTTGCCATTCTTTGCCAACCTGGATCCCTGCCTGATCGGTATCGAATCCTGCGCCTCCTCCCAATACTGGGCCAGAGAGCTCACCCGACAAGGCCACACTGTCAAACTGATGAACCCCAAATTCATCATTCCCCATCGTAAAAGCGGCAAAAATGACGCCAACGACGCCGAAGCCATTTGTGAAGCCGTCGGCAGGCCCAACATGCGTTTCGTCGCCGTCAAAAGCGTTGAACAGCAAGCCGTGTGCGGCCTGCATCGCAGCCGTCAGCATTTGAGCCATTCACGCACCGCCCTGATCAACCATTGCCGAGGCTTGCTGGCCGAGTTCGGCGTGGTGCTGCTCCAAGGCGCGGAGAAGCTGCGAAAGGAATTGCCCGCGTTGCTGGCGGACGAAAGCATCGGCATCCCGCCCATCTTGCACGCCATGATGCAGGAACATCTGGCCGACCTGGCCCGTATGGATCAGCGCATCCATGCCATTGACCAGCAGTTGAAGGTCTGGATGTCGCAACATGCCGAAGCGGAGCGGCTGGAGCAGATCAAGGGGGTGGGCGTGATTACGGCCACGGCCTTTGTTGCCAGTGTGGTGGACGCTCATTTGTTCAAGAACAGCCGCCAGTTTGCAGCTTGGCTGGGGCTGGTGCCCAAACAGTATTCCAGCGGTGGCAAGTCCCGGCTGGGCGGCATTACCAAACAGGGCGATGTGTATTTGCGAACCCTGCTGGTGCAGGGCGCACGGGGGATTGTCTATCAGGCGGGAAAACGGGAAGATAGACTCTCGGGTTGGATCAAGGCGCTGGTGGCACGCGCAGGCGTGAACAAGGCAGTGATTGCCGTGGCGGCGAAACAGGCGCGCATCATCTGGGCGATGCTGGTTCACGATGCAGCGTTTCAGCCGGAAAGAATTGGTGTGGCGGCGTGAGGTCTGCGCGGTCATCAAACGGGTAATACCCACCTTTGCGAGACGGACGGAAATCAATCACGGTCAGACCGGGCCTGAAGAGAACCTGATAACTACCTTGGCTATGACAAGCCGGTTATGCACTGAGGACTTCGGGCGCGAATGACAAAGGGGCTGCGTGTGTACACGACAAGCCGTATAGACAGTTGCAGTCTCAACCGTGAAAAGATGTTCGTTGGCTTGTGAAGCGGGGGGAAACCATAGACGGGTAGTTAGCAGGCATAGAAAGTATGATGCTCATTCTCAAGCTGATTCTCCTCGCTATTCTGTTTCCGCTGCACGTTGGTATGTTTTCGTTCTCAAGCGATGAGTCTCTTGCATCAATCATTATTGGTGCCTCTTTCGCTATCTACGTAATTCCTTGCATTCGCTACTACCTGATAGTGCAGCGTGTGATCCGACAGGGCGGGCTCAAGTGGACATACCTGTTGGCGGGCACCGCAATCATCGCGGCTGCACTCTTCGCGCAATTCATTCCGCGCGAGTACCGGGTATCCGACGAACAAGCAGTCAGCGCGTCGCCTTTTACCCCGGAGTGGGCAAACGTGTCAGGTACCGGCTATGGCTGGCCTGCCAGTGTGTATGTGGCGCTCGAGCGCGACACCTCGTGCTGCGGTCGAGTAGCTGTCTTTTACGGTGTGCCGGTGTTCAACGCAGTGTTTCCGGCCGCTGCCCTGCTTATGCTGGCTTGGGTTACATCGGTTGCTTCCCGTCTCTTGAGAAAGCCTGGGTAGTCTTGGTCGCAGCGCGCAGAAACCGTGCGCTGCCTGCTAACCATTCTATAAGGAACCTCCCCGTCAACCCTTTGTCACGGTGAAGCCCGGGCCGGACTCAACAGGCCGCCGATCGCCAGACCGGCCATTCAAACACCCATAGCCCCACCCTCCAAAGCCTGAACCTTCCCGCAGCAAACGCGCCATATCCACGGATATTGGACTGCCAATCTATAACCGTGTTGGGCATCAGCGCCCGGCCCCTTGTAAAAACCGCACCGGAAGGCCTCTCTCGTTCCCCGGGTATGCCACCCGCCTGTGATCAACAGGACAGGTTTACAGCAGCCGCCAGGCTAGTCAGGCTCTCTTCCGGTCGGTCCAACCCGTTTGCACATCACGCATTCCACAGGAGCTCTGTCAGGCTATCGCCAATGCGTTCTTCACAATCCGCCAGCCGCTCTTCCAGATAGCAGCAATGAGCCTGCTGTTCGGCGATCAGCACCTTGAGTCCGGCGGGTGCAGGTCTCCATGGCGACAACCGTGCCGGGTGCCTGCTGGGCCAGCCATTCGGCGAGCTTGGGGTGTCGCAGTTGCAGGCGGGCCTGAACCCGGCCTTGGGCGTCAGGACGCAGAGGAAAAAAACGTTCTTGGCGAGGTCTATGCCAATCGTGGAGGCGGTTGTAGTATTCATGGGGGAACCTCTTCGTCTTGGAGATGATTGATGGCTCTATCATCTTGGCACCCTGATGCCGAAGCGCCAGTCGAGCTGGTCGCGGGCGGGGAGGCTCCTTTTTACTCGCTGGAGGCTGCCGGCCCTGACGGGCCGCAGCCTCAGCTCAAATATTAGAAATCGATGATATGAAGCTTAAGGATTCAATAGAAAAAATATTTGGAAAGACAGCTTTCGATCATGGGATATTTTACAACTATGACTATGGGCTACGATTCGAATTATCCGAATCAGGTGACCCCATCGGAATGTTCACTGTGGCATACCCAAAAGCAATGGAGATCGCACAAGAGGCGTTGAAGAATAGCAGTGAAATACAGATATGCTGGACTTTCTATGGAGGTGGAAACCACCTTTCTTCGCTATCTGCTTTTAAAGAGTTCTTTGATTTAGGTATAAAAATTCCTGAAGATCGGGAAATTTGGGCAGAAAAGGACGAAGAAGACCTTTTCCGTCATTTTATTCTTTTTACTGTGCCCAAAAAGTATCTAAAAAACGTAATATGGGGAGCTTTGGCTCAAGATTTGGACATACGACCCAGAGTAGTAGGAAGCTTGTATATTTACTGCCTTACTACAGAGATCCTTCTACATCCGTACGACGATAGAGGTATGGATCTGATAGCACCCAATAAAGAATATGCCAAAGATCTATTCATAAAATTTAATCACTATTTACTAGACTATGATCGAGCAGCTATGGAATCCGCGTATGGCCGCTTCTAACTTGCTCAAGTGGGATAACGCCCCAGCCACTTAAGGGGCATTTTTTTGCGCATCATCTGGGCGATGCTGGTTCACGATGCAGCGCTCCAGCCGGGAAGGATTGGGGTGGCGACGTGAGGATGGCGCGGGTTGCAGTCTCAACCGTGAAAAGATGATTGTTGGCTTGCGAAGCGGGGGAAAACCATAGACATAGACGGGTAGTTTGCCCGCCATATCACTTTCGAAAACCAAGGCGGAAATTGAAATTCATGGATACCGTAGCGCTTCGAATTATCGTCGGGATAATTACAACAACTCTCTTTAGTACAAGCTGCGTTGCGATCGAAAACAGGACTCGGCCAGATCAGGTCATGGCAATTAATATTCTCCTGGAGCCCGATGAGAACATGATCCGGCACGTTACAGAGAACAACGCACTATTACGAAAGGCCTATCCAGAGGGGTTTTCGCTTGATGCCGCGCATACCCCGCACATGACTCTGGTTCAGTGCTTCGTACGATCGAAGGACCTGAAAAAGGTTTACGCAGGCGTCAAAAAAGCGCTCGGCAGAACCCACGTGAAGGCAATTCAATTGGAGGCATATAAATACTATTACTATGTGCCTAGCGGACCAATCGGCCTTGCAGGTATCGTAGCAAGACCTACTACGGAGTTGCTGAAGTTGCAGGCCGATATAGTCGCTTCTGTCGCCCCGTACACCGTAGATATCGGAGACTCTTCTTCATTTATCACTACAAAAGAAGATCCGGTAATTGACCCCGTACTTATCCGCTACGTTGCGACATTTGTGTCAAATCAAACGGGAGAACACTTCAGTCCCCACGTCAGCACAGGTGTCGCGCTCAAGGAAGATCTTGATGAATTGCTGGCCAGACCATTCCAGAAATTCACATTTTACCCAACAGGCGCAGCCGTCTATCAGATTGGGCAATTAGGTGCGGCGGCAACGAAGCTTCAGGGGCTGAAGTTGCAGCAGTAAGTACAAATGCATCTTCATATATCGTACGTGGCGAGCTAACAATTCTATAAGGAACCTCCCCGTCAACCCTTCTCCACGATGAAGGCCCTGGCCGGATCAAGCCCGACCGCCGATCACCAGACTGGCCGCTTATGCACCCATACCCCACCCTCCAAAGCTTGAACCTGCAGGTATCAACAGGCTTGTAGCGGACCATGAGGCAAGGCATCATCAGAGAATGGTGGCGCATAAATTTTGAGCCGGGAAACTGAAGATCAACAAGGAACAAGGGGCTATTTCCACAGCCTCGTTAGGTGTCGCAGTATCGCGACCATTAGATGATCAACAATAGATGATGAATCAGTATTGTGAATTGAATGAACTGGGCTGGAGCGACTGGTTTGCGCAGAGGGCAGACTGCAAACCGCCAGATACCGTCGCCCGCGTAGCGGCGGTCGACCGCGACCAATGGCTGCTTGTCGGTCAGGACGGCCACTTTCGGGCAAAGTTGGCCGGCCGTTATTTGCACCATCACCACCTGAACCAGGAGCTGCCGTGCGTAGGCGACTGGGTTTGCGTGGAAAGACAGCCTGGCGACGACTTTGGTGTAATCCACGCGCTACTGGAGCGCAGGACTTCTTTGCGCAGGAAGGCCGCTGGCAACGTCATGGACTACCAGATGATTGCAGCGAACGTGGATTACGTGCTCATCGTGCAGTCTTGTCACTTCGACTTCAATCCAAAGCGTTTGGAACGCTATCTGGTCATGGTGATGGAAGGTGGCGCCGAGGCGATCATTCTGCTGACCAAGACTGACCTGGTGAATTCTGAAGTGCTGGCCACTCAGTTAGCGGAAATCCGGTCTATCGGGATCACCGCTCCGATAGTGCCTTTGAGTAACATGACACGAGACGGCCTGGAGGATGTTACCCGGCTGCTGCTGCCTGGGAAGACCTATTGTTTCGTCGGATCGTCAGGAGTAGGGAAAAGCACCCTGATCAACCAGTTGGTCGGCCGTGACAGGATGGAAACCAGGTCGGTCAGCGGAACAGGAGAAGGTCGGCACACGACCGTTCGTCGTGAGCTGATACGTCTCGACGGTGGCGCGTTGGTCATCGACAACCCGGGAATGCGCGAATTCGGCATCCTCGGCGCGGAAAACGGCATAGCGAACAACTACGCCAACATCATTGCTCTCGCGTCCCGCTGCCGCTATCAAGACTGTAGCCATACTGGCGAGCCAGGCTGTGCCGTACTCGCGGCCGTACTCGCTGGCGACATCAGTCAGGAATCACTGGATAGTTTTCACAAGCTTAAAGAAGAAACGGCATTCAATGACATGTCCTATGCGGAGAAACGGAAAAAGGATCGGGACTTTGGTCGATACCTCAAGTCGGCAAAAAAAGATTTGCGGGACAAATAGCATGTTCGCTTCGCATAAGCTGGCAGTCGCGCGAACCAGCGCGAAAAACCGCGTAGACCGAACACTTCCTCGTCACGCCGCCCAGCCGGCACCGGTTGGCGCAATTCCCGGAGGATAAATGACTGGACCAGCAAGAACCGGCGTTCTCTTCTACGCCAAGAATATGGATGGCCTTTCAGCATTTTACGAAGCTGTATTGGGCGCCAAGGTATTACATTCAGACAAAGAGCACCGGGTTCTGCAGTCTCCCGATATTCAACTCATCATTCACGCCGTCCCGGAACCCTATAGAGATGCTATTGAGATCAAAGTTCCTCCCGTTCCGCGGGAGGAACAAGCCATTAAGCCGTTCTTTACCGTGCAAAGCCTCAAAGACGCAGAGACGGCAGTGGAGCAGTACGGCGGCAAGGTCCTCGGACCTGTTTGGCCTGGCCCGGGTATGAGGGTTCGCAATGTTTGTGACCCGGAGGGAAACATCTTGCACTTACGTGAAGGCGCGGCGTCAGCAATCGATGCTTCGTCCTGAGTGACCGTGATTCAACCGGCTTTCGCCCGCAAAGACAACGTGTCGGCAATTCCAGCAATTTGTACGACAATTTCTTGTGCCATATCCGACAACCCTTTCCTTACCAGATATATAATTCTATTAAAATCAACAATTTATGATTTGGATCACTTATTGCATTGGTCTGTGAACATTCAACTGTAGTGAGGGTTTTGCAATGGCCAATGTCTACTTTTCATCCCCGACCATGGTAAAAAACAAGAAGGTCATCGCTGTTGCCGGCAAGCGTGACACCGTATTGGGGCTTGCCAAGGCCAACGGGATCAAGATTCCTTGTGACTGTGAAAATGGCGAATGCGGGGCTTGCCTGATCAAGGTTATTCATCTTGACGGCATGCGCATCAAGGCCATGATGTTAACGGACAAGGAGAAAAATGTTTTAAAATCCCTGGGCAAGTTACCCGCCCGGGAAGAGGAAAGAGCTGCCGTGCGGGATCTGCCGCCGACCTATCGTTTGGCTTGCCAAACCATCGTGACCGATGAGGATCTGCTGATTGAATTTACCGGCGAACCTGGCGGCGCTTGATTCGGGATTATGCGGAGCAGTAACCGTTCACAGCTGAAATCAAGCCATTTTCACCGCCAAGAGCCTTACGGCGGCATTGCGTGAGGTTCGGCCTGGCATGCCTAAGGCGAGAGGGTCAGCAATGTTTGAGACCCTGAGGCAGCATCATGCGGAAAAAAACTGCGCCTTATAATGTCAAATCAACTGCGCTAGAAGCCGTGCAAGACGATCTCTCGACGCTGGCAACAAGAGCCAGGGTCAGTATTGCCAATGAGTGCTGCTCTGTTACTCTTCGGCTATATGGCTGTGGGTGGGTTAGCAGCAGTTGTAGCGCAACCTGTATCCTATCCTAAACAACCACGTAATCAGGGAGCCACAGATGGAAGAAAAATCCGGTCTTGCCAAGTCATTTATTGCTATAACACTGGTCATTGTGCCCCTGTGCAGTCACGCGGGCCTTTATAAATGCGTTGATGGCTCCGGGCGAGTCAGCTTCCAGGAGCAAGAATGCCCGGGCACCAGCTCCGGCTCCGAGATCACCCTGAAAAGCTATAAGCCGGCCGTCTCTGCAAAAACGAAAGCAACATCGGATACCCAAACCCCTGATAACCAAACCGATATGCCCCTTGTTGAAATCAACACAGCCTCGGAAGCGGACTTGCAAAGCGTCGTACACGCAAATATTGCAAAACAGATTATTGCCGAAAGGGAAAAAGACCATTTCCGTAACTGGGCCGACGTGGTGCACAGAGTCGTCGGACTTAGTGCTGCGCAAACCGCGGTCATTGCTTCCATTAGCGGCCTGACAGTGAATGGCAAAAGCCTGGATGGCGCACCGCCCGATGCGGCACTGGCTGCCACGATAAAAAGCCGGCGCCGCTGAATTATGCAACCCCTTCCCAACACCACCTGCCCGCTGTGCGGCGGCTCCAACCAGTGCACACCCGCCAACACCGGCCGCTTTGACCCTGAATGCTGGTGCACCAAGGCCGCCATCAGCCCGGAAGCGCTGGCGAAAATACCCCCCGAACTGGTCAACCAGGCTTGCCTTTGCCCGCGCTGCGCCGCCGGGCTGCCTCCAGTCATGCCCCACAGCGAACTTTAAGGCCGAATGCAGGTACAACCTGCCGAAATCCGGAGAGCCGCACCGAGGCCACCGATTTGGACCTCCATGCTTCTTGTACGGGAATAATCACTCCGGCAAAGGCCTATGCCGTCACAACAGGCGGCTGTAGTATTCATAGACAGGAAGATTCCCGGACGTTGCCGCCGTTGCACTTGCCACAACCAGGACAACGCCGGACATCCGGACACGGCAAAATGCAAGCAAAGAGGTGCGAAAGATGATCTGGTTGATAGTCGGTCTGCATTTAGCAATCCTCGTCTGGTTATTGTTCCTTGGCGGTGCCGAGAGGCTGGGCGACACCCATTGGACATTCCTTTTCCTGCAAGCTGACGTCACTCCGAGAGAAATCCGATTCTATGCTTGGGTATCATTGCTCTTGTTCCCTGTTTACGCCAAGCTCTCCCCGGAATCATTGGGAAACCTGAGTTGGTTCTGGCTATAACAGCCAGGAGGAGATGAACACTGCCATGACCCTGAACACCACCCACCCCGCTCCGGCATCGCCCGAACCCTCCGTAACGGCAGCCCGCACCGCCCTGATGCTGGCGGCCGCATTCGCACTGTCCGGTGCCCTCTACCTGCTGCTGCCCTTTGACGACGCCGCCAAAAAGGGATTGGCGCTGCTGGTGTTCATTGGCGTGCTGTGGCTGACAGAAGCTCTGCCACTGGCCATCACCGCACTGCTGGCGCCCGTGGGTGCACTGTTGCTGGGCTTTCCCGGCCTCACCACCACCAAGGCCTTTGCCCCCTTTGCCGACCCCATCGTCTTTTTGTTCTTCGGCGGCTTTGCCTTGGCCACGGCCCTGCGCACCCAGCAACTGGACCGCAAGATGGCTTTCGCGTTACTGGCCATGGCGCGCGGGCATCTGGGCGTGGCCATCGGCCTGATATTCACCGCCACCACCGTCATTTCCTGCGGCATCAGCAACACTGCCACGGCAGCCATGATGCTCCCTTTGGCGCTGGGGCTGCTGGGGCCGCTGCATGGTGCGGATGAACAGCGAACCCGCACCTTCGTACTGCTGGGTGTGGCTTATGCCGCCAGCCTGGGCGGCATGGGCACGCTGGTCGGTTCACCGCCCAATGCCATTGCCGCGCGCGCAGCGGATATCGACTTCGCGGAATGGCTCTGGATCGGCATTCCGCTGGTGCTGGTGCTGACCCCCGCCATGGTGCTGGTGCTGTGGCTGCTGCTGCGGCCAAAACTGAACCGCACCGTGGATATCTCCATGGAACAAATTCCCTGGACCCTGCCGCGCGGCCTGACCATGGCGGTTTTTGGGCTGACCGCTTTGGGCTGGACCCTGGGCGGCGATCTGCTGAAAGGACTGGGCATTCAAAGCCCGGACACCTTTGTCGCCATTGCCGCCGCCATCGCGGTGGTCTCCCTGGGCCTGTGCAGCTGGCAACAGGTGTCCGAACAAACCGACTGGGGGGTATTGATCCTGTTCGGCGGCGGGCTGACGCTGGGCATGGTGCAGGAGATGTCCGGCGCTTCCGCCATTCTGGGGCATGAAGTGGCGCAGGCGTTGCAGGGTGCCAGTCCGTGGCTGATGTTTATGGCCATCGCCGCCTTCATGGTGTTGCTTAGCGAGTTTGCCAGCAACACGGCGGCGGCGGCATTGATGGTGCCGGTGTTTGCCGGTGTTGCCGGCCGCATGGGCCTGCCTGCGGAAACCCTGGTGGTGCTGGTGGCGCTGGCGGCATCCTGCGGTTTTGCGCTGCCGGTGGCCACGCCCCCCAACGCCCTCGTTTTTGGAACCGGCCATATCCGGCAGCGGGACATGCTGAAAACGGGATTGACGCTGGATGCGGCCTGCATCGCTACTTTGACGGTCTGGGCCTTGCTTACGCTTTAGTCCGTCAATTTTTACACATAGCCGACTCCCACTGCCACGCTGGATTCGGTACCATCGCGCCATTCATTTTTACTCAGGGAAAGTTGTCATGCGCACACAGAAAAACGTCATTGCCAGTATCATCTTCTGGAGCCGCTGGCTGCAGTTGCCCATGTATCTGGGCCTTATCGTGGCGCTGGGCGTCTACGCCTGGAAATTCATGGTGGTGCTGTATGATCTGCTCATCAACCTTAACCAGCTGAAAGAAACCGACATCCTGATCCAGGTGCTGACGCTGATTGACGTGGTAATGATCGCCAATCTGCTGGTCATGGTCATTATTGGCGGCTACGAAATCTTCGTCAGCAAGCTGAACCTGGGGGAAAGCCAGGACCAACCGGAGTGGCTGGACCATGTGGATGCCGGGGTGCTGAAGGTCAAGCTGGGCATCGCCCTGATTACCATTTCCTCCATCAACCTGCTGCGCAGCTTCATCAATGCCGCCAACATGGACGAACATACCCTGAAGTGGGAAGTAATTATCCATGTGGTGCTGGTGTTTTCGGCCATGTTCATTGCCGCCACCGACTGGATGATCCAGAAGAAGGGCCACGCCCCAAGCCTTGCGCCAAAGGAACATTAAGCCGCCTGCCCTGGCAGACGCCGACCGGTCGGGAGTGTTTTCGGGAATGGACTCCCGTGTTGCTGCATCTCTGCCGGCGCTACCCCGAAGCTGTCCGGTAGCGGCGGTGTACTGCCCGGTCATTAGTCAGTGTTGGCGGAGATGGCTTAAAATTCTGATCGGAGGTTTATGCGGTCCGGTGTTATTCTTCGACACAACCCAATATATAACACTCCTGTAATATTCAAGGAAAAACCAAATGCCCTCTGACTCTATCCGCCTTGATTCCCGGCACACTGCTGCACTCCTCCCTCACCAGATTGCCTGACCTGCGTTCATGACATCTCAGCCCCCCCGCCCCGAACTCCCCGAATGGCTGCATTTGCAACAACTGGCCAATGCCATGCAAAAGCGCCATCTTCGTGAGTTTGCACAGGATACCCGGCGGGCGCGGCACCTCCGGGTAGAGGCGGGGCCCATCATCCTGGACATGTCACGCCAGCGGATTGATTTGCCCGTCCTGGACGGTTTGATCCGGCTGGCCGAACAGTGCGACCTGCCTGGCGCGGTGCAAAAGCTGATACGGGGCGACCGGGTCAACCTGACGGAGAATCGGCCTGCACTTCATACCGCACTCCGTCAAACAGCAGACTCGGCCTTGTTGCCGGAGCAGCAAAACATCATTGGCGACGTCAACAACAGTCTGGCGATGATGAGCCGCATTGTGGAAAGGCTTCAAACACGGCAATGGCTCGGTTATTCCGGCGCTGCCATCAGCGATGTGGTCAATATCGGGGTTGGCGGTTCCGATCATGGTCCGCTGATGGCTTCGGTAGCGCTCAGGGAGTTTGTCCCGGCAGAATCGTCCCATCTGAACATGCATTTCGTCAGTTCCATTGACGGCACCCAGCTTTCCGTCCTGCTGGACACGCTTTGTCCGGAAACCACATTATTTCTGATTTCCTCAAAGTCTTTTACCACTCCGGACACACTCGCCAACGCCAACCTGTTTTTGAAGTGGATGCTGGAGAGCCATGACAACCGGACGACTGTGCTCCAATGCCATTTCATCGGCATCTCGGCCAACGATGCCAAAATGCAGCAATGGGGCATTCCGGCTGATAACCGTATCCCCTTCTGGGAATGGGTTGGCGGGCGGTATTCCATGTGGTCCGCCATCGGCTTGCCCATCGCCATACACATCGGCATGAACCAGTTCCGGGAGTTGCTGGCCGGCGCCCGATTCATGGACACCCATTTCCTCGAAACACCGGTCACAGCCAACCTGCCTGCCCTGCTCGGCCTCACCGCCGTCTGGAACGCCACTTTCCTGGGAATCAGCGCCCATGCTGTGCTTCCGTATGACGGCCGGCTCAAGCATCTTCCCGCCTACCTCTCCCAGCTTGAAATGGAGAGTAACGGAAAATCCGTCGACAACGCGGGCCGCTCCATCGACTATCCCACCAGCCCTATTGTATGGGGGGAAGTCGGCTCCAACGCCCAGCACACGTTCTTCCAGTTGCTGCATCAGGGCACCCACGATGTATCGTGTGACTTTATTGCCCCCATCCACCGCTATCGGGGTGAAACACACCACCCATCCCTGCAGGATCAGCATCGATTGGCATTGGCCAACTGCCTGGCGCAATCCAGGGTGCTGATGCTTGGAGACGACTGCATGGATAACAGCGAAAAGTTACCCGTCTGGCGCCATTACAAGGGTAACCAGCCCTCAAGTACGCTGCTACTGGAAGAGCTGACCCCTTTCTCACTGGGCGCCCTGATTGCACTGTATGAACACAAGGTTTACACCATGGCCGTGATCTGGAACATCAATCCGTTCGACCAATGGGGCGTTGAACTGGGTAAAGTCATTGCGGACAGCATGAATTCCATTCTGGCCGGCAAATCCAGTGCCACGGTGGATGCCCCTACGCAGCAACTGCTGGATGCCATTCAGCAGAGTCGGTGAGCCCGGATACGGCGCTGGGCAGATGATGCCTCCCTTCATGAACGTTGATCGCGGCTTGCCGTCCGTCTTGTTAACGTGGGCTTAGAAACTCCCGAAAACGAACTCCACCACCCTCCGGGCTCCTTCACCATCAACCAAACGGGCCGACTGCTCACTCAGGGTGCTCCGAAAGCCGGCATTCATCAGCATGCAGGACACTCCCTTTATGTAGCCGTCTACGTCAACCTGTTCGAAGGTTCCAAGATATTTATGGATATTCATTTCATCCAGATATTCCGCAGACTCTACCTGATTGCCCGCAACAGCAGCAACCAATGAAGGCAGGCCCAGGCAAGCACGCTCCCAACTCATGGTGCCTGCCGCACCAATGCCCAAGTCCGCGCGCGCCAAACGGACGGCCATATCGGGAGCATCAACCACCACCTCCAGACCCGGCCAATCCACTTTCTGTCGCCGTACTTCCGGCAGACTGGGCGAGGAAGAGCCGACAATCACCTCGACTGACAGAGACAGCTGCTCGGGCAAAACCATCAGAGCCTGAAGCACCTTAGGCAGTTCGCCGGTAGGGTCCGACCCCCCAAAACAAACCGATACCCGCTTGACGGGTTCAGTAGGGCGCCGATGACGTAGCTGCTGGTGGCGGACCGCCATAAAATCCGGGCGCAACAACGCGTATGCGGGTCCCAGCAGGCATTGGCAGTCAGCCGGTACCAGACCATGGTACCGGTCTTCAGGTGACCGGTAGTAGTTTTGGTCAAGCAGAAAATCCGCGCTGTGGTCGCGGTCGGCCAGGTCGTCAATGACCAGCAGCCGGGTGACGGCGGCGCGTAACCTCCGCTCCCAAGCCGCATCCAGCGCATAGTGGTCCAGCACCAGCAAGTCAACTGTCCTTAAGGCCCGGACCACTGCCAGTGTGTCTTCGGCATCCTGCTGCCAGCTTGATTCCAGCCAGTGTGCATGGGGTATCGCCGCCGTTTGCCGCACCATGGCCCCCGGCGAAGTATCACCGGTGCGATGCAGGGTATACCCAAAAATGGCTACCTGTTCTGCGAGAAACGGTGTAATGCGGCGACAGACAAAATGAATGTCAGCACCGCGTTGTTGCATGGCGGCGGCCAGCGCCAGGCATCTGACAACATGCCCGGTCCCCATCCCTACCGAAGCATCCACCCGAAAGATGACCCGCATCAGCGCCCCCCCGGAGTCAGGCCGGCGGCGCGGTGGATGCCGCGACGGGAAGAGAGTCTCCGTTCAGCTGCCGGACTCCTTCCGAAGTCACGACATCGCCACGCGGTTGAATTCGCGGATTTCGTCCACGCTGAGGAAATGCGGGTTGGCGCCGGAGTTGTATTCCGCGCCCATTGCCACCGGTTTGCCCTCTTCCCCCAGCTTGTTGACCGTAAAACTGTTGCCACGACTGGTAAAGGTAATCGTAGGGCAAAGCACAAAATGATCGGCAAACTCCAGCGTCAGATGCGAATCGTCAGCAGGGCACATGATTTCGTGCAGTTTTTCACCCGGGCGAATGCCGACAATGTGTTGCTGCAATTGAGGGGCTATGGCTTTGGCCAAGTCCACGACCCGCACCGAGGGAATCTTAGGCACAAAGATTTCACCGCCGTGCATGCGCTCGAAATTCTTCAGTACGAAATCCACCCCCTCCTGCAGGGAAATCCAGAAGCGGGTCATGCGCTCATGGGTGATGGGCAGGCTGGTCGCACCTTCCGCCACCAGTTTCTCGAAAAACGGCACCACAGAGCCGCGCGATCCGACCACATTGCCATAGCGGACCACACCAAACAGGGTGCGCTTGTTACCGGCCATATTATTGGCGGCGACAAACAGCTTGTCGGATGCCAGCTTGGTGGCGCCATAGAGGTTAATCGGATTCGCAGCCTTATCCGTGGACAGTGCAATCACCCGCTCAACATTATGGATCAGGGCGGCTGAGATGACATTTTCGGCGCCGTGAATATTGGTCTTGATGCACTCCATGGGGTTGTATTCAGCGGCGGGCACTTGCTTCAAAGCGGCGGCATGGATGATGAAATCCACTCCTTCTGCGGCCTGGATCATGCGCTCCCGGTCACGGACATCACCAATGAAGTAGCGCATGCAGCGATGATTGTAGTCTTGCTGCATCTCATACTGCTTCAGCTCGTCACGTGAATAGATGATCAGGCGGCGGGGCTCGTATTGTTCGAGGATGGTTTTGACATAACGCTTGCCGAAGGAACCGGTGCCGCCAGTGATCAGAATGCTTTTTCCATTGAACATACAGGTTAACCTTCGTTAATTGAGAAAAATCGGGAATCACCGGAAACGGTGTCCGGGGTTACGTCGCCAATCAGGCATTGGTTGATTCGGCTGCCCATGGAATTATCAGTCCGGCACATGCAACGGGATCACCGGTATGCCGCGTTCCCGGTAATTCACGTACAAACTGCGCATCACCTCCACCTTTTCAGGCTTGAGCAAGGCTTCGGGAATCATCAGCACCTCGGCAGGCAGTCCATAAATGTCCGTCAGGGTATCAATGGCAGAGGAGCAGAATGTAGAGATGCCCGCAGGCAACGCACCCTCCTGATACAAGGCGTACTCCAACAGCGTCGGATAGCGGATGACCTTTATCCCGGCCAGCGCCGGTGAGGCCCGCATCGACTCGACATTCTCGTAACGATGGGCACTGTAGACCACTTCGCGACCGGCATAATAAGCGGACATGGCTGCAAAAAGCCTCTCCTCGGTCGCGGAGTCGGGAATGATGTTGCCCGCCAGATCCGAGCCGATAAACAGCAGCCGGCCAGTGTGCGGCAGGCGGGCCGCCTTCGCGCGAAAAGCCCTGAAATCGTTATGAATCATGCGTTCTACCGGCCAGCCGTCCGGCCGGTACACCGTGAACAGCTCTGCGCGGTCGGTGTAGTCCAGCCCCACCCGTCGCCCCAACAGCCGGTCTACCACGCCTGGCGCCCGGATGGCCCGATAGGCAGGGTCATCCAGCAATTGCATCAGGTGCAAGGTGGCGTGCCCGTCGTCAAGCAGGACAATGCGGGGGGGGGAAAGCACGTTGGCGACATGGGCCCTCACGTTCAGCGGATAGCCCAGGTAGAGCACTTCCGCACCGGCCATAGCCGCCAGCCATGGCGCCAGCAATTGCGCGTACCACGCTCTGGCCCAGCCACCATGCCGCAGCCAGCGACAGGACGCCCAACCGTCATCCAGCAAGGCCTGCATCTGTTCATTGTCGATGATTTTCTTCCAGATGATCAGCAGATGGCTTGGCTGGCCGGAATGAAAGCGGTCCCGAGCCTCAATGGCATTGAATAATTGCAACGGCGAACTGACGACAAAGACCACCGGCGGCAGGCCGGCAGAATTAACGGAAACTGGGGAAGAAGTCATTCCAGCACTCTGAGAAGGAAGTCAGCGGAAACCCGCACCCTTAGGTTAAAGCCAGAGACAGCGAGACCGCAGCATCCGGCAGGACAATACCGAAATCGCGGGCGATTCGTGCGTTATCCAACCGGGAATTGGCAGGTCGGCGGGCGGGCGTCGGGAATTCGGCGGAGGAAATCGGCACCACGCGCTCAGCCTGCACCGTCAGGCCCAGTTCACGCGCACGCGCGAGGATTAACTCCGCAAATCCGCACCAGCTCATTGCGCCGCTGCCGGTCAGGTGATAGATACCCCGACCGCCCCGGCCATCACGTCGCGCTTGCAGCATCAAAGCCGTTGCATCAGCCAGATGGCGCGCCCAGGTCGGAGCGCCGGTCTGGTCAGCCACCACCCGCAACTCCGGGCGCTCCCGGCCTAGCCGGAGCATGGTGTTCATGAAGTTTTGCCCGCGCGCAGCGTACACCCACGTGGTGCGCAGGCACAGGTAATCCGGTCCCACCGCCGCCAGCGCCTGCTCGCCCTTGAGTTTGCTGCGACCATAGGCATTCAGCGGCGCCACCGCATCGGTCTCAACATAGGGGCTGTCCTTGGCGCCGTCAAACACATAGTCCGTGGAGTAATGCACCATTATCGCCTGATGACGCCGCGCCCACTCCGCCAGCACGCCCACAGACTCCCCGTTGACAGTATCAGCCAGCGCCTGCTCCTGCTCGGCCTTGTCCACGGCAGTATAGGCAGCGGCATTGACAATCACGGACGGCTTCACCGAAGCCAGCACAGCATTCAGACTTTCCGGACGTGACAGATCGCAACCCTGACGGCCCAGGCCCACCACCCGTCCCAACGGCTGCAAACTGCGCACCAGCTCCCAGCCGACCTGCCCGTTCGCACCGGTTACCAGAATGGTCATGGAAAAACCTCAGCCACCGCCAGTGAAAGCCCGGCCCGGTCCTTGGCGGACAAAAGCGGAGCCTCTTCGCCCGGCCAGTCAATTCCAATCTGCGGGTCGTTCCACAAGAGGCAGCGTTCATGCTCGGGGGCATAATAATCGGTGGTCTTGTACAGAAAGTCGGCGATATCGCTCAGCACCAGAAAACCGTGGGCGAAACCCGGCGGCACCCACAACTGGCGGTGGTTGTCTTCAGACAACTCAACCCCCACCCATTGCCCGAAAGTGACGGAGTGGCGGCGGACATCAACCGCCACATCGAATACAGCTCCCCGCACCACCCGCACCAGTTTGCCCTGCGTCTGACGGACTTGGTAATGCAGGCCCCGCAGCACCCCGCGCGCCGATCGGGAGTGATTGTCCTGCACGAACGGCAGAGTGACGCCGGTCAGCGCGCGAAACTCCCCTTCATTGAAGCTTTCCATGAAAAAACCGCGCGCATCGCCGAATACCTTCGGCTCCAGAATCTTTACGTCAGCAATAGCCGTTGCTATCACTTTCATCAACATTCACCCGCGATTTTGCGCAGGTACTGTCCGTAACCGGTTTTACCCAGCGCTTCAGCCTGGACCAACAGTTGCTCACGGCTCAGCCAGCCGTTGGCATAACCTATTTCTTCAAGGCAGGCCACTTTCAAGCCCTGCCTGTGCTCGATAGTCTGGACGTATTGCGCAGCCTCCAGCAGGCTGTCATGGGTGCCGGTATCCAGCCAGGCAAAGCCGCGACCGAACTTCTCGACCCGCAAATCGCCGCGCGCCAGGTAGGCATTGTTGACTGCCGTTATTTCCAGCTCGCCGCGTGCGGAGGGTTTCACAGCCCGGGCGATTTCCACAACATCATTGTCATAGAAATAAAGACCGGTGACAGCATAACTTGACTTGGGCTTCAGCGGTTTCTCTTCAATGGAGACCGCCCGGCCCTCGGCATCAAACTCCACCACGCCGAAACGTTCAGGGTCACTGACCCAATACCCGAAGACAGTGGCGCCGGACGGATGGGCTGCAGCCCGCAGCAGCTTCTCGGTGAAGTGCTGGCCATGGAAAATGTTGTCGCCCAGCACCAGGCAGACCGGGTCCTGACCAATAAAATCAGCCCCGAGAATGAAGGCTTGCGCCAGCCCGTCCGGGCTTGGCTGTTCGACATAGGT
Organism: Fluviicoccus sp.; assembly: GCF_030646115.1. Lineage (GTDB taxonomy): Bacteria > Pseudomonadota > Gammaproteobacteria > Pseudomonadales > Moraxellaceae > Fluviicoccus. The sequence goes on from NZ_JAUSMX010000019.1 coordinate 85,699, forward strand.
GAACTCGACCCCGAACTGCTCCCCGCTGCCCAGCAAACGCCGGTAGTGCGGCAAATCCAACGGGGTGGAGATGATCAGGATTTCCCGGATTCCGGCCAGCATCAATACGGAAATGGGGTAATAAACCATGGGTTTGTCATAGATGGGCAACAGCTGCTTGGAGACGCCCAGCGTAATGGGATGGAGGCGGGTACCGGACCCGCCTGCGAGAATAATGCCTTTCATCAAATCTCCCTCCTGAATTTCATCATATAGCCACGCCCGTCTGGAAATCTCAAGAAGACAGGTGGCCGGGGTGGTATGCACCGCTCAGTACACGCTGCCACCACTCAGGATTATCCAGATACCAGCGGACAGTCTTGCGCAACCCGCTGTCGAAGGTTTCACGGGGTCGCCAACCCAATTCACGCTCAATTTTTCCGGCATCGATGGCATAACGGTGATCATGACCCGGACGGTCCCGGACAAAGGTGATCAAATCGTGATAGTGAAGGACGCCGTCCGGCTTTTGCGGCGCCATTTCTTCCAGCAGGTCACACAGGCAGTTTATCACATGAAGATTACGCTGCTCGTTGTGCCCGCCGATGTTGTAGGTCTCCCCCACCGCTCCGCGTGTCAGCACTTCCACCAGTGCACGGGCATGGTCCTCTACATACAGCCAGTCACGGACTTGCGAACCATCACCATACACTGTCAGCGGTTTGCCGTGCAGGGCGTTCAGGATTACGCGCGGAATCAGCTTTTCCGGGAAATGACAGGGGCCGTAATTGTTGGAGCAGTTGGTGACGATAACGGGCAGGCCGTAGGTACGCAGCCAGGCGCGCACCAGATGGTCACTGGCGGCCTTGCTGGCGGAATACGGCGAACTGGGTGCGTAGGGCGTAGTCTCGGTAAAGAGATCGTCGGTACCGTGCAGGTCGCCGTAGACTTCATCGGTGGAAATGTGATGAAAGCGGAACGCGGAGCGGCCGGCTTCATCCAGCGTCAGCCAGTAAGCGCGCACCGCTTCCAGCAAGGTATAGGTGCCGACGATGTTTGTTTGAATGAACGCGGCCGGGCCGTCAATTGAACGATCAACATGGCTCTCAGCCGCCAGATGCATGACTGCATCCGGCCGGTGTTGCGCCAGCACCCGGTCCATGGCGGCGCGATCGGCTATATCTGCATGAACAAAGGCGTAGCAGGGGCTACCGGATACACTGGCCAGTGAGTCCGGATTGCCTGCATAAGTCAGGGCGTCCACGTTGACCACGGAATGTGCGGTGTCGTTGAGCAGGTGGCGCACCACTGCCGATCCGATGAAACCGGCACCCCCGGTAACCATGATTTTCATTGTTAGCACTCCTGATCCTGATAAACCGTCATAGCCTCAATCGCCTGCGCGGCGGACGACGCGCAGGCCCAGCTGTTGCGCCTTGTCGCCATAGTCACGGACACTTTGCCAGCCTTTGGCGGCGATGAAAAAATAGGTATACCTCAGCGGATGCTTGAGCCACTGTTTCCAGAAATAAGCGGGGTAGAGCCAGCACAGCTTGGCCATCGACAGGGCCTTGATGCCCAAGCTGCGCCGGATGTGCGGCTTGTGCTTGCGGCACTCCAGTATGACTTCGGGGACAAAGGCCCCATGGTAGCCCTTGCTGAGCAGGCGGATATACAACTCCCAGTCTTCACGCAGGGAGCGGAACCCGTTGTCGTAGCCGCCGGCCTGAAGCAGTACATCACGGCGCAGAAGCGTGGTGGCGCATACATAGTTATTGCGGAACAATTGTTGCGCATCAAAGGGCCGCGCCGGGAACAGGTCGTCACGCAGACCAAAATACTGCATCTGTCCATAGGCGTAGCCCACATCCTCCCCGGCGGCATCCAGCGCTTCCGCCAGCAGGCTGACCGCACGGGGCGTCAGCCGGTCATCGGCGTCGAGGAAGAGCACGTAACGGCCGCTGGCATGGGTCAATGCATTGTTGCGCGCCAGGCAGAGACCGCCGTTGCGCTGCGCCAGCACGGTGACAGGATAACGGCAGGCCACCTCCAGACTGTTATCGGTGGAGGCATCGTCCAGGACCAGTACCTCGCAATCCGGATAGTCCTGCGCCAAGGCCGATTCAATGGCTTCGGGCAAGAAACCGGCATAGTTGTAGTTGGTGATGATGATGCTGACTCGCGAGGGGGTCATGGATGCTCCGATCAGGGGTTCACGAGTTGGCGCAGCACGTCTGCGATCACCCGGTTGGAGAAATACGACTCGTAGGTGTGACGCGCCGCTGCCGACAGATCCGGAAGATGGTCTCGGGCAGCATGCAGCCGGCGCACGGCCTGACGGATACTTTCGGGATCGCCGGGGGTTGCCCAGAAAATACCGGAGGCGGCCGTATCATCAGTGGTGAGTTCCAGCGGATAGGCGCCTGTCCGGGCTGTGATGACCGGCCGGGCAATGGCCAGTCCCTGATAGACCTTGTTCGGTATGACGCGCAGCGCCTTCTCGCTGTCACCAAAGATGCCAAGGATTGCATCCGCACGATAAAGCCGTCCCGGCAGCTCCGCCAGCGGCCCCCAAGGCTCAAAATCGATCCGGGAGTGCGTAACTCCGTCGAGCAGCCCGGCGCAACGCTCCTTGAGCGGCCCTTCGCCGATCAGTCGCCAATGCACAGCCGGTCCGTCCCAGCCGCGAATTGCTTCGGCCAGGACTTCCACTCCCTGCAAACCAATGAAGGTCCCGAAAAAAGCCAGCTCCAGCGGTGCATCCGCCGGGCGTTGCCGCAGCGGCGCGGGGCGGAACAAGGCCTCTTCCGCCCCCACCGGAATGACGCGAATCCTTTCGACCGGCACTCCGTGCACTTCGTGATAATAATCGGCATGGCCTTGCGTGTCGGCAACCAGAACATCAGCCGCCTGGAACAAACGGGCTTCCCAGGCCAGCAGGCGGCGCGCGCGCGGCGAGTCCGCCGGGAATTTCCGTCTCTCGCTCACTTGCTTGTCATAGGAGCTGATCAACGGATCAAACACCAGCGGCACCTTGTGGCGGCGGGCATACCGGGCCGCCGCCGCAAGGTCGCGCTGGCGGAAGCAGGGAACCCAGACCAAGTCCGGAGGACGACCGCCGCGCAAAACATATTCCCAGTCGGCCAACGGCGATAGTACCGGCAGGAAGCGGCTCACCGTGCAGCCCAAATCCCGTAATACCGACTCAATAACGCGGTTGCGCGGATAGTCAGGACCATAGTTGCCGTAGCGGCCCCAAATCAGGATATTTTTCATGGCGCAGTCTTTTCCAGCAGGGGCAGGAGGACAGCGGCGATTTCCGCCGGCACATCGGGGACAGCGTGAGACTCTCCCGGCAACTTGATGGAGCCCAGATCCGTAACCAGACAGCGCTGCAGCAGGCTGCGGTGTGTATAAGCCTGCAAGGCCCCCTCATCATTGGCATTGGCATTGGCCTCGGCCGGCCGGACCGCCACTGACGGCCGGCCGGAGTAGATACTCTCGGCAACCATGGTCAGACTGTCTTCGGTTACCACCACCCCGAACGCGTCCGCCAGAAAATCACGAACCACCGGCCGGGGCGCCTGCGACCACCATACTGCGTCCGCCAGCAGTTCGGCAGGGATATTATCCTGCAACAAGCGCTCCGCCTCTGCACCGGTGCGACGCGAGGTGCTCAACAGCAGCAAGGCTTCGTTGCGACGCGCCAGTTCAGACAGTGAGCGGCCAAGCGCCTGCCAGTCCCCGGTGCGCCAGACATAACCCGCACCATCGCCACCCACCAGCACCGCCAGCCTTTTCCCGCCCGTAGCCGGCGGGAATGGCCGGGACAATTGACCCGGCACCGGCGGCAAGGGCAGCACATGGTTGACCGGGACGCCAAGCGGCGTCACGGTGAAGACACAATGGTAAGCATCAGGGTGATAGCCTTTAAGAGTGCCGCTGTAGACATTGGCGGCTCCCGTGTGGCGCGCCAGCAGGGCGCTGGCCAGCAGGGTATTGGCTCCTGAGGAGACCAGCAGATGCGGCCGGCCCTCTGGCAGGATGATATCGTAAACCCTGGACAGCCAGAAACCGGGGTCACGGATCCAGGGCAGGAAAAAGCGGCCCAGCCGCTTCCACAGCGAGCTGCGCACTTTCAGCGGCACCGTGACCACCCGCAACGTCGTTACCGCCTGCAAAGCATCGACAATGCCGCGACTCTGGCTGAGGTGGCCGGGTGCGCCGTCGCTTAGCAACCAGACCACATATCCGGTCATTTGCGCAGCCCCCGCTTGCCGCCACGCATGCGCATGATGAACGCCAGCGCATTGTCCTTTCCGCTGACCTTGATCCGCAGCAATCGCAAAGGATCAGGGCGCGGCCGACTTTGATCAATGCCGTCAACCGTTGTCACCGCCGTCTCATAGCCGGCTTCACGCACCAGGGCAACGTCTTCTTCGCCCCACAGACCAAAGGGATAGGCAAAGCTTCGTACAGGCACGCCAAAGTTGTGCTCCAGTTGCAGTCGGGAGGCTTTCAGCTCATGCCGGCGGGTTTCGAGCGGCGTTGCCGGCATATTGATATGGGTAAGGGTATGAGATCCTAGCTCGATACGGCCGGAAGCCAGCAATTGCCGGACCTCATCGTCGGTCAACTTGCGCTCTCTGGCCAGCTCACCGGAGTTATGATGCTTCTTCTTGGCTATCGACCAATCGCGATCATGACGATCCACCACCAGATAAAGCGTGGCACAGGCGTCAAATTTCTCCAGTAACGGCAAAGCATTCAACAAGTTATCAGCATAACCGTCGTCAAAGGTGATCGCCACTGATTTTGGCGGAAGGGTGTCCCACTGATCCCACAAATCGCTGATGCTGAAGAAGCGGTAGCCATGGCGGCGCATCCAGGCCAGTTGCCATTCGAACCTTTGCGGAGTCACCCTTAAGCCATTGAAGCCTGCCCCGGATGGATGCCCGCTGATCATGTGATACATGAGAATGCGCGGACAGCGGTCATCAACGGGAGGTCGCCACCACGCATAGCGCCAGCTGAAATAAAGGACCCCGACAACTAACAGCCAACCTGCCATACGATTGCGGCTCCTCAGCCTGACAATAAGAAAAACAATTTTCTATTCTATCGTCAGTTGAGGTGGTTTGCCGATGCCTGTTTTGGGAATATCACGCAGTAATGCAGCTTGCTCCGGACGTCAGGCCGGACTTGCCACCGCACTTCCAAACCCTTTCCCCCGCAACCGCCGCAGGTACTCCGCAATGCGGCTGCCCGCCGCCTGCTCCTGCACATTTTCATTCTTCTCCACCCGCACTGCCTCGCGCAGCACCGGCACCGCCTGCAACTGGCGGTAGCGCTCTACGGTGGACTCCAGGCTCTTGCCCAGCAACCCCTTGCGCAGCGGCTTGGGCAGGTAGCGGTACACCTGCGCCTGGTTGATCAGCGACGCCACCCGCATCGTATCCTTGAACGAGGTGTGGACAATGGTTTGCAGTTCCGGATACTCCTGCTTAAGCGTCTTGATCATCACCGAGGCATCGCCGTCCGACACTTGCAGTTCACTGACCAGGATGGCGACTTGCTGCGTGGCCAGCATCGTCAGCGCACTGGCCATGGTGGTGCGCCACACCACCTGATGCTGCGCCCCCATCAGCTCCTTGACCGCCTCATAAACCGCCACATCTTCATCCAGCACCAGGCAGGTCAGGCCGACGGTGCGTGTATCCAGCGCCACCTTGACATCCTGAACGTGCTCCAGTTTCTGCGCTATACCCACTGCTTCGGCTATGGTGTCACGCAATTCCTTCGGCCCCCAGGGCTTGTTGATGTAGCGGAAAATCTCACCCTCGTTTACCGCATCCATAGCCGCATCGACATCGGCATAGCCGGTCAGCAGGATGCGCATGGTGTTGGGCGAAATCTTTTTGGCCTGACGCAGCAACTGGGTGCCGGTGATGACCGGCATGCGCTGGTCGGAAATGATCAGGTGAATTTTCTCCCGTTCCAGAATTCGCAGCGCTTCATGACCGTCGGTGGTGGTGAACACCTGGTATTGCATTTTCAGCAGCATGCCCAGCGTGCGCAGGATGCGTTCCTCATCGTCCACCAGCAGGACCTTCGCTTTGACCATACTCATGAAATTTTCCTCAGGCAACGGCTGAAAGGGGGACGGCGATGGACGTCAGCGGGAGGGCCAGCACGAAGCGGGTGCCCTTGCCGACTTCCGAAGCCACGCGGATATGGCCGTTATGTTGCTGGATGATCTTGAAACTGATGGACAGGCCCAGCCCGGTGCCCTCGCCCACCGGCTTGGTGGTATAGAACGGATCGAAAATACGGCGCAGGCTTTCGGGGGGAATACCGCAGCCGGTGTCCTGTACCGAGACATAGGCCATTCTGTCGTCACACCAGGTCTTGATCAGGATGTAGCCGCGATCCTCAATGGCTTGCGCTGCATTGGTCAGCAGGTTGAGCAGCACCTGATTGATCTGCGAGGCGGCGCAGCGGATCTGCGGCAGGTCACCCAGCCGCTTCAGCACCTCCACCTTGTATTTCAGGGTGTTGCGGCCAATCAGCAGCGCATTTTCCACGCAGTCGTTGAGCGAGACGTTATCCGTCGGCGACTGGTCCAGACGGCTGAAATTCTTCAAGCCGGTCACCAGTTCGCTGATCTGTTCCACGCCGTAAAAGGTATCGTTGAACAACTGGTCGAGGTCGCTGAACCACTGGGTGAAGTCCAGGTCCGCCTTCATGTCATCCACCGCGGCCAGGCACTCGGCGATATCGACGTCGGTGGCGTCTGGCGACAGCAGGGTCGCAGCCAACTGTTCATGCGCTTGCAGGATGAACTGCATCTGGGCAAAAAACTCCCGCACCATTTCCACGTTGTTGTTGACGTAGCCCAACGGGGTGTTGATCTCGTGCGCCACCCCCGCCACCATCTGCCCTAGGGCCGCCATCTTTTCGGACTGCACCAGTTGCGCCTGCGAGGAAGCCAGCTGGGTGTAGGCGCGGTTCAGGTCGGCGACGTTGCGCGTCATCTGCTGTTCCATGGCACCCAGCAGGTGCAATACTGCACCCATGCCCAGGTAGCGGCCGTTCTCGGTGATGACAAAGTCCTCGCTGAGCGGAAAGTGCATGTTCGCAGTGATGAAGGACGCGGCGGCCGACAACGAGCTGTCCATTTCGACCGACAGTACATCGGTGCGCATGAAGTCACTGACCGGCCGGTTGCCGAACAGGTCACGGCCGAATTTCTTCATGAAGATGTCATTGAGCTGGTGACGGCTGATCATGCCCACCGGCACTCCCGCAGCGTTGACAACCGCGACGGACAAGGCATTGGCCAGGTCTGCCTGCAGCATGCGTTCGCCGACCTCGTTGATGGTGGCGTCGGGCGTGAATACCGGTACGGGGACCGCAAAGGCGCTTAATGCGGACATGATTTCTCCTGCGATGGTTCCGGAACTTCCCGTGCCGGGTGAAGGTATTGATTTCATGTGGGAACTTAGGCAGGAGGGATGACGAAACGGTGACAGTTGCTTGACGATTTGATGCCGAACCATCAGTGTGTGACGCTGGTCACGCGCTTGACGGCGGCAGACAGGCGGCAGAGACTGGAATAACCCGAATCACGGAGCAAAGACGATGTTGACGCTGAAGGTAGAAGGCATGAGTTGCCAGCACTGTGTTAAGGCCATCACCAAGGCGGTGGGTGACGCTGATCCCTTGGCCATGGTTGAGATCAGCCTGGAACAGAATACCGTGTCCGTGGAGAGCCGGGTGCTGGATGAAGCCCGGCTGCGAAAACTGCTGGCTGCGGAAGGTTATGAACCGGCGCCGTCCCTGACCTGACGAATGACCTGAAAAAGTTCCTCCTGCCCGAAGGGCTTGGTGACGTAATAATTGACACCGGCGGCAAAGGCCTTGGCTTTCATCTCCTCCAGCGCATGGGCGGAAATGGCGGCCACCGGTGTTTGACCGCCGGGCGCGGGCAACGTCCGGATCCGCCGGGTGGTTTCATAACCGTCCATCAACGGCATTTCACAATCCATGAAGATCAGGTCATAACAGCGGCCGGACGCCATCTGCTCCAGGGCATCCAGGCCGTTGACCGCGCTGTCGGCGCGGATGCCGAAATAGCGGTCCAGCATGCCCAGGATCACCTTGCGGTTGGTGTCGTCATCTTCCACCACCAGGATATTCATGCCCGGCAGCCGCACGCGCTCAGGCTTCAACCGGGCAGGTTCAGCCCCGCCGGACACGGATTCGGCCACCTCCGCCAGCGGCAGCCTGAGGGTGAAAACGGAACCCTTGCCCGGTTCGCTGACCACCTCCAGCGTACCCTGCATCAACTGCGCCAGGCTGCGGGCAATGGCCAGACCCAGGCCCGTCCCCTTTTCTCCGCCCGCCGCCGGGTGTTCGCCCTGCTCGAAAGGCTCGAAAATGCGACCCAACAACTCAGGCTCAATCCCGTCACCACTGTCGGTGACGCTGATGCACCATCGGGTGTTTTCTCCTGACTCCTGCAGCCAGGCGTGGATACGGACGGAACCCTGACGGGTGAATTTAAGGGCATTACCGATCAGGTTGACCAGAATCTGCTGGACACGCCCGGCATCACACCGCAGAAGCGTTGGCAGGCTGTCGTCAATACGCCATTGCAGTTGCAAGCCGGCGGCATTGGCCTGGCTCTGGAACTGACGCCCCAGATTGTGCAGCAGATCCGCGATATTGCAGGGTTGGGGGTTAAGGGCCAGCTTGCCGGCCTCGATCTTGGAGTAGTCAAGGATGTCGTTGATGATGTGCAGCAACAGGCGGCCCGATTGTGCAATCACATCCAGGTATTCGCGCTGCTCGGCGGTGACAACCGTATGCTGCAGCAGTTCCGTCATGCCCAGCACCCCGTTCATGGGCGTGCGGATTTCATGACTGAGCCGCGCCATGAAGTCGTTCCGGGCACGGATGCTGCCGCGTTCCTCGTTCAACAGCCGCATGGCTTCCAGCTTGTCCCGGGAAATCAGGGACTGGGCCATCTGGTCGGCAATTTCACCGGCAAAGGAAATCTCGTCGGCATACCAGCGCCGCACGGGGCCAGTATGCTCACAGCAGACAATACCGACTATTTTGCCGTTGACGCGGATGGCCGCGTCCAGCATGGCGTTAATGCCATGCGGTTCCAGATAGGATTCGCGGAATTCACAGGTGCGGGGGTCATGCCGGGCATCGGCGGCGTCAATGGCGCGACCGCTCATCAGGGCGGCAAAGTAGTCGGGATAATCCGCGGCAGCCAGCGTCAGACTTTGGGTAAAACTGTCGGTCTGGCGGTCATAGACGCACAGCTGCGCCAGGCTGGACTGATCCGTGTCCATCAACCAGATACCGGCGAACTGCACATGCAGGGTGTCGCTCAGCAGCCGGGTCAGCACCCCGGCATAAGCCTGGATGTCCCCCGCCCCCTGCAAGGGATGCTCGGCGGCCCGGACAATGGCGCGATGCGCCAGCTCCAGTCGTTCCTGCTGGGCCACCCGCATGCTGCAATCACTGACAAAGCCGACCAGCTCCCGCCAGCCGCCCTGCCCGTCCGGCACGCCCTCCCCGTGCTCCTGTACAGGCTTGACACCGCCGTCCGCCGTAATGATGCGGTACTCCAGGTCAAAACAACCGTCGTGCGCCAGACCTTCCTGAATCTGCCGCCACACCCGGTCCCGGTCCCGGGGCTGAATCAGGCCTGCCAGGCCGGAGGCGTCGCCGGTGAGACGGGCGGCGCTGAACCCGGTCAGCGCCTCCACCTTGCCGGAGACCTCAATCAGCGGTCGCTCCGGATCGTTCAGGCTGCGATAAGCCATGCCGGGCAAACGGGCGAACATCATGGTTTGGGTGGCGTGATCGGACATAACAACTCCCTGCGTGTCCTGAATGCTTCATGGGCTAATCATAGAACAAAATCAGCCGTGGCGGGGAATACGGACTGGCGACATTCAATCCTTGGGCCTCCAGCGTTGCAGCAGCAAGGCGTTGCTGACCACTGACACCGACGACAGGGCCATGGCCGCGCCCGCCACCACCGGGCTGAGCAGGCCAAAAGCTGCCAGCGGGATGCCGACGACGTTATAGAAGAAGGCCCAGAACAGGTTTTGCCGGATCTTGCGCACAGTGGCGCGCGACAAGTCGATGGCGGCGGCCACCAGCGACGGGTCGCCGCGCATCAGGGTAATGCCTGCCGCATGCATCGCGACATCCGTACCGGTGCCCATGGCGATACCGACATCCGCCGCCGCCAGCGCCGGGGCGTCATTGATGCCGTCCCCGACCATGGCCACCACGGCCCCGCCCTGTTTCAGCGCCGTCACCAGCGCCGCCTTGTCGGCGGGCAGGACATTGGCGCGGACCTCATCCATGCCCAGCTGAGACGCCACGACCTGCACGGCTCCCGGATGATCGCCGCTGACCAGCACCGTGCGGATACCCTGCGCCCGCAACCGGTCAATGGCGGTCGTGGCGCTCTCCTTCAGCAAGTCTCCACAGGCAATCAGGCCCAGCAATCGCGGGGTTGCGCCCAGCTCCGCCAGCCAGGACAAGGTCTTGCCCTCGGCAGCCAGCGCCTCGGACGGCTGCTGCAAGGCCGCCATGGAAACACCCAGTTCCTGCAGATAACGGGAACTGCCCAAGCACAACGTGCGGCCCACCACCTCGCCACGGAGGCCGCGTCCGGCCAGTGTCTGCAATCCGCTGACCGGCGGCAGGGTTTCAGCGGCTGCCGCCTTCAGCATGGCCTGCGCCAACGGATGGGTGGACGACTGTTGCAGCGAGGCCGCCAAGCGAAGTACCGGATCGGTTTCATCAACCGCCAGCACTGCCGCTACCTCCGGCTTGCCCCGGGTCAGGGTGCCGGTCTTGTCAAAGGCGACCAGCGTCAGCCGGCGGGCGGTTTCCAGGGCTTCCGCATCCTTGATCAGAATCCCGTACCGGGCGCCCACCCCGGTTCCGGCCATGATCGCGGCCGGCGTCGCCAGCCCCAACGCACAAGGACAAGCTATCACCAGCACGGCCACGGCATTGATAAGCGCCGTTTCCCAGCCGCCGCCCGCCCATACCCAGCCCGCCAGTGTCAAGGCGGCAATGCCCAGCACCACCGGCACAAAGACAGCAGCCACCCGGTCCACCAGGCGCTGGATCGGCGCTTTGGCGGCCTGCGCGTCTTCCACCAGCCGGATGATATGGGCCAGCACCGTCTCATTGCCGGTGGCGGTGATGCGGATGCGCAACAGCCCCTCACCGTTGATGGCGCCGCCAGTCACTGCATCGCCGGGCTGCTTCGCCACCGGCAGGCTTTCTCCGGTCATCAACGACTCATCCACACCGGAGCTGCCTTCCAGCACCTCACCGTCCAGCGGAATGCGTTCGCCGCTGCGCACCTGCACCACCTGGCCAACCACCGCCACGGCCAGCGCCATGTCCCGCACCGCGCCGTCCACTTCCAGATGCACCACCTCCGGACGCAGGGCTTGCAGGGCGCGAATGGCGGCCGTCGTCTGGCGCTTGGCGCGGCTTTCCAGCCACTTGCCCAGCAGCACCAGCGTAATGACCACGGCGGACGCCTCAAAGTACAAATGATGCACCTGTTCGCCATGACGCCACCACAGGAATACCGACAGCCCCCAGGCCGCCGAGGTGCCCAGGCTGACCAGCAGATCCATGTTGCCGGTTCCCGCACGCAAGGCATGCCAGCCGGCGCGATAGAAACGGGCGCCCAGCCAGAACTGCACCGGCGTGGCCAGCAGGAATTGCCACAGCGGCGGCAGCATCAGGTGATAGCCGAACGGCTGGCCCAGCATGGGCAGCGCCAGCGGCAGGCTGAGCAGGAGGGCGGCCAGCAACGGCCAGGTGTCGGAATGATGGCGAACGGGAGCGGTGTCCGGCGTCGGCAAGGACGCTTGATAACCGGCCCGGGTCACCGCGGCAACCAGTGCGGATTCCTGGGAATCCTGGGCCACGAAGCTGACCTGGGCGCTTTCCGTCGCCAGATTGACGGTCGCCGCCAGCACGCCCGGCACGGCGGCCAGCGCCCGCTCCACACGACCGGCGCAGGTCGCGCAGCTCATGCCCCCCACCGTCAGCGTCAGTGATTGAAGGGGAACCTGATAGCCTGCTTTCTCAACAGCGGCCATCACCGCCGGCAGGCTGCCCGGTTCAGCGGTGATACGGGCGCTCTCCCCGGCCAGATTGACCGCCGCCGCCGAAACGCCTGGAGCCTTGAGCAAGGCCTGCTCAACCCGACCCGCACAGACGGCGCAAGTCATACCGGCAATGGGCAGACGGATCTCTTCAGGCATGGTGTTTCCAGCACAGGGTCAATGTTTGTGGAAGACAGTATCCGCCCGGTTGCACAAACCAACAAGAACCCGTAGAGCCACAAACTCCGGAATATGTTAATATCCCGTTAATTCGACATTAAACCATCACCCTGCATCGTGGCTTAACCGACAATAACAAGCGCCCGATTAAGGAGGATGTGGCGGGAGAATTATCATGAAACTGGAAAGTTGCCAGAATACCGGCTGTCTGCGGGTTTTTGAAACCCGTGAGGTAGGCAATGGATTGCCGCTCAGTCCGCGTCAGGAACCGTATCACTGCCCCTACTGCAACCACGGCCATTTCCGCCTCACGTCTGGCGTCATCATCGTCAGCATGTTGTCGCGGGAGACCGAGCGGGTGGTGAAAGCCATGATGGGGCAAACGAGTAAAAGCTAGGCCGGACAAGACAGGCTGGCTGCCGCTGGCTTATAAAACCAGCGGCTTGTTCACCTGCCGGGCGCAGGCAACCAGATCTTCCAGGGCGCGAACCATCCCCTCGATCTCTGCCGGCCAGTGCCCGACGGCCTTCCGCAAGTCCTGCAACTCCATCGCCAGACTGTCGACAGCGGAGGACTCCAGAGCTTCGTCCTGTCCTGGCTGATGCGCCAGCACCCTGCCTTCAAGCACCGGGCACCGGCATCCCGATGCGGCTGTCATTTCCTTGAACCGGGCAATGGTCTCGGCGGAGGCCACTGTGCGGTGCAGCAGAATACCGTAGTCGTGGTGACAGGCTGTTTCATGCCACAAACCAAAAGCCCCGATGGCACCGTGATCGGATGCCGCACATTCCCGGCAACCATCACTCTGTACATAGACCTGCCATTCCGGTCGGGGTTGCCTTCGCAACGCGCCCCGCTCCAGGCAGTCACAAAACACCAGGGCGTCAATGCTCATGGTTTTCCCTATAATGCCGTCCCCTAGCCGGGACTCATGCTCCGATTATAGAGAACACACAGGAAAAACGAGACATCCATCACATTATTGGCGGGAAATGCCTAATTCGCACTGACATTTGAACCCAGCAACTGGGTAAGGGCCACCGCATACTCCACAGCCTGCACACCCAGCGGCGTCAGATAGCCGCCGTCCGGCAGGGTCACCATGCCGCGGTCAAAAAGACGCTGGCAGGCGTCCACGGTGGCGGGTTCGGCGCTGTGATGCACCTTGATGCCCTCCTGACCGTTGTCAGGATTGAACAGCATCAGCACATGCAACTCGTCCAGCATTTCCAGGGTAAACATGGATTAACTCCGTTCAGGTCAGTCGGTTAGCGCCTACGGCGTCTTCCAGCAGCGTAGCGCCGCCGCCGCGTGACTGCAAGACAAAACACTGCACAGCGGCGGCGGCCGGGCCTTCAGGCCGAAACCGGGAACACCGGCCAGTTTGCCTCGATGACCCCCTTCTCCGCGTTGTAGACGGCAATATCACCAAACTGCAGGAAGACCGCCTCACTCTGACGCGGGCGGAAAAAAACGAAGTCATCCGGCAGCAGGCTGACCGAGCTGGAACCCAGATACAGCTCCTGATTGCTGGACTGCCCGTAAATGCCGCTTAGCGCCAGACCGGGGGGCGACACCGGGTCGGCCAGCCAGTGCCCGCCATGGATGAAGTAACCGCGCCCGGCATTCGGATCCCACCAGCGGCGCAGTCCGTCACTCCACTCCAGGCCCGGCATCAATGCCGGATTCACTTTTTTCAGCAACGGTGTGGCAATAAAACAGGCGGCCTGATGGTCTTGCAGCGAAGGTTTGTCGAAATCCGACGGCATGACAAAGGCCGACCCCAGGGAAATATCATTAGCAGCGGTGGATACGCCGTGCCGGGCATAGGTCAGGCTGCCGCCGGAATTGAGGGTCATTTTTTCCGGGGATAGACCGGACTCCCGCAGCACCTGCACGCAGTCCTTGTACATTTTCTGGCAGGAGTCCCACGCCTTTTCCTGCATGTTGAAAACCGTCGGCAACTTACCGACATGAGCCTCATAACCCATCAGGCCGCTGACCTCCAGCATGGTCTGGGCCTTGGCGGCTTCCAGGGCTGTCTTGACCTCCTCCGGCGTGGCAAAGCCGCCGCGATGCAGGCCGACATCGATCTCCAGGCTGATGCGCAGGGTTTTGCGCAACGATCCGGCCAGACCGGCATACTCAAGCAGTCGTCCCGGAGAATCCACCAGCCACTGCACCTGCGGCAGCTTGTCACGGTTGGCTTCGGTGTAAAGCCATTGGCGGACAGCCGCCACCGGCATGGGCTTGCCGAACAGGATATCGGCATCGGGATAAAGCTTTAACACCTGATCCAGCATCGGCATGTTGAACACCATTAGCCGCTGGGTTTGCAGCACCTGCATCAGCAAGTCCATGAACGCCGGAGCGGGCAGTGACTTCACCACCAGCCGGGCGGGCAGGCGCTCCGGCCCTTCGACCAGTTTTTTCCGCACCTGCTCCGCGTTGTGCAGCAGGCGGGCGTAATCCAGCACCAGCACCGGCCGCACCAGTCCCGCATCCTGCAAGGCCTTGCCCAGTCCGCGAAAATAGTCATTGTGGGCGCCACCCTGATCCCGGGGCTTGATGCCGAAGGCGGCAGCACCGGCGGCAACAGCCCCGCCCAGCACCACGGTTCTGCGACTGATCTTCATGAGTGATTTCCGTTGGCTATGCTGTTCCGGCATTTGGGGGGACGCATCAAACGCCCCACACTTTCCGCAGGAACGGGTTCAGTAATTTGCCTTGCGGGTCCAATTGCTGCCGGACGGCCTGGACATCCTTCCATTTCGGATACAGCTTTTCCAGATCCGCCGCCGCCAGCGAGTGCAGTTTGCCCCAGTGCGGACGACCGCCGTACTTGCGCAGGATCGGTTCCACCAGTTCGAACATGAACTTGTGGTCATCCTCGTAATAAGCATGCACGGCGATGGAGCCGGAGTCCCGTTCGTAAAACGGCGACAGCCAGGCCCGGTCATCACGCTCAATCACACGCGCTTCAATCGGGAAAAAGACATCAGGGCGCTTCGACTCGATGACGGCAACAACTTCTTTCAACGCCGCCATCTGGTTTTCCAGTGGCAGGTGGAATTCCATTTCATTGAAACGCACCGACCGCTCGGAGGCCATCAGCTTCCAGCTGTAATCCACCGCCACCTCAGTGCCGTGCTTGCCAGCCAGCGCCTCCGCCACCCGACGCCGCAGCGAAGGCGACCAGCTCAGGTAATCGCGCAGCTTCTTCAGGTCCATCAGCGTTTCCATGTCCTTGTCCGGGCCGCGCGGCGTGGCATCGGCCATGGTCTGGTTGTGGACAATTCGGGCGGCAATGCCGGTGAACGGGATATAGAAGAATTCCGCGTTCCGGTTGTTGAGGTAGAGTTTCTCCCAATCCCGCAGCAGTTCGTCAAAGGGCACGATGTCCACCTTGCGCTCGGTGCGATGCAGCGGCCAGTTTTTCAGGGTGTATTCGGTGACTATGCCGAACGAGCCCATCCCCACCAGCGACGCATGGAAGATGTCCGCATTCTCGGTTGGGCTGCAGTTCAGTTCATCACCGTTCACTTTCATCATCCGGAAGCTTTCCACCCGGCCATGCAGCGCCGGCAGGCGGATGCCGGTGCCGTGGGTGCCAGTGGCGATGGCCCCGGCCAGCGATTGCTTGTTGATGTCGGGGATATTGAGCATGTCCTGCCCGATGTCGGCCAGCAACTGCCCCATCTGTTGCAGGCGGGTGCCGGCCTTGAGGGTGGCGAGCTGTGTCACCGGGTCGTGACTGACCAGCCCGGCCATATTGTCCAGGGTCAGCAAGGTGCCTTCCGACGCACACAAACCGCTGAAGGAATGCCCCGCGCCCACCGCCCGGATCGGCGCCGGAGCCATGCCAAGCAGGTTCTTCAGTTCCTCCGCTGTGGCCGGCGCGGCGCGGTTGGCCGGATAGGCGTGTTCCAGCCCGGACCAGTTCTGCCACAGCAAATGTCCATTTTTGTCCTGAAGGGGAAGGACGGGGACTTTTGACTCTTTCGAGCAGGCCGGCAAGACGACCGCAGCGCCGGCGGCGGCGCCCGCCCCGATAAACTGTCGACGATTGATCATGGTTCAGTTCCCCTGTTGGGTGGCGGCCGGTGCGGCCATATGGCGGATCAGCGCTTCAAAATCCTGAGGCGTGCAGGTCAGGCACATGCCCCCGGCGGGCATCTGGTTGATGCCGGTAATGGCGTTCTTGACCAGGGTGTCCAGCCCCTTTTCAACCCGGGGCGCCCAGGCGGTCATGTCGCCCGCTTGCGGCGCAGGATTGCCGGGCATGGCATGGCAGTTCTTGCAGCTTTGCTCGAACAGCTTGGTCTGGGCGGCCGTCAGGCTGACCGGCTCCAGGGAGGCCGGAGCTTTGCCGCAGGCGGTAATCAGGGAGGAAAAAACAAGGATCAGTGCCAGTCGCTGGATCATGTGGGGGAACTCGCTAGCCGGTTTATTCTTATGCTGAGGGGGCAGGCCCTTTTGCATGCTAGCAGAATAGAATTAGCGGGGCTTGTCAACCAGAACCGGGACGGACATCTTTAGGGGATAATAGCGGCCAATTCCCAGGAGGTCTTGGGGCGGATACCCGCCCCGCCAGGCTTACTTGGTGCGCTGGTCGCCATAGTTGACGGTTTTACTTTGACCGCCGCCGGTGGTGATTGTCGCTGCGCCACCGGTTTGGGTTCCCGAACCCTCCACGGTGGCGGTGTTACCGCTGCCGGTGGTGGCCGTTACCGTGCCGCTGCCCCCGGAAGCCGAGCCTTCCGCGGTCACCGTCTTACCGCCGCTGGTGGTGGTGGTCGCCGTTCCCGACTTGACTCCGTCCTTATCTTCGCTGACCGAGGCTTCGGTTGTGGAGAACTTGCCACCGCCGGTTGTGGTGGTATTGGTGACCGTGACACCGTCACGGGTTTTGGCGGCGCTGCCTTCGGTGGTGGCGCTCTTGCCGCCGGACGTTTCAGCACTGCCCGACCACGCAGCCTTGTTGCCCTTGACCGTGCTCTGGATGGAGCCGGAAGCGGATTTGCCGCGCGGACCGCTAACCTTGCCGGTGGTTTGGCCGCCGGTATCGGTGGTGGTGCGGTCCACCTGCACCGAGCCGCCGAATTGCCCGGTCTGCTGGAAACTGCCGGTGGGACCCGGCAGCGCCAGGGCGGAGCCCGCAGCCGTCATCAGGATGCACAGGGAAAGAATACGGATTTTCATCATGTTACTCCTTTGCATTTTTTGGAACAGGCTGAATCCGCCTGTTTTGTTTTACCGGCCGTTTTCAGCAACGACCGGCGTTGAACTTGCCTCTTCTCGCACCGCTCAGGCCGGTTGGCGTCGCCAGGCCTGCGGCGTGTGTCCCGTCCAGCGCTGGAAGGCGCGGCGAAAACTGACGGCCTCGCTGTAGCCCAGCACCGCAGCCATCTGCTCCACCGTCACCTCGGGATTTTCCAGCAATTGCAACGCCAGTTGGTGGCGAACGGCATCGATTTCACGCTGGAAATCAGTGCCGTGCTCCTGCAGCCGCCGCCGCAGGGTGCGTTCGGACATGCCCAGCTGCCCGGCCACGTCCACCATGGACGGCCAGTGCCCCACCCGGGCGCGAATGGCGGCATTGACCCGTTGCAGCAGATCACCCGGCGCTGCGGCGCGGTCTTGCTGTAACAGGGTTTCACACAGGTTGAGCAAATGTTTGGCGGTGAGCGCATTGGCGGTGCGCAGCGAGACATCCAGCAGCCGCGCATCAATAAGGAAACGGTTTTCCGGCTGGTTGTAGCGCACCGGACAGGCAAACCAGGCCTTCATGCGTTCCGCATAGGGCGGCGGAGAAATGGCGAAGTCGATAGCCAAGGGACAGAAGTCGCTGCCCAGCAGGTCGCGGGCCACGGCGGTGACACCCACCATCTGCTCTTCCGGGGCGAAACGCTGCAGATGCGGCAACGGGTAGTCCAGCCGCGCGGTCATGATCAGGGCTTCGGGAATGGTCTCGGCATTCAGCGTCATGAAAGCGCTGGTGAGGCGGTAGTATTCCAGCCCGATGCGGATGGCCTCGCCCGCCGTGGCTGCGCTGAGCATGGCATGTCCCAGCACACCGTAGCTGGAGACGGTCAACCGCGAACCGATGGCCAGCCCCAGATCTTCGCGACCGGTTTCACGGTACACCAGCGCCAGCAGCGACTCATAATCCGCCGGAGTCAGCCGCAACTCCTCGTCCTGCAGCGCGGCAAGGTTTTCCACCCCCAGCGCCACCGCCAGCGATTCTTCAGACAATCCGTGCTCCATCGCCCATTCGGTCAGGGTAATGGCAATCAGGGCCGGAATGCGGGCGTTGGGAATCATGGACGGAGGCTGTTCTGGTCAAAACTGAATGATATGACTGTTGTAGCGCAGTCCCGCTAAAAAAACCAGTCCGGCGTCCGTATCCGGAAAGCATCCCTGAACAGGCGTCTTTTTTGCTATTGTAGTACCCTCGTACCCGAATAAACCTTCCGGAAGCCTCCATGATCCGCGACCCGCTGAACACCATTCTCCCCTACCTCAAGTCCGGCGGCCGCCGCGTTGCCATGTCCGCCAACCTGGATGATGTCACCACCATCAACCACGACCGCGAATGCCGTCCGGAAGAAGCGGGACTGCGCCAAGCGGATATCGACAAGATATGGGAGGCTGTCACTGCCTATTACCAGACGGGCCTGCACCCGTCGATCACGCTGGTGATACGCCGTCATGGCAAGGTGGTGCTCAGCCGTGGCATTGGTAAGGCCCATGTGGGGGCCGCCGGTGAATCGCCCACCGACCATCACCGACTGGCCGACGCCGACACCCCGATCTGCCTGTTTTCCGGTTCCAAGGCCATTTCCGCCATGCTGATCCACAAGCTGGCGGAAGAAGGCAAGCTGCGCCTGGACGACCCGGTCGCCAAGCACCTGCCCGCATACGGCAGCAACGGCAAGCACCGCACCACCATCCTTGAACTGCTGACGCACCGCGCCGGCATCCGCGCCCTGCCCATTGAAGACATCACTCCGGAGCTGATGTTCGACTTCGATGCCGTGGTGAAGATTCTCTGCGATTACCCGCCGGTGGACCGCCCCGGCCGCGACCAGGCCTACCACGCCACCACGGCGGGCTACATCCTGGGTGCGGTGGCCATGGCTGTCTCCGGCGAAACCCTGCCGCAACTGCTGAAGCGCATCATTGCCGACCCGCTGGGTTGTGAACACATGACCTTCGGCATGCCTGAACACCGTCGCCACGAAGCGGCGCTGAGCCTCTCGACCGGCCCGAAAAAAGTGATGATTGCCAGCCAGTTGCTGAAGCAGTTGCTGGGGGTCGAAGAAGGCGAAATCACCACCGCCATCAACTCGGCAGGCGGGCTGTCGGCGATCATTCCCGCCGCCAACATTTACGCCACTGCCGAAGAGGCCTGCCGCTTCTACCAGATGCTGCTGGACGGCGGCCGCTGGAACGGCAAGCAGATCTTCAAACCGGAAACCATTGCCGCCGCCATCAAGCCGGGCAAACTGATGCTGGACCGCTCGATGAACGCACCGGTGCGCTACACCCCCGGCTTCATGCACGGCGAAAAACTGTGGAGCCTGTTCGGCTTCAATACCCCGAAGGCGGTGGGTCATCTGGGCTTCATCAACATCCTGTGCTGGGAAGACCCGGAACGCGATATCTCGGTCGCCTTCCTCAATACCGGCAAGAGCCTGGCGCCGGAAGGATTCATCGGCTTTGCGAATGTGTCGCGGATGATCAGCCAGGTGATCCCGAGGGATGCGCGCTGACCCCCTGTAGATTGGGCTTCAGCCCGACAACACTCTCCGCTCGGAGGGCATTGTCGGGCTGAAGCCCGACCTACAGTAGACGATTGCATCCAACCCTGATATCGGGTGCAATACGCACCCCACGCCCCGTCCGGACCCCCGCCCCATGCCCGCGCTGATCTGCCCGCTTTGCCGCCTGCCACTGGTGCGCGATTCCAATACATGGCGCTGCGACAACCGCCACAGCTTTGATGTGGCGCGCGAAGGCTACGTCAACCTGTTGCCGGTGCAGCAGAAGAAAAGCCGCGACCCCGGCGACAATCCCGAGATGGTGCAGGCACGTCGCGACTTTCTGCAGGCCGGGCACTACGGCCCGCTAAGGGATACCGTGATTGAACGCCTGCAGGCGCTTGCCCCGGCGGCGCTGCTGGACCTGGGTTGCGGCGAAGGCTGGTACACCGGCGCCATGGCGGCCGTTGCTGCGGACATTGTCGGCCTCGACATCGCCAAACCGGCGGTGCGGCTGGCCGCGAAAAAACATCCCGGCATTACCTGGCTGGTGGGCAGCGGCGCATCACTGCCGCTGGCGGACGCTTCGGTGGACGTGGTGTGCAGCCTGTTCAGCCCCTTGCCGGTGGCGGAAATGCAGCGTGTGCTGAAACCCGGCGGCTCTGTTCTGGTGGCTCGCCCAGCCACCGATCATTTGTGGAAAGTGCGCGAGGGCCTGTTCGGCGAAGTGCAGGCGCACCAGCCGGAGAAGTTCCTGCCGGAACTGCAAACAGCGTTCGAACTGCTGGAACAGGCGGAAGTGCGCTTTCCGCTGCACCTGACGCAAGCCACGCTGAAGCAGTTGCTGGCGATGACGCCCTATGTGTGGAAAGCCAGGCCGGAACGGCGAGCGGCGCTGGAGGCCAATGAATCCTTTGAAACGGAAGCCGCGTTTTCGGTAATGGTGTTGCGGAAGCCGGGATAGTCCCCTCCCCACTTGTGGGGGAGGGTTAAGGAAGGTGCGGAGAGTCGCCCCAACACACCGCCAGTTCCGTGACTGCCTCAGTACCCCCCACCCCTGCCCTCCCCCACAGGTGGGGAGGGAGTTTCCCTACTGGAAATGCAGCAAACCCGGCGTTATTGTCATGGTATCCCCTCCCGGAAACCGACGATAACCATGAAGTCCCTTAGCCAGCTGATCGACCCCGCCTTCCGCAAGCTGTTGTACAAAGCGGACCATGCCGACCGTCAGGACGGCCTGCCCTTCGACCGTCCGGAGATGCTGGTTCCGCATACCGACTCAAACTTCTATGGTTGGACGCACTACGGCCTGATGATTCCCGACTTGCCCGCACCGCACCGCTATTTCTCGATCATGTCGATCATCGGTACGCCCGGCGCGCAATGCTTCGACATCGACTACGCCCGCCGCGACACCCCGCGCTGCAACGCCACGGTTGTTTCCGGCACCGCCGCCACTTATCCGTCACACTTCGGCTCCTACGCCATCGGCAGGCAGGGCGAATTCAGCGCCGACGGCCGCCTGATCCGCTTCGGCAACGACGTCATCATTCGCGGCAGCTACCCGGAATATCATGTGCAGGCCAACATTGGCGGCTATGAAATCGAGTTGCAGGTGCTGAACACCGACAAGGTCAGCTGGTTCATCAAGAACCCGGTCTACGAGCACATCAGCCTGCTGTCGGAATACCGGGGCATGATCTGCGGCCCCAGCGGCTCCATGACCGTTTCCGGCCTGTGCGCCTTTGAATACGGCGCCTGCATCAGCCCCTATGTGCTGCGCGACAAGCCGCTGCCCTGGAAGCGCAAGGTGCCGCTGGACTTCTTCTTCTACAACATCATCAACCTCGACGAAAACACCCAGTTGCTGCTCAGCTACTGCACCATGAAAGGCCTGTCGGTGAATCGCAGCGTGCTGATCCGCGGGCTGGACCAATACACGCAAACCCTGCGCGACGTGGAGGTGACCGTGGAGGAATACCATCCGCAGCCCGCCGTTTCCCCGGATGGCATCAGCATGAAACTGCCCGCCGTCTGGCGCTGGCAGGCCAGTGAAAACGGCATTGTGGTGCTGGAACTATGCATGCGTCAGGACACGCCCTTCACCTACGGGCTGGGCAACGGCTATGTCGGCGGTTGTTTGTACGACGGGGTTTTCCGGGGCGCGCCCGTCAAGGGCCGTGGTTACGTCGAGTACATTGATGTGCGCGGCGTGGAATGACCTTGGGGAGGTTACGGGAATGCCCGGAATGGTCTATGCTGGGGGCACTTATTCAAGGAGAAACACCATGACCATTTGCCCGATTGCCATTGCCGCCGGTTGTGCCAAGTGCCCCGCCTTCAAGGTGTGCCCGCTGAAGAGCGTGCTGGGCGACCAGAAAAAGGAAGAGAAGCCGCAGGACAAGAAGTAATATCCCCCTCTCCCCCTGTGGGAGAGGGTCGGGGAGAGGGGTGCGGAAAGTGCCCCAAACACTACGTCAGTGCCGCAGCCACCGTAGCACCCCTCTCCCTAGCCCTCTCCCACAAGGGGAGAGGGAACTTTCAAGGCTTCAGCTTCCTGAACAGACTCGTCCGCTGCACCGCATCCATTACCCCCGGCAGCAAGCGCTTGCCCGCATACAGCACCCACGCCTCCGGACTCACTGGCACCACCGCCCGGTTGTGGATCACGGCTTCGGCAATGGCTTCCGCCACCTTCTCCGGTCCATAGTTGCGCTTGCGGTAGATATCCACCACCTTGCCCTGCGACTGCACCATGGCGCCGTTGGTGCGCATGGCCGAGACAATGTTGGTGTTGATGACGCCCGGACAAATGGCGCTGACGCCGATGCCGAATTCCGCCATTTCCAGCCGCAGTGACTCCGACAAGCCCATCACCGCATGCTTGCTGGCAGAATAAGCCGACATTTCCGGGGCGGCGTAAAAACCGGCGGCGGAAGCGATGTTGACGATATGACCGCCACCCTGCTCCGCCATGCGCAGGCCAAAGGCCTTGCAGCCATGTACCACACCCATGACGTTGATGCCGAATACCCAGTTCCAGTCTTCCACCGGCGTGCTGAGGAAATCACCGGAGGTGGCGACCCCGGCGTTATTGACCAGGATGTCCAGCGTACCGGCCTTGTCGTGAACCCGGGCGGCCAGCGCCTGCATCGCCTTCCAGTCGGAAACGTCCACCGACTCAGTGAGCACGTCCACGCCCTTGCTGCGCAGCAGCCTGGCCACTTCTTCCAGCGTGGAGGGATTACGGTCGCACAGCACCAGACGAGCGCCCAGATCGCCGAACAGCAGCGCCGTGGCGCGGCCGATACCGGATCCGGCGCCGGTAACCAGCGCCAGCTTGCCTTCAAAACGGGGATGGGACTTGGCTTTCATGTCGCGGCTCCTGGCGCTTAGCGCTTCTTTTTCAGCAGCCCGTCGTTAACGACCTGCTGGAAATGTTCAATGAAGGTTTCTTCCACCGGCCGGTATTGCACTCCCAACGCCCGGCTGCGGCTGTTGTCGAAGCGGATTTTATATCCGACGTTCTTGCTGACAAAGCTGCGGGTGATGGGGCCCATTAGCGGACCGAACGCCCAGACCAGAAAAGTGGGAGCCTCCATCCGGGGGAAGGGGTAGGCCTTGCCGAATTGTCGGCGCAGGATGTTGGCGATCTGCAACATGGTTAATTCGGTGGCGTTGAGGATATGGCGACCCGATGCTTCCGGCTTGAAGGCGGCCAGCAAATGGGCGCGCGCCACTTCCCGCACATCCACCACGCCATAGGTCAGCTTGGGCACACCGGTGCGCAGGCGGCCGTCACCCATTTGCACCAGCGTGTCGATGCTGGCGGACTGGCTGCCGGGCGTCAGCGACGGGCCGTAAACCATGGAGGGGTTGATGGTGACCAGGTCCCAGCGAGTTTGCATCTGCTGCATTTTCCAGGCTTCGCGCTCGGCCACGGCCTTGGAGAACTGGTAGGGGTTATGGCTGACACTGCTGGTATTGTTCCAATGTTCCTCGGTAAAAACCTTGTCCGGCGTCTGTCCGATCTCGTCGTTGTCCCCGAAGACAGCGGCAACGCTGCTGGTCAGCACCACCCGCTTGACGGAGGCGCAGGCATTGACCGACTCCAGCACATTGCGTGTGCCTTCCAGGGCGGGGCGCACCAGCGCCTCATTGGCATCGGTAAAGCCTTCCAGCACAAAGGGAGACGCCGTGTGCATCACGATTTGGCACCCTTCCATGGCGGCGGCAAAGGAGCCCTTGTCCAGCAGATCGGCCTTGAACAGTTTCAGCGTGCCGGGCGCGCCTTCCGCCATTTTCAGCAGGTGGCCGACACTCGAGGGCTTGTTGGGGTCACGCACCGTGGCATGCACGGTATAGCCTTCTTCCAGCAGGTATTTGATGATCCAGCCGGCAATGTAGCCGGAGGCGCCGGTTACGAGAACGGTGGGGCGGGTGATACCGGGTTGGGTGGCTTGGTTCATGAACAGAAAATCCTTTGGTGGGTCACGGTCTGGCGGACGACTCAGTATCCGAGACTATCACTGAATCGGAAAGAAACGCATGACTTTGCAGACGGCCATTCATGAACGATTCGCCACTATCACTCACGACACGTTTTCATGAATCACCTTAAAGCAGCTATCATTTGCCCATGAAAACCCTCGACCTTTTCTGCGCCATCATCGACAACTTCGGCGACATTGGCGTCTGCCGCCGCCTGGCCCTGCAACTGAACCGCGAATACGGCTGGCAGGTACGCTTGTGGGTGGATGACCTGACCGCCTTCGCCCGGCTGGAACCGGAACTGCACCCGCAGGCTGCCGTACAATTTCTGAAAGGGCTGGAAGTGCGCCACTGGACCGACAACGCCACCGTGGGCATCATTCCCGGCGACCGCGTCATTGAAGGTTTCGGCTGCCGCTTGCCGGAAACTTTCCTGCAGGCCATGGCAAAGCGCCAACCCGCCCCGGTCTGGCTCAACCTGGAATATCTGACGGCGGAGGCCTGGGCATTGGGTTGCCATGGCCTTCCCTCGCCGCACCCGCGCCTGCCGTTGCGCCAGTATTTCTTTTTCCCCGGCTTTGATCCGCGCAGCGGCGGCTTGCTGCGCGAACACGACCTCATCGCCCGTCGTGACGCCTTCCAGCAGAACCAGACCGCTCAAGCCTCTTTCTGGCAACAACTCGGCTTTCCCGAAGCCATGAACGCCACTCGCCGCCTCTCGCTGTTCGCCTACGAAAACACGGCTACCCATGCCTTGCTGCAAGCCCTGAAATCGGGCCCTGACCCCGTTTTCCTGGCCGTACCTGAGGGCCGTGCGCTGGCGGACGTCAATCACTGGATAGGGCACACGCTGAAGGCGGGGGATTACCGTGCTGAAGGCAATCTCCGCCTCGCCGTGCTGCCCTTCCTGCCGCCGGAAGACTATGACCGGCTGCTGTGGGCCTGCGACCTCAATTTCGTTCGCGGTGAAGACTCCTTTGTGCGGGCGCACTGGGCCGGGCGGCCCCTGATCTGGCACATCTATCCGCAGGAGGACGAGGCGCACCGGGTAAAGCTGGAAGCTTGGCTGGACCAGTGCCGTCGCTGGCTGCCGGAAGCCTGGCTGCAGCGGCAGCGTGACTGGAATTACGGTCACGACTACATTGAAAGCTGGCAGCGTGTTTTTGTAGATTGGCCGCAGATTGGCGCCGGATCACGGAATTTCTGCAATCATCTGGCGCAACAACCGGACCTGGCGGCCCGTCTGGAAGATTTTTGTGCCGAACGGTGATGCGTTTTCAGCCGTCTCAGGTAAAATGCGCGCTTTCTTTCCTCCCAAATATGTGAAGCACCATGAAGACTGCAATGGAATTCCGCGCCGGTAACGTATTCATGTCCGGCAACGACCCGATGGTCGTGATCAAGGCCGAATACAGCAAGTCGGGCCGCACCTCGGCTGTTGTGAAAATGAAACTGCGCAACCTGCTCAACGGCTCCATGACCGAAACCGTGTACAAGGCCGACGACAAGCTGGATCAGGTCATCCTCGACAAGAAGGATGTGACCTACTCCTACTTCGCCGACCCGATGTACATCTTTGTTGACGCTGACTACGAACAGTATGAAGTCGAGAAGGATAATCTGGGCGATTCCATCCACTTCATTGAAGACGGCATGGAAGAAACCTGCGAAGCGGTGTTCTACGACGGCAAGGCCATTTCGGTTGAACTGCCGAACACCATCGTCCGCACCGTGGACTACACCGAACCGGCCGCCAAGGGCGACACCTCCGGCAAGGTCATGAAGGTGGCCCGCCTGCCCAATGGCTACGAACTGCAAGTCGCCTCATTTGTCGAAATCGGCGAACGCATCGAAATCGACACCCGCACCGGCGAGTTCAAGTCGCGCGCCAAGAACTGATTGTTCCTGCCGTGACCCAAAAAATAAGGAGCCTTGAGGCTCCTTATTTTTTGGGGCCGCTTTTTACCCCGCCAGCGCCGTCCGGTCATCATTGGCGGAATAATGCGGTACTGACGGCTCTTTGACCGGGCGAACAACGGCTTCGGCCGCCTCAGCTTCTTCATCCCCGAACCACCCTTCCAGCCGTTCAATCAGGGCCAGGAAGTCACGGGCGCGGGACTGCTTGCTCAACAGGAAGGGCTGGCCTGACAACTGCCGCGAATCCTCTTCACTGACAAAAAACACCACCACCTTTGCCAGTTTCTGGGCCTGGCGTATCTGCTCCAGCGAGGGATTGCTCAGGCTCATCACCACCACATCGGCCACGCCTTCGTCGATGGACTGCCAAAGTGTATGCGGACGCTTGCCAAAGGTGTTGATCAGGGAGTTCAACAAGGCGCGCTCGCGCTCAATGTCGGAAAAAATCATGATGGTGCGGGTTGTGCGCATGGTGGCGGTCCTCGGTGGCGTGTGACGCCTTAAGCCGTATAAAAAGTTGCAATACAAGGACTTCTGCAAGGACGGGGCCAGTTCACGGACTCCCTTTTTCGTTTTGTGAACCGGCTCAAAGGCCGGGTGCCAAAATTTGTCAGGGATGAGACCCGGTTCACGAATTCCCGCCCGGAATCACCACCGTTAATCCGGGGAAGCGTCACGCCGGTCGGGAAACCGTGTGACCATTTTCGTCATTTTTCGGCATTATTCAGCCCGCCGGATGGCAGCGGCGCTTCCTTCGGCCACAGCAGCCAGATTTGGCCCTGCTGTTTCATGCGGCCCGCCAGTTCGCCGGGCTCTGCGCCGAAACCCCAGAAAAAATCCGCCCGGATCGGACCGGCAATGGCACCGCCGGTATCCTGGGCATGCACCAGCCGGTTCATGGCGCGGCCGCTGTTGGGCCGGGTCGTGGCCAGATACAGCGGCGCGCCCAGCGGTACAAACTTCGGGTCCACCGCGACACTGGCCTCGGCCACCAGCGGCACGTTCAGCGCACCGACCGGGCCTTCGTCATTTGCGGGCAGCAGGCGGAAAAAGACCTGGCTGGGGTTGGCGTTGAGCATTTCCTGCAACCGTTCAGGGTTGGCCAGCGCCCAGGCGCGGATGCTCTGCATGGAGGCCTGATCCAGCGTCAGCTCGCCCTGGTCCACCAACCAGCGGCCGATCGACTTGTAGGGGTGGCCATTCTGGTCGGCATAACCCAGACGCAGGGTGGAGCCGTCCTCCAGCAGGATTCGGCCCGACCCCTGCACTTCCATGAAAAACGCTTCAACCGCATCGTCCGCCCAAGCCAGGACCTTGGGGTTGCCGGTCAGTTTTCCCGCGCCGATATCGGCGCGGCTCCAGTAGGGAACCACGGTTTTTCCTTGCAGCCGTCCGCGTACGCGCCGTCCTTTCAACTCGGGATATAGCGAACCTATATCCAGTGTCAGCAGGTCTTCAGGGGCGCTGTAGAAAGGCACGCGACCGGGCTTGTGGGCCAGGCCGCCCTTCAGCAGGGGCTCGTAATAGCCGGTGATCAGCCCGCTTTGCCGGCCATCGCTGCCTTCAATGCGCCAAGGGGTGAAGCGGCGTTCAAAAAAGTTGCGGATGGTGCCTTCATCCTTGGCATCCAGCATCACCGCCTCGGCGCAGGCTTCCTTCCACTGCGGACGATTGGCCAGCCGCTTGCAGGAATTCAGCCAGGCGGGCCAGCTGCCTTGCAGGCTCTCGCCCGGCCAGTCCGGCAGGGCGTCCCATTCGGCGGGGAGATAGCGGGCTGTGACCGGCTCGGGTTTGACGGGTTCGGGTTTGACCGGCTCCGGCTTCACCAAATCGGGCTTGCCCGGACCGGGCGTTGTGCCTGTCGGCGGCAGCGGTTGTGACACGCACCCGGCCAGGGCGCCTAGAACTATGACCAGCAACAGGGAACGCATGCCACTTTCGTCCGGAATCAATCAAAGGGGACCTGATTATCCGGGAAAACGGCCGCGCTTGCCGAGCGGAATTGTCGAAGAATGTTAGCTTTCGGGCGGCTGGCGGCGATAACGGCCCGGTGTCTCCCCGAACCAGCGCTTGAAGCTTTTCTGGAAGTTGCTTTGCTCGGAGAAACCCAGCAGGAAGGCGACTTCACCCAGGCTGAGGCCAGGGTCGCGGATATAGGTGGCCGCCAGCGTCTTCCTCACTTCGTCCACCAACTGCGAATAGGTCTGCCCCTGCTCTCCCAAGCGGCGCTGCAAGGTGCGGACATGAATGCCCAGCGCTGCCGCCACCTCCTCCTGCGGCACCGCCCCCTGCGCAATGCGGGTGGCCAGCAGGCGGCGCAGCTGGGGCAAAAATCCGTCCTCGCGGCTGAACTGCTGCAGTTGCTGCTCGGCCAGCCGCGCCATGGCCTGGCAAACTTCGGGATTGGGTTCGGGCAGTGCATAGTCCAGCATGGTCAACGGCACCGCCAACCGGTAAACCGCCTGGTCGTAGCGGATTTCACAGTCGGCCAGACGCTGCAGGGTGGCCGTTGAGGACGGAGCCGCATAGGCCATGTCCACGCGCACCATACGCAAGTCGTCACCCATGACCAAACGGCTGCAGGTCAACAGCCCCGCCAGGTTGTAGTCCGCCAGATAACGGTTCTGCCGCCAGGCCTCATTGGTATGCCAGTGGATGACCAGGCTTTCCCCTTCGGCCTCAATGCGCGGAGCGCCCACATCCATGGCCAGCGATTGGTACCGCGACAGATAACCCACCGCCTCGCGGCCCCATTGGCAACTGAGGGCGGCATAGGCCACGGCGCCGTAATAACCCAGACGCATCAGTTCCCCGGCATGCAGGCCGACATCTTCATCCTCCAGCCACTGTGCGGCGCGGGCGAACAAGCGATGACAGACATCCACCGCCACCCGCCCTTCCCGGTCGGACGGATCCACCGCCAGCCCGTCCAGCAACACCGGCAGCAACAGCCCGCGCCGTTGCACATAGTCAAAAAAAGCCCGCAGGTAATTGACGGAGACGGTCCGGGACACGGTTTGTGCGGGTAATTCGGCTTGCAATGTGGCCAATGCGGTCATCCCCCCTCTTCTGCCGGTCGATCCGGCCGCCCGACTATAGTGAAACCGCGCCTCAATTGCCAAGCCTGCCGCCTTTATGTCGCATCGTGACAGTGTGGCTGTCGCAATCGGCTAAGACGATTGTCATCTTTGGCTGGAATAATCAGAACCCCGGTCTCTTCCTGTTTGCCGAACCCGGCAGGCGGAGTCATTGGCCCTTTCCAGGAGTGGAAAATGTTTGTTTACCTGCCGCCCGGTTCCATGTCCGTCGCGTTGATGCTGCAGCACGGCCCCATGATCCGCACCTGGCTGCGCCTGTTCGCCAAATCGCTGTTTGCCCGTTATTGGCCCGCCCCGGACACCACCGGCTACCGCCCGGTCACCGAAACCATCGACCCGCCCGCCCGTTATCTGGTGTCCGCCTACAAGACCTGGTGCGGCATCCGGCACTCCGACCCGGCAGTCATCCCGCCGCATCTGTTCTGCCAGTGGGGACTGTCCCCGGCCCTGCGCATGTTTTCCCAGTCACCCTATAATCTGGCCGAGGTGATCAACCAGGGTGTGACCATGCGCATCAACGGCCCGTTACCGGCCGGACAGCGTTTGCGCATCCGCGCCAGCCTGGAGTCCATTCAGGAAACCGGCGGGGTGACACTGGTCTCGGTCCGCATCACCACCGGCACGGTGGATGAACCGGAACTGGTGGTGGCCATTCTGCATTCCGCCTTCCTCAAGGCCGGGGCCTCGCAACGGGCGGCGCTGAGCAAGTCCTTCAAGCCTGCCGCCAAATCCTGGGCGTTTTCAGGCCACTGGCAGGCCCGGCCCGACGATGGCCTGAAGTTCGCGCTGCTGACCGGCGACTTCAATCCCATTCACTGGCTGGACAGCGCCGGGCGCAAATCCCCCTTCGGACGCACCGTGCTGCAAGGGCTGGGCATGTTCGCCCGCACCTATGAGCAACTGGCACAACAAACGGAAATCCGCGAAATCGAGGTGCGTTTCCAGCGGCCGGTACCGCTGCCATCCGGAGTGCTGGCGGTGGAGACCTCCCCCGCCGCCGAGGCCGGCTGGCAGGTGGTGCGCCTGGTGGATGCCGGCAGCCGCGCCTGCATGACGGGGAAATTCCGCTAGACGGAAGTGCTGCGGAACTTTCTGCCGAAGTTTCCGCAGCACATAAGACACTTCAGCAAAAGGTGAGGGTGCCCCAGCAGTTATCCACCGGACGCTGGTTCAGGTCAACATTCGAAATAGGCACATTCGCCCCGCCCAGCAGATTGCCAATGGCCTCCCCCGCTCCCGCATAGACACGCCGCCCCGTGAAGTCACCCAGTATGACCTTGGGCACCGACATCCACCATCCTTTCTCCGCCGACACCGCCCCGGCAAAATTCCCGGTGCTGACTTTCGGCCAGGTCAAGGCCTGTTTCTGCAAGCCCAGATAGAAATCCCGGGTGCCTTCACCGGCATCAAAACGGCCGTTGCCATTGGTGTCAGCGCCCATCTGCAGGCTGTGTACAAAGCGGAGATCCTCGGTGAAATCGGCATGCAGCGACAAAAAGCCGACAGCAACCGCCACCACCGGCGACAGCGTCGGCGAATTCGCGTTGATACCTTGACGCCTCAGAATCAGATTGAAGACATTGTCACCCGGATTCGGATCATTGGTGTTGATCGTCGCATTGCCCAGAGGAATTCCACCGCCGAAATTACAACCGGTCCGAGTGGCATTGGCGGCGCTCAACAGACAGAGTGAAACCGGTAACTGGGCATTGTTGACCATGGCCACCATGTCGCCGCTAAAGCTGTTAATGCCTGAGTGGTTGGCGGGATTGTTATCGGTGCCGGCGGGTCGAAAGCCAAGACTCATGCTCCCAAAAGCTTCCGCCGAGCCCAAGCGGATACCCGTGACTGTACGTGTCGAAGGGCTGTCCGGGTTGCTGATGGCAAACTCCAGAAAGGGCCGGTACAGCGTGAAATCGGTTGGCGGACCGGCGTCAACCCCGGTTCCCGCCAAGCCGGTCAGCACAACCCGGTCTATATCGATATCACAGACACCTGTGCCGTTGGGGCCGTCACAGCCCAGGGCCAGCTTGTGGATATTCAGGTTGAGGTCAATCTGTGCATCCACCATGAGCCGGTAAAATGCCATGTTTCCGTTGGGGTTGCTTCCCCCTGAAGCCGTGTAAAGAGAGTTGAAGAGTGACTGCCCTGAGACACCGGACATCGCCTCATCATCCAGACGCTCCAGTGCACTGCACGGCACTGCCGCGTATAACCATAACCCGCACACCGCCCCCTTGAAATTGACAGCCGCCATCCTCAAACCTCCCTGTTCGATACGTCTTTTGCAACGAATGGTTTTTCAGCGCCGAACGGCAGTGAAATTCCGATAATCGGTCTTTCGACCTATTTCGCAGGCGAGAATATCGGCCGATTGAGGCAGATCAAATGGGAAAAACGGACAGTGGCCATGTGATAAACGGACAGCATGAGCCCTGGAAAGCCAGTGATGCGAGGAATTATGGACGACCAAAGGCATTGGCCGTTTTGACAGGATGATGAAGGCTTTTAACCCCGCACCGGACCGTTCAGGAACAGTCCCAGCTCGCGCACAAACTTCAGCGGTTCATCCATCAGCGGCACATGGCCGGATTTGTGGAAACGGATAATCCGGGCGTCGGGGGCATAGTCGGCAATGGCCATCTGCCCCGCCGGGGCGTACAGCGGCGACTTCATCCCCACCATCACCGTCACTGGCACCGGACACTGCCGCAGGGCATGCCGGTAATCGTGACCGCCGCCGACATAGGCGCGCAGATAGGCCCGGCAGTCGTCTACCCGGCTCAGCGGCAACCAGCGTGTCAGTTGCCCCGGACTGATCAGCAGCTGGCGCAAGACCGGCTTCAACAACGGCTTGCCGGTCATGCCGGCGGCAATCTCGGCCAGCGTGGCGGCGGCTTCACGGCGGGCGGACAGCGGCATTTCGCCGATGTGGGTCAAAGCTGTGTGTTCATCCAGCAGGTCGCCCAGGCGGTGCATCTGCCCGAACAACTCATCCTGACGATGCCCGAACAGGCCGTGGTTCCAATCCGGCCGGTTGCCGACGCAGGGCGATTGGTCGATATGCAGGTAACGCCGAACCCCGTGCAGACCGAACTCCTTGTTCAGGTGCAACGCCGTGGAGCCGCCCAGGGAAATTCCGGCCAGCAGGAAATCGTGCAGGTGGAAATACGCGATGATGTCCTGCACGTCTTCCATATGATTATGGAAAACATCGGCCTGATTTAGCCGGATGTGCGCCGACTTGCCGAAACCCCGGAAGTCCGGCAGGTAGAAGCGGAATTTGTTCAGGTAAGGCAGGATGAACGGCAGCCAGTGGACGCTGTGCATGCCCAGGCCGGGCAGCATCAGCACCGGTTGGCCACGGCCGACCACGCGCACGTACAACGATTTTCCGTCACGAACAGGAACAAATGGCATGGTGCGGGCTTCCCCGTTAAGCTAAACGCAGTCCCGGACTATAACTGTCCGTCCCCCTGACCGAAAGCCCGCCGAGCCGATCATGCGCCGCCTGTCCTTGTTGATCACCAGCCTGTCTGTTTTTGCCACAACGCCCGTCATGGCCTGTTCCGATGACTATTGCGAACCGGAAATGACGCTCACCGCCAACCAGTGCGGTCTGTCGGCCCTGCCCTTCCTCAGCCCGGCCAACGACACCCGCGTCAATCTGGCGTTGTTACTGGCTGAAAAGGGACGGTTCCCGCTGCATGCCGCCGAGCAGGACTACCCCTCATCCGCTCCGGAGCGTGTGCCGTTCACCATTTTCTCCGTGCTGGGCCAACCCCAGACTGCACCGACAGAGGAACCGCCGCCTCCGAAAGCACCCGCGCTGCTGGCCAAACTGGGTATCCCGGACAGCCGCTGGCAAAGCGAGTTGGTTGAGCGTCTTGGCTATGGCACTGGCTCACCCTGTCAATCAAACTCAGCACCTTCAACAACAGCTTTTCTGGAACAGCTGGATGTGGCCGAGCTTAACCTCGCTGAAGCCAGGGCGCTGGCCGGTGCGCGCCTGCAGCTTAACGGCCTGTGCGAAGGTGACACGTTCCCTCCTCTGTCTAGCTTGCCGCGCACTGGCATTGCCGGAGATTTCAGCCGTTATTTAGCCGCCGCCACCGCCTTTTATGCCGGACATTATGAGGAGTCTGAGTCACTGTTCCAGTCGCTGACATCATCCACACAACCTTGGCTGGCAGAAACCGCCCGCTATATGCTGCTGCGGGTGCCCCTGAACCATGCTCAAGTCATGGCTACGAACGAATGGGGCAACTTCGAACGCGCCAAATTGAACATGGAACAGCTAAAACTGGCACTGCAACGCACCGATAGCTACCTTGCCTATTATCCCCAAGGCCGTTATGCCGCCTCTGCCAATGGGCTTTACCGTCGCATCTACTGGCTGATGGGGGACCACGAACGGCTTGCTGCTCGTTATGACGCCGACTGGCGTAACGACACCGCTTTATCGCTGCTGGCAGAGGTTGATGACAAGATTTTTGTCCAGCAAGAAGACTTCTACCCACGCTCCATGCCAGAGCTGTTTCTTGTTAATGCCCTGCGCAGTCAGCGGGCAACCGAGAGTGAGAAGCCCCGACCAACCGCTGACCAACTGCAAAAACGCATTAATGACACGTTCGGCAATACAGCTCCGGCTTGGTCTGGTTACCTTCTTGCCTCCCAACGCTACTTTGTAGACGGTAATTATGCACTGAGCCTGCAAGCGACTACATTGCCTGCCGAGCCAGTACTGCCTATGGACATCACCGCCTTCAGCACGCAAATACTGCACGGATTGTCACTGGCCTCGCTGCAACGCTGGGATGATGCGGAGCAACACTGGCGGCACCTGCTGGAGGTTGAACAAGACCGCCTGCGCACGCCGCTGCTGCAACTGGCGCTGGCCATGACGCTGGAGCGCGCCGACAAGCTGGACACCGTCTTCGCCCCGGACAGCCCGGTCAGCAACACCGTCTTCCGCCAGCCCTTGCTGGGCATTGCCCCGGCGCCGCTGCTGCGCACGGTGATGGCCGGTCAGCACCTGCCTCTGGACGAACGCAAAGCCGCCGCCGTCCGCCTGCTGCGCAAGGATCTGACGCGCGCCCGCTATACCGACTTCCTGACCGACCTGCCGCTGGCGGACGCCTTGGGCCCGAATGACTTCAGCGCCCCGTCACGGGCCGTGGACAACGGCGCTTATGACTGCCCGTCCTTGCCGGATGCCGTGCGAACGCTTGAAACCCGCCCCACCAGCGCCCAACACCTGAATTGCCTGGGCGACTACTTCCGCGAGTACAGCGATCACGGCTATGAAGCCCCGCGCGCCGACCTGCTGGGCGGCAGCCCTGATCGCTTCGGCAGCCGCGATCGCAGCAGCCTGGACCTGTACCGGCAGGTCATGGCCGACACCACTGCACCGGACAACGACCGCGCCTATGCCCTGTACCGGGCGCTGCGCTGCTTCGCCACCAGCGGCAGCAACCATTGCGATACCCAGGATGTTCCAAAGGCACAGCGCAAGCGTTGGTACACGCAGCTGAAAACCCGTTTCGGCAAAACGACTTGGGCGCAGGCGCAACGGGTCTACTGGTGAAGCGGCGCACGGCGCTATGGCTGACGTTATGTCTGGGCCTGCCGGTTCAGGCCCAGGTGGATGCACGAAACTACCACCAGTTCTGGCTGTGGGCGGCCGTGAAACCGCCCGCCAACCTGTTGCCGCTGACCACCACCCTCTACGTCCTGCAAGGCGAGGTGTCCGGAACCGGCCGCACGGCCGCCTTGCAGATGCAGGGCGTCAGCCCCGTGCCGCTGGCTGTGGCCGAGGTCTGGCTGTCCTGGCGGGTGCAACGGCTGGACTGGCATCCAACGGTACTGCCCGGCATGCTCAGTCGCCTCAAACGCTGGCAGCATCGCGGCGCGCACATCGCCGGCATCCAGATCGACTTCGACGCCCGCACCCTGAAACTGGCCGACTACGCCGCCTTCCTGCGCCAGCTCAAACCGCAATTGCCCGCCGGGTGCCGCCTCAGCATCACCGGCCTGCTTGACTGGACCCAAACCGGGGATGTCGCCACCTTGAACAGCCTGCAAGGCGTGGTGGATGAAATCGTGGTGCAGACCTATCGCGGCCGCCGCACTGAGCCTGACTACGGGCGCTACCTGGACAGCCTGTCGCGGCTGGAAATTCCCTTCAAGGTGGGCCTGGTGCAGGGCGGGGAATGGGATGAGACTTGGCAGACACGGCTGAAGGCAAATCCGGCCTATCGCGGTGAGGTCGTGTTTCTGCTGAATACCCGCTGATGCCGGTCGGCGACAGGTCGACAGCGAAGACTTCCTGCCGCAAAATAACCAACCATTCGATTTCTATTCAACGATTCGGGAGATGCCCTCATCATGGGTCACTGCATTACCGGTCTTGTCGCCGCGCCTTCCGTCCTGACAAAACTGTCCCGCCACCACCCCCTGCCCGCCCCGGTTCCACTGAATCAGGGACTGGCCTTCCTGCCCTTGCGCGGCATCGACCTCGACGCCTTCCTGCAACAGCCGCAAGACGGTTTTCCCGAGGGCTTCAATTACCTGTCGGCGCAACTGATCGACCGGTTGCTGACTGCCTCGCGGCTGGGACCACTGGCCTATGTGGAAATGGAGTATTTCGCCGGCGCCGGGATACAGGGCGCAGCGGTGTTCCGCGACGGGAAGCTGTTGATGCAGCCGGTCAGCGCCGGCATCGGACCGGTCAACCTGGCGCTGGGCCTGCTGGGAGTGCGGGTTGCAGGCGACCAGCAAGACGCCTTTGAGGCCATCGGCCTGTACCGGCACCGCCATACCGAGGAATGGGTGGCCGCTGCGGGCTGAATGCCCTGAGGCATCACCCCGCCGGATGGCGCTCAGGCAAACCGGTAGTCCGCCAGCGGATAATGCCCTGCCCGCCACAGCGCCATCGGCGTCGGTGTCGGCCGCAGCAACGTCGACTCCCCGTGCTGGTTGAAGTAGTAACTGTTGGCCGGGGCGCAGTTGCCATTGACGAAGACACTGCTCTCGGCATGGCGGTGCATCTCGGCCACAAAGCGTTGCTGGGCTTCCTCCCGTATCTCGAAGCGTGTGTTCTGCCGCCGGTTCATTTCCCCCAGGCAGCGCGCCATGTGCGTCATCTGGCTCTCGATGGTGAAGAAATACGACAAGCCGGTAAACGAAAACGGGCTGGCCAGATAGAACATGTTCGGGTAGCCGTGAACGGTAACGCCTTCATACGACTGGTAGCCGTGCCGGTTCCAATGCTCCCCCAGTTCTACACCGCCCTTGCCCACCACGTCGAATGCCGGAAAATTGCCTTTCTCCCAGACCTTGTAGCCGGTGGCGAGGATCAGGGTGTCGATGGTGCGCTTGACGCGGTCCTTGCCGACAATGCCGTCCGCTGTGATGTGATCAATGCCGTCCGTTACCAGTTCGACATTCGGCCGTAAAAAAGTGGGGTAATAATCGTTGGAGAAGGTGGGTCGCTTGCAGCCGAAGCTGTAGCGCGGTGTCAGTTTGGCGCGCAGGGTCTTGTCCTTGATCTGGCGATACAGGTGCGCCAGGCAGAACAGCTCCGCCGTCTTGCCGAGGAAAGGCAGTTCGCGCTGGTGCAGCGCGGCGCTGACCATGCCGATTTCCAGGATGGCCGAACCGGCCCA
Source organism: Fluviicoccus sp. (assembly GCF_030646115.1). Taxonomy (GTDB): domain Bacteria; phylum Pseudomonadota; class Gammaproteobacteria; order Pseudomonadales; family Moraxellaceae; genus Fluviicoccus. The sequence continues at coordinate 122,964 of NZ_JAUSMX010000019.1, forward strand.
GCGCGCCGCCTTCTGCGTGGCGGGAACCTGCGCGAACAGCCGCTGCACCGGATTGGGAATGGCCGGATTCACCTTCGGCGACACCCAGATCGGCGTGCGCTGGTAGACATCCAACTGCTTCAGCTTTGGGGCGATGGCGGGCAGCAACTGCACAGCGGTGGCGCCGGTACCGATGACAGCGGCGCGCTTGCCGCTCAGGTCGTAGTCATGGTCCCACTCGGCGGTGTGGATGACCTTGCCCTTGAAGCCATCAATGCCGGGAATGTCCGGCCGCTTCGGCTGCGAGAGGAAGCCGGTGGCCAGGATCAGCAGCCGCGCCGTCACCGGCGGCTGACCGACCGGGTGGACGGTCCAGAGGTTCGCCGCTTCGTCATAGACCACTTTCTCCACCGTCGTGTTGAAGCGCATGTAGCGTCGCAGCCGGTACTTGTCGGCGACATGGCAGGCGTAGGCCTTCAGCTCCGCTCCCGGCGCGTAGAGGCGTGACCAGTGCGGGTTGGGCTCGAAGGAATAGGAGTAGGTGGTGGAGGCGATATCCACCGCCAGGCCGGGGTAGGTATTGATGTGCCAGGTGCCCCCCAGGTCACTGGCGCGGTCGATGATCAGGATGTCGTCAATGCCCAGCCGGTTGAGCTGGATGGCGGCGCCCATGCCGCCGAATCCGGCGCCGATGATGATGGCGTGGTGATCCACGGAGCCTGATGATGTTGCCATGGCGGGGGTCTCCTTGTTGTTGTCAGCTTGCGTATTGTTTGAACCGTTTCGAGGGGGTTGGCATTGGCCGGACAGCCCGGTTTCACCCTAGGCTGCGTCAGTCGCTGACGGCGAATCGCCCGGAAAGCGGTCTCCCCCCGGCAATAGCCTTGCCCGCAGCTGCGGCGACGGCAGCAAGCACTGGTCATGCGCCCCGAACACCTTGCGCAAGGGCCACAGCAGGCTGTAGACCGGATTGCCGATCAGGTCGGGCACCAGCAGGTCCAGCACCTTCGCCAGACGCGCCCACTTCCCCCCGATCAGGTAGCCCAGTTGCACGGCCGCCTCGAAGCGGGTAAACGCCCGGCCGTTGCGGATAATCACAAAGGTGCGGAAATCACGAGTGGGCAGGCGGTGGTGCCGCAACAGTTCTTGCCCGACCTCCGATTGCAGCGCTGCAAAGCGCAACAGCGGTTGCTGCTCGCGCTCCAGCGCAAAGTTCACTGCGCCGTTGCAGAACACGCACTTGCCATCAAACAGCATCACCGAAAACTCAGGCATGACGGGCCTCCCGGACATTGCCGGCGCTCGGGAAACTCAGTATCCGCGCCCCCTCCGGCGACTCGGCGATGGCCGTTAGTGCCTGCAAGGCTTCCGGCAGCGCCAGCAATGACGGCTTCAGGATGTCGCCGATCAGTTTCTCCACCAGCGGCAGGCCTTTTTTCGCCACCCAGACCGGCAGGCCGGGCAAGCGCTCCGGGTATGGATAAAGGTCGGCATGAATGTCGATGCGCATGCTGTGGCTGCCCTGCTCCACCAAGGTAAACGTGCCCTTGCAGTCGAACAGGCTGCGGTAATCATCGTGGTAAAACTCGAATTCAACCACCCGCCGCTGCGCGCACCAGACGGTGGTGGAGCGGATATGGTCCATGTTGCTGCGCAGGAAGGGCCGCAGCAACACCGGAATGATCGAAGTGTCGATATGCCATTTGTAGTCCACCTCGGCGGTGTGCGCGGAAGGTTGCTCAAAACGGGTAATGTCGATGCGGTCGATGCTGGGCAACCACGGCGGCAGTTGTTCCATGCCGGTGAGAAAGGCGTCATAGACCCGGTCGATGGGGAAGTGAATCAGGGCGTCGTGGCGGATTTGCATGGGGCATGCCTCGTTGCAAGCGTGTTGCCGGGGATTCCGGATACCGCGGGGCGGTACCGGAAATGTCTTGAGTCAGGGTTGGGCAGGCGCGCCGTTCACAGAACCGGCTTGCGGCGCCGCGCGGTCCAGGCACCAGGGCGACAGCACCCGGTTGACCAGGCCGCCCGGTTTCAGCACCGTGAACCACAACACCGCCAGCGCCGCCGGCAGACCGACCAGATAGCTGGCAATGTGCGCCGCGGTATCCGCCGGAACCTGACCCAGGCCGCGGGCTATGTGGTTGCCAACCCCGAACAACGAGCCAATATAATTCACCACTACCGCGCTGAAGATGGCCGCCCCCAGGCTGACAGCGAACACCGCCACCAGATAAGAAATCAGCAGGATCGGCCCGTAACCCCAGAACGTCACCGGACGACCGCGTTCGGCCAGGGCGGCGCTGTGCCACAGGAACATCAGGGCAGCAAAGGGCGGCAGCAGGTACACGCCGTCGAGATACAAGGTCATGGCCACGCTGCTGGTGATGAAATGCCAGGCAGCCACGGCCGTACCCATGATGGTGCCGCCGGTGCCCACACCCGGTGTCCACGCGGGCGAACCCGTCACCATGTCGCGGTCATAGAAGAAGCGGTCATAACCCAGCCCGTCCCAGCCGTAAACCAGAATGAAGAACATGCCGAAGTAGCCGAGCATCCAGTTCAGGTTGGCGAGGTAATATTTGCCGCACTGCAACAACTTCATACCCACCCAGAAGCCGAGGATGCCCTGGGTGATGTTGGTGATGCCGAAGGCCAGCACCAGGAATTCGTGCATGCTGGAGAAGTTTTCCGCGGCCTGCATGGTTTCCCACGAGGGATGCCTTATCAGCAGCAACATGCCGGTGGGAGACCAGCACAAGGCCAGGAACAGCACCGTCCAGACAAAGAACCGGCTCTCCAGCGGCTTTTTCAGCCGCGTCAATTGCGGGCCGGCGGCCAGCGCCAGACTGGCGCCAAATCCGTAAGCCCAGAACACATCCACTTGTACCATGATGACCTCTCGTTATCGTTATAACGGCTTGGGAACGCAGCCCCGCCGGGATGTCACCATCCTACGATGTCAATAATTTCCCCATGAGCTTGACGCAGGCCAATCTGCTTGTAATCTTGGGCCAATCAGAGGAACCTCGCCCCCATGAGCACATCGGCCACTCCCCCACGCGTTGACTTCGATACTCCGTCGGTGCCGGTGGAGTTCGCCCGCCTGATCCTGCAGATGGGCGCCGAACGCGGCTACCCGCGCGAGCGCATGCTGGCCGGTCTGGATATTCCCGTGGCGCTGGTGGACGAGGACGGCGCCTGCCTGTCCATCCGCCAGCACATGAGCCTGTTGTTGAAGGCCATTGACTTGTCCGGCGGTGAAGGCGGCCTGGGTTATGAACTGGGCCTGCGCATCGGCCTCAGCACCCTCTCGCTGATTGCCATTGCCCTGCTCAGCCAGATGACCATCGGCGACGCCATCCGTCTGGGTATCGAATACAGCCAGGTCTTCGTCCCGGTTTACCGGGGGCAACTGGACGAGGAAGATGGCTTTGCCGTACTGGACATCAGCATGGACCTGCCGATGCCGGAGTCGCTGTACCGTTACGCCTATGACATGGCGCTGGTCAGCGTCTGGAGCGGCCTGCTCAACCTGTTCGGCGGCGTCTGGCCCGATGCCGAGCTGTGGTTCGCCTATCCCGAGCCGGAATATTTCGCCGCCTACCGCGACCGCCTGCCCACCTGCCGTTTCGACATGGACGCCAACCAGATCTGTTTTCCCGCTTCCCATCTGACGCGCCGCATCCAGACCGGTGATCCGGTGATGGCGCAGTTGATGAAGGAAAAGATGGCGCGGGAACGGGAAGCGCGGAAACAGCAGGGCAAGGCCGACATCCTGACCCTGTTGCGGTCACTGCTGGTGCGGGGACCGGATGGCTATCCCGATCTGGAAACGGTGTGCTCGCGGCTGTTCATGTCGTCACGGACCCTGAAGCGCAAGTTGCAGCAGGCGGGAACCGGCTTCCAGATCCTGCTGGATGATGTACGCCGCCAGGATGCCATGCGCCTGCTGGGCAATCCGGAACGCAGCATTGAAGACATTGCAGCCTGGATGGGTTTCGTGGAACCGGCCAACTTCACCCACGCCTTCAAGCGCTGGACCGGCAAGACACCCAGCGAGTGGCGGGAGCAACAACGGAATCCCTCATCGAACTAAGCCCGAAACAGTTTGACAACCATCAAACAGTTCGATAATTTTGACACTGTCAAATATCGCCCGGAGCTTCACCGATGACCGCCTCTCCCCACGCCCCCGTCCAGACCAAGCTGATCGACGGCAAGCAACGTTATTACGAACCCGCCCCCGAAGGCATGGATGTGGAAGCTTTCCGCCAGGTGGTCACCAGCCGCCGCTCCGTGCGCAAGTTCACCACTAAACCGATTCCTAAAGCCGTGGTGGATGACTGCCTCGACCTGGCGATGCTGGCCCCCTGCTCCTCCGGCCTGCAGCCCTGGGACTTCTACGTGGTGCGTTCCGCCGACAAGAAAGCCAAGCTGGTCAAGGCCTGCATGAGCCAGTGGGCGGCCAAGAGCGCGGCGGAACTGATTGTCTGCGTGGCGCGCACCGACCGCGTCAACGAGTTCTCGAAGAAAATGATGCGCGACTGGCCGATGCCGGAAGTGCCGCCGCTGGTAAAGCGTTACTACCAGATGATTCCCTACAACTACATGCCCGGTCCGCTGAACAGTTTTGCGCGGGTGAAGAAGGCGGCGATCTCGGTGGGCGGGATCTTCACGCCGCTGCCGCGCGGCCCCTTCACCGAGGACGAGGTCAAGCTGTGGGCCGCCAAGAGCGCCGCGCTGGCCTGTGAAAACCTGGTGCTGGCTTTCCGCGCCCACGGTTACGACACCTGCATGATGGAAGGCTATGACGATGCCCGCGTCAGCAAGCTGCTGAACCTGCCGGACGGCGCTTTCCCGATCATGGTGGTGGCCGCCGGGGAGCGTTCCGACGACGGCGTGTTCTGGCCGCAGGTGCGCTTTGAGCGCGAACTGTTCATCCACGAAGTCTGAGCGGAGCCGCCCGGAATGAGCGCCATTACCGTCCGCCGCACCCGCTTCGATGCAGCACAGCCGCTGAACCGTCATTACTTCGCCGGGCAATCGCCATTGATGTCGCACCTGCTGACGGCGTTGTCACTGACCTTCCCGGACGGTGAGCAGTTCTTCGTCCATAGCGTGCGTAACGTCCGCGATCAGGTCAGCGATCCGCAATTGCAGGCGGACATCTCCGCCTTCATCGGTCAGGAAGCCATGCACTCGCAGGCACACGCCCGCTTCAACGCGGTGATTCAGGCGGACGATTACCGGTTGCAGCGCTTTGAGCAGGAAATGGAGCATGGCATGGCCACGCTGCGCTCCCGCTCGCCGCGACGGCAGCTGGCGGCGACGGTGGCCTATGAGCATTTCACGGCGTTGATTGCCGCGCACCTGCTGAGCCGTCCGCACCTGTTTGACGGTTTTGACGACAACCTGCGCCAGTTGTGGCTATGGCATGCGCTGGAGGAGCTGGAACACAAGGCGGTGGCGTTCAATGTCTATCAGGCGGTGTTCGGCAACGGCAAGGAGAGTCTGGCGCAGCGGCGGCGCAGCATGCGCACGGTGTCGGTGGGCTTTGTGATGGGGGTGGCGACCATGACCGGCAATCTGTTGTGGCAGGACCGCAAGGCCAGTCTGGGCAGTGCGCGCAAGCTGCTGCTGAATGTGCGCGATGCGGCTTATCTGCTGGATTTGGTGGTGAATACGTTGCCGCATTATCTGGCGTTTTATAAGGCGGGGTTTCATCCGGATGAGGCGGATCATGGGGCGTTGATTGCGAAGTGGCGGAAGGCCTTGGAGGCATAAGCCCTTCCGGTTTTATCAAGTCGGCTGGGCATGACGTCTGCCAGATCTACGACACACGGTCGGCTGGAATTCAAGGCGGGTCGTTGTCGGGATTTTGGGGGTGTGGTAGCTTGTGGTTGTTGCGGCGCGGTCGCTTTGCGGGAAATGTCTTTTTCAACGTCGTTTCCGTAAAATTCAGGCACCGAATTTGGTGTTAATATCAAAGTTAGGCCACCAAAACTCGCTACACATGTCCAAGTTGTCCGGTTTTACCTTCAGGTTTTGCATCGGCTCGCAAGGAGGAAAGCGCTCTGGCGTCTGGCGCGTCTGGACAAATGACGGCAAGAGTGATGTGTATGTTGCGGTACGTACTATCGCGGGGCTCTCAAAGATCAGTCTTCACGAAACTGGAGATTGCAATGCCTCTATGACCGCGCAGTCCATCGCAATGGATTCAACAATGCTGGAGAAGCTCAACGGTACACGCCACCTCGACCAGTGGAGGCGACCGCTTCGAACTGGAAGGCTGCTTTCAATTCCGCTCCGACTTCGCTTTCCGGCCTCAGAATTGCGCGCTGGTATCGATAGCGTTCCAGAGAAAGACTTGCATTGGATACCCCCGCCAATTGACGGATGTACCTGTGACGTAGTCTTCATGTTCTCCAGTTCACCCCATGAGCCTGGCGACTGGCCATGGAGAACCACAGGTGGCATTTGCTTAGCGTCGACCGTGCTGGCGAACGGTGAGAAGCTCTGGTTGGTTTCCAAGAATTACACCACCGGGCAGCCACTCGCCTCGGTTCTTGACGAAAGAAAACCATCCAATCTTCCGTTAGGTTCACGCCTTCTCATGGGCGAAATAGGTCCTGGCAACATCAGAATTATCACGGACGCAGCATCCGACAAGTCGGCGCCTACGGAAGCCTAACATCTGCCCAAGCACATCAAACTTCAAGCGCAAAACCATGAGTAGTGCTACTGATTTCGAAACAGTCACCAGCCTAACTGATCTATAAGGAACCTCCCCACCAACCTTTCGCCACGATGAAAGGCCTGCCTGACACGCCCGACCAATAAAAAAGAGGCCTTACGGCCCCTTTCTCATGTACCACGCCAACATCAAGCCGCCTGTTTCGCCTTCTTCCCCGCCGGGTTGGAAAACTCCATCACCCCGTCGTCAATCGGCTTGTAACGCAGCGTCCCCAGATCCAGCATGTAGTTCATGTAGACCTTCCACGGCGCCTTGTTGCCCTGCTTCGGCAAATGCGCCAGCGCACGCTGGATATAGCCGGAATGCATCTCCACAAAGGCCTCCTGCTGCACCGACGAGTCCTTGTTCACCGGCATGCACTGACGCAGGCCCTTCTTGTCCATCTGGTTCAGCACCCGGCACACATACTCGCTGCTGATGTCCGCCTTCAGCGTCCACGAGGCATTGGTGTAACCAAACACCATCGCCAGGTTCGGCATGCCTTCAAACAAAATGCCCTTGTAGTTCATGCGCTCGGTCAGCTTAACCGGCTTGCCGTCAACGCTGAAGGTCGCGCCGCCCATGATCTGCAAATCCAGACCGGTGGCGGTGATGATGATGTCCGCTTCCAGCTCCTGCCCCGACTTCAGCTTGATGCCCTTTTCGGTAAAGGTATCAATGTGATCTGTCACCACCGAAGCCTTGCCCTGACGCAGCACCTTGAACAGATCGCCGTTAGGCACGGCGCACAAACGCTCATCCCACGGGTTGTAACTGGGGGTGAAATGTTTCATGTCCACCTTCCCGGCCAGCTGACGGCGGGTCAGTGACAACAGCAGGCGACGCACCGGCTTCGGCTTCTTCTTCGCGAGGTTGAAGAAACCCAGCGTCAGCGACACGTTCTTGGCGCGGGTGATGCGGTACACCGCCTTCTCCGGCAGGAAACGGCGCAGGCCGGTGGCGATCGGATCCTTTTCCGGAATGGTGACAATATAAGTCGGCGAACGCTGCAGCATGGTGACATGCGCAGCCTTGTCGGTCATGGCGGGCAACAGCGTCACGGCGGTCGCGCCGCTGCCGATGATCACCACCTTCTTGCCGCTGTAGTCCAGGTTTTCCGGCCAGAACTGCGGATGGATGATCTGGCCCTTGAAGCTGTCACGACCGGCGAATTCGGGCGTGTAGCCTTGGTGGTACTTGTAGTAGCCGGTGCACATCCACAGGAAGTTGCAGGTCAGCTTTTCCACCTTGCCGGTGGCGGCATTTTCCACACTCAACACCCACAGCGCATCCGGGGTGGACCAGGCAGCGCTCAGGATTTTATGACCGAAGCGGATGTGCTTGTCGATGCCGTTCTCGAGGGCGGTTTCCTGAATGTAGTCGCGGATGGACGGGCCGTCGGCAATCGCCTTGGGGTTGGTCCAAGGCTTGAAGCTGTAGCCCAGGGTGTACATGTCGGAGTCGGAACGGATGCCGGGATAGCGGAACAGGTCCCAAGTGCCGCCGATGGCCTGACGGTTTTCGAGGATGGCGTAGGACTTGTTCGGGCAGTCGCGCTGCAGATGAACGGCCGCGCCAATACCGGAGAGACCGGCGCCGACAATTATGACATCAAGATGCTTGCTGGACATGAAAACTCCCGCGGGTTGGGTAGGTGTTCCGGCGTTGTCACGCCTGGATTGTCGTTTTTCCGATAGAAACATCTTACCGCTGCCCAAATCAAGCACGATAGTCCAAGTCAGGACAAAAAATTGTCATTCGAGGCCACTTGCCGGGTTTGCCCGCTCTGGTTGGCCCCGTCTCCGAAAAGACCTCCGGCAAGGTCAAAGACTTTGCAGCAGCGACTTGGCGGCCTCATGTCCCTCTGCCGCCGCCTTCGCCAGCAGCGGACGCGCCTGCTCCGGCTGCTTCGGCAACCCCTCCCCCAGTGCATAGGCGCGGCCCAGCAGGTAAGTGCCCTGTACATCCCCGGCGTCAGCGGCCTCCTTGAGCAGGCTGCCGCCGCGCGCCACGTCGGCCGTCACCCGCTGGCCGTTCAGCAGCCGGTAGCCCAATCCGGCGCGGGCGGTCATGTCACCGGCCTGCGAGGCTTTTTCCAGCCATTGCAGGGAGGCGGCAGAGTCAGGTTTCTCCAGCTTGTCGCTGTCCAGCAGCGCGGCCAGGTTGCGCATGGCGGCGGTTTCCCCGGCCTCGGCGGCGCGGGTATACCAGGTCACCGCGTCCGGATAAGCCTTGTATGTTTCCAGCGCCAGGCCGATGGCGGTCAGGAATCCCGGCGCCTGTTGCTCCTGCGCCCATTGCGCAATGATCGGCAGCGTATGCGCCCGGCCGCCCGAGGTGGTCACCGCGCCGCGGATCAGCTCCAGCACATCATCATCCTTGGGTTGTCCTTCGCGCAGCAGCAAGGCCACATCAAACATGGCCGGACGGCCGCTGTCGGTGAAATAGTCACTGAACCAGTCGTACCAGAGGCCAGCGCAGGCCACGCAGCGCTCCCGCTCCACGGTCACGGCATCCGATTTCATCGCCTGCCAGACATCCGCCTCCTTTTTCTCCTTGCATCCGGCCTCGGTCAGATTGCCGGTGCCGTATTTCTCGATGCAGTAGTAACCGTCGGTGAATTTGCCCCGGCGGTTATGCATGCTGTCCAGCAGTTGCCGCCGATACAGGGCGGGAGACACAATATCGCGCAGGGAGTCGCTCAAACCGCCGAAGGTGGGATTGCCCAGGGCATAGAGACTGCCCTCCAACTGCTTGTAATTCGAGCACAACACGGCGGACAGGCTGCTGTAAGGGGTGTACTTGCGATACAGCGCACTTTTGGCCTTGCAGCCCTCGGCCAGATACGCCTTGAACTCTTCCTTCTGCGCCGGACGGCGCGCCATTTCCTCGGTGTACATCGCCACGGCACGGTCATCGTCAATATCCACGCCGCGCTTGAGGATGCGAAGGTAATTGTCCGCATCCCCTTCCTTCAGGGCGATCATCGCCTCGCGGGTGGCGGCCTTGTGCTGGTGCCCCAGCAGGATGATGCCGGTGCCGTTCTGGTCGCGCTGGATATCCTCGACATAGCCCGCCCATTCCTTGTCGCTGCCGCGAATTTTCTTGCCGACTTTCTGCCGCAGGCGGTTGAGGCTGGCCTTGTCCCAGGCGTCGTTCATCGACTTCAGGCCGCCGCCGGTGAACTCCAGCAGCATGCCCACCGGCAGCAGCGAGGCTTTGATCAGTTTCTCCGCCCCTTCGTCGAGGTCGGTGGCGGCAGTGGCGTTACCGGCGCAGCCGCCGCCCAGGCAGGACATGGTTTTCTGGTCCAGACCGTTGGCCTGGCGGCGCAGCATCAGCTCCTTGGCGGAGGCGCGGGAGTAATCGCGGTAGTCCTCTAGCGGCGGCGCGGCCAAGGTCGGGGATGACCCGGCCAGCGCGCCCAGAAAGGCTGTCGTCAGGGTGAGCAGGCGGAAGGATGAATACATGGCAGGGCCAGCCGTCAAGATCAGGAATGGCCCGATTATGGCGGCTGAAAAGTGTTGCTGTCACCCCCATAGCGGGAGTGAAAAAGCCTTTCAGACCTTCGCCATCCCCACCACCTGCAACTTCATCCGCTCCCTAATTACGGCAATGCACTCCGGAAACACCCGGCTGATGCGGGTCAGGTCGCGGATCATGGCCATCTGCGGCCAGGTCGCCTTCTCCCCGGCGCGGATGTAGTCCGCCAGCCCCTGCGGTGTGGGGTTGGAAATCACCTTCAGGTAAGCCGACGGCCGGAACGGATACTGGATGTTGATATCGCCCAGATAGGTTTGCGCCGCCACGGCATGCGCCTGCGCCAGCACCGGGTTCAGTGGCGTCTTTTCAAACAGGTGCCGGCCGATATCCAGCAACTCGGCGGTGCCGGTATGAATCACCGACGATACCACCCGCTTGCCAAAAGCCTGGATGCCGCGCTGCTTGCGGTGGGTGATGAAGGGAATGACGTGCGGATTGGCCTGGCTGACGATGGTCTGGTTGACGTTGTGCAGCCGCGCCAGCCGTTCACGCGGCAGGTCGCCGTGAACCGTGCCGTCGATCCAGGTTTCCGTACTCATATACGGGACCTGCCGCCCGTCCGCCCGCCGCGCCTGCAAGGCCACCGGCGGAAACAGACCCGGCACCGCGCAGGAGGCTTGCGCTGCATATTCCACCAGCACATCCGGCGAGGTCAGGTAGTTCAACACGCGCGGCTTCTGGTGGGTACGCGTGGGCGATACGGAAATATTGAGGATGCGGCCGCTGCGGCGGTAGGCTTCCAGAAACGTGGCGCTGCCGGCATTGGCGACAATGTGTTCAAAGACCTGGGCTTCGTCCATGGCGGTGCGATGCTTCCACATCCCGACCGGGGTGCGCCAGCGCAGGGCGATACGATGGATGCGCTCCTGCGATTCGGAGAAGAGTTCATCCAGCTCCGCATCGCTGCGGTTACAGATCGCCGCCGCGACAATCGCACCCATGCTGGAACCGGCCAGCGTCTGCGGCAACAGGTGCTGTTCCCACAGCGCCTTGACCACACCCAGATGATAGATCCCGAATGCCGCCCCGCCGCTCAGCATCAACGCCGGGCGGCCATAGATGCGTTCCGCCTGTTCAAACAAGGCCAGCTTGCGCGCCTCCGGCATGCCGGGGATGGTCTGCTCACTGAGCGTGCGCATCACCCGCTCCACCTCGTCGAGGTATTCCGTGACAATCAGCTTGGTGCCGGTACGGGCATAGAGATACAAGTCGGGGTTGTTCAGTTCACCCAGATGACGGTAAACACTTTCCTGCAGCAACACCGCCAAGGCATCCAGATCATTGCTCTGGCGCATGGCCTGCATCTGGCGGATATGGTCGCGGATCAGCTTTTCGTGGAAGAAGGCCGAGCCATCCGAGTGCCGCCAGTCCATCAGCCCTTCGGCTTCGTCCAGTGCTTCGGCGGCGGCCAGCCATTCTCCGTAGGTGGAGGCTTGGTCCAGCCGGGCTTGCAGGTCAAAACGGGGAAGGAGTTTGCGCATGGGGAATGCCTCTGACAGGCGCGATCAATGGGTTGGACCAATTATCCTCCCATGGTTCGGACGGGAACAACCCCAAAGAGAACAGTTGTGCAGAAATAAAAAAGGCGCGCCGGAAACCTCCGGCGCGCCCGCTGTTTCACCCTCAGGCCGGTTCTTGCAACTGGATCAGGATCGCCGGATTTTCCAGCGTCGAGGTATCCTGCGTAATCTGCTCACCCTTGGCGATGGCGCGCAGCAGGCGGCGCATGATCTTGCCAGAACGGGTCTTCGGCAGGTTGTCGCCAAAGCGGATGTCATCCGGCTTGGCGATGGCGCCGATTTCCTTCGCCACCCAATCGCGCAATTCCGCCACCAGTGCCTTGGCTTCTGCGCCGCTGGGGCGGGCGCCCTTCAACACCACGAAGGCCACGACCGACTCGCCCTTGATCGGATCGGGCCGTCCCACCACCGCCGCTTCCGCGACCTTGTGGTTGGCCACCAGCGCCGACTCGATTTCCATGGTGCCCAGGCGGTGACCGGACACATTCAGCACGTCATCAATACGGCCCATGATCCAGAAGTAGCCTTCGGCGTCGCGGTTGGCGGAGTCGCCAGCCAGATAGTACTTGCCGTTGAACTCCTCGGGGAAGTAGGACTTCTTGAAACGCTCGGGGTCGCCCCACAGCGTGCGCACCTGCGACGGGAACGGGCGCTTGATCACCAGGATACCGCCCTTGCCCAGCTCCACCGGATCACCGGCTTCATCCACGACATCGGCCATGATGCCCGGCAGCGGGAAAGTGCAGGAGCCCGGCTTGGTCGCCACCGCGCCCGGCAGCGGCGTAATCATGTGGCCGCCAGTCTCGGTCTGCCACCAGGTATCGACGATGGGGCAGCGTCCGCCGCCGACCACTTCGTGGTACCAGATCCAGGCTTCCGGGTTGATCGGCTCACCCACCGAGCCCAGCAGCCGCAGCGACGACAGGTTGTACTGCTTCGGCAGATCACCACCCAGCTTGATCAGCGAACGGATCGCGGTCGGCGCAGTGTAGAAGGTGGTGACGCGATGGTCTTCGATCATCTTCCAGAAACGGCCGGCGTCCGGATAGGTTGGCACGCCCTCGAAAATGACTTGTGTCGCACCCACGGCCAGCGGGCCATAAGCCACATAGGTATGGCCGGTGATCCAGCCGACGTCGGCGGTACACCAGAACACATCATCCGGCTTGTAGTCAAAGGTCCACAGCATGCTGTTGACCGCGCCCAGCAAGTATCCGGCGCTGCTGTGCTGCACGCCCTTGGGTTTGCCGGTGCTGCCGGAGGTATAAAGGATGAAGAGAGGGTCATCGGCATAAACCCAGGTCGGCTCGCACTGCTCGGGCTGCTTGGCAACCAGGTCATGCCACCAGATGTCGCGCCCCCGCGTCCACGGGCCGTCTTCGTGCAGCACGCGCTTGAACACCACCACCCGCTCCACGGAATCGCAGCCGCCCATGGCCAGCGCTTCATCCACGGTGTCCTTTAGCGCCACGATCTTGCCGCCACGCACACCGCTGTTGGCGGTAATCACCAGCCGCGCCTTGGCGTCGATGATGCGCTCGTTGACGCTCTTGGCCGAGAAGCCGCCGAACACCACCGAATGGATGGCGCCGATCCGGGCGCAGGCCTGCATCGCCACCACCGCCTCAATGCTCATCGGCATATAGATCAACACCCGGTCACCCTTGGTGATGCCCAGACTCTTAAGGCCGTTGGCCAGCTGGCAGACCTTGCGGTGCAGTTCGGCATAGGTGACGCGGGTGACGGTGCCGTTGTCGGATTCAAAGATGATGGCCAGCTTGTTCGCCAACTCCGGCAAATGACGGTCCAGGCAGTTATAGGAGACGTTCAGCTCACCGTCTGCAAACCACGAAAAGAACGGGGCATTGCTTTCATCCAGCACTTGGGTGAACGGCTTCTTCCAGCTCAGGTTCTGGCGGGCCAGACTGGCCCAGAAGCCTTCATAGTCATCTTCCGCCTGCTTGCACAAGGCGCGGTATGCGTCCATGCCGGAAATACGGGCCTTGGCGGCAAATTCGGCGGACGGCGGGAAGTGGCGGTTTTCGTGCAGGACGGTATCAATGGTCGAAGACATGGGGCAGGCTCCTTGTTATGTGATGACCCGAAGGAATGGAACGTTTTTAAGCGATTTTACGTCCGGTTGGAATGGGTTTAAGGGACTGACACATACAAAACGCCGCATGGCTGCGGAATTGCCGGTTTTTAATCCATTTCCAGCCGGTCTTTCAGACGACTGACATTAAGGAGCCCCTGATACAAATGATTGACCACGTATCCAATAAGTTTTAGATTCCGAGAAAAGGCTCACATAAATTATTGTGCACCACCGAATTATTTGCCTGCTAGCGGAAGGCAGCCCACCGGTATCTCAACATGCCTGTAACCGCACCATCCACCTTCCAGCAACCCACGATGATGCCCTACGTGGAAATCATCCGTGACAGCTCCCAGCTCAAGCAGTATTTCGGGCGGATGCACCGTTACGACCCGCCTCCCGTGCATGACATCCTGATTTCGTCCGGCATGATCACGGAAGAACAGTACCGGACCGCCATGTCAGACCCTAACCGGGTGCAAAGCCAGCATATCGCTTTCTACTTTCGGCATCAGGGGCTGATCACGGACGATGACCTCGGCCATATTCTGGGCCGTTGCTTCGGCATCCCCTACGTCAACCTTCATGATTTCGACATCGACATCAGCACCCTGCAAAGCATTCCGGTCGAATTCGCCCGCAAGAATGCCGTAATGCCGTTGTTGTCGCAGGAAACCAAGCTGGTCATTGCCGTTGCCGACCCCACCAACAACACCCTGATGGAGACGCTGCACTTCATCACCGGCAAGCAGATCGAGCTGGCGGTGTCCACCTACGAAGACATCATGCTGGCGGTGTCCACCTATTACAGCCAGGATGAAATTGCCAAGGCGCTGCAAACCGTCGATGTCCTGTCGCATGAGCCCGGCGATACGCCAATCAGTGAAAAAGCCCTGGAACGGCCGGTGGTGCAACTGGTGCAGAACCTGATTGCCGAAGCCGTCATGAACCGCGCCTCGGACATTCACATCCGGCCCCGGCAGAGCGCCGTGGAAATTTACTTCCGGGTGGACGGCCAACTGGTGCACCAGCGCAGCTTCAGCAAGCAACTTTTGTCCGCCATCACTTCCCGGCTGAAGATTTTCGGCGGCATGGACATTTCCGAACACCGGGTTCCGCAAGACGGCCGCGCCCGCATCCGTTTCGGCGACAAGGAAATCGATTTGCGGCTGTCCATCATGCCCGGCATCTATGGCGAAGACGTGGTGATCCGCCTGTTGGACAGCCAGTTCGCCATGAAACACCTGGAAGATCTGGGTTATGAAGGTGATGACGCCGAACGCATCCGCCACCTGCTCTCCCGCAATAACGGCATGTTCCTGGTCACCGGCCCCACCGGCTCCGGCAAGTCCACCACGCTTTACACCGCCATTGAACAGATCCGTTCCGACAGCATCAACATCATTACCGTGGAAGACCCGGTGGAATACCGGATGGACGGCATCACGCAAATCCAGATCAACAACCAGACCGGCTATACCTTTGCCCGCGCGCTGAAGCACATTTTGCGCCACGATCCGGATGTGATCATGCTCGGGGAAATCCGCGACGAGGAAACCGCGAAGATGGCGGTGGAAAGCGCCCTCACCGGCCACCTGGTGCTCAGCACCCTCCATACCAACAGCGCCGCCACCACCATCACCCGTTTTCTGGAAATCGGCGTGGAGTCGTACCTGCTGAGCAGCACCCTGCTGGGCGTGCTGGCGCAACGACTGGTGCGCAGCAACTGCCCGCATTGCCTCATTCCCGAGGAGGTTTCACCCGGCGTGCGCAAGGTCATGGGCGTCGAGGATGGCGAAGTGTTCTACAAAGGAGGGGGCTGTGAGTTCTGCAAGCACCGCGGCACCAAGGGACGCCGGGCGGTCTATGAATTGCTGGTGATGACACCGGCGGTGCGCAACCTGCTGCAACCCGGCGTTCAGGCCGACACCATCCAGCAACTGGCCATCCAGGAGGGCATGACTCCTTTGACAGAACATGCCCTGCACCTGGCGCGCCAAGGACTGACGTCGCTGCAGGAAGCCTACAACATGCGGCTGGAGTAAAACCCCCTCAGCCCTTGGCGGACGCCATGGCCTGTTCAATGCGGAACAGCGCCGCTTCCACCGTCCCCAGTTCATCGGCAGCCAGACGGCTGATTTCGTTCAGCACATCGGCATTTTCCAGTTGCTGGGCCTGTTCCTCAAAATCAGCCGGAAGTCCGTTGGCGTAATCCTTGCGGATGGCGTTAAGGCGGGTCAGCAATGCATCGCGGCGAAGGGTAAGTTCGGCCTTGCGGGCGGCGAGATCAGGCATGGGAAACCTCATGATTATTGGGGGGATTATTCATTATCCGCTGATGCCTTGCCAGGGGCAAGCCAAATGAAGAAGGAGCGCCCTTGGGCGCTCCTTCTTCATTTGGCGAAAACAGCGGGTCGGTTCAGACCGGCGCCAGCAGCGCTTCCGAAGGGTGCAAAATCGACAGCTTCTTGCCAATCGCCTGCTCCAGCGCGGGAATCAGGAAGGCGTCGTCTTCACACGCAAAACTGATGCTCTTGCCGCTGGCCCCGGCGCGGCCGGTTCGGCCGATGCGGTGCACATAGTCATCGGTCTGCTCGGGCAAGGTGAAATTGACGACATGGCTGACGCCGTCGATGTGGATGCCGCGACCGGCGACATCGGTGGCCACCAGCACCTTGATCTTGCCTTCGCGGAAGCTTTCCAGCGTCTTCACGCGCTTGTCCTGCGGCACTTCGCCTGAAAGCACGGCGCAGGAAATATTGTTGCTCTTCAGCAGGTCGCCCAGACGGCGCACCTGGTCGCGGCGGTTGGCGAACACCATCATGCGTTCCACCTGTTCCTCGCAGATCAGGTTATAGAGCAACTGGTATTTCTGCTCGGCGCTGACAATGTAGATCACCTGCTCCACCGTGTCGGTGGTGACCGACTCCGGCTCAATTTCCACGCGCAGCGGTTCAAACTGCCATTGCTGGGCCAGGTTCAACACATCGCGGTTGAAGGTGGCGGAGAACAGCAGCGTCTGCCGGTGCGACTTGGGCGGGCACATGCGGATAATGCGCTTGATGTCGGGAATGAAGCCCATGTCAAGCAGGCGGTCGGCTTCGTCGATCACCAGCACTTCAATCTGGTCGAGGTACACTTCACCCTGACCGGCAAAGTCCAGCAGGCGGCCGGGCGTGGCGACGATGATGTCGGTGAAGTCGCGCTGCAGTTGTGAACGCTGCTTGTCATAATCCATGCCGCCCACCAGGGTGACAATGCGCAGGCCGCTGTGCTTGCACAGCAACTCGGCATCCTTGGCGATCTGCAGGGCCAACTCCCGCGTGGGGGCCAGGCACAAGGCGCGGGCTTCACCCACGAAACGGTCTTCGGCGGGCGGAGTCTTCAGCAGGTCGTTGATCAGCGTGATCAGGAAAGCGGCAGTCTTGCCGGTGCCGGTCTGGGCGCGGCCAATGGCGTCGTGGCCGGAGAGCGTGAAACGCAGCACTTCGGCCTGAATGGGTGTGCAATGAGGGAAGCCCAGGTCGTCAATGGCGCGCTGCAGGCGGGAGTCCAGCGGGAGTTCGGTAAACTTGATGATTTTATGAGTCATTTCTGGAAATCGGTTCCGGGGTTGTGACGCCGCACCCGTCAGGCGGGAGAAGTCGTCAGCCAGTACAAAAAACAAGGCTGGATGATAACAGTATCCGGACAGCAAATATGCAGAATCACCAAAAATGCTGACGGAGAACACGTCTGGCCGTTCCTGCAAAACAAATGTCCGCCCCTGACGCCGCCTCACGCCTAAAATCCGGCCCCTCCGCACCCTGACAAGCCGGCCCTTCTGGTCTACTCTTGGCTGCTGAAGTGTCCCTCAATTCGCGAGAAAACAACAATGAGCATGATGCAGCAACCCCTGCTGATTTCCTCCCTGATCGAACACGCCATCGTCTCCCATCCCGACGCTGAAATCGTCAGCCGCAAAGTGGAAGGCGGCATCCACCGATACACTTACGGCGAGGCCGCCAGACGCAGCAAGCAGTTGGCCAATGCCCTGACCCAAAAGCTGGGCGTTCAGGCCGGCGACCGTATCGGCACGCTGGCGTGGAACACCTGGCGGCATTACGAGCTCTATTTCGGCGTTTCCGGCATTGGCGCGGTGACTCACACCATCAACCCACGCCTGTTTCCAGAACAGATCGTCTATATCGTCAACCACGCCCGGGACCGCTACATCTTTGTCGACCTGACCTTCCTGCCGTTGCTGGAAGCCGTGCACGACAAGCTGCCCAATGTAGAAGGCTATGTTGTCCTGACCGACCGCGAACACATGCCCGCCGCCAGCAAGCTCAACAACCTGTTGTGCTATGAAGAACTGATTGCCGACCAGTCTGACGAATTCACCTGGCCCCCTCTGGATGAAAACTCCGGCGCGGCGCTGTGCTACACGTCCGGCACCACCGGCCACCCCAAGGGTGTCATGTACACCCAGCGCTCCACGGTGCTGCACGCCACGGCCGCCACCCGTCAGGATGCGCTGAACATCCACGGCGACACGGTGATCCTGCCTGTGGTGCCCATGTTCCACGTCAATGCCTGGGGCACGCCTTATGCCGCCACCATTACCGGCGCCAAGCTGGTGTTCCCCGGGGCGGGCATGGACGGCGCTTCCCTGTATGAACTGATCAACAGCGAACAGGCCACGCTGTTGCTGGGCGTACCGACAGTGTGGCTGGGCTTGTTGAACTACCTCGACCAGATCAACGCCAAGCTGCACAGCGTACACAGTGTCGTGGTGGGCGGTTCCGCAGCACCGCTGGCCATGATCAAGGCCTTCGACCAGAAACACGACGCCTTCCTGATCCACGCCTGGGGCATGACTGAACTCAGCCCGCTAGGCACCATCAACAACCTCAACAAGAAACTGGACGCCCTGCCCCGTGAAGAGCGCTACCAGCGGCAGCTGAAGCAGGGGCGGCCGGTTTACGGGGTAGAAATCAAGATTGCCGATGAGGAGGGCAATGAATTGCCCCGTGACGGCAAGACCTTTGGCCGCCTGCTGGTGCGGGGCCCTTGGGTTGCGGGCGAGTATTACCTGCATGACGACAAGAAAGCCTTTGCCGACGGCTGGTTTGACACCGGCGATGTCGCCACCATTGATGCTGAAAACACCATGCAGATCGTGGACCGCTCCAAGGATGTGATCAAGTCCGGCGGCGAATGGATCAGCTCGATCGATCTGGAAAATGCGGCGGTAGGCCATCCCGGCTTGAAGGAGTGCTGCGTGATCGGGGTTTATCATCCCAAGTGGGATGAGCGGCCGTTGTTGCTGGCCATCCGCAAGGAAGGCAGCACGGTGACCGAGCAGGAGGTGCTGGATTTCCTGAAAGACAAGATCGTGAAGTGGTGGATGCCGGATGCAGTCGTATTCGTGGACGAACTGCCACACACCGCGACCGGCAAGCTGCTAAAGACCGGTGTGCGCGAGCAGTACAAGAACTGGCTGGTGGAGAATGGGCGGGCTTAAGCCCTCAAGGCCTGATCAGGCATGGATAACACAGCGCGAGCGGGTGTCATTTCACCGGCTCGCGGATATTGCCCTGCAATTACAATAGCGATACATTTCATAAGCCATCCAAACGATCACACAACAACAATCCGGACACTCATATGATCATCCGCACACCCGCCCCATTGGGGCTGATCACCTGCCTCGCAGGCTCCATATTTCTCAGTGGTTGCAACAGCAACGGTGACGACGGCTCACTGGCAAAAACCACGCCTACCCGAACCGTACTCGTCTACATGGTCGGTTCTGACCTGGAAAGCGGCAGCAACGCCGCCACCAACGACATCCGTGAAATGATGCAGGTCGGCTCCGGAGAAAACCTCAACATTGTCATCACCACCGGCGGCGCAGATAAAGCCGGGTGGAAAACCGTCAAGCGGCACCTGATCAACAAAGGGGAACAGAAGACACTGACCGATCTCGGCAATTTAAATATGGGGCACAGCGACACCCTCCGCGACTTCCTGGATTGGGGTATGCGCAGTTATCCGGCCAGCAAGTACACCCTGGTTTTCTGGAACCATGGCGGTGGCGCAGTTGGCCATAACGGAGCCACCGTTGGCAACGACGAAAACCACGGCAATGACGCGCTGTCCCTGCCGGAAATCGCTACAGCTCTGAATACTGTGACTCATGCCAATGGCAAGCGCTTCGATTTGATAGGCTTTGATACCTGCCTCATGGCTACCATAGAAACCGCCGCAACCATATCGCCTTTTGCCGACTACATGGTCGCCTCGGAAGAGCTTGAGCCGGGAAGCGGCTGGGACTACCGGGCATGGCTGGGCAAGGCCAAATCCTCACCGGCTCTGGCCACCCTGGACCTGGGCAAGACCATCGTTGACAGCTATTTCGCCTCCTTCCCCGCCGGGTCGGATGAAGGCAAAAGCATCACCCTTTCAACCATCCAGCTGGCCAGGGTTTCGGCGGTGACCACCGAAATAGGCAAACTGGCCCGCACGCTCGGAGACCGTTTGACAGCCAATGCCGATGTCGCCCGAATTGAAATCGCCAAAGGCCGCAGCCGTTCTGAAAGCTACGGACATCAAAACGGAACAGACTCCGGCATGGTGGATATCAATGATTTTCTGAGTCACCTGCCGCCCGCACTGGCCGCCGAAGCAGCGCGAGTCCGCACCAACCTTGATGCAGCTGTTGTTTATAACCGTCGCGCCGAAGCCCGTCCTAATGCCTCGGGACTCAGCATCTACCTGCCCGGTGAGCGCACCATCGCCGGCGGGATCACCGATGACGTTCTCGCCTATAAGCGTATCGGCTACAGCACTTTCTGGGAGTCCGTCATTGATCGTTACGCCACTGCCGCCGCTAATGATGTCACGGCCCCGGCTTTCCAGAACGCTGGTCTGGTCGGAAACCGGCTGGCTGTGGATATCCCGGATGCGCCGGACCTGAGCTCGGTGGAGGTCTACATCACACAAGAACTCCCGGATGGCAACCATTTGGTGCTTGGCCGGGAAGAGCCGGACAGCATGGTTGGTGAACACGCTGTCTATGATTTCGACAATACAGTGCTGACCATGAACAACCAGTTTGTCTTCGCCGAAGTCCTGGAGGAGGATGAAGACAACAATCGCTTCGTACTGGGCGTGTCAGCCCAAGTCAATGGCCAGCAGGGACAGTTGACGGTTCTGGTCAGTCTGGACCCCTCGGATAATCTCGTTCTGGAGGTCGTGGGCTTTCTTCCCATGAGCGCTGCCGGAGTTGCCCCGCGCATGATGTCCCTGAACACCGGGGACTCAATCACTCCGCTTTACCTGCGACTCAATCCTTCAACCGGCGAAACTGATTATGTAACCTTAGAGGGAACTGCGTTCACCGTACCGGCTGGCGGCATCAACGCCTCCGTCGGAGCGCTTCCGGCCGATACCTATAATGCCTTTTTTGCGGCACAGGACTTCTCGGGAAATATGGCCTATAGCGATGCATTCGCCTTGACCGTCGGGGAATAACGGCTGCACCCCCTGCGCTTGCGCGGGACAGATTCTAAGGCAAGGGATTGCCTTTCATCAGAATGCACACCAACACAGGCGCAGGCATCTTGTCGGTCGGCGCCTGTAACTGTCGGATTTCCCACTTGTAAGCCCCCGCGCCAAACGGCAGACTAAACCCATAATCCTAATAATTGACTGGAGAAAGCCTTGAGTCCGGATGACATTGCCCGCACCCGCCTTCGCCCCCGCCGCATGGGCATCGACTCCCACTCCGAACCGGTCGCCTTCCTGCGCGCCGACTGCCATGTCTGCCGCTCGGAGGGTTTTGAGGCCCAGTCGCGAATCTCCGTGACCGTGGGCGACAAAACCATCATCACCACCCTTAATATCGTCTACAGCGACATCCTTGGCAAAGGTGACATCGGCCTTTCCGAAGCGGCCTGGAAACGGCTGGACATCAGCAATGGCGAAGTGGCCACGCTGTCCCACACCCCCTCACTGGACTCCATGTCGCATGTCCGCAGCAAGTTGTACGGCCACCGCCTGTCCCGGGAGGGCATGGAGGCCATCGTTACCGACGTGGTGGCTGGCCGTTATGGCGACATCCAGCTCGCCGCACTGCTTACCGCCTGTGCGGGCAACCGGCTGGATCTCAGTGAAATCACCTGGCTGACCACCGCCATGGTCAACGCCGGTCACCGCATTGACTGGGGACGTGAAAAGGTCATGGACAAGCATTGCCTCGGCGGACTGCCGGGCAACCGCACCACCCCTATCGTCGTTTCCATTGCTGCCGCCTGCGGGCTAACCATCCCCAAGACTTCCTCCCGCGCCATCACCTCCCCCGCCGGCACCGCCGACGCCATGGAAACCATGACCCGGGTGGCCATGAGCCTGGAAGACATGAAGCGTGTGGTGGAAAAGGAAAACGCCTGCCTGGTCTGGGGCGGATCGGTGTCACTGTCCCCGGCAGATGACATTCTCATCCGCATTGAACGCGCGCTGGATATTGACAGTGAAGGACAAATGGTCGCCTCCGTTCTGTCAAAAAAGGCCGCCGCCGGTTCCACTCATGTACTGATCGACATTCCTGTCGGCCCAACGGCCAAGGTGCGGGGAAGGCAGGCTGCCGACCATCTGTCGCACCTGCTGAAGTCGGTCGGGGAGGCGCTGGGCATGCAGGTCCGCACCATCCAGACTGACGGCACACAGCCCATCGGTTATGGTGTCGGCCCGGCGCTGGAGGCGGCCGATGTACTGGCGGTCTTGCGCAACGATCCCCGCGCCCCGACCGACCTGCGCGAACGCGCCTTGCTGGTGGCCGGCGAGTTGCTGGAACTGGGCGGCATTGCCGCGCATGGCAAAGGCAACCGCATGGCACGGGAAACACTGCATTCCGGTCGGGCCGGGGAAAAATTCATGGCCATTTGCGAAGCCCAGGGTGGTTTCCGGGAACCGCAGATTTCTCCCTGCACCCGAGGCTTTACCGCCCGACGCACCGGCATCGTTACCCACATCAACAACCGGCTGGTGTCCCGTCTGGCCAAATTGGCCGGAGCCCCTGGCGCATCAGGCGCCGGTCTACGGCTGGCCGTCCATCTGGGTGATCGGGTGGAGCATGGCGACCCGATGTTCGAGCTGTTTGCCGAAAGTCCCGGCGAGCTGGCCTATGCCATGGAGTTCCACGAAGCCCACCCCGACATGATAGTCATCGAGGAAGAATCCGTATGATCAGCCTGGTCACCCTGTACGACGAGGCCGAACTCGGCCCCCGCCTTCAATCCTGGCTGGCTTCTAAAGACATCGCCTGTCATTGTCTGGCGGCTGAAATCCACGCCTTCCCCGACGGGGAAATCCGGGTCCGGGTTCCCGAGCCGGTCAGCGAGACCGTGGTGCTGATCTGCACGCTGGACCACCCCTCGGAGAAAACGCTGGCGCTGACGTTTGTCTCGGACGTACTGCGCAGCATGGGTGCAAAGCGCATCTGGCTGGCTGCGCCCTATCTGGCTTACATGCGCCAGGATATCGCCTTCCATCCCGGTGAAGGCATCAGCGCCGCCAGCTATGCCCGTCTGCTGTCACGATCCGTGGACGCCATGGTCACTGTCGACCCGCACCTGCATCGCATCCCCGATCTGGAGGATGTCTATACCATTCCTTCCACCGCCCTGCACGCCACCGACATCATCGGCGACTGGCTGAAGGACCGGCTGCCCGGCAAGTCGCTGCTGATTGGCCCGGACCGCGAAAGCGAACAATGGGTTACCGCTGTGGCGGCACGCTGCGGCCAACCGTTCCGGGTGCTGGACAAGGAACGCCTTGGCGACCGCCAGGTGGTGATTCAGGTGCCGGATTTGTCGGCCGAGGGCTTGCAAACTGTGGTGCTGGTGGACGACATGGTCTCCACCGGCCAAACCTTGATGAAGGTGGCGCGGGCATTGCGCAGTCAGGGGATCAAGGATATCCGCGCGGTCTTCGTGCATGCCCTGTTCGGGCCGGAAACCGCCGCAGAAATGCACGATGCCGGGATTGGGGAATTAGTCAGTTGCAATACAGTGGCGCACCCCACCAACGGGATTGACGTGACCATCATGATGGGAGAATGGGTGCAACAGCAACTTCAGGCATGACAACACCGGAGCGCACCTCGCAGGCGCTCCGGATTCACCCCGGGTTTGCTTATACCTCGTGGACAAACCGGGCCCGGTCAAAGCGCAGCCGGGGATAATAAACCCCGTCTTTGGCGCGTTCACCTGCCCCCAGCACCATCACCACAAAGGCATCCTTCGGCAACTTCAGCAGGCGGCGCACCCGCACTTCGTCAAAACCTTCCATGGGGCAAGAATCGAAGCCGTGCGCCCGCAGGCCCAGCATCAGGTTTTCAGAAGCCAGCGCCACGCTCTTGGCGGCCCAGACCTTCATGTCGGCGTGGGAGAACGGCCCCCTCGGCACCGGCTTGAACAGCCCGGTCACGCCGGCGATGCCCTTTTTCACCAACCCCCAGCTACCCAACGGCCCGATGCCATAGTAGAACGGCGCCACCCGGCTGTAATACTGCTGCACGATTTTCGGCACGGTGGGTTGCGGCCATTCGGTCAGCGTCATGCGCGCATGCTCACGCCAGGAAGACATACTGGCCACGATAACGATCAACTCGGCGGCGGTGCCGGCGGCATTCTGGTTCAGGCAGGCTTCCACCAACTTAGCCTTCTTCTCAGGGGTCTTGACGACGTAGAATTCCCACTGCTGCAGGTTGGACGAATTGGGAGCCAGCATCGCCATGTCGATACAGTCATTCAGCACATCAGAAGGAATAGGCTTGTCTGTGAACTTCCGGACCGAACGGCGGCTGTCGACGACCTTGCGGAACTCCTCGACATCAATCGAGTCGGGAGCGGGTTCGTAATAGCGTTCTTTGGCCACGGCAGGCATCCGGCAGTCAGTGAGTGAACCCCGATCATAGCCCGGCCGCTGCTCAGTTTGACAGATTTGAAAAGTGTATTCCGCCAAGATTGGCCGCAACTCCCACCCGGCCAGAGTGACTGCCGACCCTGACGTTTCAGGGCCGGCAAGGCATATCAGTTGACGGTGAACTCCAGCACGCCGAAATAGGTCTTGCCCGCCTGATCCAGCCGGTCAAAAGCCAATTGACGGTGCCCGGAATTATCGGAAACTTCAACCTTCAGATAATAAACACCCACCGCCGGAACCGGCACAACGACTTCGGTGACGTTACTGACCGTTCGATCCACCACCGTCGTTTCAAACCCCGGTGATTCAGACACCCGCACATGGTAAGTCAGGTTGCCGCCCTGAAAGTCATGGGAGGCATCCCACCCCAAACGCAGACCGGAGCCATCCGGAAGCTGCTCTGCTGCCTGAAAATATGGCATTGGCTTCTGCAGGCTTGCCACAAATAAATCCCGGTTGGTCTGGATCACGTTCGCCAACCGGGCAAACTCTGCATCCCATTCCTTCATCCGATCCGCATCAACGGCAGGCAGATAATCCAAATCCGGCACCGCCGCCACCCACGGACGCACTTGCGGCCTGTAAACCGCCAGTTTCGCCTGGATGCGGGACGGAGCCAGGTAGTTTGTCCGGATTTCATCCACCGCCATCACGACTTCCTGCAAATGTTTGGGATCACTCATAAAACGCCGGTGCAGACCAACGCCCCACCAGTTACTTATGCCCAGTTGCCAGTCATCGTAAAGGTTATTGGCTGCCAGAATGTCTGGTTGTCCTTCAAACCCCAGCGAACCGTCGTAATCCCACGGCAGGAAATAAAATTTTTCACTCCCCTTTGGCTGGTAAAGCGCAAAGTTCTGATTGACTGTGTCGCGGTTGCCCATAAGTACGTTTACAGCCAGCCATGTCAGATAGTTGCTTTTGTCAAAGTACCGCTCAAAAGTCTGGTCAAACGGCAGATCCGGATCATTGATTTCCGCCAGCATCTGCAACAGCAAACGGTGATCCTTGTTGTCAGCTTCCAGTGACAGTGTCTTCTCGAAATCCGTTTTGCTCAGCGGCTTGCCCGCAGCATCCAGGGCCAGATTTCCATTCACCAGGAAGCTGAAGTCTTCAGCCTTGTAGATATTGCCGTCCGTCGGCAACCCCCGGTTCAACAAATACTCCTTGCCCATTTTCTCCACATGCGTGAAAAGCCCGTAATCCTGGCCATTCAAGGTGACATGTACAAACTGGGTGCGCAGGCTGGGCAGGTGAGGAATGTCACGGAACAGATCAAACGCCAGCTTGTTGCGTACCCGGGTCAAGTCGTATGGATGCTTGTTGAGTTGAAAGGTGCTTTCACCTCGCCACAAAGCTGAGCCGGAGGCCAGCTTGACCCGGTAGGATTTCTGGTCAGCCAGCCTGGAACTGTGGCCACGAAGACGCAAGGTGGCATTCACCGCCTTACCGTCATCGGCGTAATTATCCGTACGGATGTGCGCTTCTACCTCGGGTGTTACGGCGTCTGTGTCGTCAATATCCGCATCCACTTGCGCCAGTGTATAAATACCGTCACGGGTGGTGATGTCGGCCTGAAGCACTCGCGCCGTTTCTTCCACGGCATACACCGCCGGATCATCCCTGAGAACGGGATTCTCATCAGCAGCAAACACTGACGCGGGCGGTGTCACAGCCGGAGCAGACGAATCACCACCTCCCCCACCACAGGCCGACAGCAAAATCACCCACGGCAGGCTGAACCGAAAATACATATTGGAAGACATCCTTAACACCTCACCACCAGAAGACTCAAAACTTGAACCCAACCCTAATAACGGGCAAAAAAAAACGACCCCTAAGGGTCGTTTCTTCAGCGTAAGTAGCCGACTGAAATCAGTCGAGCGGACGTACGTCTTCAGCCTGCAGGCCCTTTTGGCCCTTGGCAACGGTGAACTCAACGCGCTGACCGTCACGCAGGGTACGGTGGCCGTCACCGCTGATGGCGCGGAAGTGAACGAATACATCTTCACCGGCTTGACGTTGAATGAAGCCGAAGCCCTTGGTGTCATTGAACCACTTGACGGTGCCTTGTTCGCGATTGGACATGAAATTTCCTCAGATTTTACAGATAACCCTTTCCAAGATGTTCATTCAACGAGGAAAGGGCAAAACAGCAAGTTGACATTCAGGACTAAACCCGAACCAATTGCAGTCAATTCGATTTGACTCCGGAGAGACAAATCATTGATATTGGACGCGAGCGTCGCAACGATCAGTCGAGCGGACGGACGTCTTCAGCCTGAAAGCCCTTCTGGCCTTTCACGACAGTGAATTCGACACGTTGGCCGTCACGCAGGGTGCGGTGGCCGTCGCCGCTGATGGCGCGGAAGTGTACAAAAACATCTTCACCAGCTTGACGCTGAATGAAACCGAAACCTTTGGTGTCATTGAACCACTTGACAGTGCCTTGTTCCCGATTTGACATAGGAATATTCCTC
This sequence comes from Fluviicoccus sp., assembly GCF_030646115.1. Classification (GTDB taxonomy): domain Bacteria; phylum Pseudomonadota; class Gammaproteobacteria; order Pseudomonadales; family Moraxellaceae; genus Fluviicoccus. The sequence goes on from NZ_JAUSMX010000019.1 coordinate 150,291, forward strand.
TGAGTTACTGAAAATCCGCCTAAAACATATCAACAACGGCCAGACATCAGCAAACATCAGGCGACACAGTTGCAGCTTCAACGGTACGTCCCATTAGACACCCTTTCCGCCTTGCTGGCAACCTAAATATCAGGGTTGAATCACACTTTGTAACAATGGCAGCGGACAATCCAGCAAACCGGCAATGACGCGCAACAACTCATACTCCTGCACATGCAGAACGCCGTCACTTTCCACGGTGCGGGCGCACAAGGCCAGCAACCGGCGCTTGCCATCCGGGTCCAGCGTCCGCAACGACCTTAGCGCCCTGTCCAGCGCCGGCAGCGGCTCGGGCCCCGGATCCGGCATGGGCGGCATCTGCTCTCCCAGAGACTGCATCAGCTTCTGGTAATGCACGGGGATAGCTGTCCGGGCGTGACTACCAAAGTCCAGCAGGCAGCGCACCAGCACCGCCACCGACAAATGTTGCGACTCCAGGGAGCGCTGGTGCATCACCATCGGCGCGGGGCGGATTCGTTGCTCAACCCGCTTCAGCAAGGCGAACTCGAAAACGGACAGCCGGCTGTTCTGCAGGGCAAAGCGCCGCAAGTCCCGCAACATGGCCGCCGACGCCTGGGCGTCCAGCAAGTCCAGCCGCGGCAGGCACAACTCAACCAGCGGCAAGGCAAACCGGCCGTCCAGTGTCGCCAGATGCCCGCCCAACGGAATGACCCAGCGCGCAAAAGCGGATTGCCCCTCCAGGAATTCCTGCACCGCCTCCGCGCTCATCGGCTGGAACCGGGCAATCAACGCATAGAGCACCGCCCTGGCGCCGGTTGCGGTTTGCAGGGCGCGGGTTATTTCGACCGGTATTTGCCGGTGCAGCCAGGCAGCCGACTCCAGGTCCTCCATTCGCAGCTCACCCACCCGGTCGGTCAAGCCGTCTCCACGGAGGTCAACTTCACGGTCAAAAGCAATCGGGGCATCGTCAACGGGTGGCGGAACGGCATTTGCAGTTCGGGCCGATACCGGCATCCCGGTTAACGGAGCCAGCCCCGGCAGCAGGCCCGGCAGGGGGGCTCCCACAGAAGCCGGAAGGGTCAGCGGAGCAGCAATGGCTGACGATTTTCGTTGCAGAAAACCGGGACAGATCGCCTCGATGCGCTCATCCAGCGGCGGATGCGTCGCCAGCCATGCCTGGATTGGCACCGACTCGCCAAAACAAAGGTGACTCAGGGTTTCTGCATGCAGCCCCTGCAACCGGGAGCCCTGCTCACGAATCTTCCACAAGGCCCCGGCCAGCCCTTCGGGATTGCGGGTGAATTGCACGCCGGCGGCATCGGCCAGCACCTCCCGCTCGCGGGAAACCGCCGCCTTGATCAAACGCCCCATGAACAGCCCTGCATATCCCACCAGCCAAATGGCCAAGCCCAGCAGCCAAACCACCGGCAGCGGATTGCGTTCCCGGCGTCCGTCATAGCCGCCGGTCAGGGAACGCATCAGGAAGCCGCCCAGCTGGCCGATGGCCAGCACCCCGGCCAGTGCGGCCAGCATGCGCATGTTCAGACGCATGTCGCCATGGAGGATATGACTGAACTCATGGGCCACCATGCCTTGCAACTCATCACGTTCCAGATGCTCCAGGGCGCCTTGGGTCACCACCAGCACGCTCTGCTGCGGCGTCAGCCCGGCGACAAAGGCGTTGATGCCGGCTTCACGCGGCATCACGTACACCACCGGCACCGGCAGACCGGCCGCAATGGCCATTTCCTCGGTCACGTTCAGCAAGCGGCGCTCGGAGGCGTCACGTGCGCTGAAATCGACAGGCACCCCGCCCATCATTTCCGCCACGACCTTGCCGCCTTCACGCAGGTACAGCCACTCCAGCAGGGCCCCACCCAGCACCAGAATCAGGGTGCCTGCCAGCGCCTGCGGCGTCCAGTAATGCCACCACCAGAAGCTGCCGCCGCTGTCAGCCTTGCCAACCGACAGGGCAACACCATAAAGCACGGCATTGACTCCGGCAAAAAGCAGGAGAATGGTCAGGGCAAAATAAACCAGCATGCGCATCGTGGTGCGGCGTGCATGCTCCTGACGGCTGAAAAAATCCATGGCCTTCAGCTCATCCGGATGCGTACCGGCTCGCGGGCTTCAACATTGGGAATTTCGAGCGCCATGGCCCGCTGGAAGCCGCAGACACCGGCCAGCAGGTTGTTCGGGAACTGCTCCCGGGAAATATTGTAGAACATGACAGCATCATTAAAGGACTGCCGGGCAAAGCCGACCCGGTTCTCTGTGGCCTTCAGCTCCTCCATCAGGTCGGCAATGGTTGCGTCCGCCTTGAGATCCGGGTAGGCCTCCGCAACCATCATCAACCGGCCGAGGGCGCTGTTCAGCGCTCCTTCCGCCTGGGTGAACCGTGTCATGGCATCGGCGCTGGCGGCATTGGCGGCCAAGGCTTTTTCCAGCCCGGCCGCCTGGTTGCGGGCGGCAATCACCTGGCTGAGCGTTTCCTTTTCATGGCCAAGATACGCCTTGGCCGCCTCCACCAGATTGGGAATCAGTTCATAACGGCGCTGCAATTGCACATCTATCTGGGCGAAGGCATTGTCAAAGCGGTTGCGCAACGCCACCAGGCCGTTGTAAATACTGACGGCATAGAACACCACTGCCGCCAGGATGGCCAGATAAACCACCATTGCTGTCATGTCGACCACTCCATTGCCAAGGATTTGCTGTAAAAATAGCAGATTGCCCACTGAACAACCAACGCCGGAAGCCCCATGAGCAAGCCCACCCTTGAAAAGCGCCAGAATCTGGCCAACCTCGCGCTGGTTGCCGCAGTCGGCGGGTTGCTGGTCCAGCACCCTTTGGCCAATGCCTTCCCCGGTTATGCCGCCGCCATGCCCCATGTCAAGATGGCATTTGAGGCCGCCCTGATCGGTGGGCTGGCGGACTGGTTTGCGGTCACCGCGATCTTTCGCAAGCCGTTCAACCTGCCCATTCCGCACACCGCCATCATTACCGAAAACAAGGACCGCATTGCCGACACCATCGGCCTGTTCGTGCAGCAGAATTTCCTCACCTCACAGGCCATCCGGCAGAGCTTCACCCAGAACAATGTCGCCGGACAAATGGCGTCCTGGCTGGAGAAAGAGGCCAATGCCGAAAAGCTGTCGCGCGAGATCGGCCTGATTGCGCCGCGCATGCTGCAGTTCTTCCGGCATCCGGCGGTGGAGAAATTCGTTCAACGCAATGTCGTGGACTGGATTCGCGCTTCATCCTCCAACACGCTGGCCGCGCAGTTCCTGCAAGCGGTCTTCAACAACGGCAATCACCAGCAGGCGTTCCAGTTCGCACTGGAACGCACGGATGACTGGCTGCGCCGACACCCCGAAAAGGCGCAGGAACTGCTGGCGCCGGTGATCGAAGCACTGATCGGCCCTGTATTGAGCAAAATCCGCAACTCTCTGAGTACGGACACCCAGGGCGTGCTGTCCCTGCTGATGGGCGGCCTGACCGCTTTCGCCAAACCTGAAACCAAACGGGCCGTGGAACAACTGAAATCCGGTATGAATGCCGCGCTTAACGTGGAACTGCGCATCATTGACGGCCTGATCAACGTCATCCATGACATTCGGGAAGACCCGCAGCACCCATTCCGCAAGCAACTGGACGAATCGGCCAAATACTATATCGGCGTGCTGAGTGTGGACTCCCCGGAGTCGCGACGGCTGAACGCCTTCAAGGACGAGATGATCAACAATCCGGAGGTGGTGCAGTTCTTCACCAGCATCGTCATCAGTATTCGCGAAGCGGTGCAGAAAGACCTGAATTCCGTAAAGCCGGGCATTCTGGACAGCGTCAAGGAAGCCTTGATGATGCTGGGCCGCAACCTGGCGCAGGACGGTCAGTTCCAGCAGGACTTGAACAAGGGCATTGTCGATGCCACCTGCTTTGTCACCGAGGAATATGCAGATGCCATCATGCGCTTTGTCAGCGACCAGGTGCGGGCGTGGGAGTCTGAGAAAATGGTGCGGGAGATCGAGAAGGCGATCGGGCCGGATTTGCAGATGATCCGGGTGAACGGGACGCTGGTGGGGGGATTGATCGGGCTGGTGTTGAGCTTTATTGCTTGATCGAAGTCACGATTTCCAGCGCGACCAACCCCAGACTGATGATGGCGGCGGCCAGCGACATCCATCTTGGAAAGATCATGACTCCTTCGGCCGTTGGCTGCCGTTTCTTGATGCGCCACAAAGCCAGGTTTACCCCGGCGAAAAGCGTCAGCATGATGACGGAAGTGATGGAGGCCAACCCGGCAAGGCGTCCGGTCAACGCCAGAATCAACACGATCACGGTGGCCAGCACGGTGGCGCGCAGCGGAGTTCGGGTGCGGGGATGGATGCGGGCAAGCCGCTGGGGCAGCAAGCCGCGTGAGGACAGGCCGTAGAGTACGCGGGAAGCCATGATGATCTGAATCAGGCCGCCATTAATTATGGCGAACATGCCGACCAGCGACATCAGCACCGGCTCACGACCGGTGTAGTGGGTGTACAAGGTGGCCATCGGGGCGCCGCTGGCGGCCAGTTCACCCGGAGGCAGCGCCAGCACAGCCATCACCATGATTAACAGATAGAGAACCGTGGTGATGATCAGGGTCAGGATGATGGCCAGCGGCAAGGTGTGCTTGACGTCCCTGACTTCTTCGGCAACGTCCACCATGTCCTCGAAGCCAAGAAAGGCGAAGAAGGCCAGCAAGGCTCCGGCATAAACAGGGGCAAGACCAACCAGGCTGAAGACGGGCAGCAGCTCTGTCCAACGCATCGGCAGTTCGGCCAGGTGGCCGCTGCCAACCACAATCAGCCAGACCAGACCGCCGACCTCGACGAGGGTGATCGTCGTGGCGATGAACACTGACTCGGCAATTCCCCACGCGGCTACCGCGCCCAGAGCAACCGTGACCAACAGTATGGTCGGAAGCCGGGGCAGCCCGGTCAACGCCTGAAAGTAACCTGAGAAACCGTTGACCAGCGCCGAGGCGGAAACCAGCCCGGCCAGGACCATCATCAAGCCCGCCACTACCGACAGCCGTTCAGAACCGAAGCCTTCGCGGATATACAGAGAAGCTCCGGCGGCGCGGGGGTAACGCCCGGATAACTCCGCGAAGGACAGCGCCGTAAAACCCGCCAGCACCGCCGCAAACAGGAACGCGGCCGGAGCCAGCATGCCGGACACCCGCGCCAGCTCGCCCACCAGAGCGTAGATACCTGCGCCAATGGTGGTGCCCAGACCATAGAGCACCATTTGCGGCAAGGTGATGGTGCGCTTCAGTGCCGTCGGAGAGCCCACCCTGATCAGCAGCTCGCCCATGCGGGGCGAGTGGCAATCTGCTGCGCCAGCAACTCACGGGTGCGGGTCAGTGTCAGGGTGGGGCCTTCCTTGCAAATCAGGCTGCTGCCCACGTAACAGTGGCCGCACAAGCCGATACCGCAATGCATGCGCCGTTCCAGTGACAACCAGAATACATCGGAGGGAAGCCCCCTTTTCTCCAGCATATCTCCAACGCCCAGCATCATCGCCTCCGGGCCGCAACAGAGCACGGCGTCGGGGAAGGACGGCAACAGCGCCAGCGCCTCATCCAGCCGGTAGCCGGTGGCTTGCGTCAATTCCTCCGGAGTGTGCCAGGCGGGATCATCCACGGGCAGGGTCATCACCAATCCCGCCTGCCGCCACGCCTCGCGCTCCTTCGCCAGAATACGGCTGTCCTCGCTACGGGCGCTGTAGAGCAAGGCCGTGCGCTGCTGTTGCCCTGTCACCATGCGCTGCCCAATCCACGCCGACAACGGCGCGAGGCCGCAACCGCCCGCCACCACCAACACGGTCTTGCCCGCCAGTTCCGGCCAGGGCTGCCCGACCGGCCCGCGCACACCAATAAAGGCTCCGAGCGGCAAATCCTGCAAAGCTTCGGTCAGCTTGCCCACCTTGCGCACCAGCGCCGTAAAACAGCCCTGCTCATCCGGCAGGCTGACAAAAGTGAAAGCCGCCTCCCCCAGCCCCGGCAGGCTGAGCATGAAAAACTGGCCGGGACGGGCCTGCCAGCGCACGCCGTCTTCCAGCCGGAAACGCAGATGCAGCGCAGCTTCGCCATCGTCATAGCGCGCCAGCAGGGTTGCAACCTCGGGAACCAGACTCAGCATGCACCGATCCTCGTCAATACGGCTTTCGCCCCGATCACGCCCGGACAGACCGCGTCACAACGACCGCAGCCGGTGCAGCCCAGCCTGCCCTGTTGCGGGATGAATTCCGGGGAAAACTTGTGGAACCAGTAGCGGGCGGTACGAGCGCCCGGCGTGGGAGAAGGGTGATGGCCACTGGCCTCCCGTTGGAAGCCTTCATACAGGCAGGCGTCCCAAACGCGTTCACGCACGGTGCCCTCCGGATGCGCAACATCGTGGGTGGTGAAGCAGGAGCAACTGGGGCAGAGATTGACACAGCCGGAACAGCTCAAACACTGGATGGCGAGGGTTTCCCATTCGTCGGCAAGCACCGTACCGGATTGCAAGCGGGTCAGGCCGGCGGCCAAGGCGTCCAGATTGCCGAAGGCGGCAACACAGGCGGTCTCCAGGGCTTGGCGGGTTTGGGCTGCAGCCTCCGGATCGAGCGGCGTCGGGGCGACGGTGTCGCCTTGGTGGGTCTTGACCCACCCTGCGTAGGTGTTCAACACCGACAAGCCTTGATCGGTCATCCCGGTCGCCTGCCAGCCCTGCCCTACCGGCGTCAGCACCACATCCGCCCCGGCCTGCACCAGGGGGCCGGACCGGGTCAGCGGGCAGAACCCACCCCGGCAGGGAGACACACAGTCCACCGCCACGATCAGCGCTGACTGCCGCCGGGACTGGTAGAGTGAATCTTCGGCAAAAAACCGGTCCTGCACGGCCAAGGCGGCGGCATCACAAGCCTTTACACCCCAGAACACCCGCGACGGTACTTCCGGCAAACGACTGCGGAAATGAAAGCCGTCAAAGACGAACACCGTTTCCCGGTCAGCAAAGAAATAGGGCTTCAGGGAGGATAACGGCACGCCGTCATGATTCACCCAAAGTTGCTCCGGGGAAGAATCCGCCCAGCGCACCACGCCGTCCGCGTCTTGCACCGGCTCAACCAATACGCGGCCTTCGGCCAGGAAGCGGCGCAGACCATTAATATCCGGACAATACAGAGTGGTCATGCCTCGCTCCGCTTTTCGACGCGCACTGCGCAGGCTTTCAGTTCCGGCATTTTCGTCACCGGGTCTTGCGCGGTATTGGTCAGCCGGTTGCAGGGGGCTTCATGGAAGTGATACGGCATGCTGACCAGGCCCGGCGGCAAGTCGGGGGTCAGCTCGACGCAGGTATCCACCTCGCCGCGCCGGGAATAGATGGTCACCGGGCTGTGCTGCTGCAAGCCCAACGCAATGGCATCATCCGGATGCATGAACAGCAAACCTTCCGGCGTTTCACGCTCCAGTACCGGCGCGCAGCGGGTCATGGAGCCGCAGCCGTAATGGAAATGCAGGCGCTGGGTGGTAAAGGCCAGCGGGTACTCGGCATCGGGCATTTCGGCCGGTTCGGCGGCCTCCACACAAATCATGCGCGCACGGCCGTTGGCCTGCAAGGGAAAACGGGTCTGGTGCAGCACCGGGCTGCCGTCGGGATGCTCCGCATCACAAGGCCATTGCAAGCCATGACATTCGTCGATACGGGCATAGCTCATGGCGGAGAAGATCGGCATCAGGCCGCACATTTCCTCGAATACAGCCTCCGAAGTGTTCCAGTCCAGTCCTCTCACACCGATGCGCCGCGCCAGTTCACCGAAAATCTGCCAGTCGGTTCTACAGTCCGCAGGCGGCTCCACCGCCTTCCTCACCCGCTGCACCCGGCGTTCGCAGTTACTGAAAGTCCCGTCCTTCTCGGCAAACGCCGCGACCGGCAGGATGTAGTCGGCCAGCTTCGCCGTCTCGGTCAGGTGCATTTCCAGCACCACCAGCAAGTCCAGCTTTTTCAGGGCGCGGGCCACTTCCGTCTGGTCGGGGTCGGTCAACGCCGGATCTTCCCCGGCGATGATCATCGCCCGCATGGCGCCGTCGCGCGCGCCATGCATCATGGCCAGCGAAGTCATGCCGGGCTTGTCCGGCTGAGGAGCATTCCACGCCCGGGAGAATTTCTCGCGCACCGCCGCATCCGCCACCGGTTGATAGCCGGGATAGACATTGGGCAGACAGCCCATATCACAGGCCCCTTGCACATTGTTCTGGCCGCGCAGCGGATTGATGCCGGCGCCGGGCTTGCCGATCTGTCCACAGGCCAGCACCAGGTTCGACAAGGCAATGACGTTGTTGGTGCCGCAGGCGAACTGGGTGATGCCCATGCCATAACAGAGGAAGGCGGCCGGGGAACGGGCATAAAGCTCGGCAAATTGGCGCAACAGCGCCGGATGAATGCCGGTCACTGCCGCCGTACGCTCGGGAGTCCAGGCCGCGACATGCTGTTTCAGCGCCTCCACCTGATCCACGCGCGCGGCGAGAAAGGCCTTGTCCTCCCATCCTTCCCGGAAAATCAGGTGCAGCAGGCCGTTGGTGAGGGCAATATTGCTGCCCAGTGTCAGCGGCAGGTAGAGGTCGGCCAGCTTGGCAAGACGGGTCTGGCGGGGGTCAACCACCACCAGCTTCGCCCCGTTGAGCTTGGCGCGCAGGATGCGGCCGCCGAAAACCGCATGGTTCTCGGTGGGGTCGGCGCCCCAGACAACTATCAGGTCAGCTTGCTCCACATCGGCCATGCTGTTGGTCATGGCCCCGGAGCCCAGCGTCTGCGCCAGACCGGCTACCGACGGGCTGTGACAGATGCGGGCGCAGTGGTCAATATTGGGGGTTTGCAGCACGGCGCGCGCAAATTTCTGGGCGGCGTAATTGTCTTCGTTGGTGGCGCGGGCGCAACTGATAACGCCCAGACTGTCCGGGCCGTCGTTGTCGCGGAAATCCTTGAGCTGGCTGGCGATATCGCTCAGGGCTTCGTCCCAGCTGACCGGGACCAGATGTCCGCCCTCACGCTTATACGGCCGGGTGATGCGCTGGGCGGGGTCAACGCCGAAGGCGGCATTCCAGCCCTTGGCGCACAATTGGCCCTGACTGACGGGGTGTCCGGGAACCGGCTCCACCGATATCACGCGATTGTCTTCCACACGCAGGCCCATGCCGCAGCCGACGCCGCAAAAGGGGCAAATGGATCGGGTGGTGGTCAGGGTCACAGACGGCTCTCCCTCGTCATGAAATACATTCCCTTAAGTTTAACATGGGAATAAGAAGGACGCGGTCATCCCTGCAACAGCATCCACACCCGCATACCCGCCACGGCCAACGACGCCAGGAGCAGCAAGTAAACCAGCCCCCAGACTCGACTTAACGCCGCTGCCGGCACGCTCCGCGCCGGATGCCGGACAAGTATCCCGATGGCCGCCAGCACACAAGCCGCCGCCAAGGCGCTTCCGCCCAGCAGTAACAGTTGATTGTGAAAAATATCGCCCGCCACGCCCGAGTAATCAATGGTCATCGGTGGCAGCGCCATATCTTGTGACAGGCTCTCCTCCGCACCGGCGACGGCGGGCGATATTAAAAACAGTCCTTGCCAAAAGCGGCCAAAAAGCATCTTCATACCCGACAAACCCCTCAAAACATTGATCGCATTCATTGCCATGCAGCACCAGTTTAGGTATCTTGCGGCAAAAACCGGCAAAGTATTGCTAAATTTCGTTATCTTTCGCCCATAAGGCGGAAGATTGCCACCATCCATCACCACGGATTGACTATGGCCCGGATTCTGCTGCTGCACGGCCCCAACCTGAACCTGCTCGGTACGCGCGAGCCGGGTATCTACGGCGCCGCAACCCTCAAGGATATCAATGCCCGCCTCAGCATCCATGCGGTGCAGGACGGCCACGACCTCGACACCCTGCAAAGCAACCACGAAGGCGTGCTGGTGGACCGCATCCAGGCGGCCGGGCAGGACGGCACCTCGTTCATCATCATCAATCCGGCGGCGTTTACGCACACTTCGGTGGCCATCCGTGATGCCTTGCTGGCGGTGAAGATCCCGTTTGTGGAAGTGCACCTGTCCAATGTGCATGCCCGTGAAGCCTTCCGCCACCATTCCTATTTTTCCGATGTCGCCGTAGGCGTCATTTGCGGCCTGGGCGCGCGGGGCTACGATTACGCCCTGCAGTTCGCCGTTCAACATCTGGCACAACCTTGAGCTTGTTTGGGGGAGAACCCGTATGGATTTGCGCAAAATCAAGAAACTGATCGATCTCGTTCAGGAATCCGACATTGACGAACTGGAGATATCCGAGGGCGAAGAGTCGGTTCGTATCTGCCGCCACCGGACGGTCTACCAGACCGCACCCGTCGCTGCCCCCGCACCGGTTTATGCACCAGCGGCGGCCTCCGTCCCGGTTGAGTCGCACAAGAGCACGGCGCCGGCGGCTGTAGAACCGGCCACCCACGGGTACATCCAGCGCTCACCCATGGTTGGCACCTACTACAGCGCCTCCTCGCCCAATGCCACGGTCTTTGTCGACGTCGGCCAGACCGTCAAGGTCGGCGATACCGTCTGCATCATTGAAGCCATGAAAATGATGAACCAGGTCCAGGCCGAAAAAAGCGGCGTGATCGAATCCATTCTGGTTGAAAACGGCCAGGTGGTGGAATTCGACCAGCCGCTGTTCACCATCGTTTAAGCAGCCGGGGGCAGCATGCTCGAAAAAGTCCTGATCGCCAATCGCGGCGAGATCGCCCTGCGGGTGCTGCGCGCCTGCAAGGAACTCGGCATCCGCACCGTGGCCGTCTACTCCAAGGCCGACCGCGACCTGCTGCACGTGCGGCTCGCTGATGAGGCGCTGTGCATCGGCCCGGCATCCTCACGGGAAAGCTACCTGAATATTCCCTCCATCATTGCCGCCGCCGAAGCGACGCAGGCTCAGGCCATTCATCCCGGCTATGGCTTCCTCGCGGAAAACGCGGATTTTGCCGAAGCCGTCGAGGAGTCCGGATTCATCTTCATCGGGCCGCGCGCTGACACCATCCGCCAGATGGGCAACAAGGTTGCAGCCATCGAGGCGATGAAAGCCGCCGGAGTGCCGACTGTCCCCGGTTCCGATGGCGCCGTGACCAGTGAAAATGCCGAAGCCATGGCGGCGCGCATCGGCCTGCCGGTCATCATCAAGGCGGCAGCCGGCGGCGGCGGTCGCGGCATGCGCGTCGTCAATGACGCCGCCGCCGTGCTGGACTCGCTGGCCGTAACCCAGGCCGAAGCCAAGGCCGCCTTTGGCGACGACACGGTCTACATGGAAAAATTCCTGCAGAAACCCCGTCACGTTGAAGTACAGGTCATTGGCGACGGCGCTGGCAAGGCGGTTCACCTCGGCGATCGCGACTGCTCACTGCAACGCCGCCACCAGAAAGTCGTGGAAGAAGCTCCGGCCCCCGGTATTCCGGAAGAGGCCCGGCAAGCGGTGCTGAATTCCTGCGTGCGCGCCTGCGAACTGATGCGTTATCGCGGCGCGGGCACCTTTGAATTCCTCTATGAAGACGGTCGCTTCTACTTCATTGAAATGAATACCCGCGTGCAGGTGGAACACCCGGTTTCGGAAATGGTGACCGGCATCGACATCATCAAGGAACAGCTGCGGATTGCCTCCGGTCTGGGCCTGTCCTGTACTCAGGACGATATCGTCATTCGCGGTCACGCCATCGAATGCCGCATCAATGCCGAAGACCCGAAGACCTTCCTGCCCTGCCCCGGAAAGATCGAATATTTCCACGCCCCCGGCGGCCCCGGCATCCGCATGGACTCCCATATTTATGCCGGTTATACCGTGCCGCCCCACTACGACTCGCTGATCGGCAAGCTGATCGCCTACGGACCCACCCGCGCCATTGCCCTGCAACGCATGCGCAATGCCCTGGATGAAATCGTGGTGGACGGGATCCGCAGCAACATCCCCCTGCACCGCGAACAAATCCTCAAGGACGCCGCCTTCAACGAAGGCGCGGTGGATATCCATTATCTCGAAAAGAAACTCGGGATGAGTCACTGAAAACGCTGCCCGGGGCCGGCCGATGACACCGGCGGCCCCCTTCACCCGGAAGACACCATGCCCTGGCTGCAACTGAAGATTGAAACCAACAAGGCGGATGCTGAGCGCATTGAGGAAATACTGGAGTCGGTCGGCGCTGGCGCCGTGATGCTGGAAGATGCCGCCGACCAGCCGCTGTTCGAGCCTCCGCTGGGCACCACGCCGCTGTGGGACGCCACCCGGGTGGTGGCGCTGTTCACTCCCGACTCGGAAATGGACGCCATCCTTGAATTCGTACAAAGTGAGCTGGGGCAACCGTTGCCGCCCCATCGCGTTGAAATTCTGGAAGACCAGGTCTGGGAACGCGCCTGGATGGACCACTACCACCCGATGTGCTTTGGCGACCGGCTGTGGGTGGTTCCCAGCTGGACACCACCGCCGCGCCCGGACGCCATCAACCTGCTGCTGGACCCCGGCCTGGCGTTCGGCACCGGCACCCATGCCACCACCGCCCTGTGCATGGAGTGGCTGGACGGCCTCGACCTCAAAGACAAAACCGTGATTGACTATGGATGCGGCTCCGGTATTCTGGCCGTAGCGGCCTTGTTGCTGGGCGCCCGTCAGGCTTGGTGCGTCGACATCGACCCCCAGGCGCTGCAAGCCACGCGTGACAACGCCGAACGCAACGGTGTCGGCGCACGCATCAGCACCTTCTTCCCCGACGAGATGCCAGCCGTGGAAGCCGATGTTGTTGTTGCCAATATTCTCGCCGGACCACTGGCCGAACTGGCCCCGGTACTGGCACAATTGTGCGTTGCCGGTGGCGATCTGGCCGTTTCCGGCATTATTGTGCCGCAGGTGGAAGACCTGCAGAAAGCCTACGCGTCCTGGTTCAGCCTTGACACCTTGCAGACAAAAGAAGAAAACTGGTGCCGGCTGTCAGGCAAACGACTGGAAAACACCTGAGCGGCATGCCAACCGGAAGCCTGGAGCTTGAGGGAAGATGAGCGAAACCAAACAGACACGCTGCCCGTTCTGCAACAGCGTTTTCAATATTACCGACGCACAACTGGCCGCCCGGGGTGGACATGTGCGTTGTGGTTCCTGCTTGCAAGTCTTCCGGGCCGACCAGAATCTGGTCAGCGGACTTCCCGTAACTCCGACGGGGACACCCCCTTCAGCACCGGCTCCAGCTCAAGCACCCCAGCCCGCATCAATGCCTGACGCCGGCGGCACGGGTTCGACTCCCGTAGTGTCCCGTACCCAGAGCTCTGCCCCGGCGGCGGGTGACCAGCCGATCGGCCAGCGCAAGAAAAAGAAACTGGAAGACGAGTCCTGGGCCTTCAACCTCATCAGCGATGAAGGCGAAGTCATTAATCCGGAAGCTTCCCCTGCGCACCCTCAACCCAAGCCTCCGGCAACCCCCGAGCCTCCCCCTGCACCGGCTCCGAAAGCCAAGAAGCCGATGTTTGATGATGAACTCAGCGACATGCTGCACGAGGCTTGGCAGGAAGAACCTTCCAAGTCCGGTCATCAGCTGAAGGGACCCGGCGAGGTCGAAAAAATCAAGGCCGCCGCTGACGACAGTTGGGCGCAGGCCTTGCTTTCCGAAATTGCCGAAGAGGAAAAGAAAGAGCAGTCCAAGAATTACAGCATGGAGGTGCTCCCCCCCTCCAAGACTGGCGGCAAGGAAACCGCACGAAAGACTCCTCCGGCATCACCGAAGGCTGCTGAACCGGCCCGACAGAAACATGCGGACACCTCCCGCGACAAACCCGCCGGTAATTCTGACGACGACCTGCTCAACTTCCTTAACAGCAACAGCGCACCGACGTTGTCGCAGAGCACCGCCACGCTACCGGTCGAGGTTCGCCACCAGCGCCACCTATCCGTCAACTGGGGCTATTACCTGACGTGGTCATTCCTGTGCATGCTGGCGCTGGCCGCGCTGACAGCGCAGTATGTCTACTTCAACTTCGAAAAACTGTCGGTTTCCGCCAGTACCCGTCCGCGGATGATCGAACTGTGCGACACCCTTAAATGTAAGGTTCCGGAACCGCCCGACATTGGCTTGCTGGCCATTCAGAAATTGGTCGTGCGCAAGCATCCCGAAGTCAGCCATGCCTTGATTGTGAACACCATCCTGTTCAACAAGGCCGTCTTCACGCAGCCATTGCCGAACCTGAAACTGGTTTTGACCAACAAGAAAGGGGAAGTCGTCGCCGGACGCATGTTTACCCCCGGCGAATACCTTTCCATGGATTACTCCAATTTGCGCCGAATTCCCCCGCAAACCCCGATTCACATCGAACTGGCGCTGGCAAACCCTAACGTGTCCTTCACCAGCTACAGGATGCAGCCCGTGTTCTAGATCATAAACTGAGCCCCTGAACAACCCGCAACCGGCTGTTCAGGGGCGACCTCACTGACCGCATCGCAATAAAGCTCAAAAAACACTCTCCCTTCTGCGGTCTTTGAGGTATGATGCGCGCCGCTTTCTCCGGCCTGACCATCACCCATCCATGCTCTCCCCCATCGCCATCGGCCCGTACCGGATCGACCCGATTGCCCTCGCCCCCATGGCGGGCGTGACCGATCGCCCGTTCCGGAAAATCTGCCGCGATCTGGGAGCCGGTTACACGGTATCGGAAATGGTCACGTCGGACGCACGCCTGTGGAACACCGCCAAGTCCAGCTTCCGCCTGAACCATGACGGTGAGCCGGGGCCGCGTTCGGTGCAGATCCTGGGCTATGACCCGGCGATGATGGCCGAAGCCGCACGCCTGAATGTGGAGCGTGGCGCGCAGATCATCGATATCAACATGGGTTGCCCGGCCAAGAAAGTCTGCAACCGGCTGGCCGGTTCGGCTTTGATGCAGGATGAAGCACTGGTCGCCGACATACTGAATGCGGTGGTCAAGGCCGTGGACGTGCCGGTGACGCTGAAAACACGCACTGGTTGGAACCGCGACAACCGCAACGGCGTCAACATTGCGCGCATTGCCGAAGATGCCGGCATCCGCATGCTGGTGATCCATGGCCGCACCCGCGCGGACAAGTACGAGGGTGATGCTGAATACGACACCGTAGCCGCCATCAAGCAGGCCGTGGGCATTCCGGTATTGGCAAACGGCGACATAAACTCGCCGGAAAAAGCGTTAACGGTGCTGCAACAAACGGGCTGTGATGGTATTATGCTGGGCCGCGCCGCACACGGTCGGCCGTGGATTTTTCGTGAAATTCGCCATTTCCTGAGTACCCGCATACTGCTGTCACCCCCGGACCTTTCCGATCAAATTCAAGTCAGCCTGAACCATGTGGCCGCCTTGCATGATTTTTATGGAGAGGAGCTGGGTGTCCGCTTTGCCCGCAAACATATTGGCTGGTATGCGCAGTACTGGGAACATGGTCGCGACTTTGTCCGCCGGTTTCACGCACTGACGACCGGCGAGGCGCAACGCGCCGCCGTGCAGACTTTCCAGGCGTCCTGCCTGGAAGGTTTTCCCGTTATCTCGTAGTAGTAGGGTCATTATGAGCAGTTTGAAGTCTTCGATTCCCGTTCCCCAGACCGATGCCGCCCTGCGCGTGCATGTCGAGCGCGCCATGCGTCACTATTTCGGCCAACTCAACGGTGAAAAGCCGTGTGAAGTCTACGAACTGGTGCTGGCCGAAGTGGAGCGTCCGCTGTTGTCGGTGGTGCTTGAATACACCCGTGGCAACCAGACCAAGGCAGCCCAGATTCTGGGTCTGAACCGTGGCACCTTGCGCAAGAAGATGAAAACCCACGGCTTTATCTCTGACTGATTTCCGGTCACTTTTTCAGGGCAATTCGGCTAGAATTGCCCTTTTCTTTTTCTGAGCCTTTCACTCACTTTCTTTAGAATTTCTTCGGGAATCGCCATGCAAGTCACTCGTGCGTTGCTGTCCGTGTCCGACAAGACCGGCATTGTAGAACTGGCCCGTGAACTGGCCGCCTGCGGCGTTGCGCTGCTCTCCACCGGCGGCACCTACAAACTGATCAAGGACAACGGCATTGCCGTGCAGGAAGTGGCCGAGTACACCGGCTTCCCGGAAATGATGGACGGTCGCGTCAAGACACTGCATCCCAAGATTCACGGCGGCATCCTCGGCCGTCGCGGACAGGATGACGGCGTGATGGAACAGCACGGCATCGGCCGCATCGACCTGGTGGTGGTGAACCTCTACCCCTTCGCCGCAACCATCGCCAAGCCCGGCTGCACGCTGGAAGACGCCATCGAGAACATCGACATCGGCGGCCCGACCATGGTGCGCTCCGCCGCCAAGAACAACGCCCACGTCGGCATCGTCGTCAATGCGTCCGATTACGGTCGCGTCATTGACGAGATCAAGGGCACCGGCGGCCTGTCGCAGGCCACCCGCTTCGACCTGGCCGTGAAGGCCTTCGAACACACCGCCCAGTATGACGGCATGATCGCCAACCATCTGGGCAAGCTGGTCACCGAGCCGGCCCAGCAGTTCCCGCGCACCTTCAACCTGCAGTTCAACAAGGCACAGGACCTGCGCTACGGCGAGAACCCGCACCAGAAGGCGGCCTTCTATGTCGAATCGAACGCCAGGGAAGCCAGCGTCGCCACCTCGAAGCAGTTGCAGGGCAAGGAACTGTCGTACAACAACATTGCCGACACCGACGCCGCGCTGGAATGCGTGAAGTCCTTCGTCAAGCCCGCCTGCGTCATCGTCAAGCACGCCAATCCGTGCGGCGTGGCCGTGGTGCCGGACGCCGAAGGCGGCATCGGCAAGGCCTATGACCTGGCCTACGCCACCGACCCGGAATCCGCGTTCGGCGGCATCATCGCCTTCAACCGCGAACTGGACGCCGCCACCGCCAAGGCGATTGTCGACCGCCAGTTCGTGGAAGTGATCATCGCCCCGTCCGTCAGCGCCGAAGCCCTGGCCATCACCGCCGCCAAGCAGAACGTGCGCGTGCTGACCTGCGGCGCCCTGCCCGCTCCGGCCGAGCGCATTGCCGGTCTGGACTACAAGCGCGTCAACGGCGGCCTGCTGGTGCAGGATGCCGATCTGGGCATGATTGGTGAAAGCGACCTGAAGATCGTCACCAAGCGCGCCCCGACCGAAGCCGAGATCCATGACCTGATCTTTGCGTGGAAAGTGGCCAAGTACGTGAAGTCTAATGCCATTGTCTACGCCAAGAACCGCCAAACTATCGGCATTGGCGCCGGCCAGATGAGCCGCGTCAATTCCGCCCGCATCGCCGCCATCAAGGCGGAGCATGCCGGACTGCCGGTGCAGGGTGCGGTAATGGCCTCCGACGCCTTCTTCCCGTTCCGCGACGGCATGGATAACGCCGCCAAGGTCGGCATCAGCTGCGTCATCCAGCCGGGCGGTTCCATGCGCGATGCGGAAGTGATTGCCGCGGCGGATGAGCATGGCATGGCGATGGTGTTCACGGGAATGCGGCATTTCCGGCATTGATGCAATAACTCCCTCTCCCCTTGTGGGAGAGGGCCGGGGAGAGGGGTGCGGAAAGCGGCCCGAACACAGGCCAGCTCCTTAGCCACCGCTGTACCCCTCTCCCTAACCCTCTCCCTCAGGGGGAGAGGGGACTCTCTTTGTGACTTAAGAATTCATAAATTTTGGGGACATCTCCCATGAAAATCCTGATCCTCGGTTCCGGCGGCCGCGAACACGCCCTCGCCTGGAAGTGCGCACAAGACCCGCGCATCGACACCGTCTTCGTTGCCCCCGGCAATGCCGGTTCTGCCACCGAAGCCAAGTGCCAAAACGTGGTGCTCGACATCCTCGACAACACCGCCCTGATTCAGTTCGTGCAGGTGCAGGGCATCGACCTGACGCTGGTGGGCCCGGAAGCCCCGCTGGTGAACGGCGTGGTCGATGCCTTCCGCGCCGCCAACCTGAAGATCTGGGGCCCCACGCAATATGCTGCACAACTGGAAGGCTCCAAGGCTTTCGCCAAGGATTTCCTGGCGCGCCGGGGCATCCCCACCGCCTGGTACAACGTCTTCACCGATACCGACGCCGCCCTCGCCTATGTGCGCGAGAAAGGCGCGCCGATCGTGATCAAGGCTGACGGTCTGGCAGCGGGCAAGGGCGTGATCGTGGCGATGTCCTTGGAAGAGGCCGAGGCCGCGATCATCGACATGCTGTCAGGCAACAAGTTCGGTTCCGCCGGCGCGCGCGTGGTGGTGGAAGAATTCCTGGACGGCGAAGAAGCGAGCTTCATCGTCATGGTCGACAGCGTCAACGCGCTGGCCATGGCCACCAGTCAGGACCACAAGCGTATCGGCGACGGCGACACCGGCCCCAACACCGGCGGCATGGGCGCGTACTCCCCCGCTCCGGTAGTGACGCCCGCCGTGCACCAGCGGGTGATGGACGAGGTGATCATGCCGACCGTGCGCGGCATGGCGGAAGAAGGTCACCCCTACACCGGTTTCCTGTATGCCGGGTTGATGATTGATGCCTCCGGCGCGCCGAAGGTGATCGAGTTCAACTGCCGTTTCGGCGATCCGGAAACCCAACCGATCATGATGCGTCTGCAAAGCTCGCTGGTGGCGTTGGTGGAAGCCGGGATTGCCGGACAACTGCCTGCGGAAGCGCAATGGGACCCGCGTCCGGCGCTGGGCGTGGTGATGGCAGCCGGGGGTTATCCGGATGATGTACGGAAAGGCGATGTGATTTCCGGCATCGACGACGCCAACAGCCCGGTGGTGAAGGTGTTCCAGGCCGGGACAGCGCTGAAGGACGGCCAGGTGGTGACCAACGGCGGGCGCGTGTTGTGCGTGACCGGGTTGGGCGCGACGGTGTCGGAAGCGCAGCGCAATGCCTATGAGGGTGTTAAGCGGATTTCGTGGGCGGATGAGTATCATCGTTCCGATATCGGCTATCGGGCGGTGGCGCGGGAACAGCAGGTGCAGCAACAGCAGCAGTAAGGCTGGGGTTGCGGGGAGGAAGGGCGGCTGAGGCTGCCCTTTTTCTTGGGTTGCGTTTGGGAAGCGGATTGGTTAGCTTGGCCTGACGAAGGACGCATCATCCGTATCCGTTTTCACGAGGTTATTCATGGTTTCCACCGCCCGCCAGATCGACCCGCCTGTCAGCGAAGCCGACTATTTTGCGCTGGAACGGGACACCGATATCCGCCACGAATTGCTGGACGGTCAGGTGTTTGCGATGGTCGGTGGCAGCTTTAATCATAGCCGGATTGTCGGCAATGTGTTCCGGCGCATCGGGAACCATCTGGAAGGTAAACCCTGTGAAGTCTTTGCCGAAAGCACCAAGCTGCGTTTTCCGGAGCTGATAGGCGGTTTCAATTATGTCTATCCGGATGTGGTAGTGGACTGTTCCACGCATCTGGCGCAGGACAACATGCTGGTGACGCCGGTGCTGATTGTGGAAGTGCTGTCGCGCTCCACCCGGCGTCGTGACGAGACGGTGAAGCGGGCGGCGTACCGGCAGATTCCGACGCTGATGGAATATGTGTTGATTGAGCAGGACGCGGTGGATGTCGAGGTGATGCGGCGCGGGTCGGGGTGGTTGCCGGAGAATTATTTCATGGGCGACAGTCTGGTGCTGGAATCCATCGGGGTGACGCTGCGGGTGGAGGAGATTTACGAGCGGGTGCAGAATGCGGATGTGGAGGAGTGGGTGGGGCGAAATGAACGAGAAGCATAAACGCTTCCACCACGATTGAATCCGGCGCATTTTTAATGCGCCCTACACAGGCGTTCGGCGCTGTATGCGGACATTTACCTGCCCTACGAGAGCTTTCAATTACTAACGGAGCCGAAATGAAAATTGAAGACCTTAAAAAAGAATCATTCACCCTCGAAAAAAAACAAGCTTATAGCCTAGATCTTGCACTTATATCGCTTCGACTTGCTATCAAAGCCTATTTTTCCACATACAAAGCAAACCCAACTTATCTTGGAATCATCAATAGCAAGGCACTTCACAACACGAAAGCTGCTGACAATCACCATACGACTGATTTTTGCGAGGCATCTACAGAAACCATTTTTCACTTTCAACACTTTGCAGAACTATCCTGCAAGAAAATACTCAGAGATGTCCATCCACTTTTATGCGATGTTGCCATAAAAAAACCCTTAGTTCTCTATAAACTACTAAAGAATGAAAGTTTGACTGCAGATGAGTCGCAATCAGTAAAATCTATTGAGTTCTCTGAAACCTTAGAGAATCTTATTGTTCTCATCAACAAAAAAGCCCTTATCGACCACGACAAACTCTCTTTTATTATAGAACACAAAGAAACACTAAAAGCCCTGAATGATCTTAGAAACAGAATATCCCACCGAGGATTATTCATCATGCGATACAAAGCACTTGATATTTTCATAGGAAAATACATATTCCCATTTGTAATCGCAATGACAGACCATTGCTATCCAAACTCAACTCGCAATTATTGGTTCCCCAAGAAAACGGCCTGCAGCATTGACCCAATTCATGAAATAATTACCGAGTGCAATTTGACTGCTCCAAATCATAAAAAGATTGCCCTACTTAAGGAAATGGGTCGGGCGTCTTATGAAAACCCTCTAGAGATCGAAGCCAACACAGACAAGACCGTTGGCCTCACTTTCTCTGAGCTTTTCAATGAGCGCACTAAAAAACGCGCGGTACAAGTCGCCAATTTTGAACAAACTGAGGGAAACCGCATAAAAATAAAATGCCCAGTTTGCGGCATGCCAACATTAATCATATATAAAGAGACCCATTGTGATGACGATGACGGCACTTATTTTGACTATGCCTATGAAGCAAAATGCGAATGCTGCACTTTTAGCATCCATTATGATGTTGACATTCCAGACGAGTATGAAAAATTCGGTATTGAAAACTACTGGAATGATTTATGACTTGAAACTGTCAGAGCCAAGTCTTCTTCAAGCCCCTATGAAGAAACTCAACTGTTGACTCCCCTTGCCCACCCCCTCCCCCACCTGCTAATCTCCCATCCTTGCACCGCCGCCCGCTTCCCCGGACGGCACCGCAAGGCGGCCTCAACCCCCGCCCGGACATCGGTTACCATGCCCTTGCCCGCGCATACCACGCGAGGCAAGAGCAGCAACAAGGGCTTCCGCCAACCGGACCCTTCCGGCCCCCGGGCCGACCACCGTGTCGCGCCGGTCTCCCAAAAGGAACCGGCCCGACCGGGAAACAACCACCCTCCCCGTTTCCCGGTCTCCCCTCAACCTGTCCCCCTAAAAAGGGGACCGGTTCCGTAACCCGATTTTGTTTGCGCATGTCCATGCCACACCGTGGCGCGGAGTGCTATAGTTTTCAACCCTTTTTCGTAGCCCGTGTGCCAACACGGGACCGCCGGCATTAACCACACGACCGGCCTCCCCGCCTTCCATGCGGGCTACTTGATACAAACCGTGCCTGACACGAAGCGAGAACGACAATGGATGAGGTGTTTAAGAAAGCCGCGCTGGACTATCACGAATTTCCCAAGCCCGGCAAAATTGCAGTCACCCCCAGCAAGAACCTGATCAACCAGCGCGACCTGGCGCTGGCCTATTCCCCCGGCGTCGCTGCACCCTGCCTGGAAATTGAAAGAGACCCCAGCACCGTCTCGCGCTACACCGCGCGCGGCAACCTGGTCGCGGTGATCTCCAACGGCACCGCCGTGCTGGGCCTGGGCGACATCGGCCCGCTGGCTTCCAAGCCGGTGATGGAAGGCAAAGGCGTGCTGTTCAAGAAGTTTGCCGGTGTGGACGTGTTCGACATCGAAATTGACGAGCGTGATCCGGACAAGCTGGTGGACATCATCGCCAGCCTGGAACCTACCTTCGGCGGCATCAACCTGGAAGACATCAAGGCCCCGGAATGCTTCTACATCGAGCGCAAGCTGCGCGAGCGGATGAAGATTCCCGTTTTCCATGACGACCAGCACGGCACCTCCATCATTGTCGGCGCCGGCCTGCTTAACGCGCTGAAGATCGTTCAGAAAGACATCGCCGACATCAAGATCGTCTGCTCCGGCGCCGGTGCGGCCGCGATCACCTGTCTCGACCTGATCTGCGCCCTGGGCGCGCGCAAGGAAAACATCTACGTTGCCGACTCCAAGGGCGTGCTGCATCACGGCCGCGCCATGGACGAGAGCAAGGCGAAATACGCGCAGGAAACAGATGCCCGCACGCTGGCGGACATCATGGTCGGCGCGGACATGTTCCTCGGGCTGTCCACCGCCGGTATCGTCAGCCGCGACATGGTGAAGACCATGGCCGCCAAGCCGATCATCTTCGGCTTGTCGAACCCGACGCCGGAAATCATGCCGGAAGAAGTGAAGGCCGTGCGCGATGACGCCATTATCGCCACCGGTCGCTCCGACTACCCGAACCAGGTCAACAACGCCCTGTGCTTCCCCTACATCTTCCGCGGGGCGCTGGATGTGGGCGCCACCAACGTCAACGAAGCGATGAAGATTGCCTGCGTGCACTCCATCGCCCGAATGGCGCATGTGGAACAGACCGAATCCACCGCTTTCGGCGAAGTGACGCCGTTCGGCCCGGAATACATCATTCCCAAGGCGCTGGACCCGCGCCTGATCATGGAAATTGCGCCCGCCGTGGCCAAGGCCGCCATGGAATCGGGTGTCGCCACCCGCCCCATCGCCGATCTGGATGCCTATCGCCAGAAGCTGTCCGAATACGTCTATAACTCCGCCTTCATCATGAAGCCGGTGTTTGCCCAGGCCAAGTCGCAGCCGAAGCGCATCATCTTCTGCGAAGGTGAGGACGACCGCGTGCTGCGTGCCGTGCAAATCGTGGTGGACGAAGGTCTGGCCAAGCCGATCCTGATCGGCCGCGTACCGGTGATTGAAAGCAAGATCCAGCGTCTGGGCCTGCGCATCCGTCCCGGCATCGACTTTGTGCTGGTGAATCAGGACAACGATCCGCGCTACAAGGAATACTGGACCTATTACCATCGTTTGATGGAGCGTCGCGGTATTGGTGTCGAACTGGCCAAGCGCGAAGTGCGCCGCCGCACCACGCTGATCGGCGCGCTGCTGATGCACTTCGGTGAAGCCGACGGCATGATCTGCGGCACCTTCGGCCATTACCAGCTGCATTTGGACTATGTGTCCGAGGTGGTGGGTCTGGGTCGCAAGGCGCAGAACTTCTATGCCATGAATGCGCTGATCCTGGATGACCGCACTATCTTCATCGCAGACACCTACGTGAATCCGGATCCGACCGCGCAGCAGATTGCCGAAATGACGCTGCTGGCCGCCGAGGAAATCCGTCGCTTTGGCATGACGCCAAAGGTGGCGTTGCTGTCGCACTCCAGCTTTGGCACCAGCAACACCGCCAGCGCCCAGAAAATGCGCGACGCCTACGCCATCCTCAGCGCCAACGCGCCGGAACTGGAAGTGGACGGTGAAATGCATGGTGATGCGGCGCTGGATGAAAGTGTCCGCACCGCGACGTTCCCCAACTCGCGCCTGAAGGGTAACGCCAACCTGCTGATCATGCCGACACTGGATGCCGCCAACATCGCCTTCAACCTGTTGAAGACGTCGAACGGCAACGGTGTCACGATTGGTCCGATCCTGCTGGGCGCCAACAAGCCTGTGCACATCCTCACCTCGTCGGCCACCACACGACGCATCGTCAACATGACAGCGCTGACCGTGGCGGAAGCCATCGCCAACCAAAACTAAGCTTCCGGTTTGTGAGTCTCAGCAGAGGGCGGCGAAAGTCGCCCTTTTGCTTTCTGCGGCATCCTCCCGTCTGTTAAATTCGCCCCCTCACTTCAGGCCAAGCCACCATGACCGATCACCTCTCCGAATTCCTCAACCGACTGAGCCAAAGCCTGGATGCCAACACCCTGTCGAAGCTGGTGCTGAGCAAATATCAGGGCGGCGAGAAGGAGCTGGTGCGGCTGACGGTGCGTCCGGTCACCCTGCGTGCTGAGGATTACCTGAGCTTTGTCTACCAGTACCAGACCCGCGAGATCACCAAGAATCATCCGGTGGCAGAGGGCATCGCGCTGATTGGCCAAAAGCTGGGTACCGACTTCCAGAATGCCAACCTGCTGGCCCGCGATGGTGAAACCCAGTTGCAATTCAGCAAGAAGGGCAAGCCCTCGCTGCAACACCACGGGCAGGTCCGCGCGGCGGCGGCCGACAAGGCGCACAACCACGAGAAGCACCGTTTGCTTGACCTCGACCGCCCCTTTCTCACCGATCTGGGCGTCACCGATGCCGAGCAGCGGCTGATACCGGCGATGTCGCGGAAATGGAAGCAGATCAACAAGTTCCTGGAAATCTTCAGCCATGCTTTCGAACAGGCGCAGCTGCCTGCAGACCGGCCGGTGCGGGTGCTGGATTTCGGCTCCGGCAAAGGTTACCTGACCTTTGCCGTGCACGACTGGCTGACACGTGCGCAAGGTCGCGCGGCGCATGTCACCGGGGTCGAACTGCGCGACCCCCTGGTCAAATTGTGCATGCAGGCTGTGGAACGATCGCAGTTACAGGGACTGGATTTCTTCACCGGCGATGTGCGCAGCTTCGACACGCCGCAACTGGACATCATGATTGCGCTGCATGCCTGCGACATCGCCACCGACTACGCCATCCACACCGGCATCCGGCTGGGGGCCTCGGTGATCTTGTGTGCGCCGTGCTGCCACAAGGAAATAAGGCCGCAGATGCACAGCCCGGCGGTGATGCAGCCGTTGCTGAAGCACGGCATCCATCTGGGGCAGGAGGCGGAAATGGTCACCGACGGCCTGCGGGCGCTGCTGCTGGAGGCCAGCGGTTATGACACACAGGTCTTTGAGTTCGTGTCGCTGGAACACACCAGCAAGAACAAGATGATCCTGGCGATCAAGCGCCGGACCGTGAAGGACAGCGCCGCCGTGCGTGAGCAGATCGGGGCGCTGAAGGCGTTCTACGGCATCCGGGAACAATGCCTGGAAACGCTGCTGGCCGCCGATCAACCGACGGCCTGACACCAGCCTGCCAGCTTGTCCGGGTTCTGCTGGAAATAGAGTTCAACGATGCCCTGTGCGCTGACGCAGGCGCTGACCACATACCGCACCTGGTCCTGCTCACGCATCACGACTGCCAATCGTCCGTTGACAGTTGCCCGCGACATGGCCAACCCCGGCGGCTGCTTGCGGTTCAGCGCCAGCATCAAGCGGATGATCTTGGCGGGGCCGTAGATCGGCCGCAAGGCGCCCTTCACCTTGCCATTGGTATCCGTGTACAGGATTGCCTCACGCGACAGCGCTTGTTCCATCAGCCCGACATCTCCCTGCTGACAGGCCAGCAGGAAGGTGCCCAGCAAGCGGGCATGGGTGTCGCCGGGAGCTTCATGCCGTGCCGGGGCTTCGGCCACCTTGCGTTTGGCGCGGCTGTAGAGCTGGCGGCAATTAACGGCCGACTTGCCCAGCAACAACGCCATTTCCTCGAATCCGGTATCAAATGCCTCGCGCAGGACAAACACCGCCCGCTCCACCGGCGTCAGCCGTTCCAGCATGTGCAGGAATCCCAGCGAGAGCGACTGCTGCTGTTCGGCGAAATCATCCGGTTCCGGGGTCAGTTCATCCGGCCGCTCCGGCTCCGGTTCCGGCAGCCACGGGCCGACATAGCGCCCGGCTTCGCGGCGGCGGCGGCGCAATTGGTCCAGCGCCAGGTTCACCACCGTCTGCCGCACCCAGGCATCCGGATTGGTCACCGCCTCCGCCCGTTGCCAGCGCAACCAAGCTTCCTGCACCACATCCTCGGCATCTTGGACCGAGCCCAGCACGCGATAGGCCAGCCCGAACCAGCGACGGCGCTGCGACTGGAACCACTGCTCGGGATAGCCCATATTCATTCCACCTGCTCCTGATAACGCCCGCCGCTGCCTGGCCAGAAATAGAGCGGCAAGCCGGTCAGTAGCTCCCACTTCACGATTGAAAAGGTCATGCGGCAAATCCATTCCTTGTAGCGCGCGGCCACAAAACCGGAGACGACAGCACCGTCAGGACTATCGGCGCGATCCACAAACTGGGTCACCCCCCGCCGCCGCCCCAGGCTGACTAACCGTGCGAAATAGCCGAAATCAAAAGCTTGCGGATGACGTCCGGCCAGTAGGGCCGCGACATTCATGCCTGCGCATGCACCCAGCGGCATGGCCGTGGCACAGGCCATGCGCAACGGCTCCCCCGCGATTTCAACCCGCGCCGTATCACCAGCGACAAACACATTCTTGAAGCCCGGCAGACACAGGCAATCATCCACTGCCACCCGGCCATGTTCATCCACCGCCAACCCGCTGTCCGCCGCCAACGGGCTGGCGCGCATGCCGGAGCAGTCGATGCACAGATCGAAGGGAAGCGCGGCTCCTTCAGCCAGCCGGACCTGCCCGGGTTCTATCGCTGTAATCCGTCCCTGTTGCCGCAGGACGCCCAGTTCATCCAATGCCGTCAGCAAGGCATCGCGGGCTTTCGGCGACAAATCGGCTCCCGGTTCCCGACCGGACACCATCATCACCGACAGCCCAGGAAAACGCTCTGCCAGTTCGCTGCTCACTTCCTGCGCAGTCAGGCCGCCACCCAGCACTATCACCCGGCCCTTCCGGTCGGCCAGCGCGGACACCCTGGCGTGCATGGCCTGCATCCGGTCACGGCTGTCCAGCTGCACGGCGTGCTCGCGGCTGCCCGGAATGGTACAGGCGGGTTGGCTGCCCAAGGCATGCACCAGCCAGTCGTAGGCCAGTACTTCCCCACCGGTCAGTTCAACCTCCTGCCGCGCCGGATCCAGACGCAGCACCCGGTCATGGCGGAATTCCGCGCCGCGCCGCGCCAGCACCGGCGCCAGTTTCAGCCGCGCCGTGGTTTGACCGGCCAGCGTTTCATGCAAGCGGATACGTTGCTCGAAATAGGGATTGGCGCTGACCACGATCACCCGCACCGGCCCCGGCGCACGCAAAATGCGGGAGCAGGCCAGCAGTCCGGCATAACCGGCGCCGAGGATGACAACAACAGGCTTCTTGGGGTCTTGCATGGCAGTCTCCGGATTTTCAGGATGTATGCCGGTAAGACGAACGAGGCCGTAAATGTGTGACAACCGGGAGGAAAAAATCTCCCGGACGGTGGAAAACCCTTAACCCATGGTGAAGAAATTCAGCTTGTTCCCATCCAGATCACGGAAATAGGCCGCATAGAAATTCCCACCGCGATTGCCGGGACCGCCTTCATCCGTCGCCCCCAGGGACATGGCCTTGGTGTACAGCCGATCCACGGTGGCTGGGGAATCGACCGCCAGCGCCACCATGACGCCGTTGCCGACGGTGGCGGGTTGCTTGTCATAGGGTTTGCACACCGACAATGCCGGTTGGCCGGGTTTGACCGACCAGGCGATGAAGGTTTCATAGTCCATAAAGCGTTTCGCTCCCATCTCGCCCAGCAAGGCATCGTAAAAAGCGGCGGCGCGGGGCATATCATTGGAGCCGAGGGTGACGTAACCGATCATGGCGGAACTCCTTGGTTGTATTCCGGGAAAAAGCAGGATTGACGTTTGTGGAGAGTAGAAGCCGTTGGCTGGAATAACAAGTTGTGAAATAGACATCGGTGGCCTGCGCTCGCTGCTGGAAAGGGACAACCACGCGCCGGGAAACGAATGTAAAGCATGCGCCAGTTGAAACCCCCTCGCCGCTAGGCGGCGGTCCCCTTTCCAAGGGGACGGAGATCACAAACCTGCAAAATCCACTTGTTCAAAATACCGGTAGGGGTATATTAACCACATCCCCCCTATGGAGAATACACCCATGCGCCTACTCCCCCTGCTTGCCCTCCTGCCCGCCACCCTCTGGGCTGCCGAACTCGCCGACACCAGCGCCCAACGTGCGGCGGCCGCCCAACTGCTGGGCAAGCTTTCCACTGAACTCAAGCAGGAAATCGCCAAAAACGGCCCGGTCAGCGCCATCGCCGTCTGCCGGGACCTCGCCCCCAAACTGGCTGGAGACGCATCCCGGGAAACCGGCTGGAAAGTCAGCCGCGTCAGCCTGAAGCCGCGCAACCCTCTGCTGGGCATGGCGGATGCCTGGGAACAGGACGCCCTGCTGCAACTGGAAAAACGCCTGGCCGCCGGGGAAAAGCCGGAATTGCTGGACATGAGCGCCATCGTCCAGGAACCGGCCGGGCGTTACCTGCGCTATGCCAAGGCAATCCCGGTGCAACCCGTGTGCCTGATGTGCCACGGCGACAGCAAAGCCATTCCTGCCGAGGTACGCAAGCAACTGGAAACGGGGTATCCTCACGACCGCGCCACCGGCTATTCGGCCGGACAATTGCGGGGCGCGGTTTCCATCAAGGTTCCTCTGCCGGAGTAACGCCAGCCGATGCACGACCCGACCGATCATGATGTCCCCTGCCTGTGGGAAACAGGCCGCTCCGTCACCCTGCATTTCGGGGCCGAGGCCGTGCAAAGCCAGATGAGCAAGGATGCTCCCAACCGGCTGGAATTCGAATACACCCGGCTGATGGCCGCCTTCCTGCCGTTTCACCCCGAACCGGCGGATATCCTGATCGTCGGCCTGGGCGGCGGCTCACTGTCGAAGTTCTGCCACCACCATCTGCCAGACTGCCGCATCACCACTGTCGAAATCAACCCCGAAGTCATCGCCCTGCGCGACACCTTCCTGATTCCCCCGGAAAGCCCCCGCTTCCGGATCATTTGCGCAGATGCTGTGGACTACCTGCCGCAGCAACCCGCTTCGACCGACATCCTGTTGCTGGACGGCTATAACGCCGACGGCCTGCCTCCGGCCCTGAGCAGTGAGTCCTTTTATGAGGATTGCTTCCAGGCGCTGCGGCCCGGCGGCCTGCTGGTCGCCAATTTGTGGAAGACCGACCCGGCCTTTCGCCTCTATACCGGCCGTCTGGGCCGACTGTTCAACCGGCGACTGGTGCGTTCGGGCTGCGACACCGGCAATGAGGTGGTGCTGTGTTTCCGGGATGAGGAGTTGCCGCCCTTCGAGACGGTCTGGCAACGGGCGCAGGAATTTCAGGCAAAGACTGGGCTGAACCTGCCCCAGTACCTTGAAAACCTGGTCTTCAATGCGGGGAGCTCGTGGTTTTACGGAGGCGGATGATTGTTCCTCTCCGGCTGGCTGCAATTAACTGCCGCTGATGGTTCAAAGGCTATCGGCTAGTCATCAAACTTCGTTGTTCTGCAACACTTTGCAGCCATTCACACTTAGCTGACCGCACCCGCACAAACATGGTGCAAACCTCTTGGCAGCCTGAACCAAAACCAGTAATCTCGGTCAGGTCGTCCGAAGAGAAGGACTGACTACACTAAAATGACAACGAGGGATTCTTCATGAAAAAATTTGTAGCGATCGCCATGCTGGCCGGTTTTTCTTCAATGGCCATGGCCGACCAGGACACCGGTTGCGGTCTGGGCACCATGCTGTGGGCCGGCCAATCCGGTGTTCTCCCCAAGATCCTGGCGGTGACCACCAACGGCACTTCCGCCAACCAGCTGTTCGGCATCACCACCGGCACCTTGGGTTGCCAGTCTGACGGCGTCATCTCCTCCCGCGCCAAGCTGAGCATGTTCATGGGCACCAACAGCGAACGTCTGGCCCGCGACATGTCGGTCGGTCATGGCGAATCCCTGAATGTGCTGGCTGACCTGATGGGTGTAAAGGCTGAGCACAAGGCCGCCTTCTTCCAGGCCGCCAAGTCCAACTTCGGCGCCATCTTCGCTCCGGAAAACCAGTCCGCCGGTCAAGTCCTGTCCGCACTGCAAGGCGTGATGGCCAAGGACGCCGTGCTGGCTGCCTACACCGCCGCCTGATTTCGGCCGTGGTTCCTGCCCCTCGCTACGGCGGGGGGTTTTTGTTTGCGGCTCCGGAATTGCCTGCCCATGTCCTCCCGATTTTCCGCCCTGCTGCCGGGCATCCTTTGCGTGCTGTGTCTTCTGAGTTCCCCGTCCATCAAGGCCGACCCTCTGGAAGAAGTCCTTGAGAAGGCCTCTGCATCCCGGCTGTTTGATGACGCCTATTGGCGTGTCCTGCTGCGCTATGAAGAGCTGAGCCACTCCCGGCGCAGCAGCCTGGTACGTTTACCTTCTTTCTTCCAGCATCCTGAAGGCCGGGGAAATCCCGAAGCCGAGTTGCGCGCCAACATCCACGCGCTCTATACCGATTCCGCCGGGCTGGGTGATCAGGCGTTTGCCTGCCGCTTCCCCGCCCGCTCCGCCTGGCTGCGCCAGCGCCTGCCTATCCAGGACAAGGACTTGTCCCCGGTCGCCTGCAATGCGCTGGACACCTGGATGAAGGGCGTTAATCCTCAGTCCGCGACCCTGATTTTTGCAGCGGATTACCTCAACAATCCCTCCTCCATGTTTGGCCATACCCTTCTGCGCATTGACGCGCCCGACCAGACCGAGGAAACCCGGTTGCTGGCCTACGCCATTAACTATGCCGCGCAAACAGACAACGCCAACAGCCTCGACTTTGCCTGGAAGGGCGTCACCGGCGGCTATCCCGGGGCATTCTCGATTCTGCCCTATTACCAGAAGGTCAAGGAATACAATGACTTCGAGAATCGCGACCTTTGGGAATATCAGCTGAACCTGAAGCCGGAAGAAGTGCAGCGGCTGATGCAGCATCTTTGGGAACTGAAAGGGGTGATGTTTCCCTATTACTTTTTCTCCAGCAATTGCTCGTATCAGTTGCTGGGCCTGGTGGAAGCCGCTCGGCCGGGGCTGGCAATGCGCCGCGACTTCCCGGTCTATGCCGCGCCCACTGACACCCTGCGCCGTGTCCTCGCCGAACAGGGCATGCTGAAGCAGGTCATCTACCGACCCGCCAGCGGCACCCTGCTGGAAGCCCATGCCGGGCAAAATCCAGCCGCCGTGAATCAGGCGGCCATGCGGCTGGCCGACCATCCGCAAGCGTCACTGGACGGGCTTTCGTCCGCCGAGCAGGCCCGCGCGGTGGAAATGGGTTATGACTGGCTTTACTACCGTTATCTGGCGCACAAGGCCGATGCCGCGATTGCGCCGGTTCATCTGCGCCAATTGCTGATCCGCCGCAGCACCTTCGCCGAACCGGACAGCCGCCGTGCTCCGGAACGCCCGGCCGTGGACCCCGCCAACAGCCATTTGACCTCGGAATGGCAGGCAGGCGGTGGTTATGAGCAGGATCAGGGCTTCCTGTCTTTGGATTATCGCTTGGCGTATCACGATCTGCTGGACCCCGAAGGCGGTTACCGGCAGGGAGCCGCCATCGACTTCCTGCGGGTGCAGTTACGTTACCTGCTGCGTGAAGAGCAACTGGCCGTTCAGCACTTCAGCCTGGTGCATATCGACTCGCTGGCAACGCGCAACGACTTCCTGAAACCCAAATCCTGGAATCTGGGGCTGGGCTTCCGCCAGACAGCGGTGGATAAACAAGGGGGGTTCAGCACCACCGAGTCCCATGGCGTGGGCTATTTTGAGGGGGGCATGGGGCTTTCCGTCAAACCGTCGGCTCATGCCTTGTGCTACGGGGTGTTGCAAGCGGAGCTGGAAGGCGGGCGGGCGTTGGATAATGGCTGGCGCGTCGGTGCCGGGCCTCGGCTGGGCTGTCGTTTACAGGGCGCCCGCAGTCAGTGGCTGGGCCATGTGGAGAGTTTGTGGTTCAACGACAGCTCGAATTTCCAGACCTCGGTGGAAGGCGGCTATCAATGGAATTTGGGGCGAAATGACGGTTTGCGGGTGGAGGCCAGGTACCGGGCTGAGGCCAGTCTGGACTGGCATGGTTTGTCTGTGGGGTGGCGGCGCTATTTCTAGGCCTTGCCCGGAGGAGCGGCCGTGAACCTGATAACAGTTCAATGCCCTCCCCCCGCAGCCGCCGGTGCCTGCACCTTCTGAATCAACGGCAACAACAACAGCACGCTCAGGATCAGGCCCGACAACAGCATCGTAATATCATTGAAGGCCAGGGTCGTCGCCTGCAGGCTAACCCGCTGTTGCAGCATGGCAATGGCCACCTGCCCCCCGGAGTCGCCCGACACCCCCGGCAGGGCGGCGCTCGCGGCCAGCATTTCCTGCACCGGCATGCGCGCCGGGTCGGTCAGCGCCGCCAGATGCTGCCAGTGGAAGGCATAGCGCCACTCCATGATGGTATTGATACAGGCCAGCCCAATGGCCCCGCCCACATTCCGGGTCAGGTTGAACAGCGCGCTGCCATTCTTCATCTCGGTCAGCGGCAAGGTGCTCAGCGCCAGTTGCGACATCACGATCATGGCGCACATCAGCCCCACCCCGCGAAAAATCTGCGGCCAGAACAGGTCTTCCGGACCGGCCAGCGAGGTCATGTGTGAATTCAGCCAGACACCGAACGCCGCCGTCACCAGCCCCATGCCCACCAGCAGACGCGTATCCATTTTCGCCGACAGCATGCCGATCAACGGCGCGGTGATGAACATCGCCACGCCCATCACCATCATGGTCTCGCCAATCTGCAGGCTGTTGAAATGCCGCACCTGCCCCAAAAACAGCGGAACCAGGTACACCATGCCATAAAGGCTGACACCGACCACAAAGGAAATCACCGAGCCGACCGCGAAGTTACGGTCGGCAAATACCCGCAGGTTCACAATCGGGTTCAAGCTGGTGAAACTCCGCCAGAAAAAGAATATCCCGCTCAGCACACCCACCATGACGGCCAACAGTACTGAACGCTCGGCAAACCAGTCGTGACGCGGCCCCTCATCCAGCGCAAATTCCAGACAGCCCAGAAACAGCGCCATGCTGAACAGGCCCGGCCAGTCGATGATGTGCCACAGCTTCCACTCCGGCTTGTCGATCCGGTCGAGATAACTCCACACCACGCTGGAAATCAGCAGCGCAGGCGGCAGGTTGACCAGAAACATCCAGTGCCAGGAAAAGGTATTGGTCAGGAAGCCGCCCAGCGACGGTCCCACCGCCGGGGCCAGTGTCGAGGCCATGCTGACCAGCACGATGGGGCCCATGCGCTTTTCCGGGGGAAACAGCATGAACAGCGCGGCCATGGTTGTCGGGATCATGCCGCCACCCAGAAAGCCCTGGATGGTGCGGAACACCAGCAGCGACGGCAGGCTCCAGGCCATGGCGCACATCAGGCTGGCAAAGGCGAAACCCACGGCGCTGATCACAAAATAGAGGCGTGTGGACATCATGCGCGACAGATAGCCGGACAGCGGAATGGCGATCACTTCGGCAATCAGGTAGCTGGTCTGCACCCAGGCGATTTCGGCAGCACTGGCGCTCATGCCCGCCTGCAATTCGTTCAGCGAACTGGCGACAATCTGGATGTCCAGAATGGCCATGAAGTTGCCGAACACCAGCGCAAAAAAACCGATCCAGGCGCGGCGCATGGCCGCCCGCTGTTCGGGTGTCGGCGGCGCACCAGCCGCTGCGACGGGACTCATCGCGTTTCCACGGTCACTTCGACCGACATGCCGGGCCGCAACCGGCCTTCGGCATTGACGCCGTCCAGCACGATCTTCACCGGCACACGCTGCACAATCTTGTTGAAATTGCCGGTGGCGTTGTCCGGCGGCAACAAGGCGAATTCCGCGCCGGAAGCCGGAGACAGGCTCTGGATGACGCCGGTCAGTTTCAGATCGGGATAGGCATCCAGTTTGATCTCGGCCTTCTGCCCCACATTCATCTGAGCCAACTGAGTCTCCTTGAAGTTGGCCTCTACAAACACCGACTCCAGCGGCACAATCGCCATCAGGCGGCTGCCTGCGGTGACCCGGCTGCCCAGCCGCGCCGCCTGGTCGCCCACCACGCCGCTGATCGGGGCGCGGATTTCCGTGGCGGCCAGATCAATCTCCGCCAGCTTCAGGGTGGCCTTGGCGGCATCCAGCTCCGCTATCAGCTGTTCGCGGCCGGTGCCCACACCGCCCTGACGGGCGCGCGCGGCGGCAATGCCGGACTCGGCGCGACGGCTTTGGGCGGCGGCGGACTGCCAGGCGGCGGCGGCGTTATCCAGCCGTTGCTTGGTCGCCACGCCGTCCTGCACCAGCGCCTTGGCGCGCTGCATTTCCAGAAACAGCCGGTTTTCTTCCGCCCTCGCTGCCTGCAGCGCGGCTTCGGCTTCGGCCACCTGGGCCTGCCACGAAGAATCCTCCTGACCATTGGTCCGCAACGCCGCTTCGCGAACCGCCACCTGCGCCTTGGCCTGGGCCACCTTGGCCGCATAATCCGCATCATCCATCTTCAGCAGCAGGTCGCCGGCCTTCACCGCCTGGTTGTTCTTCACCAGCAACTGCTGCACCTCCCCGCCCACACGCGGCGTCAGGTAGCTGACATCGGCGCGCAGGTAGGCGTTGTCCGTACTTTCATGAAAGCGTCCATAGGTCCACCAGCGGATGGCCAGGCCGACAGCCGCCAGTAACAGCAGGGCCAGAATGACAAAGGGAAGCTTGCGGGAAGAATCGCGACTCATGATCTGGGCTCGAACGGGTGACAGGGGCCGGATGTCCGGTTATTGCTTTTTGAGCATCTCGCTGATAATGTACTGAACAGTACAGTTCATTGCAAGCCTGTCATTATGACGATCGAGAAAACCTGGTTTTCCTGTTGCCCGACAACCGCCCGCGGCGAAGCCAGGCGCGAGTCGCTGCTGGACGCTGCCCGCGCCCTCTTCCTGGAAAAGGGTTATGCAGGCACCAGCATGGATGATGTGGTCAAACTGACCGGTGGCTCCAAAGCCAGCGTCTACAAGTATTTCGGCAATAAGGAAGGCCTTTTTGCCGCCATGTTTGCCGACCGCTGCCAGGCCTTTCTCGCCACCCTCGCCATTCCCGACGCCGTCAGTGAAAACCTGGAAGAAACCCTGCTGCTGTTTGCGGAACGGGTGCTGGAAGCCTCGCTGGCGGCAGAGCGCATTGCCATGATCCGCGCGCTGGCTGCCGAAGCCGACCGCTTTCCGCAACTGGCGGAAATGGCCTACCGCACCGGCCCGCAGCACGGCTTGGGCTTAATGGCCGACTTCCTGAAACGTCATCATGACGCCGGGGTTATTGATTGCCGTCAACCGGACATCGCCGCCATCCAGTTCCTGGAGATGGTGAAGGGGCATCCGCAATGGCGGGCGTTGCTGGGCCTGCCGCCCTTCCCCCCCCATCTGGATCGGGCGGATTATATCCGCGAGGCTGTCCGCACCTTTCTGCAGGCTTATCGACCATGAAAATCCTTGCCCCTTGGTTGCTGGCACTGCCGGTCATGGTTCAAGCCCAGACGCTCACCGGCACGGTCCATCAGGCCTTGAGCCACCACCCCTTGTTGCAGGCCGCCCGCGCCGACGCCGACGCCGCCGACCGGGCCGCCGACAGCCGCAGCAGCCTGATGAAGCCCCGCTTGCTGGTCGCCACTGAAATCGGACGCTCCAGCCTGCAAACCACGGCGCCGTTTCCCCAATCCGGTTCACGCTGGCCCAACACCGTGAGCCTGACGCTGAACCAGCCGCTGTATACCGGCGGCGCGCTGGAAGCAGGCCGTGATGCCGCCGGCTTGCTGGCGGCGGCGCGTCATTTCAGCACTGACGACATCAAGGTGCGCATTGCCGTGGACGCCATTGCCGCCCACGCCGCCGTGGTGCGCGACCAGGCGCTGCTGAACCTGCAGAACGAATCCCTGCGCACCCTGCAAACCATGCTGGGGGATACACGCAAGCGTTTCGACGCCGGGGAAGTCACCCGGACCGAAGTGGCGCAGGCGCAAGCCCGGCTCTCCGAGGGCGAAGCGCAGGTGGCGCGGGCGCAAGCCAATCTGGCCATCAGCGAAGGCCAGTATGAGCGCGTCACCGGCGAAGCTCCCCATGAACTGCAAACCCGCTACCCGTCCCTGCCCCTGCCCGCCTCGCTCACCGACGCGCAAACCCTTGCACGGGAAAACCCGGCGCTGAAGTCGGCCCGTGAAGAAGCCCGGGCGCTGGAGGCGGCGGTACGCCAGGCACGCAGCGGTAACCGTCCGCAAGTCAGTGTCGAAGCGCGCGCCGCCACCCAGGACAACACCGAATTCGGCTATGACCGCATGAATGCGTGGGGCGTTTACGTCAAGGCGCAGATGAACCTGTATGACGCCGGACATACCGGCAGCGCCACCGCCGAGGCCGTGGCCAAGGCCGACGCTGCCCGCTGGCGCATTGCCGATCTCCAGGCCGGTGTGACCCAGGCCATGACCGAGGCCTGGCAGCACTGGCAGGCCGCCCAAGCCAGCCTGCCCGCCATCCGGTCGGAAGTGGCCGCCGCCGAACTGGCGCGGGACAGCACCCGCAAGGAAGTGGCGGTGGGCACCCGCACCACGCTGGACTTGCTGGACGCCGAACGCGAACTGCTTTCCGCCAAGGTCAGCCTGTTGCTGCATGAACAGGAACAGAGCCTGTCGGCTTATCAGGTGCTGGCAGTGATCGGGGATTTGTCGGTGCTGTCCGCCACGCCGGTGGCTGCGCCATGAGCGGCCAGGCGAACGTTCCCGAAGAAGCCTTCCGCGTGGAAGGCCACTGTTGCGCCGCCACCCTGCCGGGTATCCGCGACGGCGATACCGCCGTGGACTTTGCCGCCGGAAAGGACGTACAGGACTATCTGGCCGTTACCTGGGGCATCGGCCGGGACAAGGAAAGTGAGGGAAAAAAGGAAAATGCCGAAAGCCGCCCCGAAGGACGGCCGGATGAAATTCAATCGGCGGTGATGGCGAACGGAGCCTGACCAGTCGGCTGACGATAGGCCGCCTGCTGCACCACCCGCTGCAAACCCATCATGCTGCTGTAAGGCGCCATGCGCTGAATGGCGTTGATGCCCCACACCGGCGAGATTCCACCCGGATCGATATAGCCTTCCACCTCCAGGTGCGTCTTCTCCTTGCCCATCGGTGTCAGCTTGATGGTCATGTTTTGCTGGGTCACCCGCACCAGCCCCTTCACCGGCGGCATGTAATCCGGCGCGGCCTTCAGTGTAATGACCATGAATCCCTTGCGCTCCGAATAAGGCTGGATGACCGCATGGATGACCGAGTCCCGATCGGGCATGGTGACCGGCGCGTTGAACTGCTGGTAATAGTAAAACTCGTAAGGCGAGATTTTTTTCAGCAGTCGCGAATCGGTAGTTTCCCAGAACCAGCGTTTGAGATTGTCGGCATCGTAGTGCACCCGCGCCACGGTCTCCATGGAAGCATCAACCACCATATCGATGCGGAAGGTGCGGACCCGCCTGCCGTCTTCCTGTTTGGAATAAGTCTTGATGTTGCGCTTGGTGTCATTCTTGACCAGATGCCATTCATTGCGGGCGCCCAGTTCGGCATCCCGCAAATCCTCCACATCATCATCGGACGCAGCCAAAGCGGGTATCTGATACAACGAGAACATCGCCAATACAGCAACAGCGAGTTTCTTTCTGAGGGACATGAGGTGATCTCCTTCTGCAAGGCTGGAACGCCAGCAGAATGTTCTTGTTATCAATCTTCTTCGCCTACCCAGATTAGGTCATTCCGGGCCAGCGAACAAGATTTTAACAACCTCATATCGGCTTTTTACGCCACTGGACAGATTAGCTTACAGAATTTGCCACTTTCTCTCCCGAAAGGTAATCCGCCACCCCGGCAAACACGGCAAAGCAGTTTTCCAGAATCACTTCCAGCGGCTGCTGGAAACCGCCATAGACCCAGCGCGCCACAATATGAGCATTGGAGCCGTTCAGCCCGGCGGCAATCAGGTCCATCTGGATCAACGGATTTTTCGGGGGCGGAAACAGCGTATTGCCGAACTGGGTCAGCATCCGGTCAAAACCGTTCATGGTTTCCTCAATCAGCGAACCGTGCTCCATCCGCACCTGCGGCACCTCGATGAACAGGATGCGCGCCACCCTCGGGTCCTGCCGCACGAATTTGAGAAAAGCCTCCAGCCCGGCGCGGATCAAGGCCAGCGAACCCTGATGACTTTGCCCCATGATCGCCATCAGGATGTGCTGCTGCATGCCCTCCACCGCCTCCCGGTATACCTCGGCAAACAACTCCTCCAGGCTCTTGAACGACTCGTAGAAATAGCGCTCCGTCAAATGCGCCTCGGCGCACAGCTCGCGCACCTTGGTGTTATAGAAGCCATGCGTGCCGAACAACTGCAGCCCGGCATCGACAAACTTGCGGTGCCGTTCCGCCTGACGCTGCTCGGCGCTGACGCCCCGGAAACTGCGCCGCTTCTTGATCTCCGCCATCTCTTCGCTCATGTCCGCCCACCTGGATTGACCCGTCTGACTTCGCCGACCGCATCATCAGCCAATGTTACATTTATTTTTGAAACGCATTGTTGACAACACTTGATGTCAACAATATATTCCGACAACACCTGTTGTCAACTTCTGAGGGAAAACCCATGCAGAACGCTACTGTCAAACACTTCGATGTCGCCATCGTCGGCACCGGTTTCTCCGGACTCGGCATGGGCGTGGCCCTGAAGAAGGCCAAGAAGAGCAACTTCGTCATTCTGGAAAAAGCCAGTGATGTCGGCGGCACCTGGCGCGACAACCACTATCCCGGCTGCGCCTGCGATGTGCCCTCGCACCTCTATTCCTTCTCCTTCGAGCCGAACCCCAACTGGTCGCGCATGTTTGCACCGCAGCCCGAGATCAAGGCCTACCTGCAACATGTCGCCCACAAGTACGGCCTGATTCCGCACACCCAGTTCAACCAGGAAGTGCAACAGGTCCGCTACGATGACAGCATCAAGCGCTGGCGCATCACCACCAA
Source organism: Fluviicoccus sp. (assembly GCF_030646115.1). Taxonomy (GTDB): domain Bacteria; phylum Pseudomonadota; class Gammaproteobacteria; order Pseudomonadales; family Moraxellaceae; genus Fluviicoccus. The sequence continues at coordinate 189,142 of NZ_JAUSMX010000019.1, forward strand.
GGGCGGCGTTACCTACATTGCCCGCGTGGTGGTCAGCGGCATGGGCGGCCTCAGCACACCGTCCTATCCGGCGCTGAAAGGCATCGAGAACTTCAAGGGCAAGACCTTCCACTCGCAAGACTGGGACCACCACTACTCCTTGGAAGGCAAAAAAATTGCCGTCATCGGCACCGGCGCCAGCGCCATCCAGTTCGTGCCGCAGATTGTGCCCCAGGCCGCGCACGTCGACCTGTACCAGCGCACCCCGCCCTGGATTGTGGCCAAGCCCGACCGCGCCATGACCACCGCCGAAAAGACGCTGTTCAAGCTGGTGCCCCCGGCGCAGGAAGCCTTGCGCAACGCCATCTACACCCAACTGGAAGTGCGCGCCCTCGGTTTTGTGTTCAGCCCGCGTGTGCTCAAGGTGGGTGAACTGATGGCCCGCCGCCACATCCGCAAGCAGATCAGCAACAAGGAACTGCGCAAGAAAGTGACCCCGGACTTCTCGTTCGGCTGCAAGCGCGTGCTGATTTCCAACGACTACTACCCGGCGCTGGACCAACCGCATGTGGACGTGGTGACGCAAGGCATCCGCGAAGTGCGCGAGCACAGCATTGTCGACAGCAACGGCGTTGAACGCCCGGTGGACACCATCATCTACGGCACCGGCTTCAAGGCGCAGGATCCCGTTCCCAAGGGCGCGATTTTCGGCCGCAACGGCGTTGATCTGGTGGATTTCTGGAAGGAAGGCCCGGAGGCTTATCTTGGCTCCGCGATTACCGGCTTCCCCAACCTGTTCATGCTGATGGGCCCCAACACCGGCCTGGGCCACAACTCGATGGTGTACATGATCGAGTCGCAGATTGCCTATGTCATGGATTGCCTGAAGCAAATGGACAAGCACAACTGGCAGGTTGTGGACGTGAAACCGGACGCCTACGCCGCCTTCAACCGCGACACCCAGACCAAGCTGGGCGGCGCGGTGTGGAGCACCGGCTGCCAAAGCTGGTACGTCAACGCCAACGGCAAGAACACCACGCTGTGGCCGGGCTTCACTTTCGACTACCGCCGAAAGACCGCGCAGTTTGATGCGCAGAATTATCAGGTTGAGCGTTAATTACCACATTCACACAGAGGACACCCCATGAAATCCTTCGAAAAGAAAGTTGCCGCCATTACCGGCGCCGGATCGGGCATTGGCCGCGCGCTGGCTGTGAAACTGGCCCAGCAGGGCTGCAACCTGTCGCTCAGCGACGTCAATGAAAAAGGCCTGGCCGAGACGGTCGGTCTGGCGCAGGCCTATGGCGTCAAGGTCACCAGCGCCAAGGTGGACGTGGCCAAGCTGGACCAGATGCAGGCCTGGGCAGCCACTACCGCCAAGGAACACGGCAAGGTCAACCTGATCTTCAACAACGCGGGCGTGGCGCTGGGCAGCACCGTGGAAGGCATGAGCTATGAAGAACTGGAATGGCTGATGGGCATCAACTTCTGGGGCGTGGTTTACGGCATCAAGGAATTCATGCCGCACCTGAAGGCCTCCGGTGACGGCCATATCATCAATATTTCCAGCATCTTCGGCCTGGGCTCGCAGCCGTCGCAGGGCGCGTACAACGCCAGCAAGTTCGCGGTGCGCGGCTACACCGAAGCGCTGCGTCAGGAACTGGACCTGCAGGAATGCGGCGTCAGCGCCACCTGCGTGCATCCCGGCGGCATCAAGACCAACATCGCCAAGGCCGCACGCATGAACGACAGCATGAAGTCCATCGGCATCGACCCGAAGAAGAGCCAGCAGAGCTTCGAGAAATTCCTGCACGTGACCCCGGACGACGCGGCCGACGCCATCCTCAACGGCGTGAAGAAGAACGCCCGCCGCGTGCTGATTGGTGCCGAAGCTTATGCGTTTGACGCCATGCAGCGGCTGCTGCCCACCGGTTACCAGAAGTTGGTGACAATGGGTACGAAGTTCATGCAGTAACGTAACTCGTTCCCTCTCCCCCTTTGGGAGAGGGAACCTCCTTTACAAAACTGAATAACCATTCATCGGATTTCATCATTCTACACTTTCATAATTATCGAATTGTCGAATAAGATAGCCCTCATCGAAACCCACCTGATGAGGAACACCCCATGTCCACTACTCTCGCTACCGTCATCACCGGCGCATCCAGCGGCATCGGCGAAGCCTTGGCCAAGCAACTGGCTGCTTCCGAGCAGCAGGCGCTGGTGCTGGTGGCCCGTCGTACGGACAAGCTGAATACCCTGGCGCAGGAACTGAAAACGCATCACGGTGTGCGCGTGGAGGTCATCGGGCTGGATCTGGAAAAGCCAGGTGCCTATGTTGAATTGTTGAAGGCGGTCAGCGATTTGGGTCTGGAAATCGACACCCTGATCAACAACGCCGGTTTCGGCCTCAACGACCTGCTGGCCGACATGCCGCTGGACCGTGTGCAGGGCATGATGCAGCTGAACATGGTGGCGCTGACCGAGCTGACCCATGCTGTGCTGCCGGGCATGCGCGCCCGGAAACAAGGCCGCATCATGAACATCGCCTCGGTGGCGGCCTTCCAGCCCTGCCCGCGTTTTGCGGTTTACGGCGCAACCAAGGCTTATGTGCTGTCGATGTCGGAAGCGCTGGCGGCGGAAGAAAAGAAGAACGGGATCAAGGTGATTGCGGTGTGCCCCGGCGCCACGCGCACCGAGTTCCATGATGTGGCGGGCAATCACGGCACGCTGGCCATGAAGTTGATGGATACCCCGGAAACGGTGGCCAAAACCGCCCTGCGCTCGCTGAAGTGCGGTTGCCCGATGGTGGTGACCGGGCTGCTGAACAAGCCGTTGCCGCTGGTGAACCGGTTGTTGCCGCGTTGCGTGATGGTGTGGCTGGCCGGCAAGAGCGTGGCTCGGTAAGCGACGATTGCTGAAGGGAAAAGGCCCGCGATTAAGCGGGCTTTTTCTTGGCCGGGAAAAAGGCGGCAGGCTTGTCGCGGACGGTGTTGCAAGGCAGAATCCGAAGCTCATCCTTACATCCTCCAAACGCCCGGATTGGTTGCCTATGTTCATTGCGCATGTGCCATCCGGCTATATCCTGTCTGTTTCACTGCTGGAACGCATACTCCATGCCCCTGCTTCTACCTCAGCCATATTTTGGGCGGGCATGACCGGCGCGCTGGTCCCCGACTTTGACTTGGCTTATTTCTACCTGGTGGATCACCGCCACACCCACCACCACAAGTACTTCACCCACTGGCCGATGTTCTGGCTGTTGCTGCTGACCGTTGCAATGCTGTGGCTACGTTTCGACAGCAAATCCCGGGTGGCGCTCCTGTCATGGATTTTCTGTCTGGGCTGTACACTGCATGTGATACTGGATAGCTTCGTTGGCGATATCTGGTGGTTTGCCCCGTTCATCAACAAACCGTTTGCCTTGTTTACAGTGCAGGCGGTGTTTCAGCCATGGTGGCTGAACTTTATATGGCATTGGTCGTTTGCGGTTGAAGCGGGAATTTGCCTGTGGGCGGGACTGCTGTATCGGAGGCGATCGCCAATGAACAAGAGTATGAAAACATGAAATTGATAAAACAGTGGCCGTTGTGGGTTTTCACCGTGATTGGCCTGAGCTTGGCAGGATGTCAGGACAAAACCGCCACCGTTGAACCAGCCCCGGTACTGGTGGGTGCGGACCGGGACGCACATGGCTGCATCGGGTCGGCCGGTTATTCGTGGTGCGCGCGGGAAAAAGCTTGTGTCAGGCCTTGGGAGCTGACGAAGGACAAGGGTTTCGAGAACAGTGCGGAAGGCTTTGGGAAATATTGTTCCAGCACAGCCCAGTAACTCAGGACCACACTGGTAGCAGCCATGCCTATATTACTTATAAATCGAATAGCCCCCATGAATTAAATACGCCAATCATTGAAGCGCATCGCGATTGACCCTAGAATGTACTCAACCATTATGTACACAGGTTAATGCAGCCATGCCCAGCCATGCCGTATCGGCGGAGCGAATCAACCTCCGGGCTTCCGCCGAAGCCAAGCAAGTCATTGAACAGGCCGCGCAATTGATCGGCACCAATCTAAGCGCCTTCATGCTTAATCAGTCCTATGAGGCCGCCTTGCGCATCATCCAGCAGCACAGCGTCATCATGCTGAGCAATGCTGACCGTGACGCGATCATGCACGCCCTGAATAACCCGCAAGAGCCTACCCGTGAGTTGCGCGAGCTGATGGCTCTTGCCCGATGACCCGGGCGGTACAGCCACTGGCAAAGCACCACGACCGGCAAGGGTTTGATTGCGGGCAATCCGACCTCAACGACTTCCTGCGCCTGTACGCCCTGCAACAGCAAACCCGTCTTCAGAACAAGACCTATGTCGCCTGCGGTGAGGGTGGACGCATCGCGGGCTTCTATTGCCTGAGTATCGGTTCGCTTGGGTTTACAGACCTGCCCGCAGAGATACAGAAACGGCTGGGCCGTTACCCGGTTCCTGCCGTGTTGATCGGTCGCTTTGCCGTCGATGTACAGAGCCAAGGACAGGGACTTGGGCGCTATCTGCTGGCGCATGCCCTGCACAACGTTTGCAACGTGGCGGGCATCGCCGGGGCCGTGCTGGCGATGGTTGATGCCAAGGATGGAAAAGCGGCGGAATTCTATCAGCAGATGGGCTTCAGGCCGCTGCCGGACTCACCGCTGAGGATGTTCATCCCGGTGGCTGAGTTGATGAAAACCATTCCGGCTTGACTTTCCACAGCCGCGCCTACAAAGTGGAACAGGCCGTATGCGACGTCTTGAATGAGTGGGGAATGGCTCGCATTTGCCTACAAAGTGCTTACACGAAGCCCAAACCCCAAAACGACAAAGGCCCGCATAAAATGCAGGCCTTTGAGGGAATTGGTGGGTTGTGACAGATTCGAACTGTCGACCTACGGATTAAGAGTCCGCTGCTCTACCAGCTGAGCTAACAACCCCAGTTTTCGCCGAAAACAACCACCGGCTCAACGAGGGCTGCATAGTATCAAAGGCCGCCCCCTCATGCAATCCCAAGACTATCGTTTGCTCAGTCTTCATACTGTTTCAAAAATAGCCGCTGCTCCGAAACCGCACGATTTCCATTCCCTGCCACCTATCCGACGACATGCCTGCCATTGACCTTCCCACCGCTGCCGCCTACCTTTAAAATCCAAGGCATTCACACAAGCCATCAGGGAATGAAAACATGCGTCTGAAACCCGTCCCCCTGTTACTCCTCCTTGCAACCGGCGCTCCCGCCCTGGCCGATGACGTGCTGCAACAAGCGGAGTCCCTGCTGGCAGGAAAGAAAGCCGCAGACGCCGTGGCGCTGCTGGCTCCGCTGGAAGAAGAACGCGCCGGTGACCCGGCTTTCGATTACCTGATGGGATTGTCGCATCTGGAAAACGGAGACCCCAGCCAATCCGTTTTTGCCTTTGAACGCTGCCTGGCCGTGGAGCCCAACAACGGCCCCTGCCGGGTGCAGATTGCCCGCGCCCATCTGGCCGTGGGTGAAACCGCCAACGCGCGCGCGGAACTGGAAACCATCCGGCAATCCAACCCGCCCTCCCAAGTCGAGACGCTGGTAGCGCAGTATCTGGGCGCGGTTGATGCCCGCGAAAAGCGCCAGAAACGACAGCTCGACGGACAAATCCGCTTTGGCCTGGGCTTCGATTCCAACGCCAACAGCGCCACCGATTTGAAGCAAGTGGCACTGCCCGACTTTAATAATGCCCTGTTCGACGTCACGGCCGCCTCACGAAAACAGGACAGCATCATGCTGCAAGGGCAGTTTGCCGGCAGCTACCTGAACCGCCTTTCCCCGACCCTGACCGCTCTGGCCGACGCCGGGCTGCAGGTGCGCAGCTACCCGGACAGCAGCGACTATTCCTACACCGTACTGGATGCAGGTGCCGGCGCTGCCCTGACGCGCGGCCGCCAACAGTTCATCGGCAAATTGCAGTTGCAGACCATGCAATTGGGCGGCGACCCGTACCGCAACCTGACCGGGCTGCTGGGCCAGTACCAGTATGATCTGGCGGGGGGCGCCCGGTTGGCCGCTTGGCTGCAACTGGGTCAGTTGCGTTATGAGCAGTCCGCCCGCGACAGCAACCGCACCACCTTGGGCGGCGCTTGGTCGCAGGGGTTGGAAATGCGCTGGAGTCCCGTGGTTTTCGGCAGCTTGTATACCGGCCAGGAACGCGCCCAGGACGCTTCGGTCAGCTCCGTCAGCCAGGACTTCCACGGCTTGCGGGCCGGTGGATCGCTGACGCTGGACAAGGGCATGAAACTGAACTCGGCGCTGAGTTTCGAACAGCGGCAATACAAAGGCGTTTTCCAGAATTTCGGCAAGTCCCGCGATGACAACGAACTGTCGTTGAATCTGGGACTGGAATGGAAGATCGCCCCGGCGGTTTCGCTGCTGCCCTCACTGACCGTCACCCAGAATGATTCGAGCATCCCGCTCACCGACTATGATCGCCAAATGGTGAGCCTGGAGATTCGCTATGACCTGTAACCAAGGAGGATTCACCATGTCCGGGACTCAACGCCTGCCAGGCGCTCGCCACCTGCTGGCCATCATGGTCACCGCACTCTCCGGGCATGCCCTGGCCGACGTTGCGGGCAAAGTCAATTTCGTATCCGGACCGGTCATGGCCTACAGCCTGGACGGCAACCAGCGCCTGCTGACCCGTGGCGCGGAGGTCAACGGCGGCGAACGTCTGGAAACCGGCAAGGGCCGCCTGCAAATCCGGTTCACGGACGGCAGCTTCCTGTCGCTGCAACCCAACACCATTTTCCGGCTGGACAGCTACCGATTCGAAAAGAACAAGCCTGAAGAAGGCCAGTTGCTGTTCAACTTCGTGCAGGGCGGCATGCGCACCATTACCGGCGCCATCGGCCGCGTGAACCGTGCGCGTTACAAGGTGCGCACCCCGGTCGCCTCGCTGGGCATTCGCGGCACCGGTTATGCCTCCACCCTCAACAACGGCGTGCTGACATTGAGCGTGGACAAGGGCATCGTCAATATTGAGAACGAGTTCGGCTCCAGCAATGTCAATGCCGGGCAGACCTTCCGCGTCATTCAGGGTGAAGCGCCGCGACTGGCCCCGGACGGTGTCAGCGCCGATGCCCGCGCCCGGGAACCGGACAACAACTTCACGACCGCCGGCAATGACCGCGACATCAACAGCAACCCCGAGACAGGTGCCGAAGTGATCGCCGGGGAAAATCCGGACTTTGGGCAAGTCGTGGTTGCCAATGTTCTGCCGGACTCCAACTACCCCCCCGGAAGCGGCGTGCCCCTCCCCTCCTACACGCTGGCCAGCCGCTTTGAGCAAACCGGAAACTCACTGCTGTTGAGCGGTTTGGGGGCCATTTTCAACCGCACGGCTTCTGATGCCGGGCGGGGCGGGCTGGTCGGGCTGACCGAAACCCGCAACAATTCGATTTCGGCGATTTTCCATACCGGTTCCGCCGGGAATGCCTTGCAATTCAATGGCATCACCACCATCGGCGACCTCTCTTTCGGAGAGTGGACAAATGGCGTCGCCGCCAACGGCACACTGGACCGGACCGATGGCAACATCACGCTGGGCGACGGTCAGTTTGAGCCCTACATCATCGGCGCATCCTCATCGCAAGCCTTGGGGCTGGATGCCGCCGGGCAAGGGGTGAAGTTGTCCTACCTGCTGGCGGGCGCCACGGTGGCGGGCAGCACCAACGGCGAAGCCGGTGTACTCAGGAACCTGTCGCTGAACATTACTCTGGCTCCGGTTTCACTGGTGGACGTGGACCTGAAGGTCAGCATGCAGAATACCGGCGACTACGTTGCCTCGGCCCGTAACCTGATGATCAATAACAACAACGCCTCCACCAGCAGCGGCCTGCGGCTGAACGGCAGCGACCTGACCGCCACCGGCCAGGGCTGCACCGGTCAAGGTTGTGCGGTGCGTCTGGAAGCCTTCTTCGCCGGAAATGATCCTCAACTAGGTGCGATTTATGTCATTGACCGCACTAGCTCCCAGATCAGCGGCGTGGCGGCCCTGGACCTGAGCGGCAAAACCACCGCTTCCGTGCTGCTGGCGGATGCGGCCTCGCCGGATTACCGGGCTGTCTTCGTCAAGCATGGCGGGGTTTATCAGGAAAACGCCATCAGCGCCGACTTTGCCTCCAACGGCAACTGGCAAAGCGGCACCGTTTCGTCCAACAGCGTTTACGGCCCGAACAGCCAGGCCTCGGTTGCGGCCGTCAATCAAGGTGTGGCCCACGTCAACCACACGCTGGCCTGGGGCCAATGGGTCAACGGCTCGGCGCAGTTCGGCAACGGCAACACGGTGGATCTCAACAGTCAGGGCGTGCACTACCTGGTGGGTTCACCGACCGTCTCCGGCAACCTGCCCAACAGCGTGCTGACTTACAACCTGCTGGGCGGTTCACGCCCAACGCTGGCGGACGCCAATGGCGCACCGGCTTCGGCCAGTGGCATCCTGACTTCCGGCACCATGACGCTGGACTTTGAGGCCAGCACCGCTTCCCTGAATCTGGGCATGGCTTTCGCCGCCGGTTCGCAAACCGCCTCGGTGTTGCTGAGCGGCTCACAGGGCATGATCTCGTCCGGCAATGTCGGCTTTGACAGCCTGAATGTCTCCGTGGGTTCGAATGCGGGCACTCCGATCGCCTGCACATCGTGCTCGGGCAGCGCCAGCGGCTTTGTCGCCGGGCCTTCGGCGGAGATGGTGGGGTTGGGATATGCCGTCAACGGCGTGACGGTGCTGCAGACGGACAACGGTTCCATCAGCGGCGTCGCCACTTTCGGCAATCCTAAACCCTGATCGTTGTTGCGGAATCAGCGTGCCGACCACCAGGGTCGGCACGCAGTCACTCAGAACTGATAACTTCCCTGCAGCCAGATGCGCGGCTTCAGGTCCTTGCCGTCGGAAACCGGCACTTCACTCCCCCGCCAGGCCACATTCAGCTTCAGCCCGACGCCCGGCACCGGTGAGGCATTCAGCCCCAAGCCCTGACCGGAGAGCGTGCGATGATTCTTGCCGGCCGCAAAGGGCGTGTGATTGACATCGACGCCACCGGTATCATAGAACAACACGCCCTGCAAGGTGGGCAGCAGGCGGTAACGCCATTCCGCCGTCGCCAGCCAGCCCTCATCCCCCAAGCCCTCACCCGAGGGATAGGCGCGCACACCGCCAACGCCCCCCAGCAAAAACTTCTCGGAGGAATCCAGGTTCTTTCCGGCAAACTGCGCCGAGAGTGAGCCGTACAGCCCCGACTTCTCGGACAGGCTGTACAAATAGCTGCCGCTGAGCGTCACCTTGGTGAAACTGCCGTTGGATTTGGCGCCAGCCGCATCCTTGGCACGCTCGCTTGCCGGGTCGATGCTGAGACTGCCGAACGTCCCTTCCATGCGCCAGGCACCCGCCCCTTCGCCACGCACGGCGTTTCCGGACAAGGTCAGCACGGCGGAGCTGACCTTCTTGTCCACCGTAAACGCCGTGATATCACTCAGGTTGCTTTGCTGCAACGCCGCCTCAAACAGAATCTTCCGTTTTACATCCAGCACCAAGGGGTAACTGGCCTTGAGGCCAATCGTCAAGGCATCACCATGTAAATCAAGGCTGGCAAACTGATCGCCCAGCACATAGCGGCTGTAACCCGTCTCAACGCCAGCCCGCCAGCCGTTGACCCCTACTGGCATATCCCAGCTAACCAGCCCGTAGGCCAGCGACTCATCACTGACCGTGGCGCGCAAATCCAGTTGGTCACCGGCCTGCAGCGGGTTGTTGAATTGCATGTGGCCGCTGAGGCGGTACTGGCCGGTAAAACGGTTACCGGTATTGTCCAGCATGATATCGCCGGAACGGGAGCGCCCTTCCGGCACGCTGACGATCAGATTGGTGGTGCCGACTTCTTCACCGGCGCGCAAAGCGCCCTGAATACGGCCCACACCCGGAAGGGTGTTCGCCAGCAGCAGCGCCCGATTGACACGGGAGGTGTCCATCAGCTGTCCGGGGGTAATCCGGCCCTCAATCAGTGACTTCAGATACTCATCCGACACCTTGGACTTGTTGTTCAGCACGATGCGGTTGAGTTTGCCTTCCAGCACCTGAATCACCACCTCACCGTTCTGCACGGTTTGCGCAGGCAGGTAGGCGCGGGCCACCGAATAACCATGGTGCCGGTAATAGCGGGTAATCTGGCGGGCGGCTTCATTCAACTCTGACAATGTCCGCTCAGAACCCACCATCGCGGTCAGCAACGACTCCAGTTCCCGGGCGGTAAAGGCCGTACTGCCCTTTACCGTCATGGACTTGACCAGGAACCGCATTTCCGGCTGACCGGGCGCGGCTGCGGAAGGCTTGTCCAGGGAGTCTGCCTCCAGCGGGCTGACGGTTTTTTGCGGCGGTTGCGGTACGGTCCATGGCTGCATCTGTTGCAGCGTTCGACCGGCATCCGGCTGGTCCAGCGCAAAGGCGGAAACAGCGGGCATGACCACGGAGGCCAGCAGCACTCCTTGCATCAGCGAAAACGGCTTGCTCATTTTCATGGAAATCCTGCGTCCTTAGAATGTATTGTCATCATCGTCATCGGTCAGATCGCCCGGCAGGCGTATGCCTTCACCCAGCACCACCAGCAAGCCGTTCTCCCCGTCCGGGGAACCGCCATCTCCACCATCAGGCGGAATCACCGGGTTGTTGATGTCATCCGGGTCTGGCAGGAATACGGGGTTGTTGCCGGGAGGCGCCTCACCATTATCACCGCCACCCGAGCTGGTCGCTGCGACGATGGTCAGTTGACCTGCCTGATAGGAGATAATGTAATTCCCGGCAGTGAGGCCTGAAGGAGTCACGTTATACACGCCCGGTGCCGAGGCAGACGTTGCATCCGTGGCAAAAGTCAGTGTACCGCTGAGCCCGGAAACATAATTACCAAGACTGGTAGAGGCATCGGCATTGAAGAACGTTGCACCCGCCAAGCCGGAAACGTTATCACCCACCACAAAGTTGGCAATGTTGATGCTGAACGCCGGATTGCCGCTTCCCTCAACACGCGAGGCATCGTTAGCCTTGATCGTCAACGTTGCCCGGGTGATGTCAGCACTCAAGGTCTCCTGACTGAGCGTGTAGTTACCGGCGTCAAAACCGTTCAGTTGGTAGGAGGCTGTCACTGCCTTGCTGCTACCGGCATCCTTGTCGGCAAAGACACCCGCACCACTGACTGTGACATCATCACTGCCCAGAATGCCGGACAGCGTTCCGGCATCGACGATGGCGACCGTATTTGCATCATAAACCTTGCTAACCGCCGAACTGCCGCTAATGGACAGCGCCAACGGCGTGATGTCCGCCAGCAGTGTTTGGTCCGCCAGCGTGTAGTCAAGGGCTTCATTGCCGGAAAGCGTATAGCGGGCCAACACATTCTTGTCGGCGCCGGCCTGCTTGTTGTCGAAGCTGCCACCCGCTGCTGCCGCCTGCACCACATCCCCTGCGATGATGCCTTGCAGTTGTCCGGCAGTTATCGCCGCATTGACGTTGCCGTCATAGACTTTGTCGGCGGCCACAGATCCGGTGATGGTGAGTGCTTTGGGTGTGATGGTTCCGGTCAGTGTGTCATCTGTTATTGCATAGTAATCGCCCGCTGAATCCCCGGTCAGGGTATAGCTTGCAGTGACTTGCTTGCCGGTTCCTGCATGACGGTCAGTAAACTGACCTGAGGTGCCGCCGATGGCTACCTGGTCGCCTGCAATGATGCCTTCCAGCACCCCGGCATTTACCTGCGCATTGAGCAGACCGTCATAGACCTTGTCAGCCACGGTGCTGCCCGTCACCATCAGGTCACGCTGGTAAATATCTGCGGTGGTTTCGGCATTCATCGACACCAGACGATAGTTCGCCTTATCTGCCCCGACCAATTCACCGGAAACCGTCACGGTTTTGGCGTCAGCGGCGTGGCGGTCGGCAAATTGACCGGTTGTCGTTACGCCAATGTCATCCGGGTTGGAGCCTTCCCAATCAATCAGGTTATTCAGATTGGCGTAGGTTGAGGCATCCACAGTCCCATCATAGACCTTGCTCTCGGCCACGATATCCGCCGTGATCTCCCGAATAAAGATATCGGCGGTGTCGGTGGTGTTGGTGGAAACGGTGTAGTTACGCGCATCCGTGCCAAGCAGGCGGATAGACGAGAAGGTCACCGTTTTATCCGTACCGGCATTTTTGTCGGCAAACGCGCCACGGGCACTCAGGGTAACAATGTCATCCGCCAACACGCCGTCGATGAAGCGCTGGGTAAACGCCCCCGTATCTGCGTCATATATCTTGTCGTCCGCCACCAGCGTTCCAGTGATGGCCCGCGGGGTGATATTCGCCAAGGTGGTGCTGTTGGCCGATACCGAGTAGTTGGCGGCATCGCTACCGCTGACGGTGAAGTTGACGTTCACTGTCTTGCTGTTGCCGGCATTTTTGTTGGTGAATGAACCGGAGGTGTTCATGACCAGGTCGTCGCTACCCAGCAGGCCGCTAAGGCTTCCGTGCGTCGTGGCAGCCGTCGTGGCGTCATAGACGCGGCTGTCTGCCGTAATCGCTCCTGTGATCGAAAGCGGTGTGATGTCCGCCGTTGTTTCAGCGTTGATAGACACCAGACGGTAGTTCCCGGCATCAATACCGCCAAGGACACCGGAAACCAGGACCCGCTTGTTAGTTCCCACATTTTTATCCAGATACTGTCCTGTGGTCAAAAACTGGATATCATCGCCATCGGTGAACCCAGCACCCCAACCGTCTCCCTGCAGATCTCCACTCGTTAACACATCGGTGGTAGCGTCGTACACCTTTCCATCCGCCCAGATAGAACCGGTAACTTCCAGTGGGGTGATATCCGCCAGGCTCTCCACATTGGTTGTGACAGAATAGTTTCTGGCATCAACTCCCGTCAGGCGGATATTGGATAATGTGACGATTTTATCCGTCCCGACGTTCTTGTCGCTGAACTTTCCGCCGGCGGTCAGGCTTACATCATCAGCGGACAAAACGCCGTTTAAGACGCCTTGGACTGAGGTAGATGTCAGTGCGTCATAGACCTTGTCCTGGGCAATCAAATCTCCACTGATTTCACGCGGCGTGATATCGGCGATGGTCGTGCTGTTGGTCGAGACGCTGTAGTTACCGGCATCCGCGCCCGCCACCATGAAGCTGACGTTCACTGTCTTCGTTGAGCCGACATTCTTGTCCAGGAAGGTGCCGCTGGTGGTCAGGGACAGGTCGTCATTGCCCAGCACACCGCTCAGGCTGCCGGTGGTTACCGCCGCCGTCGTGGCGTCATAGACTTTGCTGTCGGCCGTGATCGAACCTTTGATCGCCTTCGGGGTGATATCGGCGATCGTCGTGCTGTTGGTCGAGACGCTGTAGTTACCGGCATCCGCGCCCGCCACCATGAAGCTGACGT
>NZ_JAUSMX010000031.1 GCF_030646115.1 Fluviicoccus sp.
GATGACTGCGATGCGCAGGTGCAGGAGAGTATGGATGTCGATCCCGAATGAGATCCATCGGCACAGGCCTCGTCGGCCCGGAGTATCAGGTCCATCAGCGCATCAACTGGTGGATGGGTGGCGAGTGACTGAAGGCTTTCCGTGGGTGAGCCCGCGCCCGTCGGTCGGCCATCCAACCCAACCGGGTCGGTTGGGTTGCACATTTTGCTGGCGCAATTGCCAAACTTCACACCACAGTGCGCATAACTGAGATTTTCATGACGGTCTCCACGATGGTCCAAGTTGCGACACTTGGCTTGATGCGGTTGATCTTTCTATCCGTAAACATCCGGATGTCGGTTCTTCTTACGGTGTCGCCGGGCAGCAGTTAGCATACTGTTTAAAAACAATGACTTAGGATTGCTGGTATGAAAATTGCTGAAAAAACGTAGCAGCAGATCCGGGTTGCCCAGTGCGTTGTGCATCGATTACCAAGCCGAAACTTGGGCATCAACTCGCGCAAAGAAACGGCTTCTGGTTTGCTGAGAACGAAGCGCCAGAGAGCGCGGCCTCATTAGTAGCGTCACTAGTCAAAGGAGAACGAGATGAAACTATCGCAGATGAAAACCCATCGGAAAACTATTGCTTCGGCCCTTGTGGCAGCGGTTCTCGGACTCGGTTATGCCGGAGGGGCGTCTGCGAATCTGGTTTTTCTCTTCGATTCCGATAACACCGGGGGCGAAGGATACGGTAATGTCATCAACCTTCTGAGCATGCAAAAGCCCGGAGGGGCTGGAACCGGAGTGGACATAGAGGACGGCAAGGTCGCCTGGAACGGTTCGGTCGACGTCATTACAAGTACCACGGGTTTCGTGCTGACCGATCCCAACAAGACGGCGACGCATACGTTCGGCTCGGTTGGCCTCAGCGGATCCACGGCGGCGTCCCAGCTTCGCTTGCTCTGGGATCCGTCGGAAACAGGCAGCGCATCCGGCGATGACACGCAGGTCAACTCCCTCATTCTGAGCATCTACGCGCCTGGTGGGGGCCCAGCGCTGTTCACCGCCTCGCTTGCGGCTCCTGTGTTTCATGACCATATTGTCGGCCCGGGTCTGGGCGTCGGCGATTTTGTTTATGGCCTGGATACTGCTCAGGCTGGCACCCTCCAAGGACTGCTGACGGGTATCGGGGATTTCAGTTCGTATCGCATTGGTCTGGAGTCGAACGTTTCGTTTGTCGACGACGGGCCTGACACTTGGCTTCTGGCGAGGGGTGGCCCAAACGAGCCACCGTGTGTGCCGTCTCCGGCAAACAACTTCTGCGGTCAACAGCAGATTCCCGAGCCGGGTATTCTTTCACTGGTTGCTGTAGGCCTGCTCGGAACGGCTGCCGCCACTCGCAAACGTCGCCCGGCGTAGTACGGGCCTCAAAACAGAACGCCGGTCACAGCGACCGGCGTTTTGTATTTGAGGCAGTCGCGATTTACTTCGTGACCTGGATGGTTTGGGTGCTTGAGTTTCCCGCCGCATCGCGCGCCACCGCCCAGATCGAGTGGGCACCGTTGCTGGCCTGTCGGCTGTTCCACTTGTAGGCAATGGACCCATTGCCCGTCGCCTTGAGCGCACCGTCGACGTACAGGCTTACGCTGGAAACTGCCACATTGTCGCTCGCATTGACGCTGATGCTCACGTTGCCGCTGACGGTCGTGCCGTTGATCGGACTGCTAATTGACACCACGGGGGGTGTGACGTCGGCCGCAATTGTCGTGCTGTTGGCAACACTGACGTTGACCGTGCTCGACGAGACATTTCCCGCCGCGTCGTACGCCTTGGCGGTCAGCGTGGTGGCGCCGTCGACGCGGGTCGACGTGTCCCAACTGAAGCTGTAAGGCGCGGCAATGTCGGTCGCCACAAGCGCGCTCGCGGCGTACAGGTCCACCTTGGTCACGCCGACGTTGTCGATCGCCGAGACGCCGACCGTCACGATGCCCTTGACTGTTCCGCCAGTGGGGGAGGAGATCGAAACCGTCGGCACCTGATTGTCGGTGCTCGCCGCCGACTTCGCCGCCGCGACGGCGCGGTACGCATTGATGCGGCCATAGCCGTAGTAGTCGTCCCGTCCTGGTGTTCCAAGATCGTCCGCAGTCGACGTCAAGATGCTGTCCACCTGCGAAGGTTGCAGCGCCGGGTTGGCCGACAGCATCAGCGCGACGACACCGGCGGTGAGCGGGCTCGAAAACGAAGTTCCGCTGAACGCGCCGTAGCCCGCACCGGTATTGGTGGTCCAGATTCCGACACCGGGCGCAGCGACGTCGACGATAGGGCCATAGGCAGACCAACTGGTGCGCTGATCTGCGGAATCGGTCGCCGCAACCGTGATGATCGTCGAGGTATTCGGGCTCGGCATATTCAGCCCGGTATTTCCGGCGGAGGCAACCACAACGCCGCCCTTGTTGCGCATGTATTGCGCCGCATTCTGGATCGTGGCCACATCCGAAACAATGTAACTAATGTTGGCAACGCGGGCACCGCGGTCTGCGGCCCAGGTGAGGGAGTTGGCGACGATGCTGTAGTAAGTGATAGAGCCTGCTGGGTCGCTGATTCTCATCGGCATGATCTTGGCGTTCCATGCACCACCCGTGACCCCGAGCGCGTTGTTGCCGACAGCTGCAGCGACGCCAGCGACCCGCGTACCATGGCCATTGACGTCGCTGGTATTGCTGTTGTTGTCATAGAAATTCCAGCCGGGGACGATGTGCGCGGCCAGGTCGGGATGTGTTGACTCAACCCCACCGTCCAGAATCGCGACGGTAATTCCGCTGCCCGTCGCAAGGTCCCAGGCAGCCGGTGCCTGAATGATCGGCAGATGCCATGCGCTGGTGAAGTAAGGGTCGGTCGGCGTCTGCTGCATCGGAACGGCACCGTCAACTTCCGCGAACTTCATGTGCGGGTTCCTCGCCAGCGCCTGCACCAGTGCCTGTTCGCGTCCGTGCGACTGGATCGGCATTTCCACCACGTACACGTCGATGCCATTCAGCTTGCGGCTGGACTGGGCGCCATGGGCCTTGATGATCTTGTCGAATTCTGCTGCGGGCAGTCCGGGATTGGGTGCGACCAGAATCCGTCCGGGCGCCCATTGC
>NZ_JAUSMX010000011.1 GCF_030646115.1 Fluviicoccus sp.
CGGAACACCAGGCTTTCGCCCAGACCCATGGAAATACGCGCAAAGACACCGGCTGCATCAACGCCGCTGTAGGCCAGTGCACCGAGGATCTCGGTATAGAAGCGGGCAATGGCCGAAGCGGTACCGGGGGCGGTGTCGATCTCGACATAAGGCATGCCCAGGCGCATCCGGCCAAAACGAGCGCCGTCGGGCGCATGCACGCGGATGCGGTTGCCCCAAGGGCAGGTGACATCGACATACGCGCCGGTGCGGACAAAGCTGTATTTTGTTCCGTGTAGCAACGGCTGGACACTGGCCAGCCGAGCCATCAACGCGTCCAGATCGGGCATGACGAGGCCCACCACACCGCGCAGCACCTGAGCTGGCCCGACCGGCAAGTGAAACTGGCAGGTACCGACGTTGATCCAGGCATTGTCGATGCCCGTCCTCAGGTAGGGGTCGCGCGTCAGGCCCAGCCCCATGATGTAGAAGACAATGGCGCACTGCTGGTCCGGCACACGGACGTTGACGTGGCCGAACTCGACGATGTTGCCCACGTCTTCGGTGGTGCGGTTGAAGGAGGATCGTTTCATCTTTGGTGCCAGTTGTTGAGTTTGGAATGTAGGCAATGACCGTCGTAAAGTCCATGCTTCGGGGTCAATGGTGCCCATGTCGCTTCGCAATGTATCCCATGTTGCCGAGGGCATGGACGAGTTGGCATTCCTTGCCTATATTCGTTCCACTTTCAAACTGCCATTGGCCTGGCCACGATATACCCATGAAACTCTCCTCACAACCCATGATCGACTGCCATGTGCATGTCTTCGACCCTGACCGCTTCCCTTATGCAGCCGACGCCTGGTATCAGCCCGTGGGCGGGGAGACTGGCACGGTCGCCAACCTCGGCCAGGTGCTCGATGCCCATGAGGTGCAACACGCGCTGATCGTCGGCCCCAACTCAGGCTATGGCCTGGACAATCGCTGTCTGCTGGACGCTCTGGCGCAGGGTGCCGGCCGCTACAAGGGCGTTGCCGTGGTGCGCAACGATGCCAGTCGCACGGAGCTGCAAGACCTGCAAGCAGCGGGCGTGGTGGGGGTAGCGCTTAACGTCGCCCTGCTGGGGGTCGATTTCTATCGCGATACCGGTCCCTTGTTGGAGCGCCTGCGCGAGCTGGGGCTGTGGGCGCAGGTGCAGGTGCAGGCCGACGAACTCGTGGCCTTAAAGCCGCTGCTACAGGACAGCGGTGCGCGCCTGCTGTTTGACCATTGCGGCCGCCCGAACCCTAAAGCTGGCATGGGCCAGGCCGGCTTTGCCGCGCTGCTTGAGGCCTACACGCCACAAGCCTTGGTTTGGGCGTCTGACTGGCCCTTCCTGCGGGCGCCGGCACGGATCGATTACGGTCCCTTGCTGGCGCTGTTCGAGCAGCTGCTACCGGACGCCGATGCGCGCCAGGCGGTGCTGTGGGACACGCCTCGACGGCTGTTTGGATTCGGCGCCTGAGCGCCGTGAAGTTCAGTTACTGAGCTGTTGTTCCAGGTCATGCAGCACCTGGTAGCAAGGCAGCACTTGGGCCACGCTGCTGTTGGGCGCACGGCCCTCACGGATGGCGGCGAAAAATTCGCGGTCTTGCAGCTCGATACCGTTCATGGACACATCGACATTGCTGACGTCGATTTTTTCTTCTTTGCCGTTGAACAGGTCGTCGTAACGTGCCAGGTAGGTGGCGGTGTCGCCGATGTAGCGGAAGAAGGTCCCGAGCGGGCCGTCGTTATTGAAGCTCAAAGACAGCGTGCAGATAGCGCCGTTGGCGGCCTTGAGCTGGATGCTCATGTCCATCGCAATGCCCAGCGCCGGGTGAATCGGACCCTGAACGGCGTTGGCCTTGACGATGGGGCTGCCGCACTGGTAGGCGAACAAATCCACGGTGTGGGCCGCGTGGTGCCACAGCAGGTGGTCGGTCCAGGATCT
>NZ_JAUSMX010000012.1 GCF_030646115.1 Fluviicoccus sp.
GAGGGTGTAATTAGCTTTGTGTAAACGGTCATTTGGCATCACACTGCCGCTCCCCTGGAGTCATTATGACCGCTGCAAAAAGTACCAAACGGGCCAAGCCCGATCCTGAACTCCTCCAATTTGCCGACCGTCTGTTGGCCAACTACCAGAAGCCCGAAGATCTGATCGGTGAAAACGGCCTGCTCAAGCAGTTGACGCAGATGCTGGCCGAGCGGGCGCTCGAAGCCGAAATGACCTATCACCTCGGTCATGGCAAGAACCAGCCACTCACCAACGATACCGGTAATGCCCGGAACGGCCACAGTGCCAAGACGCTCAAAGGCGATTTCGGCTCTCTCCCTCTCGCTATTCCCCGCGACCGGCAAGGCTCCTTTGAGCCTCAAATCGTCGGCAAACACCAGACCCGCTGGACCGGTTTTGATGACAAGATCATCTCGCTGTACGCACGCGGTTTGAGTGTCCGGGAGATTCAGGGCCATCTGGAAGAAATCTACCACACCGAGGTTTCTCCCAGCCTGATTTCCGCCGTCACCGATGCGGTCAGTGACGAAGTGAAACTCTGGCAATCCCGTCCGCTCGACCCGATTTACCCCATCCTTTACCTGGACTGCATCCACGTCAAAGTCCGTGATAGCGGGGCTGTGAGGACCAAGGCGGTGTATATGGCCGTCGGCGTGAACATGGACGGCCACAAGGAGGTCCTGGGCCTCTGGATCGCCCAGACGGAGGGTGCCAAGTTCTGGCTGCAGGTTGTCACTGAACTGAAGAACCGGGGGGTTCAGGACGTATTTATCGCCTGCGTGGATGGGCTCAAGGGCTTTCCGGAAGCCATTGAAACCGTGTTCCCGAAAGCATCCGTCCAGCTCTGCATCGTGCATATGGTCCGCAACAGCATGAACTTCGTACCCTGGAAAAACCAGCGTGAAGTGGCGGCGGATTTAAAGCTGATTTACAGCGCGACAACCGTGGACCTGGCCGAGCAGCAGCTCTGCCTGTTTGAAGCGAAGTGGGACAAGGACTACCTGCCGATCGGCCAAAGCTGGCGCCGTAACTGGGCGAGGGTCATTCCGTTCTTTGACTACCCGCCGGAAATACGCAAGGTGATTTACACCACAAACGCCATCGAGTCGATTAACATGAGCCTGCGGAAAGTCATCAAGACAAGGGCTTCCTTCCCGACCGACGATGCGGTGACCAAGCTGTTTTATCTGGCGCTCCGGAACATCAGCAAGAAGTGGACAATGCCGATCCGGGACTGGAAAGCCGCGCTGAATCGATTCACCATCCAGTACGAAGACCGGATGCTACCGTTTTAACGAAACCCCGTTTACACAAAGTTCCGCACACCCCCGCACTGCGGAAATTCGGGACGGAGCACGATTTCCCCCATTGATATCGGCTAGCCAATAGTGCATTACACACCTAACATGTGTTCAAAGCGCGACAGCCCTGACGCGCTGCGGCATTAACTCAACGACATGGACTCCGTTAGAAATATGGATGCAGCTTCGAAAATCAGTGCGCTCTCGACAGAACTGGTTGCGCTTTTTTCAGATGAACGGGTGACGCGCGAACTCAACGAGCAACTTTTCGCAGGGCTCTCGAATGGTGAGAGCGTCTCGATTGAACTCGACGGACTGGGGAAAATTGATATTCCTCCGAATTGCCGGCACCAGGTGTGCTCTGTTGTGCTTCAGCGCGATTTGGTTCCACCGGCGGAACACGCTCGAGTATTTTGCGCAGTCGGTGGGATTGCGAGCGAAAGTTGCGGCGTCATTGAGCCTGTGGTGTGCTTTGCTGTTTTGGAATATAACCAAGACGGTTTATTGTTAGTCCTTGATCTCCATGCTTCGCAATTTTATTGAGATCAGGTGGTTAAACTGCCTTTGAATGATTCAAGCACCGGACTTGGTGTTGATAATAAAGCTGGGGGCTAATTGCGAACTGTACTCGACGATGCCAAGACATGGTTCCTCCACGCTCTGGTCTACCAAGATGAACTGCGAGTGATCGTCGCCGAGGGATTCGTCGGTGACCAGACTGAAGATCTACAAATCGGCGATCACACGATCAAGGATGTTCGGTCTATTGACGTGAGTGACAAAAGCCGACTGTTTGAAATCCGGTTTCCACAATTTGTGGCGTGGCAGGTCGTCAACGAGTCATTTACATCGTTCGACGAATACGAAATTCGTGATGACACGGGAACGCTTCAATCTCTTTCGCGATCCAAATACTTGGACTACGTTAACGAAAGCCATGGCTGGTACCAAGATGTGATCGGCTCGGCGAAGCACTACCGCGTCTGGACAGAAAACGAAGTTGTTGACGTTGTGGCATGTGAGCCGCCCACAATACAGCCGTGGAATCGCACCTAACAGTCGGTTCAACCGGAGCCGTGGGCCGCGCGGTTTCTGAAATCAACGATGGCTGCGGCCCGGTTAACCGTGGCGTTGGGCGGCAGTGAAGTTGCCGAACACAGGGGCAATACAATGACGATTGCAGATCTACTCAGTGAATTCTCGATCAAGATCTACGAGCCTCCTCTGTCCGACTTGCGCGACAACGGAGGAGTCCGTGATTTGTCGGACCCTATCGCTGTCGTCATGTTGATTCTTGACTTCGAGACAGAAGTTTCAATGAATGGCATCACCAACTTCATCGGAAACAGCACGGGGATTTACTCCATAGAAACAGTTGCCGCATTGGATCTAATTGGATGCTCCAATCAATCGCAACAGTTGAAGACAATTCTCGAGATCGCTACGGCTGCGGGAATGACTCACGATACGATTCAACAAGATCGATCTGGTCTGTCTGAATACGAGATCACCAGTTTTGCTAAGCTCCACGGTGAAATTTGGGACTATGCCAGCGCCCAGATCGATAAGCTTGAGTCAGCAATTGATTACACGGACATCATGGATAACGCGGCGAAGTTTGTTGCCAAGCATCAGAATGAGTTCTGCGTTGCATTGGGTCGATAGGGGAATTGCATGGGAGCACAGTCAAAGCCAAACCCGAATGCCGCATAACTATGCGGTCAACCCGAGTGGCGGATCGGGCGTGTTTGAAATCAAAGGTTCTTGGCCGCTGCCGGGTTCCCTTGGGCGTTAGGCGTCATCGACCTTCTTGGCTAGCGGTGAAATTATCTGAGGATCTAACGCCCTAATGCTTCGTCAGTGACTCTCCGAAAGCTCTGTCGCAACAGGTCAAAAAACATGTCAAGTCAGAAGATCAGATGCAACGGAATAAGGTATCGACAGGGATTCATCGAAGTCGTTTCAGGCATCCATCCCGGACACATCAATGTTGAAGTGTGGAACATTCACCCCGACTGGTGCATTTCCGACAAGTCATTTGATGACCATGGTCTTGGCGACGAAGCCTTTGGCGCAAACGTTGAACTTGAGCTAAATATGGAGCAGGCTAGAGCGCTAATTGAACAGTTGGAGGCCTGCATCCGAAGGATCGA
Organism: Fluviicoccus sp.; assembly: GCF_030646115.1. Classification (GTDB taxonomy): domain Bacteria; phylum Pseudomonadota; class Gammaproteobacteria; order Pseudomonadales; family Moraxellaceae; genus Fluviicoccus. The sequence continues at coordinate 3,476 of NZ_JAUSMX010000012.1, forward strand.
AGGTACTACGCACAATGACGCTTAACCCTTCGGTGAAATAGGGAAATCAGGGAAGGAGCGACATTTCCTATGTAGGGGCGCATCGCATGCGCCCTTCGTCGCCGAACATGCCGTGATTTTCGGCAAAAACACCCTGTTCGTCAGAGAGGGTGCAGGCACTGCGCCCCTACGGTCAACCGGATTAACGGCCTCCGTCCCCGCCCCCCTGCAACCCCACCACCCCCTCAAAAATCAACCCGATCCCCGCCACCAGCCCCGCACGCGGCTGCGTATAACCGGTCATCAACCAATCCTTCGTCGCCTCACTCACCGCCCCGATCAGCCCCATCGACAGCACCCGCGCCACCTCATCCGGCATGCGCCAGTCCGGCAGCGCCATCCGCACCAGCGCAAGCAGCATATCCGCAAACCGGCGCAACACCCCGTTGTACAACGCATCAATGCGCGGACTGACCCCCAGCACCTCCAGCCAGATCACCCGCGCCATTTCAGCATTCTCCGCCTGCCGGAAAAAGGCATCCAGCCCCAAGGCAATCAGTTCCTCCACCGGCAGCTGCCGGTCCGCCGACCGCACCGCCGCCAGCACCGCTGCCTCCAGTTCCCCGGCCAACTCCTCATAGACCGCCGCCAGCAAATCCTCCAGCGACGCAAAAGACTCATAGAAATAGCGGTCGGTCAGCCCGGCGTGCGCACACAGGTTGCGCATCGTGGTCTTGCGATACCCCAGGGTGCCGAACAGCGTCTTGCCGCTGTCGATGAACCGCCGCCGTCGTCGCGCCTGGCGCACCTCCGGCGACTCACCGGCATAGGAACGGGGTGAGGGAACGGCTTCGGTCATCGGGGTATCCGGCAGGCTGCTTGGCTGGCGCCAAGTATCGCCGGTTGCCATGTTGACGACAAGCGTCGTCAGATATATTCTGACAACATTCGTCATCAGAATTGAACCGGTGACGCCCCCTGTCCACTGATCCCGTCCCGGAGTCCGTTTCCATGACCATTCCCGCCAAGGTATTCATCACCGGCGCCAACGGCTTTATCGGCCGCGCCATAGCCGACCGTTTCCGCGCCTTGGGTTCAATTGTGGTCGGGGTCGATCTCAACGAGAACCGGGCGCTCAACGTGCATGCCGGGAATGTGGCCGCCGCCGGGGACTGGCAGAATCTGGCCAAGGGCTGCGAGCTGGTGATCCACACCGCCGCCGTAGTGTCGAATTCGGCTCCGGCCGCACTGTACCGCTCAGTCAGCCTGGGCAGCGCCCGGCTGGCGGTGCAGGCGGCGGTGCAGGGCGACGCTAGTCGTTTCCTGCACCTGTCGTCCATTGCCGCCTACGGCCTTGACTTCAGCACCGAGCGGGTGGAAAGCGATGACATCGCCTTGCTCAGCGGCTTTCCCTATTGCGACGCCAAGGCCGCCAGCGAGCATCCGGTGCTGGCCGCGCATGCGGCGGGGGAGATGGCCTGCACCATCGTTCGGCCGGGGGATGTCTATGGTCCCGGCTCCCGGCCGTGGGTGCTGATTCCGCTCGACATGATCCGCAAGCGGCAGTTCCTGCTGCCCGCCAACGGCCGCGGCCTGTTCAGTCCGGTGTACATCGACAACCTGCTGGACGGCATGGTGGCGGCGGCGCTGAATCCGGCGGGCAGCGGCCAGATTTTCAACATCACCGACGGCAAGAGCGTGCCTTGTGTCGAGTTCTTTACGCCGCACTGGCGCTGGGCGGGTAACCGCGGCAAGCCGCCGGTGCTGCCGACAGCGGTGGCCAAAACCGTGACCCGCGCCGGGGAATGGGTGTTGAACGGCGTGCTGAAGCAGAACACCGAGATCAGCGCAGGGTCGCTGGCGATGATGACCCGTCAGGCGGGGTATTCCATCGCCAAGGCGCAGCGCCTGCTGGATTACCGTCCGGCGGTGGATCTGGAAACTGGCCTGCGCCAGACCGGGGAATGGTTGTTGCAGAGCCGGTTGATCTAATCGGAGTCAGCGGTTGCTGTTAAGATTGTTGTCCCCCTTGTCTGCACCGGGTTGCCCATGACTCCCGCCGCCAAATCCGACCTGATGCTGGTCGGCGTCACCCTGCTGGCCGCCGTCAGCTGGATCATGTCCCGCGAGGCGGTGCTGCTGATGCCGCCGCTGTTATTCATGTCGCTGCGCTTCCTGCTGGCCGCCGCGTTGCTGGCGGTGATCGGCCACGCCACGCTGCGCGGTCTGGACCGCCATGCCCTGCGCCGCAGCGCCGGGGTCGGGCTGGTGTTTGCCGTCGCCATGAGTTGCTGGGTGATGGGCATTTTCACCGGCACCCACGTTGGCGAGGGTGCGTTCCTCACCAGTCTGGGCGTGGTGCTGGTGCCGGTGATGGGGCGGCTGTTCTTTGGCGAGCGGCCGCCGCGCAGCACCTGGCTGGCGTTGCCGGTGGCGGCCTCCGGGCTGGGTCTGTTGTCGCTGCAGCATGGTTTCAATCCCGAGCCGGGGCAGGTGTTCTATGTCACATCCGCTGTCATTTTTGCGCTGTTCTTCCGCCTCAACATGCAGGCGGCCAATGCCCGCCGCCATACCCGTCGCGATGGCACGGCCAAGGACATCCCCGGCGTGCCCGCCATCGCGTTGACCGCGGTGGTGCTGGCCATGGTGGGGGTGGTGTCCGGCGGCCTGTCGTTGATGTTCGAAGCCTGGCAACCCGCGCTAATGCAGTTCTCGTCGGCCATGGCGGGCTGGATCGTCGCCAGCGCCATTGTCGGCACCGCCATGCGCTTTCTGCTGCAGACCTATGCCCAAAGCCTCTCCAGCCATACCCACGGCGTGGTGATCATGGTGGTGGAGCCGGTATGGGTGGCCTTGCTGGCGGCGGGCTGGTTCGGGGAAAGCATGTCCGGGCAGCAACTGGCCGGGTGCGCACTGATCTTCCTGTCGCTGCTGATCAATCGGGCGTCACTGGTGCGGGATTGGGCGAAGGCGTTGTTCTAGCGGGGCGGGGGGTGTGAAAGGCGGCCGTCCGGGCGACGGCCGCTGTCAGTCACTCCTTGTACTTGAAGGGCGGTACGAAGCTGCTGTTTTCGTATTCCTTGACCACCCGCCGGATGCTCAGGGCGTTGCGGTAGGGCGCGGCACGCTGCACATAGTTGATGGCCCATGCTGGGGAGTTGCCGCCCGGATCGGCGTAGCCTTCCGTAACCCCTTTGATCTGGCCGTTGCCCAGCGGTGTGTAAGTGGCCACCATTTCGAAAGCAGGCATGCGGACCAGGCCGGGTTGAGGCGGCATGTAATCCGGTGCGGAGCGCAGCACCAGCTTGAGTGCGCCGTTGCGCGCCGAGTAAGGCTGGATGGTGGCGCGGACGACGACATCGCGGTCGGGTATGCCGGGCGGCGCGTCAAAGACCTGATAGTAATAAAGCTCCGTGGGGGAGACCTTCTTCAGAATCCGGCTTTCGGTGTTGAGATGGTACCAGCGGGGGTAATTCTCGATATCCAGCAGTAACAAGGCGATGGCATCAATGGAAGCGTCGAAGGTCAGTTCCTGGCGGAAGGAGCGCAGGCGTTTGTCATCTTCCTGTTTGGCGTAAGTGACCACCTGATGCCGCCGGTCGTTCTTGACCATGACCCACGCATCCTTGTCGTAAGTCCGGAGGTCGTCGAGGTCGTTGCGGTCGGCATGGGCGGTTCCGGCAATGGCAAGGGCCAGGGCGGCCGGAATCAGGAAGCGTGGTTTGGAATAGGTCACAAGCAGGTCCTCGGTTAAGGCCGCATCCTGACGGCTTGGAATTATGGATCAGTGCAATGAACTGTAGATCATATCCAGCCGTTCCCGCCAATGTATTGTCAGAGCATGCCATATCCGCGCGCCATCAGCGCCGCGCAGCACAACATCCCCACGACACCTGCCAGTTCCGCCATCAGCACTTTGCGCAGGTTGCGCAGCTGATCATCCGGAATGACCGGCATCACCCCCTGTTTCAAGGACTTGCCCCACTTCAGGAAAACCACGGTCGGATAGACGGACAGCGCCCCGATGACTGCAAACAGGCCCAGCTTCAGCATGAAATACAGGTTGTGGAAGTAATACTCCGAACCCTTCTCAAAGTAGTACACCCGCAGGAAACCCAGTGCCACGACCAGGCCCGCGGCGATGCCGTACAGCAGGTCGGTGCGCTGCAACTGGCGGGCGCGGGCCGGGTCCAGCGGACCCTTCAGCAGGGCCATTTCCACCACCAGCGTACTGACCAGCAGGAAGGCGGCCAGGTGATGCAGGAAGGCAAAGAGGGCGTTCATGGAGTTCCCCGGCATTGATGTTTTCAGTGTCAACATTGTTGACATCAAAAGTTTACGGTGTCAACATGAAAATATGGAAAAGTTAATGATGTTTACCGGAGTCATGAATGACTGTTGCTGAGAGTAAGCCGTTTCATCACGGGGATTTGCGCCAGGCCTTGCTGGTGGAGGCGGAGCGTCTGGTGGATGAACATGGCGCCGAGGGTTTCAGCCTGCGCGAGGCGGCGCGCGCGGTCGGGGTATCCCCGGCGGCGGCCTACCGTCATTTTGCCGACAAGGGCTCCTTGCTGGCGGCGCTGGCCGGTCAGGGCTTTGCCCGACTGGCCACGGCCATGGAACAGGCCATGGCGGCGGAGGGAGATGATCCGGTGGCGAGGCTGAAGGCTAACGGCCGCAGTTATGTCGCCTTCGCCATGGCTGAGCCGTCACTGTTCAGCCTGATGTTCGGGCCGTTCGGGGCAGGCGGCGAGCACCCTGTGAAAGGGGTGGGGGCGCTGACCGGGTTGTCCGCCTTCGAACTGCTGGGGCAGGCGCTGGACGATCTGGTGGCCACCGGCTGCATGGGCTCCAAGCGCCGCACCGGCGCGGAAACCCTGCTCTGGAGCAGTGTGCACGGCCTGTCAATGCTGGCGATTACCGGCGTCATGCGTGAACCGGCAACACTGGCCTTCGACAACATGTTCCCCATGATCCGCAAGGCGCTGGGGCTGGGCAAGGACACGGGGTGACGGGGCTTGCAGGCTTGGTCGCCGGGTGCCAAGATCGGTGCTTCGGCATGGTGCCTCATGCCTCCTATAACAAGAAAACCCCGGAGTCCCCATGAAAGATTTCCTGACCGATGCCCTGTCCAAAAAAATGGCCGCCACGCTGGAGTCGGTGGGCGGCGCCAAAGCCCTTTATGGCGATCCCATTCCCTTTAATGGTGAAGAAATCATCCCGGTGGCGAAAGTGGCCGTGTTGCTGTCGGCGGCGGCGGAGGGCTCGGGTGGCGGTAACTCCGGTCTGGGCGGATTCTCCAGCCTGGCCAAGGGCGGTGGCGGGGGTAATGCCGAGGCTGGGGTGAAGGTGCTGATTGAGCCGGTCGGTTTCCTGCGATCCACCGCCAACGGGCCGGTCTTTGTGCCGCTGGCGGCGGACTGAATCCGGAATCTGCCTGCCATGGCCTATGACTCGGAGCTTGCCGACCGCATCCAGCGCATTTTTGGCGACTGGCCTGCCCTGCAGCGTAAACGCATGTTCGGCGGCGTAGCCTATTTGCTCAATGGCAACATGGCCTTCGGCCTACTGGGTGATGGTCTGATGGTGCGTTGCGGCCCGGAGCGTTATGCCGAATGTCTGGCCCGTGACGGTGTCTCGGAATTTGATCTGACCGGGCGGGTGATGAAGGGCTGGGTGGTGGTCAGCGGTGATTTTCTGGAAACCGAGCGTGAGTTGCGGGACTGGATGAATATCGGGCTGGAGTTTGCCGCCGGCCTGCCGCCGAAGGACTGAACCGTGACCCGTACCGAACGCCTGCTGCAACTGATGCAAATCCTGCGTCGTCACCGCTACCCGGTCAGCGGCGCCACGCTGGCGGCCGAGCTGGGCATCAGCCTGCGCAGCCTGTACCGCGATATCGCCACCCTGCAGGAGCAGGGGGCGTGCATTGAGGGTGAGGCCGGGGTCGGCTACCTGCTGCTGCCTGGGTATCTGTTGCCGCCGTTGATGTTCAATGACGAGGAAATCGACGCCCTGATCCTGGGGTCGCGCTGGGTGGCGGAGCGCGGCGACCCGCAACTGGCTGGTGCGGCGCGCAGCGCCCTGTCACGTATCCTAGCGGTGCTGCCGGACGAACGGCGGCTGGACCTGGACAGCGCCGGGCTGCTGGTGGGGCCGGTGGCCGACGACCATGCCGACGATGCCTGGCTGGCCCTGATCCGGCAGGCGCTGCGCAGCGAGCGCAAGCTGTGTTTCAGCTACCGTGACGGTCAGGGAGATATCTCGCAACGCACCGTCTGGCCGGTGGCCCTGGGTTATTTCGAGCGGGTGCGGATGCTGGTGGGCTGGTGCGAACGGCGGCAGGCCTTCCGCCACTTCCGTGTGGATCGCATGTCGGATCTGCAACGGCTGGACGTTCGTTATCCGCGCCGCCGCCGGCAATTGCTGCACGAATGGCGGCAACAGGAACAGCTCCGCCCGCAATAATCCCTGACCCGATAAGGCTGCTGACAAATTCTGGCAGCAGGCTCTGCCATTCTCACTCCGTACCTGAAATCAACGGAGCCTCCTCATGAACAAATCCTGGATTGCTGTTGCCTCGGCGGAACATGTGCAGCGCGGCCGGGCGGCCGGTTTCATGCAAGTCTGCCATGGCAAGGGCGGACCGCTGCGGCGCCTGCGCGCCGGTGACCGTGTGGTCTACTACTCGCCCACGGTCACTTTCGGTGGTAAGGACCGATTGCAGGCCTTCACCGCGCTGGGCATCGTACGCGCGGGGGAGCCCTATCAGTACGACATGGGCGGCGGGTTTGTCCCGTTCCGGCGTGATGTGGATTGGCAGGAGGCCCAACCGGCATCCATTTTGCCTTTGCTGGAGCGGCTGGCACTGACGGCGGGAAAGAAGAACTGGGGCTATGGTTTCCGTTTCGGGTTGCTGGAAATCTGTACGGAGGATATGGCGGTGATAGAAGCGGCGATGCAGGGGCGTTGAGGCTCTTGCACCTCCGTTTTACGGGAGGATGCAAGAGCGGGGGGATTACCGCCCGACAAAGCGCTCCACTTCCGCCGTGTCCAGATGATCGCCGATGTCCTTGCCGTAAAAAGCGGTGCGGATGACACCCTGCTCGTCAATCAGGAAATCGGCGGGTACGCGGTTCATATCGCCTTCCACCTTGCCGGGCAGGAAGCCTTTTGCCGTCGCCTTGGCGATATCGGCGGCGCGCAGTCCGGACTTGGCGAAGGCCAGCCATGAGTTTTCCACGCCGTACTGCCGGTAGAGGCGGGTTTCCGGGTCGGGAATGATCGGGAATTCTACCGTTTCCCCAGCGCTGTACTCCATGATCGAGGCGGCCGGTGACTGGAACACCGCCAGCATCACCAGCCCCTTGCCTTCCCATTCCGCCGCCTTCTGCCGCAGTTGGTGGATGCGCAGGTTGCAGAACGGGCACGAGGCGTAGCGGTAGAAGGACAGCATCACCTTTTTGCCGCGATAGTCGCTCAGGGCATGGGCCACGCCGGAGAAATCGGTGGCGGTGAATTCAGGGGCGGTTTGTCCGGGTTGTAAACGCATGACGGGTTACTCTCGATGGGAGGTTTGAAGGGATGTTATTTGATACTTCGACAGTGGTCAAACTATTTGCTGGCCGGATTTCTGGCGATGTTTTCGATAATGACTCGTATTCACCATGACGGCGGTCATGGCAAGTGGTTAAAATGGCCACTCTTTGACCGCATAAGCAGAATAACGAGCAATCATGGCCAGAATCGCGTTTTGTCAGGATGTCATGGTCGAATACATGGGCTTCATGACCTTGTCGGCCGTACTCAAGCAGGCGGGCCATACGGTCGAGGTCTTTTTTGATCCGCAGACGAATGCGGACCGGTTTGTGGAAGAGGTGCGTGCCTTCCGCCCGGATGTGGTGGGATTTTCCATCCTGACGCCCAGCGTGCCCTGGGCCACGGCCATGGCCTTGCGGATGAAGCAGTTGCCTGGCGTTGTCACCGTCTTTGGCAACGTGCACGCCATGCTCAATCCCGAGGAAACCATTGCCTGGCCGGGAGTGGACATGGTTTGTACCGGCGAGGGGGAATTCACCCTGCTGGAGCTGGCGGCAGCGCTGGATGCCGGACAGCCGTATGACGAAATTGTCGGCCTGTGGGTGAAGACGGCGGACGGGGTGCGCCGCAACCCGAACCGCGAACAACTGGTGGACATGGACGCCATGCCCATGCCTGACCGGCAGATGTACAACAAGTACCTGTTTTTCCGCAAAAGCCCGTACCTGCGGGTGATGGCCGGTCGCGGCTGCCCCTTCCGCTGCTCGTTCTGCAGCAACACCACCATGATGGACCACTATGGCGGCGTGAAGACCTATGTGCGCAAGAAGCAGCCGCAGGCAGCTGTCAGCGAGATCCGGGCGATGATCGACGCGCATCCGGGCAGGGTCAAACACATCTTCTTCATCGATGAGGTGTTCTGGGTGAAGAACGAATGGCTGCGCACCTTCCTGCCGTTGTACAAGGCGCAGATCGGCCTGCCGTTTACCGCCAATTTCCGCTTTGGCGGCATCACCGAGGACGACATCCGCCTGCTGGCGGAAGCGGGGGCCAGCGGCTTGTCGCTGTCCACCGAGTCCGGCGATGAGGAACAACGGCGCGGCCTGCTCAACAAGCCGGCGACCAACGCCCAGATCCTGCGTATTGCGGGCTGGATGCACAAATACGGCATCAATTTCGGCTCCTCGGCCTTTTTCGGCTTGCCTGGCGACACCGTCGACGACCATATGCAGCGGCTGGCCTTCTTCCGCGCCGTCAATCCCAAGTATCTGTGGACCACCTTCTTCCAGCCGTACCCGAAACTGTTTCTGACGCAGCATCCGGACATTGCGCCGCACATGCCGCAAAACGAAGCCTTCAACGTCACGCTGCATCATGACATGTACTTGAACCTGCCCGACCGCGAGCGTCTGGTGCGGCTGAAAAAAGTCTATTACCTGATGATGCGTTTCCCGTGGCTGGAAAAACCGCTGCGCCGCCTCATCGACTTCCGCATTCCGCTGCTGTTTGACGTGCTGTTCCTGATGCACTTCACCTACTACATCTTCCTCGCGGAAAAGATCTCGTTTTTCCAGTACCTGGTGCACCTGAAGACCTTTGCCATCAACCCGGTGCTGCGCCGCAAGCTGCCATTGCAGCAATCCGGCGCACCGTACACGCCGCCCCCGGCCCAACGGATTCCGGTGGTGCAGCAGGCGGACGCGGATCACTGAGCGCTGTCCTACAACGCCGCCAGCGGCCGGTCGGTACGGCCATGGCTGCGCAGGCGGATACCGGCCAGGATCGGCGCGGCCAGCAGGCCGGCCAGTAACTCCGCCGCCAGGTGGCCGTCCGGCACTTCCCGGCCCGCCAGTCGCGCCAGCAGCGCATCCATGGAATTCCCCGACAGATTGGCGAAATAAATCAGGTGGATGAAGGCCAGGATTTCCTGCTGTTCTGCCGGGGTGAAGCGGGCCTGCAGCCGCGCCACCGCTTCGGGGGTCGGCTGGCGCACGGTGTCAGCAAAATGCTGGGCGAAGAACACGGCCACCGCTTCCCGCTCACTCAGGGCATGGCCGGCGCCGGACAGCTCCCGGTGCAGCGCTGCGACATCCACTCCTTCCTGCAACGCCAGCCCGGTATGCACCCAGTCGCAGTAGCGGCAGTCATTGACGCCGGTGACGGCCAGCATCACCTGTTCCTGCAAGGCGCGGGAGGTGACAGGTTGGCGCAGCGCCTGCACGGCCACCGGCAGGCGGCGGACAGCGGCGGCGGCGCTGGCGGCCAGCAGCGGCAGGGTGAAGGTCCGTTTTGTAAATGCATTCATGGTTTCAGATTCCGGTGGCAAGCAGGTGTTGGCTGACATGACCCGCCCAGGCGGCAATGGTCATGGACGGCGGTGTGCCGGGGGCGGCGGGCAGGGCGCTGCCGTCGCTGATGTACAGGCCGGGGTGGCCATGGACTTCGCCCCGGTGGTTGATGACGCTGGTCTGCGGATCGTCGCCGACACGGGCGCCGCCCAGCGGATGCACGGTCACGGACGGCGGCACCGCCAGCACGCGCCGGCCCGAACGCCGCGCCAGTTTGCCCAGGGCAGAGTGGATGCGGCCCATGACCGGGTTGTTGTGCTCTTGGTAGCCGATACGGGGAGTATCACCCTTCCAGCCGATGCGCCCGTTGGCTTCGTCGCGGCCCATGCCCACCAGCACCAGCCAGTCCGCCACGCGGCGGCGCAGCGCCTCCGGCAGGCCGGGAATGGCATCGATACCGTTCAGGCCCAGCGCGTACAGCATCGGGCTGCCGGGTTCATCCTTCAGCGTGAAACGTCCCAGGCAGGGCGGCCCGGCGCGGAAGTCTTCTCCTTGCTCCCCGGCGCGCCACAGCGCAAAGACATCGCCGTTGCCGGAAAATCCTTGCCCCAGGCCGGGCAACGACCCCAACCCGCCTTTGCGTTCGGAACGGCGCAGCAGGCGCAGCGTGTTGAGGGTCCCGGCCGCCAGCACCACCCGGCGTGCGCGCAGGAAGCGCTGACGGTCATGCCGCTCATCACGCACTTCCACCCGCCAGTGTTTGCCTTCACGGCTGACAGACACCGCCTCGTGACGGTCCAGCACGGTGAGGCCGCGATCCAGCAGCGGCGCCAGCAGCAGGGCATCCAGTGTCACCTTGCGTCCGGCGGTGTCGCCGAGGAAGGCGTTGTTGCCGTAAGGGCCGCCAAAGCGGAAGCCGAGCGCCGGTTGCGGCACCGAGGTGTCAATGGCGGCATCGTCGGCAAAGCGTTCGGCGATCAGGTTGGGGGCACGGTCCTGGGCCTGGGCGGTGCGTGATCCCATGCGCTGCAGCATCCAGTCGTAATGCGGCTCCATGGCGGCGGCGGTGATGCCCGCGGCGCGGCCTTCCCAGTAATCCGCCTGTTCCGGGCGCATGTTCATGGCCAGATAGACATGGCTGCCGCCGCCGACCCCGGAGGAAGCGACACAGGTCATGCCGCCATCGACATGGATATCAAAAAAACCATCACGTTGCAGGGTGCTGGTCTGGCCGGTGGCGGCAACGCTCAGCTGGCGCAGCAGGTGGGTTGGCAGGTGGCGGCCTTGCGGCAGCGGCGCTTTGTCCGGCAAGGCATAGGCGGCGAGGGCGGCGGTGTCGCGCCACGGTCCGCGTTCCAGCAGCGTCACTTTTGCCCCGGCCTCTACCAGGCGAGCAGCGACCACGGAACCACCGAAGCCGCTGCCGATCACCAGCGTATCGATCAGGGTATTCATGGTATCAATCCCGGCGCAGGGTGAAATACAGCACGGTGGCGAAACCGGTGGCAGTCTGCCAGTTCATGCGGGCCAGGAAGGTATGGTTGTCAAACACCCGCACTTCACCGCGGATGGCGTGCAACAGGGCGGGGTTTTCGGGGAGGTTGTAGTCCAGCCACAACACCGGTTGTCCGTCCACCGGGCTGAGGCGGCTTTCGCAACCATAGCGGCCCAGCGAGAAGCTTCCCCCCAGCCAGGCATTGACGCCCGTGGCGCCGTCAAAACGCTTGCCCAGCCACGGGTTCAAGGGGGTGGCCAACACCCGGCAGGCCATGCCCAGCAGGGGGCGCGGGGCGTTTTCCAGCAGCAGCGGCGCCAGCGCCCGGCCGCGCCAGGTATGGCCGGACAGCGCCTCGTCCGTGGCGGCGGGCAGGCCCGCAAACAGTTCGGCCAGTTCCGGCTGCCGCAGGCGGGCCAGATCGGCTTCGGGGGTATCGGCGCTAAAGCTCAGGGTGGTCATGGCGGCAACTCATCAGGCGGGATGAGGCCAGTGTCGGGCTTCCGCGCGCGGGAAACAAACGAGATTATTTCTGCCAAAGATTAGAAAAACTTAAGTGGTCAGGGCCTTAAGCCGCACTTCCAGCCAACCCAGGAAGGCTTGGATGGCGGCTTCGTCCAGCCGTCCGGCGGCAGCCACGGCATAGATGGAGCCGATGGGCCCCAGGGGCGGGTAGGGCGCGGCCAGCTCACCGCTGTCCACCAGTGGCTTTTCCAGCGGATACGTGGCCAGCGCCACGCCCAGGTTGCGGGCGGCTTCGATGGCGGCGGGGTAGTCGTCGACATGGAATTCCTGTGCCGGTTGCGCCGGGCCCAGGCCGGTGCGGGCGAAGAATTCCGGCCAGGCGTGCGGGCGGCCGGTCATGTGGATCAGCGGGGCATGCTTGAGGTTTTCCGGATGGCCGCTAAGCTGGAACTCGCGATCGATGGCGGGAGGGCATACCGGCTGGATGAACAGCGGCAGCAATGCCCGATGTTCGCAACCCGCCCAGGGCGGCTCACCGAAGCGGATGGCCAGGTCCACCGGAGAGTGCAGCAGGTCAGCCTGTGCCAGCGCCACATCCAGCCGCAGTTCAATGTCCGGGTATTGGTCCTGGAATTCGCGCAGATGTGGAAACACCACCCGGGACGCCACCGGCGGCATCAGGCTGACGCGCAGCAGTGTCCGGGAATAGCGCCGCCGCAAGCCTTCGGTGGCGCGGGCAATGCCCGCCAGCAGCGGGGCAATTTCCTGCCAGTACTGGCGCCCGGCGTCGCTGGGATTGATGCCCTGACCCTGCCGCTCGAACAGCGCCACCCCGAGTTGTTCCTCCAGAAGCCGCACCTGCTGGCTGACGGCGGAAGGCGTGACATACAGTTCCGCTGCGGCGTCACGGAAGCTGCCCAAACGCACAGCCGCCTCAAAGGCGCGCAACAGGTTCAGTGACGACAACTTGCCGGGTTCGCGCATCAGAAGTCTCGAAGGGGAAGGTTCAACAGGATACTATGGCATTAAGGGTTAATTGCCAAAGTCTTGGCGGTACACTCAAACCTTGCATTCAACCGCCAAGTCTTGACGTTTCAAATTCAAAGGGAGTAAGGGTTAGGCATGAAACCTTCAAATGCCGAATCAGAACAACAACGCAAGATGGCCTACCGGTTGTGGCTGGTGCTGGGCCTGCTTGGAGCGCATCGTTTCTACCTGGAGCGCATCATCAGCGGCGGCCTGCAACTGAGCCTGGCGATGGTGACTCTGCTGGTCATGGACCGCACACTGGCGCCCGCCATGGTACTGGGCCTGTGGTGGCTGCTGGATGCCTTCCTGATCCCCGGTTATTGCCGTTCTCCCGCCGCCCGGCAAGTGGCGTCCATTGAACCGGCGGATGCCCGAAAACTCTCGGATTTGAATCAGCATTACCAGACAGCCATGCAGCACCGTGACTTTGCCAAGGCCATCGAGTTTTGCGGCCAGGCCATGGATCTGGTCGAAGCCACCGCCGGCAAGGACAATGCTCTGGCAGCCGGCTGGCATGTCCGGCTGGCGGATGCGCACCTTAGGCGGGGAGCGCCGGAAGAGGCCATGGTCCTGTTCAATCAGGCGGTCGGTGTGCAGGAGCGGCTGGGTGACCATGCGGGGCTTTGTCACTCGCTGTATGGGCTTGCGCAAGCCCGGCTGGACGCAGGGCAGCCGGAAACCGCCGAATCCGCCTTCCGCCGCTTGCTGGAGTTGCAGGCTGACAGCATGCCGGAGGACAGCGCCCGCCTGCGGACGCTGATTGACCTGTCCCGACTTTATACCACCGGCCACCGGCCACATGAGGCGCTGCCGCTGCTGGACGAGGCCGCGCGACTGGCCGTGCAGGATCACGGCGCCACAGCGCTGGAATACAAGGTGCGCGTGTGGTGCGGGCAGGCGGCCGCCTTCGCTGAACTGGAGCGCCATGCCGAAGCGCAGGAGCTTTACGAGCGGGCGGTCAGCCTGCTGCAAGCCAGCCATGAAACGGCGGGATTGCTGATGGCGGATTGCCGTCATGGTTTGGGTAGGCTTTACCTGAGGCAAGGACGGGTGGCGGAGGCCGACAAGGCGCTCTCCGCCGCACTGGATATCCGGGAGAAACTGGCTCCCACCCGCCAGCAGTCGGCCAATATGAAATTCGGCTTCGATGCCTCCGGGGGTTCCGGCCATCAACAGGCTGCCGCCGATCCGGCCGCCGTGGCCGCCATTCTCTTTGAGCTGGTCACGGTGGCGGTCAAGAGCAACGACCCGGCCCGGGCCATGATGCTGGCCGGACACTGGCGACACCTTCAGGAGCGTATTTACGGGGTTGACCACCCCAAGGCGGTCAGAGCCCGGGCCCGCATTGAATCGTTGCGGAATTTCCTGGGTATCCCTTCCGACGACCATCCGGATAACGCCCCGTATTGCCTGTTGGGGGATGCCGTATCGGCGGATGGCCTGGGAGAAGGAGCGGCCTCCAAGCAGGGCTTGTCCGTTCATCCCGAAGGGGCGGTAGCCCACGGTCATGACCATGCCATTGCCTCCGTGCATACCCTGGACGGCGCCCTGCACATTGCCTCGCGGGTCACCGGGCAACCCAAGCGCGCCTTTGCCTCGCGCAACGGCGGGTTGGAAAAAACGGATGCCGCCCGTTCGGTGCTGGTGCCGGAAGCGCAGGCCATGGATTTGCTGGACAAGGTCCGCGACCTGCTGCCGTGGGACTTCCAGGTCTTTATCGGCACGACCCGCTGGCAGGTGGGGGAAGTCCATCCGGGCAAGGTGGAGCTGGTCGTCATCCAGTCCGGCTCGGCTCTGGATGTCGTGCGCACGGCGGGAACGGCGGCTCCGGGCCTGACAACGGCGCAACTGTTGAGCCGCCTTCAGGCCTGGGACCAGCGTTACGGGCTGGATATTGTCACCGCCGAGCGCGACGAAGTCGGTTTCTGCCTGCTGACGAAACCGGAAGATATGGACATGTTCTACCGTGAACTGCTGGAGTTCTGTCCGTCGATGCGGGCATCCCTGCCCGGGCCGGAGGCGTTGACCGCCCGGCTGGCCGACCTGCGGACGGTACTCCGCCTGCGCTGGTATCAAGCGACGTCCAGCCTCAGCCTCGCATGAAATTCACCACCACTTCCGCCAGTTTTTCTCCCTGATCCTCCTGCAGGAAGTGGCCGCCATTGACGATGGTGGTATGCGGCTGTCCGACTGCGCCCGGAATCAGCTTCTGCAGCACCGGCGCGGCCTTGGCGGTAATGGCATCCTTGTCGCTGAAGGCGCAGAGGAAGGGCTTGTGGAACTGCATCAGCGTTTCCCAGGCCTTGCGGTTGGCGGGCGCGGCGGGGTCGTCCGGGCTCACCGGCACCAGCAGCGGGAACTGGCGTGCGCCTTCCTTGTAGCTTTCATCAGGGAAGGGCGCGTCATAGGCGGCGATCACTTCCGGGGCCATCGGCGTGGCGCAGCCGCCCATGACGATGAAGCCGACCCCGAACACCGGCGTCTTCTGTGAGAAGGCCTGCCACTTCAGGAAAGCCTCGCCGGGATGATGGTCGCCGGTAGGCAGCATGGTGTTGGCCGCCACCACCCGCGCAAACCATTCCGGATGTTCCCCCACCAAGCGCAGCCCGATCAGCCCGCCCCAGTCCTGGCACACCAGCGTCATGTCCTTCAGCCCCAGTTGCTGCAACAGCGAACGCACCCAGTCGACATGGCGCTGGTAGGTGTAGTCGGTGCGCACGGTCGGCTTGTCGGATTTGCCGAAGCCGATCAGGTCGGGTGTGATCACGCGGTAGCCGGCGGCGGTGACGATCGGGATCATCTTGCGGTACAGGTAGCTCCAGCTCGGCTCACCGTGCAGCATCAGCACCACCGGCGCGTCGGCGGGGCCTTCGTCCAGATAGTGCATGCGCAGGCTGCCGCCTTCGGTGTCATCCACCTGCACATAATGCGGGGCGAAGGAGTAGTCGGGCAGGTTGGCGAAGCGTTCATCGGGGGTGCGCAGGAATTCCATGGGAATGACCTCGGGTTGGGGTGTCAGGGATTGCGGCGGATGAAATCGACCACCACCCGCGCCAGGTCTTCGCCCTGGTCTTCCTGCAGGAAGTGGCCGCCGTTGCGGATGGTGGTGTGGGGCTGACCGGCGCAGCCGGGCACGATCGCAGGCAGTATACCGGCCATGGCCGACATCACCGGGTCCTTGTCGCTGAAGGCGCACAGGAACGGTTTCCGCCATTGCATCAGTTGCCGCCAGGCGGCCTTGTTGTTGGCCATGTCGCTGGGCACCAGCCGGGGAAAGACCCGCGCGCCCGCCATGAAGTGGTGATCGGGGTAAGGGGCGTCGTAGGCGCTGCGCACCTCGCGCGGCATGCGCCGGGCGGTGCCCATAGCAATGACCAGACCCGCCGTCCAGCGCGGCACCACCTGTGAAAATGTGAACCAGCTGCCGAAGCCGAGCGTGGTGCGCAGTTTCGCCACCGGCCCGAAGACCGCCTTCACCCGTGCATCCTGCATCGGAAAGCCCGGCAGGATGGTATTGGCCGCCACGATGCGCGCAAACAGCGCCGGCTCTTCCGCCGCCAGCCGCAGTCCGATCAGCCCGCCCCAGTCCTGGCACACCAGCGTCATGTCCTTCAGCCCCAGTTGTTGCAGCAGGTCGCGCACCCACTGCACATGGCGCACGTGGGTGTAGTCCGATTCGCGCACCGGCTTGTCCGACTTGCCGAAGCCGATCAGGTCGGGCGCGATCACGCGGTAGCCGGCGGCGGTGACAATCGGGATCATCTTGCGGTACAGGTAGCTCCAGCTGGGCTCACCGTGCAGCATCAACACCACCGGCGCGTCGGCGGGACCTTCGTCCAGGTAGTGCAGGCGCAGGCTACCGCCTTCGGTGTCGTCCACCTGCACGTAATGCGGCGCGAAGGCGTAGCCGGGCAGCTGGCTGAAACGTTCATCAGGGGTGCGCAGGAATTCCATGGGTTTACTCCGGGGTGGCATGAGCCAGGGGTATCAGGGCCAGGATCAGGTTTACCTGACGGTCCAGCCGGGCCTTGTCGGGGTCGGCCTTGCTGCCCACCAGCAGCCCTTGCAGGCAGAGGTAGAGAGTGTCGGCAAGGTCGTCCAGGTTTGTGGTTTGGCGCAGGCGGCCACTATCACGAAGGCGTGTCAGGTTGGCGATGAAGCCGCTTCGCAGGCGGTCGTGGCTGAGCTGCACGATGGCCTGCACGGCCGGGTCGCGAGCGCCGAATTCGGTGGCAGTGTTGACCATCAGGCAAGCCAGCGGCGGGTGGTCGGCGTCGATGTAGTCGTAGGTGGTCTCGAAGAAGCGGCGCAGGCCGTGCAGCGGGTCGGGGTCTTCCAGATACCGCGTGATGCGGCGGCCGACGATGCGTTCCAGGTAGTGTTCCAGCGCGGCGCGGAACAGGCCGTCCTTGTTGCCGAAGCGGTGGTAGAGCGCTGGGGCTTTCAGGCCCAGGCCGGTTTCCAGGTCACGCAGGCCCGTGTTGGCGTAGCCTTTCCGCCAGAACAGTTGCATGGCGGGGGTGAGCAGGTCGCTGTCGGGCTGAAGGCGGGGACGGGGCATGGGGTCGGCCGGGTATTTTGTAGTGATTGATACAAAATAGGCCGTGATGAAAGTTTCGTCAAGTGCGGTTTAAGGGATAGCTTGTCGGTGCCTCGGCCTGATTCGTGTGGGAAAGGGTTCTAGCCTCTCACTCCAACTCCACCGGCGCCACCGGTTTAGGCGCTTCCTTCGGCACAAAGATTTCCGTCTGATCCACGCAGGAAGTAGGGCGCATTTAAAATGCGCCGGATTCAGCCTTCAGTTTGGCTCCTCAAGGGAGAAAAATAGCAGTCAAAACAGCCCCTAAGATGGTGATGGCGGTGCCCTTCATGCACAGACCAAATTGCCATTCAGCCGTTTTACGGTGGATGGTAGAGTAAACAGCTCCCAGAGGAAGGATCAGAAATATACTGACGGCCCACCCCGATTGCTTGTTACCAATCGCAACCAATAAGGACGTTATGCAGGCGACGAACAGCAAGGTTATTCCGGTAGCCACTACTCCAATGCAAGAGGCTTGTATCAGATAATCCATTGTCTAACTCTTGGACAGGAAAGCCGCGATTATAAGTAAGTTTCCGCCGCCGGTTCCATTGCATCCCACAAGTCCTCCCGGGTTCGGGCAACTCTCACTTCCCTCTGAAAACCACCACCCCGCTGTCCTCATCCTTGTGCTCCTCCACCGGCGTCACCTCCGTCGGCCGTTCCTCCTCATAGCCGCAACTCACACACTCCATCCATTCCCGCTCCTCCGACGCACAGGAACGGACGGTATCGGTGTTCCCGCAACGGGGGCACTTGGCCCCCGCAATGAACCGCCGCTTCACGCTCATACCGTCAGCCCCGTATGACGCAACAGCGCATCAATTCTCGGCTCGCGCCCGCGGAAGGCCGTGAACAATTCCAGCGCGGGTTTGCTGCCACCCTTGGCCAGGATCTCGCGGCGGAAGCTGCGCCCGGTTTCCGGGTTGAAAATCCCTTCTTCCTCAAAGCGCGAGAAGGCATCGGTGGACAGCACTTCCGCCCACTTGTAGCTGTAATAACCCGCCGCATAACCGCCGGAGAAAATATGGCTGAAGCTGTGCTGGAAACGGTTCCACGAAGGCGGCGGCAACAGGTTCACTTCCCGGCGCACTGCATCCAGCTCGGTCTGGATGCCGGTGGCGCTCAGTGGTGACTGGCTGTGGATGCGCATGTCGAACAGCGAGAACTCCAGCTGGCGCAAGGTCATCAGCCCGGACTGGAAATTCTTCGCCGCCAGCAGGCTGTTCAGCAGGTCGTCCGGCAGCGGCTCGCCGGTTTCGATGTGTTTGGTCATCCACGCCAGCCCCTCGCTTTCCTGGCACCAGTGCTCCATGAACTGGCTGGGCAGTTCCACCGCATCCCACGACACACCGTGAATGCCGCCCACGGCGCTGATCTCCACCTCGGTGAGCATGTGGTGCAGGCCGTGGCCGAATTCATGGAACAAGGTGGTTACCTCATCATGGGTCAGCAATGCCGGCTGGCCGTCCACCGGCGGGTTGAAGTTGCAGGTGAGGAAAGCAATCGGCAATTGCAGGGTGCCGTCCGCCAGGCGGCGGCGCGAGCGGGCGTTGGCCATCCACGCGCCGCCGCGCTTGTTGGCGCGGGCATAGGGGTCCAGGTAGAAACTGGCGATCTGCTGCCCGTTTTCGCGGATTTCGTAATAGGTGACGCCATCGGCCCAGACTTCAGCATCAGCCTGGGTAATGTTTACCCCGAACAGGGTTTCGGCAATGCGGAACAGCCCGGCAATCACCGTTGGCGCCGGGAAATAGGCGCGCAGTTTCTCCTGGGAAAGGTTAAGCTGTTGTTGCTTCAGCTTTTCCGCCACGTAAGTGGTGTCCCAGGGTTGCAGGTCAGCCAGGCCCAGCTGTTCGGCGGCAAAGGACTTCAGTTGCTCCAGGTCGCGACGCCCGGCCGGTTTGGCGCGTTCCGCCAGTTCCTGCAGGAACTCCATCACTTTTTCCACCGACGGCGCCATCTTCGGCACCAGCGACAGTTCCGCATAACTGCCATAGCCCAGCAGTTGCGCCTGCTCATGGCGCAGTTCCAGGATTTCCGCCATCAGCGCCGAGTTGTCGAATTCGGGTTTTTCACCCTGGTCCGAGGCGCGGGTGACGTAGGCGCGGTACACCGCCTGCCGCAGGTTGCGGGTGTCGGCGTGCATCATCACCGCCAGGTAGGCGGGGAAGTCCAGCGTCGCCATCCAGCCTTCATGACCGCGCTGCTGCGCCAGTTGCGTCAGCAGGGCGCGGTGGCTGTCGGGGATGCCGGCCAGTTCGTCTTCGGTCAACGGCCGTTGCCATGACTGGGTGGCGTCCAGCAGGTTGTCGGCGAATTTCGAACCCAGGGAAGACAGGCGTTCTTCAATGGCGGCAAACCGCTGCTTCTGTGCTTCGGGCAGGGCGACGCCGCTGAGCCGGAAGTCACGCAGGGCGTTTTGCACCGTTTGCCGTTGTGCGTCGCTAAAACTGGCGAAAGCCGGACTTTGTGCCAGTCTTTCATAGCTGTTGTACAACTCGGCGTTCTGGCCCAGTTCGGTGTAGTAGGCGGAAATCTTCGGCAGGTTGTTGTTGTAGGCCTCGCGCCAGGCCGGGCTGTTGGTGACGGCGTTGAGATGGCTGACCAGCGACCATGCCTTGCTCAACCGGTCGTCCAGCGCTTCCAGCTGCCCGGGCAGGCTGCTCCAGTCTGGTGCATTCTGGGCGCACAACGCCGCAATCGCGGTGCGGTTCTCCGCCAGCAGGGCGTCCATGGCCGGGGTCACCAGCTCGGGAGTGATGGCGCGGAAGGCAGGGAGTTCAAGGGTGTCGGACAGCAGCATATTCATGTCAGGGGTCCTGCGTGGTCAATATCAATACTTTCCGTGGGGAATTCCCGGAGAGTACCTGCCGGGACGCACCGAATCAGGGCGTCAACCGGCGTTCAAGGGGCGGAATTCTTGGCAAAGCTTTTGCAACACAGACAGTCTATAACAAAGTATCTGTCCGGAGATGTCATCATGGCCTGCCAAAACCTTGCCAACAATGAACACGATTATGGCTATTTTCCGAATCCGCAGCATTATGACGAAATGGCGGTAGGTAATGACCTGCGTCCGCACTACCAGCGGGTCGGCGACTGGCTGAACCATACGCCGCTGGAAACCCTGCTGCGCAGCCGCCAGCAATCGGAAACGGTTTTCCGGCAGGAAGGCATCACCTTCACCGTGTATGGTGAAAGCGCCGGCACTGAGCGGCTGATTCCTTATGACATCATGCCGCGCATCATTCCCAATGCCGAATGGCAGCTGATGGCGAAGGGCTGCGAGCAACGGGTGCGGGCGCTCAACGCCTTCCTGCACGACATCTACCACGAGCAGCACATCCTCAAGGCGGGCATTGTGCCGCGCGAATTCATCCTCGGCAACGAGCATTTCCAGCCCGCCATGCAGGGGCTGGACCTGCCGAACCGGGTCTATGCACAGATTTCCGGCGTGGACATCGTTCGGCACAGTGACGGCACCTACTACGTGCTGGAGGACAACCTGCGCACGCCGTCCGGGGTGTCGTACATGCTGGCAAACCGCGCCATGACCGAGCGGCTGTTCCCCGGCATGCTGGCGGAAAACAAGGTGCTGCCGGTGGATCATTACCCGGCCCTGCTGAAGCAGACGCTGTTGGAATCGAGCCGGGTGGAGAATCCGAACATCGTGATCCTGACGCCGGGACGTTTCAACAGCGCCTATTTCGAGCACGCCTTCCTGGCGCGGGAAATGGGCGTGCCGCTGGTTGGCGGCGGGGATCTGGTGGTGTACGACGACATCGTCTTCATGAAGACCATTGAAGGCCTGCAGCGGGTGGACGTGATCTACCGCCGCCTCGACGACGCCTTCCTGGATCCGCTGGCCTTCCGCGCCGATTCGATGCTGGGCGTGCCGGGATTGATGGCAGCCTATCGCGCCGGCAATGTCATCCTGGGCAATGCAGTGGGCACCGGCGTTGCCGACGACAAGTCGGTTTATCCCTTTGTCCCGGACATGATCCGCTTCTACCTCAGCGAGGAGCCGGTGCTGCAGAACGTGCCGACCTGGCAGTGCCGCAAGCCCGCCGACCTCAGCCATGTGCTGGCGAATTTGCCGCAACTGGTGGTGAAGGAGGCGCAGGGGTCGGGTGGTTACGGTATGCTGATTGGTCCGGCGGCGTCGCAGGCCGAGCTGGAGGAGTTCCGGGCGAAGCTGAAGGCGAAGCCGGAAGCCTACATTGCCCAGCCGACGCTGGCCTTGTCCACCTGCCCCACCTTTGTCGGGGCGGGGATTGCGCCGCGCCACATTGACTTGCGGCCCTTCGTGCTGGCGGGCAAGGACTCGGTGCGGCTGGTGCCGGGCGGGCTGACGCGCGTGGCGCTGAAGGCCGGCTCACTGGTGGTCAATTCCTCGCAAGGCGGGGGCACCAAGGATACCTGGGTGCTGGCGGATTAATGCGAGAGGAGTGAGTTCATGCTTTTACTGTCATCGGCGGCAGACCTGTACTGGCTGGGGCGTTACCTGTCCCGCAGCCGGACGCTGGCCGCCTTGTTGCTGGATTGCCTGTCGTCGCCTGAACCCGACCGGCTGGGTTTGCCCTTGAGCCTCACCGGCACCTGGTCACCCTTTTACCAGCAATATGCCACCCTTAGTCCGGAAGGGGTGGCCGAATTTTTCATTGCCGAGGCCAATCCTTCCAGTCTCACCGGCGGCCTGCAGGCCATGCGCGGCGACGCTCAGGCCACCCGCGCCTGCATCAGCGGCAGCTTGTGGCTGGCCATCAACAGCCAGTGGCTGGACTGGCAGGCGCAACTGCCGCAACTGCGCATGCTGAACGATAATGTGGCGCTCTACCATGCCGCTGCCGACGCGCTGGAAGTGATCCAGCAACATGTGGATGCGCTGGAGCAGCTGGACGCCCAGCGTTTCATCCGTCTGGGGCAAACGGTGGAAGGCCTGGACAACTGGCTGCGTCAGCGGGCTTTGCCCGGTTTTGCGACGCAGGATATTGCGCCCTTGCTGCAGGCCTTGATCCGCGATCTGACGGCGTTGAACCCTGACAGCTGGGGCCAGGTACAGGCCATGGCCGGGAGGTTGGTGGAAGCCTGCCGCATGGTGGGTGATGATGCCCAGTCCCTGCGCGAGGCGCAGGCGCAGTTGCAGCAAATGACTTACCGTCTGGCGGATGCGTTTGCGATGTAAAAATATTCCCTCACCCGCAGCCGGGGAGGGACCGTAGTCCCTGGATTCAATTCACGAGATAAGAAAGATGACTTATTGCGTCGCCATGCGCCTCGCCGAGGGCGTGGTCTGTGTCAGCGACTCCCGCACCAATGCCGGGGTTGACCATATCGCGGTGTTCCGCAAGCTGCACCGATTCGGGATTGACGGTGAGCGTGTCATCGTCCTGCAAAGTGCGGGCAACCTGGCCACGTCGCAGTCGGTGGTGACCTTGTTGCGGCAGCGCATCAACAGTGACGAAGGGGTGCATCTCGATAACGTGCCCACCATGTTTGAAGCGGCGCGCCTGGTGGGCAAGACCCTGCGTGAAGTACTGGCGCACGAGGACATTGACCGCGACTTTTCCTGTTCCTTCCTGCTTAGCGGCCAGATTGCCGGGGAAGCGCCGCAGCTGTACAACATTTACCCGCAGGGCAACTTCATCGCCGCGACAGAGGACACGCCTTATTTCCAGATCGGGGAGAGCAAGTACGGCAAGCCGATCCTCGATCGGGCGCTGAACTATCAGCAGTCCTTGGAGAAGGCTTTGCGCTGTGCGCTGATTTCCTTTGATTCGACCATCCGCAGTAATTTGTCGGTGGGCACGCCGCTGGATTTGCTGGTCTACCGCAATGATTCACTGCATTTGCCCACCGGGCGGCGGCTGTATGATGATGATCCCTACTGGGCGATGATCCGTACGCAGTGGTCGGAAGGGTTGAAGCAGGCGATGGCGAACATGCCGCCGCCGCCGGAGGAGTATTGGGTGTAGTGCACCAGCGAATCAGAGGTGCTCCGAGGAGACAGTCTGAGGTTGACGGATTATAGCCATATTAAATTTATGGACAATACAGCGCAGGTGCTGGAGACTAATGAGAATAAACGTTCAAGGAAACGGTCGTGACCCATTTTTCCCCCCTGCTGCCTCACGCCATTCTGGCCAGCACACTGCTGCTGGCCGCCTGTCACGACAAAGGGGACGATGGCTCAGCCACTTTGGTCAATGAAAAACCCATTGCCGCTTTGATCGCCACCCCCGCCGCTGACGGCCTCACCATTACTATAACCGACAAGGCGGTGGATGCCGCCAAAGGTATCTATGATCCTGACGGCCGCATTGTCAAGGCAGAGCTGGATTACGGTGACGGCCAGAAATACACATCGACCACGGTGCTGGTTTCAGACCTGAACCTGACCCACACCTATGCTGCGGACGGAACCTATACCCTGACGCTGACGGTTTGGGACGATGACGGCGCGACCGCCACGGTCAGCAAAACCCTCACCGTCAAGGCCACCAAAGTGGATAACGTCGCCACTGGCCTGCTCAACGACACCGGCATAACCTTCTGCGCCAATGACACTACCCTTCTGGCTGATTGCGCACCAGCCACGTTGGGACTGTGGGCCACGTTGACGCAGGATGCCCAAAAAGGCCGAGACGCGCTGGCGGCGCAAGGCAAGCTGACCAAGGCAGGCGCAGGCAACGCTGGCTTTGACTACACCAAAATCGGGGTCTACGGCGAAAAACTGCCCGCCACGGCGGCAGTTTGGAATTGCGTGCTGGATAACCATACAGGTCTGCTGTGGGAAGTGAAAACTGCGGACGGCGGGCTGCGCGACTGGCGACACAGTTATACTTGGTATAACCCGGATGCCACGGTAAATGGCGGGAACGCCGGATATCAGGATGCCCATGACGTGAAGGCAACGGTGGCAGCGGGCAGCACTTGCGGCAATACACTGGGACAGTGCAATACCCTGGCATTTGCGGCCAAAGTGAATGAAGCCGGTTTGTGCGGACACAAGGACTGGCAAGTGCCAGACCAGGAGCAGTTGTTGAGCTTGCCGGATTATGGCCGCTCCCAACCCGCCATCGACACTGCCTATTTTCCGAATACGGCCTATTCCTGCGATGCCGGTTGGCGGTGCGGGGCTTACTGGTCGTCATCGTCCGTTGCTGCCAACGGTGGTTCTGCATGGGATGTGTACTTCACCGGCGGTGGTGACTACTTTAATGGTAAGCAGTACGACTACTATGTGCGGTTGGTTCGCACCCGTCAGTAATGGGAGTTCAGGCCTTGGCATTCTCGGAAGCTGACTCATGGTCAAGATGCCACGACCATTTTATGGCCGGAACCGATTTGTTTCCCGGTAACGGGCGATGGCCAACAGCCTTCTTTGCTCCTTTTAAGGAATCACCATGAAGCGATTCATACCTGTCCTGCTGGCGGTTACCCTGTCCGGTCATGCCTTTTCCCAGACCTGCCCCGCCAATGTCAAGCGCACGACTCCTGCCAGTCGTTACGAACTGCAGAACAGCGGAGCGGAGGTTTGGGACAAGCAGACCGATCTGGTGTGGCAACGATGCAGCCTGGGACAGAGTTGGGATGGCAGCACCTGTGCCGGTGCGCCAACGCGCCACACCTGGCAACAGGCACTGGAGGCCGCGACTGCGGCAGGCGGAGGATGGATGTTGCCTGACAAGCGGGAACTGCAAAGCCTGGTGGAGCGGGGCTGCTTCAATCCGGCCATCAATATCACTGTTTTTCCCAATACACTGTCAAGCTGGTATTGGTCGTCGTCGTCTGTCGCATCCTACAGTGAATTTGCATGGTTTGTTGGTTTCTACAACGGGATTGACAACTACCACTACGAACTTAAGAGCCATGAGCACTATGTGCGGTTGGTTCGCACCCGTCAATAATCGGTGTTTGGGGTTTGTGGGGGCGGAGAGGGGCGAGTCTGGCGGTGTCGTGCTCTACGCACATCCTGCAAGGCAGGGGGGCTGCCGCGGGGCTGGAGCTAACAGCGGTGCGCTGAGCACGGTGTTCGTTTCAGGGCGAAATTTTCTCCAGCAACGCATAAAAGAACCCGTCCCCGCCGCCAATGGCCGGAAAAATCTGCCGCCCGTGCGGCCGCTCCAGCCCCCACACCGCCTCAATCTTCACTTCCCGCGCATCCGGTGTTTCCTTCAGGAAAAACCCGATCTGGTTTTCATTCTCCGCCCGGATCACCGAACAGGTGGCGTACAAAAGCTGCCCTCCCGGTTTCAGCCGCGTCCACAACGCCCGCAGGATTTTCGCCTGCAGGTCCACAGTCCGGCCGATGTCGTCCGGCTTGCGCAGCAGCTTGATGTCGGGATGACGACGGATGACGCCGGTGCCGGTGCAGGGCGCATCCAGCAGGATGGCGTCGAAGACGGTGTCGCCCGCCCAGGCGGCGGGATCGGCGGCGTCGGCGGCTTGCAAGGTCAGCATCGGGAAGTCCAGTTGCAGCCGATGCAGGTTTTCCCGCACGCGCTCCAGACGTCCGGCATCACTGTCGATGGCCCACAGTTGTTGCAGGTCGGCGGTTTCCAGCAGGTGCGCGGTCTTGCCGCCGGGGGCGGCGCAGGCGTCCAGCACCACCGAACTGGCGGCCGGGGCTAGCAGCCCGGCCGCCAGTTGTGCGGATTCATCCTGCACCGAGAACTCGCCTTCGGCATAACCCGGCAGGGCGGTCACATCATGCAGTTCGTGCAGGCGGATGCCTTCCGGCGACAGGCCGCTGGGCTCGGCAACAATGCCCGCCTCCTTCAGCTTCACCAGATAGTCATTGCGGGTCAGCCGCCGCCGGTTGATGCGCAGCGTCAGCGGCGCCGGTTCGTTGTTGGCGGCGAGGATGGCGGCGGCGTGGTCCGGCCAGTCCTTCTCCAGGCGCTTTTTCAGCCAGCCCGGATGCGCATGCTCAAAACCGACTCCGGCCACCAGCAGGTCTTCCTGTTCACGCAGGAAGCGGCGCAGCAGGGCGTTGATCAGCCCGGCGGCGCGACCGAAGCCCAGCTCCTTGGCGGCTTCGACGGTTTCACCAATGGCGGCATGCGGCGGAATGCGGGTGCGCAGCAGCTGGTACAGGCCCAGGCCCAGCAGCGCCATCACCGCCTTGTCCTTCACCGGCTGTTGCAGCAACGGTCGCAGCAGCGCCTCGAGGTAGACCCATTCCCGGGTACAGCCATAAACGAGGTTCTGCAACAGAGGACGGTCGCGCGGCAGGCAGGCCTGTTGTGCGGGCGGCAGGGTGGCGCCCAGCGAGGACTGGCCCGCCAGCACCGGTGCCATGGCCTTGGCGGCGAGGGCGCGTGTGGAAAGTTTCTTCATGCGCCGAGCACCACGTCGGGCTGCAGCAGCTCGCGGCGGGCGTTCAGCACATCGGCAAAGCCCAAGGCCTTGCCATTGGGTAGTTGCAGGATATCGATGGCGACCACGGTGCCGTTGCCGGCGGCGACATGCAGGCCTTTGCGGTCAGCCTGCACAATCATCCCGGCGGGGGCGGTGGTGCTTTCATCGACCACCCGCGCCGACCACAGGCGCACCGCCTGTCCCTGCAGCAGCGTGTAGGCCACCGGCCACGGGTTATAGGCGCGGATGGCGCGCACCACCTCTATTGCGGGCAGCGACCAGTTGACCACGCCTTCTTCCTTGACCAGCTTGGCGGCATAGGTAGCCAGGGTGCTGTCCTGCGGTTCCGGGGTCAGGGTGTCACCGTTTTCCAGGGCATCCACCACGTGCAGCAGCGCGTCGCCGCCCAGCAGCGCCAGCCGGTCGTGCAGGCTGGCTGAGGTGTCGTGGCCGGAAATGGGGCAGGTCAGCTTGTAGAGCATGTCGCCGGTATCCAGTCCGGCGTCCATCTGCATGATGGTGATGCCGGTTTCGCGGTCACCGGCCAGGATGGCGCGCTGGATGGGCGCCGCGCCACGCCAGCGCGGCAACAGCGAGCCGTGGACATTGATGCAGCCCAGGGTTGGCAGGTCCAGCACCGCCTGCGGCAGGATCAGGCCATAGGCGGCCACCACCATCAGGTCAGGCTTCAGCTCGGCCAGCTCGGCTTGGGCGGAGCCATCGCGCAACGAGACCGGTTGGTAAACCGGCAACTGGCGGGACAGCGCCAACTCCTTGACCGGCCCGGCTTCCAGCTTGCGGCCGCGCCCGGTGGGGCGGTCGGGCTGGGTATATACCGCCACGACATCATGGCCGTTCTGCAGCAGGGCGCGCAGGGATTCGGCCGCGAAAACCGGCGTACCGGCGAAGACAATGCGTAACGGACTACTGGGACTGGACAAGAAACAAACCTCTCCTTCACTTGTTGGAACTAGGCGCGCTGCTTTTGCAGTTTTTCTAGCTTGGTTTTGATCCGCTGGCGTTTCAGCGGCGACAGATAATCCACGAACAGCTTGCCTTCGAGGTGATCGACTTCATGTTGCAGGCAGACCGCCAGCAGGCCGTCGGCTTCCAGCGTGAAAGGCTTGCCGTTGCGGTCCAGCGCCTCGACACGGATACGCGCCGGACGTTGCACCTCATCATAGGAGCCAGGCACAGACAGGCAGCCTTCCTCATAAGGCACACAGTCCGGCGTCAGCGGCGTGATGACCGGATTGATGAACACCTGCGGGGCGCTCTTGTCTTCGGAAATGTCCAGCACCAGCAGGCGGATGTGCTGGTTGACCTGTGTCGCCGCCAAGCCGATGCCGGGTGCGTCATACATGGTTTCAAGCATATCATCGGCCAGCTGCCGGATGTTATCATCCACTCTGGATACAGGTTTGGCCCGGGTCCGCAAGCGCGAATCCGGGAAATGGAGTATTGGAAGCTTTGCCATATTGCCAACCACCTGCCGTTAAATCACAACAATGCTTGATAAGCACTTGAGCATGTTGTAAAAGTGCGTCTATTGGGCCGTAAAGAGTAAGGACGGATTGTTGCTTATTATAACGGCCTTGACTCCTTGCGACCATAAGTCCCGCCAAGAAGGGAATTGATAATGAAAAAACCGGTTCTGTTACTCGTTGCCGGCCTGCTGGCCGGTAGCGCTTTCGCCGCAGACAGCCAGGCTGTCGATATCAAGGACACCGCTCCCGAACGTTATACGGTTCAGAAGGGTGATACCTTGTGGGATATTTCCAACCGCTACCTGAAAGATCCCTGGCGCTGGCCGGAAATCTGGGAAGTGAATCCCCAGGTGCGCAATCCCCATCTGATTTTCCCCGGCGACAAGTTGCTGCTGTGCCGTATTGAAGACCGCAGCGTCGTGGCGGTGGATGCGGGCGGCGGTTGCGCTGAAGTGGCCGAACGCATGACCGGCCGCGCCACGGCGCGGGTGGACGCCAATACAGGCAAGCTGTTGCCGCAGGTCCGTTCCGAGCCGTTGAGTGTCGCCATTCCCGCCGTGTCCCTGCAATCCATCCGCGCATTCCTCTCGGGTAGCCGGGTGGTGAATGTGGAAGACTTCGAGAAGGCGCCCTATGTGCTGGCAGGCGTTGCCCATCGTATCATTGCCGGAGCAGGCGAGAAGGTCTATGCCCGTGGCAGCAACATGGCGGCCGGCGATAATTACGGCGTTTACCGCCGTGGCAAGCCATATATTGATCCGGATACCGGCGAAGTGCTGGGCATTGAGGCGATTGATGTCGCCAGCGGCAAGATTTCAGCGGTGAAAGGTGAGGTCGGCACCTACGAGATTGCCCGCAGCACACAGGAAGTACGTATTGAAGACCGTTTGCTGCTGAGTGAGTCGATGGCGGTAACGCCGATCTTCCACCCGCGCAACCCGGACAATGTCAAGCCGGGACGCATCCTGCAGGTCATGAATTCGCTGGGCTCCGGCGGCATGAACAGTGTTGTGGTCATTAACCGTGGTGAGCGTGAAGGTGTGCAGCAGGGCCATACCTTTGCCCTGTATCAGCGCGGTGCGGTGGTTCGTGACCGGACCAAGGACGAGATGATCCAGTTGCCGGCGGAGAGCGCAGGCCTGGCCATGGTGTTCCGCACCTTCAACAAGGTCAGCTATGCCATCATCCTCAAGGCCTCCACCGTCATCAAGCAGGGTGATGAAGTCCGTCCGCCGGTGAGTGGCGACTGATTCGTTCCAGCGTTAAAAAGTTTTCGGGCTGTCTGGATAGACAGCCTTTTTTTATGCCGGCAAAAGGCCGGGAGGAACACAGGGACTTATGGACAAGGGTAGTGAGCCGCTGGAGCAGTGGCTGTTGTTATGGCGTTTGCTGGAACAATCGCATACGGCGTTCCTGAAGTTGTGGCGGCATCTGGAGACGCCATCCGCCGCATTGCAGGCCGACCCACAGTGCTGGGCGCAGGCCGGATTGTCGGCGCGCTGGTTGAAGGCGCTGGAGCAATGGCGGGCGGGCAACGACCTGTTGGTGCGGCGCGATGTCGAGGAGGCGCAGCGCCTTGTTGCCCGGCATGACTTGACGGTGCTGACGCTGGCGGACAGCGCGTATCCGCCCTTGCTGCTCGAAATTGCCGACCCGCCGCCGCTGCTGTTCTGTCAGGGCGAGGCCGGTCATCTGGCTTGGCCGCAGGTGGCGATGGTGGGCAGCCGCCGCCCAAGCCAGAACGGCCTGACTACGGCGCGGGATTTTGCCGCTGATCTGGCGCGGCAGGGGCTGGGTATCACCAGCGGTCTGGCCATGGGTATTGATGCCGCGGCCCATCAGGCGGCGCTGCAGGCCGAAGGTATTACCGTGGCCGTGCTGGGCTCGGGGTTGTGCGATCTTTACCCCCGCCAGCATGCCGCCCTGGCGGAGGCCATCGTTGCCCATGATGGCATTCTCGTCAGTGAATTCCTGCCGCAGACACCGCCCCAGCAATACCATTTTCCCCGCCGCAACCGCGTCATCAGCGGCCTCAGCCTGGGGGTGCTGGTGGTGGAAGCGGCCGTACAAAGCGGGACGCTGATTACTGCCCGACTGGCGCTGGAACAGAACCGTGAGGTCTGGGCCATTCCCGGCTCCATCCATAATCCGCAGGTGAAAGGCTGCCATGCCTTGATCCGGGAGGGTGCGCGGCTGGTGGATGAACCGGTGCAGTTGCTGGAGGATATCGGACCGCGGCTGGCGCAGGCGGCGGCCGGGTCCGGCCATCCGCAGGCGTTGCCACCGATGGAGATGGAGCTGGATGATCGCGCGCGGCAGGTGCTGACCGTGCTGGGCTGGCAGGTGCAGTCCTTTGATGCGCTGGTGGATCAGAGCGGGTATGATGCCGCGACCATGGCCGGCCTGCTCCTGGAGCTGGAACTGGCCGGATGCATTGCGACGGTGGCGGGCGGTTACGAGCAGCTGGCCCCGTCACGCTGACAGCGGGTGACCCATGCCTTTTCCTTCTGACATCCAGCTTCGCCAGGCCGTCCGGACTCTGGAGGCCGGCGGCGTAGTCGCCTATCCCACCGAGGCCGTCTGGGGTCTGGGCTGTGATCCCTTTGACCGGGCGGCGGTGCTGCGCCTGCTCGACATCAAGCAGCGGCCGATGCACAAGGGCCTGATCGTGATTGCCGCCGACGTGGCGCAGGTGCTGCCATGGCTGGGCGGTTTGACCGTCAGCCAGTGCCGCCGCGTCATTGAAAGCTGGCCGGGGCCGAATACCTGGGTGGTGCCGGTGGGCCATGATTTCCCCGAGTGGGTGCGTGGTGACCATGCCAGTGTCGCCATTCGCGTTTCCGCACATACGGGGGTGCAGGCGCTTTGCCGCCGTTATGGCGGGCCGCTGGTCTCCACCAGCGCCAACCGTACCGGTCTGCCGCCCGCCCGCACACCGTTGCAGGTGCAGTGCGGCCTGCGCGGGCAGGTTGATTACCTGCTGCCGGGCCGCCTGGGCGGCCAGACCAAACCCACCCTGATCCGTGACGCCCTGACCGGGCAAGTCCTTCGTCCTTCCTGAATTTCCTGAACCCGGAGAACCGCCATGTCTGCCGAGATTGACCTGAACGCCGCCAAGCAGGCCTTGTTGGCCCTGCAGGACCGCATTTGCCGCGAGCTGGAAGCCGAGGATGGCGGCGTCTTCTTCCGTGAGGACAGCTGGGTGCGCGCCGAGGGCGGCGGCGGCCGCTCGCGGGTGCTGGAAGGCGGAGCGGTGATCGAGAAGGGCGGCGTCAATTTCTCGCATGTGCATGGCAACAAGCTGCCGCCGTCGGCGACGGCACACCGCCCCGAACTGGCCGGGCGCAGTTTTCAGGCCATGGGTGTGTCGCTGGTGATCCATCCCCGCAACCCGTATGCCCCCACCAGCCATGCCAACGTGCGGCTGTTTGTGGCGGAGAAGGAGGGAGAGGCGCCGGTATGGTGGGTGGGCGGCGGTTTTGACCTGACGCCGTATTACGGTTTTGAAGAGGATTGCCGCGACTGGCACCGTCATGCCCGGCAGGTGTGCGCTCCGTTCGGTGACGAGGTTTATCCGCGCTACAAGCAGTGGTGTGATGAATACTTCTTCATCAAGCACCGCAACGAGGCGCGCGGCGTCGGCGGGCTGTTTTTTGATGACCTGAACGAGTGGGGTTTTGAGCGCTGTTTCGAGTTCATCCAGGCGGTGGGCAACGGCTATGTGGATGCCTACAGGCCAATCCTGGCGCGGCGCAAGGACACGCCCTGCGGCGAGCGTGAACGGAATTTCCAGCTGGTGCGGCGGGGACGTTACGTGGAGTTCAATCTGGTCTATGACCGGGGGACGATTTTCGGCTTGCAGACCGGCGGCCGCACCGAATCGATCCTGATGTCGCTGCCGAACCTGGTGTCCTGGCAATATGATTTCCAGCCGGAACCGGGTTCGGTGGAGTCGCGTTTTGTGGAGGATTTCCTGCGGCCCCGGGATTGGGCATCCCGGGACTGATGGCGGCGGTCAGTTGTAGTTGGACCAGTCGTAGACGGCAAAGGGCAATGGTGCTTTGGTCAGTGTGTAACGATCCTGAACCATCATGCGTTGCATGCCCAGAATGACGCTGTAGGGGGCGCTGCGCTGCACGAAGTTGGCGGCCCAGGCGGGCACGGTGCCGCCGGCGTCAAAGAAGCCTTCGGCTTCCACCAGAACCTTGTTGGGGCCAACCGGGGAGAACTTGACGGTGATTTCCTCGGCGGGCATGCGCACCAGCGAGCGTTGCTTGGGCAGGTAGTCGGGAACCGCTGTCACTTTCAGTACTACATAAGGTTTGTTCCGGGTTTGCGGTTCCAGCACACCGCGCAGCACGGTGTCACGGTCCGGTAATCCGGCGGGGGCGTTGTGCACCATGTAGACGACAAATTCGGTAGTTGAAACCTGCTTCAGCAGGCGGGATTCCCGGGTTTGCCAGAACCACTTGGTGTAGTTCCCGAAATCCAGCAATACGTGCGCCAGTGCGTCTACTTTGCCGTCCAGTTCGGCTTCCACCTTGAACGAGCGATAACGCTTGCCGTCTTCCAGCCGGGCCCAGGTCTTGATGTTGCGGCGTTTGTCGTTACGGGTCAGTTGCCATTCATTACCCAGGGTGGTGCGGAGTTCGTCCAGATCGTCCTCTTCCCCGGCGGCATGCAGCGGAGTCAGGGGAAGCCAGACAGTCAACAGCAGGCAGAGTCCAAGCAAGCGCAACAGCATAGGTTTAACTCCTTGTGTCGAGCGGCCAGACCGGATTCCGCCACATTGCGGAAAAAGTGTGAGGCCGTTCTCATTCTTATTGAAGGGCGGTTCCGCGTTATAGTGGCTGTTTACTGAACAGGCTATGACCGCAAAATCGCAGGAACCCGGCATTTGGGCCAATTTCTGAGCGCAATGCCAATGGCAACTGTATCAGTCATTCGTCGGAAAAATGTTTATGCCGGTCAGAAATCTGATGAAACGCAAGGAATTTCCGGGATTGGATGTCGTCATAACCCTGATTCAGGCGTCCAGCCCGTCGCGGACGCTGACCCGGTTGCGGCCGCTTTCCTTGGCCATGTAGAGTGCGGCGTCGGCGGTGGCCAGCAGGCGCACGCCGTCTTCAGGATGCTGTGGAACAGCACTGACTGCGCCAATGCTGACCGTGATGCGGAAGTCACCTTTGGGGCCAGGCACCGCCGTTTGCTCCAGCGCCCGCCTCAAGGTTTCCGCCACATGCCGCACGCCCTCGGGAGACGTGGTGGGCAGCACGATGCAGAATTCTTCTCCGCCGTAACGGGCCACTCGGTCGCATTCGCGTTGCAGGTTTTCCTGCAGCACCCGGGCGATGATTTGCAGGCAGAGGTCGCCGGTCTGGTGCCCCCAGGTGTCGTTGACCGCCTTGAAGTGGTCGGCGTCGATAATCAGCAGGCCGAGGTTGTCGCCGGTGCGCAGCGCGCGCTTGACCTCCTGTCGCAGCGCCTCGTCAAAATGACGCCGGTTGTAGACGCCGGTGAGGGCGTCGGTCACGGTCAGTTCCTGAAGCCGCAGGTTGGCTTCCATCAGTTCCACCGTGCGTTCCTGCACCCGCCGTTCCAGCACGGTATTGGCCTGTTGCTGCATGTGCAGCATGTCGACGCGGGCCTGTTCGCGCAGGCTGCGTTCCTGCTGCACGCGGTCAGCCAGCGCGAAGGACAGCAGCAGGATCTGCATGGCGGAACCCACCGGGACGGCCGCCTCCGTCAGGGCGGAGTGCGGGATCAGCCCGTATTTGTCCAGCGCCAGGACGATGCCGCTGAGCAGCACAAAGGACCAGGCGGCAATGTAAAAACGGGCCGGTTTGTAACCCTGCCAGGCGCGGTAGACGGCGAAGCAGAGAATGGCCGGCATGCAGAAGACGCCACATGCCTCCATCAGGTGAATGGCCAGGGTGTAGTCTAGGAGGAATGCGGAAACGGTACCAAACAGGCTGGTGATCAGTGTCAGCCGGATGGCGCTGTTCGCCAGACGCCCGGACAAATCCATGTGCAGGAAATTGGTGGCGAACAGCGTGCCAAAGAACAGTGTCAGCGCCAGGCTGAACACCAGCACCTGGTCGTTCCAGACCGTGGCCATCGGCCACAGGTACTGAAAGGCCAGCCCGTCCAGGCTGGCGAGAAAGACGGTGAGTGCGGCCACATAACCGACGTACCAGGCATACTGGCGTTCACGTAACGAGATATAGAGGAAGCCGTTATAAAGCAGCATGCTGAGCATGATGCCGAAATACAGGCCCAGGATGAGACTGGTGCGTTCGTCGTACAGCCGGAACGCCTCGGGCTGCCATAAGGTCAGCGGCACCTGCACGCTGCTGCCGGTTTCCACCCGGATCAACAGGTCGACGCTGCCGTGGGCCGGGATGTCCACCGGGGTCAGGAAATGCCGGTGCAGGAATGGCCGCGCCGTGAACGGCAGCTTGTCACCCATTTGCCAGTGCCGTGGCGGGCCGGAGGAGGGCGTCAGCCAGACCTGGACATTGTCCAGCACCGGATAGCCGATTTCCAGCAGGCGGGTTTGCGGTACAGGAGAGGCATTGATCAGGCGGCTGTGCAGCCACATGGCGCTGTGGCTGTAGCCGAAATTCGGGTTTTCGCCTTTCACCGGCAGCCAGCCGGGCAAACGCCTGATCTCGGCGGGGCCCAACTGCCGTCCGGGATCGGCAACATAGTCCATGCTGCCGCCCGGGGACTGCCGGGCCGCCGCCGGATCGACCAGCAGTGTACCGGCTGTGACCGGCAGCGCCAGCCACGGCAACAGCAGCAGGGCCAACATCATGCGCAGCAGGCGTGACGTTGGCGGTGGGGTTCGGCCAAACGGCCGGGAGTGTTTCTGCATATTTTTTTTATGATTGTCCAAAGCCGCCGGCCATTCGGCCCGGCGCTATTATGAACAGTTGCTCAACGGACGCCAATCACCGCCGGCCATGAACCGACCGCTGGCAGCCGCCGCAGGACGGCGTGGCCCGGCGGCATTGTCTCCGCCTGCACAAACACACGCAGTTTGTGCATGGGGCCTTCCACCTTGAACCGGAACGGCAGGCGGCCGTCGGCATCCATCAGCGCCGCCAGCCCCGGCGACGCCTTCAGCAGCTTTTGCGAGCGCACGGCCGAAAGGCGGGCGCTGACGTCCCAGCGCACCACCAGCCGGTTGAGGTCGAAGGAGCCGCTTATCAGCGTGTCCATGACCGGGCCGTCGGGGTCGCTGAGGCTGTCGGCGGCGAAATTGCGGAAACTGACAAAGCCGTTGTCATAATCCATGGCGCCGCGCACGCCGCCAGCCGTCAGTTTCTCGGACGGGCGGATGACGCTGTCCAGCACCCGCACCGGGACGCGGTTGCCCAGCGCCAGCTTCAGGCCGTCGCGGAACAGCCAGGCATTGAGCAGCACAAGATCCCGTCCGGTGACGTTGGCTTTGGCCTTGATGGTGAAATCCTTCGGCGTCAGGTTAGCCGAGAAATCCACTTTCAGGTCGGCTCCCGGTTTCTTCTCGAACACTTCCGCCAGAAACAGCCCCAGGCCGCTGACATCCAGCTTGCCGGTGGAAGCCATGGCCTGCATGTCGCCTTTGGCGTGGATATCGAGGGCGGCCGTGCCGTTGAATTGCAGGCCCTTGGGCAGATAGGCGCGGAAGAAGGGATAAATTTCCTCCATGGCCGCCAGGTCGATGGCGGGAGCGCGCAGGTCGATGTCGATCACCGGCGTGCGCGGAATGCCACGCACCATGCCATCCAGGGTGAGGCGGTTGCCGCCCATGCTGACAGCCATGTTGTTGATGGCCACCTGCTGCTGTTTCAGCGACACGACGTTGCGGCCGATATCCAGCGCCATCGTGAAGGGCT
This sequence comes from Fluviicoccus sp., assembly GCF_030646115.1. Lineage (GTDB taxonomy): Bacteria > Pseudomonadota > Gammaproteobacteria > Pseudomonadales > Moraxellaceae > Fluviicoccus. Next base: position 39,586 of record NZ_JAUSMX010000012.1, read on the forward strand.
TGCCGCGCAGCGTGCCGTCCCGCGACACCATCACCAGGTTTTCCAGGCGGATGCCGCCCTTGCTGGTCATGCCGTCCCAGGCGTTGCCCTGCAATTGCAGTTTCATCGAGGCCGTGCCGCTTTCCGGGTAGGCGGTAAGGCCGTCGGGGATGTAGGCGGAAAACGGCAGGATCGGGGCTTGGTCGACGGTCAGCACACCGTCCAGCGGCACCTGCTCGGAGCGCACGGTGTCGAGGATGGGCCCGGCGACGCCGCGCAGGCTGACGTTGCGGGTCTTGGCGCCCGGTGTGCGCAGCCCGACATTGAGCTGGAACTTGTCCTTGATGGCGAACCCGGTAAAACGGGCGTCAATGTCGTCAAACACCAGCCGCGCCGGACCGCGCGCGGCCGTGGCGTCCACCACCCGCACCGAGCCGCCGCTGGCGTGGAAGTTCTTCACCCGTAGCCAGTTCATCAGCGGTCCGCGCTTCTGCTGCATCAGGTCGCCGACATTCAGCGTGTAGTCGCGGTCCACCAGCACGTTGGCCTGGAAGTCGCGGATGTCGAGCTTAGTGACGGAGATACGGCCGATCAGCAGCGGCAGCAGGTCGGCGGTGAGGCTGATTTCCCGGGCGGTGTAGAAATGTTTCCAGTCGCGCAGCGGGTGACGGGCAAAGCGTTCGTTTTCGGAAATGGTGAGGTCACTGACCTTGGCGCTGAACGGCAGGAAACCGAGCTTCAGTGACTTGTAGTCCATCTTGCGCGGAATCACCGTCTGCACGGCGGCTTCCCCGGCCTTGCGCGCCTGCGCCTCATCAACGGCGGCGATGGCGGCGGTCAACGGCAGCGTGGCGGTGAGACAGGCTGAAAGCAGCAGGGCGGAGCGGCGGTTGGGGTTTGGCACGGTAGGCGAAGGTTCCCGTAGGTGGCGATGGTCGTGAATTTTCAGTCTGACACAGTCCGCCCGGCCCTGCATTGGGGGAATCGGCCGATATTGTACGGCCCGTCGGCCAAGCGGCGCGGCGAGGTTAGTGTCTTGATGCCTGTTCTTCAGAAAGCGAATGACTGGCCGTTTGGCGAGGTGTCGGTTTGCAAGGCGCGGGCTAGATTCAAACATGGGGAGAACCGCAGGTTTTCCCCCTCGTTTTTTTAATGGTTTGAGAACCGGCCCTGACAGGCTGGCAGAGGTGACAGGCCCATGATTCCCGCCCCCGAGATTCGCCATACGGTGTTGCGCCATCCCTTGTTCCAGCATCTGGACGCGGCGGTGCAGGACCGCCTGCTGGCATCGATCCGTGAATTCCATCAACCGGCGGGTGCGTTGCTGATCCGTCAGGGCCAGGCGGCGGTCAATTTCTTCCTGGTGCTGTCCGGCAAGGTGAAGTTGTTCCGCATTTCTCAGGATGGTCAGGAAAAGGTGGTGGAAATCATCCACCCCGGCCAGACCTTCGCCGAGGCGGTGATGTTCATGCAACGCTCGGAATACCCGGTGTGCGCCGAGGCGCTGGACCCGCTGCATCTGGTGAGCGTGCCGAATGCGCTGATGCTGCAGGCGCTGTCCGAGAATCCGCAGGCCTGCCTGCACCTGCTGGGGCATCTCAGCATCCGCCTGCACCAGCGGTTGGGCGAACTGGAAACGCTGACCTTGCAGAACGCCACCCAGCGTTTTGCGTTGTACCTGATCCAGCAACTGGAAAACCGCGCCGAGGATTGCGCCGAGATTGACCTGCTGCTGCCGAAGCGGCTGATTGCCGCCCGCTTGTCGATGCAGCCGGAAACGCTGTCGCGCATTATCGGCAAACTGCGTGAGGAAGGTTTGGTGGAGGTGCAAGGCCGCCATGTGCGGATTCCCAGCGTCGAGGCCCTGCTGGGTCGGTTCAATGATGCGCCGGTGCAACGGGTGACGTTGCGCTGAGTCGCTATTTTCAGACCTTATAAAATAAATACCGAACCGGACCTGAGGCCCGGATTCTTAAGCCTTCAATCAGTAAACGCTATTGATAATGATTATCATTTAAAATAAGATAAGCCCATAGCCGGGAGGTATGGGCATGATTGTGACGATGCGGTCGATACAGGAGAAGGGGGGCGGACACGGGCGCTGGATGGAGCGTGAGTCGTTCCGCCGCTGGTGCCTGGCCTTTGGGCTGGAGGCGCTGTTGGTGCTGCTCTTGCTGCTGCTGGCCGGTCAGGCGGCGCTCCTGCCGTCCGCGCCGGTGATGAGCCCGGAAGCGGATGCCGGAACCGGCGATGACCTCTCGGTCATGCTGCTGATGGCGTCCGGGCAGCCGCTGCGCCCCGCCCGTTTTGCGCCTGCCGCTTCCTCTCCTGCCGTCACTGCCGTGACGAAACCGGTCAAAGCGACTGCCGTGTCCGCGCCCGTTGTGCCGACGACCCGCGCGGTCGAACCGGTAAGCACCGCTGCACCGGCCGCTGTCACGCCGCTGGTCCGTGAAGCATCTCCCGCTGCCACTGTGGCTGAACCCGTGGCCGTTCCTAATGCCGCTCCCGCTTTGGCCGCCACGGACGCCGGTGGTGCCGGATCCGCTGCCGGACAGACATCAACCACCGGTGCTGTCGGCAGCTCCGGCCTGCCAAGCACCAACGCCGGTGCAACCGGCAGCAGTCAGGGCAGCGGTTCCGGCGTGGGTTCACGCCATGCGCGCCATCCCTATTTCGGCAAGCTCAAGACCTGGCTCAACGCCCACAAGACCTATCCCGCCGCGCTGAAGAAAGCCAAGACGCAGGGCACGGTGCTGCTGACCTTCACCATCAGCCGCCGCGGTGAACTGCTGTCGTCCCGGATTGTCACCGGCTCCGGCGAACCGGGGCTGGACCAGGCTGCGCTGGAGATGCTGCAACGCTCCAGCCCGATGCCGCCGCTTCCCGATGACCTGGGGCTGGACCAGCTGACGCTGACCATCCCCGTCGAATATTCGCTGATTACCCGCTAACCCTTTATTTCCAGGAGTTCATGATGTCCGCCAGCCGTATCCTCCAGCCCGCTTCGTTGCGCCGCGCCATGTCGTCCCGTCCTGCCGTGGTGCTGGGCGTCTCCGCTGCCTTGTTGTCGCCGTCAGTGCTGGCGGAAGAGGCGGCGGTCAGTCTGGACACCTTGCAGATTGAAGGCCGGGCCATTGACACCAACCCTTACGCCCAGCCCGGCGCGCCTTACAAAGCGCGGGTGTCTGGCGACGCCCGCCATGCCGAGCCGCTGGCCGAGACGCCGCAGACGATCAGCGTGCTGACCAAGACCCAGATTGAGGATTCCGGTCGTTCCGACCTGCGCGAGATCTTGCAGGCACAGCCCGGCATCACACTTGGCACAGGCGAAAACGGCAATGCTTTCGGCGACCGCTACATCATCCGCGGCTATGAAGCCCGCAGCGACGTGTTCGTCGACGGCCTGCGCGACCCCGGCATGACCATCCGCGAGAGCTTTGCCAGCGAACAGGTGGAAATCTCCAAGGGCCCCAGCGCCACCTTTGCCGGTCGTGGCACCATCGGCGGCGCTGTGAACAGCGTCAGCAAGCAGGCCGGCACCGAGTACGATTTCACCAAGCTGCAGGCCGGGTTTGGCACCGACGACTACCGCCGTATTGAAATCGACGCCAACCACCGCCTCAGCGATACCGCCGCCTTCCGCGCCAACCTGCTGCAGGCTTACGAGCAGATTCCCGGCCGCGCCCCGGCCGACCGCGAGCGCACTGGCTACGCCTTTTCGTTGCTGCTGCAACCGGTGGACAAGCTGGAGTTGCTGGCTGATGTCTATCACCTGAGCGCCCGCGACATGCCCGACCTCGGCACCTACATTGCGCCCAACGGCGGCCAGCCGCGCACGGATATTCCGGTCTATTTGCAGGATCAGGACTTCCTCAGCGCCGAGGTGGATGTGGCGACGCTGCGCGCCACGTACCGTTTTAATGACAATCTGCGTCTCAGCAACAGCCTGCGGCGCGGCAATTCCGAGAACGGCTATGTCACCACCGGCGCGCGCGGCGCGGTGCGTGGCTCCAACGACAGCGCGCCCGGCATCGACACCATCACTCTCAGTTCGCATAACGGCTGGCAGCAGGTGGACTATCTGGCCGACCAGCTCAACCTGTTCCTCGACACGACGCTGGCGGGCAAGCTGCACAAGTTCATTTTCGGTGCGGAATACACCGACTCACAGGTGCTGAACGGCGTCTACACCGGCCTGACCGCCGCCAACAACGCCAATGCTAACTGCATCACCGGCACGGGTACGACCAAGAATGCCTACTGCATCCTCGACGCCAACGGTAACGCCATCGGCAACATCGGTGGGCTGATGGGCCGCAGCCCCAGCAAGGGCGCATGGGATTCCGACTGGCGGATCAAGACGCTGTCGCTGTCGGTGATGGATACGGTGGAACTGAGCGACAAGCTGGAAGTGTTCAGTGGTGTGCGTCTGGACCGCTTCGACTACCGCAACACGGTGCAGAACACCACGACGCTGGCGCAGACCACGTACGCCTACGAGGATGACTTGTGGAACTTCCACCTCGGTACGGTCTACCAACTGACGGATGAAGGCAACGTCTACCTGAACTGGAGCACGGCGTCCGAGATCAATGGCGGCGAGTCCGACCTGGGCGCGAACTGCGGCTACGGCGGCGTCTGCACCGTCAACGGCAATCCGGCGCTGGTGACCGAAAGCCGCCCGGAAAAGACCACCAATCTCGAACTGGGCACGAAATGGAACCTGTTCGACGAGAAGCTGCTGGCCACAGCCGACGTGTTCCGCATCACCAAGGACGATGTGATGGAAGGCCTGAGCGCCAACAGCTATGCCACCACCGGCACCCTCAACAGCGGCAAGAACCGGGTTCAGGGTATTGAGCTGGGCCTCAGCGGCAACCTGACCGACGAACTCAGCACCCAGTTCGGCGTGGCGGTGATGAAGTCGGAAGTGTTGAAGTCCGTCGCCGATCCGACCGGCGTCGGCCACACCCTCAGCAACTTCGCCGAGAACAGCCTGTTCCTGCAACTGCGCTACGCCTTCACCCCGGAATTCGCCTTCGGCGGCACCGTCACCTACGCCAGCGAGCGGTATGCCGGTCAGCCCGACAGCGCCGCCGCCTGGAACGCCACGACCGGCGCCTATGCCTACGAAGTTCCGGCCTACACCGTGCTCGACCTGTTCGCCACCTATGCCTTCACCCCCAAGGCCAGCGTGCGCCTGAACGTGGCCAACGTCACCGATCAGGATTACTACCTGGCCGCCTACCGCAGCGGTGCGTTCACCTACATCGGCGACGCCCGCAATGCCAACGTGACGCTGAGCTATGAATTCTAAGCCGCTGACCGCGCTGCCGCCGGAACTGCTGACGGCGGCCGATTACGAGCGACTCGCGCCGCAGTTCATGGAGGCAACGACGCTGGCCTGGATCAACGGCGGCAGCGGTGAGGAAGTTACCCTGCGTGATAACTTGGCGGCTTTCGCACGGCACCGGATCATGCCCCGGCTGCTGCGCGACTGCGGCGGCGGCTCGACGGCGCTCAGCCTGCTCGGCCGTCCGTTCCACCACCCGCTGCTGCTGGCGCCGGTTGCCTTCCAGCAGCTGGCGCACCCGGACGGTGAACTGGCGACCGCGCAGGCCGCCGCCGCGACCGACACCGGGCTGGTGCTGAGTACGCTGTCGTCGGTGACGCTGGAAGCCGTAGCGGCGGAAACAACGGCTGAGAAGTGGTTCCAGCTCTACTTCCAGCCGGACCGTAACGCCACCGCCGATCTGGTACGGCGTGCAGAAGCGGCTGGCTACACCGCGCTGATGGTGACGCTGGACACGCCGGTGCAGCCGGTCAGCCAGAGGGCATTGCGCGCCGGGTTTGCCATGCCGACGGGTATTCGCGCCGCCAATCTGGCCGGTTACGCCGCGCCGCCGCGCCGCACGCTGACCACCGGGGACAGCCTGCTGTTTCAGGGCATGATGGCCGATGCGCCGGGCTGGAAGGATCTGGAGTGGCTGCTGGCCTTCACCCGCCTGCCGGTGCTGGTGAAGGGCGTGTCGCATCCCGATGATGCCGTGCGCTTGCAGGCGCTGGGGGCGGCGGGGCTGGCGGTGTCGAACCACGGCGGGAGGGCGCTGGACGGCATGCCGGCCGCGCTCGACCTGCTGCCCGCCATCCGGCAGGCGGTGGGGGCGGATTATCCGCTGCTGCTGGACGGCGGCATCCGATCCGGTCGCGACGCCTTCATCGCGCTGGCGCTGGGCGCGAATGCGGTGATGGTCGGCCGCCCGCAGCTGCATGCGCTGGCGGTGGCCGGGGCGCTGGGTGTGGCGCACTTGATGCGGCTGCTGCGTGAGGAACTGGAGTTGTGCATGGCGCTGGCCGGGTGCGCGACGGTGTACAGTATCGGGCGGGAGGTGCTGTGGACACAGCGTTGATTTTCCCTCTCCCCCTGTGGGAGAGGGCTAGGGAGAGGGGCGCTGCGGTGGTCATGACATGCCGATGTTTTCGTGCCGCTTTCCGCACCCCTCTCCCCGACCCTCTCCCACAAGGGGAGAGGGGGTTTCATTCAGGAGTATCATTATGCTGACCATTCTCGAAAAAGTCCTTGACCCCACCACGGTCCGCCGCTTCCGCGAAGCCCTGGACCGCGCTGACTGGGAGGACGGCCTGCGCTCTGCCGGGTCGCTGGCCGGGCGGGTGAAACAGAACCGGCAATTGCCGGAGGATTCCGCGACCGCGCGGGAGCTGGGTCAGCACATTTTGCGCGTGCTGGGGGGGCATCCGCTGTTCATGTCGGCGGCCTTGCCCGACCGCATCTACCCGCCGCGCTTCAACCTCTACAGCGGCGGCGGCCACTACGGTGCTCACGTTGACAATGCCGTCATGCTGGTGGGACCGGAGCGGCGTGTGCTGCGTTCGGACCTCTCCGCCACCCTGTTCCTCTGCAACCCGGCCGACTATGACGGCGGCGAGCTGACCATTGAAACCTCGTTCGGCGCACAGTCGGTGAAGCTGGCGGCGGGCGACATGGTGCTGTATCCATCCAGCAGCCTGCACCGGGTGACGCCGGTGACACGCGGCGCCCGTGTCTGCGCCTTCTTCTGGATTCAGAGCATGGTGCGTGATGACGGCGAACGCACGCTGCTGTTCGACCTCGACCAGTCCATCCAGGCGCTGACCGCCGCCAACGCCGCGCCGGAAGCGCTGCTGCCGCTGACCGGCATTTACCACAACCTGCTTCGCCGCTGGGCGAACGTTTGACCTTTCCGGAGAAAACCCATGACCCGTTTCCTGACTGCCGCCATCCTGTTGCTGGCATCCGGCCTGGCCGCCGCCGCGGCTGACTGCCCGAAAGCCCCGCCGGAGAAATGGCTGCATGTGCTGGAGATGCAAAAGAAGATCGTCAACGAGTACGGCTTCGCCATCAAACGCTTCCAGACCGACGGCAACTGCTACGAAATTTACGGTTGGGGACTGAACGAGCGGAAGGACAAGTTTGTACAGGTCGAGGTTTACTTCAACCCGGTGACTGGTGCGATTGTGCGGAAAAATGTGCGGGACTGAGGCATGAAGACAGAGTGTCAGTCAGGCTGTCACCCGACTGACATGATTCTGTCATGCGGCAGTCAACCCTCCGGCGCATTCTGGCTTGGATGAAAAACATTCAATCAATCCCAGGGTCGCCGGGCACTTTGTCCGCTCCGGCATGTTGGACCCTGTTGCCGGAGTACCAACCGTATGAACAAGCTGAATCCGCCGTCACCGATCCGCGTTTTTGACTGGGACCTGGCCTGGTGCCTGCGCCTCAACCGTTATTCCGCCCACAGCGCCATCGCCGTTTTTTTCAAGCACATCAGCCGACTCGGCAACGGCCGTTTCTGGTACACGCTCATTGCGCTGATCGCCTTGTTTGAAGGTGCTTCGGCATGGCTTCCCCTGTTCCATATGCTATTGACTGCCGGGGCCGGGGTGCTGATCTACAAGGCGCTGAAGCTGCGTACGCTGCGGCCCCGGCCCTATCAGGTGCATCAGGCAGTGGTGCTGGGTGAGCGGCCGCTGGACCATTTCAGTTTTCCGTCCGGGCACACGCTGCACGCGGTGCTGTTCACCGTAATGCTGGGTTATCATTTCCCTGCGTTGCTGCCCTTGCTGCTGGTGTTTACGTCGCTGGTGGCGCTGTCGCGGATGGTGCTGGGGCTGCATTACCCGACGGATGTGCTGGCGGGAGCCTTTCTTGGCGGTGGTCTGGGGGTGATGGGGCTGTGGATTTTTTGAAGGGCGACGCAAGCCTTGATCGTGTGGTGGCTGCATAATCCAGAGGCGGTCGGGCTGCTTTCGCACTATGGAAATATCATGAATACGCTAACCAAGGTTATAGCGGGAGTGTTGCTGGTGGTCGGCCTGAGCGCCATTACCGGTAAAGGCAAACGGGGCGGTGAAAGCTGGGAAAAGCTGGATGATCAGGCGCAGCAATTGGCTGAAAGCGGACAGTACGACCAGTCGCTGGCTATCAGTGAAAGGCAACTCAAGGTGGCCAGAGCCACTCTGGGGCCGAACGATCCCGATTTGGTGACAAGCCTGAACAACATTGCCTTGCGGTATGAAGAGCATGGCGACAGCGTCAAGGCCGAGCCGCTTCTCAAGGAGGCGTTGGCGATTGCGGAAAAGACGCCGTCGCTGCGAGAGTCGGAAAAGGCGACCATCATGGTCAATCTTGGCTCGTTGTACCGGAGCCGGGAGTGGTTCACCCAGGCCGAGCCGCTATTGAAAAACGCGCTGATGATTCGCGAGAAGGTGTTGGGGCCGGAGCATCTGGATGTCGCCCACAGCCTGAGCAATCTGGCAGGCCTGTACGTTGATCAGGGTCGGGATGATCTGGCTGAACCATTGTACCAGAGGGCGCTGGTGATTCGGGAGAGGGATCCAAAACCTGCAGATCGGTTCACCAGCATCCTACTGGGCAACCTGGGTCAGATTTATGATCGTCAGGGGGACTATGAAAAAGCGGCGCCCTTGCTGCTGCGTGCGCTTTCCATTGCCGAAGGGGCGTTGCCTCCGGGCCATATTGATCTTGCCAGCTGTTTCGCCAATCTGGCTTCGCTTTACGGAAATATGGAAGAGTTGCCCAAGGCGGAAGCCATGTACAAGCGGGCGTTGGCCATTCAGGAGCGCGCCCGGGGTTCAAGTGTCGACATGGCGGTAACTTTGCACAACCTGGGTCTGATTTATGATGCCGAAGGGGAGTATCAGCAGGCTGAGATGTCCCTGAAGCGTTCGCTGAAGATGACGGAGCGGCTTCAGGGACTTCATCATCCGGATTTGATTGTGACGCTGGAAAGCCTGGTGACGGTGTATGGCAAAATGGGTCTTGAAAGCCAAGCCGAGAGAATGCAGGAGCGTTTGGAACGGATCAGCGCCAGGTTGGAGCGTGAACGGGGTTGATCCAATGCGGGGCGGTCAAACGAATCACCCGTACTTCGCCAGTTCCCTCCGGCAAACTTCCTCCACAAAATCCCGCATCGCCAGCACCCTGCGGCTGGCTTTCAGATCGCGGTGGTACATCAGCCACAGCTCCTGCTGCGTGGGCAGTGCGGCGGTGTCCAGCCGCAGCAGCCGGTCATCGTTTTCCCCCATGAACGAGGGCAGCAGCGCGGCGCCCAGGCCGCTGCGCGCCGCCAGCAAATGCGCTTGCAGCGTATTGCTGCGGAACACCGGCGTCTGGCCGGGAAACAGCGTGTGCAGCCATTCCACCATCGGCAGTTTCACCCAGGCGGCGTCCCACGACACATGCGGCAGCCGCCGCCAGTCCCCGGCCCGCTCCAGCGCCTGCGGGGTGCAGTACAACTCAAAGCGGAAAGTCCCGGCGCAACGGGCAATGTAGTCCGGGGCGTGGTCGCGCTGCCGCGGGTCGGCAATGCGCAGCGCCAGATCGGCTTCGCGGCGGGAGAGGTCGGCGAGGTGGCGGTTGATCAGCAGTTCCACCCGCAGTTGCGGATGCTGCGTCATGAAGGCGGGCAGGTTCGGCACAATCAGGTAATGCGCAATCGATTCGAAGGTAGCCAGCTTCACTTCCCCGGCCAGCTCGTCCGTGGCCGCGCCATGCCGCTCCAGCGCCTGCATTGCCCGCTCCACTTCCGCCACATGTTCCAGGAAGGCGCTGCCGGTGTCGGTGAGCAGATAGCCGCGCTGCTGGCGCAGGAACAGCCGCACGCCCAGTGAGGCCTCCATGGCGTCGATATGCCGCGACACAGTGGAGGGGCTGGTGTTGAGGCTGGCGGCAGCCGGGGTGAGGCCGCCGCTGCGCGCGACGGCCAGAAAGTACTTGAGGTTGTTCCAGTCCGGGTGGGCCATAGCATTTTCTGAATATGGAAAATGGTTTGCCGGATGCTGGCATATCTTTGCGCCAATGGAAATGGATAATCCGAGTATGAAACTCGGAGATGCACCATGAACCTGTCCCTGATCTGGCTCAAGCTGGGCCTGACCTCGTTCTTCTGGGCGCTGATGTTCTATCTCGGCCAGTATGCCGTGGCCTATATGTCGCCGGAATCGGTGAGCGGCTGGCGCTTCCTGCTGGCCGGGCTGGTGCTGTTGCCGCTGGTGGCGCTGCGCGAGGGCGTGGACTGGCCGGGCCTGCGCCGCAACGCTCGGCCGTTGCTGGTGATGGCGGTGGTGGGCATCGGTGGCTTCAACCTGGCGCTGTTTCACGGCCTGCGTTATTCCTCGCCGGTGAACGGGGCGCTGATCATGGCGCTGTGCCCGGCGCTGATTACAGTATTCGGCGCGCTGCTGACCGGCGAGCGCATCGACCGCCGCCAGCTGGCGGGGTTGGGTCTGGGCATTGCCGGGGTGCTGGCGGTGATCAGCGGCGGTTCGCTGTCGGTGCTGCTGGCGCTGTCCTTCCAGAAGGGCGACCTGTTCATCCTGCTGGCCGCAACCTGCTGGGCCATCTACTCGACCTTGCCGAAGCGTTTCATCACCGGCCTGCCGCCGTTGCAGGTGACGGTGGGCACCGTGCCGCTGGGCGGCCTGCTGCTCAGCCTGTATGCCCAGGGCACGCAGACCGACTTCCTGACGGCGCCGCCGTTGGGCGTGGTGGCCTCGGTGCTGGCGATGAGCCTGTTCGGGTCGGTGGTGGCATACCTGTGGTGGAACGATGGCGTGCGTCAGGTGGGCGCGGCGCGGGCGGCGGTGTTCATGAATCTGGTGCCGATCTTCGCGGCGCTGATCGGCCTGGCGTTGGGGCGGCCGGTGGGCTGGTCGCAGGCGGCCGGGGCGGTGCTGGTGGTGGGCGGCGTCTGGCTGGCGACGCGGCCGCCGGAGGCGGCGCCAGCGTCCGTTCGTCCGGAGGCCTGCGGGCAAGGGGTCTGAGCCGTTATTTTGTTGGCTGTGGAACATTCTTGATGAGGAGTTGAACCATGTGGCATTTCACGGAACAAGGGCTGGGTCGTCCGCTGGTGTTGTTGCACGGCATCGGCATGTCCGGGGCGGCATGGCGGCCGGTGCTGGCGCGGCTGGCGGAGCAGCGGCGGGTGATTGCCTTTGACGTGGCGGGCTTTGGCCGCAGTCCGTTGTTGCCGCCGCAGGTGCCGCCGACCACGGTCAATCTGGCGCGGGCGCTGGGTGAGCAGTTGCGTGGCCTGGGGCTGGCGGAGCCGGTGGACATCGCCGGGAATTCGATGGGCGGCTGGATGGCGCTGGAGGCAGCGCGGCTGGGTCTGGCGCGGTCGGTGGTGGCAATCTCGCCCGCCGGGTTGTGGGTGAAGCCGCCAGCGCATGTGCGGCATGTGTTCTTCAACCTGCGGCGGGGAACGCGGTTGGCGCCGGGGTTGGTGAAGCTGATGTTGCAGGTGCCTGCCTTGCGTGAGGTTTTGATGGCGGTGCCGATGACTACCGGCAGTCATCGCATGCCCGCCGAGGAAGCCTTTGCGGCGGCGCAGGATTTTGTGCGCGCGCCGGGGTTTGAGGAGACGTTTGCACATGCCGACAGCTTTCGGGGCGGGCATGAAATTGCGGTGCCGGTGACGGTGGCGTTCGGCACCCATGACTGGCTGTTGACGAAGTCGGCGCGGCGGCGGCAGGAGTTGCCGCCGCAGACGCGGTGGCTGGAGCCGCAGGGGTGGGGGCATGTGCCGATGTGGAAGGACCCGGAGGGGGTGGTAAGGGTTATTCTGGAGGGGACTACAGGTTAAGCCGGTATGGCCGCATGGGAGAGGCGGTGAAGCCATGCTTCTGGTAGAAGCGTTGGGCGACGATGTTATCCCTGTCAGTCAGCAGGGTAATGCGCCGGCAACCGTTACGCCGGGAGGCGGCGATAGCCTGCTCCAGCAGTTGCCCGCCGATGCCCTGACCGCGCGCGTTGTCGGCAATCACCATGTCCTCCAGAAGCGCTACGCGCTCACCCAAGGCGGTGGAGACGGTATATAGCAGGTTGACCATGCCGAGAATGGCGTCCTCGTTACGGGCGACCAGAATGAGGCCGGTTTCAGGTTGGCGGATGATGTGGTCGAGGCCGCGCACCTGGGCGGCGGGGTCGGGGGTGAACTCAGCCTCCTGGGTGAACAAAGTGGTAAGCAGGTCACTCAGGGCCGGAATGTCGGCAAGCGTGGCGGGGGTAATGCGTATGGAGATGTTCATGCAAGGGCGCCGTTGATGCTGAATCGAGCAAGGTGAATGTGAGGGCTCATGCTCTCCTCATGACATCTGATGAACTGTGCCGGGGGCATTGAAATTAACATGACGGTCATGTCTGCGCCATATGGCCTTGTCCTCCGTCATTTTTCCTTTGTCCCCCGACGCCTAAAATCCCCCGCACTTCCCCCACGTCCCGCGCCACTATGGATCTCTCGCAGTACGTCCACACCCTCGGCCACGCCCTGCAGGCCCGCCACGGCCAGCGCGTGCACAAGGTCGCGCTCAACGTCGGTTTCACCTGCCCCAACCGCGACGGCAGCAAGGGACGCGGCGGCTGCACTTTCTGCAACAATGACTCCTTCGCTCCCGAACGCCAGCCCGACCGCAGCATCACCGACCAGATCAGCAGCGGCGCGCAAGCCGTGCAGCGCCTCACCGGCGCGCGCAAGCTGATGGCCTATTTCCAGGCCTACACCAACACCTACGCCGATATCGACCGCCTGCGCCGCCTCTATGACGAAGCGCTTGCCCATCCTGAGGTCATCGGCCTGTCCATCGGCACCCGCCCGGACTGCGTGCCGCTGGAAGTGCTGGACCTGCTGACCGGATACCGCGAACGCGGTGTTGATGTGTGGCTGGAACTGGGCCTGCAAAGCGCTTTCGACGAGACGCTGGCCAGAGTCAATCGCGGCCACGGTTTTGCCGAATACGCCGAAACCACCCGGCAGGCGCGGGCGCGCGGATTGCCGGTGTGCACGCACCTGATCCTTGGCCTGCCGGGGGAGAACGCCGACCATGCCCGGCAAACGCTGCGGCAGGTGCTGGAGGTGGGCACCGACGGCCTGAAGTTGCATCCACTGCACGTGGTCAAGGCGACGATGCTGGCCTTCCAATGGCGACGAGGCGGCTACACGCCGTTGCGGCAGGCGGACTATGTGGAACAGTGCATCGACCTCATCGCCCGCACGCCGCCGGAGGTGGTGTTCCACCGCCTGACCGGAACCGCTGCGGCTGAAATTCTGTTGGCCCCGGCCTGGTGCGAGCACAAGTGGCCGGTGATCAACGCCATTACCCAAGGGCTGGCGGCGCGCGGCTTGTCGCAAGGCTCGGCGCTGGGCCGCCCCTATCGTCCGGAGAATGTCCATGACGGCATCGCCGCTTGAACTGGTGTGCCCGGCCGGGTCGCTGGCCGCGCTGAAGACGGCGGTGGATAACGGCGCGGACTGCGTCTACACCGGCTTCCGCGACGACACCAACGCCCGCAATTTTCCCGGCCTCAATTTTGACGAGGCGACGCTGCGGCAGGCGGTGGATTACGCCCACGCGCGCGGCAAGCAGGTGTTCACCGCGCTGAACACCTATCCGCAGGCGGGCGGCATGGGCCGCTGGCGCTCGTCGCTGGACCGGGCGATGGCGGCGGGGGTGGATGCGCTGATCATTGCCGACACCGGCCTGCTGCAATACGCCCGCCGCCAGTATCCCGACGCACGCCTGCACCTGTCGGTGCAAGGCTCGGCCACCACGGCCGGGGCGCTGGATTTCTACTACCAGCACTTCGGCATTGCCCGGGCGGTGCTGCCGCGCGTGCTGTCGCTGGGGCAGATTGCCGGGGTGGTGCGGCTGACGCCGGTGGAGATCGAGGTGTTCGGCTTCGGCAGTCTGTGCGTGATGGTGGAAGGGCGCTGCCTGCTGTCGTCCTACGCCACCGGCGATTCGCCCAACAACCACGGCGCCTGTTCGCCCGCGCCCGCCGTGCGCTGGGATCACACCGCCGCCGGGCTGGAAACGCGGCTGAACGGCGTGCTGATCGACCGTTTCGCCGAGGGCGAAAAAGCTGGTTACCCGACGCTGTGCAAGGGCCGTTTCAAGGTCAACGACGATACCTATTACGCCATTGAGGAACCCACCAGCCTGAACACGCTGGAACTGCTGCCGCAGCTGATCGGCATGGGGGTGAAGGCGATCAAGATCGAGGGCCGCCAGCGCAGTCCGGCCTACATCGCCACCGTCGGCCGCACCTGGCGGCAGGCGATTGATAACGCCTTGCGCGACCGCGAACGATATATCGTGCGCAGCGACTGGACCACGGACCTGGACCGGCTTTCGGAAGGCAGCCAGCACACGCTGGGCGCCTATCACCGTCCCTGGAAATAACCGGAGTATGACCATGACCGCATCCGCCCGCCTGTCGCTGGGCCCCTTGCTCTACTACTGGCCGCGACAACAGATGCTCGATTTCTACGACGAGATGGCCTCGGCCCCGGTGGACATCGTCTATCTGGGCGAAACCGTCTGCGCCCGCCGCCATGAGCTGGAACTGGACGACTGGATCGGCGTCGGCCAACGCCTGCGCGAGGCCGGGAAGGAAGTCGTGTTTTCCAGTCAAGTGTTGCTGGAGTCGGAAAGCGATGTGCGCCGCCTGAAGGCCTTGCTGGCGGCCTCGTCCGGGCTGGAAGCCAACGACATGACCGCCGTCAACCTGGTGCAGCGGGCGGAAGACGGCTTTGTCGCCGGGATGACGCTCAACCTCTACAACGAGGACTCGCTGGCGCTGATGGCCTGTCTGGGCGCGCGGCGCTGGGTGGCGTCGGTGGAACTGGATGCGGATCAATTGGGCCTGCTGGCCGAGTCGGTAGCCGGGGGTATGGAAACCGAGGTCTTCGCCTTCGGTCGCATGCCGCTGGCCTATTCGGCGCGCTGCTTCACCGCCCGCCATTTCAATCGGCAAAAGGACGGCTGCCAGTTCGTCTGCCGCGAGTACCCGGACGGGCTGGAAATGCGTACGCAGGAGGACGAGCCCTTCCTGGTGCTGAATGGCATCCAGACGCAGTCGGTGAAAAGCTGCGACCTGCTGGCCGACATTCCCGAACTGCTGCAACTGGGAGTGAACGTGCTGCGTATCAGCCCACAGGCGGCGCATACCGGTGAAGTGATCCAGTTGTTCCGCGACGTGCTGGACGGCATGATCGCCCCGCACGACGCCTTCCGCCGCGCCGACCGCTTGCGCAGCGCCGAACCCTGCAACGGCTACCTGCACGGCAAGCCGGGGCTGGACCTTGTGTTCCACCGCAGCGCCCAGAGTGTATACGGATGAACCTCCGCCCGACCGCCGCCCGCGCCTTGCAGGTCGTTTCCGCGTTCAACGTGCCGCAGCCGTTGACCCGTTTGCTGTTCCGGCTGCCGCAGTTCCCGCCGTCGCTGGCGCTGGCCACGGCGCTGAATCTGGCGCTGGGCAAGTCCGGGTTGTCGGCCATTCCGCCGGAACTGACCGGCCGTCAGGTGCGGCTGGTGGTGACCGACCTCGGCATGGAGCTGGCGCTGGTGCTGAATCGGCAGGGTTTTGTACCGCCGCATCTGCCATCGGCAAAACCCGAGGTGACGATCCGCGCCAGCAAGGCGGATTTCCTGGCGATGGCATCGCGCACCGAGGATTCGGACACGCTGTTTTTCAGCCGTCGATTGGTGATGGAGGGCGATACCGAGCTGGGGTTGCTGGTGCGGAATCTGCTGGATTCGGTGGATTTGTCCGGGTTGGGGGTGCGGGAATTTTCGCCGTGGCGGGTGGCGGGGATGGTGGGGGGATTGTTGAAGGGGAGGAAGGGGGAGCGGTGGGTGGTGTGGTGAGGAATTCCCTCCCCCCTTGTGGGGGAGGGTTAGGGTGGGGGGTGCTGCGGTGGTTCCTGAACCGGCGTCGTGTTCGGGCGGCTTTCCGCACCCCCCATCCCGGCCTTCCCCCACAAGGGGGGAAGGAGATTCTTTACGTCCCCCAACCTGTCATGTCCCCCTCCAACCCCACCTGCTTCAACACCCGGTCCACCACAAACCCCACCAGCCCGTCGATATCTGTGGGCCGGTGATAAAAACCCGGACAGGGCGGCATCACCGTCACGCCCAGTTTGGCCAGCGTCAGCATGTGCTGCAGGTGGATCGTCGAGAACGGCATTTCGCGCGGCACGATCACCAGCCGGTGGCCTTCCTTGATCACCACATCGGCGGCGCGCTCGATCAGGTTGTTGCTGAGGCCGGTAGCCACCGCCGCCAGCGTGCCCATGCTGCACGGGCAGATGATCATGCGTCGCGGCGCGCCGGAACCGGAGGCGGGGGCGGCGGTCCATTCCTGCGGGTCCAGCAGGCGGATGCGGCCTTCGGTGTCATCGCTCAGATCACGGAGCAAGGCTTCGGCGGCGGTGCGGTCGGCGGGCAGGATGATGTCGTGTTCCAGCCGCAGCACCTCGCGGGCGGCGTCCGACACCAGTAGGTACACCTGTTGTTGCCGGGCCACCAGCGCTTTCAGCAGGGCCAGGGCGTAGGGCATGCCGGATGCGCCGGTGAGTGCGAGGGTGAGGCGGTGGGGCATAGGGCCTCCTGAAAGTTTCGTGTGGGACGTTGTGCTCCCTCCCCCCTTGTGGGGGAGGGCCGGGGTGGGGGGTACGACGGTGGCGCTGGAGTTGCCAGAAGCAGTGTCTGGGCTGCCTTTCCGCACCCCCCACCATGACCCTCCCCCACAGATGGGGAGGGAACTTCATTAAGGGGTATGTCATCCATGAAATTCCACGACCTGCGTCAATTCCTCACCTTCCTCGAACAACGCGGCGAGCTCCGCCGCATCAGCCGCGAGATCGACCCGAAGCTGGAGATGACCGAAATCTGCGACCGGGTGCTGCGGGCGGGAGGTCCGGCGCTGCTGTTCGAGAAACCCAAGGGCTACAGCCTACCGGTACTGGCCAACCTGTTCGGCACGCCGCAGCGCATTGCCTGGGGCTTGGGGCTGGAAAGCGCGGCCGGATTGCGCGGGCTGGGCGAGGTGCTGGCGAAGCTGAAGGACCCGCAGCAGGTCAACGACGCAGCCAGCCTGTTCAGCCATTTACCGATGGTGCGGCAGGTGCTGAACATGTCGCCGAAACAGACCGGGCGCGCGCCCTGCCAGGAGCGGGTGCTGGCAGGCGCTCAGGTGGACCTGGGCCTGCTGCCCATCCAGACCTGCTGGCCGGACGACGCCGCGCCGCTGGTGACCTGGCCGCTGGTGATTACGCGCGGGCCGGAGAAGTCCCGGCTGAATGTGGGCATCTACCGCATGCAACTGCTGGGGCGCAACCGGCTGATCATGCGCTGGCTATCGCATCGCGGCGGCGCGCTGGATTATCAGGCGTGGCGGGCGCGCACGCCGGACCAGCCCTTCCCGGTGGCGGTGGCCATCGGCGCGGACCCGGCAACGATGCTGGCGGCGGTGACGCCCATCCCCGACACGATGTCCGAATTCGCCTTCGCCGGGCTGCTGCGCGGCGGCAAGACGGTGCTGACCGACTGCCTGACCCACAACCTGCAAGTCCCGGCGGCGGCGGAAATCGTGCTGGAAGGCTTTATCTATCCTAACGATCTGGCCGATGAAGGCCCCTACGGCGACCACACCGGCTATTACAACGAAGTGGCGAAGTTCCCGGTGTTTACCGTCGAGCGGATGACGCTGCGCCGCGACGCCATCTACCACAGCACCTACACCGGCCGTCCGCCCGACGAGCCGTCGGTACTGGGCGCGGCGATGAACGAGTTGCTGGTACCGCTGCTGCAACAGCAGTTCCCGGAGATCGTCGATTTCTGGCTGCCGCCGGAGGGCTGTTCCTACCGGCTGGCGATCATCAGCATTCGCAAGCAGTACGCGGGCCATGCGCGGCGGGTGATGATGGGCATCTGGTCCTTCCTGCGCCAGTTCACCTACACCAAATTCCTGATAGTCACCGATGACGATGTCAATGTGCGCCGCTGGGACGATGTGATCTGGGCGATGACCACGCGCATGGACCCGGTGCGCGACACCATGAGTATCACCGGCACGCCGATTGATTATCTGGATTTTGCGTCGCCGGTGGCGGGGCTGGGCTCGAAGATGGGCTTTGACGCCACCAACAAATGGCCGGGGGAAACGGTGCGCGACTGGGGGCGGCCGATCGAGCGCTCGCCGGAGATTGTGCGCAAGGTGGACGGTTATTGGCGCGAACTGGGCCTGCCACAACCTGACCGCCGTCGTTGATGGCGGCCGGTTCAAGCCACGCGGATGCATCCGCCGTCATTCGCGGCAGCCTGTACCTGTCGCCGTTCGCGGTAGAGGATGCAGGCGCGCGCCGTACGGAAGAAACCGGCTTCCATCAGCTGGCACTCCATGAATTCCTGCACCTTGTCGGCATCCAGTTCGTCCAGGTCGGCCAGATAGACCTCCACCGCTTTCGCCACCATATTGGCAATACCGGCCTCAAACTCACCGGTCATGGCGCCAGCGGCGGCGACGGCGCGCTCCAGCTTGTCCAGATTGAAAGGAACATGTTCACCATTACGTTTGCGCAAGGCGGTGAGACAGGCAGTCGTTGTTGTCATGTTGACTCTCCGTCATCGTTTGAACGGCAATTGTTGTTATCCGTTTCTGAGTATAGACCATATAATTAGTATGGCTAATTGATATACATCAACCAGGAAATACCGTTGGTCGGGCTGACGACCGATTTGCAGGAATAATCACAAATGTGTTTTATGGCGTTACTCAGGATTGTCACATGCCCGACAGACCTTGCCGCTCCGAGAGCGCACCATCGGTTCATCTCTTGGGCATTTTCGTCCCCATCCTGAAACCGGAGGCCCGCCATGTCCGCCGCGCTGGAAACCGAGATCGTCATCGCCGGCAGCGGCATCAGCGGTATCCGCTCGCTGGAAGGCGCCTTCATTTCCGGCTGCATCCTGACGGCGGGGCGGGGCATGTTATGACCGCTCGTATGCTCAGAATACTAAGAAGAAGTCATTCCCGCGTCGGCGGGAATCCTCCGTTAACAAACTCCAGGGTGCTCAGCGTGCCGTGGATTTCCGCCTGCGCGGGAATGACGATGAACATCAAACAGGAAACCTCATCATGCGAAAAACCGGCGCCCAGCTGCTGCGCTACGCCCTGGAACAGGTCGGGGTCCGTTTCACCTTCGGCATTCCCGGCGTGCACACCACCGAGCTGTATGACGAACTCAACGCCAGCGAGCACATCACCCCGATCCTGGTGACGCACGAGGGCGGCGGCGCGTTCATGGCCGACGCCATCAGCCGTACTACAGACACCCCCGGCACGCTGCTGGTGGTGCCCGCCGCCGGACTGACGCACGCGGCCAGCGGCATTGCCGAGGCCTTTCTCGACGGCATCCCGATGCTGGTGATTTCCGGCGGCATCCGTACTGATTCCGGCCACCGCTATCAGCTGCACGACATCGACCAGAGCGCGCTGATGAAGCCGATCACCAAGGCGCAGTTCCGCCTGCTGCGCCATCAGGACGTGGTGCCGACGTTGTTCGAGGCGGTGCGCATCGCCTACGACGGCGAGCCGGGGCCGGTCTATGTGGAAATGCCGCTGAACATCGCCGCCTTCGCCGGGGAGGTGGAAGGGGAGTTGCCGGTGTTCCGTCCCGCCGCCGCACCGTCGCTGCCGCCGGAGGTGCTGGCGCAGGTGTCCTCCGCCGTGGAACTGCTGAAGCGCGCCAAGCGCCCCGGCATCTTCGCCGGCTGGGGTGCGCGATTCTGTGAGGAGCAGCTGACGGCGCTGGCCGAGCAGCTGAACGCGCCGGTGTCGACCACCTTGCAGGGCTTGTCGGTGTTTCCCGGCAACCATCCGCTGTTTGCCGGTTTTTCCTTCGGGCCGCACGCCGTGCCCGCCGCCGCCCATGCCTTCCAGGACTGCGACTGCCTGATCGCCATCGGCACCCGTTTCGCTGAAATCCCCACCGGCAGTTATGGCCTGAAGGTGCCGGAAAACCTGATCCACATCGACATCAATCCCGCCGTGTTCGACGCCAACTACCCGGCGAAGGTGAAGCTCCCCGGCGATGCGCGGTTGGTGGTCGGGGCCTTGCTGGACGGGCTGCAGGTGGCCGGATTCCGCAGCACTGTGGACGGTTCGGCCTTGCAAACGCAGTTGAAGCGCGACAAGCTGGCCTATCACGACGAATGGTTCGGCCATGACTCCGGTCACAGGGTCAATCCGGCGCGCTTCTTCAGCCATCTGCGGCATGTACTGGCCGATGACGCCATTGTCGTCGCTGATGACGGCAACCACACCTTCCTCACCGCCGAATTGCTGCCGATGCACCGCAGCCGCCATTTCCTGTCACCCAGCGACTTCAACTGCATGGGCTACTGCGTGCCCGCCACCATCGGCGCCAAGCTGGCGCATCCGGAAAAACAGGTGGTGGGCATTGTCGGCGACGGCGCGTTCCTGATGACCTGCATGGAGCTGGTGACGGCGGCGTCCAACGAGCTGGGCGTGGTGCAGTTCGTGTTCAACGACGGTGAACTGTCGCAGATTTCGCAGGCGCAGGAAATTCCCTATAACCGCAAGGTGTGTTCGGTGCTGGGCGTGGTTGATTTTGCGGGTGTGGCGCTGGCCACGGGGTGCGAATACCGGCTGATGGCGGGCAATGGCGATGTCGGGCCGGTGATCGACGAGGCGATGAAGCTGGCGGCGCAGGGCAAGCCGGTGGTGGTGGATGTGCGGGTGGATTACTCGAAGCGCACGCGGTTTACCAAGGGTATAGTAGCCACCAACCTGAAGCGGTTCGACACCCGCACCCAGCTGCGTTTCGTCGGGCGAGCGGTGTGGCGGCGGGTGACGGGCTAAGGAGAAAGAATATGACTGCATCACGAATCTACTGCTCCGGCCCCCTGTTCTGCGCCGAGGAAGTCGGCGGCATGAGCGCCATTGCGCAACAACTGGAACAGGCCGGTTTCCAGACCTTCCTGCCGCACCGCGACGGCTTGGAACCTTATGTGATGCGGCTGGGCAACACGCCACTGCCGGGCGCGCTGTCCGGCATCCGCACCCGCATCGACCACGCCATTTTCGCGCTGGATGTGTACGAACTGATTGAGCGCTGCGACGCCGTGGTCTGCAACCTCAACGGCCGAGTGCCGGACGAAGGCATGATCGTCGAGGCGGCGCTGGCCTATGCGGCGGGCAAGCCGCTGGTGCTGTTCAAGGATGATGTGCGCGCCCCCTTCGGCGGTTTCGACAACGCCATGCTCACCAGTCTGGTGAAGGGTCGCATTGTTGGCGCGCTGACGGAGATTCCGGCGGCGGTGCGGGCGGAACTGGCAGGGAAGAAGACGGCGGTGGTGAATTTGTCTGCCGATCTGGTCGAGGCTATACGGCAGGGACGGCAGATTGCCCGTGCGCTGGAAGCCTTGCCGCGTCGTTTGGGTAAGCAGCGTTGGGATGAAGCGGTGGTGCGGCAGGTGATCGAGGCGGGGCTGGGCTGACGCCGTTCGTCGGAAATTCCCAGATTTTCTCGATATGGCACGATGGTGCTTGATCGACGACAAGACAACCCCGGAAATTCGGCGTATAAATTCAGTGAACGAATGTACACAATTGTGCGCATTCCCAGACTGAGCGTACGCGGCCCTGGCCGCCGCCCGATTTTCCGGAGATCGCCATGCAATCCCTCACCAATCTCGATACCTCCTTCCTGCACCTGGAAAAGGACAGCACCCCGATGCACGTCGGCGGCGTGATGCTGTTTGCCGCGCCCGCTGACGGTGCCATGACCTTCGACCGTTTCCGCCGCCATGTCGGCGCGCGCCTGCAAACGGCGCGCGTGTTCCGCCAGCGCCTGCACACGCCACCCGCACTGCTGGCCAACCCGGTGTGGATTGAAGACCCGGATTTCCGCCTGGACAACCATCTGCGCCGCCGCACCATCAATGACCCGCTGACGCACAAGTCGCTGGAAAGCCTGTGCAGCAAGTTTTTCAGCACGCCGCTGCGTCGCGACCAGCCGCTGTGGGAAATGATGTTCGTCCGCACCGCCGATGCCGCCGACGGCTTTGCCATGCTGTTGAAGGTGCATCATTGCGCCTTGGACGGAGTCTCCGCCGAAGCCGTCATCACCGGCCTGCTCGACTTCACCCCCGAGCCGCGCCCGATGACTGCCGACACCTGGCAAGCGGAAAAAGCTCCGACGGTGCGCGACGTGGCGCAACGCCAGCTGGCGGCGGCGAAGGACGCCCCGGCCCGGCTCACCACCCTGTTGCGCTCCACCGCCGACATTGCCGGTCGTATCGCACTGCGCACGCTGACCGGCAAGGACCAGGGCATTCCCCACTATTTCATGGCTCCGCGCACCGACTTCAACCGCCCGGTCAGCGCCGATCGCTGCTATTTCAGTGTACAACTGTCACTGACCACGGTGAAGGAAATCAAGAACACCCAACCCGGTTTCACTGTCAATGATGTGGTGCTCGCCATTTGCGCCGGAGCCACCCGCCGTTACCTGCAGGAGGTCGGCAACCTCCCGGATGCCTCGCTGGTGGCGATGGCCCCGGTGTCGCGCCGCGCTGACACCGAGAAGGGATTGGCGGGCAACAAGGTGTCGTCGATGCTGATCCGCCTCGCCACTGACATTGACGACCCGGTGCAACGCTTGCGCGCCATCCACGCCAGTGCGCAGCACGCCAAGGACTACAACCGCGACGTGCCGGTGGACCGCCTGATGGACCTGTTGCCGTCCGCCGGTCCGGCCGTGGCGTTGAACGCCTATTCGCGCCTGCACCTCAGCCGCCGCCTGCCGCCGATGTTCAATATGGTCATCACCAATGTGCCGGGTTCGCCGCTGCCGTTGTATCTGGACGGCGCGATGCTGCGCAGCATCGGCGGCATGGCCGGGATTTATGACAACACCGGCCTGACGCTGGTGGTGATGAGCTATCTCGACAAGCTGAGCATCAGTGTCACCAGTTCACCGGAGTCGGTGCAGCAGCCGGAGCGGTTGGCACAGTATCTGGAGGAAGCCTTGACGGAGATGGCGAAAGCGGTACTGCCGGAGAAGGCGGCCGCGAAGCCCGCCGCCCGGCAGGCGCAACCGGCCTGACCACTCCCATAAAAAACCCCGCCGTGGCGGGGTTCTTCTTTGACTCAGCGTAGAATCATCCACCTGCCTTGGCGATGTAGTGGTTGATGGCCGCGTAGAACTCCAGTTCGTCAAAGGTGTCGGGACCGACACCGACCACGTCCAGGTGGTCCTGCTTGATGATGGCCGTCTGCGAGGTCATCGCGATGGAAGACGGATTGTTGATGTCATCCACAGCAGTGACGGTGGTTTCAGTCATGGTATCCAGGAAACCCAGGATCGAGTTGTATTGCAGGCGTCCGCCCATTTGCTGCGAATTCACGCCCACCAGTCCATCGTCGTCCATGTCATAGACCGAACCGTCGCCGGTGCCCGCCGCGCCGTCGTTGTCGCAGTCGCCGGCGCAGTAGCCGTCGCCGTCGGCGTTATAGCCCAGCACCGTATGCAGCGCGCTCAGCGCCGGGTTGCGGTTGCCGTCGTCCTGCGCGGTGATCAGCGAGCGGAAGCGGGTGGCCACATAAGCCCCGGCGCTGTTCTTCAGGTTGTACTTGGCATTGAAGGCCTTGGCGCCGGTGGTGACCCCGTCTTTGGCGTCGAAGTCGTTGAAGACCAGTTGCTTGCCCGCGGCAATGATGTTGTTGCGGGTGGTGACGCTTTGCTGGTTGACGGCATCGAACAGCACGTCGGCGATCTTGGTGATCAGCACGCCGCAGGGGTCATTGGCGGGGGTGCCGTCCCAAGCCAGGTTCCAGCAGAAGGACGAGCCGTTCAGGGCGTATTTGTCCAGCAGCTTCTTGGCATAGGGCGAACCGCGATGCGGCGAGGAAATGCTGATCAGGTTGTTGACCACGGTGTAGCCCTTGCGCGACTTCAGCAGGTGCGCCGCCTTGCGGATGTCGAAACCGCCCTGCGAATGGCCCACCAGGTTGATGTAGCTGACGCCCTTGGTGGTCATGTAGCTCTGCACCTTGTCGGCCAGTTGCGTGCCCCGGGTTTCTGAATCAGCCAGCGAGGTGACCTGGAAGGCTTCCGCCATCTGGCTGCCGCTGACGTCGTCATTGCAGCCGTTGATTTCCAGCAATTGGCAACCGTCCAGGGCGAAGACGCCCAGTTCGTTACCGAAATAATCCAGGCCCGCGATCTCGTCCCAGCCGGCCATGCCGTGCGCCAGGATGATCGGGTACTTGGTTTTCTGTGCTTCTGCGTGCGCCTGTTGCGCCGGGAGCGACAGCCCCAGTGACAACAGCAGGGAAGCGGCGACTGCCGCCAGTTTTTTGAAGTGCATGGTGCCCACCTTGTTTTGTTATGTATGGTCAGGCAACACGTCTGGCGGCGCGCTGCAGCCGGGTCCGTCCCGACCCTGCGCAGCATTCCCGAAGGATTTGCCGTCCCGCGCTTCTGGCGGTTTAACGTGTTGTCGCGTCCGAGCAAAATCACGAATTGGTGATTTTTTAGTCATCCTGTCCGGAAAAAGATAGAGATCCGTCCGGGCAATTGCTTGTAAGTTTTCCTGCCG
This sequence comes from Fluviicoccus sp., assembly GCF_030646115.1. Taxonomy (GTDB): domain Bacteria; phylum Pseudomonadota; class Gammaproteobacteria; order Pseudomonadales; family Moraxellaceae; genus Fluviicoccus. The sequence goes on from NZ_JAUSMX010000012.1 coordinate 64,561, forward strand.
TTTGTCGGGAAGCCGATCCTGTATTGTCAATAAGCGAAAAACTTACAAGTCGGTTTGTCGTGAATTGACTAATCTTTACCAAGCCGGTTCCGGTCCGGTTTTGCGAAGGAACCGGCCTGGCAACGGGAGAACACCCGCCATAACAAAAAGAACAGCCTGGACATCAGGCAGGGGGCAACATTGGGCATGGCTATACTGTCGGGCGCCGTTCTGGATCGTGCGCGCGAGGCTGCCGCTTTACCGGGGCCGATACACCTTCATCTCTGGCAAGACCGTTCGCTGTTTCTGGGCGTCATTCCCGATCCGGTTGAGTTCACCCCTGCGTGCGCCTGGCTGCTGGTCGGGCTGGATCTGCCGTTCCACATTGCCGTCAACGACGGGCCTACGGTCAGCACCTCGCTGGCGCTGGTGCCGCCCGGGGCGGAGGTACGCTACTACTCCGAATCCGGCCTGCTGGGGTGCTGTTTTCTGGATGTGCTGTGCCGGGATTACCGGTTGCTGTCATCGCGTCTGCACGCCGTCAGTGACAACCTGTATTGCGACGACGGCCCGTTTGCCGCTTCCGTGGTGGAATCCTTCCGCCGGCTGTACCTTGATCCGGTGGACCCCGCCGGGGTCTATGACCGCTTGGTTGAAAGCCTGTCCCTGCCCTCAGCAGCGCCGGAAGGGCGTGTTGAGCAGGCGGTGGCCGGAGTGGTCGCCTCGGTTCGCCTGACGGCGGCGGCCAACCTGACCAATAGACATTATGCCGCGGAGGCCGGGTTGTCGGAGGAAGTGCTGTCGCGCTGGTTCCGGCAGGAAACCGGCCTCACCCTGCGGCGCTACCGCAACTGGCACCGCTTGTTCCTGGCAGCCTGGATGATGCAACAGGGCATTTCGCTCACGGACGCCGCGCAGGAAGCGGGCTTTTCGGATGCGGCACATTTTAATCATGTCTTTCGGGAAATGGTCGGGCTGAAGCCTTCGTTCATCCAGCGCGCCATGGCCTACACCCGCATCTATTTTGCGGGCATGCTGGCGGTCGACGGCACGGCAGTGAACGAGGCCGGGAGGCGGTTGCCATGAAACCGCATCATCCTGAGTCATCCCCGGCCAAGGGTAGGGCCCGCACGTACCGCAAGGCGGTGGCGATGGCCTGCGGCTTGTTGATGCTGGCCAGCATGGGGGTGCTGGTGTGGTTGGGTGAAGGGGATGGCCGCATCGGAAGCCAGGGGCTCTCCGGGGATTCGGGGGCTGCCGCCGCATCGTCCGCCGCCACGGGAGCGCAGACCCCGCCATCCGCGGCCACCATGGAGGGCCTGTCTCCCGAGGAACAGCGTCTGGGAGCCTCCCTGCAAAAGCGTTACGGCGCAAAGCTGGCGCATCCTTACTGGCGCTTGCAGGTGATCGAGTCGCTGAAGCGCTACCTGATGGAAAAATATCCCAATGACTGGCTGGCGCGGCTGAAGGCCATGCTGAAGCTGTTCTTTCCCACCGACTATGACCAGCTGGCGGCCTCGCTGGAAGCGCTGGAGAGCTATAACGAATGGCTGGCCGGGATCAAGCACTCCATGGTCTTCAGCAGCAAGGAAGAGCGGCTGCGTGCCACGTGGGACAAGCGGCTGCAACTGTTCGGCGAGGATGCCAAGGTCATCTGGCAGGCGCAGCTGAAGCAGGAGAAAGTTGAAGCTGCCCTGCAGCAGCTGGATACGCCCGGCCTGCCGTTGTCCACCAAGGTGGATCGCTATGTGCAGACGTTGGTGGATGTTTACGGGAAATCGGCAACGGATCCGGACAAGTCGCACCCGGTGCAGCAGATGGAGGGATTGCTGACGTTGAACTCGGTGCAGGAGCAGTTGCACAGCCTGCCGCCCGAGCGCCGCAAGGAGGAGTTGCATTACCTGCGCAGCGCGATGGGGCTGGATGACGAGGCGGTGAAACGCTGGGATGAGTTGGATGCCGAACGGGCAGAACGCGCGGCGGCGGGGGCGTCCTACATGCAGGAGCGGGCGGCGCTGGCGAAGCAGTACGAGGGCGAAACCCTGCAAGTGCAGCTCCAGGCCTTGCAGAACCGCAAGTTTGGGCCGGAGGAGGCGCAGTACATCCGCAATGAGGAGGAAACCGGGTTTTACCGGTATCAGGAAAGGCAGCAGATCGGGGTTAATTGAGTCATTTTTATTCCCGCCTCACCCAGTAAAGCTACGGGGGCTGGGCGGGAAGGTCAGCATCCAGGTGGAAATTGGCGGTGAGACGACGACGTTGGTGAGGGTTTGAGGTTTAGGCTGTGAGCCATTCCGACATCAACGCTACCGATTTTGCAGTAATTTCCCGATAACCTGCATTCGTTTCGAGTCGTATGCCTATGTATCCATCGGACTGTTCTGTGGTTGCTGCACTTAAAATGGTTGGGCAGCCATCAAACGGAATTTCATTGATTGTCATTTGGTGAAATCCCGTAAACACAATGCTTCGCTTGGAAAATTGATTCCTTTCCCAATCCTCAGGATATTCGACAGTCAGAACAAGTTGATCTTTCTCGGGTAGTTCAATGCAGGCCACCACCACACAGTCGTGCCAGTGTATCTGAGAGATGCTGACAGGGCTGGATTGAGGTCGAGTGTTGATAACCCTCTGAACGCATTGTTCCCAATCTCCCGATAGTGCGGGATCAGCACAACTTCCATCTTCTTGTAGGATTAATGAGCTTAGCAGGCAAGCGATTTCTTCGGAGTGACCACGTTCCCAATACATCTCCAGAAAAGAGTGCATTGCTACCATGGCTTCATCAGGAGTTAGTTTGTCATTCATAGCTCATCGACTCTTTCAGTGAAGTAGGGTGGGTCGAGACCCACCATCGGTCTCCGTTCAGAGATCAGCCGGTGGGTCTTGACCCACCCTACGACAGCTGTTTGACCGATTGTTAAAAGAAAACCCCCGCCACAGCTCTCACCATGACGGGGGTTTCAGTCCAAGCCGTTGACGCTTAACGCGGCAGCACGCTCGATCCCATCAGGAACGCATCGACTTCACGCGCGCACTGACGGCCTTCACGGATCGCCCAGACCACCAGCGACTGACCGCGACGCATGTCACCGGCGGCGAACACGCCCTTGACGTTGGTGGCGTAGCAGCCCGGACCGTCCGTGGTGGCGGCGGCATTGCCGCGTGCATCCTTGTTGACGCCGAACGATTCCAGCACGCCGCCCACCGGGTTGGTGAAGCCCATGGCCAGGAACACGTTGTCCGCCGGAATCTCGAACTCGGAGCCCGGAATCTCGGCCATCTTGCCGCCTTCCCAGGACAGGCGCACGCCTTGCAGCGCCTTCACCCGGCCGTTGCCATCGCTGACAAAGCCCTTGGTCAGGACGGAGAAGTCGCGCTCACAGCCTTCGTCGTGCGAGCTGGAGGTGCGCAGCTTGATCGGCCAGTACGGCCACACCAGCGGCTTGTTCTCTTCCACCGGCGGCATCGGCATCACTTCAAACTGGGTGATGGACGCGGCGCCGTGACGGTTGGAGGTGCCGACGCAGTCGGAACCGGTGTCGCCGCCGCCGATGACGACGACGTGCTTGCCCTTGACGTTGATCGGGTTGGCCGGACCGCCTTCCACTTCCTTGTTCTGCGGAATCAGGAACTCCAGCGCGTAGTGCACGCCGCCCAGCTCACGGCCGGGAACGGGCAGGTCACGCGGAACTTCCGAACCGCCGGACAGGATCACGGCGTCAAATTGCGACTTCAGCGTCTCGGCGGAAATCACTTCCTTGGCGTCGTTGGTGATGCCGGCGGGAATGGAGTCCGGGCCGACCAGCACATTGGTGCGGAACACCACGCCTTCGGCTTCCATCTGCACCACGCGGCGCTGGACGATGCTCTTTTCCAGCTTGAAGTCCGGAATGCCGCGGCGCAGCAGGCCGCCGATGTGTCCGTTCTTTTCGAACACGGTCACGTCGTGGCCGGCGCGCGCCAGCTGCTGGGCAGCAGCCAGACCGGCAGGGCCGGAACCGACGACCGCGACCTTCTTGCCGGTCTTGACGCTGGCGGGTTGCGGCGTGATCCAGCCGTTTTCCCAGCCCTTGTCGATGATGTAGTGCTCGATGGACTTGATGCCGACCGGCTCGGCGTTGATGCCGAGCGTACAGGCCGTTTCACACGGGGCCGGGCAGATGCGGCCGGTGAAATCGGGGAAGTTGTTGGTCGAGTGCAGCACTTCCAGCGCCTGCTGGGCATTGCCGCGATACACCAGGTCATTCCAGTCCGGAATGATGTTGTTCACCGGGCAGCCGTTGTTGCAGAACGGAATGCCGCAGTCCATGCAGCGCGCGCCCTGAGTCTTGGCGTCGCTGTCGGAGAGGCTGCTGACAAATTCCTTGTAGTGATTCACGCGGGTGTCGGCGGCCTCATAGCCTTCGGACAGACGCTGGAATTCGATGAAACCGGTTGGCTTACCCATGGTTCAGGCTACCTCTTTCTGTTGCTGCGCGGCCAGTTCGGTCAGCGCGCGCTTGTACTCGTGCGGATACACCTTGACGAACTTGTCACGGCTTTCGTCCCAGTTGGCCAGGATGGCCTTGGCGGTGGTGCTGCCGGTGTATTCGGCATGGCGGCTGATCAGGTCCTTCAGCTGCGCCTCGTCCTTCAGGCCAAGGTGCAGCGGAGCACCGGCCGGAGCGTCGGCGTCGGCCACGACCTTTTCCAGGGCGACCTGGGCCAGGTTGCAGCGTCCGGCGAAGGAGCCGTCAGCGTCGTAGACGTAGGCGATGCCGCCGGACATGCCTGCCGCGAAATTGCGGCCGGTGTTGCCCAGCACCACCACGGTGCCGCCGGTCATGTATTCGCAGCCGTGGTCACCCACGCCTTCGACCACGGCGGTGCCGCCGGAGTTACGCACGGCAAAGCGTTCGCCGGCAACGCCAGTGAAGAAGCCTTCACCGTCGGTGGCGCCGTACATGACGGTGTTGCCGAGGATGATGTTCTTCGCGGTGTTGCCACGGAAGTCAGCGTGAGGACGGATGATGATGCGGCCGCCCGACAGGCCCTTGCCGACATAGTCATTGCCTTCGCCCACCAGCTCCAGCGTCACGCCCTTGGCGAGGAACGCGCCGAAGCTCTGACCGGCGGTGCCGTTCAGCTTCAGGTGGATGGTGTCGTCCGGCAGACCGGCGATGCCGTAGCGCTTGGCCACTTCGCCCGACAGCATGGTGCCGGCGGTACGGTTGACGTTGCGGATCGGCAGCTCGATGCTGACCTTCTTGCCGTGTTGCAGCGCGGGCTGGGCCAGTTCGATGAACTTGTGGTCCAGCGCCTTGGCGATGCCGTGGTCCTGGATCTCGGTGTGCTTGCGCGGCACGGAAGCGGGGACTGACGGCTGGAAGAAGATCTTCGAGAAGTCGAGGCCTTGAGCCTTCCAGTGGGTGATGCCGGCCTTGGTGTCGAGCAGGTCGGCGCGGCCAACCAGCTCTTCAAAGGTGCGCACACCCAGCGAAGCCATGATTTCACGCACTTCTTCGGCAATGAAGAAGAAGAAGTTGACCACGTGCTCCGGCTGGCCGGTAAAGCGCTTGCGCAGCTCGGGGTCTTGCGTGGCCACGCCCACCGGGCAGGTGTTCAGGTGGCACTTGCGCATCATGATGCAGCCTTCCACCACCAGCGGAGCGGTGGCGAAGCCGAACTCGTCCGCGCCCAGCAGTGCGCCGATGACGACGTCACGACCGGTACGCAGCTGGCCGTCGACCTGCACACGAATACGGCTGCGCAGCTGGTTCAGCACCAGGGTCTGCTGGGTTTCGGCCAGGCCGAGTTCCCACGGCGCACCGGCGTGCTTGATGGAGGACAGCGGCGAAGCGCCGGTGCCGCCGTCATGACCGGCGATGACCACGTGGTCCGCTTTGGCCTTGGACACCCCGGCGGCGACGGTGCCGACACCGACTTCGGACACCAGCTTCACTGACACTGAAGCGGCCGGGTTGGCGTTCTTCAGGTCATGGATCAGCTGCGCCAGATCTTCAATGGAGTAGATGTCATGGTGCGGGGGCGGCGAGATCAGGCCGACACCGGGCACGGAATGACGCAGGAAACCGATGTACTCGGAGACCTTGTGGCCGGGCAGCTGGCCGCCTTCACCGGGCTTGGCGCCCTGGGCCATCTTGATCTGGATCTGGTCGGCGTTCACCAGATATTCAATCGTGACACCGAAGCGGCCGGAAGCGACCTGCTTGATGGCGGAGCGCAGGCTGTCGCCGGCCTTCAGGGTCAGGTCGCGTTCAATGCGGCCCTTGCCCAGCACGTCGGACAGTTGCGTGTCCTGCACCACCGGGATGAAGCGCTTGGCGTCTTCGCCGCCCTCACCGGTGTTCGACTTGCCGCCAATGCGGTTCATGGCGATGGCCAGCGTGCTGTGGGCTTCGGTTGAGATGGAGCCCAGCGACATGGCGCCGGTGGCGAAACGCTTGACGATGTCCTTGGCGGACTCGACTTCGTCCAGCGGCACCGGGGTAATGCCATCGGTGCGGAACGCGAACAGGCCGCGCAGCGTCAGGTGGCGCTGGGACTGGTCGTTGATGATCCGCGAGTACTCCTTGAAGGTGGAGAACTGATTGGTACGGGTCGAATGCTGCAGCTTGGCGATGGCGTCCGGGGTCCACAGGTGCTCTTCACCACGAATCCGGAAGGCGTAGTCGCCGCCGGCGTCGAGGGCGTTGGCCAGCACCGGGTCGTTGCCGAAGGCAGCCTTGTGCATGCGGATGGCTTCTTCAGCGACATCAAACACACCGATGCCTTCGACATTGGTGGGGGTGCCGGTGAAGTACTTCTCGACAAAGGCGCTTTGCAGGCCGATGGCTTCGAAGATTTGCGCGCCGGTGTAGGACATGTAGGTGGAGATACCCATCTTTGACATGACCTTGCACAGACCCTTGCCCACGGCCTTGGTGAAGTTGTAGACGGCCTTTTCACGCTTGGCGGCGTCATCACCGGCCAGCGATTGCAGGGTCTCCAGCGCCAGGTAGGGGTGCACGGCTTCCGCGCCGTAGCCGCCCAGCAGCGCGAAGTGGTGGACTTCACGGGCGGAGCCGGTTTCCACGACCAGACCGGCGCTGGTGCGCAGGCCCTTCTTCACCAGGTGCTGGTGCACGGCGGAGGTGGCCAGCAGTGCCGGGATGGCGACATTGACGGCATCCATGCAACGGTCGGAAACGATCAGGATGTTGGCGCCGGAACGCACGGCATCTTCGGCTTCCGCCGCCAGCGAGGCGAGGCGGGCTTCAACGCCGTCCTTGCCCCAGGCCACCGGGTAGCAGATGTCCAGTTCGTGCGAACGGAACTTGCCGCCGGTGTACTTCTCGATGTGGCGGATCTTCTCAATGTCTTCGGCGGTCAGCACCGGCTGCGCCACTTCCAGACGGATCGGCGGGTTGACGTCGGTGATGCCGAGCAGGTTCGGCTTGGGTCCGATGAAGGACACCACCGACATCACCAGCTCTTCGCGGATCGGGTCGATCGGCGGGTTGGTGACCTGGGCGAACAGCTGCTTGAAGTAGTTGTACAGCGGCTTCAGCTTGGAGGACAGCACCGGCAGGGCGGCATCGTTGCCCATGGAGCCGGTGGCTTCTTCGCCGGTGGCGGCCATCGGTTCGAGGATGAACTTGATGTCTTCCTGCGTATAGCCAAAGGCTTGCTGGCGGTCGAGCAGCGACACGGCGGACGGCACGGCGGGCTCTTCAGCCACCGGCAGTTCGTCGAGCTTGATGCGGATCTTCTCGATCCACTCGCGGTACGGCTTGGCGCTGGCGAGGGAATCCTTCAGTTCCTGGTCGTCGATGATGCGGCCGGCTTCGGTGTCGATGAGGAACATCTTGCCCGGTTGCAGACGCCATTTCTGGACAATGCGCTTCTCTTCGATCGGCAGCACGCCGGATTCGGAAGCCATGACCACCAGGTCGTCATCGGTGACCAGATAGCGGGCCGGACGCAGGCCGTTACGGTCCAGCGTGGCGCCGATCTGGCGGCCGTCGGTGAAGGCCACGGCGGCGGGGCCGTCCCACGGCTCCATCATCGCGGCATGGTATTCGTAGAAGGCGCGGCGCTTTTCGTCCATCAGCGTGTGCTTTTCCCACGCTTCCGGAATCATCAGCATCATGGCCTGGGCCAGCGAGTAGCCGCCCATGACCAGCAGTTCCAGCGCGTTGTCGAACGCGGCGGAGTCGGACTGGCCGGGGTAGTGCAGCGGCCACACCTTCTTCAGGTCGTCGCCGAGAATGGGCGAGGAGATCGCCTGTTCACGGGCCTTGAACCAGTTGACGTTGCCCTGCACGGTGTTGATTTCGCCGTTGTGGGCGATCATGCGGAACGGGTGCGCCAGGTCCCAGGTCGGGAAGGTGTTGGTCGAGAAGCGCTGGTGAACCAGGGCCAGGGCCGACACGCAGTCCGGGTTTTGCAGGTCGAGGTAGTACTCGCCGACCTGGTCGGCCAGCAGCAGGCCCTTGTAGACAATGGTGCGCGCCGAGAACGACGTGACGTAGAATTCCTGGCCGTGCACCAGTTCCAAGGCCTTGATGGCGTTGGCGGCGCGGCGGCGGATGATGTACAGCTTACGCTCAAGGGCGTCGGTGACGAACACGTCCGGACCGCGGCCGACGAAGACCTGGCGGATCACCGGCTCTTTGGTCTTGACGGTCGGGGACATCGGCATGGTGGCGGAGACGGGCACATCACGCCAGCCGAGCAGCACCTGGCCTTCGGCGAGGATGGCGCGTTCGATTTCTTCCTGGCAGGCCATGCGCGATGCGCTTTCCTGCGGCAGGAAGCACATGCCGATACCGTATTCACCGGCTTCCGGCAGGGTGACGCCTTGCTTGGCCATTTCCCCGCGCAGGAATGCGTCGGGAATCTGGATCAGGATACCAGCGCCATCGCCCATCAGCGGGTCTGCACCCACAGCGCCCCGGTGATCCAGGTTTTTCAGGATCAGCAGGCCTTGTTCAATGATGGAATGGCTTTTCTGGCCCTTGATGTGGGCGATGAAGCCGACGCCGCAAGCGTCGTGTTCGTTGGCCGGGTCGTACAAACCCTGCTTTTCAGGTACTGCAGTTGCCTTCACACTCTGATCCTCATTAAAGCACAAACCCCGGAGCGCACTGGTGCGTACACGCCGGTGGTCAAAAAAAGCCAGCGTGATGCCAGAAAGGGACTTACCCAGAAAGGGAGTTACACGGGGAAACATTTCATTATACCGTGAAAACGCTGGTATTCAAGAGTAACCCGATGCATGCTGGCTGATGCCTGTCAATAATATCCATGTGCATTTTGCTTGTGCTGCCTGTTTTTACCCCGGCAACGCAGCGGATCAACGGCAGCCACGGCAGGGTGGAAGAAAGGAGCTTTCATGTCGGATTTCCTGAAAAAGGCCTTGGGAACGGTGCTGACACCGGTGTTTCTGGTGGTCTGTCTGGGGTGGTTGTGCATTTTCCATGCCGCCCAGATTGTGGCGCGGCGGCTGGGCGGTCCCCGCCTGCACCGGCACGTCGTCAATGTCCTGAACGGTTTCCTGATGGGGTCGCTGGTGTTGCTGGGCAACCGTCCGCAGCGGATTGGCGGGGTTCCGGAGGTGACGGGTCGTCCGCTGATTGTCATCGCCAACCATCAAAGCACGCTGGACGTGGTGGGACTGGGCTGGTACCTGCGCCGCCTGCTGCCCTCTTTTGTGGCCAAGCGTGAGCTGGGACGGGGCATTCCCAGTGTCTCCTATAACCTGCGCCATAGCGGCGCGGCGCTGATTGACCGCAGCGATGCCCGGCAGTCGTTGTCGGAAATCGGCAAGCTGGGTGTCCGGCTGAAGGAAAACGGCGGCACTGCGGTGATCTTTCCGGAAGGCACGCGCTCACGGCGCGGCGGCATCAAGCCGTTTGCCCCGGCGGGGGTGAAGATTTTGCTGAAGAAAGCTCCTGAGGCGCTGGTGCTGCCGGTGTGCATCCACGGCACCTGGCGGCTGAACCCCTTCGGCAAATTCCCGATGGGCGTGGGCGAGCGTTTTTGCTGGAGCGTGCTGCCGGTGATTGATCCGGCCGGGATGACGGCGGACGAGGTGGTGGCGAAGGCGGAAGCGATGATCAGGGCGGAGTATGAGCGGTTGGGGGGTGATCCCCCGTAGGGGCGCATCGCATGCGCCCTCGTGAACGAACAGAATGCCTGCTTTGAAATGGACGGCGTGTTCTGCGGAGAAGGGCGCAAGCGTTGCGCCCCAACGTTAAACCGAATAACGTCATCATATCCCCGACTGCGCGGGGATGACCCGGAATCGCTATTCCAGCGGCTTTCAGCCAAACACCGGAAACCGCCGCTTCGCCGCCAGCCGGTCCATCCCCGCCTGAATCCGCCGTTCCACTTCCTCATACATTTGCTGCACATAAGCGGCGTCGTCCGCCATCGCCGGGTCCTTCGAAAGATGGATCGGCTCCAGGAATTCGGTGCGGATCTTGGCGGGCAGCGGAATGTGCTGCAGCGGCGTCACATGCACCGCCAGGCCCAGCGGCCAGCTCAGCGTAATCGGCGCCACTTCCGAGCGCAGCAGTTTCTTCAGGTTCAGCAATTTCGCCAGCCCGCGTCCTTCCGACAGCACAAACAGCGTGTCATGCCCGCCCACGGTCGCCACCGGCAAAATCGGCCGGCCACTGCGGATCGCCAGCTTGATGAAGCCGGTGCGTCCGCCCAGTTCCACGGTGTCGCGTTTGCCCCAGCTGCGGAACGAGTCCTTTTCACCACCCGGCCACAGGATCACGTCATCGCCTTTCTCAAACGCCGCCTGGATGTTGTCGCGGGTGGGGCTGATAACGCCCATGCGCCGGAAATACCGGCCGAGGCCGGGGGTCTTCATCAATACGTCGTGGGCGGTGGCGTGCAGGGTGCGCTGCGTGCCGAAATGCCGGTACCAGGCAAAACCGATGGTCCAGGCATCCATGGTCAACGGGCCGCCGGAGTGGACGCCGATCAGCAGCGCAGGCTCTGCGGGCAGCTTGTCCCAGCCGTCCAGTTCCAGCCGGAAGTAACGGTCCAGCAGGAAGTCGACAAAGCCGCGCTGCGTGTTCATGAGCCGGGGGTCGGGGCCGTTCAGCCCCTCTGGCGCCCAGGAGGCCGGTGCGGGGGCGGTTTCATGCACTGGCAGCGGTTGAGGGGCTTTGATCGGGGGCGGTGGGGTTTTGACCACGGAAAGCCGGACCGGGCGGGGGAGGTCCAGTGTCGGGGTGAAACGTTGTTCGGCGGTATTCATGGCTCGTTTCTCCTGGAGAATATGGCATCAGGAGGTTGGGGTTTCATGATGGCCGCCTGATTGTGTACAAGTGTACACTAATTAGGGTTTTAAATTCGGCATATTAAAATTTATCCATAAATTCCCGATGAAATGACGCCTGTCAGGATATTGCCTGTTCTTCAGGGCGTATAGCCTGAAGCCATTGCTATACCGAGCGCTTGCTAAGCTTCGGGGATTTGGTTTGATATTTTTTCTGGAATGAATGTGGTACGAAAGTACGTGTACGAGCGTGCACTGTATTAATAACAATGGAGGGGTTTTGCTGCGGGAAAATCATTTTGCAGAAAGGGTGCGGGGTCTAATGCAGCGGCCGGGTTGTTCAAGGCTTGCCGTCATTCCCGCGCAGGCGGGAATCCACCCATGACAAACACCTTGGTGTTCAACGGACTGTGGATTCCCGGTCAAGCCGGGAATGACGTTTTCAGGGGGATAGCCCTGATGCGGACGCCGGGCTTTCCGTGATGTTCAGGTCAGGTCGACGTCAATCATCATGGCGAATTCGTCGGAGTAGGCGTCCTTGATGTCGAGCATGGCCGGCAGGGCGAGCCGGAATGCCGGGAGCAGGCCCGGATCGAAATGAGCGCCCGACTCCTGCTCAATGTAGCGGATGGATTCTTCCACGGACCAGGCGTGCTTGTGCAGCCGGGAAGAACTCAGGGCGTCGAAGACGTCGGCGATGGCGGCGATGCGCGCTATCAGCGGAATCTGTTCCCCTTTCAGGCCCTGGGGGTAGCCGCTGCCGTCCCAGCGTTCGTGGTGGCTGAGGGCAATGGTGCGGGCGGCCTGCATCAGTTCGTCGGGGTGGTTGCCGATGATGTCCGCGCCGAAGGTGGTGTGCTGGGTCATGATGTCCCATTCCTCCGGCGCCAGCTTGTCGGACTTCAGCATGATGTTGTCGGGAATGCCGATCTTGCCGACATCGTGGGCCGGGGCGGCGTTGAACAGGATGTCGACGGCATGGCGGTCCAGACCCGCTGCCTCGGCAATCAGCCGGCTGTAGTGGCTCATGCGGATGATGTGGTTGCCGGTTTCGGTGTCCTTGTATTCGGCAGCGCGGCCCAGGCGGCGGATCATCACCAGGCGCAGTTTCTCTAGTTCAAGGGTGCGCTGTTCAACCAGCCGGCTCAGGGTGCGGCTGTGCTCGTACACGGCCAGGTGGGTGCGGACCCGCGCCAGCACCAGCGGCGCGCTGACCGGCCGGGTGATGTAGTCCACGGCGCCCAGGTCCAGCCCGGCCTGCTCCTCGCCGGGTGCGCCGGGGTCGGTGACAAAAATGACCGGAATATCGCGGCTGGCCGGGTTCTGCTTCAGTTGCCCGCAAGTGTGATGGTGGTTGCAGGCGGAGTCGAGCAATCCCAGCAGGATCAGGTCCGGTGGATTGCTGGAGCCGGCGATACGGAGCACTTCCTGCCCGTTGGCGACGGCCAGAATGCGGTAGTGCGGCGCCAGTATGCCGCGCAGCGCCTCGATATTCTTGATGAAATGGTCCGCGATGAGAATGGTTTGCTGCGCGGCGGGTTCGTTCATGCAATGGCTCCGTGATGGGTTCAGTCCGGCAGGGTGTAATGGTCATGCTGCACCAGATCGAGCATGGCGTCCACCGTTGGTGCGTCGTAGATGGTGTCGCGCCCCCGGATCAGTTCGGCCAGGGCGGCGTCCAGGCCCAGCGCCGGGCGGTAGGGTCGGTGCGAGGCCATGGATTCCACCACATCCGCCACGGCCAGAATTCGGGCTTCAGGCAGGATTTCGTCACCTTTCAGCCCGCGTGGATAGCCGCTGCCGTCCATGCGCTCATGATGCTGGTAAATGATTTCGGCCACCGGCGTGGGGAAGGGGATGTCGCGCAGGATGTCATAGCCCGCCTTGGCATGCCCGCGGATCAGCGCCATTTCCATCGCCGACAGCCTGCTGGGTTTGGTCAGCAGTTCGGATGGCACGGCGATCTTGCCGATGTCGTGCACCAGCCCGATCATTTCCAGGTCCGCGCACCGTTCCGGACTCCAGCCGAGCTTGCGGCCCAGCGCACCGGCGATGAGCCCGACGCGACGTTCATGGCCGGCGGTGTAGGGGTCGCGCAGCTCCACCATGTTGGAGACCGCCAGCATCGTCCCTTTCATGGAGGCTTCCAGCCGTGTCACATACTGGGCGTTCTGCGCTTCAATACGCTGACGTTCCGTGATGTCCTCCACCATGACGATGGTGCCCGGCAGGCCGTCCCAGTCGATGGGGGAGGCATGCAGGCCCAGCTGGATGACTGCGCCGTCCTTGCGCCGGAAGGACGTGGTATAGGCGGTCCCGCCGGTGCGTGCGGCCTGTTGCCTCCAGATTTCGCGCAGCCGCTGCTGATCGTCCGGCTCCGGGATGAATTCCAGGATCGGGTGGCCCGTCAGTTCCTCGGGGGACCAACCGGTCATGGCGCAGAACCGGGGGTTGGCGTAGACGAATTTGTCGTCGCGGCGGACGGTGATGCCGGAAACCGTGTTTTCGATCATGCCGCGAAAGCGTTGCTCGCTCTCGCGCAAGGCGCTCTCACCACGGCGGATGTCGGTCAGGTCCACCCAGGCCAGGATGACGTCGCTGCCGACACGGGTGATGTTGGTCCACGCGCTGTGCAGGCTGCCATCCTTGGCGCGGATGGTCATTTCATCGGAGAGCAGGGGCGCCCCATTCAGGGTGGATGTCTGAAGCTGCTGCTGCCAGCGGTCCCAGATATCCTCGGCATGGTCACGGTTGACCACGATCTTGGCCAGGCAGTCCTCAATGGTCCAGAGATCGTTCAGTTCGTAGCCCAGCCAGTGCGTGAAAGCGGGGTTGACCGCAAGGTTGTCGCCGGTGTTGCCGGACAGGATGTTCATCGGCATCGGCGATGAGGCAAAGACTTCATTGAAGCGGAATTCCGATTCACTGGCCTGCTGTTCGGCGGCCCGCCTGCGTTCTTCCACCAGCATGGCGTTGAGCGAGAACGTCATGTCGGCGGTCATCTCGTCAAGCAGGCGCCGTTCGGAAGGGTCAAATCCGGCGGGGTTGTCGGTATAGAGTCCGATAATGGCAAATAGGCGGCCGTGGCACACCAGCGGCAGGATGGCCTGCGAGCGGATGCCTGCGGCGTAAAGGTAGGCTGTCCAGTCATCGGCGGTGGGGTCGACGCCGGGGTCGGGCAGGGCTGAACACATCAGTCCGCCTTTCATGAAGCCGGCCATCTGCCGCCCGAGTTGGCTGAAGTGGTCGGCCAGATGCAGGGCGAGGATAGCGAGGCCGTCGGCGTTGATGGCATGCGAGCGCACCACCTGCATCGGCATTTCGCCGGTTTCGGTGCGGGCGATGAACAGTTTGGGGTAGGCCTGATGCGCGATCATGGCTTCGTAGAGGGCCGTCAGCAACTCATCAACCGTATGGCTGTGGACAATGGCGCGGTTGGTGGCGCTCAGCATTTCGTACAGGTAGGCCAGACGCTGGCGCTCGGTGACATCGCGGATGACCTGGACATAAATGATCTGGTCATTGCCGTCGTCCACGGGGGCCAGGCTGCATTCCAGCACGGTCTTGTCGCGAAGGATCAGGATGCCGTCCATGAAGTCCCGGTCGCCCCGGGCCATGCGCGCGCAGATCGGGCATTCAAGGTGGCCGACAGCCGGGTTGTGGAACAGCGGATGGGCATGGCTGCCGACAAGGCGCTCCGCCGGCAACCCCCTGCTGCGGGCGGCGGCCCGGTTGACTTGCAGGATGATGCCGCGACTGTCGGTGGTCAGCGTTGGATCAGGAACAGTGTCGTAGCTACTGGCAGTGCGGGCGAGCAGGGTGAACGGTTCGCGCAGGGCGCCCTGCACCAGCGCCAGGTAGATCAGCCAGTCGGCGAGAAATTTCAGCAAGTGGCCGATCAGGCTTCCCGGTGAACCCGCCTCCCGAAAGAGGCTGAAGGACAATCCGGACAACAGCATGGCCAGGATGGACAGGCCCAGCTTGAGGCACAGCCCCTGCGGCATCAGCTTGCGCTCCTTGCAGAGCAGCCCCAGGGCGGTGAGCAGCATGAGGATGGTCAGGATTTCGAGTCCGGACTTGGAGGAAGCGCATTGCCCTTCACTGAGGCAGATTGGAACAACCGTTGAGGTGACCAGCCAGAAGCCGCTGACGGAGGCCAGTGCAAACAGGCTGTGGGTCAGGCTGATGGTTACCCGCCGGTACAGAAAGACCGGGGCGCTGATCAACGCCAGCGCCTGGATGAACCGGGCCAGTTCCCATAATTGTAGTGACGGGCCGGGGCCAATGACCGGGATCAGGCCCAGCGGCGGGTAAGACAGGGTGTGGGCCAGGTCGAGCATGGCGCTCCAGCCGGTACCCACGGCGATCCAGACGATGAAGTGGTTGCGGGTGAAGACCAGCGAGGTGGAAGCCACCATCAAGGCGGTCAGCGCGATGATTACAGACAGCAGTTCGGCCAGCGTATGGAACAGCGGCTGGCTGATGGTCCGGGCCCAGAGGCACAGGCCAATCAGCAATATGGGAACCAGGGAGGCCCGCAGCAGCGGCGTCCAAAGACGCGGCGGCAGCTTCCCGTCTGACGTTAATCCCATATTAAAAGTCCTTTTGTCAATACAACAAAATATAATACTCGTGAAGATAAGCGGTTTCCACGATAAATAAGGAGAACCCTTACGCACTTCCGCGTATTTTCTGGACGCTGATGTTGCGGAGGCGCACTTGGCGGGAGCACTCCCCGATGCCGTTGCATCGCCCCCCTGTTGCACAAGATGGAAGGGTTTTCACCGAATAACTTGATAATAATCAATGATTACTCACCGTCCACCGCAATGGCGATTTATGTCAAAAATACGGCGAGCTATGTCAATATTTAATTCAAGCCCGGATAAATACTAAGGTCATTCCCGACTGTCCAGAGGACATGGCCATGACCGCATCCCTTACCATCCATCCCGCCGCCGCCAACGACCTGATTCCACCGCCCGGCCCGCGCGCCCTGCGCCTGAAGGCCGCCCTGCATGACGCCGGTTACTCCGTGTGCCTGGAGCGCCCGCGCCTGCTGAAGGAATTCCGTAAATCCGGTGCAGGCCGGGGCGAGCATCCGCTGGTGAGGCGCGCCATGGCGCTGGCCTACGTGATGTCGCACCGCCAGCCGCGCCTGTATGACGACGAACTGGTCATCGGCAACGTCACCTCGAAGCGGGTGGCGGCGAATTACTACCCCGAAGGCACCTCGGTCAACATCGTCGAGGATCTGCTGAAACTGGAAGACCGCCCGATCAAGCTGAAGCTGACCCCGCGCGAGAAGCTGGAACTGGCGGCGCTGGCCGCCGAAAACACCTTCACCAATATGGGCGTGCGCGCTTTCGGGCGGCCGGGCTATATCGGCGAATTGCGGGAGCTCCTGATTCCCAAGCGCTACATCGTCACCGAGGAGGCCGGGGTAGGCCATCAGGTGGGGGATTATCGCCGTCTGGTGGCGGAAGGCTTGGTGGAAACGGATCGCATCGCCGCACGGTGCCTGGAAATGCATACCCTGCCGGACGGCGCTCCCGCCGACGCCGACCAGCTGGCCTTCTATCGTTCGCTGCGCATCACCATCGACGGCATTCGCACCATGGCCTCGAATCTGTCCGAGGCCGCCGAGCGTGAGGCGCTGCGCGCCGACATCTCCGACACCCGCCGCGCCGAGCTGCTGGCCGCCGCCCAGGCCTGCCGCCGCGTGCCTTATTACCCGCCCACCACCTTTCAGGAGGGCTTGCAGGCCTGCTGGCTGCTGCACATCGCCATGCTGATGGAAGATTTTGAACAGGGCATGTCCTTCGGTCGGCTGGATCAGGCGCTGATCCATCTTTACGAAGCCGACCTGGCGCGCGGTTCGTTGACCCGTGAACAGGCGCTGGAATTGTGGGTCAGTTTCGAGGCCAAGACCGGCGAAACCATCCCGCTGTATTCCAACCGCATGGATGTCTATTTCAGCGGCAACTGCGTCGGCCAGTCGATCACCGTCGGCGGGGTGGATGCGGAAGGCAACGATGTCCGCAACGAACTGTCCGAGCTGGTACTGGAAGCCTTCGGCCAGCTGGGCACCCGCGAACCGGCGCTGCATGTGCGTGTGCACGCCAATACGCCGAAGAGCCTGCTGGACAAGGCGGTGGCGGTGATGCAGCGCACCGGCGGCCGTCCGACGCTGATGGGTGACGACACCGTGATCCGCAGCCTGCAAAACACCGGCATGACGCTCGAACACGCCCGCGACTACGCCATCATCGGCTGCGTGGAACTGGCCAGCCAGGGCCGCACCTACAACTCCGCCGACGCAGCGCTGTTCAACCTGCCGCTGTGCCTGGAGCTGGCGCTGAACCGGGGCAACAGCTTCGGGGGCGAAACGTTGGGCCTGTTGACGCCGCCGCTGGCCGCCATGCATGACTTCGGCGATGTGCTGGCCGCCTTCCGTGCGCAGGTGGCGCATCAGGTGGGGCGCATGCAACGGGCCATCAACCGGCTGGAAGAAACCTACCGCGTGCACCGCACCACGCCGGTGAATTCGATCATGACGCAGGGCTGTCTGACCACCGGCAAGGACGTGACCTGGGGCGGCGGGCTGTATGACTACACCTCGGTGCAGGCAGTGGGTCTGGCCGACGCCGGGGATTCGCTGTACGCATTAAACAAGCTGGTGTTTGAGGAAAAGCGTTTCACGCTGGCGCAGTTTGTCGAAATATTGAAGCACGACTTTGCCGGGCACGAGCCGCTGCGGGTGGAACTGAGTCGCCGCTTCGCCCGTTTCGGTAACGGCGATAAGGCCGCCGACGCCATGACCCAGCGCGCCGCCGACGCCTTCACCGATGCCGTCACCCCGCGCCGCAACACCCGCGGCGGCAAGTGGATCGCCGGGTTTTATTCCATGTCCTGCGGTGTCGGTTTCGGCAGGCACACCGGCGCCTTGCCGAACGGGCGCAAGGCGGCGCAGCGGCTGTCGAACGGGGTGTCGCCCAGTGACGGCTCCGACCGCAAGGGACCGACGGCGGCGCTGCGCAGCGTCGCCGGGCTGGACAAGTCGCAGTGGGGCAACGCCCACGTGCTGAACATCAAATTCGACCAGAAGCTGGTGAAGGGGGCGGCAGGCATCCGCAACATGGGCACGCTGTTCCGCGACTATCTGGTGCGGCAGGACGGCATGCAGGTGCAGGTGAACGTCCAGGACGCCGAGGTGCTGCGAGCCGCCAAGCTGAATCCGGCGGCGTATCCCGACCTGCTGGTGCGGGTGTCCGGCTACTGTTCCTACTTCAGCGACCTGCGTCCCGAGGTGCAGGACGAAATCATCGAGCGCATGAGCCATGGCCTCTGACCTGAACGTGGCCGGCGCGACGCCACGCATTACGGTCGCCAACCTCAGCGCCGTCACCTGCGCCGTGCAGCACTTCTGCCTGCACGACGGCCCCGGCATCCGCAGCACGGTGTTCTTCAAGGGTTGCCCGCTGCGCTGTGACTGGTGCCAGAACCCGGAGTCGATCAGCCCGGAGCCACAACTGGCGTTCAAGTCGCATTTGTGTGTGGAAGGGTGCAGGGCCTGCGTGGAGGTTTGCCCGGAAGGGGCGATGACCGCGCCCGGCGACTGGGACATGGACAGTTGCACGCTGTGCCGGGCCTGTGTCGATGCCTGTCCGTCGCAGGCGATGGTGGCCTATGGCGACACGCAGGCGGTGGACGACATTCTGGCCGAACTGGAACCGGAATTCGGGCTGCACCGCAGCGCCGGAGGGGGTGTCACATTCAGCGGCGGTGAGGCGACGATGCATGCGGCGGCGCTGGCGGAACTGACGGTGCGGTTGAAATCGGAACAACTGCATTTGACGCTGGAAACCAGCGGCCAGTTCCGGCTGAAGCATTTGACCGTTGCGATGGTGCAGCCGGGCAGTGTGTTCGATCCGCGCTTTGAGCGGCAGCCGTTGTGGCAGGCGCTGAGCCACCTGGATCTGATCCTGTTTGACCTGAAGCTGTTTGACCGTGAGGCGCATATTCGCCATTGCGGTGCGACGAATGTGCATATCCAGATCAATTTCCACTGGTTGACAGCGCTGGCGGCGCAGGGGCGGGGGCCGCAGGTGTGGCCGCGCATTCCGCTGGTGCCGGGGCTGACAGATACACCGGAAAATTTGCGTGGGCTGGCGGGGTTGATCCGGGAGGCGGGGCTGACGGCAGTGACGGTGCTGCCGTATCACCCGTTGGGGAACAGCAAGCGAGAATGGTTGGGGGTTGAGGAATTCGGCGTGCAGGGGATGATGAGTGAGGCGGCGGTGCAGGCGGCCCGGGCGATCCTGGAAGCGGAGGGGTTAAGGACGTTCTTGGCGGGGGAGGAGGCTGACGGCTGTTTTCAATGAAAAGTGCGCGTCCCTGTAGGTCGGGTTTCAACCCGACAATAACCTTCGATCAGAGAGTGTTGTCGGGCTGAAGCCCGATCAGGCAATCGGCAAAACCCCCGTTGGAGTCCCGGAAAAGGCGATGAATTCAAAACGACCGGGGGCAACCTCGACGAATTCAATGCGGTCACCGGCGCTGACGTGCAGTGCTTCGCGCATGGCGAAGGGGATGGTGATCTGGCCTTTGCGGATGACGGTGGCGGTGGTCATGAGCTTCAAGGCATTACTTGCCTACGACTGGGCCGGAATTCAACCTATACTGCGCAACATCCAACAGTCCTTAATGCGGCGGGCAGATTCAGGTGAAGGGTTTCTCTGGAGACACGAGTTTGGTTAATGCATCCGCTCCAGTGCCTTGCACCCGCGTCATCGTTATCGAAACCACCACCCGCTGCAACCTGTCCTGCGGTTTCTGCGCCCATGACAACCGGCTCGCGCTGGCGCGCCGGACACACTCGGCCGACTCCCTCCGGCAACTGGTGCAGGTCATTGGCGAACATGCACTGAACAGCGGTGAACGGATTCTGCTCAGCTGGCTGGGCGGTGAACCCTTTTTGCTGAAATTCCTGTTTGGCATTACCGAACACGCCCGGCGGAAATATCCGCTGTCCTTCAGCGCCACGACCAACGGCACCCGACTGCATGAAGCGGCAATCCGCCGCCATATCGTGGAGCACTACGCGGAAATCACGGTCAGTGTCGACGGACAGGCCGACTTTCATGACCGGATGCGCGGACGGATCGGCTTGTTCGATTCCCTCAGGCGCGGCGTGCAACAGCTGGCGCAGGAAGCTCCCGATCTGAAGATACGGGTCAACACGGTGCTGATGCGGGAAAACTTTGCCGGGTTTCCCGAGCTGTGCCATGAACTGGCCGGCTGGGGTGTTTCGGAAATCACTGTCAACCCGCTGGGCGGCCGTGACCGGCCGGAATTCTTTCCCGGAAACCGGCTGACCCCGGACTTGGCCGACCAGTTGCCGGATATGGTCGACAGCATCCGGGCAGCCCTGTCGCACAAGACTACGCAACTGATCTTCACCGAGGGCTACCTGAAACGGATCCAGGCCTCTGTACGCGATATCCGGCTGCCGATCGGTGATTGCAGGCCGGGTGCGGGCTACCTGTTTGTCAGCGCTTCGGGCACGATATCACCCTGCGCGTTTACGGCCGGGGAATATGGCATTGCGATGGAGAGTGTGCTGACTCCCGCAGCCTTCGCCGTCCTGCCTGATGCATTCCGGAGCATGCGGCAGTCGTTACGGGCGCAGGCCTGCGGGGACTGCCCCTGTACGAATGTACACGGGAAATTTTCCTGAAGGCTGCGGGACAGACCGCGCAGCCGCCGGCTATGTTCCCGCCTCCGGTTTTGAGGCACACTATTCAGGCCGCCAACGTCCATGATATCAGCGGCATGACATGAATCACGATGCTCCGTCCTGAACGGGGCTGACTTTGGCGTAACCGCCCCAACGGAATGGCAAACCCATGGCTTTCAGTCTCTTTCAACACCTCTCCAAGGCCCCGACCAATCCCGGCAAGGCCATCGCCGAACGACAGTTTGATGTAGCCGACCTGTACCGGGGGCCATTGGGCGAAGAGCCCGGAGCAGCCGCTCCCGAGATGCCCGCCCTGGATGAAAAACTCCGGCAGGCGTATTTCTGGATCATCAATTCCGCCATTATCAGCCCGCATTACGATATCGAGTACAACGATGCGCCGCCGCAGGTGTTCACGCTGGGCGACAGCCACAGCCCGCTGACCCTGCCCTCGGCGCAAAGTTACTCCAGCTTTATCCTGCTGCCGCTGCTGACCTTTGCTACCCGGGGCAAATGCCTGCTGATCGGCGGGCCCGGCCGCGGGAAAACGGCCAGTGCGCTGCTGATGGGTATCCTGGGCGGATACTCGGTGAAGGAAGTCCGCCGGGCCATGCAGCATGGACACCCCCAGATGACTGTGGCTGACCTGCTCGGCAACCCGCTGCCGGCGGACCTGGTCCAGGCCCAGTCCATGAGCGACATCCGGATTGCGTGGCGGGAATGGCTGGGCATGCGCGTCAAGATTGTTGATGAGTACAACCGCATTCCAACCCGCACCCAGAGCGCGCTGCTGACCGTGATGGGCGACAACTACGCCGAAATGCTGAATCACCTGTATGAGTGTCCGGATGCCGCTTGGTACCTGACCGCCAATGATGACCGCGGGGGAGGCACCTATCAGGTGATTGAGGCGCTTCGGGATCGCATCGACGTAGTGGTGCAGGCGCTGGCCTTCAACCCCCGCTTCCTGGGCGACCTGCTGGCGCGCATCGAGGAAAACGTGCGGCCTGAAACCCTGGTTCCGCCGCAAATCATCTTCACCCGGGAAGAAGTGGACCAGTTGCAGAACCTGATCCGCCAGGTCGAGGTTCCGGAAGGCGTCCGGCGCCGGATCGAGTTCTTCGCCAGCCAGTTCGAATTCTGTGAGCTTGGGGGAGCCCAGTTCGAATACAAGACCAAGGATACGGTGCGGCTGGCCGGCGTGGAGTGGAGCGCCATCACCGGTGCCGATACCGGCCGCGACCGCCTCAAGGACCTGGGTTGCCAGACCACCAACGGTCTTTCTGTCCGCGCCCTGATGTCCCTGCTGCTCTATGCCAAGGCCATGGCCTACTTCAGGGGTGATTCGACGGTGATGCTGGAAGATATCCGTCAGATACTCCCCTTCGTCCTGCATGACCGGTTGACACCGGACCTGGACGCCCCTTTCTTTGAGCAGCCGGGCCACAGTATCTACCGCAGCGACCGGTTCAGTTGGTTGCGCCGCCTGTTTGACCTGTCCTGCGACGAGTTCAACCGGCTGAACCTGGATCATGATGATCCGGTGGGCGCCTTGTCCGCCGAATTCCGGAACGGGCTGGACGGGTTGGGCGCGGCGGAAGTGCGCGGACGCCTGCAGAAAATTGAACGCCTGATCAATGACTGGGGGAACGGCAAGAAACTCTACGGGCATCTCTATGATGACCTGCTGAAACTGAAATACCTGCACCAGCGTTATACCAACTACCTTCGCTGGCTGAGAACGCGCTAATGATCTCCGCCGCATTTGCCCGGCTGTTAAGGGACGGCCGGAACGACCTGAATACGCGCTTCCAGACAGCGCGACATCGCTATCCGGACCTGGATGCGGCCCGCTTCCGGCGTTTTCTGGAAGAGGTGGTCGATCCCCTGGTTTTACGGATGGCGGCGGTTACTCCCGCTGCCATCCCGGATCTGCTCAATGCCAGTTACGATGTCGCGCTGGATCTGTGCGGCCAGCGCCTGGTCGGCAGCGAGGCCCGCTATCCGGAAATGAACGCATTGTGGCGGGAGTTGCTGCCTGTCTCGCTGCCCTTGCTTGCACCAGTGCCGTCCCGGGTTCTGGTGGCGCTGGGCAATGCAATCCATCAACTGGCCACCACGCCCGGCGCGCGCCCGGGCGAATGGCTTGACCTGATGGCCGCCATGGCATCCCGGACAAGCGATACCCCGACCTGGTTGCAACTGGGACAAGTGGCCGCCTGGCGATGCGGACTCAGCCACTACCGGACAAGTGCGTTGCGGCTTGCCGACCGGCTGCCCGGGCCGCTGGTCGCCCATATCCTGGGTGCGGAAGGCCGCAGTTGGCCTGAATTGAGACAGGCCCTGAGTACAGACCCCTGGTGGACCCCGGCAGGGCATCCCCGCCTGGAAGAGGTCACCCGTTTTGGCGGCTTCAGCGGCCTGGGCGGGATATTCCAGAGCCTGCCTGCCGTCAGCGCCTGTGAAGACCAGCTGTTTGTCTTCAGCGGTCCGGATTGCTGGCTGGTCATTGCCGACCGCTTCGGAGTCACCCTCCACCGGACAACCCCGGCGGAAAGGCAGGTCGTGGTGGACGGCTCGCGGGTGGATATCCGGAGCAATCTGGTGACGTTGCAGGGGAAAAAACGGAGTTTCGATGACATCAGCCGAATCAGCAGCCATGCGGCCACGGAGCATACCCTGCTGCTGTGCTCCCCCGACAGCTATCAGGTGATCGTCGTGGCGCTGAGCGGATCCCTGTAATGAACGCCGCCATGATGGAACTTCAGGCCCGCTGGCAGCACGCCTGGCCCGAAGCGCTGGCGGTCTGGAGCCGCTATACCCGGCTGCGCGATCCCCGGCTCTGCCTGAGTACGGACGAGGCGCGTGCGGAAGGGCTCAACGGCAGTTTTGCAATGATCCGGTTGGAGGATCAACGCGTTGTCATCGACCTTGAAAAAATAGCCGGCAATGGCCTTGGCGACTATGCGCGGGAAATCCTGGCCCACGAGATCGGACACCATATCCTGGCCCCGGCCACGCTCTCTGATCATGTGCGACTGCTGGCCAGGATGCGGCCCGCCCTGCCCACCCGGGAAGCTGACGTGGGTCTGATTGCAAACCTGTACAGCGACCTGCTGATCAATGACCGGCTTCAGCGCAGTTCCCGGCTGCGCATGGCGGATATCTTCAAGGCGCTGCCCCGGGATACGTCATCCTCCCGCCTGTGGCCTCTCTACCAGCGCATCTACGAACATTTGTGGCAGTTGCGCAAAGGGACGCTGACCTCCGCCGCGCTCGACGATGCCACGGAAGGGGATGCCTGGCTGGGCGCCCGGCTCGTCCGCTGTTATGCCCGGGACTGGCTGGAAGGCGCCGCCGGCTTTGCCGCCCTGTGCCTGCCCTACCTGATGGACAACGGGGGAATGGCAGAGGCCTTGCGGGCGCTCCACGACACGGACTCCGCCGCTCGCGGGGGATGGCCGGGGGGGCTGGTGCAGGTGGAGCCCGCCGAACTCCGGCCGGCAGTGCATCCGGCGAATGATCCCCGGGTGACGGGGGAGGTGGCGGCAAAGCCCCTGATATCAGCGTCCGATGTCTCCCCCGCGCCCGCCGCTCCGGTTCAGTCCTCGGCAGGTCAATGCCGCGAACCTTTCGAGTATGGTGAAATCCTGCGCGCCTGCGGCATTGACCTCAGCCAGCATGATATTGCCGTCCGGTATTATCGGGAGCGCGCACTTCCGCATCTGGTGCGCTTTCCCGCCCGGCCGCAGGAAATGCAGACAGACCCTGTTCCGGAAGGACTGGACCTGTGGGCGCCGGGCGATGCACTGGACCAGATCGACTGGCTGCAAAGCCTGTTGCAGAGTCCAACCCTGATTCCGGGACTGACAACCGTCCAGAGGCACTGGGGAACCGAAACGCATATTCCCCCCACCCGGCAGGCCGTGGACCTGGATTTGTATGTCGATTCCTCGGGCTCCATGCCCAACCCGCAATTTTCAACCTCCTTCACCACCCTGGCCGGGGCCATTCTTTGCCTGTCGGCGCTGCGGGCAGGCGCGCGCGTGCAGGTCACGCTCTGGAGCGGCAAGCAGCAATTCACCGCCACGCCGGGCTTTGTTCGTGATGAGCATGCCGTGCTGGCGGTGCTGACCGGCCATTTTGGCGGCGGGACGGCATTCCCGATCCACTTGCTGCGGGACACCTATGCCAACCCGAGGAAACGCCCGACCCACATCGTGGTGCTGTCTGATGACGGCATCAGCACCCTTTATGATCAGGATGAACAGGGAAATGACGGTTATCAGGTCGCCGGGAAAGCCCTGCAACATGCGGGCACCGGCGGCACTCTGGTACTGAACCTGCCCAGGGCATGGAGCGCTTTAAATGGCTATGCCCCGGTCCAGCGTGCGCGCGACCAGGGTTGGGCGGTCTACAGCGTCCAGAGCTGGGAAGACATGGTGGGATTCGCTCGCCGGTTCAGCCAGTCACATTACGCCCCGGAAGGAGAGACACATGCCCTTTAGTCAGGAAGGTCCGGCCCTGGAAAGCCTGCAGCATCGCCTGGCGGAAATCCCCGCAGAGCTCTTTGCACAGCCCGATGCTGGCGCATTGCTGCACGATACGCTGCGTATGCTGGGTATTCCCATCCTTGGGGAGCACCTGTCGCAATGGCGTAACCGCGCCCTCCGCGAAAATCATGGATTGTTGCCGCTTTTTTGCTGGCTGCTCATTGCTCCGGAGTTGATCCGGAGCAACCCGCCGGGCCCATCAGTCTGGCGACTGCTGACGGAAACCAGTCCCCAATTGGCTGCGCAGGCCGGGGTTCGCCCGTTCCTGGACGATCCGGACCGACGGGAAGAACTGCTGCGGCTGGCGCTGGCGGAGCTGGACATGCGACCCGCCGGTGAAACCCCGGAACAGGCGCAAGACCGGCTGGGCAGCATCAGTTCCCTGGAGCGCGCCCGGGTGTTCGAAGCGGCGAGGGCCGCCGAAGCGCGCGCCCGGGAGATCCGCGAAGCCTTGCTGAAAAGGAAAGCACGGGAAGGTGCCGACAAGTGGGCGCGGGAATAGCGGACGGATCGTACCGGGATCCTTATCGCCTGCCGGGACTCAGCGACTCCGGGCACGCCCTGCTATTGCGCATGATCAACCACCCCATGGCGCCCCGCTACCGGAATCGCAGCGGGCACAAGCTGACACCGGCTGAATTGCAGCAGGCCGTCGCCTTTGAGAAACAGGTTGCCGCAACACCCCCCGGGCATCTTCCGGACGCTTATCCCGGCTGGTTGCAGGAATTTATCGAGAAGAGCTGCCGCTGGGTTCCCGCCTACAAACCGCTGCGGGGGAAACCGTTTCAAGAACTGCCTACCTGGACACGCGCTGACCTGTCGCATAGCGTGGAGCGCTACGTCCCCGACACGGTTGATGTCAGCCGCCTGATTCTGTTCAGCACCAGTGGGACCACCGGCCATCCGCTGGTGGTGCCGTCACTGCCGCTGGTGGCTTCCCGTTATCTGGCTTTTTATCTGGCGGCCCTGCGCGAAATCGGCATCGAACCTGCCCGGGGCGCCGACCATGTCGGCATCCTGCTGGCCGGTTACCAGGAAAAGTGTTTTACCTACGTATCGGTCAACCCGACGCTGGGCGAGTCCGGGCTGGCCAAGCTGAACCTGCATCCCAATGATTGGCGTTCTGAAAGTCATCGCGGGCCGTATCTGGACGACATGGCCCCCGAGGTGATCAGCGGTGATCCCATTTCACTGGCGGAGTTGGCGCGCGTCGGGATGCAGCACAAACCGAGGGCAATCATCAGCACTTCCATGGTGCTGCTGCCGGCGCAGCGTGAGTATCTTGAAACTTGCTTTGCGTGCCCGCTGCTGGACATCTACTCCATGAACGAGGCCGGCCCCATTGCGGTGTATGACACGGCAAGGCAGGGTTACCGGTTGCTCCAGCCATGGCTCCATGTCGAAACCCTGGATGCATCCGGACAAGCCGTAGCCCCGGGAGAAGTCGGCGAAATTACGATTACCGGCGGATTCAACGACTGCCTACCCTTGCTCCGCTATCGAACCGGTGACTACGGCATTCTGGCGATGAGCGCTGACGGCCGCCCGCTGCTCCGGGCGCTCCAGGGCCGCCCGCCGGTCCGCTTTCGCACCCCGCAAGGCCACTGGCTCAACAATCTGGAGATCACCCACGCCCTGAAGCACTGCGCGCTGGCGCAATATGCCCTGCATCAGGATGCGTCAGGGCAACTGATCCTGCGTATCTTTGGCCCCTCGGCAGGCATGGCGCTGGCGAGAATAGCCCTTCACACACTCTTCGGCCCCCGGCAACCGCTCAGAATCGAGCATCTGCCACTGCCCACCGCCAAGGTCATTCAGTACACCTCGGATCTGGCAGGATCCGGTCCACTGTGAGATTCCGTAAATCGGGGCGTGGCGCCATTCTTTGACAGCCAGTCGTAATCCCACATTTTTTATCGTAGATTGTCCCCTAATGATAATTCCATGACACCAAATCACCTACAAATCACATGGTAATTGCCGATAGGATGACATTGTTCAATGTCACATCAATCAGGAAAAGCCATGACCACGCAACGCAAGCAAGTTGATGTCGCCATCATCGGAGCCGGTTTCGCCGGTCTGGGCACGGGTATCGAACTGAAGAAAGCCGGTATCCTCAATTTCGTGATTTTTGAAGGTGAAGAGGGCGTGGGCGGCTCCTGGCGCACCAACACCTATCCGGGTTGCGCCTGTGACGTGCCTTCGCACCTGTACAGCTATTCCTTCGCACCCAACCCCAAGTGGCCGGAAGCTTTTTCGCGACAGGAAGATATCCGCCAGTACATCGAGGAATGCGCCAGCCAGTACGGTATGGACCCCTACATCCGCTTCTCCACCCGCGTCACCGACGCCAGCTTTGACGAGAAGTCCGGCCGCTGGATCATCACTACCAATGACGGCCAGATCACGGAAGCGCGGGTGCTGGTGCCTGCCACCGGCGCGCTGAGCCACCCCAAGTATCCCGATATCAAGGGCATGGACCGCTTTAAAGGCAAGGCGCTGCACGCCGCCCGCTGGGACCCGACGGTGGATTTGCGCGGCAAGCACGTGGGTGTCATCGGCTCCGGAGCTTCCGCCATCCAGGTGGTGCCGAATGTGGCCGGTGAAGTGGCCGACCTGAAAGTTTTCCAGCGTACGCCATCGTGGGTCATGCCGAAGTTCAACCGCACCTTCAGCGACAAGGACCACCGCGACTGGGTGAAACATCCGTGGAAACAGAAGGCGCACCGGCTGGGCCTGTACTGGACCATGGAATCGGCGTTGCCGGCAATCCTGTGGTATCCGAAGTTGCTGAAGGTGGGCGAGCTGATGCACAAGCGCGCGCTGAACAAGCATATCCAGGACCCGGCCCTGCGCCGCAAGCTGACGCCGGATTACAAGGTGGGCTGCAAACGCACGCTGGTGTCGGATGACTGGTTCCCGGCTTTTGCGCGACCGAACGTTCATCTGATTACTGACGGCATCAAGGAAATTACCGAGGCAGGCGTTCGCACCAGCGACGGCGTGGAGCACGCGCTGGACGTGATTATCTATTGCACCGGCTACGAGATCGGCGCACCGGCCTATCCCTTTGCCATCAAGGGCATCGGCGGGCTGTCGCTGGCGGATTATTGGGGCGGTCAGTCCAAGGCCTATTACGGCATGAACGTGAGCCATTTTCCGAACATGCTGCTGACCATGGGCCCCAATTCCGGGCCGGGCCACACCTCGGTGCTGATCTATCAGGAGGCGCAGTACAAGTACATTGCCAAGTACACCAAGACGCTGCTTAAGCAAAAGCTGCGTTATCTGGATGTGAAGGAAGAGGTGATGCAGGAGCAGTTCCAGAGCTTCCAGGACCGGATGCGCAACAGTTCATGGCTGTCAGGCTGCCAGAGCTGGTATCTGAATGCGGACGGCACAAATTCGACGATGTGGCCGGGGTTCAGCTTTGAGTATGTGTTAAGGACGCGGAATATGGATATGGGGGCGTATAACGTGGTGGCGTGAGCGGTCCAAATCCGATGCCCGGATACTGAGTTTCACGACTTCTTTGGCCGCCCACCCCGATCAGGGGTCTGGGCGGCTTTTTTCAGAGGGGAGGAATCGAAGATATTCCCACCGGTCTAAAACCGCATCCGCCGCACCCGGTTGTACGGGGCGCCATCCCCGACATTGCCATCCGCCATCCACAGCTGGCCGCCGTTGCGCGACACGGCAATGCCTTCCAGCCCGAAGAAGCCGGCCGCCGGTCCGCCGCCATCGTCGTTGCCTTCGGCAAAGCCGGCCAGGCCATTGCCTGCCACCGTCGTCACCACATGGCCTTCAATCCGGCGGATGACATGATTCCCCTGATCCGACACATACACCCGGTTCCACGCCACCGCCACATCCTGCGGACTGCGGAAGCTGGCTCCCGTCACCAGATCATCCTGGTTTCCCGCAGTTCCTGTCCCGGCAAAGGTGCTGACCTCCCCAGCCAGCGTCACCCGGCGAATGCGGTGATTGTTCTGGTCCGCCACCAGCAAGGCCCCGTCCGCCGCCAGCGCCAGCCCGTAAGGGCGGTCAAAGCGGGCGTTGGCTCCCTGGGCATCGGCATAGCCGGGCTGCTCCGCCGCCCCGGCCAGCGGTTCAATGACGCCGGTTGCAGGGTTCAGCAGTGAAATCACGTGATGCGCCAGATCGCTCAGGGCAATCCGTCCGTCCGGCAAGGCCTGCAGGCCGCGCGGCCGCCCGATGTTGCGCACCACCACCGTGGCAGCACCGGTGTTGGTATTGACAGCCCAAATAGTGCCGGTGCCAGCGTCCCTTTGGCCGGTATCATTGCCGTCGGTCTGCACGTAGAGCACGCCGTTGCCGGCAAGCGTCAGGCCAAAGGGCCGATTGAAGCCGGCCTGTTGCACCAACGTGCTGACCCTGCCGCTGGGGGCGATGACGCGGATGGCGCTGTTGTCGAAATCGGCGACATAGACCGTGCCGTCGGGAGCGGTTTCCACATTCACCGGGTTGCTGAAGCGGGCGGTTTCCGGCGCACCGTCCACCAATCCGGCGTCGGCTGAGCCCCATGTCCGGGTGAACGGGTCGGGGTCGCCGAAGAAGTTACAGGCGCTAAGCAACACGCTCAGGCAAACGGGCAGCAAACGGGGCAGGCGCATGGGAGTACATCTCGTCAGGGTCTTCTTAGACTATAGCACCGGCCGGGAGTTTGACCGGATGATCTTTACGGGCAGTCCATCCTATTCTCTCCCCAAAGGGGCGAGGCGCTCCAAAATCACCCTTCCTGCCCTCTGCGTCCTATTGCCCGCGCCCCGAGCTAATGTCATCCTTGAAGGCCTGCCATTTCCACTAGATGCCGACCCACGGCACACACCGGGAGTTCTCCCCCCATGCGCTTGACCGCTTACCTTAACATGCTGCTGCTGGCAGCCGTGCTGCCCCTGACTGTCCCTGCCGTAGTCCATGCCGCCGAAGACGATGACCTGGATTCTTTACAGGATAAGCTGACCAATGAGTGGCGGCTGGTGCGCAATGACCGGATGCGCAGTATCAAGACGTGGGTGAAGCAGGAAGACGGCAAGCGTTTCCGCTCCTTCAAGGCGGAAGCCACGCTGGACGGGACGTTGGAGGCCTATGTCCGGGTGCTGCTGGATTTTGACAATTACAAGAAATGGTACTGGGAAGTGCTGGAGGCAAAAATCCTGCACAAGGTCTCGGCCACCGAATATCAGTTCTACATCAAACACCGGGCACCCTATGGTGTTCCCAACCGGGATGTGCCCGGCGTGCTGAAGCTGGAGCCGCAGAGCCGGGAAAACCGGACCTTCATCATTCGGGTCAAGGCCTTTCCTGACCTGATTCCGGAAGCGCCGCCGCTGGTGCGGATGAAGGCGGAGGATATGCTGATCCGGCTGACGCCGTTGGCGGGTAACCGGGTTTTCGTGGAGGCGGAAGGCTATGTGGATCCGGGCGGCCGGGTGCCGGGCTGGGCCAACAATTACATCCAGCGCGCAGCGCCTTACAGCATCCTGGTCGGGTTCCTGCGCATGATGGAGAACAAGGAGTATATGGAGGACAAGCGGCCGTTGCCGTTTGCGGTGTTCAATACGCCTTCATAAGGGGTGTTTCTTCCGGTAGGGGCGGAAATGTTCCGTAGGGGCGGAAATGTTCCGTAGGGGCGCAGTCCCTGCGCCCTCTCAACCAAACATGCTTCCGTCAACCCTGACAACCGTCGTGTTCTGCCTCGAGGGCGCACGCAGTTCTGTAGGTCGGGCTTCAGCCCGACAAGCATCCTTCGATCGGAGAGTGTTGTCGGGCTGAAGCCCGACCTACAGCAAAAGAGGAAAGCCCTCACCAATAATTCTCCACCGCAATATTCCCCACCCCCTTCCGGTTCATCGTCAATCCCCGCGCCATCAACGCCTGCCGCGTATCCTCCACCATCGCCGGATTCCCGCACAGCATGATGTGCGACCGGTCCGGTCGCAGGCTCAGCGCCGCCGCCTGCTCCAGCCCGCCATCAGCCACCAGCGCCGGAAAACGCTGGTGCAACGCCGCCTCCGGATCACGGGTAATGATCGGTAAAAACCGGAATTCCGCGCCATTTTCGCCAAACGTGGCGGCAATGTCGGTAATCTCCGTCTTATACGCCAGTTCATCCTCTGTGCGCACGCTGTAGGCCAGCACAATGCGCCGGTACTGCTTCCACACGTCAAAGTCCTGCAAAATCGACAGGAAGGGTGCCAGCCCCGTGCCGGTGGCCAGCAACCACAGGTCGCGCGGGGCGGGTTGCTGGAAGCGGGCCAGTGTCAGGAAACCGTAGGGGATTTTTTCCAGCAGCACCGTGTCGCCGGGTTTCAGGTGTTGCAGGCGCGAGGTGAAGGCGCCATCCGGCACCACGATGGAGAAGAATTCCAGGGTATCGGCGAAGGGGGAGGAGACAATCGAATAGGCCCGGAACACCGGCGCTTCGCCGCCGCCGGGTTCCACGCCCAGCCGCGCAAACTGACCGGCAGTGAAACGGAGGCCGGACGGGCGGGTCATCGTGAAGCTGAACAGCTTGGGCGTCCAGCGCCGCACCGAGAGTACGGTTTCGGTGGTGTATTTGGGTTCGGCCATGAAGCGCACCGGTGAAAACGGGAGGCTGCAAGCATACTCCCGTTTTACCGTCGCCGGATTACCCTAAACCACCACCCCGCCGTTCAGCCGCGACTGGAAATCATGCGTCCAGCTCACCGCAAACGGTTCCGCGCCATCCAGCCCCAGCGCGTGCAGCCGTTGCGCCATGGGGTGCAGGCTATTGGGCACCGTCAGCTTCAGTGATCCCGGCAAGGCCATCTTCGACGCCCCGCGCACGTTCACCGTCGCCCGCACCATTTCCCCTTCCCGCAACGACAACAGCGTCAAACTCAGCGGCGCAGTGGGGAAGGACGGCCCCATCCGCCCGGTCAGTTGCATCAGCGTGCCGCCTTCCGGGGTTTTCACCGAGCAGTCGAAATGCCGCCCGTTCAGCGTAAACGGAATCTCGGTGACGAACTTCGGATAACCCCAGATTTCGCGCCCGGCGGCGTTGGCGGCGGCGGTGGTCACCGGCAGGTCGAGGATGTGGAAGGCGACGCGGCGTTCTTCCGGCTGGCGTAGCGTGGCCAGCAGGTCCTGCCAGCCACCCAGCGGCAGCGCCTCGCCGGTGCGGGTGACGGCGGCGGCAACGCCCACTTCGTTGTACACGCCCACCGAGGTATCGCGGTACTCGAAGCAGGCCAGCGCCACCAGCGCCTTGCCGCCGATGGTCAGCGCCGGGCTAAGGCCGGTGCCTTTCAGTACGGCTTCCACCTTGGCCTGGTCCACCAGGAAGAAGGCGTTCAGCGTGGAGGTGTCGTAATAGAGGATCGGCAGTTCCACCGCGCCTTGCGAGGTCTGCACGCGCTGGCGCGGCACCTGGAAGAAGGGGGCGTTGTGGGTGAGGGTGGTGATGGGGGTGGGGGCGTTCATGGTCAGGCTCCGGTAACAGCGCGGTTGACGCGCCGGGCGATGCGGTCGAGAAGACCGGCCTGCTGGTCTTCAATGACCGCCAGCCGGTTGATTTGATTGGTGCCTTCAAAGATGCGGGTAAGGCGATTGTCGCGGAAGGTGCGCTCCAGCCGGTTGCCATGCAGGATGGCGGCGGACCCCAGCAGGTCCATCGCGGTTTCGATGACGACCTGGGCGCGGTCGGTTGCCTGGAATTTGCAGAGTGCGGCCCCGTCCTGACGCGGTGTCCAGCCCCTGGCGTGCTGCCACACCAGCGCGCGGATGGCCCCGGTTTCGGCCTGGAGGTCGGCAATGACCGCCTGAACCTGCTGGTAGTGGATCAACGGCTTGCCCGCCAGCGTTTGTTCGCAGGCGAAGGCGGTGGCCAGGTCCACGGCTTGCTGGGCGAACCCCACCGCCATGGCCGCCACCGGCAGCCGTGACAGGTTGAGGGTGGCGCGCGCCAGCCCCCAGCCATTGCGCAGGCCGCCCACCACGCGGTTGTGCGGCACGAAGCAGTCGTCGAATTCCAGTTCTGCCGCGCCGGAGGCGCGCATGCCCATCTTCAGTTCGCAGCGCGTGACGCGGAAACCGGCGCTGCGGCTGTCCACCAGGAAGCAGGTCCAGCTGTCGTAGCCTTCGCCCTCCAGCGCCGCAAACACCGAGATATAACGCGCCACGTCGCCGCCGCTGATGAATACTTTCCGTCCGGTCAGCCGCCAGCCGCCGGGCGCGCGCCGCGCCTTGACCCCGGCCTTTTGGTGCAAGGCGCCGTGGCCGTCCTCGGCATCCGACCCGGCAGCGGGTTCGGTTATGGCGAAGGCGAAAATCTGCGGCTGCCCGGCCTGGGTGGCGCGGAAGGCGGGCAGCACCACCTCGCGCAGGATGTTAAGGTCACCGGAGAGCAGCAGCGGGCACAGGCCCAGACTGTGCGCGGACAACAGCAGCATCAGGCCGCCGTCCACTCGCGCCAGTTCCTCCACGCGAATGGCCTGTTGCAGCGCCAGCGAGTGCCGGAACTGGAATGGCGACGCGCCGCCCAGCGGGGCGGGCAGCAGGTCGGTGAGCAGTCCGGCCTTGCCTGCTTCCGCCAGCAGTTGGCGCAGGGCAGCGCTGTCGTGGTGGCCTTCGCGCTGTTCGCGGTCGCTGGCATTGGCCAAGGGCAGGCAATGGCACTCGGCAAACTGCCGCACCTTGCGCCGCATGCGGCCCAGCGTCAGCGGCAGGCGTGCGGTTTCCCCTTCCCAGGGATCGGCGGCGGCATAAGCGGAGACGGCGCGCAGCAGCGGTCCCCGGCGCAAGGCGGCAAAAGGTGACAGTGCGTGGTCGGGCGAGAGGTAGCCGGGCAGGTGGTCGCGTGCAGCGGCTTCGGATTCGGGCAGCGCTGCGTGGTCGCTGGCCAGACCGGCCGCCACCAGCGCCAGTTCGGGCGGTGAGCCGCCCATCACCCGCAATACATTGACGGCGCGCAGCCGGTGTTCAATGCCGGTGTCACGCATGTAGCCGATGCCGCCGTGCACCTGCATGGCGGCATTGATGGCGCGGCCCAGCAGCGGCATGGCTTCACGGCGCAAGGCGAGGGTGGATTCCGCCGTCAGCGGCTGCCGTCCGGCATCGCGCAGCAGCGCATCGACGGTGAGGCAGGGGGTGTCGATATCGGCCAGCAGCAGCGCCACGCTGTCGTGCTGTTCAATGGTGTGTGCACCCTGCACGCGGATTTCGGCATAACGGCGGGCCAGCGTGGCGGCGGCTTCCACCGCGCCGCGCGCCAGCGCCACTTGCGCCAGTTGTTGCGCAGCGAACAGCGTGGTCAGCTGGTCGAGGGTGAGCGGGCCGTGCGGTACCGGCTCGGCGGACGGGGTCCAGTGCAGGGCGTGGCAGCCGTCCAGACCGTGGGGGAATTCGTCGCGATCAACGCCGCCAGCTGCCAGTGGCTGCAGATCCAGTTGCAACATCTGGTCGCGGTAGTGCAACACGGCCAGCCGTTTGATGCCCGGTGCGGCCAGGGCTATGCGGCGGCTGACGCCGAAGACATCGGCGAGCAGGACACTGTCACGGTGGTGCAGCGGGCGGCCCGCCAGCAGGCGGCCCAGCGCGCTGCGGCCGATGCCCCAGGCGCCGTCCAGACAGAAGGCGGTTTGAAAGTCGGCCTCCAGCCCGGCGAAGCGGGCCGCCAGCGCCGCCAGCGCCACACTTTGCAGGTGCCAGGCGGCCGAGACGTTGGCCAGCGCCAGTTGCCGCAGCGCCATCAGCGTGAAGCCGGGAGCTTCACCGCGCGCGCATTCGCTCCACAGGCCGTAACCCTGATCGCTGTTGTCCAGCAGACCGGCGGTGTCGGCGGCGGCGGTGATGGCGTGAAAGTCATCGGCGGAGAGCGCTTGTTCGGGGCGCGGCGAGCGTGACAGGATTTCCTGGTCGGCGAAGGCGGACACCCCGGCCAGCAGGGCGTCCAGTTCTTCCGGCAGCAAAACGGGAGGCAGGGCTTGTGGCAGCATGGGGGTGACTCCCCGGTGGATGGGCTTAGCGTGAGACTAGGCCTAACTGGTACGATGGTACTTGATCGGGGTCATTTTTCGGGCGGTGGCAGCGGCGGCGGATTGATCGTTCCGGCCAGTCAGTCCGCTGCGGGGGCGGTGGCGTTGTTAAAAGCGGTGATGTTGGCGACCTGGAAAGTGCCTTGCAGCGAGCGCAGTTCCGCCTCGTGCAGCGCCGCCAGCCGCGTCAGGATGGCTTCGCCCTTCGGCAGCAGGTGCACTTCCATTTGGCGGCGGTCGGCCAGGCTCTGACGCCGTTCCACCAGTCCCGCGGCTTCACAGCGGCCAAGCAGCGCCACCGCACCGTGCGGTTTCACCTGCAAGCGCTCCGCCAGTTCGCCCACCGATGCCCAGTCGCGGCCGGGGAAGCCGCGCAAGTGCAGCAGCAACTGGTATTGCAGCGGCGTTATGCCTTCGCGGTCGGCGGCCACTTCGCTGAAATGCAGGAAGCGGCGCAACTGGTAGCGGAATTCCGACAGCGCTTCATACTGTTTTTTGTTCAGTCCGTCGGAAGCCGGGGGTGGGGCGGCCATGCCATTCTCCTGGTATTTATCATATTATGATATATTTGCCGGCCCTCATTCACGGCTGCAGCGGCGCAGCCACGGGATGTTTCCATGTTAACGGGGTTTGGGCAGCGGCTGCGGGCATTCATACCGCAACCGCTGCACGCGGGCAACCGCGAAATCTGGACGGCCTGTGTGGGCGTGCTGCTGGGACTGGCCGTAACGGAAGCGGTTTGCCGTTACCTGCCTGGCGGCGGTCCGGCGCTGGTGGCGTCGATGGGAGCCTCGGCGCTGCTGGCCTTTGCGCTGCCCTCCAGCCCGCTGGCGCAGCCCTGGGCGATGATCGGCGGCAATGTGCTGTCGGCGTTGGTAGGGCTGGCTTGTGCCGCCGTCTTCCCCCATACCGGGCTGGCGGCGGGCATGGCGGTGGCGCTGTCGATTGCCGCCATGTTCCTGCTGCGCTGCCTGCATCCGCCCGGCGGCGCGCTGGCAATGGCCATGGTGCTGACGCCCGCCAGTCACGGGGCGGCGTTCATTGCCGGGCCGGTGCTGGCCAACGCCGTGCTGTTGACGCTGTTGGCCGACGCCTTCAACCGGCAGCTGCGTCGCGGCCGGTTTCAGCCGCTGTCACCCGCGCCCTCCGCTCACCGCACCGCCGACCCGCTGCCGGGTGAACGCATCGGCTTCAGCCCCGAGGATCTGGACCGGGCGCTGGACGAACACGGCGAGCTGCTGGATATCCGTCGAGAGGATTTGCTAGGGGTGTTCCGCAGCGCCGAATGGCATGCCTATCACCGCCGTTTCGGTCAGGTGCGTTGTCTGGACATCATGGCCCGTGATGTGGTCAGCGTGCACGAAGACACACCGCTGGCGGAAGTCTGGACGCGGCTGGCGCTGCACAAGGTCAAGGCGCTGCCGGTGGTGGACGGGGAAAACCGCCTGCGGGGTATTGTCACCGTGCATGACATCCTATTGGGAGGGCAGGGCCATGCCTTTGCGCCGTCGTTGTCAGTGCGGCAGGGAGACGAGCCGGTGAGCGTCGTGATGACAGCAGAGGTGCGGAGCGTTACCCCCGCGCAGTCCATCGCTGATCTGGCCGGATTGTTCAGCGACGGCGGCCTGCACCACCTGCCGGTGATTGATGGCGAACGCCGGGTGGTGGGCATGATCAGCCAGTCCGATCTGGTGGCGGCGCTGTTCAAGGTCCATCTCTGAACCCGGCTCCCCCGCCATCCGGCGAGTATCCTACGGCAGCCGTCGGGATTATGCTGCCCTCATCCTCCTCCCGGTTCCGGCATGAAGATCGCCGGAACCGCTTTTTCTTCGAGGTCGCTGCCATGCAAGTCATTGATCGCAAAAAGGCGCTGGCCATTCCACCGCTGTTCCGGTTGGGCTTCCGCCCTTTCTTTCTGGGCGGCGCCGTGCTGGCGCTGCTGGCCATTCCCGTATGGCTGCTGGCCTGGCATGGTTATCTGTCCGGCTGGAACCCGGCGGGCGGCTGGCTGGCCTGGCACCGCCATGAAATGCTGTTCGGTTTCGGGCTGGCTATTGTTGCCGGGTTCCTACTGACGGCGGTGCAGAACTGGACCGGGCAACCCAGCCTCAGCGGCAAACCGGTGGCGCTGCTTGCTGGGGTGTGGCTGGCGGCGCGTATCGCCTGGCTGGTGGATGCTCCTTTGGGCGTGCTGGTCCCGCTGGAACTGGCCTTCCCGCTGCTGACGGCGGCGGTAATGGGCCGCCTGCTTTGGCAGGTGAAACAGACGCGTAATTACCCGATTGTGGGTGTGCTGGTGCTGCTGGCGGCGGCCGATGCAGTGACGTTTTTCGGTCTGGCGCGGGCTGATGACTCCTTGCAGCGCCAGGGCGTGTGGGCCGGCATCTGGCTGGTAGCGGCCATGATGACGATCATCGGCGGCCGGGTGATTCCGTTTTTCACCCGTCGCGGCCTGCGGCGGCCGGGCGACGCGCCGCCCGCCGTGCGGCAGGATCAGGCCTTGCTGGGCGGGTCAGTGCTGACGGCGGTGCTGATGGCGACCGGTATGGCGCTGACGCCGCAGCCGTGGCTGGCCGTGCTGTTTGCTG
The DNA here is from genome assembly GCF_030646115.1 of Fluviicoccus sp. Taxonomy (GTDB): domain Bacteria; phylum Pseudomonadota; class Gammaproteobacteria; order Pseudomonadales; family Moraxellaceae; genus Fluviicoccus. Next base: position 102,723 of record NZ_JAUSMX010000012.1, read on the forward strand.
CGCTGGGTGTGGGCCATGCGCTGCGGCTGGTGCGATGGTTTGACCGTGAGTTGCATACCGTGGCGCTGTTGTGGTCGCTGCATGCCGCGTATGCCTGGCTGGTGGCGGCGTGTTTCGGCATGGCGGGCTGGCATCTGGGGTTGTTCGCCTCGCCCAGCCCGGCGCTGCATGCGCTGACCGTGGGCGGCATGAGCGGGCTGATCCTGGCGATGATGTCGCGGGTCAGCCTCGGCCATACCGGGCGTGATCTGGTGCCGCCAAAGGGTATGGCGATAGGCTTCGGTCTGTTGCAGTTGGGTGCGCTGGCGCGGGTGTTCCTGGCGCTGGTTGCGCCGGCGGCGGGGTTGTGGCTGGCGGGTGGTTGCTGGACGCTGGCCTTCGGGATTTTTGTGTGGCGCTATGGGCCGATGCTGGTGCAGGCGAGGGTGGACGGGCATCCGGGTTGAATTGTGGCTGCCGCATTAGCCGGATAAATCACCCGTAGGGGCGCACTGCGTGCGCCCTGGTTCGCTGAACACCACCGTTGTGTTCCGTGACCACCTGTCGTGTTCGGATGAGAGGGCGCACGCAGTGCGCCCCTACGGCCGGATGGTTATTCGGTGGCCACCGCCCCGCCCGTGGCCAGCCTTGGCCCCGTCTTGCGGATTTTCCCGGCCATCACATCCTTCAGCACCGGCAGCATCTTGAAACCACCCACCGAAACCGCCGTCAGCACCCCGCCCATCATCGCGCCCACCACGCCGCAGGACAAAATGTCCTGGCCGGTCAGGTACAAACCGGGAATCTTCGTCTTCGGCGTCAGCCAGCTCTGGCTGAAGCGCTTCGGGTCGTGGTCTATGCCGTACAGCTCGCCCCGGTCATAGGCGTTGAAATACTCGGTCGACAGCGGCGTCGACACTTCGTAGTAATCCACCTTGCCGCGCAGTTGCGGCATCTTCTCGTACAAGGCCTCCATGAGGCGGTCGCCCATCGCCTTTTTCAGTGCATCGTAGTCTTCGCCACGCTTGCCCCAGACGGTGTTCTTCCAGGGCTCGAACCATTCGTACGGGGCCGGGGCCACAATCTCGATGGTGGAGGTGCCGGGATGGCGGCGGCTATAATCGGGGTCCTTCGCCGAGGGGAAGGAGATGTACACCACCGGCATTGGCGCGTTCTTGTCGTTGAAGAATCGCTGGATGTCGCCGTCATAGTCGTTGCTGGGGTAGATCCAGAAATTGGTCTTGGGCAGCCCCAGTTCTTCCGGCGTGCCCTTCAGCCCGGCATAAATGCCGAGGTGGGCGCAGCTCTTGGTCACCGTCTTCAGGTGCTTGTCATAGCCGGCTTTCTTTACCTCGGCCGGGGGAACCAGCTTTTCGAAGGTGTTCATCACCCCGGCGCAGGAAATCACCACTTTCGATTCAATACGGGTGCCATCGTCCATCAGCACGCCGCGCGACTTGCCACCTTCGACGATGATTTCCTTGACCTTGGCGTAGGTGAAGACTTCACCGCCCGCCGCCTGGATCTTGGGGATGATGGTGTCGGCAATCTTCCAGCTGCCGCCCACCGGGTAGAAGCCGCCGAACATGTAGTGGCGGGCAATCATGGCGTGGATGATGAACGAGGAACGGCTGGGAGGCAGGCCGTTGTCGCCCCACTGGCCGGTCAGCACGGCGATCAGGTCGCGGTTGCTGGTCAGTTCGCTCAGCACTTCCAGCGTGGTGCGCTGGAAGGTCTTGGGCAGCAGTCGCGACAGTACCGGCTGCGCGAATTTCAGTTGCGTGGGGGAGAGCAGGCGGCCCATGGTGTGCAGGCGCATCGCCTTGCCCACTTCCGACAACAGCTCCAGGTAACGGTCAATGGCGGCGGCTTCCTGCGGGAAATCCTTCAGCAGGTTGGCGCGGAATTCCGCCTTGCCCGCTACGGCCTTGAACACCTTGTTACCGATGTAGAAGCGATCGTATTCCGGGTCCATGGGCGCCCAGTCCAGCTTGCCGCCGGAGAGGTAGTCCATGAAGCGGCGGCTCATGGTGGTGGTGCCCATGTCACCGATGTAGTGCACGCCCACGTCCCACTCGTAGCCGTTGCGCTCGTAGCTGTGGGTGTAGCCGCCCGCCGTGTAGTGCTGTTCGAACACCGCAACCTTCCAGCCGAGGTCGGAGAGCAGGGCGGCGGTGGTGAGGCCGCCGATGCCGGAGCCGATGATCAGCGCGTCGTAGGGGCCTTTCAGGCGCGAGGCGCGGTAACGGTTGCCGATGCGCAGGGTGCTGGGTTTCAGGGCGGCCATGGGTGCTCTCCGGTGCGGGGTGGTTTTTCAGAAGTATATGCAATTTTTTGCATATGGCAAGTATGCTAGACTGTGCCATCCGACAAACGGTCTGACCAATCAAGAATAGGGGAAACTATGTCACTGCGCCTGGCGGTACTGGCGATGCTGGATGTGGAGCCGGGTTCCGGTTACGCCCTGCTGCGCCGTTTCCAGAATTCGGTGGGCTTCTTCTGGCAGACCACGCACCAGCAGCTGTACAAGGAGCTGCACGGCCTGCACGCCGAGGGGCTGGTGGATTGTCTGGAAGTGGAGCAGGACGGCAAGCCGGACAAGAAGGTCTATTCCCTGAACGCGGCGGGCGGGGCGGAGCTTGACCGTCTGCTGGCCGAGGCCGCCAATCCCGGCAAGATCCGCGATCCCTTGCTGGTGAAGGTGTTTGCCGGCCGGCGGCTGCCACCGGACGCGGTGAAGGCGGAGTTACTGCGTCACCGCGCGCTGCATGAGCAGACGCTGGCGACCTATCGCGGGCTGATGCAGTCCTTCGAGATGGTCCCGGCGGAGCGGCGGGAACGCTATTTTTATCCGTTGCAGACGCTGCGTCTGGGCGTGCTGTACGAACAGGCCTGGCTGCAATGGTGCAGCGACGTGCTGGCAGACATCGCGAAACGCCCTGTCTGAAGGCGGGTGTTCCACGTGGAACATTTGTATGTAAATCAATCAGTTCTGGCGATCCACGGAGGGTGTGGTTTCAATGGTGAAGCGGGGCTGGCTGTTCCATTGAGCGGTGCACGGGCCGATATTCGCTCAACCGGCACAACACCGGCCTTGTCTAACGGAAATTGAAGGGAATTCGTGATAAAACACTCCCTTGAATTTCCCTCTCCCAAAGGACGCCCCCATGAAAACCCGCGCCGCTGTCGCCTGGAAAGCCGGACAACCCCTCACCATTGAAGAAGTCGATCTGGCCGGCCCGCGCGCCGGGGAAGTGCTGGTCGAAGTGAAGGCCACCGGCATCTGTCATACCGATTATTACACCCTGTCCGGGGCGGATCCCGAAGGCGCTTTCCCGGCCATCCTCGGTCACGAAGGCGCGGGCGTAGTGCTCGAAGTGGGCGCGGGCGTCACCACCCTCAAGCCCGGCGACCACGTGATTCCCCTCTACACCCCGGAATGCCGCCAGTGCAAATACTGCCTGTCGCGGAAGACCAACCTCTGCCAGGCCATCCGCAGCACGCAGGGTCGCGGGCTGATGCCGGACGGCACGTCGCGCTTCTCGCTGAACGGGGAGCCGCTGCTGCACTACATGGGCACTTCCACCTTCTCCAACCATATCGTGGTGCCGGAAATCGCCCTCGCCAAGATCCGTGAGGACGCGCCCTTCGACAAGGTCTGCTACATCGGCTGCGGCGTCACCACCGGCGTCGGCGCGGTGGTGTTCACCGCCAAGGTGGAAGCGGGCGCCAACGTGGTGGTGTTCGGGCTGGGCGGCATCGGCCTGAACGTGATCCAGGGCGCGAAGATGGTGGGCGCGGACAAGATCATCGGCGTCGACATCAACCCGTCGCGGCAGGCGCTGGCCCGTCAGTTCGGCATGACCCACTTCATCAATCCCAACGAAGTCGAGAACGTGGTCGACACCATCATCCAGCTTACCGATGGCGGTGCGGACTACAGCTTCGAGTGCATCGGCAACACCAAGGTGATGCGGCAGGCGCTGGAGTGCTGTCACAAGGGCTGGGGCCAGTCGATCATCATCGGCGTGGCGGAAGCGGGTGCGGAAATTTCGACGCGGCCGTTCCAGCTGGTCACCGGCCGGGTGTGGAAAGGCTCCGCCTTCGGTGGCGCGCGCGGACGGACGGACGTGCCGAAGATCGTGGATTGGTATATGGACGGCAAGCTCAACATCGACAGCCTGATTACGCACAAGCTGCGGCTGGACCAGATCAATGAAGGTTTTGATTTGATGAAGCGCGGTGAGTCGATCCGGTCGGTGGTGGTTTTCTGATGTCGGCCCTGCAATTGTTGAATGAACACCGCTGTTTCGGCGGTGTTCAGCACTTTTACCGGCACGATAGCTGCGAGATTGGCCTGTCGATGCAGTTTGCGGTCTACCTGCCGCCGCAGGCAGAGCAGGGGCCGGTGCCCGTCCTGATCTATCTGGCCGGGCTGACCTGCAACGAGGAAACCGCGATGATCAAGGCCGGGGCGCAGCAGTGGGCGGCGCAACACGGGCTGGCGCTGATGATGCCGGACACCAGTCCGCGCGCGGCCAACTTGCCGGGGGACAGTGACAGTTGGGATTTCGGGGTGGGTGCGGGTTTCTATCTGGATGCCACGCAGTCGCCGTGGGCAACGCATTACCGCATGGAAAGCTATATTGTCCGTGAACTGCCGGAGTTGTTGCGCGGGTTGCCACTGGATACGTCACGGATGGGCATTTGCGGCCACTCCATGGGCGGCCATGGCGCGCTGACGCTGGCGCTGAAGCATCCGGGCGTGTTCCGTTCAGTCTCGGCCTTCGCGCCGATCGCCGCCCCGACGCGCTGCCCGTGGGGGCAGAAGGCGTTCAGCGGCTATCTGGGGGAAGACCGGGAGGCGTGGGCGCGGCATGATGCCAGTGAGCTGATGGCGAAGGCCGTGAATCCTTTCCCCGAGGGCATCCTGATTGACCAAGGGCTGGCCGATAAATTCCTGGCGGAGCAGCTGTATCCGGAAGCTTTCGAAGCAGCCTGTGCCGAGGCCGGGCAGCCGCTGACGCTACGCCGCCATGCCGGTTATGACCACGGCTACTACTTCATCCAGACCTTCATGGCGGACCATGTGGCGCACCATGCGCGAGTCCTTGGTCAGTCCTGACTGCCCCGGAATTCACCCGGGGTCTGCCCCGTTCGCTGGCGAAAGGCGCGGGTAAATGCGGCCAGACTACTGAACCCGGCGTTCTGCGCCACCACCTTGATCGGCAGCGGCGTGTTGCGCAGTTGCTGCCGGGCAATGTCCAGCCGCACCTCGCTCTGGATCTCCCGGAAATGCACGTTTTCCTGCTGCAGGCGGCGGGTCAGAGTGCGTACGGACAGGAACATCTGGTCGGCCACTTCCTGCAAGGTGCAGGAATCGCCCTTCTGGGCATAGGCCGAGACAATCTGGTGTACCCGTTGCCGCAGGTTGTCGTATTGCTTTGCATTCTTCGCCAGCAGTTCGCAGTCGGCCAGGGCCTGCTGATGCTGCATCGGCGTGTGGTGCACATTGATGCAGTCAATGGCGTCCCGGTCGAAGGTGAGGCTGTTTTCCGGGGCGTTGAAGACCGGTTCGAAGCCGAAGGCCTCACGATGGAAATCCGGGCCAAAGGGATTGGCGTGGCTAAAACATACCTCGATCTTCATCGACGAGCTGCCCTGCAGCAGGAACTTGCGGAAGACCAGCACCGACAATTCGGTGTACATGTCCTCGACGTAGTCCATGTCCACCGTGTTTTTGAACAACAGGCTGTAGCGGTGGCTGTCGTGCCTTAGCTGGATGTCGATGGATGGAATCAGCAGCGGCACAAAGCGCACCAGCAGGTCCAGGCCCTCACGCACGGTGGGGGCGGTGCGCGCCACCAGTCCGATGGGTCCCAGATGATGGGCTTCGGTGTCCTCGATGTACCAGCGCAGGAAATTGTCCAGGCCATAGGCGCGGCTGGCCACGGTGAGTATCTGGCGGTGCTGGTCCAGACTGATGAAGGTATTGAGGTAATTGCAGGTGCGCGGGTCAATGCCGCAAAACGACTGCACCAGCATTTCCCAGTTCTCGGTGGTCATGCCCAGACGTGACAGGGTGAGGCGCGGCACCTGGGTGACATACAGCGGCACGCACAGGTTGCGTTCGGCGGCGGTTGTCATGAGGTTCCTGCCATGCGGCGGTTGGGGCAGGGGAGGTAGAGGGAGTGGTGTTGCCGTAAAACCGGTCTTGTCATTTTGTAATGATGTCAGTGCCTTCGTCTGACTTGGATTAGGCGTCTTCCTCCTTCAAATTGCAATACTTCGCGAGGACACAGCGGATGGCAGACGGTGGTTTGGGGATGAATGTCCGTCTGCCTTGTATGTAAACGATGTGGCTCAGGCCTTGTCGCCCAGATACTTCTGCTTGATACGCTCCACCTGGGCGCGGCTGTCGTGCTGCCAGGGATGGAAGTCGCGGCGGTAGTATTGCAGGTAGGCCGGGATCATCTTGCGGAACACACCCTTGCGGCCCCAGTAGTAATCCAGCCCCTTAAGCCACATCTTTGCATCACCCGCATGGCCGGACTCGCGCACCAGCGTGTAGAAGTCATAACTGGTAAAGCCCACGAACAGCACCGAGGCCATCGCCATGGCCGACAGCCGGGTCCATTCATCGCCGCCGATGGTCTTGTAGACATCAAAGGCCACCGCCTTGTGCTCGGTTTCCTCGATCGCGTGCCAAGCCCACAGCGTCACCATGCGCGGGTCGAATTCACTCAGGATCTCTTCATTCAGCAGGTACTGCTCGGACATCAGCGCCGTGAAGTGCTCAACGGCCGCGGTGTGCGCCAGTTGGCGTTCCGGGCTGAATTTGGTGCGGAACATCTTCATGGCCCCGCGCACGCCGCGCTCAATGCGGCCGATGTTGTAGCCGCGCTTCTTCATCAGCGTGTTCAGCACATCGTGTTCCTTGGAATGATGCGCTTCCTGACCGATGAAGGCGGAGACGGCCTGTTGTAATTCCGGGTCGGTGATGCGGTCGCGGAACTGGCGCACCGAGTCGATGAAGAAGCGTTCGCCTTCGGGGAAACCGGCGGACATGGCCGCCATCAGCAAGGTGCGGAAGGGGTCGTTGCCGTACCAGAATTCGGGAATGTCGTCGGAAAATTCGAAGTCCATGCGGCGGACCTTGAGGTTGTGCCGGTGTTCGGGAATATTCTTGATCTTGGCGGCGGCGGTCATGGCGGTTCTCCCGACAATGCGGTGTCTGCTGGAATGTTGACCAGCATAGCGGCCCTGCCGTTCGCGCCGTGAGGGTCAGGGCGGACAAGTCGCTTGTCATTCGCGGTCAGGGCCGGAAATAGCCGGTGATCAGCCGCACCACCTCGCCAATGATCTGCTCGTCGCGGTAATAGGGCACGGGGTCGGTCAACTGCCGCAACAGCACGGCGGCAGCGGCTGTGTACGCCGTCTGGATGCCCAGGTCGAGATCGGGCGTTGCCAGCGAGTCGCGGCGGGGCAGCAGGAAACGGCGCATGATCTCCATCAACCGCAGTTCCAGCTGCCGCGCCGCCGGCCAGTCTTCCGGCCGGTCACGCACCCGCAGCAGCAGCGCCAGCAGCGCCGGGCGTTGCCGGAAATACATCAGCCCGGCTTGGCACCACAGATGGGTGGATTCTGCGATGGGCATGTCCATCGCCGGGGACAGCATGTCGCCCAGCTGCCGCGTCACTTCCTGCAACCACGACTCCACCAGCGCCGCGACAATGGCGTCCTTGTGCGGAAAATACTGGTAGAGCGAGGCGATATTCACCCCGGCGTGCTCGGCAATGCGGTTGGTGGTGAGTGTCTCCAGACCGTGGTCCTCGATCAGCTCGGCAGCGGCGTCCAGCAGGCGCTGCACGGTCTGGCGGGCGCGCTGCTGGCGCGGTTGTTTGCGGGGCGATGACGGCGGGTTGTCGCTCATGCTGTAAAAGTCAGTTTAATGTAAGTATTGACTTGCATTATGCTGAGGGTCATTCGAAACTGCAATGCCGGGAGACCTTCACCATGACCACCGCCACCGATGGGGCCCACAAGTACCGGACTGAAGAATTGGAACGCATGCGCCACGTCTGCGACCCGCTGGCCGACGCGGTGGCGGCGCGCATTGACCGCCAGCGCCCGACGGCGATGCTGGAGGAAGTGGAACGCCGCGCCCGCGAGGAGGGCGGTCCGTTCCAGGCCTTTCTCGACACCGTCAACACCGTGCCGGACTGGGTGGATTGGGACAAGATCGAGCAGGCGCGCCAGGTCAGCCTGGCCTTCACCAATGTGCGCTCACTGGCGCTGCTGACCGGCTCGCTGGTGGAAGGCTACATGGGCAGCAAGGCGGTGCATGTGCTGGTGGCCACCGGCCGTTTGCAGCAGGACGTGCTGCACCGCCTGAACGAAACCGCGCAGATGACCCATAACATGCACCAGCCCGACGGCATGCGGCCGGGCGGCGCCGGGCACCGCATTTCCCTGGAAGTGCGGCTGCTGCACGCCATGGTGCGCAAGTACCTGCGGGCGCGCGGTTGGGACACCACCCTCTACGACGAGCCGATCAACCAGGAAGACATGGCCTTCACCATCATCGAATTCGATTATCTGGCGGTGCGCGGCATGGAGCGGCTGGGCGCGTCGCTGTCACGCGAGGACCGGGAGGCGCTGCATCATTTCTGGCGCTATGCGGGCTGGCTGCACGGCGTCGATGAATTCTTCCTGACGGAATCCATCGAAGAGGAAATCGACCTCTACGAACGGGTCTGCGCGCACCAGTACCACCCCAGCGAGGAAAGCCGGATGATGGCGCGCACGGTGCTGTCGGCCGTAGCCGGACAACCGCCGTTCTTCCTGAAGGAAGGCTTCCTGCATGCGCTGGCGCGCATCTGTCTGGGGCAGGGGGCGGCCGAGTTCTACGGGTTGACCGATGACCGCCGTTGGCAGCCCGTAGTGCTCGCCTTGCAGGCGGCCAACCGGGCGGCGACCTTGGCCCACTATCACCTGCCGGGTCATGCCGCCGCCAGCCGCGCCCTCAACTTCCGCTGGATTCGCCGGATGCTGGAAAACGGGCTGGAAGCGGAACCGCGCAAGCGCGCCTTCAAGGACATCGCCTGAGTTTAGGGGCGTTCGGCACCGCCTTCCGGCAGTTCATCGTTCCGGCCATTGCCAGCGCGCGGCATCCGTGACAGTCTCGGCAGACAAGTAGCTTGTCATTCGTGGCCATTGCGATGTCGATCAAGGAAAAACAGGACTGGTTGCGCCAGCCGCACATGCCGGTCACTTACTCAAAACTGTATCTGGAGCGCGCCCGCGAACGCGGCGTGCCGCCGGAACAGGTGCTGCGCGTGGCGGGGCTGTCCACCGGGCTGCTGGCCGATCCGGCCGGGCGTATTTCCCCGCACGATTTCACGCATCTGGTGGCGACGGTCCTGCAACTGACCGGTGATGAAGGTCTGGGTTTTGAAGTGGGTTCGCACCAGCCGCTGACCGCGCACGGCAGCCTGGGTTATGCGCTGTTGTGCAGCGGTACGGTGGACGAGGCGGCGCTGCTGCTGCAACGGTTCTGGCACTTGCGCGGGCGCGGCATTGCCCTGCGCTATCTGGAGCAGGGCGACTGGCTGGTGTTCGAGCTGCGCTGCGAGCAGCCGTTGCCGCCGCTGTTGCAGCAGGTGACGATGCAGGCGGTGGTGACCAGTTGCTACCGGGGGTTGCAGTTGCTGCTGGGTGGCACGGATCCGCAGGCTGAATTCTGGCTGGAGCATCCGCAACCATCGTATTTTGAGCGTTTCCGCCAGCGTTTGCCGGGCGTGCGTTTTGACATGCCCGCCACGCAGTTGCGGGTGCCGCGCGCGCTGCGCGACCTGCGCCTGCCCATGGCCAGCCCCGATGCACTGGAGCTGGCGGTGGCGCAATGCGAGCGGGAACTGGCGCTGCTGGGGGAGTGGCAGGACGATACGCTGGCCGGGGTGCGGGCGGCGATGACGCCGGGGCCGGAGGGTTATCCCGATCCGGATGTGCTGGCGGAGCGGCTGCATATGTCGCCGCGCACGCTGCGCCGCAAGCTGCAGGCGCAGGGCGGCAGTTACCGCCGTTTGCTGGAGGATGTGCGGCGGCGGGACGCGGTGCAGTTGCTGGAGAACCCGGCGCTGGAAATCCAGAAGGTGGCGGAGCTGCTGGGGTATGCGGATCCGGCGAATTTTACGCGGGCGTTCAGGTTGTGGACGGGGAAGACGCCGAGTCAGTTTCGGGCGATGCGGGTGGGGGGGTGAGGCGTGAGCCGATGCATCCATGTGAAAGTATCGGATACGGTTTGCAATAAACCTTCATCCCCGAATCGCGCCAAAAAACGGTGAGCAAAGTATCAAGGCAACCGCCTTGCCGTAAGCAGAGTCCGCAATACCTCAAGCCGGTTCCACCACACCGCAACAGCCTCAATCCGGCAAACAGTAACCCTGATGCCGCACCATCTCCAGCAGGGCATCCACCACACCGGCATCGTAAATCACCCCCCGACCGCCCTCCAGTTCCGCCAGTGCAGCATCCACCCCCAATGCCGGGCGGTAAGGCCGGTGCGATGCCATTGATTCCAGAACATCCGCCACGGCAATCACCCGCGCGGCGGGCAGGATATCATCCCCCTTGAGACCGCGCGGGTAGCCGCTGCCATCCATGCGCTCGTGGTGCTGGTACACAACCTCAGCCACCGGCGCGTTGAACGGGATGTCACGCAGGATCTCGAAGCCGGTATGCGCGTGCTCGCGGATCAGGTCCATTTCAATATCATTCAGGCGGCGGGGACGGGTCAGCAATTCCGAAGGCACGGCAATCTTGCCGATGTCATGGATGAGACCGATCATCTCCAGTTCCCGGCAGCGCGGTTCATCCCAGCCCAGATGCCGTCCAATGGCGCCCGCAATCAGGCTGACGCGGCGTTCATGACCCGCCGTGTAGGGGTCCCGCAATTCCACCATGTTGGACAGCGCCAGCAAGGTGCCCTGCATGGAGGTTTCCAGCTGCTGAAGATACCGCGCGTTCTGCTGCTCCATGCGGGTGCGCTCGGTAATGTCCTCGGCCATTACGATGGTTGCCGGTTGACCGTCCCAGAGTATCGGGCCGCTTTTGAGACCCAGCTCAATCAAACGGCCGTCCCGGTGATGGCAGTGGACGGTCAGCAGTTCTCCGTGGGCGAGGGAGGACAGCGTTGGTGAACTGTCGGGGGACAGGGGGGTGAATGTCTGGAAATCTTCGCCGGTGAGTTCCCCGGCGTTGCGGCCAAGCATGCTGCAATAACGCGGATTGACGTAGACGTAGCGCCCGTCGCGATGAACGAAGATGCCAGTGATGGTCTGCTCGATCATGCCCCGGAAACGCTGCTCGCTTTCCTGAAGCGCCGAGGCGCTGCGGCGGATTTCGGTGAGGTCGTCCCAGGCAATGATGGCGTCCGTGCCGACCAAGGTCATGGTGGCGCGGGCGATGCGCAGGGAGCCGTCCTTGCATCGCAGGGTCAATTCCGGCGAACGTACGGATGTTCCGGTGGCGGAAATGGTGGCGATATCCTGCTGCCACAGCGTCCAGACGCTGCGGGCCATCTCCGGGTTTGCATAAACGCGCTCGAAGCAGGCTTCAACGGTGCGGATTTCCTCCAGGGTATAACCCAGCCACGCCCGGATGGCCGGATTGACGGCCAGATTTTCACCGGTCAGGGTGGACATGATGTGCATGGGCGTGGGGGAGGACTCAAACACTTCGCGGAAACGCAGATCCGACAGGTCCGCCTGCGCCCGTATCGCCTGATGGCGTTCCTCGGCCTGCATGCCGTTCAGAGCAAAGGTGATGTCTTCCGCCATTTCGTGCAGCAGGCGCATTTCGGCCGCATCAAAGGCCTCCGGATGGTCTGCGTACAACCCGATGGCGCCGCAGACCTTGCCATTACACAGGACGGAAAGCACGGTGCGGTTGGTGATGCCTTTGCGGAGCAGGTATTGCGTCCACGCATCGTCAGCGGCGGCCACCGGGAAGCAGATCAGGCGCTCTTCAGCCAATCGGGGAAAGGCCTGTCCGAATACGCTGTCAGGAGTACCCAGGTTCAGGGCCAGTCGCGGCAACAGCGCGGGGTCAATGCCGTGCTCGCGGATGATCTGCATCGGCAAGTCGCCGGTGTCGGTTCTGGCCATGAACAGCAGGGTGTAGGTGCGGCTGGTGACCAGCGCCTCGAAAACGGCGTTCATCAGGGTTTCGGCAGTCTGGCTGTGAATGATGGCGCGGTTGGTGGCGCTCAGCATTTCATACAGATGGTTCAGGCGCCGGTTCTGGGTGACGTCACGCACGACCTGGACATAGACCGCCTCTTCACGGACGCCGGCCAATGGCGTCAGGCTGAACTCCAGGACGGTGCGCCCCAGCCGGATCTCCAGGTTGTCGTGAGTGTCTGTGGCGGTGTCAACCATGCGTGAGCAGACCGGGCAGTCGCGAATGGATAGCGTACGGTCATGAAAAACCGTGTGTGCGGATTGTCCGTGCAGTCGGCCCGCAGGCTGGGCGGCATGCCGACCGGCGGCGGCGTTGGCCTGGAGGATGACGCCATCCGCATGTGTCAGCACAACCGGAAAGGGGATGGCATCATAGAAGCAGCCCGCCGTGTGCGACAGTGCAGGCTGTGGGTTCGTGCCAGCGCCGGTAGGGCCAGTGCAGGCCTCTGTGTCCTGCAAAAGTGAGGATTCCATTTCGGTAGAAAAATATCCGTATCAGGTCTGATGATGATACGCCGGGTTTATGCTGGATTCCATGGAATCTGTTGGTAACCCGGCCTCACACATACCCCGGCAACATCCCCAGCGTCACCGCCGTATCCTTCGCGAATTTCACCTTCAAATCATCCGCCAGCAGCTTCTCCAGCTTGCCGCCAATCAGCGGCACATTCACCTTGATGTCGAAGTGCAGGTCTTCCACGGCCTTGCCCGCCACATCCTTCAGCAACAGCTCGCAATGCACCCTCACCGGGATGCCCACGAACTCGATATCCAGCGAACCCACCCCCCGTTCCAGATCCCAGCTGTCGGTCTGGATCAGCGTGATGTCCTGCGGCACCAGGCTGCGCGCAAAGGACGGGATGGGCACATCGGTGGGCACCTTGCGACTGACCTTGATGCGGAAGCGGCCGTTGCCGTGTTCCGTTTCCAGCACACGGATGTCATGCGCGCCGCTGGCGGCGTACTTGGCTTCGAAGAAGGCCGGGTTGCTGAACACCGGCAGCAGTTGGGCGGCGGTTTGCGGGTAGTCGATGCGTTCGCTGTATTTCATGGGGGCTCCGGGATGGGTGCGGCGCGCATCCGATGAACGGGGCTTGCGGGCCTGAAAAAAATCAAACAATATACGTAACAGCAGTGTTTCGTTAAATTAACAGCGCCGCGCCGATCCTGCAAGCACCGCCCGTCGAATCTTCCCTGGAAGTGTTGGCCGGTGCGGCCGGTTCTGCGGCGGCGTATCAAAAAGGGGAAAGGAGATGGCGGCACCGCGTCGAATCGTGATTACCGGCGGTTCATCGGGCCTGGGGCTGGCGCTGGCCCGCGCCTGCGTCCTTCGGGGGGATCATGTGGCCTTGCTGGCCCGTGATCCGGTCAAGCTGGAACTTGCCGCCGAAGAGCTGCGCCTGTTGCGGCCGAACGCGCGGGTCGCGGTCAGCGCCACCGATGTCCAGAACCCGGCGGGGCTGCAGCAGGCATGCGAACAGATCGCCAAGACGCTGGGCGGCATCGATGTGCTGGTGAATTCAGCCGGGGTCTTGCGCGAGGGCTATTTCGAGACGCTGCCGTTGCGTGTGCATCGCGAGGTGATGGACATCAATTACTTCGGCACGCTGAATACCATTCACGCCGCCTTGCCGCAGCTCAAGCATTCCTCGCAGCCGCGCATCGTCAATATCGCCTCCATTGCCGGGCTGACCGGGGTGTTCGGTTACAGCGCCTACTGCGCCTCGAAGCATGCCTTGGTGGGCTTGTCGGAAGTATTGCGCTACGAACTGGCCCCGCAGGGCATCACAGTGCAACTGGTCTGCCCGCCGGAGTTCGATTCGCCGATGGTGGACGCGCTGGACCGCACCCGCACCCCGGAAAACCGCGAACACACCCTGACCATTCCCAAGGTGGCGGTGGAGGTGATTGTGGCCGATGTGCTGCGCGCCCTGGACCACCAGACCTTCCTGACCGTGCCGGGCCGACTGGCGCGTCTCACCTCGCTGGGCCTGCGCCATTTCCCCGCCCTCAGCCGTTTCATTGGCGACACGCGGGTGCGCAAGGCCTACATCGGCCCCACCCTGTAACCGGAGATTCAACATGTATGCATTAAGTGGAAAAGTGGTGGCGATTACCGGCGCGGGCAACGGCATCGGCCGCGCGCTGGCGCTGGCATGTGCCACGCGCGGCGCGCAACTGGCGCTGAGCGATATCAAGGAAGAGCCCTTGCAGGAGACGGCGCGTCTGGTGGAAAAGCTGGGCGGCCGGGCGGTGATCCGCCTTGTGGATGTGGCGAAGCGCGACGAGGTCGAGGCCTGGGCGGCCGCGGCGGCGGCGGAATTGGGCGGGGTGGATGTCATCATCAACAACGCCGGGGTGGCGCTGCTCGATACGCTGGAGGACGTGCCTTACGAGGAATTCCGCTGGGTGTTCGACATCCTGTTCTGGGGCGTGGTGCACGGTACGCGCGCCTTCCTGCCGCAGGTGCGGGCGCGCAAGGGCGTGGTGGTCAACCTGGGCAGCATCCATTCCTTCATCGCCGCACCCAACAACGGCCCGTACTGCGCCGCCAAGAGCGCCGTACGCGGTTTCTGCGATGCGCTGCGCGAGGAAGTGCGTGACGCCGGGGTGCAGGTGCTGCTGGTGATGCCCGGCGGCATCAAGACCGAGATCGTGCGCAATTCCAAGGTACGCAAATTCATCAATGCCGGTGCCTCGCAGGAAGACGTGCACCGCGCCCACAACGCCGCTTCGCTGACCTCGCCGGAACAGGCGGCGCGCATCATTCTCGATGCGGTGGAAGCCCGCAACCCCCGGCAGCTGGTCGGTATCGATGCGGTGTTCTATGACGGCCTGACCCGGCTGATGCCCTCGCTGGCGCACCGGCTCTATGCCTGGGGCGCCAAACGCATGGCCGTGCAGCGCCCGGCCCGCGCTTGATCGTTCTTTTTTCCTTTTCCGGAGTCGCCCCGCCATGTCCCCGATTGACCCGAAAATCTCCCTGGCCGGCCTGAAGCAACGCTTCGCCACCGCCACCCTGCCCACCGAGGCTCAGCGCCAAGGCTTCTGGAAAGCGCGTTTTGTCGGCCCGCTGTGGCTGCGGCTGGGCGGCATGCCGAGTTGTTATCTGGGCGGGTTGTGGGGCTGGCTGGGCAAGAAGTTCCTGACCCCGGACAGCGCCACCAATGTACTGGCGCGCGGGCCGGGCACGATTGACGCGCTGTCGATGCAGGCGCGTGTCCAGCCCTCCACACTGGACGGCGGGGCGGTGGTGGCGCTGACCTACGGTGCGTCCGGTCCGGTGCCCTGGCGCTGGGTGACGGATGAGTTGCGCGCCCTGGACGAGCACACCCTGTTGGGCATGACCCGCCTCGACCTGCCGCTGCTGCGCGGTTTCGTCTTTCCCTTCCTGCTGGAGCGTGAGCCGTCATGAGCGCTGAATTCGATTACGACGTGCTGATTGTCGGCTCCGGTTTCGGCGGCAGCGTCAGCGCGCTGCGCTTGGCGCAAAAGGGCTGGAAGGTCGGCGTGCTGGAAATGGGCCGCCGCCTTACCCCCGAGGATTTCGAGGCGGCGGCGGTCAGCAACACTGCGCTGAGCTGGATGCCCGCGCTGGGGATGAAGGGCTTCTTTGCCCAGGAAGTCTTCCGGCACGTGGCCATCTTGCGCGGGGTCGGGGTTGGCGGCGGCAGCAATGTCTATGGCGCGGTGCTGCTGGAACCCAAAGAAGCATTTTACCAAGATCCGGCGTGGTCGGGGCTAAATGCCGACTGGCGCGCGGAACTGGCCCCGCATTACGTCACCGCACGGCGCATGCTGGGCATCAGCGACAACCCCTATCGCGGCATCCAGGACCAGTGGCTGGAACAGGCCGCCGAACGGCTCGGCGCGGCCCACACGTTCGGGTCGGTGCCGCAGGGCATCTTCTTCGGTTTCCCGGAGGGCGTCACCCCCGACCCCTATTTCAACGGTCAGGGTCCCGACCGTCAGGGCTGCACGCAGTGCGGGCGCTGCTTCACCGGCTGTGCCTACGGGGCGAAGAATTCGCTGGATAAGAACTACCTGTATTTTGCCGAGCGCGACGGGGTGAAGGTGATGCCGGAACGCAAAGTCACCCATATCGAACCGCTGTCGGAGGGCGGTTACCGGCTGCACCTGGATCATCCCTGGGAAAAAGGGCAGAGCTATGCCCCGCTGACGGCGCGGCGGGTGATCCTGGCGGCGGGGGCGCTGGGCACGCAGGAACTGCTGTTTGCCTCGCGTGACCGCTACCGCACCCTGCCGAAAGTCTCCCCGGCGCTGGGCGAGCATGTGCGCACCAACAGCGAGGCGCTGGTGGGCATCCTCGCCCGCGACCCGGAGGTTGACGTGACGAAAGGCGCGGCCATTTCCACCCACTTCTACGCCGACGACAAGACCCACCTGACGCAGAACCGCCTGCCCCCCAGCTACAGCCTGATGAAGTTCTACATGGTGCCGATGGTGGATGACGCCAACCCCGTCCGCCGTGCCGCGCTGACGCTGTGGGCTTACCTGCGCCATCCCTTCAACGCCTTCCGCGTCTACTTCGCCCGCAACTGGCACAAGCGCACCACCTACCTGACGGTGATGCAGCAGGCCGACAACGAAATGCGCTTCCGTTACGGCCGCACGCTGTTGCGCGGTTTCCGCTTCGGGCTGAAGTCGGAACCGGCCAAGGGCGGGCGCACGCCGTCCTACCTGCCGCAGGCCAACGCCGCCGCCCGCGCCGTGGCCGAGGTCAGCAACGGCATTCCGCAGAACATGATCGTGGAAAGTCTGGGCAATATGTCGGTGACGGCGCACATCCTGGGCGGGGCGGTGATGGCGGCTTCACCGGATAACGGGGTGATCGACAGCAACCATGAAGTTTTCGGCTACCCCGGCCTCTTTGTGGTGGACGGCGCGGCCATTCCCGCCAATGTCGGGGTGAATCCCAGCCTGACGATCACGGCGATGGCGGAGCGCTTTGCGGCGGGGTTTCCGTTGCGGGTTGTGACATCCGCCGCGGCCGTCGTGGACGCCGAACGCGACTTAACCCGCTTCATGCCGGTAGTGACCGTGTGACAGCACATCCACCCGGTGTTGGGAGACATACACCGTCAGTCTTGAATTGATGCGAGAAACCAGAATGAACCTGAGATTCGTTACCCGCTGGACTTTACCAGCCTTGATGTTTGCTGTGAGCCAGACGGCGCTTGCCGCCCGTGACAGCGATTTGGATGAGTTGCGCGATGGTGCGGCCGACCCCAACCAATGGCAAGTGGTCAAGAAAGATAAACGGCACGGCATTACCGCTTGGGCGAGGCGCGAGGATGGCAAGTCGCTGCGATCCTTCAAGATTGAATACGAGGTCGAGGGTACGCTGGATGACATCGCCCGCGTATCCTTTGATTTACCCAATTACAAGCGTTGGTACTATCAGCTCAAGGAGGCGCGACTGTTGAAGCGGGTCTCGGATCGCGAGTTTTACTGGTACATCGTCCATGAAGCCCCGGCCACGCTGCCGGACCGGGATGCGGTGCTGCGCGCCACCATCACTCCGTACTCGCCCAAAACGGGTTATGCCTTGATGAAGATCGAATCCGTACCTGATTTCATGCCGCCGAAACCGCCGCTGGTGCGTATGGTGGCGGAAAACATGACGGTGAAGTGGTCACCGGCGGGCAAGAACCGCTGGCGCAATGTCTCAGAAGGTTTTATCGATCCGGGTGGAAGCGCGCCGGACTGGGCGACCAATTTCGTGCAGCGGATGGCGCCCTACCAGACGGTGTTGGGCTTGCAGCGCATGATCCAGTCGGAGGAAAACCGCAATTCCAAGGAAGCCCCGGTCTTTTCCTACGGGGTTTACAACGACTGACCGGGCTCAGTCCAGCGTGATGCCATGGTCTGCCATCAGCTGGCGCAACATGGTCAGGAACATGCGGGTGGTCATCTCACACTGGTCGTCCACATCATCACGGCTGACCGGATAGTGACGGAAGATCACCGCCCCCGCGGTTTCCACCCAGCTGACCAGCGTTTCAATATGGCTCGGTTTAATGCCGCCCAAGCCGATCCCCTCGGCTTGGCTGCCAATCAGGGCAATGGCCGAATCGATCGTCTGGCGGCGGTAACGCTGGGCGATTGACCCTTCCGTAAAGCCTTCCCGATAAATACCCGCCACCACGGGTCCCTGCGCCAGCCCCCAGTCAAAATAAGCGCGGACACCGGTGCGGATGCGTGCCTCTGTGGATTCAACGCGAGCGACTTCTGTCAACAGGCGCGAGACCAGATCCGAATTCGCCTGTGCGATTACCTGTTCAAACACCTGCTCCATGCCACCGGGAAACCAGCGGTAGAATGACGGCCGCGATGTCCCGGTTTCCTGCAACAACAATTCGACACTGATGTCGCCGGAAGCCCGGGTCGCCAGCAAACGTCCGGCAGCTTCCAGTACAGGCGCCTGACGGGTTGTGAGCTCATCGCCGGCGATGCGTGGACGGCCGCGCGAGCGGGGAGGGGTTTCGAGGGGGGCGGAGTCAGTCATGGCCTGATGATGCCACAGCCCTGTCGGCGGGTTGAAGCCAAACTTGCCCGGTCTTGCCTTTTCATAACCGAAGCCCACCCTGTGTGATGCGCACGAACAGTTCGGCCGTCAGCGGCTGGTAGCCTTGTGCGCGATCTGCCAGCACATACAAAGGCTCACCGACCACGCCCGGATCAAAGCCTTCCTGCTTCAGCTCCACCTTGCGGTACTTGAAGGTGCCGGTGGTCTGCTGCTCCGTCTGCAGGCGGATGAACAGCGGCACCGCATAGGCGGGCAACGCCTGGTCGAAACTGTCCGCCAGTGCCTTGCCGTCAAAGCTGACACCGGGCTTCAGCGTAATCGCCGCCATGCCCGCGCGCCCGTCGCAACCCGGCACGCTGACGCCGTAGACCACGCCATGATCGACTGACGGCTCACGCGCCAGCACGCCCTCGATTTCCCCGGTCGCCACGTTCTCGCCCTTCCAGCGGAAGGTATCGCCCACGCGGTCAACAAACTGGATATGGCGCAGCCCCTGGTCACGCACCAGATCGCCGCTGTTGAACCAGACATCGCCCTGCTTGAAAACATCGCGGAACAGCTTCTTTTCCCCGGCGGCGGGGTCGGTGTAGCCGTCGAAGGGTCGCCGAGCCGTCACCTCGCTGATTAGCAGTCCGACGCCGCCCTTGGCCACGCGCTGCATGTGGCCGCGCACGTCACGCAGCGGGGTTTCGCTTTCCGCATCGAATTCGACAATGGCGAAGGGCAGCGGCGTAAAGCCCGCCGTCTGTGTCACCCCGAAGGCGTTGATGAAGGCGATGTTCGACTCGCTGGCGCCGTAGAATTCAAAAATGCGGGTAATGCCGAAGCGCTGCTCGAAGGCTTCCCAGATTTCCGGGCGCAGGCCGTTGCCGGTTATGGCGCGGATGCGGTGGTTGCGGTCGCCCGCGCTTTCCGGCCGGTTCAGCAGGTAACGCAGCAGCTCGCCGATATAGCAGAAGGCGGTGGCGTCGAAGTGGCGGACGCGGTCCCAGAAACGGCTGGCGCTGAACTTGCGGTCCAGCGCCAGCGTCGCGCCCACCGACAGCACGCAGCCCAGCGACACGGTGAGGGCGTTGTTGTGGTACAGCGGCAGGCAGCAATAGAACACATCGTCGCGGCGCAGGCGCACGGTCAGGCCGCCCACTCCGGCCATCGACGCCAGCCAGCGGTAGTGCGTCATCACCGAGGCCTTGGGCATGCCGGTGGTGCCGGAAGTGAAGATGTAGAAGCAGGGCTGATGGGCGCGCACGTCGCCGGTGGTGGCCGGATTGCCGGAATCGCAGCCGGCGCTGGCCTGTTCCAGATCCAGCCAGCCGTCCGGGGCGGGCTCGGCGCTGTCGCCGCCGCACCAGAAGCAGGGCAGGTTGGGGCTGCCTTGCGGGGTATAGACGGTGCTTTCGATGGCGTCGCGGCATTCGCTGCTGATCACCAGCAGTTTCATGCGCACCAGGCCGATACTGTGGCTGAGCACCTCGGCGCGCTGGTGGTGGTTGAGCATGGCGGCAATGGCCCCCAGCTTCATGGCGGCGATGACGCAGGCCAGCACCTCCGGCCGGTTTTCCATGAGGATGGCGACGGTGTCGCCGCTGCGGATGCCGCGCGCGGCCCACAGGTTGGCAAGGCGGTTGGCCCAGGCGTTGAGTTCGCGGTAGGTCCAGGCGCGGTCGTCGAAGCGCAGCGCCACCCGGTCCGGGGTCCAGCGCGCCCAGAATTCCACGACCTTGCCGATGGACTGGCGGCTGTCCGGGTTCAGTCCGGCCAGGCGCAGCAGGTTGCCGCGGTTGAGGTCGAGCATTTCCGGGGCGGCTTGAAGTATGCCGCGGGCGATGTCGCGGAATCCGATCTGGGTGGCCATGGGGGGGCTCCGGGCGGGTTGGTGGTGGGGGTGAGGATAGACGGTTTGCCCGGGGTGTGGGAGGGCTGTCTGAATCCATTTATGTGTAACATGCGTGTTATGTTTATTTTGCAGGAAAAGGCGGGGGGTGGCAACGGTAGGGATTTCAGGTTGCTATCGCGGGTGGGGGTGATTATTGTAGCTGGACATGGATTGACGGATGTAGGATGGGTTGACGAATGAAACCCATCACGTTGATTTTATTGCAGAATGATGGGTTTCGTGCCTCTACCCATCCTACCCATCCTACCCATCCTACCCATCCTACCCATCCTACCCATCCTACCCATCCTACCCATCCTACCCATCCTACCCATCCTACCCATCCTACCCATCCTACCCATCCTACCCATCCTACCAAGCTGGAGTCTGAAGATGGAGCTTAAATTGTCCCCAAACGCGGATGACGACGAATTTTTTCTTTTTGAGCGCGTCATTGGGCATTTGCAGCACTCATATAGTCATGGACATGAACATGCCACTATGTTGGTGAATCAGTACTATTCCAAATTTACAGATGCTGCCTATTGCCACAAATATCAAATCCCGGTCCAAACGGTGGATTTCTTTTGTCATATTGAGGCCAGGGGCATGGCTGATAGAGTGCAGTACTACGAAGTGCTTGATCATCTTCCAGATGAGGCAGCATTTATTGTCTGGCAGAGAAAACAATTTCAGTCGTCGGGCTCATAGCTCTATTGCCAAGCTACGTTGGTAAGATCAGTTTTGTAGGATGGGTTGACGCAGGAAACCCATCACGTTGATCTAATTACAAAATGATGGGTTTCGTTCCTCAACCCATCCTACGCCAATCACCTTGAATCTATTCTCGGGAGACCCCCTTCATGCTCACCGGCTCCTGCCACTGCGGCGCCCTCCATTGGCAACTCCGCGACATCCCCGAATCCGCCACCGCCTGCAACTGCACCGTCTGCCGCCGCTACGGCGTACTCTGGGCCTATGACCACGAAGGCGAGGGCATCCATGTCTCCGGCCCCAGCAAAGCCTATATGCGCGGCAAGGCCATCGAATTCCACTTCTGCCCCGACTGCGGTTGCGTCGCCTTCTGGCGCGCCCGCTCGCTCACCCCGGAAGGCAAGCGCCGCATCGCCGTCAACCTGCGCCTGACCGAGCCGGAGGCTGTCGCCCATGTTCCCATCGACCATTTCGACGGGCTCGACACCTTCGACGACCTGCCGCGCGACGGCCGCTGCGTCGGGGATTATTGGTTCTGAACTGGCCGTCTCACCCCGCCCATTCCACCGCAAAAGCATACTGCCCCAGCCGTTCCCGCAGCGCAGCCCCGTCCCCGCTGACAGCCAGCCGCACCAACAGCCCGCGCTTGCTGTCCTGAACCACCGCCAGCGACGCCAGACTCACCCCGGCGGCTTCGCACTCGCGCCGCACTACTCCTTCGATCTCCCGCATCTGCAGGGTCGGCTTGAAAATCTTGCCGACGGCCGTTACCGGCATCGTGTCGATGAGGCGGACATGCTTCGGTTGTGCCGCCCGCTCAGGGATGTGCTCGCCGAGGAAGGCCAGCAGTTCCTCTTCCGTCGCGAAACACCCCGGCTTCAGCTGCACATAAGCCACCGGCAATTCCCCGGCATAGGCGTCTGGCATGCCCACCGCCGCTGCGACCGCCACGGCGGGATGCTGGTGCAACGGTTCCTCGATCTGCTTCGGGTCGATATTGTGGCCACCCCGGATGATCAGTTCCTTCTTGCGGCCGGTCAGCCAGAAATAACCGTCGTCATCCTGACGTCCCAGGTCGCCGGTGTTCATCCAGCGCTCGCCGTCGATATCCACCCACAAGCCCTGGTTGTGCACCGGCGTCAGGTAACCGGCGAACACGTTCGGGCCGCGAATCACGATCACGCCCGGCTCATCCGTACCGGCATCGCGGACATAAGCGCCGTCGTCGTCCAGGATCACCGCTTTCATCGGCTGCCAGGGCAGGCGCAGGCCGATGGAGCCGATGCGCGACTCGCCCCCCGGTGGGTTCAGGGAGGAGACGCAGGCCCCTTCGGTCAGGCCGTAACCTTCCAGGATGCGCACGCCGGTTTCTGCTTCGAACTGGCGGAACAACTCCCCCGGCATCGGAGCCGCGCCGCAAATGGCGTATTCCAGCGAGGACAGGTCTTGGTTGCCGCGTTCCTGTTGCAGCAGGGCCGCAAACAGGGTCGGCACCCCGGAGAACAGGTTGATCCGGTAATGCGCCACGATTTCCCGGAATCGCTTGACCACATTGGGGCCCCGATAGCCCTGAGGTGTTCCGAGGATCACATGGTCGCCGCGCATCCAGCTCATCAACCCGGTCACCAATTGGCCGTTGACGTGGAATAGCGGCAGGCCGCAGAAGATGGTGCGTGTCCGCTCGCTGCCTTCGCCGGTCATCAACTGCTGCACCGCCCAGGCATCAAAGACTTCGCAGCCGTGGGTGCGGACCGCGATTTTCGGCAGGCCGGTGGTGCCGCCGGTACAGAAGTAGGAGGAAAAGTCCCCGGCCATGATTACCCGACCGCTTAGCAGCCGGTCGGCTGGCTGCTGCTTCATCAGCGAACGCAGGTCGGCGATGGTCAGGTTACGGATGCCGTGCCGCTCGTGCATCGCCAGATAACGCAGCACCGGTCCCTTGACGCCGACATACGGGGCCATGTTCACCCAGACCACGGTGCGCACCTCCGGCATGTGGCGCAGTTGCTCCTTCAACTTCGGCCAGAGGTCGACGCCCGGCGTCGGCGCCACCGTCACCAGCACCTTGGCGCGGGCGTTGCGCACCAGCTCGGCGATCTGCGGTCCTTCCAGCAGGGGATTCACCGCCATGGCGATGCCCGCCGCCTCGCCGCCCCAGATGGTGAAATGCGTTTCCGGCAGGTTGGGCAGCACGAAGGCGATCACATCGTCTTTCGTTACCCCCAGGGCGTGGAAGGCATTGGCGGCGCGGGTGATGTCGGCGAACAGTTCTGCATAGGTCCAGCACCAAGTGTTATCCAGCCGGTTGGCGTCCAGGAAGAAGCTCAGCGCCGGGGCGGAAGGGGTGCGCGCGGCGGCCTCGCGCAGGGCGTCATAAGTGCTTCCCGGCAACCGGTGCTGCGCCAGCGGAGTGGTTTCCAGACGCAGGATGTCATCAAAACAGCGAACAGTCATGGCGGCGGCTCACCCTTTCAGACCCAGCAGCGACAGTGTTTCACGAACCAGCCTGCCGGCGTCCGTGGCTGGACCGTCATGCAGGATGACCCGGTCAGGTCGGACCACCGCCAGCCAGCCGACCGGGGCCCGGTCGGGCACCAGTTCTCCGGTCAGATCCTCCCACACGGCCAGCTCCGGTCGAGGCTGCCCGAGCTGCCCGCGATGGCTGATCTGCACGAACGCGCCGCCCGCCGCCGTCCAGGCAGCCTGTTCCTGCGGACTCAGAGCCTGAAGCGGATCGACGCCAAACCCCACCAGCGTCAGCCGTTCGCCCAGCGCATCATCGCTCCACGCGCCTTGCCCGGCGGCATTGCGCAGCCACACTTGGGGCAGGTGGTTGCCGCGATCGAGGCGGTCGTCGCGGTTGCGCGGCTGGAACAAGCCCTCCTTGAAACGGTTGCGCGGCTTGATTTTCAGGTCGTCGATCAGCGCACGCAGCGGTGGCAGGCGACGCAGGTTTTTCACCAGGTGCGATGACAGCGCCCCCGCCACCGGGCTTACAGGTTTGATCAGCAGCCCCATGCCGCGCGCGAGGTCGATCATGGCTTTGGCGTGCGGACGGCGTTCGCGGTCATAGCTGTCGAGGATGCGGGCGTCGGCGCGGCCGTGCAGAACCCAGGCCAGTTTCCAGCCCAGGTTGGCCACGTCGCGCAGCCCGGCGCACATGCCCTGCCCGACAAAGGGCGGTGTGATATGGGCGGCGTCGCCGACCAGAAAGACATTGCCCTTGCGGAAGCTGTCCGCGACACGGGCGTGGAAGCGGTAGACGGCGGTGCGTTCGATCTCCAGCTCGTCCGGATTGGCCCAGGGCTTCAGCAGTTCGCGCAGGAAGGCGGGTTGCAGCACCTGTTCCCGGGTTTCCCCCGGCTTCATCATGAATTCCCAGCGCTCGCGGCCGCCCGGCGCGATCATGTGCGGCACCGGCCGCTCCGGGTCACAGAGAAATTCGACATCCGAAATCGGCGAGCGGACATGTTTGGCATCGACAATCAGCCAGTCCTGCGGGTAGGTTTCACCGCCAAACTCCACCCCCAAACGGGCGCGAACCGGCGAAGCCGACCCGTCGGCTGCGACCAGATAGCGGCAGCTGATGGTCTGCGCCGGGCCGTCCGCCGGGCGCAGTTGCAGCCGGATCTCATGGCCCAGGTCCATGAAATCGGTCATCTCCACACCGACTGCGGTACGCACGGTGGAATGCTGCTTGACCGCCGACCGCAGCGCCTGTTCCATTTCCGGCTGGTAAAAGGTGATCAGTTTCGGGTGCCCGTCCAGGCAGCCCGCCGTGTTGACGCGGCCGAACTCCCCGGCATAAGGCGAATGCAGGCGCACCTGCGGGATGGCGATCTTCTCGAAAGCGTCCTCGGCCAGCCCCGCCATTTGCAGGATGCGCAAGGCTTCGTTGTCCAGCGCAATGGCGCGGGGCATCGGCAGGATGTCCTCGGCCTTGTCCACTACCAGCGTATCGACCCCGTAGCGGCCCAGCAGGTTGGCGAGCGCCGCCCCGGCAGGGCCGTAGCCGACAATCACCACATCGGCATGGGCGGGCAGCGTGCCCGGAGCAGGGGGCGTGGCAGGCGCGGCCGGAGCCGTCTTTGGCGTTTTCTTGATAAGCGTCGCAGTCATGGTTCAGGCCTCCGGGACAATGGTATGGCGCTGGACACCCAGGTCCAGCCTGCCGTCGCGGCTGGCGATGCGGACTTCCACCCGGTCGCCGTTTTTCAGGTATTGCGGGCGGCGCAGTTGCGCCTTCAGGAACAGACCGAAGCGCACCGGGTCCGGCAGCATTGCAGAGGCGCGCACCACCGTCGGGTTCGGCAAACCCAGCGCACAGCCGGAGGGTGTTCCGGTCATGATCACGTCGCCGGGATTGAAGTCGGCGATCTGCGAGTATTCCGTCAGGGTTTCGGCGGGCTTGAACACCAGATTGGCGGTGGAGTCCTGCTGGCGGACTTCGCCGTTGACGGTGAGGCTGAGTTGCAGATCGTCCAGATAGTGCATTTCTTCCGGCTCCAGCAGGCACAGCACCGGCCCCAGCGGGCAAAAAGTGCGGTAGCTCTTGCCCTTGTGGAACTGCATTTGCGGAATTTGCACGCAACGCGCCGAGACATCGTTGCCGATGCAGATGCCTGCTACATATTCGTGCAGGTTGGCCGCGCTTACCTTGACTGCCGACGTCGTGGCCTTGCCCAGCACCAGCGTCAGCTCCACTTCGTAGTCCAGCAACTGCACATGGCGCGGCCGGACGATGCTGCCCACCGGGTCGTGGATCGACGCCGAGGACTTGGTGAAGAACATGTTGAAACGTTTGGCATCCGGGTCTACACCCGAGTCGAGCATGTGCTGGCGGTAGTTGGCTCCCTGACACAGCACCTTGGCGTCGCGGGTGATCGGCGACAGCAGTTGCAGGTTGTCCGCCAGCGGCAGCAAGCTATCCTGGACGGAGGCGCGAATGGCGGCGTGACTGTGGGCCAGCAATGCGGCGGTGGTGGTGCAAGGTATACTCAGTGGGCGGATCTCGCCGCCTTGCAACAGGCCCCAGCTCGGAGAGGCATTCGAACGGGTAAAACGGACAAGGGACAGGGACATGGAACGAACTCCGTTGGGCGTTGGTCGGGACCGGCATCAACCGGCATGACGGATCAGGTTTTTCAGGCGGCGGAAACTGAGGTCGTCGCCGCTGCGGTTGCGCAGACGGGAAACCACGGTCTGCACCAGGTGCAGGGAAGGAATCTTGCCCGCCATATCGGCGCTGAGGTCCGGTCCCCACTGGTGCATGGCGTCGCCGCCGAAGGCGTGATATCCGGTCGGCACGGACGCGTCGAACAGGTCGCCGTCGGCGTAGTGTTCGAACATGTCGCCCTGTTCATCGCGCCAGTAATCAAAAATCTGGCTACCGAGGATGTGGCGGCCAATGCCCCAGGTGTGGTGATGCTTGCGGCGGTTCAGCACGACCCCGGCGGCCACCACGGCATCCATGTCCGGTAATTCGAAAGCCGTGTGCATATGACCGATCTCCACGGCAGACCCCATGGCGAGAGTGTGATGGTCGGACGGGGTATCGCCGCGGTCACAGCGGATAAACGCCACCACCGGTATCGGATCATTGTCCATCATCTGGAAATCCGAGACGATGAAGCCGAAATTTTGCTGGTACCAGCCCAGGCTGTTGACGAAGTTGGTCACCCCCATCACCGTATGCCCCAGCCGGAAAATGCGGGGGGGATGCTTGTAGTCCAGCCGCACCGTGCGGTTGATGCGCGGGCTGTGACCGGGACGGTTGGCCGGGATGACTTCGGAATGCATTAGCTCCTGCAGGTGTGTCCAGCCGTGCATGACTTCCACGACCAGATTGTCGGGGTCGCGCAGTACAATCACCTGCCCGCCGCGCTGCGGATGGTTGTCCGCCACGCTGACCCCGTGGGCCGCCGCCAGCCGCTGCAGGTCGTCCGCGCTGTCCACGGTCAGGCTGAACCCGAGGTAGCGCGCCGGGCCGCGCTCGATCACCACGCTGGCGGTGCTGTCGCCGGTGCCGCGCAACAAGGCCAGGTTGCCGTCGTTGTGGATGCAGCTCAGGCCGAAGTCGGTGAAGAAGCGTACGGCTTCGGTCAGGTCCGGGCGGGACAGCCGGATGGACGCCAGACCGCTGACCTTGCAGACGGGGTTGTCAGCGCGGGCTTGTACGGCGCGGATTCGGGCGAGTTGTTCTTGGGTGTTATGGGATGAGGACATGGCCTGGCTCCTGATGTATGATCTCGTTTAGTGAAACTATTTCATTTATGAAAAAGTTTCAAATAAATTTTGACGTGAAATTGGTTGAGCCGACGAACGGGGAGATATCGATGACAATCCGCAAACGTGACCGCACCCGTGAACGTCTGCTTACGGCGGCCCAGGAACTGTTGCTGGAAGGGGGCTTTACCATGCTGGGCATCCAGCCCCTGACCGAACGCGCCGACGTGGCGCTCGGCACCATCTACAACTATTTCCGCACCCGTGAGGAAGTGGCGGACGCGGTGGTGGAGATCCTGATTTCAGCCTTCCTGCGTTCCATGGAGCGGATTACGCACGGACTCACCGACCCGGCGGAAATCATGGCCGCGTCCATCCGCCAGACCCTGTTCTGGATGAAGCCGGGCAATACCTTCGGCCGGATGCTGTTCCTCAGCGGGCTGCCGATGACCCGCTATGTTTACCAGACGCGGCAGGGCTTCACGCGTGACATGAAGGAAGGCATCGTCGCCGGGCGCTTCACGGTGGCGCAAGAGCCGGTGATCTCCTCGATGATTGCGGGCGGGGTGTTGGCGGTGTTGATGGACCTGTTTCTGGGGCAGGTGGAGTCGGAGGTGATTGAGCAGGTGGCGGAACAGGCGCTGATGATGCTGGGGCTGCCGCCGGAGGAGGCGCAGCGGATTGCCCGCCTGCCCTTGGATCTAAAGGATGCGCCGG
Organism: Fluviicoccus sp.; assembly: GCF_030646115.1. Classification (GTDB taxonomy): domain Bacteria; phylum Pseudomonadota; class Gammaproteobacteria; order Pseudomonadales; family Moraxellaceae; genus Fluviicoccus. The sequence continues at coordinate 131,026 of NZ_JAUSMX010000012.1, forward strand.
ACTTCCCCCTGTCCGCCATTGAGTACCTGCCGCCGCTGGAAGCCGCCTGAGGTTGCGGCTGGCGGTGGATCTTGCCGTTTGTCGGCGAATCCGCGATCAATAATGAAAATACTTCATAAATGAAAGTATTTCAAATATCATTCGGAACAGAAGCCGGCCGCTCACTGTGGTCGCTTGCGGGCATATCACCGTCCGGCCTTTGTTGATGATTTCGCGGAGTGCATGACATGACAAGAATGATGAAGATGCTGATGTTCACCACGGCGATGGCGGCCGTTCCGGCCCGGGCGGCCATGAATGAAGACTTTGCAGAACTGGCTCCGTTGAGAAGCGGGGAGTGGCTGGTGGTGAAATCGGACAAACGGCATGACATCTTCACTTACTACAAGCGGGATGAAGGCAGGCGCTACCGCTCGTTCAAGGCCGAGGCCCGTTATGACAGTTCGTTTGATGCCTCGGCTTGCCACTTGCTGGATGCCGACAATTTCAAGAAATGGTTCATGAACGCTGTGGAAAGCCGGCTGTTGAAACGGATATCGGACACGGAGTTCTTCATGTACGTCAGGTTCAATGCGCCACTGGGTGTGCCGGACCGTGATGTCGTGCTCCATGTGGTCATTTCGCCATTCAATGCCAAGAGTGGCTGGCTGGGGGTCACCTTCAGCGATGCGCCGGATTACATTCCCGCCATACCCGGCGTGGTCCGTATTCCCGCCTGGGAAGTAGTGACTCGTCTTATGCCGCTGGAGGACGGTAGATCCTTTGAAAGGACGGAGGGCTATGTCGAACCGGGCGGTGCACCGGTTCCGGCCTGGCTGGTGAATTACCTGCAACGGCAAGCGCCTTACAACAACACCTTGGGCAGGGCGCGGGACATGTCCCGTTATGAATCGGGCGTCAAGCCATGCTCATTCAGATACAGGGATTGACTTGGTCCGAAGCGCTTATGTGCGGATTGATTGAACTTTACCCGGAGACCACCCTATGACTACCCCGGTTGATAAACAACTGACGCCGCCCGGCGGCTGGCGCATACCCTCCCGGCCACGGATTTCCTTACCGGATCAAAGATCTGCAAACCCGTGGCGAAAGCTTCAAATCGGGTTGATCAAGCAGATCGGCCGTCTGGATGCTGCCAATTTGTGGCTGTTAATGATGAAAAATCCGCGCATTATGCGTGGAATGTTGTCCTTTGCGTCGACCATGATGCCTTTTGGCGAGTTGGACCGCAGAGATACCGAGCTTTGCATTCTGCGTGTCGGCTGGAACTGCCGCGCCCGTTATGAGTGGGGACAACACGTTGATATCGGTATGCGCGCCGGGCTGACAGCCGAGGAAATAGCCGGAATTTCACGGGGTCCGGAAGCTGAAGGCTGGGACCAACGGCAAGCCGCTTTGTTGCAAGCATGCGACGAAATGCATAAGGAGCGCATGATCTCGGACAGCACGTGGAAGATGCTGAATGCACATTTCTCCGAGCGTTTGCTGCTGGAAATTCTCATGCTGATCGGTTTTTACGAGGGGCTGGCGGGGGTTCTCAATAGCGTGGGAATCCCCCTGGATGCGGCGCTGGAGGGAAAGTTGTCTTCAGCGCCGATACATCCCAGATAGTCAAGTAGGATGGGTTGACGCAGGAAACCCATCACGTTGATTTAATTAAAAATAATTGGTTTCGTGCCTAAACCCATCCTACGCCAGGCAGGTTACCTTCAAAAACTTACCGCCTCCCCGCCGCCGTCACCGCCTGCTCAATCTCACTATCCCTGAACCCCAGCACCTCCACCGCCTTGCGGAACACCCCCGGCGCGCGGGCAATCAGCCCGATGCGCTTCGGGACCACGATCATGTCGCTGCGCTGCTCGATGCCCTCCACAATTGCAGCCACCACCGACTCCAGCGTCACCATCTTCCAGATGCCGCCCTTGTTGCCGTCCCAGATCCGGTTGCCGGCCTCGTCGGCAAACACGCCGTCCATCATCGGTGTGGGGAAGAAGGTGGGATGCACGCTGCCCACGCCTACGCCCATATGCCGCAGTTCCAGCCGGATGCTGTCGCACATTGCCCACACGCCTGCCTTGCTGGCGGCGTAGGACGATTGCAGCGGCGAGTGGATGAAGGCCGCCATCGACGAGATCGCCAGCAGGTAGCCCCGGCGCTGCCGCACATGCGGAATGGCCGCCTTGAAGGTGCGCCACACACCGTTGAGGTTGATGTCGATGACGCGGGTGAACGCGGCTTCGCTGCCGTTGACCAGCGCTTCCATCTCGGTGATGCCTGCGTTGGCGATCACCATGTCCAGCCCGCCGAAATGCGCGGCAGCGTCATTGATCGCCTGTTCCAGACTTTCCATGGAGCGCACGTTCACTGCCCAGCCCTGGGCGCGGCTTGGTCCGCCCAGCGATGCCGCCTGCTGTTGCGCCGCCGCGCCGTCCAGGTCCAGCAGCGCCAGTTTTGCGCCCTTGGCATGCAGGGTTTTCGCCAGTGCGGAGCCCAGTCCGCCGGTGGAGCCGGTGATGGCGATGGTTAGATTGGAGATGTCGTATTTGGCCATGAGGTGTTATCCGGGAAAGGGTTACGGGTGGGTCAGACCGGCACATGCCGTTGCAAGAAGGCGATCTGATCCTTCACTACGCGCTTGAAGGCCTCGCCGACGTAGATGTCGAAATGCCCGTCCGGGTAGCGCTTGATCTCACCTTTCGGCGCACGGCGGGCGTGGAACAGGGTCGGCTTGGCGGGGGCGACCGTGTCGGTGTCGCAGACGCAGAACAGCACCGGGCAGGGGATCTTCGGCGTTTTCAGCCCGGGGAAATAGCGGATGATCTGCATGCCGAAGCGCGCCGCCACTTCGTTGCGGAAGACCGGGGCGTCGCTGGCGGAGAGCAAGCCGAGATACCCCGGTACGGCGTCCGGCGCGGTCATCAGGGCCGCTTCACCGGACTTGCCCGCCGTGCTGACCATTACCGGGTTCGCACCCAGCCACGCGCCCACTTGGTCGCGCAGGGCCAGCGCGGTGACTTTCAACGAACTGACCGGGTTCAGCGCCAGCCCGGACGCCAGGCCGTTGGTGAACGGGCATTGCGAGATCACCGCCGTGATGCCCGGCAGGGCGGCGGCGGTGCTCAGCACGTGCCCGCCGCTGAACGAGGTTCCCCAGAGGATGACCCGGCGGCCATCCACCTGCGGGCAGTTCCGGGCGTAAGCGACGGCAGCTTGCCAGTCTTCCAGCTGCTTGCCGATGTCCAGCAGTTGCCGTGGCTGGCCGTCGCTGTCGCCGAAGTGCCGGTAGTCGAAGACCAGGCAGGCGTAGCCCGCCGCGCTGAAGCGTTCGGCGAAGGCATCCAGCCGCATTACCTTGGTACCGCCCAGCCCGTGCGCCATGACAATGACGGGACGCGGCGTGTCGGAAGAGGGCAGGTACAGCCAGGCGCGGCAGGTGACGCCGCCGGAAAGGAATTCCACATCAAGTCGTTGGGTCATGGTCGTCTCGCAGAGCCGGGAAGGGCTGTAATCTGAAATCAGCTGTTGTCAGATTATATCTGATAACGAGTGTTGTCAAATTTGGGTTTCGGTGGCCGTTTCCGGTATAGTGGCGGCATCCCAGCCATTGTCAGTCGACGCCATGACTCTTCCGGTTTCCGCCCCGCCCACCCTCGAACGTCCCTATGGCGGCCGCGAACATGACGTGCGGGTCAGCGAACGGCGGGAGCGCTTCATCCAGGCCGGGGTGCGGCTTATAGGGTCGGCCGGTTACCGCGCCGCTACCGTGCGTGCGCTGTGTGCGGAAGCTGGGCTCAGCAACCGCTATTTCTATGAGTCCTTTGACAGCACCGAGGCGCTGCTGATGGCGGTCTACCAGCGGTTGATGGGCGAATGCCAGGCAGGAATACTGACGGCCATGCAGCAGGCCGCACCGGATATTGACGCCATGGCCGCCGCCGGAGTCCGGGTTTTTTTCGAGCATGCCCGCGACCCGCTCTTTGCCCGCGCCACCTTGCTGGAGGTGATGGGCGTCAGTCCGGCGGTGGATGCGGTTTATCAGGAGAACATCCGGGTGTTCGGGCGGATGATTATTGGCGGAGCGGGGCCGGTGGTGACGGCGGCGGGCCTGCCGGAGGAGCAGCTGGACATGCTGGGGCTGTCACTGGTGGGCGCGCTGGCCTATGCGGCCATGCACTGGATGCTGGACGGCTACCGGCTGACACTGGACCAGATGGTGGAGAATGCGGTGCGGATTATCGGCGGTATGGTGGCAGGGTTGCCACAGGGCGCCAGTTAACCGGGGGCGTACTGGTTCCCGATGGAAAAAGAGGAGCAGCCACGGTCATTCAAGGCAGACTGCTCCTTGTTGACCTGTTTATGCTGTTCCACCCTTCTCATAATAATAACCGTGGGGTGAAGGCTGATGTTTCCGGAAGGAAGACAAATCCACTTTCGCCATCGGGATCGCGCTTTCCATCACCAGATGAACTGCAACCTCCGGTGGCAATACGGAACGTGCCTGAGTCATCAGTTCGTGGATGGCGAAGGCGAACATGATATGCCACTGTTTTGGATTCAGGCAGAAGAATTCGGCGATGCCCTGGAATTTGGGCCAGAAATGGATCAGGCAATTGATCGGAATATCGGGGGCCTGATGTTCAGGAAGCCAGCGGGGCACACCGAAGCTGCGGTCACCGACGGTTTTTGCGACATGGCTGAAAATGGAGTTCAAATCAAACGACTGGACATTCTGATAACCCAGCCCTTGCGCGGCTCCGGCGACATAATTCCATAGGCAGTCAGGTGTCGCCACAAGCAGCCGGTTCACGGCATCCCCAAACAGATACTGCCGTCCGTCTTTGTCGGTCACCGGGACCACCCCATGTTGGACGAGTTCATCGTGATCGGAAAAGATGCCAGCCTGGCAAGCATATCCCGCCAGAGCGCCAAGCATGGATAGAGCATAGTCAATATTCACACCCCGTTCAGTTTTCAGCATCGTCATGATCTGAAGGGAAACTTCGCGGCCCCCCATTTTCGGGCCCATCAGGGGGTCTTCTGCCTGATGGTCACGAATGTAACGGCGCAGGGCTTCCTGTGCGGGATTCACAGACTGTTGGTCCGATTCTGATCTTGTATTTGTTGTAGTTGACTGAGGGGCCACCGGTGAAGCGGGGCGGGTGGACGCAGCTGGCTTGACGGAAGCGGCCTTGACCCGCCGGAGCAGTTCGGAATGGAATATGTCGAAATCACGATCCGGGAAGACTTTTTCCGAAAGCCGGATCATGCCGCCTGCATGTGTTATCACAATGATCTTCTGGCCTGGACTTGGCGTCGCTGCGACGTTCAAGATAGCGGAATAAGGCAATTCAACGTACTTATCGCCTCGGGAGTCATTGGTGTCGGGAAGGATGATGTGAGTCGGTGTCAGGTCGATATGCAGGGCCGGCGTGGCCATGAGCGATTTATTGGCAGCAATGGCCGCCAGAAACACGGGTATGCCCACTAGAACCAACCAGGCAACATCATTGAAGCGGCCTGTCACGATGCCAATCGAACTGAACAAGACGGCCAATATCAGCCAGAACCCGACCCGCAGGCTGTGAAATACCGGTTTGGGGCCGATGGCAAATTCCAGGGTGTCGGTCAGTAAAATGCCATGATGGATTCGATTCGCGCCTTCCTTGCTCATTTTTTTTGCATGATCCCAAGAGTATTCTGGAAAGTTATCATAAATAATCCCGCCAGTGTCGCCACACCTTTGGAGCAGATATGGTTCCCCGTGAGGGCGTAAAAGCATAAGCTCCCGGAATAAAGTCCTGATGGAAATAACCATGTCCGAGATTCACGAAGGCGGCTGCCTGTGCGGCGCCGTCCGTTACCGCATCACCGGCCAGCCGGTGGCGGCCTATGTCTGCCACTGCAATTACTGCCAGAAATCCTCCGGCACGGCCTTCCAGATGCCGGTGTTCTTCAAGCACCGGCAGGTGGAATTCAGCGGCGAGGCCATGCAGACCTTTGATTATCTCTCACCCACGCACGGGCGCACGATCACCACGCAGTTCTGCGGGCGCTGCGGCACGCGGGTGGGGTCGCGCATTACCCGCGCACCGGGCATCCAGGTGATTTCGGCGGGGTCGTTCGATGTGCGCGATGAGTTTGCGGTGACCTGTCATTTATTTACGGAGACCAAGGTGCCGTGGGTGCGGTTGCCTGCGGAGACACCTTGCTACGAGAAGCATTTCATTACGGAAGAAGGGGAGAAGGTGGAGCCGGTTTCCGTTTGATGTAGGTCGGGTTTCAACCCGACAACCGCCCATCGTCCAGATCAGGCCAGATTTCAACCCGACAACCATCCTCCGGTCGGAGAGTGTTGTCGGGCTGAAGCCCGACCTACAGGGCCAACGGATTGATCGCGGTTTCAATACCCTTTCGGCTTCACAAACCCGCCCATCACCCCCGCCAGCAACCCGGCAAACTTGATCGTCGTCCTATCCTGGAACCTGTCGCCCATGATCTGCACATTCACCGGCAGGCCTTCCGGCGTCTGCCCCAGCGGCGCGCTGGTGGCGGGCAGGCCCATCAGCGTCGCCGGGGCAATCCACATGAACATGTCGGTGTAGTTGCGCTTGACGCCGTTGACAGTGATCTTGCGCTGCACCATTTCCGGTTTCTGCTGGTGCGGCAGCGCCGTGGTTGCGGCGGGCGGCATCAGGATCACGTCATAGTCGGCGAAGACGCGCTGGAATTTCTCGGTGAGGCGGCAGCTGCGCTCATGGGCCACCTTCCAGTCGGCAAAGCTTTGCCCGGCGCCAGACATGAAATGCTCGAAACGCTCCGCAAAACCCACGTACTTGCCCAGTTTCGTCACCACCGGTGCGGCCAGATTCATCGCCATGCGCGCCGCCTTCGGTTGTCCCAGTGCAATCACGCTGCCCAGCTGGTTCAGGTACAGCGGGTAGAAGGTGTCCAGCGTCATGCCCAGCGGCGCGCCGACAGTCACGGAGACGCCGGTCGCTTCCAGCCGCTGTTTCATCTCCAGATACAACGCAGTCATGTCGTGGTCGATGGGGCACAGCGGATCGTCAATCCACAGCAGCACGCGGAAATCGGCCAGTTTCTTTTGCTTGGGCGCTGGCAGCTTCAACTGCCAGCCGGGTTGCTGGCTGGGGGAAGGCCCGGCGACCACATCCAGCATCAGCTGCAGGTCGTCGGCGCTGCGCGCCATGGGGCCGGCCACGGCCAGGTCGGGGTCGGCGGTGGTGCCGGGTGGGCCGGGGATGTGGCCGCGCAAGGGCACGATGCCCTGGGTGGACTTGTGGCCGTAGACGCCGCAGAAATGCGCCGGGGTGCGGATGGAGCCGCCAATGTCGCTGCCCAGTTCCAGCGGCGTGAAGCCGGCCGCCAGCGCCGCCGCCGCGCCCCCGGAGGAGCCGCCGGGCGTGCGGTCGACGTTCCACGGATTGTGGGTAGTGCCGTGCAGCTTGTTGTAGCTCTGGATGTCGCTGGCGAACAGCGGCACATTGGTCTTGCCGAGGACGATGGCTCCGGCGTCCAGCAGCGACTGCACGGCGGTGGCGGCCTTCTTCGGCATGTGTGACTTCAGGCTGGACGACCCGGCGGTGCAGGGCAGGCCGGGGACTTCGTAGGTGTCTTTCAGCGTCATCGGCAGGCCGTGCAGCGGCCCCCAGCTTTCACCGCGCGCGGTGGCGGCATCGGCTTCGTCGGCGCGTCGGCGGGCGGCGTCGCGGTCCTGGGCAATCACGGCGTTGATCAACGGATTGCGGGCGTCGATCTGCGCGTAACAGGCATCCACCAGCGCACGGCTGGTGATCTCGCCTTTTTTCAGGCGGGCGAGCAGGGTCTTGGCGTCAAGGTACAGCCAGTCTTGGGACATGGGGTGGCCTTCCGGTCGGAGTCGGGGAGATGAGAGGAGAATAGCGGGTTTGCGGGGGGAAAGGTGAGGGCCGGGGGGGACAAGGGGGTTGTCATTGGAGGCCAGTCACCGCTCCACCTCCACCCCCAAAAACACCCGCAAATCACCGCAGGCTTCATCGGCCTGCCCATGTACATGCGGCTCCGGATCGCGCAGCGCCGCCGTCATCAACGGCCCCACCACGGTCATGTCCAGCTTGCCGCAGGTGCGGGCGATATGCCCGAAGCCCATGATGGCATTACCGCGCACCAGTGGGTCGGGATGTGTCGCTAGTCGCACACAGACGGCTTCCGCCCAGCCCGGCGGGCAATCGGCGGCGTTCAGGCTGGCCACAATGGGAGCATACAGCAGCTCGTGGGGATTGCCGCGTGCGATCACGGCTTCCACGTCATCCGTGGTCCAGCCGTCGTGGAAAGGGCCCATGCTCATGATTCACGCCACTCCTTGAACGGCCTCACCGCCAGATTCGAGTTGTAATACCGCGCATCCTCGGTTACTTCCACCGTCACCCAGTCCGGCCGTTCGAAGGTTTCGTCCTCGCTGCCCAGCTCAATCTCCGCCACCACCAGCCCGGCATTGTCGCCGTGGAATTCATCCACTTCCCAGACATGCGCGCCCACTGTCACCCGGCGGCGGGTCTTCTCGATCAGCGGCCCGTCGCACAGGGTCAGCAGCTGCGTCGCTTCGCTCACCGGAATCTCATACTCGAATTCCACCCGAGTCGCGCCGGTGCTGACGCCCTTGATGGTGAGGAAGGCCTTCTCTCCGGCGATGCGCACGCGCACCGTGCGCTGCTTGTCGCGGTTGAGGTAGCCCTGACGGTAGGGCACGCCATCGGGTGTGCGCCAGTCGCTGCCGGTGACGAGAAATTTGCGCTCTATTTCAAGGGCCATAAGCAAACGCCTGCCAAGGTGAACGACGACGGTAGAGTCAAATCCGATGCAGCGGGGCAAAGGCCCCGCCACTCAGGACTTCTTGATGAACTGGGGCACGCACTTGGCTCTGAAGTTGCGCAAGGTGGCCGAGTCGGGATTGGGTTCACGGGTGGCCGAACCCACCATGATGGCGCTGGTCATGGTCAGGGTCATCAGGAAGAAAGGATTCGACTTCTGCAATTCCTGATAGTTGGCGATGCGCTCCTTCATGAAGTGCATCACCTGCTTGCCCAGCATCTCCTTGTCGAGGTCGCCGGCATCCTTGGCGAAGGTGTGCGTCTCGGTGTCGATGCGACCCTTGCCGGTATTGCGGCTGCGAACGGCGGCCATGTCCCAGGCGCCGGTCATCAGGTTGCAGATTTCTTCCGCCGCCTTTTCGTCAATGACCACCGGGATGGTGATCTTGCGCACGGCATTGCTGGTGGTCACGGTCTTTGCGTCCGCGCCGCAGGGCTGCTGGCTGAAGGATTTCACGCCGTCGATCATGCACTGATAAATCTCGGCCTGGGCCGATGCGGCGGTAAGCAGCCACAGGGCGGCGATCAGGGGGATTTTCATAGGGATTCCTTTGCCTGTTTTTCAAAGATGGCCAGCATGTTAACAGTACGTTTCCAAAGCTTGAAGCCTGTCCGTGTCCTGGAGCGACATTAACTGCCGTCGCCCCGCCATTTCAGCTTGTCATGCAGCTTCACCACATCGCCGATGATCAGCAGCGCCGGCGGCTTTACGGAGGCGTTTGCTATTAACTCGCCCAAGGTCGCCAGCGTACCGATATGCACCTTCTGCTGCGGTGTCGTCGCTTTCTCTATAATGGCCACCGGGGTGTCGCCGCACCGGCCGTTGGCCATCAGTTCTGCGGCAATCGATGGGGCCTGAGTTATGCCCATGTAAACCACCAGAGTTTCGCAGGGATTGGTCAGCCTGGTCCAGTCCAGCACCTGCTCGCCCTCGCGGCGGTGGCCGGTGACGAAGGTGACGCCCTGCGCGTAGTCGCGGTGAGTCAGCGGAATTCCGGCATAACAGCTGGCTCCGGCCGCTGAGGTGATGCCCGGCACCACCTGGAAGGGAATGCCGTGTTCCGCCAGCGTTTCAATCTCCTCGCCGCCGCGCCCGAAGATGAACGGGTCGCCGCCCTTCAGCCGCAACACCTTCTTGCCTTCCTGCGCCAGCTTCACCAGCAACAGGTTCAGGTCTTCCTGCGGTACGGCGTGGTCGGCGCGCTTCTTGCCGACGTAGATGCGGTCGGCGTCACGGCGGGTCAGGTCGAGGATGGCGTCGGAGACGAGGTTGTCGTACAGCACCACATCAGCCATCTGCATCAGCCGCAGCGCGCGGAAGGTGAGCAGGTCGGGGTCGCCGGGACCGGCCCCGACCAGGAACACTTCGCCTTTCATCAGTGTCGCGGCATCGGCGGTTGCCAGCGCCTGCTGAGCCAGCAGGCGGGCGGCGTCGGCCTGACCGTTCATGGCGCGCTCGGCGAAGGGGCCGGAGAGCAGTTCTTCCCAGAACAGGCGGCGGGCGGTGGTGTCGGGCAGCTTGTCCTTCACCGCCGCGCGGAATTCCCCGGCCACGCGCGCCAGGTCGCCGTAACCGGCGGGGATCAGCGTTTCCAGCCGCGCGCGCAGGTGGCGGGCCAGTACCGGCACCGCGCCGCCCGTTGAAGCTGCAATCACAACCGGCGAGCGGTCGACAATGGACGGCGTAATGAAACGGCAGATTTCCGGCTGGTCGACGGCGTTGATCAGGATGCCGCGGGCTTCGCAGTCGCGGTAGACGGTCTGGTTGACGGTCTCGCTGTCGGTGGCGGCATAGACCAGTCGCATGCCGTCCAGGCAGCGCGGGCTGTAGGTCTCGGCGCGGTGATGCAGACCCTCGGCGGCGACATAGGCGGCCATGGCGGGCGACAGCTCCGGCGAGACGACGGTGACATGCGCTCCGGCGGCGCGCAGCAGCCGGGCCTTGCGCAGGCCGACATCGCCGCCGCCCACCACCAGGCAGGTTTGGTCATTGAGCTTCAGGAAAATCGGGAAAAAGTCCATCAGGGGAGTTCCGGTAAGGTCGCGGGAAATCTGGGCTATGGCCCCGGCCCGGGCCGCCGTTGGCCTGGGAGCGGGTGCGTCGCGGTGGTCGAGGTGAGTCTTCCGGCCACGATAAACCGGAATCGGCGCAGCGTCCATCCGCACGACTGTTGCTTCGAATGGTAACTGATCATCGGGTGATGGCGGCCCCCGCCTTTCGGCTAGGGACCTTCATCCCGACGGCGAGTTATTGATTGATGTCAAGCGGGCTAAGCTGCGCATTGATCTAGGATCAAGAGTGGCCGTTCCGGCCGGAACAAACCCAGGAGGACCTATGAGCAGCGGATTTACCAAAGCCATGGCTCGCAACATCTTCTACGGCGGCGCCGTTTTCTTCTTTCTGCTGTTTCTAGGGCTGACCCTCGATACGCACCGGAAGCTTCCCAAGCTCGATAACCGGCAAGCCCTTTCCGAGTCGGCGATTCGCGGCAAGCGGATCTGGGAAGTGAACAACTGCATCGGCTGTCATACCTTGCTGGGCGAGGGCGCGTATTTTGCGCCGGAGCTGGGCAATGTCTATGCGCGGCGCGGCCCCGATTTCATCAAGGCCTGGATCAAGATGCAGCCGACGGGCGTGCCCGGCCGCCGTCAAATGCCCCAGTTCAACCTCACCGACCAGCAACTGGACGATCTCGTGGAATTCCTGAAATACACGAACGGGATCAACACCAACCACTGGCCGCCCAACATTGAAGGCTGAGGCAAGGAGAAACCTTATGAAATATCCGTCGCAAGCCGTCAGCAAACTCTATTTTACCGCCGCCATCGGCCTGTTCGGAGCCCAGATCCTGTTTGGCCTGATCATGGGCCTGCAGTATGTGATCGGCGACTTCCTGTTTCCGTTGATTCCCTTCAACGTGGCCCGCATGGTGCACACCAACCTGTTGATCGTGTGGCTCCTGTTTGGCTTCATGGGCGCCGGTTACTACCTGATTCCGGAGGAGTCGGAGCGCGAGCTCTACAGTCCGAAACTGGCGAAACTGCTGTTCTGGGTCTTTCTGGTGGCGGGTGCGCTCACCATCCTGGGTTACCTGCTGGTGCCCTATGCCGAACTGGCGCGCCTGACCGGCAACGACCTGCTGGCCACCATGGGCCGCGAGTTCCTGGAGCAGCCGTTACCCACCAAGGTCGGCATTGTCATCGTGGCGCTGGGCTTCCTCTTCAACCTGACCATGACCGTGCTGGGCGGACGCAAAACCAGCATCAGCCTGGTGATGATGCTGGGGCTGTGGGGTCTGGCCATTTTCTTCCTGTTCTCGTTCATCAACCCGGACAACCTGGTCAAGGACAAATTCTGGTGGTGGTGGGTGGTGCACCTGTGGGTGGAAGGCGTGTGGGAACTGATCCTCGGGGCGATGCTGGCCTTCGTGCTGATCAAGGTCACCGGCGTTGACCGTGAAGTGATCGAGAAGTGGCTGTACGTTATCGTCGCCTTCACGCTGATGAGCGGCATCATCGGCACCGGCCACCATTACTTCTGGATCGGTACGCCGGAATACTGGCAGGTCTGGGGTTCGGTGTTCTCCGCCATTGAGCCGATACCGTTCTTCATGATGACCGTCTTCGCCTTCAACATGGTGAACCGCCGCAAGCGCGAACATCCCAACAAGGTCGCGACCCTGTGGGCGATGGGCACCGGCGTCATGGCCTTCCTGGGCGCGGGCGTGTGGGGTTTCCTGCATACCCTGGCTCCGGTCAACTACTACACCCACGGCAGCCAGATCACTGCCGCTCACGGCCACATGGCGTTCTATGGCGCCTATGCCATGGTGGTGATGACTATGATTTCCTACACCATGCCGATCATGCGCGGCCGTGAGGCCAACAGCAACAAGGCGCAGGTGGTGGAGATGTGGGCCTTCTGGCTGATGACGGTCGCCATGGTGTTCATCACCCTGTTCCTGACCGCCGCCGGCATCCTGCAGGTGTGGCTGCAACGCGTTTCCGAAACCCCGATGTCGTTTATGGCGACGCAGGACCAAGTGGCCATGTTCTACTGGCTGCGCGAAGCCAGCGGCGTGATGTTCCTGATCGGCTTTGTGCTGTATGTCGCCAGTTTCTTCATTAAGGGGGAAACAAAGGCGGCGTGATGTGAAAACTCCCTCTCCCCTTGTGGGAGAGGGCCGGGGAGAGGGGTGCGGAAAGTCGCCTGGACACAACGTCAGTTCAAGCACGGCCTCAGTACCCCTCTCCCTAACCCTCTCTCACAAGGGGAGAGGGAACTTAACCAACCCCGGATTCCCCCATGAACACGCCCTTCACTCCCGCCATTCCCTACTACCGCGCTGTCGGTGACGAGTGCGAGCTGTTCACCCATGCCTTCCGCAACCGCCTGCCCTTGCTGATCAAGGGCCCCACCGGCTGCGGCAAGACCCGTTTCGTGGCGCACATGGCGGCCCAGCTCGGCCTGCCGCTGACCACCGTCGCCTGTCACGACGACCTCTCCGCCGCCGATCTGGTGGGGCGTTTCCTGATGACCGGCGGCGATACCTGCTGGAGCGACGGCCCGCTGACTCGCGCCGTGCGCCACGGCGGTATTTGTTATCTGGACGAGATTGTCGAGGCGCGCAAGGACACCACCGTGGTGCTGCACCCGCTGACCGACGACCGTCGCATATTACCCATCGAGCGCACCGGCGAAACGCTGGAAGCACCGCCCGATTTCATGCTGGTGGTGTCGTACAACCCCGGTTACCAGAACGCACTGAAAAGCCTGAAACCGTCCACCCGCCAGCGCTTCCTCGCCTTGCAATTCGGGTTTCCGCCGCCGCAGGTGGAAACCGAAATCCTGATCGCGGAAAGCGATGTCGACCCCGCCACCGCCAAGCGGCTGGTGGCGTTGGGTGAGCGCCTGCGCCTGCTGGCGCGGCAGGATCTGGAAGAGGCGGTCAGCACCCGGTTGCTGGTCTATGCCGCCAAGCTGGCGGTGGGAGGGCTTTCGTTACCCGCCGCCTGTGAGGCGGCGCTGGTGGAGCCGCTGACCGACGATCCCTCGGTGCAGGCCGCCCTGCGCGAAGTCGTTCGCGCCCAGTTCGGCTAAGGCCATGACCTCGCCCGCCGCTGTCCCCTCACTGGCCGTCGTGGCGGCCTCGCTGTATCTGGTGAATTTATTATTGCTGCCGGGCATTGCCTTTGGCCTGCTGGTCTGGCTATGGGCCACCCGGCGACGCAACGCCTCGCCGGTGGACCGCGGCCATCTCGACAACGCCGTGCGCGGCAGCCTGCTGGCCGGGGTAATGCTGGCGGGGGTGTCCTTGCTGATCCTGGCGTTGGGCGGCTTCGGGCAGGCGTTAACCTGGGTGGCGCTGATCCTCTATGTCGTCACCATCCATGCCGCGCTGGTGCTGGTCGGCGTGCTGATGCTGGTGAAGGCGCTGGCCGCCCAGCCGTTCAGCTTTCCGCTGGTGGGGGTGCGCGATGAGCCGTGAACAACCGCCTTTTGCTCCGCAGCCATCGACGGTGCGGGTGCAGCGCCTGCGCCGCGTGGCGCAGTTCGGTTTCTTCCTGTTTTTCGTTTTCGCCCCGTTGCTGGACCTGTTCCGTTTTGACATGCCTTCCCATCATTTCCTGGTGCTGGGCATGCCGTGGACGCTGGGGATTGACGACTTCATGGCGCACCGCATCAGCGGCCTGCAGCTGGCGCTGAACCTGCTGCTGCGCGGCGTTTTACCGATCGTACTGGGTGTGGCGCTGGTGATCTTCCTCTCCTGGCGATATGGCCGTATTTACTGCGGTTGGCTGTGCCCGCATTTCTCGGTGGTGGAAACCATCAACCAGACCATGCGCCGCGCCATTGGCCGCCAGAGTGTCTGGGAGAAGCAGCCGCAACCGGCGCACAATCCCGACGGTACGGTGACCGAGCGTGACGCGATCTGGTGGCTGGCGGTGCTGCCGCTGGCGGTGGGCTTCGCCTTCCTGTGGGTGATCAGCTTCATGAGTTACGTCTGGCCGCCGCTGCCGATCTGGCACGGGCTGTTCCACGGCGGGCTGCCGCGTTTCCAGCAGATCATCCTCATCGTCGGCACTTTCCTGTTCTCGATGGAATTCCTGTTCGCCCGCCATCTGTTCTGCCGTTTCGCCTGCGCTGCCGGGCTGTTCCAGAGTTTGGCGTGGATGGGGAACCGGAAGGCGATGGTGGTGGGTTTTGAACGCGGCCGCGCCCACGAGTGCGCCGGTTGCGAGTCCGAATGCGATAACGCCTGCCCGATGCGTCTGAAGCCGCGCAACGTCAAGCGCATGATGTTCAGCTGCGTGCAGTGCGGGCAATGCCTGAACGCCTGCGCCCATGTGCACAAGGACAATCCGGACGGATCGCTGCTGCACTGGGTGCATGAAGACCGCGCCGGGGACGAGGCTTCCTTCAACACGCGGACGGCGAAGCAGGGCGAGCGCAACCGCATCCCCGTATCGCCGGTGCAGGAGGATTGACGCATGGAAGAATGGGTCGGCGGCTTGTGGGACAAGGTGGTGCGCCGCGCCGCGCATCGCGGCTTTCCGGACGCCGCCGTGACGCTGGAATCCATGCGCGAGGTGGTAGGGCCGTATTTCCGGGCGGTGGGCGGTGATGCCGGGGTGGCGCTGAAGTCCGGGTCGGCGGCCACGCACGGGGCGCGGCGGCGCTGGATGGAACGGCTGGCGGGGACGGGGGAACGGGTCGATCTGGCGTGGAACGATGCCGAGGCGCTGTACCTGCCCGATACGGTCGACACCTTTCCCGACGCTGAATCGAACCGGGAACTCTATTTATGGCTGGCGACGCTGGCGGCGTTCAGCGTCGGCGACGCCGAGCCGGACGGCTGGAAACGCAATGTCCGCGCCACCCGCGCCGTGCTGGACGCCTTGCCGGGTTGGGAAGGACGCTATCGCCGCCTGGTGGAGGCTTGCCTGGCGCTGCGCACGCCGCCGGAATCGCTGACGGACGAAGAGGCCGCGCTGGAGTGCGCCGTGCACGAACAGTTGCAGCATCCCGAACGCGAGGTGCCGCGTCCGGCATCGAAGCGCCCGCATTGGCCGGTGGCGCTGTGGCTGCGGCTGGATACGCCGCCGGTGCTGCGCGAAGCCGCCGGAACACCGGTTGGCGAGCGTGAAACCGGCGGCGACCGCCCGCCTGAGGACGATGAAAGCTGTCGCCGCTTTGCCGCTGAGCGAGTGGAGATGCCCCAGGACAAGAACGGCATGCTGCTGATGTTCCGCGCCGAGAGTATTTTCACTTGGGGCGAATACGTGAGGGTCAACCGTCCCACCGAAGAGGATGAGGACGGCGACAACGCCCTGATGCGCGCCAAGGACATGGACACGCTGTCGGTGGCCCGCGACGGCAAGTCCGGCAAGAGCCGGGTGCGCTTCGACCTCGACCTGCCCGCCGCCGACATCGACGATACCCCGCTGGGGCCGGGCATTCCGCTGCCGGAATGGGACTGGCGCAAGCAGCTGTTGCTGCCCGATTACTGCCGTCTGGAGCCGCTGCTGCCCAAGGCCGAACCGTTGGCGGTGCTGCCGCCGGAATTGCGCGCCACCGCCGCCGGTCTGCGGCGCCAGTTCGAGGCGCTGGCACCGCTGCCCGCCTGGCGCGGCAGTTCCCTGCAGGGCGAGGAGCTGGATCTGGACGCCTGCCTGCGCTTCGCCGCCGACCGCCGCGCCGGAACCGTCGCCGAGCCGGGCCTGTGGCGCGAACGCGTCGCCGCCAACCGCTCGCTGGCCTGCCTGCTGCTGGCTGATCTGTCGCTGTCCACCGACACCTGGGTGGGGGAGCGCCGCGTCATTGATGTCATCCGCGACAGCCTGTTCCTGTTTGCCGAAGCCATGTCCGCCACCCGCGACAGTTTCGGCTTGTACGGCTTTTCCTCGGTGAAGCGCCAGCATGTGCGCTTCCAGTTGCTGAAGGATTTTTCCGAACGCTACGACGCCACCGTGCGCGGCCGCATCGCCGCCATCAAGCCGGGTTTCTATACGCGCATGGGCGCGGCCATCCGCCACAGCACTGCCATTCTTAAGGAGCAACCCGCCGAGCGCCGCCTGCTGTTGGTTTTGACTGACGGCAAGCCCAACGATGTCGACCATTATGAAGGCCGCTACGGTATTGAGGACACCCGCCATGCCGTGCGCGCCGCCCGCGAGGCGGGGCTGACCGTGTTTTGCGTCACTGTCGACCGCGATGCCGCCGATTACCTGCCTCACCTGTTTGGCGGCCAGGGATTTGTGGTGGTCAAGGACGCCAATGAGCTGCCGCGCTTGTTGCCGCGTCTTTATATGCAAATGACAAAGCGATTTTAAAACAATTACTTAGGATTCGAAATATTAGCTTACCCGCCATTCGGCTAGGTACATCCCCCTCCACAGAAGAGGCCTGTTTCCTGACAGGACTTGATATTAATCAAGTGTCGGGTTGAGAGGCGGGATTATAAATAACCATAAGAAAAAGGCCTTGCGGCCTGTAATGAAATAATGAACCCGGCGATGCGGGCTGATGCTTGCCGTGACGCCGGGACCGGGTTGTCAGGCATGGGGCCGGACAGTTCGATTCGCTAGTCAGCAATGAGGGATCCCGATGAAAACCACACGCAAATTTCTGGCCGGACTGGCCTTGGCAACCCTGCCGTTCGCCATCCAGTCCGCCTTTGCCGCCGATACGGCCAGTTCAGACGCCAAGGCCGCCCACGGTTCCGCCGCCGCCGCCAACTACGAGGGCGCGCCCTCGCCGCTGGCCGGTGTCGCCATGCACCAGAACGTCAATCCCAAGGCGCCAGCCATGACCGAGGCGGAATTCAAAGAAGGCCAGCAAACCTATTTTGAACGCTGCGCCGGCTGCCATGGCGTGCTGCGCAAGGGTGCCACCGGCAAGCCGCTGACGCCGGACATCACCCTGGAAAAGGGCACCGATTACCTGAAGGCCTTCATCAATTACGGCTCCCCGGCTGGTATGCCCAACTGGGGCACCTCGGGCGAGTTGACCGACGCCCAGGTTGACCTGATGGCGCGTTACATCCAGCAGGAACCGCCGCAACCGCCCGAGTTCAGCATGGCGGACATGAAGAACACCTGGAAGGTGCTGATCCCCGCCGATAAGCGTCCGAAGCGGAAGATGAACAAGATCAACATCGACAACTTGTTCTCGGTGACGCTGCGTGACTCCGGCGAGGTGGCGCTGATCGACGGCGACACCAAGAAAATCATCAATATCGTCAAGACCGGTTACGCGGTGCATATCTCGCGCCTGTCGAAGTCGGGCCGCTACCTGTACGTCATCGGCCGTGACGCCCGCATCAACCTGATCGACCTGTGGATGGAAAAGCCCGACAACGTAGCCGAGATCAAGGTCGGCCTGGAAGCGCGTTCGGTGGAAACGTCCAAGTACAAGGGTTTTGAAGACAAGCTGGCCGTGGCCGGTTCCTACTGGCCGCCGCAGTTCGTGATCATGAACGGCGACTCGCTGGAGCCGCTGAAGATTGTCTCCACCCGCGGCATGACGGTCGATCCTCAGGAATTTCACCCTGAGCCGCGTGTGGCGTCTATTGTCGCCAGCGAATACCGTCCGGAATGGATCATCAACGTCAAGGAAACCGGCAAGATCATGATGGTTGATTATTCCGACCTGACCAACCTCAAGACGACCACCATCGACGCCGCGCGCTTCCTGCATGACGGTGGCTGGGACTCCACCAAACGTTACTTCCTGGTGGCCGCCAACAAGTCGAACAAGATTGCTGTTGTCGACTCCAAGACCGGCAAGCTGTCCAAGCTGGTGGATGTCGGCGCGATTCCCCACCCCGGTCGCGGCGCCAACTTCCAGCACCCGGTCTTTGGTCCGGTCTGGTCCTCCGGTCACTTGGGCGATGACTCGATTGCGCTGATCGGCACCGACCCCGCCAAGCACCCGGCCAGTGCCTGGAAGATGGTGCAGAAACTGACCGGTCAGGGCGGCGGCTCACTGTTCATCAAGACCCACCCGAAATCGAAGAACCTGTGGGTGGACACGGCGCTGAACCCGGATGCCGCCACCAGCCAGTCGATTGCGGTGTATGACATCAGCAAAATGGATGGCAAGAAGGACAGCCCGCTGAAGCCGGTGGTGCTGCCGATCGGTGAATGGGCCGGGGTCAGCGAAGGCGCCAAGCGCGTGGTGCAGCCGGAATACAACGCTGCCGGTGATGAGGTCTGGTTCTCGGTGTGGAGCGCCAAGGACAAGCAATCCGCCATCGTGGTGGTGGATGACAAGACCCGCAAGCTGAAGGCCGTGATCAAGGACCCGCGCCTGATCACCCCCACCGGCAAGTTCAACGTCCACAACACCCAACATGACGTCTATTGATTGAGGAGTGACACCATGAAGAAGATCCTGCTTGCGGCAGCGGTGGCTGCCGGCCTCCTGTCCGCTCCCGGTCATGCCGCCGATGCCCAGGCGCTGGCCGCATCCAAAAGCTGCCTGGCCTGCCACGCCATTGACAAGAAGCTGATGGGCCCGGCCTTCAAGGAAGTGGCCAAGAAATATGCCGGTGTCGCCGGTGCGGAGGCCAAGCTGATCGACAAGGTGATCAAGGGCGGCGGCGGTGTCTGGGGTCCCATCCCCATGCCCGCCAACAAGGTCACCCCGGAAGAGGCCAAGACCCTGGTGCAGTGGGTTCTGGCGCAGAAGTGAGCTGACGGCATGAGCCATGGCCATCACAGCAAGATAGCGGTCATGCTGGCCGGAGGGATGGCGGCGGGTTTCGCGATAGCGGAGCCGTCGTCCGCCCGGCAACAGGAATTGCACCGCTTGCTGCGTGACGACTGCGGCGCCTGCCACGGCCTGACCCTGAAGGGCGGCCTCGGCCTGCCCCTGACCCCCGAAGCCCTGCGCGACAAGGATGACGCCGGGCTTCTCTACTCTATTCTAGACGGTCGCCCCGGCACTCCGATGCCACCCTGGCGGCCGTTTTTATCGGAAGACGAAGCCCGCTGGCTCGTCTCGCAACTGAAGCGCGGCCTGCCCGCGCAAGGCAAGTGAGCCCTATGCGTCAGCTTCGCCTGTCTTTCCTGATGCCACCGCTGGCGGCCATGCTGCTGGCCGGTTGTGCCGCCCAAAAGCCCGTTCCTGCACCCGCTGTTGCTCCCGCGCTGCGCGGCACCGGTGATCTCGGCCTCATCATCGAACGCGCCACCGGCAGCGTGCAGGTGGTGGAACATTCCGGCGACACCGCGCTGGGCCGGGTGGAAGGCCTGGGCGACCTGTCGCACGCCGCTGCCGTGTTTTCGCGTGACGGCCGCTATGCCTATATCTTCGGCCGTGACGGCGGCATGTCCAAGGTTGACCTGCTGACCCGGACCATCGCCAAGCGCGTGATTCAGGCCGGGAATTCCATCGGCGGCGCGATCTCGACGGATGGTCGCATTGTCGCGGCGCAGAATTACCAGCCCGGTGGGGTGAAGCTGTTCGACGCTGACACGCTGGAACTGCTGTCGGAGGTTTCGACCCGTGATGAAGCCACCGGTATCGCTTCGAAGGTGGTCGGTCTGGCCGACCTGCCGGGCAACCGTTTCGCCTTCTCGCTGTTTGAAGCGGGTGCGATCTGGGTGATCGACGCCGCCGACCCGCGCGCGCCGAAAGTCACCAAGTACCCCAATATCGGCAAGCAGCCCTACGACGGGCTGGGCAGCATGAATGGCCGCTATTATATCGCCGGTCTGTACGGTGAGGACGGGCTGGTGCTGCTGGACCTGTGGAAGCCGGAGCAGGGCGTGCGCCGCATTCTTAACGGTTACGGACGCGGCGCGGAGCCGCTGCCGGTCTACAAGATGCCTCACCTGCGGGGCTGGGCGGTCAGCGACGGCCGCGCCTTCTTCCCCGCCATCGGCCACAACGCCGTGCTGGTGGCTGACACGCAAACGTGGAAGGAAGTGACGCAGGTGCCGGTGGCCGGGCAGCCGGTGTTCGCGATGATCTCGCCGGACGGCCGCCGCGTCTGGGTCAACTTCGCCTTTCCCAACAATGACACCGTGCAGGTAATCGACGTACCAACGCTGTCGGTAGTGCAGACGATGAAACCCTGCAAGGGCGTGCTGCACTTTGAATTCGCGCCGCGCGGCGAGGAAGTGTGGCTGTCCTGCCGTGATGAAAACAGGGTTGAGGTTTACGATACGCAGACTCTCGTCCGCAAGACGACGCTGCCCGCCGACTCGCCCAGCGGCATCTTCTTCACGTGGCGCGCCGCGCGCATCGGGCTGTAGGAGGGAAGTCATGAATATCGCCCTTGATCCGCTCCGCCTGCTGCTGGACCGCAGCCAGCGCGACCTGCCGCTGGTGCCGCGGCCCTTTACCGAAATGGCCCGGCAACTGGCCGTCGAGCCCGGGGGCGACTGGACGGAAAGCGGCGTGCTGGCGCTGTTCCGTCAGGCGCGGGACAACGGTTCACTGTCGCGGCTGGGGCCGGTGTTTGCCCCGCACGGCATCGGCGCCAGCACCTTGGCGGCGCTGGCCGTGCCGGAGGCCGACTTGCCCGCCGTGGTCGAGTGGATCAACGCGCTGCCGCAGGTGAACCACAATTACCGACGCAGCCACGCCTGCAACCTGTGGTTCGTGGTCACCGGCCGCGACGAGGCCGACGTGCAGGCGACGCTGGCCGCCATCCGCGCCGCCTGGCCGGAGCTGCTGCTGCTCGACCTGCCGCTGGTCAACGCCTACTACATTGACCTCGGTTTCGGCCTTGACGACAACGCGCACAAGCCCTTGTGCGGCGTTGCCCGCGCCGAGCGCCGCCACCGGCTGACCCCGCGCGAATGGGCGCTGGTCGCCCTGATCCAGGACGGCCTACCGCTGGTGGAAACGCCCTTTGCGGCGTTGGCCCGCGACTGGGGCGGCAGCGAGGCCGAGGTCATCGCCACGCTGGCGCGCTGGCGGGACGACGGCATCGTCAAGCGCTACGGCGCGGTGGTGCGGCACCGGGAACTGGGCTATCGAGCCAACGTCATGTGCGTCTTCGACATTCCCCCCAACCAACTGGATGACTTGGCCGCAAAGCTGGCCGCCGCGCCGGAAGTGCGGTTGTGTTATGAGCGCCCGCGTCGCGGCGAGGCCTGGCCCTATAACCTGTTCTGCATGGTGCATGGCAAGGACCGGGATAGCGTGCTGGCCATGGTGGAAGGGCTGGTGGAGCGGCTGGGGTTGAAGGAATTCCGCCGGGATGTGCTGATCGGGGAGCAACGGTACAAGCAGCGGGGGGCGTGGTATGCGGCTCCGGCGGTGGCAACTCCCTCTCCCCTTGTGGGAGAGGGCCGGGGAGAGGGGTGCGGAAAGCAGTCCGAACACACCATCAGTTCATGTCCCACCGCCGTACCCCTCTCCCTAACCCTCTCCCACAAGGGGAGAGGGGACTACAGCGGGGAGGCTCGGGCATGACTTCCGCCGAAACCCTCCTCACGCCCACCGACCGCGCGCTGATCAACCGCCTGCAGCGCGGCCTGCCGATCGTGCCGCAGCCCTATGCCGCCGTCGCCGCCGAACTCGGCCTGACCGAAGCCGATTTGCTGGCCCGCCTGCAACACCTGCTCGACACCGGCATCCTCTCCCGCTTCGGCCCGATGTTCCAGATTGAACGCGCGGGCGGACGCTTCACACTGGCCGCCATCGCCGTGCCGCCGGAACGCTTTGAGGAAGTGGCCGCCGTCGTCAACGCCTTCCCGGAAGTAGCGCACAATTACCAGCGCACGCACGCGCTGAACATGTGGTTCGTGGTCGCCACCGCCACCCCCGAACAATGCGCCGACACCCTGCGCCGCATCGAGGCCGCCACCGGCCTGCCGGTGCGCGACATGCCCAAGGAACGCGAGTTCCGGGTGCACCTGTATTTCGAGGCCTGACCATGACCCCTGTCCTCGATGACCTCGACCGCGCGCTGATGCGCGCCACCCAGACCGGCCTGCCGCTGGTGTCGGAACCGTTCAGGGCGCTGGCCGAACAGCTGGGCACCAGTGAGGACGACATCCTCGCCCGCTTCCGCCGCTGGGACGATAACGGCGTGTTGCGCCGCATTGCCGCCGTGCCCAACCATTACGCGCTAGGCTATGTCCACAACGGCATGACGGTGTGGAATGTTGCGGATGACCGCGTCGATGAGCTGGGCGAAAAAGTGGCGGCGCTGGGCTTCGTCAGCCACTGCTACCGCCGTCCGCGCCATCTGCCGGACTGGCCCTACAACCTCTTTGCCATGGTGCACGGCCGCGACCGCGCCGACACCGACGCGCAGGTCGCCGCCATTGCCGCCGTGCTGGGCGACGCCTGCCGCGCCCGCGACGTGCTGTGGAGCACGCGCATCCTCAAGAAAACCGGCCTCAGAATCAGCGAGTAAAACATCATGTTCCGGATGACCCAGTTTATGCAGGAACTGATCACGCCCACCCCGGTCGGCCCACGCCGCAACCCGCCCGGCCCGGTGGTGATCTGGAACCTGATCCGCCGGTGCAACCTGACGTGCAAGCATTGCTATTCCATCTCCGCCGACATCGACTTCCCCAACGAGTTGACCACCCCGGAAATCTTCACGGTGATGGACGACCTGAAGCAGTTCCGCGTCCCGGCGCTGATCCTCTCCGGCGGCGAACCGCTGCTGCGCCCGGACATCTTCGACATTGCCGCTCGAGCCAAGACGCTGGGTTTCTATATCGGCCTGTCCAGCAACGGCACGCTGATTGACGACAGCAATATCGACGCCATCGCCGCCGCCGGGTTTGATTATGTCGGCGTCAGCCTCGACGGCATTGGCGAAACCCATGACAAATTCCGCCGGAAAGAAGGTGCCTTCGAAGCTTCGATGCGCGGCATCCGCCTCTGCCACGAACGCGGCATCAAGGTCGGCCTGCGCTTCACCATGACCCAGGACAACAACCGCGAACTGCCGCAGATGCTGGACCTGCTGGAGTGCGAGGACGTCGACAAGTTCTACTTCTCGCACCTGAATTACGCCGGCCGCGGCCACCGCAACCGCAAGCACGACACCGTGCACCGCCAGACCCGCGAGGCGATGGACCTGCTGATGGAACGCTGCTGGGACATGGTGCAGCGCGGCACGCCGAAGGAATTCGTAACCGGCAACAACGACGCCGACGGCCCGTACCTGCTGCAGTGGGTGGAGCGGAATTTCCCCGAGAAGGCGGAGCACATTCGCGGCAAGCTGGTGCAGTGGGGCGGCAATGCCTCCGGGGTGAACATCGCCAACATCGACAATACCGGCGTGGTCCATCCCGACACCATGTGGTGGCATTACCCGCTGGGCAATGTGCGCGAGCGGCCGTTTTCGGAAATCTGGAAAGACACCTCCGACCCGGTGATGGCCGGGCTGAAGCAGCATCCGCGCCCGGTGACGGGACGTTGCGGCGAATGCAAGCATCTGGCGATCTGCAACGGCAATACCCGCGTGCGGGCGATGCAGACCACCGGCGATGTCTGGGCGGAAGATCCGGCGTGTTATCTGGGGGATGCGGAGATCGGGGTGGCGGGGCAGGGGATTGGGGTGGTGGAGGTGGTGTGACCGCCGTGGAATTCCTGTAGGTAGGGCTTCAGTCCGACAACACTCTCCGATCGAAGGGCGGTTGTCGGGCTGAAGCCCGACCTACATTGGTGTGTATCGATAAAGGCATCAAAAATGCATAAAATAGCTGTAAATATATCCTATCTTGCCGTCATCATCCTGTTTTTAGCCATTACCCCGGCCTGGGCCGCCGACCCCGCACCCGCCGCTGCACCCCCACCCACCCCCAGCGCCCCCGCCCTCTACCAGACCCACTGCTCCTCTTGCCACGGCGACGACCGCTTCGGCCTGATGGGTCCGGCCCTCCTTCCGGAAAACCTCGAACGCCTGAAGCGAAAGGACGCCGTGTCCACCATCCGTGACGGCCGCCTCGCCACGCAGATGCCGTCCTTCGCCGACAAGCTGACCGACGCCGACATCAACGCCTTGGTCGACTTCATCTACACCCCGCCCGCCAAGCCGCCCCGGTGGACGGATCAGGACATCACCGCCTCCCGCATCGTCAATGCCGAGGCCCTGAAACTGCCTGCCAAGCCCGTCTTCAGCGCCGACCCGAAAAACCTGTTTCTCGTGGTCGAGGCCGGGGATCACCATGTCTCCATCCTCGACGGCGACAAGCTGGAGCCGATCCACCGTTTCGCCAGCCGCTACGCGCTGCACGGCGGCCCCAAGTTCACGGCGGACGGCCGCTTTGTCTACTTCGCCTCCCGCGACGGCTGGATCACCAAGTACGACCTGTGGAACCTGACGGTGGTGGCTGAAGTGCGAGCCGGTATCAACACCCGCAATCTGGCGGTGTCCAGCGACGGTAAGTGGGTGATGGTAGGCAACTACTTGCCGAGGACGCTGGTGCTGCTGGATGCCAAGGATCTGGCGCTGAAGCGGATCTATGACGTGAAGGACGAGGCGGGAACGCCGTCGCGGGTGTCCGCCGTCTATGACGCCGCGCCGCGAAAGAGTTTTGTGGTGGCGCTGAAAGATGTGCCGCAGATCTGGGAAATTTCCTACGACCCCAAGGCCGAGCCCGTCTACAAGGGTTATGTGCATGACTACAAGATGGGCGAGGGCATCGCCGCACCTGGCCAGTTCACCCCGCGCGTGACCCAACTGGACACGGTGCTGGATGACTTCTACTTTGATCCGTCCTACGACCGGGTGATGGGGGCCTCGCGTGACGGCAAGGCGGAGGTGATCGACCTGCGCGTGCGCCGCAAGATTGCCGATCTCGACCTCGGCGGCATGCCGCATCTGGGTTCCGGCATCACCTTCGATTGGCAGGGGCATCCGGTCATGGCCACCACCGACCTCAAGGCGGCTAAAGTGACGGTGATCGACATGCAGGACTGGAAGAAGGTGGCCGAAATCCCGGTCAACGGCACCGGTTTCTTCCTGCGCAGCCACGATGCCACGCCCTACATGTGGGTGGATTCGATGATGGACCCGAAGTTCCGCGATACGCTGCAGATCATCGACAAGACGACGCTGAAGGTGGTGGGCAGCGTCACGCCCGCGCCGGGCAAGACCAGCGCGCATGTGGAATTCACCCGTGACGGCAAGTTTGCGCTGGTCAGCCTGTCGGAGAAGGACGGCGCGATCGTGGTCTATGACGCCGCGACCTTCAAGGAAGTGAAGCGCCTGCCGATGGTGAAGCCGGTGGGGAAATACAATGTGTGGAACAAGACGACCCGGGAGCGGGGGACGAGTCACTGACGGCCATCCCGTCCCCCTGTAGGGGCGCATAGCATGCGCCCTCGTGAACGGATACAACGGTTTTAGAATGTAGGTCGGGCTTCAGCCCGACAACCACTCTCCGTGCGAAGGGGGGTGTCGGGCTGAAGCCCGACCTACAGTTGGCTAAACCGCCACCACCACCCCATGATCCTTCCTGTCCGTCAGAATCTCAAATGCCGCCCCGTGCGCACTATGCAACTCCCGCACGCGCCCGCCTTCCGTAATCTTCACCGTGCAGCGCGCAATCTTGCTGTTCAGGCAGGTCTTGCTGCCCTTGGGCGGGTTGAAATAGGTCAGTGCCGTGAAGTGCGCCGCCGGGGCGTGGATGTGCACCTCAATGCGCGTATCGGCATCGCCGGTTTCCAGCGTCCAGTCAAAGAAGTCGTATTGGCCTTTGGCCTTCACCGATTGCTTGATGCTGTTGAAGCGGTATTCCTTGCCATCCACCCGCAGCGTCAGCAGCGTCATCCACGGCGTGTGCAGCGGTCCCAGCTTCACGCGCGCGGTGGCGCATTCCAGAAAGGCGTCCGGGGCGTCGTCGAAGCCCGCGACCTGACCCCAGGCGTATTGATCCGTGTGCTTGCTGCCCCAGTTGTGGCTTTCGCTGCCGTGCCAGTTGTGCAGTGCGTGCAGTTCGCCGTCCACCGTGAAGCTGCCCTGAAAGCGCAACGACGGACGGCTGATCACCGACTTCGCCTTGGGGAACGACCCGGCGTAGAGGTTTGCCGGCAGGAACAGCAGCGGCTTGGCGTCGCCCTCGAAATCCAGATGCCAGTCCAGCGTGTGGCCGTTGAGGCTGGCGGTGCCTTCCAGATGCTGCCCGGCCAGCGTGGCGGTAGGCAGCCGCACTTCGCGGGTGTCGTGGCGGAACAGGCAGTCGGCCAGCGGGAATTCCTGCTTCACGGCGGTGGTGGTGTTCTTTTCGCCGTCAAACCAGATGCCCCACACCTCGCCCAGCGGTGCGCGGTTGTCAGCGGGAATGAACTGGGTGTAGCGCACCCAGAATGCCAGCGGCCGTGTGGGATGGTTGGCGCGCAGGAACCAGCTTTCGTAATGGCCGCCCTGCCCGGCGTACTGGTTGCCGTAATAGGGAATGCTGCCCGCCGGGAACACCGGCCCCACCGACTCCAGCCGCAGCGCGGTGAAGGGGAAGGTCAGCATCGGTTCGCGGTAGGTCACTTCCGCCGCGCCGATGGGCGCGCCGTGCTGATAGACCGTCAGCGGGCAGGTGATCAGCGAGCGCAGCAGGCCGTTCTTGCCATAGGTCTTGTTGCCTTCCACCCGCAGCGGCCCCAGTTCGGGGTGTTCGAAGTCCAGCCAGTAATGCGGGCCGGTCAGGCGGATGGTCATCTCGCCTTCGCAGGGGTAGTCGTTGCCGTCCAGGCTCAGGGTGCCGGTGAAGGGGCGCGGCGCGGTCAGCGCGAACATTTTTTCGCCGACGGCGCGGATGCTGAAGGCGAAGGGTTGTTCACGGCCGTCGGCGTCCAGCTTCAGCCAGCCGCTCATGGTTTCGCGGATAATCAGGGCGGTGGTCATGCGGGGGTCTCCTTGAGAATACGGTCGGCCAGGCGCGAGGCGGCGCGTGCGGCCAGGGACATGATGGTGATTTGCGGGTTGGCCCCCAGACTGGACGGTACCACGCTGCCGTCCATGACGGTGAGCCCCTGCCAGCCGAAAACGCGGTGTTCGCTGTCGCAGACACCGTGTTCAATGGTGGCGGCGAGGCGGGCGGTGCCCAGCGGGTGGTAAGCGCTCATGATGAAGTCGGTGGGCTTGAGCTTGCGGCAGAGGAAGGCAGCGAGTTCTGTTTCGTTGTGCAACACGGTCAGGCGCTGCGGGCCGGGGATGCTGACTTCCACGGCCCCGGCGGCGAAATAGATCTTTGCCAGCGTCTCGATGCCGCGCAGGAACCGGGAAAAGTCGAGGTCGTTCATGTGGTAGCGGATCAGCGGCGCATCGCGGTGCAGGCCGGCGCGTACGCTGCCGCGACTGGTGTCCTGCAGCATGAAGCCGAAGTAGGCTGTCTGCTGGTAGCGTTCGGTGTAGCGCACGTAGTCGTCGCCATAGAGGTTGGCCAGCAGCCCGTGCCCGGCGAAGGGAATGGTGCCGCCCTCGAACACCAGCCCGTCTTCTGCCAGATCGGACAGTCCGTAGCCCTGCGGGATGGTGCGGCCGTTGCGGAAATCCTGCTGCGGAAACCAGCCGTTGACCACCCCGGCCGGATGCAGGCTGAGATGCTGCCCCAGATTCGGGTTGTCGACGCCGTTGTCACGGAGGAACAGCGGGGTGTTGAAGGTGCCCATGGACACCACCACCTGCGGGGCGTGGATGGTGAGACGCACCGTCATGCCGTGGCGGTTGCGGCCGCGTGCTTCGATGCCGGTGACGGTCTTGCCTTGCCGCCGCAGTTTTTCCGCCTTGAAGCCGGTGTAGAGGAATGCGCCGCGATTAAGGGCGGCGGGCACATAACTGACGTTGGTGGAGCGCTTGGCGTCGGTGGGGCAGCCCATCTGGCACAGGCCCTGGCCGTCGCAGCCGGTGGCGTTGCGCTGCAGCGGGTGGAAATGGGTGTAGCCCAGCTTGCGCGCGCCGTCGGCAATCACGTCGCCGATGGGGCCGATGTATTTGGCCTCGGCCGTCTGCACGCCCAGCATTTCTTCCACGCGTTCAAACCACAGTTGCATGTCGTCGTCACGCAGGTCGTGCAGGCCGAATTCCTCTCGCCAGTGCGCCAGCACGCGCGGCGGTGTGCGCAGGCAGGTGCCGGAATTGACGGTGGTGGTGCCGCCCACCGAGCGCCCCACCGGCACCGGAATCATCACGTTGCCGGTGGCGACGGTGGCACCCATCCGGTAGAGCTTGGGCAGCACCGTCATCAGGTCGCCATCGAAATCGCGGCGGTCGTGATAATCGCCTTCTTCCAGCATAACCACCGCCAGCCCGCGGCTGGCCAGTTCATAGGCCGCCGCCGCGCCGCCCGCGCCGGTACCGATCACCACCACGTCCGCTTCCAGCGTTAAGTCTTCCGTCCTGTCCGCCGCCGCCGTCACCTGCGACTGCCAGCGGAAGCGTTCCACCTGGCTGGGGGTCTCCAGTCGCAAACGGCTGCCAGCCGCCTGTTGCTGGGTTTCATCCAGCAGGTAGGCCAGCTTGAAGGGCAGGGTGGCGGCACGCAGCAGCGGGTTTTCCAGCGCATGCCCGGCCACGGTTTGCAGGAATTCGCGGCGCTGATGGACGGTGGCTTTGTGGAAGGGGCGGAAGTGGAACAGTCGGTAACGGGTGTCCAGCCAGCGCAGGCCGGTGATCAGGCCGTGCCGCAGCCATGGGCGCTGTCCGGCCTCCGTCTCGACACGGCGGGTGATGGCGTCGCGGTCGCCGGCCGGGGCATGCCGGCCGGCCGGGAACAGGGCTTCGCTCAGCGCCAGGGCGGTGGCGTGGTGGGGAAAGACAGCGTCGGTCATGCGCGCATTCTCGGGCCGGGGCAATCTGGGACGAAAGTACCAATAGATGTAAGGTTATTACTCCAGTTAGTGAAATTGTGCAAATGACCGGTGTCAAGTTGGCGCGGGAAGTTAAAAAATTGGCGGATTTATGCGCGTAGGTGGTTGCTGTGTAATTCCCACAGGAAAAATCAGCCTTAAGCGCGTCAACGCACGGAGCGCAAACGCTGGCGGCCATATTGTTTCGGGGTAGTTCAGATTCCGTCGCTCCGCAATCTCGCGGGCCACGGCATCCACCCAGAGGTCACTATGAACAAGTCCCACGAGCAAGACAAGTCTGCCCCGGCAAAGCCCCAAGAGCCTGCCAATACCCATGCCGCCAAGCCGGCGGAACCCCAACAGCAGGATGCCGGCAAACACCAGGAACCGGTGAAGGCTGAAGCGGCTACCCATGCCAAGCCGGAATCGATGCCTCACGCCAAGCCGGAAGCGGCCCGTCATGAACCCACCGTGCCGCCGGTTGCCAAGGAAGGCGTAGCTCCCCACGCACCTGCCGTCCACGATCAAGTCAAGCCGGTTGGCCAGGAGCACAAACCATCATGACCACAATCAGTAAAGACGAAATCAAGGGCAAGTGGAAGCAGCATGTCGGCGCGGCCAAGATTGCCTGGGGCAAGCTGACGGAAGACGAGTTGCTGCAACTGGAAGGCCATGAGCAGAAGCTGGCGGGGCTGGTGCAGGAACGCTATGCGATTACCCGTGATGAGGCCGAGAAGCAGGTTCACGGATTCTTTGCGAACCTGAAGCTCTGAGCGGTGCGGAGCCTGCCGTTCGTTAACGAATGGCGGCAGGCTCTGTCCGGCAAGACCGGTGCCGATATGTTGCATCATGGAACAGCAATTATACCGCCTGATATGGGATGTCTATCAAACAGGTGAGTGACATACAGGCCACAACGGGCGTCATTGGGTGGCGGTCGCCTTGGCGGGGGCGGGTTGGGTTAGGGGCTTTATAACGACTTGTATGTCGGGTGATGGCGGTGAATGCTCGGGAGGTGTCACCGCCGTTGCCCGCATCCTAAGGTATTCCCCCTCGGAATTCAGCATTTGCTGTTTGCCTGCTTTGACCTGCTGACGTCCTTCTTCCACTACTTTTTGCGCTTCCGCTTGTTCCTTTCTGGCGTCATCCACCCGGACTTGTCCTTTCTCCATCAGCTTATGGCCTTCGGCGACATTCTCGTTGCTCTCGTTCCATTGTTTGCCAATGTCGGCGGCCTTGTCGCCGCGAGTGGACAATTCGTCACCGAAAGTCTGCGGGGACTTGGAACATCCGGCGGCCATCATCCCGGCCAGCGCCGGGATCAGTATCCACATTTTCATGGTGAAATCCTCAGGTGGAGGAGGCGGGTTATGCCTCACTGGTAACCCGGCCGGATGGTCGCACAGGACTCCGGCCGGATTTCGCTGTTCAGGGCTGGACAGGCGAGGGAACCGGATTCGCCCGGATTTTCTGGTAGTCGGCTTCGGAGTTGAGCATTTTCTGCGCGCTCTCGTCGATCATGCGTTGGCCGTCGACCTTCATCTGCTCGCCGTCGGTCTGGTCCTTGCGGGCGTTGTCGATCATGCGCTGGCCCTTTTCAATCATTTTCGCGCCCTTGGCCTTGGCTTCATTGCTGTCATTCCATTGCTTGCCAATGGCATTGACACTATCGCCACGGGTGGAAATCTGGTCGCCGTAGCTGGGCGGGGCGCTGGAGCAACCGGCGAAGCCCAAGGCAGCCAAAACCGGAATCAAAGTCAGGATTTTCATGGTGTATTCCTCAAGTGTGTGGATGGAGCGGCGGCGGAATGCCGCCACTCCGGTTCGCCGTTATTTGGCGTAGTTGATGATGATGTTGACCCGGCGGTTTTCCTGCTGGCCTTCCAGGCTGGTGTTGTAGGCGAAGCGGCGGGTGCCGCCGAAGCCTTCAGCTTTCAGCTGGTTGGGGTTGACGCCCAGGTTGTTCACCAGGTAGTCGACCACGCTTTGCGCCCGGCGCTGGGACATGTCCATCGCCAGGGCAGCGTTGGCCTGCAGGTTGCCGGTGTGTCCTTCCACCGTAGCGCTGGCCTTGGGATTGGCCTTGAGGAAGTTCGCCACCTTGACCAGATCGCCGGTGTATTCAGGCTTCACATCGGCTTGGTCACGGTCGAATTCCATGGCCATGGCCATGGTCATGCGCGCGGGTTTTACCGTCAGCCCTTCAATGTCCGAGACACAGGCAATCACCGCATCAATCCGCCGGTTCTGCCGCTTGCCTTCCTCGGTGCTGTTGTCCACCAGCGGCCGCGTGTCGCCGTAACCCACGGCGGTCAGCCGTGTATTGACGATCTGGAAGGTGTCCGTGAGGTAGCGCACCACGCTTTCCGCCCGGCGCCGTGACAGCTCCAGGTTGTATTCGGGCGCGCCGACATTGTCGCTGTGGCCTTCAATCACGGCGGTGGTGTCGGGATACTTCTTCATGAAGGTGCCCAGCACCGACAGCCGTTCCTTCTCCTCGCGCTGGATGTCTTCCTTGTCGATTTCGAACTGGATGTCGAGAATGCTGCAGTACTGCTGGTTCTGCGCTGCAACCGGCACCACCACCAGCACAGGAGCCGGTGCAACCGCGACCGGCTCCTTCTCCAGCGGTGCAACCACCACCGGCACTTCTTCCCGCCCGCCAAAGCGGTAGACCACGCCCAGCGAGACCAGGTCGATGTCGCCGGTGTTGCCGACAGTGTCATCTATGCGGTAGCGCTCGGCTTCGGCGCGCACGCCCAGCGATTTCGTCACGTCATATTGCAAACCCAGCCCGACCTTGAAGTTCAGGTCGCGCTTGCTGCGGGACGGATCCAGCACATGCACCGATCCGGTCCCCGCAAAGCGGCTTTCGGTGTCGGCGTAGTTCACCCCGGCCCGGCCGAGCGCGGAAAACTTCTCCGTGATCGGCAGGATGCCGACGGCGTCCAGGTTCAGCCCCTTGACCCTGAGGCGGCCGTTCAGCGTGCCCGCCGGCAGGGTGGTGGCGGTAAACCCGTAATCCTTCAGGTCAAAATAGCCGCCTTCCAGCGCAAAGTTGCGGTTGAACTGGTAGCCGGCCAGCAGCTTCCAGCCATGGTCGCGTCCGTCGTCGTCTATCCCGGTGGTGGTGAAGCCGTTGGCCAGCAGGCTGCTGATCAGGCGTTCGTCATCCACGATGGCCCGGGTGTTGCCGAGGCTGACGCCGCCGTACCAGCCGGTGTCACCTGCCGCCGCATACGGGCTGGCGATGATCGCCAGCGCCAGCACGCCCCGCTTCCCGATAGTCATGAGTTTCATGGTTTTCTCCTCAGCCTTACGGGGCCGGTACGTTGATGACGGTGTTGGTCATGGTGACTGAGGCGTTCAGCCCCACCGCCCGGCCATTGAGGGTCACGATGGCCACGTTGCCGACCGTCGAGAACGAAACGGCCGCCGAGGCCATGATGTTGCCGACCATGGTGCCGCCGCCTGCCGCGTTGATCGTGGCGGAGGTGCCGACATGCCAGTAGACATTCTTGGCCTGCGCGCCGTTGATCAGGATGATGCTGCGCGGAGCACCCGGAGCGCCGACGGTGAGCGAGGTGGCGGTCTGGAACACCCAGACCGCATTCGCATCGCCTTGTGCGTCCAGGGTGAGGTCCGAACCGGTGATGCCGAAGGAACCGCCTGCCGCCTGGTAGATACCGGGTGCCAGGGTCAGTCCGCCCAACTGGCCTGCACCAGGATCGGTGCCGCCGGGCATCAGGCCCGGGGCCAGCTTGTTGAAGGCGGTCTGGGCATCAGCCCGGGCTTGGGTGGCGACGCTGCAAGCTACCGGATTGACGGCAGCAGCAGTGGGGCCGGTGGTGGACACGGTGCAGGTATAGATCTTGCCGTTCACGGCGCCTTGATTGGAGCCGGTCTGGGTGTAGATATCATTTGCTGAATCGTGGAAACCGGTGATGGCCGAGGTGGAGACCGCCGTGGTGCCGAGGTCGCCGCCAATCACGGTCAAGGTACCGGCATTGGTGGTGCCCGCGCCGCCGCCGAGATTGCCGAACGAGGCTGCTGTGCCGAGGTCCGTCCCGCTACCGCAGGGCTGGGTGCCGGTGGTGAAGCTCCAGACCTTGTTCAGGGCCAGGCCGTTTCCGGCCAGATCCTTGGCTCCGGTGGTGACGGTGGCGGTGTAGTTGGTGTTGCCCAGAAGGTCCGCCGCCGGAGTCAGTGTCGCAATCCGGTTGAGGACATCATAGGTCACGGTTCCGGCCGCCAGAGCGCCGCCACTCACCTTGAGGGTCAGGGTGGAGCTGGTGAGGGTGAACGGGTCCATGTTCTCGCTGAAGGTGGCGTTGACGGTCTTCTGCAGGCAGAGACCGGTCGCCAGATCCAGCGGGTTGACCTTGGTCACTGTTGGCGGGGTGGTGTCCGGAGCGGCACCGGTGGTGAAGGTCCATACAACATTGTTGAGCAAGGCGTTGTCCGCCAGATCCCGTGCGCCCGTGGTGGCCGTCACCGTGAACAGCGTGGCGAACGGCAGCGGGGCGTTGGGGGTAAAGGTGGCGGTTTTCGCACCGGCGGCATAGGTCACGGTTCCGTTCACCAGGGTCGCGCCGGGTCCTTGCAGGATCAGCGTGTTGCCGGAGATGGTGAGCGGGTCCATGGCTTCGCTGAAAGTGGCGATGACCTTGGCGTTGCTGGCGACAGCCGTTGCACCGTCATTCGGTACCTGCAGCGTGACGGTGGGGCGGGTGGTGTCCGGGGCAGCCCCGGTGGTGAAGTTCCAGACGTTGTTGGCAGCCATCGCATTCCCGGCCAGATCCTTCGCGCCGGTGCTGACGGTGGCGGTAAACAGCGTACCGGCCGGCAGGTTGGCGTTCGGGGTGAAGGTCAGGGTGCGTGCGGCAGCGGCGTAGTTGATGACACCGTTGACGACCGTAGCTCCCGGCCCTTTCAGGCTGAAGTTGCCGCTGACCATCGTTGCCGGGTCCATGTCTTCGTTGAAGGTCGCAATGACCTTGGCGTTGAAGGCTACTCCGGTGGCGGCGTTGGTCGGGACTTCCAGTGTCACCAGGGGTGGCGTAGTGTCCGGGGTGGCGCTGGTGCTGAAAGTCCAGCCGGAGTTGTTGGTCATGGCGTTACCGGCCAGATCCTTTGCGCCGGTGGTGACCGTCACCGTGTAGAGATTGCCGGTGGCCAGCGTGGCCGGGGCAGTGGGGGTGAAGGTGGCGGTGCGTGCACCAACAGCGTAAGTGACCGTGCCGACGATCGGGGTTGCGCCCGGGCCTTGCAGGATCACGGTGTTGCCGGTAATGGTCAGCGGGTCCATGTCTTCACTGAAGGTCGCAATGACTTTCGAGTTGGACGGAACATTGACGGCGCCGGCGGCCGGAACCTTGAGGGTCACGGTTGGCGGGGTGGTGTCGGCCGTGATGCCGGTCGTGAATGACCAGACAGCATTCCCGGTCATGGCATTCCCGGCCAGATCCTTCGCGCCGGTGCTGACGGTGGCGGTAAACAGCGTACCGGCCGGCAGATTGGCGTTCGGGGTGAAGGTCAGGGTGCGCGCAGCGGCAGCGTAGTTGATGGTTCCGTTGACGACGGTGGCGCCCGGGCCCTTCAGGCTGAAGTTGGCGCCGACCATCGTGGCGGGGTCCATGTCTTCATCAAAAGTGGCAATCACCTTGCTGTTGAAAGCGACACCGGTTGCGCCTGCAGTCGGAACCTTGAGGGTCACGGTGGGCGGTGTGGTGTCCGGGGTGGCGCTGGTGCTGAAGGTCCAGCCGGCGTTGTTGGTCATGGCGTTACCGGCCAGGTCCTTCGCGCCGGTGGTGACCGTCACCGTGTAGAGATTGCCGGTGGCCAGCGTAGCCGGGGCGGTGGGGGTGAAGGTCGCGGTGCGTGCGCCAACGGCATAAGTTATGGTGCCAACGATCGGGGTTGCGCCCGGGCCTTGCAGGATCACGGTATTGCCGGTGATGGTCAGTGGGTCCATGTCTTCACTGAAGGTCGCAATGACTTTCGAGTTGGACGGAACATTGACAGCACTAGCCGCCGGAACCTTGAGGGTGACGGTGGGCGGGGCAATGTCCGGCGCTGCGCCGGTGGTGAAGGTCCAGACGGCATTCGCGGCCAGTAACGGCGTCGCGATATTGCCGGCCAGGGTGTTGCCGGCCAGATCCTTCGCGCCCGTGTTCACGGTAGCCGTATAGACGGTGCCGGAAGTCAGGACGACGGGAGTGGTCGGAATCAGGATCGCGGTGCGTGCGCCGACCGCATAGCTGACCATGCCGGTCACCGGAGTCACGCCGGGGCCGGTCAGGGTAAACGAGCTTTCGTTCAGCGACAGCGGATCCATGTCCTCGTTGAAGGTGGCGGTGATGCGGCTGTTCAGCGCAATCCCGGTGGCCCCGGCGGCCGGAGCCTTGAGGGTGACGGTGGGACGGGTGGTGTCGGGTGCCACGCCGGTGCGGAAAGACCACACGGCATCGCTGGCGGCCGGCAGCAGGGCCGGGTCGCCGGACAGGCCGTTACCCGCCAGGTCGGTGGCGTCACTTGTGACCGTGACGGTCATCAGCGTTGAAGCAGGCAGGGTGGCCGGATTGGCGGGAATGAAGGTCGCCGTTCTTGCGCCCACCGCGTAGGTGACGGTGCCGGTAATGGCCACGTTGCCCGGACCCTTCACCAACAGGTTGGCGGTGGTCATGGTGGCCGGGTTCATGTCTTCACTGAAGGTGGCGATCACCCGTGAATTGATGGCGACATCGGTAGCACCGGTCGTGGGCACCTTGAGGGTGACCGTGGGACGGGTGATGTCCGGGGCGGGGCCGGTGGTGAAGCTCCAGCCGACGTTGGCAGTCATGGCGTTGCCCGCCAGGTCCTTCGCGCCTGTGGTCACCGTCGCCGTAAACACCGAGCCTGCCGACAGGGTGGCCGGGTTGCTGGGGGTGAAGGTCGCGGTGCGCGCACCGGCGGCATAGCTGACCACACCGCTGACGGGGCCGGCGGCAGGGCCTTGCAGGATCACGGTGTTGCCGTTGATGGTGGCCGGGTCCATGTCCTCGTTGAAGGTGGCAATGACCCGGGCGTTAAACGGCACACCGGTTTCGGAAGGGGAAGGCACTTTCACCGTCACCCGGGGCGGCGTGATATCCGGCGCCGGACCGGTGACAAAGGTCCAGACAAAGGCCTTTTCCATGGCCAGGCCGGTGGTGTCCTTGACGCCGGTGGAAATGGTGGCGGCGCAGGTGGTGTTGGCGGGCAGCACAGCGCCCGGTGCAAATGTTACCGTGCGGCTGGGCGCAACGTAGGTCACGTTACCCGCCACCGGTACACCGGCGGGGCAGGCGACGGTAAAGGCCGACGCCCCGATGGAAGCGGGGTTCATGTCCTTGCTGAAGGTGGCGGTGAGCTTGCTGTTGAGGGCCACGTCAATGACGGGCGGAGTGGAGGCCAGCGGCGCGGTGACCGTGACCGTGGGGGCGAGAGAGGCAACGCTGCCGCTCTCTCCGAAGATGGAGTCCGGACCGCCGCAACCCGCCACCAATGCACTGAGCATCAGTATCGGGAATTTGGGCAGGTGTCCGGCGTGGTACGCGATTTTTTTCATTATCGACATCCTGTGCAGGTAAAAGGAGGACCATTAAAATCCAGGGAATTTCCGTGATGAAATCCTGAGGGTTTTAATGTTCCGGAAAATAAAAGCCCAGTAATCGAAATACCCCGGGAGCACATAAAGTATTCCAAGGGTATTGTCGATCCGGACTGGTGTTCGGGTTTGACCGGAGGCGGTGTCCTGAGAGAAAAGACCGGCTCCGGTGGATAACCCGCGTATACCGGCATGCTATAAGCGACGTCCCTGTATCAGTCGCACCAGTATGACCACTACCGCAATCACCAGCAGAACGTGAATAAATCCACCCATGGTGTTGGAGGACACCAGGCCTACCAGCCACAGGGCGACCAGGACGACAGCAACGGTTTCCAGCATGGTGTTTTCCTCAGTAGTGACAATCTCCGGCGACGGGTTCAACCGCCGCCGGGCGGCTCTTCAGGACTTGAACTTGTCCTTGGTTTCGCTGAAGGTGGTCTTCAGTGAAACCCAAGCCGACTCAACGCCGGACTTGACCGATTCCCAAGCCTCTTCACTGGCGGCGCCCAGCTCCACCAGCTTTTTTTGCGCTTCATCAATGCCGTGCTCCAGGGTTTCCACCTGCTTGTGCATGGCAATCTGCGCATCTGCCGTTTCAATCTCGGCCCTGGCTTTCAATTTGCCGATATCGGCTTTCCATTCATCCAATTGCGCCTGGAATTTTTGCTTGTACAGTTCTTGAGTACTCATGACGGTTGTCCTTCAGGTTAGAAAAAGTTGTATTGCAGGGTGGCGGAGAGGTTATCGACGTCGGAGTTATCCATCGCGAAACGTTCATATTCAGTGCGGATAACCAGATGGTCGGTGACCATAAAGCGCAGGCCCAAACCCAAAGTCAGGTCAGTGCCTTTTTGATGGAGGCTGATGCCGCTGAACAGATTATCGGTTTCCCAGAACAGTGCGCCGACCTTGCCATAAGGCGTCATCGAGCTGCCCTGCATGAAATCCATGGTGGCGCCGGCGGTCCAGCCGCTGGCCTTGATGCGGTCAGTGTTTTTGTCCGCCGCGCCGAAATCAACGTATTGGGCTTCTATCGACAGCGCCTGGTTGATCTTGGTGCCGAGAATGGCCTTCCACGAGACGCGGCTTTCGGTGAGGTCATTGTTGGCGTTGGTGAAGTCCTCGCCGTTAATGCGGCCATATCCGACGCCGTAACCGATATAGGTATAGCTGCCGGGCGCTTTATCCTGATAAGCGGCCAGACTGGTTTGCGAGAACCCGGAAAGGACACACAAAGCCAGAAGTGGTATGGCGCGTTTAAAAGTTTTCATGATGAACCTCATTGGTGGATCAAGTGCGGTACGGGTCCTGTTGACCAGTGTTTCGCTCCTTGATCAGTCCTGGTCCCGGTAAAGGCCGGGAACCGTATTCGTTTTTGCTCTCAGGCATACTCGGCTTCCCACCTCAAGGAGTCTGTGCGTTAACGAACCTAAACAATTTTTTTGGGCCGGTGCGGCCATGCTGCCGCGCTCATCTCTGTTAGGCCCTGCTGCTCAATGTTTTCAGCATCACATCCGGTGGATGGGGAACCCGGGTGGGGCCTTAAGCGCGTTAGCGCACCGACACCGCCTCCGGCTGTCTCTAGTGTTCAGCCGGTACTGTTCCGGCTCTGACAATGCGGACCAACCCTCATCCCTCAAGGAAGTTTTTTATGAAGCAGCCCTCTTATTCCCGCCAGCGCATCCTGTCCTCCAGCCTGATGCTGGCCATGGCCGCCATTGGCGGCCAGGCGGTCGCCGAGCCGGTGACCCAACCCCAATCCCAAACCGCTCAGGAAGTTACGGATGCGCGCCAGGAGGCCCAAATCTGGACCACCTTCGCCCTCAGCCCTTATTTGCGCGCCAATGACCTCAAGGTCTATGTCTACAAGGGCAAGGCCACACTGACCGGCAAGGTGGATGAAGACGTGAACAAGGAACTGGCGAAGCAGATTGCCCTGGGTGTCAGCGGCATCAATGATGTGGACAACCAGATCGTGGTCGATGCCGACTACGTGCCGCCGGCGCGCCCCGCCGAGCGCGGTTTTGGGGATAAGGTGGACGATGCGTCGATTACCGCCGCCGTCAAATCCAAACTGCTGTGGAGCAAGCATGCCGAAGGTTTGGCGTCCCACGTGGAAACCAAGTCCGGGCAGGTGACTCTTCAGGGGACGGCATCCAGCGCCGCCGCCCGCGATCTGGCCGGCCGGCTGGCGTGGAATACGCGCGGGGTGGTGACGGTGGATAACCAGCTGGTGGTGCAGTCCGACAAACCGTCGGTAGCCGATAACGCCAAAAGCACGGCCAAAGAGGCCGGACGGGGCATTAACGACGGCTGGATCACCGCCAAGGTCAGGTCCACCTACCTCTATTCCAACCACGTGGACGGGTCCGGCATCAAGGTCAGCACCAGCCAGGGTGTGGTGACGCTGACCGGTAAAGTCACCAGCAACGCCGAGCGCTCACTGGCCATTGAACTGGCCAAGAACCTGCGCGGCGTGAAGCGTGTTGAAGCGAAGGGCCTGCGCTTCAGCGCCTATTGATACCCGCCGGTGCGGGTCTTGAACGGCTTGCACCGGTCGAAATTTTCTATACCCGATGGGAGCAACACCATGAACATGTACATGATGAAATCCGCGGCGGCGATGGCAATGGTTGGCATGCTGACGGTCAGCCTGCCGGTTCAGGCCGCGCTGATGGATACCGAAACCGTGATTGAACAGACCGTGCAAAGCGCCGCCTCGGTGCAGCAACGCCTGGATGTCAGCACCTTCCTGACGCGCGCCGATGTGCAGCAGCAGATGCAGACGCTGGGCGTCAGCCCGCAACAGGCCATGGAACGGGTCGCCGCATTGTCGGATAGCGAAATCGCCAAATTGCACGCCGACCTGCCGGATGCAGCCGCCGGGGGTGACATTTTCGGGGTCTTGATCTTCGTCTTTGTCGTACTGCTGATTACGGATATCCTGGGCCTGACCAAGGTATTTCCCTTCACCCGCTCCATGCACCGCTAGTCCCTGCGGGCGGCCGGGCTTGCGCCTGTCCGCCAGGTAATTGTTATGTCCGCTTTCTGGAAATGTCTGCTGTTGTGTGTGTTGCTGTCCGGTTGCACGGCGCCGCAAACCCGGCAATGGCTGGCTGACCGGGCGGCGGGCGCCCCGTCGCGGCAATTGGCGGTTCCGTTTTATCCGCAGGAAATTCATCAATGCGGACCGGCCGCCCTGGCCGGTATGTTGCAGTTCAGCGGCATGGCGGTGACCCCGGCCACGCTGACCCCCCAAATTTATACACCCGGCCGCCGTGGCAGCCTGGCGCTGGAGCTGGTGGCCGGTGTGCGCCGCCATCAACGTCTTCCCTATCTGCTGCCCGGCCGTCTGGACGCCCTGATCCAGGCCGTGAACCATGGCCAACCGGTGCTGGTGTTGCAGAACAACGGGCTGGCTGTGTATCCCCTCTGGCATTTTGCCGTTGTCACCGGTGTGGATGTTTCCCGCCATGAGCTGGTGCTGAATTCCGGCCGCACCGAAGCCATGCGCGTGGACTTTTCGACCTTTGAGCGCACTTGGGCGCGCGGCGGCTATTGGGCGCTGCTGGTGCTGGACCCCGCCACCCTGCCGGACTGGTTGGAGGCCGGGCGGGCGCTGCCGCAACTGGCGGCGCTGGAGAAATACGGTTCTGCCGATGCCGCATTGCCGGGGTACCGGCGGGCGGTGGCGTTGTGGCCGCAAAATCCGCTGGCCTGGTTGGGATTGGCCAATGCGGCGGTGCGCTTGCAGCGTCCTGCCGAGGCCGAACCGGCGTTCCGGCAACTGGTGGCGGCATTTCCCGACTTTGCCCCCGGTTTCAACAACTATGCGGATTTCCTGAAACAGCAGGGGCGGGCGGCGGAAGCGCTGCCGCTGGCGCAGCGCGCGGTGGCGTTGCAGGACGCGGATCTGACCCGGCAGACCCTGCATGAAGTGGAAGCGGTACTGGCCGAAGGCTCAGGCCGTTAGTCCGGGCCGGGTTAAGCCTCCCGGCCGCCGTCTTCTTCAACCCGCATAACGCTTTCGCCACTTTCCCCAGTTCCGTTCCCGGTCCTGTTCCCGATAGGCCCGCAATTCATCCAGTTGCCGGTAGATGGCTGCCGCCACCTTTTCCCGCATCGCCCACAACTGCGATTCGTCGGTCACATCGATCCCGACCGTGGAAATTCGTTCTCCGAAGCTGAAATACAGCGCCTGCGGCCGGGGCGCCAGCGTGGGGCCCAGCCCGCGAACCAGCGGCGGCACCGCCTCGCCATCGCGGAACAGATGCGGAACCCCCAGCACCTTCAGCGCCTTCTGTACCGGACGGCTATGCCGGAAATCATCGCCGTCGGCGAGGATGGTATAGCACTCGTCCGCGCCCAGTGAGGCGAAGGGAATGATGTCGTAGCCGTGCTTGGCCGCCTGCCGCACAAAGCCCAGCCGTTTTTTCCAGACCAGGGTGTAATTTTCATCCTTGTGATGCCACACCTCGCGCGCACCGCCGGGATAGACCAGCACGGATTCCCCGGCCTCCATCAGCTTGTCGCAGTTTTCCGGATTGGCCGGGACGACCCCGATCTTCAGCAGGAACTGTTTCCAGCCCGGATAGTCAAAATGGCCGCGATCGCCCAGCGGCCGCAGGTAGAGGCCGCGTTCATGGATCAGGTGTTCCATGAGCAAGGGCACATCCAGCAGGGCATAGAGGGTGTGGTTGCCGACGTACAGTGCCGGGCTGGAGGTATCCAGTTGCTCCATGCCCAGGAAGGTGGGGCGGAAGTAAGTCCGGGGGCCGGTCGTGGCCAGATGCTGGGCGATGGATGGCCAGGGTTTGAAGTCGTGGATGATGTCCGGTTCCGGCGCGGCCTCGCGGGCATGGCGTCGTTTCCGCATGGCGACCACCATACCGGCGGTGGCTGCGGCCGCCGCCGCAGCGGCTGTGAGTTTCATGGGGCTTAGCCGGATCATGACCGGGTTCTCCTGTGTGCTGCTGCCTGACAGGGTGGGGAGCAGGGATGGGTTTAACCATACACGGGATATGGGAATTATCAAGGTTTCAGATGGGGGGAGGCGCTAACAAGCGGGTGGCTTTCCGGCGTTCCGCCACGCGCGGTCATCGGCACTTTGCCCGGCGAGTTCCCTGTGCCAGACTGCAAGTCCCGAAGCCTTTTTCCCG
Organism: Fluviicoccus sp.; assembly: GCF_030646115.1. Classification (GTDB taxonomy): domain Bacteria; phylum Pseudomonadota; class Gammaproteobacteria; order Pseudomonadales; family Moraxellaceae; genus Fluviicoccus. Next base: position 173,452 of record NZ_JAUSMX010000012.1, read on the forward strand.
GAGCCGTCCATGCCTTTCACCCTGCCCCCGCGTGACACCTGGATTGACCATACCAGCGATATCCGCACCGATATCGATGCCCTTTATGCCTTGCTGTCCGACATTGACCGCTGGCCGGACTGGACTCCCGGCCTGCGCGCCATTGTGCGGCGGCGGCAGGGGGTTGCCACTCCCGGGGATGCGTTCCTGATGGTGCTGGAGGCGCCGGTGATCCGGGCGTTGGCGTTGCCCTGCACGGTGTACCGGAATGAGCCAAATTATCTGGAGTGGGGTGGCGGGGCGTTGGGGTCGGTGATCCGGCATTCGCTGGAGTTGACGGTGATCGATGCCAATACCACGCGTCTGCGGCATGTGGAGTATGCGACCGGTCTGCTGGCGGTGATGACGCGGCCGGTGGCGCGGTTTGCGCGCGGGCATGATTTGCGGTGGTCGGAGGCGATTGAGGGGAGGTTTCGGTGAGGTGGTTGATTGTGGGGTGACGTCGGCTTCTTCCGATTTCTATTTCTTCGCGGCGGCGTAGGGCGTCCGCCTGCCGCGGGCCCTACTTTTGGTCTTGGCCAAAAGTAGGCAAAAGCCGTGTCCTTCGCCAAAACTCGCTCGCCGGGTGGGCGCTGCACCTCCGGCGGTATTTCGGGGCTTCGTTGGCGGGCGTGGGGGCTCGGACAGTTGGCTGCGGACGGCGGGGGCTGGCGGTTTATTGTGCTCTGACCCCCGGTTTCCGTCACCGGTTTCCTGTCATAAGTGCCGGCAGATGACGCGCAGCTTTGTTCCAAGAATCAGCTCTAGTTCCCGTTTGAATTTTTCATCCAACTTGCTGATTTTGGGGTTCATCACATCGATTGCAAAGCGACCAAATCCCTGAGGCCATTCATAATCAAGGTCATTTAGTGTTGATTCCTTTCCACAACAGGGCGCTGTGTAGGCAGCAACCTTGAAACCGTCTTCGTAATCTTCATCCATGCGGTCTTGCCACCATTCAAACGGGATATCAGCGCCGCATGATGGACAACAGATACGCCCGAAGTTGCTTCCGCAGTTGAAGAAAACCACCCTCTCAGAAACTTTGATCTCGATTTCATCCGCTGTAGGGGCAATCTCAGCTAACCGTTCACGCGCCTGTCGCTGATTTGCCGCATCGGGAATAAACCGGGGGTGCTCCGGTACAAGTTCTATCCAGTTGTCGGACATGCGGCCACCTCCTCAAGAAACGGTTTATTGTGCTCTGACCCCCGGTTGCCTCTCAAGCCGCCTCCGTCTCCCTTGGCTTCACCTGCTCTGCAATCCTCTCCCCAGCCTCCAATTCCGCCACGCGCAGGTCATACGCGCTTTGCAGGTTCAACCAGCTGATCGCATCCGTGCCGAAGTAGCGGGCAAGCCGAAGGGCGGTGTCGCCGGTGATGCCGCGCCGCTCCCGGACAAATTCATTGATGCGGGCCGCTGTAACACCCAAGGCGTTGGCCAGGGCATTGGCGCTCAGGTTCAGGGGCTTCATGTACTCCTCGCGGAGTACCTCGCCGGGGTGAACGGGGCGCATGCCGTTGGTGAACATGGCGGTTTCTCCATTGGGTCGTGGTTAGTGGTAGTCCACGATTTCTACATTTTTCGGCCCATCGGTGGTTCATAGGAAGTGGCGTTTATTTTGCCCTAGCCCCGGTTTCCATTAGGCTGTGGCTTGCGCGAGAATGTATGCAACTCGCTGCTTATCAAGAGCAACCCAAGATGTTTGACCCTGCAAGAAGGCGCCTCTGACGTCCTCAATCTTCATGACCATATTCAGAAAACCAAGCCATGGCATACCGACGTAGCCACCAGCCACAAGTTGACTGATGGCCTGTGTGGCCGCTGGGGCCCATGCACCGTTGCCTGGAAGCTCTACGGTTTTCAGGACCAATTGATCTTCAGTTCGAGTTACATAGGCCTCCCCCGGCTTTGCAGCCGACGGAACTGAACTTCTGACGACTGGCACGAAGACTTCACGATCTTTCAGGAGCAAATACAAGAGATGAAAATCGGCATCCCTTTGGTGCTCGGCCACATCAAAGATTAGCTGCTCAATGTCTCGCTCATCATTCTTAGTCTTTCTTTTGAATATTGAGAACACAGTTTCTCCTTAACCTATCGAATGAGTTTGAGATGGGCGGCGGCATGATCCAACTTGAAGGTAGACCACTACACAGTCCAGAGTGACTTACCTTCCAAAGGCTGCAGCCAAAATGAACCTTGAAGCTCCATATATATCATTGAGCTTCCTGTCACTCGATAGTACTCCGTCGAAGTATGTAGAGTAGGCCGCCAGATAGGAATCGACGACATCATTTCTCAGGCGCTCGGGTCTTGCGCCGCCAGCCCCTCCAACGCTTATCCACCATAGAGCTAGAACACAGTTACAAAGAGACGCTCTGAAGATATAGGTGTTCGTGAACTCATCACGTCGGGGAAACTTATGGACCATTGGATGTTGCTCCATAACATCAGCTGAAAGCTCCATGCAGAAATTCACGATCTTTACGGCCATGTCTTTCGAGAAGGCCACCCCAGATCGAAACGCCTTTAGGTCACTATTGGAAAACTGAGTCGCTATGCCCTCATAGGCTTCCGGCGACCCCCTTACACCCTCTAGCACGACTTCAAGCTGCTTCGCTGCATCTGCAGAGAGCCGTTCTAGCTCCCTGGTATATTGCCTGTCGCCGTTATGCGCCGCCTCGACCACGTGGTAGAACAAAGGAAGTTCAGCCGATTGGCGTTCATCTATCAGGCGACGCTGGAGCCCAGCCAGCCTTCCGGAGAGACCGCATACGGTCGCTATCTCCTTTAGGACTAAGGCCTGACCAGGAAATTCAGACAGCACCTTTGTTGCTCGGTATAACGCGTCAACTCCTCCCGAGTTGTACAACTCCATCGCCATGTAGTCTGTGAGCACCACACGATATGCAGGAGATCGTGAGAGAAAGGCCCGGAGGAGCTTCTCGTCTTGAATGAAGTTTGTGTCAGCGATCTTTTTCATGCAGCAAAGCTGCCAAGGTAAGCCGGTCCGGAGCACCGAAGGTGCGGATGGCGCAAACATAGGCCATGAAAATGCCGAAGGCATGGCCATTGTTGGCGTCCGATTGACCGCCCAGTCTGGCCGCATTCAATGATGACTAAAGAGCTGTTAAGTTGGCTTGCGAAATAGAGCTTCACGATAGCTCCAAGCGCATTCTGGACTCCTTCGCCTCAGGCATTTGCAAGAACGCCCTCCAAGCACATAGTGCTCGGCGGTATTCGCTAAGGCTGAACCGACCAGCCGCTGGCTCTGGCTCTTCCTCAATTATGATTTCAACTTGCACACCATGAGGCCAGAATGTTATGCAGGTGTCATTGAAACCGAATTCCTCTGAAGATGAACTTCCATTGGCTACTGAGTCGAGGAGATGGATTATGGTGTCGCAGTCGATAACCTCATGCGCCATCATCGAAAGAGCAGCACAAAGATAGCGAGAGTACCTTGCTTCCTCCTTCCCGTGAGCAACGGACATGCGATGCCATACATCACCCAATAGGGGATGTTTTCCACCTTGTTCACACCAAAACTCGATGGGTGTCAGATCGTCCGGCATATTCGTGTGGTCCAAAGTGAGTCAAGTCCCGCCTTTCGCATATAAGCGTCTTGCAAGAACCTCAATTTCCTGGCGCATTGCAAGCAACTCTGCCCATTCCGGGGGTATTGCAGAAGCACCGTAAAACGCACCGGCAATCTGCCCGGTAATTGCTCCTGTGGTATCTGCATCATCACCGAGGTTCACGGCCGCCAATACTGCAGCCTCAAAGGATTCGGTGTTGAAAAAGCACCACAGTGCGGCCTCGAGTGACTGAACACAGTACCCGGAACCTACCAATGCAGAGTACGGCTTCTGAAGAAATGCCCCCTGAGCAAGCTGTCGCACCTTTGGTTGAAGCAGGGCATGCGCGGTTCCCGTCAGTAACTCATTCTTTGGTATGCCCGAAAGTGCTCGATGAATCAGCTGCGAGAAAAGCTGACAGCACTCAATTGCCTCGGCAGCACCATGCGTAGTCCTGGAACTATTTGCAGCCAAGAGAGCAAGAGTCTCTGGATTTTTGTATGCGAACAGCACAACGGGTGCGAGTCTCATCAACGATCCATTGCCTGCACTAGCCGGATCTGGAGAACCCGCATATGGTTCTCCAGTGTTCTGAAACTTAATGAGCGCCGCCCGAACGGTATTCCCAATGTCGAAGCAGGACCCTGTAGAACTTAGATAGCCCCACTGCCACCAATTCAAATACCTCGCCATTTGATCTCTTGGATCGAAAGCAGACTTCTCCACCAGACTTTCTGCGAGACAGAGCGCCATGGACGTATCGTCAGTCCACTGGCCTGGATTCAGGTGAAACAGGCCTCCGCCAGTCATTCCAGTTACAGGCTTAAAACTACCGCGCGGAGAAAACTCCACGGTTGTTCCGACTGCGTCTCCACAGGCTAACCCCATCAGGGCTCCAACATATTTCTCTTCGAGTGAATTCATGTGCCTACTTCTGCGCGAGCATCAGAGTCGGGGTATGTTCCCTGTTTCTCTTTGCTTTGTTGGGCGTTACCATCCCTCTGAATCATCTTCTTCCAGCCGTAAGAAGAAGTCCTCGAAGGTATCAGCAACCCGGACGGTATGCGGTCCATCAGACCACTCAACATCAACGAAAGTAACCGCGGGCTCTCCTGTGGGACCACACTCGCTATAATCGAGCATGATCGCAGTGTGACCTTCTGACGAAATGACGACCCCTATGTCTGGGTAACCCCATTCCTTAATGAAATAGGAACTTCCGTACTCGCCATCGATAGCCTCGCGGTAGCCAATGCCAAAGAGTTCAGGCAGAACGATGAATCGTCCTTGACCAGGAATTTCGTAGCCCGTGTCAAAAGAAACTGGGGTGACGTAGCCCCCGTTGCGCATGCGGAGAACTCGTAAATACGACTCTGGCAGCTTGTATCCAAGTTTTTTCTCGGCGTGACGTACCATCTCGATTGTTAGAGACGAATTTGGTTCTTCGCCGTCAAGGCCGTACAGTTCCGCCATACGTTTCTTCTCCTGTTGCCCAACGAATATTTATCCATCGCTCCCGAGGCTGTTTGGAGGCGATCGGCGCTTATTGTGCTCTGACCCCGGTTTCACCCCTGGGCCAACCCCTTGGTTTCTTGCCACCAGAAAGTTCCGGGAATAATGGCTTTTGGGTCAATGCCAGTAACCGCTGATTGAAAGTTATCGGGACCATCCTCGCCCATATACGCCAATAGGCACTCAGCCAATTGACCAACGCTGCAATTCACAAACTGTTGCGTTCTAAAGCGGTCGTCATGGTCAAACAGCCATACCGACTCGGTAGCCTTTTCAACACAGAATGGATTCCCGGCTCCATCGGAACCAATAACCATGGATTGCGAGAATCGCTCTCGCTCTGCCGATGACCAATCAGTAGGTGAGCCAAAGACTTCATGAATTGGCAATGGTGTTGCCGCAGCGTTGAATGTTAAGCATGGAGCGGCATCGCTTGGCAGGATATCTGAACCAAATTGCACCATTTGGCTCGCAATTCCTTCAAAACCAAGCTCCCGTTCTTTGTTGGCCCAGCGCTCAGCGAATGATGTTACCAATGGGTTCTCCTGACGGATAACGGGTTATGTCTAATAGCACTGCCACGAGAGAGCCCATTCGTCTTCCCTGCCTGGAGTTGTACCTCGCCCAATGTAAGCGACTCCACTATCTCCCCACATCCAGTTGCCTTTTCCCGTTGAATCAATTTGAAAGACGAACTCCGGCGAGGCCGGGTGCTTGTTCCATGGAGCCCAGAAGATTTCTGCTTGGATTAGCGTTGGCCAGCCGCCTAATTTGAAGCCACGGATATTTTCGAAAAGGTCGCTGTAGCGTTCTGCTACGTCTTCTGGAAGATCAATTGGCACATCCTCCCAACAAGGGAAGTCCTCGTGGAAGACACTTGGCCGCATTGGGAGAGCCTTGATGGGCGACTTGGTATCCCGCTGTGCGAGCGGAACCAAGGTATCTGTGTTCTTGTATGCACGAAGGCTCCAGTTTTCTCCGTTGGGTACATCGATCGGAAGATCATCAGGACCAATGAACACCGTAATCAGATCAACGTCCGCTAAACGTTTTGGCCGGAGAGGAAGACTGCGAACATTGATTTGGCAAAGGGCGTGCATCGGCTTTCCGTCAAATTCGGGCCATGATTCGCCCTGAGCGCATACGTTTATGCGCCCAAACCAACTCTCGAATGGGTCGTCCGAGGGTCTAAATCCACCAATCTTCATCTGGACGCCGGAGCGGGCAAGTTTCTGCTTTAGATCATCCATTGCACGGACCAATTAGGCATAACGTTAAATGGGGCGGAAACACTCAGTTGGACTGGAAGACCGACCTGGTTTCATAGCAGCCCAAGCAAATGAACACGTAGATAATGCCGCAATCAGCAAGACACATGCTGTCGCCAGCGGAATCCAACTGACCATAGAAGGTCATGACATTGCCAGATGTGCATCCCGGAACATCTTCACCCTGAATCCAGTCCGGATCACCACCGAGTTTAGAGCGCTGTCCGACGTTGCCGCCAGCGTACTTAAAGCCAACGACGTCTCTCGCTTCGTTGGAGGCAGGACTTAACTTCAGCGGAAGTTCCGGATATTTCATTGATGCTTCCTTGGCGAGCAGCGTTCGTCATAACGGGAGGGGTTGGGCGACGCGCCGAATGCGCGTTGACCAAGACAGTCCGTGTTGATGGCGTAGTTAACCAGCATTGTCACCTTCAGCAGAAACCCAGGCAAGGAATCCTTTTGTGGCGAGAGTGAACGCAGACAGCCCTACAAGGACAGAATTGAAACCGCCTTCGTCATCGACGAACAGGATTCGCAACTGCGAATCGCGCCTGTGAATGAAAGATTTCGTTCGATCGAACGACTCGCCGCCATTCGTTAGAAAGTCGAACTTGAAGAAGCGTTCGGCATCGCTCGTTACCTGCTCGTTCGACCGATCGTCGTCGAGGTACAACGCTCGGTCGAGGAAGTCGAAAGCCTCTCGTGCCCCCAATGCGCTTAGCAAGGGTTCGTCCAGAGCCTCCATTCGTGCGAGCAAACTTTGCAGGTGACCCTCAGTGACATTGAGCATGCAGGCTGGTTCCGATATGTCACCGAGGACCTGCCCTGCAGCCCAAACACACATCCGACCAAAGACCCTCCGTCGCTCGTTCTTCAGCGGGTCGTGGTAGCACTCATACCCGAAGTTCTCTTTGTCACCGATGATCATTGTGTCTGGCTAACTCTGAATTAAATGGACCTGCTCGCGCAGAATCGGGGCCTGTCCTCAATTTCTCGCTACTTGTTTTCCAAGCCATCGTAATGACTACAAGTCAAAGGCGACAGTCAGGCGCCACACCGTGACGCACAGGGTTGCAATACCGATGAGCTCGACGGTAATTCGAGTCAGGGTGGTCGCCTCATGCTCACCCGAGAATCCTGCGTCAGGAAGCTTTCCGAAAGAAAACAGGCGGCATACCAGCCAGCCGATCTTCCAGCCTAACGTGTCGAAGAGAAACTCTGACCAAAGCCAAATGATGGCGCGAAAAATGCCAACGATGACGGAAGCAATGGGGCGCAACGGTAGGTCGTCGAGGTCCGGCACAGCTAGCTCTCTGGGGTGGAAAATTAAGGGGCTTTATGGAGCCGATCAGTTTCAATGCCCGATTGCCAGTCGCCGCTCAACCGCGAAGCGCTGCCTCAATGACACTGATGTCGATTTTGGTCATTTCCATCATCGCCTCGAATGCCCGCTTGGCAGCAGCCGGGTCGGGGTCGGCAATGGCTCTGGTCAGAACCTCGGGTGTTATTTGCCATGACAGTCCCCACTTGTCCTTGCACCACCCGCAAGTGCTTTCCTGACCGCCATTCCCGACAATGGCATGCCAATAATGATCCGTTTCGGCCTGATCGCTGGTTGCAACCTGGAATGAAAAGGCTTCGTTAGGTGTGAATGCAGGCCCGCCATTGAGCCCGAGGCAGGGGATACCCATGACCGTGAATTCCACGGTCAACACGTCGCCCTGCTTCCCCGACGGATAGTCTGCTGGCGCGCGGTAGACGGCGCCGACGGAGGAATCTGGAAATGTATCGGCGTAGAATCGCGCTGCCTCTTCAGCGCCGCCGTTGTACCAAAGGCATATCGTGTTCTTGGCGGGTATCGGCATGTCTTTTCTCCATTGGACAGAAATTTCCGAGTCTGGTACGCCCCTTCGCTGGGTCATGCTCAAAATAGGCTTTTGTGATCTGACCCTGATTCCACTCTGATTTCACTATTTCAAGCCTTCGACGTGGCGGGCGAAATTAGTCAGGATAGCCTGCCAGCCACCCTGTTGCTGCTCCAGGGAATGGGACTCTTCAGCGTCAAAGACAACTGTTACGGTGACCCCGTCAGGAGCTTCAGTGAACTCGACCCTTGCACTCCGGTCTCCGAAGGAATACTCAAGCAGCCGGTTGGGAATGATATTGGTATAGGTGCCTGCGAAATCAAAGCCAAAGCTCCCATCCTTGGCCTCCATCCTGGATGAAAAGACGCCACCCACTCGGAGATCAACGCTGGATTGAGTGGTGTGCCAATCATCAGAGGCGGCATTCCATAGGACGATATCTTCCGGCGTTGTGTAAGCCTTCCAGACGAGCCCGATCGGTGCGCTGATATTTTGTTCGATCGTGATTTTCATGTTTCCTCAAACTCCTTGGCAACCTTTGAATTCAAACCAAAATCACACATCTTTAATTCCCGTCCGTCGCTCGATCCTACCCCCAAACCACCCGGAATCCAATCCCATTCAAGCACGCTTGACGTGATCAGCAATGCCTCTAACCCCCCGGCGCTCTGGTCCGTTCGGGCCAACTTTATCTCCCTCCGTTGACATAGTTCCAAAAAAGAACCTACTATGACTCCCGTACCCCGGAAGCTGCCTTACCCATGTCAATCGTGTGGTCTTGCATGCTAAGATATACCCCATGGGGTGTACGGCCAAAACCGCTACACCCGGCGCCGCCGCAGGAGTCACCATGACCTTCGTCGTTCTTGAAGATTGCATCCGCTGCAAACACACCGATTGTGTGGAAGTCTGCCCCGTCGATTGTTTTTACGAAGGCCCCGACTTCCTCGTCATCAACCCCGACGAATGCATTGACTGCGCCCTTTGCGAACCCGAGTGCCCCATCGACGCCATCCGCGCCGAGGACGAAGTGCCCGCCGACCAGCAGCACATGACCGCCCTCAACGCCGAACTGGCCCGGCACCCGAACTGGACGCAGATCACGGAGTCCCGCGACCCGCTGCCCGACCACGAACAGTGGCGCGGCAAGCCCGGCAAGCTGGCTCTCCTGGACCGCAACGGCGCCTGAGTTTCTGTCTATCCTTCCGGAGCCTTACCGATGTCCTTCGCCAAAGAAACCGTGCAGACCGTCCACCACTGGAACGATACCCTGTTCAGCTTCACCACCAGCCGCGATCCGTCCATGCGCTTCCGCACCGGCCAGTTCGTCATGATCGGGCTGGAAGTGGAAGGCAAGCCGCTGATGCGTGCCTACAGCGTGGCCAGCGCCACCTATGCCGACCAGCTGGAGTTCTACAGCATCAAGGTGCAGGACGGTCCGCTCACCTCACGCCTGCAGCACGGCGATACGCTGCTGGTGTCGAAGAAGCCCACCGGCTCGCTGGTGATCGAGAACCTGAAGCCGGGCGGCAACCTCTACCTGCTGTCCACCGGCACCGGCTTGGCGCCGTTCATGAGCGTCATCCACGACCCCGATTTCTACGAAGCCTTCGACCGCATCATCCTCACCCACGGCGTACGCGAGGTCAGTGAACTGGGTTACCACGACTACATCCTCAACGAGTTGCCGGAAAACGAGTACATTGGCGAACTGGTGAAGGAAAAGCTGATGTACTACCCGACGGTGACGCGTGAGCCGTTCCGCAACCAGGGCCGCCTGACGGACCTGATCCGCAGCGGCAAGCTGTCCGACGACCTGGGCCTGCCGGAGCTGAATCCGGAAACCGACCGGGTGATGATCTGCGGCAGCCCGGCGATGCTGGCCGAGCTGGTGGAAATATTGAAGGAACGTGGCTTTAGCGAAGGCACCAGCCGCGATCCCGGTGACTATGTGATTGAACGGGCGTTCGTGGAGAAGTAATCCCGATGCCCGGCTAACCCTTCCCTCCGGCTGCCGGGGGGGAACCCACACCCAGGGAGAACCCCCATGACCGCCATTGCCAAGGTACAGGACGGCCCCGCCGCCGTACCCGCCAACGCCGAGAATCTCGCCACCGCCTGCGCCCTGTGCTCGCACAACTGCGGCCTGCGCGTGGATGTGAAGGACAACAGGATTGTCGAAGTGCGCGCCGACGACAGCCATCCGTCCACGCAGGGCTATTCCTGCAACAAGGCCTACGCCATCGCCCACTATGTTGACCACAAGCAGCGCGTGCAGCACCCGCTGAAGAAACGGCCGGACGGCACCTTTGAGCGCATCAGCTGGGATCAGGCCATTACCGAGATCGCGGCGAAGCTGAACGCCATCCGCACGGCACATGCACCGCGTTCCATCGCCTTCGCCGGGCTGGGCGGGCAGGGCAACCATTCCGCCGGTCTCGGCGGCATTCCGTTGATGTACGGCATCGGCACGCCGATGGTGTTCACCGCGCTGGCGCAGGAAAAAACCCAGCACTGGCTGAACGACCGCCGCATGATTCGCGGCACCCACGACCTCTATCTGGTGCCGGACAAGCATCACGCCAAATTCATCCTGCTGATGGGCTCCAACCCGCACATCAGCAATCAGGGCGCCAACCCCAAGGAGGCGCTGAAGGAGCTGTTCCGCGATCCCGAACGGCGGCTGGTGGCGGTTGATCCGCGCATCAACGAAACCACGCGGCTGGCCGACCGGCACCTGCGCATCAAGCCCTCGGGCGATGTCTTCCTGCTGCTGGCGCTGGCCGGGGTAATCGTGCAGGATGGCTTGCTGGACCAGGAATTCGTGCAGTCCAAGGTGCAGGATTTCGAGCGGCTGGGCGCGCTGTTCGCACGTGTCGACATTGCGCGCATGGCGCTGCTGAGCGGGCTGGACGAGGCCGATATCCGCGCCACCGCCCATGAGCTGGCCACCACCAGACCGGCCTGCATTTCCATTGACCTGGGGCTGGAGCACGCCGAGCACAACACCATGACTTCCTTCCTGGTGCGCGTGCTGTTGCTGATGACCGGCAACTACGGGCGCAAGGGCGGCAACTTCTTTGTGCAGCTGTTCGGGCCGAAGATGCCGTACATGAAGGCGATGACGCAGGCGCTGGCGTCGTCCATTGAAGGCATTCCGGCGGTGCTGCCGATTCCGCAGTTCCCGCCCGCCATCCTGCCCGAGGAAATCACGACTTCCCACCCCGACCGCATCCGTGCGCTGATCTGTGATGGCGCCAATCCGTTGTCCAGCTATCCGGACACCCATCGTTTCCGCGAGGCCTTTGCACAGCTGGAACTGCTGGTGGTGATCGACCCGGCGATGAGCGAAACCGCGTGGATGGCCGACTATGTGCTGCCCGCGCCGACCGGTTACGAGAAATGGGAGCTCTCGATCTTCCCCAAGGACATCATCGCGCCGCAGGTGCGGCCGCCGGTAGTCAGCGGCCCGGCGGAAGCCTTGCCGGAGGTGGAAATTTATTACCGGCTGGCGCGCGCCATGGGCATTGTCCCGGCTGCGCCCGCCTTCCTGCACACGCTGGCGCGCAAGGCGCATACGCCGCTGGGCATGGCCGCCTATATGGCGGCGGTCAACACGGTGGCGGCGGCGGGCATTACCGGCGGTGTCGGCAACGTGGTGGCGCGTTCCGCCTACCTGACTTACGAGACGCTGGGGCCGACACTGCCCAATCCGATGCTGGCCTACATCTGGCTGGCGGTGCTGGGCTACGCTGCCACCCGCCGCGCGCAGATCGTGCGTGCGCTGCCGGAACTGGCCTCGGTGCGCAATCCGCTGGCGCTGGCGCTGACGCTGTTCCATAAGCTGATTGACCATCCCGAAGGCGTGCTGCTGGGCTACTACAACGTCGAGCGCAACCTGGAGGACGTCAACGGTTTCAAGGACGGCAAGGTGCGGGTGTGGTTTGCTGATTACGCCCGCGACCTGGAGCGGCTGATGGGCGCGGAACCGGAGAAGGTCGACCCCGAGTTTCCTTTCGTGCTCAACGGCGGCCTGCGCACCGGTTTCACCGCCAACACCATCATGCAGGACCCGGCCTGGCGCAAGGGCAAGGGGCCGCATGCGGCGCTGTATATGGCGAAGGAAGATGCCGAGGCGCTGGGCCTGCAGGCCGGGGAGCCGGTGCGGATCCGTTCGCGCCGGGGCTCGGTGACCGCGCCGGTGAAGATTGATGCGGGCACGATGGCGGGGACCCTGCATCTGCCGAACATGCTGGGGCAGCGTTATCCCGATCCGGTGACCGGCGAGTTGAAGCAGACCGGTGTGCCGATCAATGAGCTGGTGGATTTGATGGATCGTGATCCGTATACCGGCTGTCCGCATACCAAGCGGATCCGGGTGCGGGTGGAGAAAGTCGTTACGGAGGTGGCCGCATGAAAACCATCACCGTCCACCATATCTTTAACGCGCCCATTGATGCCGTTTTTGAAGCCGTCACCAACTCAGCGCGCCTGCCTTCCGTGTTCGGGCAGGGCATCCGCATGGTCAGCCCGGCCGCCGGGCCGGACCCGGACGGCGTCGGCGCCATCCGCGAAGTCAACGCCTGGCCGGTGTGGTTCCGCGAGGAAATCACCCGCTTTGAACGGCCACACCGTATGGATTACCACATCATGGAAGTGCGGCCGCATTTCGAGCATCTGGATGGCAAATTCCTGTTTGAAACCGTACCGGGCGGCACGCGGGTGACGTGGACGACCACCGTCCGCTTTCTTGGGCCCTTTGCCGGGTTGAAGGCGGCGCTGGCCGGGCCGCTGACGGCGACGACGTTCAAGGCGGTGCTGGTGGCGGTCGACAAGCTGATGCCTGCGGGTTAACAGGGTGGTGAAAAACCCTCTGCCGGTCGCTGCCTGATGATGCGACAATAGCACAACATTTCCTGAAATCGACACCCGTCCCATGCGTGGCTCCGACACCCGGCAGGGAAGCCTGTTCAGCTATGTGAACCTGGAC
>NZ_JAUSMX010000020.1 GCF_030646115.1 Fluviicoccus sp.
GGGGAAGGACTGGGTGGTGATGCCGGCCGCCTCATGGCGCATCAGCTCTTCACGGGTCAGAAGCAAAAGCTTCGGGTTTTTCTTGATTTCCTCGCGATACCAGTTTTCGAAGCTGTAGCCGCTGCACACATCGGCCGGCAATTGCTGGTCGTAGAAAGCAAAGATCAGCTCTTCGTCCACCAGCACGTCTTGCCGGCGCGCCTTGTGTTCCAGGTCTTCTACTTGCTTGATGAGCTTCTGGTTGGCCTCCAGAAACGGCAGCTTGGTTTCCCATTGGCCGTCCACCAGGGCTTGGCGGATGAAAATCTCACGCGCAGCCACCAGGTCCACGCGGCCGAAATTAACGCGACGGCCGCTGTAGATAACGATGCCGTACAAAGTGGCACGCTCCAGCGCTGTTACTTCTGCTGCCTTCTTTTCCCAGTGCGGATCGAGCAATTGTTTCTTGAGCAGATGGCCCGCCACCTGCTCAAGCCATTGCGGTTCGATGGCGGCAATGCCCCGGCCAAACAGGCGGGTGGTTTCCACCAGTTCGGCCGCCACGATCCAGCGGCCCGGTTTCTTGACGAGGTGCGCGCCCGGATGCGGATAAAACTTGATGCCGCGTGCGCCCAGGTACTCGCCGGAGGCGCCTTCAGTTTCCAGCTTGCAGCCGATATTGCCCAACAGGCCCGACAGCATCGACAGGTGTAGCTGTTCGTAATTGGCGGGCAGCGTATTGAGCCGCCATTTGTGTTCGGCCACCACGGTGTGCAGTTGCGAATGAATGTCGCGCCATTCACGCACGCGGCGAATGTTGACGAAGTTCTGCCGCAGCAGTTGTTCGTACTGGCGGTTGGACAGCTTGTGCTGCCCCTCCCCGCCCTTGCCGTCGTTGATCCACTTCCACAGCTTCAGGTAACCACTGAACTCGCTCTTCTCGTCATCAAACTTGACGTGCGCCTGATCGGCCTGCTGTTGCGCCTCCATCGGCCGGTCGCGCACATCCTGCACGCTGAGTGCCGAGGCGATCACCAGCACTTCGTCCAGCGCGCCGCGCTCCCGCGCTTCCAGAATCATGCGGCCG
>NZ_JAUSMX010000021.1 GCF_030646115.1 Fluviicoccus sp.
ATTCATGAATTCAATACTCCACGGTTTTTAAAAAATTTACTCAAGAACCCAGTTGAAGGGCACGTTGAAGGTCATGGCTTCGGGGACGCCGTTGCGTTTGCCCGGCGTGTAGCGCCAGCGCATGACGGCCTGGTACGCGGCCTGGTCCAGACGCTCGAAGCCGCTGGACTTGACCAGCCGGGCGCTGACGGCGGCGCCGTCAACACCAATCAGGACGCTGTGAACGACCAGACCCTGCTCACCCAGGCGCCGGCTTAAAGCCGGGTAGGGGGGTTTGGGGTTGCGCAGGTAGTCGGCATCGCTGGAGGGCATCTGGACCACGGCCGGTGCCGGGCGCGCCGCTGTTGCCTGTGGTGTCGATGGCGCAGTGGAGGTTTCATCCACGGCGGCCGTCTGCGCTGGCGGCGTGATCAGGCCGGCGGGCGCATTCGGGGACGGCGTGGTGTCTGCAATGGCCAGCGGCTGCGGTGGCTGCGCAACGGGTGCTTTGGCGACTGCCTTTTTGGGGGGAGCTAACACAGCTGAGGGAGCGGGAGGAGGCGGTGCGGGACGGGCGGGCGCAGCCTTGGGTGCCGGCGGATCGACAAATTCCACCAGAATTTCAGCGGGGACCACCAACTCGGCCGGCCGCATCAGCATTCCGCTTTGCAAGGCCCAGATGAAACCCGCATGCAAGGCCAGCACCACGAAGGCAATGACTGCAGTGCGGCTGACCGGCGGTCGCATCAGTGGTTGCATGGGTGCAGCGTTGTTTGAAAAGGAAGGGGCATTCATCTGGAAATGGGTTGAAGGCGAGGTTACAAGAGTGCCACAAGCGGCTGCGAGGCGGTCAGGTCGGTCAACGTTAGCGGCGAAAGACCCACCACGCGGCGCCAGCTACCAGGATCAGGCTGACAGGCAATGCTGCGATCAGGAAGGCAAGGTGGTCCATGGCGAGGTTGTGTGCGTGATGGGTGGCATGTGAATAAAGTGTGTTTATTTTAAATACGAATGAATCGCATTTACATAAATATTATGGTCGGATTGAAAGAGGATGCAAGGGGTGAATAATTTTTGATAAAAACACAATCTAGCCTATACGTATCGGGAATTAGAAGCTATCAATAAAGAAGCATTTTTGTGAACACT
>NZ_JAUSMX010000024.1 GCF_030646115.1 Fluviicoccus sp.
TTATCGGATTGGCTCCTCACACCCTAGTCTCTGCACCTTCCCGCCTACCGATCTTTCGACCTGCCTTCGGCGGGCTTGGCTCAGGATTGCCGTGATACTTCATACGAAGCCGACGGTTTCCCTGAATTCACCCAGTTTTCCACTGGCGTTCTCACGCCAGGGTCACCATTTCGATGAGTCCTCTGCTCTAACCAACTGAGCTAACGGCCCACAAGTGCATATTATCGCAGCAGATTGCACCGCTATCACAGCGGAATGGTCATGTACTAGGCAATCATTTCCGCGCAATGGTTTTTGCGCATCAGAAGCCTGCCCCGGACACCGGTGCCGAGTGAGGGCACTTTCAACGGGAGCTGGAGTACGTGAGGTAGATCCCCAATTTTCAGATCAAAAAGGTTTGACATTTCGCAGATGAATCCTGACCGGGTACCTCTGACCTTATGGCACCGGGCGACTTGACTTCAGATTTTTCGAAGTCAGGGACTTGAATCCGCGGTCGCGTTCAATGAACGCTGCCAACATGTGCGGTATCAATGCTGTGGCATCAACCTTTTCACCATGCAGTTGACTATGCAGAACTGCATACCGATCAAGTGAGGTCTTGACATCAACCGGGACCGCAATGGTCAGCTTCACGAATTCGGTGCGTGGCAGTGGGCCAAGGCGCAGAGTGCTGGCGTCCATAGTCATTGCGAAGACCCTCTCACAAAAAACAGTGGCTGGTACGGCCGCAGGATCAAATCCTTGCTCACCATCACCCGCATCGGAAACCCAGGCCGAATCGTCAGCGTCGGCTGAATGCTCATGTTCCGCTTCGTAATCTCCTGACCAACCTGGTTCACCGTATCCTGCGCACCCTGACGCACAGCAACGACCACTTTACCGTCGCTCCCGCTGCGGTCCGGCGCCGCCAGCTCAGCCCCCACGCCCAACAGCGTGGACAGCGCCGCATCCGCAAGAATCCGGTCCCAGTGCCAATCAACACCATCCTCCAGCCCGGCATAGCCGGCGGGATCAATGCCCGGCAGCCGGTCCAGCGCAATCGATGACGTATCCGGCAGAATCAACCGTCTCCACACCAGCAACACCCGCCGCTGCCCGAAAGCCACCTGGCTGTCATAACGCCCAATCAAGCGCGAGCCTTGCGGGATCAACAGATAGCGTCCCGTGGCCGTGTCGTAGACCGCCTCGGTCACATTGGCAATAACCTGCCCCGGCAAGTCAGAGTTGATGCCTGTCACCAGCGCTGCCGGAATGACAGTCCCTGCCATCACCTGATAGGGCGAGACCGGCATCTGCAAGCTGGCCAGATTGCGCGTAGCCGAGTCACCCGCATTTGCAACAAAGGCTTCCTTTTGTTCCTGCCGGTTCTGCGCAGCGGTCGGGTCGGCCGGTTGCGCAGTAGCGGTCGCCGGTCCCATCGGATTGAATGGCTGGTTGCCCGACACCGGTAAGGACGGACTGGCCGCCGAAGTTGTGGTCCCAGCGGCCGGTGACTTGGAGCCATTGCCACTGCTCCTAAAGAACACCGCAGAGCGTGCCGCCTCCTCCGCATCACGTAACTGCGTCAAACGATCCGCATGCGCTGGATCGTTGTACGCCGCCGATACATTCACCTGGCGCTGGCGTTCTGCGCTGAGGATGGCCGGCCCCAAATCACCCGGCAACGGCTCGCCCAACACAGGGATTGCAGGTTTGACTGCAACCGGCATCTTCGAATAGTCCTTGGGTAGCTGGTCCAGACTCTCGGCCCGCGAGACGCGATCCACGTTGTACAACTCGGTGGCCGGGTTACGCTCACGCTTGTGCGATTGCAACGACCACAAGGTACCTCCGAGCACGACGGCGGCCAGCGTACCGGCACCGAACGCCAGCATGCGCCGGTTCAGCCGCACCACCGGACGCGGCGGCGCACGCAAGGTCATGGTGTCCGGATCGACCTTTGGGGGCACCGGCGTGTCAGCCTGTGGTGTAACGGGCGTACCCATGCTCAGTTCCTCCGTGCCGTGCTGGCGACCCCATCGGTACGCTCGATGCGCACCACCTGAGCCTTGTCTGCCCCCAGTCGCAACTCAGCGGCACCGAACAGCCGATCCACCACGTAGTACGGCGAACGAAAACGGTAGTTCACCAACTGCCCATCACCCTGCGGCCCAATCACGAACAGTGGCGGCAACTCTCCCTGCGCAATGCCGCCAGGAAACTGGATGTACACCCGTTGCCCGTCATCAAAGGCCCGCAGCGGCTTCCACGGCGGACTATCACCCGTGATGGCATAGCGAAAACTGATCTGCTCCAGCGACAGGCCGGAATCTACCAGCGTGGCCGCTTGAGCCTGCTGCGCCTGCTTCTGCAAGGCCAGCATTCTGTCCTTTGGGTAGTCCCAGGACACCGACGCCATCCAGGCCTGGGGCGTCGAAGACAGCTCCAGCAGGTACATGCGCCGGTTCGTGGTGATGACCAGATTGGTCTTCAGGCCGGTACGGGTGGGTTTCACGAGAACGGTCACGCGCAAGCTGGCACCTGAGCCACTGGCCGTGTCCCCAACAACCCAGCGCACTGTGTCACCCGCCGAGACCGTCACCAGCTCCTCGCCCTCTTGCAGCGCGACAACCGTCACCCGGCCCGGACTCGTGTAGACCTGGTACAGCGCGCCATCGGCATACGGCCACACCTGGATGGCATTGACGTAGCCCTCCCGGCTGGGTGCCACACGTGCCTCCAAATTGGCGCGTGCGACGCGAACCCTTTCGTCAATGGATTCGGGTGCGAACTTGGTCTCCGCTTCTGCCGATAGCGGCTTCAACTGTGCCGGCAGTGGCAACGGCTCAGAGAGCGTCACCACCTCGATGGGCTTGGGTGTGTCCGGCAGCAGCTGTGCGGCAACAGGCTCATCCAATGTGATGGTGGGCGGCGGCTTGCCGTGTGTGGCGCAACCGGTGATGGTCGACAGGGTGGCGACCATCACCAACGGCAAAGCGTAAATACGGATTCGTGTCTTCATGGTTTTACTCCTTGTGTCACTTCGAGTTCACGGCTCCAGGACAGGCCGTTGACATAAATGCCCAGTGGATTGCGGCGCAAGCGCTCTTCGGTGCGTGGCGGCTGCAGCACCACCGACACCACCGCCGTCCAGCGCTCGGTGCCAGAAGGCGCGCCATTCGCATAGTTGCGCTCGATCCAGCGCATCTGGAACGACGAATCACTGGCCCGCACAACGCTCGTGACCTCCACCGAAACAGAGTTCTGTCCGATGCGGGCAAACGGATCATTGGCACGCGCATAGTCGTTCAGCGTGGCCGCACCCTTGTCCGTGGTGTACTCATAGGCTTCGAGCCAGTTCTGTCGCACCACGATGGGATCGATCGACAGCGAACGAACGTCGGTGAGAAAACGCGCCAGGTGATAGGCAATCTGCGCGTCATTCGGTTTGTACGGCGTGGCGGCTTCACCAACGGCACGCACTTGGCCCGCGCTGTCCACCTCCACGACATACGGTGTCACGATGGACTGTGCGGATCGCCAGACCAGTCCACCAGCCATCAGCAAAGCCAGGCTCAAGCAACCAAAGGCCATCAGCCGCCAGTTCTTGGCCTGAACGCGGGCGCTGCCGATGCGGTTGTCCCAGACTTGCGCAGCAGCCTGGTACGGGGTAACGGGCTCGGGCGTATCCGAGTAACGCACCTGGGGTCGTTTGAATAACATGAAGTGATCTCCTCAATGGTTGGAGTCGTCGCGCAGGCTCGGACTGGCGCCGCCGCCGCCGTGGTCACCGGAGCGCAGGGTGTGGGCAGCAGTAGAAACACCATGTGAAAGACGCTGGTTGCGTTGCAGTCGTTTCGCCCAAGCAGGTGCAGGAGGCGGCGTGTCGGATGTCGTTGCGTTGGCACCCGTTGTGGCACCTGCGGCTGAAGCCGGTTCGGCCTCGCCGGCAACCGCCGATGCGACGTGGTCCTTGACGGCCTTGGCCCCAGCCGCGACACGCTGGCCAACCGCACTCGCACCACTCTTCGCCACGTTGGCAAGACCTGCACCTGCGGCGCGCGCACCGCCACCGCCGGATGCCGCAGCACCCGCCTGGTAGGCAGACTTTGCGCCGCTGGCCATCGTGCTCGCCGAGCGGGCGGCGCTGGCACCCCCGCCAATGGCCGCGCGTGCCGCCCCCGGCACCATCCGCGCACCAGCGGCTATAGCGGCACCGCCTGAGGCAATCGCCGCACCACCGGCCACGGCCAGTCCCGCAACACCCAGCGCGGTTCCTGCCGCCGCACCCGCACCCAACTGCGGCGCACCCGATACCAGCCCGGTCGCGATGCCGGGACCAAAAATACCCAACCCCAGCAGCGTCAGCGAAGCCAGCATGATGACCAGCGCATGGTCAATCGACGGTTCCGTCCCCGGTGGCGTCTGAAACTCCGCAAACAAACCAGAACCAATACCGACAATCACGGCCAATACCAGCACCTTGATCCCGGACGACACCACGTTACCCAGCACCCGCTCAGCCAGAAAGGCGGTCTTGTTCCACAAGGCAAACGGCACCAGCACAAAACCCGCCAGCGTCGTCAGCTTGAACTCGATCAGCGTCACGAACAGCTGAACCGCCAGCACGAAGAAGCTCACGATCACCACCAGCCAGGCCAGGAACAGCACGCTGATGACGTCCAGGTTGGCGAACACCTCCGGAAAACCCGTCAGATCGCTGATCTGCGCCATGATGGGCCGCCCCGCATCCACACCGGCTTGCGCCAGCCGCCCCGGCTGCAGCAACTGCGCCTGCGTCATGCTGGAACCAGATGCCACCAGCCCAAGTCCCGCAAACGAACGGAACACAATCCCCGCCAGGTTGTTGAAGTTGCCGATGATGAAGGCGAAGGCCCCGACGTACAGCACCTTCTTGACCAGCTTGGCTATCACGTCGTCGCCATTCCCGCTGGCATGGCCCATGGCCCAGAACAAGCCTGCCAGCGTCATGTCGATCCCGACCAGCGTGGCGGTCAGGAACGCCACCTCACCATGCAGCAGGCCAAAACCGGAATCGATGTAGCGCGAGAAGACATCCAAAAAACGGTCGATGACCGACAAATCGTTCATGACGGTTGACTCTTAGCTCTGGCCGGAGGTGCCGGCGTCGGCACGGGATCGTTCGCATACGGCGACTTGCCGCCGCCCATGAAGCGCCGCCGCGTGGCCTCGGACACCGCAGCACAAACGGTATTCCCCACCTTGGCGTGATCAGCCTTGCACTTGGCGCGAAGCTCCTTCAGACGTTCGGGGTTCGCCACCAGAGACTCAACCGTATCGGTAGGCACCGACTTGCCGCAGCCCGCGAGCAACGATATCGACAACGCCAACACAACCATCAGAAGCTGTTTCATGCTGATCCCCCTCAGTTGCTGTAGAAGTTGACCGTGTACGGGGTGTAAGGCGTGCCCTCCCCCTGAAACCGCCGCCGCACCTCGCGCGCACGTTCCTGCACCGCCACCTGCCGCGCCTGCTCCAAGGCGGTAGCCCGGTCCTGCGTAATCTGTAGCTGCTGCGCCTGGATGGTTTGGCGCGACTGCAAGGCCAGTAACTGGTTGGTTGCCTGCATAGCCTGCAAGGCACCGACGGCGGACTGGCTGCGGTTCACCAGGTCCGTCAAGGTTTGCTCGTCGGCTGCAAAGTTCTGCACCGCCTGCGACTGCACCTTGGTGGCGGTACGCAGTGCCTCCAGCGTGTTGCGCCAGCGCTGGCGCGCATCCAGTGCCATCTGGCTGCCGGAAGTGGACGCGGAATATGCATTCGGGTAAAGCCGGGTAAATTCAGCTTCCATCTGCGACACGTTGAAAGCCAGGCCCTGCGCCTGCTGGATCAACTGGTTCGTCGCCGCCAAGGCCGCGCGCAGTTGGGCCAGCGCGCTGAAGTTCAAACCCGTCAGGTTCTTCGCCTGATTCATCAGCATTTGCGCCTCGTTCTGCAACTGCCGGATCTGGTTGTTGATCTGCTCCAGGGTATTGGCGGCCGTCATGATGTTCTGCACCAGATTCGTCGGATCGATCACGATGTCGCCAACGCCAAAAAGCGCGTGTGCCGGCGGCGCGATGCCGAGGGCGAGCGCGCTGGCGACAGCCAGGGCAGCCATGCGGGGCTTGAGGAAAGATTTGCGGTTCATGGCGATTTCTCCTGCGTGGTTGAGGAAGGGGACGGAAACGACGGGATCAGATCCGCAGCCCAGTCAAGGCCGCGATGCCTCAGCCAGGCAGCTGCAAAGTCCGCTGGCGGGACGGACGCCAACACCGCATCCATGGCGCGCTGGTCCTCGGGCTTGGCAGCAGCGGCAAACGCCAGGGCCACCGGCCCGAGCCCCAGGTCATAGACCCGGTTGCCCAGGCGCGACTGGTAGTAGTAATCCCGTTTGGGCTGCGCCTGCGCGACGATGTCGATCTGTCGGCTGTTGAGTCCAAAGCCTTCGTAGATGACACGAATCTGCGGCTCGGTCGCCTGCGGATTCGGCAGGAAGATGCGGCTCGCACAACTCTCAATGATGGCCGGGGCTATTGCCGAGTCCTTGATGTCCGCCAGCGACTGGGTGGCGAAGATCACCGACACATTCTTCTTGCGCAAGGTCTTCAACCACTGACGGATACGGGATGCAAACACCGGGTCGTCCAGGAACAACCAGGCTTCATCCAGAATCAACAGCGTCGGTGCCCCGTCGAAACGTTCTTCGAAACGCGCGAACAGGTAGCCCAGCACCGCCAGCATCGCTGCCTTGCTGTGCATCAGCTCTTCCATCTCGAAGCCCTGCACGTCGGCGGAACCCAATCGGTCCGAATCCGCATCCAGCAACTTTCCGTGGGCACCCCCCAGAACGTAGGGTTGCAAGGCCTGGCGCAAGGCGTTGGACTGCAGCAGCACCGACAAACCGGTCATGGTGCGCTGATTGACCGGCGCACTGGCCAGGCTGTTCAAGGCCGACCAGACCGCATCCTTCTCAGCCGGACCAACGAGGACGCCCTCATGAATCAAGCGCCCTGCGATCCATTCCGCCGCCCAGGCGCGGTAGCCATCCTGGTCAATGCGCGCCAGCGGCTGGAAGGCGATGGTGTTGTCCGCTTCTCCATCAAAACCCAGGTCGTAATGCTCGCCACCCAGCCCAAGGATGGTCGCGCGGATGGAGCGCCCCATGTCGAAGGCCAGGATGCGTGAACCGGCATAGCGACGGAACTGCATGGCCAAGGTGGCCAACAACACCGACTTTCCCATGCCAATGGGACCAACCACCAGGGTATTGCCCACGTCGCCAATGTGCGTGACCAGTCGGAACGGGGTTGCGCCATCGGTGCGCGTCACGATCAGCGGTGGCCCGTCCAGGTGCGCGTTGCGCTCCTGCCCGGCCCACACGGCGGATACCGGCATCATGTGGGCCAGGTTCAAGGTTGAAACAATGGGTTGGCGCACATTGGCGTAGGCATGTCCCGGAATGGAAGACAGCCAGGCATCCACCGCGTTCAAGGTCTCGGCGATCGTCACGAAGCCCCGGCCCTGGATGGTCCGCTCCAACGCGCGCAACTTCTCATCAACAGCCGTGGCATCCGCATCCAGTACCGTCACGGTCGCTGTGACATAGCCGAACGACACCTGGTCACTGCCCAGTTCCTGCAAGGCAGCATCGGCATCGCTCGCCTTGTTCGACGCATCGGAATCCACCAGTGGGCTTTCGTGCTGGAAGATGGTTTCGCGCAGCAACGCGACGATGTTCTTGCGCTTGGAAAACCATTGGCGACGCAGGCGTACCAGCTCACGCTCGGCTTCGGCCTTGTCCAGGCACAGGAAACGCGTGCTCCAGCGGTAGGCAAAGCCCAACCGGTTCAGGTCATCCAACAGACCGGGCCAGGTCGAGGTCGGAAAGCCTCGCACCGATAACACACGCAGGTGCTGATTTCCCAACATGGGGGCAAGCCCGCCGCTCAAAGGCTCGTCGGCAAATAGCGCATCCAGGTGCATAGGCACCTCGGGCACGGCCACCGGATGCCGGCGCGTGGATACGCAGCCGTGCAGGTAGGTCAAGGTCTGACCGTCGTCCAGCCAGCTGATCTCCGGCATCACCCCTTCGAGCAGACCAAAGAAGCGTTCCGTTTCCGATACGAAACCTTCCAGGCGCTCGCGCCAATCCACGCCTTCGACCTTGGTGTTCTCGTACAGCAGTTTGGCGGCACGCGCCTGGGACTCTTCCGGTGGCAAGTACAACAGTGTCAGGTGGTAGCTGCTCTCGAAGTGGCTGTCCGCCTCCTCAAACGCGGCCCGGCGCTCCTCATCGACCAGCCAGGACAGCGGCTCCAGGAAAGAGGACTCGGGATAGTCCGCCGCTTCGCGGCGCTCAGCCTCGACAAACAGCGCCCAGCCCGACCCCAGCCGACGCAAAGCGTTATTGAGCCGCGCGGAGGTCGCAACCAGCTCGCCCTGCGTCGCACTGTCCAGGTCCGGTCCCCGAAACCGGGCCGTGCGCTGGAACGAGCCATCCTTGTTCAGCACGACACCCGGTGCGACCAGCCCGGCCCAGGGCAGCCAGTCGGCCAGCAAGGCCGGGCGTTTGCGGTATTCGGCAAGGTGCATCATGCTGTGTTCTCCACGGCTTGCCTCACACGTCCAGCAGCACACGGTGCTTGATGTGCCGCGCGAAGACCTGCATGAATTGCGGATCCAGGCGGGCACCCCAGACCGCCAGCGAATGGCCGATGATCCACAGTGCAATCCCCGGCAGCCAAAGCTGCAAGCCCAGTCCAACAGCAGCGGCCAGCGTGCCGTTGGCAATCGCCACGGTACGCGGCGCGCCACCCAGCAGGATAGGTTCGGTCAGTGACCGGTGCAGCGGAATCTCGAAACCACTGGCGAAGCCCGGCGCGTTGGCCATGGTGGCACTGGCAGCGTTCATGCCAGCACCGCCCCACCCGAGAAGCTGAAGAAGGTCAGGAAGAACGACGATGCAGCAAATGCAATCGACAGCCCGAACACAATCTGCACCAGTTTCCGAAAGCCGCCGCTGCTGTCACCAAAGGCCAGCGTCAGACCGGTGGTAATGATGATGATCACCGCCACGATGCGCGCCACTGGTCCCTGAACCGATTCGAGGATGGACTGCAGCGGGGCTTCCCACGGCATGTTCGATCCGGCCGCAAAGGCAGGCAAGCTAACTGCCAGCAATAGCGCGCCAATGGCGGCGGCCTGAAAGACTGCTTTTACGGAAATGCGTGAAGTCGTCATGACGGTTCTCCGGTGGTTGGTAAGTTGGTGGCGGGTGAAATGGAAGGAAACGATGGCATCAGGTCAGTACTGAGCAGGTAGCCATGGCTATCGAAGCCGATGACCCGTGCAATCTCCTGCACGCGCCGATGCCGGCCACGCCCGGCGATGAAGACGATGACGTTGACCGCCTCGGCAATCAGTGCACGGGGAACGGTGACGGAGACTTCCTGGATCAGTTGCTCCAGCCGGACCAGGGCACCGTGGGCAGAACCCGCATGCACGGTGGCAATACCGCCCGGATGGCCGGTACCCCAGATCTTGATCAGGTCCAGCGCTTCGCCGCCCCGCACTTCGCCGACCACCACACGGTCGGGCCGAAGCCGCAGCGTGGCCCGTACCAGGTCAGCCATGGTGCTGACGCCCGGCTCGGTGCGCATGCAGACATGGTCATCGGAGCGGCATTGCAACTCCACCGTGTCTTCGAGAATCATGACCCGGTCCCCGGTATCGGCAATCTCGTCCAGCAGCGCATTCGCCAGCGTGGTCTTGCCGGTGCTGGTGCCACCACATACAACGATGTTGAGTCGCTCGCGCACGGCAGCACGCAGAAACCCGGCCTGCGCCTCGGTCAGAATGCCATCAGCCACGTAGTGGTTCAGCGTCATGATGCGCAGCGCCCGCTTGCGGATCGCAAATGAGGGCGCGCGTACCACCGGCGGCAACACCCCCAGGAAACGCTCCCCTGTCTCGGGCAGCTCGGCCGACAGAATCGGCGTTCCGGCATTCACCTCGGCCCGCACATGCGCCGCCACCAGGCGGATGATGCGCTCGGCCACGGCCGGTGGTAGCGTGGTGCCGGTCGGGGCACGCCCCGAGCCCAGCCGATCCAGCCACAGGGTGCCGTCCGGGTTCAGCAGCACTTCCACGACTTCCGGGTCTTCCAGTGCCGCTGCAATCTCCGGCCCCATGGCCGTGCGCAGCATGCGAATGCGACGCTCCAGGGAGACGGCGGCGCTGCCACCGTCCTCCCCGTCCTTGTCAGGCTTTCGAATCATTGGTTATCTCCCCTTCCTTGTGTTCCGGTGTGGTGGCCTGCGAAGTCGGGTCATCTGGAGTGACCTCTTCATGGACTTCGCGGACCAGGCTTCGCCCACGCTGAATGTGGCGAGCGAGTTGTTCGATGAATTGGGCATATCGGGCACGACCCTGCGCACGAGCCGCATCCTGTTGGCCGTCGGTCACGGGTAGCGAGACCGTCAAAAAATAGCGGATGTAAAGTGCCAACGTTTCGATCAGGATCGACTGATCACGCTCCAGCCGGTCAAACTGGCGCGAGAGGCGGTCCAGCCGTTTGCCCATGGCCGCCTCGCGCTGGTCGGCCGCATCCGGCGAAAGGAACGAAGCCAGGGCCGCCGCGATCACCGCCGACTTCGACACACCCTTGTGCGCGGCAAGCTGGTCTAGCCGCTTCGCGTGATCGGGCTCGATGAAGATGTTGAGGCGAGTCCGAGTCATAGCGCAATCCCGTCATCTGGATCCAAGGCTGCGAGCCGCGCATTGCGCTGCATTCTTTGGTCCGTCTCACCAATGTCCCGCTTATCCCGTTTCAAGCTCTGTAGTTGCAGCGGCAAGTCGTCCTCGTCATCGAGCACCAGCAGGTCGTCAATGTCCATCAAAGGCTGGGAATCCAACGCAAGGTCCAATTCCGGCTTGAGCTGGTGGCCACCTTCATCTGCAAAACCACCCGACTGGCTTGCGGTCAAGGCCTCAGACATGGCGGGTATCGCCAATCCACTCCAGTCGTCTGGCCGCATCGTGGGTTTGTCTGCATAGCCGTCCAGCGCCAGCACAGGCGGTGCCAGCATTCGACCCATGAAATTCCGGTCCTGGTAGTAGCGCAGCTTTGCTGCCTTGATGGGCGCATGCCCCGACACCATCACGATTTCTTCATCGGGTGGCAACTGCATGACCTCACCCGGTGTCAGCAAGGGGCGCGCCGTCTCCTGGCGCGAGACCATCAAGTGCCCCAACCAAGGGGCCAGTCGGTGCCCGGCGTAGTTGCGCTGCGCCCGCAGTTCAGTGGCGGTGCCCAGTGCTTCGGAGATGCGCTTGGCC
>NZ_JAUSMX010000025.1 GCF_030646115.1 Fluviicoccus sp.
TAATCGGCAAGACAGCTTGCTATTGCTGGCAAGCCAGGTTGCTATCGCGGAAATTACCGTCGCACGACGCCAGACCCATCGTTCCGGTGCTGTCATCCACTGCCGGCTGGCCCGGCCCTGCAGACGTCACCACACCGCGGCGCAGGACCTTGTTGGCGTTCTCCTTGGCGAATCCGGATTCGCGAATCTCGATCGTCGCGTTGCGGATATCCAGGTAAGCGGCATCCAAGGCACCCGTCAACTGGGCGTTGGTTGCTTCAACGCCGTTGTACTTGACCGACCGATGCAGCGGGTTTCCCGAAAACTCATACCTGGGTTGTATCGCGTCGTCGCCTACCAAATGGATGGTGCCGTCGCCGAGCGCGTCGCCAAAAACCTTAACCAGACCGCTAGTCCGAACGTTCAAACCTTGGAACACGGGATTATTCGTGTCGCCAATAACGCCATTGCCTGGAAGCGTCCGAATGGTCAGTGACGCCGTTGTCGAACTAAACGGAGCAGTCGCCGTCACCAAGCCCCCGGCTGTACCGGCCGCCGTAATGAAGCCAGTTAAGCCTGCTAAGGCCCCCGGGGTACCACCGCTCGGTGCCTCCAAAGTCACATAGGCCGCCGATATCCCGACGTTGGTGTCCGTCGGATCTGATGGCCGCACCAGACCCACCTCGATCCGAGTGGCATTGAGCCATGCCTGGCTACTGGCACCAGCGATCAGAGAAACGGTACCGCTGAGAGCGTTGGGGGGACTCGGAGGGGCAGGGAATGGGGGTACTGGTACTGGGAATCCTGAGAGGAGAATATCTCCCGACGACATGGCCCAAAGATTGCCGCCGATGGTCAGGAGGCCGCTTTGGGTGATGTTGCCGCCGGCGGTAATGTCGAGATAGCCTCCTACAGTGGAGGCTCCGAAAATCACGGCATCCGTATCCTTAACGAAGACATTGCTGGCACCCGTCGTATTGACTGACAGGGTAGTGAAGTTGTTAGCTGCATTGGTGGCAATAATGTGCCCCCCCGCCGCCGTGCTGGTCAGAGTAATTGTTGCTGCTCCGCTTACGGGATCATTGTAGGTCTGCGCCCCCGTAGTAGTGACGGACCCGCCAGCGATCACCGTGGTGCCCGGCAGGTCAGTTGTCACGCTGGCCAACTTCTCGCCCGCCACAGCACTGCCTACGACGCCCCCGAAGGTGGTGGTGCCGCTGTCAATCACCGTTAGGCTACGATTTGTGCCGTCTGACTTCACCGTGCTGCCGAAATTAACGTCGACACCGGTCAGCGTGGTATCGGCCCCCAGTACAACCGGACTGTTATAGGTCTGCCCGGCCGTAGTTGTGACTGCGCCGCCGTTCAGCGCCGTTGTGCCAGCCTGAGTCACCGTCAGGGTGGCCAGCGAGGTGCCGGTGCCGATCGTGCTGCTGGCGGCAATAACGCCCGCCGTGCCGGCATTCAGCGTCAGGCTCTGCGTGTTGGCTACCGTGCCATCCACCGCGCCGCCCAAAGTGATGC
>NZ_JAUSMX010000027.1 GCF_030646115.1 Fluviicoccus sp.
GGCCAACAGACGGTCGGCAAATTGGAGGAGTTCAGGATCGGGCTTGGCCCGTTTGGTACTTTTTGCAGCGGTCATAATGACTCCAGGGGAGCGGCAGTGTGATGCCAAATGACCGTTTACACAAAGCTAATTACACCCTCCGCAGTGCCGTTAATCAGGATAAACGTAGGGGCGCTCTGCGTGCGCCCTCTCTGACGAACAGGTTTTTTTGCCGAAAATCATGGCTTTTTTGGCGACGAAGGGCGCATGCGATGCGCCCCTACAATAGAGATTTCGCTCCGAACCTCAATTTCCCAGTAGCGTATTTCTACACGTTAGCCTTGGCAACTGCTTGGAAATTTTTCACGCCAAACCACATATTCCTTGCCAAGATTTTTCTCGGCCTCTTCAATCAACCGATTGATATGAAGAAAGCCGGTAATTGATCCCGCCTCCGTCAACTCCTGAAAAGATAGCTCATCCTCGTATAGATCAATAAAGAGGACTGCCAGAGCCGCTTGGACTGAAGATAGGCTGTAAAAAGGGTCATCTATGGCCTCTAAAGAGCATTGCTCAAACATGCCGCTGCTTGCGTTGAAGTAGGTCAGGACAATCCCGCATTCCCAAAGAGGGACAATGTTTCGCTCAATTATGGGGGATGAGAGACAATGCTCCGGAGGCCGACAACGGAAGCCAAGAAGACTATCTGGGTCGAAACTTTCTAAGTGTTTTACCAAGCTTTCTGCGAATCCAAGCCCTTTCAGCATTTCCTGATCTCTGGATGGCTAACGAGGCGTGGAAAAGCCCCTTGTTCCTTGTTGATCTCCGGCATTTCAGCCCACGAGCTATACGCCACCATCCCCTGATTTTGACTTGCCTCATGGCCCTCTACAAGCCCGTTGATTCAAGCCCGCGCTTGCTGCCCGTCATCCTGTGTTTTTCCGAAAATGAAGGCTTGTTCTGAGACGAAGGGCGCATGCAATGCGTCCCCACACAAGAAATATCGCTACGTCACCACCTGTTCCTCAGCTAGTTGCAGCGCGCCAATGCGCTGTCGGTATCACAGGGAACAACCTCTTCAAGCTTGTGCAGGTCTGACTTAACTTCCCCGCCGCAGAACAGCTGTGTTTCACGGCCTTTCCCACTTACATTGCCCACGATGACACCGTGGGAATTTGGGGGCTTCTCATGTTCTTCGTAGTAGTCAAAAACAGAGTATCTGAACTTGCCGATGGAAAATGACACTTCTGTGCGGTCGGTTTGAAACCGAGAGTAGTGAGCGAAATGGAATTGCTGAGGTGAGTTGGTCGGTGAGGATGGAAACTCAAGCTCTACTTTTCCGGGAGGCCCGAAGCGATAAGTCACACTCCCTTTTCCTTTTGACAATTGCTTCGATGCGCACAGAGACACAACCTTTGATGACTTGGCAATGCTGCATGAAAAGACCGCTTGCTCTTGAGCCGTGCAGTGATTTTCGCTGGCAAGTGCACCTGTTGAGATGATGGCTAAGAGGATTGCATAGTGGCGCATGGAGGGTTGCTCTACATTAAATTCAACACCAAATTTGGTGGCCGATTTTTTCAAATGGGGGAAATCGTGCTCCGTCCTGAATTTCCCACTGCTGCGTGCGCCCTCTCTGACGAACAGGGTGTTTTTGCCGAAAATCATGGCTTTTTCGGCGATGAAGGGCGCATGTAAATGCGGCCCCTACGCAGGAAATGTCGCTAGGTCCCCTATTTCTAACCCCGGCCATGACTTCATGAGATGTGGCTAGGACAAATGTATGACGTCATTCCAATGCCCTCTAACGAAGACGCTAATCCAACCGTCGTTTTCGGAATCATCGTCAACCGCCACACCGAATTTGAGACTAACCACAAACCCATGGATCAATTTTGCATAAGGATCTCTAGTTTGGAGATAGCTGGCCAGCGCGTGCCTCGAAATCTTTGCACCTTCAAGTACAACCGTCTCCGGTCGTGCAGTAATTTCCACGACTCCCTGGGTTCCGAACCTAACCACCATGGCTTCGTATTGAAACTCTAATTCTCCCGACCTGTTCTGTTGGCGACGAATCGGTTCACCAAAACTGAGTACAACGTCATCTTGGCTTTCTCCAAGCCGCACCTCGCAGAATGACTCATAAGGTAAGAGATTCATGATGGAGCCTAGCGAGATTATGATGTTTGGATTTAGGTTGTCTAACAAGGTTAGGCAGGTGCTCGGTTAGGAAGTTGAAGAACTTGCATCTTCTTCTTGGGACAGTAGAGCATCACCAATGCGTAACACGCGACTGTGCATTCGATGAAAGTATGCCTGATAAACAGTTAAGACTGACAGCAGCAGGCCTTCGCCAGCCTCGGAGTTATTCGGTAGCTGACGCCCAAGTTCCGTGATGTGCTTTGTTGAACCAGATATTGCACCAGCATCGATGAGCGCGAGAGTGTGCTCGAGCCAGAGCCCATGCAATTTGGTGGTGGCCTTTAGGACAGGCGGAGACAAAAAATCTATGCGGACACGATGAGCAAAAAGGTTACGAATTTCTTTAATGACACGAAGCGCAGCTGCATCGTGCGGTGTGAGTAGGCCGACAAGTACACCTAGTTGAATTCGGGCGCCGAATGATCCCGCTGGCGCGCGGCCATCGCCGTTCAGACCTAGGAATTCCTGAGCTTCCTTTTCTTTGTCTGCCAGACGTAGCGTGATGAGTTCAGCAAGCGCCACATCCAATACTGCTGCAGTAACGATGGCAAGCTCACGCGAAGGGAGCTCTCTGTACTCGGCATAAATCTGACTCTCTCCAGGAAATACCTCTGATAGCCAGCGTTCAATTTTCCATGCCATAGGTTGCTCCCAAAGCTAACTTTATTATCAACACCAAATCCGGTGTCCGAATTTTTCAACGGCCGTGTAACCGCCTGATTTCTATAAATCCAAAGCTATCAGGAAAAGAAAAGTCCGACAATGTAACCCCTCGAATTAACCAAGCCGACCCTATCAGGGCAAGCTGGCGGGGGCGCTGATCCTGGAACTGTCCAACGACATCATCCTGCTGGCGTTCCAGACCGCCGGGGAAGCGCGGGAAAGCCGGCTCCCCGTGCCCGAACTGGCGCACGCGGCGATCAAGGCGCTCATTGAACACCTGACCGATGATCCCTGGCGCGCCCGCATCCTCTTCACCGACCTGACGGAAAGTCCCGCCGCCCGCGCCGCCCGGCGCGCCGCCATCCAGGGGCTGGAAACGGCGTTGTCGCAGTACGGACACCTGCATTACGAGGCGAATCAGGAAACGGACCCCATCGCGGCGGTGACGTCGTCATTGCTGGTCGGGGGCACCATCGAGGTGATCCTGAACTGGTTGGACGGGACGATTCCGATGGGGTGGGAACAGTTGATTGCGGATGTGGCGGCGATGTGGCTGGCGAACGGGGATGCGACGGCGGCGCGGGCGAAGGCGCGGCGGGGGGGTTAACACGCCCCCTCATTCCATCTTTTCGGGATGTCTGTAGGGGCGCACTGCGTGCGCCCTGTCTGACGAACAGGGATTTTTCACCGAAAATAATGGCCTGTTTGGCGACGAAGGGCGCATGCGATGCGCCCCTACACAAGGAAATTTCGCTTCACTGGAAATGTCGCTCCGTCCCTGATTTCCGAAAATCCCAGCCTGTTTGGCGACGAAGGGCGCATGCAATGCGCCCCTACGCAGGGAATATCGCTACGTCCCGTATTTCGTTAGCCAGCAACATCTAGTGGTTTATCATCGACTTTTGTCCCACGCACATCACATTTAACGAAGCGGACGCCTTCTAGATTACATCCACTAAAGCGACATGCCCGAAGAAGAACATGGTTAAAGGTTGACTGAGAGAAATTGCACTCTCTAAACTTTGCACGCAGTCCACCAAACTGCCATGTAAGGCCTCGAAAAGTAGACTCACGAAAGTCGCAATTCACAAACTCAGCGTCATTGAAGTGAGAAATCAGCGTACTACCAATAAATTCGCACTCTATCCATGTTGTTTTCGCCATTAGCACGCGATCGAACTTACAACCAAGAAATTTGCAGTTCCTCATGGTTGACCCTGTGAGATTTCTTTCTAGGGTCACCCCCTCCATAACTAGGCCGCAGATCTCCTGATCAATTCTATCTTCAGCCAGTTCTGGCGGATGGCTCATTGCTACACCCTCTATTCTTGCTACTTTGGCTTTATATTCGACACCAAATTCAATGCCTGCATTATCCGTAGTCGATGTAACCGCCTGATTTCAATCAACCCCAAAGCTATCAGCAAAAGAAAAGTCAGACAATTCACCCCCTCTCAAACCAAAAAAAAGGCGGCCCCAAAAGCCGCCCTCTCTTCGCCCAAACAACAACGTCGGACTCAAGTCCGACCCACAACATACCGCAGAATCAAGGCAACCGCTCAATCACCGTCGCCGTCGCCATCCCCTGCGCAATACACATCGTCTGCAACCCGTACCGCACACCCCGCCGCTCCATCTCCGCCAGCAGCTTCCCCATCAAAATCGCCCCCGTCGCCCCCAGCGGATGCCCGTGCGCAATCGCCCCGCCGTTCACATTCACCTTCTCATCCGGAATGCCCAGCTCCTTCATCCAGATCAACGGCACCGGCGCAAACGCCTCATTGATCTCGAACAGATCAATATCCGCCAGCTTCAGCCCGGCGCGCTGCACCGCCTGCAAGGTCGCAGGAATCACCTCCATCAGCGCCAGCGTCGGATCGCCCGCCGCACAGGCACGAGCCAGAATGCGGGCGCGCGGCCGGAAGCCGTCACGTTCCGCCGTCGCCCGATCGGCAATCAGCAACACCCCCGCCCCGTCCGCAATCTGCGACGCATTGGCGGCAGAAATCTTGCCGACACCGGGACGGAACGGACGCGGCAGCGTCGCCATCTTCGCCGGGTCCACCGACTCGCGGATGCCTTCATCAACGTCAATTGTCACCGGCTGCCCGGCCGCATCCAGCCCCGTCAAGGGCGCAATCTGCGAACGGAAATACCCCGCCTGCTGCGCCGCCCAGGCGCGACGGTGCGACTGCACCGCAAAACGGTCCAGATCGTCCTGCGTGATGCCGTGAATGTCACACAACCGTTCCGCCGATTCGCCCTGATGGATGATCTCGACCTTCAGCTTCAAATCCGGATTGACGTTGTCCGGTGTACCGATATCGGAAAACATCGGCACCCGGCCCATCGACTCCACACCACCGGCCATGACGTAATCGGCATCCCCGGCCAGCACCTTCAGCGCCGCCAGATGCACCGCTTCCTGCGAGGAACCGCAGGCGCGGATGACGGTGAAGGCGTCGGTGGTGTCCGGCAGGTTGGAGAGCAGGCCCGCCAGCCGCGACACGTTGTTGCCCTGCTCGCCCCGTGCGGTGACGCAGCCGGTAATCAGCGATTCGACCTTGGCCGGATCAATGCCGGTCTTCGCCAGCAGCGCGTTGATGACATGAGCGTACAAGTTGACTGGGTGCCAGCCGCGCAGGTTGCCTTTTTCGGCATGGCCGCGACCAATGGGCGCGCGCAGCGCCTCGACAATGACAGCGTCTCTCATAGGATTCTTCCTAACTGGGGTCGGGGTGGAGGACATCAGAACAATTCCACGGCCATCAGCGCCGCCATCCCGGCATCGATGCCGTCGAGATGGGTCTTGGTGCGCGGCAATATCTTGCGGAAATAGAAGCGCGCCGTGTGCAGCTTGGCCTGATAGAATTTTTCTTCAGGGGTGCCGATCACCAGCGCCTTTTGCGCCACGCCGGCCATCATCGCCCAGACATAGGCCAGCATCACATAGCCGGAGAAATACAGGTAATCCACCGCCGCCGCCCCCACTTCGTCCGGGTTACCCAGCGCGCTGAGGCCGATACGCCGGGTCACCGCTTCCCACTCCTGGCACAGCGCGGCCAGCGGCGTCACGAATTCCTGCATGGCGGGGTTGTCCGACTGCTCGCGGCAGAAGGTATGGATGGCGTCCGTGACCAGCTTCAATTGCTGACCCTGGTTGGCCAGCACCTTGCGGCCCAGCAGGTCCAGCGCCTGGATTTCGGTGGTGCCTTCATAGAGCGTGGCGACACGGGCATCGCGCACCATCTGCTCCATGCCCCATTCGCGGATGAAGCCGTGGCCGCCGTAAATCTGGATGCCGTGCTTGGCGGCTTCCAGTCCCAGTTCGGTCAGCACCGCCTTGGCGATGGGCGTCATCAGGCCCAGCAGCGCGTCCGATTCACGGCGCGATTCTTCATCGGTGGAGCCGATGATGCGGTCTTCATGACTGGCCAGCCAGTACACCAGCGCCCGCCCGCCTTCGGTAAAGGCTTTCTGCGTCAGCAGCATGTTGCGCACGGCGGGATGCACGATGATGGCGTCGGCGGCCTGCTCCGGCATTTTCGGCCCGGACAACGCGCGCATGGCCAGACGGTCACGCGCATAGGCCAGCGAGCCCTGATAGGCCGCCTCCATGCCCGCCACCCCTTGCAGCGCCACGCCCAGCCGCGCCGAGTTCATGAAGATGAACATGTAGTTCAACCCCTTGTTTGGCTGGCCGATCAGGAAACCCTTTGCACCGTCGAAATTCATCACGCAGGTGGCGGAGCCCTTCAGGCCCATCTTGTGTTCCAGCGAACCGCAGCTGACAGTGTTGCGTGCGCCGAGGGAACCGTCGGCGTTGACCAGGAATTTGGGGACGATGAACAGCGAGATGCCCTTGGTGCCTTTGGGCGCATCCGGCAGGCGGGCCAGCACGATGTGGACGATGTTGTCGGTGAAATCGTGTTCGCCGCCGCTGATGAAAATCTTGGTGCCGCTGATGGCATAGGAACCGTCGGCCCGGGCTTCGGCACGGGTGCGCACCAGCCCCAGGTCGGAACCGGCATGGGATTCAGTGAGGCACATGGTGGCCGTCCATTCCCCCGTCACCAGCTTGGGCAGGTAGGTACTGACCTGTTCCGGGCTGCCATGGGCGGCGATGGACTTGATGGCCCCGTGATTAAGGCAGGGGTACATGCCCCAGGCGCGGTTGGCGCCGCCGATCATTTCGTTGCAGGCCATGGCCAGCGAAGGTGGCAGGCCCAGACCGCCGCGACTGACCGGTTCGGCCAGTGAACCCAGGCCCAGCTCCACGTATTTGGCGTAGGCTTCCTTGAA
Source organism: Fluviicoccus sp. (assembly GCF_030646115.1). Taxonomy (GTDB): domain Bacteria; phylum Pseudomonadota; class Gammaproteobacteria; order Pseudomonadales; family Moraxellaceae; genus Fluviicoccus. The sequence goes on from NZ_JAUSMX010000027.1 coordinate 7,147, forward strand.
GCCGGTGGGGGTGCGCACCGCGCCGTTGTCGTAGTGACAGCCTTCTTCATCGCCGGAGCGGTTGATGGGCGAGAGTTCGTTTTCGTTGAACTTCGCGGCCAGCGCCAGAATGCTGTCCATGGTTTCGCGGTCGGTTTCCGCGAAAGCGGGAATGGTGCGGTACTGTTTCTGGACTTGCAGCAGTTCGTGCAGCACGAAGTTCATGTCGCGGAGGGGTGCGGTGTACTGGGGCATGATGGCGGTCCGGGGAGGGTTTGCGGCGGGGGGAGTTGCGGGGGAAAATAACTTGAATGTTTATTCGTGTTCAAGTCGCGTTGGGGGGTCAAAGCAACATCCCCGCCCTCATGACCCCGACCCAGCCCGCACGGGCACCGCCACCAGCTTTACCCCCAGCGCCTGACAAACGCGGTTGATCGTATCAAACCGCGGCTGAGCATTGGGCCGCAACGCCTTGTACAGCGCCTCACGCCCAATGCCGGCATCCTTGGCAACCTCTGTCATCCCGCGTGCCCGCGCCACATCCCCAAGCGCCGCCGCCAGCAGGGCCGGATCACCCTCCTCAATCACCAGCGTCAGGTACTCCGCAATCGCCTGCTCGCTGTCCAGATGGGTAGTCACATCGAAAACGGGCAGATCGGCAATTCTGATCTTGTCGGTCATGGCTCAATCCTCCACATTTCTGGACAGCTCAATGGCTTTCTCGATGTCCCGCTGTTGCGTGGACTTGTCGCCGCCGCCCAGCATCACGATCAGCAGGTCACCGCGCTGGATGTAATACATGCGCCAACCGGGGCCGAAAAACTCGCGCATCTCCCACACGCCCTCCCCAACCGGCTTGATGTCACCCAAATTACCCAGTTCGGCTTTACGCAGCCGCAGCGCCAACCGCCGCCGGGTCAGGCCGTCTTTCAGGCCGTCTTTCAGGCCGTCAAGCCATTCTTCAAATTCGGGAAGCAGTGCAACAATCATCTGACTAACTCCATGTCATGGATGAATTGTATTCGATCGAGTACAAGAAGGAAAGCCACTATCCACGCCATGGCTTATTTCACACGTTTAATGGATGACATACGTCCTTATAAGGCCGACCCTCCCCCCTCCGGGGCGGGGTTGCCGCCGGCAGCTCCGGCTTCTATAGTGCCTGAAACAACCGGATAGCAATCATGGGCAAATTTCGTATGGCCGTGGGCATTCTCCTCATCCTGATGAGCCCGCTGCTGTTTTATATCGCGTTGGACGCTGAAAGCCAGGGCCTTAACATGGGCGAACCCAATGGCGCTCGCGGCGCGGCGTTGTTTGACTGGCTGGGGAAATGGGGCCTGCTTGCCGTGATGATCGGCTTTGGCATTGCCGAAATCCTCAACGGCTATAAGCTGCTGAAAAATCCGGAGCAGGACAGGACTCCCTGACGTTTCAAGCCGTAGCAGCAATCCTGCCTGCCCCTGCCCCTACCCCGGTTCATGCGGTCAAAGCGCCGCGCCCAGCGCCGCATTCAGCGCGCGCATCTGGTCGCCCGGGTCCTTTCCGGCCAGGTCGCTGACCGATTGTGTCGCCGCCGTGGGCTTCAGACCGGCTTTCTGCAAACGCTGAATCACCTCATCCGGCGTGGTGTTGGCCACTTGGGCCAGTGTGGTGATGGGTGTACCGGCCAGCGCCCGCACCGGCGCCATGAACGGCTTCTCGCCTTCCTCTTCCTCCAGCGGAATGAAACTCAGGGCCAGCACCACCGCAAACACGCCCACAAGCGCCTGCCCGCGACGCCCCGCCAGATGGCGTTTGAACGCGGTGACATTACTCGCCACATGCAGCCCCACCCCGGCCAGCAGCGCCCAGCTCAGCCATTCATGGGCTTCCTTGTTCAGGCCGCTGTCGAGCTCGAAAAACATCAGCAGGCCGGTAGTGGCCACCAGCAGGAACGCGCCGGCAGTGAGCGGGGTGGCCCATTCACGGGTGATTTTCATGGTCATTCTCCGGTTTCAGGATTTAATGGATCCGTTTCAGCCGATAGCCGGGTATCGGCAACCGGGGTGTAAATAGCGAGGAAGGCGGTGACAGCGCGCTGCACCAGGCCATGGATGTCTTCAGTGGTGACCGTCTGGACGACCTGGAACAAGTATTCCTCAATCAGTTCCGCTTCCAGCAGTGCCCGCAACTGGCGGGCGGCCAGACGCGGGGTCAACAAGCGCAAATCCCCGCGCATGGCGGCGGCCTGCAGGAAATCTTCAATCTTTTTCTGGCTGCGCGAGACTTCGCGTTCATACATCAGCCTGCCAATGCCGGAACGAGCGGCGGAGCCAATGGCCAGCCGCCGGTTGCTTTGGATCTGAGGGGTATAAAGGAAGCCGATGAAGCGTTCACCGAAATCCTGCAAGGCTGCGCGGACATCGGGGGCGGCGGGGTCGAGCGGATCGTGGGCGTGATCAAAGCCGCTGCGGTCGCAGGTGAGAACGTCGAAAAACAGCTCGTCCTTGGAGGCGAAGTAGTTGTAGATCGTGGCCTTGGAACCGCCGACGCGGGCGCAGATTTCCGCCATGGACGCTCCTTCATAGCCGAGTTCGGCGAAAGCCTTGGCGGCGACGTCGAGGATGGCCTGGCGCTTGGCTTCGGTCTTGAGGCGCACGGGTGGGCTCCAAAAATAAACTGTACTGTTCGGTTTACTTTAGCAGGGCATGGCCGAACGTCAATAGCGAACCCGATGGTTTGCTGATCATTGCGCAAGCCGCTGACCTTCCGCTTGCCAACCAAGCAAACCCCTGCCCAGAATCGGCCGGCAAAGCGACGATCATTCACGCCCGGCCCCCGACCCGGCACCCACACGGAAGCAAACACCATGAAATGCCTGATCATCGGCGGCGGTCTCGCCGGCATGGCCTCTGCCGTCTGGCTGGCTGAAAAAGGCCATCAGGTCACCCTGCTGGAAAAACGCGGCAGCCTCGGCGGCCGCACCATCGCCATCCCGCAAACCGCCGTCGATGACATCCCCGACAACGGCCAGCACGTCTTTGCCAGCGGCTACGAATACCTGCTGCGCTTCCTCGACAGCATCGGCACCCGCCAGCATGTCTGCTTCCCCGGTCACATGGGCGTGCGCATGCCCGGCGGCGAATTCCGGCAAACCGCCTTCTGGGGCCTTGGCGGCCTGCGCATTGCCCTGGGCGACCTGCCCTGCGTACACGGCCTCGACAAGTTGCGCACCGCCCGCGCCCAGGCCCGCATGTTTGCGCAAGCCATCCGCCAGCCTGCCGATCTGGACCAGATCACCGCCGAGGAATGGTTCAACCGCGTCGGCCTGCCCGAAGCCGCGCGCAAGGCGATGTGGGACGGCATCGTCGTCGGCCTGACCGGCGACAAGCCCGCCATCTCCTCCGCCAAGGTGCCCGCCGATCTCTTCGCCACCGGCATGCGGCAGGCGGTGCGGATGCGCACGCCGGTGTCCATTGGCTACCCGACGGTGGATCTGGACACGCTGTTCGTGCGCAGCAGCGAACGCACTTTTGTCCGGCTGGGCGTGCAGGTGCGGACCCGCGCGCCGGTACGCCACGTGGATGTGGACAACGGCAAGGTTCGTGGCGTGACGCTGCTGGATGGCGAACAGATCGAGGCCGACTGCGTGATCTGCGCCGTGCAGGTTTGGCGCGTGCGCGGGTTGCTGGATCAGGTGCCGGAACATGCGACGATCTATCGCGCGGTGGAGCAACTGACGGCGGTGCCGATTGTCAGCGTCAACCTGTATCTGGACCGCGACATCGGCATGCAGGACTGGGGCGAGGTGCTGTACGGCGGCGAAGGTGTGCTGGAACAGGTTTGGGACCGGCAGCGCATGCATGGCCGGAAGGCGGACAAGACCTGGTTCTTCTCCACCACCGTTTCGGCGGCGTATGAGCTGATCAAGGGGACGAATCAGGAAATCACCGACCGGCAGATGGCGGTGCTGCGCCGGTATTATCCAGCGGCGCGCGAGGCCAAGGTCATCCACAGCCATATTGTGCGGATGCCGCATTCGACCTTTGCGCAGCGGCCGGGAACCGCCGGGGTGCGGCCTTTGCAGCGGACCTCGGTGAAGGGGCTGGCGCTGGCCGGGGACTGGACGCGGACGGATTGGACGACGACGATGGAAGGGGCCTGCCAGAGTGCGGCGCGGGCGGTGGCGGTGGTGCTGGCGTAGACCTGACGACTATGGATACCCTTCTGCAACGCAGGGGGATATGACGGAAGAGTGCTGCTTCGACCCTGATGTCTTTCAGGGCCTCGCGCCTGCAAGTTAGCCTCAAACCCGTTCTATTTACCAAATTCTCGACGTAAGAACGGACTTATCAAACCATTTCGCTCCCCAAACGTGGCCGTCTGGATCCGTGAAATCTCGGCCATACATGAACGGAAAATCATCAACTGGATTTACGTCAGAGATTCCGCCGTATTTGGCTGCAGCACTATTCATGGCGTCAACCTCTTCCCGGGAACTACACGAGATATTAAGACCGACTTCGCTGGACGCTTTCGGCGCAATTGGTCTCACCGTCAGGGCCTGCCACTTCGCATGGGTAAGCAGCATCACGCTGATGGTTTCGCTGCAGATCATGTGCGCCGAGCCTTCATACTGGAAGTCGGGATTTTCGGTAAATCCAATCCCGGTGTAGAACGCCTTGGACAGCTTCAGGTCCGCAACCGGAAGACTGATCATTATCGTTTTGTTCATCTTCAATCTCCGCGCGAATAGCGAGTTAGCGGCAAATTTGTATCCGACCCGAATCCGGTGTCTGTATTTCCCCAGCATCGCGTCAAAAACCCGCGTTCTCACCCTCAAAGCACCACACCCCAACGCCTCCAGTCCTCTTGATTGAAAGGTTAAGTCGCTGTTTCACTCAGGGCGCTTTCGTAGTGCAGCAGATCTTCGGGTGAAAAGCAGCAGAAGACAACCTCTTGAATGGATGAACTTTGTGTGAGGCTGGCGCGGACAGTGCTGACAGCCACTTTGACAGCGAGTGCAATGGGATACCCATAAATGCCCGTGCTAATGCTGGGGAAAGCCAGGGAGGTGATGCCTCTTTCCGTAGCCAACTCAACCGACCGGCGGTAACAGCTTGCCAGCAAATCTGGCTCACCGTGCGTGCCACCGCGCCAAACCGGGCCAACCGTGTGAATGATGAATTTCGCCGGCAGCTGATAGCCCTTTGTGACTTTGGCCTCACCTGTTTTGCAGCCGCCCAAGAGCCGGCACTCGTGAACCAGCTCAGGACCCGCTGCTCTATGAATGGCCCCGTCAACACCGCCGCCGCCAAGCAAGGACGTATTTGCAGCGTTGACGATTGCCTCGACTTGGAGCTTGGTTATGTCAGATCGAAGTGCACGGAGCGTAGTGGACATGCGTAGTGGCCTAACGAGGCTAAAGAAAAAAGCCCTTGTTCCCTGTTGATCTTCAGCGGCCCAGCCCACAAGCCAAACGCCACCATTCCCGATGATGCCTCGCCTCATGGCCAGCTTCAAGCCCGTGGATACAACCCCGCGCCTGCTGCCCGTCATCCTGACATCAGGAATGTCGCTCCGTCCCGGATTTTTTTGACTTGTTAGGGCTAACTACAATAGCCGGGAAGCCAAGGATTGGCCTGCAGTTGCCCAATATTGCCTTGAGAAAGCAGAAGCCATAACTCAATGGCTTGAGCATGTGATATTTCTTTGAGATGCCAAGGGCCTTCTCCTGTTTCTACATTCTCAAAGGACATCCTACGAGATGACCCATAAGAAAGAGACCATCCTTCAGCATCGTTTAATGAAACATCAGGATGCTCTGGGTCAGAACCAGAGACAGACTCCAATAGCTCCCTCATTATTTTTTCACTCGGAGCATGAATTGATGCCCCCATTCGATCATATGCGAAGTACGACATGATAAACCCTAACTTTCTATCCGACCCCGAATCCGGTTCCAGTAATTTCCCAGAAGGGCGTTAAAACCCGTGCCCCCCTCAAATCACCACCCCCCAACTCCCCCAGCCTACACCACCCCCTCCCCAACCGCCAACTACCGCCCCCCCGCCTTCGCCCGCACATGCTCCAGATACCGGTTCATCCCCCGCATCACCAGATCATAAGGCAGCGCAAACTTGCGCTGAAACCAATAACCCGCCGCGATATCCGGCGAAGTAAACACCATATACTTGCCCTTCTCCACCCCCCGCAAAATCGCACCCGCCGCCGCCTCCGGCGACACCGCATGCTTCTGAAAACGCCCGGTCAGTTGCTTCATCAACGGATCATCCCGATCCACTCCGACAATACGCACCGTCCGCACCAACCCGGTATCCACCGCCCCCGGACACACCAGCGACACCCGGATGCCATGCCGCGCCAGATCATAGCGCAACACCTCCGACACCCCGCGCAGCCCGAATTTCGACGCACTGTACGCCGCATGCCACGGCAGCCCGAACAAGCCCGCCGCCGAGGACACATTCACCACCGCCCCGCCGCGCCCGGCGCGGATCATCGGCGGCACGAAACACTCCATGACCTGGATCGGACCCATCAGGTTGACCTCGACACTGTCGCGCCAGTGGCGGTGTTCCAGATCCTCAATGCGGCCCCAAATGGAAATCCCGGCGATGTTCATCACCACATCAATGCTGCCGAAACGGGCGTGAATCTCGTCCGCCATCGCCTGCACCTCGGCGTAGTCCGCGATGTTGGCGGCGCGCAGGAAATCCACCCGCCCGCCTTCGGTGCGGATGGCTGACGCTGTCTGTTCCAGTTCGTCGGTGCGGAGATCGGTCAGCAACAGCCGCGCGCCCTGCCGTGCAACGGCCACCGCCACCGCCTGACCGATGCCCCCGGCCGCGCCGGTGATGAAACACAGTTTGCCGTTCCAGAAAGTGGTTGAGCCCATGATGGCGTCCTCGGTGGTGGGGGTTGATGCAGCCATGATGCCGTCATCTTCCGTCCGCACACTTACCCGAACGGGACATTTCATGTTCCTCATCGGGACAGCCTCTATCCCCCTCTCGGATTTGTGCGAGGATGGCCCCATCCCGACTTTCCCCCGAAGCGACCATGACCGACACCACCCCGACCGAACCCGGCGACTGGATTTCCGCCCGACACCTGCGCCATGTGCTGGCGCGCGGCGAGGCGCTGGGCGTTGATATGGAACCGGTGCTGGCAGCGGGCGGACTCAGCCGCGCCGATCTGGCCGACGCCGACGCTGCCGTGCCGATGACCGCCGTGGAAGCGATGCTGATCGCCTGGATCAACGCCGACGGCGACCCGCTGCCCGGCCTGCGGCTGGCCGTCAGCGTGCAGCCGCCCACCTTCGGCGCGCTGGGGCTGGTGTTCCAGTCCTGCGCCACGCTGGCCGATGCGCTGCAAACCGTGGTGCGCTTCAACGGCCTGCTCAGCAGCGTGGGGGAAACCCGGCTGGAGTTTGCGCCCGGTGCGGTGCGGGTGCGCTGGCGCAGCGCGGCGGGCGGGGAACAGTTCCGCCGTCAGGCTGCCGAGTATGTGCTGGGGGTGTTTGTCACCGTCGCCCGGCTGCTGCTGGAAGACAGCGACCGCGAGCTGCTGCGCGCCGTCGAATTCCGTCACGCCGCGCCTGCAAATCCAACCTTATTGCGCGAGTACTTTGCGGTCTTTGGCGCACCGGTGCATTTCGACCGCCCGGAGACGGCGCTGGTGCTGCCTGCCGATGCGCTGAAGCGCCAACTGCGCCACGGTGACGCCGTGCTGAAATCATTGCTGGAACAACAGGCCGACACCCTGCTGCGGCGCAGGCCGCAAAGCGGGTCGATCACCACCGCCGTGCGCACGCTGGTGGCAGCGCTGCTACCGGAGGGCCTCCCCGCCAAGGACACCGTGGCGGCTCAACTCGGCCTCAGCGGCAAGACCCTGCAACGGCGGCTGGACGAGGCCGGCACCAGCTTTCAAACCCTGCTGGACGCGGTGCGGCTGGGCGAAGCCCACCGCCTGCTGGCCGACCCAGCCTTCCCCCTCACCGAACTGCCCGACCGGCTGGGTTTCGCCACCTATCCGGCTTTTGTCCGCTGGTTCAAACGGTTGACCGGGCAAACACCCGGTGCCTGCCGCGACACCCTTCCCCCTGCCTCAGGAGACTCACCGCCATGACCGATTACCTGCAACCTGACGCGGGCTGGTTTGAAAGCACCGACCGCCTGCCCGCCCCGACTCCGACCGGGCGCAAACCCTTGTTCCGCGCCTTGTCCGGCGTGGCGCGGCTGATGGGCCGCAGCGAAGTGCCGGATGTAATCGCGCTGCTGGGCCGGCACCCGCGCCTGTTCTGGCCATGGCTGGCCTTCGCCTCACGGATGATGCCCTACGGCACGCTGCCACCAGTCACGCGGGAGAAGCTGATTCTGCGCACGGCGTGGAACTGCCGCAGCCGTTATGAGTGGGGCCAGCATGTGGAGATCGGCCTGCGGGCAGGGGTGACGGATGCGGAGATTGTGGCGGTGGCGCGCGGGCCGGCAGGCTGGGCGGCCGACCGCGATGCGGCGGCGCTGGATGCCTGCGAGGAGTTGTGCCGGGAGAAACGGGTGAGCGCGGCAACGTGGGAACGGTTGCAAGCGCGGTTTTCGGAGGGGCAGTTGGTGGAACTGACGCTGCTGGTGGGGCATTACGAGATGCTGGCGGGCTTCCTGAATTCGGCGGGGCTGGGGCTGGAGCCGGTGATCGAGGCGGAGTTGCAGGGGTTTTACCGGCGGGTGGCGGCTTAGGAAGTAAAACCGCGCCATCCGGAGTGGCGCAGTTCCCGGAACCGCGCCATAATGGCGCCACTTCCCGACCAGAACCGCGCCAGAACGACCCATGCCCGCCACGGATACCTTGCTGGAAAGCATTGCCGAAACCCCGGACGGCATCAGCCTTGCCGGGTTGCTGACCCGTCACCCTGCCGTTGCCCGACGCACCGCGCAGCGGCAGATTGCGCACCTGCTGGAGCACGGCCGGATTTTCGCGCAGGGCGAAGGCCGGGCCCGACGTTATTTCATTACCCGCCCGCCCGCCGGGTTACCGGTCGCTGACGATAGCTTTCCTGCCCATATCCCGCTGTCGGAGGACAGTCGGGATATTTTGCGCTATCTGGACCAGCCCCTGTCCGCGCGCAAGCCGGTTGGATACCAAACGGATTTTCTGGACAGCTATCAACCGGGCATCACATGGTATCTGCCGGAGCCACTGCGCCGCCAACTGCACCGCATGGGAAAAACCGGACCGGCGGAAGCGCCGGCGGGCACCTACAGCCGCGCCATGCTCAACCGCCTGTTGATCGACCTGTCGTGGGCGTCGAGCCATCTGGAGGGTAACACCTATTCACGGCTGGATACCCGCAAGCTGATTGAACTGGGGCAGGCGGCCAGCGGCAAGGCGGCGCTGGAAACGCAGATGATCCTAAACCACAAGACAGCCATCGAACTGCTGGTGGACAACAGCGGCGAGGCCAGGCTCAGCCGTTACCTGTTGATGAACCTGCACAGCGCACTGGCGGAAAACCTGTTGCCCAACCCGGCGGATGAAGGACGCATCCGGCGGCATGCCGTGGACATCGGCGGCAGCGTCTATCGCCCGCTGTCCTTGCCGCAAGCGATCGAAGTCACACTGGAGCGTTTGCTGGACAAGGCAGCCGCCATTCCCGACCCCTTCGAGCTTTCCTTCTTCCTCATGGTGCATCTGCCGTATTTGCAACCGTTTGCCGACATCAACAAACGCACATCACGGCTGGCCGCCAACCTGCCCTTGTTCCGGGCAAACCTTTGTCCGCTGACGTTTCTGGATGTGCCGGAACAGGCCTACAGCCGGGCGATCCTGGGCGTGTATGAACTGACGCGGGTGGAACTGCTGCGGGATTTGTATGTGTGGGCCTACGAGCGGTCGACGCAGGAATATGTGGCGATCCGGCAGGATCTGGCCGAGCCGGATCCCTTGCGTCTGGCCTGGCGGGAGTTGATACGGCAGACGATCCGGGAAGTGGTGCTGCATCCGGATCGGGAGGCGCTGGCGGTTATCCGTGAGGCGGTGTGGGCTGACGTCCCGGCAGCAGAGAGGGAGGCGGTGCAGGCGCTGGCGGTGGAGGAATTGCGGCGCTTGCACGAGGGGGTTCTGGCGCGATACGGGTTGCGGCCGTCGGAGTATCGGGCTTGGTGCGAAAAATGAATGACCGGAGATCGCCATGAGGCAGATTGCACTGAGCCACGGAAAACTGCGCGGCATTCCGCGCCGGATGCGCGCCCTGGAGAAATGGGCGCAGGGCTTCCAGGGCCATGTTCGGCCCCGCTCCGATCAACAGGAGCTGTTCTGCAACTGGAAGATTCCGGTCCACACCGCGCTGGTTCAGGGGCCTCAGACCAATCCGGACATTCAGACCCGCTGTGTCGCCCAGCTGCTGAAGGCCGCGGCCGGTTTGTCGGAGGCCTCGCGCGGCAATACCCACGGGTACTACCGGGTTGCCTGCCTGATTACCTGGCCGTGGCTGCATCAAAGCGAAGTGACCATTTTCTATGACAAGGACTATTACGAGGGCTTGCTGGGCCAATCCAATACCCTGGCGCCACGGCGTCTTTCGGAGCAGCTAGCGCTGACAGTGCCCCCGCATTTCCGGGAGCATGGACACGACGTCACCCAGCCGGACGACAGTGTCCCGGTGGAGTGGTGGTGTATCGGGGAGGAGGCCTAGGCCGGGGAAACGGGGGCGGAGCCTCATGATCCCTTTTGTACGCTGTCATCCTTCGGCGAAACCCCTAGAATCAGGGCCACCCCCCCTGCCGGATGCCCGTGATGATGACCGCTTCGATCCATTTGCAATTGTATGTGCGTTTCGACATTGACGGCATGACACCCGGCCTGTGGCCGTTGCTGGCGGAGTCGCTGGGGCCGTGCGGGCCTTACCTGCTGTCGCCCCCGGAACGGTACTGGAAGATGCCGGATTGTCTGGGCTTCCATATTGGTTTTACGACGGACCCGGAGCTGGTGTGGATACTGGTGCGCGCGCTGGCCCCGGAGGGGTGGCAGGTGTTCGGGGATGAGTTTGATTTGTCGGCGGTGTGGAATCCGGGGGCCGGGGCGGCGTTGGTGCATGCGGATGTGCGGTGGGCGGAGTTGCAGTTGACGCGGCGGGAGGGGGCGTAGTATGAACTTGGGGTGGCCGGGATTTGCGGTGGATGGTTGGGATTTTAACTGTGTACTCGGGAAATACAGGCTCCGGATTCGGGGTCGATATCAGAGTATATGCGCCTATGACTGACCGTGCCACGACACTTATTGCAAATCTTCGGAACGCAGCTGCCATTGTGCGGGCTGGTGGAGATGTGAGTTCTGACTACTTCACAAGGGCTTCCGACTTCGCGTCGGAAATTGATCGGGTGGCAGATCTCATTGAGAGAAGTTCAGATAATCCTTTGGCTTATGTCCGTGCTTACATCGCACGGAAGCGAGCAAAACATACTTGGTGCGCTCCAACTTTTGACCTAGATGACTATTTGGCCGGGACCAGTAGCGCGGTGGAACTCGGTAATGCCATATATGAGTCACTGTGAGGGCGCATCTAACAATTCTATAAGACAGGAACCAGGGGACGGATCATGATTAGCACCATAGTGAACCTGCAGTGGATGGTTGGATTTTCAACCGCTTACATGGGAAATTACAGGCGCCGGATTCGGGGTCGATATCAACGTCGGGCTTCAAAAGCATGCGAAAGGGTCTGTTGCTTTTATTCTTCATGCTGCTAGGTATCGCAGCCGGATTTTTTCTCAAGTCCATAACGGCGGCGCTTCAGCCAAACTACCGTTGGGTCTTAATATTCAATGAAACGGACTGCAAAATTTCGTCCGCCTCAGTTTTGCTCCCCGATCGCAGCGTTGTGGTTCGCTCGGACCAGATCAAAAATAGCATCTATCGCTACAGCAGCGAATCGGACATTAAAATCCCTGTGCTTGTGTCGGAATCCCAAAAATTTCAAATTCGTCTGGATTTCACGAATTGCCCTAATGTTCTGGGCCAGCCGCAAAAGATTACGTCAGGCTCACACATTCAGGCATGGTTCCGTAACAGCGGTTTCACTTATGCAACCAGGTGAAACCTGACAAGTCCATAAGGAACCTCGTTATCGCTGCAAGAACCGGGAAACCCGGAGACAGAGCCTGATCAACCCCACCCGCTCCTCCGCTTACTCCCCCGCTGCCTTGCCGTCCGTCTTCCCGGCAGAACCATCCACCTACAGGGCCGAGTAGCTCTTCCCATTCAGCCGACCTCATACTCAATGACTTCTGCAGAAACGATTAACCCGGTCAATCTATTTGAAGGCCCGTTTTCTCGAAAGTTCAGGAGATCAGTTGAACTATCCCACTTTTCAAAAACATTCACTCTTTCCGCTTCCAGAATATCTGGTGATACGGAGAAGTCCAGACATCCGTGAGCCGCGCGTGCTTTGGCAACGGCTTCCGCTGAAAGGCTCAGGAATTCCTCTCTATCTCCTGAGCGAACTGTGATGAATCCGGCAACTATCACCAAAACAAGTTCTCTGAAATTTCGCGGCCAGACAAGACGCCCAACGTTGGAAATCAGCCTCCCCGGACGGGGTCCGCTGGATTGATTGTTAGGCCTTCCCTGTAGATACAAAGCGGGAAAACCTCGTGCCGTCCTCTGTGCCTAGGATGTTGTCTATAGCCTCAATCTTCTTCAAGGCCGAACCTACGTCGAAGTGGCGGCCTTCGATGATTTCCAATGCCTCGTTGTGCAACGCATACGCCATATGCGCGGCGACTCGAACCTCGATAGGGCTTTTGCACATGCTGCCAAGATGGCCCGACAAGAGAATTCTCATTTGATATAGCGCGTGAGCGAGCAATTTCACTTCGGGATTTTGGTCTGGCATATACGCTCCGAGGAAGGCCTAACGTGGAAATAACCGGCAGCGTGACATTTGCGGATTTTATGCAAAATGTCATGACGTCCGCGTTGATTGATATGTGAGTAGAAGGACTAGCTATATTCGCTGGTGCATATTGGTTGTGTTGCACTTCGAGGTGGAACCTAGGGTGCGGTGGGATCTACTCACTGCGATAGCTCCAATGAGGCGCCACAATGTGCAGAACATCGCCGGACTGCAGTTCTATTTCAAATACGCCTGGAGCTTTCTCTTGAACCGTATTGACGCTTTGGGATGCCCCCCATGGCTCGGCCCTCGGAAAATCTAGCTTCGTGAAGCCTTCAAAAACCAACCACTGACAGCCGCCTCCGACCAAATTGAAACGGATGTCGCAGCGCTCAGATTCCCAGCTTATGTGAATAGCTCCGATAAGGGCATCATGGAGGCGAAGATCGTTGAATCTCATGGAGCACTCTTGCGTGTAGTTTTTCTTTGTTTTTCAGACGTCTAGCTTTGATATCGACACCCAATTCAGTGTCTGCATTTTCCCGACATGGTGTTAAAAACAGTGCATTCAACCTGAAAGCACCATGCCCCAAAGCCCCCAGCTTACGCCGCCCCCACAATTCCGACAACTTCCCCCTTTAATTCGCTTCAAAGGCTCTGTTGCAACGGAAAACTGCGGAACCCCGGAGACAGAGACTGATCAACCCCACCCGCTCCTCCGCTTACTTCCCCACTGCCTTGCTGTCCGTCTTCCCAGTGTGCGGAATGGCCACCAGCGGCGCACCAAACAGCATCAGCACACCATCGGCTGCCCGGGAAACCGGCGAAGCCACCGCCGCCGCGATGACCTCCCCGGCAGAACCATCCACCTCCACCGGAACGTCATAGATCCGGTTCAGGCTATAGGAGGCCTCCTTCTCCACCAACAGGGCCGAGTAGCGCTTGCCATTCAGCCGGACGCGGGCAATGGCCCCGGCCCGACCGCGTTCGTCCTGCTGCGGTTGGTAGCCGGCGGCCAATGCAGCCTCCACCAGACCGGGTGCGGCCTCGGGGCTGACGGTCAGGTAAAGATCCCCTTCGGTGGTTCCGTCATGACGCACCCGGAACACGGCAGGCATGGCCGAGACAAAGGGATGGAAAACGCCGCGGATGGACTGCACCAGCACCGGCGGCGCCTCGAACACGTAATGGAAATCCGGCGACAGGGCCACCAGATAACGCCCGTCCCCGGAAATCAGGACCGAGGCGATCTGCTCGTTGTAGCGTTGCCCCGTGCGACCGGCGGGCGACATGCACCCGGTCAGCACCGCGACAAGCAACGCACCCGCACCTGTCATGATCTGTCGCCTGTTCACCTTGCACTCCTCCGTAAACATACAGGGTCGCCGGCGCTGCTTCATGAACGCCGGTCGGTAAATCTGCCCTCCGCATCAACCACCGGAAACCCGGCAGAATACGGAGTAACGGAGCATATATACGCCGAAACGACCGCCATGCCCAGTTCCCCTTATATCGACACTTTATGCTGTGCCGGCCGGAGGGGCTGAAGTTGCTTGACCAGGACCGGCTTCAGGTGATCACCGCGTCAGCCCCTTGATGCGCCGGTCATAGCCCGCGTGCGCGGCATGATCCAGCTTGCTCAGCAGGCGGCGGTCGTCCAGGAAGCGGCGGCCCGCGTCCACCAGACCCTGCGGCATCAGGCCGTACAATGCATGCGCCTTGTTCAGGTAATCGGGTACCGCCACCATCAGGCGCGGCGCGCGGATGGCGCTGACAATGGCGTTGGCCACGTCCTCCGGCGACACCACCGGCAGCATGCCTTTCGAGGCCTCCGAGGTGCCGGAGGTCAGTTCGGTACTGACCGCGCTAGGCATGATCACGGTGAAGTTCACCCCGGAATCACGGTACTCGCCCGCCACCGCCTCGGTCATGCCGACCACCGCAAACTTGGTGCCGCAGTAGATCGACGCACCGGGAATGGCGAAGCGTCCGGCCAGCGAGGCGATGTTGAGGATATGGCCGCGACCGCGCGTCAGCATGCCGGGCAGCGCGGCGCGCATGCCGTGGATCACGCCCCGGAAATTGATGTCGATCTGCGCGTCGCTCAGCCCCGGCGACTCTTCCAGAAAACCGCCCATCGGCATGATCCCGGCGTTGTTCACCAGCACGTCCAGCGGGCCGAGTGCGGCCTCGGTGGAGGCCAGGAATTCGGCAAAGCTGGCGGGATCGCGCACATCGAGGCGGGCGGCATGCAGGCCGTTTTTCTTCGCCTCCTGTTGCGCCAGTTCCAGATCGACATCACCGATGCTGACGCGCGCGCCGGCAACCGTCAGCGCCTTGGCGGTGGCGAGGCCGATGCCGCGCGCGCCGCCGGTGATGGCGACCACCGCGCCGTTCAGGTTCACGGATTTCGTCATGTGCGTGCTCCGGCCCCGGGGGCCTGTGTTGTTGTTGTGCGGAAAAGGGTCAACCCCACGCGTAATCGCCACTCTCAAACTGTGTCAGCCGCTTCTTGATATTCACCCCGTATTCCGGCCACACGAACTGGTTGCGGCCGCCCTTGTCGAGGTAGTAAGTCTCGCAGACATCGGCGCGGATCGGCATTTTTGCCAGCTTGCCCTCGATGCCCGCGTTGAAGGCGTCCTGCACCGGCCGCCGCACTTCCAGCTGGCGGTGACCGCCCTGCTGCAGCGTCTTCACCGCCTGCGCGATGTAGATGGCCTGATGCTCCGATGTCCACATCACCGAACCCACCAGACTGTGCGAGTTGGGGCCCAGCATCATGAACATGTTGGGGAAACCGTGGATGGCCATGCCTTGGTAGGCGCGCGGGCAGCCCTGCCAGTGTTCGCTGAGGCTGCGGCCGTCGGCGCCCTTGATGATACGGTAGATGGCCGGTTCGGCCACCGCGTAGCCGGTGCCGAAGATGATGGCGTCCACCGGGATTTCCTTTCCGTCATCGCCCACCACGCCGTTCTCGGTGATGTGGTGCAGGCCCTGGAACAGCACGGTGACATTGGGCTGGGCCAGCGCCGGATACCAGTCGTTGGACAGCAGCGGCCGCTTGCAGCCGAAGGTGTGGTCCGGGGTCAGCGCCTTGCGCATCGCCGGGTCCTTGATGCCGAGACGGATGTTCATTTCCCCCAGCCGGTTGCCAAAGCGCTTCACCAGGTTTTCCCGCAGGAACAGCGGCAGCAACGGCTCGAAACCGAGCAGCGCCGATTCGCGCACCAGTTTTTCCAGCATCGGCACGCGCTTGAACAGCTTGCGCACCGGCTCCGGCACCGCGTAGTCCGGCTTCGGCAGCACCCAGGTGGGCGTGCGCTGGAAGCTGTAAATATGGCCGACCTTGGGCTGGATGGCGGGCAGGAACTGGATGGCCGATGCGCCGCAGCCGATCACCGCCACCCGCTTGCCGCGCAGGTCGTAGTCGTGGTTCCACAGCCCGGAATGGAAGACCGCGCCCTTGAAGCTGTCCTGCCCCGGGAAGTGCGGCATCTTTGCCTCGCCGATGTAACCGGCGGCCGGGATGAAGAAACGGGCGCTGTAGTGCTCGCCGCCTGCCGTGGTGATGTGCCAGCGCGCGGAAGCTGCGTCCCAGCGGGCGTCTTCCACCCGCGTGTTCAGGCGGACGTGATCGACGATGCCGAAGTCATGCGCCACCTTTTCCAGATAACGCTGGATTTCCGCCTGCGGCGCATAGGTGCGCGTCCACTCGGGGTTGGGCGCGAAGCCGAGGGAATACATCTCGCTGGGCACATCGCATTGCAGGCCGGGGTAGTCGTTGACCGCCCAGGTGCCGCCGATACGGTTGGCCTGGTCGAGGATGACGGTGTCGGTGACGCCCTGCTCCTTCAGCTTGATGCAGGCGCTGAGCCCCGACGGTCCGGCGCCGATGATCAGGGCCTCCACTTCGCGGACCGGCGTCGGCGCGGGGGTTTCAGCAGCTTTGACGGCGGTCTTGCGGCGGGGCTTGGCGGCTTTCGGGGCGTCGGTCATCGGGGACTCCGGAGAGGCTGGTGGCGGTATTTTTCTGGTACTTCCGTACCATTGATCGGATCATATTGTCATCGGCGGAATGTGATGTCAACATTGGAACCGAATGTCCGTTCACAAATTCAGGACCACCATGACTGACGCTTCCCTGTCCCGCGCCGAGCGCAACAAGCAGCAATTGCGGGCCGAGATCATCCAGGCCGCTTTCGCCGAATTCTCCGCCCGGGGTTATCACCAGACCGGCATCGCCGACATTGCCAAACGGCTGGGCATCGGTCATGGCACCTTCTACCGCCACTTCGAAAACAAGCGCGACATCCTGGAGCATGTGATCAACGAGGTGTCGCGGCAGATCATGGACACGCTGGCGGCGGAGAACGCGCCAGGTGCGGCGGGGTCGCTGGCGGAGTATCGCGAGCAGTGCCGCCGCATCGGCAACCGCTTTGTGGCGGTGATGGCGGAAAACCCGGACATGATCCGCATGGTGCTGTTTGAGGCGACCTCGGTGGATGCAGAGATGACCGGGCGCATCATGATGCTGCAGGAATTCGGGGCGCGGATTACGGCGGAATATCTGGCGCACGGGGTGAAGCTGGGTTTTCTGCGGGCGGATCTGGATGCGGAGGCGACCAGTCATGCGGTGATCGGGATGTTGCTGGGGGGGGCGCTGCGGTTTTTGTACAGGCCGGATGATTTGGACGGAAGGCAGCGGTTGGTGGATGCGACGTTGGGGTTGTTGATTGATGGGGTGGCGAAGCAGGGGTGAGGGGGGCTTTTAATGTCGCTCTGTCACGGATTTTCCTCAGGAACAGCGGATTCGCAGGGCGCTGGGCTATGGCCAGGACACGCCGTTCTCCCCGGGGCCGCTGCTCTTCATGCCGCCCAAGGCTCTGCCTTGGCTGGAATTCATCATCGGTATCCGAATGGACGATAACGGATTCTTTGCCGGAACACGGCTGGGTATACGCAAGATGGGCGCCCACGCCAATCCACCGACCGGCATCAACTGGCAGTGAAGATGATGAAGCAGTTCCGCGACGAGACACAGGCGCGCAATCCGGGCTGACCGTTTGTCGGAAGCTGACGCATGATCATATTTATGGTTTGACAAGTATCGAAGCAAGGTCTGGTTTGATACTCATCGAATTGTACGATGATCAACCGGAGCACATCATGAAAAACCTGCAAGGCAAGACCGCGCTGGTCACCGGCGCTTCCAGCGGTATCGGTGAGGACATGGCGCGTGTTCTTGCCGCGAACGGAACCCACCTGATCCTGGTTGCCCGGCGCGCCGAGCGCCTGCAGGCGCTGGCGCAGGAACTGGCGGCCGCGCACGGCGTGCGCACCGACGTCATCGCCATGGACCTGGGTGCGCCGGGGGCGGCCGAGGTCCTGCATGCCCGGACGGAAGGCGCGGGGGTCGCGGTCGATATCCTCATCAACAACGCCGGATTCGGCATCAAAGGGCCTTTCCTGGATAAGCCGGTGGAGGCGCACCGGGACATGAACCGGCTGAACATGGAGACGCTGACCGAATTGTGCTGGCACTTCGGCCGCGACATGCGCGCGCGTCGCTCGGGCTGGATTCTCAATACGGCCTCGGTGGGCGGTTATATCCCGGTCCCGGAATTCTCGACCTATGCAGCGGGGAAAGCCTATGTGCTGTCCTTCGGGGAGGCGCTGTCGAACGAGCTGGCTTCTGATGGCATTACCGTGACGACCCTGTGTCCCGGCGGCACCTGGACGGAATTCATGTCGGTCACCGGACAGCAGGTTTCGGGCATCCAGAAGCTGGGCATGATGCCCGCGCGCAAGGTGGCCGAGGCGGGCCTGCGCGGCCTGTCGGCGGGCAGTCGCGTGGTGGTGCCGGGCTGGTTGAACCGTGTCTACGCTCCGACGTTGCGCGCCCTGCCGTCATCCCTGAAGACGGGCATCGCCCGGCTGGCCATGCAGTAATTCCCTGAGGCAGCGAACATGATCCAATCCATCCTGGTGGTCGGTGCCGGCGGCGACGCCACGGTGGTGGTGGTGCAGCCGGGGCCGGACGATCTGTGTCTGCCCCCTTTTCTTTACCTTTACCCGCTCGGGCAGTAGAAATTCGGGACAGAGCACGATTAACCACCGAATTTACGATCGTTGGGGTTGTTGATTTATGGGGTAGCGAGGTTGGGATGAGCGGGTTTCGCGGCAGAAAATACGGCGCATTTTTAATGCGCCCTACGATGGCTGTCATGCGATCACCCATTTACCGTTGGGAAAAGTCCCATGGTAACCGCAAGGGAAATGTCCACGCTCATACCAAGCGATACGCTGCCTTTGAAACTGATTTAGGTCTTCGGCCGCTTCTGAGGCTATGGCAACTAGAGTACGCAAGTCATCTGAAACCAGTGAGCATAGCTCCTCATTCCCCGTGACGTTCCAAGCAATTTTGTAGGCCTTTTCCGCAATTTCCTCTGCGAATTTCAACGACTGTGAATTGCACCGTTCTGCCTTGGCGTGGTCCTCAAGACACATTCGTTCATAGGCCTGCTCATACATCTCAATGAGAACCTCGTCAATCGACGCTACGAAGTGCGCATCTTCATATGCCACAGGCACACCAAAGTTCTTCAGAATATTGCTCTCGTTCACGACACATCTTCCAATGACAGCTAACTTTATTTGACACCAAATTCAGTGCCTGTATTTCCCCGGCATGTCGTCGAGTACGGTGCCATCGCCCTCAAAACACTACGCCCCAAAGGCTTTGTTGCAAAACTTGTATCGGATGACCCCTGCGGAAGTCAGATTACCCCTCACCCCGCACCATACTGATCACCTCAAATGGACACACCGCATAACACTTCGCACACCCCGTACAACCCACCGCATCATGCAGCACCGCCGTCTTCTTCCCCCACCCGTTTGGCCGCTCCGCCTCCAGCCACAGCACATGCGGCGGGCAGGCGGCAACACAGCGGCCGCAACCGGTACAGCGGTCAGTATCGATAACCGGCAGAGCAGGCGGCTTCATGGGCGGAAGAGACATCGAATCAAGCCGGAAAAGACCAATACCGGACAGTCTAAACGAGAAAACCGGGGATAGCCCCGGTTTTCCTGAACCACTTTACCGCCTTACGACACCACCGTCACCCCCCTCCCCACCCGCACATAATCCCCCACCCTGAACCCCCGCATCTGCTTCGCATACTGCGTCGCAAACCCCGGAAACATCGTCGCATTGAAGCCGTCTTCCGTCAGATACCAACTCTTGCAGCCCGAATTCCAGTTCGTCCCCGCCAGCCGCTTCTGCATATCCCGGTTGAACGCCGCCTGCACCCCCGGCCGCACATCCAGCTGCGCCAGATTACCGTCCAGGATCGCCTTCACCCCCTGCACCGTGTAATCAAACTGCGCTTCCATGTAGAACAGGTAGGAATTGTGCCCCGGCCCCGAGTTCGGCCCCGGCATCATGAACAGGTTGGGAAAGCCCGCCACGCTAATGCTCTTGTACGCCGACGCGCCGCGCTGCCATTGCGCGCCCAACTCCACCCCGCCCGCACCGTACACCGGGAACGGCGTACCCGCCTTGCCCACCTCGAAACCGGTGGCGAACACCACGCAGTCCACCGCATGCACCGCGCCCTCGGCCGTCTGGATACCCTCCTCCCGCAACTGCACAATCGGCCAGGTCACCAGCTTGGCGTTCGGCTGTTGCAGCGCGGGATACCAGTCGTTGGAGATCAGCACCCGCTTGCAGCCGATGCGGTAATCCGGCGTCAGCTGCCGCCGCAGCCAGCGGTCCGGTACCTGCCGGTGCAGGTGAGCCCGCGCCACGCTTTCCACCACCGACGACAGCGGCGAGCGCCAGATCAGCGCCGTCGCCATCACCTCATGCCCGTAGAACAAGGCCTCGCGCATCAGTTGCTGCGCCACCGGCAACCGGTGGAACAGGTGCTTGTGTGACTCCGGCGTGGCGAAGTCGGCGCGCGGCAGCACCCACGCCGGGGTGCGCTGGAATACCTTGACCTGTGCCGCCTGCTTCACCAGTTCCGGCACCAGCTGGATGGCACTGGCCCCGGTGCCGATCACCGCCACCCGCTTGCCCCGGAAGTCGTAGTCCGCGTCCCAGCGCGCGCTGTGGATCTTCTTGCCACCAAATGTCTCGATGCCGGGAATGGCCGGATAGCTGGCATTGGCCAGCGGCCCCGACGCCATCACCAGCGCCCGCGCCCGGAAGCTGCCGTGGTCGGTGGTGTCCACCCGCCAGTGGTCGTCCTGGAAATGCACGGCGGTGACGTTGTGGCCGAAACGCACGTAGCGCAGCAGGTCCAGCCGTTCGGCGGTGTGGCGGATGTAGTCATGGATTTCCGGCGCGGAGGGATAACTGCGCGACCAGTCCGGATTGGGCGCGAAGGACCAGGAATAGAGGTTGGACGGAATGTCGCAGGCCGCGCCGGGATAGCGGTTGTCGCGCCAGGTGCCGCCGACATCCTGCGCCCGTTCGAGGATGACAATGTCGCGCACCCCCGCTTCGCGCAGGCGGTGGGTAACGCCCAGCCCGGAAAACCCGGCGCCGATCACCAGCACCTCATGCACGGCGGTATCCGTCAGGCGGGTCGTGTCGGGACTTTTTTCATGGATGGTCATGGTCTGTTTCCTCACACGATCGGACTCGGATTGAGTTCCTTCACCCAGCTGGGCACCGTTGGCATCCAGGTTTCGGGAATGTGATTGGTCGCCTCCACCAGGGCATCGACCGGCGCGTGATACCAGCGGTTGCGGCGGTTCACCATCACCTTGCCGTGGGCGCTGATGAAGTGGAACCAAGGATTGCGGCGGCCGTCTTCGGTCCGTCCGCCGATCTTCTCGAAGCGGTTGATGGCGGCGTAGAGCTTGTCTTCCGGCAGCCCCAGCTTCACCAGGTTGTCGCGCATGCGGTTGAGCAGCGGGAAGTAAGCGAGGACGCCCAGCAGCATTCTCGGGTCGACCATGGTGCCGGTGAAACGCAGCAGCTGGCTGAATAGCGGCGAGCGGCCCTGCAGTTCCAGCACGGTGAATCCGACGCCCAGATGCCGCGCCTCGTCATCATTGATGCGGGCGAAGACGTCATGACAGAGCGGGTCATCAACGGTGTCGAGCAGAAACTTGCACAGTGCGCCGTCCAGCGCCACTTCCAGCATCGGGATCACCGAGCCCAGCGCGTTCAGCGGCATGTCGTCGGCGTAGCGGTCCAGCCATTCGATGGCGAGGCGGATGTTGACGTTCGGCATCGGCAGCTGGTCGCCGTCCAGCATGCCCCAGCGTTTCATCAGCGCCATTTCGGCATTGGCGTGACGCTGCTCCTCGGCATGAAAGTAGGTGTAGATCTCGCGCAGGGTGTCGTTGGGCGCGATCTTGGCCAGCGCCGCAAAGCCGCGCGCGCCGATGTGTTCAATCCACACCAGGTCGGCCATGAAGGCTTTCAGTTTCGGCCATTGTTCGGCGGTGATGCGTTCAGCGCCGGGGCGGTTCCAGTCGAATTCATCCAGCGCCCATTGCGTGGCGCGGATCTTGGTCAGCATCTGGTTCAGGTCAATCGTCGCCATGACGGTTCTCCGGTGACGAGGTGGAAAGGGGGTCAGGCCTTGAGGGCATAGCGGGCGATCAGGCCCGCGCCGAAACGGTAGCTGTCCGGCATCAGCCGCTTGAAACGCCAGATCATGCGGGCATCGAGTTGCGGCATCACATACAGGCGGCCGCAATCGAGTGCATCCAGGGCTTCACGCACCACCCGTTCCGGCGACATGCCGCGGTTGATCAGCTTGCCCGCCAGCCCGGAGGCGTTGGCGGCAATGCGCCCGCCCTGCACGATGTTGGTCTTCACCCAGGTGGGACACAGCGCGGTGACGGCGACGCCGGTGCCCGCCAGTTCGGCCGCCAGCGTTTCCGACAGCGCCAACGCGGCGGCCTTGGAGACGTTGTAGGGCGACATGCCCGGCGCGGCGGCGAAGCTGGCGGTGGAACAGACATTGATGATGCCGCCCTGCCCCAGCGCCCGCAGTTTCGGCGCGAAGACATGGCAGCCGTGCACCACGCCCCACAGGTTGATGCCCAGCGCCCACTGCCAGTCGGCCAGCGGAATCTCGCCCACCGGCTTGCCGCCGACGCCGACCCCGGCGTTGTTCACCACCAGCGTCACCGGACCGCCCAGCCAGGCTTCGGCTTCGGCGGCCAGGCTTTCCACCTCGGCGATCTGCGCCACATCGGTTTTTACCGCCAGCGCCTCGCCGCCCTTGGCCCGGATCAGCTGCACGGTTTCCTGTGCGGTATGGAGGTTGATGTCGGAGCAGATGACGCGGCCGCCGCGCGCGGCGAGTTCCAGCGCAAAGGCGCGGCCGATGCCGCTGCCCGCGCCGGTAACGACGGCGCTGCTGTGGCGGGAGGGGTGTTTGGCTGTCATGGTGGACACTCTCGGAAAGCTTGTGCGCCGGGGCGCTTGACGGGATGACCGGATAAGCGCACTGTAATCCGAGGATTTACTCGGATACAACTCGGATAGCCGTCATGAACAAGCGCCCCCCGCGTCAACCCCGCCAGGAACGGGCCAAGGCCACCGTCGAGGCCATTGTCGAAGCCGCTTTCAGCGTGGTGGCGGAACGCGGCCTGCAAAACACCACGGCGCAGCACATTGCCGACAAGGCCGGGGTGGGCATCGGTTCGTTCTATGAGTATTTTCCGAACAAGGAGGCGGTGTTCGAGGAGCTTTTCCGGCGCTTGCGCGACGACACGGTGCAGATCATCCGCGAGCTGACCCCGGCAATGGTGAAGCTGCCGGTGCGGGAGGCGATCCGGGTGATGCTGATGCGGGTGGGCGACATGCTGCGGCGGGAGGACGGCAAATACCTGCGCTGCGCCCGGCACGCCATGCGCTCGGATATCGCCATCGACCGCGAGCCGATTGAACGGGAATTACGGGATCTGGCGCTGCAATACCTGTTGCAGCATCCGGAATACCTGAAGACGAAAAGCAATCCGTCGATCAGTATCTACATCTTCATCCACGGCGGCATGCATGCCTTCATCCATCACATGAACGAGCGCAATCCGGTGATCAGCTTTGAGGAGCTGATTGACGGGCTGGCGAACATGATTGGGCATTATCTGGAGCGGGAGATGCAGATGGTGGAAACGGCCGATATCAGCCGAGGGAACGACGCGTAGTGGCGCAAGCGCCCGCTCCCCCCGGACACTACCCGCTTTACCTGACATGAATGCAGCCGTAGCAGCGCCAAGTCTGCTGCCCGGAGATATGGTGTGTTCGTCCGAGAGGGCGCAAGCGTTGCGCCCTTACGATGGGATGGCAAAGAACGCTTAAATGCTATTACAAACATGCCCCCCATCCACCGTTATCACCGCCCCGGTCATGAACCGCCCCGCGTCCGACAACAACAGCAGCAACGGCCCCGCCAACTCCTCCGGCTGCCCCAGCCGCCGCTGCGGAATGCGTTTCAGCATCTGCTTGCCCGGCTCCGTCTCCCAGAAATCACGGTTCATGTCGGTGGCGATGTAGCCCGGCGCCAGCGCATTCACCCGGACCTGATGCCGCGCCAGCTCCAACGCCAGCGACTTGGTCAGGTGGATCACCCCCGCCTTCGCCGCACAATACGGCGACACCGATGCCGTCACCCGCTGGCCCAGGATGGACGCGATATTCACCACGCTGCCCGGCAGCCCCGCCGCGATCAGGCGTGTCACCAGCTCCCGCGTCACCAGATACGTCCCCTTCAGGCTGGTGTCCACCACCCCGTCCCATTCCTCTTCTTCCAGGTTCACAAACATACTGCGGCCGGACCACCCGGCATTGTTCACCAGTAACTGCACCGACCGACCGCCCAGCGCCGTTTCCGCGTCGGCAAAGGCCTGCACCACCGACGCCTTGTCCGTCACATCCATCGCCACCGCATGCGCTTTCAGGCCCTGCGCACGCAGAGCAGCGACTTCAGCCTGCAAAGTTTCCAGCCGACGCGCCGCCAGCACCACCTCGGCCCCGGCCTGCGCCAGCAACTGCGCGAAATAGAGGCCCAGACCGCCGGACGCACCGGTCACCAAGGCCACCTGGCCGTCCAGCCGCAGGGAGGGAAGTTGCATGATCATGGAGTTACCTCGGGTGGGGCGGAAAGGTGCAGGGACATTAATGTGAAAGTACATTCACATTCAATTCGTATTGCTGTGTAACCCCCTCTCCCCCTGTGGGAGAGGGTCGGGGAGAGGGGTGCGGAAAGCGGCCTGAACACACCGGCAGTTCCGTGGCCACCGCCGTACCCCTCTCCCTAGCCCTCTCCCACAGGGGGAGAGGGAATGGACATCAGGCGCATATGTGGCATTATCCAGCCACCCCTGATCCCGGACACCTGCCATGCTGGTCGCCACCGCCTACCTGCGCCTGCTGCTGAAAACCTTGTCGCTGGACGAGGCAGATCAGGCCGCGCTGTTGTCCGGCAGCGGTATCGCCCCCGACGACCTGTTCAGCCTGAACAGCCACCTGTCGCTGGACGGCCACCTCGACCTGCTGCGCAAGATCATGGAACTGCGCCCCGAACCCGGCTTCGCGCTGCGCGTCGGCCAGCAACTGCACATCGCCACCCACGGCCCCATCGGTGTAGCCGCCTATACCAGCTCCACGCTGGGCGAGGCGTTGTCGACCATTGCGCGCTTCTACAGCATCCGCGGCCAGTTCATTGACATCGGCCTGCACAGCGACGGCGAATGCCTCAGTTTCAGCCTGCGCCTGCGCAGCGCCTTCGACGACACCGGCCTGTTCCTGGTCGAGGCCTTCCTCGCCAGCGCCCAGACCGGCATCGAGTTCATTACCGGCGGGCCGCTGCGGGAGGGGCGACTGGACATCGGCTACCCGGCCCCGGCACATGCCTCGCTCTACCACGAACACTTCCACATGCCGGTGCGCTTCGATTGCGCGGAAACAGCGCTGGTGCTGCCGATCCGGCTGTTGCAGACGCCCTCGCTGCATGCCGACCCGGTGGCGAAGCTGCAGGCCGAGCAGCAGTGCGAGCAGCAGTTCCAGGACTTGCAGCAGGCCCCGCGCGCGGTCAGCACCCGCATTGTCACCCTGCTGCGCGCCAATCCCGGCCGCCTGTGGACGCTGCCGGAAGTGGCGGAGGCGTTGAACCTGTCGGCGCGGACGCTGATGCGGCGGCTGAAGGAAGAAGGCCAGACGTATCAGGCGCTGCATGACGCCGAACTGCATCGTCAGGCGTGCATCCATTTGCAGGACAAACGCCATACCGGCGAATCACTAGCACTGGCGCTGGGCTACAGCGACCCCTCCGGTTTCCGCCGCGCCTTCCAGCGCTGGTTCGGCATGTCGGTGCGGGAATATCTGGAGTCAGGACAATCCCGGGCCGGGACTGCCGGGTAGCGGCGGTTCAGACGGGTTCTTTTCCTGTTCGGCTTTATGCTTTTCATGCAGCCACTTGTTAATCTGCTGTTGTTCCAGCTCCGCCTGGCGCTTGGCCTCGACCTGTTCGGGCGTGCTGTGGTCATAGGTGATGGTGTCATGGACCTTGACCGAGTCCGGCTCGCCGCGCACGCTTTTCAGCTTGATGTTCAGCCGCAACTCGTTGGGTGAATCGGCGTTACGCAGCGCTTCCTCGTAGGCAATCAGTTCCTCGTTGTAAAGCTCGAACAGCGCCCAGTCGAAGGTGCGCATGCCCAGCTCGCGTGAGCGTTCCATGATGGGCCGGATTTCATGGAACCGGCCGTGGAAGACATGCTCGGAAATGATCTGGGTATTGAGCATGATTTCGAAAGCGCCGCGCCTGCCATGGCCGTCCTGGGTACGGACCAGCCGTTGCGCCACAATGGCGTTGAGGTTGGCGGACAAGTCCATCAGCAACTGGTTGCGTCGTTCTTCCGGGAAGAAGTTGACGATGCGGTCGAAGGTCTGGTTGGTGTTGTTGGCATGCAGGGTGCCCAGGCACAGGTGCCCGGTCTCGGCGAAGGTGATGGCGTGCTCCATGGTTTCCTTGTCGCGGATTTCGCCGATCAGGATCACGTCCGGGGCCTGGCGCAGTGTGTTCTTCAAGGCATGGAACCAGCTGCGGGTGTCCACCCCGACTTCGCGATGGGTAATGATGGACATCTTCGGCATGTGCACATATTCCACCGGGTCTTCCACGGTGATGATATGCCCGGCGCTGTTGCTGTTGCGGTGATCAATCATGGCCGCCAGCGAGGTGGACTTGCCCGAGCCGGTACCGCCAACTACCAGCACCAGCCCCCGCTTGGCCATGATGATGTCCTTCAGCACTTTCGGCAGCGACAACTGCTCGAAGGTGGGAATGGTGGCGGAAATGGTGCGGCAGACCATGCTCACCGTCTGCTGCTGGATCATGACATTGATGCGGAAGCGCGACACATTGGGCACGCTGATGGCAAAGTTGCACTCCATTTCCCGGTCGAACTCCAGCCGCTGCTGTTCGTTCATGATGGAATAGGCCAGCTGGCGGGTCATTTCCGGTTGCAGCTTCTGGCTGCCGATGGCTTTGACCTCACCATGCACCTTCATGCTGGGCGGCGAGTTGCAGGAAATGAACAGGTCCGAGCCCCCCGCCTGATTCATGTGGGTCAGCAGGTGGATCAACAGGTCGTGTGCCTGGTCATCGCTCAACGGCGTCATGTTTGGTGTCCTTATTTCCGGCGGCATTTGCCGCCCGGTCCTTCGTGATCTGACTATCCGACAATATAGGCCAAAAGCGAAAGCCATTCTGCCCACGAAGTCCGCAACGTGACAATAATGCCGGATTGGCAGCATAGTCCCGGGGGTTGGCAGGAATGTCCCTAGTGACCAAGCAGCATCCCCGTGATCATGAAACGCTCAATTGACCCGGAGCAGCCTGCCATGACCCTGGAACTCCCCCTGCAACACGACAACGATAACCCGGAGTTGCTGAAGCAACTGCACGTCAAGCCGCCCATCTCCTGGCCGGTGGTGGGCATTCTGGCCGTCGCCCTGCCGCTGGCGCTGTTCCTGATTGTGGCGGTGACGCTGGAGTGGATAAATCCCTGGCTGGCCGCCATTCCCGGTTCGCTGATCGGCTTCTACCTGTTTACGCCCATCCATGAGGCGGTGCACCGCTCGGCGTCGAACAAGGAATCCGTCAACAACCTGATTGCCATGCTGACCATCAACCTGCTGCTGCCTTATGTCTCGCACAAGCTGCTGCGCTGGGGCCACATGCAGCACCACCGCTTCACCAACGAAATAGGCAAGGACCCCGACCGCATGCTCACCAACCACTGGTACGGTGCGCTGGTCTTGTGGCCCTTCTTCGAGCTGTTCTATCTGCCGCAATATTTCAAGGTCGCCGCCCAGCGCCCTAAAAGTGAAGTGCAGCAGGTCATCTGGCAGATTCCCTTCGGCCTGGCGTTGCTGGGGTTGCTGTTCTGGTTCTGCGGCTGGAAGCTGTTCCTGTTCTGGTTCGTGTCGTCCCGCGTGGGGCTGTGGCTGATTGTGTTTGTCTTCGTCTATCTGCCGCACCACCCGCACGACACCCTGCAGAAGGACGACATCTATGGCGCGTCCTCGATGCGGGAAGGCAACGACTGGCTGCTGACGATCCTGATGGCCGGGCAAAACCGCCATCTGGTGCATCACCTGTACCCGACCGTGCCGTTTTACCGGATGAAACAGGCCTGGGAAGCGCGTCAGGCGTTTCATGAATCACACAACCCGGCGCGGGTGCGGGCCTTTGCGCTGGAACCCGTGCGGCAAGGCCGACAGGAAACGGCCCCGCCCCATTCTGCCTAAGGAAAGACCGCTTCATCATGACAAGAACAACAACACGGCAGCTGCAGGCCGCCATGCTGGCGATGACCCTCTGTTTCGGTATCACCGGCCATGCTCAGGACGGGAACGAGGATTGGCGCGAGTTGCAGGACTCTGCACGCAGCCATGACTGGGTGCAGATCCGCGAGGACAAACTGCGCAACATCCGCATCTTCAGCAAGCTGGAAGAAAACAGCCGCATCCGCTCCATGAAAGCGGATGCGGAACTCAACGTTTCCCCCGAAAAAATCCTCCGGACGCTGATGGATTTTCCCGGCTATACCGAGTGGCTGTGGAACCTGAAGGATATCCGCGTGCTGCGGCAGGTTTCCGCCAACGAGTTCTTCATCCATTGCACCTTCCAGACACCGGGCGGCTTTCCGGACCGTGATGTGGTGCTGAATGTCGACATCCAGACCACGGCTGACAAACACCAGACGGTCATCCAGGGCGTGAATTCCCCGGAGTTCCTGGCCCCGGTGAAAGGGGTGGTGCGCATTCCGGACATGAAGCTGACGATCCGCATTGAGGAGGCGGGTGACCGCAAGAGCCGCTTCAGCAGTGAACTGCGGGTGGACCCCGGCGGACAGGTGCCGCTGTGGGCAGCCAATTTTGTGCAGCGCCGGGCGCCCTATGCCACCATGCTGGGCTTGATCCGCCAGCTGGAACGGTAACGTCCGGCCTCAGCCCGGCTCCACCGGCACGCAGATCTCGCAGCTCATTTCGCCGGTTTGCGGATTGAACAGGGAGTCTTCCGGCACATACTCATACGGCGGTGATCCGGCATGGCGGAAGCCGCTGGCCGGCAACCATACCTCCAGCAGTTGATGCCACACTGCACCGATCTGTGATGG
The DNA here is from genome assembly GCF_030646115.1 of Fluviicoccus sp. Taxonomy (GTDB): domain Bacteria; phylum Pseudomonadota; class Gammaproteobacteria; order Pseudomonadales; family Moraxellaceae; genus Fluviicoccus. The sequence continues at coordinate 36,677 of NZ_JAUSMX010000027.1, forward strand.
ATGACCCTGAAAACGGGTGACGGCGTACAGGCCGCCCGGCAGCACGGTCAGGTGCGCATCGCCGGTCGGGGTGTAGCCCAGCGGCGCTTCCACCCCGGCGTCATAACGGCATTGATCCGGCGGCATTACCCCCGGATTGTCCAGGCTGACGCCGTAACGCGCCCGGCCCAGCATGCCTTCCTCGCGCAGCCAGGCATAAACCGTGTTGCGCCAGAAGGGCTCAATGCCTGCGCCATAGGGTCCGGTGTAGCGCAGGCAGGCAATGGTGACCGACGCGCGCTCCAATACTTCGACAATCATCAAATTCTCCCGACGAACGGCGGGCGTCACCCTTGCAACGCCACCCATGCAGCCTCATTACCCTTTTCAATACCACAGCCATTCCCGCCGAGGAAGAGCCTGCCGACCGCAGGCCGCCCTGCCCCATGAAAATCCGTCCCGTCCTGATCCTGTTTTTGTCGTTGCTGGTGCTGCTGCACAGCTACATCGGCCTGCGCCTGCTGCCGTGGCTGCCCTTCCCCGCCCAACTGCTGGGCGGGCTGATGCTGGCCACCTCCTGCCTGCTGATGCCGATGGTGCCGCGTTTCTGGCGCACCGACCACCCGTTGCTGATCTGGCTGTCGACGTTGTCGATGGGCTTCTTTTCATGGGTGCTGGTGCTGACCGTGTTGCGGGATGCGGCGCTGGGCCTGTCCGGGCTGTTCACGGCGATTCCGGAAGCCGTGGTGCGCGACAGCGCCATCGCCGTGGCGGGGCTGTCGGTGGTGATCACCTTGATGGGGCTGGTGTTTGCCCGGCGCACGGCGAAGGTGGTGGACGTGGACATCCCGGTGGCGGACCTGCCGCCGGAACTGGACGGCTTCACCATTGTCCAGATCAGCGACATTCATGTGGGGCCGACCATCAAGGGCAACTACCTGGAAGCCATTGTGGCGCGGGTGAACAGCCTGGAGGCGGACATGGTGGCCATAACCGGCGACCTGGTGGACGGCAGCGTCGAGGACCTGTCGGCGCACACGGCCTCGCTGGCGGATATCAACGCACGGCACGGCACCTTCTTCGTTACCGGCAACCACGAGTATTACTCGGGCGCGCATGCCTGGGTGGTGGAACTGCGGCGGCTGGGGGTGACGGTGCTGATCAACGAACATGTGGCGCTGGACCACGACGGGCATCCTGTCACAGTGGCCGGGGTGACGGACTATTCTGCGCACCTGTTCCACGAATCGCACCGCAGTGATCCGCACGGGGCCATGGCGGGTGCGCCGGAAAAAGGCCCGAAGCTGTTGCTGGCGCACCAGCCGCGCTCGGCGCATGCAGCAGAAGCGGCTGGCTTTGACGTGCAGTTGTCGGGGCATACCCATGGCGGGCAGTTCTGGCCGTGGAATTTGTTTGTGCCGTTGCAGCAGCCGTTTGTGGCGGGGTTGAAGCAGTTGGGCGGCTTGTGGGTCTACACCAGTCGGGGCACCGGCTATTGGGGGCCGCCAATGCGGTTTGGCGCGCCGTCGGAGATTACGCGGGTGAGGTTGCGGCGGGCCTAATGGCCGGTTCCATGGGAAAGCGGCTTGCCCTGCATGCCGGTCTGCGGCGATGATGCCGGGGCGCGGCCGCGACTTCGCCTTCGGCCTGCTGAAGCGGGCGCACTGATCCGGTAATTCCCCCGACAAGGAGACCCCTCATGCACAAGAACCGCCTGGAAGCCTTCACCGACGGCGTGCTGGCCATCGTCATCACCATCATGGTGCTGGAAATCAAGGTGCCGCACGGCGAGACGCTGGATGTTCTGTTGCCGTTATGGCCGAAGTTCATCAGCTATGCGCTGAGCTTCCTCTACGTGGGCATCTACTGGAACAACCATCACCACACCATGCAGGCGGTGAAGTCGGTGAACGGCGGCATCCTGTGGAGCAACCTGCACCTGTTGTTCTGGCTGTCCTTGCTGCCCTTCTCCACCGGCTGGATGGGCGAGAACCATTTCGCGACGATGCCGACGGTGCTGTACGGGGTGAACCTGCTGCTTTGTGCGTTGGCCTATTACCTGTGGACGCGCAGCCTGGTCTGGCATCACGGCCCGGACTCAGCGCTGGCGGAAGCCTTTGGCCGCGACCTGAAGGGTAAAATGTCGCTGGGGCTGTATGCGCTGGGCATCGGGCTGAGCCTGTGGAACAGCAGCGCCGGGTTTGCGGTGTTTACGGGGGTGGCGCTGATGTGGCTGGTGCCGGACCGGCGGATGCATAAGGCGCTGGCGCAGGGGTGAATGCCCGCATGGCTCGGTTCCTGTAGGTCGGGCTTAAGCCCGACAACACCCTCCGCTCAGAGAGCCATTTCAAGATATTGACGACATCGTCGGGCTGAAGCCCGACCTACAGTGCTATCCCTCCACCCCCGCCAACTGCCTGATCGCCGCCAGCGTATCCGCCTGCAACACCCAATCCGCCGTCCGCACCGACGCCGTCACCGCCGCACCAAACACCAGCTTCCCCTCCGCATCCGCCTGCACCAGCTCCAGCGCCTGCAAGGTCGCAATGAATTGCCGGAAACTCACCGGATCAAAAAAGTCCGGCGCATTGCCCTCAAATAACAGGGTCAGCCGCTGCGCCAGCAAGGTACAGGATTCCGCCAGCTGCGCCGCCTGCAAGCGCCCGCTGCCCGCCCGCGCCAGCACACACAGGGTGATGTAATAACGCTCCAGCACCGGCCGCGCACAAGCTGACAGCAAGCTCAGCTGACGATACGCCGGGGTATGGTTTTCCGCAGCCAGCACCCGGCGCCCCTCCGCCTCCAGCAACCCGGCCTCCGCCAGCACCGGCAGCAAGGCCTGGATGCGCGCCGGAATCTCCTCCACCGGCCAGGACAGGAACAGCTCCGCCTGCAAATAGGGGTACAGGCCGACCGCCAGTTCCACCAGCTCCGACTGCGGCAGCGAACGGTTGGCCTGCACCACGCAGGCGATCAGCGCGGGCAGGATGAACACCGGCAGCACATTGTTGCGGAAATAGCTGAGGAACACCGCCTCACCCTCCGGCACACCCAGCAAATCCCCCATTGGATGCGCCACCCGCTGGAACACGCCCAGTCCCTCGCCGTAGGCCACGATGCCTTCCGGGTCCAGTTCGGTCAGGGTGGCGTCCGGTCCCAGCTGCACCGCCGCCAGTTGCCGGTAGAGCGCCATCTGCGCCGTCAGCAGCGGCGCTTCCAGCGTGTGCCGGGGAGCGGCCAGCAGCGCGGTGCTCAGCAGGTTGACCGGATTCACCGCCATCGCGCCGTTGACGCGGCGGTTGATCAGCTGCCCCAGCCGCCCGACGCTGCGGTACAGCCAGTCCGGCGATTGCACGCCGTCCCACGGCCGCTCGCGCCAGTCCGGGCAATCGTCGTCAAACAGCGTGTCCAGCCGGATGGGTTCGCCGAAGTTGAGGTAGACCTTGCCATAACCCTTGCGGGCCCGGCGCAGCGTCGCCAGCAGCGCGGTGACGGATTCCTTTTTCTTGGCCGCGCCCTGCATCTCGCTGACATAGCTGCCGCGCTCCATCAGGCGCTCATAGCCGATATAGGCGGGCACAAAGGCAAGCGGCCGCCGGTGGTCGCGCAGGTAGCTGCGGGCGGACATCATCAGCATGCCCATGCGCGGCGGCAGCAGGTAGCCGGTGCGCGAGCGCCCGGCCTCAATGTAATAGGTGACGGGGAACCCCGCCTGCGTCATGGCATGCACGTACTCGGTCAGCACCGCGCCGTACAGCGGGTTGTCCTTGAAGGAACGGCGCAGGAAGAAAGCGCCGCTGCGCCGCATCACTTGGCCGATCACCGGCACATCCAGATTGATCCCGGCGGCGCTGTGCGGCGGCATCAGGCCGCGCTTGATGACACTGTAGCCCACCAGCAGGCCGTCCAGCTGGCTGCGGTGGCAGGGGACATAGACCAGGCGGCAGTCCTGGCTGACCTCGCTGACGCGCTCGAAATTCCGCACCTCGATGCCGTCGTACTGTTTGGCCAGAAACCAGTCCAGCCCCAGCTCCAGGGCGCGGATGACCGGGGCGGCGTAGTCGGCGGCGATCTCGCGCACATAGCTGCGGGCCTGACGGCGGACCTCGACCGGCGATTGCCACTTGTCGGTCTCCTGCTGCTGCATGGCATGGCGGACGGCTGGCGAACGCAGGATTTGCGGCATCAGGTTGCGCTGGTGCGAGAGGTCCGGCCCTAGCACCAGCTCGCGCTGGCGGCGGAAGTGCACGCGCAGGATACGCGCCGCCTTTTGCGTCAGCGCCGCTTCGGTCAGGCCGGGACGGCAGAGTTGCCGCAGTGACATCGGCTGGCCGAAGCGCACCAGCGACTGCTTGCCATTGAGGGCGACGGTGCCCAGTTGCATCAGCGGCCCGGCCAGCCCCCAGGTGTCACGGGTCAGCAGGCGCAGGATGGAGGATTCGTCATCCGGTGAGCGGCCCCAGAATACCGAGACCGGCACCAGTTGCACATCGAGATTTTCATTGGCCAGCACGGCGGCGGCCAGGCGCTGCAGCCGGGGGGGATAGGGATTGGCGTCGGATTCCTCATCCAGCGCCGGGTCAGTGAGCACCAGACAGGAATCGGCTTCGCGCAGGACGGGGCAATCGATGGGCAGCGCCAGCGGCGGCAGGCCGAGGCGCTCGATTTCCTGCTCCGCCAGCCAACGGTTGGACCACGAGGGCTGGTGCAGCACATAGCACACCGGCCGGTGCGGATCGAGTTGCAGACCTGCCAGCGGCAGCGGGTCCAGCGTCGGCGTCGACCAAGCGGCCAGCGCCGGACGACCGGCATCCTGAATCTGGCGGGACAACCATTGTTGCACGCGTTTCCTCATCAAGGCCCCTCACCTCGTACGATCCGGAGAACAGGGGCCATGATGGACCGGGTTGGTGCTCGGTTTCAATGTGGTTGGGCGGACAATCGCTCAGCAACCGTTAAACCGGGGCGGGCGCTTCTCGCCAAAAGCCGTCAGTCCTTCGGCAAAATCCGCCGTCCGGGTGTTTGCCACGAAAGCGGCCTGTTCCGCCGCCAGTTGCTGCGGCAGCGACCGGTCGCCGGAATCCGCCAGCAGGGCCTTCACCCGGGCATAGGCCTGCGTGGGTCCCGCCGCCAGCCGTTGCGCCAGCTCCAGCCCGTCGGTATCCAGCCGCTCCGGCGGCAGGGTGCGGTTCACCAGGTCCAGCCGCACCGCCTCCGCCGCCGCAAAGGACTCCGACAGCAAGATCAGTTCCCGCGCCCGGCGCAGTCCCATCAACCGGGGCAGCCACCAGGTGGCGCCGCCGTCCGGCGGGGCGCCCAGATCCAGATAAGCCATGTGGAAACGTGCATTGTCCGCCGCCAGCACAAAATCACAGGCCGCCATCAGGCCGATGCCAAAACCCGAAGCACCGCCCTGCACCACCGCCACCACCGGCACACGCAGCGCGTTCAGACGCTCAACAACCCCATGAACGGCATCAATCAACGCCCCATAGGCCGCCTCGCGGTCGTCCTGACTGTCCGCCTGCCAGGCCCGGAAGCGCTTGACGTCACCGCCGGCGCAGAAAAACGGTCCCTCAGCGCGCAGCAGCACCGACCGGACGGTCTCGTCCGACCCGGCTCTCACCAGGGCGGCGGCCAGCGCCGCCGCCAGATCCTGGTCAAACGCGTTCAGCGACTTTGGCCGGTTGAGCGTAATGACCGCCACCCCACCGTGTTGCTCATAACCCACATCCATCGTTTCGTTCATTAACGGCCTCCAGGGCGGCTCAGGGAAATTGGCTTGACTGGGACGCATCATATTGCAAGCATTTACTTGCATTCAATTTGAATTCGGGAATTCCTCCGACTGTTCGCCTGCGCATGAGGGTGATACCTTTGGGGAAAACAGCGCCGTCGCCGGTCAAGACGGTCGCCACTTGCCCACCCCCAGGACCCCATAACCATGAAAACCATCAATCCCGACCCGCAACGCCTGCCCGCTATCTTCGCCGGTATTCCCCTCGACACGCCGGTGGTGATGGTCAACCTGCTGCGTTTTCGCGAAGTGGCGCATTACAAGGACGGGCCGGCCGCCTGGTCCGGCCGCGAGGCTTACCGCCGTTATTCCGAAGTGGCGCTGGTGAAGCTGGCGGAGATCGGGGCCGAGGTCATTTTCATGGGTGACGCCAAGGGCTCGGTGATTGCGCCGCCGGAGGAAAGCTGGGATGAAGTGCTGCTGGTGCGTTATCCGTCGATTCAGGTGTTCATGGGGATGATGGCGTCGCCGGATTTCCGGGAGGCGAGCAAGCACCGGACGGCGGCGCTGGAGGATGCGCGGCTGATTGCGACAGTGCAGGGGCACTCGCTGTAAACGACCCATGACCCTGGGAAATTCATGCCTCCCAAGGATTCACCACCGTCAAACCCGGTATCTCGAAATCCCGGATGTTGCGGGTCACCAACCGGAGATCATGCCGCAGCGCGGTGGCAGCCAGCAGGCTGTCAATCGCCGGAACCGGGCGGCCGATCGTCGCGCACATCCGGCCCCACCGGTCCGCCACGCCAGCATCAACGGGCAAAACCCGGTCCCCGAACCAATCTGGCAAGTCAGCCTCCAGCCATTGCCGCAGCCGTTCCCGTCGCGCGGGATCGGTCGTCATTTCGATGCCTTTGCGTAGTTCGCCCAGCGTCAGCACGCTGACATACAGCAGTTCATCAGGGGTGCGCGCCAGCCAGTCTCGAACACGGGGATCAGGCTGCTTGCGAACGGCTTCGGACAGGACGTTGGTATCCAGCAGGTAGCTCACAGGTCGACCTCGCGGGTCAGTGAGGGGTCGCGTTGCAGTGACGCTAGATCATCATCCTGAAAAGGCGATTGCTGCATGAAGTCCAGGAAGCGGGGCTTGGGGCGGGTGAGATGCAGGTAGTCGGCGCGGGAGAGCAGCACGGCGACGGCTTCTCCGCGCACGGTGATGTCCTGCGGGCCGTCACTGACAGCCTGCTTGACGAGCTCGCTGAAGCGGCTTTTGGCTTCCTGAAGTTGCCAGGTGGACATAAGGGTCACCATCATGGTCTGACTAGTCTGACCATTATCCATGACCAACACGCGTTATTCAATCCATCCTTTGCAGCCCCTCACCCCCGCCTCGGATGCTTCACCCCCCGCTGCGCCACCGCCGTGAACGGGTCCTCCGGCCACGGATGCTTGGGATAACGACCGCGCAAATCCTTGCGAACCTCACCATAAGCATTGGCCCAGAAGCTGGCCAAGTCCTGCGTCACCGCCACCGGCCGCTGCGCCGGCGAAAGCAGGTGGATGGTCAGCGGCACCCGCCCGCCCGCCAGTCGCGGCGTCTCCATCAGCCCGAACATCTCCTGCAACTTGACCGCCAGCACCGGGCTGGGGTCGGCCGTGTAGTCGATGGCGATGCGTGAGCCGGTGGGCACGGTCAGGTGCGTCGGTAGCTCGCGGTCCAGCGCCTGCTGCTGCTGCCAGTCCAGCAAGGCCGTCAGCGCCTCGTGCAGCGGAAATTTCGCCAGATGACTGAAGCGCGTCACCCCGTCCAGCCACGGCCCGGCCCACTCACCGAAAGTGTCCGCCAGCGCCGTGTCGCTGACATCCGGCCAGGCTTCCGGCTCCAGTGCATGCAGCCGCCCCACCCGCGCCTGCCACTGCCGCAGCCCATCCGTCCACGGCAGCATGCCCACCCCCGCTTCCCGCACCGCCTGCACCAGCACGCCCCTCACCCGCTCCGGCGAGGCCGAGGCCAGTGGCCGGTCTTCCAGCACCAGCGCGCCCAGCACCCGCTGCTCACGCGCCTGCACCGACTGCGTGACGGCGTCCCAGCTGACGAATTCCTCGCGATGGATCGCCCCGCCCAACACGTCTTCCAGATCACTCACGCGCACGGTCGCCGCCAGATAGATTTTCGCCTCCCGCGCCTGCCCGTCCAGATCGGCCACCACCAGCCACGGCTCGCGCGCCAGCCGGTCCTCGTCGGGGAGGAAGGCACCGCGTCCGTTGGCCAGCACGTAGCGCGCCGGTCCGCCCGGCCGCCGCTGCGCCACGCGGTCGGGAAAGGCCAGGGCCAGCAGCAGTCCGGCAGCCTCGCTATCCCCACGTTCACGCGAACCGCCGCCGCGTTCATACAAGCGGCGCGCGCTTTCGCGCACCAGTTTCAGGCGACCGCGATCGACCCCTCCCGGCGCCTGTTCGCCCTGCACCAGCAGCAGCCGGTCGTGCAGGTCAGCGCCGTGACCTTTGGGCAGCAAATCCCGTTCAGACAACAGCGCTGCGAGGTCGGCGGCCAGTTCCCCCAATCCCTTTTCCCGCCCGCGCAGCACCATGTGCGCCAAGCGCGGAGTCAGTCCCAGCTTGAGCATGGCGCGACCATGGGCGGTGATGCCGCACTTGGCATCCAGCGCGTCCAGCAGTTGCAGCAACTGCACCGCCTGCGCCCAGGCGGAGGCAGGCGGCACGTCCAGCCAGGCCATCGTGGCAGGATCGGACACGCCCCATTGCGCCAGCTCCAGCACGGTGTCGCACAGGTCGGCCTGCGCAATTTCCGGGGTGGCGAAGGGCGCAAGGCGGCTGTTCTCTTCCTCGCTCCACAGCCGGATGCAGACACCGGGGCCCAATCGCCCGGCGCGGCCCTTGCGCTGCTCGGCGTTGGCGGCGGCCAGGCGGCGTGTCACCAGCCGGGTCATGGCGCTGCCGGGATCGTATTCCGGCGCACGCAGGAAACCGGCGTCGATCACCACGCGCACGCCTTCAATGGTCAGGCTGGTTTCGGCAATGGCGGTGGCCAGCACCAGCTTGCGCACCCCGGCGGGCGGCGGGGCAATGGCAAAATCCTGCGCCTCGCCCGCCAGCTGACCGTACAGCGGGGCCAGCTGCATGTCGTCAGGCAGGCCGCCGTCGAGACGCTCGGCCAATCGCTTGATTTCCCCCTCGCCAGGCAGGAACACCAGCAGCGATCCGCTTTCCGCCGCCGCCGCCTGCCGCACCACCTGTGCCAGATGATCCAGCCACGGCGTGCGGCCGGGCGGGCTGTAGCGGACCTCCACCGGGTGCATCTGCCCCGGACAGCGCAGCACCGGCGCATCGCCCAGCAGGCGGGCGATGGGGGCGGCGTCCAGCGTCGCGGACATCACCAGTACACGCAGGTCCTCGCGCAGCACCTGCTGGCATTCACGCACCAGCGCCAGCCCGAGGTCGGCCTGCAGCGAGCGTTCGTGGAATTCATCAAAGATGACCACGCCGTAGTCCTGCAGTTCTTCGTCCGCCTGCAAAAGGCGGCTGAGAATCCCCTCGGTGACCACTTCGATGCGGGTCGCGGCAGAGACGCGGGTGTCGAGGCGGGTGCGGTAACCGACGGTGTGACCGGCCTCCTCGCCCAGCAAGGCGGCCATGTAGCGGGCGGCGGAACGGGCGGCCAGGCGACGGGGCTCCAGCATCACGATTTTGCGGTTGCCAAGGAAGGCCGCATTCAACAAAGCCAGCGGCACGCGGGTGGTCTTGCCGGTACCGGGCGGAGCTTGCAAGACAGCGGCGTTCGCGGCTTCCAGCGTGGCAAGCAGGGATGGCAGAACGGCGTCGATCGGCAGGGTCATGGGCAAGGCTCGGGGGTTCGCAATAGCCATTCCGGAGCGGCCGGAAGGAAAATCTGGCCGGCATTATAGTCTTACCTGCGCCAAAACCGCTTGAGCCGGGCACAAGCCGCCCCTAAGCTCGGCAAACCTGATAATGCCAAGGAAGCGCCATGAGCTGGGACCTCACCCTTTTCCACTTCGCCCGCCCCGTCACCACCGCCGACACGATCGCCGACGACGAACCGCTGCTGCCGCTGGGCAGCCTTGCCGACGTGCATACCTTGGTCAGCCGCCACTTTCCGGACACCGACTGGAGCGACCCCGGCTGGGGCCGCTGGGAAACCGAATGGGATTCCATTGAATTCAACCTGGGCGATGAAGACCCGGCCGACAGCCTGATGCTGCATGTCCGCGCCGGACCGGACGTGATTCCCAAAATCCAGGCGCTATGCCGGGAAAACGGCTGGCGCTGCATCGACTGCGCCTCGGGTGAATTCCTGTCATCCGGTGATGACGGCTGAGTCGGCACAGGAGCATCGGCCGGGGCTGTCACCCGGCCTCCTGCAGGTCCGTCCCGAAGCCATGTTCCGACGAACGCCACCCGCGCAGACATTGCCAATCCGCTCTGCATGAATTAATCTAATTTCCATTAGATTAATTCATGCAGAGCCGCCCCATGGCCAGACCGAAGAAAATTGCCGGCGCCCCCGACACCCGCGAACTGATCCTGAACGCCGCCTGCGAAGAATTCGCCGTCACCGGCGCTTCAGCGCGTCTGGAAGACATCGCGGCGCGTTGCGGCATCCGCAGTGCGTCCCTGATGTACTACTTCCCGTCCAAGCAGGCCCTGATGGACATCCTCTTCGAACGGGTCGCCACGCTCCTCGCCATCCGCTCGCAGGAAGCCTTCCGCCTGGCCGACGGCAATTATGCCGCCGCCATCCGCGGCGTGACGCTGGCGATCCGGCAGGTCGAGGAAGAACAGATCGGCACCGCCAATGTGATGCTGCACGCACTGCTGAGCGAAGACAGCCACGATGCGCTCAAACAGCAACTGCAGCAGTTGCTGGACCTGATTACCGGGCTGGCCATGAGCGCCGGTGCGCACAGTTACCATTCCCGCGAAACCGTTCACGCCGTCATCACTCACATCTGCATGGGCGAACTGACCCGGCTCGCCTTGGGCAGCAAGGCCGAGCGCTATTGGGGCGCCGAAGATGCCGTGATGCCCCTCATCGAAGAATTCTTCAAACTTAAACCGGAAAGAGGACACTGACATGGGCTCAATCACCGCCGCCGCCGCCATCGAACAGGCAGGCGCCGCCACCCTGGCGGAAGACCTGCAGGCGCTCTATGACGAGGCCCGCGCCCGAATGGGGGACGAGGATCTGGCCCATATCCGCAAGGTCGCCGCCTATTCGCGCGCCATCAAGGCCCGCAGCCGCGAGCTGATCCAGAAAGGCGGCAAGCCGGATGCGCTCAAGCGCGGCATCGCGCTCTACATGATGCATGTCCTGCTGGAGTTCTCGGAGCTCGGCCACAACATCATGCATGGCAGCTTCGACAACCTGCCCGGTGTCGGCGAGTTCCATTCGGATAAATGGCAGTGGGATTTCGTCACCGATGTCCGGGAATGGAAGGTGATGCACCACCAGAATCACCACCCGTTCACCAACATTGTCGGCAAGGACCACGACCTGGGCTATTCCTTCGTGCGCCTCTATCCCACGCAGAACTGGTATGGTCACCATGCCGTACAGCCCGCTGTGCTGGCCGTGCTGCTGTTCCATGTCTACCATTTCAGCCTCTACACCGCGACCTCCGCCGCGCGTGTGGAAGGCCGCAAGGTGCTGAGCCTGGACACCTTCCGCGCCACCTTTGACCGGGTCAAAAAGCACGCCCTGCAGAATTACCTGAAGGAGCCGCTGGAAGCCGGTCCCCGCTTCCTGCAAACCCTGGTCGGCAACTATCTGGGCACCGCCCTCGGCTATGACCTGACCTTCCTGATCCTGGCGCTGGAACACCACTCGCCCAACGTGGAGGTCTTTCCGGATCCGGGTCCCACTGAAACCCGTGACGGGTATTTCCGGCGGCAACTGCTGGGCACCACCAATTTCGTGCCCATGCCGGAACTGGACAGTTTCTTCGAGCGCATTCTGGCCGAGGAAGTGGACTTTCCCGACCGACCCTCGTTCGAGGTGTTCTATGGCGGTCTCACCACCCATATCGAGCACCACCTGTTCCCCGACCTGCCGTGCAACCGCCAGCGTGAGATTGCGCCTAAGGTGCGCGAACTCTGTGCGAAACACGGCCTGCCGTACAACGTCACCACCTTTGAGGTGATTGTCCCGGAGATCCTGCGCAATTTCTTCCGGTGGGCGATGCCGGTCACCGCCGCCGAGCAGGATCGTCCTTCCCTGCTGCTGAAGAAGCCGCGCGAGCTGGTCTCGCGGGTGCTGAACGGCCTGCGCTATCGCAGCCCGACGCCGACCACTTATTTCAAGGCGCCTGGTTACTTCAACGTGCCGGCGAAGGTGCTGGCGGCCACGCCCGCCGCCGGTGGCCAGGCCCTGACCCTGACGCTGGAAAAACCCTTCGGCTGGGATGAGGTCCACTGGGACGCGGGGGCCTTCATCTCGGTGCGGGTGCCGGTGGACGGCGAGGACCTGGTGCGCCAGTACAGCCTCACCACCGACAGCCGCGGCGGCAACACCCTGGACATCACGGTGAAGCGGGTGCAAGGGGGGCGGGTCTCGAATGCGATCAATGACCGCGTGCGCAAGGGATCGTATCTGACACTGGTGGGGGGGCCGCAAAGTGACGGCAGCTTCATCATGAAAGCCCTGCCGCAGCGCCCCGTCTTCATTGCCGGCGGCGTCGGCATTACGCCCATCATCAGCATGATCCGCAAGCTGCACCGCGAAGCACCCAATACCGAAGCCACGCTGCTGTATTTCAACCGCGATCCGGCCTCCATCATCTTCGAGCAGGAGTTGCGCGTCCTGGAAATGCAGACCGGGCTCAAGCTGCACCTGATCTGCGACCAGGCGCCTGCGTCGCGGCGTGAACTGGTGCAGGCCAGGCTGTCACAGGCCTTGCTGGAGGAGTGCATCGGCTCGCTGGCGGAGGCGGATATCTATGTCTGCGCCCCGCCGGGCATGATCGGGGCGGTGCAAGGGCATCTGCTGGCGATGGGGCTGCCCGAGGCGCGCTTCCACACCGAAAGCTTCACCCTGCCGACGCTGGTGCGCCCGAAAAGCGATGGCCGGCAGCACAGCATCCACTTCGTGCGTTCCGGGCTGAAGGTCACGGTCGACGGCGCCACCACGCTGCTGGAGGCCTCACGCCAGGCGGGCATCCATGTTCCCACCGGTTGTGAACGCGGCCTGTGCAAGGCCTGTGTCTGCACCAAGATCAACGGCGTCACCCAAGAGGACGCGCAGGCAGACATTCCGCTGGTGCGCATCACGATGTGCAACAGCCTGCCGCGCTCAGACGTCGAACTCGACATCTGAGCTCAGCAAACGCTTGATGGAAAAAGTGTACTCCGGCACCCGCACCAATCCGGGTGCCAGAGGCACGATATTCTGAGCTGATGAAGAACCATCGCCAATACCGCGACACCCTATAACCTGCCTCCCAACATACTTTACCCTGCTGATTCTTGTTTTGAGAATGCCCCCGGCATAACAGCCGTGCGGCAATATCGACAGGCTGCCGACAATTACCATAAATTTCATAAGGTTAATGTAACCCCGGAAATACCTCGCCACTCCCTCCGTTAAACCCGACTGTTTTCCTCAAATATTTCCTTAAAAAACAATAAGAACGATTCTTGTTCAGGATGAAAAATAAGCACTTCACAAAGCATACGGGTGGGTGTATAACTATCTCAAAGACCTTATTTGTTCTGTGGAGATATCATCATGAACTGGCGTTTGGCTGCGGCTTTGTTTGCTCTCGTTTTCGTCGTATTGGCAGGTTCCCTGATCACGGCCGCCTTGGCCATGGGTTATGAAAACTCACAGGGAATGATCATTTCGGTAGCGCTGGGTTTTGTGCTCTCGGTCCCGGTCACGATCATCGTCACCCGGCAAATGCAGGAATTCATCAAGCACGTTCCGCACTGAAGAAAACCTGACGTTGCCGCATCACAGGCCGGACGCTGACATCCGGCCCTTTTCTTTTATTGATCCCCCTGTTCAATGTCCGGACACGATCCGGAGATCCCGGTCCGGCCGCAGACGCAGGAACACCGCCAGCGCAACCAGCGCCAGCGCCGCCGCCAGCAGGAACGCCGCCGCCGGATGCAACAGCCACAAGGCCCCCGCCACCAGCGACGCCGGCAGGTACAGCATACCGGTCACGAAGTTGTACATGCCCATGGCGGAAGCGCGACGGTCCTGTTCCAGATCAGCAATGAAAGCCTTGCTCTGGGCTTCATCAATGGCATAGAACACGCCGAACATCACGAACAGGGCAATGATCTCCGCCTGGGTGGTGGCGACGGCGAAACCCAGACACATCAGCATGTAAGTCAGGTAACCCAGCATGATCATGCGCGCCCGGCCCACCCGGTCGCTGATCTTGCCGATCAGCGGCGCGGTCACCACGCAGGCGATGTTGAACAGTGCATACAGCAGCACAATATCCTTCACCGCAAAACCGACGCTGTAGGCGCGCAGCAACAGGAAGCTGAAACTGAAATAGGCCAGCGAGAAAATGCCGGAGCTGACCAGATAACGCTTGAAGGCCGGGCTGAGCGTGCCCCAGGTGGCAAACAGGTTCTCGCGCTCATGCGGCTTGCCCGGCTTGTCTTCCACCATCGCCAGCACGCCGATGCTGAGTACGGCGGGAACCATCGCCACCCAGAACAACACCTGATACGTGGCCATGCCCTCGCCCAGCCACGACAGCAGCGCATAAGCCAGCAACGGCCCCAGCACCGCCCCGGATTTGTCCAGCGCCTTGTGCACGCCAAAGGCGTAACCCCGGTTGCCCTGTGCGGCGACAGCGGACAGCCAGGCGTCACGCGGCGGACCGCGAAAGCTTTTGCCCAGCCGCTCAATGACCCGGAAGACGGCCAGACCGGTCACCGAGCTGGAAACCAGCAGGATGATCTTGGCCAGCGTCGAAAAACCGTAACCGGCAATCGTAAAGATCTTGCGCTTGCCGCTGCGGTCGCTGAGCCAGCCGGACAGGTAATTCAGTGAGGAGGCGGACAGGTCGGCCAGCCCCTCGATCAGCCCCAGCAAGGCCGCCGACGCCCCCGCCACGGTGGTGAAAAAAATGGCGAAGACGGAAAAGATGATTTCGGAACTGAGGTCGGTCAGGAAACTGACCAGCCCCAGCTTCAGGATATCGGGGTGCACACCGGGTTGGGGGGAAGAAGGATCATCGGACCCCATGATCAATCATCCCCTTCCCCACCGCCTTCACCACCCCGCCTATCGCCTTCATCCGCACCCCGGTGGCACTCCGCACAATCCTCGAAGTTGCGGATGCCCTCTTCCTCGTGCTCGTTGCGGATATTGGCCGGGGTATGCTCGTGACAGCCATAACAGGTATAGGTGCGATAATTATTGCGCACATGGCAGGTGGCGCACGGCACATTGTGGTCACGATCCAGCACGAAGTAGCGGTTATGGTCGAAGGTGGCCGGTGTCCAGCGCTCCTGGGTGTGACACTGGTTGCAACTGCCGCTGATTTGCCGGTGCAGGTTGTCCCGGGGGGCGGTGTGGCAGGTCTGGCACTGCTGTAATGTCTGCGGCTGCAGCAGGGCATGGTTGAAACGGCCCTGCTGCCGGAAACGGCGGACACCGGTATGGTCGCTGTGACAGGCCATGCAGTCCTGGCTGATCAGCTTCTGGTGGAAGGGAATGGGGCTGAGGGGCTTCGCCAGCGGTGCGCCGGTGCTGGTGAGGCGGCCAATGTCGGCGGGTTTGTGGCAACTCATGCAGCGGTCGGCCTGCGCCCCCAGGAACGGGGTATGGCAGGCAAAACAGTCCGTTTCCAGCGCATGATGCGCGGGCACCAGCTTGCCGGGGCTGACCATCAGTTGCGGGTAGACAAACACCAGCAGCGCCAGAATACCGATATTGACGGCCAGAACCCATATCACCAAGCGCTTCATGACCAACCCCAGAACAGGAAGATGCTGACGATATGGCCCAGCCCCAGAATCACGAAAATGAAGAAGATGGGAATGTGGATCTTGCGCCACTTCGCCATGGCATCCAGGGTCACGGCATCCCAGAACACGGCATCATCCACGGCCACGCGTGACAGGCCCCGCAACTGGAAACGTTCGCGCTGCGCCTGTACATGGCGGCGCGAACGCTCCAGCAGCAACTTGCCGACCATGCCGCTGACCACGTTGACACCCATGGCCGCCGTGGCCAGCCAGGGCAGGATGGCATTGAAGTGGATACCGGCATGCAGCAACACCATCCACGAACCCAGCCAGGCGGCAATTTCGTGGAATTTCAGCATCGACTTCAGGTTGCCGGAAGCGATGTACTTCCGCTTGCGCAGGGAATAGGCCAGGGAAGCCATGATCAGCAGCGTGCCGGGAATGCCCAGATAACGCCCCACCCAGACCAGGTTCAGCCGGTGCAACAGATAGTCTCCGGCCAGGGTGGCCGCCGCCAGCAGGCCCAGCAGCAGCGCGAAGGGCAGCACATGATGACGCCATAACGAAGTCATGGTCAGGCCTCCAGGATCAGGTCGGTCTTGGGGGTGCAGACACAGAGCAGGCAGGAGCCGGGTTCGGGGTCATAATCCGGTTTTTGCTCATAGCTGACCTCACCGTCGGCGATAACAGTCTGGCAGGCGCCACAGCCGCCGGCCCGACAGCCGGAGTCAACACCAATTCCGTTGGCCTCCGCAAATTCCAGCAGACTGCCGGCGCCCGGTTGCCAAAGCAGCTGCTTGCCGGAACGGGCGAAATTCACCCGGACAACAACCGCTTCCCCTGCAACCGCCTGCACCGCCGGGCGACGCACCGAGGCCGGTCCGAAGGCTTCAAAATGGACACGTTCATCCGCCACGCCCCAATCAGCCAGCCCGGCCACCAGGCACTCCATCATCGCTCCGGGACCGCAGAGGTAGAATTGATGCGGCTTCAGCGACAAGTGCAGTCGCAGCAGCGGGATATCCACCCGTCCCCGGTGTTCATAATCACGACCGGCCACGTCTTCCGGCCGGGGATCACTGAAGCACCGCCACAACCGCAAGCCGGGGTGGGCGGCGGCCAATTCCGCCAGCCGCGACGCCATCACCATCTCGCGCCCGTTCCTCACGCCATAGAACAACCAGACTTCGCGTCCCGGTTGTTCAGTCAGGCACCACTCCAGCATGCTCAGCATCGGGGTAATGCCAATGCCGCCGCCAATCAGCACTACCGGCTCGTCACGCCGGTCGAGGAAAAAATGCCCGGAGGGCGCACGCACCTGCAACAGGCTGCCCGGTTGCACGTGGTCATGAAAAAAACAGGATGACCGCCCTGGAGGATGACCGTCCGCGCCGGGCACCCGCTTGATGGAAACACGATAATGATCAGGCCGGGGAGAATCGGACAGGGAATAGCAACGAATCAGCGGAGCCGCCGCCTCTGCACCGGCATCCAGGTGGAAAGTCAGGTATTGCCCGGGCAGGAACGGTGGCAGGGCTTGGCCGTCTTCGGCAACCAGGTAAAACGAACACACCGAGTTTGCCTCATCCTCCATGACCTTGCGTTGCACCCGGAACGGCCGGAGGCCGGGCCATGCGGGCGGGGGGGCCGTCTGATCAGGCGCAGGGACGGCTTCGGGCAGTTGCAGACCCAGGGCCTGGCGGTGCAGGGCTTGATGCGCCAGCCAGTGCTGCCAGAAGCTATATCCCAGCCAGACCGCCAGCTGCAGCGCCACGGCCAGCACAATCCATAACGTCAGAGACAACGAAGTCACAAGGCTCCCCCTCCTCAGGGATGGATCATGATTAATTCCATACTATTTTTACGCCTATTTGCCGAAAGTTGCCATCATCATTGCGGTAATGACCGGGAAGAGGCCTCAGCCCGCCACGTCGAACTGGCTTTCGAAGGTCGTCCACTTGATGCGCAGCACCTGATAAGAGCCGATGCGCTGCAGCGCGGTGAGGTCGGCGGGAGCGGAGTTGGGGTTGCGAGGCAGCGCCAGCAGGATATCCCCGTCATCCAGGCCGCTGATGAATCCCACCCGCCCGGCCACGATGGTCAAGGCCGACGGCTCTCCCTCCGCCGGTTCATGCAGCGGCACCAGCAGCATCGGGCGGCGGTTGCGTACTTTCCGCCCCTTGAGTTCGTTGAGGCGGGGACGAATGCCGAACACGGCTTCGGCGGCTTTCCAGGAATTGTTCATGGGCGGTCCTTTATCGGATTCTTTGAGGGTGAAACACCGGGAAAGTATTGACCCGGTTGAGTGATTCGGCAATAGGCTGGCGCGGATCGCAGCGGTAGGCCATTATCCGGGGTTGCAAGCGCTGAATCCCCTTTCCCCCATCACCGGAGTTCACCATGACATCACCCACCCTGCGCCTGCTGCTGGTCGGCAGCACCGGCGTTGTTGGCCAGGAAGTCCTGCGGCTGGCGCTGGCCGACGCCCGCGTGCAGCAAGTGGTGGCGCTGACCCGCCGTCCGCTGCCGCCGCACCCCAAGTTGCAAAACCCGGTGGTGGATTTTTCCGCCCTGCCCACCGAGGCTCCATGGTGGGCGGTGGATGCCGTGATCTGCACGCTGGGCACCACCATCAAGGTGGCCGGTTCGAAGGCCGCCTTCGCCGCCATTGACCGGGATCTGGCGGTGAGGGTGGCAACGCAGGCACGGGCGGCCGGGGCCACGCGGTTGGCGTTGAATTCCTCGCTGGGGGCCAGTCTCACCGGCAACTTCTACCTGAAGACCAAGGCCGAGGCGGAACAGGGCATCCGGGCGCTGGGCTATGCAACCTACGTGATTGTGCGACCGTCACTGATTGATGCCAAACGGAGCGAGTCGCGGCTGGGCGAGGAATTCGGCCTGGTCGCGATGGGACTGTTCAAGCCGTTGATTCCGGCGCGCTACCGGGCGGTGAAGCCGGAGGCGATTGCGCGGGCGCTGCTGGAAGGGGTGCTGGCGGGGCAGCCGGGGGAACAGGTCATTGAGTCAGAGCGCCTGCAAGGCTGATGGTCAGCTACATGCCCAAATTCATCATTCACTTTGCATTGGTTTGGACGTTGCTGATGACTACCGAACCCCTTGCAGTTGCGTCATCCAGGACAAATTTGCCGAAGGGACTTTCCAACCTTATACCCTCAGGTTTCAAGCTGGATTTTATTACAACAGGAGATCTGGATGGAAACGGTATATCGGACTACCTGCTAGTGCTGGGACCGATCAATACATCCGCTGCCAGTGCTGTTGATCCGGATATTACAAGGCCTGTCTTGCTGGTAATCAATGATGGAAAAGGCATTCTGCGTATAGTCGCGCGTAACGATCATGCTATACCCTGCGAGGCTTGCGGAGGTGCGCAAGGTGATCCTTTCGGTGGAATAGACATCGCAAAAGGTCGTTTCAGTATTCACCAGTGGGCAGGCAGTCATGGCAAATGCCATCAGGTGACGACGTTCCGATATTCAGATCATGCCAGCCAATGGCAACTTTGGAGCATCAAGGTTGAATTTTCAGATATTGACCCTCTGCCTCGGCCAGTGCTGAAAACGCGGGCTGAAGGTTTGACACCCGTCAACTTCATGGATTTTCAAGCCCAAAGTTGCTGGGATGATTGGGATAATTAAGTTACGTATCAGGTCGCAAAAGCGCGGCCTGCGGCACACGTCTCGACCGCTAGGGCAAGCGGCTTCGCCCCTGATCGGCACAACCGCCCGCTGTCTTGCATTCGTCACATTTCCCGCATAGTCTCGAACTGTCCCTGGCCCGACCGGGCCACACCCAGACCGGTCAGGCCGGACGCCCCGTCCCCAGCTAACGGTGCCCGCCATGATCGACCATGCTTCCGCTTCCCGCCGCAAAGCCTACGTCATCGACACCAACGTCCTCATCCACGACCCCAACTCCGTACTGCAGTTCGAAGAACACCGCGTTATCATCCCCATGACCGTCCTTGAGGAACTCGACAAGCTGAAATCCGTGAAAGCCGCCGTGGCCGGGGAATGCCGCGCCGCCATCCGCCTCATCGACCGTATCCTCGGTGAAGCCGAACCGGAACGGATCCGTCAGGGCGTGCCGATCTTCCGCGAGCCCACCCGCACCCATCTGGGCACGCTGTCGGTGCTGATGGACACTCACGACATGCCCACCAAGGAGCCTCTGTCCAACGAGTTGAACGACAACAAGATCATCAACCAGCTGGTGGCGTTGCAGGCGGCAGACATCAACACCAAAGTGGTGCTGGTGACCAAGGACATCAACATGCGGCTGAAGGCGCGCGCCTGCGGGCTGGCAGCCGAGGACTACCACAACGACCAGCTGGTCTCCGACATCAAGCAGCTGTCCAGCGGCTGCCTGGAAATCGAAGGCTCGTTCTGGAACCGGATCAAGGCCGTGGACACCCTGCACCGTCATGGCGAAGTGCTGCACTTCGTGCCGCGCGAATACTTCACCGAACCGCTGTTCCTGAACCAGTTCGTGGTGGATGACGAAGGCTTTACCGGCATCGTGCGTGAAGTGACCGGCGAAAACGTGGTGCTGGCCGACCTGAAGCGCGACGCGCTGATGCACCGCCAGGCCTGGGGGCTGCAGCCGCGCAACCTGCAGCAGGCGCTGGCGCTGCACCTGCTGATGGATCCCTTCGTGCATCTGGTGTCGCTGACCGGCGCAGCGGGTTCCGGCAAGACCATCCTGGCGCTGGCCGCCGCCATTGAAATGACCGTGGTCGGCAAACGCTTCAACAAGATCATCGCCACCCGCTCCACGCCGCCGCTGGCGGAGGAACACGGCTTCCTGCCCGGCACCGAGGAGGAAAAGATGGACCCGTGGCTGGGGGCCATCAGCGACAACATCGAGGCGCTGCATCTGGACGACCACAGCCCGTCCGGTTCCATCCAGTACGTCAAGGAAAAGGCGAACATCCAGTTCAAGGCGCTGAACTACATTCGCGGCCGCAGCTTCCAGAAATCGCTGATCTTGATTGATGAATGCCAGAACCTGACGCCGTACCAGATGAAGGCGATCATCACCCGGGCGGGCGAGGGGTCGAAGGTGGTGTGCCTGGGCAACCTGGCGCAAATTGATACGCCGTGGCTGTCGGCGACCAGTTCCGGCCTCACCTACATGTGCGAGCGTTTCAAGGGCTTCCGGCATGGCGGGCACATGCGGCTGGAAGGGGTGCCGAGGTCGGTGCTGGCGGAGTATGCGGAGGCGAATTTGTAAGACCGACTGGAAATCCACGCCGGGATATTGGCAACGGCGGCCGGATGGTTTATCACTGGCATAGCCCCACCCGTTCAAGGAATGCAATACATGCCCACCCACCACCTACGCTATCTGGCCCTGCTGCCCATGACCCTGCTGCTGGCTCCTGCCGTTCAGGCTGAAAGCCTGACAGACTTCCAGCGCGCACAGGACAACAAGAACTCCTACGAGGCCAACCGCGAATCCCGTCAGCGCAACAGCCAGGACATCCAGCTTCAGCAGGTACCGGTGCCGGGTGCCAATGACAGTGGGAAGCCGCGCTCCAGCGATGAAGTCCAGGCAGAACACGAGCGTAAAATGCAGGCCATGCACGATAAATGGGCAGACCGCCGTTCCGAGGAACAAAAGCTTTCTGATCAGCAGAAAGCGCAGAACGCCTACTATGCGAAGCAGCGGGAAAAATACGCTGAGGACGAACGCTTCGAAAAGGAAGAGCTCGCGGACTTCATGAAAAAAGCGCGCAAGATAGCGTTGAAAGGACCTGAAAAATGGCTGAAATTCGTCAACAAACAGGATACACGCGAACGTTCAGTATTGAAGGGCGTCATGGGCTATCGCTCCAATCTGGAGTCGCCCATGGCTGATCTGGGACGCAAGGCCTATTACGGACTGGACGGTGAAATGTCCGACCCGGCCGCCGCAGAGCAATTGTGGCAACGGGGAGCGGACATCATGGACGGCTGGTCCATGCTGAACCTGGGTCGGCTGCATGCCTCCCGCGGTGACCCTGAAGGGCTGACCACCGCCTATAAATATTTCAATCAATGCCGGTTATCCAGCCAGTATTCTGCCCCCAAAGAAATCTGCGCCCTTGAGGTGTCCCGCGCTGATGCCTTCGGGCTCGGGACCACCCCCAGCATCCGCTACGCCCTTAAGCTTTTTTACGACAAATCCTACGATGACAGCACCCCGGTGGAGAAACGTGACCAGGCCTGGATAGATTCGAAAATCCTCTATTCCGAGTTTCGCCGCACCGGAGTCGACTTCGGACCGGACAGCGCACTCGCCGACAGCATGTTGAGGAAACTGGTGGATCCCAAAAACCCGCAAGCTTGGCGAGCCTTGCTGGCCTTGATGAAAGTCGACCGGGATATCGATGACAAGGCGTTGTCCTGGCAAATTCTCGATGCCGCCTACAAGGCAGGCTGGCGGGAAGTCAGCGGCGAACTGGCGCTTAAACTGCTGAAAGGCGAAGGTACAGCGGCGAATACCGAAGCCGGTTTTGCCATGGCAATGGCGCAGCCGCGACTGACACCGGAAACTACGATGCGGCTGGGCCGCCAACTGATCACGGCGGGGGCTCCGACCAAGGCGGCCGCACTGATTACCCGCTTCGCCCCGAAGGAGCACGCCGGATTGACGGCCTTGCTGACTGAAGCCAATTCGGCCACAAAGTGAGTTCTCTCAACGGCATTTGCCGGAGTTTCCCATGACCTCATCCCCCACGCGCCGTGCGTTGCCGCCGCATCCTAAACTGGAAAATCCGGTTGTCGACTGCAACGCCCTGCCTTCCGATGCCGCCTGGTGGAACGTGGATGCCGTGTTGGCGGAACCGGCCGGGGAACAGATTATCGAGTCGGAACAGTTGCAGTGACCCAACGGATCGCCCTGCTGGCGGTGGCCATGCTGCTCGGTATTTCCCTTTTCGGCTTATATCTGAAGTCCGTTCCGCCGACCGTGGCGGCACAGGCGCTGGCGGAGGCTGTCGGCCGCTTCATGGCGACCCGCACCCCCGGCGTGGATTGGGTGCCGCTGACGGATGAGCAACCACATGCCCGGTCATTCATTACCCGGCCCGGGACGGATCATCTGGTGTTTGTGAGTGTTTACGGGGTGCGGGAGGCCGCCGGGATGCTGGGGGTTGAAACGGCGGCGCGGCAGGCGCTAAACGTGGTGGCGGGTCTGGAGGCGGTGTCGGTGGCATATTACCAGCAGCCGATCCGGGAAAGGTCGGCGGCGGGAAACATCGTCCGTCCGAGGGTTGCGTTCATGAAACGGGTGCTGGTGGAGCGCGGCAAGTAACCGGCCTGAAATCGCGGTCGTGATACACTGCATGCAACGTAATACATGTCTTACACGGTGCCTTATGTCCACCACCCTCTCCATGCACGTGAATTCGCTTCAGCCGTCAGGGAAACGGTCAGTCGGTTGGCAGACTATCCGGCGATGGGCAAACCGGGGCGGGTAGCCGGGGTGCGGGAGATGCCGGTTCCGGGTTATCCGTATCTCATTCCTTACAGGGTCATCGCTGAGGAGCTTCAGGTGTTGCGGGTGTTTTATGTGAGGCAACAGAGGTCGGGGGAATGGGGGTAAGAGATGGATATTAAACATCTGACGGATATTGTGTACGAAGATCTGAATCCAGTGATTAGAAAGGTCTGTTTCGCTGCAGAACATAAGATTGCCCTCACCCTGGAATGCGATGACTGGCAAGGAGGCGATGATCGGAGAAAATTCTTGCTCCTCTGTGATTCTGTACGAGAATCCACTATCACGATCGGGGATGCAGGTTATTTAGATTTCTGTGATGACCATCCTGTCTTACAGAACCATAAAGGGACACAGGGAGCACTGTATTTCTCATCCGCCCCAGAATCTCCGGAATCTGTTTTCTTCAAGGCACACTCAATTTTGGGCGACTGGTTTGAGTCATGGCTAGAGCCTGGCGCTTTATTAAACGGTACACCGGCCCAACTCAAGGAATATCTGTTGAGCGGCAACGGTTTGCTAGCACGCGGACCGTTTCAGGCCCTTACAGCCTTGGCTGCCGGACTGGGATCTGAAATCAGGCTCAATCTCGTTCCAACCGTGACCCTGCAAGAAGACTGGAAAGCCCTGATCATCAATTCCACCTGGATGATATGCAAGGCTATCCGTGTTCAAGAAGTTCAGGACTGAATTGGCTGGCGGTCACACATCAATCGCCGTCGCCGACCCCGCCTTCTTCCGCAACTCAAATTTCTGGATCTTCCCGGTGGACGTCTTCGGCAACTCCTCAAACACCACCGCGCGCGGCAGCTTGAACCCCGCCAGATGCTTGCGGCAAAGATGTTGATGAGGCGGGCGTTTCACACGAATTCCTGACCTCCCCCGGCGTCTTACCCGTCCAGCGCCGAAACAGGTTGCGGAACGTCGCCGGGCTTTCATACCCCAGCCGTGAGGCAATCCGCTCAACAGGCCAGTCCGTACTGCGCAAATAATGTGTCGCCGCCTCCACCCGCAGCTCCATGAGGATTCCCCGGTAAGAAACACCTCCCTGCTGCAAATGACGCTTCAGGGTGCGCTCACTCAGGTTCAACTGCCGGGCCAACTGCCCTACCGACGGCGGATCAACCAGCTGGTGGCGTAACAGACTGCGCACCGCCCCCACCCGATCTTCCCCGGCCGTCAAGGCGGGCATACCGGCTTCGCACTGGTCCACCAACAATTGCTTGAGCGTCTCATCCCCGGAAGGCAGCACCGCCAGCAACAAGGCCAGCGACGTTGCCAGGTGAACACCGCCCGGCTCCTCCTGCCAGCGTATTGAGGCCAGCAATGGATCACGACAACGTTCCACCGCATTCACCGAAAAGGGAACGGTAAAGACAGCGTCCAGTACCTGCCGGTGAAACAAATCCCTGTACATGCGGGCCAGTGATCCCAGCACCGCCATGTGCAGAAAACGCCACCCGGGAGCATCCGCCTTCAAGAGGCTTTCCAGATGCACGCGCACCCGGTCTTGCTGCACCAGCACCCGGAAATGGATCACGCTGGTGCGGGTAGCCAGGTATTTTTCATCCAGCAGCAGGGCCTCCAGCGGCGTCCTGGCGCTTTTGGCCGCGTAACCCAGCAGACCATGGCGGCTGATATCCAGGGTAAGACCGAATTGCAGGCCTGCCGTCACCTCATCATTTTCACCGACGCAAGACTGCACCAGCGAGGCCATCACCGGCCAAGGGACCAGACCGGTCAATACCGTAGGCATGCTGCCGGACGCCCACAACTCGGATACCGCCATACCGCGCTGCGCGGCATGTTCCAGCAAGGCGGCCACATAGTCGGCGGCAATGTAGTGCATCGTCATGACGGATTCCGGCAGCCAATGGCCCAAATGAATACATTCATGGCATCTTAGCGGATAACCCCCGGATGGGCCAGACCACATACTGCTCGGGTCAACTCAAGGCGCTGCGGCGTCCACACCGGGAGAAAGCCCTCATGAAACACATCGTGGTTCCCATTATTCCCCGCCGGATGCAATTTGATTTTGCCTGCTGCAGCACGCTGGACTGGTGCGGCCAGGACCTTATCCGCACCGCCTATATGAACGGGGTGTCGCTGGCCCTGCCGATCGGCGAGCATTTCTTCATCCGCTCTGTGCGGCAGTTCGAGGATCAGGTGGATGATCCGGTATTGCAGGATGAACTGAAACGGTTTGTGGCGCAGGAGGCCATCCACTCCCGTCAGCATCAGCAATACAACGAGCAACTGGTGAAGGATGGTTTCGAGATTGCCGGAATAGAAGCGTATGTCCGCCACCTGCTGGACGAGGTCTGGGAGCAGTCCACGCCGCTGGAGCGGCTGGCCTGCACCATTGCGCTGGAACACCTGACCCATGTCATGGCCGACTGCATCGTGGGCAACCGGGAGCGCCTGCGCGACTGGGACCCGGAATTCCGCGCATTCTGGTTATGGCATGCAGCGGAAGAGATTGAACACAAGGCGGTCTGTTATGACCTGTTTACCCGTCTGGGCGGCACTTACCGGATGCGCAGCCGGGCCTTGCTGACGATGAGCCGCCGCATGATGGCCGTCTTCTGGCACGGGCAACAGGTCTTGCTGGCCCAAGCCTGCGCCATGCGCGGCATCGACGTTCCCTCGTCTGGCCGGGTAGCCCGTTCCAATCTCGACTTCATGCTGGGACGGCCGGACGGTTTGCTGCGCGGGGTGGAGTTGCCGTATCTGGCCTGGTTCCGCCCTAGCTATCACCCCTGGAAGCAGGACAACCGCAAGATGCTGGCGTCCTGGCAGCAGGAGATGCTGCCGTTGAATCATATTTCAGATGTGCCGATGGGCTGAGGATGGACATCATGAATCAGGTCAACACACTGAAGCAGATGTTCGTTCCCGCTCTGGTGGTGCAGCTGGAACAGGCGGAGTGGCGCAAATGCGCGCCACTGACGGAGGCGGAGGTGCTGCGATTACGGGATCAGGCCATCCGCTTCCCGGTGCCGGCCTCGCTGGTGGGCAGCTTGGAGGCCTGTCGGGGGTTCAGGGATTTGTCGCCCGGCAGTATCTGGGAGGAGTGGCAGGAGAGACGGTATTCGCTCCTGCTCCAACACCCTGCCTGAACACGAAATGATCCCGCAGGCCGTTGGTTAATTGCCGTGGGGCATACTCTGCCCCTCACACATCAATCGCCGTCGCCGACCCCGCCTTCTTCCGCAACTCAAATTTCTGGATCTTCCCGGTGGACGTCTTCGGCAACTCCTCAAACACCACCGCGCGCGGCAGCTTGAACCCCGCCAGATGCTTGCGGCAATGCTCCACGATCTCCGCCGCCGTCACGCTCGCCCCCACCTTCAACTCAATGAACGCACACGGCGTCTCCCCCCACTTCGGATCGGGCCGCGCCACCACCGCCGCCGCCATCACCGCCGGATGCCGGTACAGCACATCCTCAATCTCGATCGAGGAAATGTTCTCGCCGCCGGAAATGATGATGTCCTTGTTGCGGTCCTTGATCTTCACATAACCGTCCGGCTGCAACACCGCCAGATCGCCACTGTGGAACCAGCCGCCCGCAAAGGCCGCTTCGGTCGCCGAGGGATTCTTCAGATAACCCTTCATGGTGATATTGCCGCGGAACATCACCTCGCCCATGGTCTCGCCGTCGGCGGGAACGGGCTGCATGGTCTCGGAATCCAGCACCGTCATGCCCTGCTGCAGGTGGTAATGCACGCCCTGACGCGCGTTCAGGCGGGCACGTTCGCCCACGTCCAGTTTGTCCCATTCGGCGTGCTTCACACACACTGCCGCCGGTCCGTAGACCTCGGTCAGGCCATAGGTATGGGTAATCTCGAAACCCATCTGCTCCATGCCCTCGATCATCGCGGCGGGCGGCGCAGCCCCGGCCACCATCGCCTTCACCAGCCAGCTGATGTCCTGCTTCATCGCCGCCGGACTGTTCACCAGCAGGTTGTGCACAATCGGCGCGCCGCAGTAATGCGTCACCTTCTCGGCGCGGATCAGGTCGAAAATGGTTTGCGGGTCCACCTTGCGCAGGCAGACATTAACCCCGGCGCGGGCAGCCAGCGTCCACGGGAAGCACCAGCCGTTGCAGTGGAACAGCGGCAGCGTCCACAGGTAGACGGCGTGCTTGGGCATGTCCCATTCCAGGATGTTGGAAATGGCGTTCATCGCCGCGCCGCGATGGTGATAGACCACGCCCTTGGGATTGCCGGTGGTGCCGGAAGTGTAGTTGAGGCTGATGGCGTCCCACTCGTCAGCGGGGTGCAGCCATTCGAAATCGGGGTTGCCCTGCAGCAGGAATTCCTCGTAGTCGAGGCTGCCGATGCGTTCACCCGCACCGGTGTACAGCGGATCATCGACATCGATCACCAGCATCGGATGCTGGCGCTCACGCGGGGCCACGGCCTGTTTCATGATGGCGCTGAATTCACGGTCAACAATCAC
This sequence comes from Fluviicoccus sp., assembly GCF_030646115.1. GTDB lineage: Bacteria > Pseudomonadota > Gammaproteobacteria > Pseudomonadales > Moraxellaceae > Fluviicoccus. Next base: position 64,332 of record NZ_JAUSMX010000027.1, read on the forward strand.
CGCCTTGGCTTCGCCGTGGTCCAGCATGAAGGCGATGGTTTCAGCATCGAGGCGGGTGTTGAGCGTGTTCAGGATCGCACCGGTCATCGGCACGCCGAAGTGCGCCTCCACCATGGCGGGAATATTGGGCAGCATCACCGCCACCGTGTCGCCCTTGCCGATGCCGTGCTTCGCCAGCGCCGAGGCCAGGCGCAGGCAGCGGGTATAGGTTTCGGACCAGGTGCGGCGGACGTCACCGTGCACCACCGCCAATTGATCCGGATAGACCGCCGCCGCACGCTGGATGTAGGACAGCGGCGTCATGGCGCTGTGGTTTGCGGGGTTGCGGGGCAGGTCGCGTTCGTAGATGTTGGCCATGGTCTTTTTCTCCGTGGAATTATTATGGGTTTGTTAGGGGATATGGTTTAGCAGAGTTGGTGTCAGGATGCTACGGGCGGTAATGATTGCCCCCTTGGAAAGGGGGCCGTCGCGAAGCGGCGGGGGGTTTTACCTCCCCCGACCCGCTGGCGTGTCTGGCGGGAGCAAAACCCCCACCGCGTTGCGGTTGCCCCCTTTCCAAGGGGGCGGGGTCAACGCCTCAATGCTTGTGCGCCCCATCCGCCCCAATCCCCGTCATCGACCGGATGAACTGGGCATCGAACAGATCGCGTTCCTTCTGGGCGCGGGCACTGTTGTCGGTGATGGAGAAGAACCAGCAGCAGAAGAAGGACAGCATCATCGAGAACATGGCCGGATTCTGGTAGGGAATCGGGGCCTCGTCGCCGAAGTGGAAGGTTTCCACCCACACCGCCTTGGTCAGGCAGATCAGCAACACCGAGGACACCATGCCCAGCACACCGCCGGCCACCGCGCCGCGCGTGGTCAGCTTGCTCCAGAACATCGACATGATCAGCACCGGGAAGTTGGCGGAGGCGGCGACGGCGAAGGCCAGGCCGACCATGAACGCCACGTTCTGCTTCTCGAAGATGATGCCCAGCAGCATGGCGAACACGGCCAGACCGATGGTGGCGTAGCGCGAGACCTTCATTTCCATCTTTTCGGTGCTGCGGCCGTGGGCGATGACGTTGGCGTACAGGTCATGCGACAGGGCGGACGCGCCGGAGAGGGTCAGACCGGCAACCACCGCCAGGATGGTGGCGAAGGCGACGGCGGAGATGAAGCCGAGGAACAAATCACCGCCCAGCGCATGCGACAGGTGCACCGCCGCCATGTTGCCGCCTCCGCGCAGTTCCAGCTTGCCGGTCACGGCCATCTTGGCGGCGTCCAGGTATTGCGGGTTCTGGGCGACAAACAGGATGGCGCCGAAGCCGATGATGAAGGTGAGCATGTAGAAGTAGCCGATGAAGCCGGTGGCCACGAAGACCGACTTGCGGGCTTCCTTGGCGTTGTTGACAGTGAAGAAACGCATCAGGATATGCGGCAGGCCGGCGGTGCCGAACATCAGCGCCAGACCCAGCGAAATGGCGTCAATCGGGCTCTTGAACAGCGTACCCGGACCCATGATCTTCAAGCCATCGGTCTTGTTGACTTCGCCATAGACGCGCACCGCTTCGCCAAACATCTTGTCAAAGCTGAAATCGAACTGGTACAGCACCATTAGCGCCATGAAGGTCGCACCGCCCAGCAGCATCACCGCCTTGATGATCTGCACCCAGGTGGTGGCCAGCATGCCGCCGAACATCACATAGGCCATCATCAGCACACCCACAATCACCACCGCGGTGTTGTAGCTGAGACCGAACAGCAGCTTGATCAACTGCCCTGCCCCGACCATTTGCGCAATCAGGTAGAAGGACACCACCACCAGCGTGTTGATGGCGGCCATGGTGCGCACCGGCTTACGCGCCAGGCGGAACGAAGCGACATCCGCGAAGGTGTATTTGCCCAGGTTGCGCAGGCGTTCGGCAATCAGGAACAGCATGATCGGCCAACCGACCAGCCAACCGATGGAGTACAGCAGGCCGTCATAACCCTTGCTGAACACCATCGCGGAAATACCGAGGAAGGACGCCGCCGACATGAAGTCACCGGCAATGGCCAGGCCGTTCTTGAAGCCGGAAATGCCGCCGCCCGCCGTGTAGAAATCGGAGGTGGACTTGGTGAGGCCCGCCGCCCACTTGGTGATGCCCAGCGTCAGGCCCACAAAGATGACGAACATGGCGATGGCGGTCCAGTTGGTGGCCTGCTGCACGGTCTGGCCGAGGTCGCCGCCCGCCGCCAGAGCGGAGCCGCTGAGGAAGGTCAGGAGCAAAGTGCCCCATTTCAGCATCGGGTTCATAGTTGCACCTCGTCGCGCAGCAGCTTGTTGAGGGCGTCCAGCTTGCCGTTGGCGCGCCAGACATAGATGCCGCACAGGATGAAGGCGCTGAGGATGACGAAGATACCCATCGGGATACCGACGGTGGTGACGCCGCCGGACAGGGACTGGTGCAGCCACTCAGGCTCGAAGGTCACCAGCAGGATGTAGCCGAAGTAGATCACCCACATCAGGGTGGCCAGCGTCCAGCTGAGGACGCGTTTCTTGTGCACCAGTTCCTTGAAGTGCGGGTGGTCGAGGATGTCCTGTATCTGGTTTGGTTTCATGGTCTGTTCTTCTAGTTGTGGCCAGCCAGCCGGTAAGGGATAACGTCGCACTTGCCGGCGACGCGGGGTCTTCTGATGATTGAAAACTAGCAGGCGGGGAAGGGTTTGGCTTTTAGACCTTAGTCGAGAGAGGATGAGCGGCGGGTATCATCACTATCGGAGGAGGCATGGATCACTGTGCCCGGGGCAACAGGGGATAGCCTCAGGGATGAGGCCATACGACGTTGTGGTTGGAAGGAAGGGGTTCAACCCCCAGCCTCACTGAAGTCCCGACTGCCGCAGCCGGGACTTCAGCACCTCAATCTCTTCCAGCAAATCCAGCACCAGCGCCACCCCGGCCGCATTCAGTTCCAGATCAACCGTCAGGCGCAGCGCTGTCCGCGCCCGCCTCAGGTTCGAGCCCTCAAAACGCCAGCCCTGCGGATCATCACCCATGGCGGTCAGAATGCCTTCGTCCACCAGTTCCACCAGCTGCCCGAAATCGGCGCGACAGGCCTGGCAAAGTTCAACCAGCGTAAAGCGGATTTCTTCTTCCACAATCACACCCTGCAACATGGTCTGGCTGGGATAATTCATCATGATGGCTCCAGGGCAAGGCGGGGGTTGAAGTCGGGAAAGGCCGCCGCCAAGAGGCGCCAGGCTTCGCGGGCAGGTTCCGAATCCGCAGACGGCAGCACAATCGACAACACCGCGTACAGGTCGCCCGCCGGAACACCGGGCAAGCCCAGACCCTTCAGGCGCAGCTTCCGGGTTGCAGACATCCCGGACGGAACGGTCAGCCGGATTACCCGGCCCGCCGGGGTGGGAATGGTGATCCCGGCGCCCAGCGCCGCTTCCCAGGGAGCCACCGGCACATCCAGATAGACATCAGCCTCCTCAAGGCGAAAACGGGGATGCGGGGCAAAACCTATTTCCAGATACAGGTCACCAGCCGGGCTGCCGTTGACACCCGGCGAGCCTTGGCCGGACAGGCGTAAATGCTGCCCCGCGCGAATGCCCTTGGGGATGTTCACCTCCAGCTGCCGGTCCTGCATGCGCAGCTGTCCTTGAGCGTCCAGACGCGGCACCCGCAGGGAAACGGTGCGGTGCGCGCCCAGAAAGGCATCCTGCAAGGCAATCATGATCTTGGCATGATGATCGTCGCCCGGCCGCGTGCGGGCCGATTCCGCCGCATGCCGCCCGAACAGCGACTCAAAAAAATCACTGTGCCCGGACTCGCCGCGACCGCTGAATTCAAAGCCGCTGTCCCAGCCGGGGGCGGCCTTGAAGCCGCCGCCCTGACGTTGCTGCAGCACCACATCATCATACGCCGCGCGTTTTTCGGGGTTCTTCAGCACCTCATAGGCCTCGACCAGCTCCTTGAATTTGGCTTCGGCGTCCGGCTCCCGGCTCACGTCCGGGTGATACTTGCGCGCCAGCTTGCGATAGGCGCGCTTGACCGCTTCCGCCGTGGCCGCCGACTCCACGCCCAGTGTTGCGTAGTAATCCTTGAACTCCATGAAGGTTCCCGGTCCAGACCCATTGATGACGGGATGATGATGGATTCTGCGGCCGCCCTCTGTTCTTTACCGCACGGAATATCCACGGCCGCCCCTTCAGCGATGCAATCGGGTCACAAGCCGGTCCCGGAACGGGGTATCATCACTCTTTAATAACCCGTATCAGGAACAAATCCGTGATCAAGCCAAACTATTCGTTTGAAAAACGCCAGCGGGAACTGGCCAAGAAGAAAAAGAAAGCGGAAAAGGAAAGCCGTAAAAGCGTCGGTGATGAAGCCCCCGCTGAAAACCCGGAACCGGCCGTGACGCCGGATGCCGCAGAAGCCCCTGAGGCCCCTGAACAGCCCTGAAACCCGGCTGACCGGCGGCCCTCCCTGGCCGCCGGCAACACCCGATCTCCGGTAATTGCCCCTTGCTCCCCCTTCTGTCAGACTGGCCGAAAGAACAAGAACCCGGAGGATTCGGATGCCTCGCAACCTGCCCCCAGCCCCCGAACCGACCGACGTCCCCCTGACCGCCCAAGACTTTGCGGACAGCGAACAACGGCGGCGTTATGACTATTTGCTCAAGGTCGGCAGCACCGTCACGCTGCTGATGGCCGTGATCATGGGACTGTTCGTCCACCCGGTGCTGGGCCTGCTCAACAGCCTCGGCGGCGCGGGCTTGATCGCCTGCCTCCGCTGGGGTCTGGCCGCCCCCGGCACACACCGCATCTCCACCGGCCTCAACTTCGCCGCCGCCCTGATCTGCCCCGTCATACTCGCCAACGCCTGGCTCACCGGGCAGAGCCAGTCCTTCATCATGGCCTTCATGCCCACCATTCCGCTGGTGGTGATCCTGATTTGCGGCAAACGGCTGGGGGCGCTCTGGGTGGCCATCACCGCTGCTGGCGCCATCGGCATGGGCATTACCACCAGCCTGATGCCCGTGCATCCGGTCAATAACCCGTCCACCTTGATCCTGGTACTGATCCAGCTGACACAGATTGCGGTGTTCTCCACCTACAGCTTTGCCGTCCGCCGCTCCACCGAAATCCACATCGACTCACTCGACCGCGCCTACCATATCCTCAGCACGCAAAAGCAGGTCATTGAGGAACAGGCCGCCGCCCTGTCACGCAGCCTGGTGTCGGTGCAGGCGGCCAGTCAGGCCAAGTCCGATTTCCTGGCCACCATCAGCCACGAAATCCGCACCCCGCTCAGTGGCGTCATCGGCCTCAACAGCCTGCTGCTGGATACCGGGCTGAATGAGGAACAACGCCACTACATCGAGATGTCGCTGGAGTCTGGCGAAACCCTGCTGCGCCTGATCAACGACTTGCTGGACGTCTCCAAGATTGAAGCCGGACGCCTGGAGCTGGAAAACCTCGTTTTCCGGCCGCGTGACCTGCTGGCGGAAGTATTGCGGCTGGCGCATGTCCATGCCCGGCAAAAGGGCCTGCGGCTGCGTGACGACATCGAAGTTCCTGAGGCCTTGACGGGCGATGCCGGCCGACTGCGGCAGATCCTGACCAACCTGCTGAACAATGCCGTAAAATTTACCGCCCAAGGAGAAGTCACGCTGCGCTGCCGGGTCCGGGAATCGCTGCCGGATCAGGTCTGGTTGCGCTTTGAAGTCACGGACACCGGTATCGGCATTGATGAGCAAACCCAGGCCCGCCTGTTCGAACCCTTTACCCAGGCCGACAGCTCCACCACCCGCCGCTTTGGCGGCACCGGGCTGGGACTGGCCATCAGCCGTTCGCTGGCTCAGCTGATGGTGGGCGACATCGGCCTGAGCAGTACGCCGGGTGTCGGCAGCACCTTTTGGGTGGACCTGCCGTTTGAGCGGGCGCAGCCGGGCGTATCCCCGGTCACGCCCCACACCGAAAAGCCGGCGGTCGGGGAGAATACCCATTCAGGACAACCACTGGTGTTGCTGGTGGAAGACCATGCCGTCAATCAGTTCATCACGTTGCACATGTTGCAGCAGTTGGGCTGCCGGGTGGAAACCGCCGAGAACGGCCAGACGGCGGTGGACGCCATCCGCCATCAGGCCTACGACCTGGTATTCATGGATTGCCACATGCCGGTGATGGACGGGCTGACCGCCACCCGGGCCATTCGCGCCGGGGAAGCGCCCGGACGGCGCCTGCCGATCGTGGCGCTGACGGCGCAGGCCATCAGCGGCGACCGCGAACTCTGCCTGGAGGCGGGCATGGATGACTATCTGGCAAAACCGGTGATGATGGAGGAATTGCAGCAGATACTGCAGCAGTGGGTCCCAACCCTTAACCCGCCTTCCGGAACGTCAGGTTAAACCGGAACTCCCCGCACACCGGATGTCTCCCGGCAGGCACCGGCCGCACCGCATGAAACCCCAGCCGCGCCGACTTTCCCCAGACCAGCACATCGCCATCTTGCAACAGCAGGTTCCGCCCCGCCCCGGCCGGTTCATCGCCCCACCAGGCAAAGCGTGTCGGCAGGCCCAGCGATACCGAGACGATCGGCTGCGAAAAATCCCGCTCGCTGTTGTCGGCATGCCGCCCCATGCCCGCGCCCACGGCATAACGGTTCACCAGGCAGACATCGGGTTGAAAATCCGCGTATCCGGCCACGGCTGCGGCTTCACGGGCCAGCGACAGCCAAGCGGGCGGGATCACCGGCCAAGGCTTACCGTTCACCGGGTCCTGCGGGCGATAGGCATAGCCGTTGACGTCACTGGTCCAGCCCAGTTCACCGCAATTAGTCATGGCTGCGGCGACAGGATAACCAGTGTGCGTCATCATGTGGCGGAACGGCGCTTGCGCGGCCACGGCCTGCAGATCTCCCCACAAGGCTTGCGCCGAGGTGAACTGCGGCAGCAGCCATACATCCGCCGCCACTTCTTCCGGCAAGGACAACAAGGAACCCTGACGCATGTTCAGCCTCCGTCCGCCGCATCTCCGGCCGCACCGGCTTCCCAAGCAATCATCGCCTTCTTGCGAGTGTCGCCCCATCGATAATGACTGAATTCCCCGCCCGACCGGATCACCCGGTGACAGGGGATCAGGTAGCCGATGGTGTTGCGCGCCACGGCCGACGCCACCGCCCGTGTCGCCGTCGGCCGGCCCAGACCGGCGGCCATCTCCTGATAGCTGCGGATCTCACCGGGGGGTATGGCCAGCAGCGCCTCCCACACCTTGAGCTGGAAGGCGCTGCCCCGCAGCAACAGTTTCAGCGGCCGGTCGCGGGCGCCGGTGCCGGGGAAAACCAGCGGCGCCAGGGCGGCGATGGCTGCCTCGTCACGCTCGATGCCAGCGGCGGGCCACTCTGCAAACAGTTCCTGTTCAAGCACCCTGAATTCCGCATCAGTATCAAAGAAGGCCAGCTTGCAGACGCCCCGCCCGGTGGCAGCCAGCAGGCAGCCGCCAAACGGAGACTCCGCCACGCCGTAACGGATATGCAGGCCGCGACCGCCCTGCCGGTATTCGCCGGGTGTCATACCTTCGCACTGCAGCAGCAGGTCATGCAGCCGGCCGCTTCCGGACAGGCCCGACGACAGGGCGGCATCCAGCACGGACTCGCGGCGCAGGCGCTGCTTGGCGTTTTCCTTGGTGAGGAATTGCAAGTATTGCTTGGGAGAAACCCCGGCCCAGTCGGTGAACAGGCGCTGCAAGTGGAATTCGCTGAGACCGACATGACGGGCGATGTCGGCCAGCACGGGTTGCTGCGGCTGGTGGCGGTCGAGGTAACGGATAGCCTCGGCGACCAAGGTGTAGGGACGGGGTTCGGGGGTATTCATCGGTACAGGCCCGCTATAAGGATTGAGCGGATTATTGGCTGCGGGAGCCTCGGGAACAACCCGATTCTTGCTCAGCCGGGGGGCGAATGGCCATTGCTACCACGCCATGCCCGGCCGCCATTTCAGCTTTTTCGATTTGGCACCGGATGCCGCCCGCTTTTTGCCCTTCTTGCGGACCGGGGCCATTTCCGCCCGACGCTCCTGATCACGCTGGCGGGCATAGTTCAGGGTTCTGGCGAGGGTATCGTCGCTACCGGCGGGGTTGAGGCGGGCGGAATCATCCAGGGTGACCGGCTGTGCGGCCACACCCGTCGGCGGGCGATCGCCAAAATGCACCGCACCTTGCGAATCCCGCCATTGAAGTACTTCGGCATGCGCCGAAAAGGCAAAAGCCAGTGCGAAGGCGCACATCCTGTTGCGCAGCATGGTTCAATCCTCCCTGGAACCGTTTAGGGGCGGGAGTGTAATCATGCCGCCGGGAATTTTCCAGCACCCGGCAGCAGGCCAGCCCCCCCCTCACCCCACCTTCGGCAACTTCTCCATCGACGCCCGGATCGCCTCCTCCGGATACGCAAAATCCTCCAGCTTGCCGTTGAAGTAGCTTTCATACGCCGCCATATCAAAATGGCCGTGCCCGGACAGGTTGAAGAACAGCGTCTTCGGCTCGCCGGTTTCCTTGCAGCGTAAAGCCTCATCAATACAGGCGCGAATGGCGTGCGCCGACTCCGGCGCGGGAATGATGCCCTCGGTGCGCGCAAACATCACCCCGGCCTCGAAAGTGGCCACCTGCGGCACCGCCACCGCCTCAATTAACCCCTCGTGGTACAGCTGCGACACCAGCGGCGAATCGCCGTGATAACGCAGCCCGCCCGCGTGGATGCCCGGCGGCATGAAATCGTGGCCCAGCGTGTACATCTTCATCAGCGGTGTGAAACCGGACTCGTCGCCGAAGTCATAGGCATAGACACCCTTGGTCAGCGTCGGGCACGAGGTCGGCTCCACCGCCACATGACGGATCTTCTGCGCGCGCTTGTCACCGGCCGCCGCGTCACCCAGGAAGGGGAAGGTCACCCCGGCAAAGTTGCAGCCGCCGCCGCAGGGCGCAAAGATCATGTCCGGGTATTCGCCGATCTTCTCGAACTGCTTCTTCGCTTCCAGCCCGATCACCGTCTGGTGCAGCAGCACGTGGTTCAGCACCGAACCCAAGGTGTACTTGGTTCCGGCATCCGCCACGGCCTCCTCCACCGCTTCCGAAATGGCGATGGCCAGGCTGCCGGAATTGTCCGGATTTTCCGCCAGCAGGCGGCGGCCGGTGGCGGTGGCCATGCTCGGGCTGGCCAGCACCTCCGCACCCCAGGTCTGCATCATCAGCCGGCGATACGGCTTCTGGTCATGCGACACCTTCACCATGAACACCCGCACCGGCAGGCCGAACATCTGCCCGGCAAAGGCCATCGACGACCCCCACTGCCCGGCGCCGGTTTCCGTCACCAGCCGCTTCGTCCCGGCCAGCTTGTTCAACCAGGCCTGCGGCACGGCGGAATTCGGCTTGTGCGACCCGGCGGGCGACACGCCTTCATACTTGTAGAAAATCTTGGCGGGGGTGCCCAACAACTGTTCCAGGCGCTCGGCGCGGCACAGCGGGCTGGGACGCCACAGCGCATAGACGCGGCGCACTTCCTCGGGAATGGGAATCCAGCGCTCGCTGGACATTTCCTGTTCCAGCACCGGGCCGGGGAAAATGGCGAGCATGCGGTCGGGGGTGACGGGCTGGCCGTCCGGACCCAGCGACGGAGCAGGCGGGTTCTTCAGGTCGGCGACAATGTTGTACCAGTGGGTGGGAATTTCGCTCTGGTCGAGAATGATGCGGGTGGGTTTCATGGCGTCCTCGGAGGATCGGTGGTAATCGGCGCATCGGCTGTGCGCTATCACCTGAACTTACCACCCTTGACATAGCCTTGCAATTTGCAAGGCTATGGACAGTGGCCGCGGTCACGACTCCATCATCGCGCGCGTCTCAACTCTCCAGCGCCAGGATGCGTTGCAAACCCAGCAGGATATTGTACGGCGCCGAACGCTGCACAAAATTCGCCGCCCAATCAGGCGCCTTTCCACCCGGATCAAAGAAACCTTCCGCTTCCACCAGCAGCTGTTTGCCGGGCCGTGCGGTCACCTTTACCGTCATGTTCTCGGCAGGCATGCGCACCACGCCGGGAGACGGCGGAATGAAGTCCGGCAGCGCCTCCACATGCAACACGGTTTCACTGGGAGACAAGGTCTTCATCTGCACACGCACCACCACATCACGGTCCGGCAGGCTGTAGGGCGCCTTGTGCTTGAGGTACAAAATCGACTCCTGCGGGGAGATGCGCTTCAGGGTGCGCGACTCCAGAATCTGCCAGTGCCAACGGCTATAGTTATTGCCATCCATCGCCGTACGGACAAAGGCATCCAGCGTGCCGCTGAGATTCGCCTCTATGCGGAATGAACGGATCTGCTGCCCATCCTCCCGTTTCGCCCAGGTGCGCATTTCCGGCTTGCTGCTTTGCTTGATCAACTGCCATTCCGGGCCCACTCTTTCCTGCAGGACAGCCAGATCATTGTCGTCCTTCGCCTGTACGGCCGAACTGCCCAATATCAGCCCTGCACTAAAAATACTGATAACTGCTATTGTTTTCATTTACTTCATGACCCCGGAAGCCTTGCAAAAATAGGTGTGACCGCCGTGTCACGCAAAGCGGACACGCGGCCTACTTTTACCAACTTGCGCCGGTCAACGCAAACAAAATGGCGTTAGATGTCAAATTATTGGAATGCCCCAACCTTCACCACAAGATCATGTCCGCACCGCAAACAACAGGGCCGCCCTGTTGGCGGCCCCGGTCATCACGGCGTGAAAAATCGCGTCAACTCTGAAAAGGGGCTTCGCCCCGGGGACGGCGCCGCCTCCACCACCGGCGCGTGCTGACGGCTCATCTCCGTCATCAAGACATCCTTTTCCGCCCAGAGGTTCTGCACCCAGCCCTGGAATTCCGTGCGGAAGGCCGGATCGTTCTCGTAATCACCGGCAGTATACCCGGCCGGAATCGGCATCACCCGCGCCGACACCACCACCTTGCGGATGCGCCCGCTCCACAAGTCCAGGAAGGTCGGGATGCCATCCGGGTAATACAGGGTCACATCCACCATCTCGGTGACCGAATCACCCAGCGACGACAGCGCGAACGCCATGCCCGTCGCCTTCGGCTTCAGCAGAAAGCGGAAGGGTGATTGCTGACGGTCATGCTTCACCGGGGTAAACCGCGTCCCTTCCAGGAAATTCAGCACGCTGAACGGATTGCGCGCAATCTGCTGGCACGACTGGCGGGTCGTCTCCACATCCTTGCCGCGCAGGTGCGGATGCTTCGCTATCTTTTCCTTGGAATAACGCTGCATCAACGGAAAATCGAGGGCGACGAGGGCGAAGCCCACAAAGGGAATCCAGGCAATTTCGCGCTTGGTGAAGAAGCGGATCAGCGGAATCTTGCGGTTGAAGACCGTAAACAACAGGACGATGTCCACCCAGCTCTGGTGATTGCAGACCAAGAAGTAATTGCGCGAGGGGTCCAGCGGCGGCAGGTCAATCTGCCAGTCGATGGGCGGCAGCAGTTTGCGGATCAGCCAGCCGTTGATGGCCGACCAGTTTTCGGTGGAACGGAGACAGAAGCGCGTCACGCGGTCGGTCAGCGCCGACCGGGGCGCCAGCCACTTGAACGGCAGGGGCAGCACCGTCACGGAGCCGTGAAGGATGGTATTGATGATGCCCAGCGACAAGGTAAGCAGCATCCGCAGCAACGGCGGCAGGAATCCCAGCATGATATCTCCCTCTCTTGGAGGTTCCGGGACTCTTTCGAGCCGGTACCTGTCAGGGAATTGCCGGAGTGGAAAACGCCAGACACGCCCATGCAGGCATACCGGAACCATGTCTACAGTTGTAGACATGGTATACAGCTGTAGACATAGTCGTCAAGAACCGGGCTTGTAATACCGCTGTAACAGACACCGGAACGGCGGGCAGGTCAACCTCAGGCGAGGGAAGTCCTGCCCTTGCCGAACGGGGTGTTGCCGGAAAAGAGGATGTTGACCAGCGTGGTCGATACGCTCTTGATGTTTTCCCGCTGGTCGGGGTTTTCCAGGTAATTGACCGACTCCTGGAACAGTTGCTGGGTCACAGTGCGCGACAACTGGAAGGCCATGTCGCCATCGGCAGGCGCTGCCGCGACACCGCTGGTAAAGCGCCGGACATTGGCAGCGATGTCCGATGACAGGTCCTGCATCATGGCGCGGAGATGGCCGCGCACGGTCGGGGAGGCGCTGTTCATCTCGCTGACCAGCGCGATGGCTGCATCCGGGTGGCGCAGGGCGAAGCCGAAGGACCAATCAACCGTGGCACGGGAAGCTTCCAGCGGCTCCAGCATGCGCGAGCGCAGGTCAATCAGAGTGCGGCGCAGTTCATCGCCCATTTCGTCAATGGCGACCAGGGCCAGTTCCTGCATGTCCTTGAAATGGCGGTAAAAGGTGTTGGGGTTCAGGCCTGCCTCGCGGGCGACTTCCCGCAGGCCCAGCGAGACGATGCCGCGCTTCTCGGCACCCAGCTTCAGGGCGGCTTCAATCAGCTTGCGACGTCCGGCGGCTTCTTCGTGGGGATAGGCCAGCGTATTCAGCGACATGGTGTCTTGATCCTCTCAGGCTCTCTTTCCATTCTAATCCGGCCGGGTCGCCGTGTATACAATCGTATACTATCAAACCAGCCCGTCCGCACCCGTTACAGGCCCAGTTCGCTCAAGCCCGGATGATCATCCGGCCTTCTCCCCTGCGGCCAGTGGAACAACCGGTCGGCTTCCTTGATAGACAGGTCATTGATGCTGGCGTAGCGTTTCTGCATCAGCCCGCGTTCATCGAATTCCCAGTTCTCGTTGCCATAGGACCGGAACCAGTTCCCGGCGTCGTCGCGCCATTCATAGGCGAAACGCACGGCAATGCGGTTGTCGGCGAAGGCCCACAGCTCCTTGATCAGGCGGTAGTCCAGCTCCCGCGCCCACTTGCGGGTCAGGAATTCCACGATCTGCGCCCGCCCGCGCGGAAACTCGGCGCGGTTGCGCCACTGGCTGTCCTCGGTATAGACCAGCGAGACGCGAACCGGGTCGCGGCTGTTCCAGCCGTCCTCGGCCATGCGTACTTTCTGGATAGCGGTCTCGCGGGTAAAGGGCGGCAGCGGCGGACGGTTTTCGGAGGGGATGGTCATGAATGTTTCTCCTGTTTACATGGATGTTATCGAGCCGACAGTTGCGCCTTCAGGTCGGCAATCTCGGCATGCAGTTGCTCCAGCATCACCTCCACCTCCGGCACGGTATAGCGCGGCGTGATGTGCTTGGGACAATTCCAGTCCCAGGCCTCAACGGTGATGACAATGCCCCGCTCCACCGGCGCACGGTAGGACTGGTCTTCCAGCCGCGCCACCAGTTCCGGTTCGTCCGTTTCATGCACAATCCGCGCCCGGCCCCAGATCTTCAGGCGGCGGCGGTTGGCGTAATCCATCAGGATCAGCGACACCCGCTCGTCGCCCATCAGGTTGCCGACGCTGAGGTACTGCACGTTGCCACGAAAATCGGCATAGCCGATAGTGCGCGCATCCAGCACTTTCAGGAAGCCCGCCGGGCCGCCACGATGCTGCACGTATGGCCATCCGTTGTCGCCAACGGTGGCCTGGTAGAAGCTGTCGCGGGCGGCGATGAACTGCGCCTCGCGCGGGCCGATCTCGTTGCGGCCGTCTTCGGCCAGTTCAAAACCGCGGTTGGCGTCGCGGCTGCCGTACAGGCTTTGTGCGGCCTTGACGCTGTCGGTGAAGGTGATGGCGGCGAAGGCGCGGGGCATGGCGGTTCTCCAGTTAGCCGACGTAGGGGCGCACGCAGTGCGCCCCTACGGGTGGACGGATCAGGACCGGAACAGACCGGCCAGTTCGCCCTGCTGTTCCAGCGCATGCAGCTCGCTGAAACCGCCGACATGGTGGTCGCCAATAAATATCTGCGGCACAGTGCGCTGACCACTGCGGGCGATCATGGTGTCCCGCTGTTCAGCGGACTGATCGACGCGGATCTTCTCCACCGGCGCACCGATGCGGTTCAGCAGGTTCTCCGCCTGCACACACCAGGGGCAAGTGCCGGTGCTGTAGAGGGTCACGGTATTCATGATGCTTCTCCTGTGGTCCCACGTTGGGGCGCAACGCTTGCGCCCTCGCCGCCGGACACGATGGCATTAAATGGATGAGGTCTTCGTTTGCGAGGGCGCATGCGATGCGCCCCAACAGGTCAATTTCGGGCCGATGGCCTTACAACGCCACCTTCGGAAAATCAATCTCCACCCGGCTGGCCTTGCCGATGAGGTTGGTCAGGTAATTCAGCCCGACATGGGTAATCACCTCGACAATCTCGGCATCCGAGTACCCGGCTGCGCGCATCTCCTGCAATTCAGCGGTGGTGACATCACCGGTGTGCTCCGCCACGGCGCGGGCAAACTTCACCGCCACGGCGGCCTTGGCATCCTGGCTGGAACCGGCGCGGTTGATGCCCATTTCATCGTTGTCCAGCCCGGCCTTGCGGCCGATGGCGGTATGGGCGGAGACGCAGTATTCGCAGGTGTTCTGCTGCGCCACGGCCAGCGCGATGCGCTCACGGGTCTTCGGGTCCAGGCTGCCTTCCCCGGCAATGCCGTGGAAGCCGAGGAACGCGCGCAACGCGGCGGGCGAGTTGGCGAAAATCTTCAGGAAATTCGGCACCACGCCCAACTGGGCCTGGATGGCGTCGAACAGGGCATTTTGTTCGGCAGTGGCGGTGTCGCGGGTAACGGTGTGGATGCGGCTCATGGCGATGACCTCGGTTGGCTTGGGGTTGGGGTTGGGGTTGGGGCAGCGTGCTGTCTGCCGATGGAGCCATCTTGCCAATCTTCGCCGGATTGAAGAATAATCAGATTCGGCAATACATTCTTTCACCAAACGGAATAAACCCATGGACCGCCTACACCTGATGACCGTCTTCGTCGCCGTCGCCGAGGAAGAAAGCTTCAACGGTGGCGCGCGCCGTCTGGCGATGTCGCCGCCCGCCGTGACGCGCTGCGTGGCGGCGCTGGAGGCGCGGCTGGGCGTGAAGCTGCTGGACCGCACCACGCGCTATGTGCGGGTCACGGAAGTGGGCCAGCGTTATCTGGACGATGCGCGGCGGATCATCGCCGAGGTGGACGAGGCCGACGAGGCGGTGGTGGGCATCAACGGCACGCCGAAGGGCCAGCTGACCGTGACCGCACCGGTGCTGTTCGGCAAGCTGTTCGTGACGCCGGTGCTGGTGGAGTACCTGCAACGCTATCCGCAGATGGATGTGAACGCGCTGTTCCTGGACCGGGTGGTGAACCTGATGGAGGAAGGCGTGGATGTGGGAGTGCGCATCGGCGAGTTGCCGGATTCGTCAATGAAGGCCTTGCGGGTGGGCGAGGTGCGGCGGGTGCTGGTGGCGTCGCCGGGGTATCTGGCGGAACACGGAACGCCGGGGGAGCCGGGGGATCTGGTCGGGCACCGGATTGTGGCGGCGACGGGGGTGACGCCGTCGGTGGAGTGGAAGTTCGCGCAAGGGCGGTCGGTGCGTTTGCGGCCGCGCCTGACGGTGACGACGAATGAAGCGGCGATCGAGGCGGTTAAGGCGGGGTTCGGGATGACGCGGTTGATGTCGTATCAGGTGGCTTCATGGGTGGCCGCCGGGGAGCTGCGGGTGGTGATGGAGGAATTCGAGACGGCGGCGTTGCCGATTCATGTGTTGCATCGGGAGGGGCGGCACAAGTCGGCGAAGGTGCGGACCTTGGTGGATTTGATGGTGGAGAGGTTGAGGGGCGTGAATTCCCCGATTTGAGCGAAGGTGGTTGGCAAGGGTTTCCGGCTTCGTTTAGAGTGGCAACATACTACCCGAAAAGCGCACTACCCGAAAAGCGCAGGCCCGTTCATGAAAGCCTTTCCCCGCATCCATTTTGACCCCGCCGTGATGGGCGGCAAGCCCTGTATACAGGGAACCCGGGTGACGGTCGCCACGGTGGTGGGGTTGGTTGCCAGCGGGCTCCCGGCGGATGAAATTGTCCGGGCGTATCCCTATCTGCAGCCGGACGATTTCCGGGAGGCTTTGGGTTATGCAGCCTGGCGTCTGGAAGAACATGAACTGCCGTTGAATGATGCGGCATAAACATTCTGGTGGACATGAACCTGTCGCCGTTCTGGGCTCCTTTTTTGACGGCGCGGGGTAATCAGGCCGTACACTGGTCAACCGTGGGCGTGGCCATGCGCCGGATCGGGAGTTGATGGCATGGGAGCAGTTTTGATCCGGCATGATTGGTTGAGGTATTGTTGAGCTTCGGAGTCCAACGCGAGCTTGAGAGTTCAGACCTGTGCACCGTTAGTCATACGGGGTCACCAACTTCCAGAATGCGGCCATACTTGGCAACTCCTAACTTTTGGAAACGCAAGATCATCCTCACAGCGTCCTATTGCATCTTCGAACGTTTTAGCGTCTATACTCATTTTTTGTAGCTAGTGGAATGGGGCCTCCTTTTCCACAAGCCAGGAGAAAAATCATGGGGTTTAAGGCAGTAAAGGATTGGAGCTTCGATGACATTAGCTGGGGGCGTGTAGCTGCTGGTACAGGGGTAGGCCTTGTTGCGGTGGCATGTGCACCTTTCACTGGTGGGGGCTCGATTCTGGGTGCAACAACATTGTGGGCCTCCATGACTGCGGCCTCTGCAGCCGCTGGTGCAATCGGTGGTGCGGCGGCTGGGTCTTGTTTTCAGGATGAGCCCGATAAGGAGCAGGCCGACAAGGCTGATCTCGCAGATAAATTAAAGCGGGCGGAAGACGCTCTTGCCAAAGGCAAAGAGCGTTTCCGTAGTTATGCTCAATTTGAGCTCATTTGCATAGCGCTTTTTACTCTAGCGGTTGCCGCAGCGGCTAAAGTTGGCCGACTCCAAGAAAGCGAGGCCAACCTGCGCAATATCATCTTCGGCATCAGCGCAAATGCCATTCCAACTGAGCTCAAGGCTCAAATTGATCAAGTCTGGTGTCAACCCATTGGGCTTGATCAGGCGCTTGATGATTTGAAGTCGAAAGTCAGTGTAGGTGATTGGCATGTGGTCTCCAGCTTGATAGAGCTCCTTGCGCTAATCGATATAGATGTGAAGGGAGACTATGACTTGTGGGCTAGTAAAGGACAGGAGGCAGCATGAATGATGAACTGAAGGCGTTTGCAAAAGTTCTGCGCAAAATGCCACCCCCTACACCCGAGAGAATAGTTCCCGAAGTGTCGGAAACGCTGTTGCTGTCATCCTCGTCAGACTACCGTAACGCCACTTGCAACATGATATTGGCGGCCAATGAAGATCGTGCCGCGGGGCATAGGCTGATTGAGCAGTTGAAGAAGGAGCGCCTTGAAACGGCCTTTCGAGCGAGACTCACAGAAGTGCGTAGTCATGCGTTGCTTACCATTGGCAATGCATTTGGAGTCGGAACTATTGTGTCGGCACTCGACAAGCATGGTGGCCCTGTCGATACGCTACACAATGCTGAGAGTGGCGTGTATGCATCAGAGGACGCTCGACAAAAATTCGAAAGTCGCCCTGAAAAGTGCTCAAAGGAATACTACGGCGACAAGGCCTTCATTGATCGTGGAAAGGATGATCGGCTTCTCCACAAAAAGGGTGAGTTGATTGATCGTTACACTGGCAAGCCACTCCAAAGGAACGCTAACCGTGACTTAGACCATGTGATTCCTATAGCTGAGATCCATAACGATCCGAAAGTGTACTTGGCTGGTGTCAATCCAGTTGAGATGGCCAACTCGGGCGCGAACCTGGTCTCTACGCACGAAAGTGCTAACAAATCAAAAAAGGATAAAACTGCTTCGAGATTTGCCAGTAACTTGGATGCAACGGCACTTGAACGTCAGTCAGAGATTGCTGCATTACAAGCGCTTCAGAGCCCTAGTGATGCCCAACGTATGAAATTGAAAAAGTTGCAGGCCTTGGATGCTGTAGATGGCAACTTGGTGCGTGAGGTGGATCAGGAAGCCCGCGCTGATTACGAAAGCAGGTTGAACAAAGCATATTATTTGGGTGATCGGTTTCCGAAGGAGGCCGCGCTAGCGACCGCCAAGGGGGCTGCGAATATGGGGCTTCAGCAGGCATTTGGCTTGGCGCTTTGTGAACTGGTAGTGGCATTAATGGATGAGGCGCAGTCGATTTGGCAGATAGGCTTTAAAGGTGATGAGCCTGATCAGAGCTTTCTGGCTGTGCTCAAAATACGGCTGCTGCGAGTCGCTAATCGAGTTGGCCGGCGTTGGAAGGATGTGCTGTCAGCTTTCATGGTTGGTGGTGTATCAGGTCTGTTTTCCAGCATCACGACAATCGTCATTAACACCGTTGTCACTACATCAAAACGCATTATTCGTTTGTTGCGTGAGGGGGCACAGTCCTTTCTGCACGCACTCAAAACTTTGGTGCTGCCACCCCAAGATATGACTATGCGCCAAGCGGCCCACGAAGCCACCAAGATACTTGTTGCTGGGGTTGCTGTCTCAGGTGGTCTGCTATTGGAAGAATACATCCAGAAAGCCCTCTTGGGCTTGGGAGTCCCCTTTTCCAATGAAATTGCCACGGTATTGCTGGGGCTCGGTACAGGACTGGCAACTGCAATTTTAATGGTGGTTCTTGATAGGGTGGACTTATATGGCCATATGGCCATTGAGGAGAGGCGTGATATAGACACTGCCTTAGATGTGAGAATTTCCTCTTCTATGGAGGCTATCGTTCAACATGCAAAAGCCTTTGGGTAGAACGCTTGAGAAAACAGGACCGGCGGCTGCTTTTGGATATGCTGATGACGCAAGGAGGTCATCACTGAGTGTAGCAGCTTTTCTTGGGCAGCAGCGCCTTTCCGGCTTCGTAAATTCGCTACAGAATAAATGCAGGACGGCGACCCCAGGGATCAATTAATATGATTTTATTGAATGATCTCAAAACTCCGTTATTTAACGAAATGCGTAATTTAATTCTCTCTTCAATATCAATACCGTATGCAATGTGATCAACAAGGATGAGCCACCATTCTTGATATTTATTTCTGTATTCAGCCGTTTTACGCTCTTTTTCCAAAATACAAAGACGTATATTTTTTTCTAACTCCCCCATGACCCAGCCCCCTGAATCATCATCACTGCTTGCACCGAATAGAAAAAAAGTACCATGATCTTTACTAGCTCTAATAAAATCGATCTTAAAGTTAGCGCTGATTTTAATAACCATTTTTGAGCGAAGCGGTAAATTCATGAAAGTATTCAACCCACTTTTTAACTTTCTCTCAAGAGAAGTCAATGAACCGATTGGGCGTCGAAAATCCATTCCGACAAACCAGCTTTCTCCATTCACTGATGGCCCCATTGCAAGCAGTAATCGTTCAAAGCGTTGTTGAAGTGGTATCGCCAACTCTTCAAGCCCTTTGATTGAACCATCCAAGTTGTGATAATTCTGGTTAAGGCGTCGAACTTCAACACCAATATTATTTCCTACTGAAAAATCAGGTGGATTATTGCCGTCTGGCTCGAAGAAGACAGTACCAATATTGAGATTACGTAAATACTGCTCTGCGAGTCGCTCCTCTTCATTCATTTTCTTCATTTGGCTACCCCCAAACCACCTCGGCCACTCCCGCCCCCACAATCAACGGATCGCACGTCAGCAAAGGCAAACCTGCCCGCTGGGCTTCCGTCGCAATAAGCCGATCGAAAATATCTGGAATAGCCACATTCACCCGACTGGCCATCACTACGTCAGGAGTCAGGGAGGTCAACACATAGCCGGGATGGCGGTGAACTTGATCAATCACGCTTTCCGCAACCGGCTTCGTCAGCCCCGGAACCCGCTGCTTCTCGGCAATCATTAAGAACTCCGCCAGAACAACGGCCGGTATCAGGACCTGCACCTCACCCCTGTCCGCCGCCTGCAAGACACCCAGCGCTGCTTTCCCAAGTTTCGCCGGGTATACCAATTGCCATACCCAGGCATGGGTATCCAAGACATAAGAATCCATTCAGCTTTATTCCTTGATTTACTTCTGAATCAAATGTTCCGCCGCATCCACCGACACCGCCCGCTCCGCCGTCATCTCCCGCAAAACCTCCATCACCTCCTCCCCGGAACCCGTAGCCGACGCACTCAGCAAACCGGTCATGGCCTGCAGCGACCTTGGCGGACGCGACCGCAGGAATTCCACGAAGTCGAAAACCTCGGCCAGCCGCGCATCATCCAGATCATGCAGCCGCTCAATAATGGATTGTTCCAGAGACGCATTCATGCTCACTCACCCCGATTCCGATAATCACCACGTTTGGGATCGACCCTTTGCAACTATGTCGACCAATCCCGCCATAGTCAATCACGACCACACCGCCCTCTGCCTCCACCGAATTCCTCAATCATGACTATTCCACAAAACGGAATTATTCTTTCCATTACATGAATATTCTTCCAATTCAAACTCCCCCGCAAAATACCCCCATCGAAACCCTCCCCGCCCCCGGAGCCCGCCATGCCCCATCTCGCCCTGGTCCGCACCCCCGCGCAGACACACCTGCAACCCGGCG
Organism: Fluviicoccus sp.; assembly: GCF_030646115.1. Classification (GTDB taxonomy): domain Bacteria; phylum Pseudomonadota; class Gammaproteobacteria; order Pseudomonadales; family Moraxellaceae; genus Fluviicoccus. The sequence continues at coordinate 84,877 of NZ_JAUSMX010000027.1, forward strand.
AAACCCCCATGCCGCAGGCCCCGGCCATCACCCTGCCCAACGGCGCGATCGCCATCCCCCAGCACTACCTGCAATACCGCCAGACCGCCGACACCGTCCGCGCCCTGCTCGCCGACATCGACTTCGACCCGCACACCCTGCTGTTCGCCGCCCAGGACGCCAACGGCCTCTACCTGCAAGCCGGACTGGTGGGCCCGCGAAAACTACGACCGCAGCAATACCCTGCGCCCGCGCAAGCTAGTCTACGGCCGCAAATGGCGCATCGACGCCGACACCCCCACCTCCGAAGTCATCCAGACCGCCTTCCTCGCCATCAGCAAGGCGCGCGAGCACGAAGTGCGCGAACTGCTGACCGTCATCGACCCCGAATCCGGCAAGACCAGCGCCGCCTTCAGCCACCACCACGACCTGCCGCTGATGGCCGCCCACCCCGATCAGGTGCTGGCCGACCACCACCAGCCGATGCTGTCCCGCCACGACGCCGAGGCCATTGTTAACAGTGTTCGCTTTGCCCAGCGCCGCTTCACCGTCACCGGCTTTGAGCGGCGCAATAACGGCGCGCTGCTGCTGGACCTGCAACTGGGCGAAGCGCCGTTGGCGCGGCGAGTGGAAGGCGATCTGGCGGAATACGACGGGCTGGCGCTGACGCTGCTGCTGCGCGAGGGACTGGCGGTGGAGCTGCTGTACGAACTGATGGACGCGCTGGTGCGGCAAAGCCACCGTTATGTGGAGGAACACTTCCGTTTCCGGGGCTTCAGCCGGTTCAGCCGCCGCGCCGACCCGCGCCGCATCGCCACGCTGTCGGTGCGCTCGCGGCCCTATGCCCGCGACGCCGCCAACAACCGTTTCATGCAGGTATTCCGTGGTCTGAACTATGAAACCGACCGTTCACGTGCACCGTTGATGGGAACCGGGCCGCTGGCGGTGAAGAACCGGGCGCTGCTGGCGCGCCTCGGGAAGTTGCAGGGGCATATGCCGGGGGTGTAAGGGTCTTCCTACGCCGCCGCTTCCACCGCCTCCCCCTTCACCCCGTGGTGCTGCTCCAGAAATTCCGTGGGGGCCAAACCCGTCCAACGTCGGAAGGCCTTCGCAAACGCCGAGGAGTCGGCAAAGCCCAGGATCATCGCCAGTTCCGTCACCGACTGGCCGCCGCGCAAAAAATACTGCCGGGCAATCTTCTCGCGCACCCGGTCCAGCTCCTGCTGGTAGGTGGTGCCCTCTTCCGCCAGCTTGCGGCGCAGGGTGCGGCCGCTCATGCCCAGATCACTGGCGGCATTCTCCAGCGACGGAAACGCGCCGTAATACCGTAGCAGCAGACGCCGCAGGCGCAAGGGCAGCAAACGCATGGCGCGGGTGGGAATATTCTCGAACAGGGTCTTTTCCGCCGCCATCGCCATCAACCGGTTGGCCAGCGGCAACTCGCAGTCGGCCAGACTGGCCGGCCCCACCAGCGCCGTTTCCGGCTGGTCAAAACGCACCGGGCACTGGAAGTAACGGCGGTAGATGTGGCCCCAAGGCGGCTCAGGATAGCTGAAATCCACGCTCTGCAAGCCGTGCTCCTCATCCACCAGATGCTGGGTGATGTTGTAGAAGCTGACCATGTTCAGCTCCAGGAAGAAGTGGGTGTACGGGGCCAGCGACAGGTTCTCGCTCATCACGAACTTGCCAATGCCGCCCTCGACCACCGCCGTCATTTCCAATGGTGGAAACAACTCCGCACAGAAGCGGCTGATCGTTTCCAGGCAACTGCGCACGGTGGGCTGTGTCACCGCCGCCACACCCGCCATGCCGTGGTGGGAAATGGTCATCAGGTTGCCCATGGCCAGCCCCAGATAGGGCATGTCCAGCGCCTTCACCGCCTGATCCACCAGCGCCAGCACCTGCCGGGTGGAGATGAAGCAGCCGGTGTCGCCGGGCTGGTAGTCGATGTTGGCGTTGCGGTAGAAATCCTGCTGGTCGATGCCCACGATCAGCTCCAGCAGCTCATGAGGGTCGCGCACCATCATCGGCGCCAGCTGCGTGCGGCGGGCCAGCCACTCGGCATCGGGCACCAGCGTCTGGCGCAGGTCGAAATAGGTCTGGATGTGGGCCAGCGGAATGCAGGGGGTATCGAAATCCATGAAACACCTCGGATGCGTACCATGTTGTTGTTTTGGCCCGGTATCACTCACCGGTTGTTTTTCACACAGCCTATTCAGGCTGACCGCCCGGGTAAACCTTGGCGGCGGTCAAATTCTTGGCAATCGCGGCCAAGCCGACCAACACGGCCGCGCATTATCGTGACGGTGACGGCGCCAGCAAATGCGGCAGGCGAGCCGCTTCGCGGGCTGCGCGTTGTTCCCGCAGCGCCGGGTCGCTGACCAGATCCGCCAGCAGTTGCCGTTGCAGGGTTTTCGCGGCGTCGGCATCCAGCGCCTGCCCGGCCACACGGTCGGGAATTTCCGCCAGCAGTTCTTCCGCCAGCGCCTGACGGTGGGCGGTGTGCTCGGGGCCGCTCAGCGCGCGCCATTGCTCGCAGGCCTTGTTGAAACGCAGGTTGGCCACCAGCCGCGCCAGCTCGGCCTTCGGGTCGGCATGCTGCGCCGCCACGCCTTGCAGCACCTGCCACTCCAGATCGGAGATTGCGTCGGGGCGCGGGGCGGCAGGCGCTGTGGCCGCCGGGTTCGTACCGGACTGGACTTGGGGCAAAACCACGACCGATGGTGCCATAGGATCTTCCCCGGACATGCGCAGCACCGCCACCGCCAGGACAACGGCGACCGTGATCAGCAACAGCCATTTCGAATAGCCGGGGGTGGACATGGTGGAACTCGGAATACTTGGGGTCATAGAAGATTACTCCCATTTGCGATGAAGTCCCCTCTCCCCTTGTGGGAGAGGGTTAGGGTGGGGGGTGCGGAAAGTTGCCTGAACACACCGTCAGTTCCAGCGCCACGGCTGAACCCCTCTCCCCGGCCCTCTCCCACAAGGGGAGAGGGAGCGTTTCAACATCACCACGTCGTCGGCGCGGGCGGTGTCACCGTAAAGGCATAGGTCTGCCCCGGACCGGACATCAGCGTGGTGAACAGGCTGCTGAACACCCCGCAGTCCTTCATGGCCGGGAAGGTGGTGATACCGGCAAAGCTCAGGTTGCCGTTACCCAGCGACGACACCGGTCCGTCGAAATCGATCGGCAAATCTACCGGCGACGAGGTCTGGCAGCCGAACGGAATCTGCAGCACCGACGCCCCCGCCGACACCACCTTGATGTTCACCGTCGCCTTGCCATGCACATGCAATTGTCCGTTATTGTCCAGCGACGCCGTGCCGGTGGTGGGGCCGGTGGGAATCACCGACAGCTTCACATCGGCAGGCAGGCCTGCAATCTTCAGGTTGGTGGTGAAGGTGGGGATCACCATGCTGCCCTTCAGTGTATTGGCCGTCATGTCGGTATCGGCGGTGAAGGTGGAGCCGGCAGGCAAGGTGACCGACTGTTTCAATGTCTTCAGCCCCATGGTGCCCGCCAGCGGCCAGTTCTTCAGCGAAACCACGAAGTTGCCGCCGCCGGGATTGGCGGTGCTGGTCGGTGCGGCCTTCAGTGACAGGCAGGTGCCCAGTGTGCTCTTGCCCGCAAAGCGGTCGCCCAGCCAGCCCAGCACTGTCGGCGCGGCCTGGAACTGGGTGACGATGTGCTCGCTGGGATAGACGCCGAAGGTGACATTGGCGAACTTGCCGCAATAAGCCTTCCTCAAGGCGACGGTCTGGTCGATGGGAATGAACTCATCCGCCACCCCGTGATACTGGTACAAGGGCACCGGAATCTTGCCGCTGCCCAGAGCCTGCGCCTTGATCGTCTGGTTGATGGACGGCACGGCGGTCAGCTGCGCCAGTGTCTGGTTGTTGACGGTGTATTCCGACACCTTGTGGTTCATGAAGTCATACAGCGCCTCGAACACGCACTCCGACTTGCCCTTGGCGACGGCGGCCTTGCCGGTGGCGTTGGTCAGCGAGTCCAGCGGAATCTGCGCCGGGTATTGCGTGGACAGGCCGATCACCGCGCCCAGCAGGAAGGAGGACCCGGCACTGCCATCAAGATAACCGGCGGTGCGCAGCAGGTCGGCGGGAATGCCCCCGGCGGCGACGGCGGTCAGCTTCAGGTTGGGGGCATAGGCCGCTTTCATTTCTCCGGCCCAGGCGGCGGACTGGCCGCCTTGCGAGTAACCCCAAATGGCGGATTTGGCATTGGCGCTGACGCCGGAGCCTGGAATCTGTGTGGCGGCGGTGAAGATGTCCAGCACGGCGTGGCCTTGCGATGCTCCGGTCATGTAGGTCGGAACCGCGCCGGTGGTGTAGCCGGAATAGTCGCTGACCAGCACCGCATAACCGGCCTTGAGCGCGGCGGCGATGTTGGCGTTTTCGTAGTCGGTGCCCTTCGCCATCTGCACCGACGGCGCGCAGCCCTGCGCCAGGCCGTGCGTCCCCACGGCGTAACTGATCACCGGGCGTTCACCCGAACCGGTCCACAGGGTGGCGGGCACAATGACGGTGCCGGTGACGGTATTAGCCGCGCCCAACGCATCGGTGGAACGGTACAGCACGTTCCAGGCCTGCACCGCCGGGGCGCCTGCCCCCAGATTGACGGCAGCCGGGCGGTACCAGACCAGATCGCCGTGGTTGCCCGCACTCAGGGCAGGCGGGGTATAGAAGGTGGCGTCGCCGGGGCCGACAACAACGGCGGCGGCAGCGGGCAGGACGGGGGAAGCGATGGCGGCCAGCAGTCCCCACAGCAGCGGGGAACGGACAGGAATTCGGGTCATGACGGTCTCGGGTTATTGTTGGAATGATTCCCTTCGCGGATGCGAGGTGTGTCATGGCCCGGAGCCGTGGTTTTGCAGGGGGAAGGCTCTGTGGCGGGCCACGGAGCGGACTATAGGAAGCGGCGGGGTTTGGTGCAGGACTTCTCAGGACAATGATCGGTTAAATGTGGCCACGGTCTTAAATACGGGGGCAATCAGCCCTGCTCCGCCCGAAAATACGCTACCAGCGCATTGGCATGACCATGCCCCAGCTGGTGTTCCGACTTGAGAAACGCCACCTGCTCCATGTGCTTCAAGTCCTTCACGGACTCCAGCAACCCCAGCCAGTGCTGCACCGGCTGACCGTAGGTTTTCTCGATTGAAGGGAAATAGGAGGTGGGGCCCTTCACAGGTGAATCCAGTGGCATGATGATCTCCAATAGTTCGCAGGGGCGCGATGTCTCCTGCAATTATTAACTCACGATCCCCTACTTTGCCAACACCGCCCCATCGGCGCGCGCCTGGTGCAGCTTTTTGTAGTTATCAATCAACCGCTGATGCCGGTCCAGCCCCTCCAGCTTCATGCTGGTGGGCGTCAACCCATGGAAGCGCACACTGCCGTCCACGGACCCCAGCACCGCGTCCATCCGCTCGTTGCCGAACATCCGGCGGAAATTGAACGCGTAATCGTCCAGCTCCAGATCATCATCCAGCAACACTTCCAGCACCACATTCATGCATTGGTAAAACAAACCGCGATCCACGGTATTGGTGTTGTACTGCAGGAAGGTTTCCACCAGTTCTTTCGTCTCTTCAAATTGCTTCAAGGCCAGATGAACCAGCAGCTTCAACTCCAGAACCGTTAACTGGCCCCACACCGTATTGTCGTCAAACTCAATGCCGATCAGGGTGTTGATATCGGTGTAGTTATCCAGCTCACTTTCCTCCAGACACTCCAGCAGCGCCTCAAGGCCGGTGTCATCCAGACGGTGCAGGTTCAAAATATCAGCGCGGAACTTCAGGGCGATGTTGGTGTTATCCCAGATCAGATCCTCCACGGGATAAATTTCCGAATACCCCGGCACCAGGATGCGGCAGCCCGGCGCGCCCAGATGCGTGTAGACCGCCATGTACGCTTCCTTGCCCAGGTCTTTGAGAATGCCAAACAGCGTTGCAGCCTCCTCGACATTGGAGTTTTCACCCTGCCCGGAGAAATCCCATTCCACAAACTCATGATCCGCCTTGGCGCTGAAGAAGCGCCACGACACCACGCCGCTGGAGTCAATGAAGTGTTCCACGAAGTTGTTCGGCTCGGTCACGGCATTGCTTTGGAAGGTGGGCCGGGGCAAATCATTCAGGCCTTCAAAACTGCGGCCTTGCAGCAACTCCGTCAGGCTGCGTTCCAGCGCAACCTCCAAGCTGGGGTGCGCCCCGAAGGAGGCAAACACGCCGCCGGTGCGCGGGTTCATCAGCGTCACGCACATCACCGGATATTTCCCGCCCAGCGAGGCGTCCTTTACCAGCACCGGAAAGCCTTGCTCTTCCAGCCCTTGAATACCGGCCAAGATGCCGGGGTATTTGGCCAGCACCTCCGCCGGAACATCCGGCAGCGCCATTTCGCCTTCCAGGATTTCGCGCTTCACCGCCCGCTCGAAGATTTCCGACAGGCACTGCACCTGCGCTTCCGCCAGCGTATTGCCCGCGCTCATGCCGTTGCTGAGAAACAGGTTTTCAATCAGGTTCGAGGGGAAATACACCACCTCGCCATCGGACTGACGCACAAAGGGCAGCGAGCAGATGCCGCGCTTGGTGTTGCCAGAGTTGGTGTCGTACAGGTGCGAGCTGCGCAGCTCGTCGTCCGGGTTGTAAATCTCCCGGCAGTATTCATCCAGGATTTCTTTGGGCAACCGATCGCGCCGGCCGGGCTTGAACCACTGTTCATCGGGGTAATGCACAAAGTCGGCATTGGCGATGTCTTCGCCCCAGAACTGGCCGTGATAGAAGAAGTTACAGTTCAGCCGCTCAATAAATTCCCCCAGCGCCGAGGCCAGCGCGCTTTCCTTGGTGGACCCCTTGCCGTTGGTGAAGCACATGGGCGAGTGCGCGTCGCGGATGTGCAGCGACCACACGTTGGGCACAATATTGCGCCACGAGGCGATTTCAATCTTCATGCCCAGACCGGCCATGATGGCCGACATGTTTGCGATGGTTTCTTCCAGCGGCAGGTCCTTGCCGGGTATGCAGGTGCTGTGTTCCGAGGCCAGATTGGGCATCAGCAAGGCCTGGGCGTCGGCATCAATGCTTTCCACGTCTTCAATCACAAACGTCGGGCCGGTTTGCACCACTTTCTTGACGGTGCAGCGGTCTATGGAACGCAAAATGCCCTGGCGGTCCTTGTCGGAGATATCGGCGGGCAGTTCCACCTGGATCTTGAAGATCTGGTTGTAGCGGTTTTCCGGGTCAACGATGTTGTTTTGCGACAGGCGGATGTTGTCAGTGGAAATGTTGCGGGTCTGGCAGTACAGCTTCACGAAGTAGGCGGCGCACAAGGCGGACGACGCGAGGAAGTAGTCGAACGGGCCCGGTGCGGAGCCGTCGCCCTTGTAGCGGATGGGTTGGTCGGCCACCACGGTGAAGTCATCAAACTTGGCTTCAAGCCGCAGTTTGTCGAGAAAGTTGACCTTGATTTCCATGTTGGCACCTGGCGTGAACGAGCAGCGACGCCTTTAGGAGTCCGCTGGATTGGATTGTTAGTCGGGTAGAAGAGGTAGGATGGGTAGAGGCACGAAACCCATCATGCTGATGATGCCCTCCCAACCCCATCCGCCACAAGCAATCCGCAGCATTATCCCACCCATGGAATAGATATTCCCGTCAAACCCCGTTTATCTAATCTGGTACGACCGTCTAAGGTAGGCCTACTCTGGATAGGGCCTTTTCCGCCCGCATCCGGTTCACAGGCATACCGTCAGTCGGGGGTCACTTATGTTCGGTTGGGGCAAACGCAGTCAGGAACACCGGCTCGTCGTTGGGGAACACGCCCCCATGGTGCTGGCCAAGAACGAAACCGTGCTCAACGGCGCACTGCGCCACGGCGTCGCCTTTCCGCATAGCTGCAAGGTGGGTGGTTGCGCCGCCTGCAAATGCCGTCTGGTGTCCGGCCAGGTGCGCGAACTGACCGACAAGTCCTACCTGCTATCCCGGGAAGAAATCCGCGATAACTTCATCCTCGGCTGCCAGAGCATCCCGCTCTCCGATGTCACCGTGGAACTGCCGGTAAACCCGCTGGCCAACCAGCACACCACCGGCACCCTCACCCGGCAAATGATGCTGACGCATGACATCGCCGAGATTTTCCTGACGCTGGACGACCCCGTCCGCTACCTGCCAGGCCAGCATGCTTCACTGCGGGCGCTGTATACCGAGATTCCCGCCCGCTGCTACTCCTTCGCCCATCGTTGTGCGGAAGACGGCAACCGCGAGATTTGCTTCTTTGTGCGCCGGGTGCCCAACGGCCTTTTCTCGAACTGGCTGCTCGACCCGGCGTCGCTGAATCAACGGGTCGCGGTCGAGGCCAGCCTGGGCGACTTCCACCTGCGCCCCGGCGACAGTGCGCTGGTCTGCATGGCGGGCGGCAGCGGCCTGTCACCGCTGATTGCCCTGCTGGAAGGGGCTTGCGACACCGAAGCCGTCAATCGGCCCGTGTACCTGCTGATGGGCGCGCGCAGCCAGCGCGACCTGTATTACACCGATGAAATCCGCGCCCTGCAGCAACGCTGGCGCGCGCCTTTCACCTTTCTTCCCGTGTTGTCGGAAGAACCGGCGGACAGTGACTGGAGCGGCCTGCGCGGTTGGGTGACCGACGCGCTGACGCCCGAGATCACCGCCAACGCCCAGGGCTATCTCTGCGGTCCGCCGCCGATGATCGACGTGGCCATCGAGCGCATGACCGCGCTCGGCATGGACCGCGAGGCCATCTTTTTCGACAAATTCTCCGACCAAACCGCGAGGTGAAAACCATGTTCCGCTATGCGCGTTTCTTTATCGGCCCCGTGTTCTTTACGGGCGTGTCGCTGCTGATGGTGCTGGGTCACCAATGGCTGTGGCTGCCGGGCTTCCTGCTGATCCTGGCGGTGGTGCTGTTCGACCAGGCGCTCTCCCACGATTCCGTCGACCAGCCTTATGACCATAACGGCATCCTCGACTTCGCGCTGTACCTGTCACTTCCCGCCGCCATGACGTTCTTCTTCATGCTGTTCTGGGTGGCCGGCAGCGGCGCACAGGATGCGCTGGGGCTGGGCTCTTTCGTGCAGTCGCTGACCGGGATCGATGTCATCGCCGCCCGCAATGACACTGCCTGGTATCACTATGCGCTGATGTTCGTCATTCTGGCGCTGCCCGCCACCGGCATCGGCGGCTTGGCCGGGCATGAACTGACGCACCGCACCGCCGATCCTTTCGCGCTGTGGTTGGGCCGCATCACCATGGCGCTGAACTGGGGCATCGCCTTCCCCATTGAGCATGTCTACGGCCACCACGCCTATGTCGGCACCGTGAAGGACCCCGCCACCGCGGCGCGCGGCGACTCCCTGTACCAGCACATTCCCAAGGCGATGAAACGCACCGTAGTCAATGCCTGGGAAATCGAGAAGGCCCGTCTGGACAAGGTCGGCAAATCCTTCCTGTCACCGAGCAACGTGCTGCTGCGCATGGCGCTGGTCGCCGCCGCCACCTCGGCCTTCGCCTTCTGGTGTGCCGGCTGGACCGGCCTGCTGTTCCACGGCATCGTCTGTTTTTCCACCAAGGTGGTGCTGGAAGCACTGAACTATGTGGAACACTATGGCATTGTCCGCGTGCCCAGCCAGCCGGTGCAGCCGCGCCATTCGTGGAACTGCAACCATGTGGTCAGCAGCGTCTTCACCTATAACCTGACCCGTCACAGCCATCACCATGCCGATGCACAGGTACATTTCCAGGACCTGCACGCCCACGCTGAGCAACCGTCCATGCCGGGTGGCTTCCTCGCCGCCATCCTGTCCTCATTCATCCCGCCGCTGTGGCGGCGCATGATCACCCCGAAGTTGCTGGAATGGGACCGCACCCAGGCCGACCGCAACGAATTCCCGCTGATCCGCGCCGCCAACCAGGCCAGCGGCTGGCCGGAATTGAAAGACAGCGTCGCGAACACCGCTGCCCCGGCGCAGGCCATTCCGCAGGGCGGGCTGGGTTACTGATCCCTTCCCCCAAAACGGCCAAATGTCATTTGGCCGTTTCCCCCAGACAATGCCCCCTCTTCAGGTAACACTATGCCCATCCCCGCCCGCCGCGCCGACACCCTGTTTCACGATGTCTGGCTGCCCCCGGAAACCCGCCAGATCCGTCAGGAGGTTCGCGAATTCGCCGAAGCCGTCCTTCGACCGGCCGCGCACCGGCTGAACAACACCCCGGAATCCGTGGAGGCTTTCCCGCATGACATTTTCCGGCAGATGGCGGATGCAGGCTTGTACCGCATCCCTTTTGCCGCCGATGTCGGGGGGCGCGGTCTGGAATTTCCGACGCTGGCGACGATGGTGACGCTGGAAGAACTGGCCTACTTCTCTCCCGGACTGACATCCGCCTTGTTCGACGGCCAGGCCATCCTGGTGGGCAAGACCCTGGAGTGCGCTCAGGAGCCGTTGCGCAGCCAATATCTGGCGGCGCTGGTGCGGGGCGAGTTTGTCGGCTCTTTCGCCACCAGTGAGCCGGAAGCCAGCACCGATCTTTCCGCAGCATCCATGCAAACCGTGGCCGTGCCGGTGGAGGGCGGATACTCCCTCAGCGGGTGCAAACGCTGGATAACCAACTCGGTGGTGGCGCGTTACATGCTGGTCCTAGCCCGTACCGAGTCGCGTTTAAGCATGTTTCTGGTCGACATGCACAGCCCCGGCGTCAGTGTCGGCAAACCGGACCTTAAAATGGGCAATCATGCCCAATTGACGGCCGATGTCCGTTTTGATGGCGTGTTTGTGCCGTCGGATCATGTTGTCGGAACACCCGGCAATGGCCTGAAAGTCGCCTTGGGAGCCCTGGCGCTGGGCCGCATGGGCATCGGCGCCATCGGGGTGGCCATGGCGCAGGCTGCATTTGATTTTTCCAGTCGTTATATCAGCGAGCGTAAGGTCTTCGGCAAGGCAATTGCCGGGTTCCAGCATTGGCAGTTCACCTTTGCGGAACATGCCATCAGTCTCGAAAATGCCCGGAACCTCTACCTGAAGGCGGCGTATCGCTTTGATACCGAAGGCGAGGCGGAACTGGAAGGAGCGATGGCCAAATATTACGGCAGCCGCCTGGCGGTGGATGTGTCTCGGGATGCCATTCAGGCTTGCGGTGCCTATGGATTTGTGCGCGAGCTTTCCGCAACCGGCCAGACGTTTCCACTGGAGTCCATCTATCGCGATGCCAAGATCGGCGAAATCTACGAGGGCACCAACGAGATACAACGCTGGATCATTGCCCGGCATATTTTTGGACGCGATCTGGTGGGCTGATGATGACTGACAGCGCGACGGTCTGGGCCTGATCACGCTGAATCGACCAGACAAGGCAGGCGATGATCTGCGCTTCTTCCTGAAGGCGCTGGCCTGCCGTCTGGCGGCGGGGCCGACACACTTCACCGGGCATTGACGCTCGACAGCACCCCCCGCTCCAGCGCCTCCCACGCCCCCTGCGCCCCCAGAATTCCCATCAGATGTTCTGCCAGCAGCGCCACCTTTGGCGTGCTGCGGCTGGCACTGCGATAGATCAGCCACAATGGCAGCGCGTACTGGTGCTCGGGCATCAGCGGCACGAGCGCCCCGTCGCGCACAAATCGCTGGCAGCTGATCTGCGGCAGCCAGGCGATGCCCAGCCCATCGATGCAGGTCAGCCGCGCCATCAGCAGTTCATTGGTGATCATGCGGTAGTTCAGCGTCAGGCCATGCAGGGACTCGGGGGAATAGACCTCCATTGGCAAGGTGGTCAGCCGCACCATTTCATGCTGCGACAGGTCGGCGGGTTCCTGCGGCACCCCGGCCCGTTGCAGATAACGCGGGCTGGCGAACAGGCTGATATGCGGTGTACCCAGCGGAATCACCGGATGATGCGTTTGCGGTCGCGCTCCGTAGGCGAACAGCACGTCCATGGTTTCGTCATCGGGATCCAGTGCCCCGGTACGCAAATGTGCCTCCAGACTGATCTTGGGATATTTGGCCAGAAAGGAGGAGATGACCGTAGTCGCCCAGCTGTCATCCACCGAGAACGGCATGGCCATGCGCAGGTGGCCGGAGGGTTCGTGCTTCAGGCGTTGCAAGGCGCGCCCGGCTTCCTCGGCCTGCGCCACCAGTTGCTGGCAATGCTGGAAATAGACCTGCCCGGCTTCGGTCAGTTTCTGGGAACGGGTGGTGCGTTCCATCAAGCGGGTGTCCAGCGCCTTTTCCAGCAGCGCGATGCGGCGGCTGACCGTGGACAGCGGCAGCTCCAGCTGGCGGGCGGCGGCGGTGAAGCTGCCGGCTCGGACCACGGCGGCAAACATGGCCATATCGTCAAGCTGCGGCATGCGGGCGCTCCTTCGGGATAGTAAGGCTGTTTATCGCATGATTATCCATGAACCGGAAGTATCCGGCGGGCGGGATGTGACGTCAGGCCGTCTAAAGACTGTCCCGCCAACCCGCCCCGATGTTAAATTGACTCCCTCACTCCCGGAGCACCCCCATGAGCAGCATCAACCCCAGCGACGAAGCCATCCGGCAATTCAGTGACGAAGCGGTGGATTCCAAACCGATCATTATGGTCAACTTGCTGAAATTCAGGGAAGTGGCGGATTACGGCGACGGCCGGAATTCGGGCGTCAGCGGCCATCAGGCCTATGCCCGTTACAGCAAGGCGGCCATCCCGCTGGTGTGGGAAGTGGGAGGGCAAGTGCTGTGGTTTGGCAAGGTGCGCTCCACATTCATTGCCCCGGACGGTGAATCCTGGGACGAAGCGGCGCTGGTTTTGTACCCCAACCGCGCCGCGTTCCTGCGCATGGTGACTTCACCCGTTTATCAGCAGGCCATGCCGCACCGCACGGCCGCCCTGGCGGATTCGCGCCTGATTGAAACGCAGGCGAAAAGGTTGCCGAAAGCGGTGCTGGCGCTGGCGCGGGGCGTGGTGAGGCTCAAGGGGCTGGTGTTGCCGCGCATCCGCTGAGTCAGCAGACGGGTCAGGAATTCAGGCGGGGTCAGTCGCCCCGTTTGTAGCCGGTAATCATGCTGCGCACCAGGTTTTCGTGGTGACGCCGGCTCTCGTACAAGGCCGCCAGCACATGCAGGCTCACCGCACCCATCAGGATCTGGCTAAACAATTCATGCAGTTCTTCCAGCCACTCTTCCCCGAAATAACGGTCGGTGTCCATCAGGTAACCGCTCACGCCCAGCGCCAGGATCAGCGCCCACAGCGCCAGCATCATCACCGCTCCGGCCGGGTTGTGGCCCAGCATGCGCGGCTCCTTGCGCTGCAGCATCAACCGCAGATAAGGAAACAACCGTGACGGCGTGGGAAACCAGTCATCAAAGCGGGCATGACCCCGCCCCGCCAGTCCCCATACCGTTCTCGCCAGCACCAGACCGCAGGCGGCATAACCCGCCCAGCGGTGCCAATGCGTGCTGGACTCCAGCAAAAACCAGTTGCTGAACACCATCAACGCCACCAGCCAGTGTGTGCCGCGAACAATGCGGTCCCAGACATAGAGGCGGCGTTGGGTATCCATGGTCATGCTCCCGGATATGGCGTCAGTCGGCGGTTAAGGCCGGGTTAATCCGCCTTCTTCACCACAGCCATGGTCTTGGCATCGAAATAGATTTCCACGCGCTTGCCGGCCTTGTCCTTGCCATACAACTCGTAGCATTCACCGGAAACCTTGAATTTCTTGATGGTGTAGCCCTCCTTCACCAGCTTGGCGCGGGCATCGGCTTCCTTCATCCATTCGGTCTTGGGATACGCCGGACAGGTGGCGGCGGCATGGGTAAAACCGGAAACCAGCAACAGGGCGGCAAGACCGGCAGTACGGAGCATTGTCATGATCTGTTTCCTCAAAAGAGTGTTTCGTCAGGGGATCATTGCATTGAAGCACATCAGGCTTAAGGGAAACTGAAGGACTGGCAGTCACTCACCGGATGTTTGCGCCTCCTGAATGCTGTAACGGGTAATCACCCGGGGCGAAACCGCTTCAAGCAGTAAAAATACATCGTAATTCGGCAGGTAAGCCATTTTCAGCCGCTCTGACAATACCCCCTGATCATAGCTTTCACAGCGGAATTCCCGATACCCGCCCTGCAAGGCGGCATGAATCTGCCGGGCCTCACCCACCTGTCCGCTGAACGTGCACTGCTCCTTGAAGCGGGAAAACCCGGAGGTCTGACCGCGCGGCCCATAGCTCATCGCCAGGGTGAAATCATTGGTCCGGGCATAATCCACAGCCGGAATTTCGCTGGCGCTGACCACCGTGTCCATCTCCATCGCGGCGGATGTGAGGGAAATCTCCTGGGTATCCACCCCCAGCATACCCATGTAATCCAGCGCAAAGACGGTTCTGTTCGCCACACCGTCCATATGCACATCTTCCCGGGTCCGGTACAGTCCGTTGCTATCGCGCTGGAATGTCTTTATCCGGATGCTTTTTTTCAGGGGTTTGCCCTCGGGTGTGGCATGTTCCACGGCCATCGTCAGTCGGGAAATCACCGCCCTAGATTGCCAGCTCCGCTCCGGAAATGAATCCCGCGCCCGTTGCGGCAGCGCCTGATAGGAAAACCGGTCAAGGTAGGATTCTCCCCGCCCGATGATGTCCTTGTAAGCGGTCGCCTTGTTGGTGGAGGCGCACCCGGCCAGCAGGCCCGGAAGCAGGGTCAACACGAAAAATATTTTTTTCACCATATGCTCCCGTAGGATGTGGAATAAATGACGGGGGTCCGCCTGCTCCGATAGTCACTTGCCGCCATGGTTCCGGTCAAGCGTCAGATCGGTTCCGGCATTATTCGCCGAACAATGATAACGTCACGCCTTTCAGCTCCCCCGCTTCCGGTGTTGACACCGGCCCTCCCCCGGCGGCGTCCGCCCTGACCAGCGACCCTACCCGCACCCCCAGCAAGCGCAGCCGGCGTTCCAGCGGCACGCGCTTCAGGCACTCCCCCGCCAGCCGCCGGATGGTCTTGGCATCGGCGGTATGGATCTCCTCGGTATGGTCACGCGTCACGGCCCGGAAATTGTCATAGCGGATCTTGATGCCAATGGTTCGCCCCACATAACCCTTGCGCTGCAAATCCGCAGCCACCTGTTCACACAGCCGGGTAAAAATGGCACCCAGTTCCGCCTTGTCCTGCACCGCATGCAGATCGCGGCCGAAAGTGGTTTCCCGGCTCATCGACACCGGCTCGCTTTCCGTCACCAGCGGCCGGTGGTCACGGCCGTGGGCGGAGGCGTGCAGCCACGCCCCATAACTCTTGCCGAACTGCCGGATCAGCCAGGCCTCGTCGCAGGCCGCCAATTCGGCAATGGTGTGGATACCCAGTGCCTGCAAGCGTTCATCGGTCTTGGGGCCGATGCCGTTGATCTTGCGGCAGGGCAAGGGCCAGATCAGGGTCGCCAGGTCCGTTTCATGAACAATGGAAATGCCATTAGGCTTATGGAATTCGCTGGCCATTTTCGCCAACAGCTTGTTGGGAGCCGCGCCCACCGAACAGGTCAGGCCGGTGGCGGCAAAGATGGCGGCCTGTATCGCCTCCGCCATCGCCCGTCCGCCGTCCGCCTGTACGCCGGGCAGGTCGGTGAGTTCGATATAGACTTCGTCAATGCCGCGATCTTCCATCACCGGCGCCATCTTCCGGATTTCCGCCTTGAACAGGCGAGAGTACCGACGATATTCGTCAAAATCGACCGGAAGCACGATGGCGTCAGGGCACAGCATTGCCGCCTTCATCATCCCCATGGCCGAACCGACCCCAAACTGGCGTGCGGCATAAGTGGCGGTGGTAATGACGCCGCGCCCTGCGTAATCCCTCAGCCGGGGAAATTCCTCCAGCCCCAGCGCATCGTGGCCGCGATCACGGGCGGCCTGCAGCAGGATATGGTCAGGGTTTCGCCGTGAGCCGCCAATCACCACCGCCTGGCCTTTCAGCTGCGGGTAGCGCAGCAATTCCACCGACGCAAAAAAAGCGTCCATGTCGAGATGGGCAATGCGGCGGATGGGCGGAGTGGACTCCGACGGGGACATAAGGCGTCACGGAATAAATTGGACGGGCCGTTAGCGTAAAAAATAAACCCTGACAGTTCAACCCGGCTGGGGTGATATAACGTCACAATTTGTCGTGGCATACTACCATATTCTAAAAAACATTTAAAAACAATAGTTTAATTCAATAATCAGACCTTCCATCATGAATGTTCCACGTGGAACATCTACCGCTTCTAGCTGAAACTCTTCATAAAATTTGCCAGCCAACCTTTACCGTTCCCCTTGTTCAGTACTTTCAATTCCCGTTGCAGGTTGCGGCGCGCTGACAGTTCATAACGATCATAAAATTCCGGCAACAAATAAATACGGGGTTTGCCCAAAAAGGATTGCAGCACCTTGCTACGACCTTCCTTGAACACCGGCTCCGGCACCCAGGAAAATTCTTGGCGGACGCCCTGCTGGTACTGGCTGTAGCGTTCTGCGTCAGCCCCCAGCACCAGTACATCCACATCCCGCATCACAGCCTCATCCCCGGTCGCCAAGGTGTTGGCATGCGCACTGGACAAAATCAGGTGACGCACACGCCCCACCACCGGGCCGGTCAACCCGGCCTCAAACATGGCGCGCTCGGCCAGATCGGCGCTGTCCGCTTCGTTGGTGTTGGAATGGGTATTATAGACGGCGTCGTGAAACCACAATGCCAGCGCCACCTCGCCCGGATGACGGCATTGGCTGCGCACCGGGTGAAACGCCGCCAGGCACTCCTCCAGATGACGGCGGTTATGATAATGCCGGTGCGGTTCGTCCCAGGCATCCAGCACCTGCGCCAGCCAGCCTTTGGGCGCGGCTCCCCCCACGTCATTCCAGGTGTTCTGCCAGATTTGGGCCAGATGATTCATGGTGGCATCTCCCAAAAATGCTATTAATACAACAATATACTGCGTCTGTCTCAATGCGTGTCGGCGACATGGCCCAGCCAGCGGCGCAGCGTCCGGTATAGTTCGTCGCGTCGGAACGGCTTGGACAAATAGCCGTCCATCCCCGCCGCCAGACAGTTTTCACGATCGCCAGACATGGCATTGGCTGTCACCGCCACCACCGGCGTCCGGCGGCCAGGGGCGCCCGGTTCAATATTCCGGGCCTGCTCCCATTCCCGGATGCGGCGCACTGCCTCAAAGCCGTCCATTTCAGGCATCTGGCAATCCATCAGCACCAAGTCAAAATCCCGCAGGCAAAACTGCTCAAAAGCCTCACGGCCGTTGACAGTTCGCGTCACCGACATACCCATGCGCAACAGCATGGCCGTCGCCAGTTCGGCATTGACCTGATTGTCTTCCGCCAACAAGACATGGCCGTCCAGATTCATGTCCGGCAACTTACGCATCGAAATCATCGGCTCCACCGATAACGGTTTCAGCGCCGGCGGCAGCGCCAGCCGGAAACTGAATACCGAACCGCTTCCGGCGTGATGCTCCGCCCGAATATTGCCACCCATCAAATCCAGCAGTTGCCGGCAAATAGCCAGCCCCAGCCCTGTGCCGCCAAATCGCCGCGCCATGGTACCGTCCGCTTGGGTAAACGGCTTGAACAGGCGGGCATGCGTATCCTCATCAAAACCAATGCCGGTATCCCGGACTTCAAACTGCAGAGTTGAGCACCCGAGTGTATCTGAGCAGTCTTCCGGCGAGGCCGGTTTCACCTGCACCCGCACTTCCCCCTGCTCGGTGAATTTGATGGCGTTGCTGACCAGATTGCCCAACACCTGCTTCAATCGGTGGGCGTCACCATGCAGGCACAAGGGTGTATCATCCGTCACACCCGTCTCCAGACGCAGACCCTTCACCGAAGCGCGCGGGCCATACAGATCGGCCACCTCGGTCAACACCGACTGCAGGCTGAAGTCTTCCGACGACAGTTCCAGCTTGCCCGCTTCCATCTTCGAAAAATCGAGGATGTCGTTGATGATGCGCAACAATGATTCCCCCGAGGTATACACCGTCTTCGCCATGCGGTGCTGCACCGGATCCAGCACCGTATCCATCAACAGCTCGGTCATGCCCAGCACACCGTTCATCGGGGTGCGGATTTCGTGACTCACCGTCGCCAGGAATTCGGACTTGGCCAGACTGGCGGATTCGGCCACCTGCCGCGCCCGTTCCAGCTCCCGGTTGGCCTGCTGCAAGGCGCGGGTGCGGTCGTCCACCCGTTCCTCCAGGCTGTGCGCCAGTTTTTCCAGATCCCGCTGGGTGTTGTTCTTGATGGTCAGCGCGGCAATGTAGAAGTGCATGGCGTCCGAACGGGGAAACAGCGACAGGTGCAATCCGGAGCGGACCAGTTCCTGAATATCCCCAAATTGCGGATAGCCCAGAAACAGGTAATCCCCCGCAGGCAGGCGGTAAAAGCTGCCGCCCAGACGGATGGCGCCGGCATTGGCAGCCTGCAGCACCACCGCCTGCTCCAGTGTTTGTTCCAGGGTCTCGGCCGTTAAGGGCAAGGGGGGGCTCACCATCCCGAAGCCGGTCGTGACGCCCTCCCCCACCGCCAATGACGGCAGCAGCGCCTGAATGGCCACGCCCAGCCCGCGCACACACATGAAGGCGTCCACCCGCAGGTAAAACGGATGGGTGCGCGCAAACAACGCCTCGTCCAGCGCCAGACTGTCCGGCCGCTCCGGGCTAGGCTTTGCGTTCGATGCGGAATTCGTCATAGTCTCGCTCGTCCACCCGCAGCCGGGTCTGACTGACCGTCGCCGGTTCCGCAAAAAAATCGCACAAACCTTCCAGCAAGCCTGTCACCAGCGGCGCCAGCCCGGCCCGCGTCGAAAAATACCGCACCCGGATCACCTGTTCGTTTTCGCGATTCACCATAAACGACGGCGGCTTCAGCCCCGGCATCTGGTTGCCCAGTGCGGCATGCATGCTGTTGAGGTTGGATAAGAAGGTAAAGATGTCCGGGCCGTTGAGGGTGAAGAGGTCCTTGTATTCCCCCGCAGAATTTTCACTGACCCAGCGATGCCCCACCACACGCAGCAAGTCCCCGGCAGAATCACCGGTCAACTCGCAGGCGGCCCCGACCATGGCGTAGGACCATTCGTCGGGGTAGGGTTTCATACTGACAAAATAGGTGGCGTCAAAGGGCAGGCGCGCGGCAATGCTCTGCCACACATCCTCGCCATATTGCGCGCGCAGAGTGCCTGACAACAGGTTATTGACCAATCCGTACATGGCGTCGGCCTTCGAATTTTATTTTTTTGACACGATTCACTGTAGGCCCGGACCCGGCTCAAGTCAAACAGGAATGCCTCTCAGCCAACGGTATAGTTGCTGATCGGAAAAAAGCGGCTGCAAAGCCACAGTTCCTTGCCGGACGACGGAAAAGGCCAGCAATTTTAAAGCCACTGCGCAGGACATGCTTCCATAAAAATGAACAATCATTCATTTTTATCGTGATTATTGATCTTTGTCACGATTATTTATTGTCATTTCAGGCCAAAAATGCTAGTTTTTCGGCAAATTGTTGCACGGTCGTCCCATGAAAGCAGATTTTGATCCTTCCCGCCCCGCCGTTCCCATTGCCTACCCGCGCCTGCTGGTGGAAATCCTAGTGGAACAGGGCGTCGTCCGCGAAGATTTGCTGGAAGGCACCAGTATTCAGGCGCGGGCCTTTGAGAATCCGGACAACCGGCTGACCCCGGCGCAATTCCTGCATCTGGTGCTGAATGCCTTCTATCTAGGCAAGAATCCGGCGCTGGGTTACGAACTGGGCCTGCGCACGCCGGTGACCTCGCACGGTTTTCTGGGATATGGCGTCATGAGCTGCCAGACCCTGCGAGACGCCATTGAACTGGCCGCCAAGTATGTGCGGCTGCGGACCATCCTGATGACGTTCCGGCTTTATGAGGAAGGGGAAGAAGCTGTGGTTGAGGCCGCCGCCAATCACCCTGTGGGGCCGTTACGCCAGTTTGTCTTTGAAAGCCTGTTGCTGAGCCTGGCACGCGCTGGCAGCTTCATTACCGGCAACAGCCTGCAGGACGGGGAAATCCATTTCGACTACCCGGAACCTGACTATTACGCCCCGCTCCGCCACCGCCTGCCGCCCATGCAGTTCAACCGTTCCGCCAACCAGTTGCGCTTCCCGCGCCGGTTCCTGGACGAGCCACTGGTAATGGCCGACCCGGTCGCGGCGCGGCTGGCTGTCGAGCAATGTGAACGGGAAATGGCGCTGCTCAACGAAGGCTCCGTGGATGTCCCGGCGCGTTTACGCGCCCTGTTCGGCTCCGCCAACGGTGCATATCCCAGTCTGGAAACCGCCGCCGAAAAATTGTTCATGTCATCACGGACGCTGAAACGGCGCTTGCAGCAGCACGGCTTGAGTTTTCAGGCAATTCTGGATGAGTCGCGCAAACGTGACGCCATGCGGCTACTGGAGCATTCCGGATTGACCGTGGAACAGGTGGCGCAACGTCTGGGTTACAGCGACCCGGCCAATTTCACACGCGCTTTCCGCAAATGGAGCGGCAGCACCCCCCGGCAATACCGGGAACTTTCGCGCAAGCCCGGCTAGGAACGCAACTGTTCCCACATGGCGTCAATATTGGTGTCCAGCGTCGCATCCGGATCCATTTTTCTGGCCGGAGCAGCAGTATTCATCACGGCAAATTCATACTGGTTGATGCTGGGCGTCGCCAGAACCAGCCGGGTCAGTTGCGCCAGCACCGTTTGTCCGGCCAAGCTGATCTTGACATCGGTGCCGACCGCAAAAGTGGTGCAGGCCGTCACCAGCGTCGCCGGTTGGTCCAGGGACTTCATTTCCGGAATCAGGAAGCCGCGCAGGTAATCACTGTCTTCACGCCCGTTGCGGATGCGGCAGACCCCACAGGGCTTGGCTTGGGCGGACAACAACTCCAGCCCCGCCTCCACTAGGTAATCCGATGTAAGGCGCACCCAGTGCAACACCCCGACATTCCAGCCCTTGCCGCGCTCCTCGCTGATGGCAATGACTTCACCCGGCCGCAAAGCCGGCGGCGGATTGCCCGGCCAGCGGATACCGTACCCGCCCGGCGACACATTGAACGCCTCGACCTGATACGGCACAAACGTCACCGCCGGGCCCTTGGGGATATCCTCCTTCTGGCGCTCATCATCCTCATCAATCGTGGTAACGCTGGAGTAGGAAATCTGCCAGGCATCAGGTTGTTCACCCGCAGTTTCCTCTTCCAGCCCGAACAGGAAGGCCGGCTGTGCCGCCTCATGCTTCTCTTCGTTGCCTTTCACCACGACCTGGAATTCGCGCTGTCCGGCCAGAAAATAATGTGCAGCCGACAAACCCAGACAGACCAGCACCGGTTTTTCACACAAGCGACGCTCGAACATGCGTTCACGGCCCTTGCGCCAGATAGTGGCCAAGTGACTCAGCAAGCTGACCGGCAGAGTTCCGGGGTTGGCCAGCAAAGTTTGCAGATGCTGAACCAGCGGCTCGCTGCGGATGAACCAGCTGCCCGGACGCGGCGCGGCGCGATGCCGGAACTGAGGCGGCAAATCATCGGCATTGCACACCAGCAAGGCTTGGGCAGGAGACGTTTCCAGTTGCAGCAAACGCGCCCAATCCTCGCTTTCCGTATACAGCAATTCCATCTCGGAGGGACGCAATTTGTTGGTCTGGCTGGCACCCAGCATCATGGCCCGCAAGTAGGTATCGCGCACCGAGGTTTCGGGGCGCCTGACGGCCAGGCGATCGCGAACCGGCAGGTCAATCAGGTCATGAGACCACGCCTCACGGAACAGGACATGCACATCCATCCAGACGTTATCCGGAAGGCTGCTGTACAACAAGGCGGCATGACGCATCAAGCGGCATAGTTCAGCCAGGGTGCGCTGAATGGCTGTCGCCGCCAATTGCTGGGCGCCGCGACGCCCCAGGTTCATGAACCCCACCTTGCCGGAATGCAGCCGCTGCAAGGTGCCTACCGCCACCACCTTGTAATTCAGCGCCAGCTGCAAATGCAGGGCCTGGCTGAGCACGGCGGCGCGCCGGGCCTGGTGCAGCAGCTTCACCGGCTGGTTCTGCAGGCTCTGGCTGAGGGCCCGGATCAGGTTGGTGGCCGCCGGTTCCAGAATTTCCAGCAGTTCGAAGCGGTCATCATCATCCAGGCGCAACATGGCCAGCTCCCCCAGCGTCTGGTAGAGCTTTTTGCCCGTATCGGCCGTATTCATGATCGGCAGGTTATCCACCCAGGCCTGCATGTCGGCGCGACTGTGCCCCACCTGGGAAAGACGGGTCAATTGCTGTTCGGGCAGGACTAATCCTGAAGATGATGCAGGCGTTGTTGTCATATTAAGTCTTGACCTGACCGGGCTCCGTCAACGTTTTTCAATGACAGGCCATTCCGGAAATGCCCGTCTGATTTCTTCAAAGCGTAGGTACTATAACGTCGCTAAACTGTGACCGTTTTATCACTTTCACCGGATATTGGCCAGACGGCGCCGCCAAAGGGCATCAAATAGACGATCGGACAACCCCGACGGCAGCGCAAGATCAGGAGGATCGCGGAGCCGTCACATGCACCAGTGCAAACAGCATCGCCGCCGTCAGCACAATGCTCGGTCCCACCGGTGCATCCCATTGGAAACTGGCCAGCAACCCCCCGGAAACCGCCAGGACGCCCGCCAGCGCCGCCAGCAGCGCCATGGCCGCTGGCTGCCGCGCCAACGGCCGCACCGCCAGCGGCGGAATGACCAGCAAGGCCGTAATCAGCAGGCTGCCGGCCACTTTCATGGCCAGAGTCACCGCCAACGCCAGCAGCAACAGCAACAGGATCCGCAGTCGCACCACCGGCGCCCCTTCCACCGCAGCCAGGCGTTCATCCAGCGTCGCCAGCACGAACGGCTGCCAAAAGGCGGCCACTATCCCCAGAATCAAGGCCGTTCCCCCGGCCAGCAGCGGCAGGTCGGCGGGCGTCAGCGCCAGCAGGTCGCCAAACAGCCAGGCCTGCAGATCCACCGGTGCTCCGGGGTTAAAGCGGATGGCGATCAGGCCGGCGCTGAGCGTGGTTGCCGACAGCAAGGTCAGCAGGGCATCGGACGGCAGGCGGGAACGGTTCAGCAACCCGGCCAGCATCAGGGCCAGCAAGGTGCACACACCCAGAATGCCGCCCCACACCGGAATGTGGAACAACAACGACAGGCCCGCGCCCAACAATGTCGCGTGCGCCAGGCTGTCACCGAAAAAGGACAATCGCCGCCATACCAGCAGGCAACCGAGCGGGGCCGCCATCAGCGCCGCCAATGAGCCGCCCAGCCAGGCCGGCCAGAGAATCTCCCACATGCCTTAGTCTCCGGTCTTTACCTGAGGTGATTGCTTGACGCAGCCATGCGCATCATGGCTGTGATCATGATGATGACTGTAAACCGCCAGTTGCTGACTGCCCTGCCAACCGAACAGCCGCAGGTATTCCGGATGGGCGCTGACCGCCTCCGGATGACCGGCGCAACAGACGTGCCCGTTCAGGCAAATCACCCGGTCGGTGGCCGCCATCACCAGATGCAGGTCATGCGACACCATCAGGATGCCGCAGCCATAGCGGCGGGGTATTTCCGCCAGCAAGCGGTAAAGTTCCTCCTGCCCGGTCAGATCGACACCCTGCATCGGTTCATCCAGCACCAACAGGTCCGGTTTCTGCAACAACGCCCGCGCCAGCAGTACCCGCTGCCATTCTCCGCCCGACAAGGCATGCAGGGAGCGGTCATGCAGGTCGCCCACGCCGGTTTCCGTCAACACCGCAAGAACTGCCGACGCTGACGGCTTGCGGGTCTGGAGTGTCATGAAGCCGCCCACCGTTAACGGCAATGAAGGATCCAGCGTCATGGCCTGCGGCACATAACCGATCCGGAGACCTTTCATGCGGCGGCAGGTTCCGCTGTCCGCCGCCAGCAAGCCCACCGCAATCTGCACCAGCGTCGACTTGCCCGCACCGTTCGGGCCGATCAGCGTCACGATTTCACCGCGCTGCACCTTCAGGTCCACCCCGCTGAGAATACGGCGGCCATCGCGCTGCCAGCCAATCCCGGATAATTCCAGCAACAACTCAGTCACCGGCCTTCTCCGTATCCGCCTGACACTGCCGGCAAATACCGCCGATCTCCAGCATCGGCAGACGAATGCGGAAACCGCGTTTATCCGCGCTGGCTTTCAAGGCCTGCATCAGGGCATGGCTGTCTTCCAGTTCCTCGGCATTACCACAGGTTTCACACAGGAAAAAACAGGCCAGATGCTGGTGCGCCGGGTCGGCGCAGCCCATATAGGCATTGAGGGAAGCAATGCGGTGCACCAGTCCTTGTTCCAGCAGGAAGTCGAGCGCGCGATAGACCGTGGGCGGCGCAGGCTTGTGGCCTTCGGCAGTCAACCGGTCGAGAATGCCGTAAGCCCCCAGCGGCTGATGGCTTTCCCAGACCAGTTCCAGCACCCGGCGGCGGATGTCGGTCAGGCGTACGCCACGCGTACTGCACAGCTGCTCGGCGGCCTGCAGGGCGTCAACAATGCAGTGTTCGTGGGCATGCGGCTCAAAAGCGTCGGTTTTCATGGGTTGGTAATCCCGCGAATAAATGCAACAATATAACATCCGATTCTAGCACACGGTTGTCTGCCCCCGCATGATGAAAATCCGGACCGGTCTGCTGCTGGCCGCGCTCTCGCCGTTCGCCCACGCCGACATCGTTACCACCATCAAGCCCCTGACCCTGATTGCCGCCGAAGTCACCGCTGGCATCGAGCGGCCCGTACAACTGTTGCCGGACGGCCTCTCCGCTCACGACTACAGCCTGAGGCCGTCCGACCGGCAGTTGCTGCAGAAGGCCGACCTCGTTATCTGGGTGGGGCCGATGCATGAGCGTTTCCTGAGCGGATTGCTGAATGGAAAACCGCGTGTGCTGAACGTATCCGGGCTGCCGGATCTGAAACGCCTGCCGTTACGCCGCCTGGAAGACAGCACCGCCCTGCCCGGTTCCCTGGATACCCATGTCTGGCTGGACCCGGACAACGCCATCATCATCGCCAAGGCCATGGCTGACACTCTGGGCCGTCAGCAACCGGCGCTGGCGGCGCGTTATCAGGCCAATGCCGCCCGCTTTGCAACCCACCTGAAGCAGCAATGGGCTCCCTTGCGGCAACGGGTTGTCGCCCTGCCCCGCCGCGATTATGCCGCCTACCACGATGCCTACCAGTATCTGGAAAAAAGCCTGGGTCTGGGATTTGCCGGAAGTCTCAGCACCAGTCCGGAAAGCCGTCCGGGGGCAAAGCATCTCTGGGTGATGAAGCAGCGAATCAAGGAGCGCGGCATCACGTGCCTGGTGCGGGAACCGGCATCCAGCGCTGCGTTGCTGCAGCAAGTGGCAGCCAATGGGAGTGGTCTGGCCGTGCTCGATGAAACCTTCCGTTCGGCGGACAGTTTTGTGGCGGGGTTGACGGGGTTGGGGAAGACGATGGAAAGCTGTCTGCAACATTGAATCAGGAAGGCGCGAAGGTCTTGAACCCGCGGAATTTTGTAAATTTCCCTACTTGCCGATGCAGAACGACCCGAATATTTTCCCCAGCAAGTCATCCGCCGTGAATTCCCCCGTAATCTCCCCCAGCGCCTGCTGCGCGGCCCGCAGGTCTTCAGCCATCAATTCCCCCAGCGCCAGTCCGTGCAGCTGCGCATCGGCCGCCTGCAGGGCTTCCCGCGTGCGTTGCAGGGCATCCAGGTGCCGCCGTCGCGCAATGAACGGGCTGTGTTCCGCATCCTGATAACCCACCAGCGCCTTCAAGTGCTCACGCAACAGCGCCATGCCCTCCCCGCTGCGCGCCGACAAGGTCAGATGCCGGTAACCCGCCACCTCCCCCATTGCCACCGGTTGCCCGGCCAGATCACTTTTGTTGGCGACAAAACACAATTTGTCGGGCGGCGGCAAAGGATCGAAGAAGCGCCGCGCCAGTTCCAGCGGAATTTCACCTGTGGATAATTCTGTGGATAAGTCATAGACCAGCAGAATTCCGTCCGCTTGGTCGATCTCCCGGTAAGCGCGGCGAATTCCCTCCAGCTCCACCCGGTCTTCGGTTTCACGCAGCCCGGCAGTGTCTATGATGTGCAGCGGCAGCCCGTCCAGATGAATTTGCTCACGCAGCACATCGCGCGTGGTCCCGGCAATGTCGGTGACAATCGCCGCTTCATAACCGGCCAGTGCATTCAGCAGGCTGGACTTGCCCGCATTGGGCTTGCCGGCAATCACCACCCGCACTCCTTCGCGCAGCAGGCTGCCCTGCTTTGCTTCCTGCATCACCTGTTCCAGATGGACCATCACCGCCTGCAAGCGCCCCGCCACCACCCCGTCACTGAGGAAGTCGATTTCCTCGTCCGGAAAATCAATGGCCGCTTCCACATACAGCCGCAACTGGATCAGGCTGTCCAGCAAGGTGTGAATGCGGTTGGAAAACGCCCCCTGCAACGATCGTGTTGCCGACTTAACCGCCGCCTGCGACGCCGCATCAATCAGGTCGGCAATGGCCTCGGCCTGCGCCAGGTCCAGCTTGTCATTGAGGAAGGCGCGCTGCGAGAATTCCCCCGGCAGCGCCATGCGCGCGCCCAGTTCCAGTGTCCGCTTCAGCAGCATGTCCATCAGCACCGGACCGCCGTGACCCTGCAACTCCACGACATCTTCACCGGTAAAGGAATTCGGGCCGGGAAAATAGAGGGCAATGCCTTCATCCAGCACCTCGTCCGCCGCATCGCGGAACTGACGGAAATGCGCCTGCCGTGGTTTCAGCACACGATCCGCCCCCGTCATCTGCAAGGCCAGCTCCAGGGCGCACGGGCCGGACAGGCGGATGATGCCTACCCCGCCGCGACCGGCGGGCGTGGCAATGGCGGCAATGGTATCGGTGCTGGCAAAGGTTTTCATGAACCGGTTTCCGATCTGGTCTGTTCAGCAATGACTTCTACCCTAATAAAAAAAGGCCGTTCAGAGAACGGCCTTTTTCAGTCATCCCGCATGGCGGTCAGGCTTTCTTGACGCCATTTTCAATCTGGCGGGTAATGATCGCCTGCTGGATGATGGACAAGGTGTTGTTGACCACCCAGTACAGCACCAGGCCCGACGGGAACCACAGCATGAAGACGGTGAACATGATCGGCATCATCTTCAACACCTTAGCCTGCATCGGGTCGGTCGGTTGCGGGTTCAGCATCTGCTGCAGGTACATGGTGACACCCATCAGCAGCGGCAACACAAAGTACGGGTCCATGGCCGCCAGATCGTTGATCCACAACAGCCACGGCGCATGACGCAGTTCCACACTTTCCATCAGTACCCAGTACAGGGCCAGGAACACCGGCATCTGCACCAGGATCGGCAGGCAACCCGACACCGGATTGATCTTTTCCCGCTTGTACAATTCCATCATCGCCATCGACATCTTCTGGCGATCATCTCCGTGCTGTTCCTTGATGCGCTGCAGTTCCGGGGTCACACGGCGCATGTTGGCCATCGACTTGTAACTCTTGGCCGACAGCGGGAAGAACACCGCTTTCACCACCAGCGTCAGGCCCATGATTGCCCAGCCCCAGTTGCCCACCAGACCATGAATCGCCTTCAGCATCCAGAACAGGATCTGGCCGATGAACCACAGCCAACCGTAATCCACCGTCAGTTCCAGACCGGGAGCCAGATGCTTCAGTTTGTCCTGAACCTTGGGACCGGCGTAGAATTTCGCGGAAACCTGTTGCTGCTGTCCGGCCGGCACCACCACTTCCGGCGTTGCAAAACCAACGAAGTGGAAACGCTGGTCCGCCGACTGGCGGCTGGTTAGCTGGTTGGCGGTATGGGCATCCGGCACCCAGGCCGTCACAAAATAGTGTTGCACAATGGCAGTCCAGCCGCCCTTGACGGTCTGGTTCAACGGCTCATCCACAAAATCATCAAAGGCCAGCTTGTTAAAGGTCTTGTCCGGCGTCCCCCAGGCTGCACCCAGATAGGTTGCCATGCCCATCATCATGCCCTGATTGTTCTGACTGGGATCCGCCGTGTTGTCACGCTTCAACTGGCCGTACATAGAACCGCGCCACGGCTGGGTGGAACGGTTGATGATCTCGTAAGCCACGTTGACATCGTACTGACCGGCCTTGAAGGTGTAAATTTTGTGAATTTCCACCCCGGCGGCATCGGAAAATTTCAGCACCACCTTCATTTCAGACTGGCCCGCAACCAGTTCCCAAGAATTCTTTTCCACCTGATACAGAGGACGGCCTTCAGCCCGTGCATCCGGCCCATTGGCGCCGATCAAGCCAGACTGGGCGACAAAGACACGCTCCGGGCTGTTTTCCATTAAACGGAAAGCTTCGGCGCTGTTAACGGTGCGGGTATAGGTTGGCAACTCGACCCGCACCAGATCACCGCCTTGCGGATCAATATCCACGGACAGGACATCAGTCTTGACGTGAACCAGCCCGGTCGGAAGCGGCTGTGAAACCGCCAGGGGCTGCGCGGTTGCGGACAGCGGCGCCGGGGGGATGTCACCGGCGGCAACCGCTGCAGCGGCTGGCGCAGCGGGCAGATCCGAACCTGCCGCCGTTGTCACCGCAGCCGGAGCAGAAGCCGTTACCGGCGCCGTGTTGCCATAGTCTTTTTGCCAGGCAAGAATCAGCAGATAGCTGACAATCGCCAAGCCCACCAATATCAGGTTGCGAACCCATTGCATATTCAAGATTCCAAACGTGACCAGGAAAAGGTTTCAGGGACAGGGTCATAGCCGCTGCCTCCCCAGGGATGGCAGCGCAAGATGCGGCGCGTGGCCAGATAACCGCCATGAAGCGCGCCATGTTTCTGAATGGCTTCTTCGGCGTAAGCAGAGCAGGTTGGATAATAACGGCAGTTTGCGCCCATCAAGGGGCTAAGGGCGTACTGGTAAGCCCGAATCGGCAGGAGCAGCAGGATTTTCATGGCTGACCACTGGCTTGGGTGAAGCGCGAAAACGCCGGTTCAGCTGTTGCCAGGCCTTTTCAAGCAGGGCCAGAAAGGCGGCGTTGTCCAGCTGGTCCAGACCGTGCCGCGCCACGAACACCACATCGGCGGCGGGCAGCTCGTGCTGGTGCAGGCGAAAACTCGTTCTGACCAGACGTTTAAAGCGATTGCGTTCGACGGCAAGTCGCACTTTCTTTTTGGCGAATACCAAACCCAGTCGCGGATTTTCACCGGTATTGCCACGAACCAACATCAGGAAGGGGGGTTGCACCACCTTGCACTGCGGACTATCGAATACAGCCTGAAAATCACGCGGTGTTAGCAGGCGATGTTCAGGCCGGAAACGACAGGGGGTAACGGCACTCACACGGTCAAACGCTTGCGACCCTTGGCGCGGCGACGTGCCAGAACCAGACGGCCGTTCTTGTCGGCCATGCGAGCGCGGAAACCGTGAGTCCGTTTGCGTTTGATCACGCTGGGCTGGAAGGTACGCTTCATGATTTTTCACTCAAAAATTGTGGGCCGGGAAAAGGCCGGATATACAAAAGCCCGCCATTTTAGGCTTGGCCAAAGGGGGTGTCAAATGGATTCGCCGGAAATTTCCAAGGGCGGGGCAGGCCCGGAAATTTCGAATTCGGCTTATCCCCAGAACGGGTCGAAGCTTACTACAAGAATTTATAAATTTAAATTCAAATTTGAATTTGGAATTTATACTGGGATGTGGCAAATTCTGTGGACAAATGCGGGGCACAACGCAGGGCATTGAGAATTTGCTGTGGATAACCATGGGGACGGGATGTGGATAAGATTTTATTGAATTTCCCCGGGAAAGTTATCCACAGGCTTGTCCACAGAGGTTATCCACACAGTTATCCACAGGTTTTTATGTTTAACCCCTTGAAATACCGTAGTCCGGCTGAATTTCCAGGAAGCCGCCCTGACCGGTTGCCGGGAGTCCGCCGATGATCTGGGAACAATGCGCCGAAATCCTGCGGGACGAGATGCAGGTCCGGCTGTACGGCATGTGGATCCGGCCGTTGCAGGCCGAGGAGACGGGGTCGTCGTTGCGGCTGTTTGCGCCCAACCCGATTTTCCAGAAGCACATCGCCAAGGAATATCTGGGCCGGATTCGTGAACTGGTGCTGGAACGCAGCGGCGGCCGTATCCAGGATGTCCAGCTGGAGGTGGGGACCCGGCCGGTCCGGGCGGACGACATGCAACTGGCGGTGGCGCTGACTTCACCGACGGCCCGCAAGCCGAGGCCGTCGCTGAATCCGCAGTACACCATGGCCAACTTCGTGCAGGGCAAATCCACGCAGATGGCCCATGCCGCCTGCATGGAAGTGGTCCAGCATCCGGGGCAGGGCGGTTACAACCCCTTGTTCCTGTACGGCGCCACCGGTCTGGGTAAAACCCACTTGATGCAGGCCGTGGGCCACGCCTTGCTGGAAGCCAAGCCCCAGGCCCGGATTTTGTACTTGCCGGCGGACAAATTTGTCGGTGGCTTCGTCTCGGCGGTGCAGCGCGGGGCGACCGAGGAATTCAAGCAGTCCTGCCGCGAACTGGATCTGCTGCTGATTGACGACATTCACCAATTGGCCGGAAAAAAAGCGACGCTGGAGGAATTCTTTTATACATTCAATTCCTTGCTGGAAACCGGCGGCCAGATGATCCTGACTTCGCTGTACCATCCCAAGGAAATTCCGGATCTTGACGACCAGCTCAAGTCACGTTTTTCCTGGGGACTGGCGGTAGAACTGGAACCGCCTGAACTCGAATTGCGGGTCAACATCCTGCGCAAGAAGGCGGAAAACCAGAAGGTGGAATTGCCGAAAGCGGCGGCCGTCTTCATCGCCCAGCACATTCAGGCCAATGTCCGCGAACTGGAAGGGGCACTGAACAAGGTCATCGCCACCGCCAAATTCCGGGGACGGCCGATTGATATCGATGTCGTCAAGGATGCCTTGAAGGACATGCTGGCCATCCGTTCGCGAAAAGTGAACGTCGACAGCATTCTCAAGCTGGTGGCGGAGTATTATCGTATTCCGCCCCGGGAACTGACCGGCAAAAGCCGCCTGCGCATCTATGCCCGGCCCCGGCAAATGGCGATGGCTTTGTCCCGCGAATTGACCGATGAAAGTTTCCCCGATATCGGCGGGGCTTTTGGCGGTCGTGACCATTCAACGGTCATGCATGCCTGCGGTAAAATCGAGGAGTTGCGCAAGCTGGATAAGGAAGTAGCGCAGGACTATCACAATTTGTTGCGTTCACTTCAGGTTTAGGAACGCCAAGGAATAAAGATGAAGCTTTCAATCAGCCGTGAAATTTTACTGAAATGCCTGCAACAAGTGGCTGGCGTTGTCGAACGCAAGCACACCATGCCCATTCTGGCGAATGTACTGATCCGGATTCAGGACAATGAACTCTCCTGTACCGGCACCGATCTGGAAGTGGAACTGGTCGCCACCCATCGCCTCGAAGGCGGGCAGGTGCTGGAAGCCGGGGAAATCACCGTGCCTTGCCGCAAGCTGCTGGATATCTGCAAGTCCCTGCCGGCCAATGCCCGTATGGAATTGAGCCTGGAAGAGCAGAAGCTGCACCTGCGCTCCGGCCGCAGCCGTTTTACGCTGACTACCTTGCCGGCAGCCGATTACCCGAGCCTGGAGGACGATGAAGGCGCGTTCTCACTGAAGATAAGCCAACGTAACCTGAAGCACCTGATGGACCGTACAGCCTTCGCCATGGCCCTCCAGGACGTGCGTTACTACCTGACCGGCATGTTGTTCGAGGTCAATCACAACCAGTTGCGCGCCGTGACTACTGACGGCCATCGCCTGGCCTTGTTCGACGCCGCCGCCGAAGCCGCTCCGGCGGAACGCATCCAGGTAATCCTGCCCCGCAAAGGGGTGCAGGAACTGCAGCGTCTGGTCACTGACGATGACTCGCTGCTGCACCTGACCTTCGGGGCCGGCCACATGCAGGTGACCGTACCAGTGCTGGCCGCCAAGCCTGCGGAAGGCGAAGATCCGCATGAAGGCTATGTCGCTTTCACCTCGAAGCTGATTGACGGCAAATTCCCGGACTACAACCGCGTGTTGCCCAAGGGCGGTGACAAGGTGGTGCTGGTCAATCACGATGAATTCCGCCAGGCCCTTCAGCGCGCATCCATTCTTACCAATGAAAAGTATCGCGGTGTACGTATCTTCCTGAAAAACAACGAGTTGTTGATTCAGGCGAATAATCCGGAACAGGAAGAGGCGCGGGAAGAACTGCAAGCCGAATACCAGGGTGATACTCTGGAAATCGCCTTCAACGTGCAATACCTGCTGGATGTGCTGGCGGTGCTGCAGGGCGCCAATACCAAGTTGATCCTGAGTGATGGCAATGCCTCAGCGCTGATTCAGGAATCCGACAATCAGGACGCCCTCTATGTCGTCATGCCCATGCGTCTGTAACTGACTCATGGTCATCAGCCGCCTGGATTTTCATGGCGTCCGCAATTTGCAAGCGGGCACTCTGTCTCTGGCGCGGCTGAACCTGTTTTATGGCCTTAACGGCAGCGGCAAGAGTTCCTTGCTGGAGGCTGTTCATATCCTCGGACTCGGCCGGTCCTTTCGCTCCCCGCAAGCCCGTCACTATATTCAGGAAGGCAAGCCTTCGTGCACGGTTTTTGCCGAACTGTCTTCCACTGATACGTTGGGCATTGCCAAACTCATGGATGGCTCGCATCAATTGCGCCGCAATGGAACCACGGTGACCCAGCTGGCCGAATTCGCCAGCGACCTGCCGGTACAGCTGATTCATCCTGACGGCATGGATTTGCTGGATGGCGGTAGCCGACCCCGCCGGCAGTTGCTCGACTGGTTGGTGTTCCACGTGGAACATTCTTTCTACGGCTTGTGGATTCGCTATCAGAAAGCCTTGGCCCAGCGTAATGCTTTGCTGAAGCAGCCTGCCGCCAACGATGCCGAATTCCAGGTCTGGGAGGCCGAGATGGCGCGTACCGCCCTGCTGATTGATGCCATGCGCCAAAGTACGGTGGAGGCCTGGCGGCAACATCTGGACGCGGTATTGCCGGCGCTACTGCCTGAAATTGCCTTGAGAATGGAGTATAATGCGGGGTTCGCTGCAGACCGGGAACTGGCGGAGCAATGGCGTGAAACGCGCTTCCGCGACCGGGAACGAGGGCATACCCAACTGGGACCGCACCGCGCCGACTTGCGTCTTAAATGCGATTTGGGGCTGGTGGAGGCCGTGTTGTCGAGGGGACAGAAGAAGCTCCTGATTTGCGCCCTGAAACTGGCGCAGGTGGCCTTCCTGCATGCACAGGAACGACATTGCGTGGTGCTGCTGGACGACCTGGCCTCCGAACTGGATGCCGGGGCGCGGCAGCGCCTGCTGGCAATGTTATACCGTCTTCAGGCCCAGGTACTGATGACCTCTGTCGAGGCCGATGTGTTGTGGCCGTTGTTGCAACAGCTGGATTCGCAGGCGCGATTGTTCCACGTGGAACAGGGACAGATAACGCCCGCCCGTTTTACACCCGAGGAAACAACATGAGTGATGACAATAATTACGATTCCACCAGTATCAAGGTCCTGAAGGGCCTGGATGCCGTGCGCAAACGTCCGGGCATGTACATTGGTGATACCGATGACGGTTCCGGTTTACATCACATGGTTTTCGAGGTGGTGGATAACGCCATTGATGAGGCGCTGGCCGGGTATTGTACGGAAGTGACGGTCACCATCCATACGGATGAATCCATTACTGTCACCGACAACGGTCGGGGTATTCCGGTGGATATTCATGCCGAAGAAGGCATCTCGGCAGCCGAAGTCATCATGACGGTGCTGCATGCCGGCGGTAAATTCGACGACAACAGTTACAAGGTGTCGGGCGGCCTGCATGGCGTCGGTGTTTCGGTGGTGAATGCCTTGTCCACCCGCCTGCGCATGGTGATCCGCCGCAATGGCCGGGTCTACGAACAGGAATATGGTGACGGTGTTCCCCAGTATCCCTTGCGTGAAATCGGGGAGACCGAACGCCGCGGCACGGAAGTCCATTTCTGGCCGAGCCCGGTTACATTTACCAATATCCATTTTTCCTTTGATATCCTTGCCAAGCGTTTGCGCGAACTGTCGTTCCTGAATGCGGGCGTGCGTATCGTGCTGAAGGATGAACGCAGCGCCCAGGAAGAAATCTTTGCCTACGAAGGCGGTCTGGCCGCGTTTGTGGCCTATCTGAACACCAACAAGACAACGCTGAACAAGGTGTTCCATTTCAATGTGCCGCAAGGACCCGAGACCAACGGTATTGGCGTGGAAGTGGCCTTGCAGTGGAATGACGCCTATCAGGAAAACGTCTACTGCTTTACCAACAATATTCCCCAGCGGGATGGCGGCACCCACATGCAGGGTTTCCGGACCTCGCTGACACGCACGCTGAACAACTACATGGAGAAGGAAGGCTTCTTCAAGAAGGAAAAGGTTTCCGCCACCGGCGATGACATGCGTGAAGGCCTCACCGCCATTGTCTCGGTGAAAGTGCCGGACCCGAAGTTCTCCAGCCAGACCAAGGACAAGCTGGTGTCGTCGGAAGTGACCAATGTCGTGGCTTCCACCATGAACGAGAAGCTGGATGAGTACCTGCTGGAGAATCCCAACGTCGGCAAGACCATTGTCGGGAAGGTGATTGACGCCGCCCGCGCCCGTGAAGCCGCGCGCAAGGCCCGTGAAATGACCCGCCGCAAGGGTGCGCTGGATATTGCCGGTCTGCCCGGCAAGCTGGCGGATTGCCAGGAGAAAGACCCGGCGCTGTCCGAACTGTACATCGTCGAGGGTGACTCCGCCGGCGGCTCCGCCAAGCAGGGCCGCAACCGCAAGATGCAGGCGATCCTGCCGTTGAAGGGCAAGATCCTCAACGTCGAAAAGGCGCGCTTCGACAAGATGCTGTCCTCCGCCGAAGTCGGTACGCTGATCACAGCGCTGGGCTGTGGCATCGGTCGCGATGAATACAACCCGGACAAGCTGCGTTACCACAAGATCATCCTGATGACCGACGCCGACGTTGACGGTTCACACATCCGCACCTTGCTGCTGACCTTCTTTTTCCGGCAGATGCCCGAACTGCTGGAGCGCGGACATATCTACATTGCCCAGCCGCCGTTGTACAAGGTGAAGCGTGGCAAGCAGGAACAATATGTTAAAGATGATGACGCGCTGGAAAACTACCTGACCAACACGGCGCTGGATGATGCGGCGCTGTATGTGAATCCGGAAGCACCGCCCTTGTCCGGCGTGGCGCTGGCCAGCCTGATGACCGACTACCGTCGTGTACAGAACCTGATTCGCCGTATGGCCCGCCTGTATCCGGAGGTCATGCTGGAGCAATTGCTGGGGTTGCCGGTACTGGCCACGGAAGCCCTGAGCAACGAAGACGAAGTTAAGGTCTGGTGCGGTCATTTGCAGGCGGCCTTGGATAAGGCCGCCGACCCCAGCCAGCGTTTCCTGGTGGAAGTGATGGCTGATACCGAGCAACATCGTTTTATTCCCCAGATCGAGGTGGTGGCGCACGGCGTTCCGCATAACTACCGTCTCAGCTATGATTTCTTCGCCTCGCCGGAATATCGCCGTATTGCCGAATTGACCGCCCAGTTGCTGGGTCTGCTGGAAGAAGGGGCCTACATCAAGCGTGGCGAGCGCGTGCTGCCCGTTTCGCACTTCAAGGAGGCATGGATATGGTTGATGGCCGAATCACGTCGTGGCAGCGGCATACAGCGTTATAAAGGATTGGGTGAAATGAACCCCGAGCAGTTGTGGGAAACCACCATGGATCCCAACAACCGCCGCATGTTGAAAGTGACCATTGAGGACGCCATCGGCGCTGACCAGATGTTTACCTGCCTGATGGGAGATGCGGTGGAACCCCGCCGGCAATTCATTGAGCAGAATGCGCTGCTGGTGGCCAACCTCGATATTTGAGGCGCTGAATCCGGCAATTCAAGAAACCCTGGAAATTCTCCAGGGTTTTTTTTGCCTGAATTTTCTGGTTGGAACCCGTGATGTCATGAATTTATAAATTCGCAGAGTTTGTAAATTCGGCGAAGACCAACGGCGGTCTTGCCGGAAAATTCCGGGTTTGAATCACCAGACTGGACTTGCTGCGCAGTACATGAAAATTTTACAACAGCCTGAATGCTGCTGCTTCTTCTCAAAGGCCACTGCTGCCAGCATTTGCAGGCGTAAATTCATTCCGGTGACTCCGTGCAGACGGTACGGCAACGATGCCGGATGAATTTACTGAAACAAAGGACACAGACGTTACTGATGAATTTAAGAATGGTGTTATGAATTTTCATGATTTGAATTTGCGGAATTCATGCAAGTGCTTGCAAATGAATTTAGAAATTTACGAAATGATAAATTCTGATCTGGGGAATGGGTTGGTCATTCCGCACCGGGAACGGCGAATTTTCCCAATGAGGATATTTTTGTATTTTCAGTCAGCGGGATAAGGCGCTTGAATGCTGATATCCCAACCGATCTTTGTATTGTGTGTTTTATCGCCGGATTTTA
Source organism: Fluviicoccus sp. (assembly GCF_030646115.1). GTDB lineage: Bacteria > Pseudomonadota > Gammaproteobacteria > Pseudomonadales > Moraxellaceae > Fluviicoccus. Next base: position 121,442 of record NZ_JAUSMX010000027.1, read on the forward strand.
ACCTATCCCAGCGGCGGTGTGAAATTCCAGGTTTCACCCAGATACTCCTGTACTGCCAAGACCGCTTGAGCGAGGCAGGAAGCCGCATTTCCCTGCACAGGGCGCCATCGGTATCCTTCATCCTGCAAACGCGCCTTAAAACGCTCCTGCATCCATTCGCGGATGTGTTCGCCATCGCGAATGCCATCCTGTTCAAATGGCACGCTGTGCACATCCGTCAACAGGTACAGTCGGCGCGGATGATTTCCGGACATCACGGATTCCACGTCTGATGATCGTTGGCCCGTGTAGCGCTCATGCCAGATGCCGGTGGCGAAGGCATCGGTATCGGCGACCAGCAGCGGTCCGCTGAGACGCGCCTGGCGGTTTTCACGATCCTGTTGTTCGCGGGCGATGTCCATGAATTCAGCGCTCTGCCACTTCAGGTCCCCCAATTCCGGTTGCCATCCGTTCGGCTGCAGCTTCGCCTTCGCCATGGCCAGTTTTACCCAGGAGTATTCGCGTCCGTATTCCGCCACCCAATCGGTATTCTGGAATCCGGGCAGGTGTTGGCGGAAATGTTCAGCCAGATTTTGCGTCAGGGTGGTTTTGCCGGTGGATTCAGCGCCGACAATGATGATCCGCACCGACAACCATTCCTGCACTTCGGGAGCCAGAAAATTCCAGCAGGTTGCCGGGTTCTGCCGGACTCGGGTGCCGGAAACGGGATATACGGATCGCGCCTGATCGAGGCACACTGGGGCTGCATCAAAATACCGCGCCAGTTCCACGCCGTAATTTTCGGAACTGAAGACCGCATCAATCGGTAACGTTGATCCACGTTGTTGATCGGCGGCGACGATGGCTTGGTGCATCAAGCCGACATGGGCCTCCCAGATGGCGGCATTGTGATAATCGACCGGGATGTCATCCACGATGCCGTTGAACAGGATCTGTGGGAAATCCCTGAACGCCGCTCTGAGCCACTGCAGTCGCAGTTCCATCGCAATGTTTTCCCCGGAGGAGGGCATGACCACCACAGTCACCTGCCGGCAGTGACGGGCAGCGGTGCGGATCAGGAAGTGGTGACCGGCGTGCGGCGGATAGAATTTGCCGATAACCAGCCCGTGATTGAATTCGATCATAGGCCTGCCTTTGCGGATTCTTTGGAGACGTCCAGATCGTGTTTCCATGAGCGGTATCCACGGACACAGAGCAGCAGGAACACGGCGTAAAGTCCGGCAATCAGGTATAGCTGCTTGTAGGCATAAACCGGTACCGAAATCAGGTCGACACCGATCCAGAAAATCCAGTTCTCCAGCTTGCGCCGGTTGAGCAGCCATTGCGCCACCAGACTCAGTGCCGTAATCAGTGCATCGAAGACGGGAATGCTGCCTTTGGCCACCGTCAGAACGCTGAACAGGCTAAGGATGAGTAGACCGGTGATGATGGCGGTGTTCCTCCATTCCCGTTGGCTCAATGTTCCTACCGGTAACTCCGGTCCGGTTTTACCTTGCAACCACTGATGCCAGCCAAGCGCACCCAGCACGATAAACATGATCTGCAATCCGGCATCGGCAAACAACCTGCTTTCCCAGAACAGCCACAGCAATAGTGTGCAGTTGGCGATTCCGACTGGAAAATTCCAGATGCTTTTGCGCAGGGTCAGCCAGACACACCACAAACCGGTGGCGAAGCCGGCGATCTCACTCCCGCTCAGCCGGGTACCGGGAAAAATTTCGACGGACTGGTTAAGCCAGAGCAGCAGGTCATTCATGGGGGCCTTCAATTTCCGTCTATTGGGTGAGGGGGTAGTTGGTTTCCGTTAGGTATGCTAGGTCAGCATCCTGTTTTGTTCTAAGTTATCGGAACGTCGATAGTAATACACGATCCCGTTTTCTTCCCAGTTACTCTGCACAGTGACAGCGGGTCGATCATTTGGATGAATGTTCCACGTGGAACATCAGGTTGAAATCAGCAAGCCGAGTATGGGTGGGGGTGACTACATGTTCCACGTGGAATATTAAGAAATGGCAGCGATATTGCTCTTGAGTCCAGGCGGAAACCGGCAAACAATCAGCCATACCCTGTTACAGGCAACAAATCATGACAATGCCATTAATTCAACGGATGCCGGATCAAGGCTTGAAGTGGACCTTGCTTGCCTTGACCGTGGCGGTGTCGACCAGCTGCACCAGCCTGTCGCCGCAACAGCAAGCTGCCGGGAATACCGCGCAGTCTTCAACGGCGAGTCTTTCATCCGTTGCATTAAGTCAGGATGCCGCTGTCGACTGGATGTTGCAGCACAGCCCGCAGATGCAGGCGCTTCTGGCTGCCGAGATCCGTGAGCAGGGCGAGATCCGGCAGCAAGGACGTCTGGCCAATCCCGGCCTGACCCTGGCCCGCCTGAAGCGCGGCGGGGAAACCGAGACTGAACGCGCCATCAGTTTTGACCTGTTGGGAGTGCTGTCCTTGCCGGCGCGGATGAAGCTGTCTGACCGGCAGCTGGAGCGCAGCCGTTTGCAGTCGCGAATCAGTCTGATGCAGCAGGTGCTGAAGGTGAGGCTGGCCTGGACTGAGGCAGTAGCCGCCGAACAGCGGGCGCGGTATGCCGGAGATGTGGCTGAAACGGCACAGGCGGCCCATGAATTGGCGTTGCGCATGAAATCAGCAGGAAGCCTGAGTCAGCTGGATTCGGGCCGGGAAACGGCCTTCTGGCTCGAATCCGGGCTGATGAAGGAGCGAAGCCGGCAGCAAGCGCGATTGGTCAGGGAAAAGCTGGCGCTGGTGATGGGGGTGGCTGACCCATCAGGGCTGACGCTGCCGACGCAGTTGCCCGCCTTGCCGGAAGCCGCCATTCCTTCCGAATTACCGACGGACCTCACGGCGGAGCGGCTTGACATACTGGCGGCGCGCGCCGATACCTTGGCGCTTGTTTCCAACCTGAAACTGGGCAAGGCCACCCGGTTTGTGAATGTCATGGAGTTGGGGCTGAAGTCCAACCGTGCCGACGGGCAGCCGGAGCAGCGGGGGGCGGAAATCCGGCTGGAGTTGCCACTGTTTGATTTTGGCCGTACCCGCGTCAGGAATGCAGAATTGCAATACCGGCAGGTACTGGAAGAAGCGGCACAGACGGCGTTGAGCGCCCACAGTGAATACCGGTCGGCAAAGGCGGATATCGAATCCGGCTGGGCGGCGGCCCGTATTTACCGGGACGAATTGATTCCCTTGCAGAAGCACCTGCTCGACGAGGTACTGCTACGCTATAACGGGATGCTGGCGGACACTTTCACGGTGCTGACCCAGATCCGCGAACAAATCCGGACCCTCAATGACGGTTTGGACGCCCAGGAACGCTACTGGAAGTCCGCCGCCGTGTTCACTCATGTCAAAACAGCCCCCCTGCCTGCCGGAGAACAGCCATGACTTCACGACGCCGTTTACTGGGCGGCATGGGCGCCGCCCTGCTGGGTGCGGGGCTGGTATCCCGCAGCAAGGCCGATCAGATTCCGGCGCCCACCCGTCGCCACGATGCCGCCGCGCAGGCCAATCCGGTTTCCGGGCATCTGCCCTATCGCCCGGTGGTCACGCTGAACGGATGGACTTTGCCATGGAGGATGAAGGATGGCGCCAAGGAGTTCCATCTGGTGGCAGAGCCGGTGGAGCGGGAAATCGCCCCCGGCATGACGGCCCGGTTATGGGGTTATAACGGTCAAAGCCCGGGACCGACGCTGGAGTGCGTGGAAGGAGACCGGGTGCGGATTTTTGTCACGAACCGCTTGCCGGAACACACGACCATCCACTGGCACGGCATACTGTTACCTTCCGGCATGGACGGTGTTGGCGGCCTGTCGCAGCCGCAAATCAAGCCCGGAGAAACCTTTGTCTATGAGTTTGTAATGCGGCAATCCGGCACCTTCATGTATCACCCCCATGCCGATGAAATGCTGCAGATTGCCATGGGCATGATGGGTTCCATAGTCGTGCATCCGAAGAATCCCCGTTTCATGCCGGTGGACCGGGACTATATGTTTCTGCTGAACGCCTACGATATTGATCCCGGCAGTTCAGTGCCGCGTGCCTCCACCATGACGGAATTCAACCTCTGGACCTTCAACTCGCGGGTGTTTCCGGGCATCGACCCGCTGGTGGCGCGCAGCGGCGAACGGGTGCGTATCCGAGTCGGCAACCTCACCATGACCAACCATCCGATCCATCTTCACGGGCATATCCTGGAAGTGACGGCCACGGATGGCGGTTGGGTGCCGAAGTCGGCGCGCTGGCCGGAAGTGGTGGTGGATGTGGCGGTGGGCCAGATGCGGGTCATTGAATTCGTGGCGACGGCCGGGGACTGGGCGCTGCATTGCCACAAGTCGCACCACACCATGAACGCCATGGGGCATGGCATCCGCAGCACCTTGGGCGTATCGCAGGAAGGCATTGCCGACAGGATTGCTAAACTGGTTCCCGATTACATGTCGATGGGTGAAACCGGCATGGCGGAAATGAGTGAAATGCCGATGCCCCTGCCCGAAAACACCTTGCCGATGATGGCGGGGGAGGGCCCCCACGGGGCGCTGGAAATGGGCGGCATGTTTACGGTGCTGAAGGTGCGTGATGACCTCAAGCCCGGAGATTATGCCGATCCAGGCTGGTATGCGGCTCCGGCAGGCACCGTGGCGTGGCTGCTGGCGGATGAGGCCGGGATTCCGGAGCCTCAGTCCGCAGCACCCGCCATGCCGGAGAGTCCGACACCGGCTTTACAGGTGCGCAAACCGGGCGGGCATCAGCACTGATGCTCCTGATACGGGCATGGTGCCACCATGCCTGAGTAATTCTTACCTTCCCGCCATTACCGCAAAATCCCCGCAAATCCAGTCTGCACCTCATTCCCGCTACGCGGGAATGCCATTTTCGAATAAAAATTAATCACTTTTTGGGTTATAGGAGAAATCATTGGGACAGAAGTCCGCCTGCGTGTTTTCCAATCGCTTGTTTTGTCTGGATTTTTTGATTTGACGGATCAGGATTCAGGCTGGGGCCGTTGCCTGCGGACCCGGGTCTGGCACGTTTTTCAAGAATATTTTACGTAATACGTAACTGTAATATAAATTACATCATGGGTGTTTTTTGGTCGTTTTGGTGAGGCGCGGCATGATTGTGGCGGAATTCCGGCTATTCTCCAAAAAAACCGGCTTTTGCAACCGGACTTGTCCTGGATCAGCCCGGATGACCCAGCTGCCGGTAGAAATTGAAGGAAGCGCATTCCGGCTTCAGCCGGTAAAACGCAGCAGGACGTCCCGCGCCTTCCTGGGTGCTGTCCCCGGTGGCATCCAGAACCCCGGCTATTTCCAGTCGCCGCCGGAAGGCTTTCTTTTCCAGTTCCCGCCCCAGGACACTTTCGTAAGCGCGTTGCAATGTACTCAATGTGAAGCAATCAGTTGTGCCAGCATCACAGTGTACAACACCTTGCTGCGCAAGCGTTCCACGACTCTTGGCAATAATTCGGAATGGTCGAAGGCAAGGTTGAGCGCCAGCGCGTCGTCGAGGCTGAACCAGCGGGCGTCGTTGTCGGTGGGCGGATCAGCAAAAGGGCTCAGCGCAAAATAGAGCACGGTGATGGACCAGCTGCGCGGATCATAGGCGGCGAGAAATCAGGCTTCAGTCTGGCTGGCGGAGGTCATGGTTTTTTTCGCATGGATTCAGGGTGGCATTTTACCAGATACCCTACTCGTACACCCTGAACGGCAAGGGGCTGCGTTCACGATGCTCCCCTTTCAGCCGCATCATGCGTTGCAGGCCCACGACGATGGCGTAGGGAGCCGAACGCTGGATATAGTTGATGGCCCAGCCCGGCACCCGGCCGCCGGGATCCACATAGCCTTCAGCCTGAATGATGACTGTCTTTTCCGGAGTCGGGGTCAGCCGCACATACATGTCCTCGGCCTGCATCCGGATATAGCGGGGGGTGTCCGGCATCATGTCCGGAATGGCCTTGACCCGCAGGCTCAGGGAGCGGTTATCCGGAGTTTGCGGCTCGAAACGCATCAATACGGGAGCATCCCGGTCGGGCAAGCCGTGAGGCGCGCGATGCTTGAGATAGACATAGTAATCGGTGGCGGAAGATTTGCGGATCAGCCGGGAGTCGATGACCTCCCAGTACCATTTCTGGTAATTGCCGAAATCCAGCAGGATACGGATAGAGGACTCCATGGAGCCTTGCAGCACCGCCTCTACCTTGAAGGAACGGTAGCGTTTGCCATCCTCCTGCTTCACCCAGGTCTTGATGTTGTGCCGACGGTCATTCTTCACTAAATACCATTCGTTGGTCAGCTTTTGTTGCAAGGCATCCAGGTCATCCTCTTCATCTGCAGATGCCGGCAGGGACAGTGGCAACAGTGCGCCCATTAGCAACAGCGATGCGAACAATCTGGCTTTCATGAAGGCTCCTGAAAAAAATGGGACAGATTTCTGCAAGCGCTATTCTGCCAACAATGCAGGGTGATTACGTCATTAACCTGCTCCTCAATACCGACAGCGCCTATGAAACGGTGGGTGAAGAGGTGCTGACAAACCGCTGCAATCTATTACCGACGGTATACCGTAACGGGTAGCTGAGGGTGGAAGACAGCCTGGCGGTGATCCGGCAGCGGACGAGGTTTGATGTGTGAACCCCGGCCTCAGGAGCCGGGTTCCTGTGCCCTGATCTGTTGCAGCTGGTTGACGGTCTTGCCTAGTACGGATGTTTGTCCCTCCACCCGGACCCGCAATTTGTCCGGCCAGCGGAAAAACTGGTCCCGGGAAATGCAGAGGTAGAATGTTGCTCCCGACACCACGTCCGGTGCAGTCACCTGATAGTCACAACCGGCGGCAAATTCAGAACGTTGTTTGCTGACTTCCATTTCAGCCTGATAGGGGCGGCCGAACGTGCCGGTATAAAGCGCGGCAAAGCCATGCACAAAAGCCAGCCACAGCACGGTCAGGTAAAAAACAGACCGGATGCCCCCTGCCAGCAAGGTTTCAAAGGCACTGTCGGAGCTGACATAAAAACGCTGGGAGCCGTCTCGGTCTTCAATGGCCTTGGCCCCGATGACCAGGATAACCAGCAGGCTCAAGGCAAAAAAACCGCCGCCCTGGGTCCAGCCGTGATCCGGAATGAATTCCGCCTGCAGGCCGTATATGGCCAATATGAACGCAACCAGAATGATGCCGGTGATGATCTGGTGGATCGGCGTCGGTTCGCGATCCCCGTAGAGGAAGTGCCGCAGGGCCATGGCATTCAGCCTTGTTGATTTAGAAGTCGGTCTTGTTGTTGTGGATGCCGGCAAACGTGTCGCAGGTCACAGCTTTTATACGACAATTCCCGCCAAAAACAAACGGGAAGCCAACAATTCGGGCGGCCTTGAGCAGCCTTTCTTCCCCAACGACCGGAATTTGCAGACGAGCGGCAGCGCCGGGCGGCGGGGGTGGTAAGATGCGCTCCCGTTGACCAACCCCAGGTGCTGCTCATGGCGCTGAAATCGACTATTTTCAAGGCGGAACTGCACGTCAGTGATCTGGACCGGTCGTATTTCGCCAGTTTCAACCTGACCCTGGCCCGACACCCCTCTGAAACTGACCTGCGCATGATGCTGCGCCTGCTGGCCTTCACCTTATATGCCGATGAGCACCTGGAGTTCGGCAAGGGCCTCAGCAGCGAGGACGAGCCGGACCTGTGGCGCCTGAACTTGCGCAACGAAGTGGAACTGTGGATTGATCTGGGCCAGCCCGATGAAAAACGCATCCGCAAGGCCTGTCACCGGGCGCAGCAGGTGGTATTGCTGACCTATGGCGGCAGCGCGGCCGACATCTGGTGGAAGAAAAACGCTGACACCCTGACCCGTTTCGATAACCTGACCGTCATCAATTGTTCCCTGGCCGAGTCGGAAGCCTTGGGGGCGCTGGTGGAGCGCACCATGCAGCTGCAATGCACCGTCGATCACGGCCAGCTCTGGGTGTCCGCCGGTGACCGCACCGTTGAGGTGACGCCGGTGTACTGGAAAAAACCGGCGGCCTGACGCTTACAGGCTGTAGATCCAGCCTTTGTCGGCCAGTTCGGTCCAGTCGGCGGGAGCCTGCCAGTCCCGCACCCAGCCGGGGATGGCGTCGGCGGGCATGGGGCGGGCGATACCGTAGCCCTGCGCCAGGTCGCAGCCCAGCTTCAGCAGCGCCGTGCCGTGTTCAATGGTTTCCACCCCTTCCGCAATCACCTTGCGCCGGAAAGTACGCGCCAGCCCCACCACCGCTTCCACAATCGCCAGGTCGTCAGGATCTTTCATCATGTCACGCACGAAGGACTGGTCGATCTTCAGCACCCGTGTTGGCAGGCGGCGGAAGTAGGTGAGTGAGGAATAGCCGGTGCCGAAGTCGTCCAGCGCAAAGCTGACGCCCAGTTGTGAGCAGGTTTCGATGACGCCGGACACATGCTCGATGTTTTCCATGGCCGTGGTTTCCAGAATCTCCAGCTCTATCCATTCCGGCCGGATTTCCGGGAATTCCGCCAACAGCGCTTTCAGGCGGGGCACAAAGCCGTCCTGTTGCAGTTGCTCGCTGAAGACATTGATGCTGACCGGCAGTTCCAGCCCCTGCCGCGCCCACGTTGCACATTGGCGGAACGCCTCGTGCATCACCCATTCCCCCAGCGGCAGCGCCAGCTCGGAGTTTTCGATCATGGGCAGGAACAGGCCGGGCGCCAGCAGGCCTTTTTCCGGGTGCTGCCAGCGGATCAGTGCTTCGGAGCCGATGACAACGCCGCGCCGCATGTCCACCTTGGGCTGATAGTAGAGACGGAATTCGCCCGCCGCCAGGCCAGCCGAGGCCCTCGCCACCACGTCCCAGTAGGCGCGCAGCCGTTTGTCCTGTTCCGAGTCGAAGAGGTGGAAGCGGTTCTTGCCCGATTCCTTGGCGCGGTACATGGCCTGATCGGCATGGCGCAGCAAGGTGTCGGCATCGGTGTCGTCCTGCTGCGAAAAAAGCGCCACGCCAATGCTGGCCGAAACCGTGATGCTGGCCGTTCCCACGGGCTGTGGTTCGGCAATCACCGCCAGCACCCGTTCCAGCACCATCTGGCATTCTTCGGCGTTGCTGAGGTCATTCAGCAGCAGGACAAACTCGTCACCGCCCAGCCTCGCCACCGTGTCGTCGCCGCGCAGAACACTCAGCAACTGGCGGGTAATCTGTACCAGCAACTGGTCACCGGCGGCATGGCCCCAAGTATCGTTGACCGGCTTGAAACCGTCGAGGTCGAGATAGCAGACCGCCAGATGGCGGCCGCTGCGTTTGCTGCGGGCAATGGCCAATGCCAGGCGGTCGGCCAGCAAGCGGCGGTTGGGCAGGCCGGTGAGGGCGTCGTAATGGGCAATGCGGTCCAGCTCGGCCTCGTGCGCCTTGAGATGGCTGATGTCCGAAAAGACGGCGACATAATGACTGATGCCGCCTTGGTCATCGCGCAGGGCGTCGATGGCGATGCGTTCGGGATAGATTTCCCCGGATTTGCGCTTGTTCCACAATTCGCCGTGCCAGTTGCCTGCTTCGTCCAGCGTTTTGCGCAGTTGCCCGAAAAATTCAGGGGAGTGCAAACCGGATGACAGGATTTTCGGGGTCTGCCCGATGACCTCGTGACGCTCATAACCGGTGATGCGGCTGAAGGCCGGATTGACATCGACAATGCGTCGCCCGCCGTCGGTGATCATGATGCCTTCCTGGCTGCAGGCGAAGACGCTGGCAGCCAGCCGCACATGTTCCTCGGCCTGTTTGCGGGCGGTGATGTCCCGCGAGAGCATGATGTAACTGCGGGGTTTGCCGCTGACGGCCGCCTTGACCGAGGTGGAGAGTTCAAACCAGCATTCGCCGTGCGGCAATGACAACGGCATGATATGGCCATGCGATTGTCCGGCGGCGTCGACGTCTGCTTCGCGCAGCGCCGCCAGCACAATGCGGGCCGCCGTCGGCGGCAGCATCTCGGACACGGTGCGGCCGAGCAGGGCATGCCGCTTGGCGGACAGTTGCGCCGGGTCCCGAGCCCAGACGTTGAGGTAACGGCCCTCGGCATCCAGTTCGAACAGCAGGTCGGGAATGGCCTGCAGGGTGGCGTCCAGTTCGGCGTGGCTTTCCTGCAGGCGCTGCTCGGCCAGCTTGCGTTCGGAGATGTCCACGTCCAGGCAGTACATTTCCGGGTGGCCGTCGGCATTGGGCTGCATGGTGTGGCTGGAATAGACCCAGGCCGGGCTGCCGTCCTTCTTGCGCAGCACCAGCTCCCCGGCGGGTATGGGAATGCCCTGTTCCATCCAGCGCTGCACATCGGTGACGACGAGATCCCGCATTTCCGGGGGAATGATCAGTTCTTCCAGGGTGCGGCCCAGGGCTTCCTCGCGGGTATAGCCATAGAGCGCCGTGCTGGCGGGGTTCCAGTAGATGACCCGGCGATGACGGTCATAGCCCTGTACGGCAACATTGTTGACGGTTTCAAAAATGTCGCGGAAGCGGGCATCCTCCTGATGCGGGACAAAATTCTTGTAATTCATGGCTTATTGGAAGCTGACTGTCTCTACGCTAAACAATAGCACAAAAAAATCTGGGGATTGGCGAAGCTATCTTCCCTTCCCCTCAGCCGCGCCGGGATGCCGCTTGTCCGGGCGTGGTGTTTGCTGTTTGCGCCCCGACGGAAAAAACAGTATTTCTCTGACAGACAATCCGGGTGCACTCGCCTGCCGTTGCCGTGACAATTACAACAACCTGTCCTGAGACGCTGTCATGAAACCAGACCTGAGCCGCTTTCCCGGCGACAACGGCTTCCCCCTGATCGGTCACACGCTGGCCTTCGTCAAGAATCCCCGCGCCATGGCGGCCGACCGATATCGCCGTTATGGCGAGGTGTCGCGCATCAACATTGCCGGCAACAAGGGGGTGCTGCTGCTGGGGCCGGACGCCAACGAATTCCTGACCATGGACCGTGACAAGGTTTTTTCCTCACGCGCGGCCTACGAGCCCTTTCTCAAGGACACCTTCCCCGACGCGCTGGGGCTGTTCGATTTTGAGGAGCATGCTCACCAGCGACGCATCATGCAGTCGGCCTTCAAGAAGGACGCAATGCTGGATTACCTGAGCCTGTTGCAGCAGAGCGCGGCCGACGCCATTGCCGGCTGGACCGTGACTACACCCTTCCGTTTCGCGCCGCAGGTGAAGCTGCTGCTGTTCAACCAGGCGGCCTTGCTGTTCATGGGTGAAAGCCAGGGTGACGAGGCGGCGCGGTTGATCAACCATTACACCCAAGCGGCGGCGGGCACGGTGGCGCTGATCCGGCTGCTGATTCCGGGCACCAAATACTGGAAGGCGGTGCGCAGTTCGCTGCTGCTGCGGCAGATGCTGCGTGAGAAGATTCCCGGCAAGCGGGCCGATCCGGGCAAGGACCTGTTCAGCCATTTGTGTTTTGCCCGTTCGGAAGACGGTTAGCAGTTCAGTGACGACCAGATCGTCAAGCACATGCTGGGGCTGATGAGCGCCGCGCACGAAACCACCACCAGCGCCATTGTTGCCATGGCCTATGCGCTGGCGAAATACCCGTTGGTGCAGGAGCGGGTGCGGGCGGAAATGGTGTCCTTCGGCAAAGAGACACCCGCCTATGAGGACCTGGAGGCGATGAGCTATACCTCGCAGGTGTTCCAGGAGTGCCTGCGTTTGTGGGGTTCCTCGCACACCATGCCGCGCAAGGCAATCCGCGATGTGGACTACAAGGGGCATACCATTCCGGCCGGGGCGATGGTGTTCATCAGCCCCTCATTCGTGCATGTGATGCCGGAATTCTGGGAGCAGCCGGAGCATTTTGATCCCGACCGTTTTGCGGCAGAGCGCAAGGAGCACCGGCAGCACCGCCATCTGTACATGCCCTTTGGCGGCGGCGCACACAAGTGCATCGGCATGCATCTGGCGGAAATGCAGCTGAAGGTGTTTTTCTTCAACCTGTTGCGTCGTTACCGCTTGGCGCTGCCCGATCCCGATTACGTGATGAAGACCAAGTACGTGCCGGTGCCGGAGTCGGCGGACGGGTTGCCGCTGTTGCTGACGCCGTTGTAGGCAGGCGGCTCAGTCGTGGTGGAAGGTCTTGTTGACGATCCGCCACTCATCGTCGATTTTCATCATCGCCAGATATTCGGTATAGCGCAGGGCCTGGAACAGGTAGCGGGTGCGGACGCAGGCGATCTGCCCGATCTGGTCGATGCCGTCGATGCGCATGTCGTAGTCTTCATCCAGCATGATGGGCGGCGACATGTGCTTGAGGATGTTGAGGTATTCGTGCAGCTTGATGGTGACCTTGTCGCCTTCGTAGTAGCCGAAAATCTCCGCCGTGGGCAGGAAGACTTTCTGGATCAGGTCGATATTGCCTTCGTGCAGTCCCTTGAAATAGGCGTTGATCTGGGACTCGATGGCTGCAAGTTCTGACATGGGACCTCCGGAGTACCCGCCAGACAGAATCCGGGCGGGGAAACGCATCATTCAGGCAGTATCGCCCCGGAAGGCATCCGGCTCAATCCCCCTGAAGGGTTGACCGCAGGATTATCGGTGCGGACATCCGTGTCCCGTGAATCTACTCTTCATCCATGGTGCATTCATAACTGCCCGGCTCATAGCGGCAGCGCACCTTCTTCATCAGCGACATCATCCGTGTGTCGTAATAGCCTTCCCGCGTCAGCTGGATGCGGGAGTCGCGCATCATATGCAGGTATTTCTCCTGCTCGGCGGGTGGCAGGTCCAGCCAGTAGCCCGCCGGGATGGCCTGTTCCTGCTTACGGATGTAGCTGACCGCCTTGTCGATTTCCACCAAGGCGTATTCCCGCAAGCGGCTGATGCGGGCGTCCAGATCGGGAACTTCCTTCAGCAGGCGTGTACGATTGATCAGCAGTGTCCCGGTGACCTGAGTCAGTGGCAGGCGGTAGATGCCGCCGTATGCGCCCATGCCTTTGTCCAGCTCCAGCGGCTTTACCGCCAGCGCCGGGGCCATGATGATGTCCACCTCACCGTTGTTGAACCTGTTGCCGAAGCTGAAGTAATCGCTGGACACTGCCCGTGCGCCCAGGCGCTGCACAATCAGGCTTTGCGGCTTGTCGAAATCCAGCACCGCCACCTTTTTGCCCAGCGCCTTGTCAATGCTGTCGATGTGCCGGTTGTTGACCATGACATAGGATGCGCCCAGCGGCATGACGGTGACCGCCTGGAAGTCGCCGCTGATGGTGAGCGGATTGATGCGCGGGTGGTCCAGCGCGGCGGCAATGGCCTTGATGTGCCGGTAGTCCGGTGCTGCGCCGATGGAGTCGATGCTGCCGATGAACTTGTTGAACGGCCGCGCACGCAACGTCGACAGCGCGACGCCATCACACTGGCCGGCCTTGAATTCCTCGGCGGCGATGCGTTCGTCAGTATAAGAGCGGATGTTGAGGTGAATGTTCCATTGCCGGGCATCCAGTGCCAGGTCTTGGGCGTAGCGGCTGATGTCGCCGCGCGCACCCTGAATATCGAAGACGCACAGCGTCACATTCAGCGGTTTGAGGAGCGGCGTGTCCTTGCCGGCGGCGACCGCAGGTCCGGCGGTGAGGGCGATACTGGCGGCCAGCGCCAGACCGGCCTGCCACAGGGCGGGTTTCCGGGAAATTGAACGTACCATGATGCTTGACCTCGTTTTGCTATGGAGTCGCTTGCCGCAGCAAACGACGGAATCACCTTAGCACTGACATATGTCAAAACCGGGAATCCTGTCTTTTTGTTCGACAGGATGTGGCGTAAAAGGTCAAATTTTGGGAATTGGCGAGGAGAATGGAACGGGGGTGCTATTTCCCGAAGAGCTTGTGGAGCAGTCCTTTCAGCGGGTTGCTTGGGCGGGAAGCGGCCTTCTTGCGGTTTGGGGCCGGGTTACCGGAGCCGGATTCCGGACGGCTTTCCAGCACCTTGCCCAGTGCTTGCAGCGCCGGGTTGCCGGGTTCGGCGTCCAGACCGGCGCGCAACAGCGACCGGGCTTCACTGCGGTCCTGACGGTCCAGCGCCTGCTGCGCCAGCCCCCGGTAAACCTCGGCGATGCGGTGCAGGCCGGTCATGGCCTGCGGGTGTTGGGGCGACTGCGCCAGCACCTGCCGGAAATAATGCACGGCGTTGTCCTGAGCCGGTTGGGACAGCCGGTTTTCGGCAAAACGCTGTTCCGCCAGCGCCAGCCATTGCCGGATTTGCGCCTCGCGGACCTTCACCAGCCCGGCTTTGGCCGACGCATTGTCCGGGTCCAGTTGCAACGCCTGCCGGTAGAAATAATCAGCATTGTCGGCGGCCGGGGACACCAGCCGGCCTGCGGTCAAATGCTGATCGGCCTGATGCAGCGCCTGCCAGACCTTGACCTGCCGCGTCACGCCCGGCCCGCCGACAGCCAGCAGACCCGCCACCCCCACCGCCAGCAACGACAGCCGCGCGCGCCGTGACAGCGTGGGCAGACGTGCCGGGATGCCGATCCCGGATTTGGCCGGTGGCCGGTCCAGCGCATCCAGGGCGGCCAGCAATTCACGGCAACCGGCAAAGCGGTTGGCGGGCTCCTTGGCCAGCAGGCGGTCGAGCAGCGGCTGGTAGCGCTTCAGGGCGTCCGGCAGCCGCGGCGGTGTCAGGTGCAGGTGGTTGCCTACGGTCTGGGCATAGCTGTCGCCCCGGAAGGGGTTTGCGCCGGTCAGCATTTCCTGCAGCATGACGCCAAGGCTGTAGAGGTCGGTGCGCGCATCAACCGGCTGGCACTGCGCCTGTTCCGGGCTGCTGTAGGACGGGCTGCCGACGACAATGCCGTCCTGCGTCAGTTCGCTGTCGATGCCCAGGTCCTTGGCGATGCCGAAGTCGGAAATCACCACCCGTTCGGCGTCGCGGAACAGGATGTTGGCGGGCTTGAGGTCGCGGTGGATCAGTCCCTTGCCATGCACCACCTCCAGCCCTTCCGCAATCTGCCGCAGGATGGCCAGCGCCCGTTGCGGGGTGAATACCTGTCCCTTGAACTGCGACAGGTCGCCGCCGCCGACGAATTCCATGGCCAGATAATAACGTCCGTCCGGCAACCGGTTGATGTCGTGGATGGTGATGATGGCGGGGTGGTGCAGGGACGCCACCAGATGCCCTTCGTTGATGAAACGCCGGTTGAAGCTGTCGTCATCGGCGCTGAGCAGCACCTTGATGGCCACCTTGCGCTTCAGCGAATCCTGCGTGGCCAGCCAGACCTCGGCCATGCCGCCCCGGCCCAGCAGGCCGTGCAGGGTGTAGCCGGGAATGTCGGGCGGAGTGGCGTTCATGGGTCGGTCGGGCTGCGTGCTGTGGGGGTGGAACGGTCCGGGCGGCGTGAGGCCGGATTCAGCCGCGAACATTAGCAGGTTGACGGTCAAGAAGGAAACGGCGGCCGGAACTGAAGGCGGCTGACCCGGGAATTTTTCGGTCGCCGCCGACGCCGGGTGCTACCATACGCCGATTGATCCCGTCTTCATTTGTCCTCCGGAATGCCTGCATGATTGCCCTTGGCCAGTTCAATACCCTGAAAATTCTCAGCCAGACCTCCACCCATTGGTTGCTGGACGATGGTGACAGCGGAGAAATCCGCCTGTCGAAGCGGGATGCGCCGCGTGACTGGCGGGTGGGGGACGAGGTGCCGGTGTTTGTGTACACCGGCGAGGACGGTTATCTGGCCGCCTCGACCCGCACGCCGTTGGCCAAGGTCAACGAAGTGGCCAGCCTGACGGTGCTGGAAGCCAGCCGCGACGGCATCTGGCTGGATCTGGGACTTGAGGAGGCGGTGTTCATGCCCCGCGCCGAGCAGCAGCAGCGGCTGGAGCCGGGCTGGCGCAGCATGGTGATGATGACGGTGGATGAGCGGCTGGGACTGATTGCCTCGGCGCGGCTGAATGACTTCCTGGACGACGAGGCGACCGGGCTGGCCGCCGGGGAAAAAGTGGAGCTGGTGGTGGCGTTGCGCACCGATCTGGGTTTCAAGGCGGTGGTGAACAACCGCTATTGGGGCATGCTTTACGGTGATGAAGTTTTCGAGCCGTTGCGTATTGGTGACCGCCGTGACGGTTATATCAAGCGCCTGCGCAGCGACAACCGGCTGGACGTGTCGCTGGCGCCGCCGGGCTATGCCAAGGTGGACGGCGCGGCGGCGCTGGTGCTGCGGTGGCTGGAGATGGCGGGCGGCTTCCTGCCTCTGGGCGACAACAGTTCGCCGGAATCCATCCATGCGGAATTCGGCATCAGCAAGAAGGTGTTCAAACAGGCGATCGGGGCCTTGTTCCGGCAGCAGCGCATTGTCATTGAGGAAGACGGGATTTCGCTGCCGAATTGATTGGATTCCCCGTCACCGTTCGTCGGTCATTCGTCTGAGGGCGGCGCTGACACTTTGACAATCATCGAATTATTCTGTAATTTGACGGTCATCGAACTATGATGACCGCTCCGCCCCGGAGCGTCCGGAGGCAACCCCATGCAGCAATCCATCCTGATTATCGGCGCCGGTGCCGTTGGCCAAGTCTATGCCTGGCATTTCGCCCAAGCCGGCCATGACGTACACCTGTTCCTGAAAGCGAAGCATGTGGCGGAAGCCGAACGCGGCTTCACGCTCTATGACCTCAATCGCGACCGGAAGCGCCGCAATCCCATGTTGTTCAACCAATTCACCTGTCACAGCGACTGGTCGGCCGTGGCGGCGCGCCGGTGGGACCAAGTGTGGCTGTGCATGTCCAGCGCCGCCTTGGCGCAGACCGATTTGCAACCCTTGGTGCAGGCGATTGGCGACGCCACGGTGATGGTGCTTCAACCCGGCCCCGATGACATCCGCCGCGTGCAGCAAGCAGTGGGGGAGCAGCGTGTGGTGTCTGGCATGATTACCATGATGAGTTACCACGCCCCGCTGGCAGGCGAAACCGTGCCGACGCCCGGCATTGCCTTCTGGATTCCGCCGCTGGCGCCGATGGCGGTGGACGGCCGCCGTGACCGCGCCGATGCCGTGATTGCCACCCTGAAACATTCCGGCATCCGCGCGGCTTACCGGCCCGGATTCAATGACCAGGGCATGCACGCCACCGGCTTCCTGATGGTGTTCCTGGCGGCGCTGGAGTTGAGCGGCTGGAAGTTCCGGGCCATGGAGCGGACGCGTTTGCAGACGATGAAAGCGGCGCAGGCGGAGGTGCGGGCGGCGCTGGCGGGGCGTTACGGCGTCAAGGGGCCGTGGCTGCTGTCCTGCGTGCCCGCCGCGCTGATTCCCCCGGCCATGACGCTGTCGCGCCATATGACACCGGTGGATATCGAGGTGTTTCTGGAGGCGCATTTCTCGAAGGTGCGGCCGCAGACGCTGGCCTTGCTGGACCAGTACGCCGCGCATGCTGCCGAATTGGGCCTGCCGCACACAGCGCTGGACAGCCTGCGGGCGGAGCTGGCGGCGGTCAGCCACGGTCCGGATTGAACGCTCTCAGGGCTGCCTTTGTTCAATCACGGGTGTTTCCGCCCTTTCCACCCCGGAGGATGCCAGCTTGCGCAGCGTCCCGATCACATCGTCCGGTAGCAGTATGTCCGCCGCGAATAGACTGATCATCAGCACCGGCACCACGGCGGCGGAGTAACGGAAGCGCTGCTTCAGCCCGTTGAGGGGAGAGCCGCTAGCCGGAGGTTGGCTCCAGTCCCGCCACTGCTCAAGTTGGCGTTGCACTTCGCGCAGGTGCCAGCCGCCGATCAGCAGGAACAGCGGGATCAGCAGGTCCGTGAAATCGAGGCGCTCGTCGCGGCACATCAGTGCCAGCATCAGCACGGCGACCGCCGCCAGCACCGGCGGTATCTTGCCGAGGATGCCCAGCAGCTTCTCACGGTCGGCAGCGGAGACGGGCGGCCGGTCGAACCTGTCCGCCGGCACACCATCAGTGGCGGCCGTGTCCGTCGCCCAGGCCAGGGGGAAGCGCCAGCCGTTCTTTTCCGCGTCGCTCATGTGCAGTCGCAGTTCCAGACCGACCGCCTCGGGCCGGACGCCGGCGGGCAGCGGCGGCACCGACAGCGAGGAGGACCAGTGTGTGCCGTCGCGGCCGCTGTAGGTATTGCCGGGCAGGGGGACGGCCTGCAGTGAGGCCGGGACGCCGCGACCAGTGTGGCGGCTGACCCAGTGCAGGCTGCCTGTCAGCTTCTGTCCGGGCGGCCAGGTGCGGTTGAATTGCACCGACAGCAGGCCGGGCCGTCCCGGCAGCAGGTCACACGCAGGCTCCAGGAGCGGTTGGCCGAAGCGTTGCCGCAGGCGCTGGTGGCGCACCCAGATCACGATCATGAAACCGCCCACTGCAAAGAACACGCTGTAGAACAGCACCATGCCGAACAGCGCCGGCAGCGGCCAGCCCGCCCCCAGCATGAAGTAGGCGTGCAGGCTGATGAAGCCGTTCCAGACTAGGACAAAGGGCAGGGGCGGCGGCGGGGTCAGCGGCGTGGCGGCAGGGGCGGTCGGCTTCATGGCGGCGGATTCGGACGTGTGGGGAGGCGGAATGCCGTGTCCGGGATCATGGATAGTGCGGCCGCCATCGTCAATAGCGGCAGGCCTAGTCGCTGACCCGCCCGCGCAGTGCCTTGACCTGGCCGCGCTGCACCTTGCCTTCCACCCGCCGCCGTTGCGAGCCGCGCGTGGGCCGGGTGGGGGTACGGGGCGGTAGCACGTGCGTGGCCAGGGTCACCAGTTCCTTCAGGCGTTCCAGGGCGTCGTCGCGGTTCTGCTCCAGGCTGCGGAAGCGCTGCGCCTTGATGACGATGATGCCGTCGGCGCTGATGCGGTGGTCGCGGTACTGACGCAGCATCACCTTGACGCTTTCCGGCAGCGCCGAGGCATTGATATCGAAACGCAGGTGCACCGCATTGGACACCTTGTTGACGTTCTGCCCGCCCGAGCCCTGCGCCCGGATGGCGGTGAATTCGATGTCTTCCGGACGCAGCAGCTCGGCGGCGGGGCGGTGCAGGGGCATGGACGGGGAGTCTTGGCGGATATGGCCGGAATCATGCCTTGTCGTTCGGGGGAAAACAAATTGTATTGAAACGGCTGGCAGACCGCGCCGCTTTCCGCGATATTCGGTTATGGGATGAGACCGGTGTGTGCTTGATGCCCGTCAACCCTCAAAACAACAACAGCCAATATGAATATTCGGGAGCGTAGCGGATGCTAACGTGGCGTCAACGTCTGGCGGCGGTGCTGGAATGGAGCGTGGTGGACAAGAGCATCATCCTGATGGTGATCCTGCTTTCCGTCCTTTCAACCTATATGCTGGCCCTGGTGTACGTCCTGGCCCGGTCCGACCGTGAGCGTCTGGTGGATGTCCCGATCACGGAGCAGTTGCTGGCACTGGAATCCGGCATGGCCCTGGGTGCGCTGCTGATCATCGCGGCCGGCCTGTGGCTGCGCCGCCGCTTGCCGGACTTCCTGCCCCTGCAGCATCTGGCCACCCAGTATTACACCTTGACCCTAGTGTTCTGCAGTTACTTCGTGGGCACCATGACCTTCTGCACGGGCGTGGTGTTGCTGGGTGCACCGGTGTTCGGCTTCATTTTGCTCAACCGCCGCGTGGTGTGGTATGCCACGGCGTCGGGCACCGTGTCGTTGCTGGCGTTGAGCTATGCCGCCGGTTTCGGGTTCATTCCCTATGCGCCGATGGTGGTGCCGCCCACTGATGCCACCGGCAACCTGTTCTGGATCAATGCTGTCTTCCTGTTTACCGCGCCCCATTTCATTGTAATCATCCTCTTTGCCGACCTGACCCTGAACTGGTGGCGCAAGCGGGAAGACTATGTGCGCACGCTGAGCCTGACCGACCCGCTGACCGGAATTCCCAACCGCCGCAGCATTCTGGACATGCTGGACAAGGAGGTGGCGCGCACCACCCGTCATGGCCCGCCACTGAGTGTGCTGCTGCTGGATCTGGACCACTTCAAGCGCATCAACGACACCTGGGGGCACCCCGCCGGGGACCGCGTGCTGCAGGAAACCGCCAAGGTGCTGCGCAACGCCATCCGCCAGTGTGACGCCGTGGGGCGCTATGGCGGCGAGGAATTCATGCTGGTGCTGCCCGACACCCGGCTGGACGGGGCGGTGAAACTGGCGGAGCGCTGCCGGGTGCAGCTGGCGGCGACGGTGGTGACGGCAGACAACGGCGAGCCGATTCCGCTGAGCGGCAGTTTCGGGCTGGTGAGCAATGAACTGGACTTGGGCGTGGACGCCGAGGCGCTGATCAAGGCGGCGGACAATGCCCTGTACCGCGCCAAGGCCAACGGCCGCAACCGGGTGGAAGCGCTGGCGCTGCAAGCGCGGCCGACAACCTGAACCCGCTTGTTACGGGGCCGTCATGATGCTGCGCCATGGCGCCCTGTAAACATCCCTGAGTACCGTGCCCGTCCGTGATTTGGTCATCTGCGCTGCGTCAGCCGGGCATTTGCCCTCGGCCTGATAGCCCAGTGCGGTCGCCAGCATGGTTTCCTGGCGTTCACCCAGATCATGATTCAGGTCGTCGGCGGCATAGCAGGCCGGCATAAAGCCTTGGGTCGGCACGCTTTGCGACATGCTGTTCTCGCCCTTGAAGCGGATGGCGAAATACGCTTTGGCGCAATTGTCGGTCTGGTTAAACCCATAGGGCTTGCCACAGGTTTCACCGCCAATCCGGATAACGGGGATGAAAGGCGACAGTCCGTTGATGATGGCTTCGCTGGCCGAACAGGTGCCGGAAGCGGTCAGCACGAAGACGCGTTTCAGGTTCAGCATTGGCAGAGGCTGGTTATGGAAGTCCGTGGTCTGGAACATGAAATTCCGGTTTGAACGGGTGTGCTTGTCGTTGAAGATCAAGCGATTGAACACTTGGCCGGTGGTTGCCTGTCCGGCAATCATGGTGGCCAATTGTGAGGCGATGTACAGGTAGCCGCCGCCGTTGTAACGCAGATCCAGAACCAGATCATCAATCCCGGCAGCCTGGAACTGTTTCATCGCGCTGACCAAGGGGTCGGTGGCGGTGTAAATATGATCGTTGAACACCAGATAGCCGACTTTCTGTTTGCCGGCGGTGGTGATGACGCTGACATGGGAAACCGGCTTGTGCACGATTTCGGTTGAACTCAGGGTCACCGGCCGGGTGACCCCTTGATGCGGGTTATAGACTTCAAAGGTGTTCAGTGTATTGGCCTGCCGTGGATACAGGGCGGCAATGAAATCGCGTTGGGTAATGGTTTGCAGGGCATTGCCGTTGATGGCCGTCAGATAGTCGCCGCGTTCAATGCCCTGGCGGGCGGCGGGGGAGTCCGGTTCGACGTATGAGGCCCGCACCGCATTATCATGGCTGTCATTGACCCATTCCACACCGTAGCCGGTGTTGATGCCGGACTCCTGGAAGGCGTCCACTTCGGCCTGGTCGGTGACAAAACTGAACCGGTCCTTTGGGCTTACCAGCAGGGCGTAAAAGTAGTCGCTGGAGTTGACGAAATTACTTGGGGGCACATCCACAATTTCGCGGTACCACAAATAGGCGTCATCCAGATGCGCCCGCACCCAGGACTTTTCGTTTTCAGCCAAACAACTTTCGGTGGTGACACACATGCCGTTTTGCCAAGTTTGAGAAGCCGGGCAGCTCAGGGACGGGAAAGCGCCCGAGGCGTTGTTGCCGCTGGAGCCGCCGCCGCAAGCCTGCAACATCAGGCTGATACATAGCCACAATGCGGTTTGAAAAAAGCAGTGGCGCGAAAAGTCGTGATCAAGCGGCATGGGGGGAGTCCGTTCCGGAGACATGTCTTGGCATTTTATCATGTCATGGGGGTATCTTTCGCCTTTGCCGGGAAGTGACGTGGGTAAGTTGACGGTTATTCGGATTCCGGTAATGATCCGGGTTCCAGACCTTTTTCCCTTGCCGGAACGCCATGCCCCGAGTCAACCGCACCAACGCCGACAGCCCGCAACCGCCGCAGCAACGGGTGAAGCCGGTGCAGGCGCGTTCCCGACTGAAGATCGACGCCATTCTCGACGCCACCGCCGACCTGCTGCAACATCACGGCGTGGATGCCGCCACCATCCTGGCCATTGCCGCGAAAGCCGGGGTGCCGCCAGCCACGGTTTATCATTATTTTGAAAACCGGCTGGCTATTTTCGCAGCGCTGGCCAAGCGCATCATGGATGTGGTGGATGCCGACCTGCTGACGGTTCTGGCTGAAAAGCTGGACGAGCCGGAACCGGATTTCCGCACCATCCTGCAAGGGCTGTTCAACGCCTACTCGCAAGCGCCCGGTTATGTGCCGGTGCTGACCGCAATGCGGGCGGAACCGGCGTTGCAGGCGTTGGTGCGGGAGTCCAACCAGCGGTCGGCGGCGTTCATTGCCGGGCTGCTGCTGCACCGCACGCAGTTGACGCCGCAGCGGGCGCAGCGCATTGCCTGGATGATCAGTGAGAGTTGCGAGACGGTGCTGGAGGAGGCGCTGACCTCTGCTCCCGAAGAGGCGGTGGCGTTGCTGGATGAGCAGAGCGTTATGGTGGAGGTGTTGTTCCGGCATTATGCGCAGGTTTAGACCGCTTCCGCCTCCATCCCCACCTCCGCCGCCGGCTTCACCCGCACCACCCAAAACCACCCCAGCAAACTCAGCCCTGCCGCCGCCCCGAACACCGCCGGGGCCCCCAGCGAATTCCAGGCACAGCCTGCCGCCCAAGCCCCCAGCGAAGCCCCCACCCCCCACGCCATTCCGTAAACCGCCTGCCCCTGCCCCCGGTGCGCCTCCCCGAAATGCAGCGTCACCAACTGCACGCTGGCGGCATGCACGGCCGCAAAACTGGCAGCATGCAGCAACTGCATCGTCACCAGCACCCCCGGATGGTCCACCCCCAGCCCGATGCCCCACCAGCGCCCGGCCGCCAGCAGCATGGCCCCCAGCAATACCGGCCGCGCGCCCCAGCGCCCCAGCCAGCGGTGCAGCCGGGTAAAGGCCAGCACCTCCGCCGCCATGCCCAGCGCCCACAGCGCGCCGATGGACTGGTGAGAATAGCCGTGCGACTCCAGAAACAGGCTGTAGAAGGCGTAATACGGCGCATGCGCCGCCTGCAGCAAAAGGCCGCCGCCCAGAAACGCCGCCACCTCGCGACGGCGCAGCACCGCCCACACCGAGCCCCGCTGCCGCACGGGGCGGGGGCAGGGCGCATCCGGCACGCTCAGGCTTACCAGCCACGCCAGCAGCGCCGCGCCGCACAACACCAGCGGCAGCCATTGCAGCGAGACATGGTCGAAAACCACCCCCAGCCCCGCCACCATGGCCATGAAGCCCAGCGAACCCCACAGCCGGATGCGGCCGTATTGCGTGCGCCGTTCCGCCAGATGCGCCAGCGTCACCGCTTCGAACGGGGCCATCACCGCATTCTGGAAGAAGGTGCAGGCCAGCAGCCACAGCGCCAGCCACCGGTAGTCGGTGGTAAAGGCCAGCGCCAGCCACAGCAGCGCCAGCATGAACACACCCAGCCGCACCACCGCCAGCCCGCGCCCCGAACGGTCGGCCAGATGTCCCCAGAAACAGGGCGCCAGCAGCCGGGGGATTACCGTGACGGCCATCAGCTGCCCGATCAGCGCCGGGGAGAAATGCAACTCCCGCGCCAGATACAGGTTCCAGTAGGGAATGAAGCCGCCCAGCAGCGCCAGGTAGGCCAGATAGAAACCGGACAGCCGCCAGTAGGGAATGGCCGGGGGGGAATTCAGCACATCGTCGCCTCCTCTTCAAACCCGGGAGTTATGCGGCAGGTTGGATAAAGCTGACTGTATATCAGCTTTAAGGCGAAGGCATCCCTTGAGGGTTCAAAAAGCTGACCATCCGTCGGATTTTGTGGGGAAGGGGGCTCAGGCGGCGGTCATGATCCGGTTGCGCCCGGCGGCCTTGGCGGCATAGACCGCCTGGTCGGCGGCGGTAATCAGCTCGGCGTAGCGGATATCGGCGGAAGGAATCATGGCGGCCACTCCCATGCTGACGGTGATCTGCGGCGCCACGGTGGACTTGCTGTGTGGAATGGCCAGGGCGTTGATGGCCCCGGCAATGCGCTCGGCAATGGCGCAGGCTCCGGCCAGATTGGTGTCCGGCAGCAGCACCACGAATTCCTCGCCGCCATAACGGGCAGCCAAGTCGGCCGGGCGGCCCACGGCGGCGGCCAGCGCCATGCCCACCTGTTGCAACACGGCATCCCCGGCGGGGTGGCCGTAGGTGTCGTTGTAGGGCTTGAAGAAATCGACATCCAGAAAGATCACCGCCATTGACTCCTGACGGCGGCAGGCCAGCCCCCACTCCCGGTTGACGGTCTCGTCGAAGTGGCGGCGGTTGGCCAGCCCGGTCAGGGCATCCTGCCGCGACAGTTGCTCCACCTCGGCGGCGTATTCGTCCAGCCGGTCCTTTTCCAGCGCAAGCAACTGCGACTGCAGGAAGGTGACCCGGTCGCGGGATTCCAGCAGGAAGGACAGCAGGATGCCGATCACGTTCGCCAGCCCGCCATAGGCAAGGAGATAGCCGAAATTCAGCCATAGCCCCTGCTGCGCCACCGCCGCTACGGCAATAACCACCCCGGCGAGGCAGGCCACCGCCGTTTGCCGGGTGACCATGCCCGCCACGCCATAGGTGACAACAGTGGCCAGGATCACCACATAGCTGAGGAATACGTTGAAATACGGTTCCGGAAACAGCGACGCGCCGTAGATCAGCACGCCCACCGCGCCGCCACTGCTGATCGAGGCGTAAAAACGGTAAAAGCGTTCACGCCCCGGCAGGTAGGGAATGCTCAGCACGAAGGCCAGCAGCACCCCTTCCACCACCAGCAGCCAGCCCATGGCGGCCAGATTGCCGTCCCGGTATTGCGGCGCGGAGAAGCGACCCACCTGCGACCAGCCCATGACGGCGGTAATCAGGTACATCACCACCGTGATGCCCAGGCTGTCCCGCGACAGGCGCTGGGCGCGGTCGCGGACATGGGCGATGAAGCCCGCCTCCAGTTCCGGCCGGAAGCTGCGGAACTGCAGGTTGGACGCCAGCAGCGACTGGATGTCCTGAATCCTGGTTTCCCGGTCGGGGGCGGAGGGTGCGGCAGTCATGGGTGGGCGGGCCTGAAGGCGTTGTGGTCTTCAGGGAGGTTAGCGGAGGCGGGCGATCCCTGCAACGCGCACCGGACCGGCGCGACCGGCGGCGGTGCGGGCGGTGGCTTAGGGTTTTAAGGCTGGGTTAAGGGGGCCATGTTAGCGTGAAGCCATCACGTTCAGATGATTGTCGAAGGCCGCTGGGGTCTTATTACGTTGATGAACATTTTCCGACCTGCGCCATGGCCTTGGGGCGCAACGAGAGTTCACTGTCATGACCATAAAAATGAAAATCATGTTTTTGGCGCTGTTTGCAGCGCCACTGCTGCTGAGCGGTTGCAGCCATATCGGTGTTAAGCCCTGGCAACGCGATCTCATGGCCCGGAATACCATGCAGCCGGACAACGACCCGGTGGAGAGCGCCATAGATGCGCATGTCTACTTCAGCAAGGAAGCGTCCAGCGGTGGCCGCGGCTTTGGTGGCGGAGGTTGCGGATGCAATTAAATCAAGGTGGTATGATCCGGGAGGGTCTGGCTCTGGCCGTGTGTGTGCTGCTCACCGGTGCGCCGGCCCAAGCCTACGATATCGAGTCCGCAGCGGAAGACAGCGCCACCGGGAGCACCAATCTGGGAGTGCTTTCCTACCAGGAAGGCGATGGCCGGATTAAGGTCAGTAAATATCAGGCGAATGTCCGCAATGTCTGGTCGGAGGACAGTGAGTTCAGTATTGACCTGTCTGTTGACTCGTTAAGCGGCGGATCTCCCAACGGAGCCTTGCCCAGCCGCTCGGTACAGACGTTTGCCACACCTTCCGGCCGCAGCCTGCAAAAGCCGGTCAAGAAGGCGCCAACGGTGCAGACCTGCACCACCCCTTCCGGGACAACCTACAATTGCACCGCCGGCAGCTCGGAAAAAAGCAGCATCTATGATGTCAGCGCGGGTCAGTTGCCCATGGATAACTCCTTTAGCGATAAGCGCCAGGCGATTTCGATGTCATATGGCGGGTCTCTGGCGCCGTCAACCCGCTTGGCGCTGGGGGGTGCGTTTTCAACAGAAGCGGATTACCAGTCCCTGTCCGCCAATGTGGCGCTGACGCAGAGTTTCAACCAGAAGAACACAACCCTCTCACTGGGTGTCAATGTGGAGCGTGACAGCAGCAGCCCAGTGGGTGGAACGCCGCTACCGCTAAGCAATTATGCGCTTTTTCAGCGTCAGGGCGATCAGACCAAGGCCGTGAATGATGTGCTGTTGGGGGTGACGCAGGTGATGACCCGGCGTTGGCTGACCCGGTTGAATCTCTCGGCGGACAATGCCCAGGGCTATCATAACGACCCCTACAAAATTGTGTCCGCCCTGGATAGTACCGGCCGTGTGGTGGGTTACCTTTATGAAAATCGCCCGGACCAGCGTTCCCGGCGCAGCCTTTATTGGGAAAACCGCTATGCGCTGGACAGGGATACCATCACCGCTTCCGTTCGAGCCATGCGCGATGATTGGGGGATGAACTCAAAAACGGTTGATTTGCGCTACCGCTATGTCTGGTCGGATGGCGGATTCATTGAACCGCATCTACGTTGGTACACGCAAACGGCGGCTGATTTCTACCGCCTGTATGTGATGCAGGGCGATCCTTACCTGAAGGCGGTATCAGCGGACTCGCGGCTGGGCGGCTTCACGGCCAAAACTGTCGGGGTGAAGCTGGGTTACGAAATGTCGCGGGACTCGGTGTTCAGCCTGAGGTTTGAGCGATATCAGCAAACCGGGGAGGTCAACATGGCCGGACTGCCACAATTGCAGGGCCTGGATCTTAACCCGGGCTTGAGCGCCACCATAGTTTCGGCCGACCTTCAGTTCAAATTCTGAGCCGGCTTTTGGGGTCAAGGCCATGACATCATCGCGTTCTGTAAAGGTGGAGGCACGGGCCAACGGTATTATGGCGGTCAGTTTTCAGGCCATGGCCAGCCCCTGTGAAATTCTGTTCCATACCGCTGACGCTGCCTTGGCGGCCCGCACGGGCCGGGCGGCGGCTGACGAAGTGTGGCGTATTGAGGCCAAGTACAGCCGTTATCGCCCGGATAGCGTGATTGGCCGGATTAACGCGTCAGCCGGTCATCCTTTCAGCGTGGACGCCGAAACCGCAGGGCTGTTGGATTTTGCGCAAAACTGCTATCAGCTCAGCCAAGGGATGTTTGATGTGACCTCCGGGGTGTTACGTCAGGCCTGGCGTTTTGACGGCAGCGATGATGTGCCCGACCCGGCCCTTGTGGAGCGGATATGTCAGCGCGTGGGCTTTGGCCGGTTGGACTGGCGTAATCCGGTTCTGACTATGTTGCCGGGCATGGAAATGGATTTTGGCGGCCTTGGCAAGGAGTATGCGGCGGACATGGCGCTGGGAGTGGTGGATGCCATGGCCGGAGTTCCGGCGCTGGTTAATTTAGGGGGCGACTTGTGCTGCAACCGGCCGCCCCCCGGTGGCAGCTGGCAGGTGGGGGTGGAGCGGCCTGACCGTGAGCGGATGCCGGCCCGGGTTCTGGAGCTGACCGGCGGCGCGCTGGCGACCAGCGGCGATACTCACCGGTTCTTGTTGAAGGATGGTATTCGTTACAGCCATATTCTGAACCCGCAAACCGGATGGCCCGTGCCTGGCGGGCCGCGATCAGTGACGGTGGCGGCGCTGAGCTGCGTAGAGGCAGGCATGCTGGCCACGTTTGCGCTGTTGCAGGGTGATCAGGCGGAGGTTTTCCTGCAGCAGCAGGGCGTGCCATTCTGGTGCCTGTGGTAAAGCGGCGGGCGCCGCTGGAATAAGGGGGGCTCATCAGGACGCATACGCTTATGCCGGGAGCTTGCCGGTCCGGCGCACCGGCAGCGGCAGGCGGGTGCGCAAGGCCAGTTCGTCGGCGGGCGCGGATTGCGGGCGGGTCAGCCGGTCATGGCGGCGCTCCGCCTCCGGCCGGCACATCTCGGTCGCCAGCACGGCGAATTCGGTCTGGAAAGCCGCGCCGGTCCATTGCCCGAAGATGGTGTGGCCGCCTTCGTAAGCCTGCTGCTGGTATTCCTCGTTCGTAGTGACATAGCCCATGTAGTCGTTGCAGTAGGTGCAGATCAGCACCTGGGTCACCCCGGCGGGTTGCAGGGCTTCCTGCACCGCCTGCACCACGCGCCGCCCGGCCATGGTGGTGAATTCACCGGGGCAGCACACCAGCGCCAGCGGCCCCAGCCGGACGATCTGCAACGGCAGCACTGTCGGCACCATGGCGCTGCGGGTCATGGCGCCCTGTTTCGCCTGGCGCTTCATCTCCGCCACCAGCGGATCGGCAAAGCCCGGCACCATCAGTTTCGCAATCGGCTGCCCCAGGATCTGCTTGCGTCCGGCTTCCAGCAAGATGTCCTTCGGACCTTGCGCGGCATAGAGGCGGCGGTAATAGTCGCGGTCCTCGGGGCCCTGTTTTTGCGGATGGCCGAGGCGGTTCTGCTTCACCCAGCGCGCCACCTTCTTCGCCACGATGCCAATGGCCTGGGGCATGCCCGGGCCGTCCACCCGCGTGCCGGTGAAGAAGGCGACGCCATGACAGGGTTCGCTGGTGAAAGCATCATTGCGGCCCTGGGCGAAGCGCGGGTCGGCCTTGCGGGCGGTGAAGTCGAGATAGCTGAAGACGGCGTCGATGCCGCCGTCCACGGCGAGGCCGGGACCGGCGGCGAGGATGTCCAGCGCCTGAGTGCTCTGGTAACGGCCGTTGCGTTCGGCGTAGGCGTGTTCCCCGTCGCCCTGGAGGCGGCTGCGGCGGGCCACATCGCCGGGGCCCTGATAATGCGGTGAGACATCGCCGGCGGTGGCCTGCGCAAACAGCGCGACCGGGTTGGCGGCGCCTTGGGCTGCCAGTTGCGCTTCCGCCACCAGCGCCGCGTGGCCCTTGTTGTCGCCGGAGTAGCGGGTGTTGGTGTTGCCGATGCAGGTGGCATGTACGCCGAACAACGACAGCAGCGCCTGCACCTGTCCGTGGCGGCTAAAGGCCAGCACCGCCATGTCGCGGTCCAGCGCCAGATGGGTTTCACGGTCGGTGAGCGGCGTTACGTCGGGATTGCGGTTATAGGCGGCCAGCGAGCGGTTCCACGCCACGGGAACCGGTTCGTCAAAGCCGCCCCGGCCCAGCGTCAGTTCGGTTGCGGCGGCGCTCCGCCAGGCTTCGGTTATGGCGTCCACGGTGGCTGTGACTATGGCATCTACATGTTCAGGTACAAAGCCGGGCGTGACGACGTTGTACATGGCGTCGTGGCTGCAGCCGCCGGGGCCGGAGTGGGTGTGGGTGCAGGTCAGCACCAGCGCCGCCTCGTCAAAGGCGTCGCCCATCACGGCCTGCAGGTGTTCCACCACGCCGCTGCGCATGGCGTGGGTGATGTAGCCGAGGTCCAGCAGGCAGAACATCAGGCCGCGACCGGTGCCGTGCCGCAGGTAGACAGCGCGGGCATACAGCGCGGTGGCGTGGCCCCAGGCGCGGTTGTGCCACATGCCATAACCCATCATGGCGTGACCCTGCGCCTTGACCGTGATCTCACGTTTGCTCCAGCCGGCCTCGTACATCGTTCACCTCAGGTAATGGGGGTATTCCGTCTTAAAACCGATTATTGATCAGCTTTGACTGTGACAGGTCGTGCTCAACACTGTCAATCAACGGCGCTGTCACCGGGCGGATGCTGATTGACAGGCTTTTGCAAAAGCTGATATTTATTCAGCTATTGTCGGGTTTGTGCGATTTCAAGTCAATCAGGGCGGTCGGAAGACGCCGGGAGCGGGGATGGACATTCTGGTGGTGGGGGCGGGTGCAATCGGTCAGGTCTATGCACTGCATCTGGCGCGGGCGGGGCATGCGGTCAGTTTTTTTGTGAAGGCGAAATATGCGGAAGGGCTGAAGGCGGGCCTGAGCCTGCACCGGCTGCAGCGTCGCGGCCATGTCATCGAACGGCTGACGGGCTTCGGTATTCTGACCGATGCGGCGGAAGTGGCTGCCCGGCGCTGGGACCAGGTGTGGCTGACGCTGCCCTCCGACGCCCTGCGCGGCGAACTGGCGCAGCAGGTGCTGGCCGCCGTCGGTGACGCGACGGTGATCTGCCTGCAGCCTGATATCCACGACGGCGAATTCGTGCGCCGCCATGTGCCTGACCGGCAACAGGTGGTGCAGGCGCTGATTCCCTTCATCAGTTTCCAGTCACCGCTGCCGGGGCAGCCCGGCCCCGAGGGCATCGCCTTCTTCCTGCCGCCGCTGACACCGTCGCTGGCGGCGGGGGAAAAGGGCCGCGCCGCTGCCGTCACCGCGACGCTGAAACAGGCCGGGGTTCCCGCCCGGCAGGTGGCGGATTTTGCCCGCAGCACCGCCGCGTTCGTGGCCATGATGCAACCGCTGATGGCGGCGCTGGAGGCCAACGGCTGGGATCTTTATGGCCTGCCCGCCAGCCCGGCGCTGCGTGAGGGCTTGTCGGCTTCCCGCGAGGCAATGCAGGCGGCGGCGGCGGAAACCGGCGGCAGCACCTGGGCGCTGCGGCCGCTGGTGTGGCCCCTGACCTGGCGGCTGGTGCTGCCGCTGTTGAAGCACGTCTTCCCCTTTGACCTGCAGGTGTACCTGCGTTTCCATTATTCCAAGGTGGGCGTGCAGACACGGATGATGCTGGACAGCTATATCCGGCTGGGGACGGCGCGACGCTTGCCGGTGTCGTCGTTGCAGATGTTGCGGCTGTCGTTGCCGGAAACGGCCTGAGGTTCACCATGAAGAAGACTCTGTGGAAAGGGCTGCTGCTGTGCGGGCTGCTCGCCTGCCAGCCGGCGCAGGCCGCGTCCGGCGACGATGACGGGAGGCTGGACGAGTTCCAGACCCGGTATGGCAATGAATGGCACCAGATACGCCATGACAGCAAGCGCAACATCACCACCTGGATGCGGCAGGAGGACGGCAAGACTTTCCGGTCGTTCAAGGTGCAGGCCGAACTGGACGGCTCCATGGAGGCGGTGGCGCGGCTGATGCTGGACTTTCCCGGCTACGACAAGTGGTACTGGCAGGTGATGGAGGCGAAGCTGCTGAAGCAGGTGTCGGCCACCGAATACGTGGTGTATCTGGTGCATCGCGCACCGGCGGGTTTGCCGAACCGGGATGTGGTGTTGCGCGGGTCGGTGCAGCCGCAGACCCGCAGCCAGAAGACACTGACCCTGCGTATCGTTGCCGAGCCGGACTACCTGCCGCTGAAGCCGCCGATGGTGCGCATGCCTGCGCAGGAGGTCACCAGCCGCTTCATGCCGATGGAGAATGGCAAGGTGATGCTGGAAACCGAGGGCTATGTGGATCCGGGCGGCAAGATTCCGCTGTGGGCCGCCAACTTCGTGCAGCGCAGCGCGCCCTATGCCATTGTGCTGGCGATGCAGCGCCGCCTGCAATCGGGGGATTATGACAAGGGCAGGCCACTGCCGTTTCCGGTGTATGGGAGCGAGGACTATCGGCAGACCGTCAGCCGCTGAGGGTTGAGCGCGCTGACCACCGACCAGAAGGCGGTGTATCGTGAGCAGTTGAACCGGTTGAAGGTGGCGAGGATGTAAACATTTCCGCCATAAAAAAGCCGCTCCTTCGCCAGAGGGAGCGGCGTTTTGTAGAGTGTAGGTCGGGTTTCAACCCGACAACCGCCCTTCGATCGGAGAGTGTTGTCGGGCTGAAGCCCGACCTACAGGATCAGATGGAAGCCGCCAGCTCCGCCCCCTGCTTGATGGCATGCTTCGCATCCAGCTCCCGCGCTTCAAACGCACCGCCAATCAGATGCACCGACTGACCGGCCGCCTTCAGCCCGGCCTCCAGCGCCCGTAACGGGTCCTGCCCGGCGCAGACAATCACGTTGTCCACCGGCAGCACCATTTCCTTGTCACCGATGCTGATGTGCAGCCCGGCATCATCCACCTTGCGGTAGGTCACGGCCGACAGCATTTCCACGCGACGGTTCTTCAGCCCGGTGCGGTGAATCCAGCCGGTGGTCTTGCCCAGGCCGTCACCGACCTTGCTCGCCTTGCGCTGCAACAGGTACACCTGACGTTCCGACTTTTCCACCTCGCCATGGGTCAGGCCGCCGCGATGGGTGTAATCGCGGTCAATGCCCCACTCGGCGTAGAACTTGGCCGGGTTCTGCGTACCGGTCTCGCCCTCGTGGGTCAGGTATTCCGCCACGTCGAAACCAATGCCGCCCGCGCCGATGATCGCCACGCTCTTGCCTACCGGCTTCTTGTCGCGCAGCACGTCCAGATAGCCCAGCACCTTCGGGTGGTCGATGCCGTCAATCGGCGGGGTGCGCGGCTGGATACCGGTGGCCAGCACCACTTCATCGAATTCGCCTTGCAGATCCGCTTCGGTGACGCGGCGGTTCAGCACCAGCTTCACCCCGGTCAGCTCGATCTGGCGGCGGAAATAGCGGATCGTTTCGTAGAATTCGTCCTTGCCCGGCACCTGCTTGGCGACGTTGAACTGACCGCCGATCTCGGCCGCGCTGTCGAACAGGGTGACGTCATGGCCGCGCTGGGCGGCGACCGTGGCGAAGCTGAGCCCCGCCGGACCGGCGCCGACCACGGCAATGCGCTTGGCTTTGGCGGTCGGCAGGTAGTTCAGTTCCGTTTCATTGCAGGCGCGCGGGTTGACCAGGCAGGAAGTGACCTGACCTTTGAACACATGGTCGAGGCAGGCCTGGTTGCAGCCGATGCAGGTGTTGATCTCGTCGGCGCGGTTCTGTTCCGCCTTCACAATGAATTCGGGGTCGGCCAGCATCGGCCGCGCCATCGACACCATGTCGCAGAAACCGGCGGCCAGCAGTTCCTCGGCGGTTTCCGGAGCGTTGATGCGGTTGGTGGTGACCAGCGGAATCGACACCTGCCCCTTCATCTTCTGCGTCACCCAGGCAAAGGCCGCGCGCGGCACCTTGGTGGCGATGGTGGGCACGCGGGCTTCATGCCAGCCGATGCCGGTGTTGATGATGGTCGCCCCGGCGGCTTCGATGCCCTTGGCCAGCTGCACCACTTCGTCGAAGCTGGAGCCGTTTTCCACCAGATCCAGCATTGACAGGCGGTAGATGATGATGAAGTTCGGACCGACGCGCTCGCGGGTGCGGCGGACGATTTCCAGCGGGAAGCGGATGCGGTTGTCGTAGCTGCCGCCCCATTCATCGCTGCGGTGGTTGGTGGCGGCGACGATGAACTGGTTGATCAGGTAGCCTTCGGAACCCATGACTTCCACACCGTCATACCCGGCCTGTTGCGCCAGTTGCGCGCAGCGGGCGAAGTCCTCGATGGTCTGCTCGACTTCCTCGCTGCTGAGTTCACGCGGGGTGAACGGATTGATCGGTGCGCGCAGGGCGCTGGGGGCCACTGAGGTCATCTGGAAGGAATAGCGGCCGGTGTGCAGGATCTGCATCGCGATCTTGCCGCCTTCGCGATGCACGGCCTCGGTGATGACGCGGTGTTCGGCGGCTTCGTGTTCGGTGGTCAGCTTGCTGCCGCCGCCCATCACCGCTCCTTCAGGATTAGGTGCAATACCGCCGGTGACAATCAAGCCGACGCCGCCGCGCGCCCGCTCGGCATAGAAGGCGGCCATGCGTTCGAAACCGTGCGGAATTTCTTCCAGCCCCAGGTGCATGGAACCCATCAGCAGGCGGTTGCGCAGGGTGGTGAAGCCGAGGTCGAGAGGTTGAAGCAGGTGCGGGTAGGCGCTCATGGGTGTCTCCGGGGAATTATGCAACCAGTTGCATATATTTGTACGGCAATCCCGGTTACTATGCAACCAGTTGCATAACTTATTTCCATGACCCATCGTTCACGTTTGCAGGCGCCGCCATGTCCTTGCCCCATGCCCTGATGACCTCGCTGCTGGAGAAATCCTGTTCCGGCTATGACCTGACGCGCCGTTTTGAAAAGACGATCGGCTATTTCTGGCGGGCCAGCCACCAGCAGATCTATCGCGAGCTGGGGCGGATGGAGGAGGCGGGGTGGATTCGGTCGGAAGCGGCGGAGGATGCGGGCAAGTCGCGCAAGCGGGTGTACGAGGTGTTGGCCGCCGGGCGGGAGGAGCTGAAGCGCTGGGCGCTGGAGCCGGTGGACCCGCCGTCGCCGCGTGATGAATTCTTTGTGAAGCTGCGGACGGATGCGGTGATGGGGCCGTTGGGGCTGGAGACGGAGATTGAGCGGCGGATGGGGTTGCACAAGCTGAGGCTGGCGGCGTATCGGGCGATTGAGGTGAGGGATTTTGCGGGGAAGACGTTGTCGCGGTTGGGGGAGATTCAGTATTTGATTTTAAGGGCGGGGATTATGCAGGAGGAGGGGTTGATTAGGTGGTCGGAGGAGGCGTTGGGGGTTTTGGCGGGGGTTTCCGACCTCGCATGACGTAGGGGCGCACTGCGTGCGCCCTTCTTCGCCGGACAGGGTGGGGGTTTTGGGGAAACGGTGTGTTTGGGGGGAGCGG
The DNA here is from genome assembly GCF_030646115.1 of Fluviicoccus sp. GTDB lineage: Bacteria > Pseudomonadota > Gammaproteobacteria > Pseudomonadales > Moraxellaceae > Fluviicoccus. The sequence continues at coordinate 156,015 of NZ_JAUSMX010000027.1, forward strand.
GCGCACGCAGTGCGCCCCTACGGCGGGGGCATCTCGAATTGTGCGGGGCTCTTTAAGTCCGTTAGGACAGCCACCGCAGTCCAAAAAACATATCCGTTGGTCAGAAGCCCGATTAGCATCAAAACTGACCAGAAAAACTGAGTTGCTTTGCGATGACGGCTGAAGTAGCCAGATTTAAATCCAGCATAAGCTGCAACCACAGAGATGATCCCGGCCAGTGTAAAAAGAGTGGGACCGGGGAAAATTTTTCGCCAAGCCTCGGCGAAAATCGGATCGAATAATCCCTCCGGAATAGTGTTCAGAATCAGGATGCCGAACCCAACAACGACAAAAAACCGCTCATCAAACGACTTAGGGGGCGATGCTAAACTATTCGACATTTTGTCTTCCTTGGTTTTGTATTTGCTTCGTAGGGTGGGTCTTGACCCACCACCGGTCTTCGATCAGAGGCCTGCCGGTGGGTCTTGACCCACCTTACAACCTGCGGCGTCAATCGGCCTGATTCACTCTCCCGCCAACACCACTTCCGGCCTTGCCCCCTCACGACCCGCGCGCGCCGCGAAACGCTCGTCAAAGGTCAGCATCGCCTCGCATTTTCCCGCCAGCGCCAAATGAAGCGCATCCGCTACATCCAGCCCGCCTTCCGCCCAAGCCAGAGCCTGCCGCCACTCCCCGGCGAACTGCCATGCCATGCCGGGCAAGGCCTGCGCATGGCGAAAGGCCGTGATGACATCAGTCTTGGCCACGCCTTCCGACCGCAGCACCCAGGCCAGCTCCAGCGCCACCGTGACCGGCACGAACCAGCGTTCTCCGGATTCCAGTAGTCGCGCGGCCGCTTCCGCCTGACGCAGGTCGTCGCCCAGCAGGTAACGCGCCAGGATATTCGTATCCAGTGCTTTCATGCGTGCGTGTCCCTATCCTGATCACGAATCAGCTTCAGGAGTTTGGCGTCGGGATCGTCATCGGCAATGGTTTCGCGTTTCGTCCCGGCCAGCATGCCCAACCCGGCGCGGACGTTGGTGGAAGCAGCCGCCGGTTTCAGGATGACTTCACCTTCGGCCGTGACCGTGACGTCGATTTCATCTCCGGCATGCCAACCGGTTTGCCGGATCAGGGCCGAAGGCAGGCGGACAGCCAGGCTGTTGCCCCACTTGGTGATTTGCAAGGACATGGTGTCAAGCCTCTGGGAGGGCGCGGAATGTATCACCCAATGTATCACTCTTGATTGCGGAGCGTAAAGGGTCTGGTTGTCACGCCATCCCCGGTTTTTGTTCCGCAACCATTTCCCCGCCTTCCTGCACCTTGCACCTGCCTCCGCCTGAGGCATAATCAACCCTTTCCCCATCCCCCACCGGAGCCACCCCATGACCCAGGAAATCGGCTTTGCCGGGCAACTGACGCCTGAGCAGATGCAGGAAGTCGCCGCGCGCGGCTTCAAGTCCGTGATCAACAACCGTCCCGATTTTGAGGAAGGCCCGCAGCAGCCCACCGCCGCGCAGGTGCAGGCCGCCGCCGAGACGCTGGGCCTGACCTATGTGCACCAGCCGGTGATCAGCGGCCAGATCACTCAGGGCGATGTCGAGACTTTCGCCGCCCACATCAACAGCCTGCCCAAGCCGGTGCTGGCCTTCTGCCGCACCGGCAACCGCTGCAACAACCTGTTCCAGCTGGCCAAGCAAATGGATCTGCTGGACGACTGACGCCGGGCGGGGCAGGCCGGTTCAGTCCGGCAAATGCCCCGTCTTCACCCAGATCAGGCATCCTTCCTCGCTGAACGGCGCATGCATTGACCCGTGCGGGCTGCGCAGCCAGCTCCCGGCCGGATAACGGCCGTGCTCGTCTTCAAACACGCCTTCCAATACCAGGATTTCCTCACCGCCCCAATGCCGGTGCGGGGTAAAGCGCGTGCCGGGCGCCCAACGCACCAGCGCCGCGTGTTCCGTGCCGAATTCATGCAGCGGCAATACCTTCAGACCCGGCACCATCCCCTGCCGCCACGGGGCGTTGTGGAGGTTGATCACCACCCGTTCGCGATCCTCCGCATCACTCTGATGGAGCTTGACGAAGATGGTGCAGCCTTCCCGGCTGAAAGGAGTGTGACGGCTGCCGACCGGGTTGCGGACATAGCTGCCCACCGGGTAGTCGCCCTGTTCGTCGGAGAACATTCCTTTCAGCACCAGGAATTCCTCACCGCCGCCATGTACATGCTCGCGGAAGGAGGAGCCGGCGGCGTAACGCACCAGCGAGGTGGCTCGCCCGACTTCGTCACCGATGCGGTCCAGCATCATCCGTTCGACGCCGGGCAGGGGGGAGGCGACCCAGCGGTAGTCATCCGGGCGGATCACCACGCGCTGGTTGAAATCGGCGTTGAGGCGCAGGCCCGCAGGCGGCGCGGAGGAGGGAGAGGGTGGCATGTAGTTTCCAGATTGGGTGGTCAGCGTCCAGTGTAGCGCTTAGCCGGTTGTTCACCCAGCAACAGCACCCGGACACTTTCGCACCGATCCGGTCCCGGCAATTTCCTCCTCGACACCCTGTTGATAAGGGTTCATTGTAAGGCCAGTGGCTTCTTAAAATTCTCCCCCTTGCCCCGCAGCCAAACCGGGGCGGCCGAAGACCCCCTTTATCCATCCACTCCTTCCTGATCTTTGCGGTTCGCAGACCCTGAAGAGCCTGCACAGGCCGGTCCAATAACGACAAAAACGGAGTTTCCCATGCCCGGTTTCCGCATGAATGCCTTGCCCGCCGTGATGGCGCTGACCCTGCTGGCCGGTTGTGGCGGCGGGGGTGGTTCCTCACCGCCGCCGCCAGGCGCCACCTTTACCGCCAGCGCCGGGCCCACCCTGCATGTCTCCACTCAGGCCGCCTTCCCGACCGTGCTGATGACATCGGTGGATTTCACCAGCACCACCAGCGGCGGCGTGACCACCTCGACGGTCAGCGCCGGGCCGGGCGGCACTAGCCAAAACGGTATTTTTACAGCGGTCAATCCGGCTCCCAACGGCGCCACTCTGGTCGGTGCGGTGGCCACCCAGCCTGGCACCATCCTGGTCGCCGGGACCCCGTTGGCGATGACCTCCGGTTCGCAGGCGTCAACGGTGGGCCTGACCGTCTCTGATTTCGGGATGTGGACCCTACGCGACCAAGTGCCCGCGCCGCTGCCCGCGAATTCGGTGGCGACCTACAGCGCTTATGCAGGCGGTACGCAGTTGACGACGGCCATGCCAACCACCGGACTGGGTTCCTATACCGGCCGCATGACCGGTGTGGTGGCCAAGACCACCGTCGGCGGTTCGGATGATGTCGGCGGTGTGGCGCTGCTGAACGTGGACTTTGCTGCCGGCACCATCAGCGGCACGTTACCGGCCTTGCTGACCGCGCCGGGTGTGACCACGGTAGTGGCTTATCCTGGCTATGCCGCCTCGGCGGACGTGCCGATCCGGGACATTGTGCTCAGCGGCGGTGTCATCAGCGGCAATTCCTTCACCGCCACCGCGACGTCACCGTCCTTTTCCGGGGCTGCCACGCAGACTATCAAGGGACAGTTCTACGGCACGAATGCCGACGAGATTACCGGAACCTTCACCATCAGCGATGTCACCCCCGGCCCGGCGCGCATCTTCATCGGTTCCTTCGGGTTGAAAAAGAATGCGGCGGATCTGTTTATCGGCTCCGGCGGCCCCACCCTGCGGGTGTCGACGGTCGGGATCATCCCCACGGTGCTGATGAGTCCGGTTAATTTCACCAGCTCGACAACGGGCGGTGTCACCACCTCAACCGTCACCGCCGGGCCCAACGGCACCCCCAACAACGGTGTGTTCACACTGGCTAACCCGCCGCCCAACGGCGCGTCGCTGGTCGGGGCGATTGCCACCCAGCCGGGCACCATATTCGTTGCCGGAACGCCGCTGGCGATGACCTCCATCCGTCTGGCCGGTTCGCTGGGACTGACGGCGGCGGACTTCGGTGTCTGGACCATCCGCGATGTGCTGGCCGCACCGATGCCCGCCAACGCCATCACCACCTACGGCGCGTTTGCCGGGGGCACGGCGTTGCCGGGCAGCATGCCCGGTTCGGGTACAGTGGTGTACACGGGAAGCATGGCCGGGGTAATTTCCACCACCACGGTGGGCGGTTCAGACGATGCAGGCGGCACGGTGACGCTGAACGTCAATTTTGCGGCGGGCACGGTTAGCGGCAGCATCTCGTCGATCCTGACCACCCCCGGTGTGTCGACGCTGACGCCCTACAGCATCTATGCCCCGGCCATCGACAACCCGTTCCGCGACATGGTGATCAGCGGCGGCGTCATCAGCGGCAACAGCTTCACGGCGACGGTGAGCTCTCCCACCATACCGGCGGCGACCAACACCACCATCCGCGGCACCTTCTACGGCGCCACGGCGAATGAGCTGGCCGGAACCTTCGTCCTCAGCGACCCGTCACCGGGACCGGGAAAGATCTTCATCGGTGCCTTCGGCGCCAAGCCCTGATCTGTAATCAGTAGTCTGCGCCATATATGCAACTAGTTGCATATATGGCGCTCAGGCTTTAAGCTCGGGCCCTGGCAGTTCACCGGCAGGGCGCCTCTTCCATGTCCACCCTTCGCAATACCTTCAGGTTCAACGCGGTCCGTCAGCGGCTGCAGGGCCAAATTCCCCGCGTGCATTGCCACGACAATCCGCAATCCCGGCAACTCGTGGGCCGCCTGCGCCAGCTGCACCAGCCGTTCCGCCCCACGCCCTGGCTGTTCAACACCCACCTGCAACTGGTGTTCCTCAACGCCCGTAAGAAACAGGCGGATCAGTTCTACGACCGTCTTGAACCGCTGACCATGAGCGACGGCGGCCACACCGTGCTGGCTTGGCGTGGCCATGACCTGCCTGCGGCGACGCCCACCATCGTGGTGCTGCATACCATTACCGGCAGCCCGCAAAGCATGCGCGAACTGGTGCAGGACCTGCATGAAAGCACCGGCTGGCGGGTGGTGCTGTGCGTGCGGCGCGGCCATGCCGACCTGCCGCTGCCCACGCCCAAAATCAACATCCTCGGCTGCACCGCCGACCTGCGCGAGCAACTGGCGGTAATCCGCGAACGCTTTCCCGATTCGCCGCTGTACGGCGTCGGCTCCTCGGCCGGGTCGGGCTTGCTGGTGCGTTATCTGGGGGAAGAAGGGCAGGCCGCCGTGTTCCGCGCCGCCTTTGCCTATTGCCCCGGTTACAACACCGACAACGCATTTGACAAGGCGCATCCGTTCTACAGCCGCCTGATGGCGAAGAAGCTGGTGAAGCAGTTCATCATCCCGCACGAACCCAAGCTCCGCCACCTGCCGACGGTGCAGCGGCTGGCGTCCGCCCGCAGCCTGTCCGATTTCCACGACCACATCTACGAACTGGCGGGTTATTCCAGCCTCGCCGAGTACACCGCCGCCAGCAACCCGATGCGGGTGTTCACCGCTATCACCAAGCCGATCATGATCCTGAATTCGGAAGATGACCCGGTGTGCCGCTTTGAAAACATTGACCCCTATCGTGAGGCCATGGCGCAGATGCCCAACGTCATCCTGGTGACGACGGCGCAGGGCAGCCATTGCGCGCATTACGAAGGCTGGTCGGCCAAGTCCTGGGCCGGGCGGTTGATGGGGGATTATTTCTTGACGGTCAGCCGGATGGCGCTTTCCCCCTCTCCCCTTGTGGGAGAGGGTCGGGGAGAGGGGTGCTGAGTCGGCCGATAAACTGACGGGGTGTTCGGGAGACTTTCCGCACCCCTCTCCCTAGCCCTCTCCCACAAGGGGAGAGGGAATTACCACGGTTACGTGGATTTTCAATAAATTGGAGGCTTTTTCCATGCCCGAATTCCAGACCCTTGACGTCAGCCTGACCGATGGCGTCGCCACCATCGCCCTCAACCGCCCCGACAAGCTCAACGCCATGAACGCCGAGATGTGGGCGGAACTGAAGATGGCCATGCAATGGCTGGACGAAACCCCCGAAGCCCGTGTCGGCATCCTCAAGGCCAACGGCCGCCTTTTCACCGCCGGCATTGATCTCAGCCTGCTGTTCGGGTTGCAGGGGAAAATCGCCGACGATTGCATCGGCCGCTCCCGCGAGAGCCTGCGCCGCCTGATCCTGGAGTTGCAGTCCAGCTTCAACGCCATTGAGCAGTGCCGCAAGCCGGTGCTGGCGGCGATCCACGGCGCTTGCATTGGCGGCGGCATTGACCTGACCACCGCCTGCGACATGCGCTATTGCTCGGCGGACGCCTATTTCACGGTGAAGGAAATCGATGTCGGGCTGACGGCGGATGTCGGCACGCTGCAGCGGTTGCCGCGCATTGTCGGCGAGGGCATGGCGCGCGAGCTGGCTTATACCGGCCGCAACGTCAGTGGTGCCGAGGCGCAGGCCATCCGCCTGGTGAACAAGTGCTATGACACGCCCGAGGCGCTGTTTGCCGGGGTGGAGGAGATTGCCCGTAACATCGCCGCCAAGTCGCCGCTGTGCATTCGCGGCACCAAGGAAATGATCAGCTACGCCCGCGACCACAGTACCGCCGACGCCCTCAACTACGTGGCGACGTGGAATGCGGCGATGCTGTTCTCGAAGGATCTGGAGGAGGCCGGGGCGGCCTTCATGCAGAAGCGCCCGGCGGTGTTTCGGGATTAACGGATAAGCCCCCTTCGCTTATTGCGGCGGCAGGGGACTGTTGCAGCGGGCACGGCTGACAGCCAACTCCGGGTGATCTGGTACGCTGTGGGTCAGGGAAAAGCTGAAGGCCCGTGTTGCCGCTGCCCGGTGGATGGTCAGAACGGAATTTCCGTCCGGCGTTTGGTAGCGGGCGCTGTCCAGCAGGCGCGGGTTGGGCGTGCCGCCCAGCAGCAGGCTGGAAATGTTTTCGGTAGGCTGTAAACCTTCATCGTCGCGGTCGCGCTGTACTTCTGCGCCATGGGTCAGGTTGGCCAGCGGCAGTGCCAGACTGTCCGCTTTCAGTATGCCGCCAATGACGGAAACCGGTGCATCCGGCCCCCCGTCGTCCTTGCGGCAGGCGTATTCGCCATCCGGCAGCCATTCCTGCACCCGTTTCTCGCTGCTGATCCGCGCCCGGTCGGGGAGGGCCGGGAAGCCGGTGCATTGCCACTCGTTACCGCCGCTGCGGACATGGCCGTTGCCGTTGCCGGTAAAGACCACCTCGGAAATGCGCGTGAGCCGGGCATAGAATGGAGGTAGGCAGTCGCCCAGCGCCAGCGAAATATTCACGCCGCTACGGTTGGCCGCAGCGTAGCAGGTGGTGAACAGAGCTTTGGGTCCAAACGCCGCGCCCGGAGGAGTGACTTGCGGCAGCAACCGTTCCTTGCGGCGGCCCAGCTGCCAGTATTCCGGAATGTCCCCGAGCTGTTTCCATTCCAGCAGGGCGTTGCGTCCGCCAAAGGCCATGCTGCCCCAGCCGCCTTCCATCAACCAGCCGCCGCCCTTGCCGATCACCAGCCGTGCGTTCGGTTCGCCGGTGTCCTGGGCAGCCGGGCCACAGTGCAGCGGATACTCTCCCTGCATGCTGCGCGCCAGCCAGCGCGCGGTCGGGGTGAAGCCGTATTCGGAAAAGTCCCGCACCCGTTGCGTCAGCGCGATGCGCAGGTTGTCGGCGCTGGCGCCGCCTGCATTGGCAGCATAAAAGGCATCGTCAATCATGGTAGCTGCTTTTTTGCCATTCAGCAGCCCGTCGCTGAAATCGTCCGCCATGCTTCGCACCATGTCCAGCAAGGGGTCGCAGGCGTTGTCCGCCGCGCAGTCGGGGTGTTGCGAGGTGGCGTAGTCGGCCAGCGCGGCCAGCAGGTAGGCGTGTTTGCCCTCCGGGGTTCCGGCGTCGGGGCGGTCATCCGGCGAGCCGACCAGCGTCACCGGTGCGGTGATGTCGGTGACGTTGTTGCCGCCCAGCGCAGCGGCGGTTTCATCGTTGGCCTGGCGGATCAGCGCGGCGGTCAGCGGCCTGCCGGTTCCGGCCAGGGCGCGGGCGCGCTCATGGGCAATGGTGGTCAGGGCGGTGACCGTCACCCGGCGGGAGCCGTCGGCAACGGCGGCGCTGAGCACGGCCCCGGCGGGGAACGGACGGTCCGAGCCCAGCGCTTCATCAAAATAGGTCGCCCCGGCCTTGCCGAAAACCTTGACCGTGAAGCCTTCGGGCAGCGGCTTATGGGGGTCGATGGTGACTTCCCCGAGGCTGTTCAGCATGCCTTGGCCGATTTCACTACCGGTGGCGTCATACAGCCGAACGTCCGCACCGGAAATACGCCCCAGTGACGGCGTGATGGTGACGGCGGTAGCCGGTGCGGAGTCCTTGTCGTTGCCGCCGCAACCGGTCAGGCCGAGCATGGCCAGCAACAGCAGGGGGGAAAGGGCGGAGGTCCTTGTGTTCATTGATTCTTCCTGAGGGTTTATTTCTGTCAGTGGAAATCCTAGCACAGGCCCTGTGATTTCGGGCCTCTGCCTGTCTGCATGATTCAGGCGACCCTGCCTTTTATGGCATGGGCGCGGGCGGTGCAGACGATGCGCCCGTCGCGCTCTTCGGACAGATGGGTGCGAACGAATTCGCGCATCGCCGCCACGTCGGCCGGAGCCATCTTCGCCAGCGCCGGGGCCAGCGACGGCCCCAGCAGCGCGATTTGCCAGAAGTCCTCAAAGTCGCGGAAGATGCGTTGCACGGTGATTACCGTCGTTGCTACGTCCTGCAGACCCGCGCCGGTCCACACCGCCTGCAGGGCGTCCAGTGCCGCCACGGCGGCCTGTGGCGGCATCACCGGCGAGCGGCCTTGGGCGCGCAAGGCGTCCTGCAGCATGGCGTAAGGGAAGCCGCCGCCGGGCAAGTCCCAGGCATAGGCGGAGACCGTGCCGCCCGGCCGGGTGACACGCACCATTTCCGCCACACCCACCGCTGGTTCCGGCACAAAGAAAATCACCAGCGCCATCACGCTCTGGTCAAACTGCGCCTCGGCATAGGGCAGCGCCATGGCGTCGCCCATGCGGAATTCGGCTGGGCAGGCCAGGGTGCGTTCGCGGGCAAAGCGGATTTGCGCCTCGGAAGGGTCGATGCCGTGCAGGGCGGACGGTTGCAGCCGGTCGGCCAGCAGGGTGCTGAACGCGCCGTTGCCGCAGCCGACATCCAGCCAGCGCTCGCCGCGTCCGGGCGACAGCCAGTCGAGGAAGGCGTCACCGGCCAGGCGACTCCATACCCCCATGAAGCTTTCGTAGGCGGCGCCGTCGTCAAAGCGGATGGCGGGTTCGGTCATGGCGTTCTCCGGGGCGGGAATTTGTGCGGGTATCCATCATACACGGCGGCGGCATTGCGTGAAGCGAAGCGCCGTTCATCCGACATAACATGACGTCCGTCAATTTTCAGGAATTAAATCTCATTCATTGTCTGACAATCATACCAATTGTAATTGAATTCCTGATCGAACCGGCCTAAGTTCAGGAAGGCGGCTGATTTGGCCGCCGCTGTCCCACTCTCTCCGCTGCACCCATAACCACAAAAAATTCCTGAGCATCAGCCCGGACCTCCACCCCGCCGGCCGCTGACATATTTCTGACGGATTGCCATGGCAGAGTCCGGGGGTGGATGGGTTAAACGATGAGGTGAATGACATGCGTATTTTCAGGAGTTCCTTGGGGTTGCTGACCCTGATCACGGCGTTTCACGGGGCTGCCGCGCTGGCGGTGGAAGTGAAGACCAAGCCGGAGGTGAAGCCCGAAGCCTTTCAGGCCCTGTCGTCCGCGCCGGACGGTGACTGGCGGCCGGTCAAGACCGATGCCCGGCGCGGCATCCGCACCTGGGCCAAGATGGAGGACGACAAGCCCTGGCGTTCGTTCCGGCTGGAGGCGACCCTCAACACCACCATGCCGGCACTGGAAAGCGTATTTTCCAACTTCGACCAATACCCGGCATGGTACTGGCAAGCCATGGAGGTGCGGTTGCTGAAGGCGGTCTCCGCCACGGAATTCTACCTGTACATGGTGCAGAACGAGCCGGTGAACCTGCCGGACCGCGATGTGGTGTTGCATGTCCAGATTGAACCGGTCACACAGAAGCACCCGTTTGCCAGCATCCGCATGAAGGCGGTGTCCGACTACCTGCCCGCCAAACCGCCGCTGGTGCGGATGAAGGACGAGGAATTGATGATCACGCTGCAGCCGCAGGCCGACGGGGTGTTGCTGAAGGCGGAGGGCTTCACGCATCCGGGTGGTGTCATGCCGTTGTGGGCCTCCAATTATGCCCAGCGCACCGCGCCCTTTGCTATGGCGGTGGCGCTGGAGCGCATGACGCTGCGTCAGGCGGCGTCCGGGGCGGGTACGGCTGCGACTTCAGGGCCGAAGCCATTCCGGCTGTCGCTGGCGCAATAGACCGGTGATATGCGCTGCCGGGTTCTCCCGGCGGCGCTGCATCAGTCTTGCAGGGCTTCTTCGCGCGGTGCCTGGCGAAAGACCCGGAACTGGCGGCGGCCGTTTTCCTTGGCCTGGTACAGCGCCTCGTCAGCCTGCCGTATGGCATCCTTCAGGGGCTGTCCCGGCACCGGCAACAGCGTGGTGATGCCAATGCTGACCGTGACGTGCGGAGCCGCCGAAGACGAGGCATGCGGAATGCCGCAGGCATCCACCGCCTGCAGGATGCGCTCCGCCACTTCTGCCGCCCCGGCCTCATCGGTATCCGGCATCAGCACCACGAATTCCTCACCGCCATAGCGAGCCGCCAGGTCGGCAGGCCGCAGCATGGTGTCACGGATGGCGTGCGCCACGGTCTTCAGGCACTGGTCGCCGCTCTCGTGGCCATAGGTGTCGTTGTAGCGCTTGAAGAAATCCACATCCAGCAGCAGCAAGGACAGCGCCCGTTGCTCACGCAGCGCAATTTCCCATTCCCGTTCGGAGGCGATGTCGAAGCTGCGGCGGTTGGGTATGCCGGTCAGTGCGTCATGGTGGGCAATGCGGTCCAGCTGCCGGTTCAGGTCCGCCAGTTCCTTCGACTGGTGGCTGACCATCAGTTCCTGAAGGAAGCCGAAGCGTTCCTGCCGTTCGGCAATGCCTGCCAGTGCAATGACCACAATGCCATACAACACGTAATAGTAGCCGAAGGCCAGCAGGTCAATCGGCAGGTGCATCAGCGCCCCCAGCGCCAGCCCACCCAGCCCGCTGAGGGCGTAGATCAGCGCCAGCACCTTGGTGGTGAAACGCAGGCCCAGCGCCACCAGCAACATGCTGATCATCTGGTTGAAGATGGCGTAGAGGTAATAGTCGGAGTCACTGGCGAGGAAGATGTGCAGATGGATGAGCGTGATCTGGAAGGTCGCGACCGGGAACATCACCCGGTGGAAGTGCTCACGCACGCCGGGGATGCGGTGGCCGTAAATAATGAAGAGGATGGAGACGCCCAGCGGGATTTCCACGAGCTTCAGCAGCAGGAAGTTGTCGGCGGCAAACAGCTCCCGGAACCAGGTCCAGGCCACGGCGGCAATCACCGCGAACATCAGCAGCAGCAGCCATTGCCCGGAGCGGATGTAGTACAGGCTGGCTTCCACCCGTTTGTTCAGGAACCCGGCCTTGATGGCGGGAGGAAAGATGCAAAACAACGGCCGTTCAGCCAGTGTCTGCCGGATAAATTGCTGGTCTGAGGCCCGGTTGGCGCGGATGGCCGATGTGCTCATGGGAAGTCAGGGTCTGTTCGTTGTGATTATTGTCCGGCAAGCATAGCAAGCGCCGCTATACTGCCGCCAGCCCTACTCGGAACGCCTGCCATGCCTCATCTCTTCAACTTCAGCTACCACAACCCCACGCAGATCCACTTCGGTCCGGACAGCTTTGCACTGCTGGCCACGCTGATTCCGGTGGAGGCGCGGGTGCTGCTGCTGTATGGCGGCGGTTCCATCAAGGCTAACGGGGTTTATGCCCAGGTCACGCAGGCGCTGGCGGCGCATGCGGTGGTCGAATTCGGCGGGGTGGAAGCCAATCCGACGCTGGAAACGCTGAACCGGGCGGTGGCGGTGGTGCGGGCGGAAAAACTGGATTTCATTCTGGGGGTGGGCGGCGGTTCGGTCAGCGATGGGGCGAAATTCGTGGCGGCGGCGGCGCTTTACGAGGGCGACGGCTGGGACATTGTCTGCGGTCGTTATGCGGTGACGGAAGCCCTGCCGGTGGGCGTGGTACTGACGCTGCCCGCCACCGGCTCCGAGTCCAATGCCGCTGCCGTGGTCACCCGTGCCGCCACCCGCGAGAAGCGGGTGTTCTATGCCCAACCGGCGCGGCCGCGTTTCGCCATCCTCAACCCCGGCGTCATGGTCAGCCTGCCCGACCGCCAGCTGGCCAACGGGCTGGTGGACGCCTTCGTGCATGTCTGTGAGCAGTACCTGACCGTACCGCTGGGGGCGCTGGTGCAGGACGGCTACGCCGAGGCGGTGCTGCGGGCGCTGAAGACGCTGGCGGACACCTTTGACCGCCGCCGCGAGCCGGATTGGGGGCAGAACCTGATGTGGGCGGCGAATCAGGCGCTGTGCGGCATCATCGGCGTGGGGGTGCCGCATGACTGGGCCACACACCGGATTGCCGTGCAGCTGACGGCGCTTTATGGGATCGACCACGGGCGCACGCTGTCGATTTTGCAGCCATGGTTGCTGCGGGAAAGCATCGGTGGCAAGCGTGCCAAGCTGGAGCAGATGGGGCGGAATGTGTTCGGGCTGGAGAATGCCTCGGCTGAAGCGACGATTGCGGCGATTGAGGCCTTGTATCGCCGCGTCAACATGCCGGTACACCTGCACGAGGCCGGGATCACCGATGCGGATGCCGCTGATCGGGTGCTGGCGGCGGCGCAGACGCAGGGTTTTGGTCGATTTGGCGGTGTGGCGCCGCTGAGCGAGGGGCAGGTGGAGAGAATTATCCGGGCGGCGTGCGGGGGGTGACGGGGTTCCTTATAGAATTGTTATGCGCCAACACAGGAACACACTTATCCAGTGCTGATATGAGCGCAATGCCAACCGACTCCGCGCCACTTGAACGGCTGATGGCCACCTTAAACTCGTTTCCTCTACCTTCACAAGCAGCACCCCTTCGCTTGATAGTTGGGGAGAACGTTATTACACCGTCTACTTCACTGGCACCACACAATTCTCTGGCACTCATGGTCTGTGCCCCAATGTAGCCAAAGTGATGACTAGAACCGATTTCGCTCAAGCCAGTTGACAAAATCCGGAGCATCCTCAGAGAACTGGTTGGTCTCGTGGTCCCACATAAAGATTGCTGTCGATTCTCCCACTGACCAGCAATATAGGTCACCGCAACCATTACTAGCGAAGGCGACATAGGCCCGGCTGTTAACGTAACTTTGATTTTCTAACAGTTCATGTGGAGAAAGGATTTCTGCACTGAACCTTAGATCGTTTAAACCGCCCAACCTGACAAACTCACGATACCAACCCTTGAGCTCGGTTTGCAGAGCAGCCTCTACCAGCGTGATCTCCCTTTCGGAGGGAATCGGTTCATCAAGCCGATACTTCTCGTTTTGGGCCAGAATGCTTTCAATTTGATCCATAGCTTTAGTCATAACGTAGAGTTCAGGCGTGTGCAGACGCCCTTGATTGTAGTAGTCGACCTGTCCCGCGTCGCCGAGACCTGGTCAGGCCGACTTTACTTCACTGCCCTATGAAACGCGAAACCGAAGAAGGCAAGCCGCCTTGGCTATTAATGGACTCTTCAATTGCGACCAGCCAAGGATCATTTGGTTGCCGGGCCAACGATTGGAGTTGGTGAACTAGAGCTAGAGCGTGCTGCCACGAAATTGAAGTGGAAGTACCTTGAAGCCGATCGACAATCTGGGGTGGCGAATAGCCCAGCCTTTCATTGCTACCCGGCTGACGAATCAGTTCCAGATAAAGCCAGTATTGAGCCCCATCTGCGCAGTGAAAGCTTGCCGCCAAAGATCCTCCATCTCGGATCATCTCTGCTGCAAGGAAGTTATCTATGGGAGGCAACATAAGAGGCCAACTTTGAATTCAACCCGCAATCGCGCGGCTTACTTTTTCCGGAGTGTGTGTACTGCCAACCCTGGCATCACTAAAGTGCTGATTTAATTGAAAATCAACCTACCACGGAAAGAAAACCCCGGCAACTTGATCCCTGACTTCACCCCAACCCCACTTGTTACAAGCCATTGCGCAACACCCACCACCCCGAAACGACAGCCATCCCCGGCCCGCCGCGTTGCAAGCCGTGGTAACGTTCAGTACAGTGCCTCAAAGAACCCGAACCCCTATCCCCCGCCCTGATATCCCTGCCGCCGGAGTCCTGATGCACAAACTGCTGCTCCCCCTGATCCTGCTGCTCACCGCCACCGGCGGCATCGCGGCCCTGAGCGGAGCCGGGGAGGCGGCCGACTGGCTGTGGCTGTTGGCCACCGCGCCAGTACTGCTGTGGCTGCTGCTGGAAAGCGTGCGCAAGTTGCGCCGCGGCGAGTGGGGCGTCGATCTGGTGGCGGGACTGGCGATGGCCGGTTCGCTGTTGCTGGGGCAGATGCTCACCGCCGCCGTCATCGCGCTGATGTTCGCCAGCGGCCAAGCGCTGGAAAGCTATGCCGCCAACCGCGCCCGCCGCGAACTGACCGCGCTGCTGGCGCGCACCCCCGCCACGGTGGAACGGCAGACGGCGGGGGCATGGCAGACCGTGCCGGTGGCCGAGGTCAAGGCCGGTGACCGGCTGCTGGTGAAAACCGGCGCGGTGCTGCCGGTGGACGGGCTGGTGGCGGCGGGCGGTCCCATCTCCCTGGACGAATCTTCCCTGACCGGCGAATCGCTGCCGGTCAGCCATCCCGACGGCGAGGCGGTGGCCAGCGGCACGCTGAACGTGGGGCAGGCTTTCGAACTGACCGCGCTGCGGCCCGCCGCCGACAGCACCTACGCCGCCATCGTGCGGCTGGTGCAGGAAGCGCAGACCGGCAAGGCCCCCTTCACGCGCATGGCCGACCGTTACGCCTTCTGGCTGGTGCCGCTGACCCTGGTCGTGGCGGGGCTGGCCTGGCTGCTGTCCGGCGACCCGCTGCGGGCGCTGGCGGTGCTGGTGGTGGCGACGCCGTGCCCGCTGATCCTGGCCGCGCCGGTAGCGATTGTCTCCGGCATCTCGGCCGCGGCGCGGCGCGGCATCCTGATCAAGAACGGCGCGGCGCTGGAGGCGCTGGCCGACGGCAAGCGCCTGCTGCTGGACAAGACCGGCACCCTCACCACCGGGCTGGCGCGGCTGGTGGATATTGAAACCGACAGCGGCTGGACGGCGGAGGAGGTGCTGACGCTGTGCGCTTCGCTGGAACAGGTGTCGCTGCATCCGGTGTCGGCGGCGCTGGTGCAGGTGGCGCGGGCGCGCGGGCTGGCGCTGTCGACGCCGACCGGGCTGGCGGATGCGCCCGGTCACGGCCTGTCCGGGACGGTGGACGGGCATCAAGTGGCGGCGGGTCAACCGGACTGGGTGAGGTCGGTGGCCGATGCGCCGGACTGGGCGCAGGCAGCGCTGGAGCGGGCGCTGAATGAAGGCGGCATGGCGGTGTTCGTGGCGGTGGATGGCCGGGTGGCCGGGGTGCTGCGCATGCAGGATGAAATCCGCCCCGACACGCCGCGCGCCATCCGCGCCCTGCGCGCCGCCGGTATCGAGCGCTTGTCGATGGCCACCGGCGACCGCCAGGACATTGCCGACAGCATTGGCGCGGTGCTGGGACTGGATGCGGTGTATGCCGGGCTGACGCCGGAAGGCAAGGTGGAGGCGGTGCGCCGCGAACGCGAGGGCGGGGTGACGCTGATGACCGGCGACGGTATCAACGACGCTCCGGCGCTGGCGCTGGCCGATGTCGGTATCGCCATGGGCGCGCGCGGGGCCGGGGCCAGTTCCGAGGCGGCGGACGTGGTGCTGATGGTGGACCGCCTCGACCGGCTGGCGGAAGGGCTGGCGCTGGCCCGCCGCACCCGCGCCATTGCCCGGCAGAGCGTGTTGGCGGGCATGGCGATGTCCGGCGTCGCCATGGTCGTGGCGGCGGCGGGATACCTGACGCCGCTGGCCGGGGCGGTGTTGCAGGAGCTGATCGACGTCGCCGTCATCCTCAATGCGCTGCGCGCCCTGAGGCCAATTTCACGTCCGGTTCCGGCGCTGTCGGTGGCCGAACAGGCGCGGCTGGCGGCGGCGCACCGCGACCTGCAACCCCTGCTCGACCGCCTGCGCACGCAGGCGGAAAGCCTGACGCCGGGCCGCGCGCCCAATCTGACCGGGCTGACCGACCTGACGCGGGTGCTGGCCGAGGAACTGGTGCCGCACGAGCAGGGCGATGAACGCCACCTGCACCCGGCGCTGGCGCAGCGCATGCCGGGGCAGGACCCGCTGGCGCTGTTCAGCCGCACCCACCGTGAAATCCTGCACCTGTGCGAGTTGATCCGCCGCGATGTCGATGCCCTGTCCGCCGACACCGCGCCCGACGAACGCAGCCGCCAGCGGCTGGTGCGGCAGCTGTTCGCGCTGGAGGCGATCCTGCGGTTGCACTTCGACCAGGAAAACGAGCTGTACGCCGGGCTGGCCGGGGAGGGCTGACCGTTTGTCCCCTTCCGGGGCGGTGTGCTTGCCGATAGACTGAATCCGAGATACTTGAGCGGCGGTGTTCCTGCCCCGTTCCTCATTCCCCCTGATGCCTTGACGGTTAACGATGACCCGACCATGAAAAAAACCGCTGTTGCCATCCTGCTGCTCATCCTGACCATCGGCGGCGTTCTGTTCTGGCGGCAACTGCCCGCCACGGTGCCGACCGAGCGCCTCAGCCCGCAGCCGTTCCGGCAGAGCATTGTCGCCACCGGCCGCGTGCAGACCGAGGCGACGCTGCCGGTTCGCGCCGAAACCGACGGCCTGCTGCGCAGTCTGGCGGTGGAAGGCCGGGCGGTGCAGGCGGGTGAGGTGCTGGCGGAATTGCAGGACCCCGACGGTGAAATCCAGCACGCGCAGGCCGACGCCGCCGTGCACGTGGCCGAACTCAACCTGCAACGTTTGTCGCAGCAGGAACGGCCGCAGGCGCTGTTGCGGCGCGATCAGGCGAAGGTGCTGCGGCAGCAGGCCCAGCGCCAGTTTGACTACCTGAATGAACTCAAGGCGACTCAGGATGTCTCGGCGGATGCGCTGGCCGCCGCCCGTGAAACTCTGGCCCTGCGCGACAACGACCTGAAGCAGGCCGAACTGACGCTGGCGGCGGTGCAGGAAGGCGGCATCGACACCCGCAGCCGCGCGGCGGCGTTGGCGCAGGCGCGCGAGCAGGCCCGCACCGCGCAATTGCGGCAGAGCCGCGCCCGTGTCACCAGCCCGGTGGCCGGGGTGGTGCAGCAACGGCTGGTGGAGCCGGGCGAGCGCGTGCGCGCCGGGGACAGCCTGCTGGAAATTTCCGCCGCCCAGGGCCGCGAGGTGGTGGCCGACCTCGACGAACGCTGGCTGCCGCAACTGGCGGTCGGCCAGGCCGCGACGCTGGTGGCTGATGCCTGGCCCGACCGGCCGTTCCCGGCGCAGATCACCCGCATTTCTCCCGGCATCGACAGCGTACGCGGCACCGTGCGCCTGCGGCTGGGCGCGAAGCAGTGGCCCGACTTCCTGCGTGAAGGCCTGACACTGTCGGTGCAGGTGGCCGGGCAGGACGAGGCAGCGGTGCCGACCGTGTCGGCGACCGCAGTGCAGCCACTGGCCGGTCAGAGCGGGGTGTGGCTGGTGCAGGACGGCAAGGCGGTGTTCCGGCCGGTGCGCACCGGCCGCAAGGCGGACGGACGGGTGGAGGTGCTGTCGGGCCTGACGCCGCAAGACGTTATCGTCAGCAACCCCGTCGGTCTTACGGCAGGCAAGTCGTTGCGCGCGTCGGGAAAGACACCATGAATTTCGAATGGCAGCTGGCCCTGCGCCTGCTGCGCGAAGGCCGGGCGCAAACCGCACTGATCGCCGCCGGCATCGGGCTGGGCGTGGCGGTGGTGGTTTTCCTGACGGCGCTGATCAACGGCCTGCAGGCCAATATCATCGCCCGTACGCTGGGCTCGCAGGCGCACATCACGCTGACCGCGCCTGACCGTGTCGTCATTCCCGCGCACCTGCCCGGCCCCTTTGAATTCCAGACGGTGCAGCCGCGCCCGCAGCGGGTTGCGCCCATCCTCAACAGCGCCTTGCTGCTGCGGCAACTGGCCGCCGAGCCGGAGATCACCGCCGTGTCACCGCTGGTGTCCGGAGCGGCGTTTGCCCTGCGCGGGGTCGCCGACAAGTCGGTGGCGGTGATCGGCATCGACCCGGAGGCCTATACCCGCATCATTCCGCTGCACACCCAGCTGGTGTCCGGCGAACTGCGGCTGGGCAGCGAGGAGGCAGTGATCGGCCGCCGCCTGGCCGATGAACTGGGCATCGGCACCGGTGACCGGCTGACGCTGCAAAGCGCGGGCGGCCGCAGCCTCAACGTCACCGTGCGCGGCATCTTCGAACTGGGGGTGAAGGACCCGGACCGGCGCTGGGTGTTCCTGTCGCTGCGCTCGGCGCAGAACCTGCTCAACCTGACCGGCGAAATCACCGGCATCGACCTGACCGTGCGCGAGCTGTTTGCCGCCGACACCGTGGCCGCCCGCCTGCAACAGCAGCACGACATCACCGCCGAAAGCTGGATGACCAGCAACCAGCAGCTGATGACCGGCCTGCGCTCGCAAAGCGCATCCAGCAGCGTCATCCGTTTCTTCGTGCTGGTGTCAGTGGCCTTCGGCATTGCCAGCGTGCTGGCGGTGGCGGTGGTGCAGAAGCAGCGCGACATCGGCATCCTGCGCGCCATGGGCATGCCGCGGCGGGCGGTGTTGCGGGTGTTCCTGATCCAGGGCGGCGTGCTGGGGCTGCTGGGGGCGCTGGCGGGCAGCGTCGCCGGGGCGGGGCTGGCGCGGCTGTTTGCCGGGCTGGTGCGCAACACGCAGGGTGACCCGCTGTTCCCCATTGCGCTGACGCCCGAACTGTTCCTGTCCGCCATTGCCGTGGCGGTGTTCACCGGCCTGCTCGCCGCCGCCTTGCCCGCCTCGCGCGCCGCCGCCCTTGACCCGGTCAAGGCCATCCGCAACAGCTAGGAGCGCCGCCATGACCCCCATCCTGCAACTGACCGATGTCTGCCACGCCTACGGCGAGGGCGAGAACCGGCAGCCGGTGCTGCACCACATCAGCTTCACGCTGGCCGCCGGGGAATTCGCGGCGCTGGTAGGGCAGTCCGGTTCCGGCAAGTCCACGTTGCTGAATCAGGTGGGGCTGCTGGAACACGCGCTCAGCGGCAGCATCCGCCTGAACGGGCAGGAAGTGACGACGCTGGACGACAATGCCCTGACCCGGCTACGCAACGAGCAGCTGGGCTTCATCTTCCAGTTCCATCATCTGCTGAATGCCTTCACCGCGCTGGAGAACGTGATGGTGCCGCTGAAGATTCGCGGCCGGCCGGAGAAAGCCTTGCGGGAACGGGCGCAGTCGCTGCTGGACCGGGCGGGGCTGTCCGGGCTGGAAAACCGTTTTCCCAACCAGCTGTCCGGCGGGCAGCAGCAGCGGGTGGCGATTGTGCGGGCGTTGATGGCGGGCCCGGCGCTGGTGCTGGCGGATGAACCCACCGGCAACCTGGACAGTGAAACCACGGGGCGGATTTTTGAATTGTTGCGGCAGATCAACCGCGAGGACGGCACCGCCTTCCTGATCGTGACGCATGACCACGGTCTGGCCATGTCGTGTGACCGGCAGCTGACGCTGAAGGACGGACGGCTGGTGGGGGATTCGGCCGCCGTCCGACCGGATCAGGCGGCGCGCTGAAGGGCTGGCTGATCGCCGCCGGTCACCAGTCGCAGCCACAGCAGCCCGGCCAGGGCGCTCAATACCGACGCCGCCATGATCGCAATCTTCGACGCCACCACCAGCGCCGGATCGTTGAACGCCAGCAGCGTGACGAACATCGACATCGTAAAGCCGATGCCGCCCAAGAGACCCGCGCCCAGCACATGTTTCCAGGTCATTCCGTCCGGCAGGCGGCTGAGGCCCAGCGTCACCGCCAGCAGGCTGAACAGGAAAATGCCCAGCGGCTTGCCCGCCATCAACCCCAGCATGATACCCAGGCTGTTATGACTGAACAGGCCCTCATACCAACCGGCCGGAATGACGATGCCGGTATTGGCCAGCGCAAACAGCGGCAGCACCCCGAACGCAACGATACCGGTGAGCCGGTGTTCCAGGATGTAGGACGGCGAGGCCTTGCCACCGTCACGGAACGGGACGAGGAAGGCGAGGATGACCCCGGTCAGCGTGGCGTGGATGCCGCTGTGCAGCATGCAATACCACGCGGCAAGGCCCGGCAGCAGGTATAGCCAAAGCTGACTGACACCCAGCCGGTTGAAGACGCCCAGCAGTGCAAAAATCCCGATGGCCGCCCCCAGCCAGCCCCAGGCCAGCCCATGGCTGTAGAAAATCGCGATCACGACGATGGCCCCGAGATCATCAATAATGGCCAGCGCCGTCAGGAATATTTTCAGGGCTATCGGCACCCGCTTGCCCAGCAGCATCAGCACACCCAACGCAAAGGCAATGTCGGTGGCGGTGGGAATGCCCGCGCCGCGCACCGTGGCCTCCCCGGCGTTGAACAGCCAGTGGATCAGCGCTGGAAAGGCCATGCCGCCCAGCGCCGCGAACACCGGCAGCAGCGCGGCCCGCAGGTCCGACAACTCGCCCTGATAGATTTCGCGCTCGATTTCCAGCCCCACCAGCAGGAAGAACAGCGTCATCAAGCCGTCATTGATCAGGTGCTCAACGGTATGATTGCCATGCACGGGGATATGCCAGAAATGAACCCAGGCTTGGCCGACGCCGGAATTGGCCAGCAGCAGCGACAGCAGGGTGCAGCCGATGAGGATAAAGCCGGATTTGCTTTCGCTGCGCATGAAGCGCCGCAGCAGGTCGGTGAGCTGCCAGGTTGGCAGTTTGACGGACGCCATGGTTTCTCCGGGGAATGCATGGGCCGGGCAGTCTATGGAGGAAAAAATGTTGCCCGGATCAGGCGGAGTATACCGATTTGGGTGAAAGGCCAGGTAGTCAGCGAGTCCACCGGCAAGATCTACAACGAAAGGGACGGATTCAATGGTGTCGGCAGGCCGTGAAGTCCCGCTGCGCGGGCATTCACGGCCACCGGTCTTACTTCTTCATCTTGATAGTTTCAGACTCGCCCTTGGCGGTGGCCACCACCCGGCGGTTCTTGGCGCGGCCTTCCTCGGTCTTGTTGTCGGCCACCGGCTGGGTGGAGCCGTAACCGACAGCCTTCAGGCGCGCACCGTCCACGCCCAGCTTCACCAGCGCCTCACGCACGGCTTCGGCGCGTTGCTGCGACAGGGTCTGGTTCTTGGCAGCCTGGCCGCGACTGTCGGTGTGCCCTTCAATGGCGACATTGGCATCGGGATACTTTTTCATGAAGTCGGCCACCTTGGCCAGTTCAGCGCCCGCATCCCCCAGAATCACCGACTTGCCGGTGGCAAACAGCACATTCAGGTTGATGCTTTCGCTGTTCTTCAGCACCACGTAGCAGCCCTTGTCGTCCACCACGGCGCCGGCCTTGCTGTCCGGGCATTTGTCCTTGTAGTCAGCCACGCCGTCATGGTCGGAATCCAGCGGGCAACCCTTGGCATCCACGGCCGCACCGGCCGGGGTGTTGGCGCAGGTGTCCCGGTCGTTGTTGACGCCGTCGCGGTCATCATCCAGCACCACTGGTGCTACGGGAGCGGCCGGTGCAACTGCCACCTGCTGTGGTGCAGGCTCGGCCATGGTCACGGGGGCGCTGTCTTCGTTCTTGGCGGCAAAACTGCCGAAACCGATTTCCACACCGGCCTGCGCAATCCAGTTGTTCCAGCTCTTGCCCGGCTCATGCTGATAGCGGGCCTCGGTGCGCAGGCTCAGGCGGTCGGCCACTTTCCACAGCAGGCCGCCGCCCACTTCGCCGAAACCGTTGCTGAAGGAGCCGGGACCGTTGTCCGCCTTGTAGATATTGCGGCCGACACCGGCCAGTACGAACGGTGACAGCGTGCTGTCGGCGTTGAAGCGGTACAGTGCATCCAGCGACTGCGGTGTGGCAGTGGCGCGGACATTGCCGAAGGGGGTTTCTTCATTGGTCTTGACGCGGGCCACCAAGGCCTCAATGCCGAAGGCCGGGTTGAAGCGGTAGCCGAGGCCCAGCGAGTACTGGCCATCATCCTGCATGCCCTTGGCGGGGGTGGTCAGGTCGGGCCGGGTGTCGCCATCAAAGACATGGTAACCGGCCATGGGGCTGACGGTAATGACACCGGCAACGGCTGAGCCGGCAACAGCGATCAGGCTGACTCCCAGGGCAAGGGCGTGAATACGGGACATGAAGACCTCCAGGGTTGAATCGCCCGCTTTCAGGCGGGGCGGGGGTTATGGCACGGCGGCGCATGCTAAGGTCAGACCCTGGAGCGGGCAATCGGTTTTTTGTAATGATTTTGACAAAAATATTAATATAATCAGTGGCCTATTGATATGTTGGCTGTGGGATTAACGCCATGCAAACGAACGCCGGACCCGTCCGGGATTGCCCGGCCGCCGCCGGTGCTTTATAACTTGGGGCGATATCCCTCTCCGCCAAAACTACTCCATGTCCCGCAAGCAACTCGCCCTCGGCGCCGCCCTTTCCGCCCTCCTTGCCGCCGGAGGTGCCGGTTACTGGTTCAGCCTTCACGGCGCCAAGGCCCCGGCAACCGTCACTGCGGCGCCGGGCAACCTGTCCGCCGCCGCGCAGCTGCTCGGCAAGCTGGAAGCCATCCTCGCCGACTACCGCAATATCATCGTGCTGCTGGCCCATGAGAAAGACCTGAAGGAGGACGAGCGCAAGCAGGCAGTCACCGTCGGTCAGGCGCTGTTCCACGACAAGCTGGCGCGCGAGGCGGAGCTGGCGCAGGTGCTGGAGAAACTGGTCGGCAGCGGCGGCAAGGAACGTTTCACCACGCTGGGCGAGATGCTGGACTATGTGGAATCCGCCGACGGCCTCTATGACGCCGACCGCCTCGCTTTCCGAGAAGTGCTGGCCGGCCTGCAGCAACAGGTGGCGCGTGACGGCAGCCTGCCCGCCATCCGCCTTCACCGTCGCATCGGTGACGACCTGGAGGCACTGACCGAGATCGAACGCCAGTACGACCAGGAAATCAGCCAGATCTTCAGCCGCTTCGAAACCCGCGCCATCGTACTGAAACGCGAGAAATGGGAGGACTACACCGCGCATCTCGACAGCCTCTACAACCGCGAGCAGATCCTCAAGGAATTCGGCGTCATCACCCCGTATCCCGCCGACACCGCCCCGGCGGCGGACAACGATCCCGACAAGGAGATCTTCGGCTACCAGCTGCCGCCGAAGACCGTGGCCCTGACCTTTGACGACGGCCCGCACGGCCGGTACACCGACGAGATCGTCGCCATCCTCAAGCAGTACAACGTGCCCGGCGCGTTCTTCGAGGTGGGGCGCAACCTCGGCACGGTGGACGGCAAGGGTCAGGTCAAGCTCGGTAAGTACGCCGCCATCAGCCGCCAGTTGCTGAAGGACGGTTACGCCGTCGGCAACCACAGCTATACCCACGCGCAACTGTCGAAGGCAACCGGCGATGCGCTGAAGGCGGAAATCGAGAACACCGACAAGCTGCTGCAGGCGGTGGACAAGAACCGCAGCCCCATCTTCCGTTTCCCCTATGGCGCGCGCAATGCCGAGGGCATGCAGCTGCTGGCGCAGTCGCACCTGCGCTCCATCATGTGGAACATCGACTCCATGGACTGGGCCGACCCGGTGCCGAATTCCGTGGCCGACCGCGTGCTGCGCGGTGTCGACAAGGAAGGACGCGGCATCATCCTGTTCCATGACATCCACGAGCGGGCGGTGAAGGCGCTGCCCGCCATCCTCGACCGGCTGGTGGCCGAGGGTTACCGGTTTGCCGGCTGGGACGGCCACGATTTCAGCGTGCAGGGCGAAGCCACCCCATCCGCCCGCCAGACCGTCACCACCGGCTATGCCGCTTCCTGGGCCATCGTCATCGGCATCAACGACTATGCCAAGTGGCCGAAGCTGCAATACGCCGTCAACGACGCGCAGTCGATCCGGCAAACGCTGACCGGCCGCTACGGCTTCGCCCCCGACCACGTCATTTCCCTCAGCAACGGCGAGGCCACCCGCAACAACATCCTCGCCGCCTTCCATGACCGGCTGGGGCATGACAACCTGCAGAAAAATGACCGAGTGTTCGTGTTTTTTGCCGGTCACGGGGCCACGCGCAAGCTCAGTTCCGGGCGTGATGTCGGCTACATCATCCCGGTGGACGCCGACCCGGCCGAAACTGCTACCGACGCCATCCCCATGACCGAAATCCAGAACATTGCCGAAAGCCTCAACGCCAAGCATGTCTTCTTCATGATGGACGCCTGCTACAGCGGCTTGGGGCTGGCGCGCGGTGCGGGCGGCGGTTATCTGCAGGAAAACGCCAAACGGCTGGGGCGGCAGATGCTGACGGCGGGCGGCGCGGACCAGATGGTGGCCGACGGCGGCCCCAACGGCCATTCCATCTTCACCTGGACGGTGTTGCAGGGGCTGGACGGCAAGGGTGACTTGAACGGCGACGGCTTCATCACCGCCACCGAACTGGCGGCCTATGTCGCCCCGGCGGTGTCGGGCGTGTCGGCGCAGACCCCGGCCTTCGGCAGCCTGCCCGGTTCGGAAGGCGGGGAATTCGTGTTTGAGGCCCCGGCCGCCAGCGAATTCCTCAGTGGCGACAGCCTCCAGCTGGGCACTGACGCCATAGCCATGAACCGCAAGCTCGATGCAGCCGCACCCGCCGTCACCCCGACATCCCCAGGCAAGGCGCTGACTGTGGCGCCGGTGAAGGTGGTGGACCTGCAGGGCAAGGAACAGACACTGAAGGCGACGCCGCTGGTGAACCTGTCGGCGCGGCAACTGGCGCAGCGCGCCAACGATCGCGGCCTGCAGCTGTACCGGGAAAAGAACTATGCGGCGGCGGAAGCGCAGTTCACCGAGGCGCTGAAGTTGCGGCCGGATTTTGCGCTGGCGGCAAACAACCTGGGTTTTGTGTTCTACAAGCAGCAGAAGTATGCGGAAGCGGCGCGCTGGTTCGAGAATGCGCTGAAGGCAGACCCGTCGCGGGCGGTGGCGTACCTGAATCTGGGTGATGCGTGGAACGGGGCGGGGGAGAAGGAAAAGGCGGTGAAGGCGTGGAAGACGTATCTGGCGCTGGCGCCGACGGGGGCCGGGGCGGGGTATGTGAAGAAGCAGTTGGGAGAGTAAGCGGGGCGGGGGATCACCGTCGCGGCGGTGATCGCGGGAAAGGCGGGTTATTTGCCCTGCTTTTCCTTTTTCTCGTCGCGTTTTTCCTGAGGGGTTTTCAGGGGCTTTTTCTTCGTTTCCTTTTTGCGTTCCATTCCCTTGCTCATGGCGTTCTCGGGTTTTGGTGGGTGTAAGGTCACTATACGCCTTGGCGGGGCTGGGCGGGGGGATTTCGTTTTTGGAGCGACGGGATTCTGATGGGCTGTGGCAGGTGGAAATCATGGGAGATATTCATATATGCAGTCTATACGTGTCACAACCGTTTCAAAGATAGCGTACATCCTACTTCTAGGACTGCTGATATCCGCTTCGGCGCTGGCCTATGAGCCGCAGGCGGGCGATATCGTCTTTCACACCTCCCGGTCCAGCCAGAGCCAGGCCGTCCAGGCGGCCACCCGTTCGCCTTACAGCCACATGGGCATCATTCTGCTCCGGCATGGCAAGCCCTATGTCTTCGAGGCCGTGCAGCCAGTCAAATACACGCCGCTGGAAGCCTGGCTCAATCGGGGTCAGGACAAGCATTACGTGGTCAAGCGGCTTCAGTCCCCCCTGTCCACGGCGGCGATTTCCCGCCTGCAACAGGAGGCCGCGAACTACGAAGGCAAGCCTTATGACCTCACGTTCGAGTGGTCGGACCACCGGATCTACTGTTCCGAACTGGTCTGGAAAATGTTCCAGTCAGTGAATATCGAGTTGGCGCCCCTGTCAAAACTGGGGTCCTTCAATCTGGACAGCCCGGTTGTCAAAGCCAAGCTCAAGGAGCGCTATGGCGCCCGCATACCCCTGAATGAGCCGGTGATCAGCCCGGCCGCCATCTTCGAATCATCGTTGCTGAAAACCGTGGCGGAGCGTTAGACAGTTTCAAAAGACTGCGATGGCGGTATGCCTCCCTGCCGCACCCATGTGACGCCCGGTTGTGTACGCTGCGCTCCGGGAACTCTATACTGAGTCATGGGTGCCGGTCTTTCATGCCCGGCAATGGACGATCTCATGACCGGGGAAGGATGGTGAAAGACTGTTGGCGCAATTGTACAAGGCGTGACCCATGAACAGCGGTCATGCAGCCCGGTTCTTGCTGTGGGCGCTCTGCCTGCTGGGTTTCTGGCTGGGCGCTGTGGCCCGGGCCGACGAGCTTGCCCTGCGGCAAGGCCAGTCCACCTACGAGCCCTACCCTCAAATTCGCTATTTCTGCAGCAAGCCGGAAACCGCACCCACGCTGGACCAACTGCCGGCCGACCCCGCCCGCCCGCCGTGGAAACCGGTGGGGAACACCGCCCCGACCTTCTTTACCGACGACATCTGCTGGTTCCACCTGACGGTGCGCAACCAGGATCATCCGGTGCGGGACTGGATGCTGGAAATCCCCTTCCCGTTCCTGAATGACATCCAGGTTCATATCCGCGATGAGCAGGGCCGCCGGGTGGCTGACTATGTTTACGGCCACATGCGGCCGGTCAGCCAGCGGGTCATTGCCGACCGCTACCCGGTGTTTCCCCTGACCCTGCCGCCCGGCAGCCATCAGGAGGTGTATTTGCGGGTGAAGAGTGATCACCTGCAATTACCGCTGACCGTGGTTGAACACAGCGTCCTTGACGCCCGGAACCGGGTTGTCACCCTGTTGCAGGGGATTTTCTTCGGCGGCATGGCGGTGATGTTTTTCTACAACCTCATGCTCTGGGCCTTTGTCCGCGACCGGGTCTACCTCTACTACGTGTTCATGGTCTTCGTGGTAACCCTGTTCCAGTTCGACCTGCAGGGCCTGGCCAAGCTGTACCTGTGGCCGGAAACCACGCAGTTCGCCTCCTATGCCACCCGCCTGGAACTGCCGCTGATCCTGATTGCCGACAGCCTGTTCTTCCTCAGCTTTCTGGAATTGCGGCGGCGGTCGCCGGGCTGGGCGCGCTGGATGCGCATGCTGGTGGCGATGGGAGTGGTGCAACTGCTGGCAGTGCCGCTGCTGCCCAATATCGTCACCACCACTGTGGCCTTGGGGTTCCTGCTGCTGCTGACCATCTCGGGCATGCTGGTGGGGCTGAGCCGCATGGCGGCGGGCGACCCCGAGGCGCGCATCTTCAGTGTGGCCTGGGGTTGCCTGATCTTCGGCGGCGCGCTGATGCTGTTCAACAAGATCGGCGTGCTGCCCCGTAATACGTTCACCGAGAACCTGTTCCAGCTGGGCAGCTTCCTGGAAGCCATCCTGATGTCCATGGCCCTGGCCAGCCGCATCAACCGTCTGGAAACGGCGCGGCTGGTGGCCGAGCAGGGGCATGCGCTGGCCCAGCAGAAAGCGCTGTTGGCCGACCAGCAAAACCAGGCCAAGGGCGAGTTTCTGGCCAAGATGAGCCATGAAATCCGCACCCCCATGAACGGGGTGCTGGGCTTTGCCCAGCTGATGCAGGAAACACCGCTGACGCCCGCGCAACGGAATTATATGGAGATGCTGCTGAGTTCCGGGGAAATCCTGCTCACCGTCATCAACGACATTCTGGATTACTCCAAGATCGAATCCGGCAAGTTGACGCTGGAAAGCATTCCCTACCACCTGCCGAATGTACTGGCGGAATGCGTGGCCATTTCCGGCCTCAGCGCCAGCCAGAAGTCGGTGGAGCTGGTGATTGACCTAGACCCCGACGTGCCGGTCTGGGTGCAGGGCGATCCCGTCCGCCTGCGCCAGATTCTGCTGAACCTGCTGAACAATGCCATCAAGTTCACCCCGCAGGGGACCATCCACTTGCGCGCCCGGGTGTTGTCGGCCGCCGGCGACCCGGTCGCGCAGTTGTCGCTGGAGGTGGAGGATTGCGGCATCGGCATGAGTCCCGAGCAGGTGGCCACCTTGTTCCAGACCTTCCGCCAGGCCGAGTCCTCCACCACCCGGCGCTATGGCGGCACCGGGCTGGGGCTGGCCATCTGCAAGCAACTGGTAGGCCTCATGGACGGCGAGATCGGGGTGGACAGCGTGCCGGGCCAGGGCTCCAATTTCTGGGTCAGGCTGTCACTGCCGCGCGCGCAGGCACCAACGCCCCGCAGCGAGGGCTGGGCGCGGGCGGAAATGGGGGCCATGCGGGTGCTGGTGGCCGAGGACAACCCGGTCAACCTGATGGTGATTTCCGGCATGCTGGGGCGTCTGGGCATTCAGCCGCTGGTGGCGGCGGACGGCCGTGAGGCGGTGGATCTGGTGCGCCGGCACGCCGGTGCGCTGGATCTGGTGCTGATGGATTGCGAAATGCCGGGACTGGACGGGTTTGAAGCCACACGGCAAATCCGAGCGCTGGAGCAGGCCAACCGCTGGCCGCGCCTGCCGGTGATTGCCCTGACCGCGCATGTGCAGAGTGACGAATCGCTGGCGGCGGGCATGGATGACCACCTCAGCAAGCCGTTGGTGCTGAAGGCGTTGGCGGAAAAACTGGCGAAGTGGAAGCCGCCCCAACGTTCAACCGAATAACGCCCTCCTTACCCTGCCCCCGTAGGGGCGCATCGCATGCGCCCTCGCGAACGAACAGAATGCCGGTTTACGGAATGAACTGCGTGTTCTGCGAAGAGGGCGCAAGCGTTGCGCCCCAACGCTCAGCCAAATGAAGCCCTTCTATTCCGTGTCCCTGACCCCCGTTGGGGCGCATCGCATGCGCCCTGGTGGACAAACAGGATATCAGTTTCGGAATGTGCGGCGTGTTCTGCGGAGAGGGCGCAAGCGTTGCGCCCCAACGCCATTATGTGGCGATCGTCAGGCTATTGAAGCAATCATGCTGCCAACGTGCCGGATTTTCCCGAATATATTCTGCAATCCGCCTGTATTCATCCTCATTGCGGATAACGCGGTCGTGATAATTCCGCTGCCAGATGCAGTCCAGATCGTGGATGCCGGAAACCCGTCGGATTGCGGCTGTCACGGTGCCTTTGTAGCCTCTGATGATATCCGTGATCGAAGATGGCGGAACCCCGGCCGGTGCTTCAATCAAATGGATGATGGCATGCACGTGATTGGGCATGACAATGAGGTCTGCTAACGTCACGTCCGGACGCAGGGGTGTGGTGCTATGCCAGGCTGTGTGAGCAATGGTTCCCCAGGAATTCAGAATCATCCGGTTGTCCCTGATATCTCCAAATAGCATTTCACGCTGACGAGTAACCAAAGTGATGAAATACGCCCCGCGATGCCGGTAATCATGACCGGGCCAACGGGTGCTGTTGCGGCGAAGGCGTTTTGGTTGATTCATGCTGGTTCCTCCCTGAACCAAATAACGCCATTGTAACTCCAGACCCCGTTGGGGCGCATCGCATGCGCCCTCTAGACCGAACAGGAAGCCGGTTTACGTAGTCAACAGCGTGTTCTTGCGAAGAGGGCGCAAGCGTTGCGCCCCAACGCATCTACCTGGCAACCACCCTCAAGGCTTCGCCTTCTCCTTGGCCTTCTCTTTCGCCGCCACCGCTTCCACCTGAATCCGCAACGTCACGTCCATCTTGAAGCCCCAGTCCTTGCCCGCGCTGATGCCGAAGTCATCGCGGTTGAGGGTGGCGATGGCGTCTGCGCCGCAGAAGTCACGCTTCAGCATGGGGTGCGGCATGCACTTGACGGAATTCAGGGTCAGGGTCAGCGGTTTGGTGACGCCGTGCAGCGTCAATTCACCGTCCACCCGCGACGGCACGCCGTTGGTGTAACCGGCAAAGGTGCCCTTGTAGTAGGCCTTGGGGAATTTCTTGGCATCAAACAGTTCCGGGCTGCGCGCCTTGGCGTTCATGGCGTCCAGGCCATAGTCGATGCTGTTGATGTCGATGGTGATGTCGACGCTGCCGCTGCCGCCTTCCTTGTCGATCACCAGCTTGCCGCTGGTCTTGTTGAACTTGCCGCGCCATACAGACATGCCGCCGAAATGGTCGGCTTCGAAGCTGGGGAAGGTGTGGGTGGGCTCGATGTCGTAGGTGACCGGGGCGGCGTTGGCGGTGGCGCACAGGCCGAGCAGGGTGAGGGGGAGCAGGTGTTTTTTCATGGGGTGGTCCTTGTCGGAGGTGGTTGTTGTTATGGGGGTGAACCGGTCCGATAGTACACCGGGGAAGGGACGCGCTGAAGCCCGACTACCGGTTCCGTGCCGTGGCTCCGCGCCGGGAGGTGGCGACGGCGATGGCGAACATGGTAGAAACGCTGGATTATTCTAACTTCAAGAGTCAGGTGGCGACGGTGCGGGGTGCGGGACGTGCGCATCTGCACCACGATGTCTGGCCTGTGCTGTAGGGACTTCAGAGGGATTAACGCCATGTACCATCCACGGAAAAATGACCAGGGCAAGCCGGTCACGTTGAACAAGCCGTCCACGCCCAGTGATCTGGCCACATGGCAGGACCCGGGGGCGGTTGCCTGTGTGATTCCGGACGGGGCCATGCCGGAGTCGGTCAACGGGACTCCGATCCTGTCCTGGCAGGCTCCGGCGACCACGACGGAGTGGGAGGCCTTGGCCGCCGCCATGCCGTTGGCGGAGCCGGAATTCGTGGCTCCCGGTGGTTTGCAGCGGGCGGCTGGTGTGGTGGTGCGGGAGCCGGACGGACGGGTGTGGGTGGTGGCACCCAGTAACGCGTTTGGCGGGTATGAGGCGACGTTTCCCAAGGGGCGGCTGGATGGGCGTTCGGCGAAGGCGGCGGCGCTGGTGGAGGTGTTTGAGGAGTGCGGGTTGCGGGTGCGCCTGACCGGGCATTTGCTGGATGTGGTGCGGTCAACGACATATACGCGGTACTACACGGGGGAGCGGTTGGGCGGGAATCCGGCGGATATGGGGTGGGAGAGTCAGGCGGTGTTGCTGGTGCCGATGGCGGCGTTGGCCAAGGTTGCTCATCATGTGAATGATGTGCCGATCATTCGGGCGCTCGATTGATCGAATAATCAAGTCTGCCCGTTTCCCCTGACCCTGTTTCCTCCCACCCGGATTCAGACGGTCTGCTTGAACCCACCCCTCTGAAATGACTCATAAAATTCCTGATCTTCCCAATCATCATCCAAAGCCGCCAGAATGGTTGAGGACGATGTGGTTATCAGGTTTGAGGTCCAAAGGTCTACAGGTGTGCCCTTGAGCGATTCGGCGATATTGTAGAATTCGTTCCAGCGTGTGGCGTGGATCAGATACCAGATGTAATCCTCAGGTACATAGTCCTTCGGCCTCGAGCCACCAGGCAGGCTAGTTCCGAAATGTTCCTTTAACGTGATTTCAATCAGTCCTAAAATCCATGACTTTAATGGCGGATGCTCCAGAATAAATTCGGTCGCCTTGATAAACAAAAATTCAGCATGATTGAGGCCCCACTGCTGGGTATGAAGCAGGTCAAACTGGTAGTCGAGCAAAACCCCAACGTATTTTTTGGCAGCTTCGATTTCCATGGCTTTTAAATTGCTCCTCGCAGCATGAGTTCAAATGCCTCCCATGACGAAGCCAGCTCCATTGCCACTTTTGGCTCCATTCCAATAAAGGGGAGACACACCACCGCACCATCAAGCGCAATCGCAAACATCTCGCCACCCCCGCTTGTTCCGAAGCCAAAGTAGCCGGGTGCCAGTACCGGAACTTCATACTCCTGATTGAACTGCAGTAGCTCATCCTGTTCCCAGAACTCACAGATAAATGGACTCACATCCAGTTCGCAAACCAAGGGCTTGCCATCGGCGAAATACGTCGCAAGTACTGAGGGAATATCATTCATTTCGGTTGGGCATCCGTGCAGTTAGGGCTACCCCAGTATCTTCGCGAACCGAAAGCAACTCAAGCCTTGGCACGGCGGCAAACGACACCTATCCCCCCGCATGCTATAAATCATTCCTCGGCAACCGGACCCAATCAACTTCCGATCGCCCCAAATAAACATTACAATGTAGTAACGCAAATTAATCCCGGTTTCCCTCCGCCGCCAAGTCGCCCCGGAAACCGCAAAAAACAACACCATCCCCCACACCCAAAGGGGAACCCCGGAGTCCGCATGTCTCTCCCCGCCATCCCCCCGCGCCCCGCCCGCAACAACCCCCTCACCACCCGCGCCGCCTGGGAAACCGCCCGACAGGCCTGCCAAACCGACCCCGGCCACTACCACGGCGCCATCGCCCGCCGTCAACTGCACTGGTACATCGAACAAGAAGGTCAGGAAGCCTGCTGGCTCACCGTCAACCCCGACACCCACCACTGGCAGGGCTACCACGCCCGCACCGGCGAACCCGTCCACCCCCAACTGCCGCCCGACTTCACCCCCTGGCACACCGCCCTCGACACCACCGACGCCCCGTTCTACCGCTGGTTCAGCGGCGGCCTCACCAACGCCTGCTTCAACGAAGTCGACCGCCACGTCCTCGCCGGACACGGCCACGAAGCCGCCCTCTGGTTTGAAGGCGACCGCTGGGACCAATCGCTGGACAACGGACGCGGCGGCCCCGTCGTCTCCTACCCGGTCAGCCGCCGCCAGCTGCTGCTGGAAACCGCCAAATGCGCCCTGGCCCTGCGCCGCCTCGGCCTCCAGGCCGGAGACCGGATCGCCATCAACATGCCCAACATCCCGGAACAGATCTACTGGACCGAAGCCTGCAAACGCATCGGCGTCGTCTACACCCCGGTGTTCGGCGGCTTCAGCGACAAGACCCTCTCCGACCGCATCCACAATGCCGGCGCGCGCATCGTCATCACCGCCGACGGCGGCTACCGCAACGCCCAGATCGTCGCCTACAAGGAAGCCTATACCGACCCCGCGCTGGACAACTACGTGCCCGCCGAAGTCGCGCTGGCCGCTGTCGCCGCCGCGCTGCAACCGCTGGCGCTGACCCCCGCCCAGCGCGACGCCATCCTCGACGGCGCGCAACAGGCGGTGGCGGCGGAAATCACGCTGGAACGCTCGGACGTGATGCGCGGCGTCGGCCAAGCGCTGGAAGCCTTGCCCGGACTGACGTCGGTGGAGGCCAGCCGCATCCGCACCGCCATCGCCTCGGCGCTGGTCAACACCCCGGCGCGGGTGGATACCGTCATCGTCGCCCGCCATGCCGCCCAGCCCGATCTGGTGTGGCGGCCGGAGCGCGACCGCTGGAGCGACGAGCTGACCGGCGAGGCGCTGCAAACCCTGCTCGCTGCCGCGCGGGCGCAGGGCTTCGACGTCGCGGACGAAGCCGCGCTGCTGTGGCTGGACGACCGGCAGCTGGTCGCCGCCATCTGGGCCTCCGTCCCCCCGGAACCGCTGGACAGCGAATTCCCGCTGTTCTTCATTTACACCTCCGGCTCCACCGGCAAGCCCAAGGGCGTGGTGCATGTGCACGGCGGCTACGTCAGCGGCGTCGCCCACACCTTCCGCATCGCCTTCGACGCGCAGCCGGGCGATGTCATCTACGTGGTGGCCGATCCGGGCTGGATCACCGGCCAGAGCTACATGATCTCCGGCGCGCTCGCCAGCCGCGTCACCACCGTCGTCGCCGAGGGCGCGCCTGTGTTCCCCGGTTCCGGCCGTTTCGCCAGCATCATCGAGCGGCTGAAGGTCACCATCTTCAAGGCCGGGGTCACCTTCCTCAAAACCGTGATGACCGACCCGCAGAACGTGCAGGACGTGCGCGCCTATGCGCTGGACTCGCTGCGCGTCGCCACCTTCTGCGCCGAACCGACCTCGCCGGTGGTGCAGCAGTTCGGCATGGAGCTGGTGACGCCCTGGTACATCAACTCCTACTGGGCCACCGAGCACGGCGGCATCGTCTGGACGCACCTCTACGGCAACCCCGATTTCCCGCTGCGCGCCGATGCCCATACCTATCCGCTGCCCTGGGTGATGGGCGATGTCTGGGTGGCCGACAGCGAGCCGGACGGGAAGGGCAGTGTCGTTGCACGGTCGGCGGAGGACGGGGAGAAGGGCGAAATCGTGATTGCCGCGCCGTACCCCTACCTGTGCCGCACCATCTGGGGCGACGAAGCCAATTTCAGGGTGGAAGGGCGGGTGGTGGCGCGCGACTGGCGCGGCGATTTCGGGCGCTATGAAAAGACCTACTGGCAGCGCTGGCAGGGCACACTGGCCTACACCCAGGGCGACTTCGCCATCCGTCATGCCGACGGCGGTTTCTCGCTGCACGGCCGCTCGGACGATGTCATCAACGTCTCCGGCCACCGCCTGGGCACCGAGGAAATCGAGGGCGCGATCCTGCGCGACAAGCAGGTGCGGCCGGATTCGCCGGTGGGCAATGTCATCGTCGTCGGTGCGCCCCATCCGCACAAGGGGCTGACGCCGCTGGCCTTCATCAAGCCGGTGCCGGGGGCGAAGCTGTCGGCGGAAGACCGTCGCCGCCTGATCGAGATGGTGCGGCAGGAGAAGGGGCAGGTCGCCATTCCCGAAGACTTCATCGAGGTGTCGCAGTTCCCGGAGACGCGCAGCGGCAAGTACATGCGGCGCATGGTGCGGGCGCTGGTGGAAGGGCAAGACGTCGGCGATACCTCGACCTTGCGCAACCCCGAATCCATTGCCGAACTGCGCCGCGCTATCGACGACTGGCAGGCGCGCCAGCGCGTCGCCGCCGAGCAGACGCTGTTCGAGGATTTCCGCTATTTCCGCGTTCACTACCATGCGCTGCCGGTGCAGCCGGATGGCGCGGTGGCGCGGCTGGCGCTGGTCACCATCAGCAATCCGCCTGTCAACGCTCTCAACGAGCGGGCGCTGGATGAACTGAACATCGTGCTCGACCATGTGGAGCGTCGTGACGACGTCAAGGCGGTGATCTTCACCGGTTCCGGCACCGCCGCCTTTGTCGCCGGGGCGGACATCCGCCAGTTGCTGGAAGACGTGCATACGCTGGACGAAGCGCTGCCGCTGCCGAACAACGCCCATCTCGCCTTCCGCAAGATCGAGGCGATGGCGAAGCCGGTGATCGCCGCCATCAACGGCGTGGCGTTGGGCGGCGGCATGGAATTCGCGCTGGCCTGTCATGTGCGGGTGGCCGACCGCGCGGCGGTGTTCGGCCAGCCGGAAGTGCGGCTGAACCTGCTGCCCGGTTACGGCGGCACGCAACGGCTGCCGCGCCTGCTGGAGCTGGCCGGGCACGCCGCGCCGCTGGTGCGGGCGCTGGAAATCATCCTCGGCGGCCGCACCCACGAAGCGGACGCCATGCAGGCGGACGGCCTGCTGCACGGCTTGGCGCAGGACGCCGAGGACGTGGTGCAGGTGGCGGTGCGGATGGCGATGGCCTATGTCGCCGATCCGGCCGGTGACAATCCGGTGGCGCAGGCCTTTGCCCGTCGCGTAGCGGCCCGCCCGCACTGGCAGCAGGCGGGGCAGGCCTCGTTTGCAGAGGCGCTGGTCGATGCCGAAGTCCGCCGCCTGCTGGCCCAGGCCGACGCCGTCGGTCGCGGGGCCACCGCCGCCCGCATCCTCGACGCCCTGCGCACCGGCTGGGAACAGGGCATCGCCGCCGGGCTGGCGCGTGAGGCGCACCTCTTTGCCGAAGCCGTGATCGACCCCTTGGGCGGCAAGGCCGGTATCCGCGCCTTCCTCGACAAGCAAAGCGCGCCACTGCCCACCCGCCGCGACACCGCGCCATCGCCGGAACAACAGGACGAACTGCTGCGCAACGGTCAACTGCTGCCGGTCGGTTCCCCGTTCTGGCCCGGCCTCACGCCCTTGCCGCTGTGGCAATACGCCCACGCCGTGGTGCGCGACCCTGCCACCGGCGCGCCCGCGCACGGCCTGCCGCGCCACAGCGAACGCCAGATCCTCGCGCCGGTGCCGCAGCCCGGCCCCAACGAGGCGCTAGTCTACGTGCTGGCCTCGGAAGTCAACTTCAACGACATCTGGGCGCTCACCGGCATCCCGGTCTCGCCCTTCGACAACCACGATCTGGACTATCAGGTCACCGGCTCCGGTGGCGTGGCGCTGGTCGCCGCGCTGGGCAGCGAGCTGCGGCGCGAGGCCCGGCTCAAGCTCGGCGATCTGGTGACGATCTATTCCGGCGAAAGCGAACTGCTGTCGCCGCTGGCCGCGCGCGATCCGATGTACGCCGGATTCGCCATCCAGGGTTACGAAACCGACACCGGCAGCCACCAGCAGTTCCTGCGCGTGCAAGGCCCGCAACTGCACCCGCTGCCGCCCGACCTGACGCTGGAAGCCGCCGGTTCCTACGTGCTCAACCTCGGCACCATCGTCCGCGCGTTGTTCACCACGCTGCGCATCCAGCCCGGCCGCACGCTGTTCGTGGAAGGCGCGGCCACCGGCACCGGCTTCGAGGCGATGAAGACCGCCGCCCGCCATGGCCTCACCACCATCGGCCTCGTCTCCAGCCCGGAACGCGCCGACTTCATCGCCACGCAGGGCGCGGCCGGAGCCGTCAACCGCAAGGACCCGCGCTGGGCGCAGGCCTACACGCCGGTACCGTCCACCCCGGAGGCCATCGCCGCCTGGGAGCAGGCCGGGGAACCCATCCTCGCCGAATTCCGCCGCCAGAGCGGCGGCCGCCTCGCCGATTACGCCGTCTCGCACGCCGGGCAGGAATCCTTCCCGCGCAGCTTCCAGCTGCTGGCCGAGCACGGCACGCTCGCCTTCTACGGCGCCACCAGCGGCTACGCCTTCAGCTTCGCGGGCAAGCCCGGCGCGTCTACCCCGGAAGAGATGCTGCGCCGCGCCGGCTTGCAGGCGGGGGAGGCGGTGCTGCTGTATTACGGCGTCGGTTCAAGCGAACTGTTGGACCCGGTGGGTCTGGAAGCCATTGAAGCCGTGCGCGCCGCCGGGGGACGGCTGGTGGTCGCCACCGCCCGTGACGCACAGCGTGAGTTCGTGCAGTCGCTGGGCTTTGGCGATGCGGTGAAGGGCGTGGTGTCGCTGGAAGAAATCCAGCGCAAGGAAGGGGCCGATTTCGAATGGCCGGAGTCCTTGCCCGCCATGCCGGACGCCAAGACCGACACCGCCGCCTTCAAGGAAGCCGTGCGCCGTTTCCAGGAACGCACCATGAAACCCTTCGGCACCGCCATCGGTCGCTGGCTGCGCTCCACCGACAACCCGCGCGGTTACCCCGATCTGGTGATCGAACGCGCCGGGCATGACGCGCTGGCGGCTTCGACCTCGCTGGTGAAACCGTTCACCGGTCGGGTGGTCTATTGCGAGGAACTGAAAGGGCGGCGCTACACCTTCTACGCACCTCAGGTGTGGACGCGCCAGCGCCGCATCCTGATGCCCACCGCCACCATCGCCGGGACGCACCTGTGCAATGCCTTTGAAGTGACGAAGATGAATGACCTGATTGCCGCCGGGCGGCTGGATGTCAGTCCGCCGTTGCTGGTGGACTGGGAGCAGCTGCCGCAGGCGCACCAAGCGATGTGGGACAACAGCCATGCCGGGGCGAATTATGTGGTGAACCATGCGCTGCCGAGGGCGGGGTTACGGTCGAGGGATGAGTTGTTTCAGGCGTGGGCGGGGGAGTAGGGGGATTCAACGGGTCACGTAGGGGCGCACTGCGTGCGCCCTTTTCGCAGAACACACACGTCGCTCTCAGAAATCCAGGAAGTTCATCAGCAGAATATACAGAATCCCCATCCATACAACCACCAGGCCGCCATAGCTGGTTAGCACCCAGAGAGCGTAAGCCTTCGAAAATGATGGCCTTGGCCTGAAAATGATGCCCAGCAAGTACCCGTAGCCAAAATAGTTAATGAGTACACAGAGGCAGGCAACAATCAGTCTTGAACTATGTCCACTAAACTCAAAACTTGCCAAAGCCAAAGGGGAACTAAACATGAGAGCCATCATCACGCCAACTTTCCAATGTTCCCCAAGCAAAGCGCTGAACCCGTAGAGCATGATATTGATCAGGACAAACAGGCTGCCTAATGCCAGACCGGCCTGATGCCGGGTGCAGGGGTGCGGGACGTCGG
Source organism: Fluviicoccus sp. (assembly GCF_030646115.1). Classification (GTDB taxonomy): domain Bacteria; phylum Pseudomonadota; class Gammaproteobacteria; order Pseudomonadales; family Moraxellaceae; genus Fluviicoccus. The sequence goes on from NZ_JAUSMX010000027.1 coordinate 194,255, forward strand.
TGGAAGGCGGTTTCATGAGGGTAATCCGGTCAATCAGGAGACAGCGTCAGTTTGGAGTTTTGTCGGGAAGCCTGGGTGAAGCGGTGATGTGTGAGTTGTGAATTGGCGGTGAAGAATGGGAAAACCGTGACGGGAGCAGGATTTGTTGACGAACACTGATCACACCCGTCGATGTGTGACAACATCCATGCCGGGGCGGACTATGGGGTGAAACCTAAGCCCCCAACAACCGTCGCATCAGCAACGACTGCATATCCCGTCGCCCGTCCGCCATCAGCAGCACATAAACCCGCTGCCCGGACACCCGGTAAATCACCCGCCACGGCTTGAAGTACACCTGACGGTACTCCCGGATACCCAGCGCCGCCAGTTCCGGCGGCCAGGTGCCGCGTTCCGGAAAAGCCGCAATGCTGTCTGTCACCGCCAACAACTGATCCAGAACCTGATCCGCCTTTTCAGGGCTGTCGTAAGCCGCCAGATAGTCATAAATCGCCTCCAGATCCTGTTCGGCGCCCTTGGTCAGCAGTACCTGAAAGGGGGTTTCAGGCATCAGTCACGCACCCGCTTGGCGCGCAGCCGCGTGGCCACATCTGCAACCGGCGTCACTTCACCCATCTCGATCTCCCGGCTGCCCAAGGCCAGGATTTTCAGCAGCGCCAGCGTTTCCTGGGTCTCTTCATAACTGGCGATATCCTGCATCACCGCCCGGGCTTCCCCGTTCTGGGTGATGATCAGCGGACGGCGCTGTTCGGAGAGGTCACGCAGCACCTCGGCGGCATTGGCCTTGAGGTAGCTGACCGGTTTGATATCGCTGGCGTGGGACATGGCGGTTGCGTCAGGACTGAATAAAGACTGAATATAGTCCGAACTCAGGGCCGGAGCAATCTTGATCCCGATACATCTACCGCTTCAACGCCAGCATCCGCTGCTGCCGTTTTGCTGTGTATGCAGCGTACCGTTTAACGGTCTCGTAGGGGCGCACGGTGGGCTCCCTTTGGCAGAACACTCCGGTCTTCATGAATGATAGCCTGTTCGTCTGCGAGGGCGCATGCGATGCGCCCCAACAGTCAGTACCGGCATCAACAGCCGCAGCTCACCTTTTCATCATAAAACTCGTAGTGGCCCCGCAACTGCTCGCGACCCATCACCCAGCGCATGGAACGCCGCGTGCAGGTGCAGGAACCGCTGCTGACGTTCCCCTGTGAAGCATTGTTGCGCGCCTGTTCGGCCTCGCGTTTCCGCGCCGCGACCGCCTCTTTCGCGGCGGCTTCCTGGGCGGCAATGGCTTTAGTCGTCTCTTCCAGGAATTGGGCGTTCTTTCGGCCATAACTGGCGGCGGCCTGCAGGCTCGCGCCCTTGCTGATCAGGTATTCCCCCACCAGCCGGTAGTTTGCGCCCAGCGCGGTGTTGTCACTGTTGGTCAGGAAGTACAACGCCGGGCCGACATGCTCAGCCTCGTGGTTGACATCCGCCCCGGCCTCCACCAGCACCATCACCGCATTCAGTAAATTCTCCTCGCCGCGCTTGAGGACCTCCGGAGAGCCGCCAGCCCGGTTTTCCTTGACCAGCTGCTGCAGCGGCGCGGTGCCGTATTTCTCCAGAGCGTTGGGATTGGCGCCTTTCAGGATCAGGTACTGGATCAATTCGGCATTGCCCCGGTTGGCGGCTTGATGCAGCGCCGTTGTGCCGTAGTCGTTGGCGCCGTTCACCTTCGCACCCTTCTCCACCAGCAAGCGCACCATCTCCAGGTTGTTGTTGCCTGCCGCGGCGCGCAACTCCCGGCTGTCATTGCCGTCCACCCTGGCACCATGCGCCAGCAGCAGTTTCAAGGCTTCCAGGTTGTTTTCCTCGGCGGCATAGCCAGTGGGGTCAACATAGACATAACTGGTCGTTCGCGGGTCCTGAGTCTGTGCGTTGGCGCTCGCGCCGTGCTCCAGCAGCCAGACCATCAGGTCCATGTCCTTGCGCATCAGGGCCAGGATCACCGGCGTTCCCCGGCCGCCGCCGCTGCGGTCGGGATTTGCTCCGTGGGTTACCAGGTACTCGACGACCTCGCGGTGATCGTTTTCGATGGCCAGCTTGATGGCATTGGTGCCATTCCAGTCGTCATTGATGTCAACGCCGCTTTCTATCAGCTTCTGGACTTTCTTCAGCTTGCCTTTTTCAGCGGCGGCGATAATGTCGGGTTTGGGCGGGACCTTGGCGGCGGCCGGGGCACTGAGGCCCAGGCTGAGAATGAACAGCATCAACAATGACGTAAAGGCGGTCCTGACGGGGGTGAGGCAAGGTGCGTCCATGAGCATGCTCCAGGGGGAGGTTGGCAGGTTTTATTCGGTGATGTCGGGGGTATTCTCCATCGCGGGAAGCGGGGCAGGCAATAGGGGAGATCGGGGCAAAGCCGGAGCGGATTTTTCCGGGAAACAGATATTGTTCGTCCGCAAGGGCGCATGCGATGCGCCCCAACGACTGGATATTCAGCATTTCAGCGAGTCCATCCACCGCTTCCGCTCCGCCGTATAAAACCACCACGGCCGCGCCTCTTCTCCATCCATAAACCGGGTAATGGATATGAACGTATCCAGCATGCACGGATCGGCATGCACCCCGTCAATCTCCGCCAGCCGGTCATACAGCGCCAGCGGGCAGCAGCCCGCCAACTGCCCCGGCTCGGTAATGCCCAGGCGTTGAAGATCGCCTGCCACGGCCTTACCCACATTGGGCAGGTCGGTCAGTTTGCGCACCTGTTCGCGGATCACTTTCGCAGGGTTGATGGTATCGCCTCCCGGTAAAGCCTCGCCCGGTCCAGTTCCGCCTGCACCGCCGCCTCCACCGACGCCAGCGCCCGCCGGAACCGGACCTGTTCATCTTCGCTGCGATCATCCTCCCCCAGCAAATCCTGGATGGCCAGCGGTTCACCAATCTGCATGCGGATGGTCCACGGCACCCAGGGCAGGAACACCAGCGGCGACGACAACCAAAGCCACGTCAGCAGCAGGCGTTGACCCAGCGGCCGCTTGCCTGGCCAGAACAGGATGATGCCAGCGCCCGCCACCCCCAGCACCGTCAGCGCCCAGCGCTTCAGCCCGATCAGGCCGGGCAGCACCAGCAGCTTCGACAGCGACTTGGAGCGCCACAGGATGGGCGCGGTGTAGTGCGACCCGTAAATTCCCAGCGGCACAATGGGAATGCCCGCCTCGGCGGCAATGCGCAGGAAACCGGTACGACCGCCGAAGTCCACCCGGTTGGCCTGCCAGACCGGCCGCAACACCTCGTGATCGCCACCGGGAAAGACCAGGATCGGCACACCGGCCGCCAGCGCCTGCCGCGCGGCCTCGTAGGTGGAAGGGATGGCGCCGCCCGCCCGCAGCAATTGGGTAAACGGGAAGACATGGAAAGTCAGCGGCAGGGTGAACCCCGCCAGCGGACGGTTGACGCCGAATTCCTGAAGCCACAGCGTAAAGAAACTGCTGAGTTCGGCAGCCGCCACGCCGCCGGAATGGTTGGCGACCAGCAGGTAGGGGCCGTCGGTCGGCAGGTTTTCCAGCCCGCGCAGGCTGGGGCGGTGCAGCAGGCGCAGCAGGGGGCCGCCAACGCGGTTGGCGAGGGTGACCAGCGCCGGGGCAAAGCGGCCGGGGGAGTCCACCGTGATGCCGGCGGCCAAGTCGTTGAAGCTAAGCTTGTGGAAAAAGGGCATGGTATGGCTTCACGGCATGAGTGACAGCGTTGCTTTGAGTATATGCGTTATGGGCAGAGTCCGCCCTGACATCCCGGCAAACACCATGACATCTGTCACTTGCTCCGCAACCGCCGCTGCGCCAGCATGTCGCTTCATACTCAGGGGGCAAACCATGAACCAGACCCGTCAACTCGGCCTTGCCGGGATAGCGCTGCTCACCGCCGGCATGGCTTTTGCCGCCACACCCGCCGCTCCCGCTGCAGCTCGGCCCAAGGCGGCGTCCATGCCCGTCATCAACGCCCCCGAGAGCGGCTCCAGCCTGCTGGCCCGCACCAAGGCCCTGCTGGACAAGCCTTCCACCTGGGACCGCATTCCCGCCAAGGTGACCCTGTGCCTGTTCGCCCCCGGCGGCACCAACAGCCGCGCCTATGAATACGCCATGGGCAGCCTGTCCCAATTGCCCAAGTACACCAACATGGCCAAGGAAGTCGGCATCGACCTCAATGTCGCCTTCACCTCGCCCACCAGCCTGCGCATCGACATCGCTTCCGCCAAGCTGAAGCGCAAGGCCACCACCGACGTCAAGATCAACCTCTTCACCGACGAGCGCATCGCCTCCGAGGAATTCAAGGTCAAGCAATGCGACGGCGTGGCCATCAGCAGCCTGCGCGGCCGCCAGTACAACCCCTTTATCGGCAGCCTGGATGCCATTGGCGCCATCTTGTCCTACCAGCAACTGACCGAGGCCATCACCTTGCTGTCCCGGCCGGAAATGGCCTCTTACATGGTCAACCAGGATGTCGAGATCGTCGGTATTGTGCCGCTGGGAGCAGCCTATGTCATGGTCAACGACCGCCGCATCAACACCCTTGCCAAGGCGGCGGGCCGCAAGGTGGCGGTGCTGGATTTCGACAAATCCCAGGCCTCCATGGTGCAGAAGATCGGTGCGCAGCCGGTGTCGGTGGACCTGACCAGCGTCGGCGGCAAGTTCAACAACGGTCAGGTGGATATTCTGGCCATGCCCGCGCTGGCTTTCGAACCTTTGGAGCTGTACCGGGGCATGACCGACGACAAGGGCAACGCGCGCGGGGCCATCTTCAAGTTTCCGCTGCTGCAGGTGACCGGGATGATGATGATGCACCGGGGCAAATTCCCTGACGGCATCGGCCAGCTGATGCGTGAATTCATCGCCATGCAGCTGGCGCCGGCCTACCAGTTCATCCTGGAAACCGAGAGCGCCATTCCGGTGAAGTACTGGATGGACATTCCGGAGTCCGACAAGCCCGGTTATATCAACATGCTGCGCAGCGCCCGGCTGGCGGTGACCAAGGACGGCTTTTACGACCCGCGGATGATGAAGCTGCTGAAGAATGTCCGTTGCAAGCTGGAGCCGTCCAATTATGAGTGCAGCCTGAATGATGAGTGAGGACTAAATCCCCTTCAGCACCGCCATCGCCCCCGGCACATCCAGCCACGACGAGGCATAGGACCGGAACAGCAGCGCCTCCGGCAGCGCCCAGTCCCATTTCTCCTGCTGCAGGTTTTTCGCTTCCACCAGCAGCGATTGCACATCCGGTACCGGCTGGTGCCGCAGCGAGCGCAGCAGGCCGGGCAGTTCTTCCGGCGTGGCGCCGCGCACGGCAATGGCCACGCCTTCCGCGGTGGCCTTCAGCCCGCGCCGGTTCAATATCAGCGCCAGCGTGTTGTTGACGGCGTCGCCGCGCCAGGTCAGCCATAGCAGTTCTTCGCCCCCCGTCAGCCACGGCGTGGCGTGCAGCCCGGCTTCGCGGTAATAGGCGCGGGCTTCGGCCAGCAGCGCCTGCGCGATGTCGTCGAGAAAAATCACCGGTTCGTCACCCGCCAGCAGCGCCTGCATTTCCTGCCGCACGCGGTCATGCAGCCGGATGCCGCCGCTGTCGAAGGCGGGCGGGGCGCCGCCCTTGTCCGGGAGCACGCTGATCTTGCGCGCCTGTTCGTCCACATCAAGCACCCGCCAGCCGCGCCCGGCGAAAATCAGTCCCTGGTCCGGCAGCAACGGCCGGCTCAGCGGCAGCGTGCCCAGCACCTTGCCCTGGCATTCCACCCGGTATTCCTCCTCGGCCTCGAAGGAGGCATAGAAGGTGTAGTGGTTGATCAGTTTCTCGCCGCGTTCGCCGGGCAGCAGCAACCCGGCGCTGTCCTGCACCAGCAGGTCCAGTTCGCCCAGATACCGCAACAGCGCCAGGAAGTCATCGCGGCGCACGGCGTCAAAGGGACCGTTCTCCACCAGTGTCTGCCACAGCCGGGCGGCGCTGATGCCACCTTTTTCCGCCACCACGGACAAGATCTGCTGCACCAGTGTCGAGGCGTGCAGGCCGTGCGCCTGCGCCGGTTCGCACCAGCCGGCCAGCAGCAGCCGGATCATGGCGATGGATTGCAGCAGGCTTTCGTGGATGCGGTCGGAGAAGGCGGAATGGGCGGTGATTTCCGGTTCAATGTTGAAGGCGCGCAGGATGGCGGCTTCGCCGGGCCGCCGTCCGGAGCGGCCCAGCCGCTGCCGCAGCGAAGCCACCGACGACGGCGGCCCGATCTGCGCCACGCTTTTCACCGCGCCCAGGTCAATGCCCAGTTCCAGCGTGGTGGTGCAGATGGCGGTGGCGGGGCGCGAGCGGTCCTTCAGCGCGCGCTCGGTGTGTTCGCGCAGCTCCCGCGACAGGCTGCCGTGGTGCGGCCAGAATACATTGGCCACACCCTCGGCGTCGCAGCAGCGGCGCAGGTGGTCGGCATAGGCTTCCACCTGGCGGCGGCTGTTGGGAAAGACCAGGTTGTTGCTGTGGCGCAGCGCCTTGTACAGGTGTGCGGCAATGGCCAGTTCGCAGACGGAGGGCGGGTCCACGGCCTCCGGATCGGCAGTTTTCCGCACCGGGGCCACCACCGGTTCCACATAGCCCTTGAGCAGGATCTTCAGTTCCTGGCGGGCAGCGGTGGAGACAATCACCTGCACCGCCTCCGCGTCCTGCGGCCGCAGGAACAGCGCCGCCTGCCGCATGTCGCCCAGCGTCGCCGACAGGCCGACGCGCGGAATGCGCCGTCCGGCGGCGCGTTCCGCGCGGTGCAGCAGCGACTGCAACTGCTTGCCGCGCTCGCTGCCGATAAAGGCGTGCAGTTCATCCACCACCAGATAGCGCAGGCCCGCCAGCAACCCCGGTACGGCGCTGCCGCGATTGACGAACAACGCCTCCAGCGATTCCGGGGTCATCAGCACAATGCCCTGGCCATGCTTCAGGAAGTGCTGCTTGGCGGAGACCTTGCTGTCACCATGCCAGGCGATCACCGGCAGTTCCAGCGCCTCGCACAGGCGGTCCAGACGCTCCCACTGGTCGTTGATCAGCGCCTTCAGCGGGCTGATGTAGATCACGCAGCCCGGCGACGGTTGCGCCAGCAGGTGGCTGAGGATGGGGAAGAAGGCGGCTTCGGTCTTGCCGGTGGCGGTGGCGGCGGCAATGATCACATCGCGGTCGGCGGGCAGCAGCGCCGGAATCGCATGCTCCTGGATGTCACGCAGCTGCGTCCAGCCTTCGGCCCAGATCCAGCGGCGGATGCGTTCGTCCAGTTGCCCGAAGGCGGTGGACTCAGAGCTTGAAGCTGGCAAATTCGGCGTCCTCGTCGGCAGCGGCATCCAGCGCACCGCCGGTGTCCGCCTGCACCTCCACCGCACCGATCAGGTCCTGCCAGCGCGCCTCCGGGTTCTGGTCCAGCACCGCCAGCAGGTTGATGAAGGCGGTGATGGTGGTGCGCGGGGTGCGGAAGTAGGCGTCGCCCAGCCGTCCGGCGCAGTGGTTCATGAAGGCGGGAATGGCTTCGTCCGGCAGCAGGTACTTCGCCGGGTCGCCGCCCGCATAGACATGGCGCAGCTTCTGCAGCAGCACGAAGAAGTCTTCCGGCGTCAGCCCCGACAGCCGCAGCACCGGCCCGGAGAAGTCTACCAGCCCGGCCTGGCTGAAGGTGTTTTCGGTGAGGCGCGATTGCAGGGCGGTGTAGCTGTACAGGCCGCGCCGGGTGTCGAGCAGGAATTCCGGGGTGCCGCCGAGGATGAAGCCCAGCCCTTCCGCCGAGCCCTGCAGCGAGTCGTTGAGCATGCGCAGGATCTGCTCGTAGTTGGCGTTGCGCGCCTGGGTGTTGGCCAGCTTGTAGAGGTTGACCATTTCATCCAGGCAGATCAGCAGGCCGCTGTATCCGGCCAGCCGTACAAAGCGCGCCAGCAGCTTCAACTGGTCGTACACTGCCGCGTCGTCGATGCAGCTGCGCACGCCCAGCGCCTGGCGGGCGTCGGTCTTGGTGGTGAACTCGCCGCGCAGCCAGCGGATGGCGTCGGCCTTGAGCTGCTCGTTGCCGTCCTCGAAACCCTTGCAATAGGCGGCAATCACTTCCGCGAAGTCATAGCCGTTGACCATTTCGGTCAACTGCGCCAGCCGTTCGTGGATGATGCTTTCGCTGCTGCGGCCACTGGCCTTGGCTTCGGTCTTGGCCTGCGCCACGAATTTTTCCACCACGCCCGCCAGCGCGCCGCCATCAGGCTTGGTGCGGGTGGACATGTTCTTCACCAGCTCGGCATACAGCGAGCGCGCCTGCCCGCCGGAGGCATGCAGACGCCGGTCGGGGTTGAGGTCGGCGTGCAGCGTCACCAGCTTCTTTTCCATGCCGATGGCGCGCACCAGGTTCAGGAAAAAAGTCTTGCCCGCGCCATATTCGCCCACCACCACCCGGAACGCCGAGCCGCCGTCGGCAATGCGGTCGATGTCGCGGATCAGGGCCTCCAACTCCTTCACCCGGCCCACCTGGATCAAGTGCTGGCCGCTGCGCGGCACCACCCCGGCGCGAAGGGACTGGATCAGGGCGTCACGGTCTTTGCTGCGGATCAAGCTCATTCGGGCGGGTTCTCCAGGATGTCGGGATTAATTTCCAGCGGGTCGTCGCCTTCAGTCAGCGGACCGTCGGCATGGTCGAAGGCAGCCTCGTTCAGGTGCTCCAGCGCGCCGTCGGTCATCAGCCCCAGCGCAGCGGCCAGCGCCTGTACCTCGGCGCGCGCCCAGGACGGGCGAGTCAGCAGGCGGCGCAGCAGGGTGGAGTGGTCTTCGTCGAGGCCCCACAAGGTGTCGGCCTCGTCCGGCGCGGTCGCGGTGACTGCGGCCGGAGATTCAGGGCCGGGCGTCGCGGCCGCTTCCGGTTCGTCTTCCACGAACACATCCGCCAGCAGCGCCGAGACCTGCGCCGTTTCCAATTGCAGGCGGGCAATGCGCTCAGGGTCCAGCGTCAGCACCGCACCGGGGGCGGTGGCGGGCCGGTGGCTGCCGGTCGGGGCCGGGGCGTGCAGGTCGCTGTAGAGCAGCGCCCTGTCCACCCCCAGATGCTGGTAGCACTTTTCCAGCAGTTTCACGGTGGCTGCGGAAGGCATGTCCGCCTGGCACGCCGCCTGCGCCAGCAGTTGCGCCACCGGACGGCGGGCGGCGGCGGGCAAGGCTTCCAGCCGAGGCTTGAGATTGGTCAGCGTCGCGGGGCGTTCGCACTGCGCGCGGAAGCGGGCCTGCAGGCGGCAACGGTGGTCGGGATGCAGGTGCACCCAGGCGTCAATGCGGCGGTCCAGCCAGCGCTGCGTGGCGGCCGGATCGCTTTCAGCCGTGATCGTGACGCGCGCAGCAGCATCTATCGTCGTCATGGCAGCGAGGAAGGCCGGGGTTTCCCGCGCTTCACGGGCTTCCGCCGATTCACGGAACAGGCAGACAGTGTCATCCGGGTTGGTGAGCCTGCCACCGTGCAGCGGGTCCGGTTCCATGCCGATATGGGCGTGGTGCAGGGCCTCGGCCAGCCCTCGTAATTGCGTCGGCGACAGCTTGTCCTCCCCATGCAGGCGGCTGACCAGCGCGGCCAGCGGCAAGGCCAGCACGCCGTCGCCCAGATCCTCCGCCAGCGCCGCCAGCGTATCCGTCAGCGTATCCGGCCATATCTCGGGCGGCAGCAGCAACAGGTTTTCCAGCGCCATCGCCTTGTCGGGGTTGCGGCTGACGGCGCGGCTGTAGGACTGCAATTCCGCCACGCAGCCGTTCACCAACTGCTGCAGGGATTTGACCGGCGCGGTAACGCGGCCCATGTCCGGCAGGTCCAGCTGGCAACGCACACCGCTGATGGTCTGCGACAAAGGCTGATAGTAAAAATTGATACGGCTCTTGTTGACCGGCAGAGGAATGCCTTTGGGAAAGTGCAGCACAAACAGCAGCCGGAACAGCTTGCGGAAGGCGTCGGGGCAGTTCCAGACCGGTTTGTAGCGGGAAATGCGGCTGTCCGCCAGCGCCCAGGCCAACGCCCAGTCCGGGGTCAGCGGTTTTTTGTCTTTCGCCAGTTGCCCCAACGGTATGCGGATGCCCGGCGACAGGCCGCGCGCCGCATAGTCCAGGTCCGGGGCGCTCAGGTATTGCCGTTCCCGCAGCTGCACGGCTTCCAGTACGGTGATCAGCTCCCGCGCCTTTTCCCGGAAAAAGTCGTGGCTGCTGTAGACGTCCAGCAAGCGCCACAGCTCGGCGAGGATGACCGGAAAATCCGTCCGGACTTTTTCATGCAGCGCGCGGCGCTCCAGACCCATGCAGAACAGCAGCAGCAGGCGCTGGTCGACGTCCGGGTCGCTGCGCCCGCCCGCCAGCCATTCCAGATAGCGGCGGCGGTTGCCGGGGGTCAGGGTGGCGTAGGCGTCGGGGTCATAGTGGTAGAAGCCCCAGTCCTGATAAATCGACGGCAGGCGGCCGTCCGGCGTGGCCGCCACAGCCAGTTCCGGATTGATCAGCGAGGGCTCGTCATGCCAGCTGCCGTTTTTCAGCTTGTGGCCGACATAGAACAGGCCGCCGCGCAGGGGCAGCCCCGCCACGATGACAGTTTCATCCGGCTCAATCCAGCGGCCGTTGAGTACAGCCTTCGACTTGGCCGTTTTTGCGGGGCGGGTGGCTGGCTCCGGTGGAGGAATGAGCAGGGATGCCTGAACCGGGGCGGAGGAGCTTTCCCGGCTTGATGCGTTATCCACGGACTGCCGCCGCATGTAATCCATGAATTCGGGGATGGAGTAGCCCTTGATTTCCAGCCCGGTCTCCCGGAGCAGGAAGCTGACCAACCGCTCGTCGTCGTCCGTGCCGGACAGCAGCGTCTGCAGCAGGTCGGCGGCGTGTTTCGGGGCGGAAGGGTCGCGGCTCAAGGTTCAGTGTCTCGGTAACGGGGAGGGCGGCGGAATTATACGCGATAGCCTGCCCTTGCCGGGAAGTTCCGGTGCGGGAAAGCGACCGGACGTCAGCCCTGCGCCACCCCCAGCAAGGCTGTTTCCGCTGCCGCCACCAGCGCTGTTGTCTCCTCTTCTCCGCCGTCTCCGCGTGACAACTGTACCGTCAGCCCCTCAATCAGCGCAATCATCAGCCGCGCCCGTCGCGCCAGTTCCGTCTCGCCCAGCCCCGGGGCCACGCCCTGCACCAGCCGCATGAACTGCTTGCGCTCACGCTGGCGCACCTGGTCAAGCACTTGCGCCGCCGCCGGGTGGCGGTTGGCCAGCGACCAGATTTCCATGAACACCCCCCCGACTTCCGGCCGCCGCGCCTCGGCCAGGAACAGCGCCATCGCCGCCCGCAGCCGCGCTTCCGGCCCGGCGTCCGCCAGCGAGCCGCTCAGCTCCGCCACAGCGGCCTGATACAGGTCCATCTGCACCATCAACACCGCTTCCACCAGCGTGTCCTTGTCGCGGTAATAATGCTGCACGGTGCTCAGGCTGACCCCCGTTTCCGCCGCCACGCCGCGCATGGAGAGCCCGGCATAACCCTCGCGGGCAAACAGCCGCCGCCCGGCGTCGAGGATTTCCTGAGCGCGGCCCATGCCTTTGCCGGTGGTGCCGGAGTCTTTCTTCTTCAATGATTCAATCACGGTGTCGCGCATGCGGAAACGGCCGGTCACAGGAAATTCGGGTGTCTATTCTCCAACCGGTTGACGAATCGGTCAACTGACCGATAGTATCCGCGCCAATTAGGTCAACTGACATAGACCCCTCGCCAAGTCCCGGAGAACACCATGAACACCGCCAAAAAACGCTGGATGGATTCTGACCTCGAACTTTATCGCGACAATGTCCGCCGTTTCGTGCAGACCGAAATTGCCGCCCACGGCGAGAAGTGGGCCAAGCAGCAGCATGTGGACCGGGAGGTATGGCGCAAGGCCGGGGAGCTGGGCCTGCTGCTGGCCGACGTTCCGGACGATTTCGGCGGCAGCGGCGGCAACTACGCACACATGGCGGTGCTGTTCGAGGAACTGGCCTACGCCGGTGACCGCGCCTTCGGCGCGCATGTACACGCCATTGCCGCGCACTACATCCTCAACCTCGGCACCGAGGAACAGAAGGCCAAATACCTGCCGTTGCTGGCCAGCGGCGAGATGATCGGCGCCATTGCTATGTCCGAGCCCAATGCCGGTTCCGACCTGCAGGGCACCCGCACCCGCGCCGTGCGTGACGGCGACGAATACGTGATCAACGGTTCCAAGATATTCATCTCCAACGGCTATCTGGCCGACCTGATCGTGGTCGTCACCAAGACTGATCCGGACGCCGGTGCCAAGGGCGTGTCGCTGATGCTGCTGGAAACGAAGAACGCCCCCGGCTTCAAGGTTGGCCGCATTCTGGAGAAGCTGGGCCAGAAAGGTCAGGACACCTGCGAGCTGTTCTTTGACGATGTGCGTGTGCCGGTGGCCAACCTGCTGGGCGGCGTGGAAGGCAAGGGTTTCTACCACCTGATGAGCGAACTGCCCTACGAGCGGCTGATGCTGGGCATCGGCGCTATGGCGATCATTGAGCGCGCGCTGGATTTGACGGTGACCTACACCAAGGAGCGCAAGGCTTTCGGCAAGCCGCTGTTCGAGATGCAGAACACCCGTTTCGTGCTGGCCAACCTGCAGTCGCAGGCGGTGATGGCGCGGGCCTTTGTGGACGACTGCATCCAGCGCATGATTGACGGTGAGCTGGATACGGTGACGGCGTCGATGGTGAAGCTGAACCTGAGCGAGCTGGAGTGCAAGGTGATGGATGACTGCCTGCAGTTCTTCGGCGGTTATGGCTATATGCTGGAATATCCGATTACGCAGATGTATGCGGATGCGCGGGTGCAGCGGATTTATGGCGGCACGAGCGAGATTATGAAGGAGATTATTGCGAGGTCGATGTAAGCATTAGCGGGACTTGGGCCCTCCTGCCTGGCAGGGGGGCTGCCTGCAGGGCCGGGGGGTAACGGCGGTGCGTTGAACGCTGCTACAATGCACCAAATGCGTTGGAGAGCCGTCCATGTATGCCCACCGTCAAATTTATGATAGCCCGCAAGATACGATTCCCGTGCCTGAGTCGATGCGTCATCAGCGTATGGAAGTCATTTTCATTCGGCTGGATGACCCCGCCCCGGCACCCGCCGCTATGGGCTTGGGAACGCAAATGGCCGGTTTTTTCAAGGGCATCCCTCCGGCTGCGAGTCCGGATGAAGAGTTGAGCCTGCCTGCCAAAGAATACCCGTCGGCAGTGACGTTTGAATGATTGTCCTCGACACCAATATCATTTCGGCATTGATGCAGCCGCAGCCGAACGACAAAGTCATTGCCTGGCTGGATATCCAGCAACCCCGTGATTTGTACCTTCCCAGCATTGTCATTGCGGAAATCCGGTATGGACTGCAGCGTATGCCTGTTGGGGTGCGGCAGGTCGCTTTATCACAGCAATTCCTGTTACTGGTGCATTCACTGTTTGCAGACCGGATCTTGCCTTTTGGGCAACACGAAGCTGACGCGTATGCGGTTTTGCGCGCCGCCCGCGAATCCATGGGGCGCCCGATGAGTATGGGGGATGCGCAAATTGCCGCCATTGCTCACGTACATCACTACGCTGTTGCCACGCGCAACATCAAGAATTTTGAAGGGTGCGGTATCGGGTTGATCAATCCGTTTGAGTAGTTGGGTCAGGCCGTAGGGTGCGTCAAGACGCACCATATTCCACCTCCGCACCAGCAACCGAATATTCTGTGAATGGAGAGCGTATGTATCAGGTCCCACCGGAAGGGAACGCCTGGCTGGTCATCATTGTGACATGTCTGGTCGCGCCTCTATCCCATGCCGGCATTGACTGTTCCCGGCAACTGACCGCGATTGAATCCCAAATCTGTGAAGAGCCTTTGCTGAGTCAAGACCGGCAATTGAACCAGCAGTATGCGGCAATCCTGAAACTGCCTGACGTGGACAAGGCCCGTGTCCGGGCCGGTCAAAAGCGGTGGCTGTCCACGGTGCGTGATGCCTGCAGCGATTACACGTGCCTGAGCGAAGCCTACAGCAAACGTCTTCTGGAGCTTTGGGAATTGCGCATGACGCTGACGGAAATTGAGGATAAACCCTTGTCTTCCGCTGTCGCGCGCCGGGACTGTCAGGCCATTGCTGCGCTGGCGGACCGTCGGGCGCTGGCTCCTTACCTGATTCCCGGATATGACCGGCAGGACACCGGCATCAAATTGGCTGAATGGGAAGTTACGGCTTCTGAAGCCGGGAAATACGAAGATCGGATGCTTTCGGATGCCTACCGCATATACCGACTGCGCACGGGCAAGCAAAACAGGCTACAGAGATTCGGTGAGTTTGCGAGTGGAGGAACGTGCTCCTGGCGCCATATTTTCAGCATCGACCGGCTGATCTCCGGCAAACCGGTGCCCATTCTGGATGAGCTGAATGAACAAGAAGGGAGCCTTTCCTACGATACGGATACGCCCATCTTTTTTCATCAAAGAAACTACATCCTGAATTCCTCCACAGTGAATTTTGAACGCTCTCTCGTGGGCATCAGTTGGGTGCGTCCGGACGGCGGTATGACGCCCGTCTGCCATGTGTCAAATGCTCGCGAGCCGCGCATCATGGAAAGCCGGTTGCCGGAACTGTGTGAAGGCATCCTGAGCGGCGTCATCAAGCCCCTTGAAGGTCAGTTGCAGCTGCTGCCGAGCAAGGAAGACCAGCCAGATGTCATAGCCAGGTTTTTTCATGACCCGCCTAATGCAGAGGATTTTCGCTTGATCAGGATCGATCTGGAGGGTGATGGCAAGGAAGATCAGCTTGGCGTTTTCGAGGAGTCCAGAATGGCAGGGTGGGGCTTTACCTTCCAATGGCTCTATGCCCTGGACCGACCCGGCGAGCCGGGTAAACAGAAATCCTTGAATGCCCTGCTTGACCGCTCCGAAGCAAATACGATTTACAGCTACCGCGGGCAGGCTTATTTCCAGGGCACTGACTTGGTGTATGACTGGAAGATCTTCCGGATACGCGATGGACAAGTCGAGCCTGTTTGCCGGTTCCAGAATCCCAATACGGTTGAACTGGTGCATCCCTGAGCGAGTGGCTCCTGACAAGTTTTATCAGCACGATGCTTTGCGGGCGTGTCTGGCGGGGGCAACCCCCCGATGCCTTCGCATCGCCCCCTGTTGCACAGGAGGGAAGAATTTATCAGGGGGATAATCAAAACCCCTCAATCCGTCGGTGTCCCCGCATCCAGCGTCAACGTAAACCACCCCCCGGCAATATGCTTGTGGGTCCACACCCCCAGCAACACCACCCGGCCGTTGTCATCGCTCAGCAGCTTGAAATAATCCTTCCACGGCTGGTGGTCATAGTTCATCGTCGCCGTGGTTTCACCCCGCCAGCGGATGTCCGTCATGCCCACATTGCCCCACAACGGCACCGGCGAAAAAAACCGGTCCTTCCAGCTGAACAGCAGTGGATCACCCTTGTCAGCCGTGCGGTAGCGCTTGCCCCAGGCCAGCCCCAGCTTGGTCAGCGGCCGCACAATCGCCCATTCCGCCAGATCCAGCACCGAACGGTTGGTGCGCACAATGCGGCCTTTCCAGGTGTGGCCGATCAGGTCGTCGCGGGCGCTGACGGCGGGCAGGGCGTCATAAAGCCGCACCAGGTCCTGCTCGTGAAAGGCGATGTCGGCCCCGCCCAGCAATTCCTGTTTCAGCGCGTCCACGGACTTGCCAGTGCCGCTGACATCCTGCGTGTCAAAGCCGTGTCCGTTCCACACCGACTTGTCCGGTTGCAGATAGCACAGGCCACCGATGGCGTAGTTCAGCGGAAACATGGCCAACTGGACCAGGTCATAGGCCACGGGCGGGAAGTAAAGCACGACACGGTTGTTGGCGATTCGCATGGACAATGCTCCGGTGAGACACGTGGGAAACCATATTAGCAAACGTTCGATAATTAGGAATGAACGTTCATTCATTTATGGTAGAAGTGTGTTCACCGGCTGTCAATACCTCCCTGTCGGGACTTTGGCGCTTGGCCGCTTAAAATTCACTCTGTGACTGAACGGACCACTGGAAGCTCTTCACCCGCCCGCGATCGGTCAGTGGCATGGCAAAGTCCAGGTGCATGACATGGGTCGGCCGCGCCTTGGAGGAATTCACCCGCAGGCCGAAGCCCACATCGGCCAGCACCTTGTCACTCTGCACCGTGGCGCCGGTGGTGTCCCAGGCCTTGCCTGCATCCACAAACGCCGCCGAACCCAGCCGGAACAGATGCCAGACATGCTTGTTGTAGAAGTGCCGGCGCTCCACGTTCAGCAGGACGCGGCGGTCGCCGCTCTGCCATCCGGACGGGTAGCCGCGCAGCAGGGTGTCGCCGCCGGCCTTGAGTACCTTGTCGCCCGCCAGATTGTTGCCGGCGTCAACGCCCAGATGGGCATGCCAGCGATTATTGTCGTTGATGAAGAAGTCGTAGTTTGTCGAAAATCCATACACGGAATTGATGAAGGAGCGCTGTTGTTCGTCCCAAAAGAGGTCGGCCTGCGCCGAGGTGCGCAGCAGGTGGTGCGTGCCATAGCCGATGGTGTTGTCATAGTTCATCAGCGTCCGCAGGGCGTCGCGGTTCGAGCGCATCCAGCCGTTGGTGGCCCCGACGCGCACCCGCCATTCCTCGCCGATGTTGACGTCTTCGTTGCGGAACAGCTGCGTCAGGTTGGAGGTGGTGACATAGGCGTTCTCGCGCCGCTCGTATTCAATCCAGGGGTAGGAAATCTGGTTGTCCGGCGGTATCGGCGCGGTGAATGCCGGGTCCTGGTTGCCATAGGCCTCATGGTCGTAGGTGACGCCAAGACGCCAGCGCCGCACGGCGCCGTCGCGCGGCGGCCGGGCAAAGCCGACATGGGCCTGCACGTATTTTCGCCGGTCATCATAACGGTTGGTGATGACGCCGCCGGGGTTCTCGGTTTCGGCGCGCAGATCATCCGCGCCGTCGATGCCCGCCGCCCAGCGAGTGTCGAAGGCATAGAACGGTCGCTCCAGCTTGAAGTCCATGCGGCGGCCGTCATCGTTCTTGGCATAGCCCAGACCCAGTTCGGTGTGGCCGTCCATCAGGTGCTTGCTGTTGAAGGACAGCACGATCCCGCTGCGGTCGGCATTCTTGTCCCAGGACAGGTTGATGCTGTGGCCATAGCCCAGGATGTTGTCGTCGGTGATGCCGATGGAGGTGCTGTTCTGGCCGCCGGCGCGCTTGAAGGAGGCGGTGGGCTGCAGTGTCCAGATGTCGCGCCCCACCACCCGCAGGCTGATGGTGTCGCCGCAGACACGTTCAGGAACAATCATGGCGTCGTACAGGTAGCCCGCACCGCGCAGGATGCGTTCGCTTTCGTGCAGGCGGTCGACATCGAGCGGCTCACCCTCCTTGATCAGCAGTTGCTTGCGCAGAACTTCCGGGCGGGTGGGCACGTGCAGGCGGTTGGCGCTGCGGTACAGCAGGTTGTTTTCGTGTTTGTCGGCTTCGTTGAAGATGGGCAGCGTCTGCACTGAGATGTGATCAATGGTGCGGCCTTGCCACGGGCCGAAGTCGATCGATTTCCGGGTTTTCACGAATTCAAACAGACGTGGGTCTTCCGGGGTGAACAGCGGTGCACAACCGTCCTCAGCCCCGGCGGCCAGGCCGGACGAGCCGCTGACGAGGGTCGCGAGGACGGCTCGTTGCAGGGTGGTTGCCAGGGCGTGGCGCATGGCGGGGAAAATTACCGGAATCCAAGGATTGCACCATCGTAACAGGGTTGACTTAAGGGAATCTTATGGGTTGGTGTGGCGAACGTAACTGGCGGGAAGCGGTCATCAGGGCGGGAAAAAGGGCGCAGACGTGTGCCGTGGCCTGATTCGCTCAGTATTCGTTACCCGGCGCTTTATTGAGATGCATTTTGTCTTCCAGCATTTTGGACATGCCGGTGGCCTGGGGCGCAGGCGAAGGCGTATCCGTGCGCAAATAGCGGTCCCAGAAGCCATAGGCCAGGGCGCCCCACAGCAGGAACATGATGACGAGCTGGAACATCGTCTTCGGCTCCTTGTCATTGATGGCCTGCCGTGTGCTGGTTTGCGTGCTCTTGATGTTGAACGAGTCGCAGGCGGGACACTTTCCCCCCGGAAATTTCTGGCTGGATTTGTTGCCGCAGTCGTTGCAGATGTAGGCCATGGCGGTGCTTGCAGGCGGTGGATGTCTAACCGGAAACATACATGGCTTCCCGGCTGAAAGCCAATGGAAGGCTAGCGGTTTGGCGGTTGCAGTAGGCTGAAGATCATTTTCCTGTGGCACAAGTCCGGACGCCCGGCAAACACATCCAGACGCCCAGTCAAGTCACCGCCCTGTGAATTCCCTAAGTTAGGCGATAGCAGACCCGGATACCCGGGCCGTCCCTGTCCCCGACACAAGAACAAACCGGGAGTTCCACCATGATCTACGCCAACCCCAACCACGAAGGCTCCGTCATCCACTTCAAGGGCCGCTACGACAACTACATCGACGGCGGCTGGGTGCCACCGGTCAAGGGCCAATACCTCGACAACATCAGCCCGGTCAACGGCGAGGTGTTCTGCCAGGTGCCGCGCTCCACCGCCGAAGACATCGAACTGGCGCTGGACGCCGCCCACCGCGCTTTCACGCTGTGGGGCAAGACCTCCGCCACCCAGCGCAGCAACATCCTGCTGCGCATTGCCGACCGCATCGAACAGAACCTGGAAATGCTGGCCGTGGCCGAAACCTGGGACAACGGCAAGGCCGTGCGCGAAACGCTGGCCGCCGACATTCCGCTGGCTGCGGATCACTTCCGCTACTTCGCCGGCTGCATCCGCGCCCAGGAAGGCAGCATGGCCGAAATCGACGAGCACACCGTCGCCTACCATATCCACGAACCGCTGGGCGTGGTCGGCCAGATCAT
The DNA here is from genome assembly GCF_030646115.1 of Fluviicoccus sp. Classification (GTDB taxonomy): domain Bacteria; phylum Pseudomonadota; class Gammaproteobacteria; order Pseudomonadales; family Moraxellaceae; genus Fluviicoccus. The sequence goes on from NZ_JAUSMX010000027.1 coordinate 213,190, forward strand.
CCCGTGGAACTTCCCGTTGCTGATGGCGGCCTGGAAACTGGCCCCGGCGCTGGCGGCGGGCAACTGCGTGGTGCTGAAGCCCGCCGAGCAGACCCCGGCCTCGATCCTGGTGCTGATGGAGCTGATCAACGACCTGCTGCCGCCGGGCGTGGTCAACGTCGTCAACGGTCTGGGCGAGGAAGCCGGACAGGCGCTGGCCACCAGCAAGCGCATCGCCAAGATCGCCTTCACCGGTTCCACCCCCATCGGCCAGCACATTTTGCGCTGCGCCGCCGACACCCTGATTCCCAGCACTGTCGAACTGGGCGGCAAGTCGCCCAACATCTATTTTGCCGACGTGATGCAGCACGAGGACGACTACCTCAGCAAATGCGTGGAAGGCATGACACTGGCCTTCTTCAACCAGGGCGAAGTCTGCACCTGCCCGTCGCGGGCGCTGATCCAGGAAAGCATCTACGACGACTTCATCGGGCTGGTGGTGGAACGGTCTTCCCGCATCATCCGCGGCAACCCGCTGGACACGACAACGCAGGTGGGCGCGCAGGCCTCCGCCGAACAGTTCGACCGCATCATGAGCTACATCGCCGTCGGCAAGGCGGAAGGGGCGAAGGTGCTGCTGGGCGGTGACGTGGCGCGGTTGGGCGCGGAATTCGACCAGGGTTTCTACGTGCAGCCGACCCTGCTGCTGGGCACCAACAACATGCGCGTCTTCCAGGAGGAAATCTTCGGCCCGGTGGTGGGCGTCACCACCTTCAAGGACGAGGCCGAGGCGCTGGCTATCGCCAACGACACCGAGTTCGGTCTGGGTGCAGGCCTGTGGACCCGCGACATGAACCGCGCCTACCGCATGGGCCGAGCCATCCAGGCCGGGCGGGTGTGGACCAACTGCTACCACGCCTATCCCGCGCATGCGGCCTTCGGCGGCTACAAGAAATCCGGTATCGGCCGCGAAACGCACAAGCGGGCGCTGGAGCATTACCAGCAGACGAAGAATCTGCTGGTGAGTTACAGCACCAGTCCGTTGGGGTTCTTTTAAGTATTACTCCCTCGCCCCTTGTGGGAGAGGGCCGGGGGTGAAGGCGGGGTTTCAAGCAGCGCTGCTGCTTGCCGCCTGAACGCCCGAAGGGCCGGAGAGGGGTGCGGAAAGCCGACAAGACACACCGTCGGTTCAAGCCCAACCGCCGTACCCCTCTCCCTAACCCTCTCCCACAAGGGGAGAGGGGACTAAAACCACCACTTATCCCCCCGCGCTAGCCAACCGCCCGCCACCATGCCTACACTCTCCGGAAACCACAACAACACCCCTCGCTCCGAGGTTGTCATGCTGGATTCCGGACTAGCGTCACGCGCCGCCTTCAACCGCCGTCGGCAAACCCCGGCGCAGCTGGTGGAAAACCGCACCATTTACGAGCGCCACGGCGCCGAACTTTCCATTTACGACACATTTACTCCCGCCGAAAAAGTGCGCCTCGATGCCGAGGAAGTGCTGTATTGCGGCATGATCACCGGCAAGAAGGTGCTGCACGGCCAGCAGCAGTTCCGATCCGATTTCCTGCCGCACGAGTCCTTTGTGATGGGGGCGGGCGAGACGGTGGACATTGATTTCCCGGAAGCCAGTCTGGATGCGCCGACCAGTTGCCTGACGCTGGGCATCAGCCGTGAACGCCTGCGTCAGGTCTGTGACCAGTTGAACCGCGACGAGCCGCTGCCACCGTCGCTGGGCGAGCGCGATGCGCATCGGGAGCAGATGTTCCACATCTGGCATACCGAGGCGACGCAGCGGCTGCTGGTGCGCATCGTCGACAGTTTTCTCGGCCAGGATGATGAGCGTGACCTGGTGCTGGATCTGGGCGTCACCGAGCTGCTGTCGCGCATGCTGCGGCAGCAGGGGCGGCAGTTCCTGCTGGCCTGCGCCTCCAGCGATCCCACCCGCCATGCGCTCACCGCTGTGCTGCGCTACATTGATGACCATCTGGATCAGCCGCTGGAGGTGGATCAGCTATGCCGCCTCGCCTGCATGTCGCGCAGCAAGTTCTACGAGCAGTTCCGTGCGGCGGTGGGGTGCGGGGCGATGGAATATATCCAGCAGCGGCGGCTGGAGCGGGCGCGGGAATGGCTGGCGGCGGGGCGCGGGGTGACCGAGGTTTGCTATGCGGTCGGTTACGTGAATCCCAGTCACTTCACGCGACGGTTCCATCAGCAGTACGGGATGTCGCCGAGGGAGTACGGGCAGGGACGGCGATAGGCCGTCTGGGTTTCCCCCCGGACCTGTGCGGAAAGCTTGCGCCGCGCGGATAATTTCAGTATCAACAGCCCATATCCCACGTGAAGGATCGCCCATGAAACATCTCCCCGTTCTCCTGAGCCTGCCGCTGCTATTCACGGCGTTGCCCGCCCTGTCCGATAGCGCCGAAAGCTTCGGCCGCGCCCAGACCGACAAGAACAGCTACGAAGCCCAGCGCGAGTGGCGGCAGCGCAACAGCAATTCCGTGCAGTTGCAGCAGGTCATCTTGCCGCAGCCCGACGGCCGCCCGCGCAGCAGCGACGAAGTTCAGGCCGAGCATGAACAGAAGCTGAAGGCCATGCTCGGCAAGTGGGATGACGGCCGCACCGCCCAACAGATGTCGGATGATCGTGACCGCGCTGATGCCGATGCCGTCAACCAGTGGGTGCGCGACGAGTATCCCAAGTTCATCCGCAAGGCGCGCAAGCTGGTGCTGAAGGGCGAAGATAAATGGCAGTCTTTCCTGGCGGAGCTGGACCGGAACGAGCGGAATTATCTGGAGTCAGGGAGTGTCGTCGTTCGGGATTCGCCGATGGCTGACTTTGGCTACGAGCTGTATGCCGGCGATGGCAAGCATCCCGGCGAGACGGAAAAGGCCCTGCTGGTATGGAAGCGGGGTTCGGGTATTGATGATATGTGGTCGGCGTACGCCCTGGGCATGTACGAGGAAGGCAAGGGAACGCCCGAAGGTCTGGCGCAAGCCCTGCAATATTATCAGGAGTGTTATACCCGCAAGACCACGATGTTTTCCGCGCGCAATGCCTGCCGCCTGAAAGTGATCCGCGCCCACGCCTTCGGTCTGGGCACGCCGGTCAATCCGGGCCACGCCGCCGAGCTGTTGAAACGCATGCGTCAGGACGAAGAAGGGCTGTTCAATCCCCGCAGGAGCCTTCGGAGCAAACCCTGGGCGGATGCCATCATGCTGGGCGCCCTGATGAACCGGTTGGGCATCGGCATGCCCAGAAACGAGGACTATGCCCGAAACCTGCTACGCACGGCGGTGCTGCCGGAAAGCCCCGACTCCTGGAGGCTGCTGACTGCGCTGCTGCGCGCCGGCGGTGATATCGAGGACAAGGCCGTCTCGTGGAACCTGCTGAAACAGGCCTATGTGGCCGGGCATACCGACGTGGGCGGCGAGATGGCGCTGAAACTGCTGGCAGGTGAAGGGGTCCCGGCAGATGTGGATGGTGCGTATGCGCTGGCGATGAGCCAGGCCGGGCTGGATCCGGCCGTGACCGCCCGTCTGGCGCGCGGCCTGATGGCGGCGGCCCCGGCCAAGGCCGTGGCGTTGCTGGATCGCCATGCGCTGCCGGAAGATGGTGAGTTGCAGGCCATGCTGACCGAGGCCAGGGCAGCGGCTCGCTGAGCAGTGGTGCCTTGCGCAACGGTCATGATGCCCGGCCGTCCGCGTCTTGCTTGGCCGGGCATCATTTCAGGAGAAAGTCATGACCGCCTATTACGGCTTCATCCCCACCGATGTCGTCCGCGCGGAAATCCTCGACCTGCTGGCCAAGCTGGCGAAGTCGTCTTCCACACCGCTCTACCCGCAGTCCAACCGCTTGGCCGGGGTCCTGACAGACGATGTCATCGACAACCTGCTGTTGTTGTTGGTCAAGGCCCTGCAGCAAGCCGGGGGCGAGGGGCATGGCCTGATGCTGTTCCTGGGCGGTTTCATCAAGACCACCATGCACGGCCTGCTGAAGGTGATGCTGGGCAGTCCCGGCAATGCCGAGGTGGACCGCCGCACCGACTTCATCCGCGCCGTGTTCCTGAGCCTGCCGCAACAGCCGCCGCGCATCGGTTTTGCGATGCCGGAAGACCTTTACCGGCGCTTCATGAACGCCTTTGACGAAATTGACGCCGGACGCGGCAAGGCACAGACGGCCGTCTTGGTGCAGGCGTTCGCGGAATTCACCGACCAGGCGCTGATCCATTTCTACGACGGCTTTGTGGACCGGCTGAATCTGGGTTTCCTGCTGAAGAAGGGGGCTTCGGTGGCGCGGGGGCAGATGAAGGCGCAAAGCACGGCCACCTTCGGCAAGATGATTCCGGCCCTGAGCCAGGCGGAGCTGAAGGCGCTGAGCGACTACCTGCGGCAGCGGATGGTCAACAGTTAGTGATTCGGCAATCGGGGCCCTTGATCGGAAAACGGCCTGAAAGTTGCTAGGAATATCTGTTGGCGGTCTTTCCGGCCGCCGGCGATTCCTTCTTCAGGGTACCGACCACATGGCGCATTCCCCCTCGTTAATGGCGAAACTTCCCGCCAGGGCAACGGATGCCACCCTCACCCCGGCCTTGGCGATGCAGCTGCCGCAGGCCCAGAACCCTGACGCCGCCGAGCAGGCGGCCGGTTTTGGCCGCTGGTGGCTGGATGTGCGAAGCGGTCAGTTCCTGTTGTCCTCAGGTGCGGCGCAACTGCTGGAAGTGATGGCGGGATGGTATGAGCATCTGGACAGCGCCCTGACCCATGTTGTGGCTGACGACAGGGCCAAAGTGCTGTCTGCGCTCCACGGTGAGGCAGCCGGGCCTGATGATTGTGAATTCCGCATCATCCACGCGCTGGACGGCCTGCGCTGGCTGCGGCTGACACCCTTGCCGCCCATCCCTTTACAACCCACCCTCAAAACCGGCGTGCTGGTGGATGTGACCACGGCCCGTCTGGCGCAAATGCGTGAGCACTTCAGCCTGGAGTCCAGCCGTTTCCTGGTGGGGGCGAATTCGCTGGGCAAGGCCATCACCAAGGTGATCCAGCTGGTGTGCGAGAACCTGGGCTGGGAATGGGGGGCGTACTGGGCGCTGGAGCAGCACCCGATGGGCGCGCACAAGCTGGTCTGCAAGTACTTCTGGCACTCCCCGGAATACGATCTCACCGCGTTTACCCGCGCCAGCAGCATCCTGCGCATGGGGCCGGGAGAAGGGCTGATCGGCAATGTCTGGCGCACCGCCCGGCCCACCTGGGTGGAGGACATGGCGAATGACCGCCATTTCCTGCGGCGTGACGGCGCCCGTAGTTGCGGACTGATATCGGGTTATGCCTTCCCGGTGTCGTACATGACCGCCGACGGTCGCCGCCACAGCCCCGGCGTCATGGAGTTCTTCAGCCAGTGCTCGCGGCAGCGGGAAGCGCAGCTGCCCGCGCTGGCCTCGGTGATTGGCGCGCTGGTGGCGCAGGCCGTGCAGCGTCTGGAGCAGCAGGAAAGCATCCGCAAGCTGTCCCAAGTGGATGACCTGACCGGACTGGCCAACCGCAACCATTTTAACCAGCGGCTGGATGCGGCCTGCCTGGACGCCACCGCCACCGGCGTGCCCTTCGGCGTGCTTTTCATTGACCTGGACCGCTTCAAGCCCATCAACGATGCCTTTGGCCATGACGCCGGTAACGCGGTGCTGCGCGAATTTGCGCAGCGTCTGCAAAAGCTGGCCCCGGAGGGCTGTACGGTGGGGCGGCTGGGCGGTGATGAGTTTGCCATGGTCTCCGGGCCTGCCGAGTCGGTGTCGCTGTTGCGGGTGCTGGCGGAACGGGTTCTGCTGGCGGCCTGCACCCCGTTCTGGTTTGGCGGGCAGGAGCTGACGGTGTCCGCCAGCGTTGGCATCAGCCTGTTTCCCGACAACGGCTGGACCGGGGCGGAGCTGATGCGCAGCGCCGACGCCGCCATGTACCGCAGCAAGCAGAACGGCCGCAACGCCCTGAATTTTGTCTCCGACCGCGCCTCCGCCGACCTGGCCGAACAGCAGTCTTCGCTGGCGCAACAATTGACCATGGAAGCCGAGCTGCACCATGCCCTGATCAAGCAGGAATTCTTCCTGGAGTATCAGCCGGTGTTCGATTTCGGCCGCTCCGGGCAGCGCATGGTGGCGGTGGAGGCGCTGATCCGCTGGCGGCGCGCCAACGGTGAGCTGGTGTCGCCGGAGGTGTTCATTCCCATTGCCGAGCACAGCCGCCTGATTCTGCAGATTGGCCGCTGGGTGATGGAGCAGGCCTGCCGCGACCTGGCCCTGCTGCACCGGGCCGGGTTTGCCGACCTGCAGGTGAACATCAACATGGCAGCGCCGGAATTCGTCAACGGACGGCTGCCGTCGGAACTGATGGTGTTGACCGAGGCCTGCGGCATTGCCCCGCATCAGGTGTGCCTGGAGATGACCGAGGGCATGGTGATGAAGCAGCCCGACAAGCTGATTCCAGTGATGGGCCTGTTGCGGCAGCTGGGTTTCAAGATCAGCCTCGATTCCTTCGGCATGGGCCATTCGTCATTGTCGCGGCTGAAGGAGCTGCCGGTGTCGTACCTGAAGATTGACCGCTCGTTCATTCGCGGCATTCCCCAGGACCGGGGGGACAAGGCGATTGTGCGGACGCTGCTGGACCTGGGCCGCCATATGGGGGTGCCGGTGATTGCGGAAGGCGTGGAGACGGATGCGCAGTTCGGGTTCTTGCGGCAGTTCGGCTGCACGCTGATTCAGGGTTTTGTGCTGAGCAGGCCGAAGGGGGTGGCGGAGCTGGCAGATGAGTGTTCCCGCTAACGGGCTTGCGCTATAGTACCCGGCAACCCCACTTTTCAGGATGGAGCCTCCCATGACCGATCATCGCGCCGCCGCACTGCTGCTGGGCGTTTCCCTGGCGTTGCATGCGCCGTCATCCCCGGCGGCTGAAGAGGCGGCGGAATCCAGCGGCGACAAGGGACTGCCGATGATGGTGCTGGGCTTGGTGGCCAAGCCCTTCATCGACGGCATGATCGGCAAGTTCTACAACTGGTTCGGCCAGAAAACCGGCGTGCCGATGACCGGCCCGCTGCCCGGTGACTGCGGCGACGCCTGCATCAGCGGCTTGCAGCCCGGTCAAGCCAACGCCGGTTTTGCCCCCTCCGCTTCCACGCCGAACACCGGCGCCTCCGATCGCGGATACAACAGCGCCAATACCGCCAGCCGCCAGGCCGCCTTTGGCATGGCGGTGGGCGCGTGGGTAAAGCCGCCGCGCATGCCCGCCGCCGAGGCCGACCTGGAACTGCCGCAGTTGTGGAAAAAGTCGTCGAGCGGGCAGGGCACCGAGTACACCCAGGTCAAGCTGTCGATCCTGCTGACCGACGGCGGGCTGGTGGCAGTAGGGGTGCAGGATGAAGGCCGCCCGGTGCAACTGCGCGATACCTTCATTGTCGGCAAGGGCCATGACGGCAACGGCCCCACCGTGGCGCTGTTCCCGATTCCCGGTGAGAAGCGCGTCGAGGTGATCCGCATCAAGCCGACGCTGCCGCGCGAGACGTTGCAGGTCTATGTGCTGCCCTGCCAGGTCAGCAACGACACCCGTGGCGCGGATGTCGGCGAGGGCAGCGAGGAATGGCAGGACTTGCAGACGCAGCTGCCTTCCGCCCCGCCGCAGTTCCGCCTCAGCCGGGTGAGCGCTTGCCCCAACACCGGCGATGTCAGCTGGCCCGAGATCTACGCGACGGCCAAGCCGCTGGCGGCCTCCGCCCATGACAAGCGCCTGTACGGCACGATTGGCGTGGTGGAAGCGGGGCAGTGGTACCGCCTCGACATTCCCTACGCCACCGGACTGTAAGCATGCAGCGCCTATTTCATCGCCGGGCGGCGCTGTGCGCACTGGCCCTGCTGGTTTCCGGCTGGCAAGCCCCCGCCCAGGCCGCCGCGCGCGCGCTGGTGGTGGGCATCAAGGATTACGCCTACTGGAGCCGCTTGCAGAACTCGCGCAATGACGCCGAGGACATGGCGCAGACCTTGCGTGACCTGGGTTTCGAGACGACGCTGCTGGTGCGCGACGGGCAGGGCGAAGTGGACAGTGAGCGTCTGCGCGCCGCCGTGGCGCAATTCAGCCGGGATCTTCGCCCCGATGACCGGGTGGTTTTCTTCTACTCCGGCCATGGCGCGGCGGTGCCCGACGGCGCGGGCAGCACGGAAGGTTACCTGATTCCCGCCAATGCCCCGGCCCCCGGACGCAGCAACAAGCAGGCCATCCGTGACAGCGCGGTTGCCCTCAAGGGTATCGCCGAGAGCCTCGGCAACCGCATTGACCCCGACACCGGCTCCATCCTGTTCCTGATTGACGCCTGCCGCAACGAGGTGGTCAACAAGGGCGCCGACGTGGTGGAGGAGTCCACCCCCAGCCAGCCGCTGACCAAGCAAGTCGAGGTGATCTACGCCACCTCCAACGGCAGCACCTCGCTGGACAAGCTGCCCGGCGACAACGCCCCGCGCAACAACGGTGTGTTCACCCGTGTCGCCATCGAAGAGCTGCGCCGCCACAAGGATAATCCGGGCTACTCCTCAGATGCCTTTTTCCCGGCGGTGAAGAGCCGGGCGCTGCAACTGGCCAAGGCGGCAGGTAAAAGCCAGGTGCCTGCGTGGATGAACGACACCGGCAAGGAGTCCTTTGTCTTCGTGCCCTGTCCTGCCGGGCAGGCCTGCAATGTGCTGGTGGATAACCGGGTGACGGTCAACGCCCCGCCGTCGGCGGACCAGCTGTTCTGGGAATCGGTCAAGGACTCCACCGACGCCGGAGACTACGCGGCCTACCTCAAGCAGTACCCGCAGGGCGCGTTTGCGGCGCTGGCCGAGGCGCGCCGCGACAAGTACCAGCCCTCATCCGGCCACTCAGTGCTGGACTCGCTGCGCCTGCCGGAAAAGCCGTCGGTGCAGGACTTGCAGCAGGAGCGCGAACGCAACCCCGGCGGCACCAGTATTTATGACGCCCTCAGCCTGAAGACCGACAAGCCGGGCAGCCGGGTGGAAGCCTTGCGCCTGCCGGAAGGCGACGGCTGCAGCAAGTTGGTGCTGGACCTGAATCGTGGCCGCCTGAACGGCCTGCCGCCCACCCTCAGCCAGTCGCAGGTCAAGCAGGCGCTGCCATGTTTCACCGGCGACACCCCTGACGGCGAGGTCTACAACTACGGCGGCGGCGTGTTCTTTCTTGACCACGACTTCTTCATGTACACCGGCAAGGATTTCATCGAGGTGCGCGCAGACTTCAAGGGCAGCATCACCCCGGCGCTGCTGGGCAAGAGCGACGACGAAGTGACGGCGATCTACGGCCAGCCGTCTGCCGTGGAGTCAGGGCGGCTGTATTTCACCACGGCCTACGGCTGCCTGCGTTTCACCTTCGGCAGCCAGGGCGTGCGCGAAATCCGCGTGCATGCGGCCTCGTGCGAGGCGGCGGGGAATATCTAGGGAGTAGGGTGACGGGGTCAGGGCGGCGTCGGCTGCCCCCTGATCCCGGTTGGCAAACCTTACAAGCCCAGCAGTTTTTCCAGCTTCGCCAGCAACTTCGCCCCCATGCCTTTCACCTTCAGTAAATCGGTCAGCGCCGCGTAGGGGCGCCCGGCCACAATCGCCGCGGCCAGCTTCGCCCCCACACCCTTCACGGTTGCCAAGGCCTCAAGACTGGCGGTATTGATCGAAACCCTGGCTTTCTTGACGGGAACATCGGCCTCAGCCTGTTCCGGCGCGGTCGTCGAGACGTTGACCGCCGCCACCTCGGCCTCTGCCTTGACCGGCAAGGCCGTTTCGGATTCAGCCGTTGCGGCCACAGGCATCACGACCGGCAGTGTCTGGTAATCCCGCGTCAGCAGGCCGCCGCCGGTCCATTCCCGCAGCATCGCCGTCAGTTCCCATTCGCCTTCCAGCTCAAGCGCCAGCGGCAGCGTCACCACCTGTTCTGCCAGGGCGGCCTGACCGGCCAGCTGCCCCAGATCATGGTGCCCCAGCAGCACGCCGGTAAACGCGCCGCCCTGATAAGGCTGCGGCAGGGCCCACAAGGCCACGCTCAGGCTGCCGCTGAGCGAGCCGTCCGGACGCGGGTTGAAGACACCCGGCACCGTCAGCCGGATTTCGCCGTCGAGAAGCTCCGCACTGACCGTACCGGTCAGTTGCGGCAGGTCAAACACGGTCGGGCTGGGAAACAGGATCTGGTCATGTTCAATCAGGCCGGGACCGCCCATTTCGACCACAAGCAGGCTTAGCACATAGGAAAAACCTCCGGCCGGGAGCGAGAGCGGTGCGTATCCCTGCACCGTCATCAGGCCGCTTCCGTCGGGGGAGGACGCCAAAACGGGCAGCTCGGCCAGCTTGATGGTGATGGCTGCGTCATCTTCGCGCTTGGCCCACAGTTGCAGGGCCAGCGGGGAGCAGGCGCCGGAGGTTGGCAGGGACAGCTCGGCCTGCAGGTAAACCTGATCGTCCTGGAGGGCATAGGACTGTTGGCCTGCAAAGCATACCGCGAACGGAGTGATGGTCATGTCGGGGATTCCAAAGTGGTGAAAACGGGGATTCAGCCCGCCGGATGACTTGTCCGGGGACCAATATTGTTGAAAGCGGCCTGAGCCTTGACGGGGTAAGCAGGGCTGGGTTGATGAGATGAAGCAAATGTTGTGCCGGGGTGGCCAGTGCTTTGAAAAGGGGAGGCCATTTGCTTAGGCGGCGGTTCTCTGCTGTAAGCGGTCTGCGTTTCCCTGCCGTTACACAAAAAACAAAACGTATAGCTTTTGTCCACCACAAATGATGCGACATCGCTCTATTGTGTATAGGACAAACGGTGAATAAATTCTGTATTCACTGTCTTTTTCCCATAAGCAATTGAGGTAGCCATGTCCCTTGTCCGTCTGTGCTATGTAAGCCGCGCCACCTTCAAACCGTATACGGTGGACGGAATGGACCAACAAGTCGCAGGGATTCTGTCGCAGTCACGCACCAACAACCAGAAGCGTGATCTGGTGGGTGCGCTTTATTACGCCAACGGCGTGTTCTTTCAGTGCCTGGAAGGCGAGGAGTCGGCGGTCAGCCATTTGCTGGAGAGGCTGCGTCAGGACAGCCGTCATCAGGATTTGCAGGTGTTGAGCAAGACACCCATCAAGGTGAGGGAATTTCAGGATTGGGAAATGAAATTTGCGATGCTGGACCGGGAGATCCGCCAGTTCATGCGTGAGCAGCAATTGGGCAAGTTTGACCCTTACAAGTTCACGCCCGCGATGACCGAAGCGCTGGTGAAGGTGCTGCTGGCGGCGCAGGATGTGGACAGCGAGCGTCTGGAAAGCGTGGCCGGGCAGTTGCCGCCGCCGCAGGCGGTGAGTGTATTCCGGCAGCCGGTGTTTTTGCTGATGGCGGGTTTTCTGGCCGGAGCGTCAGTGGTGGGGATTTTCGGGGGTTGAGCGCTGCGGCCTTCGATGGGGCGTCAGCGCGGTTGCCTGATCACCCCTCCCGGTTGCATGCTGACCGCCTTCCTTACTCCTGGTCGAAACGGCGCAGGGTTTTGGCCAGTTCCAGCCGGATTTCATCATCCCCTTCCGCCAGCAGCTGAAGGGCGATGGCGGGGGGTAGCGCCGGATTCATGGCCAGCCATTTACCGCGATCAGTTTCGTTCTTATCCTCCATCAATTGCATCAGGGTGGCTGCCGGTGTCAGCGGATTCGCCGTCACAAAGTGCCTGACAGAGTCCGAAGGGTCATTTGCCAAGCGGGAAAGAATGTCCGGTGAAATGTTCTCCCTGAGGAGGGCCAGGATTTCCCGCACATCGGGGTTGGCATCCCGGGCCAGTTGTTCAATCAGCGCCGGGGTCAGGAAGGGGTTTTGGGCCAGCCAGCACCGGATCAAAGGCTCCGGGTGTTCGGCCAATGCCTGTATGGTGTCTTCGGGCAAATCCGGCCGGTTGACCAGGCCGGATGCGATGAGGATCCGGCCTGCTTCATCGGCGTTTGCTGACAGCCGCAACAGCACCTTCAAGGGCACTCGGCCATTTTGCATCGCTTGCTTGCGCACATCCTCATCGTCATCGTGGCAAAGCGCTTCCAGAACGTGTACCGGTGTCCGGTCATGCCCGGCGACATGGTGACGGATGCCTTCGCAATGATCGCCGGCCAGCCGGGTCAGGGCCTCCTCCGGGGCGTGGGGATGCATGGCGATAGTGGCGCGTACTTCGTCATCGTCATCTTCCGCCAGCCTTTCCAGCAGGTCAGGCGGGGTATTCGGATTTTCAGCCACCGCCTCGCGCACCTTGGCTTCCGCATCCCGCGCCAGTAGTCTCAACAGCCGCACCGGCGAGTACTGACAGGCCGCGACATCCCGCCGGACCCACATCACGTCGTCTTCCGCCAGCTCGTCCAGACATTCCTCCGGGCAGGCGGCGTTCTCGGCGGCATGGCCGCGCACCCAGCCGTGTTCGTCTGCCGCCAGCGCCCGCAGCAGCGTGGCGGGCGCGGATTTGTTTTGCGCCAGTGACCAGCGCACACAGTCTTCGTCATCCCCGACCAGTTCAGCCATCATATTGGTTGGGCAGCGGGGGTTGAGCGCCACGGCAGACCTGACACTGGCCACGCTGTCGCCGGCCAGACGCCACAGCAGGGCGGAAGGTGCTTCGGGATGGCCGGCAACGGCCTGTCGAACCTCATGATCGGTGTCTTTGGCCAGCCAGCCCAACAGGTCTTCGGTGGCTTTGTGGTTGCCGGCCACCGCCCGGCGAACCTCGTGGTCAGGATGATTCGCCAGACATTCCAGTAGCTGGATGGAAGTCCCGGTGTGTTGCGCCACGCTCGCCACGATATCGTAATACTCATCCCGGGCCAGCAGCGCCAGCGCCTCCGCCGGGGCCAGCGGGTGTTGGGCGGTGATGGCGCGCACGGCGGGGTAGGGGTCCCGCGCCAGTTGAAGGAATACCGCCTTCAACAAAGCGGAGTCGTTGGAGCTTGCATCGTTGGAGGTGAACAGGTTCATTTGCAGGTCTCACCGTCATGCCTGTTGTTCATGGGGCCGGACGCAGATGTTGGGCCAGGTTCGCGCGCACTACTTCGTTATCGTCTTCTGCCAGGATCATTTGGGCTTCCACCGGCGTTCCGGGATGGGCGGCAACCAGCCAGCGGGTCCGCGCATCGTCGTCCGAAGCCAGTACCTTCAAGGTATCCGGCAGGGTGTGGGGATGAGCGGCCACCGCCTGGCGGACTTCTTCTTCGGCATCCGCAGCCAGATGGGCCAGACTTTCTCCGGTGACATTAGGGTGCTTGGCGATGCAGGTCCGGGTGACCTCATTCTGGTCCGTCACCAGGATAGACAAGACCGCCGCTGTTGATGCCGGATTTTCCGCCAGCGCGTAGGCGATGCCGGAGTAGTCCTCCGCATGCCGTACAGCCAGCGTCAGCAGCAGCTCCGGCGGCGCAGCCGGGTTGGCGGCTACCCCGACGGGTGCTTCATCTTCGCTGCCGGCTTCCCGCACCCATTGCGCCAGCCATGTCTGAGGTATCGACGGATTCGCCATCGCGGCGGACCGGATGCGCCGGGGGTTGGATTTCCGGGTCAGGGCTATCAGCGCGACCAATGGTGTTGAAGGGTTTCCGGCCACGGCGATCCGGACTTCTTCTTCCGGATCAGCAGCGAGCAAGGAGAGGGCTTCGGCGGGCAATGCGGGGTTCGCCCCGACGGCTTTTCTCACATTTTCTTCAGGATCGCGGGCCAGCCGCATCAAAACAGCGGCAGGTGTCCGGAGATTTTTGGCAACATCGTCGCGAACCCACGACTCGTAGTTGGTCGCCAGTTGCTCCAGCACCGGCACGGGGGTGGCGGGTTGTTTGGCGACGTACCCCCGCAAGAGGGCATCACTGTGCCTGCTGAACTTTTCCAGCAGGGCGACGGGGCAGCGGGGGTGTTCCACCACGCCGATGGCCAGTTTTGGGTCTCGGGCAAAGTCGGCCAGCAGGTGATCCGGCATATGCGGATGGCGGACGGCCAGGCCCGCAATATAGCCATCCTCATCTTTCGTCAGGCGCAGGAGGGCGGTTAAGGGAGTTTCCGGAGCCTCGGCCAGAGCGGTCTTGTACATGGTGTGCATGTAACCCTCCAGCTCCTCGGAAGGTTCTTCTATGCACGCATACGGGTCAAATTCCGCCGCTTCTTCATCCCCGGCAAGACGTTTCCGGAGTGCTTCGGGAAGATGCGGGTTGAGGGCCAGCGCATGCCTGACGGCAGGGGCATCGTCCTCAAGCAGTTGTTCCAGCATACGAAGTCGGATTTTCTCGGTCTGTGACAACAACGTGCGCCCTCCCTTTCCGTTGGTTTGCGGGGCCGGCTGTTCAGGAGCCCCGGTAATATGAGGGGATATTGCCTTAGGCTGATGCGAAATGAAAGGCTGGGGGTGGGGTGCAGGATGGCGGGTGTATTCATGGCGTTGTCCATACTGAATCCCGGCGTCACCAGCCGTCGCTCTGACGATTCTTCGTGGTTCACAGGCGGTACTCGTGCCCTATAATGGCGGAAATTTCCCACCCGGATGATGGCGGACCGCCCCGATGGAATTCGAACTCGAATCGCCTGATTATTATGTTGCTCCCGCTGCCCCGGATGCCGTCGGAAGCATCGGAAAAATTCCCTTTCTGGAGTTTTTTGCCGGGAGTGGTCTTGTCGCGCAGGGCATGAAGGACAACTTCCGACCGGTGTGGGCGAATGACATCTGCGCCAAAAAAGCCATCGTCTACCACGCCAATCACGGCGTCGGTCATTTCAAGTTGGGTTCCATTACCGATGTCAAGGGACGACAGTTACCCGCCACTCCCATGGCCTGGGCCTCCTTTCCTTGTCAGGATCTCTCGCTGGCCGGTCTCACCGGCGGCATTCACGCCTCGCGTAGCGGGCTGGTTTGGGAGTGGTTGCGGGTGATGGATGAAATGCCGCAACGGCCGCCGGTGCTGGTGGCGGAAAATGTCGCCGGGCTGGTGTCCTCCGCCAACGGCGCCCACTACCGGGCTTTGCATGAGTCTTTGCGTGAGCGTGGTTATCAGGTGGGTGCGGTGTTGATGGACGCCCGCCATTGGGCGCCGCAATCGCGCCCGCGTGTATTCGTGATTGCCGTGGATAAGCGCGTCGCCATTCCCGCCGAACTGACCGGCACCCAGCCGAACTGGTTGCATACCGGCGCTGTCCGCAAGGTATCTGAAGGGCTGAACGATTGGGTGTGGTGGAATGTGCCTGAACCCGTCGCCAGTCCGTTATCGCTGGATGATGTGATTGAGTGGGATGCTCCCTTCCATGCTCCGGACACTGAAGCCCGCACGCTGGCGCTGATTTCGCCCAAGCATCGTGAACGACTGGACGCCATGGGAGACAATGTCCGCTTCGTAGCGCCGGGTTACAAGCGCACGCGCAACGGCAAGCAGGTGCTGGAGTTGCGTTTTGACGGGCTGTCCGGCTGCCTGCGCACGCCGGAAGGCGGCAGCAGCCGTCAGGTGATCGTGATCAAGCAGAATGGCGTTTTGCGCAGTCGATTGCTGACTGTGCGCGAGGCGGCCCGGCTGATGGGCGCCCC
This sequence comes from Fluviicoccus sp., assembly GCF_030646115.1. GTDB lineage: Bacteria > Pseudomonadota > Gammaproteobacteria > Pseudomonadales > Moraxellaceae > Fluviicoccus. The sequence goes on from NZ_JAUSMX010000027.1 coordinate 228,759, forward strand.
CGACACTTATCGAATTCCCGGCTCTTATAACGATGGCTACAAGGCCATGGGAGATGCGGTGGCGGCCCCTGTGGCCGGTTGGCTGGCGCAGCATTTGCTGAAGCCGCTGGTGGAGGCGTCGAGCCGTGGATGACCTGCAATCCAGACTGCAAGCCTTCAGTCATCATAAGAAAATCCGGGGCAAGGGAGCCTTGGCGGTTGTCATCCATATCACCCGATTAGCCAAGGAAAAGGGCTTACCGCTGGAAGCAGTGCAACTGGTGACGGAAGGCTCCGGTCAGGTGCTGGGGCTGGGTAAAGGCGCAGTGCAGAAGGTGCTGAACGATTACGGCATCACCCTTGTACTGGCCGAAGAAGGCGGTCGCACCAGCCGTGGCAGCATGGGAGTAATGAAGGACTATGTTACCTGCCTGAACGCCTTGCATGCTGACGGGTTGGCCGATATGGCGGCGGTTGAAGGCTGGTGGATTGAACGGGTTAAAGAGCATTTTTCGGCCAAGCCTTTCCGTTTGAAGTTTGACCCTGCCAAGAGTATGCAGGCAATCATTCAGGATTTGCTGGCGCAGGCGAAGAAGCGGCAGCAGGAAGCCACCGGAACGATGTATCAGGGAGCCATGTTGCAGCATCTGGTGGGGGCCAAGCTGGTGTTGGCGATGCCCGAACTGACGATTGAGCATCATGGTGCGTCGGTGGCCGATCAGGTGAGCGGTCGGTCCGGTGATTTCGTGATTGATAATACGATCATCCACATTACGACCTCGCCTGGTGAGGCGGTGGTGCGTAAATGCCTGGACAACATTGAGGCTGGAGCGAAGCCGATTATTTTGACGCTGGCGAACAATGTGGCGGTTGCCAAAGGGCTTGCGGCGAATCTTGATCTGGAAAATCGCATCGACATCATGGATGCGGAGCAGTTTCTGGCGGCCAACCTGCATGAGCTGAGCCTGTTCAGGACGGCGGCCCGGCGGGAGACCTTGCAGAAGCTGGTGGAAGTTTATAACCAGATTGTGGAGGAGCATGAGACCGACCCCAGTCTGAGGATTGATTTGGGGTAGCAGCAATGACCGATACCTTCGCGCCGGAAAAGCGGTCGTCGATCATGCGGCGGGTGAAGAGTCGCGATACCGGTGCGGAAATGAAGGTACGTAGGCTGGTGTGGGGGCTGGGTTTCCGGTATCGCTTGCACGTCAAGGATTTGCCGGGGAGGCCGGATCTGGTTTTCCGGGGTCGGCGGAAGGTGATTTTTGTTCATGGGTGTTTTTGGCATGGGCATGATTGCAAGCGCGGGGCGCGGGTACCGGCGACGAATACTGAGTATTGGCGGGCGAAGGTGGCCGGGAATGTGGCGAGGGATGCGGAAAATTGCCGGAAGTTAGGCGAGCAAGACTGGCGGTGGTTGGTGGTTTGGGAATGTCAGTTGAGGGATATGAGCCCGTTACAAGAGAGGCTCATGCAGTTCTTGGGGAAGTAAATCCGAGTCGGGCTCTTTCATCTCACTCCATGATCCTATACCCCATCGCTGCATATCCCCGCCGCCGTTTCTCCCACATTCTCAGCAATGCCGGATGATCCTGATCAACCAAATCCACAATCCGCACATTCGTCTTGGTGGCGCATTCCCGGTGCAAACGCCCCGCATACTGCTGCAAGGTTCCCCGCCACGAAACCGGCATGGCCAGAATCAGCGTATCCAGCGCCGGATGGTCGAAACCCTCGCCGACCAGTTTCCCCGTCGCCAGCAGCACATGCGGAGTATCTGGCGCGAGGCCGTGCAACTTATCCATGATGATTTGCCGCTGCTTCCTGGGTATGCGGCCATGCAGGACAAACAGTTCTGGTATCCGGCTTTCCAGCGCACCCTGGATCGCCGCCAGATGATCGGTGCGCTCGGTCAACACCAGCACCTTTCGCCCTAGTTCATAAGCATTCACGATTTCCGCCACCAGCGTTTCGGTTCTTTGCGGATCGGACGCCAGCAAGCGGAAAATGTCCTGAATACCGTCGTCTGCCGGGAGCGGGACCGATGAGGTGATAAACCGGGGAGCCACTTCCAGATCGTGTGGCGCGCCCATGGGTTTGGCTGCCGTGTAGCGAATCGGCCCGCACTGCATGAAGATAATTGGTTGCAGCCCGTCCCGCCGGATCGGGGTGGCCGTCAGCCCCAACACGTATTTGGCCTTGATCCGTTTCAGAATGGCGTCAAACGACGCCGCCCCGATGTGATGGCACTCATCCACAATGACATGGCCATAATTGTCCACCAGGGCGCTGACTTCACCCTGACGCGAGATGGACTGCATCAGTGCAATATCAATGTTGCCAGTGGGTTTGCTCTTGCCGCCGCCAATGGTGCCGATCACCTCCTTGCCCGCGCCCAGAAAAGCCTGCAAGCGTTCCTGCCATTGCTTCAGCAATTCAGAACGGTGAACCAGAATCAGGGTGTTCACTTTTCGCTCGGCAATCAGGGCGGCGGCGGTTACGGTTTTGCCGAAAGCGGTGGGTGCGCACAGGATGCCGAAGTCCTCATGCAGCATCGCCGCGACCGCCGCTTCCTGATCCAGGCGTAATGTGCCGTTAAATGTGATGTTCAGCGGCTCCCCCCGGCATCGCTCGTCCTGGATATCCAACCGGATGCCTTGGGATTTCATCAGCGTTTGGACAGCATCCAGACAGCCGCGAGGCAGTGCGATGTGACGGGGGAAGTTCTCGGCGCAGCCTATGACGCGCGGTTTGTCCCAGACCGACAGCCGCAGGGCTTGGGCTTTGTAAAACTCCGGATTCTGGAAGGCGGCCAAGCGAATCAACCGGTTGGCCAGTGGCTGCGGCAACTGCGTTTTATCAAAATAAATCATGTTTGCCAGTGTTGCCGTCAGCGTTGCCGGGAGTTCGATCGTGAGTTTGCCAACGGGTTCGGCGGCGCGTTTCCACGGAGTCGCTAGGTCTTCATCAGCCACAAATGTGACATCCAGCGGGTGTCGGTTCCCGGTGGTTTTCAGAACAGTTATTTCCAGCGCCAACAGGGACATGGGCCGGATCGAAGCCAGAAAGGCCCATTGGTCGGCGTATGGCTGAAGTTGGCGGTCAACAAAGACACTGTAGCCGTGATCACGCGGTTTCTTCTGCAAGGGCAGGGCGATCAGGTTGCCAAAGCCGCCCTTGGGCATCGTATCCTGATTGGGAAACAGGCGGTCATAGGAGGTCAGGGTGAGCTGGCGGGTGCGTTCGCAGGTGTGACTGATCAGCGCGGTTCCCAGCCGCCGCGCCTCCCGCGCCGGGACCTTGTCGGAAAAGAAGATCCAGACGTGAGCGCCCTGGCCGGATCGGGAGATTTCCAGCGCGCAGGGCACGTTCAAGGACTCACAGCTTTCCACAAAGGCCCGTGCATCCTCCCGCCAATCCGCTTCGTCAAAATCCACGGCCAGAAAATAACAACGGTCATCGTCAAGCAGCGGATAGACGCCGATGGTGTGTTTGCCTGCCAGATGGTCGTAGATCACGGCATCGGTGAGGGGTTTCAGTTGGCGATGATTGCAGTCGCCGCATTTGATGCGGGGCTTCTCGCAAACACCGGAGCGCCATTCGTTGCCGCAGGCCGGGGCGTAGCCGGACTTGCCCGTGGACTGGCTTTCCCAGCGAATGGGATAGGTATCGGTACGGCCGTTGAACAGACGGCGGAACAGGGCGATCTTGTCCTGGGGTGAAAGTTGCAACGGAGAGGGGGGAGCCGGAACTGGTAAGCGCCATTCGATGCCGTGGGCTTCCAGCAGGGCAGTGAGGCGGGCGTTTTCGGATTGCAAACGATGCAATTCGTCAGTCTCGGCTTCAGAGGCGGTGTTGCCTTCAGTACTGATCGGGGGGGCTACCATGGTGCTCGCCATCCATCTTAACCATGCACCACCAGCAGTTTCATGCCACCAGCAACTCCATGCGGTTTACATGTGACAGCCGTGCCGCATAGGCCAGCACCGCCAGAATATCAGCGTGCTCCAGGTCTTCGTAATCGGCCAGAATCTCGTCAGCTGACATCCCGCTGGCCAGCCATTCCAGCACCGTCTCCACCGGATAGCGTAACCCTCGGATACAGGGCTTGCCGTGGCAAACCGCCGGGTCAATCGTAATGCGTTCGATCATGATGAAATACCACTCAATGTCGGGAGAGTATCGCCCCGATTCCGCCAAGGCTCAATGGGCTTCGCCCCAATTCCCGAGTCAGCTCTTTATCATCTCATTCCATGACCCGATCCCTCATCGCTGCACCCCCCTTTTTTTTCCTTCAGCCTGCGCCGGGTCGGACTCCGCCAACAGCAGCACCAGATTCCGGAGCCAATCCCGCATCATCCCCGGCCGCAAACCGTTTTATACTCCGGTCGATTACGCAAGGGGAGACACGAACATGGGACATTCCAGACGGGGACGCGGTTATCGCCTGAGTGCGAGCTTGTTGGCGCTGTGGCTGCTGTTGCCGTCCGCCGCCCGGGCCGAGCAGATGTTCAGCACCGCCCAGCAGGGCGGTGCTGCCCCCATTGAAGCCATCCGCGCCGACTACCACGCCGCCATCGACTTCCTGCGCCGCGCCGATGCCGGTTTGGAGCGCCTGCCGGCAGGCAATGCCTGCGCGGACATGCAAAGCGCCGAAAGCCTGTTCCGTTCGGTCGCCGCCGACTCCCGCAGTCTCTGGCGCAATTTCTCGCTGCCGGAGGAAGTGCGGCGCAACATGCTGGAGATTTCCACCGAGTCGCTGGCTTACAGCCGCGAGATCCAGTCGGCGCATACCGCCTATTGCACGCCCCAACGCACCGTCGAAGAACAGCAGCAGGACCGGCTGGCAGCGCAGGCAAACTCCGCCTACCTGTCGGGCCTGTTCGAGAAACTGGAAGTGACCGAGGACGTCTGGAAAGCCCTGAACGGCTGGGGCGCGCCGGAGGAGCCGGTGGCGGTCCGCCAGTTCATTGCCTCTATCCATCCCGGTAGTCCGTATTACGACAAGGCGGTCAAACTGCTGCAAAAGCTGGAAGCCAAACAGGCCGCCCGCGTGCTGAAGAACACCCCGGTTGCAGCCAACCCGGCGGCGGTGTTGCCGGAACCGGGCGGCGCGTTCCGCGACTGCGCCTTCTGCCCGGAGATGGTGGTGGTGCCTGACGACCAGCAAAACACCGGTTATCAGCGACATCCGGTGCCCGTGACGCTGCGTCATGCCCTGGCCATCGGCGTCAGCGAAGTGACGCGCGGCCAATGGCGCGCCTGCGTGGATGACGGCGCTTGCCCCTCCGCGCCGCTGGACGACGAAGCGCCGGGGCTGGCGACCGACCAGCACCCGGTCACCCGCGTCACCTATCAGGAGGCGCTGGACTACGCCGCCTGGCTGACCAGGGTCACCGGCCAGCCTTACGACATTCCATCCGAAATGGAGTGGGAATTCGCGGGCGGGGGCATGGGCGAGAAGAATTCGGGCGAGGGGAACGGCTGGAACTATTCCGGCAAGACCGGGAAGGACATCTGGCTGAAAACCTCGCCGGTCGGCTATTTCGGCAAGGACAAGAACGGCACCGTCGACATGCTGGGCAATGTGGCGGAATGGGTGCAGGGCTGTTATTTCCCGAACTATGACAATGTCACCGGCGACGGCAAGGTTCGCGGTGATCCCGCCACCTGTGACACCGCTCCGGTCAAGGGCTCGGGCTTCGGCATTGAGGAGCCCCTGAGACTTTCCGGCAGCGTGGAAGGGGCCAAGGACATCCGCCATCCGGGCGTCGGGTTGCGGGTGGTGCGTCGCGGCCCCCGGGCGGCCAAACACTATCCGCGCGTGGCGGCTCCCGAGTTGATGCCGGAGTTCGAAGCCTTCAGCATGGAGCTGCCGAAGACTGACCGCTTTGAACTACCCCCAAAGCAGCATGCCTGGAAGACTCCAACGGTCATCATCAAAGGTGCGCGCCTGGATTGCCGGATCTTCATGCTGGCCAACTACTTTGGCGGCGGGCCCGGTGATCCCTACTTCACGCTGGCCAGTAACCAGGCTTTTTACCGGATTCACGGCAACGGCTATACCTTCGTGTCGAAACCGGGCAAGGTGATTGATGGCGCCAACACCTGGTCGGGCACCATGAACTGGCTGAACACCCCGTATGTGTTCCATATCCGCCATACCCCGGGCAAACCCACCCTGGCGGGCTATTGCGAACCGGGCGGCGACCCGCTGGAAACGGAGGCCATCCTGTCCACCCTGCGCTGGAAAGGGGAGTCCACCGCCGGGGTGGCGGGCGTTGCACTGGACAGCCTGCCCGATATCAGTCCGGATGTGGCGGAAGGGTGGAAGCGGTTGACGTTCAAGGGCGATCTGCTGCTGTTCAAGTGGTCGCGATCCAAATCGAACATCCCGGCCGAAGCGCTTGAAACACGCGGTTTCAGCCTGGTGGTACCCGGCGCTGACTGGGCCGGTTACCGGGATTTGTTGATGAAGGTGGGGAAAATCAGCGAACAGAGTCTGCCGGAATGTGCGGTTTATGACACGCCGCCGTTAACGCAGGCGCAGATTGACGCCAAGCTGGCGGCGCTGCCGCCGGGCACGGAGTACCGGGTGATTGATGGCGGGGTGACGGTGCTGGCGGCTGACGGCGGCAGCGGCGAGCGCTGGATTGCCGGGGGGCGGGGTTTGCATATTTCGTGCTGGCCCCGGGGGGAGAAGGCGGTGATTCCCGGTATGCGGACCATGATGGCGACGCTGCGCTGGGCGGATGAAGCGGCGACGGATGGGGAGCGGTGGTGGCGGAAGGAATAAATCAATGACCCAGAGAGCTTACAGGGAGGATGGTAAATGCTGATTGCCCTTGATTACGACGGCACCTACACCGCCGACCCGGTGCTGTGGCTGGATTTCGTCAAGCGTGCGCAGTCGCGCGGCCATACCGTCATCTGCGTCACCATGCGCTACGAGCATGAAACCCTGGATATGTGCCTGAAGCTGCAAGGTCTGGTGGAGGTGATCTGCTCTTCGCGCCAGGCCAAGTTGCCGTTTCTGAACGGGCGGGGGGTGTTTCCGGATATCTGGATTGATGACAGCCCGAACTGGCTGTTTGAGGATGCGGGGTGAGGGGATCCGCCGCCGGGGATGGGCATGTCACACCGTCGAAATGGCCCAATTCTCCACCTGCAATCCCTCAATCCGTTCAAACTCCCGCACATTGTTGGTCACCAGCACCGCCTTTTCCGCCAGTGCATGACAGGCAATCCACAGGTCGTTGCCGCCAATGGGGGTTCCGGCGGTTTTCAGGCGGGTGGCATGCCGGGCGTATTCTGCACAGATCGCCGGACCGGAGGGATAGGTCACTGGAATTTCGCGCGCCAACACTTCCATCTGCCGTAATACATCGGCCTTGCGGGTGCTGCGTTCGGCGCCCTTCAGCAGTTCGGCCCAACTGACGAAGGACATGCACAACCGGCTGTCCTCGGGCAGGGTGTTGATGTGTTCCGCGACGCTGGCGGGGTTGTTCCGGATCAGGTAGATCAGGATGTTGGTGTCGAGCATGTAGTTCACAGGGGCTCCCGTTCCTGGGGTGGATCCTGGTGGCGCAGTTCGTGTTCCAGTTCGTCCAGCAGGTCATCGCCAAGGGCATCGCGCAGGCCTTGCAGGGCGTTGAGAATGGCGGTGCCCCGTTGTTCGGGGACGGGGTGGATGAGGAGGTCGCCGTTTTCGGTGCGGGTGATTTGGACGTTGCGGCTGTCCAGACGGAATTCCTGCGGGATGCGCACGGCCTGGCTGTTGCCATTCATGAAGACGCGGCTGGTAAGGGTGGTCATGGCGACCTCATTGTACATACGGGAATGTGTGTATTTTAGGCGCATGGGGGCGGGGAGGCAAGCCTGTGTGGGTTTAAAGCTGTTGATGGTTCTGCTGTCAGTTAGTCCAGCGTTTTAAACATCATCCCGTGCATTTATCCGCCCGGGATGATGTTGTGTGTGGATGAATTCAACGTACAACAGGTTTCTTGGTTAAGGGTTCCAGAACGGGTTGTGGTTTTGGCCCGTTGCCGTTCGTGCCATCATTGGTCTTCGTCGCATCGGGCGCAGCGATGGGTTTTGCCGTTGCAGGAAGTGGTGTTGTCTCCGTTGCAGGCTTTTTCTTGCCTCCTGCCTTCTTCTTGCCCTTGGCTTCTTTATCGGCAGCTGTTGATGTTTCAGTGAATGCAGGCGTTTCTGGGGCCGGGGGTTTCGCTCCGTTGAGTGCAGATAGAGCAATGGCGAACTCCTGGGAGCTCATTTTGTTGCCAAGTTTCGAGACAAGGCTATTCATCGTTTCCCAGTATTTTGTGGCATACAAGTTGGCGTTGTTAACATTGGCTTGAGCGGTTGAAATGTCTTCCTTGAGCAGGTCGATGCAGGTGAGCGTGACAGGATTGATGAATCCAGTTCCATTCAGGATTTGTGTTTGGAGACTGTCATGCCGCCCCTTGAGCAGCTTTATGAGGGTATCTTCCTCGGTCTTGTAACCATCACCCTTTTCCTTCTTGAGTCGTGCTGTTTCTTTTTCGGTCAGCTTGCTGACGGCCGATAATTGGTTTATCTGGTGTTCCAATCCCATAACTGCATTCTGGTCGAGTTGATCAACACTGCGCCCGAGTATGGACGTACAGAGCTCACGCCCAAAACCCAGCACCAAGGTATCCTTCGTGATCTGCTGTACTGTGGCCGCCAGCTTCTCCATGGTGGCGTCGGACACCCGTGAGCCGCCGCCGTTGCCGATATTAGCCGCCAGCGCCTGGCTGGTGGCATGGGAGGAAGGCGTTAGCTTGGTCATGGCTGTTTTCAACGAGTCCAGTTCGGCTTGCCCCGTGTCCAGCTTTTCCTGCGCTTGTTTCAGTGCTTTCTCGGCGCTGTCGGTTTTGTCCTTGTTGTTGTCCTTCTTTTTTTCATCTTCGTAATCGGTATTGGCCTTGTCCCGTGCGGCCTTCAAGGCGGTGACTTCGGTTTCCTTCTTGTCCACAAGGCTTGCCAGGGTGGCGTAATCGGCGGTGTCCATGGCCTCGGCCTTGCCTGTCAGCGCTACGGTGGGCGGGGTTACGGCTCCGGTCAGTTGTTCAATGGCCAGGATGGAGACCATGGTGCTCTGGAATCGGCGTTGCAGGGTTTCCAGGCCGATGGGGGAAATACCGCCGTTGGCGAAGCCTTCGCAGTTGCGGTAGGTGATGTCCCGCAGGGTCTGGATGGCGGCGGTGCGCAGGCCGATATTGGTGGCGCTGATGTTCTGGGCGACGGACATGCCCAGTTTCAGTTTGTCTTCAGCCTGCAGGTTGAGTCCCAGGCTGGAGGCGAGGGCATTCATGGCGTCGGGGCTGGGTTCGGCACAGAATGCGCTGTAGCTTTCGGTGAACGTGTTGTTCTGCGTGCCGGTTGTTTGGTTGCCCAGACGGTATTTGGGGATGGAATAGACCACCCGGTGCTGGGCTCCCAGTGCTTCTGCCTGAACGTTGCCGAGGGTGAAGGATTTGGGGGGGGTGGGGTGGGTTTGGCAGGCGGTGAGTCCGACAGCCATGGGGATAAGCACAAGCAGTTGCCGTGTTTTCATGTTCTCAACTTCCGTGTTGGTTGAATTACGTCCAGAACAAAGGGTAGACAGGGGGCGTAATACTGTCAAGCCGGGGTGTTGAGATGGAAATTGGCGGTTGTTGTGTGAGGTGCGTCACGTTCTCGCGCGTGATTTGCCGTCAGTGTGCATTTAGGGTTTCCCCTACTTTACAGTTGTCTTTTCTTCTTCTACAAATGGGTAATGCTCGGGCTTTGTCCGATGCTGTCCCCTGACTGGATTGGCTTGTTGCCGGGCTTTACATGGAGTGTTTTCGCGGATGTTCCGATTTTCCCTGTCCTGTGTTTCTGCGCGTGTCTGGCGGCGGCATTTTGCCGTATAGCTGGTGTATCTGCCGGTATGTTCCGCATTGGCTGAGTACAGTGGTGATCCGTGACGATGATCCGCAGGTGAAGAAGCGGGAGGCGGCGCTGAAGATCGGAGTTGTGCATTCCCAATGATGCACGAATGAAAATAAAGGGGCGGCCGGCCCCGCCAAATGAGCATTCATCCGTGATATGCCGGTTTCGCGGCTGGCGGCAGGATGCTGTTTGTACAGGAATCAACATACCATGCAGGAATCGACCAGAAACCTTCTGTTAGGGCTCGCCGTCGGCGGAATCGTGGGCACCGTGGCCTACTATCAGGCGGATAACCGGCAGAAGGAGCAAAAAGTTCAGGCAGCCAAGGTTGCCATACAGGACAACGAGGCGGCGATCCGCAATGTGGACAAGATGGTCACGGCCATCATGGACCAGCCGCAATCCACGGCCGGTACTGACCGGTCCGAGATCAATAACCGTTTCGCTGCAGCAATGGTGACCGCCAAGGCCAGCGCGCCAATAGGCGAATTCAATGCGGTCTATTTTGATACTCGCTTGGGGAAGGTGCTGGACAAGACAAGAACGCCCAAGATTGGAATCAGTTATTCGTGGCATGACCTGCATGAGACCCCGTCCGAGGATTTCGGGGCATACTGGGCCGGGAAAGCGAGTTTCGACCAGGACAGCCTCAAGTATTTCAAGGTGGATATTTCGCAGGGCATAGTCCGCATTACGGTGGACGGGGTGGTGGTGTACGAGGGGGATGACAAGGCGGAATTCCCCTACCATTTTTCCCAGGGTGACCATCTGGTTGAAGCCCGCTTCTTCAACAATTGGCATACCACCGAATTGGCGGTATCGATTGTGAACGAAGATGAGGTGCAGGAGGAAAACCGGCACCCGGTCTCCCTGCCCATCATGCATTCCTCGCCATCGGACCCCTATGAAGACAGTAACCAGGGCCTGGCTTTCCTGTCCCAGCAAACCGCCACCCTGTCCGTGGGCAGCCTGCCGCCGGAATTTGCGGCTAATCCGCCCCAACTTCTGCTGGCGGGCGTTTACGAGTCCACAGCAAAGGACTCCTCAGTCACGGTCGTCCTGAACAAGGCGCCCACGCCGCTCATCCTGATGCTGGACGCAGGGACTCCGGTACACTGGATGATCAAGAACCCCGCCAATACCCCGATTGCCAAAGTCATTCATTCCCACCGAACCAGTGTCAGTCTGGAAACGCCCGGCACGATCCCGGTGGAGGCGAAGGAGTTTCCGGGGTTGATCAGCTTCAGCGGCGATAACATGGACTGCCATTGTTCCGGTACCTATTTTCATTGTGAAAACCGGCCGTTGTTGCCCTTGATCAATGCCTTGCAGTTGAAAACCGGCCTGCCGGTATATGGCTACTCCATGGAATCCGAAGCCCCCATGCTGGAAGCGCCGAAGAATATCCTGACCGGAACCCTGAAGGCATTGGGCGGTCAGCTGCAGCAATTCCAGGACGAGAGCCGTCAGTGCCGCGCGAAGGCAAGCCCCGATTTCGACGCCATGCTGGATACCCTCTGACGACAACGATTGACCGGAGGAGCCCGGGATGCGCCAAAGTGTTCTGCCGTTGTTGTTCGGGCTTGCCGCCGGTGCGGGCCTCGCATTTATGGGACTGGCCAGCTTCAACATGATGCGGGGTAGTCAGCTCATGCCGGATGTCGCGGTCTTTCAGACCCCCGGCGGCCGGATCAGGGCGCTGGACGAGTTTGTGCATGAAGATATCGGGAAAGTAGCGGCGCGTGATGTGGTGGCGGCGCAAGTGCCTGCAACCCGGGCAGCCGGTCCGTCCGCAGGCATTTCTGTGGGAATGAGCCCTGCATCGGCAACCCTGCCGTGGCCGGATGTCTTTCCGGTGAGCGTGACGCTTGGGGAGTTGCCGCTTCGCTACCGTTTCACCCCGCCACGCCTGCTGGTGGTGGGCCTCACCCGTCCGTTGTACGGGCACAAGGAGGTCTCGGTGATTCTGGACCGGATTCCGGTTCCGGTCATTCTGGTCATGATTTCCGGCGAGCCCGTGGATTGGCGGCTCCGCAATCCGGCGGGCAATACGTTGCTGAAGGTGATCCACGGCCCCGGATCCCGGGTGTTGCAGGAGCCGGGAAGCGCTGTGCCGGTGGAGCAGCAGGCTCTGGGGCGCCTTGGCACACATCTGGACGGTGACCCTGTATGTCAGTGTCTGAGGGGCTTTTTCTATTGCCACAGCAAGCCGGCGCTCCCATTGCTGAACGAGCTGCAGGTCAAGACCGGGGCGCTGGTGTACGGTTATGCCTTCAGCCGCGACACCACCGCCATGATGGTTCCGACCACGTTATTGGAGCCTTCGCTTTCGAGGATGATGTCGGAGTACCGGGATTATCGGCTGGCCAAGGAGGCCTGCCTGGCTTCGGCTGTGCCTGATTGAGTTTTTGGGGCTGCGCTTGCCGGGTCTGGCCTGTGATTTACGTCACGTTTCCTTCATCGGCGGGCTGATGGTTTGAAATTCAGGGATTTCCCTACTTTACAGTTGTCTTTTCTTGTTCTACAAAGGGGTGATGCTCGGGCTTTGTCCGATGCTGTCCCCTGACTGGATTGGCCTGTTGCCGGGCTTTACATGGAGTGTTTTCGCGGATGTTCCGATTTTCCCTGTCCTGTGTTTCTGCGCGTGTTTGGCGGCGGCTTTGTGCTGTGTTGCTGGTGTGTCTGCCGGTCTGTTCCGCATTGGCGGGGACGGTGGTGATCCGGGATGATGATCCGCAGGTGAAGAAGCTGGTGGCGGTGTATGAGCGGTTCCGGGAGGCGGTGCTGAAGGATGATGAGGCGGGGGCGCGGCGTTTGCTGGCGGGGTATTCGGCGGGGGCGATTGATAACTGTCTGAAGGAGTACCGGTGTGCCCAGGCGAACGGGGGCAGTTTTACGGCGATGCTGCGGCGGCAGATGAAGGATGGGTTTTATCCGGATTTGAAGGGGAGTGTGCACTGGGTGTTTGACGGGGGGCGCTGGGATGCGCAGACGGCGCGGTTGCGATGGACGTCGCGGGAGGATTTGGGGCAGATGCGGTCGTCGGGGTCTTTTGCGGTGGATTTTGTGATGATGGATAAGGGGTGGCGGGTGTTGTCGTCGGGTGGGGTGTCGAGGTTGGCGCCGGTGGGGATGTGAGAGTGGGTAAATATGTTGCTCTGCCCCCTATTCGGTCCTTCAAGGCTGTTAGAGCAAAGTGGTACGATACAGCTTACTTTATTGGTTAATTTTAGGATCATAATCATGCCAATGCTTGAGTCAATAAGGGTTAGAAACCTGCGGGGCATTAGTGATAGCGGGTCAATTGAGATGAAACCAATCACGGTACTGGTTGGTAGGAATAGCTCGGGTAAAAGTACTTTTGCAAGAGTATTGCCTCTTCTTCGGCAAAGTATTGAAGCAAAGAAGAAGGGGCCTATTTTGTGGTTTGGCCCTATGGTTGATTTTGGGACATTCAACAATTCGGTAAACAGAATTTCAGCCAATAAGGTGATTGAATTCGATTTTAGTATAAGGCTTTTTGGCGATGTTAAAAATGGGCAGATGTTTGATTATTATCAGCGAGGTTTCTCGCCGCGCCTTGCATCAGATTGTCTTATAAACGTATCAGTTAGGGTTGAGTCTAACGATAATGATAATGATAAGGGTAGCTTTGCATCGAATATCAAGTTTGAGCTATTTGGTAATGAATGTGAGGTTGTCTTTAATGGTGGGGATAGGATTAAAAGTATAAAAGCAAATGGTTATATGTGGGAGCCTAAAGAGGGTGCTAAAACGATAGTCACACAAGGCGCTTTGCTCCCAAAAATTAGTTTTATTAAGCAAGTTAGTCAAAGACTAGGTGACACTGAAAGAAAGGTTTGGGTCCAATATAATCCTCTCTTTGACCAATTAGTCGATAGATTGAGAATATTCGCACATGGTAGAACATATCGTGATACTGTAGAACAGATGGCAAGATATTTGTTTATAAGTGATAGAAAGACGTTCTTGCATAGGATGAGTGAGCTGCCTGGGTCTCCTTATTCATTCATGCAGACAATTTCACTGTTAAAAATAGGATCGCTAGATTTCGAGCGGGTTAATGATGCCTTTTTCGCGGCTGCAATTCCAAGTTTGCTAGACAGAATTGATTCAGCCATTGAGGCGTGTATGAGTGGCGTTAGATATATAGAGCCACTACGCGCCACTGCTCAGAGATATTATAGAAGGCAAGATCTAGCTGTCGATGAAATCGATCCGAAAGGTAATAATGTAGCTGTGTTTGTGGATAGCCTCGATTCTAATTATATGAGTGATTTGAATGAGTGGCTTGGAAAATATTTTGGGTTTCATGTCGCTGCTAAAAAGTCAGAAGGCCATATTGCTCTTGCAATCAAAAGCTTAAGTTCAACTTCCGAGGAATATACAAATATGGCTGACTTGGGCGTCGGTTATTCGCAGGTTCTACCAATTGCAATTCAGCTTTGGATGTCATCCGACTTTTATTTTAATGGCAGACGTAGAAGTCACATTAAAGGCTTTTTCCCTTGCGTAGTGATTGAGCAGCCAGAGCTTCATCTTCATCCTGCATATCAGGCTCAGATTGCCGATGTATTAGGGGCTGCTTTAGAGCGCTCAAGGGAGCAAGAGGTAAACTTTACGGTTTTTGTGGAGACGCATAGCCCAAACCTAATAAATCGGCTGGGCCAACTAATTGAGAGCGGTAAAATTCGTACGGATGATGTCCAGGTTTTAATGTTTGAGCAAGATGAAGATAATGGTGCGACTAAAATATCAAAATCTGTTTTCGATGATAGTGGTGTACTTTTAAATTGGCCATATGGTTTTTTTGAGGCTTAAGTTTATGTATATTCAGTTAGAGGATACTTTGGCTGACGCAAGCTTTAATTTTGATGATTTGGATAATCTTCATGCGCTTGAGAATATATTTTCGGCTGGATTTTCTGGAGATCATTTGGTTCGATGCTCAAAGAAAGTGCTACTCATTCTTGAAGAAAATCGGAATCGATTCGGTTCAAGAACACAAAGGGTTATTGAAAAACTCAAGGCTCTCTCTTTTCAGGGAATGGCACCTGATTTTCTTCGTGGGGTTATGTCCAAGATCTATATCAATCATACTGTTTCGACAGTAACAAAGCTTGATGATGGGTGGCGTGTGCCGCTTAATATTTTCTATGACAATTCTCTGGTTGTTAGACCATTATTGCTTTGTGAGGATTTAACAGATGCGGAGGTTTTGGAGTATGCTGCGAAGCACTATGTGTTAGTAAACAAGATTCGCGGTTGTAAAATTTCTGTCAGACTTGAAGGTGGAGGTGGTTCTTGTATAACGGATCGGCTTGATTATATATTAAGAGCGCAAAGAGATTTTGTATTGTGTATTACTGATAGCGATAAATTATCACCGAGCGATAATCTTGATGATACTGCTGGTAAGTGTGCTAATTTGATAAAATCTTCAAATTGGGTTGCTAGGTATCTACCCACTCCTGGTAGGGAACTCGAAAATTTGATTCCTTGGAGGTTTATTGACCAAGCGCTTAATGTAGATTGTACTAGAAGGTGGGAAGTAATTAAACGATTATGCAATATTGCAGGGTCTAGTGTGGCTGATTATATTGACATTAAGGAGGGGGTAAGAAATCGATGGGTGCTAGAAATGCCAGATGGGTCGCCTAATAGAATGTATTGGGAGGCAATAATTGATTTACTAAAAGAAAAGGATCCTCAATTACAGGCTTTATTGGACAAATGTAATCACTCAAGCAAGGATGCTTGTGAGTGTTATGTTTTTCCGAACGTCGCCAAGAGGACTGCTGATCAAGTATTGGGCTGGCTGAAAATAAACACCCCTCATAAATCTGCTGAATCTTTAGAACGTCGATTGGATGATGATTGGGTTAATATTGGTCGCGAAATATTCGATTTTTGCTGTGGTGATGATAAGATTCGCTTATGAAGAATGGAAAAACTTCTACATTTTTTGGCATGGTTTATTGGGAAGTTAGGGACAGAGCGGAATGGCACTTACTTAAGCATAAAGACTTTCAAAAACATGGTGTTACGAAACATGGGCTGTCAGACCAGAAGGCATCTTTGCGAGCGTTATGTGACATTACTTCTGTCTCCCCGTAAGCTTGGGCTGTTTCCACAAGCCTGCAACGCTATGTTTTGTTTGGTTTTTTCTTAAGTAAGTGCCATTCGGGACAGAGCGATATTTCAGCTCGCATGTCCCAACAACGCCGTCACCTAAACATTCTCATCAATCTCCGGCCAATACACCCCTTCGCCATGCCCAATCAACCGCCATTTCGCCCGCTGGGCAGGCGTCGCCTGCTTCAGCACAGGAAACCATGACAACGGCACGGAAGCTCCCGTCCATCCTTCAGAAAAACATGGAGCGTATCGGCATCAATTGAGACGGAGAGTGCCACCACCTCAATGCGCCTCATCCCAATTCCCTCCAACCCCCACCTCCACTAGCAGGGGAACCGCCAAACTCGCCACCCCACTCATCGCCACTTTGAGCATGGCAGAAACCGACTCCACCTGATCTTCCCTCACCTCCATCACCAATTCATCATGCACCTGCATCAGCAGGGAGGCATCAAACTGCTGCAACTTCAACTGCGCATCCACCGCAATCATCGCCCGCTTGATAATGTCCGCCGCCACCGTCTAGTGATACGAAGAGACAAGATATTCTGGAAAGGCTTACCGCCACAAAAAATCAGCATGCCCTCGTTCAGGCCAGCAACTGCAACAACAGATACAGGGCAAACGCCGGACGCGATTGGCTGAAAACAGCCTCCCGCACCGGCTCTGGCCACAACAATGCCATGTCCGCCAGCAACTGCCGTGCAGCCGGCAGCTGCAGATGCCCCGCAAGCAATGTCATGGAGGCAGCGCTGGGTATAGTAGGCAGGAATTTACGCAGCAGGCCTTCCTCCGCAAATTCACCATAGGTATCCGGTTGCGCCAGCCAGCTGGCAAAAAGCGGTAAGGTCTTCGTTCCATTTTCCAGAATTCTCAACACCACTTCCGATTCGCTCCAGGGCAGAGCGGCCATACTATGCAAGCGGATTGCCTGTGGCAGCGGGCAGGCACAGCTTTGCAGGAGGGCCAATATGGGCACTGCCGCCGCCGGTGCGGTCTGCAGCTTCTCCATCAGCAATGCTTCACACCAGTCCGCCTGCTCGGCAAACAGGTACTGCACCACGACAGCCATTTCCAGTTCGGTCTCCTGGGCAGGGGGGAGAATGTCTGCCCGCAATGCGGCATGCTCCGCCTCTGGCAGCAAGGCCAGCGCATGTCTCAGCACAGACAAGGCTTCGAGCAGGCTGCCCGGCTCCAAGGGATGAGGTGCGGTCACAAAGTCACGGAGCTCCGGCATGAAAACCCTCAACGTCGCTTCTGCTCCCAGAACGGTCAGTGCCGCACGCATGACAATACCGGCTTGTTCGCAAAGCTGGACATGAATGCCATGCATTCGTGTCTTGGCCAGCAACTGCAGGGCTGTCCGAAAGATGGCCGACCACGAAGAGGGCTGGCTCAGTGGGCCAAGCTGTTGCGGATCGGACCCGTTCTCCAGCCATGCCTGCAAAGGCAGCCAGCCTACCGTCATGGGTTGCAAGTCGCGATAGGCAATGCCGTATTCGAGCTGCAGGGGTTGAAGCGTCAAGGTTTGTTCGGGCACATGCAGGCCGCGCACCACAGGCAGCAACGAGCGTGCCGCTTTACTCAAGGTCGGTATGGCGGGTGGCACAGACCCGGCCTTGGCTTTGATTCTTCCTGCGGTGCGTAAGGCGGACACCTGCGCGTCAAACTGAGCGGCAGCCGCCTGTGCGTCACCCAGCTGCTGCAGAACTGCCGCCATATCCTGAGGCACGCCATCGAGTACCTGCCGCAGGTGCGCACTCAAGACCCGCATCGCTTCATTTTGGTCACTGCGGTCAAATTCACGGCGGAATTCGAGCAACAGATTCTGCATGAACAACGGCCATTGCACGCAGCATACAGCCAATATATCCACCACCAGCGGATAGTGCATAAAGCGGCAGAGTGTCCGTACAGCTCGAGCACTGCCCAAAGTCAGTAAATGCAGGCAGGTAGACCGGGCGTCTCGCCGCGCCGCGCTTTCATTCAGGTAGGGTTCGAATTTGCGCAGACATGCGGTGAAAAGCCCTACGGAATCATCGTCGTGCAGGCGAAGCCACACAGCCTGCATGGCCTCGTCGTAGTGGCTGAACGTGTTTTCGTACAACCAGAGGTGATCGCCTGGCCGGCCAGCACAGTACAGCAATAGCGACGCATTGCTCCGCAGTGACTGGAAATTGCGGCGGTCGGCATAATCACCCAAATTGGCTTTCTGCTGTAACAGCGGCGCTATTTGCTGATATTCAAGCGTTAGTTCCTGACTCCAGTCGGACTCGGTCCCCAACAGATAGATACATAACGCCCGTAACCCGAAGTTGGCGTGTGGATGCTCGAAAGAATGCCGCAAGCAGTCGGCGGCGGCGGCTTGTTCGTGGTCGGGCAAGCTGGCCACTCCATGGCGCAACAGGTGCAGAAAAGGCATGAAGCTACGGTGGTCAATCACGTGCGTGTCCTGAAGGCGCTGCATCAGGGACAGCCAGACCGGCAAAAAACGCGCCGCCCCCAGTAGCAACAGTCCCGCCGTGGCCAGGCTGCGATACACCTCGAAGGAATTCGAAACGTAGAAGTTCCACGAGGTGGGGCTGGACAGGATCACCCATAACATCTCTTCCCAAGCGGCGGGGTCATCCAGCCAGACGGGTGCGGTACCTGGCTCGCCTGCAAGACGCTGTCTGACCAGCGTGTCCAGCTCGCGTACTTGCGATTCGACTGAAAAAAACAGCCGGTTCTGATAACCGTAAGCCAACACCAGCGCCTGCAATGACGGCTGATACGGTGCCACGGCTACACCACGCAATGGCGGCATGGCCGCCGTCAATTCGGCGGGCCAGGCTTCCGGCTGGGGGTTGGCCCTTGGGATTGGGAAAAGATAGCCCTTGCCGATTTTCTGACGCATCTGTTTCTGCAGGTCAGCTTGTGCTTGGACGGCGTTGTCGTAACGTTTGCGGCTGACCGTCCCTTCACTGCCGATACGACCATAGAGTGTGTGGAGCGTTTCACCCTGCTGTTCGATTTGCCAGAATTTACGGGTTGAAGCGGATACTTGGTATAAATAAGGCATTATTCATCCCTGTTGGTTTGATGATAATGAGACGAGGGCGATCGGTTGTCTGGCGATAACTCTGTCACTTCAGACCGGTGCCGAGGTGGTGGGTAAAATCTGCTTGCGAACCCATTCCCATTCGATCTCATCCTCGTGCACCAGCAGGCGCACCTTGGCAAAAATCCGGTCGCTCCATTCGTGGATCAAAGGCCAGTACATGGCCTGCAGGTCAAGGTTTCGGCGCATAATGCCGAACAACTTGTCTTCATCACCCCACACGCCAGGCTCAAAGCCAGTGAGTGTTCTGCCATCAGTTTCGATACGAACAGTTGGCCAACTGTCCAGTGCACTTAGCAAGCTGAGGCTGTACTCGTGATAGTCGCCACGCACATAAAGCCGGTCGCGGGTAAGGCGCACTCGATCGGCAAAGCTGCTCTGTTGCAGAACATACCTCAGCGAACCCATAAGCAACTGGCGGAACAGCATTGGCGTGGCATCCTCCGCGCTGCTTTCCTCTACGGTCAAGGCGGCCATGCGCAGTCCTTCTGAATAAATGACCGGAGGTACTTGCCCCAGCGTCATGACCTCCTCACCTAAGCGGAATTGCAGGTTTGAAAAGTGCCGTGCGCTAACATGGAGGCGCACCGACCAGCCTGCTGCTAGTGTTTTGCTGTAGGGGCTATCGGGGTCTTCATTATTCAGTTTCTGCCAATAGAAGCGTTCCAGCAGACGATAACCGGCAAGGTGCTGTGCGGCGGTTTGTCCGGCCTCGGCAGGGGGCAGTCGGTACACCACGCGCCATGCCTGCTGGCCCTCGGTTACGCGGTGATCTATCAAGCACTGCCGCCAGCGTTCGGCCAGAGTATCATCGGGCTCCATGGCCGGATGCCAAAGCCACAGTGTGGATGCGACTGCAGGTGAATCCGCCGCTTTTCCGTCTACGTCGCACCATTGTCCGTTCAACCAGCGTATTTGCCGTAGCGTTTCGCCATCCTGAACGCACCAGATACGCTCGCGCGCCAGATCATAGCCCAGACGTTGAGGGTCATCGAACAGCGCCAGCCAGCGGCTGCCCTGCCAGCAGCGCTGGCTGAGCGTGGCGCGCTCCATGGTGGCAAACAGTTCGGACAACTGATTGCGCATGGCACCGAGGCGGGTATCTACCGCACTGCGTGTCAGGGCATATTGCTTCCACAACTTGCGCGGCTCTTTGGTGATGGATTTGCCTTTGGCATCGACAAACTGCGGACGATAAAGATTGTCGCGCTGGTAGGTGAGGGTAGCGTCGTTGCCAAACCGGATCACCCACTGGCCTTGGGCATCAAACGGCGAGGCGAAAGGAAGTTCTTCGTACAGTAGATCGAGTTGGTCGGCGCTGAAGGGCTGTAATATGCCGTAGGTGAACTCTAAGACACTCTGTGTTTTCAGCCACAGCGTGGCCATGACGCCCGCACTGCCGAAGCCGGACAGAGTCCAGAAGCCGCCTTCGCTCACCAGTTCCGCTTTGCGAAACTTTCCGTCGAGGTCCAGCCGCCAGATATGCCCGTAATGCATCAGCCGCGCTACGGGCATGGCCAGCAGTTCGGCCTCTCCCAGACTGGCCAGCCAGAGAAGTGCGCGGATCAGTGGCTGGTTGTTCTGCCACCACGGCGTAGCAAAGAGCTGGCCCTGTGTGACGATCATGTCCAGCCAGCGCGCCAGCGTCGAACTGAAATCCGCCATCACCGGCTCCGCCAGAATTCTCGCTTTTTTCAGCCAGGCCGGAGCCGGCGTCTTGCCCTTGCTGCCTGCACAGTGCAGCCATAGCGCGCACCAGGCCGCGCCCTGTTCGGCCGGCAAAGTGCGCAGTTCTGTTCGAACCTGTTTTTGCCAAGGAGAGGGCAGCGGCACGTAGCCCTGGCCAGTTTCGTCATAATCGCTGCAGGCGTAGCTGTCAAAACTGAACGGCAGATGGTCGGGGCTGAACGTAGCGGTCATGGGCAAAATCCTTGCGCATTATGGTATGAATGCCTGCAGGGCAAGCTAACGAATGTCTGAATATTGCCTTGCCTGTGCCACTGGAGACAAGAGGAGCAACAACCCGCCTGAATTTTAACTACTCCAGTTGCCCAGCCTTCCCGATCAGTAGCCCATCCAGTCCCGATAAATCGAAAATACCCGTCAAAACTCAACACTCGGCAAACCAGTCCGAATAGGGCATTCCCGGATCAATCCGGCCATACTTCATCAGCCAAGCCTTCTCAAAACAGGAAATAGCCGATACCAGCACCTCATCTTCCTGTTCAATTCGGTTAATTAACTCCGGTGAAAGCTTGCCCGGAATCTGGCTCACCCATCAATGCCAAATGTGAGTATCCAGCAAAATCACGAATTCATGCCCCAGTCTTCTGCCGACACTGATGACATCACATTCCTGGTTTCCTTCACCTTGCCTGCCAGCGGGGCAGGATGTTGCCGTCGAACTCTGGATTGCACCAGGGACGGCAACATCGACACAATCACCCGCACATGATCGAGAGGCTGAGCTTGATCCAGCAAGCGTAGTTGACCGTGTTCCAGAGTCGCTTCAGAACGGTTCTGCATTGTTTTCGTTCTCATGGACGTTATGGCCGAATATCAACTCGATTGAGTCTAAGCTTAGTGCGCCTCATCCCAATTCGACCCGACACCGACTTCCACAAGCAGGGGAACCGCCAAGCTAGCCATCCCACTCATCGCCACCTTCAACATCGCACTCACCGACTCCACCTGATCCTCCCTCACCTCCAGCACCAATTCATCATGCACCTGCATGAGCAGGGAGGCATCAAACTGCTGCAACTTCAACTGCACATCCACCGCAGATTTCATGATGAAGCAAGGGGCATTGGACACGTTCTTTCAAATACTGATTAGAGGCTATAGCTTTGATTATAAATAACAAAGTCATACTATGTTTCTCATAGCCTCTTATAATCTCTCATCGTCCAGAAAAATCGACGGAGCTAAATTGAAGCTAAGTTCGCCGCCATGCGCCGCCAGCGCTACTGCAGCTTCCAGTCTTCAAGCGGCATAGAGTCCATAACATTCCCGCACTCCGTAACTCGCCCGACCAACGCCGCCGGCGGCTGCCGCTCTGGACAGGTAACAGCCACCTCATCACTCTTTCGGAAACTACCATCCGTCAAACGATCCAACGCCAACTGAATCGCCCGATCATCAAACAACCGGCATTTCCGCTCCCCGGAACCCGCCGCCGGCCACTGCCGCAACCCCTCCCGAATCGACAGCACATCCGGCGAAACGCCCTCACGCACCAACAGCCAATCCACCGTCGCCAGCAACTCCATCCCGAACGGCGATTCAAAACCGTCAATCAACGCTGACGTCTGCTCCAGCGCATCCAGATACGGCTTGGCTTCCGTTTGCAAATAAGTCCGCAACTGCAGCTTGCGGCTATCGTCAAACCAGATCAGATCAACCGGCCTGGAATCACTGATGCGCTTGTCGGCATGCAGATAACTGCCATCCAGGTTATGCAGCAGATGATCCAGCCGGTTGGCATAAGGGCCGTATTTATGCGCCAAAAATTGCAGGTCCAGCACCTTGTTGCCGGGCATCAAGCGGGAGATCGTGCGCTCCAGAAACCAGGCCAGCTTCTGGATTTCCAGCAAACTGCATTCCAGCCCCAACACCTCATACCGGCGCACCAGCTCGGCGATCAGCGCGCGGGCAGGGGTCAGCTCTTCCACACCGTTGCGCTTGGCAACATTCTGGTATTCGCGGGTTGGCTCATAGATCAGAATGTTGACGTCAAGATCGGCCAAAGCAGACTCAATGTGCGGACGCACTTCCGACCAGTTCAGGCCGCCATTGCCTGCGCCAAGCGGCGGTATGGCGATCGATTTCACCTGATGTTCCACTAGAAAACGCCGCAAATCAGACAGGCCTTCGGTGACCCAGACCAGTTGGGAGGGCGAACGCCAGTGCTGCTTGGTGGGAAAGTTGATGACCCAGCGCGGGCCGCCAAGTTCATGGACTTCGGTGACAAACATGCGGCCGGTTTTTACCTCGCCGGATTTGCAGGCTGCCGCATAGCGCCGGAAATTATCGGCAAACCGTTCCTTGAACATCAGCGCAATACCCTTGCCCATCACCCCGACAGTGTTGACGGTGTTGACGAGGGCTTCGACATCGGCTTCCAGCAGATTGCCCTGGGTATAAGTGATCATTAGAAATACAGTCCCGGTCGGGTGGTAACAGGCAGCTTCAAACCAGAAGTATTAATGAGCTGCTCCGCGAATTCTTTCTGTGTATCGGTATAGCACACGATGCCTTGAATGGCATGCATCGGACAATGCCAGTGGACTAATGCTTCTGCCTGATACCGCTCGAAACGCACCGGATCATCGGCGTCACGCCGGAAATCACGGCTTTGTAGCAACGGCCAGTCAATCCTGTCAAGGCTACTGGTATCGCTGTAATAATGAGCATGATGGTAATAGGCGTGTGTGTCGGTGAACACGAACGGCAGGCCTTGGGCGGCAATGTGATGCAGGCTGCTGACAAGGATCAGCAATTCGTCCTTGTCTCGCCGGGTGACACCTCCGCGCCCGGTCAGAATGTTTCTCATCATCACCGACCATGGCGTGAAATAGAACGGGACGTAATCGTTCAGAACCCCGCCGGGCGGCACCGGAACAGGATGTCGGGCGCGCTTGCTGATCAACTCGCTGTTGCCGATGCTGATCCAGTCAGGCGACCGCGTGGCGCTATTGGCGCAGTGCAGGCCGTTTGCCAGCGTCCACGGCAGGTTGTCCCGGTGGATGATGCGCCATATCCGGGCCTTGTTCGGGTCGATAATTGAGGTGCTCATCTTGTGAACATGTGGCGATTAGAAATCACATTTATATTCAGTCCCCTAAGCTGTGCCATTTCCCAGACGATAGCTTTTATCTCATCATTTCGAACAAAAATAATAGCAAAATCCGTAGGGCGCACGATTCTTGGCGACAGGCACTCAGCCATGCAAATACTTTTGCATTCAGGGTCGTGATAGTCTCTCTGATTCATCACTTCCCAATCAATGGCGTTAAAGCCTGGTTCGTAATCGTGTAGTTCGAGCTCCTCATTTGATAACGGGTGTCTTGGAATAATCCTCCATTTTTGCCGTGCGGCAAAAAGGCGATTCACCGTTATTAAAACAAACTCCTTATCAGGATGATCTGTTTGCACCCTGCCATCAAACGGATTGCGGGCAAACCAGTGGAAAGGAACGTGACTATCGAGGTTGTGTCTTCTGCGATGGTCAATGATTTCAGGGTCTGCTATGTCATGAAACCTATCAAGCTGGTTTCTTGGTAACAAGCCAGTGTTCAGAATTGACTCCAGATTTTCTAAGTCTGTTAAGTGGTAGAGCAGTTGCTGTGTCCGGATGTCAGTCATTTTGTCTGCATCTCCATCAATGCGCCTCATCCCAATTCGATCCAACGCCGACTTCCACGAGCAGAGGAACCGCCAAACTCGCCACCCCACTCATCGCCACCTTCAACATCGCACTCACCGACTCCACCTGATCCTCCCTAACCTCCAACACCAATTCATCATGCACCTGCATGAGCAGGGAGGCATCAAACTGCTGTAACTTCAACTGCGCATCCACCGCAATCATCGCCCGCTTGATAATATCCGCCGCCGACCCCTGTAACGGCGCATTAATCGCCGCCCGCTCCGCCCCCGCCCGCATCGCCGCATTCTTGCTGTTGATCTCCCGCACCGGCAACTTCCGCCCAAACAGCGTCTCCACAAAACCCTGCTTCTTCGCCAGCTCCCGCGTCTCCTCCATATAACGCCGCACCCCCGGATACCGCGCAAAATACAGATCAATGTACGCCTTCGCCTGCGGCATCGACGACCCCAGCTGCTTCGACAACCCAAAGGCCGACATCCCGTACAACAGCCCGAAATTGATCGCCTTCGCCGCCCGCCGCATCTCGTGCGTCACCTCCGCCAACGGCACCCCCATCACCTCCGCCGCCGTCGCCTTGTGCACATCCTCACCCAGCGCAAAGGCATCCAGCAACCGCGCATCGCCGCTCAGGTGCGCCATCAACCGCAACTCAATCTGCGAATAGTCGGCCGCCACCAGCTTATAGCCCTTGGGCGCAATAAAGGCCTGGCGGATCATCCGGCCTTCCGCCGTGCGCACCGGAATGTTCTGCAAATTGGGATCGGACGACGACAACCGGCCCGTCGCCGCCACCGCCTGGTGATACGAGGTATGAATGCGCCGCGTCACCGGATCGGCCAGCTGCGGCAGCTTGTCGGTATAGGTGCCTTTCAGCTTGCTCAGGCCGCGATGCTCCAGCACCAGCTTCGCCAGCGGATGGTCAATCTGCTCCAGCACATCCTCGCCCGTCGCATACTGGCCGCTGGCGGTCTTCTTGCCGCCCGGCAGCATCAGCTTGTCATACAGGATTTCCCCCAGCTGCTTCGGCGAGGCCAGGTTGAACGGCGTTCCGGCAATGTCGTGGCCTTCGGTTTCCAGCTCCGCCAGCCGCTTCGCCATCGCCACGCTCAGCTTCTGTAACTGGTCAAAGTCCAGCAGCGCGCCCTTGGCTTCCATCTGCTGCAGAATGGGCGCCACCGGCATTTCCAGGTCGTGGAACAGGTGGTTCAGCTTCGGCTGCGCCAGCAGCAGCGGCTGGAAGTGTTCCTTCAGCCGCAGCGTGATGTCGGCGTCTTCACAGGCGTAGGCGCTGGCGGTTTCAATTTCCACGGCGTTGAAGCTGAGTTGCTTCACCCCCTTGCCGGCGATTTCCTCGAAGGTGGTGGTCTGGTAGTTCAGGTAGTGCCGCGCCAGGTCGTCCATATTGTGGCGGGTGGCGGTGGCGTCCAGCACATAGCTGGCCAGCATGGTGTCGAAGACGATGCCGCGCAGGGTGATGCCATGGTTGGCCAGCACGTGCGTGTCGTACTTCAGGTGCTGGCCGATCTTGCCGATGTGCTCGTTTTCCAGGATCGGTTTCAGGGCGGCGAGGGCGGTGTCGCGGTCCAGCTGTTCCGGCACACCCAGATAGTCGTGCGCCAGCGGCACGTAATAGGCTTCGCCCGCTTCCAGGCTCACCGAGAAACCGACAATGCGCGCTTCGCGGTAGTTCAGGCTGGTGGTTTCGGTGTCGAAGGCGAAGCCGCGGGCTTCGTGCAGGCGCTTCAGCAGCGCGTCATAGGCGCTCTGGGTGAAGACCGTATGGTAGCGGGTGGTCAGCGGCGGTTCGGAGGGCGCTTCGTCCTCCTCGACGGTGGGCAGGGCGGTGGTGTCCAGCGAGGCCAGCAGGCCGGAGAATTCCAGCGTCTTGTACAGTTCGGTCAGCGCCTCGCGGTCGCTGTCGCGGCGCTTCAGGTCGTCCATGCCCAGCTGCAGGTGCAGGTTGCTGTGGATGGTGGCCAGCTTCCGCGCCAGCGCCAGCGTTTCCTGGCTGTTGCGGAAGGTCTCGCCCACCTTGCCGGTCAGCTTGTCGGCGTTGGCAATCAGGTTGTCGAGGTTGTCGTAGGTCTGCAGCCACTTGGCGGCGGTTTTCGGGCCCACGCCCTGCACCCCGGCAATACCGTCGCTGGCGTCGCCCACCAGCGCCAGGTAGTCAATGATCTGGTCCGGCCGCACCCCGAACTTCTCCAGCACCCCGGCGGCATCCTGGATCGGCGTCTTCTCCGAGAAGGGGTTGATGATGGTGATGCGGTCATTGACCAGCTGCGCCATGTCCTTGTCGCCGGTGGAGATCAGCACGTCGTGGCCGTGGCTGGCGGCCATCACGGCCAGGGTGCCCAGCAGGTCGTCGCCTTCCACGCCTTCCAGCATCACCACCGGAATGCCCATCGCCCGCACCAGGTTCTGCAACGGCTCGAACTGCGACTTCAGGTCATCCGGCGTCGGTGGCCGGTGCGCCTTGTAGTCGGCGGACATTTCATGACGGAAGGTGGGGCCGCCGGTATCGAAGATCACCGCGCAGTGGGTGGGCTGGTACTGCTTCAGCAGCTTCTGCAAGGCGTTCAGCGCCCCTTTCACCGCACCGGTGGGCTGGCCGCTGCGGGTGGTCAGCGGCGGCAGCGCGAAGTAGGAGCGGTAGATGTAGAACGAGCCGTCGACCAGCATCAGGGGCTTGGTTGTCATGAAAGGGGTGTCCGGGGTGCCAAGGGGAACGAATGGGGGGAAGTTTATTACATCTTGCGCCTGAAGGGCGCAGTAAAACTCCCTCTCCCCTTGTGGGAGAGGGCGGGGGAGAGGGGTACTGCGGTTGAGCTTGAACGGCTGTTTGTTCGGGCCACTTTCCGCACCCCCCACCCTAACCCTCCCCCACAAGGGGGAGGGGACTAAAAGCGGTCAAGCCCGTGTAGAATCCCCCTTATCAAACCGTTTCCGCTGGATCACCCCCATGTCCGTCTATACCGAACTCACCCTCGACGAAATCCGCGCCTTTGCCGCCGACCATTACGGCCTCACCGTCACCGGCTGCGACCCCATCGCCAGCGGCATCGAGAACACCAATTACTTTGTGCGCGGCGATGACGGCCGCGAGTTCGTGCTGACGCTGTTTGAGGAACTGAATGCCGCCGAAGCCGCTTTCCTGCCGCCGCTGTTGCAGCACCTGCAGCGTGAAGGCGTGCCGGTGGCCGGGCCGTTGGTGGCGAAGGACGGCAAGTCGCTGCTGACCCTGCGTGACAAGCCGGTGCAACTGGCGCCGCGCATTATCGGCGGGCATCCATCGCCGGTCACGGTCGCGCATTGCGCCGCCATTGGCGAGGCGCTGGCAAAGCTGCATCTGGGGCTGGAGGAATACCCGCTGCACCGCGAAAACACGCACGGGCAGGAGTGGTGGGAGGCCGAAGCCAACAAGGCCCGCAAGACCATGGGCAAGACCGACCAGCTGCTGCTGGAAACCATCCTGGAGGACTTCGAGGAAACCGTCGAGGACTACGAAGACCTGCCGATGGGCCTGATCCACGGCGACCTGTTCCGTGACAACACCCTGTTCGAAGGTGAAGCATTGCGCGCCATCCTCGACTTCTCCGAGGCCGGGGAAGACTACTGGCTGCTGGACGTCGCCATCACCATCAACGATTTCTGCAGCGCCTGGCCCTCGGTGAAGCTGGACCAGGACCTGTACCACGCCTTCCTGCGCGCCTACAACAACGTCCGCCCGCTCACCGCCGACGAACAGGAAGCCCTGCCGGCTTTCCTCGGCATGGCCGCCACCCGCTTCTGGCTGTCGCGCCTCAGTGTTGCCGCGCGCAACGCGGCGGAAGGGCGCACCGGCGAGGCCATGACCCAGAAGGACCCCAATGAGATGAAAAAGATGGTGGCGGCGCGGATGATGGGGGAATAAAGTCATGACAGGGCAGGACCAGCCGCTGTATCAACAGATTCTGGGCGACGTCTGGCCGCAGTTACCGGCCCCCGTCCGTGAACTGCACACCGTCACCGACCGATTGACCGTCGCCGGGCAGGCCGACATCGACCGTGGCCGCCATCCGCTGTCCTTCCTGGTCGCCGCGATCATGGGTTTTCCGCCCGCCGGTCACAATGTCCCGTTGACGGTCACTTTCACGGTCAAGGATGGCGTGGAACACTGGCAACGCGACTTCAACGGCGTGCGTTTCCACAGCTGGCAATATGCCGACGGTCAGCCAGGCCGCATCCGCGAACGGTTCGGGCCCTTCGTTTTCACCATGGCGCTGGTGCTGGAAAACGGGAGGATGAACCTGATCGTCAAACGCTGGACCTTCCTCGGAATCCCGCTGCCGGTGGCCTTATCGCCGAATGGCGAGGCGTGGGAAACCGGGGAGGAAGGGCGGTTCCGCTTCCATGTGGAAATCCGGTTGCCGCTGGTGGGGTTGATTGTGCGGTACCGGGGCTGGCTGAAGCCGGTTTCCCAACCCGGCCGTCCGCAGCCAACTGTCTGAGCCAACGGACGGGTCAGCGAAGCCAAGGAAGCGAGGTGGTGGGCGGAGGCAACCCGGCCAGCGAGTTTTGGCGGAGGACACGGTTTTGGTGACTTTTGCCAAGACAAAAGTCGCTCCCGCGGAAGGCGGATGAAAGTCGCCACATCATTGTCGTAGTATAAGAGCTGCTTTACGCACCTCTCAAGCCTCCCGAATCACCAGCAACCGAATCTCCGTCATGTCCTCCATCGCATAACGAATCCCCTCCCGCCCCAAACCGCTGTCCTTCACCCCCCCGTAAGGCATATGGTCCACCCGCCACGACGGCACATCACCAATCACCACGCCGCCCACCTCCAGCGTATCCCAGGCCTTCATCGCCTTGTACAGGTCGCGGGTGAAAATGCCCGCCTGCAGCCCGAACCGGCTGGAATTCACTTCAATCAATGCATCGTCGAAGTCCTCGAATGCGCTGAGAACCGCCACCGGGCCGAAAGCCTCCTCCTGGTTCAGCGCACAGCCCGCCGGTACGTTTTCCAGCAGCGTCGCTTCCAGCATGGCCCCCTCGCGGTTGCCGCCGCACAACACCTTCGCCCCGGCAATCACCGCCTCGGTCACCCACTGCTGCAGCCTTTCGGCTTCTTTCACCGAGATCATGGGGCCAATGAAGGTGGATTCGTCGTGCGGATTGCCCATCACCAGTTTTTGCGTGGCGGCCACCAGCCGCGCCTTCAGGTCGTCATAGATATCCTGATGCGCCAGGATGCGCTGCACACTGATGCAGCTTTGCCCGGACTGGTAGAACGCGCCGAAAATGATGCGGGTGACGGCGTCGTCGAGATCGGCGTCCTTGTCAACGATGCAGGCGGCATTGCCGCCCAGCTCCAGCACCACCTTCTTCTTTCCGGCCTTCGCCTTCAGCGCCCAGCCCACTTCCGGTGAGCCGGTGAAGCTCAGCAGCTTCAGCCGTTCATCGGTGGTGAACAGGTCGGCGCCGTCGCGGCTGCAGGGCAGCACCGAGAACGCCCCCTTGGGCAGGCTGGTCTCGGCCAGGATTTCGCCCATGATCAGCGCGCCCAGCGGCGTCAGGCTGGCCGGTTTCAGGATGAAGGGGCAACCGGCGGCAATGGCCGGGGCCACCTTGTGCGCGGCCAGGTTCAGCGGAAAATTGAACGGGCTGATGAATGAACACACCCCGATCGGCACCCGCTTGCTCATGCCGCGATAGCCCTTGGCGCGCGGGCTGATGTCCAGCGGAATGGTTTCGCCGCCCATGCGCGTGGCTTCTTCCGAGGCAATGCGGAAGGTGTCGATCAGCCGCGTCACTTCACCCCGGGCATCCTTGATCGGCTTGCCCGCCTCGATGCACAGGCTTTCCGCCAGCTCATCGGCGCGCTCGCGAAAGCGGCGCACGCAATGGTCCAGGATCTGCTGGCGCTCATAGGCAGGCATGCGCGCCATGGCTTCCTGCGCCTTGACGGCGGCGGCAATGGCAAGCTCAATCACGGACGCATCCGCCAGCGCCACGCGAGTGGCGATTTCCCCCGTGTACTTGTCGGTGACCGGCAGGTCGGTGTTGGCGTAAACGGCTTCGTTGGCGAGGTAATAGGGGTAGGCGGCTTTCAGCATGGAAATTCTCGGCGAGGGGTCCGGTCGGGAAAATGGGGATAAGGGGGCAGACGTGACGCGGATGGCGTCAGCCTTTGTCCAGCACGGCTTTGATGAAGTCCGATTTGGAGCGCGTATAGGAATCGCGGTCCTGTCCGTAACGGCCCGCCATTTCCTCCTTCAGACGGGCATAACGCGCCGTCAGTTCAGGGTTGTGCAGCAGTTCATCCCGGAATCGCAGCAGTCGCAGCCATTCAGGGCCGCCATGCTCCACCAGATGCAGGTGATGGGTGCGGTGCCCGCCGTGATGGCGCAGCAGCCAGCGGCGTTCGGGCAGGTTTTCGTTGAGGTCGGGCAAATACAGGTATTCTGAGGCGCGCAGCGGCGTCACCAGCTGCAGCACCTGCTCCATGGACCCCACGCCCGCCATCAGGTCGATGATGGGCTTGGCCTGCAGGCCGGGAATGGCCGTGCTGCCGATATGCTGCACTTCGATGAGGTGATCGGGAAACAGGCGCAGCAAGCGGCCCTTTTCCTCGGAAAAGCGCTTCGGCCATGCCGGGTCATAGGGGTGCATACTCACCCCTTCGGCAATGGCTTGTTGTTGTAATTCTTCTTCTGTCAGCGCACGGGTCATGTCCTTGCCTCGCCGGGTTGTCAGACCGCTATTTTTCCATTGTAGGTCAAACTGTCATCAGAAATCAGGATTTTCGTGCGGCTGCGTCAAGCCAAAGCTTCCAGAGCCAGCCGTAACGGTTCCGGTATAGGTACGGGCGCGTTGGTGGCCTTGTTGACGAAGACATGCACGAAGTGGCCTTCCGCCACCGCTGTGTCTTCTCCGGCCTTGAAAATGGCAATGCCGTATTCCACCGACGACTTGCCGAGCTTGTTCACCCGCAGCCCGCCGTCCAGCTTGTCCGGGAAGGCGATGGGCGCAAAGTAGTTGCAGCCGGAGTTGACCACAAAGCCTACGGTGTCGCCGTGGTGGATGTCCAGCCCGCCCTGTTCAATCAGGTAGGTGTTGGCGACGGTGTCGAAATAGCTGTAGTAGGTGACGTTGTTGACGTGGCCGTAGATGTCGTTGTCGTGCCAGCGGGTGGTGATGGGGCAGAACCAGCGGTAGGCGTCGCGGGTTGAGGGAACGGGACGGGACATCAGTAGACCTCCTGGTAAATGGCCAGCGCATCGGCTTCGCTGACGGTGCGCGGATTATTCACCAGCAGCCGCTGCTGCGCCATGGCGTCGCGGGCCAGCATCGGCAGGTCGGCTTCCGGCACGTTCAGGTCGCGCAGGCGCACCGGCAGGCCAACGGCGGCAATCTGCGCAGTCATGGATTCCACGAAGGCGCGGGCCAGTTCGGGCTCGGTGCCTTCCGCTTCCGGTTCCAGCACCGTCATCAGTTC
Source organism: Fluviicoccus sp. (assembly GCF_030646115.1). Taxonomy (GTDB): domain Bacteria; phylum Pseudomonadota; class Gammaproteobacteria; order Pseudomonadales; family Moraxellaceae; genus Fluviicoccus. The sequence continues at coordinate 260,808 of NZ_JAUSMX010000027.1, forward strand.
GGCGTACAGCGGCGCGGCGGCGGGCAGGTTGAAGCGCAGCACGGCGGGCAGCACCAGCGAGTTACTCAGCCCGTGCGAGATGTGGTAATGCCCGCCCAGCGGGTAGGCGAGGGCGTGGACGGCGGCGACCGGGGCGTTGGCGAAGGCCTGTCCGGCCAGCATCGCGCCGAACAGCACGGCTTGCCGCGCCTCACGGTTTTGTCCGTCTTCGACGACGGTGACCAGGTTGGCGGCCAGCAGGCGCAGCGCCTCGCGCGCCAGCACGTCGGAGTAGGGGTTCTTGCGGATCTTGCTGGTGTAGGCCTCGATGGCGTGCACCATGGCGTCAATGCCGGTGGCGGCGGTGACGGCGGGCGGCAGGCCCAGCGTCAGGTCGGCGTCCAGCAGCGCTACGTCGGCGTAAAGCAGGGGGGAAACGATGCCGGTCTTGGTGGTTTCGCCGGTGGTGATGATCGCAATCGGCGTCACTTCCGAGCCGGTGCCCGCCGTGGTCGGCACCTGGATCAGCGGCAGGCGCGTCCCCTTGGCGTTGCCGACGCCGTAGACCTCGGGCAGCGTCTGAGCCGACTTCGTCAGCAGCGCGATCACCTTCGCCACATCCATCGAGCTGCCGCCGCCCAGACCGATGACACCGTCAATGCCCGCGTCACGCGCCAGTTGCAGCGAGTCCAGCACCTTGGCTTCGGGCGGGTCGGCCACCACGTCGCTGTAGATCGTCACCGGGATGTTGGCCGCCTGCAGGCTGGCCAGCGCCGGTTCCAGCAGGCCGAATTTGACGATGCCGGGGTCGGTGACGATCAGCGCGCGGGTGATGCCCAAGCCCGCCGCGATCTCGCCCAGACGGGCGCTGGAGCCGCTTTCGCTGATGACGGTCTTGACGGTGGTGAAGGTGAAGGGGTGCATGAGGCGGCTCCGTTTTTGTTTTATTCCCTCTCCCCTTGTGGGAGAGGGTTAGGGAGAGGGGTACGGCGGTGGTTCTTGGGCTGACTGTGTTCAGGCCGCTGTCCGCACCCCTCTCCCCGGCCCTCTCCCACAAGGGGAGAGGGAGTTGATGTCGCTATTCTAACGCTTCACTTCTGCAACAACATGGCCGCTTCTTTCGCAAAATACGTCAGAATGGCATCCGCCCCGGCGCGCTTGATGCACAGCAGCGACTCCAGGATCACCGCATCCCGCGCCAGCCAGCCGTTCTGGATGGCGGCCATGTGCATGGCGTATTCGCCGCTGACCTGATAGACCAGCGTCGGCACCGAATAGGTGTCCTTCACTTCGAGCACGATGTCCAGATAAGGCATGCCCGGCTTCACCATCACCAGATCCGCGCCTTCAGCGAGGTCCAGCCCCACTTCGTGCAGCGCTTCCTGCCGGTTGGCGGGATTCATCTGGTAGGTCTTCTTGTTGCCGCCCTTCAGGTTGCCCGCCGAACCCACCGCGTCGCGGAAGGGGCCGTAGTAGCTGGAGGCGTACTTGGCGGCGTAGGACAGGATGCAGACGTTGGGGTGGTTGTTCTCTTCCAGCGCGCGGCGGATGGCGGCGATGCGGCCGTCCATCATGTCGGAGGGGGCGACGATGTCGGCCCCGGCCTCGGCGTGCGACAGCGCCTGCTTGACCAGCGCCTCGCTGGTGATGTCGTTCAGCACATAGCCGTCGACGTCGATGATGCCGTCCTGACCGTGGGTGGTGAACGGGTCCAGCGCCACGTCGGTGATGACGCCCAGCTCCGGCACGGCGGCCTTCAGCGCGCGAACGGCGCGTTGCGCCAGCCCGTCCGGGTTCCACGCTTCCTCGGCCAGCAGGCTTTTCGCTTCCTGCGGCGTCACCGGGAACAGCGCCACGGCGGGAATACCCAGCTTCGCCAGCACTTCCGCTTCCTTCACCAGCAGGTCGATCGACAGCCGCTCAATGCCGGGCATCGAGGCAATGGCCTCGCGGCGGTTTTCGCCTTCCAGCACGAACATGGGGTAGATCAGGTCGGCGGGGGTCAGCAGGGTTTCCTGCACCATGTTGCGCAGGAATTCCTGCGAGCGCAGGCGGCGCAGGCGGGTGTGAGGGAAGGCGGCGCGGTTGAAGGTGAAACGGGACATGGGAGGCTCTCGCGACAAATTCTTTGACGGAAGAATACTCCAGAACGCGCGGGGATGGGGCGGGATTCGGCGTCGGGCGTCACCGGTCCCGCCCGGCGGTTCAGCCGCAGTTTTTCAGGGTCAGGATCCTCTCCAGGGCGGCGCGGCGGCGGCTGATGCCTTCCTGCTGCGCCTTGGCGGTGGCGGCGCGGGTTTCGTCGGCCGCTTGGTCGCGGGCGTTTTCACTGTTCAGCTTGGTGGCTTCGCTGAGAGAGGCGGTGTCGCCCGCCGCCGCCGCCATGCCCGCCACAAAGGCGCCCAGGCCGCCAATGGCGGAACTGGTGCCCGCATTCTTGTCGTGATAGCTCTTCTCGGCAGCGTAGTAGTTTTCCCAGGTCTGTATCGAGGCCAGTTCGTTGCGCACTCCCTGGCAGTCCAGCGCCGGGTAGGCGGTAATCGGCGACATGGCGGTCATCGGCTGGGTCGGGGCGACGGCGCAGCCGGTCAGCGCGAAGAAGCCGGTCATCAGGGCGGTCAGGGGCAGGGCGTTTTTCATGGGGACTCTCCGGTGGGTGTTCTCAAAAGTGTCGTTTGGGCGCACAGCGCCGTCCGCCGGACTGCACGGCGTTGCAGGCATCCTCGGCACCCTTGCGCGCCTCGGTCAGTTCGCGGCGCGCCCTTGCGTAGTCGGGGGAACCGGCGCACTCGCTCTCAAGCCTGGCCAGCGCCTGGTCCAGCCGGTACATCAGGGTTTCGGTACTGGCGGTGATCGTAGCGTTGGCGGGCGTTTGGTCCGGCGGATCGCTGGCGACGCGGCAGGCTTGCCCTGCATCTTCAGTCGCGGGCAACGGCACGCCTTCCGTGGCGGCGGGGATGCTGGCGCTGTGCGCCGGTTCGTCGGCGGCGCGGCGGTATTCGACGCGGCCGGATTCGTCCGCTTCCTGCGGTTCGCCGGTCACGGCGCGGGCGATTTCGCCGCCGGAGCTTTCAACCAGCCCCTGCAACGTGCCGATCGTCTGGCCCAACGGTGATTTGGCGATATCCGCCTTGATCTCGCGCACGGCGCGCGGCGCGGCCTCCATTTTCGCCAGCATCGCGGTCAGCATCGACTCTTCATCGGCATTGGCGGCGGTCACGGCCTCGTGGTTCTCGCGGGCGTTGTCCAGGCGCTCCTGCGCTTCCCGGCCGGACTTTTCCAGCAGGCCCATGCGCAGGTCATGGATGGCCTGCTGCTGCTCGGCTTCGGCCTGTGCCTGGCGCGCGGCCTGTTCCGCCCGGATTTTAGCCTGACGTTGGGCTTCGGCCTGACGGGCGATGGCGGCTTGCTGCTGGGCCTGTTGTTGCGCCTGATATTGCTGCTGTGCCTGCCGGTTGCGTTCCTCGGCGGCGCGGTTGTAGGCGTCGCGTTCGGCCTGCCCCCGGCGCATCTCGGCGTTAAACGCCTCGGTGCGAAGTTGCTCCTGCTGGCGCTCCGCCTGTTCATTCAGGCGGCGTTGCGTTTCGGCCACTTTCTCGCGGGCCTCCAGCTCGGCCTTGTTCTGGCTGGCGATGCCCAGGCATTGCTCGCGGCGCTGTTCGTAAGCGGCTTTGATGCGTTCGTATTCGGCTTCAGCCTTGGCATGGTTGGCTTCGTACCACTCATGCGCCCGGCGGGAGCAGGCAAATCCCTCGTTTGACATCGAACCATACCGGGAACATTGCTGGTAGTTGGCGTTGCTCTGGTCGGAGACGGCCTGATAGGTACGGCTGAACGTCTCGGCGCGTTCATTCGAAATTTGCCAGTGCGTCGGGCATTGCGAGGGGTTGGTCGGTCCCGGTGTGAGTCCCGTCGCCGCGAATGGCCAGGCTGCGAGTAACACGGTGCTGAGCAGGTAAACGCTGGCTGTTCTCATTATGAATGCTGCGCCCCGGGTTTTGAGGCGGCTCCAGGAACTGATAGTTGTCCCAAATTATCATAGGCATGTCGGTGTAGAAATACCCTCATTCAGGGGTATGGAAAGCTGGAATTTTCTGGCAGGAGGGAGTGACAAAGACGGTTTTCCCGGCGATGCTCTGTCGGTCAAGGGCGGCCGGGTATACCAAGGGGAAAGGGAGGATGAACAGGCAAGCACTGGAATACCAACTGATCGGGGATATTTACGAAGCCACGCTTGCGCCGGAGCGCTGGGCAGAGGTGCTGCAAGGCATCAGCGACCTGTGCGGTGCGGAAAAGAATGCCTTCCTGTCCACCGATCTGCTGAATCCGGCGGCCAACCTGCTGTTTTTCAGCGGCCATACCGAGGAGGCCGGGCGGGAATACCGCGAAGGCGGTTTCGATGTGCTGGAGTTCGAGCACACCGGGCGCTGGATGCAGCAGATCGGCGTCGGCGTGCCGTCGTCGTCCGATGAATTCTTCGGCGGCCCGGACGGCTATGCCGCGTCGGGCGGACGCTATGTCACCGATTACCTGAACCGTCACGGCACCTACCGCCAGCTGATCGTTGCGCTGGAACTGGCCGAATTCCGTTTTGCCGGTTTCGGCCTCAGCAACGGCCTGGACCGTCCCTTCACCCCGGACAATGTGGCGATGCTGGGCCGGATGACGCCGCACATGCGCCGGGCGCTGCAGATCCATCGCCAGTTGCGCCTGGTCGAGTCGAACAACGCCTCGCTGTACCGCATCCTCGACCGGATGACCACCGGCGTGCTGCTGCTGAATGTGGCGGGGGCGGTCGCCTATGGCAACGACGCCTCGGCGCGCCTGCTGCGCGAGCATCCCGCCATCAGTGTCACCCGCCAGGAGGGGCTGCGCGCCGCCGATTTCGCCGAGAACCAGCAGTTGCAGACCCTGATCAAGGGCGCGCTGCAAACCGGGCAGCGCGAGGGCCGGGGCGTTCCAGGCGGCGTGATCGGGCTGACGTCCCCGCTCAGCGCCTCGCCGCTGATGTTGACCATCGCGCCGCTGTCGGCCTGCGGCGAATACCGCGACCTGGCGCTCGACCAGATCACCGCCGTAATCTTCCTCAGCAATCCCGACGCCGGGCACCAGTTGTCCGCCCGCCTGCTGGAGGCGTCCTACGGTCTGACCGCGCGCGAGACCGAATTGTGCCAGCGTTTCGTGAACACGCCGGTGCTGGAAGCGGTGGCGGAGGAGGCGGGCATAACGCTGAGCACCTTGCGCAGCTACCTGAAAAGCATTTATGAAAAGACGGACTGCCATTCCCAGGCGGAACTGATGCGCTTGCTGATGGGCTTGCGCGTCAATTTCGAGCATATTGCCTGAAGCCTGCCTGCCCCGCCGGGGCGGGTTTATCTGACGAAGGAAATGACCATGAACCCGAAAAAAGTTGCAGTGATCCTGTCCGGCTGCGGTTTCAAGGACGGAGCTGAAATCTACGAAGCCACCCTGACCCTGCTGGCGCTGGATGAAGCCGATGCAGAGGTCCAGTGCTTTGCGCCCGACATGCCGCAGATGCATGTGGTCAACCACCTGACCGGTGAGGAAATGGCGGAAAGCCGCAACGTATTGGTGGAGGCGGCGCGGCTGGCGCGGGGCAACATCAAGCCGGTGACAGCGGCGCAGGTGGCGGATTTTGATGCACTGATCATCCCCGGCGGTTTCGGCGCGGCCAAGAACCTGTGCGACTTTGCGGTGAAGGGCAGCGACATGAGCGTTCAGCCGGATGTGCTGGCCTTCGCCAAGGGCATGCATGCGGCGGGCAAGCCGGTGGGCTTCATCTGCATTGCCCCGGCCATGGCGCCGAAGGTGGGCGGGGCGGGCACGCAGTACACCATCGGCAATGATGCCGGGACGGCGGCGGCAATCAATGCCATGGGCGGCAAGCATGTGGAGTGCGCGGTGGATGACTGCGTGGTGGATCGTGATCGCAAGATCGTGACGACACCGGCCTATATGTATCCGGCGCGGATTCGGGAGGCGCGGGCGGGGATTCAGAAGCTGGTGGGTGCGGTATTGGGAATGGCTTGACGTTGCAGTTGTAGGTCGGGCTTAAGCCCGACAATCATCCTTCGATCGGAGAGTGTTGTCGGGCTGAAGCCCGACCTACAGGGGTGGTGCTTGCGACGCGTTCGGCCATCTGTTCCGCCCAGTTCAGGATCAGCAACGATCCGTCGGCCTGTTCGGCCAGCGCTGTCAGGCTCTCCACCCAATCGCCGTCGTTGGCGTAGAGGATGCCGTCGATGTCGCGCAATTCGGCGTGATGGATGTGCCCGCACACCACACCCTGTACACCGCGTTTGCGGGCCTCGCGTGCGACGGCGTTTTCAAAGTCGCTGACATAGCTGACCGCGCGCTTGACTTTAAGCTTCAGGTACTTCGACAGCGACCAGTAGGGCAACCCCATCCGCGCGCGTTGTGAATTGAGCCGCCGGTTGAGCTTTAACGTCAATTCATACAGCGAGTCACCGAGATAGGCGAGCCACTTCGCGCACTGAACGACACCGTCGAACAAATCGCCGTGGGTGATCCAGAGTTTGCGGCCGTCTGCGGTATGGTGGATCCATTCGTCGACCACCTCAATGCCGCCGAAGGTGTTGTGCAGGTATTTGCGGGCAAATTCATCATGGTTGCCGGGGATGAATATGACCCGCGTGCCTTTGCGGGCCTTGCGCAGCAGCTTCTGCACCACATCGTTGTGCGTTTGCGGCCAGTACCATTGCCGGCGCAGCTGCCAGCCGTCAACGATATCGCCGACCAGGTACAGCGTTTCGCATTCAGTATGTTTCAGGAAGTCGAGCAGCGCATCCGCCTGGCAACCCGGTGTACCCAGATGCAGGTCGGATATCCACAGGGTACGGTAGTGCTGCGATGGCCGCATGATGTCTTCTTCGGACATGTCCTGAGGCTGTGCGGTCTGGTCGCGCCATGCGCGAAGGGGGGCGTTGTCGTAGTGCATGAGTCTGAAAATTAGAGACTCCATATGACCATGCGGCTGCGCCGGCGTGAAGCTTCCGTGACAGTCGGTTCCGGATCTTCATCATGCAGGGCGCCTCACACCCCCGGCATGTCTCCGGTTTCCGCATCCCTCCGGCACTGTTCCCGCAGCGCGGCCCATCCCTCCGGCCCCAGCCGCTTCAACGTCTCCATGTTCTCCTCATAAATACGGTCCGGGTTCTCCATCGACGCCACCGCCTTATCAATACTGCTTTCCCGCAGCAAATGCAGCGTCGGATACGGCGAACGGTTGGTGGCGTTGGTCACATCCTCGAACGGGGTTCCGGCAAACTGGTAATCCGGATGGAAGCTGGCAATCTGGAACTCCCCCTCCAGCCCGGCCCGCCGCAACAGCAACTCGGCCAAGCCCAGAAAATCATTGAAGTCGAGAAAATCTGCAAATCCCTCCGTCAGGATCAGCAGCGTGGTCTCGGTTTCCTCTACCGGCGTGTCGGCCAGCAATAGCAGTTCCGCCATCATCTGCTCCAGCACCCGCGCCGGCTCCGGGCTGTCGCTGACCACATAACGCATCCGGTCCTTCGCCTCCACAGCGCGCGCAAAAGGGCACAGGTTGAGGCCGATGACGGCGCGGCGCACCCAGGCGCGGGTTTCATCAATCACGGGGTCGGGGAGGGTGGTCATGGTGCACGGGCATCCGGAGGCGGAGAGTCTGGTTGAATTCTAGCATTCCCGACGGGCCAATGGCGGACTTGACCGCAGGATCGTGATATGTCCGACAATCCAGCCATTGGCAAGCAAGCGTTCGATAGGTTACAACTGACGCCTGATCACTTTTCTCAGCCCGAATCCCGGATGCCCCCATGAGCGAACACCCCCATACCTCCCATGACAGCGACGCCGAGGCCGAAGCCAAGGCGCGCGTGCTGAAAGAACGCATGCAGATGGGTTTCAACATGATTCCCTTCAACCAGGTGATCGGTTTGCAGATCACGGATATCAGCCTGGAGCGGGTGGCGGCGGAATTTACGATGAAACCGCAGCTGATCGGCAACATGACGCACCAGATCCTGCACGGCGGCGTCATCGCCACGGCGCTGGACACCATTGGCGGCGCCATGGCCATGTCGGCAGTCTATGCCGCCATGAAGGGCATGCCCAAGGAGGAGCGCACCATGCGCATTCTGAAGCTGGCGACGCTGGATATGCGCGTGGATTACCTGAAGCCGGGTCGCGGCAAGCTTTTCACGGTTTCGTCCACGGTGCTGCGGGTGGGCAAGAAAGTCTGCGTGACGCGCATGGAGCTTGAAAACGAGGACAAGGAACTGATTGCCGTGGGTACGGCGACCTATATGTACTGATGCCCTGCGGTCGCGCATAATGTGGCATCCCAATTCAAGCGACCGGAGCATGCACGTGAGAGGAACCGTTATCAGGGTTACAGGATGGGCGTTGGCGGCCGCGCTGGCTACGGGTCTGGCCGGTTGCGGCGGCAGCGGTGAGAGCGCCACAACGGAATTCTACCGGCTGAAGGAAATCAACCGTTTTGCCCCGAAGGCCGGATCGGCCGATCTGCAAAAAATTTCCCGGCAGGCGTTTCTTTATCAGGAAAGCAGTAATCCCGACCGCACCATCCTTTACTCCGGCAGTGGAGCGGACACCCTCTGGGGCACTGCCGACGACGTGATTGCCTATTACGTCACCTGCGCCTACAGCGGCAAGGCCGTGACCCAGCCGCTGGACCTGGAAACGGAGATCCGTGACGGTCTGGGCGGGCTGTACAGCAGCCATACGGCCGCCATGACCGGTATCGGCCTCGATGAGCTGGCCCGCAGTTGCGCCATCAATTACAACAAGCAGGGCGCGCTGGCGATGAAAGTCTACAGCGCTGCCGGTGCGGATAACGTCTGGCAGAATGCGGATGATACGCTGTTGCTCAGCGTGGACTGGAAGCAGCCGGGTACGTCCGGTGATGCCTCGGTGGCGGTGACGGCGCCGGGTATTCCGGCTTTTGCCGGGGTAACCCTGGCCCATTACTATTATGGCTCACTCAGCGGCGCCGAACGCGACTTGGTGCGGACCGGCAGTTATTATGCCTACACGCGGGACGGGTCCGACCGCCTGACACGCCGCAGCCGCTACAACTTTGCCGGAAATCCCGCCGCATGGCCGGGAGCCCAGGCCGGGGATGTGCGCCTGGATTACACCGAATACCAGTACAACACCGATGAATTGCTGAAGTGCACCCGCAATGACGCGGAAACGGCGTTATCGCTGGTGCGCGACTCCTACCAGAATAACTTTCTCAACATGCGGCAAACGTTCAGAGCCGGTGTGGACAGGGATTTTTGCACCCCTGATGACGTCCTGATGCTGGCGGACGGCTTTGTATTCGAAAAGATCTGAGAAACAGGGGGACGCCGCTGCGTCCCCCTTCCTGCCGCCGGGAATCAGAAATTCCCCATGAACAACCGCCGCATCACCCGCTCCTTCAGGCCGTGCGCCTCTTCCAGCCCCATGCGTTCCAGATAACTGTGCGGCACTTCGTGGTCCTTGAACACCGAATTGATCACCGCCTTCATCAGGCTGAGCGGGTTCTCGGTGCTGGCCTTCAGCGCCATCAGCGCCTTGACGATGGCCAGCTCGTCCTTGGTGAAGTCTGTGCCGAAGGGGAAGGCGGGCAGGCTCTGCTGGAAGGGCTCCAGCCGCGCCGCCAGTGACTCCGGGGTGTTGTCGCAGTGGACCCGGGGAATCATGTAATCCGCCGACAGCTTGCCCTGCGCCACCGCCCATTCCCGCAGTTCTTCCTGGCAGCGCGAGTCGGTGACGTTGAGCAGCGCCTTGATGATGTCGCTGTCGTTCTTGGCGCGCAGGTCGGCCACGCCGTATTCCGTCACCAGCATGTCGCGCAGGTGGCGGGGAATGGTGATGTGGCCGTAATGGGTGACAATGTTCGATTTCACTTCGCCGTCCACCATGCGGTGGCTGCGCATCATCAGGATGGAGCGCGCATCCGGCAGCTCGTGCGCCTGCGCCACAAAGTTGTACTGGCCGCCGACACCGCTCACCACCTTGCCGTTTTCCAGCCCGTCGGAGACATGCGCCCCGGACAGCGTGGTCATCATGCAGGTGTTGATGAAGCGCGCCTTGACACGTTGTGCGCGCTTCAGGGCCTCGGTGCCATAGCGGTCTTCATAGAGGTGGTTGATGAAGGTGATGGAGGTCATGCAGATGCGTTCGCGCTCGGCTTCGCTCATGCCGCGCAGGGTGTCATAGAAGTCACGCGGGCCCAGGAAGAAGCCGCCGTGCATAATGATGCCGCCCGCCAGTTGCTGGCCCAGGCAATGGGCAATGATGCCCTGCAGCACATCGCTGTCGTCGAGGTCGTTGCCGACCACGGCTTCCCCGGCGTGCAGCTGGCCGTCCTCGAACGAGCAGTCCTCGTGGAAGATGCCGTGGCGGATCAGGAAGCTGACGTCATCGCCGTCCAGCGGGCTGCCGATGAGGCCGTGCTCGCGCAGGATGCGCAGTGTGTGCGGTGTCACCTTGTCGGTGAGCAGCCCCTGGTTCAGCAGTTTTTGCAGCCCGGCATGGCCATAAACCGGCTTGCGGACAATGCCTGCCTGCATCAGCTTCAGGAAGCCGTTGACGAACATTTCGCTGCAACCGTACAGGCCCTTGGTGAAGGGGGTGGTTTCCTGGTCGGGCTTCATCGGATTGCCCTGGTTGAGGCGGCGGATCAGCGTCGTGTAGTTGGCGTTGTCATGCTGGCGCATGATCAGCGAGTGGGCGATGGCGTCGCCCAGCGAGCCGATGCCGATTTGCAGCGTGCCGCCGTCCTGCACCAGGGTGCTGGTGTGCAGGCCGATGGCGTAGTCGGCCTGGGTCACCTTCATGTTGGGGGTGGAGAACAGCGTGTGGGTGCCGGCCGGGTCGTCAATGATGATGTCGAACAGGTCTGGCGAGACTTCGGCATCGTTGACCATGTACGGCAGGTTGTGGTTGATCATGCCCACGGCGAAGATTTTTTCCCCGGCCTCGCGGCGCGGCTTCAGCAGTTCGAACAGGTCGGTCGGTACATCGGTGTTGCAGGCCAGGCTGATGCGCAGCCCGGCTTCGTCCTCGCGCGCGGCCACGGCCTGCGCCACCACATTGACGCCGTTGTGCGCCATGTCGCGGGCAATATGAGTGTAGTTGCTGTTGATATAGTTCTGCTGCGCCACCGGATTGCCCAGCCAGTCGCCGGACTTGAGGAAGAATTCGTTGACGGTGATGTTCGGCGGCAGCGTGCCGTCGCGCAGGTCACTGAGGTAGTCCAGGTCGGGGTAGTCGGCGAATACGCGCTCCACGAACGGGTTCAGGAAGCGGCCTTCCAGATCACTGTGCGCCTGCGGCTTGTTCAGCGACAGTGCGGTGTAGATGTTGAGGCGGCGCTTGCCGTCGGCCTTGATACGGCGGTAAAGCGCATTGACGAAGGGATTGGGCTTGCCGATGCCCAGCGGAATGCCCAGCGTAATGTCGCCGTCGATTTCATCGATGATTCTGCTGACGGCCTGGTCAATGGCGGAGTAACGGATGTGGCTCATGGAACGCTCCCGGGAACAGTTTTGATGCGGGTTTATTGGTATTCTGGCAATATTCGGGTAGAGCGAATACTCTCGCTTTGGGCTGTGAGCATAAGCCAAAGCGCGTCGGCGACAAAGATTCCTGATACGCTAATACCCTTAACTTTGTCAGGTTTTTTGTCCGTTGAAGCCTATCCCCAGCCGTGAGCCTGAAATTCCCTGCCGGCCCCGCTGTTCGGCCTGCTGCATTGCACCGTCCATCAGCTCGGCCATTCCCGGCATGCCGCAGGGAAAACCGGCGGGTGTGCCCTGTGTGCAGCTGGACGGGCAGGGATTTTGCCTGATTTTTGGCCGTCCGGAACGTCCGGCGGTGTGTACCGGCCTGCGTCCGGTCGCAAGTATGTGTGGTGAAAACCGGGAACAGGCCATGGCCTATCTGGCGGAGCTGGAACGTTTGACCTGCTGAGCCTGTATTGAGGAATTATTATGTGCCAGCTGCTGGGCATGAACTGCAATGTTCCGACGGATATCTGTTTTTCCTTCAAGGGCTTTGCCTGTCGCGGCGGTCGCACCGACCATCACAGCGACGGTTGGGGCATTGCCTTTTTTGAGGGCAAGGGTTGTCGCCTGTTCCTGGACTACCTGCCGTCCGCCGAGTCGCCCATTGCCGAGCTGGTGCAGAACTACCCCATCAAGTCCACCAATGTCATTGCCCACATCCGCAAGGCGACTCAGGGTGTCACCAGCCTGGCCAACACCCATCCCTTCCAGCGTGAGCTTTGGGGCCAATACTGGATCTTCGCCCACAACGGCGATTTGAAAAACCTGCCGGAGGCGGTCGGGAAATATTACCGGCCGGTCGGCTCCACCGACAGCGAGCAAGCGTTCTGCCTGATCCTGGAGCGTTTGCGGCAACGCTTTGCCGCCGCGCCCGCACTGCCCGAGCTGAGCCGGGCGCTGGCGGAAGTGGTGCGCGAGATTGCCGGTTGCGGGGTGTTCAACATGATGCTATCCAACGGCGAGTGGCTGTTTGCGCATTGCGCCACCAAGCTGCACTGGCTGGTGCGGCAAGCGCCGTTTGCCGTGGCGCAGCTGCGTGATGAAGACCTGAGCGTCGATTTCAGCGCCCTGACCGGCCCGGAAGACCGGGTGGCGGTGATTGTCACTGAACCGCTGACCGCCAACGAGCCTTGGCAGGCCATGCAGCCCGGGGAGCTGTTGTGTTTTCAGGACGGAATGCCTCACCCCGTCATTTTCTGAGCGATCCGGCGCCAGAAGCGTTATGATTCCGTTCCCATGACACCTAACCGACTCCAGCCCGATGGATACCCTGCTTCAACGACGCCGTCTGACCCTGATCCTCTGTATCCTGCTCAGCCTGTCGTTTGCCGCCGTTTCGCTGATCAGCTACAAAGCCTCTCGGCGCACCATTGAAGTGGCGCTGGTGGAAAAGGAGTTGCCGCTGACGTCGAACGCCATCTATGCCGAGTTGCAGAAAGACCTGATCCGTCCGTATTTCATTTCCTCGATGATGGCCACCAACACCTTTCTGCAGGACTGGGTGTCGTCCGGCGAAAAAGATCACCGGTTGATTAACCGCTATCTCCAGGAAACCAAAGGCAAGTATCAGGTTTTCACCAGTTTTTTTGTCTCGGAATCCAGCCGGAATTACTACTATCCGGACGGTATCCTCAAGCGGGTATCCCCCGATGTGCCGGTCGACAAGTGGTATTTCCGGGTGCGGCAAATGCCGGAAAGCTATGAGATCAATATCGACTACGATATGGCCAACCAGGCGATGGCCATCTTCATGAATTTCAAGGTGCATGACCGGCAGGGCAAATACCTGGGGGCCACCGGCGTGGGGCTGAGCATGGACCGCCTGCACCGCCTGCTGGGGGAGTACGGACAACGCTACCAGAAGAACATCTATCTGGTGGACTCTCTGGGCGAGATCCGACTGAGCGGCCACGCCATGCCGCATCGCCGCATCCAGGAGGTGCCCGGTTTGGCTGACGCGGCCGGGGCGATTTTGCAGAACAAGGTCGAAAACCTTCAGTACCGGTCGGCGCAGGGCCAGACCTTCCTCAATGTGCGTTACATGCCGGAAGTCCGCCTGTTCCTGTTTGTGGAAGGGCGCGAGGGCGACGCCGTAACCAAGGTGAAGCAGGCGCTGTACCTGAATATCGCCATCTGCATTTTTATTGTGTTGCTAACCATCCTGATCACTGACCTGACGGTGCGCCGCTTCCGCAAGCGTCTGGAGGTGATGGCGACGGTGGATCACTTGACCGGACTGATGAACCGCCAGGCCTTTGAACTTATCAGCGACAAGATGCTGGCCGAGAGCCGCCGTGACGGGCGGCCGGTAACGCTGGTGATGGCGGATCTGGACTATTTCAAGGCCATCAATGATCGCTTCGGCCATTTGACCGGCGACCGGATATTGCGTGAGGCGGGTGCGTTGTTGCAGGCCTCGGTGCGGGATTCGGATGTGCTGTGCCGCTGGGGCGGCGAAGAGTTCCTGCTACTGCTGAAATGTGATGCGATTGAGGCGGAGCGGCTGGCGGATGCCATGCGTTGCCGCCTGCTGACTCACGAATTCGCCCACGAAGGCCGACTGTTACGGATCACCATGAGTATGGGCATGGCGGCGTTGCAGCCCGGCGACACCCTGCAGACCATGGTGGACCGCGCCGACCGGGCCTTGTTCATTGCCAAGGACTCCGGCCGCAACCGGGTGCAGGCGGGGGGGTAGGGTTTTCCTGCTGTCAGGCCGGTTGCCCGAGCTGATTGACGGCGTGGCGCCGCGCCGCATGCTCCAGCTTGTCCACCGGCAGGGCGCAGAACAACATGATCCGGTTGCGGATCTGCTGCAGCGCCTGGTGCCAGGCCTCATGCACGGCTTCAGGTGAGCCGGTTTCCAGCGAAGGATCGGGGAAGTGCCAGTGCGCCGAGACCGGGTGCCCGGGCCATGCCGGACACGGTTCACCCGCCGCCGCGTCACAGACGGTGATCACGAAATCCATGACCGGCGCGTCCGGCACGGAAAACTCCTCCAGCCCCTTGCTGCGCAATCCTTCCAGCGAATATCCGACATGGCCCAGAATGGCCAGGGCATCGGGGTGGATATCGCCCAGCGGTTCATAACCGGCGCTGCAGGCGCGGAAGCGGCCATGGCCGAGATGGTTCAGCAGGGCTTCGGCCAAAATGCTGCGTCCGGCGTTCTGGCGGCAGATGAACAGGACCTGGTAAACCTTGTCGGTCATGGAAAAAGCCTCGGGCAAATTGATATAACTTCCCAGTTTATCGCAACGCCGTGACCGTTCAATGAAATTCCCCTCACCTGTCTGTGATTAATATTGGTCCGGCTTGGCACGACTTCTGCTTGTATCCAAGCGTGGCATTGCGCCACATCACCGAATCCGGGCGGCTAGGGTTCCGGCAGCAGGGTTTTGCCCGCTGTGACTGGTCCGAGAGCCGCCCGACCTGATGGGGTTTTGCCCCGTCATGGTGCACGGAGGGATAAAAGCCCGGGAGATTCTTCGGTGATTGCCCGTTCATGTGAACGGATTAACCGTGCCTTGATGAGGAGTCTCTCATGTCCTTGAACCGCCGTTCCTTTTCCCGCCTGATGCTGGGCGTTGTCGCCGCCACCGCCCTCAGCACGACTTTTTCCGGCCAGGTGCTGGCCGCCGAGAAGAAAACCTACAACATGGCCTGGAGCATCTACGCCGGTTGGATGCCGTGGCCCTATGCCCAGTCCAGTGGCATCCTGAAGAAGTGGGCCGACAAGTACAACATTGTCATCAACCTGAAGCAAATGGACTACATCGAGTCGATCAACCAGTTCACGGCGGGCAAGTTTGACGCTTGCCTGATGACCAACATGGATGCGCTGACCATTCCGGCGGCGGGCGGCGTGGACACCACGGCGCTGATTGTCGGCGACTATTCCAACGGCAACGACGGCCTGATCCTGAAGGGCAAGACGGCGTTGAAGGACATCAAGGGCCAGAAGGTGAATCTGGTGGAGTACTCGGTGTCGCACTATTTCCTGGCGCGGGCGCTGGCCAGTGTCGGGCTGAAGGAAAAGGACGTGAAAGTGGTGAACACCTCGGACGCGGATATTGTCGCCGCGTGGAAGACGCCGGGTGTGACCGCCGCCGCCGCCTGGAACCCGCAGCTGGCCGATATCCGCAAGCAGCCCGGCACCACGCTGGTGTTTGATTCCTCGAAAATTCCCGGTGAAATCCAGGATATTGCCGCCATCCGCACCGATGTGCTGAAGAAGAGCCCGGAGCTGGCTAAAGCCTTGACCGGGGCATGGTTTGAAACCTTGAAAGTGATGGCCGCGCAGGATGCGAAGGGCAAGGCGGCGCGCACCGAGATGGCGAAGCTGTCCGGCACCGACCTGCCGGGTTATGAGGCGCAGTTGAAGACGACGAAGATGTTCTATACCCCGGCGGAGACGCTGGCGTTTACCGCCAGTCCGCAGATGGTCACCATTACCGACAGCGTGCGCAAGTTCTCGTTTGATCACGGGCTGCTGGGACAGGGGGCGCCGAATGTGAATGTGATCGGTATCCAGTTTGCGGATGGCAAGGTGCTGGGGAATGCGAAGAATGTGAAGCTGCGTTATGACACGTCGATTTTGAAGATGGCGGTGGAGGGGAAGCTTTAAGCGGCCTTTATCTGGTTGATGCGTAGGGGCGCAGTGCCTGCGCCCTGGTCGCTGAACACGGCGGTGGTTCACTCTCAAATTACTTTCGTGTCCGGTCGAGAGGGCGCAGGCACTGCGCCCCTACGACTAATTGCCAAGCTGACCGATTTCTCCCGGACTTCGTCTGTTTTAACCCTGTCACCGCCCGCTGCCGGATGATTCAATATCTTTTTTTCCGGAGCCCATCATGCCCCACGTCCTCATCATCCACGAAGTCGAATCCTACCCCGCCTGGAAAACCGTCTTCGATCAGGCCGCCGGCATCCGCAAGGCCGCCGGAGAAATCCGCTACCAACTCCTGAAATTCGACCGCGACGCCAACCAGATCGTCCACTTCTCCGTCTGGACCTCCCTGGACAGCGCCCGCCGCTTCTTCGAATCCCCGGAACTGGTGGAAGTCCGCCGCCAGGCGGGGGTCAAAGCCCCGGAATTCCTCTATCTGGAGGAAATCGAGCATGGCGAACTCTAAACCCAACCGCCCGCGCAGGCCGTGTCATGACCGTGCTCGCCAATGGCCTTCCTGACGGCCTGTACCTGCCCTAGAATCCGGCCAGCAGGGCGATGCCAATGCTTGTTTCGGTCTGAAAAGCACGTGTAGCTGAATGAAAACGATTACTTTTCATTAAAATTTAGAAAAATGATTATTAATGTTCATCCCGCCTCCTCAAAAGCCTCACGAATCACCTCTGACACCCGTTCAGCCAGCCCCGGCCGCGCCCCAAACACCGGATACAGCTTCAGCAACTTGTTGGAAACCGTCCCGCCATTTTGCTGCACACTGCGAATAATCCTGTCCAGTTCCGGATCCGGCATTTCCAGCACACACTTCACCGCTGTCCGCGCGCGGTCATGCGCTCGCAGGAACGTCGCTTCCTCACGCATCTCATGTTCCAGTGTTTCTTCGACCACGCGCGCCAGATATACCGCATGACGCGTCAGATCCGGATAGCGCCATGCCGGCAGGGCTTCGTCATACCCGTCGAAATGAAAGTTATACGGAATCCCGTCTTCACCAGTCGTCATTTCCCCGAAACGAAAGCGGTCGGCAAAACGCTGCATCAGCGGACGCGAAAAAACCTCCAGCACCCGGTCATAATCCGCGCGGTTACGGGTGCTGTGTGTGATTGTCGCCGACACGGGTAAAATCCATGGCGGCTGAAGCATGCCGTCCCGTCGCAGGATGTCGTTAACCAGGAACCGCGAAATACGCCCGTTCCCGTCCGCCATCGGATGCAGGTAGACAAAACCGAAAGCAGCGGTCGCTGCGCGGATGAGTGAAGATGCGCCTTGCGTACGGTGCAGATGGCAGGACAGTCCCGACAGCATGGGGTTCACCTGTTCCCAGTGCGGCGCAATGTAGTCCACGACCGGCTGATAACGGCTGCTGTGACCGACATACACCGGCGAGCGGCGGATGCCATATCGCAGTGCCTGCTCGCCTAGGATACCGCGTTGCAACAATTCCAGCGTCGCCGCAGCGAAGGGGTCGTCATGGCGGCCGCATTCAGTCTCCATGACCACCGCAAACCGGCGGATGCGGTCTTCCTGTTCCTGTTCCCGCTCGATCAGGAAACTCGCGCGGCTTTCCTTGATGGTGAGCCACACGGTGCTGCGTTGCAGCAGGTCCGCGCCGAAATCGTTTTCCAGCCTGCGGATGGCCGCGTCGAGATCATAGCGTTCAGCACCCTTGACAGCCTCGTCACGGCGAACCAACGGGCAGAAATCGCGGTTGCCGGGAAGGTTGTCGCGAACCCGCCAGCGCGGGTTGTTGATCGTTGCGCCGGTGAGAAAGTCGTCCGGGTTGAGTGCATCGACGTAATTGCTCCGCGTCAGGTCCGGAGCATCCAGCCGGTTAGCGGTCAGCCATTCGTAAAGGAAACCGGCCCGGCGCGCATAGGCGCCGGTCGGCTCGCGGCGGACCCAGGCCTCCAGTTCGGGTTTGACAGCGGGGAGTCCGAACAGCCTGCTCAAAAACTCCAGGTGAATCCCTTCATAACGGAAGGCGAAGGTAAGCTGTCCGGCCAGCGTTGCCTCCGGCCGGTAACTTTCCGTGTAAATCTCATGTTTTACGTCCATAGTCTGAATGCTGCTGCGGGTTCGACCGATAGCGCTCCGGACGTTGAAGGGCTGTATTGGCTGGCAGGCGTAAGTGTGGGCTAACCACTGATAACCCAGGGTGGGCATGGAATGACTTACTCCTAATGAAAATCAGTTATAAATTGTCTAATTTATTGAGAAATGATTATTTTGGCAAGGAGTGGTGCCATTGATCACTCGATCATCGTCTGTTCCCCATCTGGAGTTCAAAGGGCAACGCCCGGTTTACAGACCTACCGCAACCCCGCCGGACTCTCCTGATACCCCTTCTTCATCAACCGCCGCAACGCCGTCGCATCCTGATAGCCCACCGCTTCCGCCACCTGATCCACCGTTAGCCGCGACCCCTCCAGCAGCTTGCGCGCCCGCCGCAGACGCACGCTCTGGATCAGCGCCAGCGGACTGCGGCCGGTTGCCGCGCGCACATGCCGCGCCAGTGTCCGTTCCGACATTGCGAATTCCGACGCCAGCGCCGCCACCGACGGACAATCGGGCAGGGCGCTTTCCACCCGCGCCACCAGCCGCGACGCCAGCGCATCGCCGCCCGCCAGCATCTCCGGGATGATGTAGTCCGCCTGCGCCTCCCTCCCGTCGATCAGCAACACCCGCGACACCCGCTCCGCCAGTTCCGCGCCACCGCGTTGACGCAGCACATGGATCATCAGGTCCACCTGCGCAAACGCAGCCCCGCCGGTAATGACAGGGCCGTCCGTACAGACCATGCGGTCGCTGTCGATCCGGGCCTGTGGTGCGCAGTGTTGCAGGTGCGCCGCCAGCCACCAGGTGGTGGTCACCCGCCGTGATGGCAGCACCCCGGCCGCCGCCAGCAGGAACACCGCTGAGCACACCGCAGCCACTTCGCCGCCCGCCGCTACATGCGCCGCAATCCGCGCCACTGCGGCCTGTGCGTCCGGCTGTTGCAGGCGCTTGTCCACCCGCGACGGCGTATCGGTCGCCAGACCGGGGATGATCCACAGCGAACGGTCGGCCGCACCCGGTTCCGGCAAGGAGGTGGTGTCGATGCGGAAGCCGTTCTGCAGGCTCACCGTTCCGCCTGTGACCGAGCACAATCGCCACGTCGGCACCGCCACACCCATGCGTGCGGCCACTGTCGCGGCAGTGGTCAGAATGTCCACGGCGGCGGACACCCCGCTGGCAAAGGCACCGTCCAGCGCCAGGATCGTGAAATCAGCCATTGTCGTAAAACGCCCGTTAACTGTCATATCAGACACTGCGAGCCTATCCCGGATCGTGGTGGAATACCAGCAGACAAAAGGAGAATGACCATGAATACCCCGATGCTGGCCCCGATGACCGCACTGGTGGCGTGGACCGCCGTGATCTGGCTGATTGCCGTCCGCCACCGCGTGGCTGAAATCCGCTTGCAGCGCCTCCGCGTGCAGGCGCTGGCCCGCGCCAAGGATGTCGCCGCGCTGTTGCAGGATACGGCGGCGATGGACAACTTCAACAACCTGTTGCAGATGCCGGTGCTGTTCTACGCTGTCTGTCTGGCGGCAACGCAAATCCGGGCGGATTCCCTGGCAATGACAGGGCTGGCGTGGGGCTATGTGCTGTTGCGGGTGCTGCACAGCGCCATCCAGCTAGGGGAAAACCGTGTGATGCGCCGCTTTCCGGTCTGGATGGCCAGCAATATCCTGTTGTTTGCGCTCTGGGGAAGCCTGGGATTTGCGCAGATCTTTCACTGAGTTCACAAGGAGTTTTCACCATGTCCGCAGATGATGAATCCCGGTTTCCCGATGCACTGGCAGCGCGGGATGTGCCGCCCAACACAGTGCGTTCCAACTACCCCGAACCTTTTGCCAGCCGTGTCGCCGCCCGCACCAAGCGCAAGCTTGGCGACCGTTTCGGCCTGACGAATTTCGGGGTGAACCTGACCTGCATCGAGCCGGGCGGAGTGTCTTCCATGCGGCACAGTCATGCCTTGCAGGATGAGTTCATTTATGTGCTCGAAGGTTGCCCGGTGCTGCATGCCAACGACGGGCCGGTGACGCTGGCCCCTGGCATGTGTGCGGGTTTCAAGGCCGGGACGGGGAGGGCGCACAGCCTGAGCAACCCGACGGAGGAGCCGGTCTGGTATCTGGAAATCGGTGACCGTACCCCGGGAGATGAAGTGGTTTATCCGGATGATGATCTGGATGCCCGGCAGGAGAACGGAGTGTGGGTGTTCCGGCACAAGGACGGGCGGCTGTACTAGTCACGAACAGCACAGGCTAAGACATGCGCCAGGGCCATCTGTACCAACGTGACGGTGGCTGGCTGGGCCGTTGCCGGAGTGAGTGAGGGGTCGTGCAGGTGGTTGGTTCATGGCAATGGGGAACAGTAATCATTTTCATCGGAAGACTCATGCGCATGGCGGCCATCCCCCTTACAATCACGACTTTAACAGCCGGACTCCCCATCATGCGCCTGATAGCCTTATCGACCCTTGTGCTCGCCCTGACCGGCTGTGCCGCCAAAACCGTCGTTATCAACACCTATGAGGGTACGCCGCAGGCCGTTGCCACCATCAAGCCGGTGGCGTTCATCGTGATTCGCAGAATTGATGGTCGCGATTACTACATCAACCCCAGTAGCCTGACTCCCAAGGAATATGAGTTGGGCGTCCTTCCTGGTGAACACACCTTTCTGCTCGACTATGCGGATGGCACGGCGTCCTCAAGCCGCTCCACGGAATTGAAAGTAGAAGTGGCTGCCGGCCGCCGCTATATCATCCGGCCCATGACAGGCAAGTACGACTGGATGCCGAGGCTGATCGATGTGACCGACCGGCCGGAGTGCTGGACGCTGGGTGTTGGCACCGGCCTGGGGCCGAAGGGCTGCAATTGAGCGCTATCGACGTCAACTGTCCCGTTTTTGTCCTGCTGTAAAATCCCCCCGCAGGGCTAGACTCAAAACTCCTTTCTTGCACATCGGCCCGGTTTTCCCGGGCCCGTTCCCGTATATGGAAAACTCCCCGCCTGTCCGCCTCAACCCGCGCAAGCTACTGCTTAGCAAGTGGACGGCGGTGCAGCCGCAGCGCAAGGAAAAGCATTTTCTGGTGATCCGCGTGCTGTTGCCGGACGACCCGGCGCAACCGATTACCGAGGTGGAACTGGAGGCGGTGTACAGCCACCGCCGTTTTGTATTGCCGTGGAAGTTACTGACCGATACCGCCGTTTGGCGGCAAGGCTGGCATTAAGAGATTGTGTGATGAACGATGCAAAGGCGATAGCGGTGATCGGCGCCGGGCTGGCGGGTTTGTCCTGCGCCCGCGTGTTGCAGGAAGCCGGGGTGGCAGTGACGGTGTTTGACAAGAGCCGGGGCGTGGGCGGCCGTCTGTGCACCCGGCGCGGAGACGGCTGGCAGGCCGATCACGGCGCCCAGTACTTCACCGCACGCAGCCCGGAATTCCAGTCCCAGGTGGCGGGCTGGCTAGAAGCCGGGGTGGTGGCGGAATGGCAGCCGCAGCGGGCGGTTTTCGGGCCGCATGAGGCGTCGGCGGGCGAACCGGTGGTGCGTTATGTGGGGGTGCCGGGCATGTCGGCTCCGACCAAGGCGCTGGCGGAAGCGCTGCCGGTGCGCACCGGACATACGGTGCGGCGACTGCTGCCGGTGGATGGCGGCTGGCAGCTGGAGACGGTGGAACACGGCCTGCTGCCGGAAGTTTACCGGGCGGTGCTGCTTGGAGTTCCGGCAGCACAGGCGGGGCCGTTGCTGCAGCCGGTAAATTCGTCGCTGGCAGAGGTGGCGGCAGCACATCACATGCTGCCCAGCTGGACGGTGATGGCGCAGTTCGCCGCCCGGCCGGACTTGCCGTTTGAGGCAGCGTTCATCAATGACGGGCCGCTGCGCTGGGTGGCGCGCAACAGCAGTAAGCCGGGGCGCACCGGGCAGGAAAGTTGGGTGTTGCAGGCGACGGCGGCCTGGAGCGCGGCGCATCTGGAGGAGGAGCCGGAGGCGGCGGGACGGTTGCTGGTGGAGGCTTTCCGGCAGCTGGGAGGGCCGGAACCGGAGCAGGTGTCGGTGCATCGCTGGCGCTATGCGGATTGCGAGGCGGCGGATACCGGCAGTGTCTGGGAAGCGCAGTACGGACTGGGGTTGTGCGGGGACTGGCTGCTGGGCGGTCGGGTGGAAGGGGCGTGGGTGTGCGGACGGGAGTTGGCGGGGAAAGTGCTCGGGTCGGGTCATTCCCATTGAGGCAGGGAAACCCGGCCCGGTGAAAAAACCCTCCCCGGTTGCGGGGGAGGGAAGGGAGGTTACCGCTTTACCTGAATTCGACCACCTGCGCCTGTTGGGTATTTAGCCGGGTCGTCTGGATATGCAAGGTCTGCGTCGCTGCCTCGTAATACCAGCCGGGGGTGGCTGCGTCCGGAACGCCGGCCAAGGCTGGCAGCGCATTCCCTGAAGCCGTCACCGTCCCGGGCTGACTGGTCTTCAGCACGTTCAAGCGATACGCTCGCTGCGCCAGCTGCTTGTCAAACCGGCCCGAGGCTGCGGCGATGCCGAGTTGCTTCTGGCTGTTATTGAGGCTGAACCGGGTCCAGGCAAAATGGCCCTGCAAGTAGCCGTTACCGGCGCCATCGTCTTCATAAAGCCGGTATTCACCATCCTGGCCCGCAATCACCGTCAGCTTCAGGTTGTCCAGCGGCTTCTGGTCGCTGAAATCCATGTACGGCGCCCACGGCACGATCGCTCCCGCGCGGGCAAAAACCGGCATGCGCTCCAGAGGAACCTTGACCGTCACTTCCGTCCCGCCCGCATAGACCTCACCGGTGAAAATATCCACCCATTGGCTCTCCGGCGGGAACCACACTTTCTTGCTGGCCAGCCCGGTCGCCTTATCGGCAGCCGTCCCGATCGGGGCCACCAGCAGCTGGCTGCCCAGCAGGTACTGGCGGTCATAGCGGTACGCGGCTTCCTGCTGCGGCCAGTCCAGATACATAGCGCGGGTGATTGGCAAGCCGGTGTCGTGCGCTTCACGCGCCGCGGTGTACAGATAGGGCACCAGCGCCCCCCGCAAGCGCAGGAAATCCGCGGAGACGGCCCGGGTCTTGCCGTTGAACTCCCAAGGCAGGCGCTGCGACCCGGACTTGCTGGAGGAATGCAGCCGCAATATCGGCTGGAACGCCGCCAGTTGAATCCAGCGCACATACAGCTCTTCATCGTAGGGCGTGTTGGTATCGATCAGCACCCCGGACTGAAAACCGCCGACATCATGCGACACGTATGACATGCCGACCGCGCCTTCGGCTGCCGCAAAGCGCGCCTGGAAATTCAGCATCGGCCACGTGGCGACGGTGTCACCCGTAAAATGAATGGTGGAGCGTTGCGAACCCCAAGGCCCCGGCCGGTTGCCGTGCCAGTCCTGAAAGCTGCCGCCGCTGCGCGCCAAGGGCAACCAGCGGCTGCCCCGCGCAAAATTCCGTTGCGCATACTGCTGGTTGATCCAGTTGTCCCCGGCAAACTCGCCCTTGTTGATCTGCCCGCCCACCGACGAGTCGTCACAGCACCAGTCCAGCCAGAAGCCGTCCACGCCGTCCTTTTCGAAATCCTCATGCAGGTTCATGTAGGCCTGAAGGTGCGAGGGCTTCTGGAAATCAAAGACAAAGGGAATGCCTACCACGTTTTCCATCTTTTGCCGGGTGCCATCCAGCAGTCCGGTGCCCCACTGGAAGAACGAGGCAAAGCCACCGCCGCGCAACAGATCCGGGCCGGCGGTTTTCAGGGTGGCGGGCAGTTTGGGGTCCAGGGCCGAAATGGAGGGATGCGTGTTCAAAATGACATTGACGCCCTGCTGGTGCAGCCAGCTGACGGTGTCCTTGGGATTGGGCAGCAAACCGGTATTCCACTGCCAGCCATTCCAGGCTACCGGCGCCTTGGCATCCGTATCAATCGCCAGCACATCCAGCGGCACCCTTTCATGGCGAAAGGCGGGGAAAACCGTGTTTCGGAGGTCTTGATCGGAATACGGATAATAGCGGCCAAACCAGACGCCGAAGGCTTTGCGTGGCAGCAACGGAACGGCGCCCGACAGCAGGCGGTAATCCTGCAGGGCCGCCTTGTAATCGGCGCCATAGGCAAACAGATAGCCGTCCTGATACGCGCCCGCCAGAGGAGCAGACAGGTTGACGGGTTGCTGGGTGAAATAGCCCGGGCTCCAGCGGGCGGTGTGGAATGGCCGGCTCTCATACCGGTCAGGACCGGCAATCACGGCGCTCTTGGTGTCGTCAATAAAGTAGTAGCCGTCGCGCGACAGCAGGCCGTTATGCAAGGGCACGGCGTCCGACTGCGAATCCAGCGAACGGTGCCACCCGCCCAGGTTTCCGGACGTCCGGGGGGCGTTGTTCGCCTCGGCGGACACATTTTTCAGATAGCCCGGCAAGCCGAAGTTCGTCGGGTCGGGGGCGTAGCTGGCGGACAACCAGGTCGGGCTGGCGGTGATTTGCCGTGCACCGTCATTGAATTTGATGGTCAGGTTCTTGTCATTGAACGGTCCCGAGTTCTTGACATAGGTCAGGGTGACCTTGGCGGTCTTGAGGGTAAAGATTTTTCCGTCATCACTCACCGTATAGGCTGGCGGCGTCACACTCCGGTTATAGGCCAGCATCGTCGGCCGATCTTCAAACTGGCTATCCTCGGCATATTCCACCCGGATCAGGCCGGGGGTAATCACCTGGAAGCGGGCCTGCCCGACGATCAGTCCTCCAACCCCGGAAGTGCTGTTATCCAGCCTTGCAAACGCGAGGATGCGCCCCGGAATCTGCGGCAGGGTTTGCAGGGTCTTTTTGGCCTCATCAACGGGAATCGTGACCAGTTCCCCCACCACCAGCACGCCCACGACGGCAGCGCCTGACACCGCATAGACGGTCGTCTTTGCGGCGCCCTTGACTGCACTGGCGATCGATTTGATCGCGCTATTAAAAAACCCCATGATGAATCCTCCGGGCAGCTTGCTGAAAAATGCAGATATGAGTCGCGATCCAGATCCCGAAACCCCGGCGTTGGCCGGGGGTTGTCAGGGACGGGTAACTACAAGGGATTGACGTGATTCAGGTTGCGGTTGGCCGCCGCCCGTTCCCACATCTGCAGGTAGCCTTCCGCCGACTTCATGACGGCCTCGTAGACCGCCGGGCCGCTGCGTTCGCGGATGTCCTGGATCTGGTCGGCCAGCATGCCGTAGTGCGCCATGCCGTCGCGGTTGAGGTCAAAGGTGCGGTTGCCGGACACCTGCCGGTCGAACACCAGCCCGAACTCGCTCATGAAGGGATAACGCAGCGGATCGGTCGCGGCATTGCCGCGCGGGCCGGGCTGGCCGCCCAGGCCGGACATGTCGGTGCCGATACCCACGGCGGGGAGGTACGGGGTTTGCTTCACGGCATCCAGATAGCGCTGGTAGCCGTCGCGGGCCCCATCGACTCCCTGACCGTAATGCGCGGCAAAGCCGCCGGCGTTCAGCATGCGCCGGAAGTCCCGGTGCAGCGAACCGTCCTTGGCCGGACGCATGAAGCTGTGGGAGCTGACCACACCGCTGTAACGGCGCGCTTCGACGATGTCCATTACCTGCTTGGCCGCCTTGTCGCTCATGTGGTCGATTTCAATGATCATGTTCAGGTCGATCATGCGGTTGACCAGATAAACCCCCTTGTCCGTCAGGCCGCGCCAGTTGCAGAGGTCATCGCTCTTGGAGTAGGTCGGGGTTACGCCGATCTGGCCCGTCAACGTGCTGATGGGCGGTACTTGGCCAACGAGCGGGATGCCGCTGGTCATGGGCTTGCCCCGGGTCTCGGCGTTGCAAGGCTCGGCCTCGTAATAATGGCCGGTCGACAGGGCTTCACCGACATTGATGAAGCCGTCTTCCAGAACAGCGCCGCTGAGCTGGTTGTCGAACTTGTGCGCCGGGAACATGCCGCGGATGCCGAGGTTGTAGAGTTCGTTGAGGCCGGCCTCAATGCTGGCGATGCTGCAGAAGTCATGCACGCCGCAGTTCAGCGTTTCGGAAGCCTCGATCCCCATCACCACGGCGAGCTTGCCATCGGCAATCACCAGGCGGGCTTCGGCGGGCGAGGTCACGATGCGGAAGAAGCCCTTGCCAGGACCCCCGTATTGCGCATCGATATAGCTCTGCATCTCTCGGAGCCGCTTGACCTGCAGGCGGATACTGTCCATTTCATTGCAACTGTTGTGGCCCACCCAGCCGACCGGGTTGATGACGGACTGCGCGTTGCACAGCACCTCGTTTTCCACCACCTGCGCCACGGTTATCCGCAATCCCGACAGCCAGGCGCGCTCCATCCACTTGTAGTAATAGCCGGAGTGCGTCAGCTGTTCGGGATTCGGCCACCAGGGGAAATCCGGCCAGCCGCGGGTGTCGTACTGATGGGTCGGGGTGCCGTAGACAAAAATGTTGCCGATCAGGTCGAGCGAGCCGTTGATGCCGTGGGTGCGGCGGCTGTCGTCCAGCGCATAGGGCACGCCCCAGCGATGGAAGGGTGATCCGTGCATCACCCGGCCGCCCATGAACTCGTAGGAGGTGATGTGCGTGTGGGCATCGACATAGCCGCGTACCGGCGCGCTGACGTTACCCTTCAGCAGGTTGCGGTCGCCGCGCACGTTGGAGGTGATTTCCGGGTAGGGGCGGCAATCGCCTTGTGCCACCAGCCGGAACTGGGTGTCGACTGCCGGTGTCACCACAGGGTAGCTGCCCCACCAGGCTTTGACCCAGGTGGTCTTGAGATACGGGTAGCTGATGACTTGCTGGGTCAGGCGGTTCTTGAACTGGTAGAGGAAATTACTGGGTGAAACCTCCTTGGCAGTGATCATCCACTCGGATGCCAGGCTGGGGGCGGGAGCCGGGGATTGCACCGTGGGGACAAGGCTGGACAGATAACTGCCCTTGCGGTCCGTCAGCATGAATTCCCTGAGGGAGGCCGGTTTGACGAAGAAATGCTCGGCTGCGGCGGGCGCGAGTTTCTGGAAGCGGAATGCCAGGTCGCTGGTCAGCAGGCCCTGGTGCCGCGACAGGGTATCGCCGCTGCCCGGCGACTGGATGGCGTAGCAGCCTTGCGCCAGGCCGCTGGCGGCTTCCGCCGCCGTGATGGCCCGGGCCTGAGCCGGCGCCAGCAGGGAAAGCAGCAGGGCGGCGCCGGATATGGCGGTCAGGGGAGGCTGTCGAAAGGCGCGGCTGAGGTTGTGTCCGGTTGGGACCGTCAAGTGCGTGAGGCGGTGCAGGCTGTTCATGGTCAGTGGTGTCCCTGGGTTTTCGTTGTTGTGTATGCCGGGGCGGGTGCTGCCGTTCCTGGCGTCATGGCCGTTCTTTTCCGGCCGCGAGCTTCTTCAGGAAGGCCAGTTTTTCTGCGGCCTCCGGATCCTGATAGGGCTCATGGCTGTAACTGTCGAGCGGGAAACCCCGCACCGCAAAGGATTCCACGGCGGCAGAACCGAAGCCGGTGAGATCGCCCGGGGCATCCGGCATGCGGGTGATATCGA
The DNA here is from genome assembly GCF_030646115.1 of Fluviicoccus sp. GTDB lineage: Bacteria > Pseudomonadota > Gammaproteobacteria > Pseudomonadales > Moraxellaceae > Fluviicoccus. Next base: position 288,633 of record NZ_JAUSMX010000027.1, read on the forward strand.
AATCCTTCAACACATAGGGGCCGGCCGCCCGCTTGGCCCGCAAGGTCACGGCGTGCACCTTCAGCAGGCCGGACCGGTTCTCCGGCGACAGTGCCAGCTCCGCGGTCAGATGGCTGACCGGCGCGTTACCAGCGGCATCGAACAGGTTCGCAGCCACCAGGAAATGACCGGGGCGGCTGACCTCGAACGAGGCGGGAATGACCAGGTCGGCGCCATCGACACGGGTGTCGCCCAGCCGCACCAGGCGCGCCTCGGGCTCGTAAAGCCTGACCATGGCGTTCACGTTGGAGCGTTCGCCATTACTGAGCTCCAGTTGCGCCACCACCGCCGTTTCACCGGGGGGCACAGAACGTAATGATGACGCGGGCAAGACGCCCTGGAATGACTGACCCGTACCTGCCAGGGTCAGCACCGCACTGCGCTTTCCGGACTGTTGCAGCCAGACAGTGACCCGGTTTACCGAAACACTCCCTCCGGTTCCCGGCTCGGTCGTCAGCTGCACCTGCACCGGTTGGTCAAGGTTGCGGTCGAGGATGTAGCGGTCGAGGACCACCGTGGCCGAGAGACCGGGCGCATTCGCCAGCGCCGCCTTGCGCGGAACCAGGGCTTGCGGGTGCAGCAGGCTCCAGTCGTTGGCGTTGAGCGGTTTGGCGTAATCGGGGTAGCGCGCATTTTCGGCATAGGCCGATGCAATATCCGTCATCTGCGCACCCATGGCCGCCGCTTCCTCGGTTGCAGGGCGGGCATCATCCCCCGGCAACGTGGCCCCGGTCGCCGGGGGGACGCCATTGTCACCCTGACGGGCGGATAATCCAGCGCGAACATCGTTGCTTGCCTGCACATCGGAACCCGCCGGCAAACTCGGGACGGGGTCGCGCACCAGCAGGACGAAGGCACCCGCCACGGCGGTTACCCCGATCAGGTAGCGGATTCGCTTGGATATCCTCATGGCTGGCCCCGTCTGCTGTGCCTAGTTGTTGAACGTGTCGTAGATCAGGCTGGACAGCGACTTGGTGTCGGAATTCGCGACGTACTGCCAAGTGCCGGTTTCTTTCCAGAATTCCCACCAGTTGCGGGTAACCGTCTGGGTGAAGGTCTGGAAGTCGACGCCGAGCCCGGACATGAAATTGTTGAGCACATAGGTCACCCGTCCGTGCTGCTCGTCCTTGACGATGTTGAAATGGTCATAGCCTGACGCCATCAGCACCGGGAAATGGTTGTAGAGCAGCCCGCTCGGCCCATAGACCGTGGTGCGCTTGCCGCTGTAGGCGATCTTGCCGGAGCAGCTTTCAATGGCGAAGGGTGCCGACGCGCCACAGCTGGAATGCGCGGGAACCACGGTGTCATCGGCTCCCCGGATCATGGTTTTGGTGATGGTGCGCACCTGGCCCATGCCGATTTCCGCCAGATCGCCGCCACTGGCAGAGAAACGCAGGCGGGGAACACTGTTCGGAGCCATGGCGTGCGAGCGCGCCACCGAGGTCTGCAGGTCAATGACCACCCCCAGATCCTTGTAGTCCGTCACATTCAGATCCAGCCCCAGCACGGCGCCCGCAGCCCATTTCAGCGGCTCGGGCACGTATTCGCTGTTGGCCGCCGCCACGGCGACGTCGGCCAGGTCGGTGCCGCCGCCGGCGCCAGCATAATCCAGAGTGCCGATAATTTTCAGAGGCTTGAGACCGGCATTGCGCATCCAGTTGGCCTGGTTCTGCATGAAGTAACGCGCGACCATGTCGCCGGTGCTGTGCGTGACCAGCACACAACCGTTGTCACACAAGCCCTGCGCGGCATAGCCCTTCGCTTGTTCGAACACCATGCGGGCAATACCGCCCTCCAGGCGATCAGCGCCGGACCAGTTCAGGTAGCCTTCGGCCCTGTCCTGCCAGTACGTTGACATCTTCCGGCGCGTCAGGATTTCAGCGGTGGTGGGCGGTTTCACCAGGTCGGTGATGACGAAGCCGTGTACCAGAATGACGTTGTGACCGGCGATCTGCGCCTGCGCCGCAGCAGGAGCCAGCGCGGCGGCCAGGGTCATGGCTATCAGGCCGGTCAGCTTCCCGATCATGGTTGTTATTGTCATGAGATGATCCTTTTCGTGGTTTGTCAGGGCTGGAGCGGTCCTGCATGTTCTTGGCTGCGCCTGAGATGGCATGGGGAGCGTTTCCTGCAGCAACTTTAGTCGGCATTGATCATCCAAATTCGCCAGAGAGGGAGCAAAAATGGACAACATCGCCGCTGGCGCGTGTTGCCAATGGCTTGAGGAGGACAGAAAGCGGGGAAAGAGCCGGTCAGGTCACGGATTCAGGCCGCAATTCAAACGGCTGTAAATCCTGAAAAATTAAAGGGCAGGGAATCACTCAGCGTTATGCTTTGAGTAATCAGTGGGTATTTCAAAAAGAGATTGTTCCTGTTTTCCAAATTGAAGGTGCTCAAGGCTGACGGTTGCTTTGGGCTTGCCATTAAGGATGTCTTCAAAAATCTCTGACTTCAACACAACACCGTTATCTGTTACCCAAGCCACGACAACCTCACGGCCACTGGCATCGCTGTAGATGTTTTTAAGAGTCTGCTGTCCGTCCAAGGATTCTTTGCCAACCAAACGCTTCTTCAGCGCTGAAAATCGTGGCTGTATCGACGCAGAATCCGCCTCATCCAGCGTAACTTCTTGATATTGCTTTTGGCTTGGAATCAGCAACCAGGCAAGGCCTTTGTCACGGCGAATGATGGTAGTCACCACTCCGCCACCCATGGAGGCATCCTGACGCTCTTTATCGCCAGAGACGAAGATTTTGCTGAAAAAAGGCCCTGGAGTGGTGTCAATTATCTGGTTGGCGGAATAACTGACGGGCGCCTTGACTTCACCTTTCTGGAAGGCGGGGGTACAGGCAGGAAGAAATAATGCATGCGCCATCAGCAGCAGTATCCGAAAGAGGATGGGTGTCTTGCTCCAGCTTGCTATATTCATCAAAAAGCGCACTCCAATATACTGAATCAGGACTGATGCCGCTGCGCGCAGCACCACATGCCAGCGACAACGCATCAGTCCGGAATGAGTTAATTCATCCAGAATTCAGGCACAAAACCTTCGCGAATGCGTTGCGGGTGGTTGCCGACATTGACTCTGGTCAGCTCTTTGCCGGTCGTAAAAGAAATCACCGACATCTGATCGGTGCCACTCCAGGAGACATAGCAGCGATCGCCCGCTTTGTTGGCGGTAACCCAATAAGGCTTTGTGCCAAGGCCTGTGAGCAAGGTGTAGGTAAAGGTGTCGCGGTTAACCAGTGCAACGTAGTCATCCATCGTGCCCGCTACGCACAGCTTGTTTCCATCACCATTCATGGCGATTCCGTGATGTGCTGAGTCGTTGACATATTGTTCCAGAGGCAACTTGGGAACAAAGTTGGGCAGATTGGCCAGTCGCGTCACTTTGTCATCGATCATGTCGTATTCAACAAAGCCATGCAGAAATGACAACTGGAAATAGAAAAACCTTTCATCGGGGGTGTGCGCCATTGGCCGTACCGCAGGACTCAAATGACCAAGCCCCACGGCCTTCAGTTTATCGGCCATGTTGAATTTTTTGAGAATCTGGTACGAGGAAGCATCAACCACCTGAAAAACACGCGTCCCCTTCGTGGCATCTAAAAAGTTAGGGTCGAGCGGCGTGAACACATAACCGATACTCGCGTGATAAATCTTCGAGCCATCTTTGGAATAGACATTTTCGTGCGGGGAATTGCCCGAGGCAAATTTGCCGACTTGTTTCCCCGTGTTGACATCAAGGACATGAACCACGTTTCCCGTTGAGGCAGACACTGCCACCTTCGAGCCATCGGGAGAAAGCGCCATATGGTCAGAGCGATAACCATCCACTTTGAAACGCCAAACGATTTTTCCAGTCGCGATATTGATACCCACGACATCCGCAAAACTGGGTCGCGATGCGATGAGCAACTTGCCGTCATTCGTGCTGTACATATCATCAACGAGTTGGTCATAACCCTCGCCAATCAGGTTGCGTACCGCCTGGAAAGCAAGCAGCTTAACGGGATTAAGCACGACCTCCATCATGCGCTGCGATTTATCAGGGACGACATTGATCATGCCAACCTTGTTATAGGTTGTTGTATCAAAGACATTGACGGTTCCATCCCAGTTGTTACCCACAAAAACGACGGATTTGGGAGCTGCGTACGCAAAATTGGCACTGATGAGCCCACCACCAAGCAGCAATGCCAAAAAAGCGTGACCGAGGCGATCATGCGTTTTAGATATCATTATTTTTCTCCTGCTTATGGAGTCTCTCGACCCGTCCGGTTTCACGACCGGAGCCGCAGCAGCCAGGGTCTTGGCCATCAGGCCGGTCAGCTTCCCGATTGTGTTTGTAATTGTCATGAGTCTTTCCTTTTCGTGGTTTGTCAGGGCTGGTACGGTCCTGCCAGACCATGGCTATGTCAGACATGGCTGGGTAGCGTTACCTGCAGCAACCTTAATCGGCATTGGCGATCCAACTTCGCCACAGAGGGAGCAGAAACGGACAACATCGCGACCGGCGTGTGTCGACAACCGTTTGAGGGGTGGAGTAGGATAGCGATCGAAACGTGTTCAACATCCAGCGCCCCTTGGCGGCGGGACTCGCGTTGCACGCGGCTATCACAAGGCCATAAAAATAATGAAAGTGGCAGCCTTCCAGATGGATTTGATGCCGATGAACTCTTCCCGAAAAGACCTGCGTTTCCCGAAAACCGTTATCGAGCCGATTCGGCATGTGCTTGAAAACAGCGATCTGGGTATCGGTTTCGATGACGTCCTGCATCACTTGCGCATTACGCGTGCACAGTATGATGAGGCGACCTACACCGTTGACGGTGACACCTTTCTGTCGCTGCACCACTGGATGAAGGCGCGGACCCTGAAACAGATCAAACTCAAGCAATGGCTGGAGTATTACTCGGCGACCAGCATCGGCTTTGCCGGACTGGCAGCCTTGAGCGCCTTCACCGGCCGCGATGCGCTAACCGTGGCCATCCGCTACATGCCGCTGTTTGTTCCCGCGATCAAGGCGGAACTGGTAGAAGGCCCGGTCACCAGCCGTCTGGAGCTGGAAATGGTGGCCGACATGGAAAAAATGAACCGTTTCCTGCTGGAACTGACGGTCGGGATCGTCAATACCATCAGTCGGGAAACCATGCCGGAAGGTATTCCCCGCACGGTCCATTTCCGTCACGACGCCGGGTTGGATGCCACTGGAAAGTCCCGGCTGGAAGAGTACCGCGAGGCTTTTGACTGCGAGGTGGTGTTCAACAGTTCCTTCAACGGCTTCATCAGCCAGTCCAGGTATCTGGATATGAAGACACGCCGCCCGAACGAAGTGACGCACCTGATGGCGAATTCCATTCTGGACACGGAAGTCCAGGCCAGGATGGCCTCGCAGTCCTTTGCATCCTTTGTGGGCAGCGAGTTGATGCAGATGGCAAACGAAGGGCGATTTCCCTCCCTGGAGGAGTTCGCCGACATGATTCATGTGTCGCCGAGGACGTTGAACCGTAAGCTGGCCAACGAACAAACGTCGTTCAAGCAGCTGACCAACGAGGCCTGGTTCAGGCTGGCGAGGGAGTTGCTGGCCAACAAGAAGTTGCCGATTGCGCAGGTGGCGAGCCGATCGGGCTTTACCTGCCGAAATGCCTTCAGTCGCGCCTTCAAGACCATGGCCGGGGAAACACCGTTGCAATGGCGGGAGGCGAATGGGGATGGGAAGAAGGTGTGAAAGGGGAAGCGTCCCTCTTTTGGCTGTCCCGCAGGTCGGGCTTCAGCCCGACAACTGGTTGATCCCCTGTAGGTCGGGCTTCAGCCCGACAACACTCTCCGATCGGAGGACATTGTCGGGCTGAAGCCCGACCTACATTTGGCGGTTCAACCCGCGCCCCCGTTTTAGCGCTTTAATCCCGCCAGCAACGGTTCCATCGCCTTCGCCACCGCCAGCAGATGCCAATCCTCAAACCGCCTGCCCACCAGCTGCAGGCCAATGGGCAATCCTTCCGAACTTTGAGCAACGGGCATGGCCACCACCGGCCCCTCGGTCACGCTGAACAGGCTGGTGTACGACTGGGTCGCGTTGTAATAGGGCACGGGCTTGCCATCCACCAACAGCGGTTCATCGTAGACATTGAAAATGCCAAAAGTCCGGCTGTGCTTATGGTGCGCAAACGCAGGCACCGACGACACCGGAACGATCCACGCGTCATAGCCGCTGAGGAAGCGCTCCAGTGCGTTGGTTTGCCGCGCCTGCTCGGTCAGCGCCTGCATGTAGCCTTCCACCGTGATCGGGTCGAGGATGCGGCGCTGGTGCGGAATGTCCCGCACCGATTTCCCGGCGAAGAAGCGTCCGATGCGCCGCGCCAGGTTGGAACGCTCGTAGCCGCCCTGCATCCCCACCAGCGCCCCCCAGGTCTCCCACGTGCGCTGGTAGGAAAAGTCCTTGGGTTCCGCCCGCTCGACCGTAGCGCCCGCCGCCCGCAGAGCGTCCACCACCTGCCGCATGGCCTGCTTGATCTCCGCACTGACCGGCATGCCCCCCAACTCCTCCGCATAGGCAATCTTCAACCCGGCCACCGCCACCGGCTCGGTCGACCGGGGGCGCAGCGGCGCGACCGTGGCATCTTCGGGTGAACTTTGCGCCAGTACCGACAAGGCCAGTTCCAGATCGCCGACGCTGTTGGCCAGCGGCCCCAGCACCGCCATGGTCTTGATGCCGTCCGTTTCGTCGGGTTTGGGCGGAATGTGGCCCTGCATCGACACCACGCCATGCGTGGGCCGCAAGCCCCAGACGCCGGTGTAGGCGGCGGGCAGGCGGATGGAGCCCGCCAGATCGGAGCCGAAGGACAACGGCGACAGGTGCGCCGCCACCGCCGCCGCACAGCCACCGCTGCTGCCGCCGGTGGTCCGGGTCACATCGTGGGGATTATTGGTGGTGCCGAACAGGACGTTGGTGGTCTGCATGTCCATGGCCAGTGTGGCGGCATTGGTCTTGGCCAGCAGGATGGCCCCGGCCCGGCGCAACAGGCTGACCGCCACGGCATCCTTCTCGGGAATGTAGTCGGCCAGTTCGGCGGCGCCCGCCGTGGTGCGCAGCCCGCGGGTGGCGTAGGTGTCCTTCACCGTTACGGGAACTCCGTGCAACGGGCCCCAGACCTCGCCGCGCGCCAGCGCCTGGTCGGCTTCAAGGGCGCGTTCGAGGGCGGCATCGAGATCCAGCAGCACGATGGCGTTGAGGTCCGGATTGCGGCGGGCGATCTGACCGGCAAAGGCCTGCACCACCTGCACCGACGTCAGTTCGCGTGCCTGGATCTTTCGCGCCAGTTCGGAGGCCGTCAGAGTGACGATCCCGGCGTCTTGCGCCGATTCCGGGAAACCATTGGCCTGGGGAATGCCGCGATCGAGGGTGAAGGTTTTCATGGGGAGAGCCTCGTCAGATAAGTGCTTGATGGGCTCATCATCGCCGTCTAGTATCAATGCGTCTAATGCATAATTGGCATGAACCCATGCATACAATGAAACTGTCCGGGCTGGACCTGGATCTGCTGGTGGCGCTGGATGCGCTGCTGGATACCGGTTCCGTCAGCGCCGCCGCTGCGCAACTGCATCGCTCGCAACCAGCGATGAGCCGGATGTTGGGACGCCTGCGTGATTGTTTCGATGACCCGCTGTTTGTGCCGCATGGGCGTGGACTGGCCCCCACTCCGCGCGCGCTGGCCCTGCGGGGGCCGCTGAAGTTGAGCCTGAGTGAGGTGCAGCAGTTGCTGAGCCCGCCGCGCGCCTTCGATCCCGCGCGGGACACGGCGCATTTTCGCATTGTGAGTTCGGACTATGCGGCGGTGGCGCTGATGGGAACCATCGTCAGTTGGATGCACGATCACGCGCCGGGCGTATCGCTGTCGCTGCTGCCGGTGACGGGGAACCCCGAGCACCTGCTGGCCAGTGGCGAGGCCGACCTCATGTTTGGTCCCAAAGCCTTGTGCCCTTCCTGGTGTGCAAGCGCCCCGTTTATTGAAGATGCCTGGATGTGTGTGCGGCGGAAGGGGGAGGTGCTGCCAACCACTGTGTCGGAGTATCTGCAAATGGCGCATGTGGCCGTTCATTTGGAGCGGGCGTTTGGCAACCAGATTGATGAGGCCTTGCGAAAGGAAGGAGGGGCAATGCGCCGGGTGCAGGTGACGGTGCCGGATTTTGCGGCGGCGGTGTTCATTACCGCCAACAGTCCGTTGCTGGCGACCTTGCCCAGTCCGGTGGCGCGGGCGGCGGCAAGGCTGTTGTCATTGGAGGTGGGGGAGGTGCCGTTGAGTTTGTGCGGGTCATTCGTGTCGATGATCTGGCCGCGTCGGCTGGATCGTGATCCGGGGCATGAGTGGTTGAGGAGGGCGGTGATGGAAAGCGTGGGGGTGGAGGCGTAGGGGCGCACGGCGTGCGCCCTTGGCTGAACATGAGGGGTGTTTGTAATCAGCGCCCCAGCAGCGAATTCACGGCCTTCAGGCTGCCTTCATCGCGGGACAGTTCTTTCTGGGCAAAGGCTTCAATGGCTTTTTCATGCGCATAGACATAGGCGAAAAACTCCTTTTCCGCGCTGTCGGCATGATTTTTCAAACGCAGGAATTTTTCCTGAAAAGGGAGCGTGCCATCGCGCAGTAGCCGCATGGCCAGTATCCAGGGCATGAGGCCGAGGGCGGCGCCTTCCGCATAGCCTTTCAGCTCCCAGATACGGGGCTCGACCACCCGCTGGCCGGTCTTGTTCATGTAATCCAGATAGCGGTTCAGCGTTTGCTCTTCCAGTGCCTTGAGCGCCAACCACTTCTGCTTGCGCCCGGCATTGCGGGTAACCCGGGCGGCGGTTTCAAAGACGGCAATGCCGTACACCTCGGACTCATGGATTCGCTGCAAGTCTGCTTTGTATTCAGGATAATTCATGGGCTGTCACCTGTGTTCTGGACTGTGGAAAATGGGTTTGGCGGGCTATGTCACGCAAAGCCTGCTCCAGGGCTGCAAAAAAAGCATCGGGGCATTCCATGAACGGCATATGGCCGACATGGCGGAAAACCACCAACTTGGCATGGGGAATTTCGCCCGCCAGCACCAGTGATTGCCCGGCGGTCACGACCGGGTCGGCAGCACCGGCCAGGATATGGCAGGGCATGGTAATCCGGCGCAGTTGATCCGCAATTTCCAGACGGCCGATGCCGTTGAACAGGGTGAACAAGGCAACCGGGTCTTGCCTTACGGTATCCCCCTCGATGTTGGCCAGCATCCGCCGGCTTAAAGGGTTGGCTCGGTAAGCCCGGTGATCGTAAGCCAGCAGACTGGCAAAAATGCTCCGCACCAGACGGCTCTTTTGCGATATCCGGATATTGGCGACAAACAGGCCTTTCGCCCAGTTACCCAAGCCTGCCAGCCTGACGAGCAGGCCTTCGACACTTCCCCATTGTCCCCGGTGAAATCCGGCAACGCTCACAATCCCCAGGACATTCGGGGCATGGTGAATGGCCAGATTCAGCGCACTGAAGCCGCCGGTTGAATGACCGACAACAATCGCCTTTCTTTCGACCAGCAGTGCCTGCAAGGCTTGGTTCATGATGCGGAAGAACCAGTCACTGTTGACCTGCCCGGGCGAGAAATCCGGCGGCACCGTGGAGGGAAAATGGGCAGGCAGGCTCAGCGCATACCACGCCCGGTCGTCCTTGAAGCCCGGCGGCACACAGTCACGCCAGAAGTTGACCGACGCCAGCACGCCGTGGATGAACACGATGGCCGGTTCATCCTCACGGGCCAGATGCTCGTTGACCGCCAGATACGCCAGCCGATGACCTTCCGCTTCTACAAACCCTTCTCGAACGTTCATGCTCTGGCTCCTGTCACTGGTTGACAGGCTAACAGGCGGCACAACGGCCGTATTGAACGAAAGAGCTAGAGTTGGTTGGATTGTTCCAGTGCTCGCTGGGCATCCAGATAGGTGAGGCCGAAGGATTCCGAAAACGCGCGACCCATATGCGCCAGATCGCTGAAGCCGGCAATCATCGCGGCTCCCCCCGGCGGGGTTCCATCCAGCATCTCATCCATGGCCGTCCGCAGCTTGAGCCACTTCTTGTAGCTTCTGACCGGGACGCCGGTACGCTCGACAAACCAATGCGAGAAGCGGGTGGGGGAGAGATTGACGATGGCGGCCAGCGAGTCGCGGTCGACATCCTCGCCATTGCCCAACTGTGCCTTGATTTCACGGATGACGGCTTTGAATTTGTCGTCCAGGGACGTGGTCAGGTCGGTTGTGTCGAGCGCCCCGGAATTCAACAACGCCCGAAGGTCTGTTTCCGCAGTAATGGACGCGAGGGCGGGGGGGAGTTCTTCTTGGGACAATGCCCGCCAACCCTCCGGTGCGTCCTTGTTGAGGGTCTTGAGGATGGACTCACAGAAGGGATCAAAATAGAGGGAACACACAAAGCCCGACAGTAAACGATGCGTGGTTTTCGAGGTGAAATAGGCGGCTTTGGATCGCATCAGCCCGCCCGCGGTTTCGAACTCCAGCTCACCTTCCAGGGCAATGGTGATTTGTGAGGCCCAATGCCCATGCGCTTTGTTTTCGCCAACGTGCCCGCGAAAGATCGCCACGCTATCGGAGAAAACAATGTCACCTTTCCAGTCTTTAGGCATGACTCACCCGCTCCGCCAGTTTCACCTTGAAACTGCGTTCCAGCGCCTCTATCGCCAGCCAGCGGCCGATTTCCTCCGGATCGCGGAAACCCTTGTCGTTATAAATCTGCCAGAGCCTTGCCAGTGTTGCGAAGTCATGCGGACGCTCCAGCAATTCGCAGGGATCACCCACCCGCAGGTCGCCGGGCTGCAGGACACGGTAATACCAGCCGACACAGCCGTTGTCCTGCAGGAATTTGGCTACGCCGCGCTGGTTGAGTTGGGCGTCGATTTTCCAGCAGGGGCGGCGCGGTCGGGTGACTTGCAGGTGGACGGTGCCGATCCGGTAGATGTCGCCGATGCAGACCCCGGGCTCCGCCATGTCGGAGACGATCAGGTTTTCCCCCAGACCACCCTCGTAGACCACCACGTCGGGAAAGGCCTGACGGATCAGGGTGTACACCTGGAGCGGCATCTGGTGGACGGCCTGCAGCGGGCCGCCGTGAAAAAACGGGTCGGCCTGTTCGTCGCCGACGAGGCCGTCGGTAGTGACCGTGGCGCAGTCGACGCTGGACTTGTTGATGGCGCTGGTTTGTTCTCGGGCGAAGGGCAGGGCTTCGCCGATCTGGAGGCGGAGGACGTGACCGAGGGTGGTCATGGAAGGTGATCCGGATTGTATTTCAAGGATCTACGCATTGGGGTCTCCCTGCTTGGGGCGTGAAAACGCGGGGCATTGGGGGCGGGCCTTTGTTCGATTCGCGCGCAGCCTGTGTGATGCTAGGGGACGATAGAGGGTTTGTCTATTAGTCGCGGGGTCGACATGCTGGTTGAGGCGCATCACCGCAGTAGGTGCGACTTGCGCTGCTCATGGCGGTCATCCAGAAATAGGCCGGCGATGTGCTCGTTAGCGCACAGACCCGCCATGACGGCCATCCTACTCTAGCCGTAGAGATGAAAACTGTTTACGAAATTGCGGCGGGGGTTGCCGGAGTTTTCGTATTAATCGCTTTGGAACTGGCTACGCCAATCTGGAACTTCGTCAAGGTGACTGAAGTTGCAAACGCACGCAAGGTTAATATCTGTTTAACTGGAATCGAAATCCTCCCGATCTCGATTTTAGAACTGGAAGCATAGAATGATGCTAAAAAGAAAGATATTGCCAGCTGGCAATGCTGGCATTAAGCCGGAATGTATTTACTGACCCTGTAAGCCAGACAGAAATTACCAAAAGTTTCTGCGGATATGCCCGGTCAACTGCAATTGGTTGGCTTCATTGATACTGGACGCGTCAATATTGATAAAACCCCCTGGAGCGCTGGCGATAACACCCGAGCCCTGAGTGGCGCAGGCGTTGGTATTAATTGGTCGGATTATAACAATTTTGAGGTGAAACTTGCTTACGCGCAAAAATTGGGTAGTGAAGACGTGACCTCAGCACCCGAGTCAAGCGGTCGCTTCTGGGTGAGGCTGGTCAAGTGCTTTTAAGCTTCTGAATCAAGCAGCAAGCAA
>NZ_JAUSMX010000001.1 GCF_030646115.1 Fluviicoccus sp.
GCGTCTTACCTGAACTTCGTCACCACTAAAAACACCCACAACGTAGAAGTGCATAACTTCGGCACCTTGAGCGGTGACATCAGCGCGGCTGGTGTGGCGACCTTGACCATTGACCTGAACTCGGTGAATACCGCTGTCGCCCTGCGCGATCAACGTATGCGCGATCTGTTGTTCCAAACCGCCACCTACCCCACCGCGACGGTAACTGTGGCTGTACCTGCCACCTTGATCAGCAGCCTGGCCGTTGGACAATCTGCCACCACCGACATCTCAGCCAGCCTGAACCTGCACGGTGTTAACGGCTCGATTACCACCAAAGTCTCCGTACAGAAACTGTCTGCCAACCGCGTTCTGGTGCAAAGCCTGTCACCGATTCTGGTGAAAGCCGGCGATTACGCACTGACCGATGGTGTTGAAGCACTGCGCGCTGCGGTAGGCATTGCCTCGATCAGCGTTGCCGTACCCGTGGACTTCGCGCTCGTCTTTGACGCCCGTTAATTGGATGCAGCCAAGAGAGAACCTATCATGAAAAAATTATTGAAACTGTCGATGCTCTCCTGCGGGGTAACCCTGGGCATCATGGCTTCCAGCGGCGCTATCGCTCAGGGAGCCTGTACCGTGGACTACGCCTCAGTGAACAGCTGGGGAAATGGTGCACAAATCAAGACTACCATTACCAATACCAGCGCAGCCAAAACCAGCTGGGAACTCTGCTGGACTTACGCAGGCAATGACACCATTGCCAACCTCTGGGATGGTGTACACACCCAGACGGGCAAAAATGTCTGCGTGAAGAACGCCGGTTATAACGCCAACCTGCCCGCCAATGGCTCCGTGTCGTTCGGGTTTATCGTCAACAACCCGGGCACCGTACCCTCCAGCTTTACGCTCAATGGCGTGAGCTGTGGCGGCATAGCTACCAGCAGCGTGCCTGTTGTCAGTAGCAGTAGTCGTAGCAGCACGCCAACGACCAGCAGCCGTAGCAGCAGTTCAGTGGCCAACACCACCGCCGCCCGCTGGTTACTCGATGCGACCAACTCGACCTTTAACTTTGTTACCGTGAAGAAAAGCACCGCCGGCGTGGAAACACCCGAAAGTATGACCTTCAGCCAGTTGCAAGGCACTGTGTCCAGCACCGGACAGGCTACCCTGACCATTCCGCTGGCCAGTATCAGCACCGGTAACGTCATTCGCGATCCACGCATGCAGAGCCTGCTGTTTGAATCCGCTTACCTGCCCAGCCTGCACTTCACTACCCAGCTTGACCTGGCGGTGATTGATGCCATGGCGGCCGGTAGCACCAGCGTTCAGTCAGTCACCGGCAACCTGGTTCTGCACGGTATCGTCAAGTCAGTGGTGTTTGATGCACTGGTAGTGAAACACGCCAACAACAGCGTCAGCTTCTCCCCGCGCAGACCGATCGTGATCAACTCTGTTGATTTCGATTTGAATGCCGGTGTTGAAGCCCTGCGTGCTGTGGCTGGCCTCTCTACCGTTGGTGAGAAAGTCCCGGTGTACTTCAAGATGTTCCTGAACCGCGACAACCCCACCAACGTGCCTGCAATCAGCCTGGCGACTGCGCCTAATGCAGCCATCAGCCTGAGCGGTACGGTAAGCAACGCCACTGGCGCTGCCAACCTCAACTGGACGGATGTGAGCAACAACGAAACCGGCTTCCTGGTGCGCCGTAAAGGGGCTGATGGCCGCTGGATGACCACCAGCAACAATGCCGCTAACACTGTCAGCTTCATTGACAGCCTGACTGCTGCTGGCAGCTATGACTACAAAGTCATCAGCTACGCTGACAGTATCCCGGCGACAGCGACTGGCGCATTGACTCTGGTGTATGCC
>NZ_JAUSMX010000006.1 GCF_030646115.1 Fluviicoccus sp.
AACCGCTGATTTCACGTGCGGTGATATCGGCGATGGTCTGGTCGTTCGCCATCACCGTGTAGTTACCGGCATCCGCACCACTGACCGTATAGCCCACGTTCACCGTCTTGGTTCCACCGACATTCTTGTCTAGGAAGGAGCCGCTGGTGATCAAGGACAGGTCATCACCGCCCAGCACGCCGCTCAGGCTGCCAGTGGTTACCGCTGCGGTGGTCGCGTCGTAGACCTTGCTGTCCGCAAAGATCGATGCAGAAATCGATAGCGGCGTAATATCCGCAAAGACCGTTTCAGTTCCCGTCAACGCATAGTTGGCCGCATCAAAACCCAACAACTCGTACCCGACAGCAACCTGCTTGCCAACTCCGGCATTCTTGTTGTCAAAAGCCCCAAACCCACTAACCAGCACCTCATCCGAACCAATGACACCTTCCAGCACCCCGGCATTCACAATCGCCGAAACACCGCCATCGTAAACCTTGTTCTGCGCCGTCGAGCCCGAAATACTCAGCCCCTTGGGCAAGATAGCCGCCGTCAGGGTATCCGCATCTACCGACAACACATAATTCAACTGATCCACGCCAGACAAAGCATAGGTGGCATAAACCTGTTTGCCTGTTCCGGCATTCCTGTCCTCAAAAATGCCAGATGCGGTCAGATCTAGCGAATCACCGCTCACCACCCCGCCCAAAACACCGGTGACATCCGCCGCCACACCGCCGTCATAAACCTTGTCTGCCGCAACCCCGGTCACACTCAGGATTTTCGGGTCAATCGCCAAGGTGCCGGACTGATAACTGATGTCGTATCCTTGTTGGGAGGAATACAACCCGGAGACCGAAATCTGGTACAACCCGACATGACGGGCCCCTTGGGAGTCACCGCCATACACCTCAACGCCCAACAAGGTATCCAGGTTAGGGGTTGTCGAAAAAGAAAGCCCGTTCCCACCGGCATAGTTGCTGCCGTCATAAGTAATGGAGTGGCTATTGGCCGTCACGGTAAGGGCTTGCAGGAAGTTGCGCAGCAGGGGCATCGATTGCCCTTCATAAATCCGCCACACGGCCTTGCTGCCGCCATCCTGGGCAATATCCCAACCCGCCGTCGAGAAGGTGTCACCCTTCATCATCTCGTCCGTGGTGCGACCAAAACTGGATCCGTCATCCGGGGTCACGCCCATGTCATAGAAGGAAGAGGCAACCGTGGAACTGGCGCCAGTGTTACCCACCAGCCCGCCGAGCATCGATACCCCCGACACGGTCACGGAGGCATAGGAATTCAGAATCGTTCCCGCGTTCTCACCCACCAGGCCGCCCAGTACGTTGCCGCCAGTGACACTGCCAACGGCATAGCTGTTGCTGATTTTCCCCGAGAGTGAATTGAAGCCGACCAGACCACCCGCACCCATGGCTGAAGACGTCCCGTCAAAGCCGGTAACTTCACCGGCAAAATAACTGGTGTCAATGGTGCCGTCATTCTGGCCCACCAGGCCGCCAATGTAGCCATTCGTGCCAACCACCTTGACGCTTGGCGCTACGAAGGCAAGGGCATAACTGCCCTTGATGCTGCCCGTTGAGGCATTCATGCCGACCAAGCCGCCGACATAAGCGGAGCCTTGCACGAAGCTCATCGATTCACTGTCACGAATGACGCCGGAGTTGTAGCCGACCAGCCCGCCCACGTAGGAAGCGTTATCCAGATTACCGCCGAACACATCCTCAATGGACAGGTAGCCGCTGGCCGCGCCGATAGTGCCGGAGTTGCTGCCCGCTACTCCGCCCGCCGAAAAAATATTGATCCCAGCGGAATTATCTACCTTCACATACAGCTCACCGTAAACGTTCTCAAAGAGACCGGTACTGACTGAATTGGAGCCAACCACACCGCCGATGTTGCTGATGAATCCACCAGGGGTGGGATTGAATATGGACACCGGCCCGGTGCTGAACAAACGGCCGCCGCCCAGCAGCCTGACACTGCCTTGGTTTTGGCCCATCAGTCCGCCGATATTGAACTGGAAGCCCGACGAATCTGAAATCAGGTTCTCGGAAGTCACGGTGACGCCGCCACCGTTGATGTCGGTCAGGATGCCGGACAGATCCATATTCCCGGTATTGGAGCCGACCTGGCCGCCAACAGCAGACACCGTCGTCCCTTCCCTGCCCAGGACTACCACATCCCCGGACGCCGTGCTGCTGTAGACGGCACCGGCCGGAACCGGACCGCTGGCAACCCTCGCCGATGAGCCCGAAATCACGCCATGGTTATACCCGACCAGACCTCCGATGTTGTACGCACTGCCGCCATTGGCTGTTACCGACACCAAACCGGAGGCATCACTGGCGCTCAGATCAGCCGTATTTTCCCCAACCAGCCCCCCCGCATTTTCAATAACACGCGTGACATCGGGCGACCCCAAGGTCACATCTCCTCTGGCATGGATATCGCTAAGCGCCCCCTTGCTGAAACCGACACCGCCGCCGACACCGGAAATGCCACTACCCATCACCGTCACAGATTGATCTGAAAGCGCCTGGCTCAGAGTCCCGCTATTGGCCCCGGCGATACCGCCCACATACCGGATATCACCGCCCGGTGTTTCATTGACCACCAGCACCTTGCCGGCGCTGTAGGCATTCTTGTCATCCTGCAGAATGGCACGCAGGTCATTGCCGCCGATCAGGCCGCCAATCTGGCTGAGGGTGGACGTGTTGTTGTCCGGACTCACCGAAGCCGTCACCAATACGCTGCCTCCCAGAACCGGCAAGGCGTTCAGCAATCCCGAATTGTCCACATCGCCTGCATTCAGGCCCAGCAGGCCGCCAACAGAGGATACTGTCCCACCGTTAACCAGACCCGCGCTGACATTGCCCGTCGCCAGGCTGTTCAGAACCAGGTTGGAGTTTCGGCCTGCCAAGCCGCCCACATTGGCCACCGAAGTAAATGCCGCATCGCCAATCACCATAACTTCGGAAGCAGACGAACTTTCGGCAATCACCCCGTTATTCAGCCCCACCAGACCGCCAATGTCGTTCAGGTTGAAAATATCCGGATTGCTGATAGCCAGCACCTGGCCATTTGAGGAACTGCCTTGAACCAGACCGTCATTGACCCCGACCAGGGAGCCGGTGGACGAGGTACCGATAATGCCCGCCTTTTCCAGATGGACATGACGGATTTCGCCGGATGACCGTGCAAAAAGACCGACATCAGAAGTCGTGGGAAGATTGATGGTCAGATTCAGGATCGAGTGTCCCAACCCGTCAAACGTCCCGGCAAAGGGACTGGCGGCAGTTCCCAAGGGAGTAAAACCAGCGCCCAGATTCCAGCCGCTGGTGGCGGCAGCCTCGATATCGTTGGCCAGCGCAAAATACAACTGACGGCCGTCCAGCGCCTGCAGCGACTCAATGTCATGGATCAGGGCATAGGCATTGCCGCCTATTTTCAGGGAAGCATTGATGCCGGTGAGGGTGATGCTGGCCCCTGCGCCAAGACTGTAACGCCCTTCACCACCCAGCGCCGGATTAAGGGTCAGACCGGCGCTTTTGCCGTCCGCCACAATGTCACTGTTGATGCGGATGTCGCGCTCGGCATCCAGGGTCAGGGTGGTGTCCGCACTCCAGGCCACCAGGTCATTAATAAAGATATCGCCGTTGCCGGCCGAAACGCCATCCGTATTGCGGATGGTGACTCCGGTGTTGTTCAGGGAGGTGGACAACTGGCTGCCCGAAATATCGCCGCCACTCGCTGACACCACGAAGTCGACCGGATCAATCAGCCAGACGCCGGTGCTACCGGCCTCTGCTTTGGTGGTGACGCGGGCCTTGTCCGTGACCTTGACACTGGCGGCGGAGGTTTCGATAAATCCACCCTGACCGCCATTCGGTGCGGAGGCGTCCAGCACACCGTCCAGCACTACTTCACCGGACTCCATATCGCCCATCAGGCGAATCACTCCGTTCCGATTCTCCAGCGTTCGCGCTTCAATCACGCCGTCATGATTGACCACTGCCCGCGAGAGCCGGTCAGCGCCTTCCGCTGTCAGCAGCACCTGACCGCCGTCGGCCTGAATTAGACCATGGCTGGCCACCAGCGCGTCCAGGCTGCCCTTGTCTACGGTCAGGCCAACCAGCGACCCGTTGTCAAGTTGCAGGGTGACCGCATCCCCGGCCGCCAGATTGACGGACCCGGACGGGGAAACCAACGAGCCGTCGTTGTTGACCGTGGCCCCCAGCAAGGCGATGTAGCCGCCTTTCGTCGTCTCGATCCGCCCCTGATTACTTACTGCGGCGGTTGACGTTCCTGCAAAACGGAAATTACCGGCCATGAAATCGGTATTCGACAAACCCAGCGTGGAAGCCGTAAGCGCCCCCACCGAAACCTGAGCCTGATGACCGAACAGCACCCCGTTAGGGTTTATGACAAAGACCTGCCCGTTGGCATTCAGCGCCCCGAGAATCTGGCTGGGATTCTGCGAAATCACCCGGTTCAGGGCAATAGAGCCGGCATCCGGCTGGACAAAGCTAACAGACTCCTGCGCGCCGATGCTGAAGTCCTGCCAGTCAATGGCCAGTTTTCCGGTTTGCTGGGTCACGGTCATTTGTGAGCCGCTCTGCCCGATGTTGCCGCCTCCGGCCGTCACCACCCCGCCGACCGGCAAAGCCTGCGCTGCTCCGCCCGCCAGCAGCAGGGAGGTCAGGGTCAGCACACGGCCGCTCTTGCCGCGGCTGCGGGCCGTTTCAGCGACAGGAATCCAGAGGTTGTGCACCGCGCTCCAGACCAGACGGTAAGCGCGATTCAGGCAGGCGTGACGGCTCATGGGCAAACTCCCTTTGGATAGCCAGGAAAGGCAATCGGAAAACCTTTTCCTATGGCGCAGGCAAAACAGGACGGCGACCCCGGAACGCATGCAGCCGTGTGCCGGAGTCAGGACAAATATTTCCTGATTCTAAAGGAGAGAAAGGCTTTGGAGAATGGCATTCAGACGGAAAACCAAAAAGCCCCGGGCCGTTACCGGTCGGGGCTTTTCAGGAGGTTTCCGGCAACATCGGGAAACCGGGATATTTGGTGGACCGAAAGGGGATCGAACCCTCGACCTCCGCATTGCGAACGCGGCGCTCTCCCAGCTGAGCTATCGGCCCGTCAGAATCATTCGGGTGACTCCGGAAGGTGGATTTTAGCCAAAAAAACCCCCTTGCCAAGCCCCTTCGCCGAATTACTTGCTGTGATGTTCAAAAACCCCCATCCAGTCATCCGGCAGCGTGGCGTGACGCAACTGGGGAATACGCTCCAGATACATCTTGTACAAAATTCGATCAGGGTCGCCCTGATGCAGTTCGCGCAGTATCTTCTCCGCGTCATCCCACTCGCGGCTGTAATAATGATCCAGGGCGCGGTTGTAGGACTCAATACGGCTGCGGCGGCTGTCACTGGCATCCTCAACGCGGCAGACCGGCTCATACACACACACCGGCTCACGCTTGCCCTTGACGATGATCTTGTCCACCAATCGGTACAGGAACATCGGCGCCAGATCGTAGGTGCCCTCACCCACCAGCAACTTGACGCCATAGAACTTGGTCAGCCCTTCCAGGCGCGACCCCAGGTTCACGGCATCACCGATCACGGTATAGGTCCGCCGATACTGGGATCCCATGTCGCCCACATTCATGAAACCGGTGTTGACGCCGATACCGATATTGATTTCCGGCAGGTTGCGGGCCGCAAAGACCGGCTTCAGCTCATCGGCCGTCCGCTGCATCGCCATGGCCGCCTCAATGGCATGTTCGGCATGGTTTTCATCCGGCAGCGGCGCATTCCAGAACGCCATCACCATGTCGCCGACATATTTGTCGATGGTGCCGTTGTGGGCAAAGATCACCCCGGTAATCGGTGTGAAGAAATCATTCAGCAACTGTTTGAGGCGATTGGCCTTGAGCCCTTCGGAAATGGTGGTAAAACTGCGAATATCGGAGAAAAGCACGGTCATGTGCCGCGACTCGCCCTCCATACCTGCCATCTGGCTGTTCATCAGAATCTGGTCCACGTGCGCCGGCGGCACATATTGCCCGAACAGGGTCTTCATCTCCCGCTTCTGGATATTGGCCTGCAGGAAACCATAGCTGATGTTGAAAATGGCAATGACTATCGTCGACAGCATCAGGATGGAAAGCGGCGTGTCGTAGTGGAAATGCTTCCAGAACACCAGATTTCCCAGGGTCAGCACCGCCAGCCAGCCCGCCGAAACCACCAGCATATAGCCGGGTTCCAGACGCGGCAGCACCAGTACAAAAGCCAGGCCGGAAATCAGCAGCAGGGTGAATGTCAGGCCCGGCTCCCAGTCCGGACGATAATAGGAATAGTTGGCGGCATCCGTACTTTGCAGGATGACATCAATAAGATTGGCATGGACTTCCACCCCCGGAAAACCGGTTTCCAGCGGCGTGGTCCGCAAGTCGGACAACCCCAGCGCCGAAGTACCTACCAGCACAATGGCCCCCTTCAACGAAGAAATAGCCTCTGGACTGCGCAGCACCTTGGTGGCGGAAAGATACGGGTAGCTGAAACTCTTGCCCTTATATGGAATCAAGGCGAGTCCGGATTCGTCGGTAAAAACCCGGCTCTTGCCCAGCGTCAGCGACTCCAGCCTCAGGTTGCCGCCGGAGTTGACCGTCTGCATCTGGATGAAGGGGGCTTTCAGGTATTGCCGCGCCATCTCCAGCGCCAGCGAACTGTAAAGTCCGTTCTCGTAGCGCAGCACCAGCGGCGACCGGCGAATGATGCCGTCCCCATCCGGCAGGGTGCTGATGAAGCCGGCGCCGGATGCCGCGCTGGCAAAAACCGGCAGCATCCCGGTGAAATCTTTCATCCGGTTCACCGTCAGCCGGTCGCCTTCCTTGCCGTCCAGGGGAAAGAACGGCGGTGGCAGCTTGCCCGAATGGGTGCCTTCGTTATGCAGCAGGTAGCCAATCACGGTCCGCTCGCGCATGGCGCCCGCAAACCGGGCATCGGCATCCATGGCCTCCACCAGTTGCGATAATTCAGCACTGGCGGACGGTGACAAGCGGCCGGTATCCAGCAAGCGTGTAGCGGGATTTATTTCAGGCTCGGAGAAAACCACGTCGAATCCGATCACGGCAGCGCCCTGCTTCTTCAGGGCATCCACCAGATCAGCCACCCGTGCGCGTGACCAGGGCCAGCGCCCTTCCTGCTTCAGGCTTTCCTCATCAATATCGACAATGACGATGGGCGGCCCCTGGGGACGATCCGGCGTGAAGGCCCCGAAGCGCCAGTCATAAACAATGGTGTCCATGCGCTGGAACACGCGATCGGCCAGACTCCCCGGCTTGTTCAGCGTCACCAGCTCGGCCACCAGGAAGAGTCCCAGAATCACCAGCCCCATCCACACCGGAAATATCCTGAGTTGTTGTTTTATCCAGTTCAACATGTCACCGACCCCCGCCCTTTTCAGTCATAGTATCCCGTCGGAGAATTATCGCCTAGCGTCTGCTCTCGCCTTTCAATATATGTTAGCCTCTGGCGAATAATATCGTGAAGCCGTTCATGGCCGTCATTATCCGCGCCATGCGTCAGCGCCCCTGATATCCACCCCCTGGCAATAGGACGGAATCCAACAGGCATGTCTTGGCAATTCTCCTTCTGGGCAACCCTGTCGCTGGGCTTCTCGTTTGCATTGTGTTTCTGGCCTTGGCTGCCCCGCCGCATTCCAGCCGGTCTGCGGCTGCGCGCCGGCAGCCTGCCCTTGGGCATGGTAGCGCTGGTTGGCGTCAGCATTTTGTTCCATGACTTGCCTTCCGTCACGCTAGCCTTTGCCTCACTGCTGCCACTGCTCAGCGCCGCCGAACTGCTCCGTTTTCGCTGCCATCCGTCCCAACCGGACGGCAAGGGTTGGCAAACCGGCTTGGCCGCCCTGCTGGTGCTGTCTCTGGCCACCTTGTTTGTCGGCGTTCGAAGAGCCTATCTTCTGGCAGGGTTCCTGCACGTTTCCGGTTTCATGATCCTGAGCGGCTGGCTCTTTACCAGCGGGTCCCTTCAACGGCCCAATGCACGCTTCTTCTTGCTGGGCCTGCTGATGGTCATGACGGGCGCTTGCTCCCTGCTGGCGGGAAACTCGGCCAACTGGCCGGCCTTGCGATACACCGGCCTGGCCGTATCATGCCTGGCCGCATTAACCCTGCTATGGTCCATCGAGATGGACGGGCTTCAAGATTTGACGGAGCAGGATCAGCAGCCCCCCCCCACGGACACTCACGCGGCCGACCAGCAGCAACTGTTCATGTCCATCAGTCACGACATGCGAACTCCGCTCAGCGGCATACTCGGCATGACTGAGTTGCTGCTGGAAACACCTCTGACCCCCGTGCAGCGCGAGTATGGCCAGACCATCCAGTCCTCAGGTAATGCCCTGCTGCATGTCCTCAACGACCGGCTCGAAGTGTCCGGTCAGTCCCAGCAGTCGCCCACCATCCTCGAAGAAGTCTTCGACCTGTCGGAATTGCTGGGCTATTGCCTGGATCTGTTCAAGACCCACGCCGATGAAAAACAGCTGGAGCTGATCGGCTACCTGGATACCGCCCTGCCCCGCCAGGCCATGGGCGACGTGGTGCACCTGCGCCAGATCCTGTCCCGCCTTATGCACAACGCCTTGCGGTTCACTGATATAGGTGAAGTGGTGGTCAGCCTGAAAAGCGCCATCTGGCAAAACGAACTGGCCATCCAGTTCAGCGTGCAAGACACCGGCATGGGCATGAGCGCCGAGCACCTGCACGCTCTCTTCGAGCCAGGCAACACCATCCGCACCAGCAACATCTGGCACATCGGACCTGATCTGGCGACCTGCCGGAAACTGGTCAAGGAAATGGGCGGGGAACTGTCTGCGGAAAGCCAGCCTGGGCAGGGCTCGACACTGTGGTTTGTCCTGCCCATGAAAACAGCGGCAGGGGTCGGCTCTGACACCACCACCGAGTTCATCGCCACTTTTTCCGGCAAGCGCCTGCTGGTGGTCGATGACAATCGCACCGTCAGCCGGGTGCTGGCGGAACAGGCCGGGCAATGGGGCATGCGTGTAAGCACCGCCGAAAGCGGCACTGAAGCCCTGGCCGTGGCTCGCAATGCCGCCAACCTCGGCCAGCCGTTTGACGTCATCATCATGGATTACCAGATGCCGGGCATGAGCGGCCTGCAACTGGGGGCGCGGCTGAAGGAGGACCCGCTGATCACCAACGATGTGATCCTGATCATGCTGACGGGCCTGCGGCACAACAACATCCATACCTTGGCGCGCAATGCCGGCATTCACCGCGTCATCAGCAAGCCGGTCACCAGCCGGCAACTGCGTCAGGCTATCAGCCAGGAGCTGCGGCGGCTGGAAGGCATTACGCAACCGGAAACCGGCGGTGACGTTTCTGCCCGGCTGGGCAAGCTTAAGGTGTTGATTGCCGAAGACAACCAGCTCAGCCAGAAAGTGATTCGCGGCATGATGCAGAAACTGGGTGTGGACAGCACACTGGTCAGCAACGGGCGGGAAGCCGTACAGGCCGTGATGCGCGACCATTACGACCTGGTGCTGATGGACTGTGATATGCCCTATGTGGACGGTTACGCCGCCACACAGGAAATACGCCAGTGGGAAAAGCAGCAGCAACGCAAGCCGCTGCCCATTCTGGCGCTCACCGCGCACATCCTGGATGAACAAAAGCAAAAGGCCTTCAAAGCCGGCATGAATGAGCACCTGAGCAAGCCGATTGAGCTCTGCGACCTGCAGAACGCGCTGATCCGCTGGTCAAAGGAATAACTCAGGCTTCAGCGGCAAAGCCGGAGAATTCCGGCACATTCTCCGGCAACAACGTCTTCAGCTCCATCGACCCCGTTTTCAAGACTGCCACCCGCTCCTGATTGCGACGACGGAACAGCACCAGTTCAGCTTGGGCAAACGGCGTCACCTTGACCACGGAGCGCCCACCGGAAGGATGATCGGCATGCCAGGCCATCCAAGGCGTAATACGCGGATTCTGCCCGTCCACCAAGACTTCCAGACCATATTCCGGATTCAGAAAAGTCACCCGCCAGCGGTAATTGTCCAGTGACTCCAGGCGGTGGCGAAAACTGCCCGCCAGACTGTCAAAGGCATAACGACGCCCGCGCAGTTTCAGGCAGGCCATGCCCAGATACGGGCTTTTCAACCGCCCCAAACTCAGTCGCGTGTTGAAGCCGTAAAAACCGGCTCCGCTTTCCCCGTCAAAATGACTGCATTGCCCGGCGGCAAATTCGTGCGGATAACCGTTGCCCCAATAATGTGTATTTGTCAGCGCGAAACTTCCCGTCAACGCCAGCTTACCGGC
The DNA here is from genome assembly GCF_030646115.1 of Fluviicoccus sp. GTDB lineage: Bacteria > Pseudomonadota > Gammaproteobacteria > Pseudomonadales > Moraxellaceae > Fluviicoccus. Next base: position 10,359 of record NZ_JAUSMX010000006.1, read on the forward strand.
AGCCAGCCGCCCTTCTGCAGCCATACCGCCATCACTGACGCGAATTCCATGCCTCGGCCACGGCAACTCATACCCGAAATTTCCGGCAGACTGGTCTGGGCGTTGCAGACGCATATCCCAAGCTGCGGCGGCTTCAGCCGAATGCAGCTTGCCACGCAAGCGGTTGCGCGAAACCTCGACAAATGAACCGGAGCCGAAACTGAAGGTAAAATGTTCCCAGTCGGCAATTTTCTTCAGTTGCCGGTGATGCAACTCCGTCATGCTTTCACGTTCCACCACACATTGACGGCTGCCGCTGACACGGTCAAAGCACATCAGCGCCACCTCAACCAACCCGTTGCCGCGCCATAGCGGCCTGAAGGTCACATGCTTGAGAATGAAGGCATAACGCCCGTCCGCACTCTCCCCCCGGAAGTCATGGGTCTCATACAGGCCGCCACGGGTGGCCATTATCTGGAGTCGGGATGTCAGCGCCATACTGGAAGTTTTTCCGGATGAATACAGGGTTCAGGCTTAATAACCGAATTGCGCTTCAAGCCTGAGGGTCATGGACGGTGTCCGGTCCCAACGGGTATTGCGCGACCAGGTCAGGTGCGGCTCAATTTCATAATAAACCCAAGGCCGCCAAAAGGATTGCCGATAAAGGACAAATACGCCCCGGGTACTTATCGACCAGTCAGGTTGCTGGACACCGTCAAAGGTGAATCCGTAACTCAAGGCTTTTTGCGAGCCTAGCCGATGCAGCAGCACCCAGTCCTGCCCCCAACGCATGCCAGTGGACTCCGGCTCAATCTGCCGGTATTGGAGCACGCTGGCAACCTTGAATACCGAATTGTCATCCAGCGCCCGCTCCAGGTCCAACCCGGTCAGGGCGCGGCCCTCTTCCTTGACTCCATAACGAAGTGTTTCGGTAAAACGGACCAGGGAAGAGTCGCTGAGCCGCCAGAGCCGTTGCGCCCGCACCCGGGCGTAAAGGTCCGGCGTGGAATGCACACCGATATCAAAGGAGTATTTGACCCGCGAGGCCAAGTCGGGAATCCAGCGAATGGCGGCGCTGGTCCGGGGATCAGAATTAACCGCTTCCACCGCTGAGTGCAGGAGATCTTCTTCATCGCTGACTACCAGACGAATCCGCTTGCGGGCATTGGGCAATACGGCTATGGCCCGAAAAGCGGCTCCGGTATGAAAACCCAGATTCTCATCCCATTTCTGGTAGGTGACAACGCGAAGCCGCATGCGGGCATCATCAGGGCCGTACCAGCCGCCAAACAATCCGTCAAACCATTGCGCTGCCGAAGTCGTGCGGCCGGACAGCATGCAGTGCTGGTCATCCAGCCAGCCCATGAAGCGTCCCTCGGCATCGCGCTGGATACAGTCCCGGATCGGCCCCGCGACTGAGGCCTGTGGTCCGGACGTCTCAACATTGGCACTGACGACGGGAGCTGCCGCAACCGGAGCGGAAACCGGCTCATCGGCAACGGCAGTGAGCGCATGCCCCATGACAACAACCGCCAGCACAGCCAACCCCGTCCTTTGAATTTGAAAACACCCCACAGACACCCCCTTGCTGATATTGAGGTTCAGCATAACGACTGCCACGGGTCAGTCACAAGGGGTTATCGCCCTTCAGAAATGAAAAAGCCCCCATTATCAGGAGGCTCTTTCAACCAAAACTACCGCCGAAGATCAGGCAAAGTAGTCCATATCGAACTGCATCACGCTGTCCGCACCGGCCTTGATGGTGGCAATGCGGCTGGTCAGCTCGGGCAACTGACGGGTGACAAAGAACCTGGCCAGCTTGAGCTTGTCGATGTAGAACGTGTCGCTCTTGCCGGCTGCCGCCTTGGCCAGCTTCGCCCACATGTAGGCAAAGCTCAGCAGGCCGAAAGCGTGCATGTAGTCCACAGCGGCGGCGTTGATTTCATCCGGGTTGACCTTGGACTGCTCAACCACCCACTGCGTGGCGGACTCAATCTCATCCGCAGCCTGGGCCAGCGCCACTCGCATGAAGTCGAGCGAGGCGTCACCGGCCAGCGTCTCGTTGAAGGCGCGGATTTCGGCCAGATAGGACGCCACGAAGACGCCGTCGTTCTTGGCCACCTTGCGGCCCATCAGATCGTGCGCCTGCACGCCGTTGGTGCCTTCGTAGATTTGCGCGATACGGGTATCGCGCACCCACTGTTCCAGGCCCCATTCACGAATGTAGCCATGGCCGCCCAGCACTTGCTGGCCTTCGATGCAGTTTTCCAGACCCTTGTCGGTCAGGTAAGCCTTCACTACAGGCGTCAGCAGCGCGACACGGTCGGCAGCAGCTTTGCGCACAGCGGGATCTTCGCTGTATTTGTTCAGGTCCAGTTGCTGGGCGGCATAGATGGCGAAGGCGCGGCCGGCTTCGTTGTTGGCGCGGATCTTCAGCAGCATGCGGCGGACATCCGGATGCACCAGCAGGCTGTCGGCGTTCTTCTCGGGCATCTTCACGCCGGTGGCGGAACGGCCTTGCAGACGGTCACGGGCATAGGCAGCGGCGTTCTGATAGGCGGCTTCGGAAGCGCCCAGACCCTGGATGCCCATCGACAGGCGCTCGTAGTTCATCATCACGAACATGGCTGCAAGGCCTTCATTGACCTTGCCGACCAGATAGCCCTTGGCGGCGTCGAAATTCATGACGCAGGTGGCAGAGCCCTTGATGCCCATCTTGTGCTCGATGGAACCGGCGGCCACCGTGTTGCGTTCACCCAACGAACCGTCCGCGTTGACATGGAACTTCGGCACCAGGAACAGCGAGATGCCGCGCGAACCGGCCGGAGCGTCCGGCAACTTGGCCAGAACCAGGTGAATGTGGTTGTCGCACAGGTCGTGCTCACCACCGGTAATGAAGATCTTGGTGCCGGAAATGAGGAAGGAACCGTCGGCTTGCGGCTCAGCCTTGGTGCGGATGATGCCCAGGTCGGTGCCGGAATGCGGTTCGGTCAGGCACATGGTGCCAGCCCATTCGCCGGAGTACATCTTCGGCAGGTAGAGGTTGTTCAGTTCCGCCCCGGCATGCTGGGTCATGGCCATGCCCGCGCCGATGGTCAGCAGCGGATACAGGGTGAAGGACGGGTTGGTGGCGAACAGCATTTCATCGGTCAGCACGGTGACCATTTTCGGCATGGCCTGGCCGCCAAATTCCTCTTCCGCACCCAGACCGATCCAGCCGCCTTCGGCGTATTGCTTGAAGGCTTCCTTGAAACCCTTCGGGGTGGTGACCACGCCGTTGTTGAAGGTGCAGCCTTCTTCATCACCGGAACGGTTGATGGGCAGCAGCACGTTTTCACTGAACTTGGCCATTTCTTCGAGAATGGCGTTGACGGTGTCCAGATCGACATGGCTCATGGCCGGGTTGGCCTGCCAGAATTCGTTGGCGTTGAAGACTTCGTCCAGCACGAAACGCATGTCGCGGAGGGGGGCTTTGAACAGGGGCATGATGAATCCTCATTGAACACGTTGACTGTAGGTCGGGCTTCAGCCCGACACTCACTGGCGTCAAGGGTAAGTCGGGCTGTAGCCCGACCTACATGAAAACATTCAGAAAAAAGCCCGCAATCAACGCGGGCTTTTCTCAATTCAACCGATTATCTCAAAATCAGAATGCAAAAGCATCCGCCGAGATTTGGTTGAGCGTTTCCAAGCCGGAATCGATGATCTCGATGTGGGCCTTGGTGCGCGGCAGAATCTTCTTGAAGTAGAACTGCGCGGTTTGCACCTTGGCCTTGTAGAAGGCGGCATCGCCTTCACCGGCGGCCAGCTTGTCCTGGGCAACCTTGGCCATCCAGGCCCACAGGTAAGCCATGGTGACATAGCCGGAGAACATCAGGTAATCCACGGCAGCGGCACCGACTTCGTCGGCATTGCCCATGGCCTTCATGCCGACACGGGTGGTGACATCGCCCCACTCCTTGTTCAGCGCGGCCAGCGGACGCACGAATTCGGCCATGGCGGCATTGCCTTCCTGGGCGGCGCAGAACTTGTGCACGACTTTGGTGAAGTTGCGCAGCAGTCCGCCCTGGGTTTGCAGGACCTTGCGGCCCAGCAGGTCCAGCGCCTGGATCTGGGTGGTGCCTTCGTACAGCAGGGCAATACGGGTGTCACGGACGATCTGTTCCATGCCCCATTCACGGATGAAGCCGTGACCGCCATAAACCTGGACACCGGCGTTGGCGGCTTCATAACCGACTTCGGTCAGGAAGGCCTTGGCGATCGGGGTCAGCATCGACATCATGTCGTCAGCGGCCTTCTTGTCTTCGTCAGACGCAGAGCCTTCCAGCGTGTCAGAGAAGGTGGACAGCCAGTACACCATCAGGCGGCCGCCTTCGGCAAAGGCCTTCTGGGTCAACAGCAGCTGGCGCACGGCGGGATGCACGATGATCGGGTCGGCTTCCTTCTCGGGAGCCTTGGGGCCGGTCAGCGAACGCATGGCCAGACGGTCCTTGGCGTACAGCAGCGCGCCCTGGAACGAACCTTCGGCGGCGCACACACCTTGCAGCGCAGTGCCGACACGGGCGGTGTTCATGAAGGTGAACATGCAGTTCAGGCCCTTGTTGGGGGGGCCGATCAGGAAGCCGGTGGCTTCGTCGAAGTTCATGACGCAGGTGGCGGAAGCCTTGATGCCCATCTTGTGCTCAATGGAGCCACACTTCACGCCGTTGCGCTCACCGGAGCCGGGCATGAACTTGGGAACCAGGAACAGCGAGATGCCCTTGGTGCCCTTGGGGGCGTCCGGCAGGCGGGCCAGCACCACGTGCACGATGTTCTCGGCCATGTCATGCTCACCGGCGGAGATGAAGATCTTGTTGCCGGTGATCTTGTACGAGCCGTCAGCCTGCGGTTCGGCCTTGGTGCGAATGAGGCCCAGGTCGGAACCGGCGTGCGATTCGGTCAGGCACATGGTGCCGGTCCACTCGCCCGACACCAGCTTGGTCAGGTACGTTTCTTTCTGTTCGTCGCTGCCGTGGGCGGCAACAGTATTGATGGCGCCGTGCGACAGGCCGGGGTACATGGACCAGGACCAGTTGGCGGTGCCGGTCATTTCGCTCATGGCAATGCCCAAGGAAGGAGGCAGGCCTTGGCCGCCTTGTTCCACCGGAGCAGCCAGCGAACCCAGACCCAGTTCGACGAACTTGGCGTAGGCTTCCTTGAAGCCGGTGGGGGTGGTGACCACGCCATCGTCAAAGCCGCAGCCTTCTTCATCACCGGAGCGGTTGATCGGGGACAGTTCGTTCTCGGAGAACTGGGCGCCGGTTTCGAGGACGCTGTTGACCAGGTCACGATCCACTTCCGCAAAATGGGGAAGGGACTTGTAGTGGTTTTCCACGTTCAGCACTTCGTGCATAACGAACTGCATGTCACGGAGGGGAGCCTTGTACAATGCCATGATGATGACCTCTCTGGTGCTTGGGTCGCCTTCCTGCAGAGGAAAGCGGCTACGATTTGTCGACAGACGGAAAAGCGGTGACGTAGTGTAGAAACTGCTCGGTTCTCAACCTAGCTATTTTCATGACCGCCCGGTCACATCTTTATCCATCCGGTGTTTTTCCCAAAATCATTGTCCATGGCCGGAATGATTTGTGCGCCTGAACAAATTCATTTTTGTCCAAGACAAACCTTCATCAGCGATATAACTTCATCAACTGTCCGAAGCGGCGGTTTATGGTACAGTCCGGCAAATTTTCCGGAGAATACCCACGATGAAATCGCACGCCTTGATTCCGATGCTGTTGTCAGCCAGCCTGCTGAGTGCTTGCGGCACCATGAATATGGCCCCTGCGACCGGCGGCGCTCCCCGGCCTGCCTTTAAAGACACCATGGCGGGCATGGCCACGGTCAGTTCGCTGATGGTGGCGCTGGAACTGAAGCGTCAACGCACTCAGGAAACCCTGAAGACCCAGAAATCTTCCGACGGCATCGCCAAATATCAGTCCCGCCTGTCGGCCATCGACAGCATCAAGGGCAATCTGGTGAATTACTCCACCGGGCAGCTGTCGCTGGGCGACCGCATTTCACTGGTCACGGCTTCGACCGATATTGCGAAGTCGAAGCTGCCGGATTACGGCGATATCATCAATATGCTGGGTACGCTGGGGCAAGTGCTGCTGACGACGCAGGCGCAGATGAAGGCGGGGCAGTAAGAGAAAACCCCGGCACTTCGTGCCGCCCCCTTTCCAAGGGGGCTATCAACTTACAGCACGCCCCCTCGGAAAGGGGGCCGACGGCGCAGCCGGAGGGGGGGTTTACGCCCCACTTATTAACAAAGAATGGCTTCCCCCAACTCTGCAAAGCCTCTCCCTCAATCCTCCCCAATCTGGCACAGGACTTGCTGCTTTACTGGCTAGACGGCCCCCGGCCGCACCACAGCAACCCAAAACCAAGGGGATTTCCAGATGTCGCCGACACACACATCCCTGCACCACCCCATGACAGCACTGGTTCTCACCGCCGGAGGCGCGCGCGGCGCCTATCAGGCCGGAGTGCTCAAACGCATCAGTGAACTGCCGTCGCTGGCCAACCGCCCTGCCCCGTTTCCGATCATTACCGGTGCATCGGCGGGCGCTATCAATGGCGCAGCAGTCGCCGCTCATCACGACAACTTCCGGCATGCCGCCCAATTACTGGTCAAGCTCTGGTCCAACCTCCAGGCGTCGGATGTCTATCGCACCGACTCCGCCGCCATGGCCCGCAATGCCGGGCGACTGGCGCTGGATTTCACGCTGGGCGGCCTCACCGGGGCCGGGCGGGTGCAGTCGCTGGTGGACTCCACGCCACTGTTCGGTTTTCTGGGCCGTCATCTGCAACTGGACGGTATCCGCCGCGCCGTCCGTGAAGGCGGTTTGTACGCGTTCGGCGTCACGGCCACCGGCTACCACTCCGGGCGCGCCTTCACCTTTATTGAAGGCAAGGACGGCCATCCGCTGTGGAACAAGAGCCGACGGGTTGCGCTACGCGCGGAAATGACCCTGCCACACATCCTGGCGTCGGCGGCTATTCCCATCGTCTTTCCGCCCGTGGAGCTTTCCACCGGCAACGGCAACGCCTATTTCGGCGATGGCGCCATGCGCTTGATCACACCGCTGAGCCCAGCCATCCGCCTGGGCGCTGAACGGCTGCTGGCCATTGGCGTGCGTTGCCAGGAATCGGCGGACAGCCTCTTACGCTCCGAACTATCGTCCGGGGAGGATTTCATCAGCGACCTGAAACGGCCGCCGTTGTCGCAAATTTGCGGCACCCTGATGAACGCTATTTTCCTCGACCATCTGGACGCCGACCTCGACCACCTGAAACGGATGAATGCCTTTGTCGGCGCTTACCAGAAGCTGGCAGCCTCGGTGCCCGCCCTGCCCTCCGAGCCGGACCACGAACCGATGCGTCAGGTGACACCACTGGTGATTTCCCCTTCCGCCGATATCGCCATCATCGCCAAGACGCTGGAACACCGCATGCCGCGCAGCGTGCGCTACCTGATGGACGGACTGGGCACGCCGGATGCTCAAAGCGCCGACCTCAGCAGCTTCCTGTTGTTCGACTCCGCCTTTACCCGCGAGTTGATCCAGCTGGGCTATCGCGATGCGGCGCAACGCATTGATGAAATCGAGGCCTTCCTGCGGGAACCTTCCAAACCGGAAGAACGCAGCCCGCAGGAATCGCAGGTGGCCTGAAGCATGCCGCTTGGAATCCGGGAGGACGGGGTCTATGCTGATCGTTGGCCGGAGTCCTTCGGGCTTTGCGAGCCTTGTCCGCCACCCTATTATCCGTGAGAGTGCGCCATGACCACGCCCGACCCCCATGCCCCCTTGCGGGACGACGTACGCCTGCTGGGCAGCCTGTTGGGTGACACCCTGCGCCAGCAGGTCGGCCAGGCCATTTACGACAAGGTGGAAAGCATCCGTCGCTTGGGCAAGCAAGCCCGCGACGGCGACCCGGAAGCCACCCGCCAGCTTAACCAGACTCTTGCCGCCCTCAGTGACACCGAACTGCTGCCGGTGGCGCGCGCCTTCACCCAGTTCCTCAACCTCGCCAATATTGCCGAGCAATACCATCGGGTGCGCCGCCGCCGCGCCTGGGAGCTGGTGGAAAACGCCTCGCCGCAACCCGGCTCCATCCGCGAACTGTTTCCCCGCCTCGCCTCGTCCGGCATTGGCCCGGATGCCTTGTGGGAAGCGGTGCAGCAACTGGATGTGGAACTGGTGCTGACCGCCCATCCCACTGAAATCAGCCGCCGCTCGCTGATCCAGAAATACGACCATATTGCCGAATGCCTGGAAACGCTGGACCAGCAACGGCTGACACCGGTGGAGCGCCAAGCCCTGCTGGGCAAGCTGAAGCGTCATGTCATCGCCGCCTGGCATACCGACGAGATCCGCCGCCATCGCCCCACACCCGTGGATGAGGCTAAATGGGGCTTTACCGCCATTGAGCAAACGCTATGGCACACCATTCCGCAATTCCTGCGCGAATTCGACGCCTCCGTGTTCCAGCACACCGGCCGACACCTGCCGCTTGATCACGCACCCATCCGCTTTGCGTCGTGGATGGGCGGCGACCGCGACGGCAACCCCAATGTCACTCACACTGTTACCGAGGAAGTGCTGCTGCTCTCGCGCTGGCAGGCTACCGACCTCTATTGGCGGGATATCGATGCCCTGCGTTCGGACCTGTCGATGCAGGATTGCAGCCCGGCGCTGCGGGCGGCGGTGGGTCCGGATTGCCGCGAGCCCTACCGCGAACTGCTGCGTGACGTGCGCGACCGTCTGGGACGCACCCGCGACTGGGTGGAAGCGCGGCTGCGCGGGGAGACACCGGAAGCCCCCGGCATCTACCGTCAGGCCGAAGAGCTGCGGCAGCCACTGATGTTGTGCTACGAGTCGCTGATTGCCTGCAACATGCGTGACATTGCCGATGACGAACTGACAAACATCCTGAGGAGGCTGGCCTGTTTCGGGCTGGAACTGCTGAAGCTGGACATTCGCCAGGAATCGGGACGCCATGCCGAGACGCTGGACGCCATTACCCGCTACCTGAAGCTGGGCTCCTATCTGGACTGGGATGAAACCCAGCGCCGGGCCTTCCTGCTAAAGGAACTGGACAATCCCCGCCCCTTACTGCCACGCCAGCTGCAGGCCGGGCCGGATGACGCCATCAGTTCGGCCAACGTTCAGGAAGTGCTGGCGACCTTCCGCGTGCTGGCGCAACAACCCTCGGAGGCGCTGGGCGCGTATGTGATTTCCATGGCCCGCCAGGCCAGCGATGTACTGGCGGTAATGCTGCTGCAGAAGGAAGCCGAAGTCCCACAGCCGCTGCGGGTGGTGCCGTTGTTCGAAACGCTGGCCGATCTGGACCGGTCAGCGGAGTGCCTGGACGCGCTGCTCTCGGTCGACTGGTACAAGACCGCCATCCGGGGGCATCAGGAAGTGATGATCGGCTATTCCGACTCCGCCAAGGACGCCGGCTTCCTCACCGCCAACTGGGCGCAATACCGGGCGCAGGAAAGCCTGACCGCCGTGGCGCAGCGGCATGGCGTGAGGCTGACGCTGTTTCACGGGCGTGGCGGTTCGGTCAGTCGCGGCGGCGCACCCACACACCAGGCGCTGTTGTCGCAACCGCCGGGATCGGTGGCGGGGGCCATCCGGGTGACGGAACAAGGGGAAATGATCCGCTTCAAGTTCGGCATGAAAGACATTGCCTTGCGCAACCTGGAACTCTACGCCGCCGCCACGCTGGAAGCGACGCTACTGCCCCCGCCCGCCGCCAAACCGGAATGGCGGGAGCTGATGGCGCGCATGACGCAAACCTCACTGGCGGTGTACCGGGAAACCGTGCGTGACGAGCCAGAATTCATCCGCTACATGCGCACCGTGACGCCGGAGCAGGAGTTGCAAATGCTGCCGCTGGGCTCACGTCCGGCGCGGCGTCAAACCAATGGCGGCATCGAGTCGCTGCGGGCCATTCCGTGGGTGTTCGCCTGGACACAGGTACGGCTGATGCTGCCCGCTTGGCTGGGCACCGGTCGGGCGTTGAATACAGCCATGGCCGACGGTTATACCCCGGTCATCCGCGATATGCGTCAACACTGGCCCTATTTCCAGACCCTGCTCGACATGCTGGAAATGGTGCTGGCGAAGTCGGACTCGGCCATTGCCGCCTATTACGAGGTGCACCTGACCACCGACCCGGCGTTGCAGGCCTTGGGGACGCTGTTGCGGGCGCGGCTGGAAAAAACGGTGGGCATCCTGCTGAACGTCACGGAACGCAAGCAGTTGCTGGAGCTGGCCCAAGTGCTGAAGCGGTCAATTACAGTACGCACACCCTATGTGTTGCCGCTGCACATGTTGCAGGCGGAATTGATGAAGCGGCGGCGCGAGGCCGGAGGAGAAACCACTATTCACGATCATGCGCTGATGGTGACGATCGCGGGCATTGCGGCGGGGTTGCGGAATACGGGCTGAGTTATCCGATGAGTGCTTTACCAGGCCAGGCCGGATATCATCCGGCCACGAACACGCGCGCAAGCGCCTATCAAGACCTGGGAGTAACACACGTTGGAAGTCTATCTGGTTGGCGGCGCTGTCCGCGACGCCCTGCTCGGCCGCCCGTTCACTGAGCGTGACTGGGTGGTGGTCGGAGCCACGCCGGAAAACCTGCTGGCGCAAGGCTACAAACCGGTGGGCAAGGATTTCCCGGTCTTCCTGCACCCCGACACCGCTGAGGAATACGCCCTCGCCCGCACCGAACGCAAATCCGGACACGGCTATCACGGCTTCATCTGCGACGCTACACCCTCCATAACGCTGGAAGAAGACCTGCTGCGCCGTGACCTTACCATCAACGCCATGGCGCAAACGGCGGATGGCCGCATTGTCGACCCCTACGACGGCTTGGCCGACCTTAACAACCGCGTTTTGCGGCATGTCTCGGCTGCTTTTGGTGAAGACCCGCTGCGCGTGTTGCGCGTGGCCCGCTTTGCCGCACGTTATGCCCTGCTCGGCTTCACCATTGCCCCGGAAACGCTGGCGTTGATGCAAACCATGGTCGCTGCAGGTGAAATCGACCACCTGACGCCGGAACGCGTCTGGCAGGAAACGCACAAGGCGCTGGCTGAAGACTCCCCGGCCGTCTACATCGAAGTCTTGCGCGCCTGCGGGGCGCTGTCGCGGCTGTTCCCGGAAATCGACGCCCTGTTCGGCGTGCCGCAACGCGCGGAATTCCATCCGGAAATCGACACTGGCAAACATGTCCTGATGTGCCTGGAACAGGCCGTGAGGTTAGGGGCGAACGTGCGCGTCCGCTTTGCGGTGTTACTGCACGACCTGGGCAAGGGCGTCACTCCGGCCGACATGCTGCCGCGCCATATTGAACACGAGCATCGCGGCGTGCCGCTGGTGCAGGCTCTGTGCGCTCGCTACAAGGCACCCAGGGATTATCAGCAACTGGCGGAAATCGTTTGCCGCTATCATCTGGACGGGCATCGCGCAACCGAGTTGCAAGGCAAGACCTTGTGGCTGAAACTGCGCGACATGGATGCCCTGCGACGCCCCGAACGCTTCGCTGAATTCCTGCTGGCCTGCGAGGCCGATGCACGCGGCCGTCTCGGCTTCGAGAACCGTAACTACCCGCAACGGACCTATTTCAGCCAAGCGCTGGACATCGCCATGGCCGTGACCCCCCAACACCTGCCACACCGTGAATCGCTGGACGGCAAAGCCTTGGGCGACGCCCTGGCCCAGGCACGCATTCACGCCCTTAACCGTTTTCGCAAGGAACACCATGAAAACAGCAGCCGACTCTGTGAGGACTGATCCCCGCCTCGCCCTGATTACCGGCAGCGCCCGGCGCGTGGGGGCGGTGATTGCCGAAACCTTGCATGCGCGGGGCTGGACGGTCTTCATCCACTACCGCCAGAGCGAAGCAGAAGCCTCCGCCCTCGCCGCCCGGTTGAACAGCCTGCGGCCTGACAGCGCTTGCATCCTGCAAGCCGACCTCAACCGGCCGGAGGCCCCGCAACAACTGGCGGAACGGGTGCTGGCCCTGACCGGCGGCAAGCTGGACGCCCTGATCAACAACGCCTCCAGCTTCTATCCCACTCCGGCCGGCTCCGCCACCCTCGACCAATGGGACGACCTGTTCGCCAGCAACGCCCGCGCGCCGTTCTTCCTCAGCCAGGCGCTCAGCCCGGCGCTGGCGGCCTGCCGGGGCAGCATCGTCAACATCGTCGACATCCACGCCAGCCGGCCCTTCCGTGACTATCCGGTGTATTGCATGGCCAAGGCGGCGCTGGCGATGATGACACGCGCCTTGGCCAAGGATCTGGCGCCGCGCGTGCGGGTCAACGGCGTCGCCCCCGGCGCCATCCTCTGGCCGGAAGAACACAGCGAATCGGTGATCGATCCCGCCGTGCAGGCCAAAATCCTGTCCGGCGTGCCCCTGGGCCGCCTGGGCGCCCCGGAAGACATCGCCCGCACCGTCGCCTTCCTGGTAGAAGACGCCCCCTACATCACCGGCCAGATCATCGCCGTGGACGGCGGCCGCAGCCAGACACTGGGCGAGGAATGAGCCACAAAAAAGTCACCGGCTAACCCTTATATGGCCTATGGTCTTTGGCCGGGGCGGCCTATACTCAAGGGATAATGTGTCTTATAACAAGGAGCCTGCTGATGTTTGAATCCGCTGAAATCGGTCACAAGATTGAAAAGGCCATCTATAAAAATGAAGAGCCTGCGCTGCGTGAAGCCCTGCTCGACGCCCAGTTTGAAATGAAGGAAAAGGGTGCGTTTCCAGTCGTCATACTTATTAACGGCGTGGATGGCGCAGGCAAAGGTGAAACCGTCAACCTGCTCAATGAATGGATGGACCCCCGCCTCATCACCACCCATGCCTTTGGTGAAGCCTCCGACGAGGAACGTGAGCGGCCACGCATGTGGCGCTACTGGCGGGCCCTGCCGCCCAAAGGTCGTATCGGCATTCTCTTCGGCTCATGGTATACCGAACCCATTGTCGGCCGGGTCAGCGGCGAACTGAAGTCGTCTCAACTGGACCAGCAGATTGAGGACATTGTCCACTTCGAAAAAATGCTGGCGCATGAAGGTGTGCTGCTGCTGAAATTCTGGTTTCATCTCTCCAAGGGCAAGCAGGAAAAGCGCCTCAAGCAGCTCGAAAAAGATCCCAAAACCCGCTGGCGTGTCACGGAGCATGACTGGGACAACTTTAAGTGCTATGACCGTTTCCGCGAAATTTCCGAGCATGTCCTGCTGGAAAGCAGCACCGGGGAAGCGCCCTGGCTGGTGGTGGAAGGCGAAGACCCGTATTACCGCAGCCTCACCGTCGGCAAGCATATCCTCTCGAATATCCGCGCCAGGTTGGACCGCAACAAGATTCCCGCTACAGTGCCTGCTGCCGATGTAGCGCCGTTGCTGCCGCCCATTGATAACCTGCAGATTCTGGACACGCTCACGCTGGATCAGGAACTCTCCAAGAGTGACTACGAAGAACAACTGGAGGCCTTGCAGGGGCGTCTTAACCTGCTGACTCGTCATCCGGAGTTCAACAACCACAGTGTCATTGCCGTTTTCGAGGGCAACGACGCCGCCGGCAAGGGCGGCAGCATCCGCCGCATCACCGCTGCGGTCGACGCCCGTCATTTCAGCATCATTCCCGTCGCCGCCCCTACGGAAGAAGAACGCGCCCAGCCCTACTTGTGGCGTTTCTGGCGGCACGTGCCGCGCAAGGGCCGCATCACCATTTTTGACCGCTCGTGGTATGGACGGGTGCTGGTGGAACGAGTGGAGGGTTATTGCTCGGAAGCGGACTGGATGCGCGCCTACAGTGAAATCAACGACTTCGAGGAACAGCTCGCCGAAAACGGCGTCATCATGGTCAAATTCTGGCTGGCCATCAGCAGCGAGGAGCAGCTGAATCGCTTCAAGGAACGGGAGCAAGTTGGCTTCAAGCGTTTCAAGATTACCGACGAGGACTGGCGCAATCGCGACAAGTGGGGGCAATACGTCCATGCCGTCAGTGACATGGTGGACCGCACCAGCACCGCTACCGCGCCCTGGACGCTGGTCGAAGCCAACAACAAGTATTTCGCCCGCATCAAGATCATGAAGACCCTGTGCGACGCCATTGAGGCGCGTCTGGGCAAGGACAAAGAAAAAGAGAAGGACAAAAAGAAGTAACCACGCCGGGTGAAACCCGTCCTGAATGGCGCAAGGCCTTCAGGACGGCTCCGGATACTCAGCCCGCCACCAGACGTTCCCGGAAAAATCCCAGCACCCGCTCCAGCGCCTGTACGGTCGGATGCCCTTCCCGGTCCACCAGATGCCGGGTCAGCACTGAATGGGCACTCAGCGGCAGACCATGCGGATTGAACGGCTCCGAATTGATTTCGATGGCCTCAAAACCCTCTCCCAACTCATCGTGCAGGCGCTCGAACTTGGCCTTGGGGCACATCAGGTCATGGGTAAAGCGCAGCCCCAGCACCTTCAGGTCCTCTTGCTGAACCCGGATTTTCACCGTCTCCAGCTCTGCAGGCGAGATATGCAGACCGGCCCGCGCCTCGGCGGTGGCCCCGATCGGCAGGGACGGCTGACACATCACCGGCGCCAGCACCGACGGCTCTACCGCCAGCGCCAGCGCGAAGTTTCCGGTGAAACACATGCCCAGCGCCCCGACGCCCGGCCCGCCGCAACGCTCATGGGCATAACGGCAAAGGCTGCGCAGCATGTCGGCCATGGGGCCGGAACTGTTGGCCTCGAAGGCGGCAAACTCGCGGCGGATGCAGGCGCGGGCAATCTGGGTGGCGGCATAGGTTGCACTGAACGGCTTGCCCGGCGTACCGAACAGACTGGGCATGAACACCGTGAATCCAGCGTCCGCCACCTTGGTCGCAAATTCCGCCACCTCGGGGTAGATACCCGGCACCTCGTGCATGATCACCACGCCGGGTCCACTGCCGCGCACATACAATGGCCAGTCCTCACCCAGATAACGGAAACCTTCCTCAATAAAGCCCGGCAGCGACATCATGAAATCCTCTGGATATTTTGCCCAAGGTTACCCTGAAATCCCCGACGGGCGTTGCGGAATCGCGTCTTATTCGACGTGAAGCGTGAATTGTCCAGCAGAATCACCATGCAATAGGCGTGACCGTACAGCTTGGTGACTGTCCGCAGGACCATAAAAACGATCGGAGAGAGCTGGGGAATGCAGCGTGACATCTGATCGGTGTGTCCTGACGCATAGTCAGGACACACCGGCGGGCAGAGGATGCCCTTACTGGTAAAGCGGCTCGCGGATGGAGGCCACCCGTGCGGTCTGGAAACGCGGCTCGGCAATGACAGACTTCAGTGCTTTCAGCGAATTATAGGGGTGTTCCTGAATCAGCAGATTGACCAGGCTCGCCGGGAGGTTGCCGCCGGGATCGGCATGGCCGGTCATGGTGATCTCCACCTTCCCGTTGCCCACCGGCTTGAACAGCCAGCTGCCCTGGACCACCGGCATGTTCAGATTGCCGGTGCGGGGGGCATATCCGCCCACGGTATTGCTGTCAATGCGCACCACCATGGTCTGCGGGTCCTGGATGATGCGTCCGGCCACAACAGCCTCCCGATCCTTGAACGGCCAGGGAAAATCGGTCACGACACGGATCACGAATGACATGCTCTCGTCGTTGCGCTTCAGGGTTTCCACTTCACTGGTGCGATACAGCCAGCGGCTAGCGGCCTCGGTATCAGCAATCAGCCCGACGATGCTGTTGAGGTTGCTGCTGACGGTCGTCACCGCCTTGAAACCATGCAGGGGACTGCCGGGCACCTCATAGGACCAAACCCGGATACCGTCCTTGTTCAGAACCAGTTTCATGTCAGCAGGACGGCCGCCGGCATTCGCTGTGGCGCCAATCATCGTCAGCCAGAACATCGTCAGCAGGGTCAACAGTTTCATGAGGAAAGCTCCCGTACCGGTCAGCACGTTTTTCATCCAATTAAAGGCAGGCCGATATTAGAGGTACTCCCGTACAAAAAACAGTGTCATTTGTCAGTTGGGCAGCTACGAGTGTATACAAATTGTTTAGCGTCAGACCAAACCCAGCGCTTTCAGCTTGAGGATGGCCTGGGTGCGGTCCCGTACTTCCAGCTTTTCCAGAATCATGGACAGGTAGTTGCGAACCGTACCGGCGCTGAGTTGCAGCGCCAAGGCGATTTCCTTGTTCTGCTTGCCGGCGCACAACTCCCGGATAACCGCCAGCTCGCGACGAGTAAACAAAGCCGGCTGCCGTCCGCCCGCCGGCTCCACCTCGCCCCCGGCCGCAACGGTACGAATCACGGCAACCAAGCCCGCCTGATCGATGTCCTTGAGCAGGCAGGCTTGCGCTCCGGCCGATCGGCCCTGCGCCAGCGTCACCGGCTCGTCAAAGGTGGTCAGCAACACCACCGGCGTCTCCAGCCCGCAGCAACGCATCTGCCGCACGGCTTCAAGACCATTCATGCGCGGCATGCGGATATCCATCAGCACCACATCCACAGGCAGCCCGGGTAACAGGGCCAGGCATTCTTCCCCGTCGGAGGCCTGGCCCACCACATCAATATCGGCTTCGAAGCCCAGCAAGGCGACAATGCCCCGCCGCACCAAGGCTTGGTCGTCCACCACCAGCACGCGGATCATGTCAGGCACTCCTCGGGAAATTCAGCCACCAGCCGGAATCCTTCACCGGTCGGGCCGGCCTGTAAATGGCCGCCCAGCTCGGCTACCCGCTCTTCCAGGCCACCCAGCCCGAGACCAGAACCGAACTCAGCCAGGCGCACCATCCGGCCGTTATCCTGCACTTCCATACGGATGCCGCCGTGGTCATCGCGCCGCAGGATCACCCGCATCCGGCTGGCATCACTGTGCTTCAGGGCATTGGTGATCGCCTCCTGTACCACCCGCAGCAGGCAGGAAGCCAGTTGCGCATCCAGCATCAGCAGTTCGCTGTCGATTTCCACATCGTATTTGAGGTAGGGGATATTGGCCAGCATCCGCTCCAGCAGCTCTCCAAAGTCGGACTGGTCCTGTCGAAGCTGCAGCAGCGTGGCGCGCACATCCTCAAACAGGTCACGGGCCAGATCGCGCGCCTGTCCCAGTTCGGGGAGTGCAGCATCGGGCAGCTTTTTTTCCAGCACCTGCAGCTGCATGGTCAGCGCTACCAGATGATGGCCCATCTGGTCGTGCAGGTCGCGGGCAATGCGGGTGCGCTCATTGCGGGCCACGGCCTCGGTCAGCAACTGTTGGGTGGCGTGCAACTGGGCATGGGCAGTGGCGGTTTCCTGATGCGCCTGCCATTCGTCGATATTGCTGGAAGCCATATACCACAGGGCGCTCTGCGCCAGCAGCAGGTAGATGGCGAAAGGAATGGGGGGCAGCGCCTGCTGCAGCACAGTCACCGCCAGTGAAGTAATCACGATCACCCCGATGGCCAGCGGCGCCGCGAAGCGGTTCATCAACGGCGCCATATTGACCATCAGGAAGACCAGAAAGAACCCCTGGGTCGGCGTCAGGGATAGCCTGGCGGCCAGCGCACAGGCACTGCCGTAGGTAATCACCACCATGCCCCAGATCACCGGGTCACGGTTGTCGCGCTGCCAGCGCTTGGTGGTGACGAGAATCCAGAACAGGCGCACCAGCGCCATGGCCGGCCCGATCCCGCTCAGCGCCAGCAACAGCAGGGACGGACTGTCCTTCTGCTCCATCGCCGCCGTGCCCAGCTGCCAGACACCCAGCAGCCAGCCCAGCATCCCTAGCACAATGATCACCGGCTGGCGGCGCAGGAACGGGATGGCGTCATACATGGCCTGTCTCCGCCAGCTCCACCCGGCGCAGCCGGTCGGAGGGGAGAAAGCCCCGCCAATGCTCAGCAAAGGTCAGGCCGGTCAGCGGATGCCGCTCGCCACCCGCCAGATCGGATAACGGCTTGAGGACATAGGCCCTCTGCAGCAGTTCAGGACGCGGCAGCTCCAGCCCATCAAAATGACCGCAAAGGCCCTCATACAACAGGATATCGATATCAATCACCACTTCCGGACGCCCCCGCTCCCGCCCCAGTCCGGTCTCGATATCCCGCAACAGGACCCTCAACTCCGGCACCGGCAGCCGAGTATCCAGGTCCACCACCAGGTTCAGGTAGGGACCGCCCGGGGCGCCTTCCGCCTCGCTTTCATAAACCGGCGAACAGCGCAGATCGGGAAACTCCCGCCGCAGCAGCGCCAGCGCTGACCGTAGCGAAGCCTCGCGCCGACAGTTACTGCCCAGGCTCAAATAGACGCGGGGCATGCTTGTCGCCTCGTTCAATGATCAGGCCGACACTGTCGGCGGCAGGCAGAGCGGCGGGTTTGGACAAGGTCAGCTTCAGCCAGGACACTCCGAATTCCTCCATCAGCAACCCGGCAATGCGCTCCGCCAGCGTTTCCACCAGATGCCATTCATTATGGGCAATGAACTCGGTGAGCCGGTGCGAAACCTTCTTGTAGTCCAGGGCATGATTGATATCATCGGTTTCGGCGGCGCGGCGGATATCCACCGCCATTTCCAGATCCACATGGATCGGCTGGCGAATGCGCTTCTCCCACGAGAAGATACCGATCACCGCCTCAACCCGCAGGTTGCGAATATACAGAATATCCATCGTCGACCACGTCAGCCTTGCTTTCACCGTAATCCGGCATTATAGATTGCCACACTCCGTTTCCATCAGCGATTCTGCAAAATGTCCGATGTCCTTCCGTTTGTCCTGCTGGCCGTGGCTTATCTGCTGGGCTCCGCATGTTCCGCCATCCTGGTCTGCCAAGCCCTGAACCTGCCCGACCCCCGCACCCAGGGCTCCAACAACCCCGGCGCCACCAACGTCATGCGTATTGGCGGCAAGGGCCCGGCGCTGATGACACTGGCCGGCGACATGCTGAAAGGGGTACCGCTGGTCTTGCTGGCCAAGCACTGGGGGCTGTCAGGCGATCTGGTCAGCGCCATCGGCCTCGCGGCCTTTCTGGGCCACTTGTATCCGGTATTCTTCCGGTTTGAAGGCGGCAAAGGCGTCGCGACCGCGCTGGGTGTGCTGCTGGCGCTGGACTGGCAACTGGGCCTCGCGGTCATCGGCATCTGGCTGGCAACATTCGCCCCGTTCCGGATCTCGTCCCTGGGATCGCTGGTAGCCTTTACGGCTGCCCCCGTACTGGCCTGGTATCTGACTCCCGTCTATATGCTGGGAGTGGTCGGCATGAGCGTTTTGTTGATTGCCAGGCACAAGGCGAATATCAAGGCGTTGCTGAAGGGGGAAGAGAAGCGGTTTGGCAGTAAAAAAGAAGAACAGTCCGAGGAAGGCAACAACTGACTCCCCCACTGAAAAAACCCCGCCGCTTTGCGGCTGCCCCCATTCCAAGGGGGCAAAACACTAAAGCCCGCCGTCCGCAGCCAACTGTTTGAGCCACATGCCTTCGGCAGAAACGATAACGCCGCCTGACAAGGCGGCGAAAACCTTAACGGAAGGTCCGCGAGTTTTGGCGAAGGACACGGTTTTGGTGACTTTTGCCAAGACAAAAGTTACGCCCGCGGCAGGCGGATGACTCAATCCAAAAAACCACTTATTAAACAACGGCATTGTCGGGCTGAAGCCCGACCTACAGACACAACATCAAACCGCCGGCAACTCCACCATCGGCCACCTCGGCCTTACCGACACCGCCAAATTCTCCCCCTGCCCCGCCAACAACCGCTGACACCCCGCAAAAGCAATCATCGCCCCGTTATCCGTACAGAACACCGGCGACGGATAAAACACCTCCGCCCGCCGCCGCTTCGCCAAATCCTGCAGCATCGCCCGCAACCGCAGGTTGGCGCTCACTCCGCCCGCCATCACCAGCCGCTTCAGCCCGGTCTGTTTCAACGCCCGCTCGCACTTGCGCACCAGCGTATCCACGATCGCCGCCTCAAAGCTGGCGCAGATATCCACCGTCTTTTCCGGATAATCCGGCGTGTTCTCAATCACCAACCGCACCGCCGTCTTCAAACCGCTGAAGGAGAAATCCAGGCCTGGCCGGTCCATCATCGGGCGCGGCAGGGCAAACGCGTCCGGATCCCCCTGCAAGGCCAGTCGCGCCACCTGCGGCCCGCCGGGATACTCCAGCCCCAGCATCTTCGCTACCTTGTCAAAGGCCTCCCCGGCCGCATCGTCCACGCTCTCACCCAGCAAGGTGTAACGACCGATGCCATCGACTTGCAGCAACTGCGTATGCCCGCCCGACACCAGCAACGCCACAAAGGGAAAGTCGGGCTTGTTGGCTTCCAGCAACGGCGCCAGCAAATGCCCTTCCATATGGTGAACGCCGATGGCCGGCACATTCCACGCATAGGCCAGCGTGCGCCCCATCACCGCGCCCACCAGCAGCGCCCCGGCCAGACCGGGACCGCTGGTATAGGCAATGCCCGTCATATCTTCCGGCTTGCTGTCCGCCGCCTCCATCACCTCTCGCAGTAACGGCGCCAACTTGCGCACATGGTCGCGGGAGGCCAGTTCCGGCACCACGCCGCCGTAATCGGCATGCAGCTCAATCTGGCTGTAAAGCCGGTGCGCCAACAGGCCCAGCTCGCTGTCATAGACCGCAACACCGGTTTCATCGCAGGATGTTTCAATGCCGAGTACACGCATGGGAAAAGGGTCTCCGTCGGGGGCCGCGATTTTAACGGAACGGCGCGCTTGCCGGTACGCCTTTCTTTGCGTAGAATTACCGCCTTCCTGTAACTGTGAGTACAGGTTTTCCAACTCAAAGGTGAGATGTAAATGCCCCAAGTCAAAGTCAAAGAAGGCGAGCCGTTTGACGTAGCTCTGCGCCGTTTCAAGCGTTCCTGCGAAAAAGCAGGTGTACTGGCTGATGTTCGCAAGCGCGAATTCTATGAAAAGCCCACTCAAGAACGCAAGCGCAAGAAGGCTGCCGCCGTCAAGCGTTACGCCAAGAAACTGGCTCGCGAATCGGTGAAAATCACCCGCATGTACTAAGCATGCCCGGCGGTTGCTGCACCCTTTGAATGTGAACGGATAAATTTTTCAGGACGGTGATATGTCTGCCTTGAAGGCCCGGCTGACCGAAGCAATGAAAGACGCGATGCGCGCCAAAGATTCCGCGCGCCTCGGTGTCATTCGAATGGCGCTGGCGGCCCTCAAGCAAATCGAAGTTGACGAACGAGTCGAACTGGACGATGCCCGCGTATTGGCCGTCCTGGAAAAACTGATCAAGCAGCGCCGGGAATCTGTCGCTGCTTATCAGTCCGCCAATCGTGCCGACCTGGTTGCCCAGGAACAGTCCGAAATAGCGGTTCTGGAAGTATTTCTCCCCGCCCGGCTCTCGGACGAGGAAGTTGACAGCCTGATTGCCGCCGCCATGGCGGAAACCGGCGCCACCACCGCTCGCGACATGGGCAAGGTTATGAACCTGTTGCGCCCGCAAATTGCCGGCCGCGCTGACGGGGCCGAGGTTTCCAAAAAGGTCAAGGCCAAGCTCGGCTGATCGCTGTTAACCCCCGCAGCACTTTGCTACTTTACTGATTCTTTCTGACTGACGGCATTTCCCTATGGCAGGCCGCATTCCCCAATCCTTCATTGATGAAGTGCTGCACCGCACCGATATCGTCGATCTGATCGGGGCGCATGTCCGCCTGAAGAAATCCGGCAAGAATTATTCCGCCTGCTGCCCGTTCCACAACGAAAAGACCCCTTCCTTCACCGTCAACCGCGAAAAACAGTTCTATCACTGCTTCGGTTGCGGAGCGTCCGGCAACGCCCTCAGCTTCCTGATGCAATATGAACGCCGCGAGTTCATGGACAGCCTGGAATACCTGGCGCAAAAAGGCGGCCTCACCCTGCCGGAAACCAGCCAGGACCACAAGGAAGAACGGGCATCACGACAGCCGTTGTACGACATGCTGGACGCCGCCGCCAAATTCTACGAAGAACAACTGCGCCAGCACCCGCAACGCGAACGCGCCACCCAGTACCTCCGCCAGCGCGGACTGACCGGACAAGTCGCCAAAGACTGGCGGCTGGGTTACGCCCCGCCCGGCTGGGACAACCTGCTGCGCGCCCTCGGCAACTCCCCGGAAGAAGTCGCCCTGCTGCTGCAGGCCGGACTGATCATTTTCAATGAACAACGCAACTCGCATTACGACGCTATGCGCGAGCGGGTCATCTTCCCCATCCGTGATTTCCGGGGCCGCATCATGGCTTTTGGCGGCAGGGTGCTGGACGACAGCAAGCCCAAATACCTGAACTCACCGGAAACCCCGGTGTTCCACAAGGGCGAAGAACTCTATGGCCTGTTTGAAACGCGCCAGGCGCGCCAGGACCTGAAACGGGTCGTCGTCGTTGAAGGCTACATGGACGTCATCGCCATGCATCAGGCCGGATTGCCGTTTGCCGTCGCCACCCTGGGCACCGCCACCAGCACCACCCATGTCGAGCGCCTGTTCCGCAGCGTCCCGGATGTGATTTTCTGCTTTGACGGCGACGAGGCCGGACGGCGCGCCGCCTGGAAGGCGCTGGAGTCCGCCCTGCCTGCGCTCAAGGACGGCGTCAGCGCCGGTTTCCTGTTCCTGCCGGACGGGCATGACCCCGACTCGCTGGTGCGTGAAGAGGGCCTCGACGCCTTCCGCAAACGCCTGGATGAAGCCGAGCCGCTCGCGGATTTCCTCTTCCGCCATCTTTCCGAAGGCCTGCGCCTGGACTCCCTGGAAGGACGCAGCAGGCTGGCCAGCCATGCCTCGCCGCTGCTGGAAAAAGTACCCAAAAGCCTGTTCCGGCAATTGCTCTGGAAACGGCTATCCGAGATGACCGGCCTCCATGTCGGGGCCGAAGAGTCCGCGCCCATGCCTGAGCGCAAGCTCCCGGCCGCCTCACCCTCCGCTTTTCGCAAAGCGCCGGATGATGACGATGACGAAGGCTACAGCCGCCCGATGATCACGCAGCCGGTCCGTGCGGTGTACCAGTCGCGCCCGCCGCAAACCCCGCGCGGGCGGCACACGCTTTCGCTCAGTGACCGCGCCATCCAGTTGCTGCTGCAGAAACCGGAAGCGGCCCTGACGCTGAACCTGGAGCGCCTGGAACACCACCTGCCGCTGGAAGCCGCGCTGCTGCTGACGGTGGTCCGCTTTCTGCAACAGGATGCCGCACCCAGCGGCATGGCCCTGCTGGGAGCCTGGGAGGGGAGCCTGGAAGGTGGCCGCTTGAAGCGCATTGCCGAGGATACGAATTTCATCCCGTCACTGGATGTGGAAGGTGAGTTGACCGGCATCATTACCCAACTGGCCATTCACACCCTGAAGGAAAAGCTGGAAGAAACCCACAGCCTGGGGGCCATTCAGCAACTGAAAACACAACTGCGGGAACTGGAAGCGGAACTGCGGGAACTGGACAACAACCGTCCGGGTTGAACGGCACAGGATGTGCATTGCTTTTTTTACAGGCGCAACAAGCCCGAAAATCGTGCGGATTATCCCCATTTTCCAGCGGCGTGCTATAATTCCACTCTTGCCTGCACCACCGAGAACCATCAATGAGCAACGAAAAAGAGACGCAGACCACCTCGCAAGTAGCTGCCCTCATTGCACGCGGCAAAGAGCAAGGCTATCTGACCTACGCCGAACTCAATGACCACCTTCCGGAATCTATCACCGAAACGGAACAGATAGAAGACATTGTCCAGATGCTGAACGATTTGGGCGTCCCCGTGCACGAGCGTGCCCCGGAAGCCGACGATCTGCTGCTGGAAGAAACCCCGGATGCCAGTGACGACGAAGTCGCCGCCGAAGAAGCCGTTGCCGTACTGACCTCGGTGGAAACCGAGCCCGGCCGCACCACCGACCCCGTGCGCATGTACATGCGCGAAATGGGCACCGTGGAACTGCTGACCCGGGAAGGCGAAATCGCCATCGCCAAGCGCATCGAGGAAGGCATTCGCGATGTGCTGCACGCCATGGCGCACTGGCCCACCTCCGTCTCCGGCGTCATTGCCGACTATGACCGTGTCGGCGCCGGCGAACGCCGCCTGGCCGACATCCTGGTCGGCTACCTCGATCCGGAAAGCGATGTCATTCCCGTGGTGGTTGAAGAACTGCCCGAGGAAACCGACGCCGAACCCGCCAAGGCCGCCGATATCGATATCGACAGCGAAGAAGCCGAAGGCAGCGACGAGGAAGATGAAGTCGAGTCCGGCCCCGATCCCGAGATCGCCCGCGAACGCTTTACCGCCCTGCGCAACCAGCTGGACGCCACCAACGCTGTCCTGGCCTCGCACGGCCGCGCCAGCGCGGAAGGCCAGCAGGCGCTGGCGCAGTTGGCCACCGTCTTCATGATGTTCAAGCTGACCCCGCGCGTGTTCGACGCCCTGAGCCAGGACATCCGCAGCTTCCAGGACCAGATCCGCGCCCAGGAAAAGGCGATCATGATTGCCTGCATCCGTCGCGCCAAGATGGACCGCAAGACCTTCATCACCACCTTCCCTGGCCACGAGACCAACATGGCCTGGGTGGACAGCCAGATCGCAACCGGCAAGCCTTGGGCCACTGCCCTGGAAGCCCAGCGGGAAAACATCCTCAAGGCGCAACGCGAGTTGATTGCCATTGAAGAGCAATACGATGTCCGCGTCGCGGAAATCAAGGACATCAACCGCCGCATGTCCATCGGCGAGGCCAAGGCCCGCCGCGCCAAGAAGGAAATGGTGGAGGCCAACCTGCGTCTGGTGATCTCGATCGCCAAGAAGTACACCAACCGTGGCCTGCAATTCCTCGACCTGATCCAGGAAGGCAACATCGGCCTGATGAAGGCGGTGGACAAGTTTGAATACCGTCGCGGCTACAAGTTCTCGACCTACGCCACCTGGTGGATCCGTCAGGCCATCACCCGCTCCATCGCCGACCAGGCGCGCACCATCCGCATTCCGGTGCACATGATTGAAACGATCAACAAGATCAATCGTGTTTCGCGCCAGATGTTGCAGGAAATGGGCCGCGAGCCGTCGCCGGAAGAGCTGGGCGAACGCCTGGACATGCCGGAAGACAAGGTGCGCAAGGTGCTGAAGATCGCCAAGGAACCCATCTCGATGGAAACCCCGATCGGCGATGATGAAGACTCCCACCTGGGCGACTTCATTGAAGACACCACCATGATTTCCCCGGTGGAAGCCGCCACGGCGGAAGGCCTGCGCGAGGCCACCCGTGAGGTGCTGGCCAACCTGACCCCGAGGGAAGCCAAGGTGCTGCGCATGCGTTTCGGCATCGACATGAACACTGACCACACCCTTGAGGAAGTGGGCAAGCAGTTCGACGTCACCCGTGAACGCATCCGTCAGATTGAAGCCAAGGCGTTGCGCAAACTGCGGCATCCGTCGCGATCGGAACACTTGCGGTCGTTCCTCGACAACGACTGAAGCCAAAAGGGCGCCGCAAGGCGCCCTTTTTCATGGTGCGCTTATTGCGCCCCGTTCATCTCGAATTCCTTGAGAATCTTTTCCGTCTTCGCATTCGAAATCTTGTGGATAAGCTTCTGCGCCTCATGCTGGTCGCGCAGCGTCTTCGACATGGTAATCGTCGAGCCGACCGTGAACAACGACCCCATCATCAGATAACCCTTCATCCAGATATCCACCGGCAGCATGAAGATGCCGAAGCCCAGCGCCCCTACGGAAATGGCAAAGCAAAGCTTGACAAAGAAGATCCAGGACGAAGAGTCCTGCTGAATGTTTTGTTCGTTGAACATGATATGGTCCCGCCCTTGTGAGATAAGGCCCCGGTTCTGGCCGGTGGCACGTTACTTCAGGTAATGCGGCTTTCATGCCAGACCGGCACAAAATATAAATTCCAAATTTATCATATACTTGCATTCTGCATGATGACTTATGCTCTAGGATCGGCTACATATTATGCCTGCCGGCCTTCAGTAAACGTCGGCCACAATCACAAGGAGCGCATCATGGGGCGACTGTTCCCGACATCGACGCTGAGCAAGGTCCGGGCCATTGGCGATCTGGGCTACGCCAACCCGTTTACCGGGGAACGCATCCGGCTGGAACGGCTGATCCTGGGCGACCATGCCCCGCTGCACGACCTCTGGATCATGCAGCCGGGACAGCGGGAACCCAGCCCGCACCTGGCCGCGCTGACCCGGGCGGGTGAGGACTGCATCGCCGCCGCCCTGAGCCGGCTGAACACGCTGTCGAGCGTGGATGACGCCTCCTGGAAACTCTATGGCGACGTGGCGATGTACGTTCTCTATTACCGTGTCGAAAATGCCTTTTTCCAGATACTGTCCACACCAGACGCCAACCCGGTGCGCATGCCGTTCTGGCCGGGCTTCCTGCGGGACTGGCGGCAACTGATCGGCCCCACGCCACTGGCGGATGACCCGCAGTTCTCCCCGGAACATTTGTTCGCGCTGTGCTTCCAGATCCGCCGGGCATTCCACTTCACCTACCGCGCCATCTTCGGTACGACCCAGTTGTCCGCACAGTTAAGGGCTGATGTCTGGAACTCCATATTCACCCATGACCTGCGCCGCTACCGGCAGGGGCTGTTCCGGCGGATGCAGGAAATCTCGACACTGGTGCTGGGACCGTCGGGCACCGGCAAGGATCTGGTGGCGCAGGCCATCGGGCTGTCCCGCTATATTCCCTTCAACGCCGGCCAGCAACAGTTCGAAGCTGATTATCATCATTGCCACCAGCCGGTTCATCTGGCCGCCCTGCCCGCCACCCTGCTGGAAAGTGAACTTTTCGGACATCGGAAAGGCGCTTACACAGGCGCCATCAGTGATCGCAGCGGCTATCTGGAAACCCGGCATGCCTCGCAAACCGTCTTTCTGGACGAAATCGGGGAGCTGCCGCCGGAGATTCAGGTAAAATTGCTGAGGGTGTTGCAGAACCGCACTTTCCAGCGACTGGGCGACAGCAGCCCGCGAGAATTCCACGGCAAGATTGTCTCCGCCACCCATCAGGACTTGGGCGAGGCTATGGCTACCGGGCGCTTCCGCGAAGACCTCTACTACCGCTTATGCTCGGACATCATCCAGACGCCGTCACTGGCCATGCAGTTGCAACAGAAGCCGGAAGAACTGGAACACCTGCTGCAGACGGTCAGTCTGCGCCTGATGGGACCAGAGGCGGCTGACGCCCTGACCGCAGAGGCATCTGAGTGGATACGCACACACCTGCCTGCCCACACTTGGCCGGGCAACATGCGCGAGCTGGAGCAATGCGTACGCAGCATTCTGATTCGGGGCGCCTATAATCCGCCCAAGCGGCGGCAGGCCGCCAGGGACAGCGGCCCCAAGGCCGAACTGGCGGATATGATTCTGGCGGGCAGCCTGACGCAGACGGAGTTGACCAGCCGTTACTACGCGCTGGTCTATGCGCAAACCGGCAGTTATGAGGCAGCAGCCCGCAAGCTGGGCACCGACTGGCGGACCGTTAAGGCCAACCTGGACACTGACTTCCTCAGCGCGTTGAAACCGGGATCAGCTTGACCGCTTTCCCATAACCCTCCGGGAAAACCTCGCGCCCGCCCATGGTCAGCAGCAAGGGACTTCGCGCCAGCAGCTCGTCCTTTTTCAACTCCCACAGGCGCTGGTAGCGATAGAACGGCACCAGCGGATACAGGTGATGCATCAAGTGGAAATTCTGGGATAACAGCAGCGGCGTCCAAAACCATTCCTGACCCAGGCGGATGCCCGTCGCCTGATACGGATTTTCCGCATGCGTGGCGCGATAGGGCCAGTGCGGTATGTAGTCAAAGACAAAAGCCAGCAGCATGCAGGCAATGCGGCCGGGCACAAACCACAGCCAGAACAACCACTCCGCCCAGCCCTGCCACAACAGCACGCCAAAGAACAGCGCACCGGCCGCAATGGACCAGCACATCTCGACCACTTCAGCGCGACTGCGCGTGTTCAGCCGCTTCAAGTACCACAGGAAATACCAGCCGTCCATGCACACCCAGCGCAAGGGCAGCAGCCACTTCGAACCCTGCCCGGCCCAGTGATCGGGGTCGTGACCATCATGATCGTTGGCAAAGCGGTGATGCTGCATGTGAACATAACGGAAAGCACGGAACAGCGGCGCCGGGGCAAAAGCCATGATGCTGAAACGGCCCAGCACTTCGTTGACCGCACGTATGGAACTGATGGAGTTGTGCGAGGCCTCGTGAAAGACCGAAAAGAACCAGAAGGCGGCGACTCCGCTCAGCAAAATACACACCGGCAGCGGCAGGACACCTGAGGTACCGGCGACAAAAGATGTCGTCCAAAGCACCAGCGCCACGACAAAAAGCACCAGTGTCGGCCAGGCAAACATGGGACGCCGGTGGAGGGCTTGCCACTCATCGGATGTGACGGGCTTCACATTATCAGTTGCTTGCATAACCACTAACCCCCTGTTAAAAGTCTCCTTGCGGCGGCTGGATTATGAGCAGTCCCTGCATCCGAAAGAATAACCAAAACACCGCTTTCGCTGCGTATAACGCCGGAACTGGACGGATCACATGGATACACTGAGTGAAATACTGGCGGATATCCGCTTTGTGGAAGGTCACTACTATCAATGCCGGTTGGGCGCTCCCTGGCATTTGTCAATGCCGGCCAACGGACGGATATGCTTCTATATCGTCACGCAGGGCCATATCTGGCTGAAACTGGATAACCTGGCCGCTGTTGAGGTCAAGGCCGGAGAGATACTGGTGCTGCACGCGGCCGTGCGGCACAGCCTTCACAGCGACGCGGCATGTCGTGAGTTATCCGGCATTAATCCGGATACCCTCAACGGACTTGAGCAGCCCTACGGCACCCTGACGCTGGGGGGCGCGGGTGAGCCGACGGCCATTGTTCACGGCAGCGGCAAGCTGGCCGGGGGCCGCGACACCCTGTTGCGCGCCCTGCCAACGTTTATCCACGCCCCCATCCCCTTGGGTGACACCGGGGCATGGCAAAACGTACTGCCGCTGCTGATTGAGAACGGGACCAAGGATTACCGGCAGGGTCGGGCCGTGATGGTCAACCGGATATGCGAATTACTGTGGACCGAATGCGTGCGCAACTATGTGTCTTCGCTGCCCGTGGCGTGTCAGGGCTGGCTGAGGGCAATGCAGGATCGTTATGTGTGTACCGCATTGGGGAAAATGCATTCGGAACCGGCTTATCCCTGGACAGTTCCGGAGCTGGCGGCGGTTTCAGGACTGTCACGCTCCGCCTTCGCCGCCCGCTTCGGAGAAGTGATGAATGAAAGCCCGCAGGCTTATCTGACCCGGCACCGTATGCAGATCGCGGCGCAGTTGCTGGTGGAAAGTTCGCTCTCGATCACGGTTATTGCCAACCAGGTCGGTTACGGTTCGGAAACCGCCTTCAGCCAGGCCTTCAAGCGGGAAATGGGCAAGAATCCGTCACAATGGCGGATTGTCATGCGTCAGGATGGTAAAGACAACCGGACTCCGACCGCGGCCTGAAACTGTTTCAGGTCAATGCATCGCTTTCTGAATTCGCGGGGGTATCTCCCAGAAATGATGTGACCGCCTCCGCAACCGCATCGACATCACCATCCAGATGCAAATGATGCCCCCCAGGCAAACTGACACTGGTCAAATACCGGTGCGCCTGTAACCTAGCTTCATAATCCGGCCGGTTGAACGGCAATCCCTGTTCTGCCATGACCAGCAGGGTCGGCGTTTCAATGGCGGCCAGATACTGGCAAACCTGGGCCTCCGTCAGCCGGATCGGTGAGTCCAGCCGCAAACGGCGATCAGTGCGCCAGATATAGCCGCCTTCCACCGTCTCGACACCGCGCTCACAAAGTATCCGGGCAGCGGCCTCGCTGACCGGCACCAAGCCCTGCATGCGGGCGCGCACTGCCAGCGCCAGATCTGCAATGACCCGGGGAGGCTTGTCAAAAGTCTGTTTTTGCAACAACGCGCCACGCAGGATGGCAGGAGCGGCCTCCGGGGTTCCGGTAAACGGCCCGAAACCCTCAATCAGCACCAGTTTTTCCAAGCGCTCCGGCAAGGCGGCGGCAAACAGGGTGGAGACGCCCGCCCCCATGGAGTGCCCCATCAGGGTGAATCGCGACCATCCGGCCAAGTCGGCTACGGCCAGCACATCGTCGACATGATCCACAAAGTGATAACGGATTCCCGGCGTCCGATGATCACTGAGACCATGCCCGGCAAAATCCATGGCTACGATATGATAGTCCGGCAGTAACGGCGCCAAACGGTCAAAGGTGGCGGCATTGTCCAGCCAGCCATGCAGGGCCAGCAGCGGCGGCAGGGCCGGATCATGCCAGCAGCGGGCGGCGATGGTCCGCCCCTGTATACTGAACTTACGCTCCAACGGCTCCGGCATTACAACGACTTCCGCGCCAGCTTCTTCAGGCCCATTTTGATGCCTTGCGCCAGACCAACCTTCACCATCGGCCCCAGCAACGGCACCGCCCCACGGAAAACGATGGTGTAATGAAGCCGCGTTCCACCGTTATGCGGTTCAAAACGCATCACGCCCAAATGGTCATTGATGGGCGACATGGCGCTGGTGACTGTATATTCAATCCGTTCATCAGGGATATACACCGTCACCGTTTCCTCCACCGGCGGCAGCGGGAACGCGGAGAGCTTGCGCACCGAACCGACCCCGTTCAGGTATTCCTGGCCGTCGCGGATGCGGGTGACCTTGAACGGGAAAAAGATTTGCCCCAGGTTGTTGTGATCACCCAGCCAGTTGAAAATCTTGGCCACGGGCTGGGGGAAATCCTGAACAATGGAAATATGCTGTAATTTCATGGGGCCTCCTCAGGCTGCTTTTCGATGGTCAAAATCATCTCATGGACACCGGTCACCCGCACGTGGGCGCCGGCAGGCAACTCCTGGCTGCAGCTCACCTGCCACCAGCTATCGTCAATATTGATACGCCCCTGACCGTTGGTGACCGGCTCAACCAGCACCGACTTCCGGCCGATCAGGTGACGGGTGCGGTTGTTAAGGCTGCTGGCGGCATCATGCGGGCCGGGCCGGGCGCTACGGCGCAAGTTGTACCAGACCGCCAGCGCCAGGCAGCCGGCAGCGGCAAAGCAGATCCACTGCACATACAGATTGCCCACCAGCCAAGCCACTGCTGCTGTCGCAAAGGCGGCCGGGGCCAGACAGAGGAAGAAAAAGGTCCCGCTCAGCATCTCAATGATCAGCAGCGCGAATCCAAACGCCAGCCACCACATCCAGGGTTCAGTCAGCATCAGGCTTACTCCCTGAACAACGGACCGGGCTGGCGGGCGGCGGGCGGCTGCGGCGCCTTGTTGTGCAAGTCTTTCAGCAAGTCGCTGATGCCACCCAGCGAGCCGATGACCGCAGACGCCTCCAGCGGCATCATCACCAGCTTGTTGTTGGGGCTGGCGGCAATGGCGCCCAGTGCATCTATATATTTCTGCGCCACGAAGTAGTTCACCGCATTCAGATCCCCGCGGGCAATGGCCTCGGAAACCACCAGCGTCGCCTGGGCTTCCGCCTGCGCCTGGCGCTCACGGGCTTCCGACTCCAGGAACACCGCCTCCTTGCGGCCTTCGGCCTTGAGGATTTGCGCCTGCTTCTCGCCCTCGGCAATGAGGATTTCGGCTTGCCGCCGCCCTTCCGCTTCCAGAATCTGCGCGCGCTTGGTGCGTTCGGCCTTCATTTGCGAGGCCATGGCGTCAATCAGGTCGTGGGGCGGCGTAATATCCTTGATTTCCACCCGCGTGATCTTGATGCCCCAGGGATTGGTGGCCTGATCGATGGTGGTCAGCAACTGGGCGTTGATCTGGTCGCGCTGGGACAACATGCTGTCCAGCTCCATGGAGCCGATGACGGTGCGGATGTTGGTCATGGTCAGGTTGCGGATGGCATATTCCAGGTTGCTGATTTCATAGGCCGCTTTGGCCGCATTGATGACCTGGTAAAAACACACCGCATCAATGGTGACCATGGCGTTGTCACGGGAAATCACTTGCTGCGGGGGGACATCCAATACCTGTTCCATCATATTCAGTCGGTGACCGATCCGGTCAAAAAACGGCATGATGAAATGCAGGCCGGGGGGCAGGGTCTTGGTGTAACGTCCGAAATTCTCCACCGTGCTTTCGTAACCCTGCGGCACCTGTTGCACCGCCTTGAACGCCAGCACCACCACAAAACCCACAAAAATCATGACTGCCAGACTACCCATATCCCACTCCCTTTAACCAGGCCAACCCCATGGTGGCAACCTCAACTGAATAATCGGGATAGAAGGCAGGGTCAAGCGTTATTTCGCTCTCCCACAGCTAGCAGGAATGGAAAACAGGTGGCAAGGGCGGGCCGGACAGCCCGCCGGACTGGATTTACTCGGTGATGCTGAACAACGGCGGGTCCGAGGCTTCGCTGTAATACGGCAACTGTACCATGCGTTGCAAACCCACCATGGACACATAAGGCGCACTGCGCTGGACAAAATTGATGGTCCAGGCGGGTATGGTTCCACCTGGATCAATATAGCCCTCCGCTTCCAGCCGGGTCTTGTCCTTGCCCACCGGGGTAAACTTGATGGTCATGTCCTGCGCCAGCACCCGGGTGAGGCCTTTTTGCGGCGGCATGAAATCCGGTGCTGCGCGCAGGCGATGCATCATGAAGCCTTTTTTGGCGGAATAAGGCTCAATGGAGACATGCACCACGGAATCACGATCCGGCACGGTCAACGGGGCGTTATACACTTGGTAATAGTAATACTCGGTATTGGACACTTTTTTCAGCAGCCGCGACTCCTTGGTTTCCCAGAACCAGCGCTTGATGTTTTCCACATCGTAATGGACCCGCGCCACGGCATCCAGCGAGCCGTCAATCAAGACTTCCAGCTTGAAGGAACGGATGCGCTTTCCGTCTTCCTGCTTGGCCCAGGTCTTGATGTTACGGATATTGTCGGTGCGCACCAGATACCAGTCCTTGTATGACTTCTCCACCCGCATGTCCTTCAAGTCGTCATCGGCGGCCGATGAAACAGTGACTGTACAAGAGGCCGCCAGCAGCAACAGCAAAGCAATTTTTTTATGGTTCATCAAGGGACTCCGCAAGGCTGCGGGACCTGCATCAAGGCAAGTCCTGTTTTCATTATTATTCGATGTACGACAGCACTCGCCGTACCGTTTCAGGCTAGCACAGACAATCGGGGATTGTCGAAAAAACGAGAGGGATGATGCGAAGGAGGCGAACCGGAATACGCCGGTTCGCCTGTAGCAGGGCTTACTGGGCAAAGGTGAACGGGGAAGGTGCAGTGGGCTCGGTGTACATCGGCAATTTTGTCATGCGGGACAGACCAACCATAGACACATAGGGCGCACGGCGTTGTACGAAATTAATCGCCCACACCGGCGCCAGTCCGCCCGGATCAACATAACCTTCAAATTCCAGCAAGGTCTTGCCCCCGCCTTGCGGGGTGAACTTGACGTTCATTTCCTGCGCGGTGACCCGCACCAGACCCGGCACCATGGGAATGTAATCCGGAACCGCGCTGACCTTGAGCATCATGTGACCTTTGCGGGCGGTGTAAGGCTCAACGATGGCATGCAACACTGCGTCACGGTCAGGCAAGGTTGCCGGGGCATTGTAACGGGCATAATAATAGTATTCCGTATTGGATACTTTTTTCAGCAGCTTCATTTCCTTGGTTTCATAAAACCACTTTTTATAGTTTTCGACATCAAAGTGAATGCGGGCCAGCGTTTCCAGCGAGGCCTCAAATTCCGCCTCCCCCTTGAACGAACGGATACGCTTGCCGTCTTCCTGCTTGCCAAAGGTCTTGATGTTGCGGATGGAGTCGTTACGTATCAGCTCCCAGTCCCCCTTGTCGCCACGTGTAGCGCGCAATTCGCGCAGATCGTCATCGGCCGCCAGGGCCGGTTGCACCAGAGCCGCCAGCAACCCAGCCGCCATTAATGTTTTTTTCATGTTTCACCTCAGTTAAAGGCACGGGATGTATCAATCGGGGGGGGCATTCTGCCCCATGCAAGACGTCTGTCCATGACCATGCGACGCGATTGATATGCGCCAGAGCCAACTCCCTGATCGTAAGGAATTAAATAGCCCGCCCTTTGCGGAAAATCAAGCCCGGCCATCTGATGCTGATGCCCGGTGAACCAATATGGAAAAGGCCGGAACGAAGTCCGGCCTTTTCCATTGTAATAACATCAAATTTTATTCGGTGATTGCAAACGGTGAAGGGTCGCTGTCCCGGTACGAGGACATGCTGACCATGCGCTGCAGGCCGAGCATGGTGCTGTAAGGGGCATTGCGCTGCACAAAGTTCATCGCCCAGCTTGGCACCATGCCGCCCGGATCCACAAAGCCTTCGGCTTCCAGATGCGTCTTGTCGCGGGAAACCGGCGTGAAGCGGATGGTGATGTCCTGAGCCTGGACACGCACCAGGTTCGGCTGCGGCGGCATGTAGTCCGGCACGGCATTGACCTTGATTTCCATGAAGCCCTTTTTCGGGGTGTAGGGGTCAACCACGGCATGCAGGATGGCATCGCGGTCCGGAGTGGCCACCGGCGCATTGTAGGACATGTAGTAGTAGTATTCGCGATCAGACACTTTCTTCAGCATGTGGGAGTCCATGGTCTCCCAATACCAGCGCTTGATGTTGTCCACATCAAAGTGGACACGAGCCACTTTTTCCATGGAGCCGTCAATGGTGGCGTCGATCTTGAAATGAATGCGCTTGCCGTCTTCGGTTTGCTTGATGTACGTCTTGATGCTGCGGGAGGCATCGTTCTTGACCAGCTGCCACTCATTGCGGTTCGACTCGGAACGAATATCCTTCATGTCGTTATCGGCGGCAGCCGCCCATGGAGAGACAACGCCAACCGCGACACCCAGCATTAACGTAGACAACAGTTTCATGACAACCCCCAGCACCCGTGGTGCAATCCGTACAGTTCACCCCGAAAGCCAGCTCCAGCCGGCGCGCCGGTCGCAAAAAATCTCGGACCGGACTCAAGTATCATAGTCATCCGGACTGTGCAAACCGAGATGCGATTCACAATCGGTCAGAGCAGCGACGGGATGCCGCTTTTTCGGGACAAACGGCTTATCAGGGCGTCAGGCAGGCTGACGTCCCGCAAACACGGACTCCCGTCAAGACAACGGCGCGACCCGCAATATCTCCTCAATGGTGGTCTGCCCCGCCGCCACCTTCTGCGCCCCCGCGATCCGCAACGGCAGCATTCCTTCGCGCCAGGCCTGATTCTTCAGATCGGCCAGCGAAACATTCTCGGCAATCTTTTTCTTGAGATCGTTGGATAACAGCATGATCTCATAGAGGCCCAGCCGTCCAAGGTAACCCGTATCCCGACACTCCAGACAGCCTTTGGGGCTGAAAATCCTTTCCGGCATGGGGGCTTTCCAGGGGTTGGTCAATTCCTGCCAAGCCTGCGTGTCACAAGGAATTTCCACCTTGCAATGCGGGCAGAGCGTGCGCACCAGACGCTGCGCCATGACGCCCAGCACGGTAGCTGAGATGAGGAAGGGCGGCACGCCCAAATCAATCAGGCGGGTGACGGAGGACGGAGCATCGTTAGTGTGCAGCGTCGACAACACCAGGTGACCGGTGAGCGCCGCCTGGATGGCCATGTCCGCCGTTTCATAATCCCGGACTTCACCCACCATGATAATGTCAGGGTCCTGGCGCATCAGGGCGCGGATACCCTCGGCAAAACTGAGGTCAATGCCGTGATGCACCTGCATCTGGTTGAAGCTGGGCTCCACCATTTCAATCGGGTCTTCGATGGTGCAGACATTGACTTCGTCGGTGGCCAGTTGTTTCAGGGTGGAATAGAGGGTGGTGGTTTTGCCGGAGCCGGTGGGGCCGGTCACCAGGATGATGCCGTTGGGCTCCTGCACCATCTTTTGCCATTTATCATAATCGCTGCCGGTCAGCCCCAGCTCCTTGAAGCCGCGCACCAGCACATCCGGATCAAAAATCCGCATCACCAGTTTTTCACCGAATGCGGTGGGCAGGGTGGAAAGCCGCAACTCAATTTCAAAACCCTTGGTATTGCGGGTTTTCAACCGCCCGTCCTGCGGCTTGCGTTTTTCCGCCACATTCATGCGCCCCAGAATCTTGATCCGGGACACCACCGCGTTCATCACCTGGGTAGGGAATTCGTAAATATTGTGCAACACGCCGTCAATACGGAACCGCACCCTGCCCCGTTCGCGGCGTGGCTCCAGATGGATGTCGCTGGCGCGCTGGTCAAAGGCGTATTGCAGCAGCCAGTCCACGATATTGACAATATGCTGGTCATTGGCGTCGGGAGACTGAAGATTGCCCAACTCCAGCAATTGCTCAAAATTGCCGATGGAGCCGGAACCGGCGCTGACTGAATCGCTGTTGCCGGCGCCCTCAATGGCGCGGGCCAGCTTGTAGAACTCGATGGAGTACCTATGCAGATGCGCCGGATTGGTCACCACCCGCTTCAGCGACTTGCCCTTGAGTGTGTGCTGGAGGTTTTCCTCCCATTCACTGTGAAAAGGCTGAGCGCTGGCAATCACTACCTCGTCCCGAAGTACCTGAACGGCCAAGATGCCGTGGCGCTCTGCGAAGGCATAACTCATCACCTCGGTCACTTCGGCAGCGTTGATTTTCAGAGGGTCGATGTGGAACAGCGGCTGACCGGCCTTTTCCGCCAGCCATGCCGTCAGGACATCGAGATCCAGTTTGGCCTCGGGCTTTTTGATATCCACAAATCCGAACTGGGCGATCATCTGCAACGGGTGCCAATGCAGCTTGTCGCGGGTTCGGGCAGTAGTTGCCACCAGATTGGCATCACGCTGGCTGATTCGGCCGTCCTTGAGCAACTCGTCCAGGCACCAGCGGGTATCAACACGGAAAGAAAAGGCGGTTTTTTTCATGATCGTTGTACAAGCCTCGGGATATGCTCCGGAATATAACGCCGGACGCGCCGCCACACGGTGATCCCGTCTGTCTTTATTTTGTGTTTTTCCTCTTTTTGGGATAGAAATACACCTGCAAGGATGCCTTGCCGGAAATTGACAGCAACCTCCGGACAATCCGAAAACAAGAACAGCAATCGGCATCGCCTGGCTGACACATCAGACTTTAACAGTGAATGATCATGCGCCAATGGCTGGAATCCCTCCGCATCCCGAAAAAGCTCTGGCTTTTTCATCTGGTCACCGCCCTGACCTCGGGGCTGGTCGCCGCCGGCATCATGCTGCTGACGGTGTGGCATATTGCCCGGGGCAATGCGGAAGCCGATGCGGGCGTCAAGGCGGCGATCATTGCCGACAATATCCTGCCCTCCCTGCAGTTCCGCGACCCGGAGGTTGCCGCTGAAATCCTGAAGGGCCTGAGCCGGGACAAGAACGTGCTGGACGCCCGTGTCATTGAGGCGGACGGACAGGTGTTTGCGGAGTTCGTCCCGAACAACGCCGGCAGCCGTCTGCGCCAGTCAGGCAGCAATGTCATCCGCACCTCAATTCCGCTGCTGGACGAGCGGATCAACGTCGGCCGGGTGGAGCTGGTCACCAGCCTGGACAACGTCTACCGGGAAACCGGCTTTTATACGCTGGCCATTGCGGTCGCGATGCTGGTGTCACTGCTGGTCGGCAGCGGGTTGATGATGTTGCTGCAACGCTCCATTACTGTTCCGCTGACCAGGTTAACGCAATTAATGAAGCGGGTTTCCGAACGCAATGACTACACACAGCGGACCGAAGTCAGCACCAGTGACGAACTGGGTGAACTGGGGCTGAGCTTCAACCACATGCTGGAACAGATCCAGGAGCGGGATACGGCGCTGGGGCATGAACTGAACGAACGGCTGCGGGCCGAGGAACAACTGGCGCATCTGGCGCATCATGATCCGGTCACGGGCTTGCCCAACCGTCACTATTTCCGCAAGTGCACCCAGGAACTGGAGCGGGTCCAGGGGGCGTCCGGCAACCCGCCCGCCCTGCTCTTCATCGATCTCGACAACTTCAAATTCGTCAATGACAGCTTTGGCCATGACTGCGGCGACCAGTTGCTGACCATCGTTGCCGACCGACTGCTGAGCGCCGTGCGCTCCAATGACGAAGTGGTGCGCTTCGGGGGCGATGAGTTCGTGGTGCTGCTGCTGAATATCCGCGAAACCGCCATCGCCCTGCAACTGGCTGAAAAAATCCGGCTGGTGCTGACCCAGCCGCTGATGCTGAACAGCAAGGAGTTTGTCGTCACCTGCTCCATTGGCGTAGCGGTGGCGCCCATGCACGGCCGCACCGCCGACGAACTGCTGCAAAATGCCGATGCCGCCATGTACCACGCCAAGAGCGGCGGCAAGAACGGGGTCAAGCTGTGGGAAAACGCCATGACCGGCCAGTCCACCCTGCGCTTCTCCATGGAGTCCGACCTGCGTCACGCCATAGAACGCAATGAGCTGGAAATCCACTACCAGCCGATTGTGGAACTGTCCAACCGCCGGATGGTGGGTATGGAAGCCCTGCTGCGCTGGAAACACCCCGAACTCGGCTTCATCTCCCCGGTCGAATTCATCCCGGTCGCCGAGGACAGCGGCCTGATCCTGGGCATTGGCGAGTGGGTGATGCAGATGGCATTCCATCAGGTTGCGGAATGGTCACGCGAATACGGCCCGCTGTTCATTGCCGTCAATGTCTCGGCGCGGCAGTTCCGCAGCGCCGACTTTGTCACCCGCACCCGCGAGTTGGCCGTGATCAGCGGCCTGGCCCCGGACCAGATTGAACTGGAACTGACCGAATCCATGGTGATGGGCCACACCGGCGAGGCGGTGCGGATCATGCAGGAACTGGTGGACAGCGGCTTCGGCCTGTCACTGGACGATTTCGGCACCGGCTATTCCTCGCTGTCCTACCTGAAGCGTTTTCCCCTCGACAAGCTGAAAATCGACCGCAGTTTTGTCAGCGACCTGCCGGATGATCCGGAAAGTGTCGCCATCGCCAAGGCCATTGTCGGCCTGGCCGCCACGCTGGGCATGCGCGTGGTCGCCGAAGGCATCGAGACGCCCGAACAGGCCGACCTGCTGCTGGGGCAGGAATGCCGTTACGGACAGGGGTATTTTTTCAGCCGGCCGCTGCCCGCCGACCGGCTTCCGGCGTTCATCCTCAGCAACCGGGCCGCATGAAACCCGAAGTCGGAAATCACTCCGGGATACGCCATTTCCTTGCTGGAAGTATGGAAATAACAGGACTATCATTCTTGGAATACGTTCTTTTTCATCCCATTAACTTCTAACAGGACTAACCATGGTCAACCGGAATTCACCAGCCCCCACCCCCGTAACCGATACACCTGAAACCACCGCTGCACCGGTTCCCCGCCGACGGACTCCGCGAACCCGCCGGGTCGCGGCGGGAGACATTTCTCCTGTACTGACCACCGAACGCATTGAGCAGCATACGGTTTCAGAAACCACGAGCGCCGCCATCGACGCCCAACGGGCTGCACTTCAGGATATTCTGTCCCGCTCCGGCGGCGCGGATGCCTCGGACATCATCTCCACCTTGAAAGACCTCCTGGCCGGCGCCTCTCCGGATGAAGCCGCCGCCCTGCGCGACCTGCTGACCGGCAAGGAAAACCAGGAAACCCCGAAGCTGCCCGAGCGTGCGGATGACGAACTGACCAATGAATGGCGCGATGGCGGCTATCCTTACCGCAACCTGATGCTGCGCAAGAACTACGAAAAGCAGAAATACCAACTTCAGGTTGAACTTCTGAAGCTGCAGGCCTGGGTCAAGGAAACCGGCCAGCGGCTGGTCATCATCTTTGAAGGCCGGGATGCTGCCGGTAAAGGTGGGGCGATCAAACGCTTCATGGAACATCTCAACCCGCGCGGCGCCCGCGTGATTGCACTGGAAAAACCAACCCCGACCGAAAGCGGCCAGTGGTATTTCCAGCGTTATGTGCAGCACCTGCCGACCGCCGGAGAGATCGTACTGCTGGACCGTTCCTGGTATAACCGCGCCGGGGTCGAAAAAGTCATGGGCTTCTGCACCACTGAACAGTACAACGAGTTCATGCGCCAGACCCCCGAATTCGAACGCACGCTGGTGCGCAGCGGCATCCATCTCATCAAGTTCTGGTTCTCGGTCAGCCGTGGTGAGCAACGCCGCCGTTTTCGCGAGCGCCAGGTGCACCCGCTCAAGCACTGGAAGCTGTCGCCGATTGACCTGGCCTCACTCGACAAATGGGAAGACTACACCCAGGCCAAGGAAGCCATGTTTTTCTACACGGACACCGCCGACGCCCCGTGGACAGTCATTAAGTCCGACTGCAAGAAACGGGCGCGACTGAACGCCATGCGCTATGTGCTGCATAAACTGCCCTATACCGAAAAGGATGCCACACGTATCGGACCGGTAGACCCGTTACTGGTCGGGCGGGCGCATGTGGTCTATGAGCGCGGCGAACACGCCCACCCCTTGCTTTGACCCTGAAGTCGGGACTTCACGGCCTCCGGCCCCTGGGAACGGGGGCTGCTGGTGTCAATTCCGGCCATTCTGACCCAAACGCCCGCAAAGACGGCGAAAATAGTCAAGGCAGCCACCCCGCGCCCGCACTACAATCGGACCCACCTTCCCCCTCTAAGGCTTGGACGAAAACAAGATGAACTGCCTGAAGAAAACCCTGGCTGCCTGCCTGCTGCCACTGGCGCTGCTGGCCGCCGTTCCGGCCATGGCCGCCCCCAACCTGCCGCTGTTCAACTCCATCCTGAACCAGGAGCGCGCCTGGGCCGGTTTGCAAACCAAAACCGTGATGGTGGACGGTATCAATGCCTCTTATAGCGAAGGCGGCCCGGCTGACGCCCCAAAGGTGTTGCTGATCCACGGCTTTTCCGGCTCCCGCGACAACTGGAACCGGGTGGCGCACCAGCTGACCAAGCGCTACCACGTTTATGTGCTCGACCTGCCCGGCCACGGCGATACGTCCGCCCCGGACAGCTTTGATTTCCAGCTGGCCAACCTGATGGAGTTCACCCGCAAATTCGTCACCACCTTGGGCATTGAAAAGAACCTGAACGTGGCGGGTCACTCCATGGGCGGCTCCATTGCCGTGCTCTACAGCGCCATGTACTTTCTGGAAGTGCACAGTGTGCTGCTGGTCGATTCGGCGGGCGTCTACGCCAACACCGGCAAGTCGCTGATGAACGACCCGAAATCACTGGCCAACCTGTTGGTGCGCAAGCCCGGTGACCTGAAGAAACTGCTGACCCAGTACGCCATGTATGACGCACCGCTGCTCCCTGATGAGATTCTGGAGGCTCAGGAGAAAGTGCAGATGGATCACCTGAAATGGCACGAAAAGCTGATGGCCACTCTGCAGGAACAAATGAAATGGTACACGCCGGACACATTCCAGCTGGCCGTGCGCAGCATTGAGGCTCCCACCATGGTGATCTGGGGCGAGAAGGACGCCATTATCGGGGTCGAAGCGGCTGAAGAACTGCGCAAGGGCCTGAAGAAACCGGAGTTGCTGATCCTGAAGGATGTCGGCCATACCCCGATCCTGGAAGCGGACCAGATTGTCTCCGCCGCCTACCTGCGCTTCCTCGACAAGTCCGTTGCCATCCCCAACCCCTTCGCCCCCAAACCCTGACCGGAGACTGCCCATGCACCCCGTTGCCGCGCAACTGCTTGACGCCCATACCACCCACGTTCTCGCCCAACTCTCCGGCGATGCCCTGGCGGAAACACTGGATCGTGAAGCCGGCGCCTTTCTCGACTGGCTGGACGCCCGCCCGCTGCAGAGCCTGGTTACCGCCGACCGCGTCTTCAGCCTGGCGCAGGAGCGCGTGCTAGACAGCGAACCGGCCCCGGCGCTGATCGCTGAAATCGTCGCCATCTTCAAGGATATCTGGAACAGCCCGGTCAACGAAGACACCTATATTCACCAGATCATTGAACACAAGCATTACACCGCCATCGTCGAGAATATTGCCAGTCGTGACAAGCTGCGCAATGACCTGATCCACACGGTCGTCGGCAACCCCATTTACGGCCGCCTGCTCTCCGATGTCATCTATGACGCCATCAGCGACTACATGGTGCAGAATCCGATCACCAAGAATGTGCCGGGCATGGCCTCGCTGATGAA
Source organism: Fluviicoccus sp. (assembly GCF_030646115.1). Classification (GTDB taxonomy): domain Bacteria; phylum Pseudomonadota; class Gammaproteobacteria; order Pseudomonadales; family Moraxellaceae; genus Fluviicoccus. Next base: position 52,558 of record NZ_JAUSMX010000006.1, read on the forward strand.
GATGGGCAAGGGACTGGTGGAAGGCGCGGGCGGAGCGGCCGTCAAGGGTTACCTGCAGAAGAACATTCAGGTCATTGTCGGCCGCAGCGAAAAAACCATCCAGAACCTGCTCGATGCCCGGCAAATCCATCAGGTGGCCGAGCAACTGTGGCACAAGTCGCGGGCGCTGCCGCTGTCCACGCTGCGCCAGTATTTCGGTGAAAAGGACATTGACCAGCTTTCCTACATCATCGAGGAAGCCTGGAACCACATCCGGCGCACCGATTACGTCCGGGCGCAAGTGAAAACCGGCATCGACAGCTGGTTCTCCCGCAACGGCAGCCGCAACGCCTCGGCGGTGCTGGCGGATCTCGGCATCAGCCGCGAACTGCTGCTGGCCGAAATCCGCACCACCGGCGGCGTCATTGTCAACGAAATGGTCGCCTCCGGCTTTGTGGAAAAACGGATACGCGAACAACTCTCCGCCTTTTATGGCGGCGAGGCTGCGGGCAAGCTGCTGGGCGCCTGACGCGCCCGGGCTGAGAGCGGGCGCGAGCCTTTATGCGGTCAAAAGATGACACCGGACCGATTTCCGCTTAGCATCAGGGCATTCTCCATGCCCTGACTGCCGGATGCAATTGTGAGGCTGCCCGACCGCTTACTGCACCAATATCCCCGAAGTACAACCGGACTGGTGCTGGCGGGTGTCTGCTTGTCCGCCACCATCGCCGTGGTGCTGGCCTATCAACCGGAAATCGCCCGGCAACGCCAGCAGGCGGACCAGCACCGGCAAGACCTCGCGGATCAGGTGCGTCATGACCTCTCCTTGCGCTTCGCCACGGTTCATCAGCAGGTCCACAACCTGGGAGGCTTGGTCGGCAACCAGTTCCCGCAACCGGCGGTGGTCGAAAACACGTTGCTGGCTCTGCTGAAAGCCTCACCGCCCGGCCACATTTACGGTATGGGTGTCTGGTACCGCCCCGGTGAGGTCCGGGGCTTTCCGGGCGGGCTCTACGGCCCATACGCCTACTACCCTGACAATGCTGAAGCCATCCTGACCCGGGAGTGGATGACCCCCGCCTACAATTACCCCGCCCGGGCCTGGTATGCCCTGATCGCCTCCGGCCGGGGCGATATCCGCTGCACCGCCCCCTATTGGGACCAGCATCAGGTGTTCCTCTCCTGCGGCAAATCGTTCCCCCCCGGTGACGCCAACCCGCGCGGCATGGTCAGTGTGGACATGGTGCTGCCGCAACTGAACCTGATGCTGAAGCAGCTGGGAACACCGCAGCAGGAAACCCTTTTTCTCACTCATGGCGCGAACCTGCTGGCGCATCCGGACGCCGAGGCGATGGTGCTTGAAGCCCGCCGCCTCCGTCCCGCTGTCAACAGCCTTTTGGATCTGCCTGCCTCTGCGGCCATGGCGCGACTGCCGTCCACCGGAAACTGGGATGAATACCGTCAGACACTGGATTACGGCTGGGAACTGCATATCGTCAGCCGGAAATCGTGGCTCAATTCCGGGCTGAACGTACTCTACCAGCGTATCGGGTTCTGGCTGGTGATGATCTGGCTGGCCGGAGCACTGATGGATGCCGTCTGGCTCTACACCACCCGTCACATGCGCACCGCACTCAACCGTAATTTGTCCTTGCGCAACGCCCTCAGCGATGCTGTGCCTTCCGGGGTTTTCCTGTGCGATGAGGAACAACAGATTGTCTGGGCCAATCCCGCCTTTTACCGGCTGGCCGGCGATACGCCGCTGCCTGCACCGCTGACCGCCCTGACGGATACCGAGGACCACAACAGGATCCGCCAGTTGTGGGAGGCCGCCGCCACGCAGGACACCCCCGCCTCGGGCGAATTCCGCCTGGCCCGGGACGCCGACTGCTGGGTGCATTTGCGGCTGGTGCGCGTCAAACCTGATGAAACTCACGGCTCCGGCATGGCCGGCACCATTGATGACGTCACCGAGCGCCGCAATACCGAAGAAGCCCTGCGCCTGGCCAAGGATGAAGCGGAAAAGGCCAGCCGCGCCAAAGGCGACTTTCTGGCTACCATGAGTCATGAAATCCGCACCCCGATGAACGGGGTCATCGGCATGGCCAACCTGCTGCAGGAAAGCGGACTCAACACCGAACAGACCGAATACGCCCGCACCCTGCAAAGCTCGGCCGGAACGCTGCTGAAAATCATCAACGACATTCTCGACCTGTCCCGCATCGAGGCCGGCAAATTTCCGATTGAGCAGCATCCGTTCCGCTTGCCGGAACTGGTGGGCGAAGTTTTATCCCTGCTTCAGCCGCTGGCCGCGCAAAAAGACATCGACCTGGACTCCGGGCTGCCCTCCGACCTGCCGCCGGTGGTCATTGGTGATGCAGACCGCGTCAAGCAGGTGTTGCTGAACCTGATCGGCAACGCCATTAAATTTACCGACTCGGGCAGCGTCACGCTCAGTGTCACGGTCAGCGAACCGGCCAACCAGCGGGCCTGCCTGAGCTTTCATGTCATCGACACCGGCATCGGCCTGTCGCTGGATCAACAGTCGCGCATCTTCACGCCCTTCACCCAGGCGGACAGTTCCACCACCCGACGTTATGGCGGCACCGGGCTGGGTCTGGCAATTTGCCGACACCTGATTGCGCTGATGGGCGGGGAAATCCATTGCTACAGCGAACCCGGTGAAGGGGCTCACTTCTGGTTTGACCTGGAGTTCCCGCTGCCGCAAACCGGCAGCCCGGCCGCCGGGAACCAGGCCGACGCTACGCCACGCGCCTTGCGCGCCAACGCCCGGGTCTTGGTCGTGGAAGACAACCCCGTCAACCTGCAAGTCGTTCTGGCCATGTTGAAGAAGCTGGGCCTGCACCCCGAACATGCCGGTAATGGCGAGGATGCCCTGTCCCGTCTTACCCAGGAAAGCGAATGGGACCTGGTGCTGATGGATTGCCAGATGCCGGTGCTGGACGGTTTTGACACCACCCGCCGCTGGCGCGCTCTGGAAAGTTCCGCGAGCCGCCCGCGACTGCCGATTGTGGCGCTGACCGCCAACGCCATGCGCGGCGATGCTGAACGTTGTCTGGAAGCGGGCATGGATGCCTACCTCAGCAAGCCGCTGACGCTGGCGGCGCTGACGGCCGAACTGGGCCGATGGCTGGCGGCGTAACCTGACCCGCAACAAAAACGCCGTCACAAAGGACAGCGTTTTTGTCAACACAACCAGCGGATCAGTTGAGGTCGTAACCCCGCTCTTCATGCAGCACCAGATCCAACCCTTCGCGTTCCTCATCCAGGCTGACCCGCAAGCCACCGGTCATGATGCCGGTCACTTTCAGCAGTCCCCAGGTCAACGCCGCCGAATACAGGCCGATCACGACAATACCAGCCAGTTGTATGCCCAACTGGCTGCCGATGCTGTCATGCCCGGCGGCAAAACCCTGGCCCGAAAAAACGCCCAGCGCCGGACTGCAGAAAATGCCCGCCAGAAAGGTGCCGAGAATGCCGCCGACACCGTGCACCGGAAATACATCCAGCGAGTCGTCGATTTTCAGCGTCTTCTTGATCAGCTGGGTCATGAAGAAGCAGACCACGCCCGCCAGCAGGCCGATCACCAGTGCGCCGCCTGGACCCACCACCCCTGCCGCACCGGTAATGGTGCCCAGACCGGCCACCATGCCGGTGACGATACCCAGCACTGACGGCTTGCCGAACTTGATCCATTCACAGGCCATCCAGGTCAGCGCCCCGGCAGAGGCGGCAATGTGCGTCACCATCAGCGCCATGCCCGCCGCACCGTTGGCTGCCAGCGCCGAACCGGCATTGAAGCCGTACCAGCCGACCCACAGCATCCCGGCGCCGGTAACCGTCATGGTCAGGTTGTGCGGCGGCATGGCGATCTTGCCAAAGCCATTGCGCGGGCCCAGCACCAGCGCCGCCACCAGCGCGCTGACACCGGCCGTGATATGAACCACCGTTCCGCCCGCAAAATCGATCAGGCCGCGCTGGAAAAACCAGCCGCCACCCCAGACCCAATGCGCCACCGGCACATAGACAGCCACCGTCCAGAGCAGGCTGAAAACCAGCATGGCACCGAATTTCATGCGCTCGGCGAAAGCACCGATGATCAACGCCGGAGTAATGATGGCAAACGTCATCTGGAACGCCGCAAACACGACCTCCGGAATATCGCCGGTCATCGATTCCTTGTTCATGCCGTCCAGCATCAGCCGCGACAAGCCACCGATCCAGTCATTGGCGCTGCCGCCGGAGGTAAACGCCAGGGAATAGAGCCCGATCATCCATAACAGGCTGACCGACGCGGCGATGGCGAAGCAGGCCATCAAAATGGAAAGCACGTTCTTGGTGCGCACCAGGCCACCATAAAACAGCGCCAGTCCGGGCAGGGTCATGAACAGAACCAGCGCGGTGGCGGTAAGTATCCAGGCCGTATTGCCGCTATTCACGGCAGGAGCGGCATCAGCAAGGGCGGCCGGCGACAGCAACAGCAGCGCCGGGCCCAGCAGGCGACGAGGCAGCATCGTCTACTCTCCCGATCAAATGGCGGATTCGTTGGTTTCACCGGTGCGGATGCGCACCACCTGCTCCAACGGCGTCACGAAAATCTTGCCATCACCGATTTTACCGGTGCCAGCCACCTTGCAGATCACTTCAATCACTTGATCCAGGTCCGAGTCCTTCACGGCCAGGTCCAGGCGGACTTTGGGCACGAAATCCACCACATACTCGGCGCCCCGATACAGTTCGGTATGACCTTTCTGGCGACCGAAACCCTTGACTTCGGTAACAGTCAGACCTGTTACGCCGATTTCTGACAGGGCTTCACGGACATCGTCCAGTTTGAACGGCTTGATTACCGCAGTGACCATTTTCATGGTTCTCGACCTCATATGGTTGCTTGAATCGGGGACAAATGGCTTTAAATGGCCAAAAGGCGAATTTATACACCGACTCGGCGCGGAAGTCGCGCCATTCGTGCAGGATTGCCATAAACCGCACACCCGAACCCCCTCATGACGATAGTCAGGCCGCCCGCAGTTCCGCTAGACTGCCCGCCACAATTTTCAGGGACGCCTTCATGACACCTATGCTCAATGCCGCTTGGTTAGACGCCATGCTGGAAGCCGAACGCCACGACGAAGCGCTGGACCTGCTTAACGCCGCCCTGGAAGCACAACCCGATAACGCCCGGCTCTATGCCCTGCGCGGCGACTTCTGGGCTAGCGCCTGGCATCACCGTGAAGCGGCCGAGGACTGGGAAACCGCACTCTCCCTCGATCCGTCTTTGCATGAGGTGCAACTGCAACTGGCGCTGCTGGAAATAACACGCCCCTACCGGCTGGCCGACGGTGGCAATGATGACGGGTTTGAGGATGATGACGGGCTGCCGGACGAGGATGTGTGGCCTGACGAAGAGGAAAATGAAGCGCAAGTGCAGCGCATGCTGCAGGAAGCACTGGAGGCCGGAACCGGGGGTGCGGCCTTGCTGACCGGTGACGAAACCGCCCTCGACGGCGGGGACTGGCCGGGTGAGGATGACAGCGACTTTTTTGAATTCCGCAGTGAAGACAGCCTGCGCGCTCAAGGCCTGACCCGCTTGCAGAAACTGGCCGACAACAGCCTGCTCAGCGAAGCCCAACTCCTGCATGCGGTGACAGCGCTCAGCGAAACCGCCTGGCTGCCCTGGCACGCCCTGGATCTGGTGCAGCGGGGACTGACCGCCAACCCGGCCTCCCCGGCCCTGCAGCGCGCCCGGGTAGCGCTGTGGATCAGCCTGGCTACCGACCTGGGTGACGCGGGCGAGGATGTGCCTGTGGGCTACTCCGCCGACCTGACCGGCAACCTCTACCATCCGGTCAGCGCCGCCACCGCCCTGCAATATGGCGACGGCCTGCCTGCGGAGGCCTGGGATGCCGATCTTTACGAGCGCCGGGCGCAGCTGCATCGTCTGCTCGGCGACCACGCCGCCGCCGCGGAGGACTTCAATCATGCCGCCCGCTGGGTGGAAAGCCTGGCCGGCTGCACTGACAGCGAAGACGGAGACGCCGTTGGCAGCCGTCTGCAGCAGTTACAGGCTGAAATTGCGGTCTGTCAGGGCGGTGACAGCGCCTTGATTGCCGCACGGCAGCAACACATGCAGGATACGCTGGCCAAATTGGCCGACATGCAGCAGTCGCTGGGCGTCGCGGCAGATCAGCCGCAGGACGGGGACGAGAACGTCATGTTGGATGAAGCCCGTGACGCCGCTCTCGACTACATCGACACCATTGGCCACGATCCGCTGCAGGATGCCGACTATGTCACTGAAGTCCTGGCGCAAATTCCGGGTATTGCGGACGCCATCCTGCAAACGCTGGAAAACGAGCCTTATGATTTCCGGAACCTCACCGAACGGGAGCTGTTTGAGCGGGTGGGCGACGCCGACGCCCAGTTGTACGTCGCGGAACGGGCCGCCTTTGTCCGTCAGGGTTTTGCCACCATCGGCTGGATGGAACTGCAATCATTGAGCCGCCGCATCGGCAAGCCGGCCGTTCTGGATCTGCTGCTGTCGCCGGACCAGACCACCGCCGGGCTTTGCTTTGTGCTGGGAGGCGTCCCTACCCGGGAAGTGCATACCGTTTTTGCAGACAGTGGCAGCCTGTCACATGCCACCCTGCGCGGCCGCAGCGCCGGTTGGACACCCGCCCCCTTCCGGCAGGCGCACCTGCCGCCCGAAACCCCGCTGGAGCTGCTGCTGCGCCTGCATGACAGCGCCGTCAGCCTGCACATCGCCGAGAGCGGCGAGCAGCCGGTGCTGCTGCACCCGTCACGCCTGCCGGAACAGTTCGACCAGCTGCGGCAGCAGCGCCACGAGGCGCGCCTGGCGCAGGGCTTTCATGACGCCGAGGTGCGGGGATACAGCGGGGAACATTACCGGGCCGGCGGGCAAGCGCTGCGTGAGGCGCTGGCGGCGCATCTGGCGCGCTTGCGCCCGCGCACTCACTAAAGCCGCTAGCGGGATGCGTAAAACCGGACCGTGCGGAATTCGTCGAATTCATCCAGGTCCGGCCAAGTGGTGGCGGCGGCTTCTGCCTCACTGTTGAAGGCGGGATGGTCGAAGTCCCTGACCCGTGAGTCCGCCACCAGCACCCGGTCCGCCCTGCTCAGGAACTCATCCAGAAAAAAACGGTTACTGCGGTCATAAAGCACGTCGGCAGCCAGCAGCACATCCACGCGTTCGTCCAGAGCAAAAAAATCTTCCAGATAAGTCAGCCTGACACCGTTGAGCCCGGCGTTGGCACGGCAGGCCGCCAACGCCAGCGGATCGATGTCACAGGCAATGACTTCTGACGCTCCCGCCAGCACCGCCGCTAGCGCCACCACCCCGGAGCCCGCCCCAAAGTCCAGCACCCGCTTGCCGCGCACGGTTTCCGGATGATCCAGCAGCCGGCGCGCCATGGCCAGGCCCGACGCCCAGCAAAAGATCCAGTACGCCGGTTCACGCCAGATTGCCTGCATCTCATCACTGGACATCGGCGTCCGCGGAAAATCCGGACTCAGCAGCCACAGGCGGACTTCTGGCAATCCGGGAGCGGTCTGGGCTTGCAGACGGGCGGAAGGCAGGGTCTGGCGCAGGCGTAATTCCAGTTCGGCAGGAAAGTTCATTGGCGGGTCCGGGGCGGGAAAAATACATTTTAAACCGGAACGGCCCTGCCGTTACCAGTTCCACTCACCGCCCAGCCGGGCGTTGACGCCTTCATCCGGGTTGCCGCCTTCAGCATTAAAGAGGGAAGGAACAATATTGCGCCGATCCAACAGGTTGCGGACATCCAGCCACAGACGCTGCCGCCCCTGACGATGCTCCAGATGCAGGTCCGCCCGCCAGTAATCGGGGGCGGACACCACCGGCAGCTGCGCCAGATGGTCGGTCGTAGTGCGGTCCAGCTGGCCGCGCAGATTCAGCCACAGGCTCAGGCCGCCGTCCCACTCACGCCCCGCACCCAGATTCAGGATGTTCTGCGGAAAGGCTGAATAATCATCACCGCTGTTGGTGTTGCGGCTGCGGGTATGGGACAGGTTGCCGCTGTACAGCCACCCGGCGCGGCGGAAACTATGACTCAACTCCACTCCCCACGCTTCATTGCCACCGGTATTCTGGTACTGGCTGACCGTCTGGTTGACCGGATTCAGGACAATGCCGTCAACCCACTGGCTGTGGAACAGCGTCAGCTCACTGTCCTGCGCCATGCGGTAATGTTGCAGGATCAACTCCAGGGTGCGGATGGTTTCCGGCCGGATTTCAGGATTGGCCATCTGCTGCGAGCCCGGGCCGGAGCCATAGCGCTCGGCGGCGCTCGGAGCGCGGAACGCCTCGTTGTACAACAGCTTGCCCGACCAGTGCTCCCCCCCCTGATACACCAGCCCCAGTCGTGGCGAGGTGGCCGTTCCCACGTCCGAATACTGGTCCAGACGCCAGCCGTACACCGCGCTGAGCCGGTCATTGAGCAGACTGCGCGCCTGGAACGTCAGGTAATCAATGCTGCGGCCGACGTTGCCGAACGGGGTATCAATATCCACATAGACCTGACCGTTAACGCCGATGCGGCGCACATCGGCTTTGCCAACCGCCAGCGTGTCGCGGCCAACGCCGATCGCCCATTGTGTGCGGATACGGCGGTCTTCATTGGTCAACTTCACCGAAACGCCGGTGCGGCTGTCCCGGGTAAACTGGTAAATGGTGTGAGGGCAGAAAACCGGTAAGGCATTGGCCTGGGACAGGCTGGTGCGGCAAGGCAAAACACCGCTGTCGGTCGTCGGGAACGTGGTGGGGTAAGCGCTGAAATCGAAGGCCCAGGTCTGTTCCGCCTGCCACCGCCAGATATCCAGCGTCAGCGCCAGATCATTGTCCAGGAGTCGCTCGTATTTGAGACCCAGCAAGCCAAAGGAGGATTCTTGGGAGCCGGTGTCGCGGTCGGCGGCCAGGCTCAGACTCTGCAGGACCATCTTGCGGCGCAGGGGCGGATAGAACTGGACGCCCACTCCCGGAAAGTCTTCACTGCGGTATTCATCGGCATAAAGCTTCAACTGAAGCAGCCCCGAGGACGCTTCGCGATTACCCAGATCCAGATGCACAAAACCGGCCTTGTCATTCTCCCGGTACTGCCGCTCGCTGGTCGCGGGCGCACCGGTGGCCGGATCATGATAGCCATACGCCAGGTCACGATCGCCATGACGGGTCAGGGCAGCCCCCAGCCTGACGCTTCCGCCGTCAAATTCGTCAACCTGCCGCAACGATACGGCGGCATCGCCGTAGCTGCCGCCCTGCACCCGCACCCTTGATCCTGTTTCCCCATCGCGGCGGGTCGTCAGCGCCAGCACGCCGTGAAAGGCGTCGCTGCCATAAAGCGTGCTGCCGGGGCCGCGAATCATCTGGATGCCGCCCAGCAGGTCGGGGGACAGATAGGGTAGGTCGTAAGCACTGGTGGCATAACTGAAGTTGTTGAGCGGAATACCGTCCAGCAGGATGGCCATGCCGCGCACGGAAATTTCATTGGCATAACCGCGCACCGCCACCATCCGCGCCGAGTTCAGCGAAGAATAGACCGCCACTGACGGAATCTGCTCCAGCGCCTCCTCCACCGAGCGGGCTGCGCGGCGCTCCCAGTCGGCCGGACGCAACACTGAAATGGATGCCGCTGTGGTTGCAATGTTGCTCTCGAAGGGAGACGCCACCGACACCTGCAACTCCATCAGCGATTCCAGCGACAGGTCAAACACCGAGTCCTGCCCGCCAGCGGCCGGCGCGCTCAGGGCCAGGCCCGCCAGGCACAGCCAAGGCGGACTCCGGCGCACCGGGGGCCGACCGGTCATGGCGCCCGCCGCTGGATGCTGCGCGGCCGCAACCACTGCCCCAGCATGGTCCGCAACTCCTGACGCTTGAACGGTTTGGCCAGGATATCGTTCATGCCCGATTCCAGGCAGGCCGCGCGCTCCTCGGCCAGCACACTGGCCGTCACCGCCAGGATCGGCACCGGGCCCAGACGGCGTTCCTGTTCAAACTCCCGATAGCGACGGGTGGCCTCAAAGCCATCCATTTCCGGCATCTGGCAATCCATCAGCACCAGATCATAACGGTGGCGCTGCATGGCGTGCAGCGCCTGCAAACCGTTCACTACCACGTCGACCTCGCAGCCCATGCCGCTCAGCATGGCGCGCATCACTTCCTGATTGGTCGGGGTGTCTTCGGCCAGCAGCAGGCGGAAGCCCCGGAACAAGTCAGCGGGCTCGGCAACCGGTAAGCGGGGACTGCCGTTGGCGGCCTCGGGCGGCGGAGCCGCTGTCAGGGGCAGGGCCAGACGGATGCGAATGGTAAAAATACTGCCTTCGCCTTCCTGGCTGAAAAGGCGGATGCTGCCGCCCATCATTTCCACCAGTTGCTTGACGATGGCCAACCCCAGACCGGTGCCGCCGTAACGGCGCGCATGGGAACTGTCAGCCTGGACAAAGGGCCTGAACAACTGTGACTGCATCTGGTCGTTGATGCCGATCCCTGTGTCCCGCACCTGGAATTCCAGCACCGGCTGGCTGGCGTCCACGGACGACAGCGCCAGGGTGATCTGGCCGTTTTCAGTGAATTTGAGGGCGTTGCTGACGAGATTGATCAATACTTGCCGCAAGCGGCTGGGATCGCCGCGCAGACGCCGGGGCACCTCCGGCATGACTTCCCGCACCAGCACCAATCCCTTGCGATGGGCTGGCTCGCCCAGCAGGCTGACGACATCGTCCACCACCTGCACCGGATCAAAATCCAGCGACTCCAGCACCAGATGCCCGGCCTCGATCTTCGAGAAATCCAGAATATCGTTGAGAATGCTGAGCAAGGCCTCGCCGCAACCATAAATGGTTTCCACATAACGGCGCTGGGTGCTGTCCAGCCGCGTGCCCAGCAGCAGTTCGGACATGCCCAGCATGCCGTTCATGGGCGTCCGGATTTCATGGCTCATGGTGGCCAGAAACTGCGACTTGGCGCGATTGGCCGTCTCGGCCACTTCCTTGGCGTGCTTCAGTTCGTCCGTGCGTTGCGCCACAAGTTGCTCCAGGCCTTCCCGGTGCTGCTTCAGCTCGTGATCACGCAACTCGATCTGTTCCAGCATATCGTTGAAACAGTCAATCAGGTGACCCACTTCATCATTGCCGCTGAAGTTGGCGCGCAAGGCGTAATTTTTCTGCGTGGAGACTTCTTCGGCGGTGCGCGCCAGATCCAGAATAGGCTCGGTCACCACCTTGCCCAGCTTCAGGCCCAGAAACGCCGCCAGCAGCAAGGCCAGCAAGGCCAGCAGCGCCAGGATCGTCATGTAGAGCGCCAGCTCTGTCCACAACGGGCGGATGTCCGCATCCAGGTGCAGGTAGCCGATCTGCTCATTTTCCAGGTGGATGGGCTCACGCAAGTGCAGCCGTCCGGCCAGCCAGGCATCGCGGTTGTCCGCCCGGTCGGTGCAGGCCTCCAGCGGTTTTTTCACCGGCTGCCGCGACCACTCGGCAAAAGCCACCCCGCCGGTCTTCAACACACAGGCGTAGACAATGCTGACATCACTGTGCAGCGAACCCAGCACATTGGCCGTTTCCTGAGTGTCATTGAAGGTCAGGGCCGCTTGGGTATTGTAGGTCGTCACCCTCGCCAGTGTCGTCAACCGCAAATGGGTGTCGCTGTGCAGCTTGATCACGGAAATGACGGCGAAAGCCATCCAGGCCACTAACAGCGAGGAGCCTGCGCTCCACAGCAGGATGCGACGGAGCTTCTGGTGCAGGGGGAGTTGGGTCAGACGGTTCATGAACGCTCCCCCTATCTCGGCACGCGGGCCAATTGAAGGAGACGAGCGCTGAATTTCAGCCCCCGCGATTGCGCCGCCGAGAGATTGACGGCGAACTGCACACGACTACCCTCGACAAACAGGCTGATGACCCCGCCCTGCCGGGCGAAGTCGCGACGATCGGCAACCGTCAAGACCGCTTCGCTCTCAAGCGACTGCAATAACGACGATTGGGGAGCATTTTCAGGACCAGCCACATACAGCACATGGCATCCCTCCAGATCCGCCTGAGAAGTCACAGGACGCAACCGCAGGCGGCGGCCTTGCGCCTCGCGGCCTTCCAGCTGGCGCAACTCGGACTCCACGGCATCATGACCGCTGATACAAAGGTTGAGTACGGCATCCGGCCTGGAGAAAGCCGGCGACGGCCACTCGACGAATTTGGCGAAGTTGTAGATGAAGGCGGCCTTGATCTCGGCCTCGTCCGGACCCGCCGCTGACGGTGCGGAAATGCCGAATGCCAGGCATAAGCCCAGCACACACGGCATCTTCACCGTCGCGCGGCGATGTTCCATATCGGATTCTCTGGCAGCTTTTTATAATTGTACTTATGTACCAAGTGATACTAGGCGGGAGCTTCAAGGCTTGTCAAACGAACACAGCCGGGAAACGGAAAAACCGCCCGGCAGCAGCAAAGCTGTAACCAAACATTACAGCGCTGACCCCGCTAAACCGTTATACAGGCTTCATGAAGAAACACATGAAACCACTGGAGAACCTCATGAACGCCAAATTCCTGGCCCTTGCCGTGCTGATAGCCGGCCCCGTCTTTGCCGACTCCCTGTCGCTGGACCTCAACAATGACGCCGTACGCCTGAACTACGGTCATAACTTCAGCAAGAACTACACCTCCGACTTTGGATGGGTGCATGTCAAGGATCTGGGCAACACCTACACCGCCGGCATCAACCTTGACCAGAAAATCAACGAAGACCTGAGCGCCACCATCGGCGGCAAGGCCGTGTTCCAGCAGCATGACCGGCTGGAAGACGGCACAGCCATGGCGGTTGGCGGCGGCCTTAGCTTCACCCCGCCGTCCGCCAAGCAGGTGAGCATCGCGGCCTCCCTGTATTTTGCCCCGAATGTGCTGTCCTTTGGCAAAATGAAGAACTATCAGGAATTCGAATTGCGCGGTGAATACGAGTTCAGCGAACAAATGACCGGTTATGCCGGCTATCGCAACAACCAGGCCGATTACGATGTCGCCAAGAATGTCGACCTCTATAACGGCCTGATGATCGGCGGCAAGTTCATGTTCTGAGCGCACCGCACCGGGGCGGTCTCCTGACCGCCCTCCCGTCCCGCCGCCATTGCCACCCCCCTCTCCCTGCGCTAAACTCTCCCCCGTTCCCCGAGGGGTGCTGCAACAGCCGCTGCAAAGGCTGCCAGGCTCGGACGAACCACTTCACTCAAGTTGCCAACGACACCCGCCTCTACTTCAATGGAGACTTGTCATGTCTATGACAACCGTTGGCGACTACAAGGTTGCCGATATTGCCCTGGCCAGCTGGGGCCGCAAGGAAATCATCCTCGCCGAAGCCGAAATGCCCGCCCTGATGGGGCTGCGCCGCAAGTATGCCGCCGCCAAGCCGCTGGCGGGCGCCAAGATTATCGGCTGCATCCACATGACCATCCAGACCGCCGTGCTGATCGAGACGCTGGTAGAGCTGGGCGCGGAAGTGCGCTGGTCGTCTTGCAACATCTTCTCCACGCAAGACCAGGCCGCCGCCGCCATTGCCGCCGTCGGGATTCCCGTATTCGCCTGGAAGGGTGAAACCGAGGAAGAATTCTGGTGGTGCATCGAGCAGACCGTGCTGAAAGACGGCCAGCCCTGGGATGCCAACATGATTCTGGACGACGGCGGCGACGTCACCTGGATTGTCCATGAAAAGTATCCGCAGATGCTGGAAAGCATCCACGGCATCACTGAAGAAACCACCACCGGCGTGCACCGCCTGATCGAGATGTGGAAGAAAGGCACCCTCAAGGTTCCGGCCATCAACGTCAACGACTCGGTCACCAAGTCCAAGAACGACAACAAGTACGGCTGCCGCCACTCGCTGAACGACGCTGTCAAGCGCGGCACCGACATGCTGATGGCCGGCCGCCGTGCGCTGGTGATTGGCTATGGAGACGTGGGCAAGGGTTCCGCGCAGTCGCTGCGTCAGGAAGGCATGATTGTCCGTGTCACCGAAATTGATCCGATCTGCGCCATGCAGGCCTGCATGGACGGCTATGAAGTGGTGTCGCCGTACCTAAACGGAATCAACACCGGCAAAGCCGCCGACATCGACACCCGCCTGCTGGGTGAAACCGACCTCGTCTGCACCACCACCGGCAACACCAATGTCTGTGACGCCGCCATGTTGGGCGCGCTGAAGAACGGTGCCGTGGTCTGCAATATCGGCCACTTCGACACCGAAATCGACACCGCCTACATGCGCGACAACTGGCTGTGGGAAGAAGTGAAGCCGCAGGTGCACAAGGTCTATCGCACATCGCCGGATTCGACGCTGGACCCGTCAAGCCCGAACTACCTGATCCTTCTGTCGGAAGGCCGCCTGGTCAACCTCGGCAACGCCACCGGCCATCCGTCGCGCATCATGGACGGCTCTTTCGCCAACCAGGTGCTGGCGCAGATGTACCTGTACGAACAGAAGTTCGCCAATCACTCCGAGGCCGTGAAGGCGTCGATGCTGAAGGTGGAAGTGCTGCCGAAGAAGCTGGACGAAGAAGTAGCTGCGGCCATGGTCGCCGGGTTTGGCGGCGTGCTGACCCGTTTGACACCGACCCAAGCCGAGTATATCGGTGTCAGCGTCGACGGTCCGTACAAGCAGGATTCGTACAAGTACTAAGTATGAAACCCCCTCTCCCCTTGTGGGAGAGGGCCGGGGAGAGGGGTGCGGAAAGCGGACGGAACACCCGAACTGTTCGATTCGCTGCAGCACCCCTCTCCCTAACCCTCTCCCACAAGGGGAGAGGGGACTATGAAGGAATTCATCATGCCCAGAAACGTCCCCATCAGTTTCGAGTTCTTTCCGCCAAAAACGCCGGAAGGGGCTGACAAACTGCTGACGGTGCATCAGGAATTGTGCACCCTCAATCCCCAGTATTTTTCCGTGACCTATGGCGCGGGCGGCTCCACCCGCACCCGCACCCTGACCACGGTGTCCCGCCTGCAACAGACCGCGCCGGTGCCGGTGGCTCCACACCTGTCGTGCATCGGCGACTCCAAGGCCGCATTGGCCGAGTTGCTGGATGGCTACAAGGAACAGAATATCAAGCGTCTGGTGGCGCTGCGCGGCGACCTGCCCTCCGGGCAGATGACGCTGGGCGAACTGCCCTATGCCCGTGACCTGGTCGAATTCGTGCGGCAGCACAGTGGTGATCATTTCCACATTGAAGTGGCGGCCTACCCGGAGATGCATCCGCAGGCCGATAGCTACGAAGCCGATCTGCGCAACTTCATCGCCAAGGTTCAGGCTGGGGCGAACAGCGCCATCACCCAGTTCTTCTTCAATGCCGACGCCTACTTCCATTTCATGGACCGGCTGGCCAAGGCCGGAGTGAACATCCCGGTGATTCCCGGCATCATGCCCATCACCAACGCCGGTAACCTGATCCGGTTCTCGGACAGCTGCGGGGCGGATATTCCGCGCTGGTTGCGCAAGCAGCTGATGGCTTACGGTGATGACAGCGCCAGCATCAAGGCGCTGGGTGAAACCGTGGTGGCCAAGCTGATTGAACGCCTGATCCAGGGCGGCGCCCCGGCTTTCCACTTCTACACCATGAACCAGAGCGAAGCGACCACGCGACTGGTGAAGCTGACCGGACTCGCCTGAACAAACCTGTAGGTCGGGCTTCAGCCCGACACCGCCCTTCGATCGGAGAGTGTTGTCGGGCTGAAGCCCGACCTACAGGCGGCGCACTCTAATTGCGGTTACCCCGCCACCAATTCACCCCCAGGCCTGCCACCGCCGTCGTGCCCAACCCAACGGCCAGCCACGCCAGCCCGCCCCGGTCAAACAGCCAGCCGCCCATCACCGGCCCCGAGGCACTGCCCGCGGTATAACAAACCACCAGCACCGACGTCGCCCGCACCAGCCCCTTGCCCTGCAACTTTTGCCCCAGCTCCACCATCGCCAGGGTATAGATGACACCGCCCATGCCGCCGAACACAAAACCAGTCAGCCACAGCATCCACCACAACTGCGTTCCCCATCCCCACAAACCGACAGAAACCAGCGCCAGCAGGCTCCAGCAAACTGTCTCAATTCGATGCAGGCCCAGGCGGTCGCTGAGATGCCCGGCCGGGGTTTGCAGCAAGGCGCTGCCCGCCCCGATTACCGCCCCCAGCCAGGCCGCCTCCTGCACCGTAAATCCCAAGCGCAGGCTAAGTCCGGGCAACATGGAAGCGCTGCCGCTTTCCAGCAGACCACTGATCAGGGATACCGCTGCAATGCCCGCCACCAACCCTTTCCACGGAATGTCAGGTACAGTGCCATCCGTTGTTTCCGAGGCATCCACAACCGGCGCGCTGTGCGGCAACAACCTTCCGGCCGCCAGGGTCGCCAGCCCCATGCCGAAGGCCACCCAGAACGGCGGCCCGCCAACCCGGTCAATCAGCGCCAACAGCACCGGCCCGGTCATCATGCCGATGCCGACACAGGTCTCAAACAGACCGACGTAAAAGCCGCGACGGTCCGGCGGAGCTATCTCGGCCAGCCACGCCTCACCAGTTACCCAGATGACCCCGACCACAACGCCCAGCAACCAGCCAAGCACCGCCCAGGGCCAGTAGCCCTGCACCAGCGCTATCAACCCGAAACACAGCACCAGCGCCTGCACTGACCGCCTGAACACCGGCTCACGGCCATAACGCGGGGTGATATGGGAAGCCAGCACCGAACCGCAGAAAATGCCCAGCCACATCAGAGTGGCGACAAATCCGACGGCGGTGGCGCTAAAGCCCTGGCGGGTGAGGACGAAGGCGACATGGGTCATGGCCACGAATTCGGCGGCGACCAGCAGGAAATAAACGAGGGGTATAGCCCAGAGGGCAATCGGGGGAGCCATTGGCAACCGAGGTCATTGAGAAATAAGGGGGGATGGTAAAACCCCCCTGCCCCCTTTCCAAGGGGGAGTCACGGCAATCTCATCATTTCCCCCTTGGAAAGGGGGCCAGGGGGTTTTAATCCTCCCAGATCACCTTTTGCCGACGGGCAACCCACTGCCCGGCATTCGGCATGTAGCGGTCTTCAATGATGTTGCGCTTGATTTTCATGGTCGGCGTCAGGAAACCGTTTTCCATGGTCCACTGCTCCTTCACCACCACCGCATAATCCAGGGTTTCATGGTCTTCCAGGCTGCCGTTGACTTCCTCCAGCAGGCTGTGGATTTCACGCGACAGCGCATCCTTGTCCAGTTCGCCGCGTTCCAGTTCCTTGACGGCGTCCAGGGACAGCATCAGCAAGGCAAAAGGCTGCGGTTCGCCGGAACCGGTCACGCACACCACTTCCACCTTGGGATGGTTGTTGAGCTTGTTCTCGATCGGCACCGGCGCCACGTACTTGCCCTTGCTGGTCTTGAATAGTTCCTTGACCCGGCCCGTAATCTTCAGACGGCCCTTCTCGTCGATTTCGCCGCGATCACCGGTCATGAAGTAGCCGTCTGCGGTCAATTCTTCTTCCATCTTACCGGGCATTTTGTAATAACCCAGCATCTGGCCGGGGCTCTTCACGTGCACTTCGCCGTTGTCGGCAATGCGGTGCTCCACGCCGGGATTCACCGAACCGACATAACCAACGCGCATTTCACCCGGCTTGCTGGCGTGGGAATAGGCGAAGTTCTCGGACATGCCGTAAACGTCCAGCAGTTCCAAGCCCAGTTCACGGTACCAGGAAATAATGTTCGGCGGCAGCGGCGCGGAGCCGGTCAAAGCGGCGCGAACCTGATCCATGCCCAGTTGCTTGAGGACTTTCTTTTTTACCAGACCGCCCAGGAAAGGAATACTGAACAGCAGCTTCTGCTTCTTGGCGGGCAGCTTTTCATGAACGCCCAGGTAGAACTTGGTCCACAGGCGCGGCACCGAGAAGAAAATGGTGGGTTGGGCGCGCTGCAAGTCCTGCTGGAAGGTGTCCAGCCCTTCCGAGAAAAAGACCTGGAAGCCGAAATAGAGCGAGGTGGTTTCCACCGCCGCGCGTTCGGCGACGTGCGCCAGCGGCAGGTAGGACAGCATGCGCTCTTTATTGGTGAAACCCCAGATCGACTCCATGCCATTGATGATGATGATCATGGTGCGAAAGCTATGCATGACGCCCTTGGGACGGCCGGTGCTGCCGGAGGTATAAACGATGGTGGCCAGGCTGTCGGGATCGGGCAGTTGCGGATTCGCCAGCGGCGCAGTCTTGGCGACAATGTCGTCCCACTGCGGCACATTCATCTTGGGTGACAGCGGCATGCCGATGATGGGCAGGCCTTCCGGCAGCACCGGCTGGATTTCCTTCCAGCCATCGGCCTTGCCGTCCATCTTGCCGATCATCAGCAAAGCCGTGTCACTGTGTTCCAGGATATAGGTGAAGGATTCGCCGTTCAGGGTCGGATACAACGGCACGGTGACATGACCGGCCATCCAGATAGCCAGGTCGGCCAGAATCCAGTGCGCGGAATTGCGGCCCAGCAAGCCAATGTTGCTTTTGGGCGGCAGGTTCAGCGATTGCAGGTAGGCGGCCATGCGGCGCACTTCATCGCCCGCCTGTTTCCAGGTGTAGGTTTTAACCACGCCGTTGCCAAAGGGCTGGGTGAGATAGACATTGTCGGGAGTGGCTTTTTCCCAGTGCAGCAGGCAGTGAACCTGCGTCGCGCGTTCGTTGGCGTTGCTCATTTTTGTGATCCTGTTCGGGTTATTCTGGATTTCGCTCAACCATATCACCGAGCGACTGCCCGATAAAGTCCCGCATCAGCTTCAAATAGCGTCTTTGATGCAGATGTAACACATGGTTACCCGGAAACCAGTGCATACGGCTGCCCGTCCAGTGTTTGTGCAGCAACTGCACATAGCGGGGAGCGGTGAAACGGTCGCCCGCCCCGCCAATCACCAGCAGGCGGCGCGGGTCGATGACCGGTTGCCAGCTCAGCGGCGAATGGATGGCCAGCAGGCGGCGGAAATCCGGGACAGTACGACCGCTGGTTGGTATCAACTGCCGCAGCAGGCTGCCGCTGGGTGTCCATTCCAGCAGCATGTCCACCGGGGAAACCATGGGTGAGTTGGGTATGGCGAAAGCCAGGCGCTCGTCGGCATTGGCCAGCAGCGCCGTGATGTACCCGCCCAGGCTGAGGCCGGAAACACCAATGGCGGGGACTCCCGTGGCATAGAGGTGGTTCATCAGCACACGCACGTCAAACACGCTTTGCAGCATGGCTTCGTTGGCGTGGCACAGGCCGTGCGACAGGAAGTGGAAGCCGCTCCACGGCGAGGCTGACGGCTGGCGCGCCCCGTGGAAGGGTTGTGTCACCAGCACGATGTCCAGCCCTTGGTCATAGAACCACTTCAACGAGAACATCAGGCTGTTCAGCCAGTACGGCGAGGCAAAGTAGCCGTGGATGAAGATCATCGTCGGTCGCGGACCGCCGGGATGCGTCCAGTGTTGGGCGCTGACCTGGCGGTTGGCCTCGTAGCTGTTGTAGCTGTCGCGGACGGCGGGATTCAGCGTTTCGTAGGGGCTGGTGAAATGCAGGCCGTGGTGCGGAACCGAGGGGTGGTAACCCAGTGCGGGCGAGGCCGTCTTGTGGATGATGACATTGGCCGGGGGCGGCATGAATACAGCCGATGGGTCGCCTTTGGCGGCAAGATCGCCGTAGAATCCGGCCTTTTCCAGTTCGCGCTCGCGCAGGCCGGGGAATACCAGCATCGGCGACAGGGCGCTGCTGACCATGGTGGCGAGGCCGGTGCGCAGGATGCGGTCCATGGCGGCGGAGCCGTGGACTTTGAGGGGGAATTTGCTGTCGAGGTGGGTGGGGACGGCGTGGCGGTAGTAGTCGTCGGGGAGGTTGTTCCACCATTGGGGGGTTGGGGTATTCATGGATTGGTTCTTGCTCGGTTCGTAGGGTGGGTTGAGGCACGAAACCCACCAACGGTGTCTTTGGGGCGGAGGGGGTCGCCTGCCGCGGGCCTTCCTTTTGTCTTGGCAAAAGGAAGCAAAACCGTGTCCTTCGCCAAAACTCGATGACCGATATCTCACTTTCAACCGTCTTTATACCAATACGTTGTTCCTGGGCATGTGGCCTCGGACAGTTGGCTGCGGACGGCGGGGTTCAATATCCGGTGATGGCTTCTGTAGGTCGGGTTTCAACCCGACAACACTCTCCGATCGAAGGTTGTTGTCGGGCTGAAGCCCGACCTAGACGGTTCTTCAGTCCTTGCGGTACATCGTCACTACGCACGCGCCGCCCAAGCCGAGGTTGTGCTGCAAGGCGATGCGTGCGCCTTCCACCTGACGCTTGTCCGCGGTGCCACGCAGTTGCCACACCAGCTCCGTGCATTGCGCCAGGCCGGTGGCGCCCAGCGGGTGGCCCTTGGACAGCAGGCCGCCGGACGGGTTGGTGACGTATTTGCCGCCGTAGGTGTTGTCGCCGTCCCAGATGAACTGTTCGGCGCCGCCTTCGGGGCACAAGCCCAGACCTTCATAGGTCAGCAGTTCGTTGGCGGTGAAGCAGTCGTGCAGTTCGACGACGTCGATGTCTTCCGGACCGATGCCCGAGGCTTCATAGACCTGTCGCGCGGCGTCCTTGGTCATGTCATAGCCGATCATCTTGATCATGCTGCGCGGTTCAAAGCTGCTGGCGAAGTCGGTGGTCATGGACTGCGCGGCGATGTAGACCGCGTTGCGGATGCCGTGTCTGGCGGCGAATTCATCCGAACACAGAATGGCAGCCGCCGCGCCGCAGGTGGGCGGGCAGCACTGGAAACGGGTCAGCGGGTCGAAGACGTCATCGGAGGCGAGGATTTCTTCCACCGTCAGCAACTGGTTGAACAGCGCATAGGGGTTGTTGGCGGCGTGGACACGCGCCTTGGCGGCGATCTTGGCGAAGGTTTCGCGGCGGGTGCCGTATTGCCAGCGGTACTCACGCCCTGCCCCGCCGAACATCTGGGCGGCGGGCGGCGATGAGTTGAAGCCCTGCACGTCCATCATCACCTGCACATGCTGGTCCATGGGTGGAATGCGGTCGTTGAACTTGCTGCCGAGCGCGCCGCGCTCCATCTTCTCGAAGCCGATGGCGAGCACGCATTCCGCCAGTCCGCCCTCAATGGCCTGACGTGCCAAGTACAGCGCGCTGGAGCCGGTGGAGCAGTTGTTGTTGACGTTGACCACCGGGATACCGGTAAGCCCGAGTTCATAGACGGCGCGCTGGCCGCAGGTGCTGTCGCCGTAGACGTACCCGGCATAGGCCTGCTGCACCTCGTTGTAGGCGATACCGGCATCCTTCAGCGCGTTCAGACCGGCGTCACGGGCCATTTCGAAGTATTCCGGGCTGGAACCGGGCTTGGCGAACTTGGTCATCCCCACACCGATGACATTGACACGACGTTTCATGATGAATTCTCCCAAAGGCATCTCTCCCTCTCCCCTTGTGGGAGAGGGCCGGGGAGAGGGGTGCGGAGAGTCACCCGCACACACCGGCAGTGATCACGCCACCGCCGTACCCCTCTCCCTAACCCTCTCCCACAGGGGGAGAGGGGACTGATTAAACCAAACCGCCAAGCACCGTTAATTGCTTCACCAGCGCCACATCCCCATCCACCCTGACCTGCCCATGCTGGAACAGATCCCGCAGATCCGCCTTGCCCTGCGCCAGTTGCAGCAGATCGCTATCAGACAGCGTGATCGTGGTTTCGGCAGGCACGGTATCCGCCACCGAGCCGACCGACGCACCGTCAATCAGCCAGTTGCCGACATCGGTGATCTTGATCAGCAGGCAGCCGGTCGCGGGCTTGTCCGCCAGCTTTTTCGCCAGCGCCGCCATGATGGCCGGAGCCTGAGACTGCTTGGCGGCCGTGACAGCAGTCGCCGCCGGGCTGGCCGCGCCGCTGCTCAGGCGTTTCAGCTTCGCCGCCTCGTAAGCCTTGGGATCAATGGCTTGCAGCGCGATCAGCTTATTGGAGGCCATGATGTTGCCGGTGACCTTGAGCTTGCCGCTGAAGAACAACTTCTGCACATCGGCCAGCGAGCTGGTGACGATGGCGGGCATCAGTTCGGCATCGATTTCCAGCGTCACATCGGCCTTGTCCGCCGCGCCGGAGCCGCAAGCGCCCGCGCCGTTCTTGAGGTCCAGAAACCACTGCGAATCGGGGTTCTTAAGGTTGAACTGAAAGACAGTCTTGGCCTTTTCCACCAGTTCCGGATGACCGGAGAGGTAATCGCTGATGGCGGCAAACACGTCCGACGGTTCCAGCGGCGCATTGGCATCCACTACCGGCGCAGCGGCGGGTGCGGAAGCCGTAGCAGCGGCACCGCCTCCCCCGGCGACACGCTTCGCGCGCGCTTCCTCGTAGGCTTGCGGCTTGATGTCCTGCAACACGATCAGCTTGTTCGAGGCCATGACATTGCCGCCGATCTTTAGCTTGCCGTTGAAGAACAGCTTCTGCACATCGGCCAGCGAACTGCTGACCACCGTCGAAATGTGCTCGGCATCCATGTCCAGCGTCACATCCGCTTTCTCGGCGACACCGGCCTTGCAGACGCCCTGCCCGTTCTTCAGGTCCAGCAGCCAGGCGCTGTCCGGGTTTTTCAGGTTGAACTGGAAGACCGTCTTCACCTTGTCCACCAATTCAGGGTGGGCGGCGACATGGGCGGCGAGGACGCTGAACACATCCTCGGGCAGCAACTTGTCCGGCTGCCCGGAGGAAACAGCGGCGGGTGCTGAGGTCGCGGCAACGGTTGGTTTTGTCTTGGCCTTAGGAATCTCGGCATAGAGTTCCACGGCGGCATTGCGGATCACCACCGAATTCCGTTCCTTCACCGAAGTTTCAACGATGATGCGGATATCGCTTTCCTTCCACATACGGGTGATCAGCGTTTCACCGGGGAAGACGCTGTCCGCGAAGCGCACCTTGATGCTCTTGAAGCGACGGCCGTCGTTGCCGCAGAAGGCCTTGATCACATGGCGGCCGACATAGCCGAAGGTACACAGGCCATGCAGGATGGGCTTTTCAAAACCGAAGGCCTTGGCAAAAGCCGGATCGGCATGCAGCGGATTCCAGTCACCGGACAGACGGTACAACAGCGTCTGGTTGTCGGCGGTTTTCTCCTCGATCACCGCATCCGGTTCGCGGGCGGGCGGGACGTTGACATCGCCGGACGGCCCGCGATCGCCGCCCCAACCGCCCGCACCGCGCACGAAGGTGCTGATTTCGTTGTAGGCCAGCTTCTCGCCGGTTTCATCCACCGTATCCACCGCCATCACCACCACCGCATGCGGAGCCTTGTCGTAAGCGTTCTTGAAACGGAAGGTGTGAGTCAGCTTGGCGTGCGGCGGCAGCGGCCGCAGCAACTCGGTGTATTGTTCGCCGTGCAGCACGCGGTCCAAGCCGTAGTTCAGGCCTTGCAGGCTCTTGCCGTCCTTCGCCAGGTTCAGGTAGGCATTGAGCGCGGGCATGACGCCATAGGTCGGCAGCGCCTGGAAACCGTCGCCCAGTTCATAGACATAGGGCAGTTCGGTGGCGTCCAGCGGATTTGCTGCAGAACCGACGCCCAGCGCATACAACGCCAGATCGCGCTCGTCGTAGGCATTGCTGGTGACGATTTCGTCCTTGCTGGCTGCATCGAGGTCGATGAACTCGTTGCCACCCAGGCTCTTCTTGTTGAGGTTGGCGAGAATGGTGCCGAAGGATTCGTTGGTGGTGCTGGGATGTTCGCTGTCGGTGAAGTCACTGATCTTCGCCCACTTGCCGGCGATTTCATCCACCGTCATGGCGCGGCTGGTGTTGAAACTGTGGCCCTGGGTGCGCTCCCAGCGCAGCTTGCCGATGTAACCGGCGCCGACTTCAAACAGGCCCTTGGTATCTTCACAGCTTTCATGACACAGCCAGGCCACCAGTGGACTGACATATTCCGGCTTCAGCAGCGCCAGCATTTCCGGCGGCAGGATGGTTTCGGTCAAGCGCGAGGCCGCCAGCGGCGCAATGGTGTTGACCAAGATATTCTTGCTGCGTCCCTCTTCAGCCAGACAATGCGCCAGCCCGAGGATACCCAGCTTGGCCGCACAATAATTGGCCTGTCCGAAGTTACCGTAGATGCCCGCCGCCGAGGTGGTCATGATGATGCGGCCGTAACCCTTCTCGCGCATGATCGGCCACGCCGCATGGGAGACAGACATCGAGCCTTTCAGGTGTACCCGGTAGACCAGATCCCAGTCGTCCTGGGTCATTTTCTGGAAGCTGACATCGCGCAGGATGCCCGCATTGTTGATGACAATATCGACCGTACCGAAAGCGTCCAGCGCCGTCTGCACAATCGCCGTGCCGTTTTCCACGGAATCATAATTCGCGACTGCCTCGCCCCCCGCCGCCCGGATTTCCTCCACCACGGCATCGGCCGCTGCCGAGGACTTGCCGTCACCATGACGACCGCCACCGAGGTCATTGACCACCACTTTTGCACCGCGCGATGCCAGCAGCAAGGCATGCTGGCGGCCAAGACCGTTGCCCGCGCCGGTGACAATGGCGACGCGGCCGTCAAATCGAAGTTCTTGGGACATGGGGAAACTCCTGTAAGAGGGAGAAGGAAGCAGGAGGAAGTAAATGCTCTCTAAAAGCACCACATAGCATCAGGGCGACCGAAGTCGCCCTGATTGTCATCGCATCAGATGGAACGTGAGATCAGTTCCTTCATGATTTCGTTGGTGCCGCCGTAGATACGGTTGGCGCGGGTGTCGATGTAGGCACGGGCAATCGGATATTCCAGCATGAAGCCGTAGCCGCCGTGCAGCTGCACGCACTCGTCCACCACCTTGCTCAGCAGGTCGGAGACCCAGTACTTGGCGGCACAGGCCGCTTCCACACTCAGCTCACCCTTCAGCACCTGTTCAATGCAGCGATCGGTGAAGACGCGGGCGATCTGGATTTCCGAACGCATTTCGGCCAGCTTGAAGCGGGTGTTCTGGAAAGAAGCAACGGTCTTGCCGAACGCCTTGCGCTGCTTGACGTATTCCACGGTCGTGGCCAGCGCGCCTTCGGCACCGGCGGCGCACATGATCGCGATCATCATGCGTTCCCAGGCCAGTTCCTTCATCAACATGATGAAGCCCATGCCTTCCATGCCCAGCAGGTTGGACTTCGGCACACGCACGTTGTCGAAGAACAGCTCGCAGGTATCCTGACCGCGCATACCCACTTTCTTCAGCGGCTTGCCCTTGGTGAAGCCTTCGCTCTTGGCATCCACAATCAGCAAGGACACCGCACCGGCGCCGGCGCTGATGTCACCGGTCTTCACCACCACCACCGCCATGTCGCACAGGTAGCCGTTGGTGATGAAAATCTTGGAACCGTTGAGGATGTAGTGATCACCGTCATCCACCGCACGGGTCTTGATGGCCTGCAGGTCGGAACCGGTGCCCGGCTCGGTCATGGCAATGGCGCTGACCACTTCCCCTGAAGCCATCTTCGGCAGCCAGTACTTCTTCTGTTCTTCGTTGCCGAAGTTGTTGACGTAGTTGGCGACGATGTCGGAGTGCAGCGAGAAACCGGAAGCGGAGTCACCGGCGCGGGCCTGCTCTTCCATCATGATGACGCTGAACAGACGATCCACACCCGATCCGCCGTATTCTTCCGGCATGGTGGGGCACAGCAGGCCCAGCGCACCGGCTTCGTTCCACAGGCTGCGGTCGATGTGCTGCTGCTCTTCCCACTTCTCATGGAACGGAGCAACCTTTTCTTCAAAGAAACGGCGGGCGGTTTTACGGAAGTCCTCGTGATCGCTGTTGAAAATGGTGCGCGGGATCATCGGGGCGACGGGTTGGGGGATATGCAGGTTGCTCATCAGGGTCTCCTTAACTTACAATACGGACGTACAATATGTTATTGATACCGCGTCACAGCGCGAGAGTCAAGCCCCCAAGCAAGCGATTGGTTCTGGCCCGGATGGAATAATTTTCCGAGGAAATAGCTGATTTTGCTGGACAATCGTCCGGAATTGCTGGGGAAACGGCGAAGGAATAATTACAATTACAACCCTGAATAGCGGACACCGGCACCATGACCCCTGAAACCCCTGTTACTTCCAAACCCTTGCGACGCACCCAGGCCGAGCGCAGTGAAGCCATGCGCGTGCGCCTGATTGAAGCCACGTTGAAATGTCTGGAAACGGACGGCTATGTCGGCACCACCGTGACCCGCATTGTGGAGACGGCGGAAGTGTCGCGCGGCGCTCCTGTTCACCACTTCCCGTCCAAGGCGGCGTTGATTGCGGCGGCGGCGGAACACCTGATGCGCCGCATCTATGTGCAGCTGGGCCGGGCGGTGAGTCAGCTGGATGCCTCGGACGACCGCTTGAGCGACCTGATCTTTACGTCGTGGCGGGAAGTGTTCGGGGCGGCGGAATTCACGATTCTGCTGGAATTGCTGGTGGCCAGCCGCCGGGATTCGGAGTTGTCATCGATGTTGCAGCATTTGTGGATTGCGGCGTTTGAGACTTTGGGGACGGCGGCGGATCATTATCTGGTGGGCAAGACGGATAAGGATAATGTGCGGCATTTGATGGTGTTGTCGCAGTGGTTGTTGCGCGGCATGGCGGCGGACAAGCATCTGGTGTTCAACGAGCAGATTCTGGAGCATTACCTGAAGCTGTGGTGCCAGTTGCTGGCGGGGCATTTGCGGGCGAAGACGGATGTGACGGCTCCGCCGCCGAGACCTGAATTTTGGGATATGACGTTTGCGGGGTGATCACTGCCAGAATTGCCACCAAGGCCGACGGGTGTCGCCTTGGACATGGTCTAGATCGACTTTGTAGAGCCGGGATTGGGGGCTGTTGATGGTAACGTCCGGCTTGATGACGTTGCCACGGTCGTCGATGATGCTGCTGTATTTGTCCATGAGGACGGGGACGGTGAAGCCTTCGAAGGTGTTGTTGGTGATACGGACGTTTTTGCTGTGTTTGAGGACGATGGCGTAAGCGCCGGGGATTTTGGTTTTGGCGGTGAAGATGTTGTTGGAGATGGTGGCGTTGTCGGCGCAGGAGAGATGAAGGGCTGCTGGGTAGGCAACTTCATCACTATTTTCGAGATACGGTATATCGCCATTGACAAGAAAAGTAAGCCTGTCAACGGGAGTTTGCCCGACACTTTGACGCGCCCCCATCATAATCATTGTTCTCATCACATAGCTATTATTTAAGAAAGCAAAATCAAGCCCAGTAGCCCTAATAGTCGCCATACCTATTTTTGAGTTCTCTATTGATGAGCCTACAGCTGCGACGCTTCCGACCCCCCCGTGTAACACAAGATTAATTAAATGTAAATTTGATGGCATGCCTCTCAAATAATCTATGAGCCCAGACTTATATGAGCAACCTCCACTATAGTCTTCCTTCTCTCTAAAAACACCCCCTAAAACAAAAACACCAGTATTGCCTTGAATATACCCATTCCTTAACACTACATCCTTTGAATTCTCATCAAAACCACCCACCAAGACCCCATTACCTTCACAACAACTTACATCTCTTAGGTGGCCATTCATATCTATATCAAAGCCACTCCAACCATATATCGTCTCACCAGAACCACCTCTAGCGTGGCCTTGAATCCAAGCAAAAAATCCATCATGATTCCTTCCTACTCGAAAATCACTCTTTTCACAATAGCGCTTAAATCTGACCCCTTTAGAAAAGTACGACGACCCACACCTTGGCAGATCACTTTTATCCGTAGTCTCTATCGCATGAACCTTAGAAGCTGCCGACAACATTATCACCGCTATAGAAAAACCTAGAATATTAATTTTCATTCTGGCCTACTCCCAGTGACTTTAAGAATTCCTCGATCAAGATACATCTTGTAGTTCCCAATATTTTTATGTCCTGTATCCCATATGACGCCAGAAAATTCAGAAACACGCACCCCTCGAAGATTGTCAACTCGATTTCTTATCCCATCCGAAACGCTGAAACCATTCCTGCCTGCCTTTCCGGACTTATTAATAAGATCAAAATTAGTACCTTTCACGGGATCATTAGAGGAAGTATATCCCCACCCTGGCATCTTAGTATTAACCGCACTAACCGTACCATCAACATTCAGAATCACTTCAAACCTCTCCGCATCCAGATCATCCAATTTCTCACTTAAATCCAATGTCACCGCTTCCCTGCTGGACTGTGATCCTCCTGGAAAAATCATCTCGTGCTCGTTCCCGCCCTTCCCATTCAGCAGACCCTGCAAATACCGTATCTTGTATTGGAGTGTATGCAAATCCTCCGCACCATCCGCCCCGTGCGCATTCTCATGGATACTGTTGAAGACTACCAAATAGTCCCGAAGCTCTTCCCAAGGAACCACCTTCCCGCTCGCCCCCACCGAGTCGCGGAAATCCAGCATCTTCCGGTACACCTGCTCCTGAGCAATCAGCGTCCTGTCCTCATTCACATCCCATGTTCCGCGCCCCAACACTGACAACCCGCCCACCACATGATTGTAGGTATAGTCCGGATTCTCACCACCGGTCGCATGACCTGTACCTTTATTCAAACCGAAGGGATCATTTTCCGCGTCACGATGCGCAAACGTGTCTTCGAAGGCATGCAGGAATTCCCCGAAGAACTGCATCTTCTGATTGCATCCTTCAACATTACGATAGTTAAATTCCAGATTCTGTATCTGAGGAATGGACTCAATATTGGCCGTCAGACGCCTGATCTTATAATTTTCATCCGACTCCCCTTTGTTCCGCACCGGATCATAACTTCCAGACTCCAATGTATTGATCCACCCTTCCTTCGTGTTGACGAAATGATAGAACGCCAGACGGTCATCCGTGGCGTTGTGAATGCCGTCCACCACGGTAGAAATGAGCGGGATGCCGCCATCCCTCAACGGAACCGTATAATCATTCTCATCCACAAACTGCGTCGCCAACGCAATCGTCCTCGCCTGATCCGCACTGAACCCCGTCACAATCCCCAAAAAATACGTCATGTAATAATGCATATCAATCTGGTACAACCCCCACGGATCCACCGCATTCAAAGGATCACTCCCCACATACACAAACGGATTCAACCCGCCCCGCAACCCCGCCGGGTCCGGCGTCAAATAACGCCCCGCCTCCGGCACATACGTCCGGAAACCGTTCTGGTAAAACCCTGTCACCGGGTCCTCATGCTGCCCCGGCAAACGCAGGCTCACCGCCCACAACCGCCCGGACGCCTCACCCCCCGCCGTCTCCCGCAACCCGCCAAACGCCTCATAACCGGCTGACCAACGCGCCGCGCCCCCTTCATCCAGCACCGCGACCGGCGCGCCCTGACGGTTGGCCAGCACTTCCCCCCAGCCATCGTCGTCCGCCCCGGATACCCGCACCGCCACCGGCAAACCACCCAGATACACATAGTCCCGCTGCAAACGCTGCTCACCACCCCGAGCCCCGCGCCACACATCCTCCTCACGCAAGCGCAAGGCGTCCCCATAATCACTATAACGCCGCCAGTAATGCCGCTCATCCGTTTGCAACTGCTGCCACGCGGGCAAGCCCTGCAAGTCATAGCCATACCGTAACGGCGACGCCCCGCGCTCATTGACCCACGCCACCGGCTGGCTGCCCGCCAGTTTCAAACGCCACAACGGGGCCTGCTGCGTCTGTAATCCAGCCAGCGACAAGCCCTGCACCGGGTTGGTGACGCCCTGCCACCACAACCACGGGCGGCCCAGCGGATCATAAGAAGCCAGTTGCGCCAAATAGGATGGTTCGGTGGATTTCCCCGGCGACTCACCCGACGGATGCCATTGCCGCCCCAGCCACTGCACCCCGTCCGCCGCATAGTGATAGTCCGTCCGCAACAGCTGTGTACGTTCGCTCCGCCGGTTGCCACTCAGGTCATAATCATAAGCCGCCGTTTCCACCCAGCCCATCTGCCCCAAGGTTTCAATGCGGGACAAGCGCCCGGCGGCGTCATAGGCATAGCGTTCCTGGACTCCGCCCTCATCGCGCTCTTGCACCCGGTTCAGGGCGTCGTAGCGGTAGCGGCTTTCCCCGGCCACGGCCTTCACCAGCCCCAGGCGGTTTTCCACCGCCAAAGCCCAATCATCCGGCAGCATGAAGCCCAGAATGGAAGCCAGCCAAGGTTGCGAGTGGGTCCGATACCGGGTGCTGATGCGGGTGATGCGGCCACGGCCGTCACGCTGAATGTATTGCTCGGTGCCGTGCGTCAGGCGCAACAGGCTGAGCTGCCCCCAGGCATCGTATTGCAGGTGATCCGCCACCGGTTGGGAGAGCCAGCGGAGGCCGTCTCTCCATCCGGCCAGCAACGCGGCCAGACGGCCCTCGCTGCGATAGAGGGCGCTGATCCGCCCGTCCTTGCCGTATTCGTAGGCCAGATGTAGGTTGTCCCGCGATTCCAGCTGAACACGACCGGCAGCATCATAGGACCAGACCTGCTTCCATTTCCGGGACTTGCCATCCGGGCCGGTGCTGCGGCGACTCTCGCGCACACGCTCACCAAAGGCGTTGTATTGCCAGTCCCGGCTCTCCTTGGCGCCGCCACGGAAAACCGGCAGGTCGCCGTCATAGCGGGTGACGACGGCTTCAGGGTCATCCTGACTTCCTTCGGCAATGCGGCGACCGGCGAAGTCATAACGATAGAGATGCACTTCGCCGTTTTCAGCGGCATCGGCAATGCGGTTGTCGGCCGCGTCATAGCGATAGAGGCGAATACCCTGCCCCGGCAAACGCTGAATGACAGGCCGCCCCCAATCATCACTGCCGGTCACGGCCTGCAAGCCTGCGCCGGTGCGGGTGGTCACGCCCGGCTCAACACGCTGCCATTCCGGCGGCAGGCTGACACCCAGAGCGCGCAGTTGGCTGGCCTGCCAACGGCCCCGGCCGTCAACCAGCGTGCGGTTTTCCTGACCCAGCGCATCCTGGCTCAGCAGTTGGCGGCCGTCATTCAGGGCCTGTTGTTCTGAAATCAACCCCAGGGAATCCTGCTGGCGGATGCTGCGGCCCTCGGCATTCTCTCGGTATTGCCACGACAGTTGCTGGAATGGCGCCTGGCCTTCACCCTGAAGTCGTTGCAGGCTGAGCAGGCGGTTTTCGGTGTCACGGGCCAGTTGCAGCACTTGCCCGTCGGGGCGAATCAGACGTTGCAGGCGACCGGCGGCATCGTAGGCAATACGCGTTTGCAGACCGGCTACGTCGGTACTGGCCAGCAACCGGCCTTGCTCGTCATAGTGGAATTGCTGATGGCGGGCGGACAAGCCATCCGCCTCCCGGCTCAGGTCGCGGAGATGACCCTGACGGTCATAGTCCAGCCGCCACGTTTCACGCCGAGTGCCGTTGCGCACATCCAGCACGGTGAGACGCCCGATACGGTCACGCTGTTTGACGGCCAAGCGCAGTCCACCCACTCCTTCCAGCCGGTCAAGGCGGCCTTGGGCATCGTAGTGATAACGGCTGATGTCGCCGCGACCGTCCGGCAGGTTGGCCAGGGGGCCATCTTCACTCAGTAGACGACCCGCCGCGTCATACGTGAACTGGCGGCGGCGTTCCAGCCGCTCGCCCAGCGGGGAGTAGCCAACATCCTCCCGAGCCGTGAGTCGGCCTTGGGCATCATGTTCAAATCGGGTTTCGGCCTCATGGCCCTTCAACACGCTGGGGCGGAGGACGGCGGTGACCGTCCACGGCAAATCCGGGCGGCCATAGCGGAAGTTTTCCACGACCGTTGCCGTCCCCGCCGCCCCGCGCGCGATGGAGGTCACACGCCCGCGGGCATCATGACGATAATCCTGCCAGTTCAGCAAATTGCCGTCCGGGCTGAGGCTCTCTTCCCGCACCACCTGCCCGGCCGCATCGTAGCGATAACGCCGGTTCACCTCCCCGCAACTGGCGCAGCCCGCACCCCGGCTTTCCAGCAAACGCCATTCCTGGCCGTGCGGTTGCCAGCGGTAGCGGGTTTGCCGCCCCAGACTGTTGGTCAGGACGGTTTCGAATTCCGGCCCGTGCGCCGGGCTGCCGGGTAAGGGCTGGTGCGGTCGGCTGTCATAGCGCAGACTGACTTTTTCAACCCCGCCCGCATGTTCGCTGAGAATGGCGCGGTCCTGTTCGTCATACGCCCAAGTGGCCTGGCGCTGCCATTGTTTCTGGCCGGGCTGCCACAGGGCGCGGCCAGTCAGGTTATGGCGGTCGCCACCCTGCCGCCAGTCTTCGTAGTAATAGCCGATCTGCACACCGTCGGCGCGTTGCACGGTCAGCAGCTTGCCGTCGCCATCCAGCCGGTACAGAAAACGGCCCGTAGGAGAATCGACGCGCACTTCCGGCCATTTTGCCGCCCCATAGCGCCCGGTGTGAATCTCCAACGACCGGCCCAAGGGATCGCGGATGCTGACCAACTCGCCGTCCATGCCGTAGCGCAGGCTGACCAGCGGCTGGCCGGGCTGTCGTGTCTCGCGAATCGAGATCAGGCGTCCGTAACGGGTATCCGTTGCTCTCGGCTCGAAGGCCAGTTCCCGCCCATTTACCCAGACCCACTTCCAGCCCTGAGCTGTTTTCTCCAGCCGACCGTCCTGCGGGCGCACGCTGACACAACTACCGGACGCATCCTTCGGGAACATTAACCGCCGCCCGTCGGCCTGAATGATCTGGATGGCATGCGGGCTTTCCAACAGGCTGACTTCATAGGCATGCCGCCAGCCGACGCCGAACAGTCCCCGGGAACGGCTCTGGCTGTTATAAGTGCGGGACCATTGCAGGCCCAGCACGCCGGGCAAGGCCGGCAGGTCGGTTTCCGCCTGGAACTTGTTGCCGTTCATGACATTGACGGGGTTGCCGACAGCGGCGGACGGCTGGCCGGAAGCCACGGCGGCAGGCGGGCTGTCACATTGGCCGGGGGTGGGGTTGCCAGAGCCGGAGGCGAGACACATGCCGCCTGTGGGCAGGCCGCCGCCGGTGGTGCTGTCGAAGATGCTGCTGGTGTTGCCGCTTTCCACCGGGCTGCTGTTACCGGGCGGATTGGTGGGGAAAATATCGGCGGCGCTTGCCAGGGAAGGCAGGAGCGCCACGACCAGGGCGGCCGGCAGCAGCGGGGAAATTCGGGCGCGGGTCTTCCGTGGCATGGTGTACTCCGTGACTTCCTGTGACGGGGGTTTCTGCCTTGCAAGGCTAGCGCTGCAAGGGGCGCGAACTTTAGCACATTTTCCGCAAATGGGAAGATGCGCGTTGACTCCGCTGAAGGCAACGGGCTACGCTGGCTTTCCGCTTATCCCCCTGTCAAGGAGCACAGACATGTCCGATTCAGAAAACCCTTACCGCACGCCCTCCGTCACGGTGCTGAACCTGGAGAAAATCCCGACCAATGCCTCTTATGCCGCCCCGGCGCGCACGGTCAACGCCGGGCATGGTTCGCAGTGGATTGGCGATGGCTGGCGGTTGTTCAAGGATGAGCCGTTGATGTGGTTCGCGGCCCTGCTGCTGGTTATCGGGTTTTCATTCGTGCTGGGGCTGATTCCGGTGCTGGGTTCGCTGGCCAGCATGTTGCTGGCGCCGTCACTGACCGTGGGAATCCTGGCGTTTGGCCGGGGCCATGCGCGTCAGGGCCGGGCAGATATCGGCAATCTGTTCGCCGGTTTCAGTGGCGAAAAAATCGGGCCGTTGATGATCATGGCCCTGCTGTATCTGTCGATCATTGTGGTTACCGTCCTTGTCATGGTGGTGTTCATGGTCATCGCATTGGGCGGGTTCTCAGCGCTGGGCAGCCTTGAATCTGAAGAAGGACTGAAGTCTGCCCTGCTGGGCACAGGGGGCTTGGTGCTGGTGCTGGGCTTTTTAGTGTTCATGGCCGCCATGATGGTGATCATGGCGGCCTACTGGTTTGCTCCAGGTCTGATTTTTTATGCGGGCCTGGGTCCGGTGGATGCCATGAAGGAGAGTTTCATGGCCTGCATGCGCAATTGGCTGCCGTTTCTGGTGTATTCGCTGCTGGCGACGGTGTTGATGGTGGCGGCTTTTATTCCGTTCGGGCTGGGGTTGCTGGTGTTTTTCCCGGTGATGATGGCGACGATGTATCCCGGGTTTGAGGATTTGTTCGGGCGGGAATGAAAAAAACGTGCAAGAACATCAAGGGCGACAATCTGTCGCCCTTTTTATTGGTTACGGCGCATGACTTCCAGCCGCCAGTCCAGCACTTCCTGTTTGGGATAAAAGCGCATTTCAGCAGGAAGAAATAATGCCTTGCCTTTCAAATCCGTCAGCAACCTGTTGTCCGGGATACGGTCATCCAGCAAACTGGAAACATGCCATTTGAAATCCGGGCCGGGAGCAATCAGGTATTTGTCCATGGCCCAATGCATGTCCGGCGTCAGGGCCAGACCGTTGCGGGGGTCGTCGTCAGCGCTTTCCGAAAAGGGATGGATATGGGCAGCCTCAACCATCGCCGTTCCATCCGACAGCAATAACCTCAACCCGGTAGCCGCGCAGCGATAATCATATTTTTCTGTGACCACCCGCCGGAAAGCCGGGTCACGAACAGCGGCGGGCATTTCGCGGACGGCCGGAGCATCAAGCGTCAGGCCGCGAATGGCCTGTTCATAACGACTGATCTGCTTGCCTTGTTCAACCACGGCATACAGATCCTGCAAGCCGCGATCAAACCAGTGACTGGCCAGGCTCTCGGCAAGAACCTCGCGACTGGCCGGGTCCTGAAGCAGCGCGAACAATTCCTCGTCCAGAGCCGCCCAGGCAATGTTGTCTTCAATGGCGCGGGCCGCGGTGGCGGTTGACATGGCTGCCACCACAGCTTCGCGGCCCTCGTAGGGAACCAGATGCCAGAAGGACGGCGTGTGCTGACGCAGTTGCCCCTGCAGGTGGAAGAACGGGAAATGCGGATTGGCATGGTCCTGAGGCGATCGTACGGCGTCAAAATACCGTTTGTAGCGCGCCTTCAAGTCAGGCGAAAAAAAGATGCGGTTGCAAGTCAGGCCACCGGAGCGGGCCAGATCAAAAACCGCCAGCACCATGCATATCTTGTGCGGGCTCGCGCGGCCATACGCCTGATTGACCACCAGCTGTTGCATCTTGCGGATATAGCTTTCAAGGCTCATGGTTTCGTCCAGTAATCCGCCTTCTCCGGCAGAATCCACCGCACCCCGCCCCTCGGGTCCGGCACATCCCCCGCATAACGCGGAATCACATGCACATGCAGATGCGGCACCGTCTGCCCGGCCTCAGCACCGTCATTCACCCCGACATTCACACTGTCTGGAGCAAAATCCGCCGCCAGATTGCTCTTGACCCATTGCAGCACCGGCCACAACGCCGCAAATTCTGCCTCAGTCAATTCAAACAGCGACCCGGCATGCCGGTGCGGAATCACCAGCGTATGACCCAGACTGACGGGAAAACCGTCACGGATGACCTTGAAATGCTCGTTGGAAAGCAGAATCCGTTCAGGTGGAAGAGTGCAGAAAGGACAACTCATTCACCGCCTCCAACCATCGCCTAGTTAATGCCTTCAATAACATCTGTCCTGACGATCAATAACTTGTAGACCTGCGACAACTCATCAATACGAGGCCAGGAACGCAACAAAAAATCCCGGAGTTCCCCAATCCGCATATTGCCAATCTTCAGCAGGACAACACGCGGAGGAGGCGATGCCAGCATCATCCGCTCGGAAAAATCGGCATCCTTAGTCACAATGGTCAAGCCATGCTCCTTGGCATATGCCCAAACCTGACTATCCGGCCAGGCATCATCATGCGCCGCAACCAGATCGAAATCCGGGGAGTTCCACACACTGAATCGACTGGGCAGGTTAGCGTCGATCAGAAATCTCGCCATCAGGCCACCCGAAGCAAATCATAACGCTGCCCCATCAATTGCCCCGCAAACTGCAAGCACGCCCGGACATCCTCCGCCTCCAGCATCGGATAAGCCTCCAGGATATCCGCTTCAGAATCACCGGCTCCCAGAAACTCCAGCACCGACTGCACCGTCATCCGCTTGCCCCGGATAACGGGCCGCCCATTACAGACTTCCGGATCAATCACAATCCGTCCCTCCAGGAAACTGGCAACTTCGCTCATGTCAGGCCCATCCGTAATTAGTGTTTTGATCATGCACCCGGCGGACCGGGATATTCAAGCGGTATAAACCCCCCTCACCCGCCCCTGCACCGCCATCCCCAAAAACGGCGTATTGTGCCCGGCGGACGACAGCGTCTCCGGCGCCACGCACCAGGCCGCCTCCGGGTCCACCACCACCACCCCGCCGCTCGTCAGGCTGCCCGCCGCAATCCCGGCAATGGCCGCCGGGCTCACCGTCAGCGCCTGCCACAAGCGGTGCTCATTCAGCAAACCATCCCGCACCAGCTTCAAGCCCAACGGCAACACCGTCTCCAGCGCCGAAATACCCGGTTCGGTGGCCGGGAACGGCGCCAGCTTCGCCGCCGCATTCAACGGCTGGTGATGCGAGCAAATGGCGTCAATGGTGCCGTCCTGCACCGCCGCACACAGCGCCAGCCGGTCAGCCTCGCTGCGCAACGGCGGCCGAACATGCGCCAGGCTGTTGAAACCGTCAATGGCGGCGTCGGTCAGGTGCAGCTGGTGCATCGCCACATCAGCCGTCACCGGCAGGCCCTTGCCCTTGGCAATGCGCATCAGCTCCACCGAACCCTTGCACGACAACTGGCTGAAGTGCGCCCGCACCCCGGTCTCCTCCACCATCAGCAATTGCTTGGCCAGCGCCACCGTTTCCGCCAGCGCCGGAATGGACGGCAGGCCCAAGCGCGCCGCCATGAAACCGTCATGTGCGCAACCGTTGGCCAGGCTGGGCTCTTCCGGGTAGAAAAACACCGTCAGCCCCAGCGTCGCGGCATATTCCAGGCAACGCAGCAGGGTTTCGTCATTGGCAAAACCCGCGCGCGCATTGCTCACCGCAATGCAGCCCGCCTGATGCAGCGCCGCCATGTTCGCCGGACGTTTTCCTTCCAGACCCTTGGTCAGAGCGCCAATGGTATAGACCTTCGCCGCCCCGGCCGCTTCCGCCTTTTCCTGGATCAAGGCCACAATCGCGGCGCTGTCCACCACCGGCAGCGTGTCCGGCGGCGTCACCACATGCGCAAAGCCCCCGGCCAGCGCGGCGCGGGTTTCACTGGCAATGGTGGCGTGATGCTTCTCGCCCGGCTCGCGCAGGTTGGCGCAAAGGTCGACAAAGGCCGGCAGCACCAGACAACCGTCAATGGCGTCCACCCGGTCATGCGGCTGGTTGCGCGCTTCCGCCCCGAAGGCGATCATGCGGCCGTTTTCCAGCAACACATCGGTCTGGCGGTCCATACCGGCGGCGACATCCAGCACTCGGCCGCCTGTCAGTAACACCCGTTCGTATTTGGCTTCAGCGTTCATCAGGCATCTCCCCGCGTGGTCAGTTGGCCCTGCATGGCCAGGGTCAGCACCGCCATGCGCACGGCAATCCCGTAGTTCACCTGCTTCAGGATCAGCGATTGCGGGCCGTCCGCCACTTCCGAGGCAATTTCCACCCCGCGGTTGATGGGGCCAGGGTGCATCACCAGCGCATTGGGTGCGGCCAGACACAGCTTCTCCGGCGTCAAACCGTACAGCGCGTAAAACTCTTCAGGGCTGGCCAGCAGCGGCGATTCCATGCGCTCGTTCTGGATGCGCAGCGCAATCACCACATCGGCGCCTTCCAGACCTTCTTCCAGACGCTCGAACACCTTCACGCCCAGTTCCTGATAATCGCGCGGCTGCAGCGTGCGCGGCGCAATCACCCGGATCTCTTTCGCCCCCAGCGTTTGCAGCGCATGGATTTCCGACCGCGCGACGCGGGAATGCTTGACGTCACCGATGATGGCCACCGTCAGCTTGGTAAAGTCCCCGGCATGGCGGCGGATGGTCAGCATGTCCAGCATGCCCTGCGTGGGGTGGGCGTGGCGGCCGTCACCGGCGTTGATGATCGCCACTTTCGGCGTCACCTGGCTGGCAATGAAGTGCGGCGCACCGGAATGCGGATGGCGCACCACGAAAATATCGGCAGTCATTGCTTCCAGGTTCCACAGCATGTCGCGCAGGGTTTCACCCTTGCTGTTGGAGGACTTGGCGATGTCGATGTTGAGCACGTCCGCGCCCAGGCGCTTGGCGGCCACGGCGAAGGTGGTCAGGGTGCGGGTGGACGCCTCGAAAAAGAGGTTCATCACCGTGCGCCCGGCCAGCAGCGGCTGGTTGTGGATGCTGCCGTCGGGGCCGAGGAAAGATTCGGCAAAATCGAGGATTTCGGTGAGCGTTTCGCGGCTGAGGCCTTCCGTGGTCAGGAAGTGGCGCAACCGGCCCTGCGGGTTAAGTTGCAGACGGCTGGGCGTATGCGCATGGGACACGTGCATGATGAGGTTTCTGCCAAGGAAATTTGCCGCCGATTCTAGCAGAAAAGCCGGGATGCCTCCGAGGGGGCCGCCGGGCGAAAATTTCGTCACGACTTTCCGGTCCGGCTACTGGCATTCAGCCACCATTTCTTTATGCTGTGGAAACAATAATTATTCACGGCTTTTTGTATGCGCCACCCGTTTGCCTGTCTGGTCTGCCTGATGTTGTGCGCCTGCGCCGCCCTGCCGGAAAAACCGGTGGATCTGGTGGCGCCGGTCATTGTCGCCAAGCTGACGCTGCGGGACTTGCGCCGGGCCGACCGCGCCCTTGCCACCCGCGATGCCACATTGGGCGCACCCGTGCCCCTGAAACTGCAACCGGCGGAAACCGTGCAGCTGCATGCCGCGCTGACCGAGCGGCTGGGCCTGACGAGCGCAAGCCCGGCGGCCGTGGCCGACCTGAATGATTTTGACCTCTACCGCAAGCCGGACGGTACGCTGACCGTGGTGATCAACCTCATCCTGCGCCGCGACGGACGCACTACCATGCACCGCATCACCCGCTCACTGCCCCCCGGCGCGCCGGAGGCGGAGAAAACCCTGGTGCAGCAGGCCATCCGCGATTTGATGGCGACGATCACCACTTCAACTAATATGCCCGAAAGCCTTCCGGCCAAACCGCAAACCCCTTGATTGTTCCGGAAACCCGTCATGCCCCAGAATCCTCCGCAAAGCCTCACCACCGCCGCCCTGGCCTTGGGGACACTCGGCTTGCTGGCCGCCGCCGACTCCTGGCACGCACGGCTGCTCTATACGGGCATTTCGCCCCTGGCGGCCTGGACGGACCTGTTGTTCCCGGTCTTGCTGGGCCTGATGTTCGGATTGACATTGCGGCCGAAATACGTGTGGGGATACAGCCTGTTTACGCTGGGGCTGACCGGCAGCCTGATTGCCTACAAGACCATCATCGGTTTCAAGAATGACGGCTTCGTGATTTTGTATGCGGTGTTGTTGATGGCGACGGTGCAAACCGCCGTGCTGACCTGGCGTCATCGCAGCAATCCCGAACCCGGACTGTAGGTCGGGCTTCAGCCCGACTACACCCTTCGCTCGGAGAACAGCGTCGGGCTGAAGCCCGACCTACATACTGCTATGGATCAGGGTTTCAGCCCGCATTCCGGCGCTTCCAGCCAGCCCTCCGTCATCAGCACCGCCGCTGTGGAGTCCACGGATGCCAGCTTGCCCTTGCGCCGGGCGCCGGCTTCCGCCAGCAGGTCACGCGCGGCGCGGCTGGTGAGCCGTTCATCCACCATCCATACCGGCAGGCGGTAACGCGCTTCCAGCCTGCGCCCGAATTTGCGGGAGAGGCGAGACAGCTCGGATTCGGTGTCGTCCATGTTCAGCGGCAAGCCCACCAGCAGCGCCTGCGGCTGCCATTCCGCCACCAGCGTGTCCACCACCACCCAGTCGGGAATGCCGTCGCGGGAGGGAATTGGAGGCAGCGGACTGGCGGTGGCGGTAATGCGCTGGCCGGTGGCAACGCCGAATTTGCGGGTGCCGAAATCGAAGCCGAGGACGGTGCGGATTTCCTGAAAATCAGGCATGCCCCACCTGCGCCGACAGCAGATGCACATCCACGCCAATGCGGCGGGCTGCCGCTTCCCAGCGCTGATCGTAAGGCATCTCGAACAGCAAACCAGTATCGGCCGGGCACACCAGCCACGCGTTTTCGGCAATTTCCTTTTCCAGCTGACCGGCGCCCCACCCGGCATAGCCCAGCATGATCTGGTAACGGGCCGGCCCCTTGCCGTGCGAAATGGCGTCGAGGATATCGCGGGAGCTGGTGACGCAGAGGTTGTCATCCACTTCCATCGACGAATTCCAGTGCCCCTTGTCCTGATGCAGCACAAACCCGGCCTCGGTGCTGACCGGGCCGCCATACAGCACCGGCTGCTCGGGACGCGGGAATTCGGCGATCACCGGCAAGCGCACCTCCGTCAGCAACTCACTGACCGTCAGTTCCAGCGGCCGGTTCAGCACCAGTCCCACCGCGCCGTCTTCGTCATGGCGCACAATATAGGTCACCGTATGCGCAAAGCGGCCGTCCTGCATCTCCGGCATGGCAATCAGGCACTGATGGGTGAAATTGGCATTGGGCAAGGTCATGGAGGTCACCTTTCTCTATTAAAGGCCAGTATTGGGGCCGACCCTGCAGAAGGCAAGTATTTTTCCGTGTGCAGCCTCAGCCCGCAACGGTTGACGGCATGCCCGCCCTGAATTACTGTCAGGTCGCTTTTCTCCCCATTACCAGACTTGCGGAACTTTGACCATGACCCAACTCGCGACTGTCATCACCGGCGCTTCCAGCGGCATCGGCCTGGAACTGGCCCAACTGTTTGCCCCGGAGCACCAGCATCTGGTGCTGGTGGCGCGCCGTCGCGACCCCATGGAAGCCTTGGCCGCCGACCTGAAACACAAGTACGGCGTGCGCGTCACCGTCATTGCCCGTGACCTGCAGGAACCCGGTGCGGCGCAGGCGCTGATGGACGATCTGGCCGCGCATCACCTGCAGGTGGACACGCTGGTCAACAACGCCGGTTTCGGGCTCAGCGGCAACTTCGCCCATGCCGACCCGACCAAGACCTCGGCCATGATGCAGCTGAACATGATCACCCTGACCGAACTGACCCAGCGCGCATTGCCCGGCATGCTGGAGCGCGGCCAGGGCCGCATCCTCAATGTGGCGTCGCTGGTGGCCTTCCAGTCCTGTCCGTACTTCGCCGTTTACGCCGCCACCAAGAGCTTCGTGCTGTCATTATCGGAAGCGCTGGCGGAGGAAGTGGGTTCACGCGGCGTGCTGGTGAGCTGTCTGTGCCCCGGCTCCACCGATACCGGATTCCACGCCGTCGCCTCCACACAGGACAGTGTGCTGGCGCAGATTGCCGATCCGGTCAAAATGGTGGCGGAGCAGGCCTATAAAGGACTGAACAACGGCCAGCGCGTGGTGGTGACCGGCTGGATGAACAAGCCGGTGCCCATGCTGAACCGGCTGGTGCCGCGCCGGGCCATGACCTGGGCGGTGGGCAAGGTGCTGGGACGCTGAAACGGCGCCGCTGCGGGGAGAAAAACCCTCCCCGCTTCCGACCAACGGCGGAAAATCCCGAAAACTTGACTTCATCCGCCACCCGAATGTGAACAACAGACACCTTTTCTCACAAATCACGCCAATTTCTACCGTTCATCCCTCATTTTATACCGTTCATTCCTGAATTTTTACCGCTTGTCGGCTCAATGAACCGGCAATGAAACTGACAGGTTTTCGCAACGAATTCACTACAGTCATCGGCTACTATTTATACATCGCAGCGAGCCTCCCCCGGCTCCCAAAATCAGAAAAAACCGCCTTGAGGTATTGCCATGAATCGTCTGTCCGCCTTTGCTGTCGCCGCCATTGCCGCCACGGTCAGTCTGGATGCTGCTGCATTCAGCCAGGAAACCCACAAGCGCATTGCCATTGACGCCGTGAATTACATGAAGGCCAACCCGGCCACCACCAATTACGCCAAGCTGTCCGCCGGTATCGCCCGCGCCGGCCTCACCGTTGACCAGTTCGCCAACGCCATGGGCCAGGGCGCCTATGATGTAGACGATTTCGCCGACACCTACCTGTGCGGCGCCACCACCGGCAGCTGCCAGCTGGCTCCGGTCTGGGGTCTGGGTGCAGGCATCGTCAAATACACCTCCTACTGGCACTTCCAGAACCATACCCAAGGTTCTGACGCGCACGGCAACGATCTGGGCGGCTACAACTACGCCAAGCTGACCGTTTGGGGCGCCATCGACAACATGGCCGCCACCTGGCTGTACGGCGACTACCTGGATGACGGCAAGGGCGGCCTCACCGGCTGGTTCTGGGCTGACAGCTCCAAGTACAACGCTTACGGCATCACCGAAAAGAATTACCGTCTGGGCGGCTACTCCAGCAACAACCAATATGCCGATTTCGAGAAGGCTCCGTTCCAGCCCATCGACAACCTGGCTCAATACTGGTTCCAGAAGTTCCTGACCACCCCGACGGTGCAGAACCTGGGCTTTGTCATGCACTCCACCGACCTGCTGCAACCGCACCACGTCTGGACCACCTCCGACCTGAACCACGCCGGTTGGGAAGGCTGGGTGAATGACAACTACTATGGCAAGAACTTTAATGATCCGGCCAAGGTCACCACCGCCCTGAACGACTTTACCCCGCTCAGCGCCACCGCCACCGACATCCGTCCCTTGCTGACCCAGGGCGGCGCTTACGCCTACAACAATGGCGGCATCGTGCTCTCCAGCACCTCCGATGCCGATCGCACCGTGGTCGCCACCAAGGTCATTCCGCATGCCATTGCCATGATGGTGCGGGTGCTGAACCGCGCCGCTGAACGCATGTAACACCGCAACGCTGAGATACCCTTTACAGCCCGCGCACCCTTGCGCGGGCTTTTTTTTGTGCGCTTCACCACCCCCGGTCCCACTCCATTACCTCTGACATCGCCATTCATCCGGTTTGGCGTGAACTGTCCAAATACTGGTAGCCCAGAGACAAATTCCCTCCCGCACTTCTGTCTAGTATTCGATCACTTCGCAGCGGCGACCCGCCCTGCCGGATGCACAAGAACAACAGGAGAAACACCATGAAGCTGCTCAGCGCCCTCACCCTTGCCGCCGCCACGTTCGTTGCCCAGCAGGCCTCTGCCTTTACCCAGGAAACCCATCGCCGCATTGCCATGGATGCGGTCAACTACATGAAGGCCAACCCGACCACCACCAACTACGCCAAGTTGCTGAACGGGGCCGTCAAGGCCGGTTTGACCATCGACCAGTTCGCCACCGCCCTGGGCCAGGGCGCCTACGACGTGGATGAGTTCTCCGACACCTATATTTGCGGGGCCACGACCGGCAACTGCCAGTTGGCGCCCGTGTGGGGTCTGGGTGCGGGCATCGTCAAGTACACCTCGTTCTGGCATTTCCAGAACCATACCCAAGGCGCGGATGCCCATGGCAACGATCTGGGCGGCTACAACTACGCCAAGCTGACCGTCTGGGGCGACATCGACACCCTCGCCTCCGGCTGGCTCTATGGCGACTATCTGGATGACGGCAAGGGCGGCAACAGCGCCTGGTTCGGCGACAGCTCCAAGTACAACGGTTACGACAATACCGAAGCCCATTACCGTCTGGGCGGCTACTCCAGCCGCAGCCAGTATGCAGATTATGAAAAGATGCCGTTCCAGCCCATCGACAACCTGGGCCAGTACTGGTTCCAGCAATTCCTGTCCGCCCCGACCGTGCAGAAACTGGGCTTTGTGCTGCACACCACCGACCTGTTGCAACCGCACCACTTGTGGACAACCCTGGCGTTGAACCACTCCGGCTGGGAAAGCTGGATCAACGACAACTATTACAGCCGAGCACTGAACGATCAGGCCAAAGTCCGCACGGCGCTGAACACCTTTACACCGTTGACCGCCACCGCCACCGACATCCGTCCGCTGTTGACCCAGGGCGGCAGCTACGCCTACAGCACCGGCGGCATCGTGCTGTCCAGCACCGCCGACAGCGACCGCATCGCCATCGCCAACAAGGTGGTACCGCATGCCA
The DNA here is from genome assembly GCF_030646115.1 of Fluviicoccus sp. Taxonomy (GTDB): domain Bacteria; phylum Pseudomonadota; class Gammaproteobacteria; order Pseudomonadales; family Moraxellaceae; genus Fluviicoccus. Next base: position 96,620 of record NZ_JAUSMX010000006.1, read on the forward strand.
TCGCCATGGCTGTCCGTGTGCTGAACCGCGCCGCCGAACGCTTCTGATCCATCCGGAAACCCGCATTACCCAAGGCCCGCACCTCGTGCGGGCCTTGTCGTTCCGGAAACTTGACACCAGCCGCCAGTGCTGTGTCCGCGAATCACAAATTATGGGCCGACACCCCGCTTTTACGACCGTTCGTCGCCGAATTCCAGCCGCTCATTCCCGAATTCCGACCGCTTGTCGGCACGACAGATACCGCCAAAAGCTGTCAGCTATTCGCAACGAATTCGTGACATGTTTGGTCTAGTATTTACCCAACTTAGGCGGCCGTTTTGGCCTCCGCGATTCAACCGACTACTAGAACTTACCCAGAGGTACATCATGATCAACGCCACCAAACTTGCACTCCTCACCGTCATGACCGCGGGTTTGGCATTGGACGCCAGCGCTTTCTCCCAGGAAACCCACCGCCGCATCGCTCAGGATGCCGTCGCCTACATGCAGGCTAATCCGGGCACAACCAACTACACCAAGCTGGCCGCCGGCGTTGCCCGTGCAGGCTTGACCATGGCCCAGTTCTCCACCGCCATGGGCCAGGGTGCCTATGATGTCGACGACTTTTCCGACACTTACATTTGCGGCGCCAGCACCGGCAGTTGCCAGCAGGCTCCGGTGTGGGGCGCAGGTTCCGGCATTGTCAAGTACACCTCCTACTGGCACTTCATGAACGCCACCCAGGGTTCCGACGTGCATGGCAATGACTACGGCGGCTACAACTACGCCAAGCTGACCGTCTGGGGCGACATCGACAACATGGCCGCCTCCTGGCTGTATGGCGATTATCTGGATGACGGCAAGGGCGGCAACAGCGCCTGGTTCTCCGACAGCTATAAGTACAACACCTACGGCATTACCGAAGCCAACTACCGTCTGGGCGGCTACTCCACCCGCTACCAGTACCAGGACTTCGAAACCATGCCGTTCCAGCCGATCGACAACCTCGGCCAGTACTGGTTCCAGAAGTTCCTGACCACCCCGACGGTGCAGAACCTGGGCTTTGTGATGCACACCACCGACCTGCTGCAACCTCACCACGTCTGGACAACTTCCGCCCTGAACCATTCCGGCTGGGAAACCTGGGTCAATGACAACTACTACACGCTGGGCCTGAACGCTTCGGCCAAGGTGACAACCGCCCTGAACGATTTCACCCCGCTCAGCGCCACCGCCACCGATATCCGTCCGGTGCTGACCCAGGGCGCCCTCTACGCCTACAACAACGGTGGCATCGTGCTCTCCAGCACCGCCGACAGTGACCGCACCGTGGTCGCCAACAAGGTGATTCCGCACGCCATCGCCATGATGATCACTGTGCTGAACCGCGCTGCCGAACGGATGTAAGCCTTAATCCGGCTGCATCGGTACAGAAAGCCCCCTTCACTGGGGGCTTTCTGCTTCAACACTACAAACGATTACTTGCCATAAGCTGTTGCAGCTACCAATCTTCAGTCCACATTGCCCATAAAATTTCGAATAAATTGAGGCCCTCATGTCACTACCATCCAGAACACCGATACGGATTGCCCTGGCACTGAGCCTGTCGCTGGCTATGTCCGGCCTGCAGGCCGACCCGCGTTACGACCTGAAAACTCCCGGTGTGGCCGCCACCGTCGGCAAGGTCGTGTTTACCCAAAAAATGCTGGATGTCATGCTCAAGTCTTCGGCACAGGGCAAGGTGCAGTTGTCGCGCCCCGAAGTCATGCGCGCCATTGTGGAAGGCCAGCTGCTGGGCGACTTTGCCGTCAAGAAATACGGCAAGGCGGCGCTGCTGGAAGACAACAAGGTCAGTTTCAAGCCGGATGTGGTGCTGGGCAACGAATTCACCAACATGATCCAGGTTGCCTTCCGCCCGGAACTGCAACAGGTGCTGCAAAAAACCGGCGGCTCGCTGGACCGCACCCTGAGCGGCGAAGACCCCGTCAAAGCCCTGGAATGGGCGCAGTACCTGCCTCCCCCGGAACACATGCAGCTGGAAATCCGCATGAGCGACAAGGGCCTGGCGCTGGCGGAAAAGCGGGTGCTGCTGCGCTATCGTTTTGACGACAAGACCCAGGGCGTGGTGACACTGAAAGACGTGTATCACATCCAGAACGTGCAGGGCCGCAACGAGATGGTCAACCGCAACAGCGACTATGTGCAGCAACAGGCGCGCAGCATTGTCGTCAGCCGCTTTGTGGACCACTGGACCCGGAATTCTTCGGGGCTCAGCGCCGCCGAGATCCAGGGCCTGAAGGACGCCATCCGCAACAAGGCGTATCTGGACGGTTACGTCACCCTGATCGGCATTGCCGCCGACATCCATGATGACAACCAGCACCTGAAGGCGCTGGCCAAAGGGGTCACCAAACAGGAGGTTCAGGCTTACTACCGGCAGAACCGCGACCAGTTCAAGCGGGTGGAAGGCGTCCGGGCGCGGCACATTGTCGTGGCCGATGAAAAGACCGCCGCCCAGTTGTATGAGCGCATCCAGAAGGGCGAAAAATTCGTCGATCTGGCCGCCAAGTATTCGTTGGCCCCCAATGCCAAGCAGGGCGGCGATCTGGGCTGGATTGAGGCCAACAAGCAGAACAACACCCAGTGGATCACCACTTTTGCCTTCCTGCAAAGTCCCGGCACGGTTTCCCGCCCCATCCGCTCACCCGCCGTCAACGGCGTGGCGCGCTGGGAACTGGTGACCATTGACGAGAAAAAGGAAGGCTACCACCCCGTCGACAGCAGCACCGTGAAATACGAGGCCTCGCAGACGATCGCCCGACAAAAGGCCATTGCCGAGTACCGGGCGGTTCGGTCAAGATTGCTGAAAACGGCCGATATCCGTTTGAGCGCGGATCTCAAGGGTGACAGTGAATGGGACATGAAAGAAGGTATTTTGCCGTCCTCCAAACCGCATAACCACGATCACGACCAGCCTGGTCACTGACCGGCGAAATCATAACAAGAACACGGGGAATTCATCATGAAAAAGCCGGTCATTATTTTTATTGTGTCGGTGGCGGTGCTGGGCGGTGTCGCCATGGTCATGGGTATGTGGCTGGGCGGCGACAAGCCCGGCTCCTTCTCCTTTCAGGCCTCGCGCTCCGGTGGCGAAGAAACATCCACCCTGCTGAGCGGAGAACAACGGCCGCAGAACCTGAATACGCCCCCCCAGCCGGCCGCACCGGCGGGCACGGACAGCCCGCTGCTGCCGCTGGCCCCTTCCAATGTGGATGCGGCGGTGTCGATGCGTGAATCCTTCCTGCACGGCGACCCCAATGCGCCCAAGCTGTACCGTGACCCCACCCCGCAGGAACAGGCCACCCCGGAAGAAATTGCCGACCCCAAACTCTATGCCATGTATGAAGCCCGTCAGGACATGCGCCTGAAGAAAGCCTATGTTGCAGCGGCTGAAACAGAAATTCCGCGCCTGCAGCAGGACATTGCCAAGGCTAGGGCCATGGGCCTGACCAAGGAGCAGATTGCGGAAGGGGAAGAGAAGCTGCGGCGCATCCAGGCCATGCGCGACCAGTTGATGAGCGAACATCCGGAGATCGGGCGGCAGTAACCGCCCCGTTTCAGTTTTCGTTATGCATCCGCTCGGCAAAGCGCCAGGTGCGGATAATCTGCAACACATCCATCTTCTGCCGCATGTCGCGGGTGAAGGGCTTGAACGGCGCCGCCAGCCGCACCGAACGGCGGGCGGCGTCATCCAGCAATACCTGCCCGGATGACTTCAGGGTGCGAATTTCCTGGATATCACCGCCAGGCGTCAACGCCACCAGCAAACGCACCTCTCCCTGCAAACGACGCTGACGGGCCGCCGCCGGATAATGGCTGTTGCCGGTGCGTTCCACTTTTTGCCGGAAGTCATCGATATAAGAAGCGGTGGGGTCGGCTCGGGCGGACAAGGTGGAGACGGTATGAATGCGGGTCATGCGCGCCATGGCCTGCCGTTTCTCGGCCAGGCGCGCTTCCAGACTGGCAATGGCCGAGGTTTGCGCCGAGGCGGCCAGCACGCCGTCGCCGGGCATGCGCAGCGGGATCTTCTCCTTGGGAATGCTGGGCGGCAAGCGTCGTGAAGTACTTTGCGTCACCACCAGCCGGTGTTTGGTGTCTTCAGGCGGCGGCGTGAAGGCCGCCTGGTCTTCGGGACGGATTTCCTGGATTTGCGCATCCACGAAATCCGCGGACTGCGTGGTGGTCATTTCCCGCGCCTTGCGCAACTGCCCGCTGCCCTGCTGGTTGGCGGCGGCGAGGAAGTCCGCCTTGTCATCGGGCTTGGGTGACGTATGCAGCGCCAGCGTCACTTCAATCATTGCGCGCGGCTGACCGGTCGGCGCAACAAAACGGATGCCGAAAATGACTCCGGCATGCAGCAGCGCGGCAATGACAAAGGCCACACCGAGGCGTCGGGTATCCGCATCCATCACAAGTGTTGACATAGGGCCGTAACAGGCTTGAACAGGTTCTCAGGAAAGCGCAGCATACCATAGCCCGTTTGCTGCCGCGCCCCGGCGCTCGGCTGTGCACTCCCGAACAATCGTAAGAAAATGCTAAGGAAATCCCGGATGCCACCCCACGACAGCCTGATCGACACTGTTACCACCGCCCTGGACCAGCACGAACTGAATTACCACCTGGATACCGACAGCCAGATGCTGTCCGGCAGCCTTCGCGGCGACAACGGCACCTGGCGCTTCCTGGTGGAAGTGGTGGACCGTGAAACCGAGCGCGGCATCATCATTGTGTCCTTTGTGCCGGTGAACGTGCCCGCCCCCCGCCGGGGTGCAGTGGCTGAATTGCTGAGCCGCATCAATTTCAGCAAGGCCATGGCTTTTTACGCCATGGACATGAGCGACGGCGAAATCGTCTGCAAGAGCGGCTTTGACCTGGTGGACGCCGAACTGACGCTGGAAATGTTCGATGGCACCTTCCTGCTCAACGCCCAGACGCTGGATCACTACCTGCCCGCCATCATGCAGGTTTGCTTCAGTTCCGTCACCCCCGAAGCCGCCATCGCTGCCCTGGACCGCCAGGGTTCGGTGATGCAATAACCCGGAGGCAAGCCCATGGTGGACTGGATGCAACTGGCCGGTATGGCCGGCAAAGCCTTCTCGGCCATTCGCGACTGGACGGACACGCTGTCCCAGGAACGCGAGATCTTCATTCCGGAAGGCATGATCAATACCGCGATCACGGCCATGCTGGGCAAGGACAACGAAGTGAAGTCGGTGCTGGTGGAGTGCCACGACGACTTTGCCGATCTGGACATCCTGGTAACCCATGAGGGCACGGATATCCAGATCCGCGCCACCTTCGAGCTGCAGAGCGTCAGCATCAACCGTCACAAGCAGACCGTCGTCCTGCGCGAACGGCAGCCGCCGGAATTGATTTTCACCCGTTTCGCCTCCACCTGGCAGAAAATTCAACTGCTGGTGCGGGTCTGGGCCTGCCGCACGTTTCTGCGGGAACACCCCCTGCATCATGTGCTGCGCCAGCGCGAAGGCGTGGAGATCAACAACGGCGTCTACCGCATTGACCTGTCGCACTGGGTGCGGCAAAAAGCGGCGCTGGTGGCCGCGCTGTATGCCGCTGACATCCGCACCGCCACGTTGCGCGAAGGCGGGCTGCTGCTGCGCGGCGCGGCCAACGTCAAGTCACTGGAAGTGCTGCGCGGCCTGTACCAGATGGCTGCCGGGGCCGTGACCCAGGTGCGTGACGAACTCGACCGCCCCGGCGACCGCCGCCTGTCTCCCCGTGACGTGGGTGCCGACTGAGATGTCCAACCATGACCTGATGCAGCGCGACCTGGCCGTGCTCTGGCATCCCTGCACGCAAATGCAGGACCACGAATCCATCCCGGTGGTGCCGGTGGCGCGCGCCAGCGGCATCTGGCTCACCGACTTCGACGGCAAGCGTTATATCGACGCCATCAGCTCGTGGTGGGTGAACATCTGGGGCCATGCCCATCCGCAGATCAACGCCGCGCTGAAGGCGCAGCTGGACACGCTGGAACATGTGATCCTGGCCGGGTTTACCCACGAACCGATCGTGGCGCTGTCCGAGAAGCTGGTGGCGCTGGCTCCCGCCGGGCTGAGCCGCTGTTTCTACGCCGACAACGGCTCCGCCGCCATCGAGGTGGCGCTGAAGATGTCGATGCACAGCTGGCGCAATCAGGGCGAGAGCGGCAAGACCCGTTTTGTGTCGCTGGCGGGCAGCTATCACGGGGAAACGCTGGGGGCGCTGTCGGTCACCGACATCCCGCTGTTTTCCGAAACCTATGCCCCGCTAATTACGCCGCAGTTGCGCGTGCCCTCCCCGGACTGGACACTGGCCCCGGCCGGGGTGTCGCCGGAGCAGTTTGCGCGGCAGCAATTTGCGGTGATGGAAACCTTGCTGCAGGAGCGCCACGCCGAAATCAGCGCCGTGATTGTGGAACCGCTGGTGCAGGGCGCGGCCGGGATGAAGATGTACCATCCGGTGTACCTGCAACTGCTGCGCGAGGCCTGCACCCGCTATGGCGTACACCTGATTGCGGATGAGATTGCCGTGGGCTTTGCGCGCACCGGCAAGCTGTTCGCCTGCGACCATGCCGGCATTACCCCCGATTTCCTGTGCCTGTCCAAGGCGCTGACCGCCGGTTACCTGCCGATGTCGGTAGTGATGACCACCGACGACATCTATCGCTCGTTCTACCACCGTTATGAAACGCTGAAGGGCTTCCTGCACTCGCACAGCTTTACCGGCAATCCGCTGGCGGCGGCGGCGGCGCTGGCCTCGCTGGAATTGTTTGCTGAGGACCCGCAACTGTTGCGGCAGCAGGCGCTGGCGCAGGTGATGGCTGAAGAACTGGCCCTGCTGGCCGACCACCCGCACATTGCCCATGTCCGGCAAACCGGGGTGATCGGGGCGTTCGACATGGTGCAGGACAAGGCCGGTAACGTGCCTTTTGACTGGCGGGAGCGGCGGGGGCTGAAGGTGTTCCAGTCGGCGCTGGCGCAAGGGGTGCTGCTGCGGCCGATTGGCAATACCGTGTATTTCATGCCGCCCTATGTGATGACGGCGGACGAGTTGCGGCAGGTGATCCAGGTGGCAGTGGCGGCGGTGGACGAGGCGTGTGCGGCTCCGGCTGTGGGCCGCGACCCGGGAGTCAGTCTGCCATGACCCGACTCTACACCCCCGTTCCCTTGTCCCTGCATACCGAAACCGAGTTGCCGGAAGATACGGCGCATCACTTCATCAAAGTACTGCGCGCACGGGTTGGCGATCCGGTCTGCCTATTCAATGGCGAAGGCGGGGAATTCCACGGCGTGCTCAGCCGGGTCGACAAGAAGTCCGCCGCTGTGCGACTGGACCGCTTTGATCCGGACAATCGCGCTTCGCCGCTGGCGGTGCATCTGGGCCAGGTGCTGTCCAAGGGCGACCGCTTTGACTGGGCCGTACAGAAGGCTGCCGAACTGGGCGTCCGTGAAATCACCCCCCTGTTCAGCGAGCGTTGCGAAGTGCGGCTGGGTGAAGAACGGCAGGACAAGAAACTGGGGCACTGGCAGCGGGTGGCGATAAGCGCCTGCGAGCAGTGCGGACTGAACCTGGTCCCGGTCATCCACCCGCCGCTGGCGCTGGCCGACTGGCTGGTGGCCGCCTCTGCCGACGCCCGCTTTGTGCTGGCTCCCGGCGTAGAGCCGTTCATGCTGGGGGAAGACAGACCGGCCTCGGTCGCATTGCTGGTGGGGCCGGAAGGCGGTTTGTCGGCGGGTGAAATCGGTCTGGCCAACCGCCACGGCTTCCGCAACTGGTGTCTGGGCCCGAGGGTTTTCCGGACGGAAACCGCGCCCGTGGCAGTGCTGGCCGTACTGCAATGGCAATACGGGGACTTCCATTGAAAGATTTGCATGCAGCTGTCCGGTTGTCCTGCTGCCTGCTGGTGGGGCTGCCATCAACAGCCTCCGCCGGGCAAGACCTGTCCGTTCTGGGGGGAGCCGCCCTTTATTCACTCAAGGAGCACGACCGCAACGGCGGCCTTCTGGTGCATGAATCCGGCTGGACGCCGCAGGCCGCATTGGCGTGGCACCGGCATTACGGACTTTACAGCATAGGGCTGTCCGGTGACTTAGTGGCTGGGGATATTGATTACGAAGGCCAGACTCAGACCGGCATTCCGCATCAGACCGTGGCGCAACATATTCGCGGACAGGGCACGCTGGCGCTGACACGGCATTTCGGTCGCGCCGGGGAACTTTCCGGCCTGTTGCGGCTGGAAGCAGATTGGCGGGACCTGCAGCCCAGGGGCAATGTCTCTGGCGCGCAGGAGTTTTACCGGCATGTCTGGTTGGGTGCCGGTTACGCCTACGAAGTCTGGCAGGCGTCGGGCCATTCCGTCACCATGCGCACCGCCTGGATGAAGCCCGTGAATTCGCAACAGGATGTATATCCGCAAAACGGCACAGATGACTTTACGCTGGCGCTGGACCAGGGATTTGCATGGGAGGCGGGTGTGGACTATGCCCGCCGTTATGCCCCCGGCCGGGAATGGCTGCTGCAGGCCCAATGCCGGCATGCCCATTTTGATGCCAGCCCGCCGATTCTGGCGACCATCAATGGGGCCGCGAACGGCTCGGCTTACTACCAGCCGGAGATTGAATTCCGTACCTGCGGGGTCAGCGTAGGCATCCGTCGCTCCTGGCCGTAAGTCCGTCAAAATAAACACACGTTTAATTTACATCCACAATCCGGCATGCTAAACAATCGTTTGTTTAACTTGCCGGGTGTTTCATGACCGCCATTCCCCCCGAAGCCCATACTCCGCACCGGCCCACCCGCTGTGACGGCGAGGAGTCCCGCGAGCGCCTGCTGCAGGCCGGGCTGCGGCTGTTTGCCCATCAGGGCTTCAGCAAGACCTCCACCCGTGAACTGGCCGAAGCTGCCAACGTCAACGTCGCGGCCATCAGTTATTACTTCGGCGACAAGCTGGGCCTGTATCGCGCCGTGTTCTTTGAACCGAAAGGGCCGGTGACCCACGACATCGCCCGTTTTGCCGACCCCGCACTGCCGCTGCCCGACGCCCTGCGCGGCTTCTTCGCCGGATTCCTGGAGCCGCTGCGCCAAGGCGACCTGCTGCGGCTGTGCATGAAGCTGCATTTCCGCGAAATGCTGGAACCGACCGGCTTGTGGGAAGAAGAAGTTGACCAGGGCATCCGGCCGATGCACGAGGCGCTGGTGGCCCTGCTCTGCCGCCACTTTGCGCAGGACACCGCCGATGACGACCTTGAACGCCTGGCGTTCTGCATTGCCGGACTGGCGGTGCACCTGCATGTCGGCCACGAACTGATTGACCAGCTGACACCCGGCCTCAATGCCGCAACCGATGCCGTCGACCGCTGGTCTGACCGGCTGGTGATGTATGCGCAGGCGATGATCGAGGCCGAGAAGGCCCGACGCAGCGGAGCCCTGAACTCATGACCATCCAAAATCACTCCAGAATTGCCCTTAAACTTCCACGGAAAATCCAGACCATGAAGACCCGTCTTGCGGCCCTGCCGCTGCTGGCCGCCTCACTGTTCGCCCCGGTGATCCACGCCGCCGACAAGCCCGCCGCCGCGTTCGCCCCCAAACCCTCCCTGACCGTGACCGTGATCCAGCCGCAACGCATGGATATCCCGCTGTCGGTGGCCGCCAACGGCAGCATCACCGCCTGGCAGGAAGCCAGCGTCGGCAGCGAAGCCCAGGGCTACCGGCTGGCCGAAGTCCGGGTCAACGTTGGTGACACGGTGAAGAAGGGCCAGGTGCTGGCCGTCTTCTCGGCGGACATGGCCGAGGCTGAACTGGCCCAGGGCAAGGCCGCCATTGCCGAAGCCGAAGCGAATCTGGCCGCCGCCACGGCCGACGCGCAGCGCGCCCGCGACCTGCAAAGCAACGGTGCGCTTAGCGCCCAGCAGATCAACCAGTACCTTACCGCCGAGAAGACCGCCAAGGCGCGGCTGGACGTGCAAAAGGCCGCCGCCCACGCGCTGCAAATCCGCCTCAACCAGACCAAGGTGCTGGCGGCGGATGACGGCATCATTTCTGCCCGCAACGCCACGGTCGGTGCGGTGACGCCTGCCGGTCAGGAACTGTTCCGGCTGATCCGCCAGGGACGGCTGGAATGGCGCGCCGAAGTCGCCGCCAGTGATCTGGCCGCCATTCGTCCCGGCCAGCGCGTGCGCATCACCCCGGCCGGCGGCAGCGTCATTGAAGGCAAGGTGCGCATGGTGGCGCCCACGGTGGATACCGCCACCCGCAACGGCCTGGTCTATGTGGACCTGCCGAAAACCGGCGTAGCCAAGGCAGGAATGTTTGCGCGCGGCGAGTTCGCCATTGGCGGCAGTTCCGCCTTCACCCTGCCGCAAACCGCCGTGCTGCTGCGCGACGGCTACAGCTATGTCTTCCTGGTGCATCCCGACAACAAGGTGCGGCAATTGAAGGTGGCTGTGGGCCGCCGCCTGGGTGACCGCATCGAGATCACCACCGCGCTGGACGCCAACGGCCGTTATGTCGCGGCCGGCGGCGGCTTCCTCAGCGACGGCGATCTGGTGCGGGTTGTGCCCGCTCCGACGCGCTGACAGGAGCCGTCTATGAACGTTTCCGCGTGGTCCATCCGCAACCCTATTCCGTCGATCCTGCTGTTCATGATGCTGACCGTCATCGGCATCATGGGTTTTCAGCGCATGAAGATCCAGAATTTCCCGGATATCGACCTGCCCACCATCTCCGTCACCGCCTCGCTGCCGGGCGCTTCGCCGTCGCAGCTGGAAACCGAGGTGGCGCGCAAGATTGAAAATTCCGTGGCCACCCTGCAAGGGGTGAAGCACATCTATACCAAGACCCAGAGCGGCACCGCCACCGTCACCGTGGAGTTCCGGCTGGAAAAACCGACGCAGGAAGCCGTGGACGATGTGCGCGACGCCGTCTCCCGCATCCGCGCCGACCTGCCGGGCGACCTGCGCGACCCGGTAATCAGCAAGATGAACCTGGCCGGGACGCCTGTGCTGACCTACACCATCGGCTCCAGCCGGCTGGACGAGGAAGCGCTGTCCTGGTATGTGGACCACGACATCAGCAAGTCGCTGCTCAGCGTGCGCGGTGTCGGCTCGGTGTCCCGCGTTGGCGGCGTCACCCGTGAAGTGCGCGTGGAGCTGGACCCGTCGCGCCTGCTGGCGCTGAACGCCACTGCGGCCGATATTTCGCGGCAACTGCGGCAGGTGCAGCAGGAAGCCTCCGGCGGCAAGACCGACATTGGCGGGCTGGAACAGTCGGTGCGCACCATCGCCACTGTGCAGTCGGCGGAAGAACTGGCGGCCATGGAAATTCCCCTGGCTGACGGCCGCCGCATCCGCCTCGACCAGGTGGCCACGGTCAGCGACACCGTCACCGAAAAACGCAGCGTCGCCCTGCTGGACGGCAAGCCGGTGGTGGGCTTCGAGATTGTCCGTTCCCTGAAGTCGGGCGAAGTGGATGTGCAGAACGGTGTCCGCGCCGAACTGGACCGCATCCGCGCCGCCAATCCTGACCTGACCATCACCGAAGCTTTCAACTTTGTGGAGCCGGTGGAACAGAACTATCACGGCTCGATGATGCTGTTGTATGAAGGCGCGGCGCTGGCGGTGCTGGTGGTGCTGCTGTTCCTGCGGGACTGGCGGGCGACACTGGTTGCCGCCACGGCGCTGCCAATGTCGGTGATCCCAGCCTTTGCGGTGATGTATTACCTCTTCGACTTCTCGATCAATATTGTCACCCTGCTCAGCCTGTCACTGGTGGTGGGGGTGCTGGTGGACGATGCCATTGTCGAAATTGAAAACATCATGCGCCACTTGCGCATGGGCAAGACACCCTATCAGGCGGCCATGGAAGCCGCCGATGAAATCGGCATGGCGGTGATCGCCACCACCTTTACGCTGGTGGCCGTGTTCCTGCCCACCGCCTTCATGGCCGGGGTGCCGGGCAAGTTCTTCGTGCAGTTCGGCTGGACAGCCGCGATTGCCGTGTTCATCTCGCTGGTGGTGGCGCGGATGCTGACGCCGATGATGGCGGCCTACATCCTCAAGCCCCCCAAAAAGGAGCACCACGAACCGCGCTGGCTGACCATTTACGGCAGATGGGCGACCTGGTGTCTCAAACACCGGCTGCTGACGCTGCTGGTAACGGCCATCTTCTTCGTCGGCTCCTTCTCGCTGGCCAAGTACCTGCCTACCGGTTTTGTACCGCCCGATGACCTCAACACCACGCAGGTAACTCTGACCTTGCCGCCCGGCAGTTCGCTGGCACAGACCATGGAAGTGGCCGAACACGCCCGGCAGATCGTCAACCAGAACAAGCACGTCAAGCTGGTCTACACCGCCGTGGGCGCTGGCAATACCGGCAGCGACCCCTTCATGGGCAACGGCGGCAACGACGTCACCAAGGCGACGCTGACGCTGAACCTGACCCAGCGCCAGGACCGGCCCGGCACCACCAAGCAGGATATCGAACGGCAATTGCGCGAGGCGCTGGTGGTGGTTCCCGGCGCGCGGGTGAAGATCGGCTTCGGCGGCTCGGCGGAGAAGTACATCCTGGTGCTGGCGGGTGAGGACGGCAAGGCGCTGTCCGACCACGCCCAGGTGGTGGAGCGCGAACTGCGCACCATCCCCGGCATTGGCAACGTCACCTCCACCGCCAGCCTGGTGCGCCCGGAACTGGTGGTGCGGCCCGACCCGGCCCGGGCGGCGGACCTTGGCGTCACCTCGGCGGCAATTGCCGACACGCTGCGTATCGCCACGGCCGGCGACTATGACCAGTCGCTGGCCAAGCTCAACCTCAGCCAGCGCCAGGTGCCGATCATGGTGCGCCTGCCTGCCGACGCACGCACCGACCTCGACCTGATCTCCCGCCTGCCCGTACCCGGCGCGCACGGCCCGGTGCCGCTGGCCAATGTCGCCACGCTGACACTGGAAAGCGGCCCGGCGCAGATTGACCGCTATGACCGCCAGCGCAACATCAACATCGAGATCGAACTGAACCAGCAACCGCTGGGTGACGTGGAGAAAGCGGCGCTGGCGCTACCCAGCCTGCGCAACCTGCCGCCCGGCGTCAAACAGACAACCGTGGGTGACGCCGAAGCCATGGGCGAGTTGTTCTCCAGCTTTGGTCTGGCCATGCTGACCGGCGTGATGTGTATCTATGTGGTGCTGGTGCTGCTGTTCAAGAGCTTCATGCAGCCGGTCACCATCCTCGGGGCGCTGGTGCTGTCGATTCCGGGAGCGTTTCTGGCCCTGTTCCTGACGAACACAGCGTTCTCAATGCCGTCGATGATCGGCCTGATCATGCTGATGGGCATTGCCACCAAGAACTCGATCCTGCTGATTGACTATGTGATCCTGGCGCAGCGCGAGCATGGCCTGAACCGGTGGGATGCCCTGCTGGATGCCTGCCGCAAGCGGGCGCGGCCGATTGTGATGACGACGATTGCAATGGGCGCGGGCATGATGCCGATTGCGCTGGGGCTGGGCACTGACCCGAGTTTCCGGGCGCCGATGGCGATTGTGGTGATCGGGGGCTTGATTACTTCGACCTTCCTGAGCCTGCTGGTGATTCCGGTGGTGTTTACCTTTGTGGATGACGGGGTGCAGAAGGTGGGGGGATTGTTCCGCAAGCGGACGCATTGACACCGGCTTGACCGCCCCCTGCCGGCTTGCCTCAAACCGGCAGCGTGGTGCGGTCCACCACACGGCGCAGCACGAAACTGCTGTGCACGCCGGTGACGCCGGGAATGCGGGTGATGCGGTTCAGCAGCAATTCCTGATAGTGGTCCATATCCCGCACCACCACCTTCAACTGGTAATCGGCGGATTGGCCGGTAATCAGCAGGCACTCCAGCACTTCCGGGATGTCGGCGATGGCGGCTTCGAAGTGGTCGAAGCGTTCGGGGGTGTGCTGGTCCATGGAGATGTGGATCAGGGCCATGAGGGTGAGGCCGAGCTTGCGGGCGTCGACCAGGGCGCGGTAGCCGGTGATGAGGCCTGACTCTTCCAGTGCCTTGACGCGGCGCAGGCAGGGGGACGGGGTGAGGCCGATGCGGTCGGCGAGGTCCTGGTTGCTGAGGTGGCCGTCATTTTGCAGGGTTTGGAGGATGAGGCGGTCGTAGCGGTCTAGGTTCATGATTGTTACTCGCAGTGTCCCCTCCCCACCTGTGGGGGAGGGCTAGGGTGGGGGGTGCGGAAAGCTCATCAAACACTCCCTTCCCTCCAAGTAAATTCTTTCATCCCGCCTGCCGCGGGCCTTCCTTTTGTCTTGGCAAAAGGAAGCAAAACCGCGTCCTACGCCAAAACTCGCTTTCCGCTTGTCCCCTCTTGAGGCCCCGCTTCCATCCCTGCGTTCCCTGACATGTTGGCTCAAACAGTTGGCTGCGGACTGCCACTCTTTAGTTTATTGCCATATTTTTTACATATTCGCAATTTTATGCCTTTATTTTTGATTTTTCCCCTGCATTTCGCAATCCCCTGCTCTTCCTTACGCCGTATTCTGGCTCCAACGAGAAACATTATCCGGAGCTGCAGCCATGTTGTCGAATCCGTCTGCCAAATACCGCCCCTTTGCACCGGTGAACCTCCCCGACCGTCAGTGGCCCGGCCGTGTCATCGACCGCGCGCCCATCTGGATGAGCACCGATCTCCGCGATGGCAACCAGTCGCTGTTCGAGCCGATGAATGCGGAGCGGAAGATGCGGATGTTCAAGATGCTCTGTGAGATTGGCTTCAAGGAGATCGAGGTGGCGTTTCCGTCGGCGTCGCAGACGGATTTCGATTTCGTGCGTTCGCTCATCGAAGACGACCATATTCCCGAGGATGTGACAATCATTGTGCTGACGCAGGCGCGGGAACATTTGATCCGCCGCACGGTGGAGTCCTTGCGCGGGGCGAAGCGGGCGGTGGTGCATGTTTATAACGCCACCTCCCCCACCTTCCGTGAGGGGGTGTTCAGCATGAGCAAGCCGGATGTGGTGAAGATGGCGGTGGAGGCGGTGACGCTGATCCGTCAGTTGACCGCAGAACAGCCGCAGACGCAATGGCAGCTGGAATACAGCCCGGAGACGTTTACCGCCACGGAACTCGACTTTGCCAAAGAAGTCTGCGATGCCGTGACGGCGGCCTGGGGCGCAACACCGCAGAACAAGGTGATCCTCAACCTCCCGGCAACGGTGGAGGTGGCGTCGCCGAATGTCTATGCCGACCAGATCGAGTGGATGCACCGCCATCTGGCCCGCCGCGATAGCGTGGTGATCAGCCTGCATCCGCACAACGATCGCGGCACGGCGGTGGCGGCGGCGGAAATGGGCCTCATGGCCGGGGCCGACCGGGTGGAAGGCTGTTTGTTCGGACATGGCGAGCGCACCGGCAATGTCGATCTGGTGACGCTGGCGTTGAACCTCTACACACAGGGCATTGCGCCGAATCTCGACCTCTCGGATATCGATTCGGTGGTGCGCACCGTTGAACACTGCACGCAGTTGCCGGTCCATCCGCGTCACCCTTATGCCGGCGACCTGGTGTTCACGGCCTTTTCCGGCTCACACCAGGATGCCATCAAGAAAGGTTTTGCCCGGCAGCAGCCGGACGCGGTGTGGAATGTGCCGTACTTGCCGGTCGACCCGGCCGACGTGGGGCGCAGTTATGACTCGGTGATCCGCGTCAACAGTCAGTCGGGCAAGGGCGGCGTGGCTTATTTGCTGGAAACCGGCTACGGCGTGGTGATGCCGCGCCGGGTGCAGGTGGAGTTTTCGGCGGTGGTGCAGCAGCACACCGACACCCACGGCGGTGAGGTGCTGGCGGCGGATATCTGGAATTTGTTCGCGCAAACCTATCTTCAGGCTGCCGGGCCAGTGGTTTACCGTGAACATCATCTTTTTGAGTACGGCAGCGCGCAGGGCATGCGGCTGGTGATGGACATCCACGGCGTGACGCAGGTGTTGACAGGCTATGGCAACGGCCCGATTGATGCGGCGGTACACGCCTTGCAGTCGGCGGGCCTCGGTGTGCAGGTGCGCAGCTATGAGGAGCGCTCCATGGGCGCCAGCGCCGAAGGCGGTGAGGCCCGGGCCTGTGCCTTCCTGGAGATTGTGCGGCCGGGGGAAGCCGGAGCCTGCTACGGGGTGGGCATTGATGGCAATCTCATTACCGCGTCCATCCGGGCCTTGGTCAGCGGCATCAACCGCCTGGGTGTTACGTCGGTGGCCATGGCCGTTTAAGTCACTGCGGGAGGAAAAAATCGAGGTTTCAGCCCCGCCTCCCCCGCGCCTGATGAATTGATCTTTATTTTGACAAAAATCGCCATTTGCAAATCCCGTCACATTACAGGTAAACTCAGGATGAATATTGATCTGCCGAACAGTTCAACCCGGCTCAATCACAGCGACAGCAGGCATGTTCAAGGAGAGGCGCTTTAACGCGCTTCCGGCACTGTGGCCACACGGAATCACGAGCTTGGCAAACGACATTCCGGGGCGCACCATGTCATCCGAAGACCTGATTGAACACAAGAAGACGGCGCTGCACGCCCGTCAGTTCCTGTTGCTGGCCATCGTCATGAACCTGCTGGCCTTGATCACCGCCATAGCCGACGATTTCGGCATGTTGCCGGGTATGCTCTTGGCGGTCGCCATCCTTGGCGGTGCGGCCGGTATCAGCTTCATCCGCAAATCCATGGAGTTCTCTCTGTTCGTGATGGCTGTTTTCTGGCTGATCGTCTGCACCCCCATCCTCAACCTGGCGCTGCTGATTCCGCTGTACCGCAATGCGGCAAGCACTTACGCTTCGCTGAAAGAAGACCGGCAACGCGAAGAAACCCTGGTGCGCGCCCGTGAGCGTTCAAATGCTCCTGCCGTTCCCGCTGCCCCGGCTGAAGCCAAACCGGTGGCCGATGAAGCCAAGCCAAAGTCTGACTTCATCGAATTTACGCCCTCCCTCCCGGCCAAAGCCCACAAGTAACCGGGGTGGAACAGGGGGATTCCTGTCACGCCCCCTGACACAAAAAATAGTCCTGACAGGCCGGCTCACCGCTGGCCGATTCCGTTAAAATGCCGCCCGAATATTCTCACCCTCGCGTGCCGGTTCTTTCTGGCGTCTCTTTTGTGAGCATTCCTCACCCTCCGCCGTCTCGATCAGGTACTGCCGCATGACTACCCCCTTTCAACTCCACGATGTGGACGTGGAACAATTCACCCATGAACTGATGGCGCTGCGCCGCGCCGCCAATGAACGTCTGGGCGAAAAGGACTTCAAGCACCTGAAAAAAATCGAACGCTGGGGTAAATGGTGCACCGCTGTCGGCTATGGAACGGCATGGATCATTCCCAACCCCGTCTCTGCGCTGCTGATCAGCACCGGTAATGTCAACCGCTGGGCCAATATTGGCCACCCGATCATGCATCGCGGCTATGACAAGATTCCCGGCATTCCGGAGCGCTACACCTCGAAGGGTTTCGCCAAAGGCTTCCGCCGCTGGCTGGACTGGGCCGACTGGATTGACCCGGCCGCCTGGAACCACGAGCACAACCGCCTGCACCATTACAACCTGGGTGAAGCCAGCGACCCCGACCAGGTGGAACTGAACCTGGAGTGGCTGCGTGAGACCAACCTGCCGATGGCCGTGCGTTATGCCGCGATCGGCCTGTTTGCCCTTTCGTGGAAGCCGTTCTATTACGCGCCCAACACGCTGAAGGTGCTGGGCAAGAAGCGCACGCTGGCGCCCGGTGAAGTCCGTCAGCCCGGCACGCTGGCGCAGCTCAAGTACTGGAACCCGCTGACGCCGGAAGCCCGTGAGCTGTGGCTGAAGTGTTTCCTGCCCTACATGGCGTTGCGCTTCGTGGCCATCCCGTCGCTTTTCATCGTCTCGCCGCTGGGCCCCATTGGCGCGGTCAACGTCTTTATCAACAGCCTGCTGGCGGAAGTCTTCACCAACATCCACAGCTTCGTGGTGATTGCTCCCAACCATACCGGCGACGACCTGATCCTGTTTGAAGAGCAGGCCAACAACAAGAGCGAGTTCTATCTGCGCCAGATCACCGGCTCGGCCAATTTCCGCACCGGCGGCGACTTCAACGATTTCCTGCACGGCTGGCTGAACTACCAGATTGAGCACCATCTGTGGCCCGACCTGCCGATGAGCGAATACCAGCGCCTGCAACCGCAAGTGAAGGCGCTGTGCGCAAAGTACGGTATTCCCTATGTGCAGGAGTCGGTGTGGAAGCGGGTGAAGAAAACCGTGGATGTGATGGTGGGCAAGACTTCGATGCCGCGTCAGGGGGCGGTGTCGGGCAATCTGCGGCCGGGCGTGTTAGCCGGCGAAGTAACCACGAACGCCAAACTGCCCTTGTGAGATACAGGGGACACAGCTTCCGGTCGGCTTGTCCCCTGCCCGGGCATGACTCAGGCCGCAACGATCACACACACCGGGCTGGCCCTGATACTCGATAATATACTTAGGTTAAAGTTAAATTTAAGATCATACTAATAACAAAGCATTATTATAGGCCACAAAAAAATTAATTCAGGCCACCCTTTAAATAAATAGCCCCACTCGCGCAAACCAGACTTACAAAAATAAATACACTAAAGCTCTGTGTATGATTGTAGTTATTTGACTCTTATGAAAATATAAAAAAACAGCTACATGAATATAGCAAGTAGCTGACTCTAATAACCTCGGAGACAACAATGAAATGCTTTAATCTCATCCTTCTCGCATCACTTATCGGTGCGTCTTCTACCGCCTTCGCTCTGGAATCCATGGAGGACGCTGCCTTGTCCGAGGCCACCGGTCAAGACGGCATCACCATCAGTATCACCCCGCCTGTCGCCGGCATCGTATTTTCAACCATCATTCACGATACTGATCCGGCTGTGGACGGCGCAATCATCATGGGTAACCCGTTGTCTGCTGCCGGCCATACCGCTACCAGCATCACCACACCGGTTGGCCAGTCGATCAATATGCTGATTGATGCCACGGGCGACGTGGATGCCGGCACCGCCGGCAACCAGGCTTCCCTGCAAGTCAATGTCGTGATCCCGACGGGCACCATTATCCACACCGGCTCTATTTCGGCGGCACAGAGTAATGGTGCTGGTGTGGCGGTAACCAACCAGACTGCTGCGATAATGGATGACCTGACAATCACCTTGGGCGCCACCACCTTGGCAATGACCTTGGGCAATGAAGTCGCCACCACAGGCCAAATGATGAGGCTGACATCCACCATGACCGGTGGCCTGTCCTTAGCCAACTTCGCTCTGCGTGACGCCAACGGCGGTAACGGTAGCGCCGCCAGCGGCGGTTCCGCCATCCGCGCCACCAGCATCAATATGAATGACACCGGTGCTGGCGCCAACTTGGCGATTGATGCACGTATCGATGTGGTGCCCACAGGCCTGCAAGTCAATGTGGTCCAATTGGGTACGCTGGCCGGCGGTGCCGATGTCCTGATTACCGGCTTGCGCTTCGGCAGCACATCTGCGGTGGATAACGTTGCGATCGGCAACGTGGATATCGTGGGTCTGAATCTCGCTGGTACGCTGGTGAAGATAGCCGGTCACTGATCCGGTTGCTTCACGTTGTTCCAATGCCCCGTTTACGGGGCATTGTTGTTTGCGGTCACGATTTATTGAACGATTGCTCAAGGGAGAGTCACTGCTCAAATTACAATCTTCCGAGGTGCAACCGTAAGCGTTCACAGCGGCGAACTGCTACCTGCGCAGATACCGAACAGGATATCGCTGGTGTGATTTATTCTGAAGCGATTATTCACGCCTCACACCAGTCACCCTAAATAAATCATTTGAAAAAACAAGCAACCAGCAAACGACTTCATGGTTATCATTATCTCACTACTATATTATAAAAACTTCAAGCCATATCAGACAAACACCAAACGAACAAAACACATGCTAACATGCCAGAAAGCATTAATATGCTACCCCTTAATTACAATATAGCGTCAGCAGACCAACAACCGTCCAGTTGACATCTTGTTTTTTATTAAAACTTCATCAGGAGCACTCGTGATTAAAACAACAGCCCTTGCTGGCATCATTACACTGATTGTCATGAGCAGCCCTCAGAGCCTGGCAAACACAGCATCCAAAATAGAAACCATGATCAGCCCAGCTGAAAACTGGGTCATCTCGAAGCAGGACAAAACCCATCAAATAACCAGTTACATCAAGATGGAAGATAATCAACCCGTGCGATCTTTCAGGGTTGACTCCACCCTCAATACAGGTATTGATGATGTAATACGCATCCACAAGGATGTGGATAACCTGAAGAAGTGGTTCTGGGGAACACGCAAAGCCGTCCTGATCAAGGAGGTGTCAGAGAGTGAGTTCTATTACTACACGGTGTTCAAGGCCCCGTTGGTGCCGGACAGGGATGCCGTCATGCTGGCCCGGATCATTCCACAGCCTGACAACCGGGATGTCCGCATATTGCAACTCAACTCTGTGGATGATGTACAGTATTCAGGCGACAAAGGCATGGTCCGCGTCGCCAACATCAACATCAGTATCAAAATGACGGGTCAAGGACTCAGCAAGACAAAAATCGAAGCCATTGGACAGTTTGACCCGGGCGGCAATATTCCTTTATGGGTCGCCAACCATATCCAGAGCCGAGCGCCATATCTAACCATGCTGGGACTGCAGCGCATGATCGAAACATCCGGCAAGAAATAAAAAGAACGCATGGCTGAATATATAAAGGCCCGATTTCAGGGAGTGGTTGGCCCCCCACCATAAGCGCCCGTCAAAATAAATGTATAGCATCGGTGATTCAGCTATACAACCTCGACGGCGCAAGTCGCCTTTTATGCACCGGCGCCTGCCGGTGTTTTTTTCGCATCTGAGATATCATAAAACACTCAAAGTCATAAATATCAACCCTGCACCCGGGTCTGAATACGGAATTCACCTGGGACGCCGGGTTTGTGCCGGCATCCGCGCAGTAAGCAGTTTACAGAACAGCGCTCCAGGCAAAGGTGTGAGTACCGCTGATCTTGCCGAAAAGGATGTAATCCCCGGCTACCCGCGCCGAGACGCCCGGCATGGCTTTACCACCGACCCATATCCATTGACCGTCCATGGCGATATTGCGCGACTTGCCCAGAGCAGGAACCGCCACCTCGCCTGAAGACCCTGCAGGCCCGGAGACTGTCAAACGAAAGAAACTGTCTGACACTCCTCGCTCCCAGCGGGAAATCAGCAGGCCTTGCGGGGTGTAAGTCTGGCCTTGAGCCCAGCTCAAATCCGCCAACTGCGGCTCAACTACCCAGCGACTGTATCCGGGTTGCGCGGGCCGGATGCCAAGCACATACGCTGACAAGGCCTGGACCGGACCTGTACTCCAACCGTGCGCCATGGAAGTCAAGCCTTCCGAGGACGTCGGTTGCAATGGATTGGCTGTGTTGACAATGTTGCCCAGAAGTTCGCCTTGCTTGCTCATCTTTTCCCAAAAAGTCACATACGGCGGCTTGCTGATCATATTGCCCCAGAGGCGGCGCATCAGACCCACCGCTTCACCTGCATTATATTGGCGGAAATCGGCCAGCAACTGGGTGGAGCTGACGAAGGGCGAAATCATGATTTCAGCCAGATGCAAACTAGGCCTCTCGCCGTTGAGTGTGCCGTAGGGACTGTAAAGGCGGGTATGCACGAAATTCATGGCTCGCTCTGCTTGCTGACCACCGATCACCCCGGCCATGACGGCCTGAACATTGCCATCCTGCGAGTGATTGAGCTCGGTATCACAGCCCAGCGGCAACCACCACTCACACTTTTTCAGGAAAAATGCACCGGTCTTTTCATCCCACAACTCTTTCAGCATGGCTGCCTGCAATCCGGAAGCCTGCCTGTCCCATTGGATCGCTGTCACCTCACCTTCACCAGCCAGACGCTCAACTCTGGCCAAAGCACTCAACGCCCGGTACCAGACGGCGTTTGTGTGCGTATTCTTTCCCGGTGCATACGAGAAAACATCCCACTGAATACTGGCCTGGCCATTTTCCAATAGGTTGCCGTTGGGGATAATCAATCCTTCGGTGCGGAAAAGCCCGTCGGAATCTGTGTGGGCGACTAAATATTTCATGACGTTGCGCATCACAGGCAGCCACCTTCGGATGGATGCGGTATCGCCGGTTAGCTCAAAATATTGCGCCGCCGCAATAACCCACCAGGCCGGATACTCCGGAGCCTTGCCGTAACGGATCAGGGTCGGCTGACCCTTCAGATCAATGGGGCCTGCGGGAGGCCCCAAGGTGTCGGGACAGACGTAATGCACCTGACTGGCCATGGGAATGTAGCCATCCGGCGACTGCTGGCAGGCAAACAGGTCAATCGTATCGCGCATGACCGTCGCGGCGCGGGGGGTGGTGTAAAGCGCCGTACCCGTCTGGATGCCCATGTCGCCCAGCCAGGCCATGCGGTCGCGTTTGGCGCCGTCCGCCGCAATCATTTTGCCACCGCGATAGGGATCACTGAAGGTTGCCACATTGAATGTGTACGCACCCGCGTACCAGATACGGTTTAGTTGCGTATCGCTCGACAGGAATCGTCCCGCATAGTCTGCCGCCGCCGGACGATAGTGATTGGAGCGTATCCGGATGTAATCCAGCGACACACTCCCGATCAGGCCTTCCAGCTCAACTCTGATCCAGCGCTGGCCGCCGCGAATTCCCGGCACAGTGTAGGCCCGGGACATATTTATCGGGACAATATCCCATCGGGAATCCTTGGCCTTGTCACCGGTCAGGCCAAGAGCAGGATTGGGGTCGTCGTTAACCGCGAGGCTGGCCGAACTGGTGTCGCCCCACTTGGTGATGTACTTCGATGACTCAGCATAGGACAACCGCAACTGCGCACCGGGACCGGCGGCAGCACCGGAAATACCCACCTCAATCTGTCCGCCGGTCAACGTACCCATATCCAGCAACAAGACCGGATTGGGGGTCAGCAGGGTTTTCTTGAGTGTCAACACCGAACCGTCACCCGCCTGGATGCCTGCCGTATTGATCACTTGGGACGATACACCGCTCAGAACAGTGACATGGGCGGGATAGACCAGCTCAGATGCCCGATCCAGCACGAAAGACGACCAGTAAGGCTTTTCCTGCACCGGACAGGACGAAAGCGTGGCGGCTGAGGAGGAAACCGCACAGGCCGCATCCGTGGCGGCCTGCACACTGCCCGACAAGCACGCCGCCATGCCTGCCGGAACAAGGATGATGCGCAAAATATTCTTCATGGAAATGCCCTGCAAAACTGGATTGGAATGCAGCACCCGTCATTCCGAACCCTTTGTTATTTTCAACCCTGCCCGATTGCCCGCAAGATCGTCTTTTTGTTAGCCGACTTATGGCGATAACGTCATAAGAGGCCGTTGGCGGGGACATTAATCAGGCTTGAGGAAATAATGAAGAGCGGGTCATCCGGATGTCGCGAAAGGATTGCAGGTTGTCGTCAGAAGAATCCAATCGGCGACACGGCCCCTTTTCAGAAGCAGGCTCCTCGGGCCGGGTTCTTCTATTCCCCGAACTCCCGGACAGGGAATGGCAAGGGTGAGTCCGATATGCGGACTTCCTGCGACTCCAGCATACGTTTCAGGCCAACTACAACCTGATAGGGAGCGATACGCTGCAAAGAGTTGCTGGCCCATGCCGGAACCACGCCACCCGGATCAACATAGCCCTCAGCCACATAATGAATTTTGCGCGGGCCAACCGCAGTTACGCGGGCAATCATGTCTTCAGCCACCATTCTGACCAGCGGCGGCTTGGGTGGGATCAGATCCGTTATTGTGCGCACCTCGACTTTCAGGGTTGATTGCTCGGTTGTCTGCGGAGTGATGACAATCAGGTTGGTCACGTCACGATCCGGTATGCCATGCGGTGCACGATGGTGAATGTAAACATAAAATGCCGCAGGAGATAACCTCCTCAGAAATCTGGCTTCACGCACCTCCCAATACCAGCGGGAGTAACTCTCGACATCCATAATGGCGCGCACAAAATCCGTCATGCTTGCATGGATTGTGGATTCAACTTTGAAAGAACGGAAACGCTTTCCGGTTTCTTGCTTTATCCATGTTTTGATTTCCCGACGTCGGTCGTTCTTCACCAGCACCCACTCATTTCCCAGCTTGTCCCGCAAGGCATCAATATCATCTTCCTCACCGGCAGCCACTGCCATCAGCGGAGAAAAAGTGACCGCCAGCATCAGCATCAATCTTGACAAAAAAACAGCAGAAGACATATGAATTACCTGGAATTAAACCATTAGATCGGCGTAGGGTACGCTAATCACGAGGCGAAGGCTTTCCCGTTATTTAATTACTAAACCAATCCGTATTTCTCTTTCAAGCTTGCTCCACCAACCCATTCCATCAACAAATTATTCATCACATCTCCACCCACCGCTGACACCAAACCTATATTAATTAACTTATTAATTTCCGCTGGTAACACGTCAGCGGAATTTTTCCATTCAGATAATGGTGAGATCTGAAGACTCTTGCGCAAGCAACGTCTCAGACTTCCCCTTGATTTACTCAGCCCAATGACCTCACCATTGGATAAATCAGGCAGTAATGCTTAAAGTTCAATAAATGCGTAATGAACAGGCTGTATTCTCACCGTATTGTAAATACAGCCTGGGCGCTTATAGACTGACTGTTATTCATGACCCCGGGAATCATCCTCAATCTGTAGCTTTAATGTTGATGAGGCAACATCATGATTCTGTCGGACTCCGGCAGGGATGCTCCTCCCCCACTCTTCTTTTAACAACACGCTGAACATCCTGTTCGTAAATCCAGTACAGACCACTTCCGCAGGAACTGAAAATTTGACATCGTTTGAGGTGTTATAACTGTGTAAAACCGGTTGCCACTCATCGTTCGCCCTCAGCAAATGACCGCGATCAACAGTCGCGGCGACAGCTTGTGAGCTGAGCATCATCATGAAAGCACGCATAACAGAGCTAACAATAGTACTGCACTTCATGCATTCAACTCATTATGAGATATTTTCACCCATATTAGCGGCACGCAAAAAATTGGCCATACGATTTAAGGCCACGCCTCTTATCAATTTGAGCCAAGCTGCCGCCACTACATCATTACTGGCAAACTGAATACATCCTCACGGTATTGGCCAGGCGTCTTGTCATACCAGCGCTGAAAGGCGCGCGCAAAATTGGCGGTATTGGAGTAGCCCATCCGGTCGGAAATATACTTGATGCTAAGGCCCGGATTACGCAGCAGAATGGCTGATTTGCTCTGGCGGATATCCTCAATGATGCTGCGGAAGGTTTTGCCCTCCTCCGCCAATTGTCGTTGCAGTGTCCGTTCGGTGACATTCAGTTTCTGCGCCACCTCCTCAATACCGGAAAAGCCCTGCACTTCGTCAAAAGCCAGCTCACGCACCAGATAACTCAGGCTGCGCTTCTGGCCCATCAACTCATTCATGGCGCGCTTGCACTGTTCGCGCATCATCCGCTCCGCCAGCGGGTCGGCCATGATCAGCGGCAGGTCCAGATGTGAGGCTGGAAAAACCAGACGGTTATGGTGGCAACCAAAGCGAACAGCTGTTGGCAGCATATGTGAGACTCGTCTGAAGGATTCCGGCTCGGGAAAAGTCAGTTCGCCGCAACCTTCCAGCAAGCGGCCGGTCATGGCCGAACCGATGGAACCACAACCGGCTTGCAGGAAACCCATTGCGATCACACTGACCGGATACTCGGGCAGCGGCTGATCGAAATAGAGATAAGCCGTGTCGCCGGAAACTTCCAGACGAGGAACGATGGCCGGGCAAACCAGACCGCCGTATTGGTAAAACACATCAATAGCCGCCCGCAACGTCTTTCCCGCCATTGCGGTATAACCGACTATACCATGCAGGGATATTGTCATCTGCAATCCCAGGAACACGGCGAGTCCGGGATCTCCGGTCAGCCGTTCGGCATGATGCAGCAGTCTGTTGTATTGGTTGAAATCCATCACCCAACCCGGTGTATGCAGCATGTGCGGATGAATATCCGTCCCGGCAAGCAATTCACCGGCAGTGATGCCCCAGCGCCCTACGACATCTGCCAACAAGCTGACATACATGCCGGGCAGCGTGGCGCGGTTAGGGTTCACAAGGGGTTTCATGACGCGGCCCGATTATTGTTGTCTTACAAGGCATCGTACCTCAACATCCGGGCCTGCACTACGCAGGTAGGCATCATTTGCTGGGCATAAGCACCAACGTCACGGCGTTGAGCTTCAACAGGTTACTCATCGTTGAATGCAAACTCGTAAATGACCCTTACGATCTTTCCGACCGGTCGGACGGGGCTTGAAGGAAGGAAGGAAGGAAGGAAGGAAGGAAGGAAGGAAGGAATAGCATGGGCGTTTCTGGCTGGTACTGCCGGAGGGATGACCGCTTTGAAATGAAACACTAGACCTGCGCCGGATTGAATTTTCTTTAAGCGGTTGCCAGCCGGGATTGATGCATAAAATGGGTTAAATTGTCATCAATCATCATGCTTGGCGGTGACAAAGCGTCTAATCTTAACGGAAGAGCCACAAATTCCCATGTGCCGGATGCCATGACCACACACCGTCCTACCCGACGCCTGCTGACCGCGCTGGCGCTTGCAGCAAGCTGCGCCGCCCGGGCCTCCGGCAACTTCGACACCCTGCTGGCCATGGACCTGGATCAGTTGCAGAACCTGACCGTTTCCTCAGCGTCCGGTGTGCCGGAGAAAATGCGCCATGCCCCGGCATCCATGGTGGTGATCACCGCCGAGGACATCCGCCAGCGCGGCTATGACGACCTGGTGGAGGTGCTGCAGGATGTCCCCGGCTTCGATATTTCCATTGCCGGCGGCACCAACTACGCCGCCGCCTGGCAGCGCGGCTACCGCAGCCCCTTCGGCCAGCGCACCCTGCTGCTGGTGGACGGCGTGGTCAACAACGAGTTGTGGAGCCAGGCGCCCGACCTCTCCCGCCAGTACCCGCTGCAATCCGTGGACCGCATTGAAATCCTCTATGGCCCCGCCAGCGCTGTCTATGGCGCCAACGCCTTCGCCGGAGTCATCAACATCATCACCAGACCGGCGGACGAGGCCGGTGACAAGGCCGCCGGGGAGTGGTCGCTGCGCGGCGGCAGTTACCACACCCGCACCGTGGAAGGCACATACCGGCAGGCCTTCAACGATCTGCAACTGTCCGGCGGCCTGCGCCTGTTCCGCAGCGACGACCCCGGCCTGGACGACCTGCAAGGACGGCAGGGATTCGTGTCCGCCGCCTGGCTAGCCGACCGCAACGCCTGGGGGCCGGTGTTGGACATTCAGCATCACGGCAAGCCGCTGGGGGAGTATTACGACCCGGCGGCAGACACCAGCCTGCTGCTGAACCTGAATTACCATGACTGGAAAGCCGGGCTGTTCTGGTGGCGGGCCACCGAAGGCTACGGCATGGAATACGCCACCGACCACGCACAGGTCAACGTGCCGTGGAGCCGCGAACGCACCCACCTCTATCTGGAACGCACCGACACGGTCTTTGCGGACGGCGCGCTGACCACGCGCCTCACCGCCCGCCAGAGCCGCGAATGGGGTGACTGGGCCGAAGCCGAACCCGACTGGCATGCCGGGCAGTCAGCTTTCTCCTATGTCTCCAACTCGCACTGGAATACACAGAGCCGGGCCTGGTCGCTGGAGCAGAAGCTGGATTTGGCGGCGCGCGGCAACTGGCGCTGGCTAGGGGGCTGGAAGGCGGAGCGACGCATCCTGGCTGGGGCGTATTCGATCTGCGGTTACTGGGAGCCGTCCGCCCGGTGCCCGGATGACCCCGGCCTCACCACGCCCGGTCCGGAAGGTTTTGGCCCGTGGGTGGTGCACAGCACCGCCGCCACCCTGCCCGACTCTCCGGAGGTTCCGGTCGCCATGTCGGCGGACAACCGGGTGTACGTCACCAGCCGCAACGCCCACCTGCAAGGCACCTGGACGCATGCGGCCTGGCAGGCCAGCGGCGGGTTGTTGCTGGACCACCACAGCGCCTATGGCTCGCATGCCGTGCCGCGCCTGTCGCTGGCCTATGATTTTTCAACCGACACCACCCTGAAGCTGTTGTACGGGGAAGCCTGGCAGGAACCGCCGACGATGCAGGTCTATGGCGGCTGGAACGGCCGCAACGCCAACCCCGGCCTGCAACCGGAAAAGGCAGCCAACAGTGAGTTGGTGCTGATGCACGCCACCCCGGGATGGCTGCATGAAGTGTCGTTGTACGACGCCCGTTATGACAACGCCATTCGCGAGGACGCCATCAATGCCGCCGGCCGCCATGTGCAGGGGGCGGAATACCGGGGGCGTTTTGAACTGGATGTGCGGCGTCAGCGCTTGACCGGCTATCTCTACTACACCTTCACCCAAGCGCGGGACGACGAGCATTACAACCCGGCGGCCGGCAAATGGGTGACGGGGGAAGAGGACATTGGCGATATTGCCCGGCACAAGCTGCAACTGGGGCTGCAGATTCCGCTGGCGGACGGTTGGGACCTGAACCTGCGCGGGCGTTATGTGGGCAGGCGGGAGCTGTATTCCCGCAATCCGTTGCGGGCGCAGGGCGATACGCTGGCGGCTTATGTCACGTCAGACCTGAATCTGAGGTACCGGCAGAACGGCTGGTCGGTGGCGCTGGCGGTGAACAATCTTTTCGATACGGCCTATGAGACGCCCGGCATTGCTTCAGCCAACGCGGGGGTGGACACCACGCAACGGGCCACCGGCTATTACAATTCGCTGCTGCCGCAGGCGGGCAGGAGTGTGTATGTGACGGTGGGGAGGCGTTATTGACATCACTCCCACTCCCTTAAATGCCGCCTCGCCACCAGCATCAACCACACCACCCAGACGCCACTCGACAGCAGCACTGCCAGCCCCGACAACGACACCCCCTCAACCACCGGCGGCACCCGCCCCGCCAGCAGCAAACTGCCGCATAAAACCCCGGCCACCGTCAGCCAGGTCTGCACCAGCCGGTACTGCGAACGCTCCAGCCGTGCCGCCAGCCGGTCCAGATGACGCGGATCAATCCCCTCGCCGTTGTGACGCTTGTCCGGCACGGGCGGTGTGTACACCCGGTCCACCAGATCCAGCGCCCGCATGCCCAGGCTGCGCAGCAAGCGCGACGGACTGTAGCGCACCCGCACCATGCGCTTAATCAACGGCTCCGCTTCCGCCATCACATCAAAACCGGGGTCCATCACCCGCCCGAAACCGTCCAGCGTAATTACCGCCTTGATCAGCAGCGCAATATCGCCCGGTGTGCTCAGGTCGTGGTTGCGCAGCAGCGCTGTCACTTCCAGCATCAGCGCCGTGGCGTTGACCTCCGCCAGCGCCTTGCCATAGTAACGGTCAATGATCTCATCAATATCCGCCACCAGCCGTTCTTCATCCACCGGCACGCCGTCCGCCCACGAGGCCAGCACCGCCGCGCAGCCTTCGGGTTCGCGCAGCACCACCGCGCGCGTCATCTGCACCAACTGCTCCTGACGGGTGCGGCTGAGCTTGCCGACCATGCCGAAGTCGAGCATGGCAATGCGGTTGCCGGGCAAAATCAGGAAGTTGCCCGGATGCGGGTCGGCATGGAACAACCCGTCTTCCAGCACCATTTTCCAGGCCGCCAGCGCGCCGCGACGGGCAAGCAGCCGCCGGTCACACCCGGCTTCATCCAGCCGCGCCACTTGCCGCGCCGGGATGCCGTCAATGAATTCCTGCACACACAGGCTGGACGAACTGAGTTCCGTATGGACCCTGGGTATCACCAGCCATTCCAGTGATGCCAGATTGGCGCGGATCTGTTCCGACTGCCGCGCCTCGTGGGTGAAATCCATCTCGCGGCCCAGTGAGCGCTCGAATTCACGTACCAGATCCACCGGCCGGTAACGGCGCAATTCGGTGGAATGGTCGTTGGCCAGTTGCGCGGCCTGCTGCAGCAGGCGCAGGTCGGCGTCAATGCGGGTGCGGATGCCGGGCTTGCGGATCTTCAGCGCCACCAGGTCGCCGTTCAGCAATACGGCGCGATGCACTTGGGCGATGGAGGCCACACCAATGGGGTTGGGGTCGATTGAGCTGAATACCTGTTCGATGGATTTCCCCAGGCTTTTTTCCACCCGGGGGCGCAGCGTGTCCCAAGGAATGGGGGTGGCCTTGTCCTGCAAGCGTTCGAACTCGCTGATCCAGGCCATGGGGAACAGATCGACGCGGGTGGCGAGAATCTGCCCCAGCTTGACGAAGGTTGGCCCCATTTCCTCCAGCGCATGCCGCATGCGCTCACCGGGCTGCCGCTCCAGCATCTCGCGGTCCATGGGGCGGTGCACCAGCCGGCCCGCCTGCTCCAGCACGCCGGACAGCCCGAAACGGTTTACGAGGTCTCCAAAGCCGTACTTGAGGAGGATAGTGATCAGTTCATTGAGTCGGCGCAGGTCGCGGCCGGTATCGAGGAGGCTCATCGGGAGTCGGCAATAAATATCATGGGGTCAGTTTGGGACGTGCCTCCGCGAATGACAAGAGAAGATCGCCAAGTACTAATCACTTTTTCAAGCAACTGTTTCCAATACTGATTTGAGGTTCGGTGAGCAACTTCCACGACCTGCCTGGCAAATGGATGCCCTAGCCTGCGAAAGGCCCCGATGCACTACCGGAATGGCCTTTGAACACCATGGGCTTTTGGAGTTTTAACTGATAATGAGTCTATTGAACACCATGCCCCCAAAAGCAGAGGCCCATCAAATGCCCACGATAAATGCACTTACTTTATGTTCAGTTCTGACCTCCATTGCTCTGAGCACGAACGTATCCGCCCATAACCTGTCTTTTGATAACGACCCCGCTGCCACCCATATCAGCGTCAGCGCCAAGAACATCACCGCCAATGGGCGAAGCAATACTGATC
This sequence comes from Fluviicoccus sp., assembly GCF_030646115.1. Taxonomy (GTDB): domain Bacteria; phylum Pseudomonadota; class Gammaproteobacteria; order Pseudomonadales; family Moraxellaceae; genus Fluviicoccus. The sequence continues at coordinate 127,637 of NZ_JAUSMX010000006.1, forward strand.
AAACTTTTGTCGATGGCTTGGGGCGCGAAATATACATGCGCGGCTGGAATGTCTCCGGCTCAGGGAAACTGGCTGAAACCGGCTACAAACCCTTCAAATCCGCAGCCGACGCCGGAATCAGTTTTGATCTGATGGGTGAAACAGCAGGCTCCAATGTCGTGCGCTTTACCGTGGCATGGGAGGGAGTGAACCCCAGGCCGAACGAGATTGATGAAGGTTATCTGCAGGCCATTGTTGCGCAGATGCGCGAAGCCATCCGCAATCGCATGTATGTGCTGGTCGATTTCCATAACGGAAATTACTCACGGTATTTATTCGGGCCGAACTCAAAATTTACCGGTGACGGTGCTCCGCAATATGCGGTGCGCCATGAATACAGGGGAAAATCGCGATGTGTACCCTGCGTATCCTGGTTTGAACACTCCTTACTCGATCCCAATCTGGGTAATGCCATTGATGATTTCTGGAATAACCGGGCAATCAATGGGAATCCAGTTAGAATTCAGGATGCTTTTCTGTGGCAGATGGGAGTCACGCTGGATTACATTCGCACGCACTTGTCACCTGCAGAATTCAACTACGTCCTCGGCCTGGATCCTTTCAATGAGCCTGTTGCACCAAACCACCTCACGAAACAACAGGACTTCAACCAGAAACTGCTCTGGCCGTTTCATCTGCGAGTCAGGGAAGTCATGGATGTTCACGGCTGGGCCGGAAAATTGGCATTTTCCGAGTTGATCGTGTACTGGAGCACCCCCATCGGTGCCGGTGGTTTTGTTCCCGACGTAAAGCCGGGTGCCCGCTTTGTCTTTGATGCGCATTTCTATGATGTTCCGCGCCTGGCTAATCTTGCGGTGCTTGCGCCCGGCAATGGCATTTACCTGAAAGACATCGCCAAAGTCCGTGATGTGGCTCGCGCCTGGGGTTCAGCGCCCTTTTTAAGTGAGTTTGGCGCAGCTGTCCCGTTCAAGGGCGCGTCTGACCCCAACCCCGTGATTAATTACATCTATCAAGCGCTAGAAGCCAACAACACCGGCGGCCTGATCAAATCGCGTTATATCTCCCCGTACACACATCCTGTTTCGGCCACCGAATGGCATTGGGACACTAACTACGGTCGGCACCAGGAATTCCAGAACGGCGTTGGTCCGATGTTGACCGCTGCCGACGCCTGGAACAATGAAGACTTTTCCGTGGTCAATATGATCGATGGCAGCCCGGGATGGAACATCAACCCGGACCTTGTGCAGCGCACCTACCCCCGCCGCTCGCAGGGCCGCATCGTCAACTTCTACGAAAACAATCTGGTGGCTGACAAATCCGGACGCCTTTCCGGCGGCGCCAGCATCCGTCCGCAAGGCTCCAACCGGGAATACCTGCGCGGCAATCGTTTTTCCCTGTTGGTCTGGCAAGGGCGAAGCAGCAATGCGCCGAGTGAAATATTTGTGCCCCGGACACTTAACAGCCATGAATTGGTCGTAATCACCGAACGTCAGGTGCGCAGCCTGACACAAACCGACAGCGCCCCGGTCGGGGTGATGAATGAAGTGGCCTTGCTGGCTGACATTGGCCGCAGCAACCCTGCCAACTCCGGTAAACGGCTACTGGTCTGGGATGATGCAGACAGCACCGAATCGGCTGACAGCTGGCACTATGCCCTTATTTTCCACCGCAATCCGTGGGAGCTGTGGAACAGCACCCGACTGCAACAATTGCAGGCTGACCTTACCCGCGTGATTGTGCAGCAGAAGAAAAGCCCTGTCTGGATGACGGGCAACATGGAAGGCGGACTGTACGAACCGGATATTCCCCGATAATCCGGCGGCTGCTTGGGCAATATCTGAGGGTAAGGCGAGTGGGTTGAGGCCAGGATCGCCAGCACGGTTTGGCGAATGGATCTTGGTGCTCAGTCGCAGGCTGTAGAAACAGATCGACCTGCCGCCGCTGAGTCAAGCCCGGGCCGATTATCACATTAATCGGCCTAGTATTAATGGCCCTAATCCACAGCCCGAATGACCCCTCTTCCCGTAACATTTTTTCGGGCCTCTACTGATAATGCTCTGGTCTGCACACCCGCATGCTTAACCACAACGAACGGAGGCAAACCATGCCAATGACAACCCCTTTCAGCGGCCTGACCCGGAAGTTCCTCCGGCTTGCCGCAAGCAGCGCCCTGCTGTGTCAGAGCGCCTGGGCTCTGGATTGCACAAGCCCGCGCTGGGTTACCGCCTGGCAAGCCTCGCCTTCGGACGCATCCCCCATCATATTCGACACAAACATGGGAATTAACTTCCCCATGGGCCCCAACCAGAGCTACCGTGAAGTTTTCAGCCCGCTTGGCAAGGGCAGCACCCTGCGCCTGAAGCTCTCCAACCGGTTCGGAAAATTGCCGCTGATCCTCAACTCAGTCCGTTTGGCCAGGCAATCCATTGATGCAAACATTGATCCGACAACGCTTACCCCGGTTCGATTCAACGGCCAAACCTCTGTCACCGTACCTGCCGGGCAGGACATATTCAGTGATCCGGTCAGCTTCAACTTCAACAGCCTGGACAAACTGGCCGTGAGCATTGCGACCGGAGCCACCGCTTGGGGCTTCGCACCGACAGAACACGCTGCCGGCCGGGAATATTCCTTTGTTACCGCCCCTGGCGCCGGTGATCACACGGCAGATACTACCGGGGCGGCATATCTGTATAGAACCACACGTCGCCATATGGTGATTGGCATGGACGCCCTGGCCCCGGCAAACACGTCGACCATCGTGACGCTGGGTGACTCCATTACGGATGGAGCGCAGTTAAATGACTACAACCCGGGTGGCGATGAGCGGTACCCGGATTATCTGAAGCGGCGCATTGATGCCGCCGGACTGCCCTTCTTCGTAGCCAATGCAGGCATTGGCGGCAACCGGGTTGCAACGGACAATACGGGTCTGTTGGCTCAGGCAGGCTTGTCCGCCCTGAGCCGTTACAACGCAGATGTACTTCAACAGTCCGGCGTGACCGATGTCATCATTCTGGAAGGTATTAATGACATCGGCATTGATGTGCTTAAACCTTTCGATTTCACATACCGTTACAATCAGATCATCGGCGGCTATGAGACTCTGATCAAAAACATGCAGCTGCGGGGCCTGCGGGTGATGCAGGGAACACTGACACCTACTGATAATGCCACGATGCCCACCTATAGCGGTCTGGCCGCCCGCAAACTTCGCGAGAAGGTAAACTTGTGGATAAGGACCAAAAGCCCGGCTGATACGATTGTCGACTTCGACGCTGCAGTGCGCGACCCGAATCCGCCTCTGACTTGGGGGCTGAATCTGACCCCGAACATCATCCTGAAAAAATACGACACTGGCGACGGCCTGCACTTCAATAAAGACGGTTATGCCCGCATGGCTGACGCCATCGACTTAAGCCGTTTGAAAGGATCGGCGTGCCGCTGATGACAGCATCATTTCCGCGTCGCCAAAGTCATGCCAAGCCGCACTGGAAACCAGCCGTACTCACCCTGATCGTGCTGGGTATACCGTCACCTTCGGCGGCTGACGGGACCTGCGCGGATGCAGCTTGGGTTACCGCCTGGACTGCCCCGCCGTCTAACATGGCGCAGGGGCTGCATCTGTTCGGCCCCAACCAAACCTTTCGAGAAATTATTAGTCCGCTTGGCGAAGGAGGCACCCTGCGGTTGCGCTTGTCCAATCGTTATGGTCACCGACCTGCCGTATTCAGTACGGTTCGGCTGGCGCGACAAGCGGTGGGAGCATCGATCGTCACGGGCAGCTCGACGCCGGTACTGTTTAACGGCCGGACTTCACTGGTCATCCCGGCTGGAAAGGAGGCTTTCAGTGACCCTGTACAATTCAAGTTTCAGGCCCTGGAGCATCTGGCGGTCAGTATGGCGGTTAAGGATACCGGCGGCCTGCCAACCTCACATGCCGACGCCCGTCAGTATTCCTACATGACTTATCCAGGGACCGGTGCCCATGCTGATGACATGGGTGGGGATGCGTTTGTTCAGCGGACAACCTCCCGGCACTACATTATCGGGATGGACGCCCTGGCTCCGTCAGGTACACCTGCCGTCGTGGCGCTGGGCAGTTCAACCACCAATGGCGCCCAAATGGAAAATCTGCTGCGCGCCAATAGCACAACTATCGGCCTCGACACCCGTTACCCCGACTTTCTGAAGCGAAAACTGGATGCGCTGGGGATTCCGGCTTTCCTGGCCAATGCCGGAATCAGTGGCAATCAGGTAACTGCCGAGCCGCCGCTGATGGGCCTGTTTGCTGGTCCTTCTGCATTGGCGCGGCTGGACAAAGACGTGCTGTCGCTCAGCGGCGTCAAAACAGTAATCCTCTTTGAAGGCATGAATGACATCACTTCCGCCATTGTCCTGAAAGGCAAAAGCCCAGGCGAGATCACACAGACCCTGATTGCCGGATACACAACCCTGATTCGCCGCTTACAGGATCAGGGCATCCGGGTGATTCACGCCACACTGACACCGATCGGAAATTCTGCAATTTATACACTAAGTGATCGCAAGGCCGCCTTGCTCAAGCAGGCGCGGCATGATGTCAATGCATGGATCCGCCATCAAAGTCCGGCAGAGGGGATGGCGGACTTTGATGCCGCAATCCGTGATCCGCTCAACCCCGAAGCGCTGGCTGCAGCCTACGATGGTGGTGACGGTCAGCACTTCAGTCCGGCAGGCAACCAGCGGCTGGCTGATGAAGTCAACCTGCAATTGCTGCAGGCTGTCCGCTGCCCCTGAGATCGAGGCGTTCCTTTCAACAGACGACAAAATCAATTCATCCGGCGACATTCACTCTTAGGCTAATGGCTGTGCATGTCCGTTATAACTATGCTCCGGCGTAAGGAAGCACCGCGCACAGTGCGGGCATCCTCATTAGAACCGCCCTGCACTCAAAACTCATTCCAACAGGCATCGGCGGCGGCAGCAGTTTTCCGAGAGCACCGCTATGAACACGCATCAACAAAATACGGGCCGTGCAGCCGGCATCATAACCGGCATAATGCAAGTCCCTCTTGCAATCACGTCTGGCAACCACGCCAAATCCAAAGGTCAACAGTCCTGCATGCGTACCGTTCCGGTGGAGTTTGGCCGGATCGTGCTGCAATGGGCGGCCGAAAACGGCCACGACATGTCCGACTACCTGGAGGGCCTGGATATACCGTCTGCATTGTTGAATATGGAGGACACCCGGATACCGGTCAATGTGCACTACAAGCTGGTACAACGCGCCATTTCACTGAACGGTTCAATCGATGGTCTGGGGTATGAGCTGGGTATGCGGATAGGCCTGACCACTCATGCATTGACCGGCTATGCTCTGCTCAGCCAATTGACCCTGCGTGAAGCGATCCGATTTGGCGTGGAATACAGCCCACTTGTGATTCCCATCTATCGGGGAGAATTTATGGAAGGAGCAGATCAGGCATCCATCGTTATCCGTCTGGACTTCACACCCGAGGCAGCCATGCAACGCTATTTTTACGACATGGCGCTGACCGCCGTGTGGAAAGGACTGCGTAACCTGATCGGGGGTGTTTGGCCGGACGTAGAGCTTTGGTTTGAGTATCCGGAGCCTGCCTATTTTTCAGAATACAGCGACCAGTTGCCTAAGTGCCGATTCGGAATGGGCAGCAACCGCCTCTGTTTTCCTGCATATCAACTGGATCGGAAAATCCATACCGGCGACCCGGTAATGGCCCGCTTGATGGCCGGTAAATTCCAGGATCAACGCGCTACTCAACGTGCGGAGAAACCGATTGTGGATCTGGTTCGCCGTGAGCTGGTGAGTGACGGTAACGGGTATCCCGATATGGAGAATGTCAGCCGCCGTCTGTTCATGTCCGGACGAACACTGAAGCGCCGCTTGCAGCAAGCGGAGAGCAGCTTCCAGCAGCTGCTGGACGAGGCTCGGCATGCCGATGCCTCCCGCCTGCTTTCAGCCTCGACGATGACAATTGAGGAAGTTGCCACTTGGGTCGGATATGGTGACCCATCGAATTTCAGCAATGCTTTTCGCCGCTGGACCGGCATGACCCCGAGCGCGTTCCGCATCAGTCTGAACAACAACTGACAATGACGCTCCATGCACAACAAACGCCACGCAAAAAAAACCCGGCGGGGGAGTAAACTGCCGGGTAAAAATGCGAATGATGGCCGTCAGCCCATCGCTCACGAGGAGCGCCGCGTCAGGAAAAGGAGCGCGGCGCTGGATCATTATAGGGCATTATTTTTTTGCCCGCCTATAATCTTAGGCCAAACTGCCTGTGCAATCAGGACATTAATTTTCAGGCAAAGCCAAGGCGCACATTATGGTGACAAAGGTCGTTGCCAACAAGGACAAAATCAATACATTAGAGACTTCCGGCGCCGTTTTAAAAATGACCGGCACCAGCAAAACCACCATTACTTCATAGCACTGAAATAATCTCAGCAAGAACCGTGTCTTTGAATTGGTCATCGATAACGCCTCACCTTAATTACCCCGGACTCACCAACCAGCAGCTGGTCGAGACCAGTCCTCAGGTGCACTGCCAGAAATGCCTTGTCTGCCAGATAATATGGCAAAGAAGCATCGGCATTGGCCGTCGCATGCCGAAGAAGAACTCCAAATTCTGCGTCCCCACGACCAAACCACATCAGGGCTGCCAGTTCGATCAACTCGGTTCTAGTCAGCGCCTGCAAGCTATGCAGCAAACCAACTTGCGCCAAGGATCTCTTTTTGCAAAACCATTCATCAAGACCGTTAATATCACCCAAGTAAGGAAGAATATAATCCGGAGACGTGGAGACTGGCAAACCGATTCTCTTTACATTATCCGCCAACAGGCAAATACTGAGAACTTGAGATAATGACAGTGACTTCAACATAAGTTCGTTCTTCAGTGATCAACTCTTATTGAGGGCGGCAATCCGCTGCAAACCCGGCATAGCGGAATACGATGCCAGGCTCCGGATATGACTGATGACCCAAGCAGAAATAATAACAAACTGATCAAAATTACCGCCAACATCTATACACTCATCGTTAGGGGCAGGTAATTCATGGAGGCTGTCCCTGCGACTTAGCACCCGCTCAGGGTCAGAATTATCGAGCTGAACGTTATCCATGATTACAGCAATCACAGTTCTTTCAATTCAATAAAAATCAAACAGAGCATGAAATCAGGCGCCTAACCTGCTTACTAATTAAATTTTTTCACAGCCAACAATCAAACAATGACATTGCATCTCTAAAAAACTCTTATTAGCCATACCATCAAATTAAAAAAATAATAGCGGATATCCCACAAAATTCGGCTATGATTTCAGGCCACTCTTGCGGTTAATAAAGGCCATTAATTATTCGACGAGTTGCAAGGATTACATTTGGCCGGACACATACAGTTGCGAAGCAACATGAGTCGATCATCCTAAAGCCCCGACCCACAGATGGTCCTTCTCGATTTCACTCACAGTTACCGCCGGACGTTCAGGAGCATTTCGGGAAAACCCGTTTTGTTTTCTTGACAAACAGTTCGGCTTGCACGCATAACCAGCAGTCTTGTCATATTGATCGAAGCCGGGCAATTAACCGATGATGTCTGTCTTATTAAAGACATAGCAAGTTGGGATAGACCCGGACAACAGAACTGGACTGAGCCATGAAAACCACTTTAGCCTCCGGTCGGGCCACCTTGCCCGGCATTTTTGTCAGCCTGCTGGTCGATGTGGTCAGTCGTTGGTCTGTGACCGCCGAAGTTCTGCTGGCGGGCTCCCGTATTGACCCTGACATCCTTCATACGCCCGGTTGGGTCGTTGACTTCGGCCTCTACAACCAGTTGCTGGAGCGAGCGGTAAAGCTTACAGACACTCCGGGCTTGGGATTGTTTCTTGGGTTGCAGATGACTGTTTCCCTTCACGGGATCGTCGGGTACACCGCGATGGCCGGTAAAACCATGCGTGACGCCATTGATGTTTTTTACCGGTTTGGCGGTCTGATCTGCCCCGCGATTGTTCCCAGGCTGGAGGTCTCCGGCGACACGGCTTACCTTTACTTTGACCAGCCACTTCCCGAATACCGGATGAACGATATCGCCATGGCGTTTCTTCAAGCGGGTTGCGGTTCAATTGGCATGGCCATGACCGGTCGGATTGTTGAAGGCTGCGGCGAAGTCTCTTTTGCGGAACCCGCCGGATTCAAAGCCATCGCTCACCTGCTCCCCACCGGCGTCCGCTTTGGTTGTGCCCAGAACCGGCTCGTTTTCCCTGCATCAAACCTTGATCTGCCACTGGTGATGGCCGACCCATTGGCCGCCCGGATTATGCGTGAGCAATGCAAGCTGGCCATGAATGAAATGATGGGGTTGCGCCGCAGCTTGGCCTATTTAGTTCGGGAACTGGCTTATGACGACGTACAAGGCTTTTTCAACATTGAGGAAGTAGCGCAAAAGCTGAATGTCACCGAACGAACCTTGCAAAGGCAACTGGCGGAGGAAGACAAGACTTTTCGCGGCATCGTCGAAGAAATCCGACAGACAAAGTCCGCTATCCTGTTGCGGAATCCGGACCTCAGCATCAAGTCTATTTCTGACCAAATGGGCTATTCCAATACTGCGAACTTTGTGCGGGCCTTCCAACGCTGGGAGGAAAAAACCCCGACGCAATATCGGGAAGATCTGTTCAACAACCGGTGAGAGCTTACTACCCGACGCTCAGCCTATCTCAGTCCATTCCACCAATTTGCCCGCGTACGCGAGAACGGCGAAGACGGTCTCCGGTCAGACAACACTTCCCGGCAAGCCCCAAGGATAACGAAACGGCAGCCTGGCATTGGTGTTGAATAATTACAACCATCCGTTTGGCCTCCAAAAACAGAGAGTATGGCCTCGATACATAAGGGGGCGGACAGGGCAGCGTATTACCTTAGTCGGATCATCAAAGCCCAAGAGTAAAAATGACATGTCACTACAGCCCAAGCACACATGGTTTTACCTGTCATTACTGCTTGCGAATGCATTGGTTTTTCCGATCCCTGCTTCTGCAGCTTTACCCCAGACCATGCAGCAAGCGGCCCAAGCAATACGTCAATCATTATCGTCAACCCAACTGACGGTTGATCAGGGGATTTATCGCTATTTCAGCGTTGCGGACTGTGAAGCCGTGGTGGCTGTAATCGGCAACTGTTTGGGCAACAATCCATCATCACCCTATGGTATGGCATTCATGCCGACCAGACCGGGGGAAGCTATTACACCGACAATGTCGTTGATTAGCGAAAAGCTGTCCGTACCATCAGTAGATGGTCATAAATTATCGGCAAGCTGGCGGATGACGGCCGGGCGTGATGCTATTATTCTGGTTGGCGTCACCCCACCGAAACACAAGTATTTCAGCTACATCAATTACGTTAATACGCGTGAAAATCTGAATCTTGTCAATCCGGACAGTGCGTCATTACCCCTGTTGAATATGATTCTGAATAACAGCAATGGCGACCCCTCCGGAACACGCCGGATGGTTGCTGCGTCGATCGGAAATGGTTTGTCGATGAAGAGCATCAAGACATCGACACCCAATAATGCCTCCGGGGCCGTCATCATCATCATGACACCCGATCGAGCATATGAAGAAGAGCTACGATCGAAGATTGCCGGTATTATTGCGCCATTCGGCCTTTCTCCGAACATTATTAATTCACTGCCCTACCCGGCAGATCGCCTGACTTTAGGCCTGGATGGAAAAGCGGATGATTTTCTTTTCCTTGCACGTGCCGCGCTACCAGAAAATGAGGGTGAAGCCAATCAGTTTTATCAATTTGACACGTCCAGCAATAACACCACCCGGATGACGGTGCTCAGGGCTTATGACCCTGATCGGAAAACTACCAACTTGCCGAATTTATACACGGCATTACCAGAGCGTAAACAAGGCTGGAATGAAGACTATTTGAAAGAAGCCCAAAAAACACTGACCGAAGGCGTCATCAGTTACTTCAGTAACTCTCAGCGCTTGAGTCTGGTGCGCAAGACAAACCCACTTGGGATCTATCCTGGTGTGCCCATGTTACCTTTTCAGGGACCGCTTTGCATTGGCAGCAGCCCAAGGCTTTTTGGATCCTATAACTGTCTCGGTGATAACCCTCATACTACGTATGTAGCCTCATCGAGCAATTTTGTCATGGATGGCCCCAATGACTCCAGCAAGAATATTGTTGTCTCTGTTGGCATTCACCATACTGCGGCAAAAGGAGTTAAAGGGGATAAGAACGGCAAATCGATCTATACCAGCATGTCAGCATATAATAAGAATCAACTCAAGGGGCTTGTTTCTGCAACCAGTGTCGACTTTGCTAATGGTACCGCAAGACATTTTGTGGACTGGGTGCCTGTCCCTCCCGTAACCCAACCTATTCTTAGGAAATTGGCGCTTGACCGTATTGCCCGGCTGCGGGCCGTGCAGGACCAGTTGTATGTCGCCACTTTTGCAAGGGATTGCAGTAAACAATTTGAAAACAGCTTGCAAGTTAATAATATTGTTTGCAAGTCTTTGGATTCGACTCCGACAAAAGAAATACTGGGACTGAACGCCCCAGTGAATTTTTTTGAAAGAGCCTACATGCGTCCCGATGGCAATATTGGTCCTGACTACAGTGAAATTGCTGTACCGCTATTCATGCAGTTTAAACAGTAATTCAGTGGCTAAGCTTGCTCATTTCCTGATTGCTGAATTTCAACGAAAATGAGCAAACTTATTAACAACGGTCATCTTTCCGCAACTTCAGCGGGAATCATTCCCATGCCCGGAGTGTCTTCCAGTAAACTTCAAGCCGACCCAAGGGAACTTTTTAACGCATCCCCTCGGCCGGACTTTCAAAAAGCTGAAGATGACCGCGATATCTCTCTTACCCCCGCTTCCCCAATGCCTCCCCCGCAATCCATTTGAACTGCGCCAGTAATCTTTCCACCGTATAAAGCTGCGGATCACTCAAGCGCAGCCGCACCAGTTCATCGCCAATGATGTGCATCAGATGAATGGTCAGCTCGGGGTCGGGACTGGCATGCAGCCGCGTGTCCGGGCTGAGCGAGGCAAACAGGCTGGTGAAATACTGGTGGGTCAGCGCCCTGCCCTGCGCCAGCCGTTCGTAAAGCTCCGGCGGCCCGCCCTCCGACGGCATCAGGAACATGCGCCAAGTGGCGGGGTCATCGTCCACCGCCCGCAGAATGCCCTCCATCGCCGACATGAACCGGTCCTGCTGGTCCGGCGACGACGGCAGCACCGCCCGCAGGAAGGCATGACTGGCGCGCGCATGCTCGCGGTCCACCAAGGCCACCAGCAGGCCCGGCAAACTGGTGAACTGCTGGTAGATCAGCGTCCGGGTGACGCCGCACTCCGCCGCCACCCGCTCAATGGTGGCGGCCCGGAACCCTTCGGTATCCACCAGGCGGCGCGTGGCGTCCAGCAACTGTTCCCGGCGCTGGGTGGCGCTCATGCGCTGGCGGACGGGCGGGGCTGTATCTTTTTTCATCGTCATGGCTTGAATACGGCAAATCCTTAGCGTAACTTACAAATGGAAACTTACCAAAAGTAAGTACCGAAAAAACGAATCGGGGAACCTACCCCGACCCCGCGTTATCTTTTAAAGGAACCGGCCGCCATGTTCAATCCACGCCACCCCCTCGACTGGATGTTCGACGCCATTTTCGAGCGCGATATCCGCCGCACCTTCTTCCCCGGCGTGCAGTTCGACACGCCGGCGGGCGATCGCGGCTGGTTCGGCCCCGGCAGCGCGGTGTGGCATGTCTTTGGCCACCATCAGGTGACCCTGCTGGCACTGGGCGTGGCGGCGGCCATTGAATCCACCTATCCCGAAACCGAGGCCGCCAACAACGACCACTCGCGGGTGTGGAAGCGCGATGAACACGGCAAGTCCACCGGACGTCTGAGTGTACGCGGCAACCGGGTGCGTCAGGGCCACACCATGAGTTTCTTTCTGGGTTGTGTGTTCGGCCCCAGTGAAGTGGCGGAAAAACTGTGCCGCACCGTCAGCGCCATGCACCACCGGGTGAAGGGGACGGGCGCCGGCGGGCTGGTCTATGACGCCGACAATCCGCAGATCTTCCGCTGGAATTACGCAACGCTGGCCTGGGCCTTCGCCACCACGCATGAGAAGTATCACCCCCACCCGCTGCGCGGCCGCGACCTGGACCGTTTCTACCGGGAATTCACCCGTATTGGCGAGGCGCTGGGCGGCCGCGACCTGCCGGCTACGAAGCAGGAAGTCTGGGATTGCCTGCGCAGCGAATTCCACCGTTTGAAGACCCCGGACCATCTGGAAACCTACAGCGTGGCAATTGTCCAGGGCGTGGAAAACCACCGTCTGCGCCGCATCCTTCCGGATTTGTTCCACTGGGCCATTCTGGACCTGCAGCCGCCGGTAGTGCAGCAGTTGGTGCACTTTGAGCGCGGCAACCCGCTGGCGGCGGAAGCCCGCATCCAAGTATTGAAGGGTCTGTGCAAGGCCATGGCGGAACTGGGCGGGCCGTTGAAGGAGATCCAGGCGGCGCAGCGGCGGGCAAAAGTCCAGCGGGGCTATGCAGCGGCGCAGACACTCCTGTTAAGCCCGGAATAACCAAAACCGGCCAACCCCTTGATGCCTGCTGCTTTTCAGCTATAGCCATTGACCCGCGCCGCAAAAAGCATATTCTCGGCTGACAATGATAATAATTCGCAGGCCTTCCCCATGTTCCGAGTCCCTCCCCTGATACGCCCTTTGCTGTTGCTGTCCGTGCTGGGTTCCGGCACCGCCTTGGCCGCCAACGAAGATCTGGATGAACTGCGCTCCAGCGACAGCAACGAATGGCAGCAGGTCAAGAACGACAGGTATCACCAAATCAAGACCTGGTCCAAGCGTGAGGACGGCAAGCGTATCCGCTCGTTCAAGATTGAAGCGACCATGGACACCACGCTGGAAGCCATTGCCCGGGCAACCTTCGACTTCGACAACTACCCGCGCTGGTACTTCAAGATGAAGCAGTCGAGGGTGCTGAAACAGGTCTCGCCGACCGAAGTGTATTTCTATCAGGTATTTTCCGCACCACCCGGACTGCCGGACCGGGATGTCGTGGTGCACCTGGTCATCGATCCGTACAACACCCGCCGTGGAAACCTGCGCCTCAACATTTCGGCTGCGCCCGATTACATGCCGCCGCAGCCGGGACTGGTGCGCATGCCGGGATTCAACATGACCACCACCTACACCCCGCTGCCGGAAGGCAAGTGGAAGCTGGATGCCGAGGGCTATATCGATCCGGGTGGAACGGCGCCGACCTGGGCGACCAACTATGTGCAGCGCAATGCCCCCTATCAGGTGTTGCTGGGCCTGCAACGGGTGAGCTCCAGCGAGGAATACACGCAGAGCAAGAAGCCGATGCTGTTCAAGTACCGGGATTAAGCTTCGCTCAGGCATTACACCGAAAGTGTCCAACAGGGGTTGTCGCCATTCCGCAATAACCCCTGCCGTATTCCGCTAAGCTGCCGACTCCGCCTTATCCCTGTTCCGGAGTCCCCATGCGCAAGATCGCCATTGCCACCTGCCTCGCGCTCAGCCTGGCCATCACCGCCTGCACCCCGGACCAGGAAGACAAAATCAGCGCCTGGGCCATCCACGGCGAGCGCTCACGCTCGAACCTGGAACTGAAAAGGATCACCGTGGACGGTTTCAACATGGCCTATCTGGAAGGCGGACAGGGCGATACGGTGTTCCTGATCCACGGTTTCCAGTCCAACAAGGACATCTGGGTGCGCATGGCGCGCCAATTGACGAAACACTACCACGTCATCGCCATCGACCTGCCCGCCCATGGTGAAAGCACCATTCTGCCGGACCGCAGCTACACCGTGCCCGAACAGGCAAAACGGGTGATTGCCTTCATGGACGCGCTGAAGCTGAAGCAGCCAGTAAATGTGATGGGCCATTCCATGGGCGGCGCCATTGCCTTTCATGTCGCCGTGATGGCACCGGGCCATGTCAAGAGCCTGGCGCTGGTGAGCTCCGCCGGGGTTATTTCCCCCACGCCCAGCGAACTGTGGCGACTGAACCAACAGGGCAAGAATCCGCTGATTGTGCGTAATGAACGCGATTACGAAGCCATGCTCGACTTCACCCTGAGCGACCGGCCGTGGATTCCCGGCCCGGTGATCGCCACCCTGACCCGTGAAGCGATTGCCCGGCAGCAGATTGGTGAAAAGATTTACCGCGAACTGGCCCCCGCCAATTCAATGAAGGCGGAAGAAGCCCTGACGATGATCCATGTACCGGCGCTGGTGATCTGGGGCGATCAGGACAAGGTGCTGGATGTCTCCAGCGTTGGCGTATTCAAGCAGTATTTGCCGCAGGCGCAGGTGACGGTGTTCAAGGGCGTGGGGCATGCGCCGCCGCTGGAACGGACGGAGGAAACGGCCGCGGTCTATCAGGAATTCCTCGGTAAAAGTCAGCCCGTTATCCACTGACGGAAATGGATAAACGACACAAAATGTCGCCAGTCAGTCCCGGCCAGGGGTGGTCGTCTATGGACACGGGCCTGCGTCATGCTATTGTTCTTCGACCGCGACAGTCCGCACAGAATGGCGGCCGCCGTCCGGTATAGCATCCGACCAACCCGACAATAACCGTCAAGGAGACCGGACGGCTTAACCGCCCTGCCCGGACAAGACCACGAGACATGGATACCACCCGCCCCCGACTGACGCCGGAACAGGCGTTGCAATTCGCGCCAGATGCCAGTGCGGCGCAAAATGCACAGAAGCTCGCCAAGCCCGGCCAGTGGCAGATCCTGCGCTGCCGCCCCCCGGTCATCTGGGGTGAAATCCAGGGCAGCGCCCTCTACAAAGCCGCCTTCGACCTCGACACCCTCGAATTCAAATGCTCCTGCCCCAGCCGCAAGCAACCCTGCAAGCACGGGCTGGCGCTGGTGCTGTCCTGGGCTCAGGGCGCCGAACGCTTCGAGGAGGCGGAGCCCGGCGGCTGGGTCAGTGAATGGCTGGCCAAGCGTCAGGCGGCGGCCGACAAGAAGAGTGCGAAGGCGGCGGCGGGTGACGAAGCCGCCAAGCCGGTGGATGCCGCCGCGCAGGCCAAACGCCTCGCCGCCCGGGAGAAAAAAGTCCAGGGCGGCATGGATGAATTGCGGATCTGGCTGGACGACCTGCTGCGCGGCGGCCTCGCCCATGCGCGCACCCTCTCCGGCAGCCACTTCGAGCGCATGGCCGGACGGCTGGTGGACGCCCAGGCTGCCGGACTGGCGGCGCTGGTGCAGGAGCTGGCCGGTGCACTGCGACTGGCACACTGGCAACAGGCCGCGCCGCAGGCGCTGGCCCGCCTGGGCCTGCTGTTGGAAAGCCATGCCCGGCAGCCAAGTTTGCCGCCTGAATTCCAAGCTGATGTGCGCACCCTGATCGGCTGGACGGTCGGACAGGACGAGGTGCTGGCCACTCCGCCGCTGGCGGACGACTGGCTGGTGCTGTCCCACCGCGACGGCGATCTGGACACCGGTAACGGACGCTTCCGGCGGCAATGGCTGTGGGGACGGAACAGCGGCCGCGCGGCGCTGCTGCTGTCCTTCGCCTTTGGCGGGCAAAACCTCAATCCGCCCTTTCCGGCAGGCATGACCCTTCCCGCCCGCCTGTGCTGGTACCCCTCGGCGACGCCCTCACGGGCGCTGGTGCAGCAGCACGATGCCCCGCAATCGCTGCCGCTGCCCGCCACCCTGGGCTATGCCACACTGGCGGACGCGCTGGACGCCCAGGCTGCGCAACTGGCGCTCAACCCCTTGCTGCACCTGTTGCCCTGGCTGTTGAACGCCGTCATCCCCGTCCCCGCCGACCAGGGCTGGGTGCTGCGTGACAGCGCCGGACAGGCCGTGCCGGCGCTGGTGGACGATGGCTGGTCGCTGCTGGCGTTGTCAGGCGGCCTGCCGCTCTGTGTGTTCGGGGAATGGGATGGCGAACGCCTGCGCGTACTGGACGCCTGGTGCGACGGGGAGATGCTGGCATGAACACGGTCTGGCAACAGCTGGAAATCGCCGCCCTGATGGGGGCGGGCAAAACCGCACCGGTCACCGACTGGCCGCATTCGCTGCAAACCCTGATGGAGAGCCTATCCGGCCGCGACAGCAGCCGCGAACTGCTGATGCAACTGGCCATCCTCGCCCCCTGGCAGCGCGCCGGGCAGCAACTGCCGGTGGTGGATGCGCTGCCGGCCGCTGAACCGGAAATGACGCTGAAACCCTTGAATACGGAAGCGCGGCGCTGCCTGCAAACCGCACTCGCTGACCGGCAGGAGCTGCTCCCCGCCCTGCTGCAAGCCCTGGCGGACGGTGCATACCACGCGCCCCACGCCAGCCTGCCCGCCCTGCTGAAACTGGCGGAGCAGCGCCGCGAGCTGCGGCTGCCGCTCGGCAAAGTGGCGGGAGCCCGTGGCCAGTGGCTGGCCGCCCAGAATCCGGCCTGGCGCTGGCTGACCGGGGCGACGCTGCCGGTGGACAGCGATGCGGCAACCGTAAACGCTTTCTGGCAAGACGCCGGACAGCCCGCGCGCGAGCTCTTCTTCATCCGCTGGCGGCTCGCGGATGCCGACGGCGCGCGCGGCTGGCTGCAGACACTCTGGCCCACCGAATCGGCGACATCCCGCGCCGCCCTGCTGGCGCTATGCCGCCACGGGCTGCACGCGGCTGACACCGGCTGGCTGGACTCGCTGCTGGATGACCGCAGCAAGCCGGTGCGCGAACAGGCAGTGGCGCTGTTGATGCGCCTGCCGGATTCCCCGTGGCGGCAACGCATGCAGGCGGCGGCCGCCACCTGCATCCAGGTGAAGCGGGGGCTTATCCGCAAAAACCTGGAAATCATGCCACCCGAGACATTGACCCCCGCCCTGACCCGTGACGGTCTGGAGCCGCTGACCGCTCCGTCCCAAGGCCTGGGTGAAAAAGCGGTCTGGCTGAGAACCATCATCACCGGAGCGGGCTGTGAATGGCTGCTGGCTCACAGCAGCATGGACGCGCAGACACTGGTCGCCGCGCTGGGCAAGACGGACTGGAAGGATGTGCTGTTACAGGGGCTGGCGTTAGCCGCCCCGGCAACCGGGCATGCCGGCATGCTGAACGTCCTGCTGGCGCAAAGCCTTTCCCCATCGCAGGCGCTGAGCCTGCTGCAAGCCCTGCCGGACCAGCTTCGCGAAGAAACCTTGATGCAGCAGGCGCAAGCGGCGAAAAACCTGGAAACCGGTCTCATGCTCCTCGGCCAGCGGTTGTCAGGCCTCACGCCCTGGCGCTGGTCGGAAGCCTTTACCACCGCCGTCCTGCGCGGCTGGCAGGGACTCGCAGCGACCGTGAACCCGGGACCGGATTACCTGCGGCTTCGGCTGTCCTCGCTGCATCAGCCCCTGTCGCTTTACGGCTGCACATGCCTGCTGCCCGCCTTGCCGCCCGGCCTGCCGGAAGTGGCCGAGACCTGGCGCTTCCGCCTGCATGCCGAGGCCGCACTGGCCGCCGGGGCGCCTGATACGCCCCCCAATTCCGCCGCTCCAAGCCCCATGCCGGAGCCGCTCCCGAACCACCACCGCAACCAGGAAAGCGACCATGAGTGACGTCCTCCGGCAACGCGCCGAACACCAATATGCCGCCGAGCTGGCGACCCTTGCCGACACGGACCGCCTGCCCCGGCCGCCGCAATGGAAGCTGTCGCCACAGGCCGTGGTCACCTATCTGCTGGGCGGCAAGCTCGCCAACGGCGTCGAGATCACCCCGAAATACATCGGCAACCGCCGCCTGATGGAAATCGCCGTCGCCACCCTCGCCACCGACCGCGCCCTGCTGCTGCTGGGCGTGCCCGGCACCGCCAAGTCCTGGGTGTCGGAGCATCTGGCCGCCGCCATCAGCGGCGACAGCAGCCTGCTGGTGCAGGGCACGGCGGGCACCAGCGAGGAAGCACTGCGCTACGGCTGGAACTACGCCATGCTGCTGGCCAAGGGCCCCAGCCCGGAAGCGCTGGTGCCCAGCCCGATGCTGAACGCCATGCGCAACGGCCGCCTGGCGCGCGTCGAGGAACTGACCCGCATTCCCGCCGATGTGCAGGACACGCTGATCACCATGCTGTCCGAGAAGACGCTGCCGGTGCCGGAGCTGGGCATCGACTTCCAGGCGATCAAGGGCTTCAACGTCATCGCCACCGCCAACAACCGCGACAAGGGCGTCAACGACCTTTCTTCCGCCCTCAAACGCCGCTTCAACACTGTCATCCTGCCAACGCCGGACTCCCTGCATGAGGAAATCGACATTGTGCGCAGCCGACTCGCCGCACTGGGCAAGGTGCTGGAACTGCCCGACCTGCCGCCCGCCGACGAGCAGATCCGCCGCGTGGTGACAATCTTCCGCGAACTGCGCAACGGTGTCACCGAAGACCGCAAGACCCAGCTCAAGGCCCCCAGCGGTTCGCTGAGCACCGCCGAAGCCATCTCGGTGATGAGCAACGGCTGGGCCATGGCCTCGCATTTCGGCGACGGCGTGGTCAAGGCCGACGACATCGCCGCCGGGCTGCTGGGCGCGGTGCTGAAAGACCCGGTGCAGGACCGAGCCCCCTGGCAGGAATACCTGGAAACGGTGGTCAAGGAACGCGATGACTGGAAAGACCTGTACCGCGCCTGCCGGGCGCTGGACTGAGCGGCCTACGCGAGCGAGTGGACACGATGAGCGACAAGGACTCCCCGTTTCATTACTTCGGCATCCGCCATCACGGCCCGGGGTCGGCGCGCAGCCTGCGCCGCGCCTTGCAGGCCTTGAAGCCCGACCTGGTGCTGATTGAAGGCCCGGAAGAAGCCGAATCCATCCTGCATTTCGCCGACCATCCGGCCATGAAACCGCCGGTGGCGCTGCTGCTGTACGGCAGTGTCGAAGGCGAAAGCGCCCCGCGCGCCACGTTCTTCCCCTTCGCTGAATTCTCCCCGGAATGGCAGGCCATCCGCCTTGCCTTGCAGGAACGCGTACCGGTGCGCTTCATCGACCTGCCGCAAAGCCAGAACCTGGCCGACAACTGGCAGCCGCCCGTACCCGCCGCCGGGGAAACCAGCCCGGATGAGGAAGCTCCGGCAGCCGTTGACGGAGAAGCCGGGACAGCGGACAACGACACCTCCGCCACGCCAGCGCAGCCCGACCCCTGGCGCAACCGCGACCCCATCGGCCTGCTGGCGGAAGCCGCCGGATACCATGACAGCGAACGCTTCTGGGAACATCTGGTGGAGCAGCAGGCGCATGCCGACGGCGTTTTCGACGCCATCCACGAAGCGATGGCCGGTGTCCGCGCCGCACTGCCGAAACCCGAAGGCCCCCGCGCCCGCCGCGAGGCCTGCCGTGAAGCGTGGATGCGCCAGAACCTGCGCGCCGCCGAGAAAGACGGTTTCAAGCGCATTGCTGTGGTGGTGGGCGCCTGGCACGTGCCCGCCCTGCAGGAACTGAAGAAGACCCGCAAGGACGATGCCGCGCTGCTGAAGCCACTGGCAAAGATCAAGGTGCAGGCGGCGTGGATTCCCTGGACCCACGGGCGGTTGCTGAGCAGTCAGGGCTATGGCGCGGGCATTGAGTCCCCCGGCTGGTATCAGCACCTGTGGGAACACTACCAGCAGGACGAAGCGGATGGCGAGGCCATCACCATCGGCTGGCTGGCGAAATTCGCCCAGGCCTTGCGCGCCGAAGGGCTGGACGCCAGCAGCGCGCAACTGGTCGACGCCGGACGCCTGATCGCCACCCTCGCCGCCATGCGCGGCCGCCGCCTGCCCGACCTGGACGACCTGCAGGAGGCCATCGTCAGCGTGCTGCATCACGGCGACACCCTGCCGCTGACGCTGAGCCGCAAGCTGCTGGTCGGGGATGTGCTGGGGGAGATTCCCGATGACACCCCCTCCCTGCCGCTGCAAACCGACTTTCAGAAACAGTGCAAAAGCCTGCGCCTGAAACAGGAAGCCGACAGCCGCGACCTGACGCTGGACCTGCGTGAAGAACAGGGGCTGGCGAAAAGCCGCTTCCTGCACCGGCTGCGACTGCTGGGCATTCCCTGGGGCGAGGTCACGGCCGCCGGTGGACGCGGCACCTTCAAGGAAGGCTGGCGCTTGCTGTGGACGCCCGAACTCAGCCTGAAGCTGCTGGAAGCCGCCATCTGGGGCCAGACCGTCAATGAAGCCGCCGTCAGCTTCCTGCAACACCGCATTAGTGAGGAACAGGACATCCCGGCCATTGCGACGCTGATTGAACAGGCGCTGGTGGCCGACCTCGCCCCCGCCCTGCCTGCGCTGATCGAGCGCATCATGGCGTTGTCCACCCACACCGACGACGTCAGCCACCTGATCCAGGCGCTGGAACCGCTGGCCAACGCCTGGCGCTACGGCAGCGTGCGCCAGACCAATACCGAGGCCCTGGCCGCCGTAGTCAGCAGTTTTGTGCTGCGCATCTGCATTGGCCTGCCCGCCGCCGTCAGCAGCCTGAATGACGAGGCGGCACAGGTGTGGCAAGGCCAGCTGAAGGCGCTGGACCGGGTGCTGTTGCGGCTGGATGACGATGACCTGCTGCAAGAGTGGCGCAAGCTGGTGCTGCGGCTGGTGGATCAGGCCGGGCTGCACGGCCTGCCGGCGGGATGGTGCTGCCGGGTGGCGTGCATCCATGACTGGCTGGACGCGGAGGCCGCCGCCGGACATTTCTCGCGGGCGCTGTCATCCGCCAACGAAATCGGCCGCACCGCCGCGTGGTTTGAAGGCTTCCTGGCCGGTCAGGGGCTCAGCCTGCTGCATGACGATGCCTTGTGGCGGTTGGTGGACGACTGGCTGGCCGGGCTGGGTGAGGAACATTTTGTGCAGGTGCTGCCGCTGCTTCGTCGCACCACCGCCACCTTCAGCAAGCCGGAACGGATACAGCTGGCGGCCCGGCAACAAGGGCAGGCGTCGGGAGCGGCGGCGGCAAAGGCGGTGGATGAGATGCGTGCGGCGCGGGTATTGCCGGTGCTGGCGCAGATATTCGGGGTGGCGTTGCCGCAACCCCTGACCGCGCCCATGGATTCGACTGGGGGAACCCCATGAACACGGTGAATGAAACCCAACGCGCCCGCCGCTGGCGGCTGATCCTTGGCAACACCGGCAATGCCGACAAGCTATCTCCCGAAGACGCGGGCATGGATGCCGCCTTGGCCGCGCTCTATGGCGATGGCGAGGAAGAACGCAACCTTGACGCACGGGGTGCCTCACGGCGCGGCGGCTTGGGCGCTTCGACCCCGAAAGTCACCCGCTGGCTGGGCGACATCCGCCAGTATTTCCCCAGCCCGGTGGTGCAACTGCTGCAAAAGGACGCCTATGAACGGCTGAATCTGCAACAGATGCTGATGGAACCGGAAATGCTGCAAGCCGTGGAGGCGGACGTGCATCTGGTGGGCACGCTGATTTCACTGAACCGGCTGATGCCCGCCCGCACCAGGGAAACCGCACGCTTGGTGGTGCGCAAGGTGGTGGATGACCTGGAGCAGCGGCTGGCGCAAAAGATGCAGCAGGCCATTACCGGCAGCCTTAACCGGGCCAGCCGCACCCGGCGGCCGCGCCGCGTCAGCGATGTGGACTGGGGCCGCACCATCCGCGCCAACCTGCAACATTACCAGGCCGAGCACCGCACAATCGTGCCGCAGAACCTGATCGGTTACGGCCGTCACCGGCAGTCGCTCAAGGACATCATCCTCTGCATTGACCAAAGCGGTTCCATGGCCAGCTCGGTGGTCTATGCCAGCATCTTCGGTGCGGTCATGGCTTCCATCCGCGCCGTCAGCACGCAACTGGTGGTCTTCGACACCAGCGTAGTTGACCTGACGCCAATGCTGGACGATCCGGTGGACGTGCTGTTCGCCACACAACTGGGCGGCGGCACCGACATCACCCAAGCCCTGAGCTACTGCCAGGGCTTGGTGCGACGGCCGGAAGACACCATCCTGGTTTTCATCAGCGACCTGATTGAAGGCGGCAACAGCGAAGCGATGCTGCGGCGGGTGGCCAGCATTATCGGCAGCGGCGTGCAGATGGTGACCCTGCTGGCGCTCTCCGACGAAGGCGCGCCCTGCTATGACCCCCGGCATGCCGCCTGTTTCGCCGAACTGGGCTCCCCGGCCTTTGCCTGCACGCCGGAACTGTTTCCGGAACTGATGGCGGCGGTGCTGAACAAGCAGGATGTGGGGGAGTGGGCGGCGCAACGGGGCATTGTGACGCGGGGCGGACGTTAAGCCGCCAGATTGCATATCACCACGACCCGGTCGTCGTCGTCATGACGGGGCAGCTTACGAAAACCCTGTGCTTTTGCGACACGCCCGGTCTGGTCATTCCCCCGTCCGGGCGACACAGTGGAACGTCCTGCCGCAAGACGGAGACGCCCGATGCACTCAGCCCTTTTGGCCGCCTTCCGGGAACTGCCCGCCCCGGACGCCCTGCGCCTGCTGGTCAACGACTTCCGCCCCACCGAGCACCACATCGACGCTGAAGGCGTCAACGCCCATTGGGAACAAACCCTGGCCCGCCTGCAACCCGGTACCGAACTGGCTCAGGTCGTCAGCCGCACCGTTCAGGACTACCTGCGAACGGTGAAACAGGTTCCGCTATATACCGACAGCGCCGTGCCCGGCAGCGAAGGTTTCTTCACCGCGCTGAGTCAGCGCTTGGGCTGGAAACTGCTGCCGCCGGCCCGCCATCCCGACTACCTCAAGGACCAGTTGACCACCCTCTTTCCACGGCCGCAAGACTCCGACTGGCTGATGCAGGTCCGTGCGGAAAACTGGCAGGCGTTGTTTGACTGGCTGGCCCCACACGGGGAACTGCGCGACGCCGTGCAGATGCCGCTGCTGGACGCCCTGGCCGTGCTGGCCTGCCGCATCGCCGCCATGGGGCTGGAACCGGATCTGGTGCGGATTCACCCCGCCATTGAAGAACACTCCTCTCCATTTCTGGCGCTGAACCGCGAAGTAGCCGACTACGTTCGCAGCCACCACGCCACTCCCACCGAACCCGGCGCACCGCCCACCGACGAAAAACACCTGCCGGTGCTGGCGCAGCAATGCCATGACGTATTGCTCTGCGTCCGCCGCAACATCAGCCGCACCGGGGTCAGCATCTCCCTGACCTATCTGCTGGAGAGACTGGAAAAACACCTGCAACGGCTGGACGACATCCTGGTGCTGCTCAATGGCGACCGCACGGCCGTTGGCGGTGCCCTTGGCCGCCTGCTGCCTTGCTGGGTCAAGGCCGAGGTTCGGCGCGGCAGCGTACGAGCGCTTGTGGCGGCCAACACCCGCCTGCTGTCCCTGCGGGTTACGGAGCATGCCGGGGAAACCGGCGACCACTACGTCACCACCAACCGAGACGGGTTCTTCCGCATGCTGCGCTCGGCCATGGGCGCGGGGGTGATCATTGGCGTCATGGCCTTGCTGAAACTGCTGGCCGGCGGCATGCAGACCTCCCTGTTCGGCCACGCCCTGCTGTACAGCCTGAACTACGCACTGGGCTTCATGCTCATCCACCTGCTGCACTTCACCATTGCCACCAAACAACCCGCCATGACCGCCGCCCGGCTGGCCGCCACGCTGGACCACCCGGTCAAGGGCCGCCATAACCTCAATGAATTGGCCGAACTGACGGTGAACATCTTCCGCACCCAGTTCATCGCCGTGGCGGGCAATATGCTGGTGGCGTTCCCTGTCGCGGCGGCGCTGGGCTGGTGGTGGCTGCAGGGCGGGGAACCGCTCGCCTCCCCCGCCAAGGCTCAGACGCTGCTAACCGACCTGAACCCCTTCCACAGTCTGGCGCTGTTCCATGCCGCCATTGCCGGGGTCTGCCTGTTTCTGGCCGGGCTGATTTCCGGCTATCACGACAACTTCGCCATTTACCGGCAACTGGCGGCGCGCATTGAACAGCACCCCGGCCTGCAGTGGCTGTCCGGCGCACGACGGCAGCAATTGGGGCATTATCTGGAACACAACCTGGGCGCGCTGGCGGGTAATTTCTACTTCGGCTGGATGCTGGGCTGCATCGGCACGCTGGGCATCATCCTCGGCCTGCCGCTGGATATCCGGCACGTCACCTTCTCTACCGCCAACCTGGCATTTGCGACGTGGACACCGGGCCTGCACCTGCCGTTATCGGTGTTCCTGACCTGCCTGCTGGGGGTGGGACTAATAGGCATGGTCAATGTGCTGGTCAGTTTCAGCCTGGCGCTGCTGGTGGCCATGCGCGCCCGCGGAGTGCGTTTTCTGGAGTGGGGCGCCCTGACGCGCTTGTTATGGTTACGGCTGGTACGCCGCCCGCGCGATTTCTTCTGGCCACCGGCGGACCAGGCGCCCAAAGATATGTAAGTCGGAAAGCCGGAGGGGCGAACGGGAAAGCGGGACAGAACGCGATTGAATGGATTATCTTCCCACCACGCCCCACTGCCGAGAATCCGCCATGCGCTCAGCCCACACCATCCCCTCGCCACAAGCCTCCGACTCCCCGGCGGCGCAGGCCAACGCCCAATTGCTTGAAAATTTCTACCGCGCCTTCCAGCGCTGCGACGGCGAAACCATGGCCGCCAGCTATACCGCCGACGCCCGTTTCAGCGACCCGGTCTTTACCGACCTGAACGGCAGCGAGCCAGGCGACATGTGGCGCATGCTGACCCAAAACGCCCAGGATTTCTCGCTGGTGTTTGACGGCATCCGCGCCGATGAACACAGTGGCGAAGCGCACTGGGTGGCCACCTACACCTTCAGCAAGACGGGACGCAAGGTGGTGAACGACATCCATGCGCGCTTCAGCTTCCGCGACGGCAGGATTGCGGTGCACCAGGACTCGTTTGATTTGTGGAAGTGGTCCAGACAGGCGCTGGGGGCGCCGGGTTATGTGCTGGGCTGGTCGGGGTTGGTGCAGGGCAAGATTCGCAGGTTGGCGGCCAAGGGCTTGAAGGAATTCAGGAAACAACAGGGGCGGTAATTCGCCCCCACCGGCTTACAGATACGCCGCACACACCAGCGCGCCATTCCCGGCCCGCAGCCCCAGCTTCATGGCCAGTTGCTCCAGTGCATCGCGGTCTTCGGTGCGGGCGAAAACGGCGCAGAAGGTGTCGATGCCGGTTTCCCACTGCCAGATGTCATAGCCGAAATCCACCAGCATGGCCTGAATCCTGGCGAAGAAGCCGTCAGGTTCGTCCAGGTCAAAATTGTCTTCGTCGGCGTCGTCCAGGTCGCTGAGAATGCCGCGATTGGCGGCCATGTCCTTGAGATCTTCCAGCAGGAAACCCAGCTGGTTCCAGTCCGCCGCCGGGGCCAGGCCGCCCATGGCGTGACGCAGCGCCACCGGCAGTTCGGGGGCTTCGTTGGTAAGAACATCCGCCACAGCGGCTTCGGCCTTGGCGGGCTGGTCCCAGATCAGCAGTTCGAAGAACTGGCGGACGTATTCTTGCTGGTCGGGCAACATGGGATATCCTTGCAAATGATCGTGATCGAGGCAGTATAACGGCTTGGCGGCCCGATCGCGCACGGCGCGTTGCCGGAAATGAAAGCCCGCGCCCTGTCGCCAGTCCGCAATAACCTCCGCCGCATTCCGCTAAGCTGCCGAAGATCCATGTCCCAGAGCTGGTGATCTGGGGGAATCAGGCCCGCTGACACCGTTGCCGGTACGCCGCCGGGGTCTCCCCGGTCAGCGTCTTGAACAGCTTGGCGAAGGCCGCCCGGTTTTCGTAGCCTACCCGCAACGCCACCTGCTCCACGGACTGGCGGCCGGAGGCCAGCAAGGCCTCCGCCGCACTGATGCGCACCCGTTGCAGGTAATCGTTCGGCGTCAGGCCGGTGGCTTCCTTGAAGCGGCGCATCAACGTGCGCGGCGAGCAATGCAGTTGCGCCGCCATCGCCTCCAGCGTCACCGTTTGCGCATGATGCTGTTCCAGCCAGCGTTGCAGGTTGCCCACCGCCGGGTCCTGCTGCTGCGGCAGGGGCAGGCGCGGCACAAAGCGCGATTGCAGCCCGCGTCCGTAATCCACCACCAGCACCCCCGCCACCTGCCGCGCCAGCCAGTCGCTGCCATAGAGCTGCACCAGATGCAGGCAGAGGTCGATACCCGCCAGCGCACCGCCGGAGCAAAAGCGCGGACCGTCATGGGTCCACAGTTGGTCGACTTCCAGCCGCACGCGCGGAAAGCGCTGCCGGAACGGCTCCGCCATCGCCCAGTGCGTGGTGGCGCGATAACCGTCCAGCGCGCCCCCGGCCGCCAGCAGGAACGCGCCGGTGCAGACACTGGCCACCGGCTTGTCGGGATGCTGTTCCAGCCAGCGCAGCAGGGGCGAATTCGCCGCCAGCACCGGGTCGATGTCCTGACCGATGGCCGGAACCAGCAGCAGATCGGCAACCGATGCCAGTTCCAGCCCGCCGTCCACCGCCAGTTCGCCGTAAAGCGTCGTCACCGGACGACCGTCAGCGCTGATTTTCCGCAGCTTGAACAGCGACTTGCCCGCAAATCGGTTGGCCAAGGCGAAGCAGTCCAGCGCGGTGGACAGGCTGGACACCACGGTATGCGGGCACACATAAACGGCAATCACGGGCATGACGGGTATCCAGAGCGCGGGCTTTCGTCCATTTTAGACACAAAGTTGTCATTATTGCCAGCAGCCGGAACTTTAGCCGACGCGCAGAATGGACCCATCGCCGAACACGGCCTCCCACCCCGAGAACACTGTCATGCGCCTGATTCCCGCCTTTGCTGTCGCCGGCCTGCTGACCGGTTGCGCCACCCACACCGCCGTCATCCCCGCGCCGCAAGCTTCCGCCTCGCCCGCCGCGCAGGCCAACGCCCGGCTGATCGAGAACTTCTACCGCGCCTTCCAGCGCCGCGACGGCGAAGCCATGGCCGCCGCCTACACCGCCGACGCCCGTTTCAGCGACCCGGTATTTAATAACCTGACCGGCAGCGAACCCGGTGACATGTGGCGGATGCTGACCGGCAAGGCGCAGGATTTCAGCCTGGTCTTTGACGGTATCCGCGCCGACGAGCACACCGGCGAAGCACATTGGATTGCCACCTACACCTTCAGCCAGACCGGCCGCACCGTGGTCAACGACATCCATTCGCGCTTTGAATTCCGCGACGGCAGGATTGCCGTGCAGCAGGATTCCTTTGATTTGTGGAAGTGGACGCGTCAGGCATTGGGGACGCCCGGCTATCTGCTGGGCTGGTCAGGGATAGTGCAGGGGAAAATCCGCACGATGGCGGCTCAGGGGCTCGCGGATTTCCAGAAGGAACAGGACATCGGCACTCCGTCCAGATGATATGGGGAGATCAGTCCAACCGATCCCATCGAGCAGTTGGACGATCCGCGGAGGCTGCAGGGGTCCGGCCGGAGCAAGCGTTGCCGGGTCGGCCGCAGGGAGTCGCAACAGATCGACCGCAGTGGGAACTTGTTTTCGATAGACGGCATAAGCATCCCTCTGCCCCGCCTGTCTCCCCGGACAAGCCTTGAAAAATGCTTTCCACAAGTAAATTTTCAGGGCAGAATCAGTTATCCATGGAAGAAAAAGATCATCGAGCATTCTGTGAAACCCGCATTTAAAATGGCCACCTTCGGTGTGATGGTGGTTGTCGGCGCGACTGCCGTCATCACTCTCAGACACCGTATTTCCGCTGCAACGCATCAAACCCAACCGACAGGCCCGCTTCTCGTTGCCAAAGCCCCCGCGTCACCTTCCCCATTCGTTAAACTGGACCATCGGGGAAGGGATTTGCCTGCCACTGCCGCCGCCTGGCAATGCGTTCGGGATCGTTCCACCGGACTGGTCTGGGAAACCAAGACCGTCGGCGACGGCCTGCACAGCCTCGACCACACCTTCGTCTGGTTGGACCCGGACATGGCGCGCAATGGCGGCCGTCCGGGCTTCTTAGACATACCGAAAGACTTCGAACAGGCTGAGAAACTGCACCGCTCTCCGGTGCAGGGTGACCCGGAAACACAGGGCGAACTTTGCGGCCAAGTACTCGAAAACTGCAACACCCGTGACTTCGCCGAGGCCGTGAACCGTAAAGGCCTGTGCGGATTCCATGACTGGCGCTTGCCCGAACTGCCCGAACTGGCCACCCTGACGGACTACCGCCGCAGTCGCCCCGCAACCGATCCCCGGTTTTTCCCTCTGGATGAGGGCTTCCGCTTCTGGACGGCGACCTCGCAGGCCGCCCGTTTAATGCCGGACGACGCCAGTAAACTCGGACTGAAGGCCTGGGTGCTGGACTTCACCACAGGAACCGAAGAAACCGAGGAAAAATACAGTTCCATGTCGGTCCGACTGGTGCGGGGACAGATGCCGGAGACACCACAATGATCATCCGGCTTCGCAACAGCATCCTGTCGGTACTCAGCCTTGCCTGTTCCATGAATGTAACCGCCGACGACATCCATCAGTACTGTAATCCCGCCATTCACCCCACCGCCCCGGACAGCCGCTACCGTATTCTGGGCGAAGGTCACGAGGTGATGGACCTGCGCACCCGGCTGGTCTGGCAACGTTGTGATATGGGCCAGACTTGGGACGGCGCTGTCTGCCAGGGCCGATCCACCTTTGTGACCCTGCCGGATGCACAGGCTGCAGCCATCCGGCTGAGTCAGGGCTGGCGGGTTCCGGAAATCCGCGAACTGCAAACACTGGTGGAATACGCCTGTGCCGAACCTTCGCGAAACCTGCGGATGTTCCCGCTCGACAGGTACGGCAACCTGGGCTACTGGTCGGTCACGCCGGTATCCTCCCAGCGCCGACATGTCTGGGGCGTCGATTTCCACGATGGTAACAGCACACCGGAATCGGCGGACAATGCCATACCCCGCACCCGACTGGTACGCGGTCCGGTCAAGTACCAGCCCTGAGGCCTCACCTGTGATGGAAAACCGTAATGCCTGACGCTAACTCCCGCCGCGTTGTCATCACTATCATCGGACTACTTGTTCTGGGGATAGCCGCATTCGCCGCCTACCGTTTTCTGCCGCAAGATGCACTTGCCAAGGTTGCCGCTGCCAGCGCATCCCGTGCGGATTCTTATGCTTACAACGACACCGGCGTGGCCTATTGCGCCAATCAGACCGATTACACCCGTGATTGCAGCCCGGCTGCGCTGGGCGAGTTGCAGGGTTTGGGACAGGATGGAGAAACCGGCGCGGATGCCGCTGTTCCGGGCAAAACAGCCTTCAGCTTCACCAAGATAGATGTTCAGGGCAACCCCCTCCCCGACGATGCACCGTCGTGGAATTGTGTGCGCGACAACACGACCGGACTGCTGTGGGAGCACAAGACCGGCAAGGGCTTGCACAGCTTTGGCATTTTCAGCTGGTATAACCCGGATGCGGCCACCAACGGCGGTTCGCCCGGCTTCCAGAACCCGGTCGACGCGCTGGCCGCCGGCGAACAAAACTCACTCGATCCCTCACTGCGCATTTGCGACTCCAGCCTGCCCGCCTGCAACTCACGGGAGTTCACAAACGCTGTCAATCGGGAAAACTATTGCGGACGCCATGACTGGCGTCTGCCGGAAATTGACGAGTTGACCGACCTGGGCAACTTCGACGGGCTGCAATACGGGCCGCATGACCGCTTCTTCAAGGACACCGTTGATTTCAATGTCCTGAGCCGCACATCACTGCCTGTTACCCCGAATGAAATGGCGTCAGATGAAGAAGCCCGTCTCGGGTATTTCTGGACGGTATCCGGCTCCAGGCATGAAGAACAAGAGATGGCAAAATCCGAACTGTTACCCATCCGGCTGGTCAGCGATCTGGAACGCAAACCGGTCACCCGCACGGAGGACGCCCGATGAAAGCGCCGCTGTTGATCGCTCTCGCCACCTTGCTGTCAGGGCCGACGGCCGGTGCACAGGAGTGTTCTCGCCAGATAACACCCACTGCGCCGGACAGTCGCTATGAACTCCTTAACCAGGGCGCGGAGGTGCTGGATCACCAAACGCGGCTGGTCTGGCAACGCTGTCCGGCGGGTATGCGCTGGTCGGGTCAATCCTGCGAGGGCTCCGCTAAAACCATGATGTGGATTGATGCCTTGCAGTCCGCCCGTCAGGCCGGTCCGGGCTGGCGCTTGCCAAACATCAAGGAGTTGCGCAGCCTGGTCGAGCGCTCGTGCCGGGAACCGGCCCTGAACACGACGCTTTTCCCGATGTCGGGAAACATCGGTTATGCCTTCTGGTCATCCACCTCAGACGGGGAGACATCCATTGGGGCGATGACCTTTGATTTTGTCCTGGGAAAGCTGGAAGAAACGTCGAAAGATAACGATGAGCCTTTTGTCCGGCTGGTGCGTTATCCTTGAGTCATGGCGGTTGGATACGGCCAACCGCCATGATCCCGGGGGCATGGTCTGCGTGAATTCCATGCCGCGCTAATCCCGGAAATACGTCCACTCCTTCTCGCTGCCCTGATGATAGGCCTCTTCCACGCGTTTCATCCCCTCCTCCACCTGCGCGGGATTGCCCAGGTCCAGACCGTTCCACGGCGCGGCGGACACCAGCAGCCAGCGCCGGTAGGCGTCCCACGATTCCGGCTTTTCCAGCAGTCTGGACTTGTACCGGTCGGCCATC
This sequence comes from Fluviicoccus sp., assembly GCF_030646115.1. Lineage (GTDB taxonomy): Bacteria > Pseudomonadota > Gammaproteobacteria > Pseudomonadales > Moraxellaceae > Fluviicoccus. Next base: position 158,313 of record NZ_JAUSMX010000006.1, read on the forward strand.
ATTTGCAGCAACCGGGGATTGGCCCGGACCGCCGGCGTCAGGCCCTGCTCGCAATCGCGGGCTGACTGGATCAGCTTCGCCTCGTCCGCCAGCCACGGCGGCATTGCGGCTGTTCTTTCCAGATAAGGGCCAAAGCTGCCTTCAGGGCTGAAGGCCTCCAGCTTCAAGTAACGGAGGCCGCAGGCCACGGCGCGATCCAGCAGGCGCGGACTGGCTTCGCCGGTTTTCAGGAGCGCCTCGTTCGGGAAGTCCGGGATGGGACAGGTGAAGGCGTGGGTCTGGGAACTTTCGGCATAACTCTTCCCTGTACAACCAATGGTCTGCACCACCGCATGCCGGAAGGCGAACTCGCGGGGAAACTGCTTCAACCCCTGATCCGCCCAGTAGCGCATCAGGTCCCATTCCGGCATCGACAGCGTGACCAACCGTTCATAATCATCGGCGGTCACCGGCGCTGCGCCCGGAGCGAATAGCCGCTGCGACTCGGCGGCCAGCCGGTCGTTGGCCCGCTGGCGGATGCGTTTCAGCCGCTCCATCTTGACGACCTCTGCTTGCTCATCGGCCTCCCGGTTCTTCATCCTCTCATACCACCAGCGGTTGGCTTCGCGCTCGGCTTGTTCCGCCCGCTCCGCCTCGGCCGCCGCGCGGGCGGCGTTCTCTTGGCGCAGGCGCGCCTGATAGGTCGGATCCTGTTCAAGGCGGCGTTGCTCCGCCGCACGGCGTTCTTCCTCACGGCGTTCTGCTTCGCGCTGCTGCGCGTTGTATTGCTCGATGCGCTGGTAGTCGCTGCTGTTGCGCCAGCTTTCCTCCGCACTGTTTTTGTAGCAGGCTTCGCGCTGGTTGTTGTCGCGGAGGTCCACGCAGTCGTAGGCCTGTGCGGCTCCGGCCGAGCAAGTGGCGGCCAGAAGTAGAGCTTTCAGGGTCAGGGTTTTCATCTGCTTAGAACTCCTGCCACTGCGTGAATTTCCAGACTTTTTCGTGATCGTTCCTCCACACCCACGACCCGCTGGCGCAGACCTTGCCCTGCGGGTTGATGTAAACCTGGGTTTCCTGCCGGGTGGTCTGGAAGTACGTGTTCAGGTAGTCGTATTTCCTGTAGATCAGGGTACGCAGGCGGTATTCGTTCCACGGCAGGCACTTGCCCTTGATCTCGTCGGGCAGCATGAAGCGCGGGATGTCGGCTTCCTGTTCGGGTTTGCCCAGCAGGCTCAGCACGTCCTTGCGGGTGGATTCCCCGGCCTTGAGTTGCTGGCGGGCGTTGAACGGCGGTGATTTCAGCGGGCCGCCGCAGCCGCTGAGGGTCAGGGTCAGGCTGACGGCGATCAGGACGCAGGCCAGAGGGCCTGGCCGGGTGTGGTTGGTTATCCGTGACATGGCGGGCTCGGAGCGGGTGTCTGGGGGAGAAGGTAAAAGAGCGGGGATGGCGGCGTCAACCCGACGAACGGGGGGATAGGGTTCGAGATCTCCGCCTTAGGGACGCAGTGCCTGCGCCCTTCTTCGCCGAACAGGAAGGCATTTTCATGAAAATCGGTGTGTTCGGTATTGGTGACGTTGTATAAGAGTTACCGGGCATTTAACCGGGGACTGTCAGATCCCCGGTACCACGCAACCGCTCAGAATGACGCCGCCGCGCCGATGCCAAAATGCGAACCGTCGACACTGCTGGCCAAACCGCTCACCGTGTAGTCAATACTGACGTGGCGGAGCGTAATCCAGGCGTTGCCCCCCAAGCGGTAGCCGTATTCAATCAATGTCCCGTCCGCATCTTCAAACTCCAGCGTCACGTTGAGACCAGGCACATCCACCTTCAGTTTTGGCGAGAAATGGCGGGTGATGCCGACCGCCAGCCGGTGCCGGCTGAACTCCTTGGCCAGCGAGATTTCCAGCGGCATGCGATCGAATTTGACACTGCCGTTATCCGCTGTGGAGTCCGCCACCATGTAATTGATTGTGGTGCGCAGCGCCATGTCCTTACCCAGGCGATAATCAAAACCGCCGCCGAAATACAGGAAATCACCGGCATTGACATCCTCGCTGGAACCCGAGACGTAATAGGTGGTGACCAGCGTGTCGCCGCCTTGGGTCAGACCGGCCTGGAAGGTCCACTTGAAAGGGCTGGTGGCCGGGGCCGGCACGTCATTGACGGAGGCGTTGTCAGCCAGGGCGGCCGATGACATGAGGCCCAGCAGGCAGAAAGCGGGCAGGTTGCGCAGGGGGTTGAACATCTTGTCTCCTTTTAGCCGGGGGCTCCGGCAATTCCGGTGGGTTGTGCGTCGCCCGACGATGTGCGACGGCCGGGCATTCTTGATGAATTCGCGCGTAAGGACAAGCGGAGCGTTGCCAGGGCCGCTGACCGTTCTATGTAAAACTCCTATCCACAATGGCGAAATTTTCGGGACCTTCTTTGCCGAACAGGCTGCCATTTACATGAAAAACGGTGTGTTCGGTTGAGAGGGCGCAGGCACTGCGCCCCTGCGATAATTTACTTCTGACGGCATCATCTGCACCTATTTTTCTGGCAATCTCTCCCACAGTCCCTTCCCCGAAAACCTCCACGGAGCCCCATCGCCATGCCCTCCCCCCTCGACGACCTGCTGGACACCGTCCGCACCCTGACTCAGCAGTCCAGTGAGACGGTGGAGCCCTGGCACAGTTACTGGCATCACCGCCCTACCCGCGACTTTCCGCCCAAAACCATCCGCGATGTGGACGGCTACACCGGCGGCGAGCGGCTGAGCCTGGCCATCACACAAACCGACCTGCCCGCCAAGGAGCAGAAGGCGCTGGTGAAACGCTGGTGCGAATTACTGCCGACACTGACGAACGTGAAGACGCTGTGGTTCCAGTCGCGCACCAGCCAGGAGATGTTTGAAGCCGCCTGCGCGGTGCCGGATCTGGAAGGGCTGTACATCAAATGGGGCGCGTTGACCGACATGACGCCCATTGGCCGGGCGCAAGGGCTGAAGGCGCTGCACATTGGCGGCTCGCCGTCGATGCAGCATCTGGAGGCGCTGGCCGGGTTACCGAACCTGCAATGGCTGGATCTGGAGAACATCAAGGCGATGGCCGATACCGGCTTTGTGAACGGGCTGACGCGGCTGCGCGGGTTGAGCCTGGCGGGTGGCGGCATTGGCACCGGCAATGTGGTGAAGATGGACAGCCTGAAGGCGCTGGCGGGTTTGCAGGTTCTGGAGTGGCTGGCGCTGAGTTACCTGCGGGTGGCGGACGAGAGCCTGGCGCCGTTGGCGGAGCTGCCGAAGCTGAAGGTGTTGCTGGTCAGCAACCAGTTCCCGGCGCGGGAGTATGCGTGGCTGGCGGGGCGGCGGCCGGATATGCAGTGCGAGAAGTTTACGCCGGTGGACGGACCGGTGAACTGGACGAGCTGCAAGAAGTGCAAGCAGGCGACGATGGTGTACCTGACCGGGAAGGAGTGGCCGATGTTGTGTGCGGATTGCGACCGGGGGAAGATTGAGCGGTTTCGGGGGGAGTTTGCGGGGTGGGTGGCGGAGGCCAAGGTACAGTAACCGACCCCGCCCTCCACCGTTGGGGCGCAACGCTTGCACCCTTCTTCGCCGAACAAGCTGTCATTTGCATGAAAAATGGTGTGTTCAGTTGAGATGGCGCAGGCACTGCGCCCCTAAGCGGGGTTGTTGATGACCATACTGTTCTGTCCCGAATTTTCTTTGTGCGCCAACCCATTGATCGCTACGCATCTGCCGTTTAAACTCGGGTTATCACTTGCTTCAAGTCAGTTCCTGATACCCGGAGATTCGCGGTGGTGTGAGACGGTTTTTTTTGGGGGGTGCGGTGAGCCTAGTGTTGAGTGAGGTGGACTCACCTTAAGTTTGCACTTAGAAGGGCTATGAGGTGTTGGATTTTGGATTTATCCTGGCTAATATTGCCTTGTACTTGTCTTTCCACACCAAGGAACATCGATAATCAATGTTATGCCGGAATGTACAAAACCAACGCAGAGAAGAAACGTGAATAAGCCTCTTATAACTGTAGAACACATTGACAATGAAAGTACCGAGCTCGAAATTGAGGATGATCATGATAGCAATATTCGTGAACCAGAGCCATACGACCCCGAAGAGATTAGAGTTGACACAAACCAATTTTCACTGCGCAATATCTTGGACATGATTGATGATGAGGAACTTGATCTAGCACCTGACTTCCAGAGATTCAAAGTTTGGTCTGACTCTCAGAAAAGCAGACTTATTGAATCTGTTCTTCTTCGCATACCACTACCTGCGTTTTACTTTTCATCCGACAATAAAGGATTTATGCAAGTTGTTGACGGTGTTCAACGACTTTCCACTCTACACGAATTCGTGCGCTCACCATCAAGCTTCCCTCTCACACAGCTTGAATACCTGAGCAACAAACTTGATGGAATGAAATATAACGATCTACCTGATGAGTGGGTGTGGCGAATTAATCGCACTCAATTAACTGTCAATGTCATTGACCCTCAAACACCGACTCCGGTTAAATTTGATATATTCAAGCGCCTCAACACGGGCGGATCACCTCTTACTGCTCAAGAAATTAGACATTGCATGAGTCGTACGCCATCAAGACAACTACTTAAAAGCATTGTAGAGTCGGCTGAGTTTAGTAGTTCCCTACCTCAACCCATTGTTAAGCATAAGCGGATGGCCAATCGTGAATTAGCTCTTCGTGCTTTAGGATTTATGATTCTCGATAAAGACATAAATATCGAAAACAAATATACAAGCAAAAAATATAGAGACTATGACTCCTTAGATGATTTTCTAAATGACATCACTCACATTATTGACACAAAACTCAACGAGAAGCAAATCAATGAGCTTAAAAACAGAGTTTTACGCGGGATAGATAATGCTTACAGACTGTTCGGCAAGAGAGCCTTCCGGAAATGGCCACAAAATGAAGAGTACCTATATCCTGTCAACAAATCCGTCTTTGACGCTTTAGTTGTTTGCCTAGGAAACTACCAATGGACAGATATCATGCAGCATAAAAAATTTATAATTTCAGCTTACAGAGAGCAATGTAGCACATCAGAATTTGATGCTTCTGTTTCTCGCGGGACTGCAAAGCCTGCAAGCGTGGAATATCGCTTTAAAACACTAAGAAAAATTCTCGAAGAGATTTAAACCTAATGCACCTCTCAATTTCGAACTTCAAGTGCCACTCAGAGATAGAGCTAGATTTTTCCCTGCTCACAATAATCGCGGGCCGTAATGACTGCGGAAAAAGCACTCTCACACAAGCAATCCTGCTCCATCAAACAGCAATCAACATATCAAGAAAAACCAATTCCCAAGAATTTCTCTTACCAATTAATGGCCCATATAATACATACATTGGCAAAGCAGTCAATACTCGCTCAAAAACCATTTCAAACAAGCATCAAGCTACAAAAATTTCGTTAGGTGAAATATCCATTTCTGCAACATTCGACGACCCTGATGCAGATACATTAAAATGCACACTTGATAAAATAATACCGAATGATGCTTTAAATTTGAATTTATCATACATCTCTGCAGAAAGACTAGGCCCTAGACTAATCCAAAGCCAAAGAAAAGGTCACCTAATTGACACTGAAGGTGTTGGCCCAATGGGTGAAAACTGCGCAGAATTTCTTCAAAAGCACCAAAGAAAAAATATTAGCTCCGACATTAAAAGCATAAGTAATGATTCAGTATCACCATGGCTGATCAAACAAGCCGAACACTATATGAGCTTGATCTTTGGCGAAATTGCAATCAAAGTCGAAGACAATGGCTTATATGCACCCCCGTCCCTCAGTATAAAATCAGGTGGCTTCGACGCAGATTGGTTACCCCCAACAAATCATGGCTTTGGAATATCATATGCTCTTCCTGTCATAATAACCCTACTTAACTCATCAGAGAACGATCTAATAATCATAGATAGTCCAGAGGCGCACTTACACCCAGCAGCTCAAACTGAGATGGCGCGAATTATTACCAAGATAGCACTCTCAGGAAGGCGCGTCATAGTAGAAACTCACAGCGATCATTTTATTGATGGCGTACGACTTTCAATAGCTGCCTCAAATGACCCTGCCACTAACGCCACTAAAGCCAAATGCCTATTCTTCCAAAGAGATAGTGATGGAAGTATTACGCACACATCCATTATCATTCGACCTGATGGAACACTCTCGCAATGGCCTTCCGGCTTCTTTGATCAGATGACCATTAATCTCCAAAAAATTTCAAAGATCAAGAAAAATCGCGAGCAAAAATTGCCATGATTGAATTAAATTTTTATGTTGATGAAAAGCCACTCATACTTCTACCTCTAATTAATTCATCCTTTCCATCATGTATATATGACTGGATACTATCAATCGTTGAACTCCAAGAAGACAGCTTTGAAAACATAAAAATATCCACCAAGCTGTCTTCAGACTGGCTAACTCAAAGCACCATAAACAATTATCAAGTTTTCGATTTAATTTACAGTCAGTGGAGTCCAAATGTAATTGAAGAAATTCGACTATTGCAAATAGCCATGGATCGATGTGATAATTTTGATCCCATCGAATACATTGACTCACCCGCAATCCAGTATAGCCACGCCTTTGCAGCAGCAGCCATGGAAGTCTCCCCAACAATAACCATTTTCCCAATTTTAGCTTTTAACTACATACCAGATCACCACAAAACAACAGCTATTATCAATTCTACACATGATATCCCAAACGCTGTTCGCCAACATATAATTCAGCATCGCCTAAATCAAGATGATTTTATGACTTTATCCAAGATAGCATTCCCCAACCTATACCTTCATGAAGGAGTTATTTTTAATAAATTCAGGAAACCATATGCAGAAGTCCTACCCCACGCCATCACTCACCTTAGCTTTCTCAACGACCATGCTCAACTGTTATTTAAAACCGAGGGTTATTCTGCTGACAAAATAAACCAAGTTGCCGCCGCAACTTACAATATTTCTCTCTCACCGGAAAGCCCAAACACACATAGAAACATACAAGCAATGCGTGAAAGGGAGATTAGCATCGCAGACTCAATAATATGTTGTGAGTGGCATACAAAATTTACATACGACTGGGGACGTATTCACTTCCACATCGGCGCAAATCTGCCAGAACCGGTCAAGACAATCACTCAGAACAAAGTAATCATTGGGATATTTGCCGACCATCTCACTGTTTAGGCTCGTTTATTAAATAACCCCACCTTCTCCCCCAACCCACTCCTCCTCTCCGTCCTCCTCCCCACCGCCAGCCCCAAAATCTCAGGACTGGCCCAAACCCCCACCCTCTCCCTCGCCCTCGTCACCCCGGTGTAAAGCAACTCCCGCGTCACCACCGCCACCTCATGCCCCGGCAACACCACCGCCACCTCCCCAAACTCCGACCCCTGCGACTTATGCACCGTCATCGCCAACGCCGTCTCCACATGCGCCAACCGCGCCACCGCAATCACCTTCACCCCCCGCTCCCGATCCGGAAAAAACACACTCAACCCCGCCCCATCCCGCAACACCACCCCGATATCGCCATTGAACACATTCAACGCATAATCGTTCTGCATCACCATCACCGGCCGCCCGTGAAACCACACCGCCGCAGCCGCCTCCTGCCCCAACGCCCGCCGCAACAACCCCGACAAACGCTGATTCAACCCCGCCACCCCCGTCGCCCCCTCCCGCAACGCACACAACACCCGAAACCGGTCAAAGGCCCGCAACACCGCCTCCGGCGCAGCCCCGGCCTGCAACGCCGCCACATACTCGCCATAACCCCGGAACAACGCCGCCGCCAGCGCATCCGGCCCCGGCAACGGCTCAAAACGCACATCCTTCAACCCGGCCTGGCCCAGCGCCGTTACCCCCCGCACATCGCCCGCGCAAATAGCCGCCGCCAACTGGCCAATGCCACTGTCCGCGCCAAAGCGCTGGCTCTCACTCAACGCCACCCGCCCGGCTTGCAAGCGCCGCGCGCGGCCCATCTCCTCCAGCACCGCCCCCGCCTCAACCGCCGCCAACTGGTTGGCATCGCCCAGCAAAATCAGCCGCGTCTTGCGCGGATCAATCGCCGCCAGCAACTGCGAGGCCAGCCGCAGGTCAATCATCGAGGCCTCGTCCACAATCACCAGGTCAAAGGGCAAGGGATTGCGGGCGTGATACTGCGCCGGGCGGTCGTACTGGATGCCCAGCAGCCGGTGCAGGGTGCTGGCCGATTGCGGCAACGCCTCGCGCATGGCGGGGCTCACGTCGCTGGCTTTCTCCAGCGCGCCGCGCAGGGCTTCGCTCATGCGCGCGGCGGCCTTGCCGGTGGGGGCCGCCAGCGCCACGTGCAGGCCGGGGTTCTGTTCCAGCAGCGCCAGCAAAATGCGCACCAGCGTGAAGGTCTTGCCGGTACCGGGGCCGCCGGTAATCAGGCTGAAGCGGCGCTGCGTGGCGCGCAACACGGCTTCCTGCTGCAAGATGTTCAGCCCGGCCAGGCGTTCCGGCGGCACCGGCACGGGTTGCTCCACCGGCGCGTCCAGCGCGCACAGCGCCTGCGCCAGCTGCGTTTCCGCCTGCCAGTGCCGGTACAGGTACAAACGGTTCGGTTCCGCCACCAGCGGCGCCACGGTGTCGGCGGCCTGTTCCGAGGCCACCAGCACCGGCGAATCCAGCCTGCGCCACAACGGTTCGCCGGTTTCGTGCAGGCAGACATGGCCCTGATCCAGCCCTTCGGCCAGTTGCCGCACCCAGGTTTCAATCTGCGCGGCGTCGGCGGAGTCCCCGCCCTGTTGCCGGTGCAGGGCGCACAGCAGCGCGGCCAGTCCGGCGCTCCATGCGGGGCCGGGTGTGTCGTCGTCGGGGCGGCTGGACAGGGCTGGAACAAACGGCAGGGTCATGACAGCGCCTCCTCGGCGGCAAATACGGCGCTCAGGGCGTCCAGCAGCGGCACGGGCGGATGCCAGGCGTGGACGCCGCTGTTGCCGCGTTCCGGGTGCATGCCGCGAATGAACAGGTAATACACGCCGCCCAAATGCCTGGCCGGGTCATAGTCGCGCAGGCGGCTTTGCAGCCAGCGGTGCAACGCCACCGCGTAAATGGCGGCCTGCAGGTGATAGCCGCCGTGCACCATCGCCTCCGCCAGCCCCTCGGGGCCGAAGGCGGCGTAGTCGTGGCCCAGGCGGTTGCTCTTGTAGTCGGCCACATACCAGCGGCCTTCATGGCGAAACACCAGGTCGATGGAACCTTTGAGGAAACCGCGAATGCTCTGGTCGCCCAGTTCCGGCACCGCCAGCCCGGCGTCGCGCAGCACCTGCACCAGTGCGCGGGTGCGCAACGCGGGCAGCGGCAGGTGGAAGTCCAGTTCGCGCAGGGTGTGCGCCGTGGGCAGGGCATTCAGGCGCAGGCCGGGGGCCAGTTCGGTGGCCAGCACTTCGTCCAGCCAGGCGGCCACGTCGGCCACCAGCGCGGGCTGGTCGGCGTCGTCACGCGCCTGCACGCCGTAGCGTTGCAGCTGCGCGGCCACCACCGGCCGTCCGTGCTTGCTCTGCGCGGCGGCGGGTTGGGGGAAGTCCAGGTCCTCGAACATGCCGTGCAGGCAGTTGCCGATCAGGCTGGCGGGCACGCGCAGCGGGTGCGGAAAGCGGAAGCGCAGCGGCAGCCGTTCCGGGGCGGCGGGTTCGTCCACCACCGGGGCCACGGCCTGCCGGTCGTGATCGGCGGCGGTCAGTTCGGTAGCCACGGCGGGCGGCTGGTCGGGCTGCGCCGGGGCGGTGGGCTGGCTGTCGTTGTTCAGGCTGCTGAAGCTGGTGACGCGCCATGCGCCGGGAACGGCGGGGGCAGCGCGTTCCTTCAACACCGGCAGGTCGTCGGTTTTGGCGGGCAGGCGTTGCACTGCATCCAGCCCCACCGCCTGCACCGCCACCAGTGCGGGATGCGCCGCCTGCAAGGCGTGCAGCGAGCCTTCACTCTGCGGCAGCCAGTGGCCCAGACAGGAGTCATTCACTGAATTTTGGGCCGTATCCAGCGGAAACCACGCCACATAGCAGCGTTGCGCGGCGCGGGTCAGCGCCACATAGCCCACACGCAGGTCTTCGCTCAGCACTTCGTCCCACACCCGCGCTTTGGCGTCGTCGTCCAGCGTGTCGCGCAGGTCGAACACGGCTTCGCCCTCGGCAGTGTGGTAGAACGGCGTGCCCTTGTCCGGGTCCTGCGGCGTCCACAGCATCGGCGCGAAGACGATGGGATATTCCAGCCCCTTCGAGGCATGGATGGTGAGTATCTTCACCAGGTTCTCGTCGCTTTCCAGCCTCAGCTCGGCATTGGCGCTGTCCTGCGGCTGGCGGCGTTGTTGCGCCAGCCATTCGCACAGGTGGTGCAGGCCGTCGCGCTGGCGGTATTCCTCGTGCAGCAGTTCGGCCAGATGCAGCAGGTTGGTGAGAATGCGTTCGCCGCCGGGCAGCGTCGACACCCGCGCCACCACGGCGTCGCGTTGCAGGAATTCCCGCCACGCCACCATGAACCCGCGCCGCTGCCACAGTTGCTGGTAGTCCTGAAAGCGTTGCAGCTGCGCGGTCCAGCCGGCGGTGTCGGTCTGCCAGGTGATGAAATCCTGAACCGTCGCCCCGCACAGGCGGCTGGCCAACGCGGCGCGCACCTTGCCTTCGTGATGCGGCTCGGCCATCGCCGCCAGCAGGTGCGCCATGTCCTCGGCCTCGGCGCTGGCAAACACCTTCTCGTTGGACTGCATTGCCGCCTTCACCCCGGCCTTGCCCAGTTCACGCCGCAGCTGGTCGGCCTGATAATGGGCGCGGACGAGGATGGCGATGTCCTTGCCCTGCACCGGCTTGCCGCCCAGCAACACCTGCCCTTCCTGCGCGCCGTGCAGCAGCCGCACAATCTCGTTGACGGTGGCGCGAATGGCCCAGCGCACGCCGTCGTCCTTGTTGTTGCCGCTGTCCGGCCCGGCGGTGAGGAAGCGCAGCGGCTGCTGGTCGGGCTGTTCGCTTTCGCGCGTATCCACCAGTGCGGCGCATGGCTTGGCGCCCTTGCCCACCGGCGTGTACAGAATTTTCGCCTGCTTGAAGGCATCGCTGCGCAGGGTGAAGAAGGCGTTCAGCGCGCCGATCAGCGGCCCCACGGAACGCTGGTTGTCGGCCAGGTCGTGCTTGGCGCTGTCGGGCACATCGTCATAGGCGCGCAGGTAGGTGTACACATCCGCGCCCCGGAAACGGTAGATCGCCTGCTTCGGGTCGCCCACCAGGAACAGCACGCTCTCCGCCGCGTCCGCCGCCAGATACACCGTGTGCAGGATGCGGTACTGGGCGTCGTCGGTGTCCTGGAATTCGTCCACCAGCGCCGCCGGGTAACGTGTGCGCAAGGCAGCGGCCAGCACCGGGCCGCTTTCGGCATCGCCCAGCGCCTCGGCCAGCCCCTTGATCTGCATGTCGAAATTCTGCGCCTGCTGCTCCTGCAGGCGTTGCGTCAGCGTAATCTGGCAATAGGCGGCCAGTTGCTGGCGGAAGTGTCGGCTCTGGCGCAGGATCACCTCGCGGCAGGCTTCCAGCCGTTCCGGCAGGCTTTGCAGTTCGTCGAACAGCGCGTGGTGGGGAAACTGGCCGGCGAATTTCTTCGCGGTTTTATCCTGCAACTTGTCGGCGCTGAATTTCTCCAGCAGGCCGATGAAGCTCTTGGTGGCCGTCTGCCCGCCGCCGACAAAACCCGCCAGCCCCGCCGCCGGGTCGTTGAGGAAACGGCCGAGTTGCGCCAATCCCTTGGCTACTTGTTCCGGCTTGTAGCTCCCCTGATGCAGCATATGGCCGTTGTCGGCAAACAGCGCGCGCACGGCGGCTTCCTCCCGCTGCCACAAGGCTTGCAGCCCGATGAGGAAGGCTTGGCCGTCAGTCAGCGCGGCGTCACTGGCCAGCGGCTCGCCTGCTTCCAGCCGCGCCTGGCTCTGGTTCAGCACGCCCTGCACGAATTTCTGCAATTCCCCCAAACCAAAGGCTTCGCTGTTGAGGAAATAGCCCACCAGCAGCGCATCCGCCTGCCGCCATTGCCGACGGCAGAAATCCTGGATGATTTCGCGCAGCAAGGGCGCGGTGTCGGTGATCACTTCCACGTCCAGCGGCGCACCGCTGGCCAGCGCCTGTTCGCTCAGCACGCCCTGGCAAAAGCCATGGATGGTGGTGATGGTGGCCAGATCGAAATCGCCCAGCGCCTGCTTCAAGCGCTGGATCGCGGCGGGCCGGTCGGGCAGCCGCGCCAGCAACGGGGTGTAGAACGGGTCGTCGAGGGCATGGCCATCCTCGGCGGCCTGCACCGCGTCCAGCGTCTCCACCAGCCGCTTGCGGATGCGGTCACGCAGCTCCGCCGCCGCCGCCTTGGTGAAGGTAATGGCGAGGATCTGTTGCGGCAACAACTGCTTTTCCAGCACCAGCCGGGCAAACAGCGCCGACAGCGTCCAGGTCTTGCCGGTGCCGGCAGAGGCCTGGATGAGCTGGACGCCGGTTAATGGCGCGGCGATTGCCGGGATGCTTTTCCCCCTCTCCCCTTGTGGGAGAGGGTCGGGGAGAGGGGTGCTGCCGGGGCCCTGCATTGCCGGGTGTTCGGGCGACTGTCCGTACCCCTCTCCCCTGCCCTCTCCCACAAGGGGAGAGGGAGATTCATTACTGAATTTAGTCATGCCTCATCCCCTCCCCACACCGCCCCCAACCCTTCCCACTCCCCTTTCTCCAACTGCCCCAGCATCGGCCCGAACAGCTTCACCGCCTCCCCCGTCACCGCCTCCGGCAGCCGTTCCTGTTCCTCGGCACTCAGCACCTGCCGCCACAGGCTGTCCGCCACCACCTCGTCCCAGGCCTGCTCCAGCTTGAACCGGGCCTTGGCTTCGTCCTTCACCGCCGCCTGCACATAGGCCCAGGCCGGGTCCGGCGGCAACAGCAGCGGCTGGCGCTGGCCGCGGTCATAGGCGTCCACCCAGTCGGCCAGCAGGCTGTCGGCTTGCAGGCGCGGCAACGGCGCAAACAGCACCGGCCCGTCCAGAAACAGCCAGACGGTGCGCTGCTGCGCCCCCGCCGCCTGCCACAGCAGGTGCGTCAGCCAGGCCTTCACCAGATACTTCGCGGATTGCTTCGACAGCTGGTAGCCCAGCTGGTACGGCTCGCTCACCGGCGGCAAATCGACATGCAGCTGATAGCCGCCCAGCGTCAGGTCATGGCGCTCCGGCGTCACGTCGCGGCGACCGCGTTCCCAGGCCTGTTGCAGGTCCTGCAATTGCTGCTGCGCCTGCTCCCAGTACACCGTCCCCACCGTACCCACCGGCAAGGCGCCGCTGGCGCGCAGCACCGGCTCGGCCTGATGGCGGGCGTGGAACAAGCGCGAGCGCAGTTGCCATTTGTCGAGGTGGTTCAGTTGCAGCGGCTCCTCGTCGTGCAGGGAGTCGTCCAGACTTTCCAGCCGCAGTTTCAGGCAGCGGGTGAGGGAGAATTCCGCCGGGTGCTTGAAGAAGCGTTGCAGCAGGTCGAGGCTGAGCTGGCGGGCGTTGTCGTCCGGCGGCAGCGTGGCGTTGACGAACACCGGCAGGCGGTTTTCCGGTTTCAGCACCGACTGCGCGGCGGGCAGCCAGTCGCGGGCATGCGAGAACATCTTGCCGGCATCGGGGTGGAAATAGCTGGGGCTGAAGGCCTGCAGGCGGTGTTCGTAGCAGCAGCGCGCCTTCACCGTGTCCTTGCCGCCGTCCACGCGCCGGGCGAGGTAATCCAGCAGTTCGCCGATCAGGATCGACGGTGGGAATTCGGCGGACTGGTTGTTGCTGTGGCCGTTGTAGAACAGCAGCAAATGGTCGCGGGCGGACATCAGCGCATCGAGGAAGGCGCCCCGGTCGTCGTCGCGGCGCGAGCGGTCGCCGGGACGCGGCCGGTCATCCTGACGCAGCAAATCGAATTCGTTGAAGGGGTCGCGGCGCGGAAAACTGGTGTCTTCCAGCCCCAGCAGGCAGACCACGCGGTACGGCAGGTTGCGCAACGCCCCGACGCGGCTGAAGGTGACCGCGCCGCCGGGCAAGGGTTCCGGCACGTCGCTGTCCAGCCGCGCTTCAATCTCGCGCAGCAGCAGGAACAGCGGCACGGCTTCGCTCACTTCGGCATTCTCGGCCTGACGGCCCACCGCCTCCATCGTCCGTTCCAGCCCGCGAAGCGCATATTCCCCGGCCAGATGCCCCAGAAACTGTTGCAGGTCGGCGCGCATCTGTTCCAGCCACTCCGCCACCGTGCGCGGCTGCTGCCAGTAGTCGCGGCGCAGCGCGAGGTCGGTCACCGCCCTCACCAGGGTGCCGATCAGCGCAAACTGCCCGGCCTCAATGCCGCCCACCGGTTGCAGGCCGCCCACCAGTCCGTCGAATTCCGGCGGCAGGGCAATGGCCAGCAGCAGCCGTTCCAGTCCGAACAACAGCGTGTGGGTATCATCAAGGTCGCTGCTGTCGCCGCTCTGGCGGGCGCGGTGCAGGCCGTCCAGCCCGCGAAACACCCCGGCCTGTTGCAGCAGCGCGGCGGCTTTATCAATGGATTCGGTGTCCAGCCCGTAATAGTCGGCCACCGGCGGCAGCGCCAGCCAGTCCAGCAGCGCCGATTGCGCCAGCCGCGTCTGCGTCAGGTGGTAGAGGCCGTGAAAGGCCTGCCAGACGGTGTTTTCCTCGGCCTTGGGCACGCCGGTGACCTGCCAGGGAATGCGCCGTTCGTTGGGCACGGTGCCGAACACCGATTCAATGGCGCCGCTGGCGCTGACCACGTCAGGCAGCATCACCACCACATCCTGCGGTTTCAGGTCGGGGTGGCGGGCAAACAGGTCCAGCAGGCGGTCGTGAAGCACTTCCAGCTGCCGGGTCAGGCTGTGGCAGCTGTGCACCTGCAGCGAGACATCATCAGCTTCCAGCGGCCATACCGGCAGCTCCGAGTCGGCATGCTGGTGTTCCAGCGTGTGGATGCTGTGCTGCAGGCGGTTCAGCAGGCTGTTTTCGATAATGGGCGGAAACAGGTCGCGCCAGACGTTGTCATGCTCGCCGCCGGACAGCTCCGACAGCAGCCGGAAGTTGTCCCGCGCCTGCTTGCCCCAGGCCACCAGCAGCGGATGTCCGGCGCTGTGGAATTCCACTTTTTCGGGCTGCAGCACGCGCATCTTTTCCAGCCAGCGCTCGTCCACCACATCCGCCCAGTACTCGCGGGACGGGTTGAGGTGATACCAGTGCAGTTCGGCATACGGCGCCAGCGACTGGTAGAAGTGCAGCACCTGCGGCGGCAGGCGCACGGTGGTGAACACGGCCAGACGTTGCGGCAGGCGGGATTGCAGTTCCGGGCTGGCTTGCAGCGCCTCGAAGTAACGGGGAAACAGCGCGCGGCCCTGGCCGAAGGTGTCGGCGAACAGTTCCAGCCACAACCGCGCCTGCCAGGCCTGATGCGGCCAGTCACGCGGCAGGCGCTCACCCCGGCCCCAGGTTTCCATCCAGTCCGGGCGATAGCTGATGTAATCGGCGAAGGCGCTGGCAATGCGGCCCGCCAGTTGCCAGCGGCCCAGCACCGGCTGCGGCGTGCGTTGCAGGTAGTGGCGCAGCGCGGCGAAATCGGGGTCGTCTTCCGGCAGCGTGGCCAGCCGTTCAAACAACCGCCATTGCATCAGTTCCTTGGGCAGCGACTGGATGTGCTCGTGACTGTCCAGCACCGGTTGGTAGCACTCCCACAGGAAGCTGGCGGGGTACTGGATCTTGAAATGGGCTGCAATGCCGAAGCGCTCGGCCCAGCGCAGTTCCAGCCAGCGGCCCACGGCAATCGACGGCACCAGCACCGTCAGCGGTTGCAGCGGGTCGTCGACGGGCTCGCCCAGGAACAGGCTGAGCGCATCAAAAAGCGTGGGCAGGTGGTGGGACTGGGTGATGGTGAGCATGGTGTTGTTATTTCCCGGACATCTTGGGACTCTACTGAATTCGTTCTGGTATCAGAAGAGCAGCCGTCAAAGAAAACGACAATTCATGTCGTGGGAAACATCAAGGCCTTATGGGCGTCCCAGCGATCTCGTCGGCAGGAACAGGCTGAGTTGTAGCTGACATTCCAACAAAACCAGTTCGCGATAAAATCCTGCCACGCGTCATCTTCGGGGGCCTATACGACACCCCTACGGGTTAAAGGGGCGGCAGTATGCATAGCAACCACCGCCAAACACCAAGACTCAATCCGAACCAATCAGGCTTTCAGGATCTTTGGATGACACCGCTGAAGAAGCCACCCGGACAAACTGTTTGTAATTACTGATGAGGGTATGGGGCGTCATGCCTCCATCATACAAAAACTGATAGTCACACCAGAGCGTGGCGGGTTGGGGCATGGAAAACCGGACAAAAATAACTTCGTTATTAAGCTTATTCAGCAACTGAAGCTTCTTGACTTCGGGTGAACTGGCCTTAAAGCCCCATGCTGAAAAAAAGGTAATCAGCTTTCTTGCCGGATCTACCCTGACAAAGGTTTTTACGCCGTCATCATCAATTTTCAGATCGCCATCTTTGTCAATTTCTGTTTTCAGATACGCCGCATCAAAAATTTCCTGAACTTTTTTCAGGCTGACATCCGCCTCAGGTATTGTTTTTAAGGCTTTGGATGCGGTTTCAGATGCCGGTACATTGGCGGCCATCACGGGTTTCCCCCCTGCAAGCGCACAGATTCCGGCCAACAACATGGCTCTCATCGCAGGGTGCTTCAGATACATCATCGCTTTCACAATATTTCCCCTTACATAGAGCCCAAGCATTCACTGGGTGTGTGCTGGTCAGGCTTTTGGTGTGGTTAATGGTCGAAGAGACCTGGCGCTTTATCAGTCCCATTCTGAAGCTACTACCAACACACTCCCCTGTCAAAACAAGTATCCAAACCGAAATTCCCGTTCATGACACTGCTCACAACCCGCTGGATACCCAGAGGTTTCATGTCGTCTCAGCATCCCCAGCACCCCGGCCCTTCCACCCGGCTCCGCCCCCCCGGCCCCGGTTCTACCCGGATCTGCGTAGCAATCCGCTCCTTCAACATCCCCACATGCGAGATCACTCCCACCAGCTTGCCGCTTTGCTGCAGGCCGGACAGCGCCGTCAGCGCGGTATCCAGCGCATCTTCATCCAGCGTGCCGAAGCCTTCGTCCAGAAACAGAGAATCGACGCGGACGTTGCGGCTGGCCATGTGCGACAGGCCCAGCGCCAGCGCCAGGCTGACCAGGAAGCTTTCGCCGCCGGAGAGGTTGCGGGTGGGTCGGACCTCCCCGGCCTGGTAGTTGTCCATCACGTTCAGCTCCAGCGGCTGGGTGCTGTCTCGCACCAGCAGGTAGCGGTCGCTGAGTTTTTGCAGTTGCCGGTTGGCGTGGTGGATGAGGATGTCGAAGGTGAGGCCCTGGGCGAAGTTGCGGAATTTCTTGCCGTCAGCGGCGCCAATCAGTTCGTTGAGGCAGCCCCAGCGCGCCACTTCCCGTTGCCGGAGCGCCATGGCATCCACCAGCGACTGGCGGCTTTGGCGCAGGGCTGCGTTGTCCTGCAGCTGGCGTTGAAGGGCGCCCATGGCTTGCTGCAGGGCTTTCAGGGCTTCGCCTTGGTCGTGGAGCGTGACCGACAGTTCGTCATGGCTAAGGTCCGTCAGGGCGCGGGCGTGCTCGTCGGCCTGCTGCTGCACCAGCACCCGGGCGCGGCTGTCCAGTTCGGTTTGCGCCCTTGTCAGGGCGTCGGCTTGCGCTTGCAGTTGTTGACGCTCGGATTCGGACAGGCAGGCGGAGACATAGGTGGCCTCGTCGGCAAATCCGGCTTGCGTCAGCCGTGTGTTAAACGCGATGCCGCAGGGCTCCAGTTCGGCCTCGGTGCGCGCCAGAGACTGTTCCAGCACCGTGATGCGTGACTGCACGTCGCGCTCGGCCTGTTCCGCCTGTTGCAGAACTTGGACGGCCAGTTGCCGTTGTTGCTCGGCTTGCTGAAGGGCGGCGTGGGCGCGGGCTTCTTCCGTGTCCGGATCACGGTCGGCAAACAGCGCCTGCCGTTGCTGCGCCAATTGCACCTCCTCGGCCAGAACCTTGTCCTGCCGCGCCTGCAGGGTATTGCGCGTAGCTTCGCCGTCAATCTGCGCCTGACGGCGATGGGCCACGGCCTCCTCCAGTTTCACGAGGCGTTCCTGCAACTCCTGGATTTCACGGGTGCGCGCCTGCCAGTCATCACGACGTTGCGCCAGTTGCTGCACCGCCTGTTTGGGGTCGGCCAAGGCATCGGCAGGCAGGCCGCAGGCGCTCAGGGATTGCCGGATGGCGGCCTCCTGCTGCGCCGACTGCTCCTGCATTTCCTGATGCTCCTGCTGCAAACGCACCGCCTCACGCCCGGCTTCCTCATGCTGGAAACGAAGGGCCAGCAACGCCTTGCCTGCCGAGTCCAGGACGGCGGCGGACTGCTTCAGGGCGGCTTCGGTCTGGATCAGCGCCTGTTGCTGCACATCTGCGTCCGCCAGCCTCTGGCTGAGTTGCTGACGCTCTTCCTGAACCCGCTGCAATGCCTGCTGCAGTTCGGTTTCGTTCGCCCCGGCCAAGCCCAGCTCGGCCCCATCATTGCTGATCCGCTGCCGCAAGGCGGCCAGTTCGTTGTCGGCATGCGCCAGCCGGGAATTCAGGGTATGCCGGGCCTCATCGGCATGCCGGTTGCGCAGATCGCCTTCGGTCAGGCGGCGGGTGGCGGCGGCTTCCTCACGGCGGGCCTGGGCCAGCGCCTGCTGTGTGTCGTCATCCGGCGGAAGATTGCCTTGGGCATAGGGGTGATCCGTCGCACCGCACAGCGGGCAGGGTTGGCCGTCCTGCAATTGCTGCCGGTGCTGTTCCAGGCTGTGCAGGCGGGCCAGCAGCTGCTGTTTCCCCTCCAGCAGGCCGATATTCGCGGTCAGGGTTTGCAGCAGGGATTCGACAGCGGGCCGCTCCGCCTGCCATTGCTGCTGTGTCTGCTGATGCTGCTGGATTTCCGCTGCAATCAGCACCCGGTCCCGGCTCAATTGCGTGTCGCGCAGCCGGTCTTGCAACAGCTCCCGCAATCGGTTCTGGCGGGACAGCAACTCCAGCAAGGCGGCATTCAGTTCGGCTGGGGCGTGGCCGTCCAGCAGCCGGTTGCGCTCCGCCGCATGGTGTTCGAATTCACGCTGAGCGTCATCGCGCCGGGCGGTCGCCAGCGCGGTCGCCTGTTCCGCCTCGCGGAATTCGCGCTCCCGTTCGGCCAGCCTCGCCTGTCCCTGCCGCCACGATTGCAGCTTCTGCGCCACAGCCTGGCGGGCCGTTTCCAGCCGCACCAGTTCGGCATCCAGCAACGGCAGGCGTTGCGCCAGTTCGGCATCGGCGGCATGCGCCTGCAGATAGTCACGGACTGCGGTGCGCTGCGCTGCCAACTGTTCCAGTTGCTGCCGGTCTGCCTGCAAGGCGGCGTGGATTTTCGCCAGCACCGCCTCGTGTTCCCGGCACTCCGCCTGGCACTGCCGCCCGGCTTTGGACACGGCATCCCATTGCCCGTCCAGCGCGGTCACCTGTTTCAGCAGCGGTTGCAACGCCGCCCAGTCAGCCTGTCGCTGCTGCCTTTCCGCCTCCCGCTGCTGTTGCCGGGTCCGCGCCGCGGCCACATCGGCCACGTGCTGCGGCAGCTCGGTCTGTAGCGCTGCCTGTTGCTGCCGGTTAGCATCCTGCAATTGCCGCAGCGATTTCAGGGTGGAGTGATCTGCCGCCAGTTCCAGCGCCCGCTGCGCCAGCGCCAGCCGCGTCTGCCCGGGCTGGAAGGCATCGCGCCGTTGCGCAAGCGCCTCGCGACGGGCCGTGTTCTCCATCAATTCCCGTTCAATCCGCGCCAGCGTCTCCCGCCAGGTCAGCGCGGTGCGGGTCTGCTGCAACCTGCTTTCCAGCGCATGCTCCTGCGTGCGGTTTGCCTCCAGCCGGGATTCGCATTCCGCAATCTGTGCGTCGTCCAGCAAGGTCATGCCGGAAAGCTCCGCCTGCAACATTTCCAGTTGCTGCTTCTCGGCGCTGTGCCGCTGAAACGTCAGGCGGGAAATGTCCGTGTAGATTTCTGTGCCGGTAATCTGTTCCAGGATCGGCGCCCTGTCCCCGGCCCCGGATTGTAAAAAGGCGGCAAACCCGCCCTGCGCCAGCAGCATGGAACGGGTAAATTGCTCGAAGCTCATCCCCGTCTGCGCCACCACCAGCTCCGGTACTTCGCTGACCTTGCTGGAAAGAATTTCACCGCTGTCGGCCAGGCTGATTTCATGTTTGGCCGCCTGCAGGTCGCCGTTGACCTTGCCGCGCGCCCGGTGCTGGCTCCACAGGCAGCGATAGCGGCCGGAGGCCGTTTCGAACACCACCTCCGCCAGACAATCCGCCGTGCGGCGCGACATGATGTCATTGCCGCCCTTGGTCACCTTGCCCAGACGCGGCGTCTGCGCATACAGCGCCAGGCAAATGGCGTCGAGGATGGTGCTCTTGCCCGCCCCGGTGGGGCCGGTAATGGCAAAGATGCCGTCGGAGACAAAGGCCGGATGCGTCAGGTCGATACACCATTCCCCGGCCAGCGAATTCAGGTTCTTGAAGCGGATGTTCAGGATGCGCATGTCAGTTTTCCCCTACTCCGCCCGCTCATCGGTTTCCTGCAAGCCTTGCAGGATTTCACCGAAACTCTGTTTCAGTTCGTCGCGCTGCTCCGGCGGCACATCCCCGGCCTCCAGGCAACGTGCAAACACTTCGCCCGGCGACAGGTCATCCAGCGCCTCGTCCTGCACCTGCCGGTTCAGCACCTGCAAGGATTTGCGGGCATCCCGCGACTTCAGGATTTCCAGCGCCGACCCCGCTACCAGCGCGTCCAGCCGTTCGCGCAGGTCGTCAATCAGCTCGTGGCCGGTGTGGGTCACCTCCAGCCAGGCCGAACTGCCCGCCGCCTTCAGGGCCGTCAGCCGTGCCTCAATCTGCGGCCAGTCGCCCGCCACCCGCTCCAAGTCCTGAAACACCGGCACCGGCAGCAAGCGCACCGCCTTTTCCGGCGCGAATTCCACCACGCACACCTGCTTCGCCTGCGCCGCCTCGCCAAAGCCCATCGCCAGCGGCGAACCGCTGTAGCGCACGAATTCCCGCCCGCCCACCGCCTGCGGCACATGCAAATGCCCCAGCGCCACATAATCCAGCGCCTCGGGGAAAATGCCCGCCGTAACATGCGCCAGCGAACCCACATACAGTTCGCGCACGCCGTCGCCGTCCACCGTCTGCCCGCCCGCCGTAAACAAGTGGCCCAACCCCACCACCGGCACCGGCTGCGGCAGGGACTGATTGACCTGCATCGCCGCTTCCACCACCGCCGCATAATGCCGTTTGATACCTTCCGCCAGCTTGCGTTCCTTGTCCTCCGGGCTTTCCCCGGCCTCGGCGGTGCGCAGGTCGCGGTCGCGCAGGTATGGCACGGCGCAGGCCAGCAGTTCCACATGGCCGTCCGCGTCACGCAGTGCAATCACCTCGTCCGCCGGGTTATCGGTCGCAGCCCCCACCACATGCACGTCCAGCATTTTCAGCAACTCGGCAGGGGCATCGAGGAAGGTCGGGGAATCGTGGTTGCCGCCAATCACCACCACATGACGGCAGCCGGTGTCGGCCACGCGGCGCAGGAAGCGGTAATACAGCGCCTGGGCGGCGTTGGAAGGCGTACTGGTGTCGAAAATGTCCCCGGCCACCAGCAGCACGTCGATTTGCTCGGCGCGCAGTGTGGCGAGCAGCCAGTCGAGGAATTCCGCGAATTCGGTATAGCGTTTGCGGCCGTAGAGCAGGCGGCCGAGGTGCCAGTCGGAGGTATGGAGGAGGCGCAATTTATTCTGATTCATCGTATTTTTAATTCCATAAAGAATCCCCCTCTCCCCCTGTGGGAGAGGGTCGGGGAGAGGGGTGCGGAAAGCAGCCCGAACACACCGACAGCTCCAGCACCACCGCCGTACCCCTCTCCCCTGCCCTCTCCCACAAGGGGAGAGGGAGCCATTCACTACTCCGGCGGCTTCAAATACCCCAGCGCCCACCCCACCCAGCTGCCCACCAGCGCGCCCTCGGCGCTGACAAAGGCCCCGGCCACCATGCCCAGCAGGCACCCCGCCACCGCGTTTTCAATGCGCGCCCACAACCGACCGCCCCGCGACAAGGGCGCATGCACCTTGCCATGTCGGGCGCGGGCGCTGCGGGTGCTCTTGCTGCCTTTGGCGCGGTTGCAGCCAATGCAGGCCGGGTAAAGGTTGGTCGGATGATCGCTGCCGCCCCTGGCGCGCGGCACGGAATGCTCCACTTCCCAACCGCCGCGCAAGTCCACGCGCCCGTAATTCGCCCAGACCACTTTCTTGTGGCAGATATGGCAACGCCCGGCCGTGCGCTCAAAGATTCGCCGGAGTCTTTTTTCCTGATAAGCCATGAATTGTTAAGGTATTTTTAATGAAATTGCAATGCAGCAGCGTAGCGGAAGTTAAAGCGGAAATCAGGAGGGATGGTTGAACAACGCGACACAAACTGTCGTTTTAAAGAAAACCGCCGGGGCAGCCACGCGGCCGCCCCGGCGGTTCATGAAATCAGGCCTGTTCTTCTTCGGCTTCTTCCATTTCCAACTGCTCGGCGCAGAATTCCTGGCCGGTGCGGGCATAGGCCAGCAGGGCTTGCGGCAGCACTTCCAGGGCAACCATGGGCAGGTCGGCGGCCACGGCCTGGGGGTCTTCCACATGGTCCAGCACTTCAGGGTAACCGGCAAACAGGCCCACCACGTTCATCACGTTGTTAATCTCGGCGGCCAGGTCAATCTCGCCGCCTTCCACCTTGCTGTAGGCTTCGCAAACCTGATCCCACACTTGTTGCAGCCAGTCATGACCGGCCAGGAAGCCCTGGCACCAGTCAATCAGCAGCGTCATTTCATCGGGGTCGGCGTTGAAGACATAGTCCGCGGGCAGCGGCGAGGTTTCGTTTTCCACGGCCAGCAGGGCTTCGTCATACAGGGCGATGATGATGCCCATGACCATGCCGGCTTCATCTTCACTGGCGAAACGGGGATTTTCCTCACCGTCTTCACCTTCCCAGATTAGCGGCATCCATTCGTCGGGCGTCATCGGCACCGGGCTGGCCACCACGGCCCACAGGAAACCGCGCAGGGAAGGCAGGTTGAAGGTGTCCGGCGGGCAACGGTCGGATTGCAGGAATTCGTCAAGGGCGATGAGTTCCTGAGTGGAAATCTGGTTGGACATGATGGTTTTCCAGGGAGGGTAAAAATATGGCGGCTATTATGACGGCTTTTGCACGGCTTGGGGCGAAGAAATCCTCCGCCCCGTCGCAAGCTTCATGCGCCGCAGCACTTCTTGAACTTCTTGCCGCTGCCGCACGGGCAGGGATCGTTGCGGCCGATCTTGAGATCTTCGGGATTCTGGGCGCGCAGCCGTTCCAGCCGCAGCAGCTCGCGACCGATACGGGCATAGATACCCAGCGAATTCGGCAAAATGGCCTGGGCGATGGTGGGCAGGCGGGCGCGCATCTCGTCGGGGTTCGGAGCTTTGGCCAGCGCGGCTTCCACGTCGGCAAACAGCGTGGGAATGGCCAGCGCCGCTTCCACTTCCTGTTTCATGGTCAGGTCTTCGCGTTTCTTCAGGTCCACCAGGCCTTCGTCCCAGACATCTTCCAGCCAGCCGTGGCCTACCAGCAGGCCTTGACACCACTCACGCAGCGGTTTGCCGGTTTCGGCATCGTCGCTCCACACGCAGTCGGCGGGCAGTTTGAAGGCTTCGTCCTTGACGGCGCGGTCGGTGAGGCCGAACAGGTAGACAATGACCTGCAAGACATCCTTGGCCTGTTCGGGAATGCGCGCCATGCCGGTGGGGGTGTCGTCCGCCGGTTCTTCGCCGCTGTCGGCCTTGAGGTCGTCTTCGCTGCCCCAGATGACCGGCAGCCAGTCGGCGGGGCTGAGTGCGGTGGGGCTGGCGGCCACGGCAAACAGGAAGCCGCGCAGTTGGTTGAGGGTGAGCGTGCCTTCGGGGGCGTGTTCGGAGCGGAGGTGGTCGTCCAGGGCCTGGAGTTCTTCGGCGGGGAGCGGCAGCGGTTTGGCTTTCATGGGGGAATCCGGATGGGTCAGGGGGTGATTATAGCGGGTGCGGGGGCTGCTTCGTCAGTTCCGGACGATGACATTATATTTGCAAACGGGTTCCCATTTGTGAAAACGCCGTTGAAACCGGGTGGGATGATTTCTAGGCTGCCTACGCGGCAGTGAACTCACGTTCGACACGCCAACCGCCCACTTCACATTTCTAAGCTGCCTACGCGGCAGTGAACGCACCGCTGATATATGCGGCTGGCCACCGTAATTTCTAAGCTGCCTACGCGGCAGTGAACCAGCCACTCGGCCTCGGTCTTGAGCTCGTCTTTTTCTAAGCTGCCTACGCGGCAGTGAACGGCGTGTTGTATTCCCACCAGTTGCCCGGCGTTTTCTAAGCTGCCTACGCGGCAGTGAACCCGCTGACGGCGGTCAGTTGCCCGCCCACATATTTCTAAGCTGCCTACGCGGCAGTGAACGTGGAAGGCATCGCTTATAGCGCCGTCCGTGACTTTCTAAGCTGCCTACGCGGCAGTGAACCGAGTCCAGCCATCGCTACCATCTCCTGTGGATTTCTAAGCTGCCTACGCGGCAGTGAACGCGTGTGGTTCGATGCCATCTGGGCGCTCACATTTCTAAGCTGCCTACGCGGCAGTGAACGTGTCGTCGCGCCGCCAGTTCATTCCGTTTGCTTTCTAAGCTGCCTACGCGGCAGTGAACAGTTTGCTAATGAGATTCCCGGTTTTGATTATTTTCTAAGCTGCCTACGCGGCAGTGAACTCGCGGCGGCGCTGTTCCCAGAACGCGCACCATTTCTAAGCTGCCTACGCGGCAGTGAACCTTGTAGGGGTCCGGATCTTCACCGTCCATCTTTTCTAAGCTGCCTACGCGGCAGTGAACCAGTCGTCGCGCCGCCGCTGCCCCGCTGTATCTTTCTAAGCTGCCTACGCGGCAGTGAACATGTTGCAGGCAGGGATCGGTCACCCCGAACATTTCTAAGCTGCCTACGCGGCAGTGAACTCCGCTGTTGTAACGCAACTGGCTGGCGGGGTTTTCTAAGCTGCCTACGCGGCAGTGAACGTGATGTTTGACCCGTTCACGGTCACGCGAAATTTCTAAGCGGCCTACGCGGCAGTGAACGCTGCAATGGAGCCGTCGCAACAGCGGGTACAGTTTCTAAGCTGCCTACGCGGCAGTGAACTCATGACTCCCGCCCTCGGAGTCGATGCCGATTTTCTAAGCTGCCTACGCGGCAGTGAACGTGAACGCAAGTTTTTTTCTCTCGCGTCTGCATTTCTAAGCTGCCTACGCGGCAGTGAACTTTTTGACTGGATGACTTCATCCCGCCGGAACTTTCTAAGCTGCCTACGCGGCAGTGAACCACCACCGGCGCAGCGCGCACCCGGGCGCAGTTTTCTAAGCTGCCTACGCGGCAGTGAACAAGATCCCGCTGTCCTGGGCGCATGAAAAGCTTTTCTAAGCTGCCTACGCGGCAGTGAACAACGGGAGCCGGTTTGCCCTGGGGCGCGGACTTTTCTAAGCTGCCTACGCGGCAGTGAACCATAACGTCCGTTTTCCACTCCAGCCGCTCAATTTCTAAGCTGCCTACGCGGCAGTGAACAAGAAACGGATAGTTAAAGCCGTAACCACGAATTTCTAAGCTGCCTACGCGGCAGTGAACACAAAAACGGCCGCAGCCATTGCCCCAATTAATTTCTAAGCTGCCTACGCGGCAGTGAACTGGTCGTCCCACTCCGGGGGCCGGAATATCCATTTCTAAGCTGCCTACGCGGCAGTGAACTAATCGCTGGCGACACTGAAGCCGCCGATGTTTTTCTAAGCTGCCTACGCGGCAGTGAACTGGATTTCGCCGTACACCTGCACCGCCAGTCATTTCTAAGCTGCCTACGCGGCAGTGAACGAATCGAGTTCTGTCTCGACAAAAACCTTGGTTTTCTAAGCTGCCTACGCGGCAGTGAACCCGATCTGGTACAGGGCTTCTGCCTTCTGAATTTTCTAAGCTGC
>NZ_JAUSMX010000008.1 GCF_030646115.1 Fluviicoccus sp.
CCACCTGATCCCTTCCCGAACTCAGAAGTGAAACCACTCCGCGCCAATGGTAGTGTGGCATTCGCCATGTGAGAGTAGGTCATCGCCAGACATCAAATACCAAAAACCCCTTCAGGGTATCCTGAAGGGGTTTTTGATTTGGGGAATCAAAAGACCAAAGCTAAGGTGTTTGCTGTCGCGGGACTTTTAAGCGACTCGGCGGGTTTGGAGTTACGGGGATATATCTGCCATCAATGATGCATATGATGGGCTTCACGTGCGTCGTGCCGAATGGTTTCCTCAATCTGGTGGAGTAGTCGCAGGGTTTCCTTCATCGCTTCGGCATCAGCGCCGTCATCGGCCATCATGGCCTTATGAAGGGTTTCCAGTTGGGTGATTTGTCGGTGGATGGTGCGAGGATCCACATCGCGCAAGGTGATCGTGGTCATTTTGGACTCCCTGTAGGGCGGTTGAAGAGTTGAAGAGCTCTCTTAATGATATAGACCACGAAATAAGCACGTGCCAGATTACTTTTGCCAGTTCTTGAAGTAGTTCCGGAACTTGAGCACCTTTGGCGCAACAACGAACTGGCAATAACCCTGGCGGGGGTTGCGGGCGAAGTAGTGCTGGTGATACTCCTCCGCCGCATAGAAAGGCGTCTCGCCCTTGACCTCGGTGACAATGGGGGAGGGGTAGTGCTTGCCATTGTTCAGTTCGGCAATGAATGCTTCGGCATCAAGGCGTTGACTATCGGACTGGCAGAAGATCACCGAGCGATACTGGCTGCCGATATCATTGCCTTGGCGGTTGGGTGTCGTGGGGTCGTGAATGGCAAAAAACACTTCCAACAACTGCCTGAAGCTGATCACGGCAGGATCAAAATGCAGTTGCACCACTTCGGCATGGCCGGTTGCGCCGGTACAAATCTGTTCGTAGGATGGGTTGGGGCGCAGGCCCCCGGCATAACCCGAAATAACCTTCTCGACACCACGAACTTCTTCAAAGACGGCTTCCAGACACCAGAAACAACCTCCGCCCAATATGGCAATATTCATGAATTGATGACTCCCTGTGTGTTGAAGGACATAGTAGTGTGGAGCGATGCTCTTGGCGATGGGACATACTGATTGGATGTTGGTGCATTGACGTTGTTACAGGGGACTACAGGCATGTTGCAGAAAGCAGGAATGTTGATCGTGATTCTCAGTGCGGTGATGGTGGGGGCGTGCTCCCGGCAAGCCTGGTATGAGGGGGGCAAGGAGTCGGCACGGCAGACATGCTACAGGAAGGCTGATAATGAGGCAGTACAGCGCTGTCTGGAAGAAATTAACCGCCTGCCCTACGAAGAGTACCAGAAGGAGCGGGAAGCGCTGCAGCAAGCACCAGGAACCCCGCCATAAAATGCTGCGCTACTGGGTTCTCTCGTATACGGAGAAACGGTAGTGGGTGTCGGCAGGTTCGTAGTAATGCGCCTCATGACCGAGTTCACGCCATTGGCTGCGGTCGATGCTGGGGAAGAAGGCATCGCCGTGCACGGTCTTGGCAACTTCGGTGAGATACAGGCGTCCCGCTCTGGGCAGCGTCAAGGCGTAGATTTGTGCGCCGCCAATAACGAAAACTTCATCGTTGCCATTGATTTCGGCCATGCTGTCGGCAAGTTCGAGGGCCTGGTCCAGGCTTGGCACGACTTTGATGCCTTCGGCAGTGAAGTCGGGGTTACGGCTGATGACGATGTTGGTGCGGTTGGGCAGCGGCTTGCCGATCGATTCGTAGGTTTTGCGGCCCATGACCACGATGCCGCCAGTAGTCAGTCGCCGGAAATACTTGAGGTCTTCCGGGAGATGCCAGGGTAAACGGTTGTTGATACCGATACAGCCGTTTTCCGCGAGGGCGGCGATGAGGGCGAGACGGGGCATGGCAATTCTTCCGCGATCCGGATAAGCCCGCGCATTCTAGTGGGTTGGAGCGACCCAGTCACCTGTCTTTAAAACCCGGGTTTCGCCATGTTTCAGGAGAAAGAAGTCCTGTTCGGGGAGTCCGGCCTGTTGTCGGGCTCGAGTCAGCGCCCGTGGCGGCTCATCCAGGGATTCGTCGGACAATTCGAACGTTCCCCAGTGCATGGCGACGGCCTTGGCCGCATGAATTCGCCGCTTGATCTCGACGGCTTCAGCCGGGTTGATATGGGCGGGCTTCATCATCCAACGCGGCTCGTAGGCCCCAATCGGCAAGGCGGCCAGATCGAAGTCCCCGGCTTGCGCGCCGAGCGTGTCGACATCCGGAGACAGCGCCAGATCGCCTCCGAAAAAGAAGCGCAGATCGGGGTGAAGAATGCCCCACGCGCCCCACAGCCGACGATTGCGGTCGCGAACTCCGCGTGCACACCAATGCTGTACAGGCAATAACTGGAACTCTACCCCGTCAAGCTGAGCCTTGGCCCACCAGTCGAGCCCGCGGATGTGGTCTCGGTCGCCATGGCTGACGTTGTTGGCCAGCCAGTCATGGATGCCCAGCGGTGCCAGAAAAAGTGGCGGTCCGCCGGCTTGCTGATAGAGGGCGCGGACGCTGGGCAGGTCCAGATGATCGTAGTGGTCGTGGGAAATGACAACGGCGTCGATGTGCGGCAGGTCTTTCAAGGCCACACCCGGCGGCTGATGGCGCTTGGGGCCTAGAAAAGAGACCGGAAAGGCGCGTTCAGAAAAGACCGGGTCGGTGAGGATGTTCAGGCCGCCGATCTGGACCAGCAACGTGGCATGGCCTATCCAGGTGATGCTGGGGACGGTGTGGTTGTGATGCAGGAATCCGGTGTCCGGGGTAACACCCAGAACAGACTCATGGGGTGGTGACGGTGGGAAGCCTTGCAACAGCCGCTGCCATTGCCATTTCAGGGCGTCGAGATCCAGATTCCGGGAGGGCTGGTAAAGATTCTGGAAGCCTGTCGGAGTGTGATGCGGCTTGGCCGGGTCGTAATACGGGTTGTGGACGGCGCAGCCTGCCAGCAGTGCCGTGATCCAGAACGTCGCCAGCAACCGGGGAATCATGCGAGTTCAGACAGCGACCGGCGCTTTGATGGCCGGATGTGACTGATATTGCTCCAGGGTGAAGTCGCTGTAACTGAAGCCGAAAATGTCCTGTATTTCCGGGTTGATCCGCATCACGGGGAGGGGATACGGTTCGCGGCTGAGCTGCAGTTCGGTCTGTTCCATGTGGTTGCTGTACAAATGACAGTCACCGCCGGTCCAGACAAAGTCCCCCAACCCCAGCCCGCAGACCTGCGCCATCATCATGGTCAGCAGGGCATAGCTGGCGATGTTGAAGGGAACGCCGAGAAAAACGTCGGCGCTACGCTGATACAGCTGGCAGGAAAGCTTGCCGTCCGCCACGTAGAACTGGAAAAAGGCGTGGCAGGGTGGCAGCGCCATGTTTTCAATTTCGCCGACATTCCAGGCGGAAACGATGATGCGGCGGCTGTCCGGATTGGTTTTGAGCTGTTGCACGACTTGACTGATCTGGTCGATGTGCCGTCCGTCAGCCGTTGGCCAGCTTCGCCATTGCGAGCCGTAGACCGGGCCGAGGTTGCCCTCGGTATCCGCCCATTCATCCCAGATGCTGACGCCGTTTTCCTTGAGGTAACGGATGTTGGTGGAGCCCTGCAGGAACCACAGCAGTTCGTGGATGATCGACTTCAGGTGGACTTTCTTGGTGGTCAGCAGCGGGAAGCCGTCGGCAAGATTGAAGCGCATCTGGTGGCCGAAAACCGACCGGGTGCCGGTGCCGGTGCGGTCTTCCTTGTATGTGCCGTGATCGCGGATGTGGCGCATCAGGTCGAGATACTGTTTCATGGCGGCAGGCTCGCAGTCAGGCGGTTTTCGGAGGGTTGCCGGTGCGATACGCAAGCACCAGCAAGATGACGCCCAGCAGGATCAGCGGGGTGGACAGCAACTGGCCCATGGTCAGCCAGTTGAAGGCAATATAGCCCTTGTCGGCATCCGGTTCCCGGAAGAATTCGACAAAGAAGCGCCCGCAGCCATATCCCAGGGCGAAGACGCCGGCCACCGCCTTTTCCGGGCGCGGGCGCGAGGAGAACATCCAGACGATGGCAAACAGCAGCAGCCCTTCCAGCACCGCTTCATACAGCTGTGACGGGTGGCGGGGCAGGTGGTCTACCTGCGGGAAGATCATGGCGAACGGATAATCCGGATTCTCCACCGGGCGGCCCCAGAGTTCGCCGCCAATGAAGTTGCCGATGCGTCCGAAGAAAATGCCCAGCGGCACCAGCGGGGCCACGAAGTCCATGACGCCCCAGAATGTCAGTTTGTAGCGGCGGGCGTACAACACCATGGCGGCCAGGACGCCGAGGAAGCCGCCATGAAAGCTCATGCCGCCTTTCCAGACCTGATAAATCCAGCGCGGGTCTTCCAGGAAGTGGTCGAAGCTGTAGAAAAACACATAGCCCAGACGGCCGCCGAGCACGACGCCCATGGCGGCATAGAAAATGAGGTCGGAAATCTGTTCGGCGTTCTGTTGCCAGCCTGGCAGCGAACGGGCGCGGTATTTGCCCATGGCATAAGCGGCAGCAAAGGCGCAAAGGTACATCAGGCCGTACCAGTGGACAGTCAGCGGGCCGAGGTGGACGGCAACCGGGTCAATTTGGGGATACACTAGCATCAGCGGCGTTCTCCGGGGCAAGGGCGCCATTCTAATCGAAAACCGTTTCCCGTTTGAGGTGGCTTTATGTGTCTGATCGCCTTCGCCTGGCAATTGTCGCCGCAGCAACCCTTGATCCTGTTGGGCAACCGGGACGAGTTCTATGCCCGCCCGGCATCGCCGGTGCGATTCTGGGAGGATGCACCGCAGGTGCTGGCCGGGCGTGACGAGAAGGAAGGCGGCACCTGGCTGGGCGTGACGCGGGCCGGACGCTGGGCGGCCTTGACCAATTACCGGGAGCCGGGCGGCATGCAGCCGGGGGAACTGTCGCGCGGCAAGCTGGTGGCGGATTACCTCTGCGGTGACATCCCGCCGCTGGCGCTTGCCGAGTCGGTGGCGCAAGAGGCCGGACGTTACAACGGGTTCAACCTGCTGGTAGGGGATCGTCTGGAGGCGGCGGTGTGCAGCAACCGGGGCACCGAACCGCGACGGCTGGAGCCCGGACTGTATGGACTGAGCAACCACTTGCTGGACAGTCCCTGGCCGAAAACTGAACGTTTGAAGAGCGGCTTGGCGCGTCAGGTCACGGCGGGGGAGCCGACGGTGTCTCAAGCGGCCGATGTACAGGCCTTGTTGGAGTTACTGGAAGACACCACGACCGCAGATGACGCTGATCTTCCTGATACCGGCGTGGGATTGGTCTGGGAGCGGTTGCTGGGGACGGCGTTCATCCGCTCGCCGATGTACGGTACGCGGGCTTCGACAGTGCTGTTGCTGGACGGGCAACGTGGCCGTTTGGTGGAGCGCACCTGGGTGGCGGGGGAGCCGGGCGAGCTGACTGATATCGGGTTCGCCCTGACCGGCGTCAGCTGAGCAGTCCCAGTACGGCGTTGAGGTGGTTGTAGCCGGTCGGCGTGCATTGCCAGCGGTCGGCCCGGTCTTCGAGCAGGCTGCGGCGCTGCAGATCCTGGATTTTATCCTGCACGGTTGCGATGGCCAGCCCGGTCCGTTCAGCAAACAGTTGGCTATTGACCCCCTCCTTCAGCCGCAAGGCGTTCATCATGAATTCGAACAGCAACTCATCATCAGCGACCTGTTCCGGGCCGACGCGCGCCAAGCCTTGAGGGGCTGCGGCCAGATAGTCCTTGGGCAATCGCGTCTTGCGATACCGGAATACGCCTTCCGCCGTGGTGACTTTGCCATGAGCGCCCGCGCCGATGCCCAGATAATCCCCGAACTGCCAATAATTGAGGTTGTGCCGGGCCGGTCGTCCGGCGCTGTAGGCGGAGACTTCATACTGAACCAACCCATGTTCAGCCAGCAGCGCCTGTCCGGCTTCCTGGATGGTCCACAGCGCATCGTCCTCCGGCAGCACCGGCGGCTGGCGGTAGAAAGCGGTATTCGGTTCGATGGTCAGCTGGTACCACGATAGGTGCGGCGGGTTGAACGCCAGTGCTTGACGCAGGTCATCCAGCGCGCCTTCAACGGTTTGGCCGGGCAGGCCGTGCATCAGGTCGAGGTTGAAGTTGTCGAAACCGGCATCTTTCACGGACTGGATGGCGCGGCGGGCCTCGTCACGGCCGTGGATGCGGCCCAGTTTTTGTAACTGTTCCGGATCGAAACTCTGGATGCCCAGCGAGATGCGGTTGATGCCCGCTTCGCGGTAGCCTTCAAAACGCCCGTGTTCTACGGTGCCGGGGTTGGCCTCCAGCGTGATCTCGGCATCGGGCGCAAAAACCAGGCGTTCCTTCAGTCCCGTCATCAGCTGCTGGTAGGCTTCCGCCGAAAACAGCGAAGGCGTGCCGCCGCCGACAAACATCGACTGGACCGGCCGGTCCGCCACCCAGCGCAGATCTTCGTCCAGATCGCGCAGCAATGCCGCAATGTACTCGGCTTCGGGTAAACTCGCCGGGCTGGCGTGCGAGTTGAAGTCGCAATAGGGGCATTTGCGCACGCACCAGGGCACATGTACATACAGACTGAGCGGCGGAAGCGGGAGAGGCATAGATGGCGTACTGGCTGATGAAATCGGAACCGTCGGTGTTCGGAATCGACCACCTGATCGGGCGGAAGGTGGCCTTGTGGGACGGGGTGCGCAATTATCAGGCACGCAACTTCCTGCGGCAAATGCAAAAGGGCGATATGGCCTTTTTTTATCACTCCAATTGCGATGTTCCGGGCATTGTCGGGCTGATGCGCATTGCGAAGGGGGGTTATGCTGACCCGACGCAGTTCGATCCCGAGCACAAGTACTTCGATCCGAAGTCGACAGCGGACAATCCGCGCTGGACCGGGGTGGATGTCGAATTTGTCGAAAAGTTCAACGGCACGCTGTCGTTGACCGAGCTGAAAACGCTTCCGGAGCTGGCCGAGCTGGCGCTGGTGCGCAAGGGCAACCGACTGTCGCTGATGCCGGTGAGTGAGGAGCAGTGGCGGGTGATGCTGGGGTTGTGCAAGCGGGGGTGATCCGTCAGGTTCCGGGCAACCGCTATGGAGGGCTGCCCAGCAGGTTGGCCAGTTCATCGGCGGCTTCCGACCACTCGGCATCGTCGGCCAGCGCTTCGCGCAGCAAGGCGGCTTGTGACAGAGTCCAGAACCCGGCGTTCGCCAGTGATGTTCCGGACGGCAAGGAGTGTGTCCCGGCAAACCGGGCAATTGAAGCAGCATCGGCTGCCAGTCCCAACTGGGCGAAGAGGGCTGGCAGGGTGTGTTTTCCGGTATCCATGTTATTTCTCCAGTGATGCGGGCATGAGGTCAGTATAGGCCTTGCCCGGCGTTTTTCCTGTCCGGCGCATGCCGGATTCAACTTTCCCGCAGCACCGCCATCGGCGAAACCGTCCAAACCCGCCGCATCCCTGCCAATCCTACCACCAGCGTCAACAGCGCGCTGCCGCCCGGTACTGCCAGCCACCACAACGGATGCACGGTTGGTGTCGCTTCCAGCAATTGCACGGTCAGCACCGCCAGCAGGATTTCATTCAGCAGCACCGCCAGTACACCCGCCATGCCGCCCAGCACCAGCAATTCCGCACCAGCGCGGCGTTGCAGTTGCCATTGCTTCGCTCCTAAGGCCCGCAACAGCGCGGCTTCCTGGCGACGGCTGTCCAGCCCGGCGGCGATGCTGGCCAGCAGCACCAGCCCTCCCGCCAGCACTACAAACACTAGGATGGCCTGCACAGCGTCCGCCAACTGATCCATCAATTTCTGCAATTCCGCCATGATCTGGCCGATATCGGCAAACACCACCGTGGGAAAGCCGCGCACGAGGCCGCTCATCTCCGCCTTGTCGGCGTCCGGCACATGAAAGCTGGCGAGGTAACTGGCCGGGTAGTTTTCCAGCAGCTGCCGGGGGAATACCAGATAGAAGTTGGGGCGGAAGTTGTTCCAGTCGACCGTACGCAGGTTGCTGATGCGTGCCTCGACACTGCCTTCGGCCATTTGCAGGCGCAGGGTGTCGCCCAGCTTCAGGTCGAGGCGCTTCGCCAATTCGGCCTCCACCGAGACTTCGGCGGCGCCGGGCTTGAACCATGCGCCTTCGGTCAGGGTGTTTTTCTCGGGCAGGGTGTCGCTCCAGGTCAGGCTCAGCTCGCGGTCCAGGGCGTTGTCGCGGTTGCCGGAATCCGGTTCGGCATCCGCCGGTTTCTGCACGGTCTTGCCGTTGATTGCCACCAGCCGCCCACGAACCACCGGGTAGAACGGCGAGGACCGCCAGTGGTGCTGTTGAATCACTGCCTGCAAGGGCCGCACCTGGTCGGCGGGAATGGCGATGGCGAACTGGTTGGGGGTGTCGGCGGGCAGGTCGGCGCGCCATTGTTCCAGCAGTTCGCTGCGCAGGCTGAATACCAGCAGCATGGCGGTTAGGCCCAGGCCCAGCGCCAGCACCTGGCTGATGGTGGCCATCGGCTGGCGGGCCAGACTGTCCAGCGCCTGTGTCAGCGGGGCGTGACCGGTGGCCGCCCGCGTCCGCCAGCGGCGAAGGCCCAGCCACAGCAGGCCGCCGCAGAGCGCGGCCAGTCCCAGTCCCCCCAGCAGCACCAGCGAGGTCAGCCATAACTTGCCGGTTTCCAGCGTCATCAGCGCAAACAGCGCCGCCAAGGCCAGTGCGGTCAGGCGCAGGGTTGACCAGTCGGCCGGTTGCAGGTCGCGGCGCATCACCCGCAATGGCGACACCTGCGCCAGCTTGAGGAAGGCGGGCAGTGCGAAGCCGGCCAGTGTCAGCGTGGCGGTGGCGATGCCGGTCAGCAGCGGCTGTGCGATGGCAAATTCCAGCGTCGTCACCGGCAACAAGTTGGCCAGCAGCCGGTGCAGCCCTTGCGAGGCGAGAAAGCCCAGCAGACCACCCGTCAGCATCGCGGTCAGCCACAGGAACAGCAGTTGCCAGCCGAACAAGGCCAGTAGTTGCCGCCGGGTGCTGCCGAGGCAACGCATCAGGGCCAGGGCGTCCAGGTGACGGTCGGCGTAGCGGCGGGTGGCGAGGGCGACAGCAATGCCTGACAAGAGCACGGCGGCGATGGCGGCGAGGCTGAGGTAGCTGCCCGCGTTATTGATCGGGCCGCTGACGCGTTTGTTGCCGCTGGTGACATCGCGCAGGCGTTCATGCGGCTCCAGCCGGGACTTGCCCCAAGTCTGGTATTTCTGCAGAGCGGAGGGCGGACCGGCCAGCAGCAGGCGGTAACTGACGCGGCTGCCGGGCTGCAGGATGCCGGTGGCGGGCACGTCGGCCAGGTTCATGATCAGGCGCGGCGACAAGGCGGAGAAACCGTTGCCCCTGTCAGCGTCGCGGTCGAGGATGGCGGTGATGCGCAGTGTCGATTCGCCGATTTGCAGGGGGTCGCCCTCGCGGGCTTGCAGCAGCCCCAGCAGGCGTTCTTCCACCCAGACCGTCCCGGCGGCCGGAATGCCGGTCAGGCCGTTGCGCAGCTTCAGTTCCCCGCGCAGAGGGTATCCGGCGCTGATCGCCTTCACTGACACCAGCTGGAACTGTTCGCCGCGCTGGGCCATGCTGCCGAATTCCAGCGTTTGCGTCTGTCGCAGTTGCAGGCGCTGCGCTTCCTCCACCCACACCGGCCGGATGCCGCGCGTGCTGCCTACGACCAGATCTGCGCCCAGCAACTGCGCGGCCTGCTGATGCATCGCCTGTTCCAGGCTGCTGCTGAAGAAGCGCAGGGTCGTTGTCGCAGCGACGGCCAGTGTCAGCGCCGCCAGCAACAACGTCAGTTCCCCGGCGCGCCAGTCGCGGCGCAGCAAGCGCCAGGCCAGCGCCCTCATGCTTCAGGCTCCAGTAGGCAGCCGCTGTCCAGGCGCAGGCTGCGGCCGCAGCGTTGCGCCAGCGCCGGGTCGTGGGTGACCAGCACCAGCGTCGCGCCTTGTTCGCGGTTCATGGCGAACAGCAGTTCAATAATCTGCTGGCCGGTGCGGGCGTCGAGGTTGCCGGTGGGTTCGTCGGCGAAGAGGATTTGCGGGCGGCAGGCGAAGGCGCGGGCAATGGCCACCCGTTGCTGTTCGCCGCCGGACAGCTGGCGCGGCGTATGTTGCAGCCGTTCACCCAGCCCCACCCGTTGCAGGCAGTCGATGGCCAGCGCCCGGTCTTCACGTCCCGCTAGAGACAGCGGCAGCAGCACGTTTTCCAGCGCCGACAGGTGCGGCAGCAGGTGGAAGGACTGGAAGACGAAACCGACATGGCGTTGACGCACCTCGGCGCGGCCGTCTTCGTCAAGCAGGCTCAGGTCGTGGCCCAGCAGCGTTACCGAGCCGTCCGTTGGCGTATCGAGCCCGGCCAGCAGCCCCAGCAACGTGGACTTGCCGGAGCCGGACGCGCCGACGATGGCGATGCTTTCCCCGGTGCGCACCGTAAAATCCATCTGTTGCAGTATGGTGAGCGATCCGTCCGGACCGGTGACGCTTTTGCTAAGGTGGCGGACAACTAGTGCGTTTTCGGGAGCTGTATTCATGATGCGAATGAGGACTGTCCTGCTGGCGGGGCTGCTGGCGTCGGCGATGTCGGCGCAGGCGGCCACGGTGGTGGTTTTCGGCGATAGTATCAGCGCCGCCTATGGTCTGGAGGTCAACAAAGGCTGGGTTGCAAAACTGCAACAGAGACTGGACCGCGAGCAGCCGGGCAAGCACAAGGTGATCAACGCCAGCGTCAGCGGTGAAACCACGCAGGGCGGAGTGTTGCGCCTGCCCAAGGTGTTGGCGCAGTTCAAGCCGGATGTGCTGGTGCTGGAGCTGGGCGGCAATGACGGCCTGCGCGGCCAGCCGCTGCCGCTGATGGCGAAAAACCTGACGTCCATGATCGGGCAGGCGCGGCAGCAAAAGGCTAGGGTACTGCTGGTCGGCATGCGTATTCCGCCCAATTACGGTAAGGCCTATACCGAGGCTTTTGCTGCCACCTTCCCCCAAGTCGCCAAGGCGGTCAAAGTGCCGCTGCTGCCTTTTCTGCTGGATGGGGTGGGCGGCCGTCCGGAACTGATGCAGGAGGACGGCATCCATCCCAACGCGCAGGCGCAGGACCGGCTGGCCGACAACGTCTGGCCGCACCTGAAGCCGCTGCTCAAACCCTGATGTGACCGGCGGGTTTCGTTTTCCGCTTTCCCCCAAGCGCCATGCTTGCTAGATTGATGGTTCCAAAACAGAACTCGGGTTAAGGCGATGTCGTTTGCAACGATGATGGCAGCCGCGAAGGCGTCGGCGCAGGTGGAAATCGAGGCGGGCTGGGGGCAGGGACGCGCCAGTTTCGGTGGTTTGGTGGCAGCCGTGCTGCTGGCGCGGTTGTCGGCGGAAGTGCCCTCGGACCGGCGGTTGCGCTCAATGTCGATATCCTTTGTCGGGCCGGTCGCGCCGGGTTTGGCGACGCTGGAAACCACGGTTTTCCGCAGCGGCAAGTCGGTGACACAGGCCGAAGCCCGCCTGCTGCAGAATGGCGGCGTGCAAGCGGTGCTGCTGGCCAGCTATGGTGCGCATCGCGAATCGGCGGTGCGTGTGCCATCCGCCCTGTTGAGTGAAATCCCGGTTCCGGCGGCCGGTCGCCCGATGCCATACCTGCCTGGCCGCATGCCGGAATTCCTGCAACAGTTCGAAATGGTGTGGTCGGAGGGAGGCTTCCCGTTCAGCGGCCAGGACAAGCCTGACTTTATGGGCAGCGTCCGTTTCCGCGATACCTCGGTTCCGTTCACGCTGGAGCATTTTGTGGCGCTGGTGGATACCTGGCCGCCGTCAGTGCTGCCGATGATGAACACACTGGCGCCCGCCAGCACCCTGTGCTGGACGCTGGAGTTGCTGGAGGAGGCCTTGGACCCGGACCCGGCGGCGTGGTGGCATTACCGTGTCTGCACCGACCTCGCCGCCGACGGTTATGGCCACGCCGGGGCGCGGCTGTGGGCGGCCGACGGGCGTCTGGTTGCTGTCAGCCGGCAAACGGTGACGGTGTTCGGCTGACCGTGTTTACTGAATCGTCGTGGCGGCAGGAACGGCGGTCTGGCGACGTTTGTCCAGCTGCTTTTCCAGCCGGTTGTAAGCCTGCTGCATCTGGCTGTCGCGGTTCTGCTGTTTCTTGGCCTGCAAGGCCTGGTTGAAGGCCTCGTAAGGCATCTTCAGCAGGATGTAGGTCTGGAAGCGCCCATTGACCGCCACCGTTTCCCGCTTCACTTCCTCACAGCCAACCACCGACACGTAATCCACCAGCGAGGTGATGACGCTGTCGTACTGGCCACTGGCGCTGCCGTTGTTGTCCTGCTGGATCATGCGTTCGTTCCCGGCCAGTTCCTGTTGCAGGTTCTTGGCCAGCGCGTATTCCGCCTGTAATTGCGCCTTCTTCAATGCCAGCGGCAGCTTGTCGCTTTCGCCGATACCCAGCGCAAAGATGCCGGAACTGTCCGGACGCGGTGTCGCCTGCGCCCAGACGGGCATGGCGTCGATGGCTTTTTCGGCCTGAAGCTGGGCGGAGTCACGGCGTTTCTGGTCGAGTTGGGCTTCCGCCTTGGCCAGACCGGCGGCGCTGGGGGAGGAGCTGCACCCTTGCAGCAGGAGGATGCTGAAAGCCGAGGCGGCGAAGAGAGGTTTTAGCAGCGTGTTCATGGCGTATTTCCCTGAGTCAGGCATCGGATGATGCTGTCAGGGAAAAAGCAAGCGGAGTGCCAAGGTTGGACTTAAATGAAAAGTCTTTAAAAACAAGAAAGATCCGGGTGAGTGTTGTTTGGGTTTAAAGGAGAGTCCGGCATTTTCTGGCAGTGGTCCTGCAAAAAATGCCGGTCAGATTCAGCTCGGATGCGCCAGCCACTCCCGCATTTCCTGCTCGAAACAGGCGGTAAAAACCTCGGGATGCGGAATCATGCCCTTGTCGGCGGAAATGCCCATCGTCAGCGTGTCCTGATAGCTGAATACGCTTAGGCCCACCCCCATCTTCCCCGATTGAGGCCCGAAGAACACCATGTTGCGGATCGCTTCCCCGGCAAAAAACAACTGCTCGCGGGGGCCGGGGACGTTGGTCATGGTCGAGGAGGCGTTGTCGTTGAAGGCATCCATCAGCGCATGCTGCACGCCGCGCGGCAGCGTTCCCATCAACGACAGCGAGAAATAGGCCAGCACCGCTTCCTTGCCGCTCTTGATCGCATCCATGCCCGCCTTCACCGCGCGCAGGCGGCCAATCGGATCGGCCACGCCCACCGGCAACGGCAGGTAGATGAACCCGACCTGGTTGCCCAGCACGATCGGCCCGTCCAGCGGTCGAACGTTGATGGGCACCAGTACGCGAAAGGTAATGCCGTCCACCGGCTCGTTGTTCTGCTGGAAGTAACGGCGCACCGCTCCGGCGGTGGCGGCCAGCACTACATCGTTGATCTTGCCGCCGTGGGCATGCGCCAGTTGCTTGATGTCCTGCAAGGGCAGCGGACTGGACCAGGCGGTGCCGCGCTGGCCGGTCAGCGGGTGTTTGAAGCTGGTGCGGCTGTCCGGCAGCATCAGCATGCGCGGGAAGGCGACGATCAGCTCCCACAGCAGCTTCAGCGGATGATGTCTCGGGCGGGACGCACGCGGGGCCTCGGTGGTGTTCTCGACGGTGGAGGCGGCCTTGTCGGTCAGCGACAGCAGCACCCGCACCAGCGCGATGCCGTCGGCGTTGCAGTGATGGATGCGGACAATGATCGCCGCACCTTGCGGATGGTTCGGCACCACTTCCAGATCCCACAGCGGGTGTTCAAAGTCCAGCTTCTGCCCGGACAGCGTATCCACGCGTTCCTGAAAGGTTTGCAGCGACGCCTCAGGCAAGGGGCGGAAATGCAGGTGGCGGTCCAGTTGGAAATCTTCGTCATCTTCCCAGTAACGGTGGCCGTTGCGCAGGCGCGGCACCTGGCGGAAGCGGTCGAATTTCAACAGCCGTTCAGTAATCAGCTTCTCCAGCGCCGCCTTTTCCGGAGTGCGCTCGAAGAACAGGATGCCGACCACGATCATGTGGTTGACTTCCCGCTCCATGCTGTACCAGCAGTTGTCGCCGGCGGTCATGGCGTCCGGGGTGTTTTCCGGGCGGAAGGTCAGCCAGGTGCTGGTGAGGAACGGCAGGATCAGCGCCCCCAAGCCCCAGCCGGGCACCGAGCGTTTCAGGTGGAAGGCCAGCCCTACTGTTGCCAGCGTGGCGGTGAGGTGGCAGGCGAGGAAGCCGGGCAGGGCGTTCGGCAGGTGCAGGAACAGGCCGAGCAGGCCCAGCACGTTGGCGGCGCGGATGACCAGCTTGAGGGTTGCCACGAGTCCGGTTGTTGTCATTGTCGACGGTCTCTGAAGGGGTTTGGCTGGGTTTCAGTATATCGGGGCTGGTCAGGGAGTAAAGCGACTCTGGAGGTGGAGCGCAACGGCTTCGCCAATCGCAGTATAACCTTCCGCCGAAGGATGATAGCCGTCCGCCGCCAGATAGCGCGGATGCATGTCGCTTGCATAATCCAGCACCCGGCAGCCGGGCAGTCCGGCCAGCGCCCGGCGCAGGTTATGGTCCATCAGTCCCGCGCGATGACCGATGACACTGCGCAAGGGTTGGGGAAGGGCGGTGAAGTGGTGCATCGGCGGCAAGGCCAAGAAGCCGATTGGGGCCTGTGTTTGCCGCCGGATGTCGGCGACCAGATGCCGCAGTTGTTCACGCCAGTGCCGTTGCGAGCTGAAGCCGGTGGTGTCGTTGACGCCGATGCCCACCAGCACCATGTCCGCCTGATGCAAATCGTCCGGAAGCAGGTCGCGACGGACATCGCGGATGCGCGCACCATTGCGGCCGTGCGCCCGCCAGTGGGCGGGGCGACCGGTTTGCACGGAAAATGCCTTGGCGACTCCGGCGGCCAAACCTTCCGCCTGCTGCGCCACTCCGACCCCGGCCACCGTCGATTCGCCGATTACCACCAGCCGCCACGGCACGCCTTCCCCTGCAAAGGCCCCATGTTGCGGCCCCTCCGCTTCCGGCAGCCGCAGCGCGGTGCGTTTGGTGTGCAGCGCTTGCGGCACCGCCACCGGCATCAGCGCGCCGAAATGCAGCCAGAACCGCAGCGAGCGCCACACGGCTCAGGCCAGCGTCTGCGCGTCTGCGCTCAGCACCAGATCGCCGGGCCTCACGTTCATGGTGATCTTTGCGGAGAATACTTTGACACCTTTGGTATCGAACACGTCCACCGGCACCTCGATGTCGCCACCCGCCGCCCAGTCCAGGCCTTCGCCGCTTGATACCGCCCGCAGGTCGGTCTTGGCCTTGGCCAGGTACTGCACGCTCATCGCCTTGGGAATCCAGCGGCAACCGGCGGGAATGGAGGCGTCGGTCATGGTCCCGGCCACCAGTTCCGCCATATTGCACATGGCTATGGCGTGCACGGTGCCGAGGTGGTTGGTCACCTCGCGGCGAAACGGCATGGTGATTTCGGCGAAATTGGGGCGAAGTTCGGTGAACTGGGCATTGATGGTGCTGAAGAAGGGGGCGATCTGGCCGATCATGCCGCTGAACGCGGCATTGCCGGCACTGTTGTACATGGCTAACAGCTGACTCATGACACACACCTCGCGTAACGGGGAAAACGGAAGGTCAGGCAGGCTGACCCTCCGTGTATACGGCAATTCCTGCTTGTTTTCCGTGCGCGGGTGTGACCGGTCAGTTCACTTCTTTTCCGGTGTCCAGCCCTTCGGCCGTTCGTAGTCGGTGTTGCTCAGGAATTTTTCGCGCTGCTCGGACAGGAAGGTTTGCGCTTCCGGCTGCATCACGTTGAGGTGGTTTTCATTGATCAGCATGGTCTGGTGCTTCAGCCATTCCTGCCAGGCCTGCTTCGATACGTTGTCGAACAGATCCTGGCCCTTGGGGCCGGGAAAGGGTGCAAACGCCATTCCTTCCAGCTCTTGCTGATACTTGCGGCACATCACGGTACGGGTCATGTTTATTTCCTCTTAGCCGATACGGACGCGGGCCCGCGCCACGGCGGCCAGCACCTGGTTGGGAGCCGTGCCGCCAATATGGTTGCGGGCGTTCACCGAGCCTTCCAGCGACAGCACATCAAAAACATCCTGCTGGATGGTGTCGCTGAACTGGCGCAGTTCGTCCAGCGTCATTGCGCCCAGGTCCTGGCCGGTCTGCACGCCATAGGCCACGGCCTTGCCGACAATTTCATGGGCGTCGCGGAAGGCGGTGCCGCGCTTCACCAGATAGTCTGCGAGGTCGGTGGCGGTGGCGAAACCGCGTAGCGCCGCTTCGCGCATCGACTCCCGGTTAGGCTTCAACGCCGGCACCATGTCGGCGAAGGCGCGCAGACAGCCTTTCATGGTGTCGATGGCGTCGAACAACGGCTCCTTGTCTTCCTGGTTGTCCTTGTTGTAGGCCAGTGGCTGGCCCTTCATCAGCGTCAGCAGGCTGATCAGATGGCCGTTAACGCGGCCGCTCTTGCCGCGCACCAGTTCCGGCACGTCCGGATTTTTCTTTTGCGGCATGATGCTGGAGCCGGTGCAGAAGCGGTCCGGGATATCGACGAACTTGAACTGCTGGGAATTCCACAGGATCAGCTCTTCGCTCATCCGCGACAGGTGGGTCACGGTCAGCGCGGCGGCGGCGCAGAATTCAATGGCGAAGTCGCGGTCGGACACGGCGTCCAGCGAGTTCTCGCAGACGGCCTCGAAACCCAGCAACTCAGCAGTGTAGGCGCGGTCGATGGGATAGGTGGTGCCGGCGAGGGCGGCCGAGCCCAGCGGCAGGCGGTTGACGCGCTTGCGGCAGTCAGCCAGGCGCTCACTGTCACGCACAAGCATCTCGAACCAGGCCAGCAGGTGGTGGCCGAAAGTCACGGGCTGGGCGGTCTGTAAATGGGTGAAGCCGGGCATGATGGTGTGGGCCTCACGCTCGGCCAGATCCAGCAGGCCGGTTTGCAGACGGTGGATTTCGCCGCGCAGGAAGTCGATCTCATCGCGCAGGTAGAGACGGATGTCGGTGGCGACCTGGTCGTTGCGGCTACGTCCGGTATGCAGTTTCTTGCCGGTGATGCCGATGCGGTCGGTCAGGCGCGACTCGATGTTCATGTGCACGTCTTCCAGGTCGACGCGCCACTCGAAGTTGCCGGACTCAATGTCGGCCTGAATGGCGGTCAGTCCCTCGATGATCGCGTCACGCTCGGCATCGGTAAGCACCGCAGCGCGGGCCAGCATGGTGGCGTGGGCAATGGAACCCTGGATGTCGTGACGATATAGTCGCTTGTCGAAATTGACAGAAGCCGTGAATTCGGCCACAAAGGCGTCTGTGGCTTCACTGAAGCGCCCGCCCCACATGGAAGAAGAAGGTGTGCTCATAGGAATCGAGTCTGGGTGGAAAAAATAACGAAGAGTATATCAGGAATCATGTCCGAAACCCCCAAGCCCGCGCAGGCCGGAAGCCCCGTCGCCGGTGATGATTTTTTCCTGCCCGATTTCTGCAACATGGCGGCGGTGTTCAAGCTGCTGGTGGTCAGCCAATTG
The DNA here is from genome assembly GCF_030646115.1 of Fluviicoccus sp. Lineage (GTDB taxonomy): Bacteria > Pseudomonadota > Gammaproteobacteria > Pseudomonadales > Moraxellaceae > Fluviicoccus. The sequence goes on from NZ_JAUSMX010000008.1 coordinate 17,578, forward strand.
CTGGCGCTGTTTCTGCTGATGTCGGAAATCAGCACCCTGAGCCCTTTTCCCTGGGTGGCGCTGGGCCTGAAATCGCTGTTGCTGTCCTGGGTGGCGATCAGTTCGGCCGGCCTGTTCTGCGCCTTGCGCGGGCTATTGCAGAAGATGCGGCGCTCCTCGGCAGCCTTTGTCATATTTTTCCTGTTTCTGGCGCTGGTGGCTTTTTTCACGTTTCTGGCGGAAGGCGTGTTGCTGTTTCTGGGCATCCACCAGCCGGGAGAAGTTAACCTGGGGTTGTCGCTGGTTCGCAATCTGTTCATGGGCGGCATTATCGCCGGGCTGGTGCTTCGTTATTTCTACCTGCAGGAGCAACTGCTGCGCCGCCAGCGCACCGAGCTGACCGCCCGGTTGCAGGCTTTGCAGGCGCGTATCCGTCCGCATTTCCTGTTCAACTCCATGAATATCATCGCCAGCCTGATCACGGTTGATCCGGATTTGGCCGAAGAGGTGGTTGAAGATCTTTCCACGCTGTTCCGCGCCAGCCTCAAGGCGGAAGGGGAGGTGCCGCTGACCGAGGAGATTTCCCTCTGCGAGCGTTATCTCAATATCGAGAAACTGCGTCTGGGAAACCGTTTGCTGATGGACTGGCGGGTGGAAAATTTGCCCGCCGGACTGCGAATTCCGGCGTTGACCTTGCAACCCTTGCTGGAAAATGCCATTTATCATGGTGTGGAACCCGCTTCGGAGCCGGCCAAGGTCACCATTCTGGTTTCGTGGACCGGACAGGAGGTGACGATTGTGATCACAAACCCGTATCATGCGCACAAGCGGAGTCACCACAAGGGTAACCAGATGGCGGTGGGTAATATCCGCGAACGTCTGCATGCACATTACGGCGAAAAAGCTAAACTACAGACGAAGGCGACGGAAAACCTCTACACCACCTACCTGAGCTATCCTTTTGCTCTGGTGCAGCAGGTTGGCAAAACTTCCGAAGAATAAAGAGATAACAACGGAGGCCCTATGAGAGTTCTGGTATGCGACGATGAAGCCCTGGCCCGGGACCGTCTGGTGCGCATGTTGCGCGATGCCGCCCACTGTGAAGTGGTCGGCGAGGCCGAGAACGGCCTGGAGGCGCTAAGCAAGGTCGCGACGTTGACGCCCGATCTGGTGCTGCTGGATATACGCATGCCGGTCATGGATGGTATTGCCTGCGCCGAAGAGTTGGCCCGCTTGCCCAACCCCCCGGCCGTCATTTTCATTACCGCGTTCGACGAGCATGCCTTGGCCGCTTTTCAGGTCGAGGCCATTGGCTACCTGCTGAAGCCGGTGCGCCGTGACCAGTTGAACGAAGCCTTGTCCCGCGCCACCCGTGTCAACCGCGCCCAATTGCAGGGTTTGCGGGTGCAGGCCAATGACGAGGAGCGACAACCGGGCGTCACCCGCAACCACATTACCGCCCGCACCCATCGCGGACTGGAGCTGGTGCCGCTTGACGATATCTATTACTTTCTGGCGGATCAAAAATACGTCACCGTCCGCCACACCAAGGGCACGGTGCTGATTGACGAGACGCTGAAGGAGCTGGAAACCGAATTCGGCAACCGTTTCATCAGGGTGCATCGCAACGCCCTGATGTCGGCCACCTATCTGGAAGGGCTGGAATTGCTGGCTTCCGGACAGTATCAGGTGCGGCTGAAAGGCATTCCGGACAAGCTGCTGGTCAGCCGTCGTCATTTGGCGGATATCCGCGATAAAATGCATAATTTGTGATAAAAAGGGTGGCTGTCGCCGCCGTTAGTTGCCGACAATCAGAATAAAGCCGTCACAAAAAGAAGAGCCGCGACTGTGCGGCTGGGGTTGTTATATGGGTAAGTGGATGTTTATGCGCCACATTTTGGCGCTATGGGTGGTTGTTGCCGCTCTGTCCGGCTGCAGCAGCCTGCCTGCCGTCAAGTCCGAGGAACCTGAGAAATATACCCTGGCCCCCGGCGCTGGCGAATCCCGGCATTTCTTCACCCGCAGCGGCTTGCGCCTTTTCGGCCAATGGTGGTTGCCGGCGGGCAGCCCCAAGGCTGTCGTGCTGCTGGCGCACGGCACCGCCGTCCATTCCGGTTTTTATGATCCCTGGGCCAAAGACCTGAACAGCCGCGGTTATGCGGTGTTCGGTATTGACTTGCGCGGCTGGGGCCAGTCCCAGGGTTATGGTCGCCGGGGTTCAGTGGGCAAGATTGATGAGTACGTCGAGGATATCGAGATCGCCCGGCGTGAAGTGCGCCGTCGCTTCCCTGGCAAACCGGTCTATTTGCAGGGGGAGTCTCTGGGCGGCGCCGTGGTGCTGATGGCGCATATCTCCGGACGGGTCGCCAGCGACGGGTTGGTGTTGAATGCGCCCGCTATTCAGTTGAATCCCGGTAAATTCCTCGGCATCCCCAACCGTTTTGCCGGTTTCGGATTGTGGACAGCCGCTCAGGGCGCCAAGAATTTCCCAGAAGCGCCGGTGCTGCCGATCTGGAAAAGTTTCACCTGGACCGTCGTTCAGGACCCGGCGGTCAAGGAGCGCTTCTGGAGCGACCCCAATACCGCGCACAAAGCCCTTCCCGCCAGTTTCCTGGTCGCCATGCAGGATGTCACCCAGCGGCTTCAGCAAAATGTCAACAATGTCCGGATTCCCTTTATTGTCCTGCAAGGCACTCGTGACGCCTTGGTGTCGAAGGCCGGCAGCCAGCTGCTGATGGACAAGGCGGTCAGCGCCGACAAGACCCTGAAGCTGTACGACGGCATGCGCCACGCCACTTTGCACGATGTGGACAAGGACAAGGTCTGGACCGACATCACCGGCTGGCTGGACACCCACGCAGCCAAGGCGATTGCCGACCGGGCGAAGAATCCGGGTGAATACATTGAAGTTTCTGAATCCGGCCAGGATGAAGAGTCCGGGAAGACGGCCTATCGTTCGCGCTACCAACAACTGACCATGACCACGAGGAATTGATCCATGAAGAAACTGATCGGCCCGGCGCTGCTGGCAGCGGCCCTGACAGGATGTGCCACGGGAATGAGCCCGGTTACCGGCACTTTCTATACCAATGTCTCCGGCCCGCTGGCGGCTACTGACAACCCGGAAAAGCCCACCAAGATCGGCCGTTCCACCGCCCGCTCCATCCTCGGGGTCTATGCAGTGGGTAACGCCAGTATCGAACAGGCGGCCAAGAACGCCGGTATCAGCCGCATTCATCATGTCGATTATGAAACCCAGAGCATTATGGGTGTCATTGCCGATGTCACGATCGTGGTTTACGGCAACTAAGGCGGTCGCTCCGGCCTGAAGGTGCGTCCCTGCCGGGGCGCGCCGGTTTCAACCTGCTTCGGCGCTCCGACAGGATATCCCCCTTTTATCGGCGCATTCCAGCCGCCATAATGCCCCCAGTTATTTTTACCGGCAGGCGCCCCCATGAAAACCCTCCGCATCGCCACCCGCAAGAGCCCCCTGGCGCTCTGGCAGGCTGAGTATGTCAAGTCCTTGCTCCAGCAATACCATCCCGGCCTGAACATCGAACTGGTGACCTTCACGACCCAGGGGGATCGCATTCTTGACGCCCCTCTGGCCAAAATCGGCGGCAAGGGACTGTTCGTCAAGGAACTGGAAGCCGCCATGCTGGAAGGCGCTGCGGATATCGCCGTGCATTCGATGAAGGATGTGCCAATGGACTGCCCGGATGGCTTGGGCATCGTCACCATCTGCCAGCGCGAAAATCCGCTGGACGCATTGGTGTCGGGTCGTTACGGCTCGCTGGAGATGCTGCCGCCCGGAGCCGTGGTCGGTACGTCCAGTCTCCGGCGTCAGTGCCAGTTACGCGCCGTGCGCCCCGATCTGGTGTTGAAGGACCTGCGCGGTAATGTCGGCACCCGGCTGGGCAAGCTGGATGGCGGTGAATATGACGCGATTGTCCTTGCCAGCGCCGGACTGCTGCGTTTGGGCTTGCCGCAGCGGATCACGCAATATATGGGCGACGACTTGCTGCTGCCGGCGGTAGGGCAGGGCGCCGTCGGCATTGAAGCACGTCTGGATGATACGGAAACCCTGGCGTTGCTGGCTCCCCTGCATCATCAGTCGACTGCGACCTGTGTGCTGGCGGAGCGCGCCATGAATCGCCGCCTGCATGGCGGATGTCAGGTACCCATCGCCGGTTATGCCGTATTGCGGGAGGGTGTGCTCAGCCTGCGCGGGCTGGTGGGCAGTCTGGACGGTCGGCGGATTCTGCGCGCTGCGGCCGAGACGTCCGATCCTGCCCGCGCGGAAGTCCTGGGTGTGGAAGTGGCTGAACAACTGCTGGGTGATGGTGCCGCCGCCTTGCTGGCGGCCTCCGGCCTGGCTTGATGATGATGCCGGTTGCCGCTTCATCTCAGCCGCGCCCACTGGCCGGGCTGCGTGTCATCAATACGCGCCCGGCCGATCGTGCGCCAGCCTTGAGCGCAGCGCTTGAGGCGGCCGGTGCGGCCGTAGATTTTCTGCCCTTGCTGGAAATTGCCCCTATGGAGATGGGTCCGGAGCAGCGGCGGCAACTCATGGATCTGGACCGGTATCAGGTCGTCTTTGTGGTCAGCCCGACGGCCGCCATGCTGGGTCTGGAACTGCTGCTGGATTATTGGCCGCAATGGCCGGCGGGCGTAGCGTGGGTGGCGGTGGGCGCGGCCTCCGCGCATGAGCTGGTCAAGGCCGGGCTTGATCCGCAGGTTCCCGCCATTGAAACCAGCGAAGGCGTGCTGGCCCTTCCTGCACTGAATGCATTACGACCCGGAGACCGGGTGCTGGTGTTGCGTGGCGAAGGCGGCCGCAATCTGGTGCGGGACTGGCTGCAAGCCAAATCCGTGCGCGTGGACTATCTGGACTTGTACCAGCGCCGCTTCCCTTTGTCTTCCGTGGGCCTGTGGCAAGCGCTGGAAAGTCAATCCGTGCCGGACGCGGTGATCCTGACCAGCGGTGAGTCGCTCCGGCACTGGCTGGCCTTGGCAGCCGGAGCTGCAACCCGCATTCCGGCGGTGGTCATCAGTCCGCGACTGGCGGCTCAGGCCCGGCAGGACGGCATACCGGAGGTGGTCGTGGCGGATGGAACCCGCCCGGAGGCCATCGTTGCCGCGCTTCAGGCTTGGCGGGAGGCCGTCCGGCATGGTATTGATTAGGGTTCCCGCCCCATATAAACAACAGGTTCACGCGCCATGACAGACATCCGCCGCTCCCTGGGGTATTCCGCCCCGGTCAAGACGCGCTATCGTCTGCCTGTGATCCTGTTGATTTTCCTGCTGCTGCCGGGGGCGTTTTACGGACTCTGGTGGTTCTGGCAACAACAACTGGCCGAGCGTCAGAACCATGACCGGCTCGTGCAGCACCAGTTCGAGCAATTGCTGCATTCCCGCGATACGCTGTCAGCGGAGCTGTCAGGGCTGCGGCGTGAACAGGAAGGCTTGCGCGGACGGCTGGATACGCTGGGCCAGAGCTTGTCCCCGGTCGAGCGCAGACAATGGCTGGCGAATGAAACAGCCTATTATCTGGATCTGGCCGAGCAGCACCTGCAATTGCAGCAGGATGTCACGCCGGCCATGCGCCTGATCGAGTTGGCCGACAGCCTGCTGGCCCCTCATGCCGATCCCGGCCTGGCCCGGCTGCGCGAAGGCCTGGCGGCCGACCGTCTTGAGTTGATGATTGTGCAGCAGGTCGACCACGCCGGGTTGTCCTTGCGGCTGGATGCACTCAAGCAGCAGGCCACCCGGCTGGCCCTGCCGATGCGGGCCGGCCAACCGCCCTCAGGGTCGGTGGACAAGCCGGTGGCTGCTCCCCACGCCGCCGTCTGGGAAAAGGGCTGGCAATCTTTCCGTGAGCTCATCACCATCAGGCGCTATGACGCCCCGGTGCGACCCTTGCTGGGCGACGACCAGCGCTGGCTGTTGCAGCAATCGGTTTATCTGGAGTTGACCCAGGCGCAACTGGCGTTGTGGCGAAACCAGAATTCCCGATATCACCAGAGCCTGGCGAATGTCCAGTCGTTGCTCAAGGATTATGCGGCCATGGATCCTGCCTTTTCTGCATTGCAGCAGGAACTGGGTTTGCTGGCGGTCCAGAACTTGCCGGCAATACCCCTGACGCTGCCTAAGTCCCGGCTGGCCCTGACCGCGCTCAAGGACTTGCATCCGGTTACTGCCGGGGCTGCCCAGCCATGAATTTCTTTCTGATGGTTCTTGTCATTCTGCTGCTGGGCGGCGGCTTGGGGTGGTTGTTCCTGCATGACCCCGGCTACGTGCTGGTGGCCTGGCATCAGACTTCGGTGGAAATGTCGCTGACGTTGGCGTTGTTGCTGATGCTGGGCGCGGCCGTGGCCGGGCTCATCATTCTCGAACTGTCGCTGGGAGTTTTCGGGTTGCGGCGGGTTATCCGCCAATGGTCAGAGCAGCGCAAGGTGCAGCGCGCCCAGCAATGCATGGCGGAAGGCGCGGAGTTGCTGTTACAAGGCCATGCGGTTCGCGCGGAAAAGAAATGGCTGCAGGCCGTTCACCTCTCTCCCCATCCGTTTACTCCGGCCTGGCTGGCCAGCGAGGCCGCCCGCCAGCGGGGGGAATACCGGCTGGCCGAGGACTATCTGGACATGGTGTCTGCACGTGCGCTCCACTTGCCGCTGGAGTTGGCCCGGCTGCGGCTGTGGATGGACAGCGGTCAGTGGGAGGCTGTTGCCGCCCGCGCCAAAAGCCTGTATTCCCATTATCGCAAGGAGCCCGCCCTCGCGGAGTTGCTGGTGAATGCCTTGACGCGGTTGCAGGCCTGGCAGGATTTGGCCGATTGGTTGCCGAAATTGTCGGGCATGCTCGGCAGTGAGAAGGCGGTGACGCTGGCCGTGGAGGCGCACCGGCAAGTGATGCTTTGGATGGCGCATACCGGTAACCGCATGGACCGTGTCGCCTCGCTGCGTCGGTTGAAAGATTATTGGGCGGGTCTGCCTGCCGCCCTGCGGGAGCATCCGGAGTTGGTGGAGGCCTGCGCCGAGTCGATGGTGCGGCAGGGTTTTGATGACGAGGCGGAGCCGTTGGTGCGGGAAATGCTGGCCCGAAACTGGCACAACGGGCTGGTTGCCCTCTACGGCCGCATCCGTTGTTCACATCCGGAGGATTCCTTGCGGCAGGCCCAGGCCTGGCAAACGCGCCATCCGGCCAACCCCCTGCTGCTGCTGACCCTGGGGCGGCTCAACCTGCAGAACCGGGATTGGGCGTCAGCCCGCGCCTGTCTGGAGCAGAGCCTGAGCCTGGGTAAAAACAGTGAAACCTACGCCGAGTATGTACGGCTGTTGCAGCACCTGAATGATCCCGAAGCCATGCATTATCTGGTGGCGGGCCTGCAGCAGTTGACGACGCGCCCCTTGCCTTCCCTGCCGATGCCTTGAGGCATCGAGCGATGAGCCAGTTGCCGCCCGCTTATCAGCGATGAGGCGGCTTCAGGCTGGTAGCATCCAGATCCCGCAAGAAACCGGGGTTGCCGAACCAGATGCGATTGAACCGGAAATCAAACATCTCGCGGATGGCCTGATCGGCGGTCCATCCCTCCATGATCATCCGGTAGGCCGCCACCGAGTAACCGGTACGGTCGCGCCCTTGCTGACAGTGAACAAATACAGCCCCACCCCCTTGTTGGCGCACCTGCTCAACTTCCTGCAAGAACAACCGTATTTTGTCGGCGTCCGGTCTCCAGGCCTTCATGGGTATCTGTAAATAGCGGAGTCCGGTGCCGGTCAGGAGCGGCAGGTCGCTGTTGTCATCACCAATCCGCAAGTTGATGACCGTTGTCACGCCTGCCTTGGCCAGCGACTGGAAACCTTCACGGGTCGGTTGCGCGCCCCGCCATAAGGCCGGTGACACGCGGGTGAAGTTGAGCACTCCCGGCATGCAATCATCGCAGGGTAGCCGGGCGGCGGGGTGGGGCGGACTGACCGGAGGCGAAACGCAGCCGCTGAGAAATAACACGCACAACAGGGCTGCTGTCAGCCGGAGGCGGCTAAGGAACGCCGGAATATCCGGGTAGGTTTGCACAAATAATATCCGATAAACGGTTCTTTCAGAAATTACTGTAAGACTTGCCAAGCCAGAATGCAATCTATACAATTCGCGGCGCTGAAAGTGGCAATCCCCGCGTTGCCGCTCATTGTTACCTGCGTGGAACTATTGTGAGCCGACCCCAGCCGCTCGTCGACGCAACACCAGCCTGGCGCCTTCTGAAGGGGCAGGTGGCAGTTGCAGTCGTGCTGACTTTGCTGGTTATGTTGTCAGGCGTTCACTCTGGAATGTCCGCAGGTATCGGCGCGGGAATCGCAGTTGCCGGCAGTGCTTATTTCACCTGTCAGGCCTTTCGTCATGCCGGCGCAGCTTCAGCCAGGCAGATCGTGAAAAGTTTCTACAAGGGAGCGGCGGGCAAGTTTGCATTGACCGTCCTCCTCTTCGCCGCCGCCTTTCGCATGATCCCGGATCTGCGGGCGGGCTGGGTGCTGACCGGTTTCTTTTTGGTGCAGCTTGTGGCGTGGCTGAGTCCCTTGCGGGATGCGCTGCGTGACAGGTCCTAACGGGTGCAGTTATGGCTGGAAATTCCTCAGAGTATATTAAGCATCACTTGACCAATCTGACCTACGGCGAGTTGCCGGCGGGTTATGTGCGTCATGGTGAGCATGGTCAGGAGACGCTGACCGAGGCGACCTGGACTCTTGCGCATAGCGGTGACGAAGCCAAGGCCATGGGTTTCAAGGCAATCCATCTGGATTCCATGGGCTGGTCCATTGGCTTGGGTCTCATTTTCTGCCTGATTTTCCGTGCGGTCGCCAAGAAGGCCACTAGCGGAGTCCCCGGTGGGCTGCAGAACTTCATTGAAACGATTGTTGAGTTTGTGGATACCAATGTCCGTGATACTTTTCATGGCACATCATCCTTGATCGCCCCGCTGGCGCTGACGATTTTCTGCTGGATTTTCCTGATGAACTTCATGGACTTGATTCCGGTGGATTTCATTCCGACCGCAGCGCAGGCGATGGGTTTGCATTATATGAAGGTGGTGCCGTCCACCGATCCCAACATCACGTTGGGCATGTCGATTTCGGTGTTCCTGTTGGTTCTTTTCTACAGCATCAAGATGAAGGGTGTGAGCGGGTTTGCCGGTGAGTTGGCGCTGAATCCGTTCAACCCGGCCAATCCCGTGCTCAAGGCGTTTTTCATTCCCATCAACCTGATTCTGGAAGGTGTGACCCTGATTGCCAAGCCGGTGTCGCTGGGCCTGCGACTGTTCGGCAACATGTATGCCGGTGAGTTGATCTTCATCCTGATCGCCCTGCTGCCTTTTGGTCTGCAGTGGATGCTGTCGGTGCCTTGGGCCATCTTCCACATTCTGGTCATCACTTTGCAGGCATTCATCTTCATGATGCTGACCATTGTGTACCTGAGCATGGCCAGTGAGCATCACTGATAAACCCTTTTCCCCTTTAAACACTACGACGCAGAGGTAATTACAATGGAAACCGTGATTGGCTTGACCGCTATCGCCGCCGCTATCCTGATCGCTTTCGGTGCCTTGGGTACCGCCGTGGGCTTCGGCCTGCTGGGTGGCAAGTTCCTGGAAGGCGTTGCACGTCAGCCTGAACTGGCTCCGCAACTGCAAGTGAAGATGTTCATTGTCGCTGGTCTGCTTGATGCTGTTCCGATGATTGGTGTGGGTATTGGCTTGTTCTTCGTGTTTGCCAACCCGTTCATCGGCATGCTGCCCCAGTAATTCGACAGACGCAATTTTTCCCGCAACTGCCGAATGAGGTGTTAGTGTGAACATTAATCTGACCCTGGTGGGACAGGCCATTTCGTTTGCGCTCTTTGTGATCTTCTGCATGAAGTTCGTCTGGCCTCCGATGATGGAGGCTCTGGCTGAGCGGCAGAAGCGCATTGCAGACGGCCTTGGCGCCGCTGACAAAGCGCAGCGTGATCTGGCTTCCGCCCAAGACCAGGTTGCCGTTGAGATGAAGGCTGTGAAGGATCAGGCAGCGGTGCTGCTGGATCAGGCTCATCGTCGCGCCACCCAGATGGTGGAAGAGGCTCGCGCCCAGGCTCAGGTCGAAGGCGAGCGCATCAAGGCCCAGGCCCGTGAAGAGATTGAGCAGGAAATCAATCGCGCCCGTGACGCTCTGCGCGCCCAAGTGGCGGCGCTGGCTGTGGCCGGCGCTGAAAAGATCCTGCAAGTCCAGGTTGACGCACAGGCCCATGCAGCAATGCTCAACCAGTTGGCGGCTGAGCTCTAACCGTAGGCGGTGAATCATGGCTGAACTAACCACGGTAGCACGTCCATACGCCAAGGCTGCTTTTGCCTTTGCCCAGGACAAGGCTCAGCTGGCCGAGTGGTCTGCCCAGCTTTCCTTTGCGGCGGCGCTGGCCGGGGATGCCGAATTCATGGCATACCTGTCCCGCCCCAGCATGACGGTGGAGCAACAGACGGGCGCGTTTTTCACGGCCGCTGGCGACCGCCTGGGTGCTGAAAGCGCTAATTTTGTGGCTTTCATTACCCAGAACAAGCGTTTGGCTGCACTGCCCGCCATTGCCGAACTTTTTGAGCAAATGAAGGCCGATGCCGAACGCACCGCCGATGTCCAGGTCACCAGCGCTTTCGAAATGACGGATTCCCAGCAGCAGGCCCTCGCCGGTCAGCTCGCCGCCCGTCTCGGTCGCAAGGTGACGGTCAATGCGGTTGTGGACGCGTCATTGATCGGCGGCGCCATCATCCGCACCGGTGATCTGGTGATTGATGCCTCCGTGCGCGGCAAACTGGCGAAACTGAGCGCCACCCTGAATTCATAATTTTTGAGGAACTGCGCATCATGCAGCAACTGAATCCTTCCGAGATCAGTGCGCTGATCAAACAGCGTATCAGCGATCTCAACGCCACTGCCGAGGCCCGCAACGAAGGCACGGTGGTGAAGGTGTCTGACGGTATTGTCCGCATTCACGGCCTTGCCGATGTCATGTACGGCGAAATGATCGAGTTCGAAGGCGGCCTCTTCGGCATGGCCCTGAACCTGGAACAGGATTCAGTCGGTGCTGTGGTGCTGGGTGGCTTCCTCGACTTGCAGGAAGGCCAGAAGGTGCGTTGCACCGGCCGCATCCTGGAAGTGCCGGTGGGTCCGGAAATGCTGGGTCGCGTCGTTGACGCCCTCGGCAAGCCGATCGACGGCAAGGGCCCCATCAACGCCAAGATGACCGATGCAGTTGAAAAGGTTGCTCCGGGCGTGATCTGGCGTAAGTCGGTCGACCAGCCGGTGCAAACCGGTTACAAGGCCGTTGATGCCATGATCCCCATCGGTCGCGGCCAGCGCGAACTGATCATCGGTGACCGTCAGACCGGCAAGACCGCGATGGCGATCGACACGATCATTGCCCAGAAGGGCTCCGGCATCAAGTGTGTGTACGTTGCTGTGGGCCAGAAGCAGTCGACCATTGCCAACGTCGTGCGCAAGCTGGAAGAATACGGCGCAATGGAATACACCACCGTGGTTGCCGCCGCCGCCGCCGAACCTGCCTCCATGCAGTTCCTGGCGCCGTACTCCGGCTGCACCATGGGTGAATATTTCCGTGACCGCGGCGAAGACGCCCTGATCATTTATGATGATTTGTCCAAGCAAGCCGTGGCCTATCGCCAGATTTCGCTGCTGCTGCGCCGTCCGCCCGGACGTGAAGCCTATCCTGGCGACGTGTTCTATCTCCACAGCCGTCTGCTGGAGCGCGCTTCCCGCGTGTCCGAAGAGTATGTCGAGAAGTTCACCAACGGTGCCGTAAAGGGCAAGACCGGTTCCCTGACCGCATTGCCGATCATCGAAACGCAAGCTGGTGACGTCTCCGCTTTCGTGCCGACCAACGTGATTTCGATTACCGACGGCCAGATCTTCCTGGAAACCAGCCTGTTCAACTCGGGTATCCGTCCGGCCGTCAACGCCGGTATCTCGGTATCCCGTGTCGGTGGCGCTGCCCAGACCAAGATCATCAAGAAGCTGTCTGGCGGTATCCGTACCGCGCTGGCCCAGTACCGTGAGCTGGCGGCATTCGCGCAGTTCGCTTCCGATCTGGATGAGGCCACCCGCAAGCAGCTGGAACATGGTCAGCGTGTAACCGAACTGATGAAGCAGAAGCAGTTTGCACCGTTGAACATTGCCGACATGTCTGTGTCCATCTTTGCCGCTAACGAAGGTTATCTGCAGGATGTTGCCGTTGCCAAGATCGGTGCTTTCGAAGCCGGCCTGCACAGCTACATGAATAGTCAGCACAAGGCCCTGATGGACAACATCAATGCCACGGCTAACTACAATGGCGAGATCGAAGCCGAGCTGCGCAAGGGTATTGAAACCTTCAAGGCTACCCAGACCTGGTAAGTCGTAACTTGCCGGCCGGGTTTAGGCCCGTCCGGCATAACAACTCGGTGAGACTATGGCCGGCTTAAAAGAGATTCGCAGCAAGGTCGCCAGCATCAAGAGCACGCAGAAGATCACTAAAGCGATGCAATTGGTGGCAGCCTCCAAAATGCGCAAGGCGCAAGAGCGCATGGCATCGGGTCGCCCCTATGCCCAGAAGATGCGTCGTGTGATTGCCCACCTGGTACAGGCCAACCCGGAATACAAGCACCCCTATATGGTGGAGCGTCCGGTCAAGCGTGTCGGGTATATTATCGTGTCATCGGATCGCGGTTTGTGCGGCGGCCTGAACATCAACGTGTTCAAGCGTGTCGTGCAGTCTGTGAAATCCTGGCGTGAACAAGGCGTCGAAGTGGAATTTACCCTGATCGGGCAAAAGGCCACTACCTTCTTCAAGTCGGTAGGCGGCAAGGTCGTGGCGGTCAAGACCCACATGGGTGATGCACCGTCCATCGACCAGCTGATCGGGGCGGTCAAGGTGATGCTGGACTCCTTCAATACGGGCCAGGTTGACCGGATCTACCTGGTGCACAACCAGTTTGTGAATACCATGACCCAGAAACCGGTCATGGAGCAACTGGTGCCGCTGCCTACGGATGAAGCCAGCAACCTGAAGCGCGAGCATGGCTGGGACTACCTGTACGAGCCCGAGGCAGCGCCGCTGCTGGATGCCCTGATGGTGCGTTTCATTGAATCCCAGGTATATCAAGGGGTTGTGGAAAACATCGCCTGTGAGCAGGCCGCCCGTATGGTTGCCATGAAAGCGGCGACCGACAATGCCGGTGACCTGATCAAGAGTTTGCAGCTGGTGTACAACAAGCTGCGTCAGGCAGCCATTACCCGCGAAATTTCCGAAATCGTCGGCGGCGCCGCCGCGGTTTAAGCGCAGTATTCAGTTTAAGAGGAAAGTCCGATGAGCAGCGGTCAAATCGTTCAGATTATCGGTGCAGTTATCGACGTCGAGTTTCCGCGTGACAGCGTACCGAAGGTCTATGACGCCCTGAAAGTGGATGGCACCGCCACCACTCTCGAAGTACAACAACAGCTGGGTGACGGTGTGGTTCGCACCATCGCCATGGGTTCCACCGAAGGCCTGAAGCGCGGCCTGCCGGTGACCAACACCAAGGCCCCCATTTCCGTGCCGGTCGGGGTCAAGACCTTGGGTCGCATCATGGACGTGCTGGGCGCGCCCATTGACGAAGCCGGCCCGATCGGCGAAGAAATTCAATGGTCCATCCACCGCAAGGCTCCGACCTATGACGAGCAGTCCGGCGGTACCGAGTTGCTGGAAACCGGCATCAAGGTTATTGATCTGCTGTGCCCGTTCGCCAAAGGCGGCAAGGTCGGCTTGTTCGGTGGTGCCGGTGTCGGCAAGACCGTGAACATGATGGAGCTGATCAACAACATCGCCAAGGCGCACAGCGGTCTGTCCGTGTTCGCCGGCGTGGGTGAGCGTACCCGTGAAGGGAATGACTTCTACCACGAAATGAAGGACTCCGGTGTCGTTGACAAGGTCGCGATGGTTTACGGCCAGATGAACGAGCCTCCCGGAAACCGTCTGCGCGTTGCGCTGACCGGCCTGACCATGGCTGAGTACTTCCGTGACGAAAAGGACGCTTCCGGTAAAGGCCGCGATGTGCTGCTGTTCGTCGACAATATCTACCGCTACACGCTGGCCGGGACCGAAGTTTCCGCGCTGCTGGGCCGTATGCCCTCCGCCGTGGGTTACCAGCCGACGCTGGCCGAGGAAATGGGCGTGTTGCAAGAACGCATCACTTCCACGAAGTCCGGTTCGATCACCTCCGTGCAGGCCGTTTACGTCCCTGCCGATGACTTGACCGACCCGTCGCCGGCCACCACCTTCGCCCACCTCGACGCCACCGTTGTGTTGAGCCGTGACATCGCCTCGCTGGGTATCTACCCTGCCGTCGATCCGCTGGACTCCACTTCCCGCCAGCTTGATCCGCTGGTGGTGGGTGAAGAGCACTACAACGTCGCCCGCGGCGTGCAGACCGTGCTGCAGCGTTACAAGGAACTGAAGGACATTATCGCGATTCTGGGTATGGACGAACTGTCTGAAGAAGACAAGCTCGTGGTGTACCGGGCGCGTAAGATCCAGCGCTTCCTGTCGCAGCCGTTCCACGTGGCCGAAGTCTTCACCGGTTCGCCCGGCAAGTACGTGCCGCTGAAGGAAACCATTCGCGGCTTCAAGGGCATTCTTGCCGGTGAGTATGACCATATGCCCGAACAGGCGTTCTACATGGTCGGCGGCATCGAAGAAGCCATTGAAAAGGCGAAGAAACTGTAATCCAGCAGGGGACAAGGCGTGTGGCAGCCTCAGGTTGCCACACGCTCTCCAGAGGTGATTGTTATGGCGAACAGTTTGCACTGCGACATCGTCAGCGTGAAGGAATCTATCTTTACCGGTAGTGTCCGGATGCTGGTTGCGCACGGCAATGTTGGTGATCTGGGCGTATTGCCCGGGCATGCACCGCTGCTGACCCAGTTACACCCCGGTCCGGTCCGCGTCATCAAGGAAAACGGTGACGAGGAGCTGTTCTACGTCTCCGGCGGCGTGCTGGAAGTTCAGCCCCATGTAGTAACCGTGCTCGCTGATACAGCCGTTCGTGCGGCCGATATTGATGAAGCGGCCGCCATTGAGGCCCGTAATGCCGCCATGGCGTCATTGCAGAACCAGAAGTCCGAAATGGACACGGGTGCTGCCATGGCTGCGTTGGCAGAAGTTGCCGGTCAATTGCGAACCTTGCAAAAGCTCAAAAACCGCGCGTGATCGCGTGGCTTGGGCCGTGCAATATGCAGCCAGAAAGGGTAGCTTATGCTACCCTTTCTGCTTTTATATTCCTCGTTAACCGACAGGTATCATCCAGATGGAGTTGAGCGTCCTTATTCTTGCCGCTGGCAAGGGCACCCGCATGAAGTCCATATTGCCCAAAGTCATGCAGCCGCTTGCTAACCGCCCTTTGCTGGCCCATGTGCTGAAAACAGCTCGTGATCTGCATTCCGTCAAAACCATGGTGGTTTACGGACATGGCGGGGATGTGGTTCGTCGCCACTTCGAGGCAGACGAGCTGGGCTGGGTGTTGCAGGCAGAGCAGAAAGGCACGGGGCATGCGGTGCAAGTGGCCCTGCCGCAGCTGCCGACGACCGGCAAGACTTTGATCCTGTATGGCGATGTGCCGTTGACCTCGGTCAGCACCTTGCAGATTCTGATGAACCAGGTGCGGGACGAACAAACCATGGGGCTGCTGTCTGTGCATCTGGAGAACCCGACCGGCTATGGACGTATCGTCCGCAACGCCGAGGGCCAAGTGCAGAGAATCATTGAACAAAAAGATGCGACCGAGTCTGAAAAAGCGATCCGCGAGGTGAATACCGGCATTCTTTGTGTGCCAAACCGGCATTTACACAATTGGTTGCCGCGCCTGGGTAATAATAATTCTCAGGGTGAGTATTATTTGACCGATATCATTGCCATGGCGGTGGCTGACGGTATTGGTGTGCGCACCTCTCACCCGGCGTACGCCTGGGAGGTGGAGGGCGTCAATGACAAGTTGCAGTTGGCGGCCCTGGAGCGCGTTTATCAGCGTCAGCAGGCCGAGACTTTGATGAAGGCCGGCGTGACCCTGCTCGACCCAAACCGGATCGACGTCCGGGGCAATCTATCGTGCGGCACGGATGTTGAGATTGACGTCAATGTCATTTTTGAAGGTGAGGTCAACCTGGGTGACAATGTTCGGATAGGGGCCAACTGTGTCCTGAAGAATTGTACGCTGGGTGAGGGCACCATCATTCGTCCGCATTCGATAATTGAAGATGCCGTGATCGGGCAGCGGGTGCAAGTCGGACCATTTGCCCGGATTCGCCCCGGCAGTGAGCTGGAGGATGACGTGCATATCGGCAACTTTGTCGAGGTCAAGAACAGCCGGTTTAACCAGGGCGCGAAAGCGAATCATCTGGCCTACGTGGGTGATGCCGATGTCGGCGCCCGCGCCAATATCGGCGCTGGCACCATCACCTGCAACTATGACGGTGCTTTCAAGCATCGCACCGTAATTGGCGATGACGCTTTCATCGGCTCCAACTCTTCCTTGATTGCACCGGTGACGGTAGGTGAGGGTGCAACCACCGGCGCCGGTTCAGCCATAAGCCGGGATGTGCCTGACGGTGCTCTGGCTGTGGCCCGGGGATTGCAACGTAATATTGAAAGATGGAACCGCCCGCGCAAACCGGGTAAATAAGATAATGGTGTCCGGATTTCCGGAACAGCTTGAATGGTGGCAGGAGCAGGTTTATGTGCGGGATTGTAGGTGCAGTTGCTGAGCGCAATGTGTCGGGTATTCTTCTTGAGGGGCTCAAGCGTCTGGAATATCGGGGTTATGACTCGGCAGGACTGGCGGTGATTGACAAGGATTGTATCCATCGCGAACGACGCACCGGCAAGGTCCGGGAGCTTGAGGCTGCTGTCAACGAAGCAGGCCTCAAAGGGCACATCGGCATTGCCCATACCCGTTGGGCCACCCACGGCGCCCCGACTCAGGATAACGCCCACCCGCATGTGTCCGGTGATGTGGCCGTTGTGCATAACGGTATTATCGAAAACTATGAGTCCCTGCGCACAGAATTGAAGGCGCAGGGTTACGAGTTTGTTTCCCAGACTGATACTGAAGTGGTGGCGCATCTGGTGCATCGCGAGCTCCAGCACACCCACGATCTTTTTGCGGCGGTGAAAGCGTCGGTTACCTACCTGCATGGCGCCTATGCCTTGGGCATCATTCGCGCTTCCGAACCGGGACGGCTGATTGCCGTGCGTCGGGGTTCGCCGTTGGTGGTAGGGCTGGGTATTGGGGAAAACTTCATCGGCTCCGACCAGTTGGCCTTGCTGCCGGTCACCAATCGGTTCATTTATCTGGATGAAGCTGATTTTGCCGAAATTTATCGTGATGAGGTCCGTGTCTATGATGGCGAAGGCCGTCCCGTGCAGCGCGATGTGACCGAGCTGGACGCCCAGCTGCATAACAGTGACAAGGGCGGCTACCGCCATTACATGCTCAAGGAAATCTACGAGCAACCGCAGGCCATCCAGCGGACGCTGGAAGGACGGATCGGTGCGCAAGGGGTCGATATCCAGACCTTCGGCGTCAAGGCACCGGAAATTCTGGCCCGGGTCCGCCATATCCAGATCATCGCCTGCGGCACCAGCTACCATGCCGGTTATGTGGCTCGCTACTGGTTTGAGGGTTTGGCTGGCATTTCCTGTAACGTCGAGGTCGCCAGCGAATATCGTTACCGCAAGTCGGTGTTGCCGGAAAACACCCTGTTTGTCACCATTTCCCAGTCCGGTGAGACGGCGGACACCCTGGCGGCCCTGCGCGAAGCGCGTCGTCAGGGTATTCTGGCGTCATTGTGCATCTGCAATGTGCCGACGTCGACACTGGTTCGCGAGTCCGACCTGTCATTCATCACCAACGCTGGGCCGGAAATCGGCGTGGCCTCCACCAAGGCCTTTACCACGCAGCTGGTGGCCTTGATGCTGCTGGTGCTCTCGGCCGGCAAGGCCCGGGGTACGCTGGCTGCGGATGCCGAATCGCGCATTATCCGCCAGTTGCAGAACCTGCCGGTCGTGCTGGAAAGTGTGCTGGGCATGGATAAGATCATTGAGCGTATGGCTGCCGATTTTGGCGAAAAGCACCATACCCTGTTCTTGGGCCGTGGCAGCCAGTACCCGGTGGCGATGGAAGGGGCGCTGAAGCTGAAGGAAATTTCCTACATCCATGCCGAGGCTTATCCGGCGGGTGAGCTCAAGCACGGCCCGCTGGCGCTGGTCGATCGCGACATGCCAGTGGTGGTGGTGGCCCCGAACAATGACCTGCTGGACAAACTGAAGTCCAATTTGCAGGAGGTTCGGGCCCGTGCCGGGGTGGTGTACGTTTTTGCCGACCATAATGCCCATCTGACGGCCGAACCGGGCATCACCGTGCTGCCCATGCCCAGTGTGGCTGACGAAGTAGCACCGATTGTTTATACCGTGCCGCTGCAACTGCTGTCGTATCACGTGGCTGTGATCAAGGGTACGGATGTTGACCAGCCGCGCAATCTGGCGAAGTCGGTGACAGTCGAGTAAACCCGCCCCCGCCAAAAAACCGCCGGTATTCCCGGCGGTTTTTTTATGCGCTCTAACCGGCGGAGGCAGAATGCGGCAGGCTTTGGCGCTGCCTTTCCAGCAGAACCGTAATGTCATCGGCCGGAACGGGGCGGCTGATGAAAAAGCCCTGCACCAGATCGCAGTCCTGCTCCCGCAGGAAATCCATGTGCTGCTGGGTCTCCACTCCTTCTGCGACAACCTTCAGGCCCAGGCTTTGCGCCATGGCGAAAATGGCGCGGACGATGGCTTCATCATTTTCATTGTGACCGATCTCGAAAATGAATGATTGGTCAATCTTGAGGATGTCGATCGGGAAGCGTTTGAGGTAGGACAGCGAGGAGTAGCCGGTGCCGAAATCATCGAGCGCAATCTGGATGCCGCGCATGCGCACTTCTTCCAGGATATGCTGGATTTCATCACGGTCTTCCATCAGCGAGGACTCCGTGATTTCGAGCTCCAGCAATTCAGGATCAAGACCGGTGTTGACCAGCACCCGGTCAAGGATTTCCAGCAGGTTGCCGCGATTGAGTTGCTGGGCGACGACGTTGACCGAGGTGGAAATATGGCCGAAGCCCTGTTCCTGCCATGCCCGTGTTTGACGGCAGGCTTTGTCGAGCACGATCTCGCCGATGGCGGAAATCAGTCCGGCCTCTTCCGCCAAGGGAATAAACTGCCCCGGACCCAGCAGGCCCATGGACGGATGCATCCAGCGCACCAGCGCCTCCATCCCGACGATCAGCCCTGACTTCAGGCAGACCTTGGGCTGGTAATAGACCACGAACTCATCGCGGAAGATGGCCTTGCGCAAGGCGCTCTCCAGATTGACCTGCTCGACCGACACCACATGCACATCCGAGCTGAAGAAGCGCATGGTATTGCCGCCCATGCGCTTGGCCTGTTGAAGCGCCAGGTCGGCATGATTGATCAGCACCTGCAGTTCGCGGCCGTGCTCAGGGAACAGGCTGACGCCGATGGAAACCCCCAGCAGCAACTCATGCTCGCCGATGCGGAAGGGGCGGCGCAATTCATCAATGATTTTCTCGCAATAGGCTTCCAGGTTGCCGCGACTGACCTGCTGGTCGAGAATGACGGTGAATTCGTCGCTGCCGATACGCGCCAGCGTGTCAGCGGAAACGGCGGCGTTGATCAGGCGTTCGCCTACTTTTTTCAGGAGTTCATCACCGAGTTCATGGCCGAGGCTGTCATTGATGGTGCGGAAGCGGTCCATATCGATGTACAGCACCGCCAGACCCTTGCTCTGGTCACGGGCGCGCAGGATGGCGGCATGCAGGCGGTCGCGGAACAGGTTGCGGTTGGCAAGGCCGGTCAGCCGGTCGTAATTCGAGAGGTAACGCAGTTTTTCCTCGGCCTCCTTGCGTTGGCTGAGGTCGGAAATGATGCCCACATAGTGGGTGACTTCGGTATGGCCGTTGTGGACGGCGGAAATATGCAGCCACTCCGGGAAAGGTTGCCCGCTCTTGCGGTACTCGGTGATTTCACCCTGCCATTCGCCATCCCGGTTCAATCCCTGCAGGATGGTGGGGTAGTGCATCTGCTTGCCAGGCTGGGTCAGGGCCTCTTCAAAGATATGGCGGCCATGAAGTTCGTCATCGCTGTAACCGGTAATCTGGCTGAAGCGGGGATTGACCGACAGATAGCGCATGTCGCCGTCAAGGATATAAATTCCCTCCGCCGCATGCTCGAATACCGAGGCCGACAGCCGGAGTTTTTCCTCGGTCTCGCGTTCCGGCGTGATGTCGCGACGGGTGCCGATCAGCCGGATGGGCATGCCTTTTTCGTTCCAGGCGACTACCCGTCCACTGTCCTCCACCCAGATCCAGTGACCCAGGCGGTGGCGGATGCGGTAGGCCGCCTCATAGAGCGGACGGCGTTTGCGCAGATGGTGGACCAGCGCCCGTCTTACCTGTGCGTAGTCTTCGGGATGGATGATTTTGTGCATCTGCCCCATGAACGCCTTCAGTTCCAGGCGCGAATAACCCAGTA
Source organism: Fluviicoccus sp. (assembly GCF_030646115.1). GTDB lineage: Bacteria > Pseudomonadota > Gammaproteobacteria > Pseudomonadales > Moraxellaceae > Fluviicoccus. The sequence goes on from NZ_JAUSMX010000008.1 coordinate 38,191, forward strand.
ATTGCTCGAAATTGGAGTGATAAATTTCGTTGGTGACCAGGTTCCAGTCCCACAGGCCGATGCCGGAGGCATCAATGGCCAGGGTCAGACGTTCCTGGCTGCTGCGCAGGGCGCGGTTGATGTCGGAAAGCGCCAATGTCCTTTCCCGGACCTTCTGTTCCAGGTTGAGGTTGATTTCCTGTAATTGCGCTTCGGCGCTACGGCGCTCCTCGATTTCCGAGGCCAGCTGGCGATTGACGCTTTCGACCGTATTTTTCGAGTTTTCCAAAAAGCGGATCAGGTCTTCATTGCGCAATTGCAGCCATTGCGAGCGGAAGCTGATTTCGCTGAGCCGCCGTCCGGAGAGTACGATAAAGCAATAAAACAGGCTGCCGACACCGGCCATGCTGTTATTGATGAGGGACGGTGTGATGGCCAGATACAACAGCCCGGGCACAAAGGCCAGCGTCACAAACAGCAGGAAGCTCTTGAAGCGGGTGATATAGGTGGACAAAGCGTTGATTGCCTGCCAGCAAATCAGCACGGCAAAAAGGGTGGGGCGATAGAATTCAGAGAAGTTTTTCTCGATGTCGGGCATGGCGGTGACATAAAGCACGGCTGCCACCCCCCAGATGCCGCCCATCAGGCCCGCGCCCAGCGGGATCATGCGAGGAAGCCATGCCGGGGCCAGGCGGTCAGCCTGGCTGCCCAGCAGGCGCATGCCGTACATGACCAGGATGACCAGCGATACCGATCCGGCTATCCAGGCATGATAGGCGGCGGGCCGGCTTTCCATTTCACTGGCGTACAGGATGGCGACCGCAACAATGGCGACCAGGGATATAAGCCCGAAAAAGGGAAATTGCTGCACAACCTGCTGGATTTGCAGGTGGTCCAGGCGATCAGAAAGTTGTCCGGAGTTATCCGGCAAATCAGCCTTATGCGGCGGTCCGGAACGTTGCGTGTCCTGGTCGGTCATGCTGTGCAGGCTCCAGTTCACCCGGCTGGTCATTCATTTGGCGGCATCCGGGCGCTGAATGCGGGTCATCTTTGTTATTGTCAGGGCGACGGCAGGGAGGTGTCGCCTCATGATTGGGACTATTCCGGCGATCCCTGTATCCGGAGGGGACCTTGCGGCCTGTCAATCTGACCCGAGTATAACACCAACCCGACAAATGGAAATGCCCGGAAGTTTGCCCGGCGGGACTTGTCGCGGGTCATACCGCCGGAAGGGGTCGGGTGCGGCCGTGAACATCAATGGCGACAAAGGTGAAGCGGCCTTCGGTCAGTTTGCAGGGGTCGCCCAGGGTAGGATGAATCCAGACTTCGACCTGTACCTGCAGCGAACTGGAGCCGGTTTGCAGGATGCAGGTATGGAAGCTCATCAGGTCGCCGACCCGCACCGGCCGCAGGAAGACCATGCTGTCGATGGCAACGGTGGCAATGCGGCCGCAGGCGCGTTCACGGGCGGTGATGCTGCCAGCGATATCCATTTGCTGCACCAGCCAGCCGCCGAACATGTCGCCTTGGACGTTGGTGTCAGCGGGTTGCGCCTGGAGTTGCAGCACGGGGGCACCTTGCGGTTGCAGGGCCGGATCGGAGTGGTCGGGCGGCATGAGGTTGATTCACAATCGTTCGGGGCCATGATAAGTGCATTGCCGGGAAATGCAAGAAGTACACTTAATGACAGACTGTCATAATTTTGTCACAGCCTGCCCCTAGTATGGCCATCATGTTAAAAAACCTGCGCAATCCTCTGGAGAAGACGATGAAGATGCTGCAATTGGCGATGGCTGTGGGCCTGTCATTCGGTATGACCCTGGCGAACGCCGCCGTGGATGCCGGTATTCCGGTCTACAAGAAAACGTCCGGGATTTCCGGAAGCCTCTCCAGCGTGGGGTCTGACACCCTGGCGAATCTGATGACGTTCTGGGCGGAAGATTTCAAGAAGGAGTATCCGAACGTCAATATCCAGATTCAGGCCGCCGGCTCCTCCACGGCGCCTCCCGCGTTGTCCCAGGGCACCGCGAATTTTGGTCCGATGTCGCGCCCCATGAAGGATAATGAAATTCAGGATTTCGAGAAGAAATACGGTTACAAGCCGACTGCTGTGCCGGTGGCGGTGGATGCGCTGGCTGTGTTCGTGCACAAGGACAACCCGATCAAGGGCATGTCCATGCCGATGGTGGATGCGGTGTTCTCCAGCACCCGCAAGTGCGGCTTCGAGAAGGAAGTCAAGAAGTGGGGTGATGTCGGCCTGAGCGGCGCTTGGGTGGGTCGTGACCTGCAGTTATTTGGCCGTAACTCGGTGTCCGGTACTTACGGATACTTCAAGGAACATTCCCTGTGCAAGGGGGACTTCAAGGCCAACGTCAATGAGCAGCCCGGTTCAGCCTCGGTGGTGCAGTCCGTTGCGAATTCCATCAACGGGATTGGCTACTCCGGGATCGGTTATACGACCTCCGGTGTCAAGGCGGTGCCGCTGAAGGGCAGTGATGGTGAGTTTGTGGCCGCCACCCCGAAGAATGCGCTGTCCGGCAAATACCCGTTGGCGCGTTTCCTTTATGTTTATGTCAACAAGGACCCAAAGAAGCCCTTGCAGCCGCTGCAGGCCGAGTTCCTGAAGCTGGTGCTGTCGCAGCAGGGACAGGCGATTGTGGAAAAGGATGGTTATGTCCCGTTGCCGGCCTCCGAGGTTAAAAAGGTCCGCGCCCGACTGGGTTTGTAATATCCGCCAGTCAACGGGGCCTTCGGGCCCCGTTTGTCATGTGGCATTCGTGCCTTTCCGGTTGTTTTCGCTGATAATACCGTCCGTTTCCCGGTAACCAGAGAACGTTATGAGTAAAGCCGTACGCGCCCTGCTGGACGACGCCACCATGGCTCGTCTTGATCGTCGACGTCGACTCAAGGACCGCTTCGCCAATCTGACCATCGCCTTCGGCGGTGTGTTCATTATTGTGGCGATTGCGCTCATCTTTTTTTATCTGCTCTTTGAAAGCTGGCCGTTGTTCCGCGACGCCGACTTCCGGCAGGAGCGCACTTACAAGGCAACCCAACAGGCGGCGCTGTGGGTGGACATGGATGAATACAACCAGACCGGAATGCGTCTGAGCCCGGAAGGCAAGATGACTTTTTTCCGGGTCAGTTCCGGGGAAGCCATCGGTGAGGAGCAGTTGCCGGTGCCGGCCGGCGTCCAGGTGACGGGCGTGGTGCGGAGCGCCGTATTGCAGGGCTTGGCGGGCATCGGCCTGTCCAATGGACAGTTGCTGGTCATCAAGCCGGGTTATGCGGTGGACAGTCAGGAACAAGGCCGGGTTGTGACCCCCGGCATTGGCTATCCGTTCGGCAGGACGCCGTTGACGGTGGACGACCAGGCGCGTCCATTGCAGCATTTTGCGGTACATGCCGGTGAGAACGACCTGAAGGTGCTGGCGGGCATCGGCAACCAGATCGTCTGGCAGAAATTCGGCCAGGAGCAAGCCGAGGGTGCCGGGTTGGGCGGGCTGGGGTTGGCCATGGAGGAGGAGGCACCCACCGGAGAAGGTGAATTGCCCTTTGTGCGTTTGTCTAGCGAAGTGCTGACGCAGGGCGGCGCTGTCGCCGATCATGTGGTTATCGGTCAGGGTGCGCGCTGGGCCTATGCCATTTCACCGGACGACAAGCTCTCGGTATTCCGTTTCGGTGAAAACGGTTCGCAGTTGTATACCGAAACTGATTTGTCGCCGGGGCCGGACAAAGTCACCGCCGTGGTGGCATTGCAGGGCGAAATTTCGCTGATGGTGGGCGACAGCCACGGTCAGGTCAGCCAATGGTTCCTGGTTCGTGACAATAAATCCGGTGAAGAGCGATTCACCATGCAGCGCATCCGCTCGTTCAGCATGGGCAATGCTCCGGTGACCGCCTTGGCGGCGGAAGCCAAGCGCAAGGGTTTCGTCGCCGGTGACGCTGCCGGCCGGGTGGGCTATTTCTACACCACCTCGGGACGCACTCTCGCCGTACAGCAGGCGGTCACCGGGCCGGTTACGGCGTTAAGCGTGTCTGCGCGTTCGGAAGGGGTTTTTGTCCAGTCCGCCAAAGACGCCGCTTTCTGGAGTCTGCATATCGAACATCCCGATATGTCAGCGTCCGCTGTGTGGGGCAAGGTCTGGTACGAGTCTTACCCTGAGCCTTCCTATACCTGGCAGTCTTCGTCCGGCAACGCGGATTTTGAGTCCAAGCTGTCATTGGTGCCCCTGACCTTCGGCACCTTGAAGGCGGCGTTCTATGCCATGCTGCTGGCGGCACCCTTGGCGATTTGCGGCGCCATGTACACAGCGGTTTTCATGTCGCCCGGTTTGCGCACCAAGGTCAAGCCGGCCATTGAGTTGATGCAGGCCCTGCCGACGGTGATTTTGGGATTCCTGGCCGGGTTGTGGCTGGCGCCGGTGGTGGAAAACAGTTTGCCGGGCATATTCAGTTTATTGCTGATTACGCCTGTCATAATTCTGCTCTGCGGTTTTCTGTGGATGCAGATTCCCCTGGAAAAACGCAGCCGCATTCCTGATGGCTGGGCTCCGGTGCTGCTGATTGCGCCGATCCTGCTGGGCGGCTGGTTGTCCTTTGCCATGTCCTCACCCATAGAGCAGGCGTTTTTTGGCGGCGACGTGCGCCGCTGGCTGGAAACGGCGGTTGGCCTGAAGTTTGACCAGCGAAACGCCCTGATTGTCGGGCTGGTGATGGGCTTTGCCGTGATCGCGCCGATTTTCTCGATTGCCGAGGATGCACTGTTTGCCGTGCCCCGTCATCTGACCAACGGTTCGCTGGCGCTGGGCGCCACCCAATGGCAGACCTTGGTGCGGGTAGTGTTGCCTACGGCTTCCCCGGGTATTTTCTCGGCGTTGATGATCGGTTTCGGCCGCGCCGTGGGCGAAACGATGATCGTGCTGATGGCCACCGGCAACACGGCGGTCATGGAGTGGAACATTTTCGAGGGCATGCGCACGCTGTCCGCCAACGTGGCCGTGGAAATGGGCGAGGCCGAGGTTGGTTCCACGCACTTCCGGATGTTGTTCCTGTCGGCGCTGGTGTTGTTTGTGATCACGTTTGTGCTGAATACGGTGGCGGAAGTGATTCGGGCTCGCCTGCGCAAGAAATACGGTTCCCTGTGAGGATTGAAACATGAAAGTCCGTGAGTACTTCCGCACAGGTGATGCCTGGGTCTGGCTGAATGCCGGCTCCGTGGCCATCTGTCTGATCATGGTGGTGGGTTTGCTGGGGCTGGTGGCCTCACGCGGGCTGGGCCACTTCTGGACGGCTGATGTGATGCAGGCCTCCTACAGCGACAATGGCACCACCCAGACCATCATTGGTGAGTTGTTTGATGAAAAGGTGGATACGGCGGCCCGCCTGCGGGAAGCCGGAGTGGATATTCCGGCGGGTGTGCATCATGTCACCCGCTATTCCATCAAGCAGGGCAACAAGGATGTGACCGGCCAGGACTTCCGCTGGGTCATGGCGGACAAGCTGACCAACCGGCAATATCCTGAAGACATCGTCAGGCTGGAGCGCCTGGAGTGGGGCAACTTCTATGGCCGCCTGATGTCCGTGAAGGAAAGCGGTAATCCGGTGGCTTCCGGTGAGGCGGCGTGGGCGGAATTCAATAAACGCCTTGAGCGCAGCAATAGCATTCACGACCAGATTTCCGACATTGAGAAAGGCCCTATCGGCTCGATCAATTTCAAGCTGGAAGAATTGCGGCTGGAGGAGCGGCGCCTGCAGTTGAAGAATCAGCTGAATGATGCGGCGCTGAAGCGTCTGGCCGGTGAGCGTGATGCCCTGAACAAAGGCTATGAAACTTTGCGGCTGCAACTGGAGAAACTGAACCAGGACCTGTCCCGTGACAGTGCGGTCTTTTCCATTGCCGATGGCAGTGAACGGGAAATCCCGATCGGCAAGATTGTCGCGGCTTCCCGCCCGAATGCCATGGGGGTTTTCGCCAAGACCGGAGCCTATCTGCATAACCTGTGGGGCTTCCTGGCGGATGATCCGCGTGAGGCCAATACCGAAGGCGGGGTGTTCCCGGCCATTTTCGGCACGGTGCTGATGGTACTGATCATGACTGTGATCGTGACGCCGCTGGGTGTGATTGCGGCGATTTACCTGCGTGAATATGCCAGCCAGGGCGTGGTCACCCAGACGGTGCGGATTGCGGTCAATAATCTGGCCGGGGTGCCTTCCATTGTCTACGGCGTGTTCGGCCTGGGGTTTTTTGTCTACTTCCTGGGCGGCAGCATGGACCGCCTGTTTTACCCTGAAGCTGCACCTTCGCCGGTGTTTGGCACGCCGGGACTGCTGTGGGCGTCGATTACCCTGTCGTTGCTGACCTTGCCGGTGGTGATTGTCGCTACGGAAGAAGGCTTGTCGCGTATTCCCCGCGCCTTGAAGGAAGGCTCGCTGGCGCTGGGCGCCACCAAAGCGGAAACCTTATGGCGCGTGGTGTTGCCGATGGCGACGCCCAGCATCATGACCGGCATGATTCTGGCCATTGCCCGCGCAGCGGGTGAAGTGGCTCCCTTGATGCTGGTGGGCGTGGTGAAGCTGGCGCCGACGCTGCCGCTGGATATGAATGCCCCCTTCCTGCACATGGAACGCAAGTTCATGCACTTGGGCTTCCACATCTATGATGTCGGTTTCCAGAGCCCGAACGTGGAGGCGGCGCGTCCGGTAGTGTATGCCACGGCGTTCCTGCTGGTGCTGGTGGTGGCGGTGCTGAACTTGTCCGCCGTTGGCCTGCGCAACCGGCTGCGCGAAAAATACAAGGCGCTTGAAACCTGAGCAGCGGCCAGCTGTTGTACACTTTGGAGGCACCCAACATGAATCACGTAGTGGAAAAAACCACCATGAATGCGAATCCCGCCCAAGTCAATGCCGGTACCCACGCCATGGATATGGAAGCTCTGGGGCGCGAAGGCCGCAGCCTGAACCTGGCTGATGAAGACATCTGCCTGGAAGCCCGTAATCTCAATTTGTTCTACAGCGAGAAGCAGGCGCTGTTTGATGTCAACATGCTGATTCCGCGCAAGCGTGTGACGGCGTTCATCGGCCCTTCGGGCTGCGGCAAGTCGACGCTGCTGCGAACATTCAACCGCATGAATGACCTGGTGGACGGCTGCCGCATTACCGGCAATATTTTGATGGACGGCGACGATATTTTTGATCGCAGCATGGACATCACCAGCCTGCGCCGCCGGGTCGGCATGGTCTTCCAGAAGCCCAACCCTTTCCCCAAAACCATTTATGAAAACGTTGCCTACGGCTTGCGCCTGCAAGGTATCAACAAGAAGCGCATTCTGGATGAGGTTGTGGAGCAGTCGCTGAAAGGTGCTGCGCTGTGGGATGAGGTCAAGGACCGTTTGCAGGATTCCGCCCTCGGGCTTTCCGGCGGCCAGCAGCAACGTCTGGTTATTGCCCGCGCCATTGCCATTGAACCGGAAGTGCTGCTGCTGGATGAGCCCGCTTCGGCGCTGGATCCGATTTCGACGCTGAAGATCGAAGAACTGATTCACGAACTGCGGGACCGCTTCACCATCCTGATCGTGACCCACAACATGCAGCAGGCCGCCCGGGTTTCCGACTACACGGCCTTCATGTACCTTGGCAAGCTGATCGAGTACGGGGACACCGACACACTGTTCACCAACCCGATGATCAAGCAGACCGAAGACTACATTACCGGCCGCTACGGCTAAGTACAGGGAGCACGCCGCCATGAACAAAGAAGATTACGGCCACCACATTTCCCAGCAGTTCAATGCCGAGCTGGAAGAGATTCGCACCCACTTCCTGGCCATGGGCGGGCTGGTGGAAAAGCAGGTGAGCGACGCCATGCATGCCTTGCTGGACGGGGACTCTGCCCTGGCCGAGACGGTGATGCAGAATGACCAGAAGATCAACATGATGGAAACCCGCATTGACGAAGAGCTGGTGCGGATTCTGGCGCGCCGCCAGCCGGCGGCTTCCGACCTGCGGATGATCATTGCCGTCAGCAAGTCGATTACCGATCTGGAGCGTATTGGTGATGAATCGGCGAAGATTGCCCGTTACGCCAAGGCCTTGTGCGAGGAAGGGGAGTCGCCGCGCGGTTATGTGGAGACCCGGCACATTGGCAACCAGGTGCGGTTGATGATCCACGATACGCTGGATGCCTTTGCCCGTCTGGATGTCGATCAGGCCTTCAAGGTAATGCGTGAAGACAGCAACATCGACATTGAATACAAAACCGCGACGCGGGCGCTGATGACCTACATGATGGAAGACCCCCGCTTCATTACTCGGGTGTTGAATGTGTTGTGGGTGCTGCGGTGCCTGGAGCGCATCGGCGATCATGCCCGCAATATTTCCGAGCAGCTGATTTACATGGTGAAAGGGGCGGATGTGCGCCATACCAGCTATGAAGTGATTGAGAAGAAGCTGAGCGGTCTGGCCTGAGCAGACGTCAGTCCATAAAAACCTCCGCTGGCCGGAGGTTTTTTTATGGCCGCGGTGAATGCAGGTCAGATTTCCAGCGCCCAAGTATGCGGTTTGTGTTGTTTCTGCTTTGTGGGCGGGCGTGTTGGAAACGGGAAGGGGTGTATCAGGACTCAGACGTAGACTCAGGAAACACACAACTGAACGTCGATCCCTTGCCCGGTGTGGATTCGATATTGAGCATGGCCCGATGTTGCAGCAGGACATGTTTGACAATCGCCAGGCCCAAACCGGTGCCGCCGGTGGCGGAGCTGCGCGCAGCGTCCACCCGGTAGAAGCGTTCCGTCAGCCGGGGAATATGCCGGGCCTCAATGCCGATACCGCTGTCGCGGACGCTGAAGTAACGGTTTTGCCCGTCCTCATGCCAGCGGATGAAGATTTCTCCCCGTGGCGGCGTGTACTTGATGGCGTTGGTGACCAGGTTGCTGAAGGCGCTGCGCAAGTCCGCCTCCGTGCCCACCAGATTGGCGGCGGACTCCACCTGCAACACAATGCGGTGTTCCTTGTCGGGGTCATAGGCCTGCGCCTCGGTGCGCAATTGCTCCAGCAAGGGCGCCATGAACACGGTTTTCGGCGCGCTCTTGTGGCCGTCACTTTCCAGCCGGGACAGCAGCAGCAGGTCGTTCACCAGATTGGTCATGCGCACGGCCTGTTGCTGCATCTGCTTCAGGGCGCGTCCCCAGCGCGGCGGCATTTCGTCCGGGTTGTCGGAGAGCGTTTCCAGATAACCGCTCAACACTGTCAGCGGCGTACGCAGTTCGTGCGAGACATTGGCGACAAAATCGGTGCGGATCTGTTCCAGTTGGTTGAGCCGCGTAATGTCATAGGCAATCAGCAGGCGGTCATTGTGGCCGAAGCGCGTCAGCTCGAATTGCAGGAAGCGGTCGGGGCTGACCCATGACGGCAGCTTCAGGCCTTCCGGAGTGGGGTGCTGGTACTGGCGGATAAATGACGGGTCGCGAATCAGGTTCAATACCGGCTTGCCCGCGTCTCCCGGTTTGAAGCCCAGCAGGCGTTCGGCTGCGGGATTCCACCACTCCAGCGCCCCGTGGCTGTCGACCATGGCCACAGCCTCTTCCAGCGCGGAAATGGAGGTCCGGGCGCGGGCAATAATGCCCAGCAGGTTCGTGCGCGCGGAATCCTCATTGCGTCGCAAACGGTAAACGGTATCGGCGATATCTTCCCAGATACCGGACAGATGGTCGGGCGGCGGCTCGCCGGGCGGTTTTTTCAGCCAGACGTGAAGGTGGTGCAGGCGTTGCAGATGGATGATGACAAAGACCAGCAGTCCCAGGAACAGTCCCAGGCCCACCAGGTTGAAAAACGCCGCCGGAATGGCGAATACCGCCAGCAGTTGCAGCAGGAAAAACAGTTGGCGGCGGAGAAGGAGTGTCACGATGCGGTTTGCCTTCCGGGGTCGGGTTTGACGGAGAAGCGGTAGCCGGTGCCGCGCACGGTCTGGATGAAGCGGTCGAAACCGTGCGGTTCCAGCGCCTTGCGCAGACGGCGGATATGTACGTCAATGGTGCGGTCTTCGACATAGACATTGCCGCCCCACACCTGGTCCAGCATCTGGGCGCGGGTATAGGCGCGTTCCTGATGGCTCATGAAAAACGCCAGCAAACGGTACTCGGTGGGGCCCATTTCCACTGCATTCTCGTGAGCGGTGATGCGATGGCTGACCGGATCCAGCTTCAGCCCTTCCACGTCAATGGCTTTTTCAGCGCTGAGCGCGGAAGAGCGACGCAGGACGGCGCGGATGCGGGAGACCAGTTCACGGGTGGAGAAAGGTTTGGTGATGTAGTCGTCGGCCCCGGCATCCAGACCCTGGATCTTGTTGTCCTCGTCACCGCGGGCGGTCAGCATGATGACCGGAATTTCATTGAGGGTCTCGTCGCGTTTCATGCGCCGGCACAGTTCAATGCCGCTCATGCCGGGCAGCATCCAGTCCAGCAGCACCAGGGCAGGGCGTTCATCCACAATTTTGTGATGCGCCTGCAAGGCATCTTCTGCTTCCAAGCATTCAAAGCCTGCCAGATCCAGGGCTATGCCGATCATCTCGCGGATGGCTGCTTCGTCGTCGACAATCAAGATGCGTTCACTCTTCACGACCGGCTCCTGTGCCTGTGACATGCGATAGTCCTATTAGATGTCAGCGATATTGCAGAAATATTGCAAGGTACAGGTATTCACGTGTGCGGCCGTCGATAACCACGAACTATCTAAGGATATGTCAAATTCACCGCAGCGCATAGCCAATGGCCAGTCCGGCAAACAGCACCATACCCGCCTTGTGGTTGTTGAGGAAGGCTTCGGTGCAGTGGATGGCCACGCGGTCGCGGCTGTGGCGGAATTGCCACACGAATAACCCGCCGGCGATGCCGACCGCCACCGGCCAGACCGGACCCAGACGCAGCGTCAGGCCTAACAGCGTCATCATGAGCAGGAAGAACCCTTGCAACCCGCCAACGATGGCCAGGTCGAAACGGCCGAAGAGGATGGCAGTGGACTTGATGCCTGCCTTCAGGTCGTCGTCGCGGTCGGCCATGGCGTACTGGGTGTCGTAGGCCACGGTCCACACCAGATTGGCGGCATAGAGCAGCCAGCACAGCAGCCCCGGCGACTGGTCCTGGGCGACAAAGGCCATCGGAATGGCCCATGAGAACGCGGCGCCCAGCACCACCTGCGGCAGGTAGGTGAAGCGCTTCATGAATGGATACAGGCTGGCCAGCGCCAGTGCGCCGAAGGACCAGAAGAAGGTTTGCAGGTTCAGGAAGGGCAGCAGGGCAGCGGCGCAAAGGATCAGTGCGGCAAACAGGTACAAGGCCTCCCGCGAGGGCAAGCGGCCGTCGGCGATGGGGCGGCCTTGGGTGCGGGTCACCTGGCCGTCAAAATCACGGTCGGCCCAGTCATTGATGACGCAGCCAGCCGAACGCATGATCACCACACCCAGCGTAAAGATCAGCACGATATCCCATGCCGGTTTGCCGTTGCCGGCAATCCAGACCGCCCATAACGTCGGCCACAGCAACAGCCAGATGCCGATGGGGCGGTGCAGGCGCATGACTTCGGCATAGAGGGGCAGACGTTGTTTCAGGGAGTAAGCGGACATGGGCGGGGAACAGGCGATGGGAAGTCGGCGCTGATTTTAGCGCATCTTCCCGGCTTGCGCCGCCTTGAACAGCGCTGGCAGGAATTGTTCCCGCACCAGCAACGGCCGACCGTCATAGTGGAAGCAGGAGTGGCGCTGCCAGCAGCCGCCTTCACGCCGGATTTCCAACGGCCCCCGGCGGGCGCGGCCTTTGAACAGCAGGGTGCCCAGCGAGCGGGAACCCAGATAGCGCAGGCGATGGCCCTTGCCGCGCAGGGTATTTAGCGGAATGACGCTGCGGGCCTTGACCCAGACTTCGTCCCGGCCCAGCAGCTCCACCTCGCGGATACGGGCCACCAGTCGCGTTGGCATCCGCAGTGCGGCGCGTTCATCGGCATGGGGACGATGCCAGCCTTCGTGGGTCACCCGCACCCGGAAGCTGCCTTGGCTAAGCCGCACCAGTGCGGCCGTCAGTGAGCCTTCACAAAGCAGCCAAGGCTGTTGCGCCGGTGCGGGACGGGCCAGCCAGTAGCGTTGCGGCGGTAGCCAGGCGGAGGATTTAGGCATGAGTCTGGACTGTGGGTGGGTGCGCAGAAGGATGCCGAGAGCGCCGGGCGAATGCAAGCTTTCATGTAATAGCAAAAAGCTATCAATAATGAATGTTCATTTAATTGGATTGAACGGGGGAACGGGCTTAATCTGGCTTCAACAGGGCAGACCGCCCGAGGCATCACGAGGAGAGACACATGAACACGCACAATTCCAAAACGCTCACCGCCCGGAACCTGGAAGGCGCTTTTGCCGGTGAATCCATGGCCTTCATGAAATACAGCTACTTCGCCAAGCTGGCCCGCGCCATGGGGGACGAAGACACCGCCAAGGCCTTTGAGGAGACTGCTTCTCAGGAAGTGCAGCATGCTTTCGGGCATCTGGACTTGCTGTATCCGTCGGCCGAATTGACACCCGCGAAGATGCTGGAAATCGCGATTGCCGGTGAAACCTACGAATACACTGAAATGTACCCTGAATTCCGCGATACAGCTGTGGCAGAATCACAACCGGACGCGGTGCGGGAGTTCGAAGAGCAAATCGCCGAGTCGCAGGAGCATGCCGGGGCTTTCCGCAAGGTGCTGGAAAAGGCGGCCAAGCGCTTCGCCGCGCTGGCCAAGGTGGAAGAGCGTCACGCCAACCACTACCGTCAGCGCCTGAACGAGGTGCAGGGCGGATAAGCCGGAGAATGGCAACGGATTGCCGGACAATCAAAACATCGATCACTGTGACAGTGTGATAAATTAATCTTGTCTGACAGGATGAAACCAGCCAAGATTCCGTTCCATGCCGGAAGCTGGCTTTAACCCGAATTTTCCAAGAGGTGCAACATGAAAAAGTGGCAATGTATCGTTTGTGGTTTTGTCTATGACGAAGCGGTCGGCATCCCCCATGAAGGCATTCCCGCCGGCACCAAGTGGGAAGATGTGCCAGACGACTGGGTCTGCCCGGATTGCGGCGTCGGCAAGGAAGACTTCGAGATGGTTGCACTGTAATCGTCCTGCTTTGTCCCCCTCTCCCCTTGTGGGAGAGGGCAGGGGAGGGGGGTGCTGCGGTGACTCTGGAGTTACCGTAGTGTCCAGCATCTTTCCGCACCCCTCTCCCCGACCCTCTCCCACATGGGGAGAGGGAGTTTTATTTCCCTCCACAGGTAATTCCCATGTCGCTTGTCATCATTGGCTCCGGTCTGGCCGGTTACAACCTCGCCCGTGAGTGGCGGAAACTCAATCCCGATGCGCCGCTGGTCATCCTCACTAGGGACGACGGCCGCAACTATTCCAAGCCCATGTTGTCCACCGGTTACACCAAGGGCAAGACCGCCGACCAGCTGGCGATGCAAACGGCCGAACAAATGGCCGGGCAGCTTAAGGCGGACATCCGCACTCACGCCAATGTCACCGCCATTGATGCGGCGACGAAGACGGTGACGGTGGACGGTTCAACCCTGTCTTACGACAAGCTGGTGCTGGCGCAGGGCGCCGATCCGTTCCAACCGCCGATGGCCGGTGACGGCCTGGAGCGTGTGCTGACGGTGAATGATCTTGAAGGCTATGCCCGCTTCCAGGCAGCGGCGACCGGCAAGAAGCATGTGATTGTCATTGGCGGCGGCCTGATTGGCAGTGAATACGCCAATGACCTGAGCAACGGCGGCTATGCCGTGCAACTGGTGGAGCCGGTGGGCCGGGTGCTGCCCGCGCTGTTGCCGCCGGTGGCGTCCGAAGCGGTAGGCGCTGCGTTGGCCGGTCTGGGCGTGACCTTCCATTTCGGGGTCAGCGTGCAGGCGGTGAATAAAGAAGGCGAGGGCGTGCGCGCCACCTTGTCGGACGGTCGTGAGATTACGGGTGATCTGGTGTTGTCGGCGATCGGCCTGCGGCCGCGCGTGGCGCTGGCGAAGGATGCTGGGCTGGCGGTGAACCGTGGCGTGGTGGTGAATCGCGAGTTGCAGACCAGCAACCCGGATATCTATGCGCTGGGTGACTGTGCTGAGGTCGAGGGCCTGGTTTTGCCTTACGTGCTGCCATTGATGGCGGGCGCCCGTGCGCTGGCCAAGACCCTGAGCGGCCAGCCGACGGCGATCGTTTACCCGGCGATGCCGGTGCAGGTGAAGACGCCGGTGTGCCCGGTGGTGGTGTCGCCGGTGGCGCCGGGTGTGGCCGGGGCGTGGGCGGTGGATGCGCAGGATGGCAGCAGTGTGTGCGCCTCGTTCCGCAATGCCGACGGCCAGTTGCTGGGATTTGCCCTGACCGGCAGCTTTGCCGGGGATGCGGCGCTGAAAGCGCAGTTGGCGAAGGAAGTGCCGGCGATGCTGGCGTGAATCGCGGTTGAGGTGACGCAAAACGCTCCTTCGGGAGCGTTTTGTTTTTCAGGCTGTTTTGACGACCTGAAAGCCGGGCCCGATCATCGGCATCACCTGTTTGGGCGACAGCGGCTCTCCGCACTCCGAACAGACCATCACCGGCCGGAATTTATGCCCGCAAGGCTGGTGCAAGTATTCAAGCGGCGCTCCCCGTCCTTCATCCAGCCACTTGTCGCCCCAGCTTACAAGAGCCATCAGCACCGGGTATAGATCGCGGCCTTGTTCGGTCAGCCGGTATTCAAAGCGTTCGGGCTTTTGCTGGTAGGGGACTTTTTGCAGCACCCCGGCCTCCACCAGTCGTTGCAGGCGTTCGGCCAGTACGTGCCGGGTGACGCCGAGATTGGTCTGGAAATCATCAAAGCGCTTGATGCCCAGAAAACAGTTGCGCAGCACCATCAAGGTCCAGCGATCGCCCAGCACTGCCAAGCTTCGGGCGATGGAGCAGGGGATGTCACCAATGTCTTGCCATTTCATGGCGTGGTTTCCAGAGGTGGGGGATTTTCAGCATTATACGCCGTCATCATTTTCCGCGAAATGAGATAGTTCCGGTTTGGAACTGATTGCCGACAGGCGGGGTTTTTCCGGGTGCAGACTCAAGGCTTGGACAAGACGCCCGTGACTTTGCCCGAAGCCCAGTCACTGTTCCAGACGTTACCGGTGCCGTTGAACACGTTCATGCTGTATTCCCCGCTCAACTCCAGCGTCTTGCCATGCCAGACGCCGTTCAGGTCCACCACCAGTGGTTGCTGCCGGGGGGAAACCTTGCGGTTCAGGTCGCGCAGGTTGATGTGGATTTTCGAGCCGTCGCGGTTGGAAGCGCCGGAGATTTCAAACTGCATGCGGTAGCCTTCTTCATCGGTCATTTCCGCCGTGCCGTTGAAGGCGCCGCGCTTGGCGTAGTACTGGCCACGTTTGCCGTCCATGGGGTCGTGGCGGATTTCCAGCGTGAAAGGACGCTGGCCGATGCCCGCGTAAGCCAGGCGGCCTTGCCAGCGGCCGGTGAGGGTGGGCTCGCCGCGCAGTGAATGCGCCCATGGCGAGGCCAGCGTGTCGCGCAGCAGTTCCAGGCCGGTGGGCAGCCACGCTCCCAGAATCACCACCACGATAACGCCGATGATCAATACCGGCTTCGATAATTTCAGGCTCATGCCGGGTTCCTTGCATTCATTACGGTAGCACCAGTTCCACGCGCCGGTTCTGCGCCCGGCCTTCCAGCGTGGTGTTGTCCGCCACCGGCCGCGCCGCGCCAAATCCGTTCGGGGTCAGTCGTGACGCCAGTGCCGGTTCCAGCTTCACCAGTGCTGCCTTTACCGCCTGCACTCGCGCCAGTGACAACGCCTGATTGGCGGCAGCGGCCCCGATGTTGTCGGTATGGCCTTCCAGCCGTAACGGCCCTGCCGTTTTCCTGAGTAAAGCAACGATGGTTTTCAACGCCGTGGACGACTCCGGCTTCAGTGTGGCCGAACCGAAGTCGAAATACAGGCCGGGCAGTGTGATGCGCTTGCGCTGGGTCAGTTCGGAGTTCAGCGTCGCCGCGTCATCGGCCTTGGGCCAGTCGATGCGCACCACGCTCAACGTACTCTTGCCGATGCTCCAGCGCAGCGCCAGCGGGTTCTGCTCGTCGTCCAGGAATACGAAGGAAGCGGGGATGCGTCCCGCGCCGTTGGCCGTGAATTCGCCCTGTGCGGCAATGGCGGGCAGTTGCTGCACGCGGCCGTTGACGATCACCGGCACGGTCAGGGACTTCAGCTTCTTCAGTTCACCCTTGAACTCGGCTTCGCCTTCGGTCAACAGGTTGGCCAGTCCCAGCGCTCTGTCCTGACCGGCGGCGGCCGGGAAGATGCTGACGCTTTCCACTAGCCGGAACGGGCTTTTGCCCTGTTGCTTCAATTGCCGCAGCACTTGGGTGGATGCGCCGAGGGCGGTGGTGCCGGGATAGTCTTCCTCGACGCCGGTTTCAAACATTTGGCGGTAGGTGGTGGCTTTTTGCAGGTCGGCGTCGCTTTGCAGGCGCAGGCTGTCCACGCGTTCGGTGCTGCCGGCGGCGCGGCCGGGCGGGAAGGTGGCTCGATAGGTGATGCGCCAGCCTGCGCCTTGCCGGGCGTCCAGCCGCTTGGTGGACTCGTAGTCGCCACGGCCGGGCTCCAGCAGGGCGGTGGTGACGGTGAGACCGGGCGTCAGGGGGACGGCAACCGCGGCGGCGGCGTGCAGGTTGGACAGCCACAGGCCGGCGGTCAGGGCGAGGAGGGGTTTCAGCATGATCCTTCCGGGTTGCAGATCTTGATTTTCAGTTGATAAAAGCCCTCAGCGATATTGTTGCCTTGCTTGTTCTTCGCTGTACCTTCCACTTTGAGGGCATTGCCCTCCTTGACAACGGGAAATTGCAGCGGAGCCCCCTTGGAAACGCGGGTGAAGAAGAAATTAGCTTCTTTGTAGGGTAGCTCAAAAGTTGTCGCTACCGGGATCATATTCGTGAGGGGCGAAATAAATACATAAACAACTCGCGCCACAGCATTGTAGTCACTGGTTGCAGGGCTGATACGCAGGGTTAATACTCCTTTGACGATCTCGCCCTCTACCGGCACATAAAAAGAGTACGGTTTGAGGAAAGTGGCGGCGACTTTACCTTCCACATCAATGGGCTTTTCCTCGCTGCCAGCCATTGTCCCCTCTTGTGCCGAGCCACTGGCAAACAACTGGGGACGAGGCAGCAGCACCCGTTTGAACTTGATGGCGCTGTTGGTCAGCCCTGGAAAACCAATGCGCATTGAATCTTCCCACAGCGTGAATTTGGTGGCTTGGCCCATGAACTCTCCTTTCACGGACGAAGCTTCCCCGGAGTTGGCATTCTTGGGGTAACGCAACTCCAGCTTTCCGGAGTAATGGATATCATAGTTCCACCAGACCTCCCCGGTGGAGCGGGCGAAGAAGTCGGCATGCATGAAGCCCTGAATGGGGCCGGACATCCGTTCACAACTCGCGTTAAACAGGCGGTCAGCCGCAAATGCGGCCGCGTCTGCCAGAAGACCGAAAACGGAACCCCGGGCGGTTTCCTTGGCGGCCAGTTTGAGCACCGTTTTATTGCCGCCCCATTTGCCTTTGGCGGCGGCTTCGGTGAAGGCAATAGCCACCTTGGTCGATTCGCCAGCGGGGAAGCCGAAGTTTTTGGAGAAGGCCTTGGCTTTGTCGTCGATGGTTTTTGCCACCTGCGCCGCTACATAGTCGACGGCGACTGACTTGATGGCATTGAGCAGGCCGCCTGTCAGGTTCAGCAAGGCGGCTGCATAATTGAATCCTTCCTTTAGTCTCTCCAGATTTTCACACTTGATATTCGCATGCTTGCTCTTGGCCAGTTCACGGCTGATGCGCTCCCGCTCGGGCCGGGCCAGTTTGGTCCAGTCATCCAGTTTCTTGGCAAAAGGCAGCAAGGCAGGACGCAGGCCGGGATCTTGGCGCGCCGCCGCCGGCAACGGTTCCAGCAGGCCGTCAATGTCCCCGGCATCGCGGGCGGCTTGCAGCAGCTGCGGTTTCAGGGTACTCCATTTGGCCTTGAGTTGTGAGGCTTCCGGGGTGGTGGGCAACAGGGCGACCTGGGAGTCGATATCGGCCGCCACCTTGCGGATCTCGGCTTCAATCTTGCGCGCCTCCTGGCCAGCCTCATCAATTTCGTTCAGCGGTTCCATCACGGCGACGGTGAATACGCCTTGACCGGTCACACGCCCGCCAGGAGAAACAACCCCGATTTTGTATTCCCCGGCCCAAGTTGTGCCCCGGAAATTCACGCTGTAATCGCCATTGGTGGAAGGGTTGACCCGCAGATCCACCGGTGGTTTGCCACCCGGCGGGGAAATGCGCACTGTCACCGCCCCTTTGGCATCCAGCGGCGCAATGCCGCTGACGGTGACGGCCTCACCCGGCTGCACCGCCGGCGGGGTCACCAGCACGGTGACGGTCGCCTTGACCGGGGCTTCGTCGGCCACCGCCTGCCAGGCGGAAACCGCCAGCCACACCCCGGCCGCCAGCCGGAGCGCCCTGTTCATAACGCCACCACGATCTTGCGCGCCAGGGCTTCCAGTCTGGCGCCGGTTTCCGGGTCGCCGCCCATGCCGATCACCGACAGGTTCAGCACCACCCGGCCTTTACGCACCACCAAAGAAGTCTGGCCGATCATGTCGGTATTGCCTTTCATCAGCCGGGCTTCATCACCCAGACCGTCCAGGGTCTGGCCTGATTTCTTGGTGGTCTCGCCCATCTGGTCATTGACCATCTTGTTCAGCTTGCCGGGCAGTCCGGCAATGGCGCGAAAGACATCAATGGCCATGGCCTCATCGTCGTTGTCGCTGAGGTTGACCATCAGAGTGGTGAAGGATCCGGCGCTGGCGGTGCTGTTATAGGCGCAGAGCTTGGGCTCGTCGCTCATCACCGCCATCGGCTGGGCGGTGACCGCCTGCGCATCCGCCGCCGAGACCAGTAAGCAGGGGGTGGGTAATGGTTTTTGGGCCGCAGCAGTGTCAATCGGTTGATCAGGCTCGCCGAAAGCGGGCAGGTCGCCGGGTTCGGGAGCTTCTTTTTTCTGCTCACACGCGCCCAGCATCAGGGTCAGCATCAGCAGCAAGGTGGTGCGCAAGCAGGCGGGCATGGCAGTGACTCCGGTCAGAGTTTGGGGGCGGTGACGCCGCGATAGCGGATGTGGGTTTTCACCTTGTCGCCGGTCTGGGCATAGGGCAGGCCATCCGCTTTGCCGACATGCAGGGTGGCCGCCGCCGCCGGTGCGCCAGCCATTTCCACGGTGTAGTTAATCATTCGGGTGGGAATGCCATCGATGGTGGAGTCGCCGCCATCCTTGCACTTGGAGAGCTTGATCTGGCCGCTATTGATCTGTGCGACCACTTGCTGTTCCGCCTTGGCGAGATTCACCGGGGCTTTTTTCCAGCGTTCGCCGTTCATGCGCATGTAGGATTGGCCGCCAGCCTGGATGGCTTCCATCTTGAAATTGCCGGGGCTGACTACGGTGACGGTTTCCCAGGCGGGGGCGGCGGCGCGGGCCAGGCTGGACTTGATGACCGGGGCGCAGGCGGGATCGACCCCGGCCATGGCGGCGGACGCCAGGCTCAGGCCCAGCAGCGTGGTGGAAATACGGATCAGTGCATACATGGGGGAAAGTCCTCGTGGCTTGTTGTTGTCTTTGCATGGCGTTGGGGCGCCCCGCACGTATTAGCGGGGAGTCTTGAAGGTCCAGGTCCAGATGCCGCCGGACTTGTCGATGACCCAGGGGTTACCGAGGTTGTCCACCGCCACCTTCATGGCGGCACCCTTGACGATTTTCCAGCCGGAAGCACTCCACTGGAAGATCTGGTTGCCGCCGTCACCTCCGGCGGCGCAGCCGATGACCCAGGCATGCGGGCCGTTGGCGGCAATTTCCACCGCACAGCCCGGCTTCATTTGCCATTGCGAGGATGTGCGGTCAAAGGTGTAGATTTGCCGGTCGCGATTGATCATCCAGACGGTATCGCCCACCGCGACTTTCAAGGCGCCGTTTTTGGAGGGCAGGGTTTGCCAGGTGCTGACATCATAATCACCGGGTTTGCCACCGGCCACCACCGGCGTCAGGTTGTCCGCCCGCTGGATGACGTAGCCGCCGGAGGCCCGGTCACAGTTGACGGCCCATAGATCGGGCCGCGTGCTGGAGGCGATTTCCTGGACGCAGCCCGGTTGCCGGGCTCCGGAGCCGCGCCACAGCCCGCCGTTCTTGTCGATGATGAAGGGCGTCAGCGCATTGCCCAGGTCGGCGATTTTCACGCCAGCCCCCGGTTGCAGATCCCATTGGGAGCCGTTGCGGCGGAAGATCTGGAAACCGCCCGGCCCGCCGGCGGCGCAACCCACCACCAGCGGTTTGCCGAATTCAGCAACGGAGATTTCGCGGGCGCAGCCGTCAACGGCTTTCCAGTCGGTTTGCTGGCGGACGACCAGGGGATTGGCGGTGGCGGCCGTGCAGGCCAGAAGACTGGTCAGGCCGATGGCGTGACGGAGAGAAAACCCGGACATCCTGTGTACCTCGTTCCTGAGGGGTGGCGTGGCGGCTGTCGGGGTCGTCAGACAGTCAT
The DNA here is from genome assembly GCF_030646115.1 of Fluviicoccus sp. Classification (GTDB taxonomy): domain Bacteria; phylum Pseudomonadota; class Gammaproteobacteria; order Pseudomonadales; family Moraxellaceae; genus Fluviicoccus. The sequence continues at coordinate 58,775 of NZ_JAUSMX010000008.1, forward strand.
TGTAATGATTATGGTTAACGCTGGGTTCGAGATTAGCCTCGTTTGGGTGGTAAAACAATCTGCATCAGGCGTGAAAAGATTCTTCCTTTCCTCCTACAACTCCAGCATCGGTTCCAGCACCTCCACCGCCTTGCCGAAACCGCGCAACCACCACAGTAATTGCGAGGTATTGCGCACGGTCGCTTCCACTAGCAGGCGTCCGTCATCCTGTTCGGTAATCGTCTGGTCGGTGCTCAGCTGGCATTCATGCAGGTGTTCACCCGCCCTAGCTTCAAACAATGCCCGCAGCCGCACCGGCTCCCCCTGGCCAAAGCCCATTGCCCCGCTTTCCAGATAATCATCGACACTGAAGCCCTCAGGGGTAACTGCTGCCGTCTTCAGCACCTCCGCGTTGACAAAGCGGTGCAGCGCAAACAAGCGGATTTTCTCCATGCTGTCGGCCCGGGTCGCCACCAGGTAGATCACCGGCCCGCGCTGCACAATGGCCAGCGGATTCAGGGTGTATTCGGCGGCGGTTTTGTCATAGCGTCGCTGGTAGCCGGCCTGCAACTGGCGGTTGGCCAGCAGCGCCTCATACACCGATTGCTGGGCCTCACGCGGCACGGTGGGCGGAATCAGCGGCTGCGTCGGCGGGATAATGCGCACGCAATCCAGCCAGTGGCGGCCCTGGTTGCTGTCGCTGAGGTTCAGCGTGCGTTGCGCCATGTCGAACCAGGGCCGCAGTTCATCCAGCAGGCTGGGCGGCAGCAGGTGACGCAAATGGTCTTCCACCATCAGGAAGGTCACGGCCTGGCTGGTGGTAATGTGCGGCAGGCTGGAAATCTGCGCATCGGCGCGCCAGCGCCAGCCCTGGGGCGAGGCATTGTTGTGTTCCAGCGGAAAGCGTTCGGCCAACTGGTTCAGGTCGCGCTGGATGGTGCGCAGGCTCACTTCGACGCCGTCTTTCACCAATGACTTCATCAGGTCGGTGGTGCCGATCCACTTGCCTTGCGGCAACCGCTGCAGAATCAGCCATTGTCGATGTAGGCTGCCGGCTTTTTCCTTGCTCATCATGAGGATTGTCTTTTAATAATGCCGTTGAAGTGGCTGGAAATTACTCCGCCTGTTCGCAGAACTCAAGCCTGAAATCCTGTTTGCACGACAGTTTATGACGCACAAACCCGCGCGACACAGGCGGTCGCTGAGCAGGTTTCAACCACTGCCGCCTCGCAATCAGACTTTGCATAATGGTCCTGCACAAACTTCATGCAGGAGAAAAAGAACATGATGCTGTCCATGCTGATTCTGGGAGCCTCCCTGTTGTTGATGTCGCGGTACCGTGTCTGGCTGGCCTTTGCGGCGGGGGGCGTGATTTTTGCGGCGGCGATTTGCGCCATGATGCGTCTGGTGGCGTTGATATTGCCCGACGAGTTGTCGGTTTTGGCGGGTGTACTGTCTTTCATGATTGTGACAGGTTTCATATTCTTGATGGTGGCGGCGTCGGAAAAACAAGCGGCGCGTTAGTGCTTATCCAGGGTTTCAGGGAGATGATGATGACCGGGTCCGGTGAAGTCATATTGGTGGAAGAGGATGCTGTCTGTTTTACACAGACCGGGGATTGTCCGCGCAGCTGGAGCGCCTTGCGCCCCACGGAAGATACGGCGGTGCGGGTATGCGGCACCTGCGGCCGCACCGTGCTTTTTTGCGGCAGCAAGGAGGAGGCCTATTCCAGAGCTTCCGAAAAACAGGCGGTGGCAACACCGCTGTTCAAGTCGTCCGTGGCGACGACTCCGCAGTTTCGCGCGGCCTGAGCCTTCCGCCGCAGCAGCTTGGCGCGCAGCGCCGGGGGAATGACCTCCGGCCTTCATCCTGTGGTTGACTTCCCCATATTTTCCCAAGGCGCTACCGTCGTTGTCGTTTCCCGCGTAGGCTTTTGGCTCACCTCCGCTATAATCCCCTCAAATTTTCCCACCGGAAGTCTTCCGCCATGAAGCGGCCCCTGCTGCTGTTGCTGACCCTTGCCTGTTCCGTCCTGGTCCAGGCGGCCGAGCGTCCCAAAGTTGCGCTGGTGTTGTCCGGCGGCGGTGCGCGTGGCATTGCCCATATAGGCGTGCTGAAGGTGCTGGAAGAAGCGCGGGTGCCGGTGGATTGCGTGGTGGGCACCAGCATGGGCGCCATTGTCGGCGGGGCGGCGGCCACCGGCATGACGGCCGGAGAGATGCAACAGCGCGTAGAAGGGGCGGACTGGGACTACCTCTTTGGCGACAAGCCGCACCGCCGGGATATTCCCTATATCCGCAAGCGTGACGACGGCCAGGACTATTTCGACTTCACGCTGACCCTGCGCAATTTCTGGCCGGTGGCCCCGCGCAACCTGGTAGGCGTGCATTACATCACCCAGTTTTTCCGGGAGCTGACCGGCGGTCTGGAAGTGGACCGTTTCGATCAGCTGCCCATTCCCTATCGCGCCATTGCCGCCAACATCGAAAACGGCGACACCGTCATTATGGACGAGGGCGACCTGCCGCTGGTGATGCGCGCCAGTATGAGCGTGCCGGGTGTTTTCCCCCCTGTTTCCTACAAGGAGCAGATGGTGGTGGACGGCGGCATTGTCAAGAACATGGGGGTGGATGTGGGCCGCAAGCTTTGCGGCGACGCGGTGGTGGCCGTCAACGTCTCCTCACCCAATGCTGCCAAGGACAAGCTGGAGTCTTTGTTTGCGGTCAGTGAGCAAACCATCAACATTGCAGTGCAGAAGGACATGCAGGCGCAGATTGCAACGCTGGGCAAGCGCGACGTGTTGATTACCCCGGATCTGAGCGGCCTCACCTCCACCGATTTCAACGAAGCCAAACGCATGATTGATGCCGGTGAGAAGGCTGCCCGCGCCATGCTGCCCGGCTTGCGGGCGCTGGCGCTGAGCCCGGAGGATTATGCCGCGTGGCGGGCCGGGGTGGAGGCGCGCAAGCCGCAACACCGGCAAGTCGGCCGGGTGGAAATCACCCCGACGCGCTGGGTGAGCAAGGAAGTGCTGAAATCGCTGCTGGATGTGCGCAAGGGTGAGCCGCTGGACCAGCCGGAACTTCATCACAGTATCGACCGTATCTATGCCCGGGGTGATTTTGTCCGTCTGACCTACCAGTTGTTGCCTTCACCGGACGGCTCGTTGCTGCGCATCATTCCCATTGAAAAGGACGGACGTGACTTCCTGCGGCTGGGCTTGAAGCTGAATACGGACTTTTCCGGGGATTCCGGTTTTGGCCTGAAGGCGAGCCTGCGCCGCACCTGGTTGAACAGCTTGGGCGCGGAATGGCTGACGCAGGGGGAAGTTGGCGAAACCCGTAGCCTGCGCACGGAATTCTTCCAGCCCACGGTGCTGAACGGAGCATTTTTTGTGGCGCCGTGGGGCGATTTGCGTGATGAACCGCGAAATGTGGTGATCGATCATGAAAAAGTGGTGGGTAATCGCGTCAAGCGGGTAGGTGGTGGGGTCGATTTCGGTTCGGAACTCGACAAGTGGGGGGAGGTGCGCTTTTATCTGAAAGGTGAGCATGTGAAATGGACCTCCGCCTTGCAGACCGTGTTTCCGCTGGTGGGGGAGACCTATACCCAGGCGGGATATGGCCTGAAGCTGATCTATGACCAGCTGGACAGCCCCCGTTTCCCCCGCAGCGGCAATTGGGTGAAGCTGGACGCCTTTACCACCGATACTGGGCTGGGCAGCGACCGCCATTACAGCAAGGTGTCGCTGGACTGGCGTCGCGCCTTTACCGGCGGGCCTTATACCTTGTTCCTGACCGGGCGCGGTGGCAGTGCGCTGGGCAGCACCTTGCCCTATGCCGAGGAATTCCAGCTGGGCGGCCCCATGAGCCTGTCGGCCTACCGTCCCTCTGAGTTGGCGGGCGACACCTTTTTCCTGACCCGGGTGCTGGGTTACCGGCAGGTGCGGGAGATGCCGCCGGTGCTGGGCGGCGGCGTCTATCTGGGGGTGGTGGCGGAGGCGGGCAATGCCTTGCCGGACACCGAATGGCATAGTGAACTGTTCAGTCATGCTGCCTGGAGTGTGGGCGGTGTGCTGGCGGCGGATACGCGGCTGGGGCCGCTGTACCTGACCCTGGCGCAGGGGAAGGGCGGCCGGCGCGCGGCCAGCCTGACGCTGGGCATCGGCTACTGACCGGTTCTGTCGCTGCGGTGGTCGATCCGGTACTTGGGCTTTGTCTTTTGACCTGCTACATTCCGGAATCACACCCATTCAACGTATAAGAAAAGAAGGTTACGGCATGAATCAATTCCAGCTCATGTTGCTGTTCATGGCAACCCGCATGCGTTATCTGGCTTCGCATGACGCCGGTTTCATGGCCATGCTGCACAACCGCAAGTCGGTGATCCAGTTGCAGACGGCGGATGGCCAGACGGTGCGTTATTTTTCCATCAAGAACCGCCGGGTCTATTCCCGCGCCAAGGCGCATGCCAAGCCGGATTTCACGCTGACCTTCAAGGATGCCGAATATGCCTTGAAAACCCTGGCCAAGGCTTCGCCGATGGCCTTCATGAAGGGCATGCAGGCCGGTGATATCAAGATGGAAGGTGATTTCAGCCTGTTGATGTGGTTCAACAACGCCGCCAAGTTCCTGCAACCCAAGCTGCCGAAGCCGGTGCGGCAGGTGGTGAAGTGGGTGAAGGGGCAGCAGAAGCGGGGGAAGGAAGGGCGCAAGGCGGCTTGATCCTGATGGATCGGCTCCATACGTGCGCCACAGCTTTCCTTTCCACATTCCGGCCGGATTCCTCGGAGTGACTCCCCATCAGTGTCACTCCGAATTGACGCACGCCGAATTCGACTTTTCCCTCTCCTTTCTGTAGAATCCGCCGCATTTGCAAGCGAGAAGATTCAGGGACAGCGGCGATACCCATCACCGTTGAGTCTAGGTCTGTCTCGCTTTTTTGCAGGCGCTGCCCGACACGGCCCTGCAAACGCCTGCGTCTGTCCCAGTTCCGTGCGGAGGTTCTTTTGCGTAAGCCCGCCATTCTCGCCCTTGCCGATGGCAGCATCTTCCGGGGTATTTCCATTGGTGCCGATAGCAGCACCAGCGGTGAAGTGGTATTCAATACGGCCCTGACCGGCTATCAGGAAATCCTCACCGACCCCTCCTATTGCCAGCAGATCGTCACCCTGACATACCCGCATATCGGTAATACCGGTATTAATGATGAAGACGCCGAGTCCGCCAAGCCCTGGGCGGCCGGTCTAATCATTCGCGAACTGTCGATGATTCCCAGCAGTTTCCGCAACCAGGAGTCGCTCAGCGACTACCTGACGCGTCATGGTATCGTCGGTATTGCCGATATCGACACCCGCCGCCTGACCCGCATCCTGCGTGAAAAAGGCGCGCAGAACGGCTGCATCATGGCCGGTGACAACATAAGTGAAGAAGCCGCGCTGGCCCAGGCCCGCGCCTTCCCCGGACTGAAGGGCGCCGACCTGGCCAAGGTCGTGTCCGTGACCGAAAGCTATGCCTGGACCGAAGGCAGCTGGCAGCTCGGCAAGGGCCACGTGACCCCCGCCGAAGCCCCGAAGTTCAAGGTTGTTGCCTATGACTTCGGCGTCAAGCGCAACATCCTGCGCATGTTGGTGGACCGTGGCTGCGACGTGACCGTGGTGCCCGCGCAGACCCCGGCGAAAGATGTGCTGGCGCTGAACCCGGACGGCATTTTCCTGTCCAACGGCCCCGGCGACCCCGAGCCCTGCACCTACGCCATCGAGGCCATCCGCGCCTTCCTGGAAACCGACATCCCCGTCTTCGGCATCTGCCTTGGCCACCAGCTGCTGGCTCTGGCCTCCGGCGCCAAGACGCTGAAGATGAAGTTCGGCCACCACGGCGCCAACCACCCGGTGCAGGATCTGGAAACCGGCCGTGTGATGATCACCAGCCAGAACCACGGTTTTGCCGCCGATGAGGCGACGCTGCCTGCCAACCTGCGCGCCACGCACAAGTCGCTGTTCGACGGCTCGCTGCAGGGCATCCACCGCACCGACAAGCCGGCGTTCAGCTTCCAGGGTCACCCTGAAGCCAGCCCCGGCCCGCACGATGCGGACGGCCTGTTCGATCACTTCATCGAGCTGGTGCAGGCGCGGAAGTAAAGTTTATACCCCTCTCCCCAACCCTCTCCCGTCCCGGGAGAGGGCGCTTCAAGCGGAAAGGGTTGCGTTAAAAAATCTTAGGGCGGAATCATGCCAAAGCGTACCGATCTCAAAAGCATTCTCATCATTGGCGCGGGCCCGATCGTCATCGGCCAGGCCTGTGAATTCGACTACTCCGGCGCCCAGGCCTGCAAGGCCCTGCGTGAGGAAGGCTACCGCGTCATCCTGGTGAACTCGAATCCGGCCACCATCATGACCGACCCGTCGATGGCCGACTCCACCTACATCGAGCCGATCACCTGGCAGACCGTGGCCAAGATCATCGAGAAGGAACGTCCGGACGCGGTGCTGCCGACCATGGGCGGCCAGACCGCGCTGAACTGCGCGCTGGACCTCGACAAGCACGGCGTGCTGGAAAAATTCAATGTCGAGCTGATCGGTGCGTCCAAGGATGCGATCAAGATGGCCGAAGACCGCAAGCTGTTCGACCAGGCCATGCGCCGCATCGGGCTGGAGTGCCCGCGCGCCGCTGTCGCCGGCAACATGGAACAGGCCTTCGCCATCCAGGCGACGCTGGGCTTCCCCTGCATCATCCGTCCGTCCTTCACCATGGGCGGCTCGGGCGGCGGTATCGCCTACAACCGCGAAGAATTCGTGGAAATCTGCGAGCGCGGTTTCGACCTGTCGCCGACCAAGGAACTGCTGATCGACGAATCGCTGATCGGCTGGAAGGAGTACGAGATGGAAGTCGTTCGTGACAAGAACGACAACTGCATCATCGTCTGCGCCATTGAAAACTTCGACGCCATGGGCGTGCACACCGGCGACTCCATCACCGTCGCCCCGGCGCAGACCCTGACCGACAAGGAATACCAGATCATGCGCAACGCCAGCATCGCGGTGCTGCGCGAGATCGGCGTCGAGACCGGCGGTTCCAACGTCCAGTTCGGTATCAACCCGAAAACCGGCCGCATGGTCGTGATCGAGATGAATCCGCGCGTCAGCCGTTCCTCGGCGCTGGCGTCGAAAGCCACCGGCTTCCCCATCGCCAAGGTCGCGGCCAAGCTGGCCGTCGGATACACGCTGGACGAACTGAAGAAGGACATCACCGGCGGCAAGACCCCGGCCTCGTTCGAGCCGTCCATCGACTACATCGTCACCAAGATTCCCCGTTTCAACTTCGAGAAATTCCCCCAGGCCGACGGCCGCCTCACCACCCAGATGAAGTCGGTGGGCGAAGTGATGGCCATCGGCCGCACTTTCCAGGAGTCGGTGCAGAAGGCGCTGCGCGGCCTGGAAGTGGGTTCCGACGGCTTCAACCCGAAGATCCAGCCCGGCCAGAAGGATGCCATGGACAAGCTGCGCCATGAGCTGAAGAATCCCGGCGCCGAGCGTATCTGGTACATCGGCGACGCCTTCCGCATGGGTCTCAGCGTCGAGCAGGTCTATGAATACACCGCCGTCGATCCGTGGTTCCTGGTGCAGATTGAAGACATCATCAAGGCCGAGGAAAAGGTCAAGCAACTGGGCTTTGCCGGTTGCACCCGTGACGTGCTGTGGCAGCTGAAGCGCAAGGGCTTCGCCGACAGCCGCCTCGCCGGCCTGCTGGGCGTCCGCGAGAAGCAGCTGCGCAAGAAGCGTTGGGAGCTGGGCGTGTACCCGGTCTACAAGCGCGTGGATACCTGTGCCGCCGAATTCGCCACTGACACCGCGTATATGTACTCCACCTACGAGGAAGAGTGCGAAGCCAAGCCCTCCGGTCGTGACAAGATCATGGTGCTGGGCGGCGGTCCGAACCGCATCGGCCAGGGCATTGAGTTCGACTATTGCTGCGTCCATGCCGCTCTTGCCATGCGCGAAGACGGTTACGAAACGATCATGGTCAACTGCAATCCAGAAACCGTTTCCACCGATTACGACACCTCCGACCGTCTCTACTTCGAGCCGGTGACGCTGGAGGATGTGCTGGAAATCGTGCGCGTCGAGAAGCCGAAGGGCGTGATCGTGCAATATGGCGGCCAGACGCCGTTGAAGCTGGCCCGAGACCTGGAAGCCGCCGGGGTGCCGATCATCGGCACCAGCCCGGACGCCATTGACCGCGCCGAAGACCGCGAGCGTTTCCAGCAGATGGTGGAACGCCTGAACCTGAAGCAGCCGCCCAACCGCACCGCCCGCAATGCCGAAGACGGCGTGCGCCTGGCGGCGGAGATCGGCTATCCGTTGGTGGTGCGCCCGTCCTACGTGCTGGGCGGCCGCGCCATGGAAATCGTCTTCAACGAAGACGAGCTGCGCCATTACATGCGCACCGCCGTGCAGGTCTCCAACGACTCGCCGGTGCTGCTTGACCGTTTCCTGGATGACGCCATCGAAGTCGACGTTGATTGCGTATCCGACGGTGAAGAAGTGGTGATCGGCGGCATCATGCAGCACATTGAACAGGCCGGCATCCACTCCGGTGACTCCGCCTGCTCGCTGCCGCCCTATGCGCTGGCGCAGGATGTGCAGGACGTGATGCGCGTCCAGACCATCGCCATGGCCCGCGAGCTGGGTGTGGTCGGGCTGATGAACGTGCAGTTCGCGGTCAAGGCTAACGAAGTCTATGTGCTGGAAGTGAATCCGCGCGCCTCGCGCACCGTACCCTTCGTCTCGAAGTGCATCGGCGCATCGCTGGCCAAGGTCGCCGCCCGCTGCATGGCCGGCCAGACCCTAGCCAGCCAGAAGTTCCAGAAGGAAATCATTCCGCCGTACTACAGTGTCAAGGAAGCAGTGTTCCCCTTCGCCAAATTCCCCGGCGTCGACCCCATCCTGTCGCCGGAAATGAAATCCACCGGCGAAGTGATGGGCGTGGGTGTCACCTTCGGCGAAGCTTTCCACAAGGCGGTGCTGGGCTCCAATGAAAAGCTGCCTACCGGCGGCCGCGCTTTCATCTCGGTGCGGGACTCCGACAAGACCTTGCTGCCGCAGATCGGCCGTGATCTGGTCGAAATCGGTTTCGAGCTGGTTGCCACCGGCGGTTCGCAGCGCGTGCTGGAAGAAGCCGGTGTGCCCTGCCGCCGTGTCAACAAGGTGACCGAAGGCCGTCCGCACATTGTCGACATGCTGAAGAACGGCGAAATCAGCCTGATCATCAACACCACCGAAGGCAAGCAGGCGCAGCAGGATTCGTTCTCGATCCGCCGCAGCGCGCTGCAAGGCAAGGTGTATTACACCACCACCATCAGCGGCGCCAATGCAGTTTGCCAGGCTTTGAAGTCTGACGCCGAACTGTCGGTCTGCCGCCTGCAGGATCTGCACAAGGAGTTGGCATAATGGTACGCGTACCCATGACCGTCGGCGGGGCGGAAGCCCTGCGCAAGGAACTGGACAACCTCAAGGGAGTGGTGCGTCCGCGCATCACCGCCGCCATCGCCGAAGCGCGCGCCCACGGCGATCTCAAGGAAAACGCTGAGTACCACGCCGCCCGCGAGCAGCAGAGCTTTGCCGAAGGTCGCATCCAGGAAATCGAGGGCAAGCTGTCCAATGCCCAGATCATCGACATCTCCAAGATGCCGCAAACCGGCAAGGTGATTTTCGGCGTCACGGTTGATATCGAAAATGTCGGCAATGGCGAAACCAAGACCTACCAGATCGTCGGCGACGACGAGGCGGATCTGAAGATCGGCAAGATCTCGGTGAATTCACCGATTGCGCGCGGCCTGATCGGCAAGGAAGAAGGCGACACCGTGGTGATCCAGACGCCCGCCGGCAAGGTGGAGTATGAGATTGCGGAAGTGCGTTACGAGTAAAACGGCAGCGGTTGCGCAACCGGTTGAAGGGCAGGGCGGCAATCCTGCCCTTTTGCTTTTTTGCAGCGGTCATATTCGCGGCGTATATTAGTTCCATCTTGAATTTGAGGATAACGCCCCGGCGTTGCATGCTCCCATGAGCCTCTTCCAGAACCTGCTGGTCATAGCCTCGCTGATTGTGGTCAGCGCCTTCTTCTCTTTTGCCGAGATCGGCCTGGCTTCGGCGCGCCGCATCCGCCTGCAGCAGATGGTGGAGGCGGGAGACTTGCGGGCACAGCGGGTGCTGGCACTGCGGGAGCAGCCCGGCATCTTCTTCACGGTGGTGCAGGTGGCGCTGAACGCCATCGCCATCATGGGCGGCATCGTCGGCGAGCAGGCGCTGTCGCCGCATCTGGCCGCGCAGTTGCACGCACTGTTTGGTCCGGCCGGCTGGATTGACCAGGCCAGCTTCCTGCTGGCCTTCCTGCTGGTCACCTCGCTGTTCATCGTTTTTGCCGACCTGATGCCCAAGCGGCTGGCCATGACCTGGCCGGAGCAGGTGGCGGTGCTGGTGGTGAAGCCGATCGGCTTGAGCCTGATGCTGCTGAAGCCAGTGGTGTTGATGTATGACGGCATCGCCACCGGCCTGTTCCGGCTGCTGGGCATCCAGATCACCCGTGAGGATCACATCACCTTTGATGATGTCAGCGCCATGGTGGATGCCGGGACCGCGTCTGGCGCCCTGCACAAGCAGGAACAGCACCTTATTGAAAACGTCTTCGAACTGGATACCCGCACCGTCACCTTCGCCATGACGCCCCGTGAAAGCGTGGTCTTCCTGCGCCTGCAGGATGATGAAAGCGTGCTGAAGGCGAAGATTTCCGATCATCCGCATTCCCGCTTTGTGGTCTGCGACGACCACGTGGACGCCGTGGTCGGCTTTGTCGAATCCAAGGACATCCTCAAGCGCACGCTCAACCAGCAAGCCATTTCCCTGAATCGGGAGTTGGTGGTGAAGAACATCCTGGCCATTCCCGACTCGCTGACGCTGTCCGAGCTGCTGGAACGCTTCAAGGTCACCAATCAGGATTTGGCGCTGATCCTCAACGAATACGCGCTGGTGGTGGGTATCGTCACCCTCAATGATGTGATGAAGACGCTGATGGGCGATCTGGTCAGTTCCTTCATTGAGGAGCTGATCGTCAGGCGCGACGAGGTGTCGTGGCTGGTGGACGGCGCGACGCCGGTGGAGGACGTGAAGCGGGCGCTGGATATCGAGGAGCTGCCGCACGAGGACAATTACCAGACCATCGCCGGCTTCATGATGTACCTGCTGAAGAAAATTCCCAAGCGCACCGACAGCATCGAACTGGCGGGCTACAAGTTTGAAGTCGTCGATATCGACAATTACCGTATTGACCAGATTCTGGTGACGAAGCTGCCGCCCGCCGCGAACGCGAGTTGAATGCGAATCATGGTTCAGATTATTGTCGGGGATTCTTTTCCCGACCATCCGTCATTCCACATCGGAGTTCCTTGAACCATGGATTTCACCCTCTCGCCAGAAATTGAAGATTACCGCCTGCGGGTGCGCGCCTTTGTGGAACAGCAGGTGCTGCCGCTGGAAAAACGTCCTGACGTCTTTGATGCGCATGAAAACATCCGTGAGGACGTAGTGGCGCAAGTCCGGGCCCTGGCAAAAGCCGAGGGGCTGTGGGCGTTCCAGATGCCGAAGTCGCGGGGCGGTCAGGGCATTGGCGTCATGGGCATGGCCGCCTGTTATGAAGAAGCGGCGCGTTCGCCCTTCGGGCCGGTGATGTTCAACGCCGCGCCGCCGGACGACGGCAACATGATCGTGCTGGAAAAACTGCTGAAGACCGAGGCGCTCAAGGAGCGCTGGCTGCAACCGATCATCGACGGCAAGGTGCGCTCGGCCTTTGCCATGACCGAACCGGACGGGTGTGGCTCCGACCCTTCGCTGACCTACACCAAGGCCGAGAAACGTGGTGATAAATGGATCATCACCGGCCGCAAGTGGTTCATTACCGGCGCGGAAGGGGCGCAACATTTTATCCTGCTGGCGCGCACCTCCGATCACGAGCGCAAGGGGCTCACCGCCTTCCTGTTTGATGCTTCACAACCCGGCTGGCGCATCGAACGTCGCATTGCCATCATGGGGCCGGAAGAGCACGGCGGTCACTGCGAGATTGTTTTTGAGGGTCTGGAAATTCCCGATGAGAACCGTTTGCTGGAAGTCGGCGACGGCCTGAAAGTCACGCAAATCCGGCTGGGTACGGCGCGCCTCACCCATTGCATGCGCTGGCTGGGCCTCAGCAAGCGCTGCCTGGAGGAAGCGGGGGCCTACGTTTCGCAGCGCCAGAGTTTCGGCCAAAAGCTGGCTGAACATGAAGGTGTGCAATGGATGCTGGGCGATGCCGCCAAGGATATCCACATCGGCCGGCTGCTGACGATGCAAGCGGCGTGGAAGCTGGATCAGGGCGATTTCGCCCGCACCGACATTTCCATCGCCAAGATCCATGTGGCGGACACGCTGCAGAAAGCCGCCGACACTGCCATCCAGTTGCTGGGTGCGCGCGGCTACTCCAAGGACACCATGGTTGAGTGGATCTACCGCTACGCCCGGCAGGCGCGGCTGGTGGACGGCGCCAGTGAAATCCACAAGATGGTGCTGTCGCGGGCCTATCTGGCGGAGGGACAGGACTTCTTCCGCTGGGGCCTGTAGGTCGGGCTTCAGCCCGACACGGCTTGAGCCGAGGATGGAAGGATTGTCTTTAATAAGGAGCTTCTGTAGTCTGTGCGGTAAATAATGCTTGTTAATAAAAGGAATTTCGCATGCTCCGCACAATGAGTTACCTCGTTGGCCTGATGCTGTTGGTGATGGTCTGGCTGCATTTTCAGCATCGCCCAGCAGCGCTTGCAACGTCCGCCCAAACAAGCTTCACTCCGGCGGTGCAGACGCTCTCCGGTGTCATATCCGCCGGCAGGTACCAGGTGCTGGTGCTTGACCATATCGGCAGTCTCCACGGCTGGGGCAAACTCGATCTTCCCGATGTCAAAAAAACCTCACTGCCGCATGCCATCCCGACCACCGGTGACTGGCGTTATATCCATGCCGGGAGCTATACCGTTTATGGCATTGACAGCGACAAACACCTTTGGCGCTGGTCGCTTGGCGGCTCCAACCGTCGGGAAGACGGCGGCATGAGGTCTGACACTCCTTTCCGGCAGGTTTTCGGCGAACGCCAGTGGCGTAAGGTTGAGGAGCATTGGCGGCTGGGCGTCGGCGTTGATGGTCTGGACAAACTCTGGGTGTGGGCGGAAGAAGCCTATGACTGGACTGACCCTGTCCTGCAAGAAAATGGCGCACCCCGCCTGTTTCCGGCAGGAGATGGAGGACTTGACTGGCGCGATATCTGCGTCGGTCAGGGCATGTTCTATGCTGTGGACAGCCACGGCGGGCTATGGCGCAGCAACCTGCCCAAGGACAGCTTCAAGCACATTTTGGCCAAGGATGAGCGGGATGGCGGCGTGATGCCTGACCGTCTGCCGCTGACGCAAATCAAGGCAGACACCCGGTTCAGCCGGGTCTTTTGCCGTGAAAATACCTACCATGTCCTGGCGCTGGATGAAGACCATTACCTGTGGGGGTTTGGCAGTACCTCCTTTGGTGAGTTGGGTACCGGCGAGCGCAATCTGAAGATTGCCGAAACCGGCATTCGGCGGCTCAACGAGATGCAGTGGCTGGAGATAGCCATTGCACCGCAAACCACCTACGGCATCCAGGCGGACGGTTCGCTGTGGGCCTGGGGGCAGAACGGTGCGGTGGATGGCAAGTCGCATTATGCCCCATCGCTGGTGGACAACAGCCGCAGCTGGATTGCCATCGCGGCCGGTTATCGCAATGCCGCTGCCCTGACAGAGGACGGCAAGCTCCACACCTGGGGTGAGAATATCGAAGGGGTTCTCGGCACCGGGGACTATCCGGAATCACGCACATTGCCGGCGGTGGTTGAAAGTGACATTTCCTGGAAATCGGGGGGGAAATAATGCAGCTGGTTTCACGCGTGGTATTCACCGGCATCGTGGTCGGGATGTTCTGGGGCGGCAAGCACATGATGGAAAAGCAGGTTGTGGACAGCAAGTTGCCGGTAGTCGAGCAGGCATTGTCCAGGATGCTGGTTGAGAACGAGAGAAGCGTCTGCGTGGAAGGCGGCCCCTTTCCCTATAACACCCGCCAGGGTGGATCGCATTGGGTCAGCCGTTACGATGGTTCCCTGGAATGCAGGGCGGGCTCATCCCTGGGTTGCCCGAAGTGCGAGGAGTTGTATCAGGTTGGCCTGCTCGACAAGGATACTGAAAGCTATTCGGATGACGAAGGCAACTACGGCACCACGGTGACATTCCGCCTGACAGATAAGGGCAAAGGCCTGTATTACTCGGATATCCATGACCGCTCCGTGGGTTTCAGCTTTCCCTGCACGCCGGGTGAAACCAAATCCGATGAAGGTTCGGGTGAAGCGCGTCACCGGCCGGGCTTTTGTTTTGCCAAGGGCATCCGCTTGAACAAGATTGAGGAGATGCAGCAGCCGCAAAAGCTCAACAATACCGTGATGATGGGGGTGCGTTATGTGCCGGAAGCTGTTTCGCCCAGTGAAGTCCTCTTTGATCCGCGCATGAAGGCCGTACTGGGCGTGGTGCCCAAGCGAGGCAACCCTGCGCTGTACCCGACGGTGACCACCACGGCCATCTTTGCCCCCGGCGGCAAGGAGGTGATGGAATTTGACGGTGGAATTCGCTACGGGAAATGGATTAACACACCCTGACCAGCTACCTTAGCCTGACCTGCAGCCACAGGTACTCCGCCTGAAAGCTTGTTCCAGTACGAGGCCTGTCATATACGGCTTGTCATTCCGGGGAAGGGCGGGGCAGAATCGCCCCATCTTTTCCCGATATTGACAACCCGCCATGCACTGCCCCTTTTGCCGCGCTCCCGATACCAAGGTCATCGACTCCCGTCTGGTCGCAGAAGGCGAGCAGGTGCGCCGCCGCCGCGAATGCGTGGTCTGCAACGAACGCTTCACCACCTTTGAAACCGCCGAACTGGTGACACCGCGCGTCATCAAGTCCGACGGCAGCCGCGTGCCGTTTGACGAGGAAAAACTCCGCCGCAGCATGCTTCACGCCCTGCAGAAGCGTCCGGTCAGCATTGAACAGATCGACAGCGCCCTGCAACACATCCTGCACCAGTTGCGCGCCACCGGCGAACGCGAGGTCAAGTCGCGGCTGATAGGCGAGCTGGTGATGGAGGCCTTGCGGCAACTGGATCAGGTGGCCTATGTCCGTTTCGCCTCGGTCTATCGTGACTTCAAGGATGTGGCGGCGTTCATGGTTGAAATCGATCGCCTCAACGCCCCGGATGATGCCCCGTGAGCGATCACGTCTGGATGGCCCGCGCCCTGCAACAGGCGCGTCACGGCTTGTACACCACCCATCCCAATCCCCGCGTCGGCTGCGTCATTGTTCGTGACGGGCAACTTGTGGGCGAGGGCTTCCACCCCAGCGCCGGGCAGCCGCATGCCGAAGTCTTTGCCTTGCGTCAGGCCGGGGCGTTGGCCAAAGGGGCCACCGCCTATGTGACGCTGGAGCCCTGTGCGCATTTCGGCCGCACGCCGCCCTGCGCCAACGCTCTGGTCGAAGCCGGCGTCGGCCGCGTCGTCATGGCCGGGCTGGACTCCAATCCGCTGGTGTCCGGGCAGGGCCGGGCCATCCTGGAGGCGGCGGGCATCCGCACCACGGTCGGGGTGCTGGAAAACGAGGCGGCGGCGCTGAATCAGGGCTTCCTGCGGCGCATGCAAGGCGGCTTGCCCTGGGTGCGGTTGAAGACGGCGGGCAGCCTGGATGGCCGCACCGGAATGGCGTCGGGTGAGTCGAAGTGGATTACCGGGCCGGATGCCCGCCGCGATGTGCAACATTGGCGCGCGATGAGCAGCGCCATCATCACAGGTATCGGCACGGTGCTGGCGGATGATCCCGGCCTCAACGTGCGGCCGCAGGACTGGACCGACTGGCATTACGGCGAACCGGTGCAGCCATGGCGCGTTATCGTCGACCGGCAGCTGCGTATCCCGCTTACGGCAAAGGTGCTGAAAGCAGACACCAAAGTGATTGTTGCGGCGTCATCGGGCGTGGAACAGGCCAAGGTTGAAGCCTTGACGGCGCTGGGCGCGGAAGTCTGGCAATTGTCTGAGGAAGAAGGCCTGCGCGGGCTGCTGCAACGTCTGGCGGCGCAAGGGGCCAATGAGGTGCTGGTGGAAGCCGGTGCCACCCTGGCCGGGGCGTTTGTCAGCGAGCGGTTGGTAGATGAGTTGGTGATCTATCTTGCACCGACGCTGTTGGGCAACCTGGCGCGGCCGTTGTTTGTGCTGCCGTTCTGGCGCATGGAGGATCAGTTGCCCTTGCAGATCCGGGATGTGCGGCAGGTTGGGAAGGATATCCGGTTACTGGCCGGGTTTGACGGAGCGGCGTGAGACGGGGCCGGTTCAGCCGGACCCGTCACCGGTGTCAGTGATGGTGGCGGTGGTTTCGCTTGTGCTTCTTGCCGTGGCCGCGGTGCTTGCCATGGTCGCGATGTTCATCGTTGTCACGAACATAGACCACATGTCGTGACTGAACCGGTTGTTGCACCACCACCCGTTCCTGGACCACGACTTTCTCGACCGGCCGGTTGCTTTGCGAGCCGATGGCGGCTCCGGTGGCTCCGCCAATCGCGCCGCCGATAATCGCCCCGTTCCGGGGATCCATTTTTTGGCCGACCGCCGCGCCAACCGCGCCTCCAACAGCCGCGCCGACCACGGCGCCGCTGTCTCCGGCCTGGGACAGCGGTGATGCCAGCAGGCCGGCCAGCGCCAGTAGGGAAATAGTCAGGTTCTTCATGAATGCGTCCTCAAGTGCGATAAAAATGTCACAGGAGCAGCATCGTTGATGTTTCCGGATATGTCAGTGCATCAGCTGTAAGCTTTGTGGTGAGGCGTGTAAGCCCCCGTTATCGGACCGAGCAAGCCTGCTTTTGCAAGCAGGCCTGTCTCATGGCTGATGCCGGAGTGCTAGAGCACCGGCCGCAGTAATTGTTCCGGGTTGCCGACCTTGTTGCCGAAGACCTGCAGGGCTATTTGGGTTCGCGGCCCCTGGAAATATTCGATTCGCAGGGTGTGGACGCCCTTGGCAAGCGACACGGTAGCGGTGGCGGAGGATGACGGTGCGTGCTGGCCGTCATGGTTGACCAGCAAGACATCATCCACATAGAGCTTGGAACCGTCATCGCTGACAGTACGGAAGCTGTAGTCCCCTGCTTCGCGGATGGTGAGGGGACCTTGATAGCGCACACCGAACCATTCAAACCGGTCACTGGGTACCCCGGGGAACGGATCGGTAAAGGAACGCGGGCTGATGTCGATGATGTCGGTAAACAGTGAGCCGATCGGTGTCAGGGTCGTAAAATCCGGCAACTGGCCGATGCCGACATCCAGCAGGTAGATTTCCCCCTTCCATTTGCCATCGCCGCCGCCAAAAACCGTGTCACCCGAGACGACATTGCCGGTGTCCTCCTTGACGTCGGTGGTGTCAACCACGGCGGTCCGGAATTGATCCTTCAGATCACCTTCCGGCAAGTGTTCCAGAACATTTTCCATGCCGAATTTCCAGGACTCGGCAAAGACTGAGGGCAGGGGCGAATAGGGTGGATCGGCGACGGGGTCGCTGCCGGCCTTGCCGTCCAGTTGCCCGTCGCTCAAATCTTTGGCCAAGGTTTTGACCAGCTCCAGAGCAGGGGTTGGAGAGGCGGTTTTTTCGGACGCGGCTTTGACCAGCCCCGCCAGCTTCAGGGCGTAACGGTCTGCCGGGTTATCCTGCAGTGAAGCGAAGTCGGCTTCGGAGTTGACCGGGGTGGGTGGCTGGTTGATGTCGGCGATGCCGACGGCTTCCCCGATCTTGAGCAGTGCGGCCTCAATATTGGCCGGTTTGGTCAGGGCGTCCGGCAGCTTTTCAGCATACTGGACGGCCGCCTCTGTCAAAACGGTGACGCCCAGATTCAGGTCTCCGCTGACCTGACCTGCCGCGCGCATGATGAAATCAGCGGGAAGGTCTTTCCGGCCCTTGGCTTCGTCAAAATAATCGCCGCCAGCCTCGCCCAGCACCTCCACGACAATGGCGTCTACGGATTCGGGAATCTTGAACTGAATGCTGCCGCCCGTGCCCAGGGTCTGGCGTTGCAATTCCTGGTTGGTGCGGGCATTGCGCAGCACGACCCGGGCATGGCTGATGCGTCCCAGGGATGGTGTCACGGTAATGGTGTTGGTAGCGGCAGGAGCGGGGGCGGAGAGCACGTCGTCATTGTCGCCGATGCACCCGGCAAGCGCCAGGGCGGCCGTCAGCGTTGCCAGACGCCGCAACAGGGGAAAGTCAGCCATGATGTATCTCCATATGATGACCAAAGGGGACTCTCCGGAGTCTAGCACTGTCTTTCTGTGGTTAGAATCAGACCTGACGGGCGGTAAGGCTGGCTGACACCCCCTGGCTTTGAGTATCCTTGCGGCTATAGTTTATGGAGTTACGCACCCATGTTTACCGGCATTATCGAAGCCGTTGGCGTTGTCCAGCAGATCATTCCCCGTAACGGCGACGTGCGCTTGGTCATCCGCAGTGGCGGTCTGGATCTGGCCGACGTCAAACTGGGCGATTCCATCGCCACCAACGGCATCTGCCTGACTGTCATTGAACTGACCGGGCAGGGTTATGCCGCTGATGTTTCCAACGAAACCCTGCGCCATACCACGCTGGGCGGCTGGAAGACCGGAACCCGCGTCAATCTGGAAAAGGCGCTGATGCCCACCAGCCGGCTGGGCGGACATATCGTCAGCGGCCATGTCGACGCCGTCGGTGAAATCGTCGAATTCAAGCGTGACGCCCGTTCGCTGCAATACCGCGTGCGTGCGCCGGACGAGCTGGCGAAATACATCGCCCACAAGGGCTCCGTGACGGTGGACGGCATCAGCCTGACCGTCAATGCCGTGGATGGTGCTGTTTTCGACCTCAACATCGTGCCGCATACCGCCGACCAGACCAATGTCGGCGACTGGCAGCCCGGCGCGCGCGTCAACCTGGAAGTAGACGTACTGGCGCGCTACCTGGAACGGTTGATGCTGGGCGACAAGGCCGCTGCCGGGAGCCAGGGTGGCATCAGCATGGCCTTCCTGGCCGAAAACGGGTTCCTGAAACGCTAGTTTTTTGTCGGCCTTCCGGTGGGGGACGGGTGAAATCCGGACCCCTGTGCTATTATCCGCGGTTAATTTTGATCGCATCCGGTCCCGATGCCGCGTCCGTTGAGAGCTCCCCATGCCCCTGAATACCGTTGAAGAACTCATTAACGACATCCGCCTCGGCAAGATGGTCATCCTGATGGACGACGAAGACCGCGAGAACGAAGGCGATATCGTCATGGCGGCCAGCCATGTGCGGCCCGAAGACATCAACTTCATGGCCAAACATGCCCGTGGCCTCATCTGCCTGACGCTGAGCCCGGAGCGCTGCCGCCAGCTCGACCTGCCGCTGATGGTCAACCGCAACGGCTCCAGCCATGGCACCAATTTCACCCTGTCGATCGAGGCCGCCAGCGGCGTCTCCACCGGCATCTCGGCGCATGACCGCGCCCATACCGTGCAGGTGGCGGTGGCGCGTGACGCCAAGCCCGCCGACATCGTCCAGCCCGGCCATATCTTCCCGCTGATGGCCAAGCCCGGCGGTGTGCTGCACCGCGCCGGTCATACCGAAGCCGGTTGCGACCTGGCGCGCCTGGCCGGTCTGGAAGCCGCTTCGGTGATCGTCGAGATCATGAACGAAGACGGCACCATGGCCCGTCGCCCCGATCTTGAAAAATTTGCCGCCGAACACAACCTGAAGATCGGCACCATCGCCGACCTCATTCACTATCGCATGGTCAATGAGCAGACCGTCAAGCGCACCAGTGAGAATCCGCTGGAAACCGAATACGGCACGTTCAGGCTGATGACCTATCAGGAACACGCCAGCACCGAGACCCATCTGGCTTTGGTTAAGGGTGACGTCGCCAATGGTACGCCGGTGGTGCGGGTGCATGCCCTGAACCCGCTGCGCGACCTGCTGCACGCCAAGTATCAGGGCCGTATCGGCTGGAACCTGCAGAAGAGTCTGGCGGAAATCGCCAACCATGAGGCCGGTGTGCTGGTGTTGCTGGGACAGGATTTCGCTTCGGAAGAGTTGGTGGACCATATCCAGGGCTTTTTCAGCCAGCGCCCGCGCGCGGCGGTGGATGGTTCCGGCATGTACCGCACCATCGGCGCCGGTTCGCAGATTTTGCGTGACTTGGGCATTACCCGCATGAAGCTGCTCAGTTCACCGATGCGCTTCAATGCCTTGTCCGGTTTCGGGCTGGAAATTGTCGAATACCTGGGGACCGATTAATCCTCTTGGCGGTCTGTAGGTCGGGCTTCAGCCCGACACCAACCGCCGCCAGAGCCCAAACCGAATATCGAACACCCGTGATTTGTCGGGCTGAAGCCCGACCTACAAAACCTGTTGGAGAGTTTCATGAAAGTTATCGAAGGTGATTTCCGCAATGCCGACGGCAAGTACGCCATCCTGGTCGGCCGTTTCAACAGCTTTGTGGTTGAAGCCCTGCTGGACGGCGCGCTGGATACCCTGAAGCGACACGGTGTCAGCGACGACAACATCACCCTGGTGCGCGCCCCCGGCGCGTGGGAACTGCCACTGGCGGCCAAGAAGCTGGTCGAGAAGAAGCAATACGACGCTGTGATTGCCCTCGGTGCGGTCATTCGCGGCGGCACCCCGCATTTTGACTTTGTGGCCGGCGAATGCGCCAAGGGCTTGGGCGTGGTCGGTCTGGAAGCGGGCATCCCGGTGGTGTTCGGTGTGCTGACTACTGACAGCATCGAGCAGGCCATTGAACGTTCCGGCACCAAGGCCGGCAACAAGGGCTCCGACGCCGCCATGACCGCCATCGAGATGGTTTCCCTGCTGAAGGCCCTGTAATGCACCAGCAACAAGTCAATACCCCCGCCGCCCGCCGCAAGGCGCGGCGCTTTGCCATGCAGGGCCTCTACGAGTGGCAACTGTCGGGCAACGCCCCCTTCGAGATCGAAGCCCGCTATCGTGTCGAAAACGCGATGCACAAGGTCGATCTGCCGTATTTCCACGAACTGCTGCACCAGGCAGTGCGTCGGGCGGAGGAGCTGGATGAAGTATTCCGGCCGTTCCTGGATCGTCAGATGAGCCAGATCAATCAGGTGGAACGCGCCATCCTGCGCCTGGGCAGCTATGAACTGCTGCACCACCCCGAGATTCCCTACAAGGTGGTGTTGAACGAGGCGGTGGAGCTGGCCAAGGACTTTGGCGCCACCGACTCCTACAAGTACGTCAACGGCGTGCTGGACGAAGTGTCGAAGACCGCCCGGCAGGCAGAACGGCAGGCCGGCTGATGCCGTCCGAGTTCGGGCTGATCCAGCGGTATTTCACCCGGCCGCCTGCGGACGGCGTGCTGCTGGGGGTGGGCGATGATGCCGCACTGCTGGCGCCTCCCGCCGGGGAAGTGCTGGCGGTGACGGTGGATACGCTGGTTGCCGGACGCCATTTCCCGCTGAACACCCCGCCTGCCGCCATCGCGCACAAGGCGCTCGCCGTCAATCTTTCTGATCTGGCCGCCATGGGGGCCACACCCCGCTGGTTCCTGCTGGCCCTGACCCTGCCTGACGCTTCCGACGCTTTCCTGTCGGAATTCGCCTCCGCCCTGTTTGCGCTGGCCGATGAAGCCGGTATCACGTTGGTGGGCGGCGACACCACGCGCGGCCCGCTGGCCATCAGCATCACCGCCATGGGCAGCGTCCCTGCGGGCCAAGCCTTGCGCCGCAGCGGGGCCAGGCCGGGAGACGGCATCTACGTGTCCGGGACGGTCGGCGACGCCGGATTGGGTCTGCTGCAGGCGCTCCAGCCCGGCCATGCAAGTCTGTCCGCCTTCGAGGCCGCTTTTGTCCGCCAGCGGCTGGATTATCCGCAGCCGCGTTTGGCGTTGGGCATAGCCTTGCGCGGGCAGGCGACGGCTTGTCTGGACATCTCCGACGGGCTGGCGCAGGATCTGGGACATATCCTGGACGCTTCCGGGGTGGGGGCTGAGCTGGATTTGCAGGCGCTGCCGCTGTCGTCCGCCTTGCGTACCTTGCCGGAAACTCAGGCCTGGCAACTGGCGCTGGCCGCCGGGGATGATTACGAACTGTGCTTCACCGCGCCGCCCGGATTTTCGCCACAGGCCTTGCCGGGCAATGTGCCTGTTACCCGTATCGGCACGGTGACGGCCGCGTCGGGGCTGGTTTTGACCAGTCGCGGCGTGCGGGTTGAACATGAATTCTCCGGCTATCAACATTTTTGAGTGAGCCATGACCCAGTATCCGATACGCAATCCCGTCATCTTCCTGGCCTTCGGACTGGGCTCCGGGCTGTCGCCCAAGGCGCCCGGTACGGCGGGTTCGCTGTTGTCCCTGCTGTTTTTTCCGGTGCTGGCGGCGCTGGGTCTGTGGAGTAGCGTTGCCCTGATCGTGGCCGCCGCGATATTCGGCGTCTGGCTGTGCGGCCGCGCGGCGGAAATCCTGGGCGTGCATGACCATGAAGGCATTGTCTGGGACGAATTCGTCGGCCAGTGGATGACGCTGCTGCCCTTGCTGGGCGAGGCGGCGTGGGACGGTGCGACGGTACTCAACGTCATGCTCGGCTTCATCCTGTTCCGGGTGTTCGATATCCTCAAGCCCTGGCCCATTTCCTGGTGCGACAAGCATCTGGAAGGCGGCTTCGGCATCATGTTTGATGATGTGCTGGCCGGTGCGGCGGCAGGAGGCTGTGTATGGCTGCTCGCTTACAATCACTGGCTGTTCTGATTCTGTTGCTGACCGCCGCAGCCGCTTCGGCCCGTGACATTGTGGTGGTGGGGCTGATGGCGGATCGCGCCATCCTCAAGGTCGACGGTGAAACCCGCCTCTTGAGAATCGGTGAAACGCTGGATGACATGACCTTGCTGGGCGTCAATGCCGGTGAGGCGCGCCTGCGTATCGGCGATCGTGAAGAGCGGCTGACCATGGGCCAGGATCGCGGCGGCGCCCGTAACACGTCCGGCGGCGGGGTGGTTGAAATCAGCGCCAACGCCATGGGCCAGTTCATGACCAGCGGCATGATCAATGGCCGCATCGTGGAATTCCTGGTGGATACCGGGGCCAGCAGTGTCTCGATGACGCGTGGTCAGGCCACCCGTCTGGGCGTGGATTTCCGCCGTTTTGGCAAGCCTTGCCTCAGCCAGACCGCCAACGGCCCGGTGCGCTGCTGGATGGTGCTGCTGAGCCGGGTCAAGGTCGGGCCGATTGTCGTGGATGCCGTGGATGCCGCCGTGCGTGATACCGATGACGGTGCGCCGGTGCTGCTGGGCATGTCCTTTCTGGGGCGTGTGAAGCTGGAGCATGCGGACAACCGCCTGAAACTGACCGGCCGGTAAGCGTTGCGGATTTCCCCAAAGCAGCTTTCACTTGCTACAATCGCCCACCTTCGGTTCCCCAGCGAGATAAAGCGCGTGTCCGTCGATTTTGTCGCGTCCTCCCGATTGCCCACCCGCCACGGGCTGTTCACCATCCACGCCTTTGAAGAACCGCAGACCGGCCAGGAACATGTGGCCCTCAGCATGGGCGATGTCGGTAACGGTCAGCCGGTGCTGATGCGTGTCCATTCCGAATGCCTGACCGGTGACGGTTTTGGTTCCTTGCGCTGCGATTGCGGCCCGCAACTGGAGGCCGCCATGCAGAAAGTGGCGGAAGAAGGGCGCGGCGTCATCCTTTACCTTCGGCAGGAAGGCCGGGGCATCGGTCTGGTCAACAAGGTGCGCGCCTACGAATTGCAGGATCAGGGTGCGGATACCGTCGAGGCCAACGAACAACTGGGCTTTGCCCCCGATCTGCGTGAATATTCCATGTGCGAGGACATGCTGCGCCATCTGGGCGTGACCCAGGTGCGGCTGATGACCAACAACCCGCTCAAGGTGGAGGCCCTGGAAAAACATGGCATTCAGGTCGTGGAGCGGGTGCCGCTGATGACCGGCCGCAACCCGCACAATGACCAGTACCTCGATACCAAGCAGGAAAAGATGGGGCACCTGCTGTAACGCGAACGCCTAGCGCGATGCCACCCGCTGCATTTCCACTTCGTAAAGCTTGGTGATGCCCTGCATGTGTTTCAGCAGGTTCTCGGTGGTGCCGCAGATGGCGGTCGGAACGTACAGCTCCTCCTTCGACAGTTCAAAGCCTGCCCTTGAAAATTTCCACAGGCTTTGCACCCGCGCCAGTCCCTGGCTGATTTCCGGAGTGTTCTGCGGATTGCCTTTCAGCTCGTTCAAGCCGTTTTCATATTCCTGCATCGCCGTCTGGAAGTCCTTGTCCAGCCCTTCATAACTAAGCCCCCAGCTTTTGGTCAGGTACAGCCGCGCAATGCGCTGGCTGAGCATGCGCTGCCGTCCCGAGACGTTGACCAGGCGGGCGTTGGCGACGCCGGTATGGTCCTGGATCTGTTTGACAGCGGCTTCGCCCAGCTTCAGCAACTCATCACTTTGCCGCAGCATTTTCAGTGCTTCGCTCTTGTCGGGGGAGCCAAGGATGCGGGTCTTGTAGCCGCCCCAGACCGCTTCCACCTTGGCAAACGACTCGCGGATTTCCGGTGTCGGGGCATATTCCTTCAGGGTCTTCAGGTTGTTGTCAAACAGGGCAACGCTTTTGGTGCGTTGTTCGCGGGCCTCCAGCACCTTGACGCCCTGGCCCAGCATTAGCCAGGTTTTCGCCGTGCGCTGGCTCAGCATGCGCTGCAAGCCGGACATGTTGACGGCTTCAGCATCGGTCAGGGCAAAGGCGGGGACGCCGGGCAACAGCACCAGCAGGGCCATCAGGGCAGTATGGAACAGCGTCGGGGCATTCATGGGCATTCTCCATGCGGGTGGCTTTTGACGTCGTTGTCAAAATGAAACGGGAAGATCGCCATGAGGGGGCCGCGCTCGGCATTGAGTTATTGCGGCAGACGATACTGACACAGAGGCAAGAAGCAGGCCACCTGGCAGGAATGGCTCAGGTAAGGAGTGGGAAGTGTGACGGGGCTGACAGAATCCATGACCGGCGGTTCTGGTTGGCTGATGAACGGATCGCCAGCGGGGCAGCGGAGCTCCGTATCGGGGTGGCGGCGGGTGCAGGTTCAGGCGGATGCCCGACCCACACCGGTGCAGCACACGGGTTCAGATGCCCATGCTGCCCAAAACGCGCACGATGTTGCCAATGACTCCCGCCAGCACCGGATGCTCGGCTTCCAGTTGCACTTCCATAGCTTGAAGAGTGTTCAGGAACTCTTCAGGTTTGGGGTTCTCGTGAAGTTGCAGGTGCAGTTCCATGTCGGCCAGCGTGCGCGACAGTTCGTCGTGCTGCGGGGCGGCCAGCGGCTGCTGCTGCAGGTGGTTGCGGGCGCGGGCGATTTCGTCGCCGATCAACTGTTTGTTTTTGCTCATGGTGTTCTCCTAAAGTGGCAGGGCCGCCAGCCGGGCGCGGACGGCGTGTTCAATGCCCGCGGCATCCAGGCCGCAGGAGGCCAGCATGTCGCCGTGGGCGGCGTGTTCAATGAAGGCATCCGGAATGCCCAGGTTCAATACCGGCACGACAATCCCCGCCGCCGCCAGCCATTCGTTGACGGCGCTGCCGGCGCCACCCATTACGGCGTGTTCTTCCACCGTCACCAGCAGCTCATGTCCGGCGGCCAGTTCACGCACCAGTTCGCCGTCCAGAGGCTTCACGAAGCGCATGTTGGCGACAGAGGCATCCAGGGGTTCGGCCGCCAGCAGGGCGGCCTCCAGCAGGCTGCCAAAGGCCAGGATGGCGACTTTTTGGCCCTGACGGCGCATCTCACCCTTGCCCAGCGGCAGGGCGGTCATGGCCTTTTCCTGGGCCACGCCGGGGCCGGTGCCGCGCGGATAACGAACGGCGGCCGGGCCGGGGTGCTGGTAGGCGGTATAGAGCATTTGCCGGCATTCATTTTCGTCCGCCGGGGCCAGGATCACCATGTTGGGAATGGTGCGCAGGTAGGCATAGTCATAGGCACCGGCATGGGTGGGCCCGTCTTCGCCCACCAGTCCGGCGCGGTCAATGCCGAAGGTGACGTCCAGGTTCTGCAGGGCAACATCGTGCACCAGCTGGTCGTAACCGCGCTGCAGGAAGGTGGAGTAGATGGCGACCACCGGCTTCAAGCCTTCGCAGGCCATGCCCGCCGCCAGCGTTACTGCGTGCTGCTCGGCAATGGCGACGTCGTGGTAGCGGTCGGGGAACTGGCGGGCAAAACGCACCATGCCCGAACCTTCGCACATGGCCGGGGTAATGCCGATCAGGTTGTGGTCGGCGGCGGCCATATCGCACAGCCAGTCGCCGAACACATCGGAATACTTGGCTTTTTTAAGGGGCGGGTTCTGGCCGCGCTGGCTGGCCGGGGCAATCTTGGTGATGGCGTGGTAGCCGATAGGGTCTGCCTCGGCGGGGGAGAAGCCCTTGCCCTTGGTAGTGTAGACATGCAGCAGTTGCGGGCCAGGGGCGTGTTTCAGGTTGCGGATCACCTGCACCAGTTCTTCCAGATTGTGGCCGTCGATGGGGCCCACATAGTTGAAACCAATGGCTTCAAACAGCGCACCGGGGGAAGAAACCATGTGCTTGACGCTTTCTTCGGTGCGACGGGCGAAATTCCAGGCGCTGGGCATGGAAGACAGCACCTTCTTGCCGCCCTCACGCAGCGCAATGTAGCTGCGACTGGACCAGATGCGCGCTAGGTAGTTCGACAGGCCGCCGACGTTATGCGAAATCGACATGGCGTTGTCGTTGAGGATCACCAGCATGTCAGCGGCGTGATGGGCGGCGTCGTTCAGGGCTTCAAAGGCCATGCCTGCTGTCATCGCGCCGTCACCGATGACAGCGACAACCTTGCGGCCGGAAAGCTGGCGTCGTGCCGCCAGCGCCATGCCAAGCGCAGCAGAAATGGAGGTTGACGAGTGGCCGACGCCGAAGGTGTCGTAGGGTGATTCCTCGCGGCGCGGGAAGGCGGCAAGGCCGTCCTTCTGGCGCATGCTGACCATCTGCTCCTTGCGGCCGGTGAGGATCTTGTGCGGATAGGCCTGATGGCCGACGTCCCACACCAGCCGGTCTTCCGGGGTGTTGTAGACGTAATGCAGCGCCAGGGTCAGTTCCACCACACCCAGACCTGCGCCGAAGTGGCCGCCGGTTTGGCCGGTGCACCACAGCAGGTATTCACGCAGCTCGCGGGCCAGTGCGGGCAGCACGGTCTCGGGCAGGCGGCGCAGCTGTTCCGGCGTGGCGGCCTGGTCCAGCAGCGGGGTATTGGGACGGGTCAGGGGTATGCTGTGGAACATTGTCGGCGGACATCCTCGGCAGGGGTCGGGCGATTATAGCCCAAACCGTGTCATCGTCTGGTCATACATGTCGGTCAGTGGTCGCGCGCCACCAGAAAGTCGGCCAGCCAGCGCAGGGCGTTGGCCTGGCAACCTAGTGGCTCAATGGCAGCGACGGCTTCGTCGTGCAGTTGCGTGGCAAAGGCGCGGGCGGCGTCCAGTCCCATAATCGATGGGTAGGTGGCCTTGTCATGCTCGGCGTCGGCGCCGGCCTTCTTGCCCAGTTTTGAGGTGTCGCCAATCACGTCCAGCACGTCGTCATGAACCTGGAATGCCAGCCCCAGGCGGTCGGCGTAGGTTTCGAGTGCGGCCAGTACAGCCTCATCCCGGCAACCGGCGGCCATGGCGCCCAGGAAAATGCTGGCGCGGATCAGTGCGCCGGTCTTGTGGCGGTGAACACTTTCCAGCTCCTGCAGGCTCAACGTCTGACCTTCGGCAGCCAGATCCAAACCCTGTCCAACCGCCATGTCGGCGCTGGCGACGGCGAGGCGCTGCATCTGTCGCACCGTCAGCGCGGGTTCCAGCCCGCCTTCGCTCAAGGCCACAAAGGCCAGGGTTTGCAAGGTATCACCCGCCAGCAGGGCGGTGGCTTCGCCGTAAACCTTATGGCAGGTGGGAACACCCCGACGCAGGTCGTCATCGTCCATGCAGGGCAGGTCATCATGGACCAGCGAATAACAGTGCACCAGCTCCACCGCTCCGGCGGCGGCATCGGCCGCTTTCAGCGTGCCGCCGCAAGCCAGCGCCGCTCCGTAAACCAGGGTCGGTCGCACGCGCTTGCCGCCGTTGAGCACGGCATGATTCATGGCGGCCGTCAGATCGGCGGACAGGGGGTTCTGGCGCTGGAGGAAGCATTCCAGCCAGGCCTGGATACGGTTCTGGCTTGCGTGGAGAAAATCTTGGGCGGACATGGGCGTATGGGGGCTGAAACCTTGCGGCGGGCGAGGCAAGGCTATGCCGGACAGGGATAAGGGTCAAGCCGGGATAATCGGATTCCGAGCGAATTCGCCGGGTTTCACAGCGAATTCACGGTCGGTTCCCTAGTTCTTCACTTGGTGTGGAAAACCCGGCCCTCCCGTCCCGGATCAGTGGCGATGCAGCAAGCCGTGCGAACCGCGCAGCAGGACAGCAACCGCCAGCAACACCGCAACTTGCACCGGCGCAAAGGGCTGGTCGAATTTCAGCGACAGCATGAACGCGGCCACGTAACTGAGCACGCCGACGCCGACACTGGCGAACAGCGCCAGCCGCCAGCTGTTGACCCACACGAAAACGGACCAGGCGGGCAGCACCACCAGCGCAAAACTGGCCATCAGTCCCAGCGAAGAGGTGCCGAAGGCCAGCAGCAGCGCCGCCAGCAGGTCGAAGGATAAATGCCAGCGCCAGCCCGGCAGAGCATTGGCCTGCTCAAAGCCGGGAAAGAAGCGGGCGCGCAGCAAGCGGTGGGACAACCAGGGTAATGCAATCAGGAAGGGCAAGCCTGCCAGCACCAGCACGATCAAATGCTCCTTGCCGACCAGGAAAATCTGCCCTTCGCTCATGGCATGCGCCAAGGATTCGCCCAGTGAGCTGTTTACCGCGACCAGATACAGCACGGCCCACCCTGCAAACATCAGCAGGGCATAACCCAGGTTGCCCTGCCGGGTGACCAGTTGCTTGGCTGCCACGGCGACGAAGGCACCCAGCGCGCCGCCCGCCATCAGCGGCAGGCCCAGCGCCGCCCCGGCCAGTTGGGCGGCGGCGGTGACATGCGCCACGCCCAGCGCCGCCAGCCATTCCTCACGGGCATGCAGCAGCGCGCCCAGCAGCGGCAGCAGCAGGGCGGCCGCCAGCCCGGTCAGTAAGGGAATGCGGAACAACGGGTCAAAGAGCAGGTCCATGATCAGAATTCGGAGTTGTGCAAGGTGGAGACATCAATCAGCCGGGTGGCGATGCCGGTCATGAACGATTGTTCGTGGCTGACCACGACAACCGCCTGATCCGGGCGTCGCTTCAGCAGCAGGTCCTGCAACAAGGTGACGCCGGCCGGGTCCAGATTGTTGGTAGGCTCGTCCAGCAGCACCAATTGCGCGGCGGAGGCCAGGCAGGCCCAGACGCTCAGCAGCTGGAACTGGCCGCCGGACAGGCTGTCCACCCGGATATGCCGCAGGTTTTGCAGGCGCTCGGGCAGGTCGGCGTTTTCTGCGCCCATCAGCCGCAGGTATTCGCTGGTGGACAGCGGGAAGCCGAACAGCCGCGCCGGATGCTGTTTCTGCAGGCTGATCTGCAGGCCGGGCGCTTTGAGCAGCCTGCCGCTGAAAATGCGCGACTCGCCGCTCAGGGATTTCAGCAATGTGCTCTTGCCGCAGCCGTTGCTGCCGCAGAGGCCTAAGACCTCTCCCCGGGAAACCGTCAGCGAAAGCGGACCCAACACCGGCTTGCGGTAGCCGACTGTCACGTTTTCCAGCGTCAGCAGCATGTTCTGGCCTCTCAGAGCTTGTTGCGGGCCACGGCCCCGGCCCACTGGTCGATCAGGCCGAAATAGCCGTCCTGGCCGCTGTTGGCGGGCGGGTCCAGCGGCAGGGCGGCTTCATTCCAGCCCAGTTGTTCCGCCAGCCGGGCGATGCCGCTGTTGCCCTGGTACACCGTATGCAGGATGACACCTTTTTTCCCCCGCAGCTGCTGCGCCAGCTTCAGGATATGACCGGCTGAAGGCGGAATGCCGGGAACGGGTTCAATGTATCCCAGCACAGGAATGTTGAAGCGGTCCAGAAAATAATTGGCGTCATGGTGGTAAAGCAGTACGCCGGGGCTGCCGGCCGTGGCCTGCTGCCAGCGCGGCATGCGCTGGCCGACGGACTGCTTGAAGGCGATGGCGGCGGCCAGATAGGCGGTGGTGTTGGCGGCGTCCAGCTTGCCCAGCCGGTTGGCCAGCGCCAGCGCAATGTCGCCCATCCGCACTGGGTCCAGTTGTACATGGGGGTTGCCCAGCGGATGAACATCACCCTGGCTGCGGTCGGCATTGCCCTTGGCGTCCAGCCTCGGCACTTGGGCGGCGGCTTCAAAATAGCCGCTGTTGCCGGGCAGCAGCCGTGGATTGCCCGCTCCCTCCGTCGCGGCCGGCAGCCAGCCCAGTTCCAGTTCCGCCCCCACCGACACCACCAGATCGGCCTGCCGCAGCGCCTGCATCATGGAGGGCCGGACTTGCAGGGTATGGGCGTCGCGGTCGGGCGGGGCCAGTTCGGTGACCTTGACATGGTTGCCGCCAACGGTGCGGGCGAGCATGCCCATGCTGCTGGTGGTGGCGACGATTTTCAGGTCGGCCAGCGCCAGGGTGCTGGTCAGACACAGGCCCAGGGTCATCAGTATTTTTTTCATGGTGTTTTTCCCGTCAGAACTTGTGCGCGCCATGCGGACCCAGGCTGTGGGTGTATTGCAGGAAAATCTGCTTCAACGCGGTCTTGGCGCCGGTTTCATCGTAAATATCCCCCTGAGCGGCCTGCAAACGCAAGCGGGAAAATTCACTGGGGTGGAAACTGAGGGCCAGCGTCTGCCGTTGAGAGGACTGGAAAGCCACCTTGGCCCCGGCTTCAACCAGTTCATTGGTGTCGCCGTTGACATCGTGCCGCAGGCCGATTTGCCAGCGCGGGGCAATACCGTAGGAGGCCTGGAGGTAATAGCCGTCCTGCAGGCCGTCGACCTTGTCGCCCATGGCCAGCGGCGAACCGGCATCGGCCGCCGTTACGGTCATGGTTTTTTTCAGGCGCAAGTATTCAGCCGCCAGCTTGAAATCCCCGGCGCCGTATTCCCCGGCGCTGTCGCGTTTATAGACCAGATCAAGGCCGGTCAGGGTCTGGTCACCGTCCAGGGCGTATTCATCACTGCTTTGGGCGGTCCCGTCTTCGTCAATGATTTGCTGGAATTGGCGGGCCTTAGCGAAGCTGAGGCCCACTTGCAGGGCGTGAACATCGCCCAGGTCCGGAGCCAGCTTGAGGAAGGCAGTGGTCAGCCGGGGGCCGCCACGGTGTTCGGGCAACGGATCCGTGATTGCCGCCGTGACTAGGTCGACGGTGTCCGCGTTTTCAATCAGCGTACCGAATTTTTCCTGATCATTGCCTTGCAGCGCTTCGATGCCGAACAGCGCGTAAAACGGCGTGGGGGCGACCCAGCTGAGTTGCACACCGGCGTCCATCAGCCCGTGATCGCCCAGAATGCCCATGTAGGCCAGGTTCTGGTCGGCGAAATCCCAGGCATGGGGGTGCTGGTTGTTCTGGTAGCCAATTTCACTCAGGAATTTGCCCATTTTCACTTTCAGTCCGGCGGGCAGCTGCCGGGTTTGCAGCCAGGACTCCTCCAGGGCGGTGGCTCCGTCGCCGCCAACGGTCAGCGTCAGCTTGCCGTCAAAGTAAGGGTCAACTACGGCGGACATCACCAGCTCCGATTCACCCAGGTTGAAGCCGTTTTCCAGCCCGCCATGGCCGTGACCGTGAGCCGCCGCTCCGTGGCCGATGCCGGCCATTTCTTCCAGCAGCCCGGCGCCGCCGCCGTTCTGGTTGTCGTGGTAGATGTTGCCGTCCAGGATCAGCGAGATTTGCGGATTGAATCCGGTTGCTGATGAAACGGCCTGATTGTTGTCGGCATGGGCGAAGGGGATGGCCAGGACCAGGCAGGCCGGCAGGGCGAAATGGCGGGGCATGATGTCACTCCGGATGTTGTTATTGTTACAATATAACATAACGTGCCGGATGGGAATTGGCAATTCGTGCCAATGACGGTCGTGGTGCATTTTCCGGATTTTTCAGGTAGTTTTTGCGGGACTTCCATTTTCTCTCAGCGGTGTAACCCGATGGCTTCGCGAAATCCTGAACTTGACCGTATCCGCTCCGAGTGCGAGGCGCTGGTGCGCAAGCGCGCGCTGGTGTCTGCCGGGGTGGCGGTAGTGCCGGTGCCGTTTCTGGACGTGGTGGTGGACGCCGGCATCCTCACGGCCCTGATTCCTGAAATCAGCCGCCGTTTCGGGCTGGCTCCCGAACAGATTGAGGCGTTCGACCCGGAAACCCGCAAGCTGGCCTGGGGGGAAATTGCCCGGCGCGGTTCGCAGTTCCTGGGGCTGGTGGTGACGCGGACCATTGTGCGGCAAAGCATTCAGGGCATGGCGACCAAAATCATCTCGAAGCAGGTGGCCAAATTCGTGCCGCTGGGCGGGCAGTTGGTGGCGGCGGGGCTGGGCTATTTCGTGATGCGCAAGATTGCCTACCGGCATGTAGAGGACTGCTATTCCGTGGCCAAGGCTACGTATCGCTAGGCCGGTATTGTTGCAGTAGCTTGTAAAGCGTTTCCTGCTTCAGCGGCTTGGGCAGGAAATCTGTCATGCCCGAGGCGAGACAGGCCTCGCGGTCACCCTCCAGGGCGTTGGCGGTGAGGGCGATGATCGGCAAGGCCGGATCGTTGACGCCCTTGTCGCAGGTGCGCATGGCGCGGGTGGCGTCGTAACCGTCCATTTCCGGCATCTGGCAGTCCATCAGCACCAAGTCATATTTGCGCAGGCCGAACAGCCGCACGGCCTCCTTGCCGTTGGGCGCCACATCCACCGAGGCTCCGGCCTTCTCCAGCATCTTCATCGCCACCTTCTGGTTGACGGCGTTGTCCTCGGCCAGCAACACCTTTAGGCCGCCATAGTTGCGGGTTTGGGACTCCGCGCGCGGCGTCAGGGTAGGGATGAGCGGCAGTTCCTTCTGGTATTCATGCGGCTGGATGATGGTTTTCTTGCCCGCAAAGATCGAGGCGATTTCGTTGATGACGGCATAAAAGCGCAGCGGCTTGTTGAGATAGCCGTTGAAGGGCAGGTAGAAGCCCGGCTCCATCTGCCGCAAGGGCGTCTGGCTCATCAGGATCAAATAGCTGTCCGACAGTTGCGGGTTCTGGCGGATGGACAGAGCAAAGGTGGCGCCGCCTTCCCCGCGCACCAGGCTGCTGTCAATCAGCACGAAGGGAATGCGGTGGGTGGCCAGACGGATAGCCTTCAGGTGGGCAAGCCCTTCCTCGGCGGTGGCCGCCAGCTCCACGCGCATGCCATAGCGCTGCAGGCTTTCGTTCAGGTAATGGCGGTTGATTTCCAGAGCATCAATGACGATGACCGGCGAGAAATACAGTTCCGGGAAATGGGGCAGGGTGCGCTCCACCGCCGTTTGCCGGTTCAACGGTAACTCCACCCGGAAAGACGATCCCTGCTGCTGGCTGCTCCTCAGTTCGATATAACCGCCCATCAGTTCCGCCAGACCCTTACAGATGGCCAGCCCCAGGCCGGTGCCGCCGAAACGCCGTGTGGTGGAAGCGTCTGCCTGCGAGAACAGCTGGAACAGCTTGCCCTGTTTCTCCTGGGGTATGCCGATACCGGTGTCGATCACTTCCAGTGAGATATTGACGCTGGCGGGCGTGATCACCGGCGCACTGATGCGCAGCGCAATGTAGCCGGTATGGGTGAATTTGATGGCGTTGCCCAGCAGGTTGAGCAGGATCTGGCGGATGCGGTTGGGGTCGCCGATCAGCAGGCGCGGGCAGTTGATGTGGTAGCACAGCACCATCTCCAGCCCTTTCGACTGGATTTGCCCTTGCAGCAGGTCGCAGACTTCTTCCACCAGCCGTTGCATGTTGAAGGGGATTTTCTCGATGCCCAGCTTGCCGGCCTCGATCTTGGAGAAGTCGAGGATGTCGTTGATGATGGTCAGCAGCGCCTGCCCGGAGTGGTAGAGCGTGCCGGCATATTCTTTCTGTTCGTTATTGAGCGGTGTTTCCAGCAGCAGTTGCGCCATGCCCAGCACCCCGTTCATGGGGGTGCGGATTTCGTGGCTCATGGTCGCCAGGAATTCGCTCTTGGCGCGGGTGGCGGCCTCGGCGGCTTCCTTGGCGGAAATCAGCGCCCCTTCCGTCTGCTTGCGGATGGTGATGTCATTGATGGTGCCGGTGGTGCCGCTGATGCTGTGGTTTTCGTCATAAAGCAGGCTGATCCACAAGTGCACCCAGCGAAAATCATGGTCGGAAGTCAGCAGCCTCGTGTCGCATCTCACCTGCTCGGCTTCGTTCAGGAACAGCCTTTGCAGGGAGCGGTAAAGGTCTTCCTGGTCATCGGGGTGGATGAAGTCCGTCATCAGCTTGCCGAGCGTGGCTTCGGCGTGCAGTCCGGTGACTTCGTGCCAGGCCGGGTTCAGGAAGGTGAAAGCGGTCTGGTTGTCGGTCTGGAAAATCACTTCATGCACATGGTTCACCACATGCCGGTAGCGTGCTTCTGACTGGATCACCTGCTGGCTTTGTTCATACAACCGGATGGCGGATTGGTTCAACGCGGAATTCAGGTCGCGGATCTCATCCAGATGCGAGGTGATGTGGATCTGGCGGCTGCCGCGATAGACATCCAGTTCCTTGGCGAAACGGATCAGCTGGTGCAGGTCATGCACCGGACTGCGCAATACAAAGAAGAACAGCAGAGAGGCGATCATGGCCAGGATGATGCCGCTGATCAGCGACTTGACCAGCACCCGCAACTGGTCACGCGACTGCGCGGAGTAGTCATAGACAATATAGACCCAACCGTTGTTGTCGATGGGCTGCCAGACCTCGGTGGTGTCATTGGCGTTGGTGCGGTAGAACTGTCCTTTTGACTTGCCCTTGGGAGGGTCCAGCGCCTTGCGGTTTTCCACTTCCAGAGGATCGCTGTCCGGGGTGTGCGCCAGCGCTACCAGCACTTCCCCGTTCCAGTCGGTCACCACCAGTTCACGGACTTCGGGGAAGATGGCGGTGCTGGCCATCAGGCTGCGGATGCCCTTGCGGTCGGAGGCCAGTACATCCTGGGCCACCACCGTGCCCAGGTTGCGGACGATCAGCGATGCCTGGGCGATGGCGTTCTGCTGGTTGATGTAACGTTGCTGCTGATAAATGCTGAGCGCAAACAGGCCCAGCGCGGCCAGCAGGGAGGCAGCGGAAAGGAGAGCCAGCAACCTGACCAGGCTGCGGGGCAGCAATGATTGCAACCACAGGAGTGCTTTCCGTTGTCCGGCCATGTCCTGGTCTATTCCGTATTTTTGTTGTCCAGCGTATCTGCCACAGCCATGTCCAGCGCTCCCAGCCGGTCGCTGCCGCAAAGCGCCAGGGTGGAGCCAGCATGCAGCACAAGGGCGGGCACGCAGGCCAGGCCGAGACGGATCAGCGCCTCATGCGCCTTGTGAAGCGTCGCGTCTGCCGACGGGATGGCTTCCGGTTCGGTGGTGCTGAATCCGGATTGCCGCAGTACGCTTGCCCGATGAGGTTTGCAGGTCAAATCCCGTCCCCCGGCCCAGATGCCTTGCAACAGACTGCGGGTCATCTGCCGTTCGCGTCCGTGCCCGGCGGCATAGGCCAGCAAGGCATGACAGTGGCGGATGCCCGACGGGTCCGGCATGCAGACCTCACCGAACGGCTGGCGGCGCCTTGCAGCGCGCCGGGCGCTGCGCCACAGCAGGCCTGCGGGCGGCAGCAAAGCCGGACTTGAGGCCCCGCCATCTGGCAGCGTGACAGGAAGCAATCGCAATCGCAAGCCATAGTGGTCGGACAGGGCGATGACATCGTCCAGATTCAGGTAAGAGTATGGATCACGGAAGCAGAAATAGAAATCCAGACAATAGCGGTGTGAGCGAATCCCGGCCAGCATTTCCGGATCGTTGACCAGAAAGCCGCTGCCGGGGGAAAAGCCTGTCGTCAATTCCGGGTTCGCGTTCGGCAGGTTAGGGGAAGACTCCTCCAGTCGCTCCGCCAGTTCAGGGAGGTCATCCAGACCGATGAAGGATTCCCCTTGGTAAACCAGCCGCGCCTTTGTGCGCGATTCGGTGTCGTGGGAGTTTGCTTCGCTCCAGGTTTGCAGCGTTTGCAGGGCCTCGTCGTGAGAGACAGGGGGAAAGCGCAGCGCCAGGGTTTCCAGTTTGCCCGCCTGATGCTCCCACACACAGACAAACAGTTGCCGCAGCAGGCATAAACGGTCTGCAGGAGGCATGCCTGCGGACGCCATCAGGATGCGCTCGGCCAGGCGGCAGTCTGCCGGGTGCGGCGGAGTCAGTGCATGAAAGGACAGTTGGTGCTGTTGCGCCAGATGCCAGGCATTCTGAATGTCCAGTCCGGTCACTGGTGCGCGAGGTGGAGTGAGGTTGACCTCCAGCGACAAGGCGTAATGCTCAAGCAGCGGCGGCAGGGACTGGACCAGCAGGAAGGATTCCGGATCGTCGAAGCCCGCCCACAGTGTCAG
Source organism: Fluviicoccus sp. (assembly GCF_030646115.1). GTDB lineage: Bacteria > Pseudomonadota > Gammaproteobacteria > Pseudomonadales > Moraxellaceae > Fluviicoccus. Next base: position 95,488 of record NZ_JAUSMX010000008.1, read on the forward strand.
CACCGGCGCTTGCCGGGTGGCCCGGCTCAGCCAGTCATGACCGGCGCGCCAGAGTCGGCGTGTGACCGGGCTGGTGATGACGCGGGAATACAGTGGCTGCAGCCAACGGCGTGGCAGGGGCATGAGCTGTCCTCTTTCTGTTGACACTATAACGCCATGAAAATCATACGCAAGAGCGTGATTTTCACGGCCGGGGCCTTTGGCAAACCCATGGTGCTGCATGGCATAGCATATATTTCTGAAATATGTGATCAATTGCGCATATTTATACTTGTTGTTCAGTGGATATGATCCAGTATTGTTAATGGTGCGTTAATGCTCCTTGGCGGGGCAGTCGCGATTTTTTGGGAAAGGAGTCTGAAGAGATGCGCACATACACCATTGGATTCACGCCGGAACTGCAACACGAACAGGCCTTGCTCAGAAGTGTGCTGGTTTCTTTCGGCCGCCGTGAGTTTCATCGCTGGCTATGCGTGGCCGGGGCAGGAGCGGATGTGGTGATCGGACCGGTGGGAATTGCGGGCGACGCCGTCATGGAACAGGCCAGGGCACTGGGTAAAATTCTGGTGCATTACGGCGATGGAGCGGAGCATGCGGGGGTCAGCTCCCTGATGCTGCCGAAGCCTGTCCATGCCCGTGAGCTGATCGCTCTGCTGGTGCGGCTGGAAGCATATCTGACCGGGATGTCTCCTGAGCGGAGTTGAAGGCCATGTGCAACCATGCAGTTCAGTTCTATGAAGACGACGGCTTTCTGGTCCGGAAACTGTACGGGCATATTCACTCCGGCTTGACAGCGGGCCGGGCGTGCATGGTGATTGCGACGGCGGCTCATCGCGAAGCGCTGGGCGGACTGTTGCGGGGCCAGGGCGGTCATGACGTGGAGGCGCTGGCGGAAAACGGGTTTTATCTGGCCCTGGATGCCGTGAGAATGCTGGAAACCTTCATGGTTGGCGACAGCCCCGACGAGGATCGCTTCAGGGAAGTTCTGCATGAAATGCTGTTGCTGCTGTCGCCGGAAGCCTCCGGGCCGGTGGCGGCGTTCGGCGAAATGGTGGCTTTGCTCTATGCCGCCGGGAAAATGGATGCGGCGGTCCGGCTCGAACAGATCTGGAGCCGGTTCGCCCCCTACCACCGGCTCGATGTGCTGTGCGCCTATCCGCTTGGCCTGTTCCACCAGTCAGGCCATGCAGGCCATTTTGAGCGCATCTGCCATGCCCATGACCAGGTGTATCCCACGGAAAGCCTGGCGGATCTGCAAGGTGAGGCCTGGCATCGCTCGGTCGCCAGCCTGCAGCAGCAGGCGCTGGCGCTGAAGTCCACGGTACAGGAGCACATGGATCTTAGCGTGGTTTCGCAGGTGGCGGCGGTGGTTTATCAATACAGTGAAGAAGCCCTGATGATTTGCGATCGTGTTTTCCGCATCCTCACCGTTAACCCCGCTTTTTCCCGCATTACCGGTTATGCCGGGGCCGAGGTTCTGGACCGGGCGGCCGGAACCATTTTCAGGCAAACCGGCGTCGGATCGGGCGTTCAGTTTTATCAGGCCTTCAGCGCTTCGACGGGATCCTGGAAAGGGGAGTTGGTGGGGCATCGCAAGGACGGCGGGACCTTTACGGTGTCGGTGAATATTAATGCGCTGCGTGACGAAGGCGGTCGCAACAGCCGGTTTGTCATCCTTTTTTCAGATGTCGCCGGGAAAAAAAATACGGACGCGCTGTTATGGCGGCAGGCCAATTTTGATCTGTTGACCAATTTGCCCAACCGGCGGCTGCTCAGGGACCGGATGGAGCAGGAAATACGCAAGGCTAAGCGTGAAGGAACGCAGTTCGCATTGATGCTGGTGGATATGGATCATTTCAAGGACATCAATGATGCCTTGGGGCATGAGTTCGGCGACCGCTTGCTGATGGAGGCGGGATTGCGCATCAAGGCGTGTGTGCGTGAATCGGATACGGTCGCCCGGATGGGCGGCGACGAGTTCGCCGTGATATTGAGCGGCGTTGGACAAATGGCGCAAGTCAACGCACTGGCGCAGAAAATATTGCTCAAGCTCGTGCAGCCGTTTTCCCAGCAGGACGAAAACCTGTTCCTGTCCGCCAGCATCGGAATTGCATTGTTTCCTGACGATTCGGATAGCCCGGACGGTCTGCTGAAAGGCGCGGACCAGGCGATGTACGCCGCCAAAAAAGACGGCCGTAATGGCTTCGGCTATTTTCGCCAGGACATGCAGTTGCATGCGCTGGCGCATCTGCGGATGCAGAATGATCTGCACCTTGCCTTGGGGCTGGGTCAATTCCGGGTCTATTTCCAGCCGATCGTGGCGTTGGCGACCGGCCGGGTGCTCAAGGCGGAGGCCCTGATGCGGTGGCTGCATCCGCTGCGGGGCATGGTGCCGCCTGCGGAATTCATCCCGGTCGCCGAAACCTCCGGGGTCATCAAGCAGATGGGGGACTGGGTGTTCCGTGAGGCGGCGCAGTGGGCGCAGCGCTGGAGCGCCTGGTGCGGCGAGACCTTCCAGATCAGCGTCAACCGTTCGCCGGCGCAATTCATGTCGGATGACTTCACGGGGGACTGGTCTGATTGCCTGGGCGGGCTGGAATTGCCCGGCTGCGCCATTGTGGTGGAAATTACGGAAGGTTTGTTGCTGAACATGACGCCCAAGGTTCAGCAACAGTTGGCCGGGATGAGGGCGGCCGGTATCGAATTCTCCATAGATGACTTCGGCACCGGTTATTCGTCCTTGGCGTACCTGCAAAATCTGGACGTGGACTTCCTGAAAATTGATCAGTCATTTGTGCGGGATATGACCGTCAGCGCACGGAGTCGCGCCATTGTTGAGGCGATTATCGTCCTGGGGCACAAACTGGGAGTGCGGGTGATTGCCGAAGGCGTGGAGACTGTGGCGCAGCGCGATCTGCTTTATGACGCCGGTTGTGATTACGCCCAGGGCTACCTGTTTTCACCGGCGGTTCCGCCGGAAGAGTTTGAATACTTTTTGAGGAGGGGAACTGAAGGCAGACCGGGGTTTGGCGGCGGAATTCATGAGGAAGCAACGGGTGACGGGGCCAAGGCCCAGGGAGGTTCATGATGTTTTTTCAAAGTGCGTTGAGTACGGAGCCCGCCGAAAAGGCAGGCGGAGGGTTCAGGCCGCTGTTGCGGTTTACCGTGGGCGATTTGCAATGCGCCATTGACCTGTCGCAGGTGGAGCGGGTCTATCTGTTCATGGAGTTGATCCAGGTTCCCGGACGACCCGACTATTGCGCGGGTCTGATGAATTACCATGGCCAGGGCATCGCCGTGATTGACCTCGGCAGTTGGCTGGGCATGGGGGCCATGCGCCCCTACAGCCTGGAAACACCGGTCATTCTCTGCCGTCTCGGAGCGCATCGACTGGCGTTTATTGTCAGCGAGGTGACGGGGGTAGATAAGTCGCCGGTGGACGCCATCAGCAGGCAGGCCGATCCGGGAGTCGGCCACACGCCGTTCAAGGCGGTGGTGAGCCTGCCGGACGGCTTGGTGATGCTGCTGGATACGGCGGGCATTCTGGAGGTGTCCGGCCTGGGTGATGGCAAGGCGGATAGGGCCATGGAGGAGGGCTGCATTGCGCCCGGAAAGGAGGACGGTCATGCCAGGGCTTGTGCGTGAGAGGGGGGAAGGCGCAGCGGGCCGTCCGGCCGTGGACGCAGGGGTACATGAGGTTGCCGATATGGTCTGCCGGCGAACCGGCATCGTGTTGCTGGAACATCAGTATGCTGAGTTGCCGGCGCTGGTTGAGGAAGGTTGCGCGTTGTTCGGCCGCACCGACCGGAATGATTACCTGCGGGTCCTCCGGACACGGTCCCGCACACCTGAATTCGACTTTCTGGTGGACCGGATAACGATCAGTGAAAGCTATTTCTTTCGCGACGCCTCCCAGATGGCCTTGCTGCAGCACCGCTTGTTGCCGGAGATCATTGCCGACAAGCGCCTCAGCGGCGATCTTTCGCTGCGCATCTGGAGCGCCGGCTGCGCCGAGGGGCAGGAAATATACACGATGGCCATGCTGCTCCGTGAACTGATCCCGGACCTGAAGTCATGGTGCATATCCCTGTTGGCGACGGATATCAACCGATCGGCGCTGAAGAAAGCGGCAGTGGGGAAATACCGGAAATGGTCGCTGCGGTCCACGCCTCCTGGCATCAGGATGCATTATTTCCACCGGGCGGAGTACGAGTTTGTGATTTGCGATGATGTGCGCCGCATGGTGAGGTTTTCCTATCTGAATCTGGCCGAAGACCTGTTCCCGTCCCTGCACGGCGGTCAGGGTAATCTGGATCTGGTGTTGTGCCGGAATGTACTGGTGTACCAGTCGCCGGAACGCGTGCCGGCGCTGATCTCGCGGCTGGCCGGCAGTCTGGCGGCGGGCGGCGCCCTGTTGCTTGGCGCATCTGACCATGTCCCGGCGTCGCTCAGGTCCTTGCTTCGGGTGCATGGCCCGGATGGCTCCATTCATTATCAGCGTCGGGCCGACGGCATATTGCTGAAAACCGGATAAAACCAAGCAGAGGTGATGATGCCAGTGTCCGCCAATGACCCTGCCGTGACGGAGGGCCGGCAGTCCGATGACCAGGTCAGCGGCATATTGAAAGAGCGCGCCAGGCTGTTGGCGCGCCGGTTGGACAGCCCGCTCTCCGGTGAGCAGGAACAGGAACCTTACCTGTGTTTCCGGCTGGGTCTGGCCGGACTGTACGGCATACCCTTTACGGAAATTGAGGAGATCATTTCCTTACCGGAAATCACCCGGGTGCCTTGTACGCCGGATATCTATGCCGGGGTGGCGAATTACCGCGGGGAACTGTTGAGTGTTCTGGACATCAAAACCTTTTTTCAGGCCGTTGAACATGACTCTGAGGCAGAGGCAAGGGTGGTGGTGATCCGGGCGGGCAGGGTAATGGCCGGGTTGCTGGTGGACGAAGTGGTGTCGACAGCGGCCTATGCCAACCAGAGCCTGACGCCGTTCATCGCGACGGCCGCCGGGTCAGTTCATGCCTGTGTCGTAGGGATTCATGAAGGCAATGTGATGATTCTGAGCGCGAGTGCGTTGCTTAACGATAAGGCGTTGACCGTCAATGAGCCGCCCGGGCGTTAAGCCAACGGGTGCGGGAATCCAATACAGGAGTGGAAGATAAATAATGAACCATGGAAACGAAGACAATCCGGACAACCGGCAGGATTTTGATGAAGACATCAATCCGGCGGGTATCAAGTCATTTATCGGTTTTACCTATGGGGATGTAGTGGCGCTGAAGGAGCTGCTGCCGGTGGTTACGGAAAATGCAGACGCCATTGTGGAGCGGTTCTATGAAAACATCCGGCATCATCCGGAGTTGATGAGCACCCTTGAGAAGGCCGACTCCACTATCGAACGCCTTAAAAAGGTCCAGAAGCGTTACCTGCTGGAGTTGTTCCAGGGTGAATATGACTCCGACTATTTCATGAACCGCCTGCGCATTGGCGAGATTCACCAGCGTATCGGCTTGTCCTCCGGCTGGTATCTGGGCGCGTTCAGTGTCTATGTCCAGGAAATCACGCCCCTGATCCTGCGTAAATACCGATTCAACGGGATGGCTCGCAGCCAAGCCTTGCTGGCCTTGAATAAAATTGTCTTCATAGATGTCCAGTTGGCGATCAAGTCGTATCTGAAGGTCAGCCTGGACAATAAATTTGCCGACTATCAAGGCCAGATTGAAGCCATCAGTATGTCCCAGGGGGTGATTGAGTTCAGCCTGGATGGTTCGATTCTCAATGCCAACGCCAACGCACTGCACATGTTCGGCTATGCCCCGGAAGAAATATACGGCAAGCCGCACAGCATTCTGGTGGATGCCTCCTATGTCAATAATGTCGATTACCGGATTTTCTGGGAAAGGCTGAACCGGGGCGAATACGATGCCGGCGAGTACAAGCTGATTGCCAGGAACGGCAAGGAAATCTGGTGCCAGGCGACCTACAACCCCATTCTCGACAAGCATGGCAAGCCCTTCAAGATCGTCATGTACGCCAACGACATTACCAGCCAGAAAACCCAGAACGTGGTCTACCAGGCGCGGGTCAGAAGCTACAGCGCCTTCATAGATGAAGTGGCCCATGGCAATTTGCGGCAGAGGGTCAATGCCCAGGGTCATGATGAACTGAGCCTGATTGGCGGCAACCTGAACGCCATGACGGAAAGCCTGGCGCGCATGGCGGGAGAGGTGGGCGAGGCCGGCAATGAGATTTTCAGCACGCTGTCGCAATTGCAGTCGGCCGTGGATGTGCAGTCAACCGGAGCTTCCGAACAGGCGGCGGCCGTCAATGAAACGACGGTGACGCTGGAAGAAATCATGGCTACGTCCACCCAGACCTTGGGCAAGGCCCAGCAGCTGGGGGAGTCGGCAGAGAGAACCCGACGTGAAGGCGAGCAGGGTCTGATGACGGTGAAACAGACCATTAGCGGCATGGAGGCAATCCGCTCCCGGGTGGAAAACATCGCCATGACCATTCTGGCGCTGTCCGAACACACCCAGCAGATCGGGGAAATTACGGCCGTGGTCACCAATCTGGCGCAGCAATCGAAAATGCTGGCTTTCAATGCCTCAATCGAAGCCGCCAAGGCCGGGGATGCCGGCCGGGGGTTTGCCGTGGTGGCCGCCGAGGTCAAAGATCTGGCCGAGCAATCCCAGCAGTCCACCGCCCAAGTCCAGAAAATATTGCAGGACATCCGCCGGGCCACCGACCGGGCAGTCATGGCGACCGAGGAAGGCAGCAAAGGCGTGGACGCCGGTGTGTTGCTGGTTCAGAAAAGCGGCGAAGTCATGCGGCAACTCAGCGAAGTCATTCATGAAACCGCTTTGGCCAGCCAGCAGATTGTGGCCGCCGTCCGCCAGGAGGTCACCGGAATCAAACAGGTGACCCTCTCCATGAGCGAGATCAACAAGGTGACCACCCAGTTTGTCGCCGGAACGCAGGAAGCCAAAACCGCCTCCACCCGCCTGGGGGTGGTGGCGGGCAAACTGCGTGACAGTGTCAGTGTTTACAAAATCTAGGTTCAACCGACCCGGGGGCGGCTCCGGAGTCCTGGAGAAGGCCGGTGGCTAATGCACTGAATCCGGAGTTCATGGCGCAACTGGTGCAGATGTTCCGGGCCGAACTGGAGGAGAACCTGCAGTCCCTGACCGACGGGCTGATTGCGCTGGAACGGCTGAAGGGCGGCGAAGAGCGTCAAACCTGCGTTGACAACCTGTTTCGCGACGCACACAACATTAAAGGGGCGGCGCGCGGGGTCAATGTCAGCAACGTCGAGCTTATTGCCCATGGCCTGGAGTCAATGCTGAGCGCCGTGCGCCAGGGCTTGCTGGAGCCGGATTCCCGGATGATTGATCTGTGCCTGCAGGGTGTGGACGGCATGAAGGAGGCCATGGATGCCTTCATGCCGTTCCGCCCGCTGGAGTTTGACTTGCAGGCCTTGCTGGACCGGCTGAATCACTGGCAGGACTCCCTGACGTCAGAAGCCGGCAAGGAAGCGCAGCCGGTTGTGGAAGCGTCGCAGCCGGAAGAGCCAGCTATCCGGGCCGAGCCGCCAGCGGTGGCGGCAGCTGTCATTGCGACAGCGCGCGACCCCGGCCTGACCCGCATCGCCATGCATCGGCTGGATTCCGCCTCGGCGCTGGTGGAGGAACTGATGGCGACCAAGATTGAAATGGAAGACCACTTTCTGGAGGTCCAGCAGCTGCTTGAAGCGGCCAACGCTTCCGCCCGGCTGCTGGCCAGGCTGGGTTCGGGAATGATGCAGCAGTCGTCGGTGAACACGGCCTTGTTGCGGGATGTCTACCCGCTGGATGCCGCCGCCGCCACCTTGGCCGATTTCCGTAAGGACAGCCAGCGGATCTTCAAGAAAATGCGGGCGGGCAATAACCGCCTGGGCCTGATCTCGGGCAATTTGCAGGATCAGGTGCGCATGATGCGCATGGTGCCGGTATCGACCCTGCTGTTGCCGATGGCCCGCACGGTTCGCGACCTGGCCCTGGAGTTGGGCAAACAGGTCAATTACGAGGTTATCGGCGAAGAGTTCGAAATGGACCGGCCGCTGCTGGAGGGAGTCAAGGATCCGTTGATGCATCTGCTGCGCAACAGTATTGATCATGGCATTGAAAAGTCCGGGCAGCGCCTGCGGCAGGGCAAGGAGTCGGCAGGCCGTCTTTGCATCAGCGTCCGGGGGGAAGGCAGCCGCATCCTCATGACCGTGGAGGATGACGGCGCCGGGATCAGCCTGAAAAAAGTGGCGGAAGCGGCGGTTCGCAAGCGGTTGCTGTCGGCGGCGGAAGCCCAGGCGCTGAGTCCGGCCGACACCCTGAACCTGATTTTCCGGCCTGGCTTTTCCAGTAATGAAATCATTACCAATGTCTCCGGCCGGGGTGTCGGGCTGGACGTGGTGCTGTCCAATATCCGGAAACTGAAAGGAACCGTGCAGGTGGAATCCGAGGAGGGGCGGGGAACCCGCTTCACGATAGCGCTGCCATTGAGTATGTCGATTGACCGCGGGCTGATGGTGCGGGTTGGCAGCGAATGCTATGTCCTGCCCAGTACCTCGGTGGTGCGGGTCATGGAAGTGGCCGCCCGTGAACTGGTCAATGTCGGCGGCCGGCAGGCCATACGCTTCCAGGGCAAGGCCGTGCCGGTCTGTGAATTGGCGGCGGTTCTGCAAAATACCGCACCGGATGCCGATCGCGGGCGTTTGCTGGCGGTGGTGGTGGAGAAAGGCTGGCAAATGGTGGCGTTTATGGTCGATGACATTATCGGCGAGCGGGAAATCGTCATCAAGCGCTTCAAGCCGCCGCTGGCGGCGGTCCGCAACGTCACCGGCGGCACCCTGATGGGCAGCGGCAAGGTGCTGATCGTGCTCAATCCTGCCGAGCTGGTGCAGTCCGCGCTGCAGCCGGGATTCCCGGGCCGCATTCATGCACGGGATGCAGCATCGGTTTCAGCGCCGCATATTCTGGTCGCGGATGATTCGATCACCACCCGCTCCCTGGAAAAGAACATTCTGGAAAGTCATGGCTACAAAGTGACCACGGCGATAGACGGCAGCCTGGCCTGGCAAGCCTTGCAGGGCGGAGATTTCGATCTCGTCGTCACCGACGCCGAAATGCCGGAAATGAACGGATTCGAGTTGGTCAGGCGCATCCGGGCCGATGCCCGTTATGGCGGAATTCCTGTGGTGATGGTGACATCGCTGGCCAGTGAAGCCGACAAGCAACGGGGTATCGACGCTGGCGCCGACGCCTACATCGTCAAGAGCCAGTTTGAGACAGACACACTGCTCAACATCATCAACCAGTTGATATGAGCGGTTAAGCACACCCAAAGGAGAAAACAAGATGATACGTATATTGATAGCCGAGGATTCCAACGTCGTGGGTTTGTTGTTGAAGACCATTTTTGAGCAGGAAGGCGATATGGAGGTGGTCGGCCAGGCCATGAACGGCCTGGACGCCGTGCGTATGGCCCTGGAATTGAAGCCGGATATTGTCACCATGGACATCCGCATGCCGGTCATGGACGGTTTTGAAGCCACGCGCGAGATCATGACGCACATTCCGCTGCCGATTGTGGTCATCAGCACCAGCATCAACGATGCAGAACTCCAAACCTCGTTCCGGGCCATTGAGGAGGGGGCGCTGGCGGTCATTGAGAAACCGGTGGGCTTTTCCCATCCGGATTTCGAGGCCAACCGCCGGGAGCTGGTCCACGTCGTCAGGGCCATGTCCGGCATCAAGGTGGTGACCCGGACAAGAGCTGAGCCTGCCCCGGTGGAGGCGGATGCCTGGCGGCCGCCGGAACTGGTTCTGGGCGACTACCCCGAAGTCGTTGCCATCGGCAGCTCGACCGGCGGGCCTCAGGCCCTGCTTTCTGTGCTCAAGGGGCTGTCGCGTAATTTTCCCGTCCCCATTGTCATTACCCAGCACATGAGCAAGGGCTTTGTGGGCGGTCTGGTGACCTGGCTACAGGCGCATACCCCGTTGAAGATCTGCCTGGCGGAAAACTTCATGAAGCTGACGCCGGGAACAGTTTATCTCGCCCCGGATGACTGCCACATGCAAGTGGAGCGGCGCATGGGCGGGCTGGTCATCCGGCTGGATGATGGTCCTCCGGTTCATGGCGCGAGACCCTCCGTCACCCAGTTGTTCCGCTCGGTTGCCAAGGTTACGCATGGGCAGGGCATCGGCGTGCTGATGACCGGTATGGGCGAGGACGGCGCCGACGGCCTGCTGGCGATGAAGCGTGCGGGCTGTCATACCGTTGTCCAGGATAACGCCAGCGCCGTGGTTTATGGCATGCCGGGGGCGGCGCTGGCGCTGGATGCAGTGGTTGAAGTAGTGCGGCTGGGAAAGCTGCCGGTTTATCTGACCGGCATGGTCCAGAAATAGCTCCGGAATCCCGTGGAGCGACTATTAAACAGAGGGACGCCATGTTTGATTTCGGTATGGTCATGCACTCATCCCTGAAGGACGGCCGTCACTGGTTCTATGCCATTGATGGCGACACCGGCCTGCAGATATCCCCGGTGGCCCCGAATCATTGCCGGGCGGGGTATTTTCTGGCGGAACTGATCGCCTTCAAGCTGAAAACCCTGGACCGGGTTCCCGAGGCGCTGGAGATATCGACGCTGGACGTGGAGACCTGCCCGGCGCTGGTGCGATACCAGCCGCGCAAGAACCGGCATGGCGGCAAGGTGACGGTGCACCTGGCCTTGCTGCCGGCGCCGGACGGGGCGAGGGATGTTATTTGTGACCGTGACTGCCTGTTTGTGACTCCGCAGCCGCCCCGGGACTGGGACGGGGAAAATGATTACAACCGCTGGATATACAGCATCGCCAGTTTCCTGGGGCTTGAAGTGGTCTCGCCGGACAAGGCGGGTGATCCCCGGGCGTATCTGGCCATGGCCACCCGTAAACTGCAGGCGGGTCTGCCGGAGTTGTTCCGCCAGTACAGTCAGCAACCGGGAGATCTGATTTTTGTCTTTAGGATCAAGCTAGATGCACAAGGTGACGAAGGCTATGGCTGGCTGAAGGTCTGTTCATGGCCCGAGCCCGGCAGGATTGTCGGCGTCCTGGTTCCGTCACCCTACGACCTGCTGACATTTTCCGGCGGCCGTGAGCTGGACGTGGACGTGAAGGATCTGGCGGACTGCATTATTGTGACCCGGGATGCCCGTGTGGTGGACCGGGGGGTGCTGAGCCGCATCATGGTGGATTACGGACTGGAAAGCCTGACACTGCTGTAAAAAACAAGATGGGGAATCATGGTGATCACCCAGGCGAGCATGATTTTTTGACTGGATACTTATGAGCATTCTCCTCAATGTCATGGAAATTCTGAAGCAGGGAACGCTGGTGCAGCATCAGGCATTGCACGGCCTGCCATATTTCACGGCTCTGGAGGGGCAAAAACTGGAGATGGCGTCCTATGCCGGATGGCTGGCCGCGTTGCGGGTTGTTTTCGAGGTGCTGGAGCAGGCATTCCAGCGGGCGGCCTGTCCGGGTGTCGTGTCATGGGGGGTGGAAGTGACGGGAAAAAGGGCGTTGGTGGAGCAGGACTGGCGGCATTTTACAGCCCGGGGCCTGCCGGAACCGGTGCGGGCCATGCTGCAGGCGCATCTGTTTGCCCAGAAAATCCGCCGCCGGGCTCTGCTGGAGCCCCGGTCCCTGCCTGGGTACTGGTATGTCTTCGAAGGCTCCATGCTGGGCGGGACGCTGCTGAAAATACAATATGCACGATGTTTTCATCTGGACCCGTTGTCCGGCGGCCTGGATTATCTGTCTTGCCACGGCCTGTCCGTAAAGTGCCAGTGGGAGGAATTCGGCCAAAAAATGCAGGCCATGGACTGGAAGCCTTCCGAAGTTGCCGGACTCGCAGCGGCAGCCAACGAGGCTTTTGAGGCCATGACGAATATTTTTATAGCGCTGCATCCTCTGGATGCCGACGCCTGTTCATTCCGGGCTGACGCATTGAATTTCGAAGCGGGCAAACATGTGGTGACCAATGATATCCGGGAGTTGGAGGCTGTCTTCAGGGCGGGGGAGCGCACTTGGCAGGTATTTCCATATTGCCGGTTGCGCTACGGGGAAAGGGGGGAGCGCTTTACCCACAGTGACAGCGCCTGGCTGACCGCCTTGTCGGAGAATGAACAGGTGGTGGTGGATGAGCAGATCCACTGGTTGGGCGGGCTTTTGGCGGTCAGGGGCATGCCCACCTGGATGCTGGAGTCGCATTTGCATATTTTGCATGACGAGTTGGTGACGGCGGTTCCGGAAAAGCATCAAACATATCGGCGGCTGTTGTTGGCGGCGCATCGCCTGCACCAGCGGCGGCAGCGCTGCATAGACGACGCATGTTTTGAGATGCTGGCCGGTTGGTTTGACCAGCATGCAGATGCGGAGTGGACCCGGAAGATGCCCGGAACGGGCGGCTTGCTGGTTTCTGCGGTGGTGGACGAACGCAGCGGGATTCAAAATGCTGTCGGCGCTCTGGCGGGCTGGCTGACCGACGCCAGCCGTTTTCCCCAAGCCTGGCGAGAGGCCGTACAGGAGTTGATTGTTCAGGCCAAGGCGGCAAGCGTTGAGGCGCCGCGCGCCAGTGAACCAGTGAAGTAACGAGCGGCGGGAACACCCGGGGCAGTGGCAAAAAAGCCCCCTGCCTTTTTGGGACAGGGGGCATTTTGCAGTGGCTGCAGACCGTGGATCGCGCAAGGCCTTTGGGAAGCCCGTGAAAACCGTTAGTACATGCAATCAAAACCACCCCATCGGGAGGAGAACAGCCGCCCGATAGGGTGAGAATAGAACTCATTTCATAAGCTATCAATACAAAGGCGGCTGTCGCCTGTACAAAATTGTATAAATGAGATATGCGTCACATAAAACTGGGTTTGTAGACTTGAGGGGGGGTGGGCTTGGGTTGATTGTGGGCTCCTGCAATTAACAATAATCAATTGGTTCGTTATGGCGGAATTGCGGGGGAATCGTTGTCGTCACCTGGGTTGCAGGTCAATTGCAGGCAATAACAATAATATATAGAGGGGCTTGGCAATGGATAATCCTCTTTACTCCGCTTGCCCTGACCAGTCACCGGGGGATGCCGAGTCTGTACTGTTGCCCATTCATGCGGTTGAACGTGAAACCGGAATACCCAAGGAATTATTGCGGATGTGGGAGCGCCGTTACGGGTTTCCTGACCCGGAACGAAACGCGCTTGGAGAACGGGTATATTCGCAAAATCAAGTTTATAAACTGGGTATTATCCGGCGTTTGATTGATAGCGGTTTCAGGCCTGGAAAAATAGTGGGTTTAAGTATTGCAGAGCTGGAGCAGCTGTGTGTTGCTGACCCAAAGGGAAGCCGGTTTTTCCTGCTCAGTGAACTGGAAAGAGAGTTGCTGGGGGAGATATGCCGCGCAGATCCCGATAGCCTGGAAAATTACCTGCAGCAGCAACTTGATAAAATGGGCCTGCACTCTTTTATCATGAATTTCATGCGCTTGGCGAATGTGATGGTGGGCGATGCCTGGATGACCGGGAAAATCACTGTCGAACAGGAACATTTATATTCTGAAAAAATTCAATCAATAATGAAAAAGGCTCTTGGTTGTTTGCCCCCCGGGGTCTTGAGGCCGCGTATTTTGCTGGCGACAGTGCCTGATGAGTTGCATACGCTGGGTTTGCTGATGGTGGAGGGCTTATTGCGGCTGGATGAGGTGGATGTGCTCAATTCAGGCGCTGAGATGTCACTTCAGGATATTGTGGATGCGGCGTTTCAGCACCGGATTGATGTGGTGGGGCTCTCATTCAGCGCGTCGTTTGCGCCCAGCAGGGCAGTGCCGTTATTGGAGGCATTGCGCCTCAAATTGCCGATTCATATCCATATGTGGGCCGGGGGCAGTGGGGTGGCTTCTTGCCGAAGGGATATCGCAGAGGTGGATATCGTCAGGGATCTGGATGATATCCGTATGCGGGTGGCTCGTTGGCGGCAGCAACAGGCCGCTGCCGGGCGGGCTTGAGGGGCTGGCGCTTCAAGCCGGATCAGGCAGGAAGCGCCGGGTTGCCAGCCGGTTCAGGGCAAGTCAGTCACCGCACCGGTGGAGGCGCTGCTGACCAGCTTGGCGTACTTGGCCAGCACGCCGCGCTTGAACTTCGGTTCCGGCGCGGTCCACTTGGCCTTGCGCGCCGCCAGGTCGGCATCGCTGACGTCAACGCTGATTTCGCGGGTTTCGGCATCAATGGTGATGCGGTCACCGTTCTCCAGCAGTCCGATCGGGCCGCCTTCCGCCGCTTCCGGGGTAATGTGGCCCACCACGAAACCGTGGCTGCCGCCGGAGAAACGGCCGTCGGTAATCAGCGCCACTTCCTTGCCCAGGCCCTTGCCCATCACCGCCGAGGTCGGCGACAGCATTTCCGGCATGCCGGGGCCGCCCTTCGGGCCTTCGTAGCGAATCACGATCACATCACCAGCCTTCACTTCACCGTTGAGGATGCCGGCCAGCGCCGCTTCCTCGCCGTCATAGACGCGGGCGGTGCCTTCAAAACGCAGGCCTTCCTTGCCGGTAATCTTGGCGACCGCGCCGGTGGGCGAGAGGTTGCCCTTCATGATCACCAGGTGCGAGTCCTTCTTGATCGGCTTGTCCAGCGGCATGATGATCTGCTGTCCTTCCGGATAGTCCTGCACGTCCGCCAGGTTTTCGGCCAGCGTCTTGCCGGTCACGGTCAGGACGTCGCCGTGCAACATGCCAGCGTCAAGCATGCGCTTCATCAACGGCTGGATGCCGCCAATGGCCACCAGTTCGCTCATCATGTACTTGCCGGACGGGCGTACGTCGGCGACCAGCGGCGTAATGTCCCCAAGACGTACGAAGTCGTCCAAGGTCAGGTCCACGTCCACGGAGTTGGCCATGGCCAGCAGGTGCAGAACCGCGTTGGTGGAACCGCCCAGCGCGATGACGACGCGGATGGAGTTCTCGAAAGCCTTCTTGGTCATGATGTCGCGCGGCTTGATGTCGCGCTTCAGCAGTTCCAGCACCTGCTGGCCGGCGCGGAAGCAGTCGTCGGTCTTGTCGGTGCTGATGGCGTCCTGGGCGCTGGAGCCCGGCAGGCTCATTCCCAGCGCTTCAATGGCGCTGGCCATGGTGTTGGCGGTGTACATGCCGCCGCAGGAACCGGGGCCAGGGATGGCTACTTCTTCAATCTGCTTGACCTGGATGGCGTTCAGCTCACCCTTGGCGTGCTGGCCGACGGCCTCGAACACCGAGATGATGTCGGTGTTGCCGGCGCCGGGCTTGATGGTGCCGCCATAAACGAAGATGGACGGGCGGTTCAGGCGCGCCATGCCGATGATGCAGCCGGGCATATTCTTGTCGCAGCCGCCAACCGCGACCAGGCCGTCAAAGCCTTCGCAGCCGGCCACGGTTTCAATGGAGTCGGCAATGACTTCGCGGGACACCAGGGAGTACTTCATGCCGCTGGTGCCGTTGGCGATGCCGTCGGAAATAGTGATGGTGTTGAAGATCACCGACTTGCCGCCGGCGGCGTCGACGCCGCGCCCGGCTTCCTCGGCCAGCTTGTTGATGTGCATGTTGCAGGGGGTGACCATGGCCCAGGTCGAGGCAATGCCGACCTGCGGCTTGGTGAAGTCTTCATCGGTGAAACCGACGGCGCGCAGCATGGCGCGGCCAGGCGCGGCTTCGATTCCGTCAACCATTTCGGAGGAATATTTGCGGGTGTTGGGGGTATCGCACATGGAAACAAATCTCGGTCGGTAGTGAATCAAATTTTCTTGCGGTAAACCTGCGAACTGCGCTGGTAGTTGTACATGTCCTTGCGTTCCTTTGGCAGGTCGTCCACGGAGGCGGGTTCGAAGCCTTGCTCAATGAACCACAGGCCGGTGCGCGTTGTCAGTACAAACAGTAGCTTCAAGCCCTTGGTGCGGGCGCGTGCTTCGAGATAATCCAGCAGTTCGGAGCCACGGTCGGAGTTGCGGTAGCTGGGGTGCACCGCCACGCAGGCGATTTCCCCGGCCGGGTCCGAACCGGCATCCACCTGCAACGGGTACAGCGCCGCGCAGCCGACAATCATGCCGTCGCGTTCAATGACACAGAACTGGCTGATTTCCGTTTCCAGGCGCTCGCGGGAGCGGCGCACCAGGATGCCTTCTTCTTCCAGCGGCCGCATCAGCTCCAGCATGCCCGCCACATCTTCAATTTCGGCGGTGCGGATTTCTTCGTACGGGTCCTGGGTGATCAGCGTGCCGGAGCCGTCGCGGGTGAACAACTCCTGCAGCAGCGCACCGTCGCGGGCGTAGGAAATCATGTGCACGCGGCGCACGCCGCCACGGCAGGCTCCGCGTGCGGCATCCATGTAGCGCAGGATTTCAGTATCGAAAGTCTTGCCGCGCAGATATTGGTCCACCTCATTGGGGATCAGTTCGCGCAGCAGGCGGTCGTCGGTGTCGGCAATGCCTTCCCGCTCGCCCAGCAAAATCAGCTTGTCCGCCTTCAAGGCCATCGCCGTGCGCACCGCCACATCTTCGGCGCGCAGGTTGAACACTTCGCCGGTGGTGGAGTAGCCGGTAGGGCCGAGGATGACGATATGGCGGTTGACCAGATTCTTGTTGATGGCCTCGATGTCGATGGAACGCACTTCGCCCGTCAGCTGGTAATCGACGCCGTCACGAATGCCGTAAGGCTTGGCGGTGACGAAGTTGCCGGAGACGGCGTCAATGCGCGCACCGTACATCGGCGAATTCGCCAGGCCCATGCTCAACAGCGCCTCGATTTCCAGACGGATGGAGCCGACGGCATCCATCACGCAGCGCAGCGATTCCCGCGTGGTGACGCGGATGCCCTGATGGAACGGCGTGGTCAGGCCGTACTCGACCAGGTTTTCATCTATTTGCGGTCGCGCGCCATGCACCAGCACCAGGCTGATGCCCAGGCTGTGCAGCAGTGCGATGTCGTGAATGATGTTGCGGAAGTTGTCGTGGTTGACCGCTTCGCCGCCAAACATCAATACAAAGGTCTTGCCCCGGTGGGCGTTGATATACGGAGCGGAATTCCGGAACCAGTGCACATACTGTTCCGTCATTGCGTCCGGAGAGAGAAATTCGTCGGTCACGCTGGGGGTTCCTGAATCAGAGGGCCGCATGGCCCTGAACGCAGTAATGATGTATCAATTGCTTGAGCCACAACAAGAGCGGGGAGATATTTTTGATGTCCAGATATTCATTGGGCTGGTGTGCGGTTTCAATGCTGCCCGCGCCCAGAATCACCGTATCCATGCCCAGTTGGCGGAAGTAGGGCGCCTCGGTGCCGAATGCGACCGATCCGGCCTCGCTTTGGGTCAATTTCTCCACCATTTGCACCAGCGGCGAATCCGCCGGGGTCTCGGCAGCGGGCGTGCCTTCAAAAATGGGCTCGTAGAGCACCGTGACGCCGAACTGCGCCGGAATATCACGGATGCGCTCGCGGATGCGTTGACGCAGGTCATCGGTGTCCATGCCCGGCAGCGGCCGCAGGTCGAATTGCATCTCGCATTGGCCGCAGATACGGTTGGGGTTGTCGCCGCCGTGGATGCAGCCCAGGTTCAGGGTGGGGGAGGGGATGCTGAAAGCCGGGTTACGGTATTGCTTCGCCAGCTCGGCGCGGAAGGCCATCAGCCGCTGCATCACCACGGTCATGGCATCGAGGGCATTGTTGCCCAGCGATGGGTCGCTGGAGTGTCCGGAGTTGCCGGTGATACGCACGCGCTCCATCATCACGCCCTTGTGCAGGCGTACCGGTTTCAGGCTGGTGGGCTCGCCAATGACGGCAAAGCGTCCGTTCGGCCGCCGGCCTTCCACCAGCGCCTTGGCCCCGGCCATGGAGGACTCTTCGTCACAGGTGGCGATAATAATAAGAGGGGCTTTCAGCGGGGTCTTGCTGTAGGCTCGGGCGGCGTTGATGGCAGCGGGGAAAAAGCCTTTCATATCGGCGATGCCCAGGCCGTAAAGTTTGCCGAAACGTTCCGTGACGGTGAACGGGTCGCTTTTCCACAGTTGCCGGTCGAAGGGGACGGTGTCGGTATGGCCCGCCAGCACCAGCCCGCCTTCCCCGTAGCCCAGGGTGGCGATAAGGTTGGCCTTGCCCGGTGCAACGTGCATTATCTCGCAACGGAATCCGGCGGCTTCCAGCCACTCGGCAAGCAGGCTCACCACCGGCAGATTCCCCTGGTCCAGTGTCGGGTCGGTGCAGGACACGCTGGGCAAGGCGACCAATTGTGAAAGCTGTTGGAAAAAAGTCTTGTCCATGAAGGGTCGGAGAGGGTGGGCTGTCGGTTTCCTGAGGATACGCAACCTGGCCGCCAGATGCAAAAAACCGCTTGCCATTGCGGCAATATAAAGTGTGACACGTCATACAAAATGCATTGGGTGCGGGTCAAGGCTACATTCGTCGCCGAATTTTGACCGTTCATCCAGTGTGGGTGTTTGTGCAAAGCGCGTCACAAAATTCCCTGATACGATTACACAATGTTAACCAGAGTCGATGACGTAGTTTTGCGTTTGCGTTCATGCGGATGTCACGGTCTCTTGTTAATGTGTTTCGTAAATGAATTAACATTTATTGAACACGATACGGGTTAGCGTTGCCGCCCAATAGCAGATGGTTCATGCCAAGATGCCGGATTCCATAGCTGCTCCTTGTGAGGTTTGTATGCGTTTCAGTTCTACGGTCGTCAAGTTCCTGCTGGCCTTCACCGTTTCATTCAGTTTTATGGCTCATGCGGCCCCTGCGGCCGAACCAGTCAAGGTTGCTCTTCAGGCCTTCAAGGTGGTGGATGTCAACGGTAAGGAAACCTTAACCGAAAGCAAGACCGCCAAGCCAGGCGAAGTCCTGGAATACCGGGCGGTCTACAGCAATGTCAGCAAAAAGATCATCACCAACCTGGCTGCCACCCTGCCGGTGCCCGTCGGGATGGAGTATGTGGCGCTGTCAGTGAAGCCTGCCGGTGCTCAGGCATCCACAGACGGCAAGGTTTTTTCTGCCATGCCGTTAACGCGCAAGGGTGCGGACGGCAAGACGGTTCCGGTTCCTTTGACTGATTATCGCGCCCTGCGGTGGACGGTGTCGTCCCTGACGCCGGGCAAGCCGTTTGAAGTCAGCGCCCGCATGCGTGTCAGCGCAGTGGCAGCCGGTAAATAAACCCGGTTTGTTATTGAGAATTTTGTGATTCGGAGTTATTGCTCCGGGTCCAAATAATGGGTCGAAATCCGCGAGGGTTCGCGTATCACGGCCTTAAGCAGGAGCAGGACGCTCACTGATTTTCTTGCACACGGAAACGGTGAGCGGTGTCGGCTCCTGTGGGCTGGCAAGGCAAAATGAAATAATCCAAGCAAAACTTTGGGGGAGTACTTCCTATGCGTAAAACTACCAACAACCAGGCCCGCAACGCCTGGCGTCTCAATCCGCTGGCCCTGTCGGTCGCTCTGGTTCTGGGTGGCGTGTCCGCTCAAGCCCTGGCGGTTGCGCCGGATGCCGGCCAGACCATCGGCAACATCGCGACCGCGACCTATACCGACGGTTCGGGTGTGGTGCGTCCCGCCACGTCCAATCCCGTGTCCACCACTGTCCTGCAAGTTGCCAGCTTCACGCTGGACGCCACGCAGACCAAGTATGTGACGCTGGGTGGCCAGGTCGTGTATCCGCACACCTTGACCAACACCGGTAACGGCACCGACACCTTCCGCCTGACCGTGGCCCAGACCACCAACGGCGCTGGCGACGTGTTCAACCTGAACTCGCTGGCCATCTATGCCGATGCCGACGGCAACGGCGTGCCGGATAACGCAGTCAACCTGGCCGGCACGGACGTTTCCCTTAACCGCAATGACGTCTTCACCTTCGTGGTGGTGGGTTATGCGCCGGGCACCGGGTTGGTCGACGCTGACACTTCCATTGTCACCGTCACCGCTGACTCGCGGGTATTCCAGGCCGTTCCGGCCGATGATCCTGCCAACATCAGCAATGTCGACACGGCCATCCTGACCGCTGACGCCGTCATCAATGTCACCAAGTCGGCGAACGTGACCCAAGGCCCCACCGGCACCGTCATTGAATACACCATTACCTATACCAACGTTGGTAACAACACCGCCACCGGCGTGACGTTGACCGATGCTGTGCCCGCCGGCACTACCTACCAGCCCAACACCGGTTCCTGGAACGGCGGGGTTCAGACTGACGGCGCTGATGCCGATGTGTTCTCTGAAGCTGCGGGCACCATTACCGCCGCCGTGGGTTCCGTGGCTCCCAATGTCACCGGCCAAATCAAGTTCAGTGTCATTGTTGACGCGACAACGGCCCCAGGTTTCCTGACCAACACCGCCGAATACACCTATGATCCTGATGGTGCTGGTCCAAAGGGGGATATCGGCCCGACACCGTCCAACGACGTGCTGTTTGAAGTGCTGCAAACCCGTAATGTCGGCGCCAACGATGACGCCGTGCTTGAAACCGACCTGGGTGTTGATGACCGCGTCGAGCAAGGCCCGGTGCTGCAAGGCGCTACGGTTACCTTCGAAGACTATATCTGGAACCAGGGCAACGGTACCGATACTTTCAACATCACCTACGCCAACACCAGCTTCCCGGCGGGCACCTCCTTCACGCTGTATCAGGCCGACGGCCTGAACGTGCTGCAGGACACCAACGGTGACTTCATTCCGGATACCGGCCCTGTGGCCGCCGGTGCAGGTTACAAGGTTGTCGTCAAGGCCGTGTTGCCGGGTTCCGTGTCCAGCGGCACCAACCTCGACATGGTCGTAACCGCCACTTCCACCGCTACCGGCGTTATCTTGGTTGCGGGCGATCAGGACGACACCGTCACCAACCGTGTCACCAGCATCATTGGCAGCACGGTTGACTTGCAAAACGCCGGCGGCTTGGCAACAGGCACTGGCGCAGCCAATGAAACCGTTGGCGGCGATGGCACCACACCGTTCACCACTCAAACCGTGAATCCGGGCAATAATGCCAGCTTCGTGCTGAATGTGGTCAACACTTCCGCCACGGCTGACAACTACGGCTTCCTCGCGGATCAGGACGGCGTTTTCGGCGGTGTGGATGATCTGCCTGCCGGCTGGGCCGTGACCTACTATCAGGACGGCGGCGCAGGTGACTGCTCCTCCTACGGTGCAGCCATTGTCAACACTGGCACCATTAATGCTGGCGCTACCGGCACCTTCTGCGCCGTGGTCTCGGTCCCAGCCAATGCTGCTCCGGTGACGGCGCAGGAAGTCTGGTTCCAAACCACCTCGCCGCTGACCGGCGCCACGGACAAAAAGCTGGACGCCCTGTCCGTGAATACGGTTCGTGACATCCAGATCACCACCAACAACAGCAACACCGTCTACCCGGGTGGTACGGTGGATTATGTCCACATCATCACCAACAACGGTAACGTGCTGGAAGGTGATGGTGCTGGGGAAGTGGTGCTGTCAGCTGCTAACTCCACGGTTGGTGTCAATGCCTGGAACACCCAGTTGTTCTATGATGCCGACAACAACGGCGTACTGAGCGTAGTGGAAGCGTCGACTCCGATTTCGGATATCAGCGCCTTTACGTCGAACCTGGCCGTTGGCTTGGCTCCGGGAGAATCCATCCGGATCTTCGCCCGTGTCCAGTCCAACGTCAACGCCAACCCGGGTGACACCGATGTGGCAACCATTACCCTCACCACCACCGGTGCGGTCAATAGCGTGGCTGCTCCGGCTGCTGTGCTCAACACCGACACCACCAGTGTCATCGGTGGTCAGGTGCGTCTGGTCAAGACCCAGGCTCTGGATGCAAACTGTGACGGAACGGAAGATGGTGGCGGCTTTGTGCTGACGCCGTTGACCGCCAAGCCCGGCGCTTGCATCATCTACCGTGTTGTGGCCGAGAACCAAGGTGTTTCCCCTGCCACCAACGTGGTGGTGAACGACACCACGCCGACGTACACCACGCTGGATACTGCGGGCGGTCGTCCGACGGTTACCGGTGCCGGTAACACCATCACCGCATCGCCGGGCAATAACAACGCCGGTAACGTGCAGGCCACCATCCCCAACCTGAACGGTGGTGCTTCCGAAACCATCGAGATCGGTGTGCAGATCGACAACTAAGACCGCAAGGTCAAGGTTGACAGGCCAGGGAAGGCCATGTAATACCGGGAGCTTGCTTCGGCTGGCTCCCGCTTTTAATTATCAATAAAACCTAAAAATTCCGGAAATATTCCATGCGGCTACTTCGCTCACTCCAGTTCACCGGCTTCGCCTTGATGGCGTTGCTGTGTGTACTTTTGGGGTTGAGCGGGGCAGTGCAGGCTGCGCCCCTCGCGGGGGCGGCCATCCGCAATCAGGCGACCGCCCAATACGATGATCCGCAAACCCTCAATAACAAGCTTTTCGCCACTTCCAACACCACCATTGTCAATGTAGTTTCCGCCAGCCTGACCCCGGCGCCGCTGATGACTGTTGGTCCCGGAACGCCGGTGACATGGTGCCACTCTCTGACAAATACCGGTACGCTGGCTGATACCTACACCCTGACCGCCACTGATCTTGGCGGCGACAGCGGCATCCTGAATACATTAACGTTGGTGGAGGACACCAACGGTAATTGTGTGGAGGATGCCGGTGACCGTGTAGTTGCCAATGGCGGCACGGTGACCGTGAATTTCGGGGCCGCCAAATCGGCCAGCCTGTTGGTCAAGGGTACGGTTCCCGCTACGGCGGACGAAGGCTTCCTTTATAACGTCCGCATCACCGCCACCAGTATCAGTGATTCTACGCTGGTGTTGGTGCGCAACGATCAGGTCCGTGTTTCCGGGCCGCAGATTGAACTGGCCAAAAAAGTCAGCGCCGCCACTGCCAAGCAGGGCGATGAATTGACATATACACTGACCATTTCCAATCGCAATGCCTATGCCGCCATTCCGGTCATGGTCAGTATCGATGGGTCCATCGTCCCGCGCATGGTGGTGGATGACCCCGTTCCGGCCAATGTGCGCCTGAATGCCGTTCCGGTTTATGCCGGTCCGGGCAAGGTGATCTATCACCTGGCGGAAACAGCCTCCGAGTTGTATGTCACGACGCCTCCGGCTGATCTGACCCGGGTGGATCGCTTGGGTGTTGCCTATGAAACATTCACCGGCAATCAGGTGGATGAGCTGAATTTCAAGGTGCTGGTGCTGGCCAATGCGGTCAAGACGACCTTGACCAACCAGTTCCGCTTCCTGCACCGTTTGGGTGATGCCGACCGAGAGCTGATTTCGCCCAAAGTCGAAACCGTGGTCGATGAGGCGGGCAAGCTGCCCAGCCTGGTCAACAAGGACAGCCAGTACGCCGACCTGCAACTGCGCATCGGCTTGGGTGAGGAGTTGTTTCTGGAAGCCACCTGCTCCGTCTGCAACACCCAGTCCGGTCGTCGTGATTATCTGGTGATCCGGGTGCATTCCGGCAACAACCCCAAGAATGACGGCATCAAGAATGCCCCCCTGATCGCGTTTTATGATCCAGCGGGAAAAGACTCGGTAGTAGTCACTGCCTATGAAACCGGTGCGAATACCGGGGTTTTCCGGGTCGTGGCCTTTGGTGAGGATACTTCCAAGACCGTCACCATCGGCATTCCCACCCACAGTTATGTTGGTGGACCCGTTGACGGTAGTGACAACATCCTGGAAACGGTACGTCACGACATCCTGATCGCCAATATTCTCTATTGCATCAATCCGGACCTGTCGCACGGCCAGAACGTCAATGTCTCCGCCAATGTATTGGTGGACCCCTTCGGCGTGGTGTTTGACAGCAGCACCAACGCCCCCATTGCCGGCGCCCAGGTGACGCTGGTTCGTCTGGTCGGTGGCGTGGAAAGCCCCAATACCACCTTTGTCTATGATGACAACGGCCGTCAGTGCAGCCCCAATCGTGATCCGCTGGCGGCGGCGGACTGCTTGGGCTCCATTTCCACCACAGCGGACGGCAAATACCGCTTCCCGCTGGTGGAGCCGGGCGACTATGTCCTGAAGATTACGCCGCCGGCCACGCATATTTTCCCCAGCAACGTCGTGATTCCGGCCGGTTTCATGCGGGTGGTGGTGGTGGGTTCACGGGGGGAGGGCTTCTCCGTGACTCCCGGTCGCGGCCCGGTGGAAATTGATATTCCGCTGGACCCGCAACTGGCTGCGGCCACGCTGTTTGTGCGCAAGTCCGGCAATCGCACCACCGTCGAAGTGGGCGAATTTGTCGATTACACTGTCAATGTCCGCAATGCCGGCAAGGCGGTGGCTACAGCCGTACAGGTCGAGGACCGTCTCCCGGCCGGTTTCAGTTATGTGCTCAATTCCGCCCGGGTGGACAATGTCGCCATGGAACCGGTGATCGGCGGCGGCATCATCCGTTTCAATCTCGGCAATATGGCCGGTAGCCTGGAAAAAGTCATTCGCTACCGCCTGAAGGCCGGTGCGGTGGCCCGCATGGGCAATGCCGTGAACCAGGTTTCAGCGTTTGAAAACATTCCAGGCGGCAACCGCTCCAATGTCGCGGCTTATACAGTCCGGGTGTTGCCCGGCGTATTTACGTCGGAAGCGTATATCACCGGCAAGATTTACACCGATTGCAATCGCGACGGGGTGCAGGGACTGGAAGAGGTCGGCGTCCCCGGTGTGCGCCTTTATCTGGAGGACGGCACTTTTGTTGTCAGCGATGTGGAAGGTAAATTCGACTTCTACGGACTGCGCCCAAAGACTCACATGCTGAAACTGGATCGCACCACCTTGCCGCGCGATATTGAGTTGATTGAGCAAAGCGTGCGTCACGGCGGCGACCCGGCCAGCCGCTTTGCAGACTTGAAGCCTGCTGAAATCCATAGGGCGGATTTTGCCGTCACCAGTGGCAGCGGTACCTGCGAAGGACCGGGCATGGAAGAAATTTTCCAGCGCCGCGCCGACGGCGATGGCGTGATTGGCGAGCTGGAGCGCAATCTCAAGGTGGACCTGCCGGTGATTCCGGTTGTGGTCAGTGATGTGCGTTCCCTGCCCGCCAATGGTTGTCTCAATGGCGACAGCAAATGCGGAACCCATGGCAAGGCATATCTGCCGGAGTTGAGCGAAGCGATCAGTGCATCAGTCAAGGCAGGCCGTGTCGAATTGACCGAGTTGGAAAGTTACTTGCCGGGAGCGGACCGCAGCGCCGCCATCCTTAACCTGAAGGAGGGTGATATTCTGCCAACCACCCAGACGGTGATTCAGGTCAAGGGCACGTTGGGAGCTACCATGATGCTCACCGTCAATGGTCGCGAAGTCCCGTTCAAGCGTGTCGGCAAGCGCATCACCGTGCAGGACATCCGCGTGGAAGGGCGGGAATATATCGGTGTGCAACTGGACCCGGGTCTGAACCGCATTGAATTGAAGCAGGTAGACGCCATGGGCAATCCGCGCGGTGAAGCGGCGGTTTCCGTGGTAGCCCCCGGTGCGTTGTATGCCCTGAAAATGCTGGCTCCGGCGAAGTCGCTGGAGGCCAATGGCGAAAGCCGTCTGCCCGTCAGCCTCATCCTGCACGACAAGGATGGTGTTCCTGTCACCAGCCGCACCCAGATCACGGTGGAAGCCAGCGCCGGCCGCATTGCCGAAAAGGATCTGGACCCCAAGCAGCCCGGAACCCAGTTGTTTGTGGAAGGCGGCGAAACCACGCTGACCCTCGTGGCTCCGACGACGCCCGGCGAAGGGGAAGTGGTGGTGCGCACCGGTATCCTGAAGGAAACCCTCAAGGTTAAATTCGTCCCTGAATTGAGGCCGATGATTGTGGCCGGTATCGCCGAGGGCATGATCAGCCTTAAGGACTTCGACAGCAGCAAGATTTCCCCGGCCATGGCTTCCGACGGTTTTGAAGAGGAACTGAACAACCTGGCCGGCAGCAATGACGGCAAGCTGAACGCCACCGGCCGCATGGCTTTCTTCCTGAAAGGCAAAGTCAAAGGCGAGTACCTGCTGACCATGTCCTATGATTCGGACAAGGACAAGCAGCAGTCGCTGTTCCGCGATATCCGTCCGGAAGAATACTACCCGGTTTACGGCGATTCGGCCGTGAAAGGCTTTGACGCCCAGTCCACCGGCAAGCTGTATGCACGACTGGACAAGGGCCGCTCCTACGCATTGTTCGGCGACTACAATACCCGCATCGAGAATGCCAAGGGTCTGGAACTGGGTCAGTACAACCGCTCGCTGACCGGCCTGCGCCTGCATCATGAGACCGAAAAGTCCAGCACTACCGCTTTTGCCGCCCAAACGAATGCCAACCAGACCACGCTGGAAATCCCGGCGCAGGGCGTATCCGGCCCCTATGCCTTGCCCGGCATCAATGGCCTGCTGGTGAACAGTGAGAAAGTGGAAATTCTGCTGCGGGACCGCAACAATCCCGGTTTGATTATTTCCACGCAGTCGCAAACCCGTTTTCTCGATTATGAATTTGAGCCGCTGACCGGCAGCCTGATTTTCAAGGGTCCGGTGCCCAGCCTGGACGCCAACCTCAATCCTTACTCCATCCGCGTGACGCTGGAAGTCAGCAACAACGGGCCTGAGTATTGGGTGGGCGGCGTTCAGGGCCAGCATCAGCTGACCGAGCGCCTGAGCGTGGGCGCCGCCGTGGTGTCGGAAGACAATCCGGTGGATGCCTATCAGTTGGGTAGTGTCAACGCCTCCTATAAGTTGACAGCGGATACGACGGTCGTGGTTGAAGGAGCCTCATCCGACCGCGACAGCAAAGGTGTGGGCGCTGCTGGCCGCATTGAAATCGTGCATGAAAAGGGCACGGATTACTGGCGTGTCTTCCACGGCCAGAGCGAAAAAGAGTTCGATAATACGGCTGCGCCGCTGACGGCCGGCCGCGAGGAAAGCGGCGCCCGCCTGCGCCTCAGTCTCGAAAAATGGGGCATGTTCCGCGCCGAAGCCTCCCGTACCGCCGATGCCAACACTTCCGGTGTGCGTCAGGGGCTGAAGCTCAGCCTGGAAAAGCGTCTCAACGAGATGCTGGCCTTGGAAATCGGCTCGCGCATTTATGACGAAACCAGCGCACCGGCATCATCAAGCAGCCTGGGTTCCACGCCTTATGAAGGCGTGACCGCCTGGCTGAAGATGAATGCCCAGTTTGCCGCCTTGCCCGGTGCATCCGCTTTTGTCGAATATGAGCAGGATGTGGACAACTCGGAGCGTCAGGTGCTGTCGGTGGGCGGTGATTACCGCTTGGGTACCCAGGGCCGCCTCTATGCCCGTCATGAACTGATTTCCAGTCTTTCCGGCGGCAACGGCCTGAACGACACCCAGCAGCGCAACACCACCGTGGTTGGCGTTGAAGACGAATACATGAAGGACGGCCGGGTGTTCAGCGAATACCGGGTGCGTGACGCCATTTCCGCCACTGAGGCCGAAGCGGCCATCGGCCTGCGCAACCGCTGGTATCTGGCGCAAGACGTGCGGCTCAGCACCAACCTGGAGCGGGTTTCCACCCTGAAAGGCACCACCGCCAACGATGCCACCGCCGTCAGCCTGGGCCTGGAATATCTGGCCAACCCGCTGTGGAAAGCCACCGGCAAAGTTGATTTCCGCTGGGCGGACACCGCAGACACCATCCTCAACCAGCTGGGTATTGCCTGGAAACTGAACCGGGACTGGACGTTGCTGGCCCGCAACACTTTCAGCCTCACCGACAACAAGAATGTCGGCAACAAGGTTCTGGACCGTTTCCAGACCGGTTTTGCCTGGCGGCAGGTCGATACCAACCGCTGGGATGCATTGACCAAGCTGGAATACAAGATCGAAGACGACCGCTCGCAAACCGTTGCCATCGACCGTGACGCCTTCATTTTCTCCACGCACCTCAATTACCATCCGGTGCGCCGTCTCACCCTGTCCGGCAACTATGCCGGTAAATGGGCCACTGATAATTCCGGCGGTATTGCCGCCGACAGCACCACGCACATGGTCGGCGCCCGCGCCATCCGCGACCTGACCGAGCGCTGGGAGGCCAGCGTGCAGGGCGGACAAATCTGGGGCGACGGTGGCCAGAAGCGCTATGTGCTGGGTGTGGAGTCCGGATACATGGTGATGACCAATTTCTGGCTGTCCGCCGGTTACAACTTCCTGAACTATGACGACGGTGACCTGGTCGGCAATGACTATACCGTGGACGGGTTCTACCTGCGTTTCCGCTTCAAGTTTGATGAAGATTTGTTCAACGCACGCAAACCCGGCATCAACAAGACTCTGGAGCCTGAAAATGTCCGCCCCTAACCCAAGCCGCCTGGCGACATTGAGCCTGTGTTCCGCCCTGTGGCTGGCGGCCGGCGCCGTGCATGCGGAAGACTCTGTCGTCCAGCCCCAGGAAACCCGCATCAGCGATGAAGTGGTGCATGCCGACCTGACCGGCCTGAAGCTGCTGCAGGACCGTATTGCTCGCCTGAATGCCGGTGGTGTCGGCGCAGACAACTATTATCTGGTCAAGGCGCAGGCCTGGCTGGATTTTGCTTATCATGAATATTATGAGAATGACCGCAGCCAGGTCATTGAGCAGGCCGTCGGGCAATCCGCCTGGCTGGTGGGGCAGATGGAAACGGCCGTGGCCAATATAACCCTGGACACGCCGGTGATTGAGCAATCGCAACGCCTGCGGGAAGATTTGTGGACCATTGCTGCCGACATGAAGCGTCATCAGGGATTTGCCTGCGCCGCCGCACCCTTGGCCGAAATGGAAGTGCGTCTGGTCTGGGCAGGTCACGAGAACAAGGAGTTGGGTTGGCGTCATGCCCGTGAGCACTTTGCCGCCGCCGAGCGTTTGGCAAAGCGCGCCCGCAAACTGGCGGATAACTGTGTTTGCCCGCCGGAAGCCACCAAGCCTTGCCCCATCGCGGAAACGCCGCCGGCCGTCGTGGAAACCCCGGTTATGCCGCCTCCGGTTGTTCCGGTGGTCACTCCCGAGCAGCCGCCTTCGCTGTTGGTGAATGTGCCGCGCAACGTGCACTTTGCCCTCGACAAGTCCGATATCAGCGGCGGGTCGGTCGTGGTGCTGAAGCGTGTCGCCGAGATCCTGAAAGTCTACCCGCACATGACCATTACGCTGGAAGGGCATACCGATTCCCGCGCCAGCAAGGGTTACAACCTGAAGTTGTCGAAGCGGCGGGTGGATGCCGTGCGCAACTACCTGCTGAAGCTGGGGGTGTCTGCCGACCGGATGACCACGATTGCCATGGGTATGGAGCGCACTCTCAGTGCGGAAAGTGATGCGCTGATGAATCACGCCCTAAGCCGCCGGGTTGAGGTTGCGTATTTTGGCGAGAAGATCGAGTCGTATGCGCAACGGGATGACCTGCAGCTTGAGGCGGCCCGTCAGGCAGCGAAAAAAGCCAAGGCCAAGGTTAAGGCCAGAAGTAAAGCGGGCAGGAAGACTTCCACCACCAAGGCAAGGCCTGGGCGTAAATAAGCGGAGTCTGTACCATGCGGTCTCGTAGATGGGGAGGAGCCAGGCTCCTCCTGACATTCTTCTGTCTGATCTTGTCCGGTCTTACCCATGCTGCGATTGTGGATATCGTCGTCAACCAAAGCGACAGTCCTGATCCTATCGGTGCCGGCGGGCTGCTGACCTATACCATCGTGGTCAGCAACAACGGCCCGGATGACGCGACCGGCGTGGTGTTGACCGATACGATTCCCGGCACGGTCACTTTTTCCAGCGTCTCCACGACCAAGGGCGCCTGCGTCGGCACATCCACCATCACCTGTACCATCGGCAGTTTGACTATTGGCGAGTCAGCCACCGTTCTGATCCGGGTGGTGCCCACGGTCGTCGGCACCCTCACCAATACTGTGACAAGCACCCGTAACGAACCGGATTCCAATGCCGCGAATAATGCCGATACCGACATTACCACCGTGCAGACCGGTACTGATCTTTCGATCACCAAAACCGACAGCGCCGACCCGGTTTCGCAGGGGGATTCCTTTTCCTACGCCCTCACGGCACGCAACAATGGCCCCTATGCGCTGGGTGCCTCAGATACCCTGACCATAACCGATAATGTTCCCAGCGGTATCCGGGTGACCGCCGTGCCCTCCGGCACGGGCTGGAGTTGCTTGCCCGCGTCCGGCTATCCCATGAACGGCCCGTTTGCCCTGACCTGTACCCGCACCGGGGCGGTGGCGATTGCCGCCAATGCCCCGGTGCTGACCGTACCGGTCATGGCGTTGTCGCTGGGCACCATTACCAACCAGGTGACGCTGTCGTCTTCCATCCGGGATGACAATACCGCTAACAATAATGCGACGCAAAGCACGACAGTTAACCAGGCTTCCGATGCTGCCATAACCAAAGGCGTGAACCAGACCGGTAATCTGGGTCTGGGCCAGACCTACACCTACACCTTGTCACCGACACTGATTGTCGGCACCACCGGCACCATTACCGTCACCGACAATTTCCCCGCCGGTGCGGAACTGACTGCCACCCCTACCGGTACTGGCTGGACTTGCACGCCCAACGCGGGGTTTCCGCTGGCCGGGCCGCAGGTCATCAGTTGCACCCGGGCATCCGCCAGCAACACCAACCCGACACCTTTGTCGCTGAATGATATTACAGTCAGTTTCCGGCCAACTGCGACCGGTGCCCTGAACAACGCGGCCAGCATCAATCCCGGTGCAACCGATCCGGTGCCGGGCAACAACACCAGCTCCACAGTGTCGAATACCGTCATCAATGATGCGGCCATCACCAAGACCGTCAGTCAGGCGGGTAACCTGGGTCAAAATCAGGCCTATACCTATACCTTGGCCCCGGTACTCAATATGGGCACCACGGCGGGTACCATTACCGTTACCGACAACCTCCCCGCCGGTGTCACGCTGACTTCTGCGCCAACCGGCACCCTCTGGAGCTGTACACCTAACAGCGGTTTTCCGCTGGCCGGGCCAGTGGCCATCAGTTGCACACGCGCGGGAACCGGTAACGCCGGCCCGGCGGCATTGTCGCTGAACAACATCAGCTTCGGCGTGCGCCCCACCGCCACCGGGGCGCTGGCCAACACAGCTACCATTAACAGCGGCGCGACCGACACCACCGCCGGCAATAACAGCAGCACAGTCAATAATACGGTCATCAACGATCTGGTGGTGGCCAAGTCAGTCAGCGCTGCCTCGCCGCTGGCTACGGGCAGCACCTATACCTATACCCTGTCACCCTCTCTGGCCATGGGGGATACCGGCGGCGTGATTACGCTGGTGGATAATTTCCCGGCAGGAGCCAACCTGACCAGCAACCCGACCGGTACCGGCTGGACCTGCGGAGTATCACCCGCCGGTGTTTTGCCCTTGGCCGGGCCGCGCACCATTACCTGCACCAAGCCGACAGCAGTGAATGCCGGTCCGGGTTCATCCAGCCTGAGCAATGTCACCTACAACTTCTCGCCCACGGCGGTGGGGACTCTGGTGAATAATGTCACCATCAGCAGTCCCGCCACGGATACCTCCCCGGCCAACAACACTGCCTCCACCAGCCGGACGGTCGTGGCTCCGGGTGTCGATATGCAGGTCACCAAGACGGTTTCCAATACCTCACGTTCCGTGGGGGCCACATATAGCTATACGCTGACGGTGCGAAACAACGGACCATTGCAAAAACCCACCGGTCAATTGGTGACGGTCACGGATATTGCACCAACCGGCATCACTTTCAATAGCGCTTCCGGAACCGGCTGGACATGTTCATCGTCCACCGGCAGTTTTCCCATCGTCGGGAACGATACGGACTATGTGCAGTGCACACGAACCAGTTCGCTCAACGCCAATACCAATTACCCCACGATCACTGTCGGTGCGGTGGGAACGGCAGGCGGAGTCTATACCAATACCGGGACGGTGATTTATACCGGGGATACCAACGCCACAAACGATTCATCCAGCGTCAATATCACCATTACCTCCAATTATGACCTGGTGATTTCCAAGAGCGACAGCGCCGGGGGCTACGGACCTGATCCGGTCGCCGTGGGCGATACCGTGGATTACCGGTTGCGGGTAACCAACAACGGCCCCACTAATGTGCCCGGCGGCGTCACCCTTACTGTCACTGATACCCTGCCGGCCAATACCACCTATATCTCGGGCACCGAAGTGACAGTCGGACAGGGCTGGACTTGCCCAGCTGGACCGATCAGCGGCTCGCCGGGTCCGGTGACCGTGGTCTGCACCCGGACGGTTACCGGCATTGCCACCAATACCTTCAATAACGGCGTTAGCAGCGATATCCGCTTCATCCTGCGGGCGGATTCCGGCGCCGGAACCACCATGACCAACAATGCCCGCGTGGATGTGACGGCAGGTAGTGCGGAAAGCAATACGACGAACAATACGGCCAATGTCAATACGGCAGTTCGCGGCTCGGCCGATCTCTCCATCACCAAGACTGCGTCCGTGGCCAGCCTGCTGGCCGGGCAAAACCTGACCTATACGGTCACGGTCACCAACAACGGCCCCGACGCCACCGGTATCAACAATGTCAGTGTCACTGACAACATGACCAGCAACCCGGGTGCAACCTTTGTTTCGGTGACGCCCGCCCAACCGGGCTGGAATTGCAACAACCTGATCAACCTGGTTTGCGATTACAACAACTCCCTGTTGTCCGGGCAGAGCGTCAGTTTTAACGTGACGGTGACTCCGACTGTGGTCGGCAGTCCTCGCAACAATACTGCTACTGTTGGCCTGCGCCAAAATGGCGTGACCTTCCCGGTGGACCCGGACGCAGCCAATAACTCGGCGACCGTGGGCGTCAATGTCCTTAATTCGGTGGACCTGTTTGTCAACAAGACAGATGCACCCGACCCGGTTCGCGCCGGTACGGACCTGACGTATGTGGTGACCGTCGGCAACACCGGTCCGGGAACCGCTACGCCGGTCACCCTGACAGATACCCTACCGGCTGAGTTGATCCTCTACTCCATTAATCCGTCGGGTGGCGGAAGCTGTACGACCACCCCGGCCAGCACCACTTATACCTCGGCCAATACCAACGTCAGCCCGCGCTCGGCCTTCACGACGCTGACCTGTACTTGGGCGAACCTGGCTGCGGCTTCCCAGCAAACCGTCACCGTCATCGGCCGCCCCACCAATGCCGCCGCCACCGCCGGTTCTATCAGTAATACCGCTTCGGTGTCACACGGTAACAGCGGCACGGTTCCCGACATTAATGCCCTTAACAATTCGGTCACCCAGAATACGACGGTGCTGCAAGCCCAGATTGATCTGCTGGTCAACAAGGTGGACACCCCTGATCCTGTCGCGCTGGGCACCACGACTACCTACAATGTCACCGTGACCAACCAGGGACCGTCGGCCGCCACCAACATTGTCCTGACCGAGAACCTGCCCAGCACCTACGTCAGCTTCGTCAGCGCCACTCCCAGTCAGGGTACCTGCGGTGCGCCGGTCGCCAATGTCATGACCTGTAACTTGGGTAATCTGGAGGTAGCCAATACTGCCAGCATTGCCATTGTCATGAACGCAAATATTGTCGGCGTGGACACCAATTCGGTCAGTGTCACGGCCGATGAGTTTGACACCAATCTGGTCAACAACAGCGTCTCGGAAAATACAACCGTGCAATTGGGTGCCGATTTGCAACTCAGCAAGCTCGCAACTCCCAATCCCGTGATTGCCGGTAATTCCGTGTTCTATTATTTGCGGGTAAGGAATACCGGTCCGGCCAACAGCGCCGTGACGCTGGTGGATACATTCCCGTCGGGCATCGGCTTTGTCAGCGCCGTGGCCTCGCAAGGCAGTTGCAGTCATGCTGCCGGAGTCGTGACCTGTCCGCTGGGCATGGTTCCTTACAACGGTTTTGCGGAAGTCACCCTGGTGGGTACGGCCCTGACGGGCGGCGTCCAGTTGAACAGCGCCACAGTTACCGGCAGTTCCCCGGATCCCAGCCCGGTTGACAACACGGCAACCGCGCCGGTGACCGTGGTAGACGGCATGGTCAGTGGTCGTGTTTTCCGGGATGACGGCGCGGGTGCCGGCACGGCGAATGACGGCCTGCAGGGGGGAGACGAAGCCGGGCTGCCCGATGTGATTGTCGGCCTGACCGATTGCGGCCTGACCACGCCGCCCAATACCGTGACCTACCTGACCGATACCACGGACGCCCTCGGGGATTACTCCCTGATCGTTCCGGCGGCGCTGGCCACCGGCGCGGTGCTCTGCGTGGTGGAGTATCCGGTGTCAGGCTATATCAGCACCGGCGGCAGTCCGGGCACCACGGCAGGCTCCTATACGCTGGCGACGGATACCACGCAATTCACCTATACCGATGGCGTGGCCTACAGCGGCGTCGATTTTGCTGATGTTTCGCAAAGCCGCCTGTACAGCAACCAGGTGCGCAACACCACGCCCGGCGCCATCCTGCAACTGCCCCATATCTTTGAGGCGGACTCGGACGGCATCGTCACGTTCAGCCTGAATGCAGTCTCCAATCCGGGCGCGCCACTGTGGAGCGAGGTGTTGTACCAGGACGCGAATTGCGATGCCTTGCTGGATCCCTCCGATCCTCCGGTCACCGGCCCCTTCGTGATGACGCCGGGCGGCCGGATCTGCCTGCTGATCAAGGAATTCGTGCCGGTGCAGGCGAACGATGGCGCCCGTAACACCATCACCCTGACCGCGACGTTTGTTTACGACAATCTGGTGCCGGCGGTTTCGGATGTGCTGGTCAATCAGGATCAGGTATCTGTCAGCCGCAATGACACCCTGTTCCTGTACAAGTCCGTGGACAAGGCGGCGGCGCAACCGGGCGATGTCATCACCTATACGGTTCAATACCGCAACGAGGGGGTGTCGGCGATCAGCAACCTGAATATTTATGACGCAGTGCCGGCCTTTACCCACAGCCCGTCCGCCGTCTGTATCCTGCCCTTGCCTTCAGGCCTTACCGGATGTACGCCGGTCATAGCCAATCCAGCCATCGAGTGGAACTTCAGCGGAGTGCTGTTGCCGGGAGCGGAAGGGGCGGTGAGTTTTACCGTGACCGTGGATAATTGAACTTTACCCCGGTCAGGGTTGGGAGCTGACCTTATAGACCCGCAGGCGGACAAAAACCTCGCCCTCCGCCTGCGGAGGTACGTCCCTCACCACCCAGCGGATATGGCTGACCAACGCCGGATTGACGCCATCCGCCTCCCGGTAGCTGGCGCCGCCATCGGTCGAAACCTCGATCTCCGCGCCTTCCCCGCCTGCGCCTCCGGGCAGGTACACGGCGCTGTCCGGCACCGGATTCTCAATGATGACCCTGTCCGCCGGTGTGTCGCTGTCATTCCGGTAATGAATGGTCAGCAGCAGCCGGTCGCCGTGATGGAGATGCGTGGCAGGTTCGCGGCGGATCAGCACGCTGCCGTCGTCCTGAGCCGTCTCGACCTCACGATAGGCCTGCATCTGCAATTCCACATCCGCTATTCCTGAAGCGGAGGCCAAGGACAGGATCATGGCCGCCACAGCCCTTCGCCAAGTCCTTGCTACCGCAGTCGCCGGATTCCCCTTGCATGCTTTTTTCATAGGTTGATGTAACGCCGGATGAATCTGAAGCTCTAACTATAGAAGCCTGTTGTCAGGCTGTCATCAGGCCAATATGCTTGCCGCATAATCCCGGGGCCGGACACAAGCCAATGCTGGAAGATGATGCTTTCATTCGCCGCCTGATTGCCCGCGATGCGGCGGCCTGCCGCTATCTGGTGCAGAAGCATCACGGCCGGTTGCAGGCCGTCGCCAGGGCGCTGGTGGGGCAATCGGCCGAGGATGTGGTGCAGGAGGCATGGTTGCAGGCTTTTCGCGCCTTGCCCCGCTTTGAGGGGAGATCCACCCTGAATACCTGGCTGACCCGGATTGTGCTGAATGCCGCCTACAGTCACCATCGTTATGACCGCTCGAAGCTGACGCTGTCACTGGACACCGCGATGGGGGAGGGGGAGCCGATGGCTGAGCGTTTTGACGGTTGGGGACACTGGAACAACCCGCTGGCGTCATGGTCGGCGGACTCACCCGAGGAAGTGCTGGGGCGGGAACAATTGGCCGCCCTGTTGCAGAAGAAGGCGCAGGAGTTGCCGGAAGCCCAGCGCCTGGCCTGGCTGCTGCGTGACCAGTCCGGTCTGGAGTTTGCGGAAATTGCGGAAACCCTGGGCACCAGCCAGGCCAATGTCCGGGTGCTGCTGCACAGGGCGCGGCTGCGGCTGATGGAAGTGATCAACCGGTTTGAGGAGGGCGCATCATGCTGAGGTGTCGAGATATCGTCCGCCACGGAGATGCCTTCCTGTCCGGGGAGATGCGGGGCTGGAAACGGGCGGGGTTCTGGGTGCACCTGTTGTTTTGCCGCTACTGCCGCCGTTATATCCGGCAGTTGCGCACCACGCAGGCGGTTTCAATTTCCCTGCCGCCGTCCGCTGCGGCCTCCGATGCCGAGGTGGATGCGGTGTTGGCCTGCATTGCGGCAGACGCTGTCGAAAAAGACAGGGGCCGCGATTAAGCGGCCCCTGTGGTCCTTCGTGAACGGTTATTGACGGCGGGTCAATTGTCTGTATTCTGCAGGCTCATGCCGCGTGTCGCCTGATCCAGATAACGGCTGTTGTCATTGCTGCCCAGCTTGATCATCAGACGCAGGTCATTCGGGGCGTCCGCATGCTTCAGGGCGTCCTCATAGGTGATTTCCCCGGCGGTGTACAGGTCAAACAGCGCCTGGTCAAAGGTCTGCATGCCCAGTTCCCGCGACTTCTTCATCAGTTCCTTCAGGTTGTGCACTTCACCCTTGCGGATGTAGTCGCTGGCCAGCGGCGTGTTCAGCAGCACCTCGATACAGGCGCGCCGGGCCTTGCCGTCCGGTGTCGGCACCAGTTGCTGCGCCACGATGCCGCGCAGGTTCAGCGACAGGTCCATGAACAGCTGTTCGTGGCGGTCGGCGGGGAAGAAGTGGATGACGCGGTCCAGCGCCTGGTTGGCGTTGTTGGCGTGCAGGGTCGCCAGCACCAGGTGTCCGGTTTCGGCAAAAGCGATGGCATAGTCCATGACCTCACGGGTACGGATTTCACCAATCAGGATCACATCCGGTGCCTGACGCAGCGTGTTCTTCAGCGCCACTTCGAAACTGTCGGTGTCCAGACCCACTTCCCGTTGTGACACCACGCAGCCCTGATGCTGGTGAAGGAATTCGATAGGATCTTCAATGGTGATGATGTGGCCGCGCGAGTTGGCGTTGCGGTGGCCGATCATGGCCGCCAGCGAGGTGGACTTGCCGGTGCCGGTGGCGCCCACGAACATGATGATGCCCCGTTTGGTCATCGCCAGTTCCTTGATGATCTCGGGCAGCTTCAGGTCATCCACCTTCGGGATGTTGGTTTCAATGCGGCGCAACACCATGCTGGCCATGTTGCGCTGGAAATAGGCGCTGACCCGGAACCGGCCGATGCCGCGGGCGGAAATGGCGAAGTTGCACTCCTTGGTGCGCTGGAATTCCAGGCGCTGGTCCTCGCTCATGATGCTCAGCACCACTTCCCGCGCCACATCGGGGGTCAGCGGATTCTTGGTGATGGGCACCATCTTGCCGTTCATCTTGATCGACGGCGGAATGCCGGCGGAAATGAACATGTCCGATCCGCCTTTCTCGACCATCAGTTTCAACAGGTCATCAAAATCCATGATTCATCTCCACATCAGAAGTTGTCAGGGGTCTTTGCCGCCGACCGCGCCACTGCCGGAGAAATGGTACCTTTGGCGACCAGGTTCTTCAGCGCCTGGTCCAGGGTCTGCATGCCCAGTGAGCCGCCGGTCTGGATGGCGGAATACATCTGGGCCACCTTGTTTTCGCGGATCAGGTTACGGATGGCGGGGGTGCCGAGCATGATTTCATGGGCCGCCACCCGGCCACCGCCGTTCTTCTTCAGCAGGGTTTGCGAGATAACGGCCTGCAGGGATTCCGACAACATCGCCCGCACCATTTCCTTTTCTTCGGAAGGGAACACGTCCACCACCCGGTCAATGGTCTTGGCGGCCGAGGTGGTGTGCAGGGTGCCGAACACCAAGTGGCCCGTTTCGGCGGCGGTCAGCGCCAGGCGGATGGTTTCCAGGTCACGCATTTCACCCACCAGGATGATGTCAGGGTCTTCCCGGAGGGCGGAGCGCAGCGCTTCGTTGAAGCCGTGGGTGTCGCGGTGCACTTCGCGCTGGTTGATCAGGCATTTTTTCGACTGGTGCACGAATTCGATGGGGTCCTCAATGGTGAGGATGTGGTCGAAGCGGTTGGCGTTGATGTAGTCGATCATGGCCGCCAGCGTGGTGGACTTGCCGGAGCCGGTGGGGCCGGTCACCAGCACCACGCCGCGCGGGTAGTCGCTGATTTCCTGGAAAATCTTGCCCATGCCCAAGTCTTCCATGCTCAGCACCTTGGACGGAATGGTCCGCAGTACCGCACCGGCGCCCCGGTTGTGGTTGAAGGCGTTGACCCGGAAACGCGCCACGCCCGGCACTTCGAAGGAAAAGTCAGTTTCCAGGAATTCTTCATAGTCACGACGTTGCTTGTCGTTCATGATGTCGTAGACGAGGCGGTGGACTTCTTTATGTTCCAGCGGCGGCAGGTTGATGCGGCGTACTTCGCCATCGACGCGGATCATCGGCGGCAGTCCGGCGGAAAGGTGCAAGTCGGAAGCACCGTTTTTGGCGGAAAACGCCAGCAGTTCCGTAATATCCATGAGCGGCTCCAGAAATAAAGCGGGCGGGGGTCAGCGCCCGTCGGGTTTTTTTATAGAATAGGCTAACTTATAGCTTTCATCGGGTTGCATCAAGCATGGCAGACATCCCTTTTCACCTGGCCGGGGTCCGTACACGGATTGAAGCCGCCTGCAAGGCGGTTGGTCGTGATCCGGCATCGGTTCATCTGCTGGCGGTCAGCAAGACCCGGCCCGCCGAAGACGTTGCCGCCGCGCACGCCGCAGGGCAGATCGCCTTTGGCGAGAATTATGTACAAGAAGCCGTCAACAAAATTCAAACGTTGTCACATTTATTGTTGGAATGGCATTTGATTGGTCCCTTGCAAAGCAACAAGACCGCCGAAGTGGCCGAATGGTTCGACTGGGTGCACAGCGTGGACCGCCTGAAAATCGCCCAGCGGCTTTCATCCCAACGACCTCAAGGGAGCAAGCCGCTGAATGTCTGCATCCAGGTCAATATTGACGATGAAGACAGCAAGTCCGGCTGTCGGCCCGAAGAAGCCGAAGCGCTGGCCCTGGCGGTGCTGGCGCTGCCGAATCTGCGATTGCGGGGGCTGATGACCATTCCACGGCCCGGAAACCCGGCGGCACTGGCGTTGCTGGCGGAGCTGCGCAATCGTTTGCTGGCGAACATTCCCGCCCTTAGCCCGGCTGGCTTTGATACACTCTCCATGGGTATGTCCGACGACCTGGAGGCCGCCATTGCCGCAGGCAGCACCATGGTGCGGGTCGGAACGGCCATTTTTGGCGAACGGGTCAAGCAAGTGCAGGAACCAGGCTTAACATGAGTATCACTATCGGATTTATTGGTGCGGGCAACATGGCCGGCGCGCTGTCGGGCGGACTACTGGCGAAGGGGCAGGCCGCGACGGCGCTGGCCCTGTCAGATCCCAGTGATTCACAACTGCAATCCTTCCGGGAGCGCGGTATCTGGACAACCGGCGACAACCGCGCGCTGGTGGAGCGCAGCGACGTGCTGGTGCTGGCGGTGAAGCCGCAAGTGATGAAGGATGTGCTGAAGCCGCTGGCGGACATCGTCCAGGCGCGCAAGCCGCTGGTGATTTCCATTGC
Organism: Fluviicoccus sp.; assembly: GCF_030646115.1. GTDB lineage: Bacteria > Pseudomonadota > Gammaproteobacteria > Pseudomonadales > Moraxellaceae > Fluviicoccus. Next base: position 135,414 of record NZ_JAUSMX010000008.1, read on the forward strand.
CGCAGGTATTCCGGTGGCCTCGATTGATCGCTGGCTTGGCGGGAATGTCGCGGTGGTGCGGGCCATGCCCAATACCCCGGCGCTGGTGCAATCCGGGGCCACTGGTCTTTATGCCAACGATCAGGTGGGCATGGAATTGCGTCGTCAGGCCGAAGAGATCCTCGGCGCGGTGGGGATGACGGTGTGGGTGGATGACGAGGCGCTGATTGACAGCGTCACGGCAGTGTCTGGCTCCGGCCCCGCCTATTTCTTTTATGTCATGGAAGCCATGATTGCGGCCGGGAAGGAGCAGGGTCTGGATGAACGCACGGCCCGCGCCCTGACCCTGCAGACCGCCCTCGGGGCGGCGCAGATGGCCATTACGGCGGATGTCGGCCCGGATGAACTGCGTCGCCGGGTCACCTCGCCGGGCGGCACCACCGAGCGCGCCATTGCCGCCTTTGACCAGGCGCAACTGAAGCAGGTGTTTTCCGGCGCGCTGAACGATTGTGCGGCGCGCGGCCGTGAGCTGGCGGCGCAACTGGGCAAGGGAGACTGAACATGAGCGCGACCGGCCAGATTCTCAACCTGTTGATCAGTACGGCTTCCCATATCTTCATCCTGCTGCTGTGGATGCGCTACCTGCTGCAACTGGTGCAGGCGGACTTTTACAATCCGGTATCCCAAGGCGTAGTGCGCTTCACCGATCCGGTGCTTAAGCCCCTGCGCAGCGCCATGCCAAAGTCTCGTTTTCATGACTGGTCGGCTTTGCTGGTGATTTTGCTGTTGCAGTTGCTGACCACGACGCTGCTGGCGCTGGTGACGGTTGGCGCCACCCTGCCGCCGCTGGGGCTGTTGTTCACCACGATTTTTGATTTGCTGTTCATGGTCACCGACTTTTTCTTCTGGTTGATCATCGTCAGTGTGGTGTTGAGCTGGATCAGTCCGGGGCACAGTCCGGTCACCGGCCTGATCCAGCAGTTGGCGGAGCCGGTGCTGGCCCCGTTCCGGCGCTTGTTGCCGTCCATGGGCGGCATGGACCTGTCACCGATCCTGGCTTTTCTGGCCATCCAGGTGATCCAGATCCTGTTGCGGGCGGCGGCCGGGTCGCTGCACGGCATGTTTTAGGTGGCTGGCCCGGTGCTGATGTCCGGTGAGGACATGATCCTGCAGGTTCATGTCCAGCCCGGCGCCAGCAAAACGGGACTGGCGGGGCTGCACGGCGACGCCGTCAAGATCCGCTTGCAGGCCCCGCCGGTGGATGGCAAGGCCAACGCCGAGCTTTGCCGTTTTCTTGCCGGGATTTTTCAGGTAAAACGTCAGGATGTATGTGTGATCAGTGGGGAAACCAGCCGGCAGAAGCGGGTGCGCATCACGCGTCCCGATGGTTTGCCCGACGCCATAAAAATGATTGTTCAGGGGATACAGACGTGACACAGGCAGTTCAGGTCGGAGACAGGTTGTTGACGGGCATTCAGGCGTTCAGCGCCTGGAAGCTTTCCGTGGCAACCGAAATCAAGCGCTACCGCATGTGGCTGCACCAGCAGGGGCTCAGCACCGTCGATCTGGACGACAAGCTGGCCCGTTGCCTGCGCGCCTTCACCACCGACCGCATCCTGCTGGCCTTCGTCGGTGAGTTTTCACGCGGCAAGACCGAGCTGATTAATGCCTTGCTGGGCCGCCACTTCAAGAGCCGCTTGTTTCCCACCCGCATCGGCCGCACTACCATGTGCCCCACCGAAGTGTTCTACGATCCCCAGTCGTCCGCCCCCTACATCAAATTGCTGCCAATCCAGACCCGGAATAGCGGTACGCCGTTGTCATCCTACCGGCGGCAGCTGGAGCACTGGGCGCATCTGGATATCGACCTGAACAGCCCGCAGTCGATGCAGCGCGCCTTCGAGGAGGTGGCCAAGACCCGCGAAGTGCCGACGCAGGTCGCTGAAAGCCTTGGTTTCGAAGTGGAATTCCTGGAGTCGTCGTCGAAGAAGGACGGCTATGTGCATATTCCGTCCTGGCGGCACGCCCTGATCAATCTCGATCACCCGTTGCTGCGGCTGGGTCTTTCCATTATTGACACCCCCGGCCTCAACGCACTGGGCCTGGAGCCGGAGCTTACCCTCAGTTTCCTGCCCGAAGCGCATGCGCTGCTGTTTGTGCTGTCCGCCGAATGCGGCGTCACTGCCAGCGACTTCGCCATCTGGAACAACCACGTGCGTGATCTGGCCTCGCGCAGCAATACCGCGCTTTATGCCATCATCAACAAGATTGACCTGCTGGAAGAGGAAGAGGAAGATTTTCCGCCGGTCAACTCGGAAGAAAGCCTGCGCCGCATGATCCGGCTCTCGGCCCGTCAGTTGCACCTGCCCGACCACCATGTCATGCCGCTCAGCGCCAAGCAGGCCATGCGGGCACACATGCTGGGCGACCCGGTGCGCCTTGCGAAAAGCCATATTATTGAGTTGGAGGCGGCGCTGGCCAGTTCGGTCATTGCCGCCCGCGAACAATCCTTGCGCAACACCACGCTCAAAGATGTCATTGAGATGGTGGACACCAGCCTGAATTCGTTGCTGACCCAGCGCGAGTCGCTGAAGGAAGAGCACAGTGTCTTCAGCCGTAATGAAAAAGATGTGGAAGTGGAGCTGGTGGGCCTGACCCGTCTGGTGCGCCGTGATCAGGAAAAGCACAGCCAGCGGCTGGTCATTCTGCAGGAAGGCAAAGTGTCGCTGGAGCAGCATCTGGGCCGCATCAGCGAAGTGGTGGGCGATGACAAGCTGGACTGGCATTTCAACCGCGCCCGCGAAGCGACCCGCAATACGCTCAATTTCGGCGTAGCGACAGCGGTGGGCATCTTTTTCCAGGGCCTGAAGCTGGACATGCGCCGCTTGCGGGACGAGCTGGATTCCGCCCGCCAGACGGTGGACCGCATTTACCAGCGTTATTATCAGGAAGTGGGTGCGGCTAACGTGCAGTACCCCGATATCAACATCGATCCGCTGATCGAGGAGTTTTCCGAGCTGGAAAAGCAGGCCGCGCCTTACAAGAATCGTTTCGGCAACCTGCTGGCCAGCCAGGAAAAAGTCTTCGATCATTTCTTCGAAACGCTGGCGCGCGAGGCCAAGAGCCTCTACGAGAAGGCGCGTGAGGAGGCGGTGCGCTGGTGCAAGCAGTCGCTGGCGCCGTTGATGCAGCAGACGCTGGAGGCGAAGAAGCGCATTGACGAACAGTTGCAGCGCCTGGAACACCTGCAGATGATTGACGCCACCCGCGACCAGCGGCTGGTCAGCATCCAGCATCAACTGGAGCTGCTGGATGACCAGGAGAAGTTCCTGGTGGAAATCTCCTTCCGCCTGCAGCCGGTGGAACTGGTCTGACCGGGAAAAGCCGCCGCTCCGCCCCTTGAGACTGGCGGCGGAATCCCGGACAATGCAGGCCGTCCAAGCAGACTGCCGGTAGCAGACCATGAGACTTTCCTTTGCCGAGTCGGGGGCCGCCATCCTGCTGCCCCTGACCGTGATTGCTGTTTTCCCTTTTCCTGAAGGCGCTTCCGCCACCGGCTTGGCTCTAGCCTGGCTGGTGTTCATGGCGGTGGCTGCCTTGCCGGCCGCCTTTCTGGAATTTGCCCTGGTGCGCCGGGCCAGGCAGATGCCTTATCCCGGTATTGCCCAGCTAACCCGCGATGCCGATGCCCGCACCGCCTGGCGCGGCCTGATCCCTTTCAGCCTGGTGATGCTGGCGGCGCTGGCGGCGCTGGCGTCTGCCGCCACCGTCGATTTCATGCCCGCCGAGCCCGAGTGGCTGGGACTGGCCGCGCCTTGGCTATTGCTGGCGCTGGCGTCGGTGATGGTCTGGGCCGGTATTGAGAAGTTGCTGGGGCTGGGGGGGCTGCTGGCGGCCGGCAGTATCGCTGTCAGCCTGTTTCTGGGCGAAAGCCCGCTGGCGTTCAGCCTGCCGGATGCGCGGGGTTGGCAGCATTCGGCCTTCCTGGCCCTGCTGGCGGGAGGCTCCGGTATCGGTCTTCAGGCGTGGCTGGCCCAGCGCCGACTGGCCGATGATTCTGCTGCCTCTGCGGTGGCACCCTTCTTGGGCGTGCAGGCGGTGGCCGGTGTGCTCATTTTCATGGCCGGTGATTTGCGTCACCAGCCCGCAGCCTGCGCCTATGTGGTGCCGGCCTTGTTCGCCGTGGCACTGATGCTGCACGTGCTGGTGCAACAACTGACCGGCAAGGGCTATGCCCGTCCGGCGGCGCTGGGCGCGGCGGTGGCCGTGACCGGTGGCTTGACCTTCCTGGCGATGCAGCCGACTTTCGGCACCCTGGTGCAGTTGCTGGGCTTGCTGCCGTTGCTGGGGCTGTCGCTGTTTGCGGGCTGGATCATGAAGATCAGTCATGTGCGCAAGGCGTTGAACCTGCCCTCCGAAGGGGTCTACAACCTGTGGCGGGTGGCGGTGCGGCTGGTGGTGCCCGGACTGTGCCTGTGGGTGATGACCGGAGTATTCCTGTGAGCGGGGACCGGTTGCTGGCGGTGGAGGTGGCTTATGCCCTGCCCACCCAGCAATGGGTGATTGCCTTGCAGGTACCGGAAGGCACCACGCTGTTTGAGGCGGCCGTGCTGTCGCGGCTGATGGAGAAAGCGCCCGGACTGGATCTGGAATCCGTCAGCCTGGGAGTGTTCGGCAAGGTGGAGAAGAGCCCTAAGACCCGGGTGCTGAAGGACGGGGAACGGGTCGAGATCTTCCGGCCCCTGATCAATGACCCCAAGGAAGCGAGGAAGGCCCGGGCCGCCAAAGTGAAGGAGACCCGGCAGGACAACGCCTAAAGCGGATCGGCGTTAAGCCCAGCATCGCGGCTGGGGGAAGCTTGCAGGCTCTTTTCCGGCAGGCTGTCCAGGCCTTCAATGCGGTCGAGCTTGCCGCCGCTGAAGTGCAGCGTCAGGCGCTGGCCGGTGATTTTCTTCACCCCGGCTTGTTGGGCGTAGGTACCCGGTTTCAGCGTGTACAGGTAGTCCCAGCGGTCGGGGCTCAGCGGGTCGGAGACCATCGGGCTGCCCAGCACATAGCGGACCTGGGCGGGGGTCATACCGATCTTGAGGCGGGCGGCCATGTCCCGGGTCACCGGGTTTCCTTGCGGCAGGTCAATGGTATAGACATGCAGGGCGTTGCAACCGCCCAGCAGGACCAGGGAAAAGAACAGGGGCACTATCAGCTTTTGCCGCACAATCGACCATCCTCACTTGTTTGCAGTTAAGCATAAGCCGATAATCGTACACCATTCTAGGGTTATTCTGTTATGAGGCCGTACATGCCATTGAGTAATCAGGACCTGCGCAAGGCAGGACTGAAGGTCACCCTGCCGCGCATCAAGATACTGGAGCTTCTGGAAAGCTCGCCAGTGCATCATCTGAGCGCCGAGGATGTCTACAAGGCTTTGCTGGAACAGGGCGAGGATGTGGGCTTGGCGACGGTTTACCGTGTGCTGACCCAGTTCGAGGCCGCCGGTATTGTCGAGCGCCATCATTTTGAAGGCGGGCATTCGGTGTTCGAGATCAGCCAGGGCGAGCATCACGACCACATCGTCTGCGTCACCTGCGGCAAGGTGCTGGAGTTCCATGATGAAATCATCGAGGAACGCCAGCGCAGTGTGGCCGGGTCCATGGGTTTTGTGCTGACCGGCCACGCCCTGCATCTTTATGGCGTGTGTGACCGGCCGGAATGCCGTGAAACCTGGAACCAGAAAAACCGCTGATCAGGCCCCGAAACGTTCGTTGACCTGGTTGAACACCCAGGTTGCCAATCCCACGATCAACAGGGTCGAAAACGCGCGCCAGATCAGGTCGTCCCGTTCAATGAAGTCCCATACCGCCAGAATGCTGATGACGGTGCAGAACAACAGGCACAGTGAAATCACCGTGAAGGAAATGCTGCGCACCAGCAGGGGGTTGATGAAACCGCGACGGGGGCCGTCCGCTTTGGGCAGCACCGGGCGGCGGTTGTCCGGTTCGGGGAAATTTTCCATGAGTCTCTCCGTAAAAGCGTGCCTCATGCTGCGCTGAAATACGGCGCTTGCCAAGGCGCACGCCGGCCTTTGTCGTTTCTGTTCTGTCATCAGCCGGTGTCGTTCTGGTGCAATTCGCCCGGCGGAGGCATACTCCGCAAAACAGCCGCTTTACCCGGAATCCCCATGAGTGCGACTCCCTCGAACCGGCCCCTGGCCGACCGCATGCGTCCCCGGACACTCGATGAAGTGTTCGGGCAGGAGCACCTGCTGGGGCCCGGCGCGCCGTTGCGCATCCTGCTGGATCATGGGCAGTGCCCTTCACTGGTGTTCTGGGGGCCGCCCGGTGTCGGCAAGACAACGCTGGCGCGCATGGTGGCGGGTTATGTCGATGCCGATTTCATTGCCCTGTCGGCGGTGCTGGCCGGGGTCAAGGAACTGCGTGAGGCGGTGGCGCGCGCCCAGCAACAGGCGCAAGGCCTGCTGGCCCGGCGTACCGTCCTTTTTGTCGATGAAATCCATCGTTTCAACAAGTCCCAGCAGGACGCCATGCTGCCTTATGTCGAGGACGGCACCATCACGCTGATTGGCGCAACCACAGAAAATCCCTCGTTTGAGCTCAATTCCGCCTTGTTGTCGCGGTTGCGGGTCATGGTGTTGAAGCCGTTGTCCGCCGAGGCGCTGCTGCAACTGGTGCAGCGCGCCCTGAGCCTGCCGGAACGCGGTCTCGGGGCTGCGCCGGACAGCCTGCCGGCGCACTGGCTGGAACGGGTGGCGGGCATGGCTGATGGTGACGCCCGCAAGGCGCTGGTGCTGCTGGAAACCGTCTACGAACTGGCGCGTGCGGAAGGCGGCACCGACGACCAGGTGCTGGAGCGTTTCCTGGGCAAGGGCCTGCGTCGTTTCGACAAGGGCGGTGAGCAGTTCTATGACCAGATTTCCGCGTTGCACAAATCGGTGCGGGGGTCTGATCCCGATGCGGCCTTGTACTGGCTGGCGCGGATGCTGGACGGAGGCTGTGACCCCGGTTACGTGGCCCGCCGCCTGCTGCGCATGGCGGTGGAAGATATCGGCGTGGCCGACCCCCGCGCCTTGCAGGTGGCGATGGAGGGCTGGCAGGCTTTTGAGCGGCTGGGCAGCCCGGAAGGGGAGCTGGCGCTGGCGAACGTAGCGGTGTATCTGGCGTGCTGCTCGAAAAGCAATGCGGTCTATAGCGCCTGGAAGGCGGTGCGCGGCGTGGTGGAGCAGACCGGCAGCCTGGAGGTGCCGATGCATATCCGCAATGCTCCGACCCGGTTGATGAAGGATCTGGGTTATGGTGCAGGTTATCGTTACGACCATGATGAGCCGGAAGCCCATGCCGCCGGGCAGCAGTTCCTGCCGGACCGGCTCAAGGGGCGGATATTCTATGAGCCGACCGAACGCGGGCTGGAAGCAAAAATCGCCGAGCGGTTGCGGCAAATGCGGGGCAAGTCCTGACGGCTTGTTGGTATTAGGGTTTCACAGGATGGTAAGGGCAGCATGAATTCTGATTTTGACCGGGTGATTGAGCGTCGTGAAACCGACAGCCTGAAGTGGCAAAAGTACGCCGGGCGGGACGTGATTCCGATGTGGGTGGCGGACATGGATTTTGCCGCGCCGCCGCCGGTGCTGGCGGCCCTGCAGGCGCGTGTGGCTCACGGGGTGTTCGGTTATGGCGCGCCGCCGGAATTCGCGACGGTCATTGCCGACGCCCTGAGGCGCGATTATGGCTGGGAGATCCGGCCGGAGTGGGTGGTGCCATTGCCCGGTCTGGTGTGCGGCCTGAACGTGGCCGCCCGCGCCATTGGTGAGGAGGGAGATGCGCTGGCGACGGCGACGCCGGTCTATCCACACCTGTTTACCTGTGCGGGCAACATGGGCAAGGAGAGCCAGAAGTTGGCTCTGGATGAACAACATCACTGGACGTGGGATTTGGACGCCTTGGCGGCGCTGACCACGCCGCGCACCCGCGGGCTGATGTTGTGCCACCCGCACAACCCGATCGGGCGGGTGTGGAGTGCCGAAGAGTTACAGGTCATTGCCGACCACGCGCAAAAACATGATCTGGTGGTGGTCAGCGATGAAATTCATTGCGACCTGATCCTGGAGCCGTGCTTGCGGCACAGGCCGTTTGCCATGCTGTCCGCCGACGCTGCCGCCCGCAGCATTACGCTGATGGCGCCGTCCAAAACCTACAATATTCCGGGGCTGGGCGCGGCCTTTGCCGTGATCCCGTCCGATTCGCTGCGCCGGCGGTTTCAGGGCGCCATGGCGGGCATTGTGCCGCATGTGAATATCCTGGGGCTGGCGGCGACAGTGGCGGCTTACCGGGATTGTGCGGACTGGCGGTCTGCGCTGCTGGATTACCTGCGCGGCAACCGCGACCGGGTGATGTCGTTGCATGGCGCGGGCGGGTTAAAGGTGGTGAAGCCGGAAGCCACGTATCTGGCGTGGATGGATTGCCGGGCGCTGGGACTGGATGATCCGGTACGGTTTTTTGAAGATGCGGGCGTGGGCCTGTCGGACGGGCGTGACTTCGGGTCGCCGGGGTTTGTGCGGCTGAATTTCGGGTGTCCGCGGCTGACGCTGGAAGAGGGGTTGCGGCGAATCCGTTTAGCGGTTAGCCGTTAAGCAGCGGAGCCGCGTCCCGACGCGGCCCGCCATCACCCACGCCGCTTAAACGCTCAAATACTCGGCAATGATCCCTTCGCTCAAATCCGCAATCGGGCCTTCGGCCACCAGCCGGCCCTTGTCCATCAAGTAAAAATCACTGGCCACCTGCCGCGCAAAGGGCAGTTTCTGTTCCACCAGCAATACGGTCAGGCCGTGTTCGCGGTTCAGGCGCTTGATCACCTCGCCGATTTCCCGGACGATGTTGGGCTGGATGCCTTCGGTCGGTTCGTCCAGGATCAGCAGCTTGGGGTCGAGGATCAGCGCCCGGGCAATGGCCAGCTGCTGTTGCTGGCCTCCGGACAAATCGCCGCCGCGTCGATGGCGCATTTCCTTCAGCACCGGGAACATTTCGTAAATATGCGGTGGAATCTGCCGCATCTTGTCCGCCCGCGCGCCCAGTGAAATCCGCAGGTTTTCCTCCACCGACAACAAGGAGAAAATTTCCCGCCCCTGCGGCACATAGCCGATGCCGGAGCGCGCCCGGTTCTCGGTGGCCAGCTTGTGGATGGGCTGGCCGTTGAACTGGATTTCACCGGTTTTCACCGGCAGCAGCCCCAGCAGGCACTTCAGCAGCGTGGTCTTGCCGACGCCGTTGCGGCCCATGAGGCAGGCGCAGGCGCCGTCGCGGATGTTCAGGTTCAGATCCCAGAGAATATGGCTCTGGCCGTAAAACTGGTTGAGATGACGTACTGACAGCATGGCGTTTCTCCCTCTTACTCGCCCAAATAGACTTCAATGACCTTCGGGTCTTGTTGAATCTGGTCCATGGTGCCTTCGGCCAGCACCGAACCCTGGTGCAGCACCGTGACCTTGCGCGCAATGGAGCGCACGAAGGCCATGTCGTGCTCGACGACGATCACCGAGTGCTTGCCCGCCAGCGATACCAGCAGTTCGGCAGTGCGTTCGGTTTCCTCGCCGGTCATGCCCGCCACCGGTTCGTCCACCAGCAGCACGCGCGGGTCCTGCATCAGCAGCATGCCGATTTCCAGCCACTGCTTTTGCCCGTGTGACAGGCTGCCCGCCTGCCGGTCGCGGTGCGCGGTGAGGCGGATCAGTTCCATGATTTCGGCAATCCGGTCGCGCTGTTCGCCGCTGATCTTGAAGAACAGGTTTTTCCAGGCGCGTTTGTCGCTGGCCATGGCCAGCTCCAGGTTGTCATAGACGCTGAGTTGTTCGAAGACGGTGGGCTTCTGGAACTTGCGGCCGATGCCGCCTTGCGCAATCTGGTGTTCGTCCAGTTCCAGCAGGTTGATCAGCTGGCCGAACCAGACCTCGCCGCTGTCGGGGCGGGTCTTGCCGGTGATCACGTCCATCATGGTGGTCTTGCCCGCGCCGTTGGGGCCGATGATGCAGCGCAGTTCGCCCTCGTCAATGTAGAGGTTGAGTTTGTTCAGCGCCTTGAAGCCGTCAAAACTGACGCTGACGTCTTCCAGATATAGCACCGGGCCCTTGCCGGTATCCAGCGGCAGCTCGCCGCCCTGCGTCATCAGGCGGGTGGGACGGCGCGTCTTCAGCGCCGGGAATTTCTCAAGCACCTTCATGCCTTTTCCTCCGGAGTGGCGACAGGGGCGGGGGTGGCCGGTTCTGCGGATTTGCGGGCGAACCGTTGCGGACGGCGCAGGCCGACCAGTCCTTTGGGCAGGAACAGCGTCACCAGCACGAACAGCGCGCCCAGCGCGAACAGCCAGGCATCGGGATAGGCGGAGGTGAACCAGCTCTTGGTGTAGTTGACGCTGAGCGCGCCCAGCACCGCGCCGAACAGCGTGCCTCGTCCGCCTACCGCCACCCACACCACCTGTTCGATGGAATTCAGCGGCGCGAATTCACCGGGGTTGATGATGCCCACCTGCGGTACATACAGCGCCCCGGCCACGCCCGCCAGCATGGCGGCAAAGACATAGACCCAGACCTTGTAGCGTTCCACCTGATAGCCGCAGAACCGGGTACGGCTTTCGGCATCACGGATGGCCACCACCACCCGGCCCAGCCGCGAGGTGACGATGAAGCGGCAGGCGAGGTAGCCCAACCCCAGCGCGAAGGCGGAGGCGAGGAACAGGCCGACGCGGGTGCTGTCGTGGCTGAGCGAAAAGCCCAGCAGATCCTTGAAGTCGGTGAGGCCGTTGTTGCCGCCGAAGCCCATTTCATTGCGGAAGAAGGCCAGCATCAGTGCATAGGTCAGCGCCTGGGTGATGATGGACAGGTAGACGCCGGTGACGCGGGAGCGGAAGGCCAGCCAGCCGAAGACAAAGGCCAGCAGCCCCGGCACCAACAGCACCATCAGCATGGCGAACCAGAACTGGTCAAAGCCATACCAGTACCAGGGCAAGGAGTCCCAGTTCAGGAACACCATGAAGTCGGGGAGTTCGGCATTGCCATAGACGCCGCGACTGCCGATCTGCCGCATCAGGTACATGCCCATGGCATAGCCGCCCAGGGCGAAGAAGGCGCCATGGCCCAGCGACAGGATGCCGCAATAGCCCCAGATCAGGTCCAGCGACAGCGCCAGCAAGGCGTAGCAAAGGAACTTGCCCAGCTGGGTGACGGTGAAGGTGGAGAGGTGGAACACCGAGTCGGCGGGCACCAGCAGGTTCAGCACCGGCACCAGCACAATGCTCAGGGCCAGCAGGCCCATCAGCCAGCGGCTGCCGGTATCGGCGAGGATGAGGCGTTGGGTCAGCATGATCAGGCCTCCGCCGCGCGGCCTTTTTGCGGGAACAATCCGCGCGGCCGTTTCTGGATGAACAGGATGATGAAACCGAGGATGAGGATCTTGGCCAGCACCGCCCCGGCGAAGGGTTCCAGGAACTTGTTGGCCACGCCCAGACTGAGCGCCGCCACCAACGTGCCCCAGAGATTGCCGACGCCCCCGAACACCACCACCATGAACGAGTCGATGATGTAGGCCTGGCCGAGGTTCGGCCCGACATTGGTCAGTTGTGACAGCGCCACGCCCGCCACCCCGGCAATGCCGGAGCCGAGGCCGAAGGTGAGCGCATCCACCCAGTCGGCGCGCACCCCGACCGCCCGCGCCATGGCGCGGTTCTGGGCCACGGCGCGCAGCTTCAGGCCCAGCGTGGTGCGCTTGATGGCCACCAGCAGGATGAAGAACACCAGCAGCGCGAAACCGAAGATGAACAGCCGGTTATAGGTAATGGCCAGCGCCGGGTTGATGGCCAGTGAACCGCTCATCCAGTCGGGGGAGGCCACTTGACGGTTCAGCGGCGAGAACACCGAGCGCACCGCCTGTTGCAAAATAAGGCTGATGCCGAAGGTGGCGAGCAGGGTTTCCAGCGGACGGCCGTAGAGATGACGAATGACGCCGCGCTCAATGGCGATGCCCACCAACCCGGAGACGAGAAAGGCGGCGGGAATGGACAGCAGCAGGCTGGCGCCAATGGAATTCGGCATCAGCTGTTGCAGCACATAGGTGGTGTAGGCGCCCAGCATCATCAGTTCGCCGTGCGCCATGTTGATGACGCCCATGACACCGAAGGTGATGGCAAGCCCGATGGCCGAGAGCAGCAGTACCGAGCCAAGGCTGAGACCGAAGAAGATGTTCTCGGCGGCGTGGTTCAGCGACAGTTTTTCGTCAATGGCCACCAGCGCCGCCTTGGCGGTGTTTTTCACGCCGTCATCGGCATCGTTTTCCGCCAGGTTCTGCAGCTTGGCGCGCACTTCCGGGTACAGCGAGTTTTCCAGCGCATGGATGGCAGCCCGACGGTCGGCCGGGGATTCGCTGGCCAAGGCCGAGGCCGCGGCGACGCTGGTCAGCAAATCCTTCACACCACCGTCGCTTTCCTTGAGCAGTTGCGTCTTGACCAGCGCCAGCTGTTCCGGGCTGATCTCGTCCGAGGCAATGAGGCGCTGCGCGGCGGCGAGGCGGTTGGCCTTGTCCGGCGAGGCCAGTTGCAGACCGGCAATCAGGTCGCGCAGTTCACCGCGCAGGGCGTTGTTGACAGAGATCATGTCCAGGCTGAGCGCGGAGGACGGGCCCAGCGCCTGGCCGGTGAGGGCGTCGGTGGCGGCCGGGTCGTCGCCTTCGGCGGCGACAATGACGATTTTCTTCGGGGCTTCGGTGGTGCTGTTCAGCTGACCTTCCACCAGCGCCTCCAGCACCGGCAGCAGGCGCGGATGCTGTGTGGCGGACAGGCGCTGGATGATCTCGGCGCGGATGTCAAAGTCGGCATCGGGCAGGGCCAGCAGCAGGCCGTCGAAGGTGGCGGGCAGCGGGGCGGCCGGGGCTTCAACGGTGACGTCGGTGGCGATGCTGTCGGCAACGGGGAGGTCGTCGGCCTGGACGGTGGGGTGCAGTTGTATCAGCAGCAGCAGGATCAGGCTTTGCCAGAGCAGTGGCCTGTGTGGGGTGGGGCGGGTGTGTGGTGGCATGACGGGGTTCCCTGGGCTGGTATTTCAGCTTGTATCCAAGTTTGGAGGGCAGGAATCGTGCCAGTCTTTATGGTTATTAATTTTCTTTTTTAATCAATGAATTGGCGATGGTTGGCTGGGTTTTTGGTTGGGGCGCTGGATGCAGGCGTGCCTGATTTGATGGCGTCTGCCTGACGCAGGCCCTACTTTTGTGCTTGCCAAAAGTAGGCAAAAGCGCGTCCTTCGCCAAAACTCGCGAGAGGGCTGCTCTCTGTTTCAATGGCTTTGACTCCATCACTTCGGTGACGGGCTTGTGGCTCGGACAGTTGGCTGCGGACAGCATTTGGGGGGCGTGGTTCGAATGCAGCGTTTGCGAGCGGTATTTGAAGAGGGGCGCAATGTGGGGAAGTGTTTGTGAGGCGTTAGAGGCTCGTTGATGAGGCGTTAACGCTTGTCTGGTTATTCTTGCATCGATTGGTGTGGGGGTTGGAAACTAGGCGGCGTTCAAAGAATGGTCAGCTCAGTTTCGTGGCGGGGCTGAAATGGAGGCTGGGTAGCGTGTTGAATGTGAATTGGCGGGTGAGTGAGTCACAGGTCGAGGCTATCCGGGGCTTGCTGGAGAAGCGCGCGGTGTGGCTGGTGATGCCGGTTGCGTTGAGGCCGGCCTTTCTGGCTTGGCGGCTGCGGGATCTGGGGCGGTATATCCGGGTGGCGTCGGCGCCGTTGCTGTTGTTGGTGATCGGGCTGGCGGTGGTTGAGTCGTTGCAACAGGCGGGCAAGTTGTCTGTTCATGATGAGTCGCTGTGGCGTTTCGGTTCGGGCTTTATCTGTCTGGCCGTGGCGCTGGGCTTGCTGGCAGCGCAGTCTCCCTTGGTGCAGAAGCACTACCCTCGCTTGGCGATGCCGCTGGCGACCCTGATCCTGGCAAAATTCGTGGCGATGCCGACTTTTCTGGACAGCCCGTCTGCGGCGCTGGCGGAGAGTTTTTTCTGCATGATTGCCATTACTCTGGTGACGCTGGCCATGCGCCTGACGCTGTTCCAGGCGACTGCGGTGTGTGTTTGCGGGCCCTTGCTGGGTGTGACGGTGGCCTTCTTTTTTGACGGCGGGCCGCTGAGCCGGCATACCTTCTTCGGGTATTACTTCGTGGCGCTGGCCGGTGTATGCCTGTTTGTGGCCTGGCTGATGGAGGAAGAGGAAAAGGAGAGTTTCCTGCAATCCGTATTGATTGAACATGCGGCGGCCGAGCGGGAACAAATGATTGCCGATCTGGACCGTATGGCGCACCGCGACAGCCTGTCGGGGCTGGCCAACCGCCGGGAACTGGACCGTTCGCTGTCGGTGGAGTGGGAGCGCATGCAGCGGGAGCAGAAGCCATTGTCGGCGCTGTATATCGATATTGATCACTTCAAGAAGTTCAACGACCACTACGGGCATGCGAAGGGCGACCACTGCCTGGCGGCGGTGGGGCGGGCCATTGGCGATGCCCTGTTGCGTCCGGCGGATTTGGCGGCGCGTTATGGCGGTGAGGAATTTGTGGTGCTGTTGCCGGATACCGACCTGAACGGCGCCCTGGATGTTGCCCGGCGTTTGCTGGCCGGTGTGGCAGCGCTGGATATTCCGCATGCCGCGTCTGCCACGGCGTCGTTTGTCACGGTCAGTGCTGGGGTGGCGGCATTACTGCCGCATCCGGCGCTGCGACAGGCCGATCTGCTGGAACTGGCGGACCGTGCCTTGTACGAAGCGAAGCAGTCAGGTCGTCACCGGGTTTGCTCTGCGGTGGAGCCATCGATGCCACCGGTGCGTCCGCGCAGCGCCCGGGCCGGTTGCTCTTAGTTGTCTTGTTTGGGAAACAGTCCGGCCAGCGCGGCGAAGGGTTTGTGCTTGGCCGGGGCAGGGCCTTCCTCACGGCTGGTGATGGTGGCGTTGCCGTCTTGATGCACGTATTTGGCGTGTTCGTGGTCGTGGCAGTATATGCACAGCAATTCCCAGTTGCTGCCGTCGGCGGGGTTGTTGTCATGGTTGTGGTCGCGGTGGTGCACGGTGAGCTGGGAGAGGTTGGCGCGGGTGAATTCGCGGGTACAGCGGCCACAGACCCAGGGGTACAGTTTCAGGGCTTGTTCGCGGTAGCCTTGCTCGCGGGCGGCGACAGCGCGGCGGGCTTCGGCGACGGTTTTGTCGTTGGCGGACATGGCGGGACTCCGGCGGGTGATGAGGGGGAGCATAGCGCAATTTGGGGGGTGCGGCGGTAAGCTGAAGTTCAATAAGGTTGCAGCTTGTTAAACTTTAGACCGGGGGCCTTTGTCCCTGAACCATGTGTGTACGGTACTGAACAGAGAATATTCTTGGCATGGTTGATACTTGTTTGCTCAGATATCACGCAATGTGATTCTTCGCAGGGGCAAATAACATGACAAGGCATTCCGTTAAAATTTGGACAATTCTCCTGCTTTCAGGAGTATCTGCCATATCCATCGTCGGCTGCGATAAGGTCACGAATTCTGATCCGGCAGTTCACGCGAACGGTACTACAGAGGTGAGCGATGTCGATTTGACAGCAAACGTGCAAAGGGCCCTGATTGGGAGTGCTGAGCTGAAAGATGTTCAGATCACTGCAAAATCTCAAAAGGGTGACGTGCTGCTGACCGGGGCAGTGATGAATCAAAGCCAGTACGACATGGCCGCTTTGGTTGCCAGCAGTGTTAGCGGCGTTCACACCATTCACAATGAAATTGTCATTGGGAAGTAGTACCGGATCGGTTCCTTGGGCGGTCTGCGGATGATGTTGCGCTATTTCCGTTGATGCAAACCTCACGACTTGCTTTGCCGTTTTCTCGCCAATGCCTGCCACACGATATAGCCAGCTATCAGGATGACCCATGCGCCTAGAGTGAGCCAGGCAAAGGTCTTCAGTTGGTTGCCGGTGCAGAAGTCGCCAAGAGCGGGGTTGAAGGAGTCGCAGCCGAAGGCGAGGACGGCAAAGGCGAATCCGGGGCCGAGGTGCAGGATGGTCAGTCCGTAGATCAAGGCTCGCAGCATCTGTATGGCCCGGTTGAGATGATGACATGAAGTCTATCATGGTGATGCCGGGGGATTGTGTCTCTACCCATCTACGCAGGCTGATCAAAGTTCTCGTAGTGATGAACACGGCACTCCGAGACGAATTTTTCCATGCCTTCCGGGATGACGGCGGTATTCCAGTTTTCACCGGCGAAGGCGTCCACTGCCGCTTCATTGAGCCATACCGAGATCATGATGTATTCATCCGGATCCCACCGGGTGGGGCGGCCTACCGTGACGGAAACCAGGCCGGGGGCTGCCTGAACATACGGCACCGAGACGGAGAGGAACTTGCTCTCGAACTCGGTATGCAGTTCAGCCGGAACCCGGACTCGAAAGACTCTGGTGATCATTGTTGTTCTCCGGCGGATATAAGCTTGAAGTGACAAGTCTGTGGGTTGGGTTGACGAAGCCAGCGTAGGGCGCATTAATAATGCGCCGTATTTTCCATTCATATCAAGCAGCCATGTCCGGCATAGAAGGGCGCAGGCACTGCGCCCCAACGGCGTTCTTCGTCCATCAAGGAATTGTGAGCCAAAATATCCCGTCTCCCGGCGGGCTTCTCTTTACCCTGTTTTGCCCACCCTAAGCCGCGATCAGAACCACCTCCCCTAAATGTAGATAATTCGATCCTCCCCTGACTTTCAAAATTGCCAAATTGTAGTACAATCCAACCTCCATAGGGCGGGAAAGGCTTACGAAATGGCGTCAAGGCTGTGTGAAATTCAGCCAAAGTACGCTTTTCAGGGGGCAGCAGTCATGAAATGACCCCGGCCTGTCAAGAAATGACCTCTATGCACCGGGCAAATCTTGACTACGCTTAGACCACTCAGTGACATGCGGATCATTACGAAACCATCGGCATGTTTAATTCAACGCAGGGGACAGATTCATGGGCAACATTACCTTTATCGAACACGATGGCGCTGAACATCAGGTTGAGCTGGAAGTGGGCAAATCGCTGATGCAGATTGCGATGGACAACGGTGTTCCCGGCATTGATGCCGATTGCGGCGGCGAATGCGCCTGCGGCACCTGCCATGTGATCGTGGACAACGCATGGCTGAACGTGGCGGGTAAGCCCGGTGCGGAAGAGTTGCAGATGCTGGAAATGACCCCCGAGAAAAAACCGGCCTCGCGCCTGTCCTGCCAGATCAAGGCCACCGATGCCATGAATGGCATGGTGATCCACCTGCCGGAATTCCAGATGTAATGTCGCGTCACAACGCGAGATGTGTCCCCGTTAGCCAATACACTGCCTGGGTTGAAAAATCATGAGCCTGCTGAAAACCGCCTACGACAAAGCGACCTCGACCTTTGCCGAACTGAACGAAAAAGTACCCGCCATTCAAAAAGCCACGGACCTGGTGGTCGAAACCGTCTCGGCCAACGTGCCGATGCCGATCCTGATCAAAGGCATCCAGACGTTCCAGAACGTCAAGCATGCGGTGTTGCAGACCCAGGCCTTTGAAGAGTTCGTCGAAAAGCCCATCCCCGATGTCATGAGCCTGAAGCTCGAAGAGATCGATGTCAGCAATCCCTTCCTGTACAAGCAAAAAAAGTGGCAGTCCTACTTCAAGCGCCTGCGGGATGAATGCCCGGTCCATTATCAGAAGAACAGCCCCTTTGGCCCCTTCTGGTCCGTCACCCGCTATGAAGACATTGTTTTTGTAGATAAAAACCATGACTTGTTCTCGGCCGAGCCTGCCATCATCATTGGTCAGACCCCCGAAGGCTTGCCGGCGGAAATGTTCATTGCCATGGACCCGCCCAAACACGACAAGCAACGGCAGGCCGTTCAGGATGTGGTGGCGCCCAAGAATCTGAAGGAGCTGGAATCGCTGATTCGCTCCAGAACACAGAATGTGCTGGATGAACTGCCGCTGAACCAGCCGTTTGACTGGGTGCAAAACGTGTCCATCGAGCTGACCACGCGCATGCTGGCCACCCTGTTCGATTTCCCGTATGAAAAGCGCCACAAGCTGGTGTACTGGTCTGACATCATTGCGGGCAGCCCGCAAGCCACCGGCGGTCCGGGCAGCAGTAATGACGAGTTCTATCGCGCCGCGATTGACATGACCAAGCAGTCTTCGGAGCTGTGGCACAAGAAGGCGGCCCAGAAGGCGGCGGGTGTACCGATGGGCTACGATGTGATGAGCATGCTGGTCTATTCCAAGGACACCGAAGACTTGATCAAGAAGCCCATGGAATTCATGGGCAATCTGGCCTTGCTGATTGTCGGCGGCAACGACACCACGCGGAATTCCATGTCGGGCGGCGTGTATGCGCTGAACCTGTTCCCCAACGAGTTCATCAAGCTGAAAGCCAAGCCCAGCCTGATTCCCAACATGGTGTCCGAGATTATCCGCTGGCAGACCCCGTTGGCGTACATGCGCCGCATTGCCAAGCAGGACGTCGAGTTGAACGGCCAGTTGATCAAGAAGGGCGACAAGGTGGTGATGTGGTATGTCTCGGGCAACCGCGATGAACGCGCCATTGAGCAGCCGGATGAATTCATCATTGACCGCAAGGGCGCGCGCAACCACCTGTCCTTCGGCTTTGGCGTCCATCGTTGCATGGGCAACCGCCTGGCGGAATTGCAGTTGAAAATCCTGTGGGAAGAACTGCTGGCCCGTTTCGACAACATTGAAGTGCTCAGCGAACCGGAAATCGTCCAGTCCAACTTTGTGCGCGGCTACGGCAAGATGATGGTCAAACTCACCCCCAAGGCTGCAGGCTGATTCGCCATGACCCCGAAAACCGCCGTGATCATTGGCGCCAGCCATGCCGCCGCCCAGCTATCCGCCAGCCTGCGTCAGGAAGGCTGGGACGGGGATATTCTGGTGGTGGGTGATGAGGCGTATCTGCCGTACCAGCATCCGCCGCTGTCGAAGACGTTCTTGTCGGGCGACAAGACCGTGGCGGATCTGTACATCCGGCCTGCCGCGTTTTATGAAAAAAACAACATCCGCTTTCGTCAGGCCCGGGTCACGGCCATCAACCGCGCGCAGCAAAGCCTGACGCTGGACGATGGCACCTCGCTGGCCTACGACAAGCTGGCGTTGTGCCTGGGCGCGCGCGTCCGCAAGGCCGGCCTGCCGGGCGAGCAACTGGCCGGGGTGCACTACCTGCGGACCATTGCCGATGTGCAGGGCATTCAGCCGGATGTGGTCGCGGGCAAGCGGGCGGTGATTATCGGCGGGGGCTATATCGGCCTGGAAACGGCGGCCTCGCTGCGCAAGCAGGGCATGGAGGTGGTGGTGCTGGAAATGGCCGACCGTATCCTGCAGCGGGTGACCGCCCCGGCCTTGTCGGCGTTCTACAGCCGCATTCATCGGGAGGAAGGCGTCAGCATCCATACCGGTGTCTCGGTGAAAGCGCTGGTCGGGGACACGCGGGTTGAACGGGTGGTGTGTGCGGATGGGAGCGAATTTCCGGCCGATCTGGTGATTATCGGCGTCGGGGTGGTGCCCAATGTCGAGCTGGCCCAGGCTGCCGGGCTGGACGTGGATAACGGCATTACGGTGGATGAGTTTGCCTGCACCAACGATCCGGCTATTGTGGCGGCGGGGGATTGCGCCAATCACTTCAATGCCATTTACCAGCGCCGCATGCGGCTGGAGTCGGTGCCCAATGCCGGGGATCAGGCGAAGGCGGCGGCGGCTTCAATGTGTGGGGTGAAGAAGGCCTATCAGAGCTTGCCGTGGTTCTGGTCGGATCAGTATGACCTGAAGTTGCAGATTGCTGGGTTAAGCCAGGGTTATGACCGGGTGGTGTTTCGGGGTGATCAGGCGAACAGCCGGAGTTTTGCGGCGTTCTATTTCCAGGGGGCGCGTTTGATTGCGGCGGATTGCATTAACCGGCCGCAGGAATTCATGCTGAGCAAGAAGATCATTCTGGACAATATTGTGATTGAGCCGGGGCGGTTGGTGGATGAGTCGGTGGCGGTGAAGGATTTGTTGGGGTGAGGGGGGGCGGTTCATTCCACGTCCCCAGCGAATTGTTTGTAGAACCCGGAGTCTGCCTGCGATTCCGGGTCGTTGGCCATGGCTTCGTAGTCGGCCTCCATGTCCATGCGGCGCAGGGCTTTGCGCAGGTTATCCTCGATGTATTGGCTGCGTTGTTTGGCCGGGACGGCGGCCCGGAATTGCTGGACGACGGCGGCGTCGAGGGTGATGGTCATTCGTTGTCGCATGAGGAGTGCCAATTCATGAGCATGAAGATGTGCATGATTATGCGCTTTTGGATGCGGTAAGCCAGACGGTGGGTTTGTCAGATGACGGGGTCGTAGGGGCGCACTGCGTGCGCCCTCGCTTACGAGCATGGTGGTTTGAGAAAAGTTGGGAGCTTGTTTGTTTAAATTGAGCTACGTCCCTGATTTTCTGTCGGGATGGTAATGATGTTTCACAACTGATCCCGTTATCTCGGCCCGATCAGCTACGTAAAGCAATGACAGGGCCTGATCTTAAACAGATCAGGCAGCTTTGTGTAATGCTACCACATTGTTCTTACGGGCAATTTTGGCGGCTTTCTCAACCCGAAGTAGAGCTTGATGTGCTGCGTCGGTTGCAACGTCGTGGCATATTTTTTGAACCCCTCCGGCCAAGGCAATTCGTGCATTGCGAGCCGCCCCGCCATAGAGCCATTTATCACCGTCCCAAAACGGCTGACACCAGCTATCACTCATGATCCACCTCTATCGACGTTTTGGTTTCAAAGTTACTTCGGCACT
The DNA here is from genome assembly GCF_030646115.1 of Fluviicoccus sp. Classification (GTDB taxonomy): domain Bacteria; phylum Pseudomonadota; class Gammaproteobacteria; order Pseudomonadales; family Moraxellaceae; genus Fluviicoccus. The sequence goes on from NZ_JAUSMX010000008.1 coordinate 156,236, forward strand.
CAGGACGCACTGATTTCCGTGAAAACTGGCATCGGACCAGCCAGCCTCGATCATGTGCTGCGAATACCATTCTTTGACCGAATCGACCACGCGCTCCTTTTTTTCCCCGGTCACTTGATTGTAAAGGCCAAGCACTTGATTGGCGTTGACCACTTGAGTTGGTTCATTGACAGAGCGGTCTTTCGGATCAGGTGCAACAAAAGGTCTTGCCATATAATTCTCCACAGGTATAGTACTGATTGGTACGAAGCGTGTACTTGGTTTTCAGTGTGTACTTAGTTCAGGTGTGTGTCAATATTTTTTGTGGCGTACAAATTTTAATGTTTGGCGCAAAAGGATTTGAGCTATGTACATCAATCTTGGATGTTGCCGTAGAGGCGGCCCCTACGGAATGGTTGCTGATAGTGCAGAATTTGAACTAGACGTTGGTGTTGTTGACGGGGATGGGAAATTTGAGCTCTATAGGGCAATTGCTCGGCGGGTTTAGCGGTATGAGAGTTGTGTTCCTGTAGGGATAATCCTATCCTTCTATAGTTTGATTTGAGTTTGTAATCTCATCATGAGTGCTATTGCAAAGCTACGATTTATCCACCTATCAGATATCCACTTCAACAACAGAGCCGCTTCATACGGATTCGACCCTGATCGTGAGCTTAGGAGAGCGGTGGAACGTGATATTGCTGAGATGAGGGTTCAGCTAGGGAATGCGGATGCAATCCTCATATCGGGTGATATCGCCTACGCAGGTAAGCGTGAGGAGTTTGAAGACGCCGCAGAGTGGTTAGGCGACATTTGCACTGCCGCAGGCTGCGGGCCTGAAGCAGTTTTCATGTGTCCGGGCAATCATGACGTCGATCAAAGCGTAATTAGAGATAACCCTCTGATTCAGGATGGGCACGATGCAATCCGGCGTGAAAATACTCATTACGAACGCGATACGGCACTCACCCGGCGACTCGTACAGCCTGGCGTGCGTGCGCTTTTTTATTCGCCGATTGCTGCATACAACGAGTTTGCTGCCCGCTACCAGTCGTCTTTCTTTGCGGATAGCAAGACTTTCGTTTGGGAGCACGACTTCACGCTTAATGACAGTTCAACGCTACGGCTTCGCGGCCTAAATACAGCGCTTCTCTCCGGCTTGGCAGACCAAGAGCGAAGCCTTTTCCTTGGTTCACGAGCTTGGACGCTGCCCATCCATTCTGGGGTTGAATATATGGTAATGGCACATCATCCCCCCAGTTGGTTGGCTGATGGGCGAGAGACCGAGCGCGCCTTTGAAAATGTTGCTCGCATCCAACTCTTCGGTCATGAGCACGACCAGCGCATAATGCCAGGTAGAGACTGGGTGAAACTTTTTGCAGGGGCAATCAATCCACATCGCGCTGAGTCTGGTTGGAGGCCGGGTTACAACATTCTTGAGGTGTATGTGGATCCCATTCCGGATCGCCGCCTAAAAGTAGAGGTGCATGCGAGGGAGTGGCAGGGTGCGCCAGCACAATTTCGGTCGATTGAAGACATTCGACATGATTCAGTTCATCGTACGGAAATAAAGCTACCGGATCTACCCGAGGCTATGCGTACTATGGCTTTTTTGCCTGCCATCTCCTGTCCTTCATTGGTGATGTCAGAAGCAAAAGGTGAATTGGAGGCGAAGTCAGTGGATCCACAGCAACGCTTTCGGATAGCCGTGTTTCGGTTTTTCCGCCTATCGCTTTCGAAGAAAAACGAGATTGTCGGCCATCTGAGGCTCTCCGAGGAAAGTGACAGTCGTCTAACCGATGTTGAGCGCTTCAAGCTCTCATTGCTAAGAGCGCGAGAAAGAGAGCAAATGGACGCAATAGAAGCACTTATGGATAAATTGGAGAATGATTGATGCATGCAATTAAACGGATGGGGATCCTATACGGAAAGCTCGGCCTTTCGACAGATGCCAGCCTAATTGAACGACGTGGGAGTAGTATTGAGGAAGCGGCTGACGCTTTGGAAGCCAAGGACATACCTGAAATCCTGCGATACGTCTTCGGTATAGGTCGTGCAAATGCGGCTCCAGGTTTTCTCAGCCACTTCAGCAATCAAGACCCCACATTCGATGTTCAACCTAGAGACCATGAGGCTGCTCTGCTAGCTAGTGCAGTCGTTGCCTTTGAGATGGAAAGAGAGTCTGACCTCAATGGATTGCTGGCTCTTTGCTTGGTGACGGCTTCCTTTGGAGGTATACGACCACCACTTGTAGACGACCAACTACTCAAGCTTGGGGATAAAACCCTTGCACATGCGCAAAGCGCAGCTACTTTGGTGCCCCCAGATCGTCGATATATGAAGCAGCCAAAGGAGTTAACTGACGCAGCCACTTCCCTGCAAAACAGCAACATTAATGTTGCTCTGCCTCATATGATTTCGTCTATTCAACAGCTTGGTAAATATTCAGAGGCGAACGCGCTTGCTGCGGCAAAGAGTGATAATGATATCCTCGGGTATGTGAGGCGGCTCGAAGATGAGCTTCGCACTCATTGGTGGGTAACTGGAGGGTGGAGCACTGATGCTGGCGTAGCTTTCCGTACTCTAACACCAATTGAGGCTGCTTTGCGGGCTGGGAAAGAGCTTGCAGACAAGAACGGAAACAAACTTGGTCTGTTTTCCGCACCAGCCCTTCTAAGTATGGTCATCGAAACAGGCCGAAAAGTTGCTATCAAGGATATGGCCCTAACCGAGGCGGCAACTCTTTCAAATCGGGTATGGAGACTCGATTCTTTCGGGGCTGAGGCCGAAAAATCACTGGCAGACCTCCTGCCAGTAACGTCAGCGCTAGGTCTAGCAGCGTTAAGCGATGATGCCGATGATTGGCAGCCTCGATTCAAGCGCTTTACTAATATTGACCCACGTAAGAAATTGCACCCACTTGATATTGCACTCCAGTTATATCGTGAACGGCTGGTGCTGCGAGCCTTGGAGGTTTGATGATGAACCTCTTGGCGTACACGTGTCGGATCCCTGGATGCCAAGGACCACGCTCTGGCGTATGTATCAACAGCCTAAGCCTCAGTGAATGCCCAGACGTCATTCCTATAGGAGAGGAAGATAGTGCAGAAGGCACCTCTGTTGTCCCGGAGGTCGATCCTGTTAGCAATGAGCTGGTTCAAACTGGAGGCGTAAGTAGTCTTGATGCGGCAGCATGTGATGCCTTACTGCGAGCGCGCGGAGGGACTGTTGTGGCAATAGTTGCAGGGCCTGAGGTGGGTAAGACAACAATGATTGCCACCATGTATGAGCTGATACATCGGGGACGCTTAACAGCGTATCGCTTTGCAGGATCTGAGACTCTCCGAGGCTATGAGGAGCGATGTCACTTATCACGAATGGCGTCAAATGCTGCACGCTCGGACACGCCGCACACACCGATATCAGCGAAACTCAGTTTTACTCATCTGAAGGTTGCAACGTTGTCTGGCATAAAGGATGTCATTTTCTCCGATCGATCGGGAGAGCATTTTGATAATGCCTTGAAGCGCCCCTCTGACATCGCTGGATTCGCAGAGCTCAAACGTGCTGACATCATCCTTTTGCTCGTGGATTTGGAGCAGTTGCTAAAAACACCACACCATCCTACTTCACAGGTACGTCGGCTATTCATGGCTATGGAGCAGCATGCGCTGTTAGAGAACAAGCCCGTAAGGTTAGTGGGCACGAAGGCAGACTTAGCGAAGACTAGAGATGCACGTAGTGAGGCAATATCTGCACTTAATGAATTGGCAGTAGATTTAAGTAGACGCACAGTTGGCCGCGTTTCTGTGACGTCTTCCCTGATCGCGTCCAGGGCAAGTGCTGGATCGACACAGATTGGTGAAGGATTTGAAGCCCTGATTGATGAAATATTAAAAGAGAAGGAACCTCCGAATTTTTGCGCAGGATCATCATGGCCCGAAAAAAACACTGAGTTGGATGCACTCATGCATGTGTACAGGAGTAAACAGCAATGATGCATCAACTGATTATTGGAATGCCCAACTCGGGAAAAAGTACATTCATCGCTGCGCTGCGTCATCTGCTACTAGCGAACGAGGTTACTACGGAGTTGAAGCTTACAGGGCTTGCAGAAAATGAAGCACACTTGAACCTGCTAGAGAGAGATTGGCTTGCCTGTCAAATGGTCGAGAGGACTAAGCCTGCAACTGAGGGGTGGGTACAGTTTCATGTCAGAGATCAGGAAAGTGGTATTGAATCTACCCTCTCAATACCTGATCTCAGGGGAGAGGCTTTTGAGCAACCGGCCTGCATTGGCAAATGCCAGAAAGAGCTTCATGACTCCCTAATAGAGACAGATGGTATTTTACTCTTTACCAATGCAGATCGTGAGGATGATGCTCTTCTAATATCTGATTTTTCTGACATTCTTGGTGAAGATGAAACAGCCGATCAGCAACCGCTCCATGGCTTCAAGCCGGAAAACATGCCTGAAGAGGTAAAAATTGTAGAGTTCCTTCAATTCGCAAACCGACGGCCGAGATATCCTCGCAAACGTAAAGTCGCTGTCTTAATATCCGCGTGGGATATTGTCGAAAACCAACATGTTTTGTTACCGGATAAATGGCTTGAGACACATCGGCCAATGCTCGCCCAGTTTCTAGAAACGAATTATGACCTATGGGAAACTCGCGTTTATGGAATCAGTGCCCAAGGAGGAAAGTTGCCAGAGATGCAGGTGACTCTTGAGAAGATCAAAAAGCCGTCAGAGAGAATTCGCGTTGTAGGTAATTGTGCTAAAATTCATGATCTCTCTGCACCTTTACGATGGCTCATGTTGGAGCATCGCTAATATCATGCAGGTGACATCGAGCATCTATATCGATCAGGTATTACACGGCTATGATCGCGGTCACAAAGAATTAGCTGCCTCCATTTCTTTGGATGAACAGTCTCGCGCACTAATGTTGGTTTTGAGCGATTTGATCGCCTCTACAAGTTTGGAAGAAGGAGTTTCTTATCTGACTTCCTATCCACTTCGGCACGCATCAAAACACGTGCTCGCTAGGACTTGGGCGGCGGGGCGAGGTTTTAGACCTGGCAGCGTCTGGACGCATTCATTAATCCTTGATTATCAGGCATTAACACTAATACCTGATCTCGCTGCGCTTCGATCACACTTTAAGTTCCCTGAGAAAGGAAATCATAATAACTACACCGTACCCATTGCCTTTATAAGTAAAGAGCAGAGTCCTGAGTTGGTTGAACAGGGGTCACGAGCAATTGATGCCCTAATGCAGCTCTATGGGAAAAATCCTAGGCGAGAAATTAATCTGCCTCGTTCGACAGCTGAGTCGGATGAGATACTTGCTCTCGCCTTGTGGCGACAAATGTGGCCAGGATTACGTCGCGATTTTGCTTTCATTACGTGTATTAGTAATGACCTACTAGGCCTCGAAGCTGGATGCATCCTCCGCTTCTTTGATCATGAAAATTATCAATTAGACCCAATTGCTGAGCCACTTGATGAGGGCTATCGCTGGCTTCTGGAGGATCTGCCAAAACTGGGGCCAACAGATCTCCGTTCATTTTTGGGGCGCTATGTTATCGAAAGCAAACAGCCCCGTCGTTTGGTGATACCCCTCACTGAATTGCAATACGAAAAAAAGAGTAAGCCAATAAACCTAAGTCTTAGCCACATTCTCTCACTGAGCAAGGGTGAATCGCTCCCAAGGCTGGTAAGGGATATCATTGTAGAAGGATTAAAGAGTGCCTCGAGCAATCTTGATGTTATTGAAATTGTGCGTATATTTCGTCAGGAAATAATAAAGCTTGATTTGTTTGAATTAAGAAATCGCATAGACTCATTTTCAGAAAGTGAGTTCCGAATATTGTTAATGATAACAAGCCCATGTAATGATAATTCGCTTGGAAGTAGTATCTTTTCTGATCTTTTAAATATATCGCCATTGGAAAAATTAGTGATGGCAGTAACAGAAGAAAATCGACTCCCAATGCTACTGCGACGGCCTGAGCTTGCAAATGTCAATGAATTCTGGCCCAATTCTGACTTAAGCAGGGCAGAACTTATCAGTCAGATACACCCCCTTAATATATTCAACCTAGAAAAAGCCATAGATATTTTTGGTTATAATATTGGAGAGCAAACTGTTTCTGCATTGCTCAACGACACAGCAAGCCTATCTCCTGAAGTTGTCATGTTAATGCGCAATGGCACGAAAGAGGTTTGTGACATTGTTTCTGCATGGATTGTGCAAGTACCAGTGCGCTTTGGAGGCTTGATGGGCATGCACGATAATATAAAACCAGCTGTAGTTGAGGCGTTGGCCAGAGCACAGATTAACTTTGGCTCTCATAATCAACATTGTTTGCTCTGGTCGAAACTTGTTTGCTCAGCAGTAGAAGAAGCCAATCAGTCTATTGGCAATGCCAGTTTGGTTGTTGGATACATCTCTGCATTGAACTTAGAAGGAGAACCCTCGCTTATTCTTGCGAGAGCTGTGTATGACCCCCTGCAATATGCTGTACATAGACATAGGCTCTCAAGAGAAGAGGTGCGGTATTTGGAAGGCCATCTACCCTTAGCCATCCGAACCTCATTGATACGTATCAAACTTTGCAGGAGCGCTGTCCTCAAGTGGCCTCCACTGGAGATGCTAGATCTCGGGGCTTTAACAATTAGCAGCAACCCGGAGTATCTAAAAGAGTTGGGCAGCGAGATTGAGTCAATATACGGACGTCGTAAATTGGAGGAGATGCTTAATTCAGGTGATGTGTCTGCTGAGATGAAAGGTAGGCTCAGGTGGATTTTGGGGCCAATTAGCTCAAAAAGTATCCGTTCGTTCTGGTGGTGGTAAGTATCCATTTATTGATTTTGCCGACAAAAAGCCCGCCTTCCGGCGGGCTCCTTTTACCCTCTTTTGTTCACCCAACCCGCGATCAGAACACCTGCCCCGAACACTTCTTGGTGACCATATTGTAGTTACCGCACTTCAGCTTCACCCAATCCGCCACAATGTCCTTGCTGCCCGGCAGGAAGTCAGACCACGCATCACCGGCCACCAGACCCTTGGTCTTCCACACCGTCGCAATCTGACCGTTAGCCTGGATTTCACCAATCAGCACCGGCTTGGTAATATGGTGGTTCGGCAACATCTCAGCCATACCGCCCGTCAGGTTCGGCGTCTTCAGACCAATGATGGCGGCAGCCACCTTGTCGGTATCCGTCGACTTCGCCTTCTGCACCGCCTGCACCCACAGATTGAAACCAATCACGTGCGCTTCCATCGGATCGTTGGTCACGCGCTTCGGATTCTTGGTGAAAGCCTTCCACTTCTTGATGAACGCGGCGTTGGCCGGAGACTTCTCGCTCATGAAGTAGTTCCACGCGGCCAGATGGCCGACCAGCGGCTTGGTGTCGATACCGGAAAGTTCTTCCTCACCCACCGAGAAAGCGACCACCGGAATCTTTTCAGCCGTAATGCCCTGGTTGCCCAGTTCCTTGTAGAAGGGCACGTTGGCGTCGCCGTTGATGGTGGAGACCACCGCCGTCTTCTTGCCCGCCGAACCGAACTTCTTCACGTCTGCCACAATCGACTGCCAGTCAGAATGACCGAACGGGGTGTAGTTGATCATGATGTCGGCTTGCTTGACGCCCTTGGCCTTCAGATAGGCTTCCAGGATCTTGTTGGTGGTGCGCGGGTAGACATAGTCCGTACCGGCCAGCACCCAACGCTTCACGCCTTGCTTCATCAGGTAATCCACGGCGGGAATGGCCTGCTGGTTGGGCGCAGCGCCGGTGTAGAACACGTTCTTCGACGATTCTTCGCCTTCATACTGCACTGGGTAGAACAGCAGGCCGTTCAGTTCTTCCACCACCGGCAGCACCGACTTGCGCGACACCGAGGTCCAGCAACCGAAAATCGCCGACACTTTTTCCTTCTGGATCAGCTCGCGGGTCTTCTCGGCAAACAGCGGCCAGTTGGAGGCGGGGTCCACCACCACCGGTTCCAGCTTCTTGCCCAGCAGGCCGCCTTTCTGGTTCTGCTCTTCAATGAGCATCAGCATGGTGTCCTTCAGCGTGGTTTCTGAAATGGCCATGGTGCCGGACAGCGAGTGCAGGATGCCGACCTTGATGGTGTCGGCGGCCTGCGCAGTCATGGCGCTCATGGCCAGCCCGGCAGCCATGACTCCGGCTGACAGGTTCTTCAGCAGCGTATGCATTTTCATGTGCGTGTCTCCGTACTTGCTTGGTCTGGGGTCATGGGGTTACAGGGTCATCAACTGCACGCCAAGGCCGATCTGGGTGTTGTCGGATTTGACGGACGTGGCGGTGTAGGCGGTGTCCTTCACGAACAGGCTGACCTTGGCGTTGAAGGACTTCAGGAAGTAGTTGACGTTGAACTCGGTGGTGTCCTGTTCGTAGTCAGCCGTGACGCCTTTTTCGTAGCTGGTGGTGCCGAACTTGCCCAGCACCGACACCTTGCCGGGGCCGATCTTGCCCGGCAGCAGGTAGGAGGAGAGCAGGTAGAAGCTGTTGCCTTCGCTGAAACCGCCGTCGTAGCCGCCCAGCTTGTCATAGACGATGTATTCGCCTTCCACGGTGAACGCGCCGCCGTCACCCACTTTCTTTTCCATCAGGAAATCGAGGTTGGTGGTGCTCTTGCCGTCCACCATGTTGGTGGCGCCGCCCACGGCGAGGATGTTCTTTTCACCCAGATAGGTGCCGTTGACGTAGTAACCCGGCTCGGCGTCCCAGAAGTCGTACTGCACGCGGGCGGCGACCATGGTTTCGTTCTTGCCGAGGGTGGCGGGGATGTCGAACAGACCGGCGGAGATCTTCAGCTTGGTGTCAGCGAAGTCACCCCAGTAGGCTACACCGTCGGCGCGGCCATACTTGTCAATGAAGGGGTAACCGTCCTGGGTGCCGTCACTGGCGAAGTTCCAGTTGTTGGAGAAGTAGGCGCCGTAGCTGTTGGCGCGGTCGGTCGGGGCCAGGAAGCGGCCGGCCCAGATGTTCATGGTCGGGCTGTATTCAAACTGGGCGACGGCGTCCTGCACCGTCACCGATGTGTTGGAGCCGCTGGGTGACGAGGCATCGGCGACCCCGGTCATTTCACTGGAGAAACTGAATTTGATGTTCTCGGTGATCTTGCTGTTCAGGTAGATGTTGAAGCTGTTCAGCGCAAAGTCAGACGTGGAAGTGGCTGCGCCTTCTGTGTCCGTGTAGGTGAAGCTGGAACGCAGGCTGGCGGTGATGGTGGTATCCGGAATCTTCACTTCTGCGGCTTGGGCGGCAGAGCCCAGGCTGGCCAGAACCACAGCGGCCATCAGTGTCGTTTTACCCCGGTTAAGCGCGAATGGTGCGAACATGATGTTTCTCCGTTGATGACCATCAAAACACGGGGCGGTGGTCAGTCGGCCCCGATCGGCGGCGTTAAAGGCCGTTTTCGGTATCCGCTGCCAGCGCCTCGCGGGCGCTGTGCAGCATGTGCAGCGTGATCTTGCGCACCTCGGACTTGCTTTCGCCGATGTGCGTTTTCAGCAGGCGCTGTGCCTGGTCGATGCGTCGTTCCAGCACCGACCGTAAAATCTTGCCGTGTTCTTCATAGGTCGCTTCAATGCGCGGCCCCTTGGTGAAGTCCAGGCGGCGGATGATGCGGATGCGTTCCGTGATCTCGTGGTGCATGCGCGCCATCTCGCGGTTGCCGGTGGCTTCCACCAGCATTTCGTGAAAGCGTTCGTCCAGCATCGAGACGGTATGGCCGTCCTGGATGCGTTCTTCCGGTGTCACCAGCCATATGCGTTTCAGGTCGTCCAGAATCGGCGACTGCGTTTCCTGTTCGCACAGCTTCTTGACGGCGGCCAGTTCCAGCACGATGCGCACGTCATAGATTTCCTCGAAGAAACGGAAATCGAAGGGCTTCACCTGCCAGCCGCTGCGGTACAGCACATCCACATAGCCTTCCCGTTGCAGGCGGTACAGCGCCTCGCGCACCGGGGTGCGGCTGGCGTCCATGCGTTCCGCCACTTCGTTTTCGCTGAAGCGGTCGCCCGGCAGCAGGTGGAAGTTGAAGATTTCCTCCTTCAGGCGGCCATAGATGCGCTCGGCCAGGTTTTCCGGGGTTTCCTTGCGGCGGCCGCCGCGCACCACGTTCAGCTGCACGGGTTCGCTCATGGTCAGGCCTCTTCCGCCAGTTCAATCACCAGCAGCGGTTCGCCCGCGCCAATGGATTTGCCGGGGCGGCAGTGCAGGGCGCGCACCGTGCCGCTGACGGTGGCGTGCACCGGGAATTCCATTTTCATGGCTTCCAGGATCACCAGCGGCGTGCCGGCTTCCACCACATGCCCCACGTCCACCAGCAGTTTCCAGACGTTGCCGGAAATGTCGGCGGAGACCAGGTGCATGTCCTCGGCAATCGCCAGCGCAATTTCCTCTTCCAGTGCGGCCACCAGGTCCTGCGTGCTTTCGGCCTGCCACAGCGCCACTTCGGTGTCGAAGGCGGTCTTCTGCTTGGCGCGGAAATCGGCAATCGAGGCGGCGTTTTCGTGCAGGAAAGCGTCGTAGGTCTTCAGGTCGAAGGTCTCTTCCTCAATGCGGATGGTGGCGCGGCCTTCGCGGAAGTCTTCGCGCAACTGCGTCAGTTCGGCCTCGGTGACGGGGTAGAACTGCACCTGGTCGAAGAACTTCAGCAGCCAGGGTTCGCCGTCGGTGAATTGCTCGTTCTTCAGGAACTTGTTCCAGATCGGCAGGGTGCGGCCCACCAGCTGGTAGCCGCCGGGGGAATCCATGCCGTAGATGCACATGTAGACGCCGCCGATGCCGACCGTGCCCTCCGCCGTGAAGGTGCGGGCGGGGTTGTACTTGGAGGTCATCAGGCGGTGGCGCGGGTCCACCGGCACCGCGCAGGGCGCGCCCAGATAGACGTCGCCCAGGCCGAGGATCATGTAGCGGGCGCTGTAGACGATGTCGCTGACTTCTTCCCGCGTGGCCAGGCCGTTGATGCGCTGGATGAAATCGACGTTATTCGGCAGCCACGGCGCTTCGGCGCGCACGGTTTCGCGGTAGCGGTCCACCGCGCCCAGCGTGGCGGAGTCCTCGAAGGCCAGCGGCATGTACACCACGCGGCTGCGGATGGTCATGGTCTCCACGTCCGGCAGTGTGTTTTCCATCGCCAGCAAGGTGTTGACCAGCGCGTGCTGAGAAATGACGCGGCTGTCGTAATGGATCTGCAGCGAACGCACGCCGGGGGCCAGCTCCAGCACGCCGGGAATCGGCGCGGCCTTCAGCGCTTCCATCAGCGCATGGATACGGAAGCGGAAACGCAGGTCGAGGATGTTGGGGCCGTATTCCACCAGGATGTACTTGTCGCCCGCCTGCCGGTAGGTGACGCCGGGGTGGTGCTCGTAGGCGGCCAGCATGGCGATGATGCAGGCGGTTTTCTCGCACTCGGCGTCGGGGGCGGGCCAAACTTCATCGGCGGTCGAGGTCGTCATGCCTGCCTGCGCGGGAGTGACGGCGGTGGAGAGCGCGGCAATCGCGGCATCCTGAGCCGTCTCCAGCGCCAGCGCTTCTTCAAAGGTCATGCGTTTGAAGCGGATGCGGTCGCCAGGCTTCACCTGGCCCACCTTCCACAATTCGCCCTTGGCGATGGTGGCGGCGCAGACAAAGCCGCCCAGGCTGGGGCCGTCGCGGGTCAGGATCACCGGCATGTCGCCGGTGAAGTTGATGGAGCCGATGGCATATTCGCAGTCGTGGATGTTGGAGGGGTGCAACCCGGCCTCGCCGCCGTCGGAGCGGGTCCAGGTCGGCTTGGGGCCGGTCAGGCGCACGCCCAGCCGGTTGGAGTTGTAGTGCACCTGCCACGGGCTGGCGAAGAATTCGTCAATGGCCTCGGTGGTGAAGAAATCGGGTGCGCCGTGCGGGCCGTAGAGCACGCCGATGTCCCAGTCCGTGCCATAGGCGGGAATGAGTTCGGCCGGAGCCGGGGCAGGGGCGAACAGGGGCGCAGGGGTGTTGCAGGCGCTGATGTTAGGCTGGCTGATGGCCAGCATGTCGCCGTTGCGCAGCGTGCGCCCGGCATGGCCGCCGAACTGGCCGAGGGCGAAGGTGGACTTGCTGCCCAGATAGTCGGGCACGTCGATGCCCTGACGCACCGCGAGGTAAGCCCGGCAACCGGCCACGGCGCGGCCGGTCTTCAGCACTTGGCCGCTCTTGACCGCCACCGGTATCCAGCAGGCGACGGGTTCACCGTCCAACGTGGCACCCAGATCCGCGCCGGTGAGGGCAATGACGGTGTCGCCATGGAAACGCAACGCCGGTCCCTGGATGGTGAATTCCAGCCCGGCGGCAGCTTCGTCGTTGCCGACAATGCGGTTGGCGAGACGGAAGGCGTAGTCGTCCATGGGGCCGGACGGCGGTACGCCGATGTCCCAGTAGCCTTTGCGGCCGGGGTAGTCCTGCACCGAGCTGTAGGTGCCCGGTTCCAGCACTTCAATCAGGTGCGGCTGGTAGGTGAAGCGTTCCAGGAAGCGCGTGGACAGCGTGGCTTCGCGGAAGGCGGTGCTGGCGACGATCTGGCGCAGGTAATCGAGGTTGGTGCTGATACCGTAGAGGCGGGTGCTGTCCAGCGCCGCCTGCAGCTTGGCCAGCGCCTCGGCGCGGTTGGCGCCGTGCACGATCAGCTTGGCCAGCATCGGGTCGTAATAGGGCGAGACTTCGGTGCCGGTGGCCACCCAGCCGTCCAGGCGGATGCCGTCCGGGAAGGATACGTCGGTGAGCACGCCGGGCGAGGGCTGGAAGTTCTTCACCGGGTCTTCGGCGTAGATGCGCACTTCAATGGCCGCGCCTTGCGGCACCGGCAGGTTGTCCAATGACGGCGGTTCGCCAGCGGCGGTCATCACCATCCATTGCACCAGATCCAGGCCGGTGACCATTTCGGTGATTGGATGTTCCACCTGCAGGCGGGTGTTCACTTCCAGGAAGTAGAATTCGTCGCGCAGGCCGTCGTAGATGAATTCGACGGTGCCGGCGGAGGCGTAGCCTACGGACTCGCCCAGACGCACGGCGGCGTCCAGCAACTTGGCGCGGGTGGCGGCGGGCAGGCCCGGGGCGGGGGTTTCTTCCATCACCTTCTGGTTGCGACGCTGCACCGAGCAGTCACGTTCGCCCAGCGCCACCACCTTGCCCAGCCCGTTGCCGAAAATCTGCACTTCGACATGGCGGGCTTCATCGACAAAACGCTCCAGGAACACCCCGGCGTCGTTGAAGAAGTTCTGGCCCAGCCGCTGCACCGACTCATAGGCGGCCACCAGCTCGGCTTCGCTGTTGCAGCGGGACAGGCCGATGCCGCCGCCGCCCGCCGTGCTTTTCAGCATCACCGGATAGCCCAGTTTCGCGGCTTCTGTTTTGGCTTCCGCCAGGCTGGTCAGCAGGCCGGTGCCGGGGGTCAGCGGCACTCCGGCCTGTTCGGCCAGTTCCCGCGAGGTGTGTTTCAGGCCGAAACGGCGCAGCTGGTCAGGGCTGGGGCCGACAAAGACGATCCCGGCGGCAGCGCAGGCTTCGGCAAAACCGGCGTTTTCGGAGAGAAAGCCGTAACCGGGAATGATCGCTTCCGCACCGGTGGCCTTGGCCACTTCGATAATCGTGTCGCCGCGCAGGTAGCTGTCGGACGGCGACGGGCCGCCAATCAGCACCGCTTCGTCGGCGGCGGTGACATGGGCGCTGTAACGGTCGGCTTCGGAATAGACAGCGATGCTGCGCACGTCCATCTTCTTCAGCGTCTTGGCGATGCGGACGGCGATTTCGCCCCGGTTCGCAATCAGTACGGTCTTGAACATGACGGTCCGCTCCTTAAACCCGGCTGGCCATATAGGCGCGCCAGCCGCCGAAGGACGTGATGTCCACCGCGTCATCCAGCGCCCACGGTTCGCAAATGAAACCTTTCACCAGACGGCCGTCCGCCAGTTCCAGCGTGCCGATGCCCAGCGGCGACGGAATCAGCGCCACGAAGGAGCCGAAGTGTTCCACCGGCATCGACCACAATTCGACGATGATCGACGCACCGCCTTCACTGACCCGCTTCAGGCCGGGCTTGGGCGGCGTGGTGTTGGCCAGGGCAAAGAGCCGGTAGGCCGGGGCGGTGACGGTGCTTTCCAGCAGCGTGGCGCCGCGTTCGGTCAGCTGGCTGTTCAGCGGCATGCCGGTCAGGTGCGCGCCAACCACGGCGACGGTGAGGGTGTCAGTCATGGGCGTTGTCGTTTTCTTGAAAGTGGGAAGGGGAAGCGCCTTGCCGGTGGCCCCGGCGGTCCACGGTTGCGACTGTTGCCATTGGCGGCCAAGGTCGGCCAGCAGGCTGTCCTGCCAGGTGCGGCCGATCAGCGTGATCCCGGCGGGCAGGCCGTCGGCGCGGAAACCGGCGGGCAGCGCCAGCGCGCACAGGTCCAGCAGGTTGACGAAATTGGTGTAGAGGCCGAGGCGGCTGTTCAGCGCCACCGGTTCGGCCAGCACGGCGGCCGTGGTGTAGATGCCGGGAGTGGTGGGCACCAGCAGGCCGTCCACGCCAGCCAGCAATTGTTCGGCTTCGCGGGCCAGCGCGGCGCGGCGGTATTCGGCCTTGAAGGCGTCCACGGCGGTCTGGCCCTTGGCGCGCAGCACAATGTCATGCACCACGGGATGCAGGTCCACCGGTGGCTTTTCCATCAGGCTTTCCAGGGCGGCATAACGTTCCGCCACCCACGGGCCGTCATACAGCAGGGCGGCGGTGGCGTGCAGCGGGGTAAAGTCCAGTGGCTTCAGCGTCACTCCCAGTTCTTGCCACTTTGCCAGCGTGGCCTGATAAGCCGCTTCCGCCTGAGCATCGCCAAACCACTGGGGATGGGCGGGAATGCCCAGCACCGGTCGGGCGGGGAAGGAGGACTTGTTGGTCGGGGCCGGGCGGGAATAGGGGTCGGCGGCATCGAATCCGGCGGCGATGGCAGTGACGGCCTCCGCGTCTTCCACCGTCAGCGCAAACACCGACACACAGTCCAGCGTGCGGCAGGCCGGTATCAGGCCGGTGGTGCTCAGCCAGCCTTTGGTGGGTTTCAGGCCGACAATGTTATTGAACCCGGCAGGCACCCGGCCGGAACCGGCGGTGTCCGTGCCCAGCGCAAACGGCACCAGACCGCGCGCCACCACACTGCCGGAGCCGGAACTGGAGCCGCCGCTGATATAGGCGGGGTTGAAGGTATTGGGCACCGCGCCATAAGGCGAACGCGTGCCCACCAGGCCGGTGGCGAACTGGTCGAGGTTGGTTTTGCCCACCACGACCGCACCTGCTGCAACCAACTTTTCAACAACAACCGCGCTGTGCTCAGGTTTGTAGACAAACGAAGGACAGGCGCAGGTGGTGGGCAAAGGGGTAGCGTCAAGGTTGTCCTTGACCGCAAAGGGAATTCCGTAAAGGGGCAGACGGGAGAGATCGCCGTTCACGGCGTCCAGCCGGGCATGCAGCGCCTCCAGGGCGGCGGTCAGTCCGGCGGTGTCCAGCAGGCTGATCCAGGCGGGATCGGCCGGGGACAAGGTTTGCAGCAGCGCCGTCAGCAGGGCGTGCGGCGTTTGGCCCTGACGGTAGGCCGTCTGCCATTCTGCCAATGTCCACGCGGTTGTTGTGACGGTCATTACAGCCCCCAGGCATGCATTCTTGTATACAAGCTGGTATTAGCAAGGGGCGTGCCAATGGCGGGGGTTATTGTTGAAAGTGTTTTATTTCAATGGGTTATGGATTTGGAGGTGATCTTGGGTGTCGCGCTGGATGCATTTGCACCGAAGCGGGGCGGGTTTTGCACCGTGCACCAGCCCTGGATGCGCGATTTAGGGGGCGGGGGTGGGCAAAGGTGGTGCGGGGATGGCGGCATTCGAAGCGCGGCCTGATCCGGCGGGCCACGCTTCGGGGAAACCGATGGAATCAGAACCTGCCGAGGCTGTATCGCGGCAGATTGGCGGGGTCACGGTAGGCATCCTGCTTGACCATGCGCCGGATGCCGGCGGCGATGGAATAAGGCGCACTGCGCTGCACGAAGTTGGTGGCCCACACTGGCGCGGCTCCGCCCGGATCGACGTAACCTTCCACCGCCATCATCACGCCACCGGCAGCGGGGACAAAGCGCACCAGGGTTTCTTCGGCCAGCATGCGCACCAGCGGCGGCTTGGACGGCAGGTAATTGACGGCAGAGTGGGTTCTGACCAAGGCCACCGGACGCGCCGGGGTGGCTGGTTCAATGGTGGTGTGCAGGATGACATCGCGGTCAGGCAGGCCCAGCGGTGCGTTATGCACAATATAGGTGAAGTGTTCGGTCGGGGAGGCGGTCTTCAGCAACTTGGCCTCACGCACTTCCCAGAACCATTTCGGGTAATTGTCGAAATCGAACAGCACGCGGGCGATGGTGTCGAGATCGGCATCCAGCTGCACTTCAATCTTGAACGAGCGGTAGCGCTTGCCGTCCTCCAGCTTGGCCCAGGTGCGGATGTCACGGCTGTGATCGTCCTTGACCAGCCGCCATTCCGTGCCCAGTTTGACGGTCAGGTCGTCTTCATCCGGGTTGGCGGCCAGGGCAGTGTTGGCAAGACTCAGCGCCAGCAAGGCGGCGCTTCCGGCAGAACGCCAGGAAATGGGCATGGTGGGTTTCCCTGTTTTTTTTTGGGTGATGCGGCCGGATGTCTCCGGCGGTGTGGCGGGGAGTATAGTGCATTGCAGACTGTGACGGTGGTGGGTGGGGAGGCCAAGTTGGGGGATTTTAACGTCCCCCTCACCCCGCCAACATGCTCTCCGCATGCCGCAACGTTTCCGGCGTAATCGTCAACCCGCCCGACATGCGCGCAATCTCGCGAATCCGCTCCTCACGACTCAACGCCACAATGCGGCTGTGCGTGCGGTCATCGGTGCTGAATTTCTCCACCCGCCAGTGGTGATGCCCCTTCGCCGCCACCTGCGGCTGGTGGGTGATGCACAAAATCTGCGCCCGTTCGCCCAGGCTGCGCAGCAGCTCGCCCACCACCTCGGCCGTGCCGCCGCTGATGCCCACGTCCACTTCGTCAAACACCAATACTGGCACAGCGCTGTGCTGGGCCTGGATCACCTGCACCGCCAGTGCAAAACGTGACAGTTCACCGCCGGAAACCACCTTCGCCAACGGTTGCGGCGCTTGCCCCTTGTTGGCGCTGAACAGCAACTCGACGTCGTCCAGCCCATGGGCGGCGGGTTTGGCCAGCACCGTAAAGGCAAACTCCACCTGTGTATCCGGCATGCCCAGATTGCGCAGATGCCCGGCAATGCTGGGGGACAGCGATCCCGCCACCAGCTGCCGTTGCTCGCGCAAGGCCAGCGCCTGCGCCTGATAGCGGGCTGTGGCGGTTTCGACGGCGGCCTGCAGCGCCTCGACATCCTGGGCTTCCTGGCAGCGGCTGTGTTCCGCCTGCAACCGCAATTGCAGCTCCGGCAGTTCGGCGGGCAGCACCTTGTGCTTGCGGCTGATACGGTGCGCTTCGGAGATGCGGCTTTCCAGCCATTGCAGACGCTGCGGGTCCAGTTCCTGGTCTTCCAGGAAATGGCGCAGTTCACTGGCGCTTTCCTTCACTTCAATCAGCGCCGAGTCCAGGCTGGCGCAAAGGTTGGTCAGGGTGTCGTCGCGGTTGCGGTGCGGTTCCAGGCTTTTCATCGCCAGTTGCAGGGCGCGCAATACCGGGCTTTCGCCCTCGCTCAGCAGGTCCAGCGCGGTGCGGCCGTCCTGCATCAGACTTTCAAAGTTGGCGAGGCGGTCGTATTCCTGTTCCAGCGTCGGGTATTCCGCCGGTTTCAGGTCCAGCTTCTGCAATTCGTCGAGGTGGGAATCCAGCAGTTCCAGCCGCGCCGCCTGCGCGGCCTGGTTGGCCTGGCTGTCAGCGAGGGCGCGCGCCGCCTGCTGCCAGTGCTGGTGTGCGGTGGCGACGTCGGCCGCCAGAGTGTGTAAGTCGCCGACGTTGTCGATCAGCTGGCAGTGGCTGGTGCGTTGCAGCAGGCTTTGCGGCGCGTGCTGGCCGTGAATGTGGATCAGCATTTCGCCCAGCGTGCGCAGTTCGCCCAGCGTCACCGGCGTGCCGTTGATCCAGGCCTTGGAGCGGCCTTCCTTATGGATGACGCGGCGCAGGCTGCATTCTTCGCCGTTGCTGAGGTCACGTTCGGCCAGCCAGTCGCAGGCATCCTTGAGGCGGGAAACGTCGAACAAGGCGGTCAGCTCGGCCTTGTCCGCGCCATGCCGAACCACCGCGCCGTCGGCCTTGTCGCCCAGGCACAGGCCCAGTGCGTCAAGCAAAATCGACTTGCCCGCGCCGGTCTCGCCGGTAATCACGGAGAATCCGGTCGGGATTTCCAGTTCCAGGTGTTCGACAAGGGTGAAGTGGCGGATGGAGAGCGAGCTGAGCATGGTGGCCGTGGGCGAGGTTGTTTTTGAGGTGGGCTGATAATAGCGCGTCGCCCGCCGGAGGCAAGCGCCGCCGGGCATTTAGGCGTCAGGGAAAGACAAACACCGGCGCAAACCCCCCGCCCGGTGTGCGGAAGTTGGTGGTCTGCCCCTGATACAGCCGTGCCGCCATCAACTGGATTCCCCCCGCATAGGTATAACAACGCAGGTCGAATTTCAACAGCACCTGTTCCCCGTGCTGCTGCACCATCCGTTCCGACGGTGGAATGCGCGTCTGCGCCACGTAGTCCCCCGCCCGGATTTCCTCCCACACCCGTTTGGTGATCTTGTCGCCGCGATAGGCCGCCTTGCCGCCGTAACCCGCCACCGGCTTGAAGAACAAATCCTTGCGCTGACTCCACAGCATTTCAGCATTGTCCGGGGTCATAAGGCGGGTGGCGGGGATGCCCTGTTGCAGCGTGGCAATGTCGTCTTTACTAACGCCGTGATTGCGCAACCAGTCGGTGTCTCCCAGCAGCATCAGGTTGGCCTTATGGGCGAACAGGGCATGGTGGCGCGGATTGGGCGTCAGCACCACGGTGTCGTCCAGCCAGGCCTCGCGCAGGGCGGCGGAAGCGGGCGCGCTCAGATCGAAGTCGGTGAGGCGGTTGTAGACCAGGTCGAGACGGTCGGTTTCGTGCCATAACGCGCCATCGCGGTAGGCCAGCGTGGCCGGGTCGGCAATGATGACGCGGTAGCCCCGGCTTTCCAGCAGACAGCGCGCCAGCAGGAATTCGGGGTACAGGTACTGCAATTCGGGGTTCTCGTCGATAATGGCGAGGGTTTGCAGCGGGCGGTCGTTGCCGCGTTCCAGTCGCCATTCCTGCTCGAACATCTGCACCAGTGCATCTTGCAGTTCTGCATGCGATTCACCGGGCGGAAGCAGCGGGTTCATTACCTCGCAGCAGGCCTGCTGCGCCTTGCGCAGGATCAGGTTCAGCCACGCGCCGCCCGCATTGGTGTTGATCTCGATCAGCTTCGGGCCGTCTTCCGCCAGATGAAAGTCATAGCCCATGAACACACCCTGGGTGGCAGTGGGTCGGCGGCTAGTGACCGGGGTTTCGCCCAGCACGCGGCTTTGCCAGGCGGGCAGGGCGATGACGCGCTCGATGGCGGCGATCAGCGATTGCATCTGGCGTCGCTGTTCGTCGGAGACAAAGACGGTGACCTCGGCGAACAGATGCGGGTGGGTTTGCAGCAGTTGCCGGAACAACGGGCGGAATTCGGGGGCGCAGTCCAGTTCCTGCTGCAATAAGTCGCGGTCGACGGTGAGGCAGTAGCAGTCGCGGTTCATCAGGGTGGCGAGGGACGGCGGATTTTCAGGGGTCATGGTGGACCGGCAGCAACATTAAGGGACAGCTTTCAACAGTAACGCAGAATGACTTGCGACCCAATCCCTTGAAACTTCCAAGGACATCCCCATAACACCCCCATCTTTCTTTCCACCAGCCACATTGAGGTGCTGTCATGGCCGACCAACCCATCCCCGAAACCGAAAACACCGCCGCCGAAGCCGACGAAGGCCATATCGAAATCATGGAAACCGATGTTGAGGTGCTGAGCGCCCGCGTTGCCGAACTGGAAGCCCAGCTCAAGGATGCGCAACTGCGCGCCCAGGCCGAGATCCGCAATATCCAGATGCGCGCCGAGCGCGAAGTGTCCAACGCCCACAAGTTCGGTGTCGAGAAACTGGCCGGCAGCCTGCTGGACGTGGTCGACAACTTCGAGCGTGCGCTGGCCGCCGCTCCGAAGGATGACGGCACCAAGGCGCTGGTGGAAGGCCTGCAACTGACCCACCGCGTGCTGATGGATGCCCTGAAGAAATTCAGCGTCGAGCAGGTTGATCCCATGGGCCAGCCGTTCAACGCCGAGCACCACCAGGCCGTGGCCACCCAGCCCACGCCGGACGGCATGGCCGCCAATACCGTGGTCAATGTCTTCCAGAAAGGCTACACGCTGTCCGGCCGTCTGCTGCGCCCGGCCATGGTTGTGGTCGCCCAGTAATAAATTGACCTTGAAAAAGCTGGGGCCATCGCCATATCAGCTTACAAGCAAACAGCTAACTGAAAAACCGGTTCCCCGCGCCGCGGGCTGAACCGCAGATTCAAACCAAATTCTTCGGAGACATGACATGGGCAAGATCATCGGTATCGACCTGGGCACCACCAACTCCTGCGTCGCCATTATGGAAGGCGATCAGGTCAAGGTTCTGGAAAACGCAGAAGGCGCGCGCACCACGCCTTCCATCGTTGCCTACACCGAAAATGAAATCCTGGTGGGCGCGGGCGCCAAGCGCCAGGCCGTCACCAACCCCAAGAACACCCTGTTCGCGGTGAAGCGCCTCATCGGCCGCAAGTTCAAGGACGACGTGGTGCAGAAGGACATCAACATGGTGCCCTACGCCATTGTCGGCGCCGACAACGGTGACGCCTGGGTGGAAGCGCGCGGCAACCGCATGGCCCCGCCGCAAATCTCGGCCGAAGTGCTGAAGAAGATGAAGAAGACCGCCGAAGACTACCTCGGCGAGCCGGTGACCGAAGCCGTGATCACCGTGCCGGCCTACTTCAACGACAGCCAGCGCCAGGCCACCAAGGATGCCGGCCGCATCGCCGGTCTGGACGTGAAGCGCATCATCAACGAACCGACCGCCGCTGCGCTGGCGTTCGGCATGGACAAGAAGGAAGGCGACCGCAAGATTGCCGTGTATGACCTCGGCGGCGGCACCTTCGATATCTCGATCATCGACATCGCGGATGTCGACGGTGAACAGTCCTTCGAAGTGCTGGCCACCAACGGCGACACTTTCCTGGGCGGCGAAGACTTCGACATGCTGCTGATCGACTATCTGGCCGAAGAATTCAAGAAGGAACAGAGCGTCAACCTGAAGGGCGACCCGCTGGCCATGCAGCGTCTGAAGGAAGCGGCTGAAAAGGCCAAGATCGAGCTGTCTTCGGCCCAGCAGACCGAAGTCAACCTGCCGTACATAACCGCTGATGCCACCGGCCCCAAGCACTTGAACATCAAAATGACCCGCGCCAAGCTGGAGTCGCTGGTGGAAGGCCTGGTGGCACGCACCATCGAGCCCTGCAAGATTGCGCTGAAGGACGCCGGTCTGAGCGTTTCCGAAATCGGTGACGTGATCCTGGTCGGCGGCCAGACCCGCATGCCGATGGTGCAGCAAAAGGTGAAGGAATTCTTCGGCAAGGAACCGCGCAAGGACGTGAACCCGGACGAAGCCGTGGCCGTGGGCGCTGCCATCCAGGGCGCCGTGCTGTCGGGCGACAAGAAGGACGTGCTGCTGCTGGACGTGACCCCGCTGACGCTGGGCATTGAAACCATGGGCGGCGTGATGACCGCACTGATCGAAAAGAACACCACCATCCCGACCAAGAAGTCGCAGGTGTTCTCCACGGCTGACGACAACCAGACCGCCGTCACCATCCAGGTGTTCCAGGGCGAGCGTCGTCAGGCGCAGCAGAACAAGATGCTGGGCCGCTTCGACCTCAGCGACATTCCGCCGGCTCCGCGCGGCATGCCGCAAATCGAAGTGACCTTCGACATCGACGCCAACGGCATCCTGCATGTCGGCGCGAAGGACAAGGGCACCGGCAAGGCGCAAAGCATCGTCATCAAGGCCAACTCCGGTCTGTCCGAGGAAGAAATCCAGGCCATGGTGCGTGACGCCGAAGCCAATGCCGAGGAAGACAAGAAGTTCGCCGAGTTGGTGGAAGCCCGTAACCAGGCTGACGGCTTGGTGCACGCCACCCGCAAGACGCTGAAGGATGTGGGCGACAAGGCCACCGACGCCGAGAAGGAATCCATTGAAGCCGCCGTCAAGGCGCTGGAAGAAGCCATCAAGGGCAACGACAAGGCCGAAATCGACGCCAAGTCGGAAGCCTTGAGCGAAGCTTCCATGCCTCTGATGCAGAAGCTGTATGCCGACCAGCAGCAAGCGGGCGGCACCCAGCCGGGCGCAGGCCATGAAAAGGCCGACGACGGCGTGGTTGACGCCGAGTTTGAAGACGTCAGCGATAAGAAGTAAGTGTAGTAACCCCCTCTCCCCCTGTGGGAGAGGGCCGGGGAGAGGGGTGCGGAAAGTGGCCATGACACGCTGTGTGTTTGGGCCTCTGCCGCACCCCTCTCCCTAACCCTCTCCCACAAGGGGAGAGGGAACCACGAATTCCCAACGCCAACATCCGTTTGGCGTTTGTTGTTTCAGCGGAGACTCGCCAGATGGCAAAACGTGATTTCTATGAAGTGCTGGGCGTTGCCAAGGACGCCAGTGACGAGGACATCAAGAAGGCCTACCGCCGCCTGGCCATGAAGTTCCACCCGGACCGCAATCCGGATGACAAGCAGGCTGAAGAAAAATTCAAGGAAGCCAACGAGGCTTACGAAATCCTGTCCAATGGCGACAAGCGTGCCGCTTATGACCGTCACGGTCATGCTGGGGTTGACCCCAACATGGGTGCGGGCGGCTTCGGCGGTGGAGCTGGCGGTTTCTCCGATATTTTCGAAGCGTTCGGCGATATCTTCGGCGGTGGTCGTGGCGGCGGTGGCGGCGGTCGTCAGCGCGGCGGCTCCGACCTGCAATACACGCTGGAGCTGACGCTGGAAGAGGCCGTCAAGGGCGCGAAGAAGCAGATTCGCTTCACCACGGCGGCCCCTTGTGAGGTTTGCGACGGTTCCGGAGCCAAGAAAGGCTCTGGCAAGACCACCTGCCGCACTTGCGGCGGCGCCGGTCAGGTACGCATGCAGCAGGGCTTCTTCACCGTGCAGCAGACCTGCCCCACTTGTAAAGGCCGCGGCCAGATCATCAAGGACCCCTGCGATGCCTGCCATGGCGAAGGCCGCAGCAACAAGCAGAAGACGCTGGAAGTCACCATTCCGGCCGGTGTTGATACCGGTGACAAGATCCGTCTGGCCGGGGAAGGCGAAGCCGGGGCCAATGGCATGCCCGCCGGCAACCTCTACGTGCAGGTTGTGGTCAAGGACCATTCCCTCTTCAAGCGTGACGGCGCCGACCTGTTCTGCGAAGTGCCGATCAGCTTTGTGGAGGCGACGCTGGGTGGCGAAATCGAAGTGCCGACGCTGGACGGCCGCGTAAAGCTGAAGATTCCCGAAGGCACGCAGACCGGCAAGCTGTTCCGCCTGCGCGGCAAGGGCATCAAGCCGGTGCGCGCCTATGAGCCGGGCGACCTGTTGTGCCAGATCAAGGTGGAAACACCGGTCAACCTCAACAGCCGCCAGAAGGAACTGCTGCGCGAGTTCCAGGAGTCGCTGGATGGCAACGAGAAGCACTCACCGAACAAGAAGAGCTTCTTCGACAGCCTGAAAGACATGTTCTCCTGATGCACCCCTCGGGGCCGGACGTCCGTCCGGCCCCGAATTCCCCCTCCCGTTTGTCGCATCCGCTCAAAACCCGAACCTCCGGGGATATTCCCGCTTGCCTGCCCGCGCCAACACTGGCAGGCTTGGAGCTTCACGGAATTCCTGCTGGAGAAAGGCATCATGACCACCCCCACCCGTATCGCCATTTGCGGCGCCGCCGGCCGCATGGGCCGCGCCCTCATTCACGCCGTTGTCGCCCGCCCGGATGTCAAGCTCACTGCCGCCATTGAACGCCCCGAAAGCACCCTGATCGGCGCCGATGCCGGTGAGATGGCCGCCCTGGAGCGCATGGGGGTGTTGCTGAACGGTTCGCTGGCCAGCCAGATTGATCTGGTGGATGTCGCCATCGACTTTTCCACGCCGTCGGCCACCATTGCCGAAGTGGCGCTGTGCCGTCAGGAAGGGAAGGGCATTGTCATTGGCACCACCGGCCTCAGCGAAGAGCAGAAGGAATACCTGATTGAGGCCAGCCACGACATTCCGATTGTCTATTCCGGCAACTACTCGGTGGGCGTCAATGTCTCGCTGAAGCTGTTGGAACTGGCCGCAAAGGCCTTTGGCGATACTGTCGATATCGAAATTCTTGAAGCCCACCACCGCTACAAGGTGGATGCCCCCTCAGGCACCGCGCTGATGCTGGGTGAGGCGGTGGCCGGGGCCTTGGGACGCAACCTGAAGGATGTGGCGGTTTATGAGCGTTACGGCCATACCGGCCAGCGCGACCGCAAGTCCATCGGCTTCCAGACCATTCGCGGTGGTGACGTGGTGGGCGACCATACCGTAATGTTCATGGGGGAAGGCGAACGGGTGGAAATCCGCCATATCGCCACCAGCCGCATGAATTTTGCGAACGGCGCGGTGCGGGCGGCGGCTTGGATCGGCACCCGTAACGCAGGCCTGTATGACATGCGGGACGTGCTGGGCCTGCGCTGAACGGCAGGCAAAAAAAACGGGGCGGCGGTCATTGACCGACGCCCCAAGGGTGACATCATGTTTCTTATGGAGTGTCTGAGATTCTGTACATTTGTGCAGGTATGTACTTGATCTTTTGCGCCAAACTTCTTGGCTTCATGCGCCACAATTGCCCTTAAATCTGACGTTCCATACCAAGCAATTGCTTGTTCATCCGGTATGCTGTCTGGCGGTATTGACAGCAGCCGCTGTCCGTTTTAACTCTTGACGCCATCACTGCATCAGCCGTTTGCCCGAGGCACCGGACTGGCGGCCAATAACAAGAAATGGGGACAGACCATGTTCGGGGGATTGTTCGTTACCGCATCCATGCTGGGCATGCTGCGCGACTTTATTGAAAAGAACCAGATCACCGCCCCGGAATGCCTGCAGGCGATGGAGCGCTATTCCCCCACCAGCCGTCTGGCGCTGGATGAATGGTCGCAGTTATTGCACATGATTGCCCTGCGTCATCCGCGTCCGGCCCTGGGGCTGGCCATCGGCGCCTGTGTGGCTCCCAAGCATGTCGGCATCATTGGCTATATGGCGCTGTCCTGCAATACCGTCGGGGAAGCCCTGTTGCGTTACGCCCGCTACCAGCGCCTGGTCTACGACGGCAATCCCGGCAGCATCATGGCGGACGGCGACGCGATTGAAATCCGCTGGGGAGTGGAGCGCGGTACGCCGGGTCCGCTGGTGGATGAAACCGCCATTGCCCTGTTCATCAGTTATGTGCGTTTTCTGGTGGAGGAGCCGCTGCGGCCGTTGCTGGTGACGTTTGTCAATCCGCCCCCCGCCGATCTCAAGCCCTATACCGATTTCTTCGGCTGTCCGGTGCATTTTGCCGACACGGTGACGCGGGTTCGCTTCCCGATTTCATCCATGACCCGCGAACTGCGGCAGCGTGACCCGGCGCTGATGGACCTGTTGTCCCAGCAGGCCGAAGCCTTGCTGGTGGCCTTGCCGGCCGCCGACTCGTTCTACGACCGCCTGCGTTCATCGATTGTGCGCTGCGTGCATGACGGTATCCCGGACCTGCCGGCGGTGGCGGGGCTGATGGCGATGTCCACCCGCACCCTGCAGCGCCGACTTCAGGAAAAGGATCTGGAATTCAACCGGGTGCTGGACAAGATCCGCAGTGAGCTGGCGCAGCGTTATCTGGCTGACAAGCATTTGTCGTTTACGGATATCGCGCTGTTGCTGGGCTATTCGGAGCAGAGCGCCTTTACCCGCGCCTTCAAGCGCTGGTTCGGGGTGACGCCCCGCGATTTCAAACGTGGTATCGGGCGTTAGGCGGCGTCGTCCGGTTTCTTTTCCGGGGAAGAGGGGGGTGTTGCGCGCAGCAGGTAGCCATCCGCACTTTTGGCAAAAACCAGCTCGTTACGCTTTTTCTTCTTGGGCTTGCCGTCGCGGGATATCGTGACCAGGGTTTGATCCCCTGTCGTTTCCTCACTGGCGACCAAGTCATCGCCGCTGGTCAATAACTGAACCATGTCGAACAGTTCGGGATGCTGGAGCAGCACTTCCCGCAGGGATTTCTTCAGGCCCATGTTTTCAATCTCGCTGGCTATGATAATCGCTTAACGGTAGCACAGCCGCTGCCGGGCAAGGTTTCAGTTTGATGACAAAGCATTAGTGTTCTGTCACTGTTTTGTCATCAATTAGTCAGAAAATAGCCGCCATCCGCAGGTATTTCCGACAGGAGCGCACCCGGCATGAACTCCCCGGCTTCAACCTACGGCTCTGACCCGACCGGCCTGATTTGCGCCTATCATTTCAGTGCGGACGGGGTGGCATGGCCCATGACCTCCGTTGACGCGGAAGCCTGGCTGGCGCAGGCTCCTTCCGGGGTCGGTTTTCTGTGGCTGCATGTCAATCTCAGCCATTCGGCTTGTGAAAAGTGGCTGAAGCGGCATGCCGCTTTGTCGGCCTCGTTTCATGAAACCCTGCACGAAGGCACCCGTTCCACCCGCATTGAATATGCCGATGACTGTCTGATTGCGGTCATCAACGATGTGTTGTTCGACTTTGCCTACGATGCCTCCGATATTTCCACCCTGTACCTGCATGTGGGGCCGAACCTGGTGGTCAGCGCCCGCAGCAAGCCCCTGCGCTCCATTGACCGCTTGCGCGCCACGGTCAAGCGCGGCCTGCTGCTGGAGTCGCCGGTGGACTTGCTGGTGCATTTGCTGCGTGACCAGGCGGACGTGCTGACACAAATCGTGCGGGACATTGCCGACCTGGTGGACTCCGTGGAGGATCGCCTGCTGGCGAACCGGCTGGAGCGCAACCGGACCAGCCTGGGCGCCTGGCGACGGCTGCTGGTGCGCCTGCAACGCCTTATGGCTCCCGAGCCGGCGGCGTTGTTCCGCCTGCTGAACCGGCCGCCGGGCTGGGTCAGCGAACGCGACCTGCTGGACCTGCGCCAGTCCACAGAAGAGTTTTCGACGGTATTGCAGGAAACCGCGTTGTTGCAGGAGCGCATCAAGCTGTTGCAGGAAGAGATCGCCGGGCAAATCAACGAACAAAACAACCGCAGCCTGTTCGTGCTGACGGTGGTGTCGGTGCTGGTGCTGCCGATCAATATCATTTCCGGGTTGTTCGGCATGAATGTCGGCGGCATTCCGCTGGCGGATGCGCATGGCGGATTCTGGGCGGTGGTGGCGCTGGTGGCGACGCTGACGGCGGTGGCGGCCTGGTTTGCCTTCCGTGAGCCGGACTGAGCCGCCGCGCCGGTTCGCTTTATGAGCAGCCGGATGCTAAGCTGCACGCTTTGCTGAATCCTGTCTATCCGCTGCTTTTGCCCCGCGAAAGGCCGCAAGGCCTGCATGATGCTTCCCGCCTCACCTGAAGTTTTGTGTCCTGTTCGTCGCCGAACATTTTCCCGCTGCACGAGACGCCTCCATGAGAGCGTTGCCATGCCAGGTTATCTGGTCAAATTCGAAGCCGTGTCCCTGAACGGGGCGGTTGACCTGCAAATCCGTTCGCTGCTGGACCGTCAGCAATACGCCGACCCGCTGGGCGCGGCGGCGGCGGCCGGAATTTCCCCGGCCAGCTGGTCGTTGTTCGGCATGATCTGGCCTTCTGCCCGCATGCTGGCCGGGCTGATGGAAAGCTTTGAGCTGCAAGGCAAGCGCATTCTGGAGGTGGGTTGCGGTTTGGGTCTGGCCAGTCTGGTTTGCCAGCGCCGCGACATGGACATCACCGCCAGTGACTGTCATCCGCTGGCCGGGGACTTCCTGACCCGGAACGCCGGGCTGAACGGTATGGGGCTGCCGAAATACCAGAACGGCAACTGGGAAACCGCAAACCCGGCGCTGGGCCGTTTTGATCTGATCATTGGCAGCGACCTGTTGTACGAGCGCGACCAGCCCGCGCGGTTGTCCGCGTTTATCGAGCGCCATGCCGAGCAGGCGGTGGAGGTGCTGATTGTCGATCCCAATCGCGGCAACCGTCCCGGCTTCAGCCGCTGCATGACGGCGCTGGGCTATACCTGTGAAGAATCCAGTCTGGACGGTTTACAGGCCAGCGGTGAGGGCTACAAGGGCAAGCTGCTGCACTACACCCGTCATTGAGATTGAGGTTCGTCTGGCCAGGCGCTGACCACGTCCTGCATCACCCCGCGCAGCCAGCGGTTGGCGGGGTCGTGCTCGGCGGTGGCGTGCCAGTAGAGGTGGGCGTCCAGCGCCTGTGTCTGCAACGGGAAGGGATGGATACGGTTGCCGAACTGCATGTTGGCGATGCGGGCGTACTGCTCGGGCATGGTCAGCAGCAGGTCGGTGCGGCTGGCGACACGGCTGGCGGCAAAATAATGCTGGCAGCGCAGCACGATGCGCCGCCGCCGTCCTTCCCTGTTCAGTTCAAAATCCTCCAGCCCCCAGCCCTTGCGTCGTGACGACACCAGCACGTGTGCGTGCGCCAGGTAGGTTTCCAGATCCAGTTCGCCGCCAATACCCGGATGATCCTGCCGCGCCACCACCACCAGCCGGTCGCGGGAGATGCGCTGCTGGCGGATACTCTCGCCCATCGCCAGCGGCACGTCCAGCGCCAGGTCCAGCGTGCCGGCGGCCAGTTCGCCTTCCACATCGCGGCGGTCAATGCGCACGCTGGCCAGCTCGATGCCGGGCGCCAGTGCCTGCAGGCGCGCCACCAACGGCGGCAGGGCGGTGGCCTCGAAGACGTCGCGCAGGCCGAGGTTGAAGGTGCGGCGGGCGGAAGCCGGGTCGAAGGCCGGTTCGTCGGCGACGCTGCGTTCCAGCAACTGCAGGGCTTCGCGCACCGGGCCGATCAGGTTGCGGGTATAGGGCGTGGGTTGCATCAGCGTGCCCTGACGCACGAACAGCGGATCGCCCAGTTGCTCGCGCAGGCGGCCCAGCGCGTGGCTGACGGCGGGCTGGGTCAGGTGCAGTTTCTGGCTGGCGCGGGTGATGTTGCCTTCGCGGTAGATGGCGTCGAGGACGATGAAGAGGTTGAGGTCGAAACGATCAATATGCACTGAATCTATAGTCCATGATGCAAACTATTCATTTGCTGGATTGTATGGCGCGCACTACTCTCGGCACAACCCCACCGAGCCGCGAGTGCCGCCATCATGGATTTTGCCTACTCCGCCAAAGCGCAGGACTACATCGCCCGCCTGACCGCGTTCATGAATGAACATGTCTATCCCGCCGAAGAAACGTATTTCAAGTCGCTGACCCTCAGCCCCGACCACACACAATGGCAACAGCCCGCCATCATGGAGGACCTGAAGGCGAAGGCCAAGGAAGCCGGACTGTGGAACCTGTTCCTGCCCAACGAAACCTACGGTGCCGGTCTCAGCAACGCGGACTACGCACCACTTGCCGAAATCACCGGCACCAGCTTCATTGCCCCGGAAGTGTTCAACTGCAGCGCCCCGGATACCGGCAACATGGAAGTGCTGGTGCACTATGGCAACGAGGCGCAGAAGAAAGAATGGCTGTTGCCACTTTTGCGCGGCGAGATCCGTTCCGCCTTCTGCATGACCGAACCGGGCGTGGCCTCCAGCGACGCCACCAACATGCAGGCCACGGCGGTCATTGACGGCGACGAAGTGGTCCTTAACGGCCGCAAGTGGTGGAGCACCGGCATCGGCCACCCGAACTGCCAAATCCTGATCTTCATGGGCCTCACCGACCCGGCTGCCGACAAGCACCGCCAGCACTCCATGGTGCTGGTGCCGCTGGACACGCCCGGCGTCAAGGTCGAGCGCATGCTGACCGTCTTCAACACCTACGACGAGCCGTCCGGCCATGGCGAAGTCTCTTTCACCAATGTGCGTGTGCCGCTGGCGAACATCATCGCCGGGCCGGGGCGTGGCTTTGAAATTGCTCAAGGCCGCCTCGGGCCGGGCCGCATCCACCACTGCATGCGTGCCATCGGTGCGGCGGAGCGGGCGCTGGAGCTGCTGTGCCGCCGCGCCGGCACCCGCGTCGCCTTCGGCAAGCCGCTGGCGAAACTGGGCGGCAATCCGGACATCGTCGCCAACAGCCGCATGGCTATTGAACAGGCGCGGCTGCTGACGCTGAAGGCGGCTTGGATGATGGACACCGTGGGCGTGAAGGGCGCGATGAGCGAGATTTCGCAGATCAAGGTGATTGCCCCGAACGTGGCGCAGCAGGTGATTGATGCGGCCATCCAGATTCACGGCGGTGCGGGACTCAGCGAAGACTTCCCGCTGGCCGCGCTTTACGGCTATGCTCGGGTGCTGCGGCTGGCGGACGGACCGGATGAGGTCCACCGCATGCTGATTGCCAAGCTCGAATACAAGAAACAAATGACGAAGCTGGGACTGAAATAAGATGGAAGAGAATTTGCTCGACAAGGCCGTGGCGGTGCGCCAGGGCGAAGAACTGGACTTGGCCCGCGTGGACGCCTTTCTCAAGGCAAAAATCCCCGGCCTGCAAGGGTCGCCGGAACTGGAACAGTTCCCCGGCGGCGCGTCCAACCTGACCTATCTGCTGCATTACGCCGACCGTGACCTGATTTTGCGGCGGCCGCCGTTCGGCCATCGCGCCAAATCCGCGCACGACATGCTGCGCGAGGCCAAGATCATGGCCGCGCTGAAGCCGGTCTATCCCTACGTGCCGGAAGTGCTGGCCATTTGCGACGACCCCGCCGTGATGGACGCCGACTTCTACGTGATGCAGCGCATCCCCGGCATCATCCCGCGCAGCAACCTGCCCAAGGGCATGACCCTGACGCCGGAGGAAACCCGGGCGCTGTGCCTCAGCGTCATCGACAAGCTGATTGAACTGCATCTGGTGGACTACCAGGCGGCCGGGCTGGACACGCTGGGCAAGGGCGGCGGCTATGTGAAGCGCCAGATTGACGGCTGGAGCGACCGCTACCGCAAGGCGCGCACCCCGGACGTCAACGACTTCGAAAGCGTAATGACCTGGCTGCAGGCGAAAATGCCCGCGCAGGATATCGCCACCACGCTGATCCACAACGATTTCCGCTTCGACAACGTTATCCTGAACCCGGACAACCCGCAGCAAGTGATTGGCGTGCTGGACTGGGAGATGGCGACGCTGGGCGACCCGCTGATGGATCTGGGCAACACCCTGGCCTACTGGGCGCAGGCCGACGACGATGCCACCATGCAGCTGATGCGTCGCCAGCCGACGCACCTGCCGGGCATGCTGACCCGCGACGAAGTGGTGGCCTATTACGGCGAAAAGACCGGCTTCAAGGTCGACAACTTCGATTTCTACACCATCTATGGCCTGTTCCGGCTGGCGGCGATTTTGCAGCAGATCTACTACCGCTTCTATCACGGCCAGACCAAGAATCCGGCGTTCGCGCCATTCGGGCAGATGGTGAATTATCTGGAAAGCCGGTGTTTGCGGCTGATGAAGGAATCGGTGCTGTAATGGGGGCTATTTATCTCGTCCGCCACGGCCAGGCCAGTTTCGGTGCGGAAAATTATGACCAGTTGTCGGCGCTGGGGATGGAACAGACGCGCCTGCTGGGACAGTGGCAGCGCGACTGCGAGCTGCCCTTGTCGAAGGTGGTGATCGGTCCGGCGCGCCGCCATGCGCAAAGCGCCGAACATTTCCAGAGCGGCAGCCAGAGCCGCCATGCCCCTCTACTGATCCCCGGCCTCAACGAATTCGACCATGAGCAGGTGCTGTACCGTTACCGTCCTGAATTCCGTGACAAGGCGGCGATGGCGGCTTATCTCGCCACGACTTCCAACCCGCGCCGCGCCTTTCAGGATCTGTTTGCGGTGGCGGTGGAACGCTGGCTGAGCGGTGAATTTGACGAGGAATATGCGGAAAGCTGGCCCACCTTCCAGCAGCGCTGCTGGAAAGGGCTGCACCAGATCATCGAGCAGGCCGGGCCGTCGCAGGACATCTGGGTCTTCACCTCCGGCGGACCCATTACCGCCATCGCCCAGCAACTGCTGACCATTCCCGACAGCCACATCTTCAACCTGAACTGGTCGCTGGTGAATGCTGGCGTCACGCGGTTGCTTTACAGCGGCAATCGGCTCAGCCTCAGCTATCTTAATAACCACGCCCATCTGGAACACCACCGCCGGGCGGATCTCGTCACTTATCGTTAAAGGAATTAGTCATGAGCGTGAACAACCCGTTTGACCTGACCGGCAAGATTGCCCTGGTGACCGGCGCCAGTCGCGGCATTGGTGAAAGCATCGCCCAGATACTCGCCGCCAACGGCGCACACGTGATTGTCTCCAGTCGCAAGGTGGAAGCCTGCCAGATGGTGGTGGACGGCATCAAGGCCGCCGGGGGTTCCGCCGAGGCGATGGCGCTGCACATCGGCGAGATGGAGCAGATTGAACATGTGTTCAAGGCCATCGAAGCCAAACACCAGCGTCTGGACATCCTGATCAACAACGCAGCCACCAACCCGCATTTCGGTCCCATTGTCGACACCGACCTGTCCGCTTTCCAGAAGACGGTGGATGTAAACATTCGTGGCTACTTCTTCATGTCGGCGGCGGGTGCGAAGCTGATGGCCAGGCACGGCGGCGGCGCCATTGTGAACGTGGCCTCGGTCAACGGCGTCATTCCCGGCATGTATCAAGGCATCTACTCCATCACCAAGGCGGCCGTGATTTCCATGACCCAATGCTTTGCCAAGGAGTGCGCCAGCATGGGCGTTCGCGTCAACGCGCTGCTGCCCGGCTTCACCGACACCAAATTCGCCTCGGCGCTGGTGAAGAACCCGGTGATTGTGGAAAAGGTACTGGAGCACGTGCCGATGCGCCGCATCGCCGAACCCGAAGAAATGGCCGGATCGGTGCTGTATCTGGTGTCACCGGCAGCGAGCTATACGACCGGCGTGGCGCTGAATGTGGATGGCGGCTATCTGATCGGCTGATGAGCTCCCTCTCCCCTTGTGGGAGAGGGCCGGGGAGAGGGGTACGGCAGTGGTGCTTGCACGGATGGTGTGTTCAGGCCGCTTTCCGCACCCCTCTCCCTAACCCTCTCCCACAAGGGGAGAGGGGACAGACCCTCATGTGAAGACAGGCAACTTTATGCAAAACCTTTCCGGAAAAACCGCCGTCATCACCGGCGCCGCCGAAGGCATCGGCAAAGCCATCGCCGAGCGCGCCGCCGCTGAAGGTATGAACCTGGTGCTGGCCGACATCAACGCCGACAAGCTGCAAGTCACCGTTGCCGAATTCGAGGCCCAGGGCGTGCCGGTGATCGGCCAACGCCTCGACGTCAGTGACGCCGCGCAAGTGAACGCGCTGGCCGACGCCGCCTTCACCCGCTTTGGCAACGTCCACCTGCTGGTCAACAACGCCGGGGTCGCCATCTCCCGCCCGGTGTGGGAAACCACGCCCGAGGACTGGCAATGGGTGATGGGCGTCAACTTGTACGGCGTCACCAATGGGCTGCGAAGCTTCATCCCGCGCATGCTGGCCAACGACGAAGAGGGTTACATCATCAACACCGCCTCGGTGGCGGGGCTGTTCTCGCAACCCGGCTCGGCGGCCTACAACGCCAGCAAGCACGCGGTGGTGGCCATATCCGAAGGCCTGCACTTCGACCTGCAACTGCGCAAGGCCAAGCTGCACGTGGCGGTGCTGTGCCCGGCCTGGGTCAAGACCGGCATCGCCAATGCCGAACGCAACCGCACCGTCGGCGACAACATCGACTGGAGCAAGGCCGACCGCGTCAACCAGTACACGGCGAAGTTCATGCAGCAGTCGGTGGAGAACGGCATCCCGGTGGAGAAGGTGGCGGATGATGTGTTCAAGGCCATTGCCGAGGACCGTTTCTACATTCTGACCCATCAGAAGATCAAGCCGCTGATCCACACCCGGATGGAAGACATTTTGCAGGAACGCCTGCCGACGCTGGCGGGTATGTAAACATCCGCTACGCTAACCATGCTTATGTAGGTCGCGCTTCAGCCCGACAACGCTCTCCGGTCGAAGGATGGTTGGCGTGCTGAAGCCCGACCTACGAATAACAATAATCAGGAGAACAGCCATGCCCCGCATGATGCTGAACGGCGCTGCCATTAACTATGAAGTCACCGGCGACGGCCCGGAAACGATCGTCTTTGGCCACGGCCTGCTGTGGAGCGGCCGCATGTTTGAGGCGCAGGTGGCGGCCCTCAGCAGGCGTTACCGCTGCATCACCCTCGACTTCCGGGGGCAGGGCCAGAGCGAAGCCACCCGCGACGGCTATGACATGGATACGCTGACCCAGGACGTGCTGTGCCTGATCCGCGAAGTGGCGGGCGGGCCGGTGCACTATGCGGGTCTGTCCATGGGCGGCTTTGTCGGCATGCGTCTGGCCATCCGCCATCCGGAATGGTTGAAGTCGTTGACGTTGCTGGAAACCTCCGCCGACCCGGAGCCGGAAGAGAACATGTTCAAGTACCGCCTGCTGCCGCGCATTGCCCGCCTGCTGGGCATGAAGGTGGTGGCGCCGCAGGCGATGAAGATCATGTTCGGCAAGACCTTCCTCAAAGACCCGGCGCGCAAGGCCCAGCGCGATGAAATGCGCAACCGCCTGTTGCAGAACGATCCCTTTAACATCAGCAAGGCCATTACCGGCGTGTTTGACCGCGAGGGGGTTTACGAATTCCTGCCGTCCATTCAGTTGCCGACGTTGATCATTGTCGGCGACGAGGATGTGGCGACCATTCCCGCCAAGTCGCGGCGCATGCATGCCGCCATCCAGGGCAGCCAACTGGTAGTAATCCCCAACTCCGGACACACCTCGACGGTGGAGACACCGCAGGCGGTGATTGCGGCGATGGAAGAGTTCCTGGCTAAAGTGTAAAACCCCCTTGGTCCCCCTTTCCAAGGGGGAAAATCTGATGATGCACTCCGTTGCTGCAATGATCCCCCTTGGAAAGGGGACGCCCGCAGGGCGGGATTTTGGAGCCCACTATGAAAGCCGTTCTCTGCAAACAACACGGATTACCCGAAACCCTGGTGCTGGAAGATGTTCCTTCGCCCACGCCCGGCCCCAAAGAAGTGGTGATCAGCGTCAAGGCATGCGGGGTGAATTTCCCCGACACGCTCATCATCCAGAACAAATACCAGTTCAAACCGGACTTGCCGTTTTCACCGGGCGGGGAAATTGCCGGGGTGGTGAAGGCGGTGGGTGAGGGCGTGAAGCATGTGAAGCCGGGCGATACGGTGATTGCCCTGACCGGCTGGGGCGGTTTTGCCGAAGAAGTGCTGACCGACGCCGCCAAGGTGTTTCCGGTGCCGCCAATGTTCGACTTCAAGGTGGCCGCCACTTTTGCCTATGCCTATGGCACTTCGTATTACGCACTGAAGGACCGGGCGCAGCTGAAGGCCGGGGAAACGCTGCTGGTGCTGGGGGCGTCCGGCGGGGTGGGGCTGGCGGCGGTGCAACTGGGCAAGGTGATGGGCGCGAAGGTGATTGCCGCCGCGTCCACGGCTGAAAAGCTGGAGGTATGCCGTCAGTCCGGCGCGGATGAGTTGGTGAATTACAACGATGCGGACTGGCGCGAACAGATCAAGGCGCTGACCGGCGGCAATGGCGTGGATGTGGTCTATGACGCGGTGGGCGGCGGCTATGCCGAACCGGCGCTGCGCAGCATGGCCTGGTGCGGCCGCTATCTGGTGGTGGGTTTTGCCGCCGGCGATATCCCGAAGATTCCCCTCAATCTGACGCTGCTGAAGGGCTGCGCAATCGTCGGCGTGTTCTGGGGTGACTTTGCCCGCCGCCAGCCCAAGGACAACATGGGCAACATGATGCAGCTGTTCGCCTGGCTGGCGCAGGGGCAGTTGAAACCGCATATTTCCGCCGAATACCCGCTGGAGCAGGCGGCGCAGGCGCTGAACGACCTGTTGCAGCGCAGGGCGACCGGCAAGGTGGTGCTGGTGGTGGAATAGGGTCACGGTAATGAAAAAGGGCGGCCGGATTGCTCCGGTCGCCCTTTTCAAGCGTCCAATTGCAGTGGTTACTTCAGCGAAATCTCGGTGATTTCCGGAGTCTTGTCCGGCGTGGCCGATGTCAGCCGCACCTTCAGTTTCAGGAAACGTCCCTTGATGCCAGCCATATTGGTGTCGTTCAGGACTTCGGTGTAGTCCTTGGCGCCCAGTTCGATCTCGCTGTTGGCGCTCTTGGCATAGGCCGAAACCGTGGTGCCTGCCGGCAGGGCTTGCTTCAGTTTCCACAACACCCGTTGCCAGACATAGTCGGGTTTGCCGCCGTCAAAGGTGGCTTCCCAAGTGCCCTGGCGATTGGTGATGGTGCGCACCACGCGGCCGGTCATGTCGCTGTAGTTGTAGGGACGGCTGCCCACAGCAAAGGTGTCGATGACGGCATTGACCGGGTCGGCTGCCAGTTTGATGCGGGTGGCGTTGCTGGTGACTTCATTGGCGGACCAGACATTGCCAAAGCCGTCCACGGCAACGCCGGTTGGTCCGGTGCCAACGATATAATTGGCAACAAAGGTCACACCCGTGAATGCCCCCTCCGTAAACACCTGTTTGTAGTGGCCCACATGATTGCTGTACAGGGAGCCGGCAATAAAGACATCGCCGTTATCGTCAGTGGTAATCCCTTGAGATCTGCTGTAACCGGTTTGGGTAAAAACTTTTAGGGTGCCAGCCGGGTCAGCCGGATCGAAGGCGGAGAAGCGCCCTCCATTGAGTTCGGTCGACCAGATCTTGCCAAACTTGTCGATGCCGATGCCGTAACCATTGTGCCCTACATCAATCAAAGTGTTGGTGGTCATTTCCTTGTCGATTTTCTGCACCTTGCCTGAGCCGCTGCTCATGCTCCACAGATTGCCGTTCTTGTCGACCACGCCGCCATAATGAGGCTGTAGGGTGGCCATGGACTTGATGACGGCACCGGTGGTGCCGTTCACCTTGAACAGGGAGTTCTGATAATAGCCGCCGACAAAGACGTTGTTATCGGGGTCAATGGCGACAGTACGGATGTCGGTAGGCGTGCTGATTACTACGGCTGGAGTGGGATCCTCAGCTTCATTCCCGATAAGCGCCACATGCAGCAGGATGCACTCATCGGCGGCATTGGTGATGCCCAAGCCGTCGCCGAACGCGCCGGTCCAGTCCTTGATATCGGGATTGAAGGCGGTTTCTGTTTCGGCGTTTGCCTGTACCGGGGTAGAGCTGTCAATGACACCGTTGCCATTACGATCAATACACTGGCCGAATTCTTTCAGCCCGACCTTGGTAATGGTGTTGTTGTTGCGGTTTCCCACCCAGACGTTGCCGTCCTGATCGACCGTTGTGCGGGAAGGATTGCCGTTACCCGGGCC
Source organism: Fluviicoccus sp. (assembly GCF_030646115.1). Taxonomy (GTDB): domain Bacteria; phylum Pseudomonadota; class Gammaproteobacteria; order Pseudomonadales; family Moraxellaceae; genus Fluviicoccus. Next base: position 193,817 of record NZ_JAUSMX010000008.1, read on the forward strand.
GGTGCGATAGCGCCCCAGTTCCTTGCCGGTGGTGACATCCAGCTTGGAGATGGTGCCTTCGCCGGAGTTGGCGATCCAGATAAAGGGAAAGGTGGAGTCGGTGATTCCCAGCTTCAGGGTGCCGGCGCTGGTATCCATGCCGACCTTGAGCACACCGTACTTGCGTTCGGTTACGGGGTTGTTGAAAGTCTCGGCACCACCTCCGCCTCCGCCCAAGAAGGCCAACACATCAGGCACTGTCGGAACGACAACATTGGTGTTGTCGTTAAAAAAGCAACCGGATAACGTGAGGCCGACCGCAGCCAAGCCCAATGACATTTTTGTCTTGTTCATGATCAACCTCCGTCAATTATTATTAGAATTATAGCGTCTTTTGTGAGTAATAGTCACATTTATATTGTGGGTATTGTCGCGATGGATTTGGGCGGGGAGTGCAGGTTAGCCGGCGCTATTCGGAGAAACTATTGATTTTCCGGTTCAGTTGCGGTCCCTGATAGCCCAGACCTGATCCGCCAGAGCCATTGGGTCGAAGGGCTTGGCGATGACTGCCGTTGCTCCCAGTGACTTGAAGTGGGCCACTTCCTGCGGCTGCACCTTGGCCGTGACAAAAGCGAAGCGCGCACCTGCCAGTTCGGGCATCAATTGCAGGTGTTGCAGAGTGGTGGGGCCGTCCATGCCGGGCATCATCACGTCCAGCAGGACAATGTCCGGCAGGAATCGCAAGGCGGCTTCCAGTGCTTCGGCCCCGGAAGCGCAGATGCACAGCGACATGCCCGGCTCGTCTTCCAGGGCGAATTCAACAATGGTGCGGATATCCGGTTCATCATCAACATACATGACACGTACAGGTTCAGTCATCTACAGGCTCCAACAGGCGTTAAAGGGTTCAAGGGGCTCAGGCATGAATCAGCTTGCGTATGGTCGCCAGCAGTTCTTCATTACTGGTCTTGGACTTGGTAAGTGATTCGGCAACACGGTTGCTGATGGCGCTGGAACTCTCCTTTCCTGAAAATACCAGCACCTGGCTGCGGGGATCAATCTGCTCCAGCAGCGACAGGCCGTTACCGTCGGGCAGGCCAAGGTCCAGCAGCACCAGATCGAAAAAACCGTTCTTGAGCGCCTGGCGGGCTTCCGCCAGACTGGCCGCCGGGGTGTAGTCGGCAATGTCCTCGACCAGCAATTGCGTAATCTGCAGGATGTCCTCCGCATCTTCCACATGCAGTATGCGCGGCTTGCCGCCGGCTTGCAGTACTTGCCTCAATGCCTGTTTCAGGCGTTCAGGGTCAACCGGTTTGTGCAGCCAGTCGCTAATGTTGAGGACATCGAATCCCGGCCCGGAAGTCGGATCGCCCTGATGGCCATTGATCATGATTACCGGCAGCTTGCGGTGCTCGGGATGCTCGCGCAAGTCCTGCAACAGCGTCATGCTGTCGCCCTCGGTCATGGCGATGTCCAGCAGCATGGCGTCATAGGTGTGCATCATCAACAGCGCCTTGACCTTGGCGATCGAAAAGGCGATATCGCAGGCAAAACCTTCCTCTTGCAGCAGTTCACTGAGCATGAGCGCGGTATCGGAATTGTTCTCGCAAATCAGCAGCCGGAACCGGGCTTCGACCGCTTCCCCGGCCGGGTTGCCGATTTCGGTGGCGGGGAGGGTGAAGAAGAATTCGGTGTCGCCCGGTGCGGACGTGTAATCAACGGCGCCTTCGTGTCGTTCGACAATGGCCTTGGTGATGCTGAGTCCCAACCCGGTGCCGCCCTTGTCGCGGGTGTCCGAGGCATCGGCCTGCGCGAAGCGCTGGAAGATGCGGGGGCGGAAAGCATCGGGGATGCCCTTGCCGTTGTCGTGAACGCTGACCCGCCAGTAATGGTACTGGCGGTCTATGCAGATGGTGACGACTCCGCCGGGCGGTGAATACTTGACGGCGTTGGAAATCAGGTTGGCGAAGACCTGCAGCAGGCGGTGTTCGTCGCCGCTGATCAGCGCCTGTTCCGGTGCGCCGTCCAGGCGCAGGCTGACCTGATGCTGGCTGGCATAGCTTTCATTGGCGGAGATCGCCTGTCGGGTGACTGCGACCAGGTCCAGGGCGGTAAAGATAAATTCCAGCCTCCCGGATTCGATTTTTTCCAGATCAAGGATGTCATTGATCAGCAAGGTCAGCCGTTCGCTGTTGCGGGTGGCGGTTTCCAGCAACTGCTTCGCCTTGGGCGACAAGCCGTCGGAAGCCTTGCCCAGCACCAGCCCCAGCGCGCCGCGAATGGAAGTCAGCGGGGTGCGCAGTTCGTGACTGACGGTGGAAATGAATTCATTCTTCAGCCGCTCCATGTGCCGCCGTTCGCTGATATCCCGCATCACGACCGTGAACATGGTGCGGTCGGCCATCTGCATTGGGCTGATACCGGCTTCCAGTGGAAAGACAACGCCGTTCTTGCGTCTGCCTTCCAGGTTGCTGTCGAGGGCGCCGCCACTGCCGTCGGTGAGGTGCGGTTCCAGTGCCGGCACCAGCTCCCGCACCGGTTTTCCGGCCAGTTCATCAGCGGCATAATCAAACAGGCGCAAAGCAGCCGGGTTGAAGTTCTCGATAAGGCCGTGCGTGTCCAGCGTGAAAATGGCATCGGCGACGCTTTCAAAAATGGCGTAGAGCAGGATGCGCTGCTCATTCAGCTCGCGCACCGCATCCACGGTTTGCTGCATGGATAACTGCTGCTCGACGGCATCGGCGATATCCCGCAATAATTCCAGTTGGCGCGAAGACAGGGTGCGCGGCTCGCAGTCCATGAGGCAAAGCGTGCCGACCCGTTGCCGCGTGGCCCCGGCATGCAGCGGCGCGCCCGCATAAAAGCGGACATGCGGGGCACCGGTCACTGCCTTGAAATGAGCAAAGCGCGTGTCCAGCCGGGCATCCGGCACCAGCAGGATGTCCTCACCCTTTATGGCGTAATGGCAGAAAGTGTCCTCGCGGGAGCGTGCTTCCTCGCAGGGCTCCATGCCGAAGCAGGATTTGGTCCACAGCCGGTCAGCGTCGACCAGGGTGATCATGACGATCGGGATGCCGAAGACTTCGCGGACAATGCGCGTCAGCCGGTCAAAGCGCTCCTCGGGCGGGGTGTCCAGGATTTGCAGGGCGTGCAGGGCATGCAGCCGCTCGTACTCCGCCGCCATGGTGCTGTGGAGTTCGGTCTTGCTGGATCCGGTCGCCGTGGTGGTCATGGTGGCCCTCGGTGTGGCAGCCGCGTGCCGGGTATTGGCAGCGTGATGCGGAGTGCGGCTGGGAAATGGTGTGCTGCCCTGCGTTGGCAGTGTATGGTGGATTGTTGTCCTGTGTCACTATGGACAGCAGTCATGGCGGTTGCCATAGTGCAGCCCGTGTTTTTCAGGGGCGCCGGCCGCTTTGTTCAGGCCGAATCTGTCCCTACCCGATTATTCCGGAGTTCCGTGTCATGGATCCACGCAAGGCATTGCTCGAAGCCCGCATCCGCAGCGTCAAGGCCGGTTTTGTCGCGGCCCTGCCCGAGAAGGGCGCGGCCATCGCAGGTCACTGGCGAACATTGCGCCACAACGGCTGGGACGACCAGGAGGGACTGGAGTTGCAGCGTCTGGCGCACAATCTGGCGGGCTCGGGCGGCACCTTCGGTTTTCCCGAGGTCAGCCGCACCGCCCGTGAGCTGGATATCTCGCTGGGCAAGATCCTGCGGGCGGAGTCTTCCACCCGCAATATCCGCCCTGAAACCATCCTCAAGCTGGAAGAACAGGTGGACAGCCTGCTGCTTGTCATCAAGGATGCCCTGGTTAACCAGGATTCCCCTGCGGATACGCCGGTGCTGACCCAGATTGTGGCCGGGCCGGGCAAGTCGGTGGTGGTGATTGATGATGATCCCTTCCTGCGTGAGCGCATGTCGGCACTGCTGGAGGCGGCGGGCTATCAGGTGACAGCCTTCGAAACACCGGCCAAGGCCATTCCCTATTTTCAGGAGCACCAGCCCGCCATGGTGTTGCTGGACCTGATGTTTCCCGGCCGTCGCGGCCCCGCCTTCGAGGTGATTGCCCACCTGCGTGGCGAAACCGGCCAGCGCACACCGGTGGCGGTGATCAGCGGTCATGCCGACTTCCGCTCCCGCATGGAAGCCACCCGCGCTGGCGCGGACGCCTATCTGGCCAAGCCGCTGGAGGAATCCCGGCTGCTGGAAGTGGCGGCGCAGTTGACCGACCGCCGGCTGGATGACGGCTGGCGCTGCCTGGTGATTGACGATGATGAGGCCATGGCCCGGCAAGTCGCCGCCTGGCTGTGCCATGCCGGCCTGACCGCCGAGTGGGTGACCAGCCCCGCCGACAGCTGGCTGAAAGTGCGCGAGTTCCATCCCGATGTCATCGTCATGGATGTCAACATGCCGGAATACAACGGCATTGAGCTGGCGACCATGCTGCGCCAGGATGCCGAAACCACCTTCATTCCTATTGTCTTCCTGACGTCCGATACTGATACCCGCGTCCGCCGCCAGGCGATGGCCGTGGGTGCGGACGACTATCTGCTGAAACCCGTTGACCGGCTGCCGCTGGTGCAGGCCGTGCTGGCGCAGGCCCGCCTCGGCAAGCGTGTTCAGGGGCGGGTGTCGCGGCTGTCGCGTCAAGCCGGTGGCGGCGGGCTGTCGCGGCACTTCTTCTTCAACCGCCTGGAATGGGCGCTGGATGAGGCCGGGGAGGGCATGGTGCGCCCGGCGCTGGTGTTGCTGGCGCTGGTTGAAGCGCCAAAGGTGCTGGAGACGCACGGCGTGCTGGGCATGGCGGCCCTGCAACAGCTGTGGCAGGAAAGGCTGGAAGGTCTGGAGGAAGATGTCTGGACGCTGCTGGGAGAAAATATTGTCGGCCTGTTGCTGCCGCGTGACACGCCTTCGGGCCACCGCATGCGGGTGAGCGCCATCCTCAGCCGTCTTGCCGTGGCCCCGTACAGCATCAACGGGCAGGAGATTGCCTCGTCGGCCTGTGCGGCCATCCTCAACCTGCGTCAGGGCAAGGCCCCGGCGGCGGTGCTGTTGCAGGCGGAGCAAGCGCTGGGCCTGGCGCTGGACGGCGAGCCGGGCACGGTCATCGAAGCGTATGTCGGCGATGCCGGCCCGATAGAGACGAGCGGCACTTTGCCGACGGACCGGCTGCGGGTGGTGTATCAGGCGATTGCCACCCTGGATGAGGAAGGCGAGGGGAATTGCGATCCGGTAAAGTCGGTGCTGGTGCGCCTGGCCGACGCCGACGGCCAACTGCTGCCGGCCGGCAGCTTGCTGGCGGACCTGGAAAAAAGCGGCCTGCTCCCGGAACTGGATGCCTGGCTGCTCCGTCAGGCGCACCGCATCCTGACTTCGCAAATTGATGCCGCACAGGGGCTGACGCTGGTAGTGAGCGCCTCCCCGCAAAGCCTTGGCAGCGCGGTTTATCTGGAAACCTTGCGGGCGCTGATCGCGATGTCCCCGATGCGCAACCCCCGCCAGCGTCTGGTGGTCGCCATCAGCGAGGCCTCCGCCATCACGCACCGCTCACAGGTGGAGCGACTGGCGGCGCTGTTGCAGGAGCTGGGTCTGGGACTGATGGTGAACGGCTATGGCGGCTCCATCAATGCCGCCGCCATTCTGGAGCAGTTGCGGCCGCTGTATGCCCGGCTGGATGAGGGACTGGGCCGCCGTCTGGAAAAAACCGGCGAGTATCTGGCGGACGACCGCGCCCTGCTGGAAACAGCCGAGGCTCTGGGCGTCACGGTGGTGGCCGGCGGCATCGAGCGTGCGGCAAGCCTGTCCGGGCTGTGGGCAAAGGGTATCCGCTGGTTCCAGGGCTATTACATCCATGAGCCGGAATCGGCGCCGGTATCGGTGGCGGAAACTGTAACGGCGTGAGCTGCCGCGATGCCGCCCCCGGCCGCCACCCGGCGGGCGGCCGGGCGCCTCCCGAGCCGGGATTTACCATATACAAGTGTATAATTCAAAAAGAGTTTTACCATCTGCGCCATTTGCTGAAGCTTGTCCTGAATTCCCAATAAGCTTGTCGGGAATTATCAATCGTTTAAAAATCACCCTGCTATATTGTCCGACAATCCGGTCGGTTGGTGGCTGGATTCTTTGAGAGGCATTTTCCTCTGTCCAGTTTTGGGTGACATCACAATGAACAAACTGTTGCTTGCCGCCGGCATCGCGCTGGCTTCCGCCTCCGGGCTGGCAAACGCGGGGTTATCGAATGGCCTGCCGTATTCCGTGAGTGTGGATGCCAAGGGCTACCTGATTGACGGTCAGTACAAGCTGCTGCGCGGCGGCACCGTGCAATGGTTCCGCATTCCGCAAAGTGAATGGCGTGACCGCCTGCAGCGCTTCAAGGCCGCCGGGTTCAACACCGTTGACCTGTATGTGGCCTGGAACTCCGTGGAGCCGCGCAACAACCAGTTCAACTTCCAGAACCTGCGCAGCTTCGTGCAGCTGTGCAAGGACATGGGGCTGTATGTCTACCTGCGTCCCGGCCCGTACATCACCAATGAAATGGACGGCGGCGGCATACCCGGCTGGCTGTCGGCCATGTCCACCAAGAAGGACATCGCCGCGGACGGCAAGCCCAACCTGCGCACGCATGACCCGGACTACCTGAACTATGCGGGCCGTTACCTGCGCCGCCTGAACACCGAAGTCCGCGATTTCTTTGCCGATCGCGGCGGCCCCATCATCCTTTATTCGCTGGAAAACGAGTACAACTGGTTCCAGCCTTTTCATGAAGCCGACAAGCTGTTTGGGTATGAAGGCGGTCCCGAGCGCGGGCTGTGGCAGACCTATAACCCGACGGCCTATTTCAGCGCGCTGCGCGACATAGTCCGCAACGACGGCATCACCGTGCCGCTGACCACTTGCCCCGGTGACGGCAAGGCCTCGGCCACCGGCGATGTTTCCGGCATCATTCCCATGCCCAACATCTATAACGGCCTGGGCGGCGACCTGCCCGAAAAAACCGCTGTCGATTTGCTGACCGACATGCACAACCCCGCCAATCATGGCGGCGCGTATGTGAATATGCCCAGCGGCACCACGGAAACGGACCGTGACCCGGTGAAGATCAAGCGTTTACTGCTGGGTGGCCTCGACGGGGCATTTGCCTTCAACGCGGTGGGGATGATGACGCCTGGCTACCGCAACGCCATCGTGCTCAACACCCGCAGCGTCGACAACGCCTTCGACTTCAGCACCATCAACAACATCATGAACGGCTTCGTCTCGCCGCAGATTTCCTACTTTCACGGCGTGGTGGACTACTACGGCCCGATTTCGCCGTCCGGCATCCTGCGTCCGTCGTTCCACGGTTTCCGCCGCGACAACCTGTTCTTCGACAGCGTGGAGCCGTATTTCGCCCCGGCCGGTATTGCCTCGAAAACGGGATACAGCATTGCCAACACCAACCTCGGTTCGGTGGAAAGCAACGCCAAGGTCAATTACTGGCTGCAAGGCGCGCAGGGTGTGCGTTTCCTGAACGTGGTCAACCCGTCGGGCAGCGCCCAGACGGTGGGCTTGAACGGCATCAGCCTGAATGGGCAGACCCTGCCGAAATATGTGCCGATGACCGTTCCGGTGAACCCGGACGCGCCACCCAGCCAGTTCGGCACCGCCTCCAACGAATACGCGATGATCCTGGTGCAAGACCTGCCCATCCCCAATGCCGGCAAGCTGGCGTGGACCACCAGCGAACTGCTGACCCTGCGTGACTACAACGGCGACGCGCTGCTGATTGTGCACGGCGCCGCCAACGGCCAGGGCGAGCTGGTGCTGGACGGCCTGGGCGCCGGGGCGCAAATCCTGGCGCGTGACAGCGGAGTCAATATTGCCGAGTTCAGCAATGGCAAGCTGGCCGTCACCTACACCCACAGCCCGCATCTGGAGCTGGTGGTGCAGTCCGCCACTGGCCGCAAGGTGCGGGTGCTGGTGACCACCTCCGAGGAAGCCGGGCGCTTCTGGTTCCCGAAAGCCAACGGCCAGCAGCTGGTCGTCGCCGGTCTGGATTATCTGGATGAAAGCGCCACCGTCACCAATTACCGCTTCTCTACCGGCGCAGAATATGACAGTAAGACCCGTCCGTTATTCGTGATGTCGCCGCGTCAGGTGATGGTGAACGGCCTGGCGGTGTTGTCGGCCTGGGATGCGGCCACGCAAAGCACCACCTACACCAAGCCGACGTCCATTCCCGCGTTGACGCCGCTGCCCAGCCTGATGACCGGCAAGGCCGCCAGCGACATGAGCGAAGCCAACCCGTCTTATGACACCACCGCCTGGACGAAGTGGACCGGTCAGCCGCAGTCGCTGGAAAGCAAGGGCATCTACACCGGTCACGCCTGGTATCGCGCCGAGATCAACTTTGACCATGCCCCGTACTGGTATGAAGACGCCTCGCTGTATGTGGAACATGCCTCGGACATCGTCGGCATCTATGTCAACGGCACCTACCTCAGCACACAACTGCCGCTGGGCACCGAGCTGGATTCCGATTCGTGGAACGCCAACTACCAGTTCCCGTCGCTGAAGCCTTACCTGAAGGCGGGCAAGAACGTGATTGCCTTCCGTACTGAAATCTGGGGCCATGGCAGCTTCATGTGGCCGCGCGGCACCCTGGCCGCCACCAACATGAAGATGCCGGCCTTGGGTTTTGACAGCCAGAAAGGCTTGCTGGGCACAGCGCGCATTGGCGGCAACAACCTGACCAATTGGTCGGTGCGGGCTGATCTGGGCGGCGAACGCACGGGCCTGATGAACACCTCTTACAATGACAGCGGCTGGGCGAACTACAGCCTGCCGATGACGCTGGCCAAGGGTGAAGTGCGCTGGTACCGCACCAAGTTCGACGCCTCGCAACTGCCGAGCCTGCTGAACCAGTATGCGCCGCTGTCGGTGCGCTTCAATGGCGAGCGGGTGAAGGCGACGATCTGGCTGAATGGCCAGCTGGTGGGTCGCTGGATGAGCGGTGACGGCTGGATTGGTCGCGGCTTCTGGGGCCGGGCGCTGCGCGACATGTGGATGAACACCGATCCGGATTACTACCCGATCAGTCGCAGCGGTCTGAACCCGGCCGGGACGCCGAATACGCTGGCAGTGGCTTTTGAGGATGTGTCCGGGGGCGGTGATGCGGCGGGCAAGGTGACGGAAGTGGCGTTGGCTTACAGTCCGGAAATCCGGGGTGAGCTGAACGGGGCGACGGTGTTGTTGCCGCAGGCTCGGGGGAGGACGCAGGTGGTGCTGGATTTCCTGGAGTAATGTTTCAGGGAAGGTGAAGGGAGGGGCGGCCGGGAGGTCGCCCCTTTTTTCGTTTATGCTGGAGTGAGCTCCATACACGCTAGCCCTTACTGGCATAGAATGGCAAATGGAAGCGAGATAGATAATCGGAGGAGAAAAATCATGAAAGAATTGATAGAGCAAACCTTTAAGTCCCCCTTTATCTGGTGGTCAGTTTTGTTGGTGGCAATTTCACTTCCCTTGACGGTTAGTCATGGCATCATCCTTCTGGGAGGATATTTTGCCGATTATATGGATCTGAATGCTTACCGGCTTATAGTCTTAATCGTATGCTGGGCGGGACTATTATTTGCAGTCTGGCTTCTCTGCCTCCCGCAGCGTTTCCCCAGACTTCGCATCGCCGCAATGATTGTTCTATCTATCTTTCTGGTCATGATATCGTTTGCTCCGATTACCTCATTGTGCGAGCCCGAGTATGTTGAACTGACCCGTCTGGGGGAGTTGACCCCCGCTCAACTGGCAGACAGACCGGTCGGCGAAACAGAAGATTCATGTGGCTGATTTTCCTAACCAAATCGGATGACAATGCAGGATGATGAACATCCCAAAGGCTCGTGTTCCGGAACCCTCATCACTATGGCGACCAAAGAAGACATACTCGAACAGCTTGTTGAAGAATACCTGCTGCATCAGGGCTATTTTGTCCGTCATAACCTGAAGTTCCTGCCCCGGCGCGACCATCCGGATTTTGTGTCGGCCCAGGATTCAAACCATAGCGATATTGATGTCATCGGCTATCACCCGTTGCGTTCCGGCGCAGACCGGGTTCTGGTCGTCAGTTGCAAAAGCTGGCAGAGCGGTTTCGATCCGGCGGCTGAAATCAGGCATATCGAGCAGCAGAAAGTGGTTCGCGGTCGTGAGGCGTGGCGCAGTTTTCGGGAATTGGTCATCCCCAAATGGTCTGAGGCATTCTTGTCTACCGTGGAGTCCGCAACAGGACAACGGGAGTTCACTTATGTGCTGGCCGTCACCAAGGTTAACGGCGACAGGCAACTTTGGGAAACGAAGGCGTCTTTTCGGGAAGCCATTGGCGGAAACCCGATCAAGGTTCTTGATCTGCGGCAGATGCTGGACACCATTGCCCCGGCATTGAGTACCACACTTGCCGGAACGGAGGTCGGTCGTATGCTGCAATTATTCAAGGCGGCCGGCTTCAGACTGGGGGCTGACAACTAAATACACCCACCGTAGGGGCGCACTGCCGAACACCCCACTCATTCCCATATATCCTGTTTGGCCGAAAGGCCGCGTGCCATGTGCTGCCAAAGCCATTCGAACATCGCCTCGAATAGGGTACGATCCCCTCAGCCCCCACAGGAGTTCCCCCATGAAAGCCGTCGTCTGCAAGGACAAGATCCTCACCGTCGTAGACCGCCCCGACCCCGTTCCCGCCAAAGGCCAACTGCTGGTCCGGGTCATCCGCTGCGGCATCTGCGGCAGCGACCTGCACGTCCGCCAGCACTGCGACCACTGGGGAAAATTGATGGTGCGCAGCGGCTACACCGCCTTGCAAAGCTCCTCGCAGGAAGTCGTCTTCGGCCACGAATTCAGCGCCGAAGTCCTCGACAGCGGCCCACGCACCCGCACCTCGCTCAAACCCGGCACGCCCATTGTGGCGGTGCCGATGCTGCGGCGCGGCAAGGAAATCGACCTGGTCGGCCTGTCCACCTACACCCCGGGCGCATACGCCGAACGGACGCTGGTGGAAGCCTCGCTGGCGATGGCCATTCCCAACGGCTTGTCTCCCGAGACTGCAGCGCTCACCGAACCGCTGGCGGTGGGCTGGCACGCGGTGTTGCGCGGCGAAGTGAAGGCCAGTGATGTGGCGATTGTGATCGGCTGCGGCCCGGTCGGGCTGGCGATCATCTGCCTGCTCAAGGCCAAGGGCGTGCGCAAGATCGTTGCCAGTGACTTCTCACCCGCCCGGCGCGCCATGGCCCAGCGTTGCGGTGCAACGAAAGTGATCGATCCGGCTCAAGGTTCGCCATTTGAAAGCCATCCCAAGTCCGGCTTCATCCACGAAGCGCAGGACCTGTTCGAGCTGGCCGTCGGCACCAAGGAAAAGCTGGACATGCTGCCGGTGCCTTGGTGGCCGCTGTGGGCGGCAGGGGAGCGGATTGTGGGGCGCAAGCATCCGGTGGTGTTTGAATGCGTGGGTGCGCCAGGCGTGTTGCAGTCAATCTTCAGCGGCGTGCCGATGTTTACGCGCATCGTGGTGGTCGGGGTGTGCATGCAGCCGGACCAGATTGAACCGGCCGTCGGCATCAACAAGGAACTGGATATCCGTTTTGCGGTGGGCTATACGCCGCTGGAATTCCGGCAGGCGCTGCACATGCTGGCGGAGGGGGAGGTGGATGCAGCGCCGCTGATTACCGGTACTGTCGGGCTGGGCGGGGTGGATGAAGCCTTCACGGCGCTGGCCGGGGCGGGGCATCATGCCAAGATTCTGATTGATCCGGCGTCGGCGGTGAGTAAGCTTGAGGCGGGGCGTTAATCGCACCCTCAATGGCTGGTGCAATTCTGGAAAGAATGATGAAAATCTTGAAGTTTGGGTATCAGCGTTGGCTCGAAGAAGGAAACAGGCTTTACTGTCCAGGGGATATGTTGACGCTACTGATATCCCTCTGCTTTTCGGCGACGTTTACCGTGACGACGATGATTGTCAGGCATGAATATTCAGCGTTGGCTCCAGCAGGAGCAATTGCCTTCCTGATTGCGGCTTGGCTGTGTTGGGAGTTATACCGTAATGGTTTGAAGGGGAAGCCCAGAGTGGTGATAACGGAGGATCTTGTCTGGGTCGACAAGCGCCTCTATCAGGGGCCGGGTGGTGGCCATTTGGAAGTGAAGCTATTACCGGGGGATCAGGTGCATGTGGTCGGGCCTGAAAAAGCAAGATTCATCCGGTTGGAGCATCCTACAGGCAAACGGGAGATACGGTTGTACGGGCTCTATCAGCAACGAGCCATGGCATTTATCCTGGGATTGTTGCGTCAGCGCTTCTCGGTAATTGAACATGAACCGCCGGGCTTCATGTCAGAGGTACGTGGGGATTATTAGTCCACGTAGGGCGCAATGGAATTGCGCCGGATTTCTCCATCCGGAGGAAATCAGGGTCAGTTCACAATAAAACGCCTTAAGAAAGATAAGAGAGAAGGGGCAGCCTCCAGGCCGCCTTTTTCTCACTTCTCCTGCTGAGCGCGCACCAATCGCACCGCATAGTGATCGTTCTTTTTGTCAAAGTAGCCGTTACCGTAGCTGAAATACATGTTCCAGGCATGGGTGCTGCGATTCTTGGCTGAGGACGATGACCAGAACCCCGCGTTTGGCGTATTGGGGAACATGGTCACGTTGATTGCCGGATTGTTGCAACCGCGCTCCACCAGCGTGCGAAGCGCGTGGGAGTCCGGCAGTGTCCAGCCACCGGTAGCAACCTTGGCGGCTTCCATGGCCTGCTGCCAGGTGTAATGGGATGCCGTGCCGGAACAAGTGCTGCCGTCCCAGACTTGACCCAGGCTGCAACGCTGCCAGACCAGTTTGGTTTTGTGGTCCAGCACTTCAGAACCCTCGTTCAGCAGTTCATAACGGGAGTCCGGCGTGGTGAGCTTGACGTTCTTGGGACAGACTTGGGCCTGCGCGGTTCCGTTCAGAAGCAGAGCGGCCAGTACCAGGGCAGGGGCAGTGTAACGGATCATTTTTATCTCCCGGAGGCGTTTGGAAAAGGGTATTTCCTTACAATACGTGTGGCAGCTTAAGTGAGTATTAAAAACTCACGCCGACAAACAAATACCGGGTGAAGGGTGCAAGCGACGTCGGGGAGACGGCAGTGCCGGCCGGATTTGCCGCCGATGCCGGAATAAGGGATTATCCCCGGAAGCAACCCGCTGAAGCCGCCAAGGAGACATGCGTGCCAACCCCCCGCTTTCTGGCCCGCCGCTATCTGGCAGGGCTTGTGCAAGCCAGACTGGAGGCGGAGTCCTTTCCGCGTCTGCAAATGACCTTGTTGGTGGTGCTGACCGGTGGGGCTGGGCTGCTGGCATCCTTTGTGCTGCTGCGTCTGGGTGTGGACAGCATGGCCGTGCGATACCCCTTGGCCGTGACCGTTGCCTATGGTGTTTTCCTGCTGCTGTTGTGGCTATGGTTGCGGACCAAGGCCGAAGACTACAGCGAAGTGGAGCTGCCAGAACCCTCCGGCGACGGCCTTGGCGGGGCCAAAGGGGCGTTTGACGCTCCGGGTGATGCGGCAGAGTCGTCGGCCATTGGTGATGCGGCTTCTGCCTTGTCGGGGGCCGACGAACTGACGATGCCTCTCTTTATTGTCACCGCCCTTGCCGCCATGGCGGTGGCGTCGTTCTATGTGGTGTACATTGCTCCGACGCTGTTCGCCGAGCTGTTGGTAGACGGGGCTTTGTCCTATGTCCTGTACCGGCGACTGCGGCAAGCCGAAAGACAGCACTGGCTTTCTACCGCCGTCAAGCATACCGCCTGGCCGTTTGCGGTGGCGGCGATCCTGCTGGCGCTGATCGGTTTAGCCCTGTCATCCGCAGCGCCGGGCGCGCATACGCTGGGGGAGGTCCTGCATCCGCAGGCGTCGGCAGACCGCTAGCGGGTGAGGGCTTGCAAGCCCACTTCATGCCTTGTTGCTGGCCACTTCGACACGCGCCATCCACGCCCTGACCCCGGCATGGCGTTGCAGCAGATCCTGCCCTTCCAGCGCCCCGGCGATGCAGAACAGCTGCGCATATACCGCCAGATCGGCCAGCGTCAGGCGGTCACCCACCAGCCATTCCCGTCCGTCCAGCCATTGTTCCAGCATTTGCAGGTGGCGGTCCAGGTCGTGCAGCAGCGTCGCCAGCGGCTTGCGGCCGGTGCCCTGGGCCTCGGTGGTCTTGCGCATGGTGATGGGCACCGCCACCTTGGCGATGTTCTGGATGATCAGGTTGTCGTGGGCGGTCACTTCCGCCACCCAGCGCTTGGCGTTGTGCGGCAGGGTGAAGCGCAGGTGCATTTCGTGGAAATACAACGACTCGTCGGCCCAGTCTTCCAGGAAGTGCACCAGCGCCTGTTCCTTGGCATTGGCGGGAATCAGCCGGGGTTCGGGATAGCGCGTTTCCAGCCAGTGGATGATGTCGGTGGAGTCGGACAGTGTTTCGCCGTCGATCACCAGCACCGGCAGCTTGGCGGCCGGGGACAGTTTTTTCAGGCGTCCGCGCAGGGTGTCCAGCACGTTGACCTCTTCGGTGCGGTAAGCAATGCCTTTCAGGTTGAGGGCGCGGCGCACCTTGTCACAGAAGGGGGAGAGTTCGTATTGGTAAAGAATGGCCGTCATGGCAGGCTCCGGTAATGGGGGGTCAGAGAGTAATGTTAATGACAGGGTCGCCTGCGCTGAGGCGGCCCACGATTCTGGCAGAGGCATAGCCCTGCATCTGCATCACGGCCAGCACCGCAGTGACCGCTTCCGGAGCACAGGCCACCAGCAGGCCGCCGCTGGTTTGCGGGTCCAGCATCAGCCGCACCTGCCAGTCAGGCACCTCCGCCGCGACGTTGACGGATTCGCCGAAGCTGGTCCAGTTGCGCTCAATGGCGCCCGGGCCGTAACCGGCTTTGGCAAAGGGCAGGGCGTGTTCCAGCACCGGCAGGCTGTCGGCCTGCAAGGTGGCGGTCAGCCCCGCGCCGCGACACATTTCCAGCGTGTGTCCCAGCAGGCCGAAGCCGGTGACATCGGTGATGGCGTGGATGCCGGGCATGGTCGCCAGCGTGGCTCCTACCGAATTCAGTTGTGTGGTGGTGGCGATCATCTCGGCATAACCGTCGTCGGACAATTCGCCTTTCTTCAGCGCCGCCGACAGGATGCCCACACCCAGCGCCTTGCCCAGGATCAGCACATCACCGGCCTGGGCGTCGCGGTTGCGCTTGACCTTGTCCGGATGCACCAGGCCCAGCGCCACCAGCCCGTAGATGGGTTCCGGCGAGTCGATGGAGTGCCCGCCGGCAATGGGAATGCCCGCCGCCTGGCAGACCGCCGCGCCGCCCGCGAGGATCTGCTGCATGGTGGCCACCGGCAGCTTGTTGATGGGCATGCCGACAATGGCCAGCGCCAGGATGGGTGTGCCGCCCATGGCGTAGACGTCGGAAATGGCGTTGGTGGCGGCGATGCGGCCGAAGTCGAAGGCATCGTCGACGATGGGCATGAAGAAGTCGGTGGTGGCGACCAGCGCCTGCTGGTCGTTGAGGCGGTAGACAGCGGCATCGTCGCTGGTCTCGACACCCACCAGCAGGTTGGGGAACAGGCCGTTGACCCCGGAGGTCGCCAGCAGTTCCGACAACAGTTTGGGCGCAATTTTGCAGCCGCAGCCGCCGCCATGCGAGAATCGGGTTAACTTGATTGTTTCCTGAGCCTGAGAATCCACGTGAGTCCTCCCGGAATGCCGTTTGCCGCGACGCTAGCACAGCGCCTTGAATTTGACGAGGTCATCGACGTGCGTTCACCCGCCGAATATGCCGATGACCACCTTCCCGGCGCCATCAACTGTCCGGTGCTGGATGATGCGGAACGGGCGCGCGTCGGCACCATTTACAAGCAGGTGTCACCCTTTGAGGCGCGCAAGGTCGGCGGGGCGCTGGTGTCGCGCAATATCGCCCGGCATCTGGAGGAGCGGTTTCACGACCGGCCGAAGTCGTGGAGGCCGCTGGTCTATTGCTGGCGCGGCGGCCAGCGCAGCGGGGCCATGACGCTGGTGTTGCAGCAGGTGGGTTGGGCGGCACGGCGATTGGAGGGCGGCTACAAGGCCTACCGGCGCGAAGTGGTCCGGCTGCTGGAAACCCCGCCGGACCTTCGCCTGCGCCTGCTGTGCGGCCCCACCGGCAGCGGCAAGACGGCGTTGTTGCACGCCATTGCGGCGCAGGGCGGCCAGGTGCTGGATCTGGAGGGCTTGGCGCGGCACAAGGGCTCGGCGCTGGGCGTGCTGCCGGGGGAGGCGCAGCCGTCGCAAAAGGCGTTTGAAAGCGCGCTGGCGGCGAAACTGGCCTCATTCGATGCCGCCCGGCCGGTGTACGCCGAGTCGGAAAGCAAGACGGTGGGCAGCCTGCGGCTGCCGCCGGTATTGTTTCAGGCGATGGGAGCGGCGGAACGGCTGTGGCTGGACGCGCCCTTCGAGGCGCGGGTGGATTTCCTGCTGCGGGATTACGATTACTTCCTGCAGGCTCCCGAGTGGCTGGGCCAGCGGCTGGACCGGCTGGTGGAATTGCACGGCAAGGAAACGGTGGCGCGCTGGCGGGCGCTGGCGGCGGCGGGCGAGTGGCGCGAACTGGTGGCGGGCCTGTTGCGCGAGCATTACGACCCGGCCTACCACAAGGCGTCGCGCCGGGAATTTGCCCGGTTGCAGGACGCCCCCCGGCTGGAACTTGCCGCCATTGTCCCGGCCTGTCTGGAGGAGCGAGCGGCGCAATTGCTGTCCTGAGTCACGGCCCCGGCTGAATCCGCCCCATCCACGCCTGAAACCGTCCCTCCGGATCGTACTTGTCCCGAATCCGGTCCAGCTTCGCCAGTTTCTCATCGCGCATGAACCGCGCCGGACGCCTGCCCAGATTCTCGTCCGCCAGCTGGATGCCCTCCGAATGCGCCGCCATCCCGCCCATGCACCCGGTCGCCCAGTTTTCATATTTGGCATCGTCCGCCGCCCGTTTCCATTCCCCGTACACCGCAAAATAGCGGTTCGCCTCCATCGAGAACGCCATGTCCGGTCGTTCGGCGGGCGGTTGCCAGTTCAGCCACAGCGCATGGCTGGGCGCGGGCGGCAGCGTGTCGGCGACATGGCGCAGGCCCGGCAGCAGGTCTTCAATCGGGGCGTTGGTCCACATGTTGTCGGCGCACCAGCGCATGCGGTCGGGGAAATGGGTGAGCGATGCTCCGTAGGACATCAGCACCGTCGACATTGGCAGCAGCGGCAGGGTGAAACTGGCCTTGGGCCGCAAGCGGCTGTCGCGGATGAACGACACCGCCTCCCGCGCTTCCTCCCAGCTGTCGGCCAGCACCGGCGCTATCACCTCGATGCCCGGCGAGAAAATCCCCAGCGCCTTCGGCGTCAGCAGCATCTGGAATTCCACCGAACGCGGCACGTTCGGCCCCACCTCGTCGGCCCAGCGGAACACCTCCTCCAGATGCGTCATGCGGAAAACCTGGAACATCAGCGCCGTGACCTTGGGATGCGGATAGAGCCGCAAGTGGTAAGCCACCACCACCCCGAAAAAGCCCGGCCCCGCGCCCCGCGCCGCCCAATACAGGTCGGCGTGTTGTTGCGCGTTCGCATGCACCAGCGAGCCGTCGGCCAGCACCACGTCAATGCCGGTCACGCTTTCACAGGCCAGCCCCAACTGGCGGCCGTTCCAGCCGAAACCGCCCTGCAGCAGGAAGCCGCCCAGACAGACATCCGGGGCATGCGCCACCGGGAAGAACAGGCCGCGCTTCTTCAGCGCGATGTCCAGATCCACGCTCCAGCAGCCGGGGCCGACGCGCGCGGTCATTGCTGCTTCGTCAATCTCAATCTGGTGCAGGCGCGACAGATCGATCAGCAGCCCGCCCTCGCGCAGGTGGTTCTGCGCCCAGCTGTGGCCGCCGGACACCAGGCTGATCTTCAGGTTTTCCCGCTGCGCACGCTGCACGGCGGCGATGACATCGTCAGCATGGTTGGCCTGTAGATAGACCTTCGGCCGCACGCCGGGGTCGCGGCCGCTGAAGCTGGTGGCCAGCACGGCGGCGTCGAAGCCGGGGGTGGCGCGTTCCCAGACGGTGCCCTGATCACGTTTACGTTTCATGGTGGTTCTCCTCAGCGTCCGGGGCCGAATTCGGCGTAAAGGGCGGGCAGGCGCGCGGCGAGATGGTTCATCTCCTCGGCGCAATGGATCAGCAGGGCCTCGGCGTCGGCCTTGCCGGGAGCGGCGAGCCAGCCCAGCGCCCGCGCCGCCAGTTGACCGGGTTTGCCCGGCAGCCAGGGCAGCGACAGGTTGTGTCCGGCAATCCAGAAGCGGGAGCGCATTTCGCAACCGGCCGGCACCGGCCTCAATTGGTGAATCATCCAGCTGGCATCCACCGGCAGGCCGGTGAGTCCGGCGCGTGCGCAGATCGCCACCTCGCCCTGCGCCGCAAGCCGGGCTTCGTCCAGACCGGCTTCCGACGGTGGAATGAAGCGGATCGAGAAGCGGCGGCGTTTCGTGCCGATGTACTCCACCACGTTCGAGGTGCGGCCGAGGTAGCGGTCTTCATCGGGGAGGCCGTCGGCCCAGCTGACATGGACATGCGCCTGCGGGTGCCACAGTTGGTAGCGTTGCGGGTCGTTGCCATGCCAGCCGAACCACCAGTCCCACATGGCGGGGGTGACGCCGGGCATGGTGGTCAGTACATACACATGCGCAGAGCCATCCGCGCCCAGGCTGTAGCCGGTTTCGGCGCGACCGTAGCCCGGCTCCAGCAGGGAGGGGGCGCTGTCGCAGCCGGGCAGCCGGTCATGCGGCAGCGGTCCGGCGGCCAGGGCTTCGCGGACGTGGGCGGGCAAGGGGGCCATGACCGGGTCGTGGAAGCGGGCATAGCGGTTGGGGGTGGAGTTGTCCGAGGGGTAGTTGGTCGGGGTGGAGAGGGCGGTCATGGTGGTGTCTCGCTTAATTAGATCAGTTGGTATAATTAAATTATATCAGGCGGTCTAATTTGTCACGGGGGAGGGGTGACCGTTTGTCGGAAAGGGAGGGAAGTTGTCGGGAGGGTCGGGGTGGGGTAGGCTGGGAGGGTTGGGGCGTGGGGATTTCGGGAATGCTGGAAGGGCGATCCTCTGTCAGGGAAATTCAGATACGCAGTCGTTTATCACGAGCAAAGTTGAAAGTTTATGCTTAAGCCAACATGCGAACATTGCAGGGATGTCTTTCAATACTTTCGGATATCCAGCCCGCGAGAACTAGAAACATCTATTCGAGTTGTTGCAGCCAATATAGCCGACGGAACGATTCGAGAAAGTGGCTATTGGCCGAAGGGTGTACTTAACTGTTGTGACAGCGGATCTTTTGGTGCGCTTGCAAGCGGCGGTGTTTGGGGTGATTTTGTTGACTATTACTTTGAGTGCACTAAGTGCAATCAGCTCTTCCACCTAACTGCTGAAACTTATCACGGTAGCGGCGGGTATTGGCGACCAGAAGATAGGAATTAACGGTAAGAAAATTATTTTTTGTAGGGGCGCACTGCGTGCGCCCTCTCAACCGAACATGCCGCCGTCAACCCTGACAACCGTCGTGTCCTGCAACCAAGGGCGCAGGCACTGCGCCCCCTGCGCATCATCGACTGGCGATCCCGTGAATCTGACGGCCAAGCCCCCTCAAACCAACGCCCTCATCACCCTGAACAAAACCTCCCCCTGCTCCCGCAAATACCCCTCCGACTGCACCTCCACCCCGAACGCCTCCCGGATCACCTGCGTTTCCAGAAACGGGAAATTCATCATCCCCAGCATCAGCGGAATCACATGCGCCGCCGTGGGAACCGCCTGCGGCTGCGCGCTCACCGCCCGGAAGCCCTCGATAGCCAGCTCCGCCAACCGGTAGGCGGGCAGCAGATAGGTCTGCAGCAACCACTGCCAGCGTTCGCCACCGTCACCGCTTTCCTGAATCACAATCCGCGTCAGTTCCGGGTAACGCGCCCCATAGCGCACCAACTGGTGCGCCAGCATCCGCAAGGTTTCCGGACCGGCCCCGGCGCCGAGCGTGACGCGGAAGGCGGCCAGCTCGCGCTGCAAGGCCTCGAAGCCTTCGCTGATGGCGGCTTCCCACAGGGCGTCCTTCGATTCGAAGTGATAATGGATCAGCGGCTTGGCCACCCCGGCGGCGGCGGCAATGTCGGCGATGCTGACTCCGGCAAAACCGGCGCGGGCGAATTCACGCAGGGCGGCGCTGCGGATCAGGGCGATGGCAGCGCCTTCCTCGTGGGAGGGGCGGCCGCGACGGCGTTTGGGCGAGGGGGTATCGGGTGAAGTCATGGTGAGAACGAACAATGGGTGCGGGTGCGCAGGCCCCATTGTCCGCCCGGACGGCAGTCCGCTGTCAAGCCTTACATCTGGCTCTGGCAATAGTTCTGGATGCCCACCTTGCCGATCAGTTCAACCTGCGTTTCGATCCAGTCGATGTGTTCTTCCTCGCTGGCCAGGATGGCGGCGAACAGGTCGCGGGAAATGTAGTCGCCGACCTTCTCGGCATGGGCGATGCCATCCTTGAGGTCGGGAACGGCCTTCAGCTCCAGCTTCAGGTCGCATTGCAGGATTTCTTCCACATTCTCGCCGATCAGCAGCTTGTCCATGTGTTGCAGGTTGGGCAGGCCTTCCAGGAACAGGATGCGGTCAATCAGCTTGTCGGCGTGCTTCATTTCGTCGATGGATTCGTGGTACTCGTGTTCACCAATCTTGGTCAGCCCCCAGCTTTTCAGCATGCGCGCATGCAGGAAATACTGGTTGATGGCGGTAAGTTCGTTGCTGAGCGCCTTGTTGAGGAGGGCAATAACCTGACTGTCGCCTTTCATGGCGGTATCTCCGGAGTGGTCGGGGTAAGTGTTTGGCTAATCATAGACGTTCATGCCGGGCTGGCAACCCGGTCATGGTGGAGGGAGTGTTGCGAAGGGGGAGGGTGTCAGGCGACGCGGGCGATATCCGCGCCCAGTTCGGCCAGAGTGTCACTAATGACTTCGCGGGCGACGGGTACGCAGCGGCCGCAGGTCTTGCCGACGTTCAGGCACTGGCTGACTTCACGTAATGAACAGCATCCGTCTTCCACAGCATGCTTGATCTGTTTGTCGGTGACGGCGTGGCAGAGGCAGACATACATGGCGTAATTACCCGCTAATAGTAATGCGAATAATTATCAATAATAACTCGGCGGTCGTCAAGCCTTCAAGAAAAGCGCAGCACCTCCCGCCAGCGCCACCACCACAGCTATCAGCCATACCGCCCATTTCGGCATCCCCAGCGCCGGGTCGCCCAGATCACCGGTTTCCAGATCGTGGAAGCCGGGGTTGATGATCACCTTCTTTTCCTTCACCTTTGGCGGCTTCGCCACCTTGGCGGACAAGTCCAGATGCACGGTCTGTCCGGCCATCTTCTTGCGCGCATCCTTGGCAATGTCCGCCTCGCGGGAATAGCGCGTGGCGTCCCACAGCACCAGATAGGCGGGTTCCAGCTGTGCCAGCAGCGACGCCACCACCAACTGCGGCCCCTTGCCGATCATCTCGTCAGTCGCGCCCAGCAGCAGCAGGAAATGCTTCACCGGCCGAGAGCTGCTGTCGCAACGTTCCGGGTCGAAGAAGGCCAGCGCCAGCGCCGGGCTGCCTTCATGGAACACGGCGGCGGCCTTGACGATGCCGCTCCGGCCAATCTCCAGGCCGGGAAAGGCCGACTCCAGGATGTCCAGCCAGGAGGCCTTGCTGTTGGAGGGGGAGAGCAAAATCTGGTAACCGGCGTCACAGCCGCAGGTCATCCAGACCAGTTGGCGATCAACGTCTATCGGGAACTCAGGGCGAGGCATTCTGGTGTACTCGTGACAGGGGGGTGTAATAGAAACGGCGGTTTTCCTGCTTGCCCAGCGCCAGCTTCAGCAGCGCGTCGGCGGCTTTCAGGCTGTTGCCCTGATGGCGCTGGCTGTCCAGTTCCTTTTGCAGTTCCTCGGCGCGGCCGCTCATCCACGTTTCCACGCGGGCAAACATCAGGTCGGCCAGTTCGCGGGTGGGGCGGTCGGGCCATTTGGCCAGCCATTGCCGCGCCACGCCGAACAGGGCTTGCAAGGCACCGCGATCGGCACTGCCGGCAAAAATGCGTTTCAGCAGACCGGAACGTTCAAAGTGCTGCAGCTCTTTTTCCAGCAGCGAGCGCATCGCCAGCGGTGCAATCAGGTCCAGGCCGATGGTCTTGTTGATGTCCAGGATTTTCTGGCCGGTGCCCAGCACCGAGGAGAACAGCAGGTAATTCATGCCGAAGGACGGCCGCCCGGCTTCTTCCAGGCGCTGGCGCAGGGTGTCCAGCTGGTCATGGGCGTAACGGTTGACGAAGTCGGAGAAGTCGGACGCGCTCAGGTTGTTGTCAAAGAGGTCGGCCTTGCTCAGCGCCATCACCCACACCACATCGCGCAGCTGGTGGCCCTTCTTGCGGCGACGACGGCTGTCGGCTTCGCGCAGCAGGTTGGAAATCTCGTTGGTCATGTGCGCCAGATGGGCGCGCAGGTATTTCTCACCGTTGCGGCGCAGTTCAGCACCGTCAATCACCAGGAAGCAGACCTGGCTGTGCACCATGTTGCGCAACGATTCGTCCCGCAGCTTGCGCTCCTTGGCGTCCATGGGTTCGCGCTCCCACCACTCGCCGGGATAGTCCAGCCACTGGATTTCCAGCGGCACGCCGTCGCAGTCCTGCACATGCATGTGGAAACGGAAAGCCTTGGCCTGCTTGATGGTGGCTTCGGGAAACTGGCCGCCCACCAGCCCCTG
This sequence comes from Fluviicoccus sp., assembly GCF_030646115.1. Lineage (GTDB taxonomy): Bacteria > Pseudomonadota > Gammaproteobacteria > Pseudomonadales > Moraxellaceae > Fluviicoccus. Next base: position 216,615 of record NZ_JAUSMX010000008.1, read on the forward strand.
GAACAGGGCGTTGAGGCGCTTGGAGTCGGAAGGATCGGGCGCGCTCAGGTAATACTGGTGTTCCTTTTGCCAGCGGCTGCTGGCCATGTGCCCCAGATAACTGGCCATGAGCGTGGTTTTGCCGCTGCCCCGGCCGCCCAGAAAGGCCACTTTCAGGGTTTGCTGGGGTTTGTTGTTTTTGGCCATGTGCGAAAAACCCGGAGGTGAAAGAGCGTTTGCCTTGCAGTACGGGCATTCAGGCCGGTCCGCAAGCCGGTTAATGTGCCGTTTTTGGCGGCGGGTGACAAGGGGCGCAGGGGACATCCACCTTCGTCTACTTGGATTATTCATCTTCCTCCGTTAAGGTCAGGTTGATAATCCCCGTTGCAGGATGCCCGCCATGACCTTTTCCAGCCCTGAAGTTGATCCAACCGCCCCTATCGTGACGCGTGCGGAAGCCTTCCGCTTCTGGTTGAAGCTGGGCTTCATCAGTTTTGGCGGCCCGGCCGGACAGATCGCCATCATGCACACCGAACTGGTGGAGCGCCGCCGCTGGATCAGTGAAAAGCGCTTCCTGCATGCCCTCAACTACTGCATGGTGCTGCCGGGGCCGGAGGCGCAGCAGTTGGCCACCTATATCGGCTGGTTGATGCACCGCACCTGGGGCGGGGTGGTGGCGGGCGTGCTGTTCGTGCTGCCGTCGTTGTTCATTCTCATCGCCTTGTCGTGGGTGTATATCGCCTTCGGGCACCTGCCGTTGGTGGAGGGCCTGTTCTACGGCATCAAGCCCGCTGTGACGGCCATTGTGTTGCAGGCGGCGCACCGCATCGGCTCGCGGGCGCTGAAGAACGGGGTGCTGTGGGCGATTGCCGGGGCGGCGTTCGTGGCCATTTTCGCCTTGCACCTGCCGTTTCCGCTGATTGTGGCCGGGGCGGCGTTGACGGGCTATGTCGGCGGCAAGCTGGCCCCGGACAAGTTCCGGGCAGGCGGCGGCCATGGCGCGGCGGACAAGCATTTCGGTCCGGCGGTGATTGATGACCACACCCCCGCACCGGAGCATGCCCGTTTCAGCCGGGCCAGAGTGGCGTGGCTGATGCTGGCGGGGCTGGTGTTGTGGGAAACGCCGATGCTGGTGCTGTGGTCGATTTACGGTTGGGAAGGCACCCTGACGCAGATGGGCTGGTTCTTTACCAAGGCGGCGCTACTGACCTTCGGCGGGGCCTATGCGGTGTTGCCGTATGTGTATCAGGGGGCGGTGGGGCATTACGGCTGGCTGACGCCAACGCAGATGATTGACGGGCTGGCGCTGGGGGAAACCACGCCGGGTCCGTTGATCATGGTTGTGGCGTTTGTGGGCTTTGTCGGCGGTTATGTGACGCAGGTGTTCGGGCCGGAGCAGCAGTTCCTGGCCGGGGCCGTGGCGGCGACGCTGGTGACCTGGTTCACCTTCCTGCCGTCGTTCCTGTTCATCCTGATTGGCGGGCCGCTGGTGGAAGCGACGCACAACGACCTGAAATTTACAGCGCCGCTGACGGCGATTACGGCGGCGGTGGTGGGGGTTATCCTCAACCTGGCGCTGTTTTTTGGCTATCACGTGCTGTGGCCGAAGGGGTTTGGCGGGGCGTTTGAAGTCGCGTCGGCCGTGATTGCAGTGGCGGCGGCGCTGGCGTTGTTCCGGTTCAAGCGGGGGGTGATGGAAGTGATCGCGGTGAGTGCGGTGACGGGGTTGGGGGTGAAGCTGCTGGCAGGCTTGTAAAGCCTCTCACTGTCATGCATGCTTTTTCCGGTGAGGGCGGGGCGAAGCATCCCGCCACACGACTGTCGCCAAATCCAAGGAGAGTTTCATGAGCGATAACATAAATCCGTACAACCCGCCAAAATCGGTGGTGCGGCCGGGGGCCGAGCAGGTCAATACCTCCGGCATGGGCAAGGACTACCCGATTCCGGAAGGTGTCAGTGGCTGGTCCTGGGGCGCTTTTTGCTGGAACTGGATATGGGGTTTGGGCAACAAGACTTACATCGCCCTGTTGGCGATGTTTCCGTATATCGGTTTTCTTGTGGCGCTCTGGATGGGCTTCAAGGGCCGTGAAATGGCCTGGCAAAACAAGCGCTGGGACAGTGTGGAGCATTTCAACCAGAGTCAGCGCAAGTGGTCGATGTGGGCGGCGATTCTGTTCGGTGGCGGGCTGTTGTTCGGTATTCTGGCAGCGGTCCTGGTGCCGCTCTTTTCAAAACATTGATCAAAGCCGTAGTGTAGGTCGGGCTTCAGCCCGACAATATCCTCTGAACGGGGGAGTGTTGTCGGGCTGAAGCCCGACCTACAACGGGAGCTTACGGAGCCAGCCGCTCCACCTTCCACCCCTCACTCTCACGAACATACACCAGCCGGTCATGCAAGCGGCTGGGCCGTCCCTGCCAGAACTCCACTTTCTCGGGAATCACCCGGTAGCCGCCCCAATGCGCCGGACGCGGCGGGGTGTCGCCAAACTGCTCCTGCACCGCCTTCAGCGTCTCTTCCAGCACTTCGCGACCGGCAATCACCCGGCTTTGCGGTGAGGCATGCGCGCCCCAACGGCTGCCCAGCGGCCGTTGCAGGAAATAGGCATCCGACTCTTCCGCCGACACCTTCTCAACACGGCCTTCAATCCGCACCTGCCGTTGCAACTCCAGCCACATGAACAGCATGCAGGCCTGCGGGTTTTCCGCCAGTTCCAGGCCCTTGCGGGATTCGTAGTTGGTGAAGAAGACAAAACCCTGATCGTCGTATTCCTTTAGCAGCAGGGTGCGGGCGCATGGCCGTCCCTGTGCATCGGCGGTGGACAGGATCATAGCGTTCGGTTCGGGAATTTCGGCCAGGCGCGCTTCTTCAAACCAGCGATGGAACTGGTCGAGGGGGCCGGGCTGCATATCCTGTTCGTCCAGACGCTCTTTCATGTAGTCCTGACGAAGGTGGGCGATGTTGCTTTTCATGAAGGGAAGTCCTTGGAGGGTATCCGGTCATTCTAGCGCTGCAGGCTGGCGGCTCCAATGGTACGGCGGAATTTGTTTCTTTCCGTTTGTACGGGTTCCGGCTACGCTAAGGTCATAAGAAAAATGAACGGATTGCGGAAACATGCATGGCCTGTGCAGGTTGAGGTTCTGGGTGACATTCTGTCTGCTGGCGCTGCTGCACGGCGTGGCGGTGGCGGTGCCTGCCCATGAGGTGTCCGATCCGCGTCTGCGATTGGGTCACGGCCTGCTGGTTTTCGAGGACAAATCGGCGCAACTGGATTGGCAACACCTGCCGTCAGCGGGGCAATGGCAGACCATTGACCGAGAAATTCCCCATTTCGGTTATTCCAACAGCGCGTTCTGGGTGCAGGCGTCGTTGCGAAACGGAAGCGCGGCCCCGGTGGAGCGGATGCTGGAAATAGCCTATCCCTTGCTGGATGACATCACCGTGCTGCTGGTGGACGCCGGCGGGCAGGCGGTGCGTCAGTACCATAGCGGTGACGGAGGCTCCTTCAGTCAGCGCCCGGTGCAGCACCGGCTGTTCCTGTTTCCCTTAAGCCTGCAACCCGGTCAGGACTACCGCCTGCTGGTGCGGGTGGAAAGCACCAGTGGTCTGCAGATTCCGCTGACACTGTGGGAGCCGAACGCCTTCCTGAACCATGACACCAGCCGCCAGGCGGCGCTGGGATTCTTCTATGGCGCGTTGCTGGTGATGGTCTGCTACAACCTGTTCATCTGGCTGTCCATCCGCGAAAAAAGTTACTTTTATTACGTCATTTTCGTGATCTGCTTCTGCACTCTGCTGGCAACGCTGGATGGTTTCACCTACCAGTACCTGTGGCCGGACGCGGTGTGGTGGAACGGCCGTTCGGTAGTAGTGGTGCTTTGTCTGGCGTTGGGTTTCAGCATGGTGTTCAGCAAGCATTTCCTGCACACCCGGCGCTATAACCCGCTGATGAACCGTCTGCTGTCGGGCTATGCGGTGGTGATGGGGCTGATGGCGTTGGGCGGGCTTGTTTTCCCTTATCGCATCATGATCGTGATCACGCTGGTGCTGTCGATGGGGGTGTCGCTGACGGTTATTTCCACCGGCATCCTCAACTGGCGGGCGGGTAACCGGGCGGCGCGCTATTTCGTGCTGGCTTGGGCCTGCCTGGCGTTCATGGTGGTGCTCTATGATCTCAGCCAGCTCGGTTTCATCCCCAAAACCAACCTCACGAATATCGGTATCCAGATTGGCGAGTTGTGTGAAGTGCTGCTGCTGTCCTTTGCGCTGGCCGACCGCATCAACATTGCCCGGCAGGACCGCATGGACGCGCAGGACAAGGCGCTGAGCGAAGAGCGGCGGGCCAACGCCGAGCGCGAGGAACACTTGCGCACCAAGCTGAAGGCGCGCGAGGAGGAAATCCGGGCGCGGCAGGCGGTGTATCAGGCGCAGTCGGAAAGCCGGGCCAAAAGCCTGTTTCTGGCCACCATGAGCCACGAAATCCGCACGCCCATGAATGGGGTGCTGGGCATGACCGAGTTGTTGCAGAATACCGAGCTGACGCCGCAGCAGCAGCAGTTTGTGCAGGTCATCAGCGGTTCAGGCAAAGCCCTGCTGAACATCATCAATGACATCCTTGATTATTCCAAGATCGAGGCGGGCAAGATGGACATCGAGCAGATCGACATGGATCTCGACAACCTGGTGCTGGAATGCGCCTCGGTGTTCTCGCTGACGGCGGAGCAGAAGCGACTGGAATTCCTGGCGTTCATTGACCCTGATGTGCCGGTATTCATCAATTCCGACCCCACCCGTATCCGCCAGATTTTGCTGAACTTGCTGGGCAATGCTTTCAAATTCACCCAGAAGGGGCAGGTCAGCCTGCGAGTACACTTGTTGCCGGAAAGCCGGGGTGCACAGCCTGTACTGCGCTTTGAGGTGGCCGATACCGGTGTCGGCATGGATACAGAACATCAGCTGCGGCTGTTTCACCCTTTTGAACAAGGTGACAGCTCCATGACCCGGCGCTTTGGCGGCACCGGCCTGGGGCTCAGCATCTGTCATCATCTGGTGGGCTTGCTGGGCGGCAGCATCGGCGTCAACAGCCAGGCCGGGCAGGGCTCAAAGTTCTGGTTTACGCTGCCGGTAGTGGCCGCCAGCCCCGGTTTCGTGAATGACCATCTGGTGCCGCTGACGGCGCTGCACCAACTGCGCATCCTGTTTGTGGATGACTCGCCCGACTTCGCCAACATGATGATGGAACAGGCCACCGCCTGGGGCATGCAGCCGGATTTCGCCCACAGCGGTGAAGACGCACTGATGAAAATGCAGGCAGCGGCCGGGCGGGGTGAACCTTATGACATCGTAACCCTCGACATGCGCATGCCCGGCATGAGCGGCATGGAGCTTGCGCTGTGGATGACCACCGATCCGATGCTGATGGCCACCCGGCGTATCCTGCTGACGGCAATGCGGGTCTATCCTTCCAGGGAAGAGCTGGCGCGGGCAGGGCTGAGTCTGGTGATCCAGAAACCGACCTCGGCTTCGGTGCTGCGCGATGCCCTGCTGAAGCTGCTGGGACGGCAGGAGGAGTTCCGCTCCGAGACCGACCGGCGCAGCGATCCCGGACGTTTCCGCGAGTGGCTGACCGGCAAGCATGTGCTGGTGGCGGAGGACAATGCCGTCAACCAGATGGTGATTGTAGGCATGTTGCGCAAGCTGGGGCTCACCAGTGATGTCGCCAACAACGGCCGCGAAGCGCTGGGGCTGTACCGGTCCAGACCGGCCAGTTACGACCTGATCCTGATGGACTGCGAAATGCCGGAGATGGACGGTTATCAGACGACCGAGGAAATCCGGCGGCTGGAGCAGGAGGCGGCCATCCCGGCGTCGCTGATCGTGGCACTGACAGCGCATGCCTTGCGCGAGCAGCAGCAGCAATGCCTGCAATCCGGCATGGATGATTTCCTCACCAAACCGCTGGAGCTGGAACGGCTGAAGCAGTTATTGTTGCGGCTGTTCTGGAAGGAGCCGGTTGCGCCCCCTTCCGATATCTAGTTCACCGGAGGGTTTTTCCATGCGTCTGCTTCATACCATGCTGCGGGTCGGCGACCTGTCGCGTTCCCTGGCTTTCTACACGCAAGTACTGGGCATGCGCCTGCTGCGCCAACAGGATTATCCGGAAGGCCGTTTCACACTGGCCTTTGTCGGTTATGGCGAAGAACATGACAGTACCGTGCTGGAGCTGACCCATAACTGGGATACATCCAGCTACGACCTGGGGGCGGGTTATGGCCATATCGCCATTGGCGTGGATGATGTCTATGCGGCCTGCGAGAAGATCCGGTCGGCGGGCGGCAGGATTGTGCGCGAGCCGGGGCCGATGAAACACGGTTCCACCATCCTGGCCTTTGTGGAAGATCCGGACGGCTACCGCATCGAGTTGCTGGGCCTGAAGTGAGTTTCAGGCCAAGTCCACTTTCAATAGCGCTTCAATGGCCTGCAGCCGCCGGTTGACGCCCAGCTTGGCGTAGATGTTGCGGGTGTGGGTCTTGATGGTGCTGAGCGAGACGTAGAGCCGTTCCGCAATTTCCGGGCTGGTGGCGCCCCGGATCAGGTGGCGTGCCACCTGCTTCTCCTTGCGGCTGAGCAGGAAGGGGAAGGGTTCTACCGGACTGTTGCGGCGGGCGGGGGCGACAATCATTCCGGCTAGCTCCGGCCGACTTTCCCGATGCAGGGCTTCTTCCCGCAATTGCCGTATTTCGGCCATTGCCTGACGTTGCCCGCTGTTTTCCAGCCATGGAAGCAAGCGGTCCAGCAGCGCCAGCGTCTTCCTTGTTTCCCCTCGCGTTAGCCATACCTTGGCCAATGCCCGGTACTCCGCCTCCCGCTCCGTCTTCAAGTCACCCTGTAGCTGCACATCGATATCCTCCAGCCAGTCATCCACCCGGTCCACCCGGCCCTGACTCAGCCATAAGCGCACCAGACAGGCGGACAACGGCGGAATTTCCACTACGAAGCGTCCCGAGTAGCGAGCCAGCATGCTGTCCTGGCCCGGAGTCAGGCCGCCGTCCGCCTGACCGCCCAGCACCTTCACCTGCGCCAGCAGCACCTGCCCCCAGGCATGCACATATTGCATGCAAGCGGCGGCGGTCATTTCCACACCCTTGGCCAGCAACCGCCCGGCTTCGGGCAGGTCACCGGCTTCCAGCGCCAGTTCGCCCAATCCCAGATACAACATGCCCACGGCGGGCAGTTCGTGCCAGCCCTGCGCCTCACAATCCGCCAGCGTCTGAGTGTAGACCCGCCGCGCCAGATGCGCATGACCCTCACGAAAATGGGTGCGGCCCAGTCCCAGCGCCGCCAGCACCGGCATCATCAGGTTGCCCCGGGCCTCGGGCAGGCCGGTGCAGCGGGCAAACAACGGCCGCGCCAGCGCCAGATTACCCCGGACGTAATGGCAGAAAGCCTGGCAGACCATGGCGGCGCTGTGCAGCACCCGCCCCGGTTGCAGCGCATCCAGTGCTTCCTGCACCGAACGGGCGGCGCCTTCCAGATCTCCCGCCAGACAGCACTGGCAACTGCGGATCAGCGCCAGTTGCCCCCACAGCGTGCGTTCGCGGCTGCCGACGGGGCTGTTTTTGAAGGGTAACAGGCAAGCAGTGGCGGCGCGGACATGGCGTTCGGTTTCCGGCAGGTTGTCCATAGCCAGGCTACCCCAGGCGCAGGTCATCGACAGCCGTGGGTGGCTGGCCAGCAACTCCGGCGGTAAGCGCCAGGCCCAGCCCAGCGCGGTGACAAAGCGGCCCAGCGCGAAGAGTTCGCCGCTGTGTTCCTCCATCAGTGCGGCGGCGGTTTCGAAGGCCCCGGCGGCAATGGCGTGGTGGATGGCTTCGTGAAAATGCCCTTCGGCGGCATACCATTGCGCGGCGCGGCGATGCAGTTCCGGTTCCAGCGCCGGGTGTTCCCGATGCAGGCGACTCTGCAGCAGTGAGGCAAACAGATGGTGATAACGGTACCACTGGCGACGATGATCCAGACTGACCAGAAACAGGTTGCTGCGCTCCATCCCGTCCAGTCGGCTGCGGCAATCGGCATGCCCGGTCACGGCTGCACACAGCCCATCGGTAAAGCGTTCCAGGATGGAGGTTTGCAGCAGGAACTCCTGGATCTCCGGTGGACGGCTGCGCAGCACTTCTTCCATCAGGAAATCGGTAATGTGGCGGTCGTCCCCGGCAAACTGGCGGATGAAACCGGCCTTGTCCGGGTTGTTGTGCAGCGACAGCGCGGCCAGTTGCAGCCCCACGATCCAGCCTTCGGTGCGGCTTTCCAGCATGGCCAGCTGCGGTTGCGGCAAGTTCAGTTGCATGATGCCGTTACAGAAGTTTGCGGCTTCTTCCGGGGTAAAGCGCAAGTCGTCGAGGCGGATCTCGTGCAACTGCCGTTGTCCGCGCAGGCGGGCCAGTGAAAACGGCGGCTCGCTGCGGCTTGACAGCATCAGGTGCAGTTGTGGTGGACGATGCTCCAGCAGCGCCGCCAGCGCATCGTGGATGGTGGCCTCCCGGATCATGTGCAGGTCATCCAGCACCAGACATAGCTGTTCCGACAACAGGCATAAGGGGTTGATCAGCGTCCGCATCAGCCCTGCCACTGACGGCGGCTGGGTGTGGCTCAGCGCCTCGACGGTGGTCTGCCCGAAACCGGGAAAGCCTCTCTGGATGGCGGTGATGAAATGCAGCATGAAGCGCAGCGGGTCGTTGTCGCCGTCATCCAGTGATAGCCAGGCGGTCTTGACGTGGTGGTGTCGGGTCCAGTCGGCCAGCAGCGTGGTCTTGCCGTAGCCGGCGGGTGCGCAGACCAGGGTTACGCGCGGCAGTTCTGCTGGTAACTGCAGTCGGGGCCGGTCCAGCATCAGCGCCGGACTGTCGGGGATAGCGGTTTGGGTGGAAAGGATGTCTTCCATAGCCATCACTGTTTTATTGTGGCCGGTTCACGGTCCGGTCCGCGGGCGGAGGGGAAGGGGCCGGCAGGGTTTATTGTTGTTATGGGGGTGTCAGTGGCTGACCGCGCCTGTATATCACTCAAAAGCCCTGTCTGATTGTGAAAAAGCGTCAAGTGTTGGCGTGATTAATTCCTGAAAATTGCTTGGTCTTTGTACAGCAAGGGGTGCGCCGTAGCGGACCGTGCAGCGGAGAATTGATGGACGATTGTCTGTTATTCCGGTTGCCAAAAAAGCAGGCCGCCTTCTGCCGGAGCCAGCCTGCATGAAAGGGAGGAACAGGCGTTGCCCCCATGGAGTTGATTCAGATTCCGGCCGCCTGCAGGCGGTTGGCATGGGCGCGATAGACCGATTTCGGATTGGTTTCGAAGAGGTTGACGATGCCGAAATAACCGTTCACGGCGTCCAGGTGGTTCATGCCGTAGTCGGCGCGGATTACCTTGCCCAACCGTTGCGAGCAGGTGCTGACCAGACCGTCGTTGGCTTCACCGCTAAAGGCAAAGGCGACAGACAGCAGGCCAATGCCGGCGTCCAGCGGGTCCAGCACATTGGTCAGCGACTTGGCGCCACCCCAGGAATAGTACTTCACGCCATTGACGGAATAAGCGCCTTCACCACAACCGCTGGGCACACCGGCCGGGTATTTGGCGTTGAATTTGCTAAGCCCGGTGGTAGTCAGGCTGTCCAGCGCGGCCACAGTGCTCTGGCTGAGGCTGCTGCTGCCGGTGGCGAAACTGAGCAGGCTGGAGAAGGCGTTGCCGACGGTGGCAGCCACGGCTTCCGTCACCGTTCCGGCAGGAGCCACCTTGCGCACGATATCCGCCACGCGTGAGCCCTTGTTGACGCCGTCCACGCTGGTGACCGAGGCGACCAAGTCCGGACGCACGGCCGCGACATATCGGGAGGTGGGGCTGCCCTGGCTGTGGCCGATCAGGTTGAACTTGGCCGCACCGGAAATGGCCTTGTAGCTGAGCACTTGCTGCAGCAGTTGTTCGCCCCGGACTTCATTGCTGTTACCTGCCGCCACGGTCGAGACAAAGACCTTCGCGCCCTCGTTACGCAGAGTGCCAGGGATCTGGTAGAAGTAATCTGCACCCAGGAAATTGTTGAAGCCGAAAATGCCGTGCACCAGAACAATCGGGTACTTGGTGGTGGTGTATCCGGCGTTGGCGGCGGGGCTGACGAGGGCGGAGGCGGCCAGCGCCAGGGCGCAGGCGAATTTCAGCGAGCTGTTCATGGTTATATCCCGTGTTTTGGTTGTTTTTATGACGGGCGCGGCAGGCTGTCGCTGCAACAGGCGGCCTGCATCGGGCTCCCGGCGGTGGCTACTTTCGGGCAAAACAGGGGGAGGGCGGTATCCACCGCCGGGATGAAAACAGGGATGAGAAAAAGGATGAATTCGGGAAAGGGTGAAAACTCGTCGGGTTCAGACTGCGCTGTACCTCGGCGCTTGCGGCAGCCAGCGCCGCACCAGCGCCTCGGCCTGTTCTGGCGCCTGCTGCTCCAGTTGACGAGCCAGTTTCTGCGCGGCAGGCAGCATGGCCCCGTCCCGCACCAGATCGGCCACCCGGAAGCCCACCAGACCGGTCTGACGGGTGCCCAGCACTTCACCGGGGCCGCGCAGCTCCAGATCCTTTTCGGCAATCAGGAAACCGTCGGTGGTGCTGCGCATGATGGTCAGCCGTTCCTGGCCCATGGCCGACAACGGCGGCTTGTACAGCAGCACGCAATAGCTGACCGTGCTGCCGCGACCCACCCGGCCGCGCAACTGGTGCAGTTGCGACAACCCCAGCCGCTCGGCGTTTTCAATGATCATCAGCGAGGCGTTGGGCACATCCACGCCCACTTCAATGACGGTGGTCGCCACCAGCAGGTCCAGCTTGCCTTCCTTGAACTCCAGCATCACCGCCTGTTTTTCGGCGGGCTTCAAACGGCCATGCACCAGCCCCAGCCTTTGCTGCGGCAACCGTTCCTGCAACTCGAGAAATGTAGCTTCGGCGGCTTGCGCTTCCAGCACTTCCGACTCGTCAATCAGGGTGCAGACCCAATAGGCCTGCCGTCCCTGCTCGCAGTTCGCCCGCACCCGCTCCACCACTTCCTCGCGGCGGGTATTGGCCAGCGCCACGGTGGTCACCGGCGTGCGGTTGGGGGGCAGTTCATCAATGATCGAGGTGTCGAGATCGCCGTAGGCGCTCATCGCCAGCGTGCGTGGAATGGGGGTGGCGGTCATCACCAGCTGGTGCGGGCTCAGGCCGGTGGCCAGCCCCTTTTCACGCAGGGCGAGGCGTTGGTCCACGCCAAAGCGGTGCTGTTCGTCAATGATCACCAGCCCCAGCCGCTCAAACTGCACGCTTTCCTGAAACAAGGCATGGGTGCCGACCACAATCCGCGCCTCGCCGGACTGCACTTTTTCCAGCGACTGCCGCCGGTCCTTGACGCCCTGCTTGCCGCTCAGCCAGGCCACGGCAATGCCCAGTGATTCAAACCAGCGCTTGAAGTTCAGGAAGTGTTGTTCCGCAAGGATTTCGGTGGGGGCCATCAGCGCCGTCTGCCAGCCGCCGCTGACGGCATGGCAGGCCGCAAGCGCCGCCACCACGGTTTTGCCGGCGCCGACATCGCCCTGCACCAGCCGCAGCATCGGCCGGGTCTTGGCCAGATCGTCGGCCACTTCGTCCCACACCCGTTGCTGGGCGCCGGTCAGGCTGAACGGCAAGCCCTGAAGGAACGGAGCGGCCAGCGGCGTTTGGCGCGGCAGCGCCGGGGCCTGCTGTGAGCGGATATGGTGACGGCGCTGCGCCAGGCTGACCTGATGCGCGGCCAGTTCCTCGAAGGCCAGCCGCTGTTGGGCCGGGTGCAGGCCCATCAATAGCGGCTCGCGCGGGGTGTCGGCAGGCGGGCGATGCACCATTTGCAGCGCGTCCAGCAGACTGAAGCGCGGGCTGACGCCGGGAGGCAGCAGCTCCGGCAGCGATTGCGGCGTCACCAGCGCCAGCGCCTGGCTTACCAGTTGCCGAATCTTCGGTTGCTGCAGGCCGTCGGTGGCGGGGTAGAGCGGTGTCAGCGTCGCCTCGGGCAGGGGCTCGCCGGGGCGGGTGATCTTGTACTCCGGGTGATACATCTCCACCCCGGACGAACCCAGCCGCACCTCGCCGAACACCCGCAGCCGCTGCCCGGCCGGAAAATGCGCTTTCTGCTGCGGATAGAAATGGTAGAAGCGCAAGGTGAGGCCGCGATTGCCCTCGGTCAGGCGCACCGCCAACGAAGGCCGTCGCCCGCGCACTTCCTCGCAGGAGTGCACAATGCCTTCCACCAGCACGCTGCGCCCCACTTCCAGCCGGTCCAGCGGGGTCAGGCGGCTGCGGTCCTCATAGTCACGCGGCAGGTGGAAGAGCAGGTCCTGTACCGTGCGGATGCCCAGGCGTTCCAGCTTTTCGGCCAGGGCGGCGCCCACGCCCTTCAGGTTCATTACCGAAGTCTGCGCCAGCACTTGCATCATGGCGGCAGGCTGCCCGGCACGGGAACCGACTGCAGGGTGTCCAGCAGCGCGCGAATGGCCTTCGGCCGGGGAAAGCGCCGCCGCCACACCGCAATGATGCGTCGGTGCGGGGCGGGTTCCACGCGGACGGCTGTGAGGCTGTCGTTGAGCAGGAAGGGTTCGCCAATGGCCGGAATCAGCGTCAGGCCCAGGCCGTTGGCCACCATGTAACGCAGGGTTTCCAGCGAATTGCCGTTGGACAGCCGTGCATGGCTGACCGGGCACACGGCCAGTATCTGGTCGCGGAAGCAGTGGCCTTCGCCCAGCATCAGCATCGGGGCCTCGTTCAGTTCGGCAGCGTTGACACAGTCGCGCCCGGCCCAGGCGTGATCACGCGGCAGCAACAGCCGGAACTCTTCGTTGAACAGCGGCTGCACCTGGGTTTCCGGAAGATCGAACGGCTCTGCCACCAGGATCACATCCAGTTCACCGTTGGCCAGTTTTTCAGTCAGCACATGGGTGTAGTTTTCTTCCAGATACAGCAGCAGCGAGGGGGCGTTGCGATGCAGCGCCGGCACCAGCGCCGGGAAGATATAAGGGGCGACGGTGAAAATGGCCCCCAGCCGCAGCGGTTGGGCGAACTCATCCCGCTCCGCCCGCGCCATGTCCTTCAACAAGTCGGCTTCCTGCAGCACACGCCGCGCCTGTTCCACCAGCCGCTCACCGGCCGGTGTCACCAGCACTTCGTGGCGATGACGTTCAAACAGCGCCGCCCCGAATTCGTCTTCCAGTTTGCGGATGGCAATACTGAGCGTGGGCTGGGAAACAAAGCACACCCCGGCGGCGCGGGCAAAGTGTTTTACTTCCGCCAGCGTGACGAGATAGCGCAAATCGGTTAGCGTCATGGCAGGTTCATCGGCCGCCGTTGAGATGGCGCAACTTTAACATACGGATTTCATTCCCTTTATGGCAAATGTCCTGATTATCGGCTGTGGCGACACAGGCAGTCGCCTGGCGCAAATACTGGCGCAGGCCGGTCATGCCGTGACCGGTGTCCGCCGTTCCCGTGCGGCGATTCCCGGTGTGGCGATGGCACAGGCCGACATTATCCGCCCGTTTCGCCTGGATATTAGCGCGCCGGACTACGTCTTCATTCTGCTCAGCCCGGACGAGTCCTCGCGGGAGGGTTATGAGCGGACCTTCCTCACCGGTCTGGAAAACATCCGGACGGCGCTGGAGTCATGGAGTCCGAAACGGGTATTTTTCGTCTCTTCCACCAGTGTTTATGGTGAAGAGAATGGCGAGTGGGTGGATGAGGAGACCCCGCCCCGGCCCAAAGGCTTTAATGGCGCAGTGTTGTTGCAGGCCGAGGCGCTGGCCTGCCGGTTCTGGCTGACGACTGTGGTGCGTTTTGCCGGGATTTACGGGGAAGGGCGCTTGCGGTTGCTGAAGTGGGTGGAGAGCGGGCGGCCGGTCAACCCGGCGCTGTGGAGCAACCGCATCCATGTGGCGGATGCGGCGCGGTTATTGGTATTCCTGATGGAACAGCACCTTCAGGGGCGGGAGTTGGCGGAAATATATCTGGGGGTGGATGATTGCCCGGTGTTGCAGGCGGAAGTGCTGGACTGGCTGGCGGGGCGGATGGGGCTGCCTGCCGTGCCCCGCGTCGCGGCGGACGAAGCGGGTGCGAATCGCCGCATCCGGAACAGCCGCATCCGTCATTTGGGATTTGACCCGCTCTACCCGGACTATCGGACCGGTTATCTGTCCTTGGGCTACAGATAACCGGCCGCCCCTACCTTTCAGGCAGTAGTAAAACGTTATTCCGTCACCATCACCCCATCCATCTCCACCAGCGCCGCGCGCGGCAGTGACGCCACACCCACCGCCGCCCGCGCCGGATACGGCTGCACGAAATAACGCGCCATGATCTCGTTCACCAGCGCAAAATGCCCCAGATCGGTCAGGAAGATATTCAGCTTGACGATGTCTTTCAGTCCACCACCGGCAGCCTCACAGACCGCTTTCAGGTTGTCAAACACCTGAACGATTTGCGCTTCAATGCCTTCCTTCAGCACCATGGTTTGCGGGTCCAGGGCAATCTGCCCGGACAGGTAGACGGTATCCCCGGCGCGAACAGCCTGGGAGTAGGTGCCGATGGCGGCGGGGGCATGCGGCGTGTTGATAATAGTGCGGCTCATAACGTGTCCTCGGGTCAGGCAGTGAAATCAGGCCGCCATTATTGCAGCATGAACGTCTTGTATTCCAGTGACTCCAGCACCCGGTCCAGAAAACGGAAGCCGATCATGATGGTGATGGTCAGCGCCGCTGCAATGCCGTAACCGTAGAATTCCGGACCCATCCACAAAGTGACGGCAGTGAAAGCGGCATTCAGCGCCACGAACAGGCCTGTGAGAAACAGCACAATCCAGCGGTTGTCGAGGTAGAAGAAGACATTGATGACCCCCAGTAGCACCACCTGCAAACCCGCCGAAATAAGGTTGATGAACAGCAGCGGCAGGTAAAGCGGCGAGATATGCAGCGACTCCAGAATCCACGGCCCGGCAATGAACAGCCCGAGCGCGGCAATGGTCTGGATCTTGATGATCTGGTAAATGCCCTGACGGACCGTGAACACCATTTCATTACGCATGTCTTCAATGAATTCCAGCGACCCGCCGGAACGCACAGCGTCAAAGAATTTGTCGTAATACTCCACGAAGTCCGTTTCCATTTTCACCAGGAATACCGCCATGCCGGGAATGATGGACAGGTAAGCCAGGAATACCGGGATGTCGTAGATGACCGAGGCGCGCAGCGGGCCGATCACGGCATGGCTGGTCGGGTCATAGAACCAGAACATGAATTTGTCCAGCCAGACGCCCAGATTGTAGAAAAAGCCCACGCCCACCAGCGTCGGGTACAGGTAGCGTTTTTCGAAGAAACGGAACTCCATAAAGTGGTCGGCGGGATAGTTGCGCAAAATCAGGATCACCATGCCGGTCAGCAGCACGAACTGGCCCAGTAAAAAGCCACCCAACAGTCCTTCCAGCCCGAAAGGCCGCAGCAGCAGGGCCATGGCCACCGTGGTGGTGTAGCCGATGCCGAACAGGCTGACAATGGCCTTGTAGTGCTTCATGCCGGACAGGAAGATAGTGGCGATCCAGATGTCGCACATTACCACGAACCCGGCCAGCATCAGCAGCCGGTACATCAGCGATTGCCCCGGAAACAGGAACACCACCGCCAGTGTCGCCAGCGAACCGGACACCAGAGTTACCCACAACAGCAAACCATTGAAGTTGGGCAGGATGACGTCGGCCTTCTTCTCGAACAAGCGGTCGGCGGTGAAGCGGGTGAAGGCCAGTTGCACAAAGCCGGTGAGGATCAGGCTGAGCGAAATCAGGTAAGTGACACTGACCTGAAACTGGGTGATCAGGAAGTCGGGCACTACCACTGACAGGCTCATCACGCCAATGACCAGGATGCCGAGAATCGACAGCACCCAGGGCCCGGAGCTGATGATGCCGGCGTAGGTGTAGGCCTGCATGACGCCCAGCAGGCTGTCGCGCTTTAGCAGCTTGCGCAGTTCAAAACCGATACCGGCCATCAGCCTTTCTCCGCAGCAGGGGGCAGGGCGTTGGATTCGGCCAGCGCGCTGTGATAAACCTCCCGGTAGCGACTGAACATTTGCTCCTGGGTGTAATAACGCTCCACGCGGGCGATACCCGCCGCTTGCGCCTGCCGCCAGGCATCGTCGTCATCCAGCAGGCGGATGATGGCGTTGGCCAGCGCCTGCGGGTCGGCAATGCCAACCACGATCCCGGAGGGGCCCATCGCCTTGTCATCGGCATCCAGCCCTTCCACCAGCTGGCGGCAGGAGCCGACATCGGTGGCGACGCAGGGCACCCCGGCGGCATAACCCTCCAGGATCACCAGCGGCAGGGCTTCCGAGATGGAGCTGAGCGCCAGCAGTCCCACTTTTGGCAGCAGTTCGTCGATTTTCTGGAAACCCAGGAATTTGACGGTGTCGGCCAGCCCCAGCCCGGTGGCCAGGGTGCGGCAGTCCCGGGCATAGGCCGGGTCTTCATCTTCCGGCCCGGCTATCCAGGCCTGCACATCCGGCAGGCGGTTGGCGACGGTGCGCATGGCGCGGATGAAGGTCTTGATGTCCTTGATGGGCACCACCCGGCCGATCAGGCACACCGTCCGGGGAGTGCGGGCCGGGCGGTTGGCGCGCAACTTCTGCAATGCGGGCAGATTGATGCCGTTGGGGATGTTCTCGGTGCGTTCGGCCGGGGCGCCGTCCTGCACCTGCCGCAGGCGGTTGGCTTCATACAGGCTGATGATGCGGCTGGCGTTGGCGTAACACTCGCGGCCCAGAGCTTCAAAGAACCGCACCCACAGGTGGCGGAAGTAGGCCACTTCTGAAGTGTCTTTTTCCAGCACGCCGCGATTGTCGCGAATCCATTCCGCCTGGAAGAGGTCGATCTTGCGTTCCTTGGTATAGATGCCATGCTCGGACAGCAGCAAGGGCCGCTTGGTCATCACCTTCAGCATGGCGCCCAGGAAACCGGCGTAACCGGTGGAAATGGTGTGGAAGGCGCGCACCGGGATGAAGTTTTCAGCCACTTCCATCAACCGCCACAGCGGCGCGTGCATGATGCGCACCGTCCAGAAGTAATCGACAAACGAGGGGTCGGTGCAGTGCGCCCGGTATTGTTCGGCAATGAAATTCCAGGATTCGCGGCTGTAGAGAAAGTCTTCTTCCCGGTACATGCCGCCGGCCCGGTGCTGGAGAATGTTGCCGATCAGCGACGGGCAGCCGCCGCGGGCGGCCGGGTTGCGGAACTGCTCGTGCAGGTTGCGGACTTCCTTGAACACCGCCGGGTCGCCGCGATGGCTGATGACGGGCGGCTTTTCACGGCCGTCATGCAGATAATGGGTTTCCAGATGCACCACGTTGTCGGGTAGCGCATAGCGCATATCACCATAGTCTTCGGGGCGGCTGCCGATAAAGCACAGCGCAAAGGTGTATTCCGGAAAACCCCGGATGATCTGGTTGACCCAGCTGGAAACGCCGCCGCTGACATAGGGGAATGTGCCTTCCAGCAGCAGACCGATATCGGCGCGGGTTCCCTGACGGATGATGCTCATGCGGATTTTCCTCCCTGTCCCCAAAAAGCGGCGGACAATTGCAGCGGACGGGAGCGTCCCTCGGTGCGCAGGCCCTGCATCAACTGCCGGGTGGTGTCAAAGTCACCGCGCATGAAGGCCAGCTCCGCCAGATAGGGTTCGGCGCGTACCTTCGGGAAGCCCTGGCGGATGGCGGTGGCGAAGGATCCGGTGGCGCCGTTGTAGTCGCCGGTCAGCAGCCGCATGCGTCCGGAAATGACCCAGAGGCCGGTGTCCTTGACCTTCCAGGCCAGCGCTTCGTTGCAGTAAAGCTTCACCTGCGCCAGCGCGTAGCTGCGCATGTCGCCCTGCACCAGTTCTTGATAGACCATTTCCCAATACAGCTCGGCCAGTTCGCGGGCGGCCAGATAGCGGGCTTCGTCATCCCGGCCGGCCGTTTGATGGCGTTGCAGGGCGTGTTCAATGCGGTGGGTCAGTTGCTGTTCGCGGGCGTCCAGCATGCCATATGCCAGCAGCCGCAGGTCGTCGGTGCTGTCGGCCAGCGCCTCGCGCAGGATGCCGGACGATTGGCGGGTGGGGACGTCCTGTAACGCCAGCAGCGCTTTCATCCGCAGTTCAAGCGGGGCAGAGGTGTCGGCAATCTGCTGGCGGACACGGCCGGAACGCCAGCCGCTGACCGGCGTGGTCTTGGGCAGTTCGTAATGCGGGGTGGCGACGGCGTCGAAATCCTCGCGCTTGGGCAGGCGCGGCAGCCAGGCGGCGACCATGGCTCCGATGGCGAAGCCGAACAGGCCCAGCACCGGGATGAAGAAACAGAGGCTGTACAGCAGCACCAGCACCCAGCGCCGGGGCTGCTGGTAGTTGGCGGGCATCAGTGACCAGGCCAGCGGCGTGATGCAGGCGCAGGCCAGGGCATGCATCAGGAAATACTCACTGAGTACGTGCAGTTCGCGGCTGCTGGTCAGCACCAGGGCGACGGCGCCCAGCTCCAGGGTGACTGCAGCGGCGCCCAGTTTGACGTTGGTGCTAGCCATGGGAACCGGTCTCCAACTGGCAGCGATCCAGCAAGGCGTGCAGCAACTCGGCCGGTTGCAGTTCGCCAATGCGTTTGGAGTGCGCCAGTACGCCGGATTCCGCCAGCGTCTTGAAGCCGAACAGGTCCTTCAGCCACTTTTCAGTGCGCAGGAAATAGCCGGTGACGGCGGCTTCGCCATCCAGCGGCATTACCGTCAGCAGGATGTCGCGGTCCGGCAGGTGCAGGTCCCAGATCACGTCCATCTGCCGGCGCTGGCGGCGGGCTTCGGCGGCCAGGTCAAAACGCAGGGCCGAGTGCGGAATCACCAGCGCGGCGACGCTCGAGTTGAGTCCGCTGATACGGAACAGGTGATCCAGACGCAGCAGTTCCGCGCCGAATTCCACCGGGCATTCCTGACCCAGCAACAATTGCAGCACTTCGAAACTGGCCTCGGGCACCCCGATGCTGTCGCTGTAGTAGCCCAGGATGACGCCCATGAACTGCAGGGTTTCCGGGTTCAACGACAGGAAGGGCAGACGCTCCACCACCAGAATGCCGAAACAGCGTCCGTCGGCCGCCAGCAGCGGGGCGGCCACCAGATAAGCAGTTCGGGCCTTTTGCAGCGAGTCGGTCTGGATATGGCACAGCTCCTTGCCGTCCAATGCATAGGTTATCAGTGGGTCGCTGGCGTTGAGCGGGCTGACTTCCCCCAGCGAAGCTACCGGCCGGATGCTGACCCGGCCGTCGGTGACGCTGTGCAGGCTGGCGACTTCCAGCTGGCAGTTCTGGCTGAGCAGGTTGAGCAAGGTGGCGGCTTGAGGCAGATCGTGCGGGTTGCGGACCGGCTCATTGGCCAGGCCGCGCCGCAGCGCCATCAGCGAGTCGCGCAGGGTCAGCGGCTTCACCAGCAGATCCTGTTCCAGCCGTTCGTGCGAGAGTTTCAGCAGGTAATGCCGCCGCGTCAGCGATTCCAGACGTTCATTCAGGTAGACGTTGGCTTCGCGCACCCGCTGCAAGCGCGAGGTCCAGATGTCGGAAAATTCCCCGGCAATCAGGCTCAGCACCAGCCCGCCCATGAAGTACTCGGACGGGAAGGCTGACGGGGTGGCGGCGATGGCCTGCTGCAGCACCCAGCCGCCGGCCATCAGGCCGATGGAGCCGAAGGCCGCCAGCGTGCCGTAACGCAGCGCCAGCACCGTACACACCAGCCACAGCCAGGGAAAGGCCAGCTGGATCAGCAACGGGTCCTGCGGGTGCGTCCAGGCCGCCAGCGCCATGCTGCCCAGGGTAAAGAGCAGCACTTCATAAACCGCCTGGCGGCTGTACTGTTTGGGCGCAAACCAGATGGCCAGGCGGCTCGGGGTCAGGGTGGGCATACCAATCATCTATCCTGCATCAAATGTAGGTCGGGCTTCAGCCCGACATCTTCCGGCCGGAGAAGATCTCCGTCGGAGGCAACACCGGACTGCCGAGTCTCAGCGTGCCGGAACCAGCGCTTCATCCAACAACTGGTTGACGACCTTCTGCGCCACGCCGCTGACGGCTTCACGGCTCCAGCCGGTGCGGGCGGCGCTGCCGCTCCAGATCACCTGGCCGCTGCTGAGGTCGGTGATGCTAAGGGTGATACCGGCGGCCGGTTCCCCGTCCAGGCCCACCTTGTAACGCCATTCATCCACGCTGCCGGAAACGGCATAACGCGCCTGTTGTTCCTTGGCCCACACCATCGCCTTTTCCTGACCGGCGCGGTCGGCCTGCTCCAGCAGCGCATCGCCGGAGCGGGCTGCCGGCCAGACGCTCAGGTTCTGCACGCCATGCACGCGCAGCAGGCTGGCCGTCAGGCTGTCGAGGCGGGCGCCGGCCTGCGGGGTTTCGGTGTTGTTTACGGCAGGCAGCAGTACCCAGGCGGCCTTCAGGTCCACGCCCGGCGCGCGGGTGGCGGACAGCGTCGAGCAACCGGCTGCGCCAAGCAGGCTGCCGGCAAGCAGGGTGGTGACAAACAGTTTTGCAGTGTTCATGGGCATATCCTCGGGTGAATCGGTGTTGTCAGTAAAAAATCCGGTAATCCAGACGCAGTTCGCCGGTGCTGTTGCCCTGGCTCTGTCCGGAACGCCCGGCCTGCAGTTGCAGGCGCAGGCGGTCGCCCCCCAGCAGCGGGCCTTGCACCCCCAGCAGCGACTGGTAACCGGCGCCGCCATTATCGGAGTAATTGGCGCCCAGCTCGCCGAAGCCGCGCCAGCCGCGAACGGGCTGCTCCTCGGGAATCTGCCCGAAGGCCCAGGCCAGGGCAAGCTGGCGATAGTCCTGCGGGATGAAGAAGCGGCTGTCGGCCGCCGCCCCGGCGGGAACCAGGGTGGCGAGCGCCGGGGAAAGCGGCGTGGCGGCGGCGCTGAACCGCCCCTCGCCCAATTGCATTTTCAGCATGTGGTCGCTCTGACCGGCAAACAGCCGGTGCCCGGCTTCCAGCAGCAGGGTGCGGCCGCTGCCCAGGCTTTCCCCGGTTTGCGCCTGGTAATCGTGCTGCTCCAAGCGCAGGTTCAGGTGGTGGCGTCCGTCCGGGGTCCAGTTGAAACCGGTGGCCAGCTTGTCATCCAGACCAGCCACGCGTAGCGGCAGGCTGTCGGCGGTCAGGGCCCCGGTATGCAGGGCCCAGTCCAGGCGCAGGCGGCTGTCGACTGTATAGGTCTGCGCCAGCAGCAGGCCGGTGTTACGGGCCAGGCCCTCCGACTGCTGCAGTCCCGCCAGCCACAGGCTGCGCGCGGACGGGTGCGACAGTTGCAGCGACAGCAGGCGGCGGTTGTCCGGATCACGGCCCAGGGCAGCGGCATCTTTCCGGCTCGGATTTTCCTGATGCAGGGTCAGCGCCAGCCGGTTGCCATCGCCCAGAGGTGCTTCCCATTGCAGGGCGGTTCCAGCGTAATCAAGGCCCCCTTGGCGGGCATCCAGCGCCTGCACGCTCAGCCGGTGGCCGTGCGCGCCGCCCAGGCGCACAAAGCGCCGATGCAGTTCATCATCGTCCGGAGCCTCGGTTTCCAGGGTGCGGAAGGCCAGATCCACCGCAAGGTCATGGCGTCCCAGACGTTCTGCCGCTTCAAGACGGTCATAGATCGGCAGTTCTTCCAGCCGCTGGTTGATCAGCTTGTCCATGGCCGGCCGGTCTTCCACCGGCAAGGCAAAGCCCAGCGCCGCCCAGCCGGGCAGGCGCAGGTCCGGCGTTCGGGCTGCCAGGTTGAGGGCGGCATCGGCGGCGTCATGGTTCAACAGCCAGCTTAAGCTGAGGTCGCGGCTGAAAGAGTCGGGTTTGCCGCCGCCCAGCCGGTCCAGCAACAGGCGGCGGCCGGGGCCGGGCCGGGCCTGTTGCAGCTTCAACGCCAGCAGGGCGTCTTCCAGCTGGCGGCGGCGCTCGGGCCGTTCGGCATCCAGATGCGCCCCGGCGCGGGCCAGGACTGCCTGCCGCAGTTGCCGTGCCTGTGCCAGCTGTCCTTGGGCATCCAGCGTGTCGGCCAGCGCCAGGGCGGCCAGGGCATCTTCAGGATGGCGGCGCTGCCAGGCCAATTGATAAGGCAGCGCGCGCGATAACTGCCGCAGTCTTTGCCAGCCGGACGCCCAGGCCGGCCACAACGGCTCATGCCGCCGCGCCAGTCCTTCGCGGGTTTCCAACAAGTAACGCAAGGCCAGCGTGTCATCCTGTTCCAGCAGCACTCCGGCCAGTCCCTGCACCAGCCGAACCGAGTCCGGGGCCAGTTGCAGTCCCCGGACGTAGTCGCGGCGGGCATCCGCCAGCCGACCGCGCACCCAGGCCAACCGCGCCCGCTGTTCCAGGAAACCGCCATTTGCTTCAAGCCGGGTGACGGCTTCCGGGGTCAGCGAGGCGAGGAAGGCGTCGGCGGCGCTCCAGGCCCTCGCCACCTGCCACAGCGACAGCGCGTTGATGGCTCCGTTGTCGCGCGCAAAGCGCCGGAACAGCAACTCCTGCAGGCCGGCGGCGGCCAAGGGGTCCTGTTCCTGGATCAGGGCGGCGTAATTCCACAAATCGCCTTCGCTGTAAGTATTCCCGTCCATCAGCACTTGATAGGCGCGCTGTGCGGTTTCGGTCAGGTTCAACAGCCGCGAAAGTTCGGCATAGGTCTGCCAGTAACCGGTCGCCGCTGACGGCATCTGCTTTTCGACGGCGGCCAGCCCGGCCTGGGCGCGGGGTAGATCACCGCGCCGGTATTGCAGGGCGGCCCGGCGTAACAGCCAAGCCTCCTTTGGCTTGGGTACGGCCAGCAAACGATCCAGTGCGGTTATGGCCTCGGCATCCTGGCCGCTGCGCTCGGCCAGCAGCGCTTCCACTTCCAGCACCGCTGCACGTGACTTGCCGTTCTCCAGACCCTTCAGGAAGCGCAGGCCGTCCTGCGGGCGTCCCAGCCGTTCATAGATTTCCGCCAGCTTCAGCAGCGTCGGCAAATCAGCGGGGCGCTGCGTGGCCAGCCGCTGCTGATAGGCCAACAGGGCTTCGTCATCCAGCAGCATCGGCGCCAGCCGCGCCACGGCGTTCCAGCTTTCATCGGCGCCGGTCAACCGGGCATGGCGCAGCCAGGCGGACAGGGCTTCGGCGGGTTCGCCCACCCATTCCGAAACCTGGGCATACCGTTTCAGCCAGGCCGCATCTTCCGGCTTGAGGCTCACGGCTTTCCGCGCCACCTGCCAGGCGGCGGGCAGGTTGCGTCCGGCGACATAAATATCAAAGCCGAGGGTATAGCGGGTATCGTCAAACGGGGCTTGCGGAATGCCGGCTTTTTCATCCAGCAGGGAAATTTCCGCCATGGCGAAGCCGGAAAATGTCAGCAGCAGCA
This sequence comes from Fluviicoccus sp., assembly GCF_030646115.1. Lineage (GTDB taxonomy): Bacteria > Pseudomonadota > Gammaproteobacteria > Pseudomonadales > Moraxellaceae > Fluviicoccus. Next base: position 240,030 of record NZ_JAUSMX010000008.1, read on the forward strand.
CGGCCGGGATAAGCTTCATGGTTGGCGTCCGGGAGTCTGGATGCGTTGCTTCAGTAACAACGACACGTAATATTCAGCAATATCGGGGCGGTTGGCGGCCAGCGCCAGCCGGGCCAGCGCCTCCAGCGTGACCGGATCGTTCGCCAGTGAGCCGAGGCGGAGGCGGGCGGCGTTCAGCGCTTCTTCCAGCCGGTTGGCGGCCTGGAAATGACGCATGGCCTCCAGGAACAGGATACGGCGCTGCTCCGGTGTCGGCGTCAGATCCAGCCCCAGCAGCAGGATGCGTCCGGCCATGGCGGGTTGGTTGTCGGCCAGCGCCAGCACGGCAATCTGCCGGTACCAGTTCAGATTACGCGGGCGGTCACTGGTGATCAGCCGCAAATACAGATTTCTGGCGAGGTGGATTTCCCCCATGGCGTAGGCCTTGGCGGCAAAGTGTTCCAGGCGGTCGTCAAACCGGGGCGACCGGCTCAGGATGCGCAACTGTTCAATGAACTCTTTCTGGCGGCGCATGAAAATGGCGGAGTCGGCTCTTTCCGCCCACAGCAGCTTCTCCAGCAGGTTCAAGTGCAGCAATTCCGCCCGGTAACGGTCCTGCTCATCCAGTGCGGGTGAGGCCAGCACCGGTTGCAAGGTGGTCCAGGCGCGGAAGACCTGTCCGGTCTCGTGCTGGTGCAGCGCCAGTTGCAGGCGTAGATGATGGTCGTCCGGCTTGGCGCGCAACCAGGCCATCAGGTAGGCGATGGTCAGTGAGTCGCTGGCGGCCGATTGCTCCAGGCGGCGTTGCAGTATCTGCCCCGGAAACATCATCAACAGGATCAGCGCCACCGTCAGCCCGAAGATCAGGGTCTGACCGCTGCTGGAGAAGCGCAGCCGCACCGGCTCAGCGGTGGCAGACGATCTGGAGCGCAGCGAGATCATGGCGGACATTCTCGATAATCAGACGGGAACCTTGCCGGGTAAAGGGCAGGGGGCGGTTTTTGATTTGCGCCCGACAGGCGGCAGCGTTGGCGAATACCAGGCGTAACGGCTGATAACCGCGCACATCCAGGGTCAGGTTGCCGCTGACATCCCGCTTGAAGCCGGTAATCCGGGCGTTGGCGGACTCCAGATACGGGGAGGCATCCGGCTCGGCAGTCAGGTTCAGCAGGGCGTCGTCACCGGTCAGGTGCACATAACGCGCCTGCGGACCCGGAGCCATGCCCGCCACAGCCAAGCTATGCGCCAGGTCCGGAGCCGGACCGGTCAACGGCAGGCGCATGGTGCGCAAGTCGCCGTTGCCGCGCAGGCGCAGCCCGTCGGGAGTGCGCGCCACGACAAAGTCATTGAAGTCCAGCACCTTGCGGATGTATTCCGATGCAAATACCGGATGCAGCGGTTTCGACAGCGCCCAGCGGTACACCTCGTGCAAAGCCTGCAGCGAGGCCGTCTTGGAGGCGGCATAGGTATGGTAATAAATGTCCACCGGCTTGAAGCGAAGGGGGGTTTCGGTCAGTTCGAAGGTTTCGATGACGCGCCGGAATCCGTAAAAGGGGCCGGTCCAGAGATTCGTGTAGACATTCTCGTTCTGGTTAGGGGCAAACACCTGATAATAACCGTTGCGCGGCCTTCCCGGCCCGGCAATCTGTGTCCAGGAGTTGCGGCTGCGGGTAATCACGGTGTCGCCGCCATTCATGTTCAACAACCCGGCCTTGTCAGCCGCAGCCAAGGCCTCTTCAGTGGCGACACAGTTGCCGGTCCACAGGAAGACCTTGGCCGGTTTGTCCTTGGGCGTCAGCCTACTGTTGATATAGTCCAGCGAACCGCCGATTTCCCGATTGACGTTATAGGTATATTCCGGGATGGCGAGGTGATAGCTTTCGCCGTTATCCAGATTGGACTCTGCCTTGCCCCAATGGAAGGGATGGGAGTAGGAGTGGCTGGCCGCTTCCACCCAGGGCAGGGCGAAAATGTCGCGGGCAATGCCTTCCAGTTGTGCGGATTTGGCCGGATACAGGCCGTTCGCGCCTATTTCGCCCTCAATCACTGACATGGTGGTGGGCAGCGGGTATTTCTTCAGCAGTTCGTCGCGCAGCACCTGACCGCTGGGCGGTGCGCCGAAGCGTTCGGCGCCGCTGGCGAAGCCGTCGCCGTCAATGTGCACCAGCAGCAACCGCCGGCCGTTCTCCGTGGTGATGTCCGGCACCGGAATGGAAGGATCAAGTTTCAGCGCCTGGCTCAGGAAGGTCAGGGGGTTGATATACCAGCGCTCGCCGTTGTCCTGCCCCGGCAATTGGCCGACGGTATAAGGCGCCAGGGCATAGCCGCCCCAGGCGGTCAAGGCGGCGGGGTGGAAGATCTGGCCCGCCGAGGAGTAGATGGTCAGCAGCGGTTGCCCTTCACCGCTCAGTCGTAACGGATACAATTCGCCCTGACGCGGCGTCACCGGCAGTTCAAAGCCGGTCATGGTATGCCGGGCGGTCACTTTCAGCAGGGCGGACTTGTCGGCCTCGAAAGATTGCACCCCCAGTTTGCGCAGCAGCGGGTTGTCGTAGGCCATGCCGAAACGGCTGAACACCGCCAGCGGCACCCCGACATCGACCTGCCGCTCCAGCCAGGCAGCATAACGTCCGCCATCCGCCACTTCATCGCTGTTGATCCAGCTGACAATACCTGCATATCGACCGGTCAGCGGATAGTCCGGCAAGGGGCCATTGACCGGCACATAGTCGGGCGCCAGTCCCAGCCTAGCCATGGGCATACCCAGAAAACGCAGGGGATCAGAGTAATGGAGATCCGGACTCTCCGCCGGGTTGTAGAGTACCAGCACCCTGCGCGGCAGGACTTCCACAGAACCCACGCCCAACTGGTCCAGCGCCGGTGCCGACACCCACGGAATGAAGCCGTCTTCGCGCAGCCGGTGCGCGGTTTCACGCGCCAGCGTGCGGTCGCCGGGGGGTACGTAATCAATGACCAGCACCGGCTTGCCATAATCGGCCTGCACTGACTTCAGTTTCGCCGACAACCATTGCCGGTCTTTTGCCGGTACTTCCGCAAAACGCCTGGCAGCGGCGTCCCACCCCCGGTACAGTGACTCCGCCGCCACCATCCAGACATCGTTGTGGATTTGCGGCAGAATCTCAAAACCCCGGTTCACGATCAGCCGTGCTGCGGGCCATCGAGCCTTCAGGGCGTGAATGGTGCGGCGCATGCCCGCTTCCTGGAGGGCGCGGCTTTCGGGTGTCTTGGCCACCAACTGATAACTGTCCAGGGTATCCAGGAAAAAGCCGCGATATCCGGCCTGCCACAACGGCGCAATGACCTGGTCCAGGAAAAAATCCGTCCATGCCGCTGCGGACTGGTCCACGACACGGCTGCCCCAGGCGCGGTTGCTGCCGGTCAGCAGCGACGGGGGAATTTGCTTGAACCAGGACCGGCCGGGATGCACTTCGCCGAGGCTGACGTAGGCGAACAGTTCACTGCCGGGATGCTTGAAACGGTTGGGGGAGGCGACATGATCCGGGTCCACGACGGCGACATCGAAGGCGCGCAATTCCGCAAGGGGCGGGTTGGCCCCGTAATAGAGGGCCACGCTGGGAAGGGGCGCCGCTTGCACGCCTGTCCCAGGTATCAGGGACAGCAAAGCCAGCAGGGAGCACAGGAGTGACCTCAGCACCATAGGGAAACAGCCTTCGGGGGTCTATGTCTGGAAAATATACCGGGATCAGCCCCGGTGTCGGCGGGAAAGTGCCAACTGAATCTCATTTTAGGTGATTGGTTGTTAATTTGTCATTTACCCGAGATCGGGTAATTATTGTACGAAGGGCCAACTTGGCCGTGGTGATCCCTGTCAAGCGCGGACGCGGGTGACCTTTTCCACGCCGTTGAGAATGCGGATGCGCTTGATGATGCGGGCCAGATGCACACGGTCGCGTACGGACAAATTCAGGCTGATGACGGCGTGTTGCGGGCCCTTTTCCTGCATGCTGATGTTTTCGATATTGGCGTCGTTGGCGGTGACTTCGCGTGCGATTTCCGCCAGCATGCCGCGCTGGTTGGTCAGCTCGATGCGCAATTCACTGGGGAATTCGCGTTCAATGGTTTCCGACCATTGCAGGGGCATGCACTTGTCGGGGTTGTCGCGCAGTTCCGCCACCAGGTTGTTGCAGATGTCGCGATGAATGACGATGCCACGCCCGGCGCTGAGGTGGCCGATAATGCTGTCGCCGGGCAGGGGTCGGCAGCAGCGGGCGTAGGACACCAGCAGGCCCTCGGTGCCATGGATGGCCATATGCCGGGAGGCGGGACGGTTTTGCTCGCGGGACCCTTCCGGCGCCAGCCGTCGCGCCACCAGTTGCGGCGCACGGTTGCCCAGACCGATGTCTTCAAGCAGGCTGTCCAGATTGTCGAAGCCCAACTCGCCCAGCACCTGGGTCAGCAGGGAGGAGGGCACGGCGGCCACTTTCAGGGCATAGGCAGACAAGGCCTTGTCCAGCAGGCGGCGGCCGAGATCCACCGACTGGGACTGCTGCTGGTCCTTGAGGTAGCTGCGGATATTGGCGCGCGCCTTGCTGGTGATGACGAAATTCAGCCAGTGCGGATTGGGCATGGCGCCCGGTGCGCTGATCACTTCCACAGTTTGTCCGGTCAGCAGCGGCAGGCTGAGCGGGGCCAGACGGCCGTCCACACGGGCAGCGACGCAGCTGTTGCCGACATCGCTATGAACGGCATAGGCGAAATCGACCGGTGTGGAGCCCTTGGGCAGCGTCAGGATGGTGCCCTTCGGTGTAAAGACGTAGACCTCGTCCGGGAACAGATCAATCTTGACGTTTTCAATGAATTCCAGCGAATTGCCGGCGCTCTTCTGCAATTCCAGCAGCGACTTCATCCATTCCCGGGCGCGGGCCTGCGAGGTGTTGCCGGTGTCCTTGTACAGCCAGTGCGCGGCCACGCCGTTGTTGGCCATGGACTCCATGGCTTCGGTGCGGATCTGGATTTCAATGGGCACGCCGCGCTGACCTTTCAGCACGGTATGCAACGACTGGTAGCCGTTGGCCTTGGGAATGGCGATGTAGTCCTTGAACTTGCCGGGGATGGGCTTGTACAGGTTGTGCATGATGCCTAGCGCGCGATAACAGGCATCTACCGACTCCACCACTACCCGGAAGCCGTAAACATCCATGATTTCGGAGAATGACTTCTGTTTCTCCTTCATTTTCATGTAGATGCTGTACATGTGCTTCTCACGGCCCAGCACCCGCGATGCCAGTCCTTCCTGGCGCAGGCGCTGTTCCAGCGTCTGGCGGATGGTTTCCAGCATGTCCTTGCGGTTGCCGCGCGCCACGCGTACCGCCTTGCGGATCAGCGGCGCCCGCATCGGGAACAGGGCTTCGAAACAGAGATCTTCCAGTTCAATGCGCACCTGGTTCATGCCCAGGCGGTTGGCCAGCGGGGCGTAGATGTCCAGGGTTTCCTGGGCAATGCGGCGGCGTTTTTCGGGAGCCAGCACATCCAGCGTGCGCATGTTGTGCAGGCGGTCAGCCAGCTTGACAATGATCACCCGGATATCCTGGGTCATCGCCAGCATCATCTTGCGCAGGTTTTCGGCCTGGGCTTCGGCTTTGGTCTGGGTGCGCACCTTGGCCAGCTTGGTGACGCCGTCCACCAGGTCAGCCACGTCGACACCGAAATGCTTGCCCAGTTCCTCCTTGGAAACGCCGGTGTCCTCAATCACGTCATGCAGCAGCGCGGCCATCAGGCTTTGATGGTCCATGTGCATGTGGGCGAGGATGTCGGCGACGGCCAGGGGGTGGGTGATGTACGGGTCGCCGTTGCGGCGGAACTGCCCTTCGTGGGCGATCCTGGAAAAAACGTATGCGGATTCGACCTCGGCAATCTGCTCCGGCTTGAGGTAGGTGGCGAGGTATTCGCTGAAACCAGCGAGTCCGGCACTCATCGGAGTTTCCGGTGGGGAGGCGGGGGCGGCCGCAGACGGCCGCCCGGCGGCTCAGAAGCCGGGAATGTCCATGCCCATGCCAAGACCCATGCCCAGGCTGATGTCCAGGGCGACATCATCCACCGGATCTTCATCCTTGGCGTGCAGGATGGAACGGTCCACGAGACCGGCGGCGATTTCGCGCAGCGCCATCACGGTTGGTTTGTCATTGTCCCAGGGCAGCAGGGCTTCCTTGTTTCCCGAAGCCAATTGGCGGGCGCGGCGGGAGGCGACCAGAACCAGTTCAAAGCGGTTTTCGACTGCACCCAGGCAATCATCGACGGTAACGCGAGCCATTTCGAATCTCAACAGCAACAGGGAAAACCTTGAATATACGCAATTCTCAGGATGACAACAAGCTCTGCAGCCGGTCCATATGACGGATGGCTTGCAACGGCTGGCGATGGCGGCAGGCGCGGACCACGGCCAGCAGGTCTCCGAGGGCGGTATCGAAGTCGTCATTGATGACCAGATAGTCGAATTCGACAAAGTGGCTGATGTCTTCCAGCGCCCCGGCCAGCCGGTGGTTGATAACCTCGTCGCTGTCCTGGCCGCGATTCAGCAGGCGTTCACGCAAGGCCTCGCGGCTTGGCGGCACAATGAAAATGGTTTGCGCATCCGGGAACTGGCGGCGGACCTGCTGGGCGCCCTGCCAGTCAATTTCCAGGATGACATCGCGGTCGGCCTTGAGGGCGTTTTCGACCGTGCTGCGCGCCGTACCGTAGAAGTTGCCGAAGACTTCCGCATGTTCCAGGAAGCCGCCTTCGCCGACCTGGGTCATGAATTCGTCAACGCTGGTAAAGTGGTAGTGCACGCCATCCAGCTCGCCGGGGCGGGGTTTGCGGGTGGTGTGGGACACCGAGACAATAACGTGGTCGGTGTTTTCCAGCAGGGCCCTGACCAGGGAGGTTTTGCCGGTCCCGGAGGCGGCGGAGACAACAAAAAGGGTTCCGGACATGTTGGGTCTTCACTATCGGGTGGGTGGAGGGCGGGTCGGTCGCCGGGCTGCTATTCAAGCATACCGGCGCCCCATCCGGCAGGGGGTTATTCGATGTTCTGCACCTGCTCGCGCATTTGCTCAATCAGGACTTTCAGTTCCACCGAGGATTGTGAACTGTCGGCGCTGACCGATTTGGCGCCCAGGGTGTTGGCTTCGCGGTTTAATTCCTGCAGCAGGAAGTCGAGCTTGCGCCCCACCATGCCGCCCGCCGCCAGCACGCGGCGGACTTCGGCGGCGTGGGTGGCCAGCCGGTCCAGTTCTTCGGCGACATCAATCTTCTGCGCAAAAAACACCAGTTCCTGTTCCAGGCGCTCGTGGTTCAGCTCGCCCTTGAGTTCCGACAGGCGGTCCTGCAGCCGCTGCCGGTAATGCTGGATGATGCCGGGCAACCGTTCTGCCGCCTTGGCGCACTCCACCCCGACGGCATCCAGGCGCGCCGCAATCAGGGCGGCGAGCGCATCGCCTTCCCGGCGGCGGGACGCGCCAAAGTCGGTGAGGGTGGTGTCGAACAAGGCGAGGGCGGCGGTAGCGAGTGCTTCAGCGTCCGGTGTCGGCGGAACCATGACGCCGGGCAGGCGCAGGATGTCCACGGCATTCAGCGGGGCGGTGTGGCGGGCCAGCTTGTCAATTTCGGCAGCGGCAGCGACCAGTTTGGCGGCCAGCTCCAGGTTGATGCGCACCTGTGTGGCGGATGTTTCTGCCGGTTCATGGCGAATCCAGACCTCCACCTTGCCCCGTCCCAGTTGCTGCCGCAGACGTTCACGCAGCGCCGGTTCAAGGCCGTGCAGGCTGTCGCCCAGACGCAGCGCCATTTCCAGGTGACGGTGGTTCACCGACCGAATTTCGCAGGCCAGCAGGCCGAAATCACCGCGTATTTCCTGCCGGGCGAAGGCTGTCATGCTGCAAATCATGCAAACTCCGTCAGAATGTTGGATGTCAGCGTCGATTGTAGCCGCTAGACGCTATAATTGCCTGCTTTGCCGCTTTTCATCTAAACGTACCGAGGATGCACCATGCCGAATCTCAAAGACGCCCTGTCGACCGCCATTACCGACCAGGGCTTCCGTCGCAGCGCCGGACGCGCCGCCGACGAACTGCGCCAGATCCGCTTCACCCGCCACTACACCAAGCATGCCGAAGGCTCGGTGCTGGTGGAATTCGGGGATACGCGGGTGCTGTGCACGGCCAGTGTCGAGACCTCGGTGCCGCGTTTCCTGAAGGGCAAGGGTGAAGGCTGGATCACGGCCGAATACAGCATGCTGCCCCGCGCAACCCATACCCGTAACGACCGCGAAGCCTCGCGCGGCAAGCAGGGCGGCCGCACCCTGGAAATCCAGCGACTCATCGGCCGCAGCCTGCGCGCCATGGTGGACCTGAAGAAACTGGGTGAAAACACCATCACCATCGACTGCGACGTGCTGCAGGCCGACGGCGGCACCCGCACCGCCGCCATTACCGGCGGGGCCGTGGCGCTGGTGGACGCCCTCAGCTACCTGCTGAAGCGCAAGACCATCAAGAACGACCCGCTGAAGCACCTGATTGCCGCCGTTTCGGTGGGCATTGTCAAGGGCGTGCCGGTGCTGGATCTGGACTATGAGGAAGACTCCGGCTGCGACACCGACATGAATGTGGTGATGACCCAGCTGGGTGGTTTTGTGGAAATGCAGGGTACGGCGGAAGGCAAGTCATTCAGCCGCCAGGAAGCCGACAGCATGCTGATTCTGGCCGAACAGGGCATCCAGACGCTGATTACCAAGCAGCAGGAAGTCCTGGGCTGGTAATCCGTGATGACGGACGTTCGTCGGAAGGTGAGCGCTCGTCATCTTATTATGCTGCTTTGTCGGGCAGTTGGCGTTGAAAGTTAAAAATGAGCTTGCTATGTGTCAAAATGTTAGGTAACTGTAAAGTCCGATAAAAACACTATGACTTAGTGTATGGCTTCTTATTGATTACATTGGTGCCGGGATGGGTTGGGAGACGCTTGAAGTGAACAGGGATGAGCAGGCCGGGACATCAATGATGCATGACAATAACAAGACCGGCGCCCCGGAGGCGCTGGATGTCAGGGTGCTAACAAGCATAGGGGGAAACTCGGGGTTAGCATCACCCCTGGTGAGGCGTCTTTTGGGACTGTTTCGCCAGGAAGCTTCCAAACTGGTTCACGGGATTGAATACGCACTGGCCGCTCAGGATCAGGAGGCGTTGCTGCGTCACTCACATACGCTGAAGTCTTCTTCGGCGTCGATTGGCGCACAGGCCCTCTCACAGGTAGCCAGAGATATCGAACAATTTGCCCGACAGTCGGAGTTGGCGGAAGCCGGCGCCTTGACCGGTGCGTTGCTCGCAGAATCGGCTCGCTTGATGGCGGCCCTGAATGCGCTGGAACCACAGTTGATGTCAGTACCTGCGGAGATACAGGACTGATGTCAGGATCGGCAATCTGGAACCCTGTAATGACCACCAAAATCCTGATTATTGATGACGACCCCATAACGCGCCTGCTGGCGGCTGAAAAGCTGGCGGAAGAAAACTTCCGCGTTTTTGAAGCGGCCAACGGGCAGCAGGGGCTGGCCATGATCAAGCAGATCAAGCCCGATCTGGTGCTGCTGGACGTGATCATGCCGGATATTGACGGCTATGACGTCTGCAAGGAGATCCGGCGCAACCCCGAACTGGCCAGCCTGCCGGTGATCATGCTCACCGGTCTGGAGGACAACGCCTCCATTGTGCGCGCTTATGATTATGGCGCCACCGACTTCGTCACCAAGCCCATCAACTGGACGCTGCTGGTCTATCGCATTCACTACATCCTGCGCGCCAGCCGTATTCACGACCAGCTGGCCCACAGCGAATCCAGCCTGGCCAACGCCCAGCGTCTGGCGCATCTGGGCAGTTGGGAATGGTGGCCCGAGCACGACACCACCCGCCGCACCACCGAGTATTACCGCATTCTCGGCGTGCGCCGCGACAACCTGGAAACTTCCATGTACGCCATGCTGGAGCATGTGCATGAAGAGGACCGCCAGATTGTTCGTGACGCCCTGCACAGCGCCGTGAAAGGCACCGCCTACCAGTTGCAGTTCCGCATCATTGCCGGCCACTCCGGCATGCGCGTGCTGCACGAGCAGACGCAGGTCTTCTATCACACCGACGGCACGATTGAGCGTATTGAAGGCATTACCCAGGACATCACCGAGCTGGTGGCGGCGCAGCAGCGCATCCGCAACCTCGCCTATTACGATTCACTGACCGGGCTGGCCAACCGCCAGCTGTTCCGCGAACTGCTGCAGCACGAGTTGCTGCGCACCAAGCGTAACGGCAAGCAGTGCGCGCTGCTGTTCATTGATCTCGACCGTTTCAAGCGCATCAACGACACCCTGGGCCATGACAAGGGCGACATGGTGTTGCAGGCCGTGGCCAGCCGCATTAACACCTGTGTGCGCAGCACCGACATCATTGCGCTGGCCCAGGGCCAGAACGACATGGTGGCGCGTCTGGGCGGCGATGAATTCACCATTGTCCTGACCGACATCAGCCAGCCGGAAGACGCCGCCCAGGTGGCGCAGCGCCTGCTGGAAGTCATTTCCCAACCGATCACCATCGGCAAGCAGGAAATCATTGTCACCGCCAGCATCGGCATTGCCGTGGCGCCGGAAGACGGTGAGGACGTGGAGCAGTTGCTGAAGAACGCCGATCTGGCGATGTACGCTGTCAAGGACAAGGGCCGCAACAGCTACCACTTCTTCGATTCCACCATGAACGAGACAGTGCTGAACAAGTTTGCGTTGGAAAACGATCTGCGCAAGGCGATTGAGCAGGGCCAGCTGGAGTTGTACTTCCAGCCCAAGGTCAATCCGCTGACGCATGAACTGGTGGGGGCGGAGGTGCTGTTGCGCTGGAAGCATCCGGAGCGCGGCATGATTTCGCCGGCCATCTTCATTCCGGTGGCTGAGGAATGCGGTTTTATTGTGGAGCTGGGGCAGTGGGTGTTGCAGCAGGCCTGCGTCATCAACAGCGACTGGCAGACCCGGGGTTTGCCGATTGTGCCGCTGGCGATCAACATGTCGTCGGCGAATTTCCGTGATCCGGATTTGCTGGCCGGGGTGCAGCGCAGTCTGGACGAGTCGCAATTGTTGCCCAGTTTCCTGGTGCTGGAGTTGACGGAAGGCATCCTGATGCAGGATATCAGTTCGACGATTGATACCTTGCAGGCGTTGAAGACGATGGGGGTTTCGCTGTCGGTGGATGATTTCGGGACGGGGTATTCGTCGCTGCATTATCTGAAGCGCTTCCCGATTGATGAGTTGAAGATTGACCGGTCGTTTGTGCAGGATATTGTGACTGATCCGAACGATGCGGCGATTACGGCGGCGATTATCGGTTTGGCGCAGAACCTGAAGCTGAGTGTGGTGGCGGAGGGGGTGGAGACGACGGAGCAGGCGGATTTCCTGTTGCAGCGCGGGTGCATTACGATGCAGGGGTTTTTGTTTGCGCGGCCGATGCCGAAGTCGGATTTTGAGCGGTTCATGATGACGAGTCTGGCGGCGTCGGAGTTGCATAAGGGTGTGTTTATGGTGGATCACTGAGGGGTTGGGTGATTCGGGTGGGGAGAAGGGGGGCAAGGAATTGCGCCCTTTTTGTTGGGGAGATGGGTTGGGTGTGGTTATGATGGGTGGGTGATTTGCCTGATCGAGACAATATTAGTCATATTCTTCGAGATGGAAGATTTCTTCTGTCATAGAGGGTGTATAGGAAATGTCTAGAGAAGTCTTAAGAGCGATCATGAAGGGTGATCTAGCCAAGATTGACTTATTGGTTGGTCATGGGGCCGATCTCAATGAGGTCACTGAAAAGGAAAGATGGAGCTACCTCCATCACGCGCTGCTTTCTCTTTCATTGTCGCCATCGTACGAGGCTATTCAATATTTGATTGATAAGGGGGTGGATGTTAATGCTATTGATGCATATGGGAATACTGCAATACATTATGCAGTGAGATTAAAGAGGGCAGATTTTATTAAGGCTTTAATTGTTGCAGGTGCAGATGTTAATGTTGTTAATTGTGAAGGTGTTAGCCCATTGCGGCAATTGTTTTTAGTTAAACCATTTGATTATGAATGCGCTAAGTTGCTGTTGAGAAATGGTGCTGATAAGGATCAAAAGTTAGAGGGAGGGGTTTCAGTTAAAGCCTACGTGGCATCTGTTGCAAGTAGAGATACAGAGATAGTTGAGCTTTTTAACAATTAGTTGCAAGAAGAGCTCATATATTTGGTTGGGGGCAGGGAAACCTCGGTGTGTACTCCGGACTGAAAAATCCGGCGCAATTCTATTGGGCCTTAAGTGTTGGTTATGTTCTTGGGAGATTTTTTGCCAGCGAGATGCATTAAGCTAAATAATAGCACTATGTTTACATACGGAATAATGAGTGCCAATGCCCGCCAGCCTGACCATCCCACGGCATGGCATCTGAGTATGGTTAATATAATAAATATTAACACAAGTGAGGTGTTTGCTATTAGTAAGTGCATTGGAACGTCAGTTTCCATTTGTGGATAATTGATGTAGATGTATGCTGATAGAGAACTTCCAAGCACAAAAACTGACATGAATAACGTTCTTCCATACATGAAATTCATTTGTCTTCTCTTCAAAATTGATGCTAAAAGGGTAGAAACTCCACAACAGCCAGCATAGGGCGCATTAAAAATGCGCCGTATTTTCTGAAACCTACAGACCTCGTAGGGCGCAATGGAATTGCGCCGGATTTATGATACGGTCACATCCCCATCCCAAAGCATGCCTCAAGGAAGAAAAATGCCCGATTATCGACGCGTCTGGCACCCCGGCGGCACCATCTTCTTCACCGTCAACCTGCTGCAAAGACACCAAAACGACTTGCTGGTCCGGCCCATTGACCTACTTCGACAAAGCGTCAAACAGGTGCGTGAACGCCATCCTTTTACCATTCATGGTTGGGTCGTGTTGCCGGAGCACATGCACTGCCTGCTGGAATTGCCGCCACAGGATACGGACTACGCCACCCGCTGGATGCTTATCAAAGGCGGCTTTTCCCGCGCCTTGCCTTGTACCGAACGCCGCAACGAGGCCCGGCAACGGAGGGGGGAGCGGGGTATCTGGCAACGCCGGTATTGGGAGCATATGATTCGAGATGAAGCAGATTTTCGGGCGCATATGGATTACATTCATATCAACCCGGTGAAGCATGGGTATGTTGAGCGGGTAAGGGATTGGCCGTACTCTACATTCCGGCGTCTTGTGAGAGAGGGTTCGTATTCGTTGGATTGGGGTGGGGGCAGGGAAACTTCGGTTTGTACCCCGGATTGAAATCCGGCGCAATTCCATTGCGCCTTACGTGTTGGGGAGCAGTCGGAACAGGTTCGCACCAAGGAACGCTGAAACATTCATATGCTGAAAAACTACTTAAGAAGTATCAAGGAGTTACAGGTAACCGTACTAACCTTCTTTCTGAATCATCGTTTCTTTGAGGCGTGTCAGCTGCTCGAGGTAAGAAAGGTAGCGCGAGGCCAGATGTTTTTGATATCTCATCAGGAACTGTTTATGATTACAAGTTCATTAAGGTGCCAGGTAGAGGGATACCTGCAAAGCAACAAGCCAAGAATGCGGCAAATGTTCCCGGTGTAACAAGCCAGATCGAGATCAATCCATGATAGTTCATATTGGAGTGAAAGATAAAAAGAAAATTACCCATGACTGGGGTAATTATTTCCCATCGCTAGAGATATGGAAGCCAATGTGGCTGGTGAGGCGTCATGGACCAATTCTGTATGGGATTTGTCTTGATATTGGCGGAAGCCCCGATGTTTATGTTCCCAAGGTTTTCATGCACTGTTTAGCAGAAGCGTTTCCAGCAATCAGTCTTAATGGTTCTGCTCCAGTTTTGAGTGCTCGAGGTCAACCATCCCAAATCAAACTTAAAAATCATGAGAGTGAATATGATGAACTTGCACAAAAGTTTCGTCGTGAATTTCCTCCATTAATGGAACCTGTGCTTTCTTTAGAGAGTGTTATTGAACACTTTTCAAAGTATACATCTGGAGGATATGGCATAATTGTGCCTTTTCAGCATGGACCGTATTTGGCATGTGCATTGTCAGCCGCAGCAGTTGGGCGCAAAGATATTGCTTTAAGCATTTTAGATAAAGCCGATTCTGATATGAAAAATTGGCCAAGCAGGGCATTTAACATTATTGGAGATAAGGAAAAATGGTTAAGGGATGTTATTGCAAGAATAGATGATCCAGAGAGCTTACTAGTGGAAGTTAGCTCTGAGGTTGCGAAACATGGCTTGACTTCAATTAAGAGCTATCAGTTATTATAATCATCCATTCTGGACGCGATGTGACAAAAAGATCTCGCCCCATGCCCCGTCACAACCGACTTTTTCTCCTGCTCAGACCTTGTAGGGCGCAATGGAATTGCGCCGGATTTATGATCCGGGCACAATCTTCATCCCAAAGCATGCCTCAAGGAAGAAGCATGCCCGATTATCGACTCGCCTGGCATCCCGGAGGCACCAGTCACCCTCTAGCAAAGGCAACAAAGCGACCTGCTGGCAACTCCGGTATTGGGAGCACATGATTCGGGATGAAGCGGATTTCCGGGCGCATATGGATTACATTCATATCAACCCGGTGAAGCATGGGTATGTTGAGCGGGTAAGGGATTGGCCGTACTCCACATTCCGGCGTCTTGTAAGTGATGGTCTATATTCGTTGGATTGGGGTGGTGGCCGGGAGGATTCGGTTTGTACTCCGGATTAAGAAATCCGGCGCAATTCCATTGCGCCTTACGTGTTAGTGCACTACTAAAATATTACGGACATCTAGGAAGCCATGAACGCATTTCAGAAATTTCGCTTGGATGTTGCTGGACTAGGACTCATTTTCTATTCACCCTTTTCGGCAGCGGCCATTCAGGAGGGCGAGGACTACCTTGAAAGAGGCTTTTCAGATCCGGATGTGGTTGAAAAACAAGCGCTTGAGGGCCGGTTAGTTGGTGTTAGCACTGGAACTCCCGGCCGCTTCTACTTAGAAGTCTTCCAAGGCTATCCTGATGATGCAGAGTTGGAAAAGTATGCTTACAGGTTAAGGCTTGGGGTAGAGGTGCGGGATAGAACGCTTTGTGTTAGAGACCTTTATGATCTTTTGAAGTGGCAATCCAAATGCCCGGCAACTCAAGTAATTGCGCTCACTGATGGTTTTTATCACGTCACGCTGCTGAGCAATGATCCTCAATCTGGAATACTAGGAGAAGATCAAATAATTTTGGTTTACTTGCAGCAATTGCCAGAGATGCCAAAGCTTAAGTACAACGGCGTGCCAACTTTATGTTGAATTGTTGCAAACAGTGAAGTGTTCAGTCCGCGCAGGTTGGGCCGGCAAGCCCGACAACGCATGTAACGAGTGGTTGCAAGTCAACCCAGCGGCAAATACAACGTCATTGGCGAATCCGTGCAAGCCGTGAAGCCGTAATGAACGTAAAAGGCTTTGGCTTTCTCGGTTTTGGCGTCAACCAGCAGGGCATACGCCCCCACCTGTGCACGGGCTTTAAGGCAACGGTCAACCGCAAGGCCGACCAACAGCGCACCTATGCCCGTGCCTTGGTGCGTCAGGCTGCTTGCCAGACGCCCCATGCGAAAACATGGCACGGGGTAGCGCGGCAGCTTTTTTTGCTCAGCATCAGAGAGTAGAGCGGCGTCAACCTGAGCGGCGCTGAGTGTATAGAAACCCAGAATTTGGCGGGGTTGGGCATCATCCACCACCACAAAAACCGCGCTGAGGCCCTTGGCGCTTTGCTGCGCCGCATACTTGCGCAAATAGTCATCCAGCGCAGGTTCACCACAACTGAAGCCGAAGCGGTCATGTACGCTGGCGTCTAGCCGTTGCTCTTCAAGCACGCTTGACCCGGGCGGCGTCGGCCAAGGCTTTTTGTAACGCCGGATTGGGCGCAAAGGCGCCATTGATGGCCTCGCTGAAGGCCAGAAAATCCTGCGTTGACAAGGTGATGCGGGACTCCTGCTCCAGCAGGGCCTGGGCTTTTTCTTTGGCGGCGCTGCGCATGAAGCCCGCCATGGTGGTGCCCATCAGGCTGGCGGCGCGAGCCAGCAGTTCTTTATCGTCGGCATCCAGCTTGAGGTCGAAACGTGCGGCAGTGACCATGGGAAATCCCCCTGTAGATACGGCATTTTCCCGTATGGGCAGGAGGGAGTCAACACGTTTATGCCGGGGCAAAGCCCTACAGACCTCGTAGGGCGCAATGGAATTGCGCCTTACGTGTTGAGCGGGTAAGGGATTGGCCGTACTCTACATTCCGGCGTCTTGTGATAGAGGGTTCATATTCGTTGGATTGGGGTGGTGGCAGGGAAAATTCGGTGTGTACCCCGGATTGAAATCCGGCGCAATTCCATTGCGCCTTACGTGTTTGAAAAGGGAAGGCGCTTGACCTGTTTAATCAGAATAACTTACGGTTTGAAAAAATCGTTGAGATTAAGTGGTAGGGATTATTATGTTCTTGAATTTAAAAAGCCTTAAGAGCCCAGTTAAACTGGTTTACCAGCTGTCTCTGGACTTAAAGGCAAACCCTGCCAGGGTTACAAAAGCTCAAGCCTTGACTTTGGATCAGTCAAGACCCCTTTTTGGACTGAAGGGGACCTACGGTCTCTTTGGGTCCCAAGAGTGGTGGGACAATATTGTAAATGGAAAAATGCCACGCTTATATTTGTGTGGCGATATTATTGAAATATATAAGGCTGGTCTGGATGGCGATTCCGAGGATGATATTCAGTTGGATTTCAAAATTATGACGAGTGATGGAGATGTTTGCTCTGAGAGCTTTGAGGCTAACGATGTAAACGACTACTCTCTTTTCAAGCTGGGAGCACAAGTCCATATACTTTATGTGCTTGATCCTTTAAAGGACCAAAGTCCTCTGGGTAATCAAAAGAATTATTCTAATATTCTTTTGGAGATGGCTGTTGAAGACATCGTAGGGAGCAATGGAATTGCGCCGGATTTATGATACTGGCAAAATCCCCATCTCAACGCATGCCTCAAGGAAGAATCATGCCCGACTATCAACGTGCCTGGCACCCCGGCGGCACCAGTCACCCTCTTGCAAAGGCATCAAGGCGACCTGCTGGCAACGAAGGTATTGGGAGCATATGATCCGGGATGAGGAAGACTTCCGGGCGCATATGGATTACATTCATATCAACTCGGTGAAGCACGGTTATGTTGAGCGGGTAAGGGATTGGCCGTACTCTACATTCCGGCGTCTTGTTAAAGAGTGGCGTAATCGTTGGGTTGGGGGCAGGGAGGATTCGGTTTGTTCTCCGGACTGAGAAATCCGGCGCAATTCCATTGCTCCTTACGTGTTGTGGGCTTGTAGGGTGACAAGTCGATATTTATAAATATAGAAGTAATTTTTTAATAATGATTTTTGGTTGTGGCGCTGCTTGGTTTTGGCTCTTGAGTATATGGGATTTTAATTTTCGACAAGAGCTGAAGGCTTAAAGTGGTTTAGAATTCCGAAGTTAAGTATCATTCACGTGAGATGAATGCTTGATGAACATGCAGGAGTGGGTGATGGCCTTTGAGGCAAGAGATTTATTGAGTGAAGATTGCGCACTATATGATTCATTAAATGTTACGGCGCCAATTTATAATGTTAAATATCCAGAGTGTTGGCTAATTGATAAGACGCGCTCTGCCTATTTTATTCCGTTTGGCGGGAGGGGGGATTATCCGGCAGGCTCTGGAGAGCCGCCCAGCTACTATGGTTTCGTGTCTGAGGGTACAGTGGTATATGTTGGACTTAGGCTTTATAAAACTAGATGGGATGCCATTAATAACGGGGAGGTATATTTTTATTTTATTGAAGAAGTCTGGGGCGATGGTGAATTATTGGATGGATTTAATGAGGCGCTCTTGGTGTATGAAAGATGGAAAAAGAGAGAGTCCGGCTCGAAAGTGCTTGTTGCTAGTGTTGTGGTAGATAAATCTAAGACCTCGTAGGGCGCAATGGAATTGCGCCGGATACCTATGTTGCCCCCTTCATAATGAACTGCACGGGAACGAACTCTGTCAACCAAACCCCATTATCCGCCTGAAAAAACCTGAACCCCTGCTGACGCATCCGCCGTGCCTCCACCCTCAGCACCACCGGCTTCCCGTACCGCTGACCCACCGCCGCCGCCGTCTGCTCATCCTCCGACAAATGCACATGATGACGCTCACCGGGACGCAGGCCCTCCTTCAAAATCGAGTCCAGAAAACGGGTCGCCGTCCCGTGAAACAGCCACTCGGGCGGCTCCTTCTCCGGGTGCGTAATGGCAACAAGGCCGGTGGAATGCCCTTGTGCCGCCCGAATACGCAACCCGTCAGCCGACAGTGAAAACCGCTTTTTATCACTGGTGTCCACAACCTGTTGAATCAAATCCCGAGTCATGGCCCGGCCGGATTGGGCAGCGCCCTCCATAAGCGAGGCAATGTCAGCCCAGCCCTCACTGTCCAACGTCAGGCCAATGGCCTGAGGTTCATGCCGCAGCACAAAGCTCAGGAACTTGCTGGTGTCGTTGAGTATCTTGCTCATGAGGTGTTCAGCTTTCTGAAAATGAATCCGCGCCCTACAGCTTCTCCGCCACCGCCACGGTGTACGTCTTGCCCTGCTTCAACTTGTCGTAATTCCCGAATACTTCCTTGAACGTCCGTGAAATGAAGTCCCGCAAGCCATTGATGGTCACCACATAGAACTTGCCGCCCGGCTTCAAATGCGCCAAAGCATCGTACAAATACAGGTAATGCTGCTCATTCCCCACCTTCGCCGGAAGGTTGGAGAGGATGATGTCGAACTTGCGGTCGCCTACCTGGTTGAAGCCGTTGCTCAGGAACACCTCGGTGTTCTTCAGCCCGTTCGCCTCGCAATTGCGGCGCGCGTAGTCCACCGCCACAAAATCCTTGTCCAGCAACACTGACGTACCCTGCGGGCACTTCTTTGCCATCACCATGCCCAGCACGCCATAACCGCAGCCCACATCCAGACAGTCGGCGTCCGGCTTGAAGTCCACATGCTCCAGCAGCAGGCGGGAGCCTTCGTCCACCGCTTTCGGGGAAAACACGCCCCAGGTGGAACGGAAGGTGTAGTCATCGCCAAGCACATTCTCGGTGAAGACAATATCTTGCCGCCACCGGGCAAGGGTGGCAGCGTCAACGGATGCTTTGCTCATGAAAATCCTGTTACTGCGGGGCTGTTGCCGGAACCGGCGTTGCCCTCATGTTTTGGTAGGCGGCCTCGGAGTCGGCCATTTGCTGTTTGCCATTTTCAACCAGTTTGCGGCCGTCCTCAACCAGCTTTTCCCCTTTGGTCTGGTCTTTTTTGCCGTCGGTAATCAACTCCTGACCCTTGGCAATCATTTTTTCGCCTTTGGCGACGGCCGAGCTGCCGCTGTTCCATTGCTTGGAAATGGCTTGGGCTTTTTCACCCCGCGCGGCCAGCTGGTCGCCAAACGATGGCTGGGCGGAGTTACTGGCGCAGCCGGTCAGGGTGAGGAGGCCAATGATGGAAATCAACGTCAATGTTTTCATGGTCAGTTTCTCGCTGTTGAGGTGGCGCATCCGCCGTGTGCCGACGGTATGCCTCTGGGAAGCTAGCAAAACCGCCGGGGGACAACAAGTTGGCTGCCAATGATCAGTCCTGATAATCAATAATCAACGGCGCGTGGTCGGAAAATCGCTGGTCGCGGTATACGGAAGCTGCCTTCAGGCGCGGGGCCAGATCGGGGGAGGTCACCTGATAGTCAATCCGCCACCCCACATTGTTGTCCCAGGCGCGGCCCCGGTTCGACCACCAGGTATATTCGGCCTGATCCGGCTGCAGCAGGGTGCGATGCGCGTCCACATAGCCCGCTTCGCCAAACAGCGTGTCCAGCCAGGCGCGTTCGTGCGGCAGGAAGCCGGAGTTTTTCTGGTTGCCGCGCCAGTTTTTCAAATCCACCGCCTTGTGCGCGATGTTCCAGTCCCCGCAAACCACCAGCGAGCGGTTTTCGGCCCGCCACTGGCGCATGCGCGGCATGAGTTCGCCCAGAAAGATGTCCTTGCGCGCCTGTGCCTCGTCGGAGGCAGAGCCGGAAGGCAGGTACAGCGACACCACCGTCAGGTCGCCGAACTGCGCTTCAATCCAGCGGCCTTCGGTGTCGCACAGCGGAAAGCCCAGCCCGCGCGACACCGCGTCCGGCTTTTGCCGCGAATAGATGGCCGTGCCGGCATAACCGGGACGTTCCGCCGGGAAGAATTCGCAAAACCAGCCGTGCGGCTGGTGGTCGGCGCTGATCTGGTGCGGCAGGATGCGGGTTTCCTGCAGGCAGGCGATATCAGCGCCGCTCTGGTCCAGCCACTCGAAAAAACCCTTGCTGCTGGCCGAACGCAGGCCGTTGACGTTGACGGAAATGATTCGCATGACTGTATCGCCTGTGGGAAGCGGGCTATCATAACGTCATCCCCTGTTTGCCGGAAGAATTGTCATGCATGACTATCAACGCGCCTTCATCAAGCTGGCCATGCACCGCGAAGTGCTGCGCTTCGGAGCCTTTACCCTCAAGTCCGGCCGCCACAGCCCCTATTTCTTCAATGCCGGCCTGTTCCGCGACGGCTTGTCGATGTCCGCGCTGGGTAATTGCTATGCCGAGGCCATCAATCGCGCCGGGGTGGAATTCGATGTCATTTTCGGGCCGGCCTACAAGGGCATTCCCATTGCCATTGCCGCAGCGGTGCAGCTGCACGACAAGTATCACATCAACAAGCCTTGGTGCTTCAACCGCAAGGAAGCCAAGGATCACGGCGAGGGCGGCACGCTGGTGGGCGAGCCGTTGAAGGGCCAGCGGGTGTTGATTGTGGATGATGTGATCACGGCGGGCACCGCCATCCGTGAAGTGATGCAGATTCTGGAGGCCCAGGGCGCCAAGGCGGCGGGCATTGTGGTGGCGCTGGACCGCCAGGAACGGGGCGGGGGTGATTTGTCCGCCATCCAGGAAGTCAGCATGCAGTTCGGCATCCCGGTGTTTTCCATCATCAAGCTGGACCACATTACCGAATACCTGCGTGAACGCGGCGGTCAGGAAGAAACCATCAAGCTGATCCAGGCCTACCAGTCCAAATACGGCTCTCGGGATCGTGACGACTGGCACGTGGGCGGGGCATGACCATGTCCGTTAACCTGCTGGTGGTAATGGACGATATTTCGCAAATCAAGGTCAAGAAGGACTCCAGCATCGCCATGCTGTGGGCGGCGGCGCGCCGGGGCTGGACCTTGTGGTATGCCGAGCAGGACGACCTGTATGTGCGTGACGGCGCTGCCTGCGGACGTCTGAAACCCTTGCAGGTGTTTGAGTCGGCCGACCGCTGGCATCAATTCGGCGAGGCGGTGGACAAGCCGCTGGCCGAGATGCAGGTGGTGCTGATGCGCAAGGACCCGCCCTTCGACATGCGCTTCATCTACACCACCTATATCCTGGAGCGGGCGGAAGAAGCCGGAGTGCTGGTGGTCAACAAGCCGCAATCCTTGCGTGACTGCAACGAGAAGTTCTTCGCCACCTTCTTTCCCCATTGCATGGCTCCGACACTGGTGGCTTCGGATATGACGCGAGTGCGGGCCTTCATCGCCGAGCAGGGAGATGTCATCGTCAAGCCGATGGACGGCATGGGCGGCACCGGTATTTTCCGCTTGCAGCAGGGCGGGCTGAATATCGGAGCCACCCTGGAAACGCTGACCCTGAACGGAACCTTGCCGATCATGGCGCAGCGCTTCATTCCCGAGATCGTCAAGGGCGACAAGCGCATCCTGCTGATTGACGGCGAGCCGGTGCCCTATTGCCTGGCGCGTGTGCCGCCGGCAGGGGAAACGCGCGGCAATCTGGCGGCGGGAGGCAGCGGTGTGCCGCAACTGTTGTCGCCGCATGATTACTGGCTGGCGGCGCAGGTGGGCCCGGAACTCCGCAAGCGCGGCCTGCTGTTTGTGGGGTTGGATGTAATCGGTGATTACATTACCGAAGTCAACGTCACCAGCCCCACCTGTATCCGTGAAATTGACGCCCGCTATGGCTTTGGCATTGCCGACCGCTTGATGGCGGCGATTGAGAAAAAACTGGCGCTCCCCACCGTCTGAACAGGAATACCCATGTATCAACATACCCGTGTCGATGGTTCCGTGATTGACTTGCCGGTGGGCAAGGCAGTCTGCGTGGGCCGTAACTATGCCGCCCACGCCCGTGAGCTGGGCAATGCCGTGCCGGAAACACCAATCCTGTTCCTGAAGCCGCGCACGGCCATGGCGCCGCTGTCGCCGGATTTTGCCATTCCGGCGGATCGGGGCGGTTGCCACCATGAAACCGAGATTGCGGTTCTGATCGGCCGGACGGCGAAGAATATCCCGCTGGACGAAGCGCCCGCTGTCATTGCCGGTTACGGCCTGGCGTTGGACCTGACACTGCGTGACCTGCAAAACCAGCTGAAGAAGCAGGGCTATCCCTGGGAAGTGGCCAAGGCCTTTGACGGGGCGTGTCCGCTGTCGCCGTTCATCAGCCCCGAGGCCATGGGTGATGTCACCACGGCGGAGTTGTCCCTGACTGTCAACGGTGAGCCGCGACAGCACGGGCAGGCGCAGGACATGATCACCGGCATTTACGAACTGGTGGCTTATATCAGCCGCATCTTCACGCTGGAGCCGGGGGATGTGGTGCTGACCGGTACGCCGGAGGGTGTGGCGGCGCTGGCGGGCGGTGACCGGCTGGTGCTGTCGCTGGGCAATGGCGGCAAGGCGCTGGCGACCTTCATCACGGCTGTCCGTTAAGACCGGGCTGCTGCGGCCGGACCCCTGCGTCCGGCCTTTGTTCCATGCGTCAAGGGTTTTACCCTTTTCCGCCTTCCCTTTCGTCGCCTTGTCAGCAACTATCAAGCTATCCTGCCGAGCAATGCTCATCATTCCGCTGCATAAACGTACAAAAACAACATACGCTGCGGAGCCGTCTTTCATGAACAAACTTGCCATCATCACCGGTCTGCTACTTGCCGCCGGTCAGGGCTGGGCCGATTCCTCCTGGCCGTTGTCCCAGGCCATGGAGTTGCAATACGACACACCGGTCAACCGCCTGCAGATTCTGGGCGCGCACAATGCATGGAACGACTCCGACGCCACCTGGGCCAACCAGCGCTGGGCGCTGGACAAGCTGCTGGATAACGGCGTGCGCAACATTGATCTGGATATTCATTCGGATGGCGGTACGGTCAAGCTCTGCCATCAGGATTGCGGCCAGATTTACAGTGCGGTGGACAGCTATCCGGGGGAGTTGCAGAAAATCGCCAACTGGCTGGCCTCGCACCCCAAGGACATCGTTTTCATTGATCTGGAAGACCGCGTCGGCAACCAGGCGCAAGTGGAAGGGCCGTTGAACAGCATTTTCGGCAGCCTGCTGTACCGTCCGTCCGAAAAGCCGGCCGGTCGCTGGGAAAGCCCGCGCGAGATGGTGGCCAAGGGCAAGCGCGTCATCGTCAAGGGCGCCAACAACTGGTATGACGGCAGCCTGATCTGGGATGGCCGTCTGTTCGCCACCGGCGCGGCAGGGGGCTGGAACTCCCGCCCGGTGAAGTATTTTGATACCGCCTCCTGCCGCATGGATGGCAGCGCTCTGCTTCCGGGGCAGATCTACACCATTTCCGACAGCAAGCTGGGCAAGGACTTGCTGCCGGACTCCTGGATTGACCAGACCGGCACCATCGACAGCAGCAATATTCCGCGCCTGTTCGCCTGTGGCGTCAACAATGTCGATGCCGACCGCTGGGACGACAGCATGACCGGTGCGGCCGTGTGGAGTTGGGGCGGCGGTGAACCGAACAACGCCGGTTCCGGGGGCGAAAATTGCGCCGAGCGTCGCGCGGACGGACGCTGGAATGATGTGTCCTGCGCTGCTGTGAAGCGATTTGCCTGCCAGAGTGTCAGCAATGCCGATGACTGGCGTGTCACGGCCGGAAGCGGGGCGTGGGATCAGGGCCGCGCCCAGTGCGCCGGTGAATTCCCGGGTTACCGCTTTGCCGTCCCGGCGAATTCCTTCCAGAACGAACGGCTGAAGGCGGCCGGCAGCGGCCTCTCCCTCTGGCTGAACCTCTCTGACAAGGCGCGGGAAGGCAAGTGGGAGGCATATTACGCCTCCACGACGACCTGGTCGTCCGGCGCTTATGCCGCCAACCAGCTGACTCACCAAACCCTGTACATTCCCGGTGCGGCGGCGGTGAAGGTGACGGTGTCCGGCGGGCTGGATGGTGTGGGCGATGTGTTGCAGGTCTTTAACGGCAGCCGCCAGCTGCAACGCACGCTGACCGGCACCAATGTTTTGACTACGTTCACCGTCAACGACAGCAGTGTCATCCTGCGCTTCAGTTCCGATGCGGCGTTGTCCGGCAATGTCTCGGTGCAGATTGAAAGCACCACGCTGACGGAAGTCCCGGTGTGGCGCTCGCTGGTCAACGGCAAGGGCAAGTGCCTGGACCTGGAAGGCCGCAGCACGGCGAATGGCGCGGTTGTCCACCACTGGAGCTGTCATGGCGCTGACAGCCAGAAGTGGTGGCAGGACGCACAGGGCCGCATCCACAGCAAGGCCAACGCCAACCGCTGCATCGATGTTTCCGGCGCGGGAACCGGTAACGGCACCAAAATCCAGCTTTGGGACTGCCATAGCGGCGCGAACCAGGTCTGGCTGCGCGGCGCAGGCAATTCACTGCGTCCGGCGCACACCCCGGCCAAGGCCATGGACATCAAGGATGCCTGGTGGGGAGCCTTTGACGGTCAGGACGCCCACTTGTGGGACGGCCAGAACAGCTGGGCGCAAAGCTGGTCCTGGCAGTAATCGGGTTTGACGCTTTCCCGGCAATTATGCGTATCATCAGCACCACTGTTGATCATTGCATAAGGCCGGGAAATGACGTCTTCCATCAAGCACATCCTTTTCGTCGAGGACGATCCCGCCATTGCGGAGCCCTTGTCCTACGCCCTGTCCCGCGAGGGATGGCAGGTGCACGGCTGCTCACTGGCAGCCGAGGCGCTGGCCTTGCTGCACCGGCAGACGGTGGACTTCATCATCCTCGACGTCGGGCTGCCGGACGGTAACGGCTTTGATCTGTGCCGGGAAATCCGCCGTCACTGGCAAACCCCCTTGTTGTTCCTCACCGCACGCAACGAAGAAATGGAACGCATCATCGGCCTGGAAATCGGCGCGGATGATTATTGCGCCAAGCCGTTCAGCCCCCGGGAAATCATCTCGCGCATTCGCGCTATATGGCGGCGGCTGCCTGCCGGCGCGGCCGCGACGGCCGAAGCGGCAACCGGCTGGGGGCCGTGGCGCTGCGATCCCGACCGCCTGCAGATTCATTACCACAATCATTTACTGCCCTTGACCCGCCACGAATACCGGCTGCTGCTGACGCTGGTCGGCCGTCCGGAACACGTGCTGACGCGGGCGCAATTGATGCAGGCGGCCTGGGAACATCCGGACTACAGCGATGAGCGCACCGTGGATACCCACATCAAGACCTTGCGCCACAAGCTGCGCACGGCTGCGGGCCGGGACCCCATCGTGACCCGGCGCGGCGTGGGTTATGCGCTGGCGCGGGAATAAGCATGTCCATTTTTGTGCGGCTGTGGCTGGCAATGGCGGTGGTGCTGCTGGCCGGGGCGTGGCTGACCATTGACCTGTTGCAGGAGCAGGTGAAGCCAAGTGTGCGTCAGGCCATTGAAGAAACGCTGGCCGATAACGCAAATTTGGTAGCCGCGCTGGTGGCGGATGACCTGAAGGCGGGCCGTGTCGGCTCCCCGGCGTTCGCCCAGCGCATGCAGGACTGGCGGCAGCGTCGTTTGCAGGCGCGGATCTGGGAATTCGACAAGCAGGCGGTGACGCAACGGCTCTACATTACCGATGAACAGGGCATGGTGCTTTATGACTCCGTCGGTGAAGCCGTGGGGCAGGACTATGCGCGCTGGAACGATGTCTGGCTGACCCTGCATGGGCGTTATGGCGTCCGCTCCAGCCGCAGCCGTGCCGATGACCCGTCCAGTTCGGTGATGTACGTGGCGGCGCCGGTCATGGACGGCCGGCGGCTGATCGGTGTGGTGTCGCTGGGCAAGCCGGGGGTGACGGTGCAGCCCTTCATTGAGCGTGCGCAACGGCAAATGCTGGTGCAGGGCCTTGGCGTGGTGTTGCTGACGCTGCTGGTGGCGGCGCTGGCCGCGCTCTGGCTGCGGCACGGCATCAAGCGCGTGGCGCGGTATGCGCTGGATTTGGGCGCGCAGCGACGGCCTTTGCGGTTCCGGGCCGCGCGGGAGCTGAACGAGCTGGTGCAGGCCATTGACGCCATGCGCACCGAGCTGGAAGGCAAGGCCCATGTCGAGAAGCTGGCGCAGACGCTGGCGCATGAACTGAAAAGCCCGTTGACCGCCATCCGCGCCTCGACGGAAATTCTGCGGGATGACCTGCCGCCGCCCGACCGGGAGCGTTTCCTCAACAATATTGATGCCCAGTCGGAACGGCTTCACCATCTGGCAGCGCAGTTGCTGCTGCTGGCGCGGCTGGAGGCGGGTCATGATCCGGCCGCCCGGACGCTGCTGGATCTGGCGGCGCTGGTGCGCGCTGTGCTGGAGCAGCGGGCGGCGGATTGCAGGCTGCGCCGCCTGCGCTGGCGGGTCGAGCCGTCCGACGGGGTATTCCCGGTACAGGCGGACCGTTTCTGGTTGGAGCAGGCGCTGGCCAATCTGGTGGCTAACGCACTGGATTTCATGCCGGAAGACGGTGAGTTGCGGGTGCGCCTGGAACGGGGTAAAGACGGCATCCGGCTGGCATTGTTCAACCCCGGTCCGGCCATTCCGGACTACGCCCTGCCGCAGGTCTTTGATCGTTTTTACACACTGCCGCGTCCGGACGGCAGCCGCCACGGCAGCGGCCTCGGCCTGACACTGGTTCGGGAGGTGATGCAGCAGTCGGGAGGCGCGGTAACGATCGCCAATGTTGAAGGTGGGGTCGAGGTCAGCCTGTCTTTCCCGGGAGCCTGACTTCACACCGATTTCACACGGCCCTGACCGTGGCTTCACGCAGCTGCTCCACACTGGGTTCCACTAATTTCCGAAGTGGACACCATGCAAAAAATCCTGTTTTCCAAGCTCGGGGCCATCCTGGTGCTGATGGCCGTCTTCCTGTTCGCGTTTACCTTCATCCGCGCCATGGTCTATGAACGGCAGGCCAGCCAGCGCCAGGTGCTGACTGAAATTGCCAATGGTAATGTCGGGGCGCAGAGCCTGTTCGGGCCGTTGCTGGTGGTGCCGGTAACGGAAACGGTGATCTGCACCGACAAGGAAGGAAATGACAAACCTTGCGAGCGCAGCACGGCGCTGGTGCTCAGCCCCCAGAAGTCCCGCTGGGACAACCGGCTCACCGTCAGCGACAGCGCCTTCAGGCGTGGTATCTACCGCGCCATCACCTGGGACAATGCCCTGACGGTCGAGGGCAGCTTCCTCATGGACAGCCGCCGCTTCCCCCTGGAGGCCAATCAGCAGGCGCACTGGGACAAGGCGCAGTTGCGCTTCTACCTCTCCGACCTGCGCGGGGTTAAAAGCCAGCCGGTGCTGGCCATGGGCGGGCAGAGGCTGGCCTTTGCCTTTCCGGATGATGAAGGCAGCAACCGGTTGGGAACCGGGTTCACGGCGCTGTCCGTGCCTGCGGAGTGGTTGCAGTCGGGCCGCGAGATGCCATTCCGTCTGGATGTCGGCCTCACCGGCATGGGCCGGGTGCAGGTAATTCCCGCCGGTGGCGAAATGGAGGTCAGCATGCAGGCCGACTGGCCGCACCCGTCCTTTTACGGGGCCTCGCTGCCGGATAAAACCATCCGTCAGGACGGCTTCAGCGCCCGCTGGCAGAACGCTTATCTCACCAGCCGCAACAACCAGTTGCTGAATGCCTGTTTCAACCGTCTTGACGGCGATGCCTGCAATAACTTGCAGGCGGTGCTGAATCCGGAAGCGGCGGGTCAGGTTGCGAATGCCGAGTTGCTGCCGGAGTTGAAGGGCGGGTTTGCGGTCAGCTTCATCCAGCCGGTCAATGTCTACCATATGACGGAACGCGCCTTGAAATATGCGCTGCTGTTCCTGGTCATTACCTTCGGAGCCTTTTTCCTGTTCGAAGTGCTGAAGGACCTGCGGATTCACCCCATGCAATACGGCCTGGTGGGCGGGGCGCTGGCCGTGTTCTACCTGTTGCTGCTGTCGTTCAGTGAGCATGCCGGTTTCCGGATGGCTTACGGGCTGTCCAGTGCGGCCTGCATCGGCCTGATCACATATTACGTGAGCCATGTGCTGCAAAGCCTGGCGCGGGCGCTGGGTTTCAGTGTGGTGCTGGCGGGTATGTACGGGACGCTGTTCGTGATCCTGCAATCGGAGGACTACACCCTGATGCTGGGTTCGGTGCTGGTATTCCTGCTGCTGGCGGCGGTCATGATGCTGACGCGCCGGGTGGACTGGTATGCGTTGGGGCAGAAGGGGGGCTGAGGAGTGAGCGGAAGGGCGGTGATGAGCCGCCTTTTCGGGGGCTGGCTTGATGAATCAATCCAGCGCATCCATTTGGGTCTTCATCCATTTGGCGTCGTTCTTGATCAAACTGATCTGATCCCAGATTTTCTGGATCTGTTCGTTGGTTAAGCCTGAAGTCCGTGAAAAAGGCATGAAGTAGGTTTTGCTGACAACGCCCCGGCTGGTGGCTTTCAGCTTGTTTTTGAACATGGTTCGTTCCAGCAGGACATCGGCATAGCGGTCCATCATCACCACACTGCCTTTTTCCCCGCGCAGCAGGCGCACCAGATTGGTTTTGTCATCGGACCCCATTTCCTTGATTTGCAGGGAAGGGGCAATCTTCGCCAGATCACTGACAATGGAGTAGCCTTCCGGAAGCATGACCGGTTGCGGAATGGTTTTGGGGTCGCCGGTATACTGGTAGTTGGTTCCGGTCGGGGTCACGACTACATAGTTGATGCGCGCCAAAGACCATTTGGAGTCCGGATTTTTTCCGGCATCCTGAGGGTAAACCATGTATTCCGAGCGGTCGGCGTTAAATGAGGCCGGAACTGCGCCGTCAAATTTTCCCCCACGCACGGTTTCCTGGCACTCTTCCCAGTTCATGGGCGTCAGGTTGAGAGTGTGTCCGGCATTTTGTGCAGCTACGACCATCATGTGCATGAATATCTTCAGTTCGCCTTGCTTGGCGAATCGTGGGTCAATGCACATATTCAGGTCTTTCGCAAAGACCGGGGCGGGTGTCAGCGAAGCCGCTGCGGCGATCGCCAGTAAGGCAATATAAAACCGGGAGGGGCGTGTGATTTGCATTTTCCATGTCTCCTGAGCCATGTGGGACTTTCTAATCAGCAGCATTACTCTAGGAGGCTCTGTGGAAAATGGCCATTGGTGTAAACCCTGAATGTGACAGTGGTAAAGCCCCTATATGACAGGCGTTGGCGCAGGTTGGTGAAGCCGTTGGCGGAGAGGGATATTAATCATGTGAACAGTTAGGCGTTTAAGAACGGAAGCACAGGACTCTGTCATTTTATATTCATAAAAATTTAATATTTCACGTCAGCCAATAACAATAAAAAAGGGCCGCGAAGGCGGCCCTGATTTGACATTGCGGGTTTACAGTCCTGCCTTGGTCCGCAGTTCATCCGCCTTGTCGGTTCGCTCCCAGGTAAAGGCGGTGGCGGCATGCACCTTCTTCACCCACAGACCTCCTTCCAGGACTTCGTAGTTGTAGTCACGTTCGTAAGGAGTGCGGCCGAAGTGCCCGTAGGCGGCGGTGGGGCCATACACCGGATGCAGCAGGTCCAGTTGCTTGATCAGGCCATAGGGGCGAAGGTCGAAGGTGTCACGGATCAAGGCGATCAGCTGCTCGTCAGTGATCTTGCCGGTGCCGAAGGTGTTGACCGAGATTGAGGTCGGCTCGGCGACGCCGATGGCGTAGCTGACCTGGATTTCGCAACGGTCGGCCAGACCGGCGGCAACAATGTTCTTCGCCACATAGCGGCCGGCGTAGGCCGCCGAACGGTCCACCTTGGAGGGGTCCTTGCCGGAGAACGCGCCGCCGCCATGACGGGCCATGCCGCCGTAGCTGTCAACGATGATCTTGCGGCCGGTCAGGCCACAGTCACCCATGGGGCCGCCGATTTCGAAGCGGCCGGTGGGGTTAATGTAGAAGCGGGTGTCCTTGTTCAGCCATTCGGCAGGCAACACCTGCTTGATGATCAGCTCCATCACGCCTTCCTGGATCACCTTGTCGCTGATGTCCGGCGAATGCTGGGTGGACAGCACCACGGCGTCCACCGCCACCGGTTTGCCGTTTTCATAGCGGAAGGTCACTTGCGACTTGGCGTCCGGGCGCAGCCAGGGCAGTTGGCCGTTCTTGCGCACTTCCGCCTGGCGTTCCACCAGCCGGTGGGCGTACTGGATGGGGGCGGGCATCAGCGAATCGGTTTCGTTGCTGGCATATCCGAACATCAGGCCCTGGTCACCGGCGCCCTGATCTTCAGGCTTCTTGCGGTCCACGCCCTGGGCGATGTCGGGTGACTGCTGTCCCAGCAGGTTCAGCACGCCGCAGGTCTTGCCGTCAAAACAGACGTCCGAGGAGTTGTAACCGATGTCGAGGATGACGTTGCGGATGATCTTTTCGTAGTCAATGACGGCGTTGGTCGTTACTTCACCGGCAATGATGGCGACGCCGGTCTTGACCAGGGTTTCACAGGCGACACGGGCGTAGACGTCCTGGGCGAGTATGGCGTCCAGGATGGCATCGGAAATCTGGTCGGCGATCTTGTCCGGATGGCCTTCGGAGACGGATTCGCTGGTGAATACGCTGTAATCGCTCATGTGGGGGGAACCTGTGGGAAGCTAGGGGCTGATCGAACCGGCAAAGATAAGGTTTTTGGGGGAGGAGGGCAAGGGAACAGCGCCTGCAAAAGTTGTTTGTCCGATAATTGCATTTGCCCCCCTTCCCCAATTCGGCGACAATTGCGCCTTTCCTCAGAAAGCCCGCCCTGGAGTCTTTTATGACCGCTGCCGCCCTCCCTGAACGTCGTCTCGCCAACGCGATCCGCGCCCTGGCCATGGATGCCGTCCAACAAGCCAATTCCGGCCACCCCGGAGCCCCGATGGGCATGGCGGACATTGCGGAAGTGCTGTGGCGCGGCGTGATGCGTTACAACCCGGCCAATCCGGGCTGGACCAACCGTGACCGCTTCGTGCTCTCCAACGGCCACGGCTCCATGCTGCAGTACGCACTGCTGCACCTCAGCGGCTTCGACCTGAGCATTGACGACCTCAAGCAATTCCGCCAGATGCACAGCAAGACGCCTGGCCACCCCGAATACGGCTACACCCCCGGGGTCGAGACCACCACCGGTCCGCTGGGGCAGGGCATCGCCAACGCCGTCGGCATGGCGCTGGCCGAAAAGACGCTGGCCGCGCAGTTCAACCGCGATGGATTCCCGGTCATTGACCACTTCACCTACTGCTTCCTCGGCGACGGTTGCCTGATGGAAGGCATCTCGCACGAAGTCTGCTCGCTGGCCGGCACCCTCAAACTGGGCAAGCTGGTTGCCTTCTATGACGACAACGGCATCTCCATCGACGGCGAAGTGGAAGGCTGGTTCACCGACAACACCGTGCTGCGTTTCCAGGCCTATAACTGGCAGGTGATCGGCCCCATCGACGGCCATGACAGCGAGGCCGTGCGCAGCGCCATCATCCAGGCCCACGCCGACACCCAGCGCCCGACCCTGATCATCTGCAAGACCGTCATCGGCTGCGGCTCCCCCAACAAGCAGGGCAAGGAAGACTGCCACGGTGCGCCGCTGGGTGCGGCTGAAATCGTCGCCACCCGTGAGGCGATGGGCTGGGAGTACGGTCCGTTCGAAATTCCGGAAGACATTTACGAAGCCTGGAACAACCGCGCCCGAGGTGATGCGCTGGAGCAAACCTGGCAATCCCAATACGACGCTTACCGCAAGGCTCACCCCGAACTGGCGGAAGAACTGGATCGCCGCCTGAAGGGCCAGCTGCCGCCGTCTTTCGAGCTGCAGGCCAACGCCTACATTCAGGAAGTCGCCGCCAAGGGCGAAACCATCGCTTCCCGCAAGGCTTCCCAGAATGCACTGAATGCTTTCGGCCCGCTGCTGCCGGAACTGCTGGGCGGTTCCGCCGATCTCGCCGGTTCCAACCTGACCTTGTGGAAAGGCTGCCACGGCGTGCAGGAAAATGCCGCCGGTAACTACGTGTTCTACGGCGTCCGCGAATTCGGCATGAGCGCCATCATGAACGGCATCGCCCTGCATGGCGGCTTCATTCCCTATGGAGCCACCTTCCTCATCTTCATGGAGTATGCCCGCAATGCCGTGCGCATGAGCGCGCTGATGAAGCAGCGCGTGATCCAGGTCTATACCCACGACTCCATCGGTCTGGGCGAAGACGGCCCCACCCACCAGCCGGTGGAACAACTGGCCAGCCTGCGCGGCACGCCGAACATGTCGGTGTGGCGTCCGGCTGACGCCGTCGAATCCGCCGTGGCGTGGAAGGCAGCGCTGCAACGCGCTGACGGCCCCACCTGCCTGATCTTCTCGCGCCAGAACTTGCCGCACCGCGAGCGTGATGCGCTGCAGATCGAAAACATCAGCAAGGGCGGTTATGTGCTGTCGCCGGAAACCGGCGTGCTGGAAGCGATCATCATCGCCACCGGCTCCGAAATCGATCTGGCGATGCAGGCGCAAAAAGCGCTGACCGAACAAGGCAAGGGCGTGCGCGTGGTGTCGCTGCCGTCCGTCGATGTCTTCATGGCGCAAGACGTTGCTTACCGTGAAAAAGTGCTGCCCACCGAAGTCCGCGCCCGCGTGGTGGTGGAAGCCAGCCATGCCGACTACTGGTACAAGTTTGCCGGTCTGGACGGCAAGGTGATCGGCATGACCACCTTCGGTGAGTCGGCTCCAATCAAGGACCTGTACCAGCACTTCGGCATTACCGTTGAAGCGGTGGTGAAAGCCGTGCAGGACGTTATTGCCTGAATGACCTCCACCCGTCCGCTCCGCGTCGCCATTAACGGCTACGGCCGCATCGGCCGCAACGTGGTGCGGGCGTGGCTGGAACGCGGTTGCCCGGACAGCCTGCAGTTTGTCGCCATCAACGATCTGGGCGACACAGCGACGCTGGCGCACCTGACCCGCTATGACAGCACGCATGGCCGCCTGCACGGCGCGGCGGAGCTGGAGGGCGATGAGCTGGTGCTGGCGGCGAAAGGCTGCGAGTGTCCGCACCGAATCCGCCTTTTCAGCGAGGCGGAGCCGGATCGCCTGCCGTGGGCTGAGTTGAACGTGGATGTGGTGCTCGAATGCACTGGCATGTTCCGCGCCCGTGACGAGGCCGCCCGGCATCTGCAAGCCGGGGCGGGCAAGGTCATCATCGGTGCCGCGCCTTTTGACGAGGTGGATGCGACGATCGTTTACGGCGTCAACCACCACACCGTGCGCGCTGAAGACCGGGTGCTGTCCAGCGTGTCCTGCACCACGCATGCGTTGGTGCCGCTGGTGAAGATTCTCGACGAGGCCTTCGGGCTGGAGTCGGCGATGATGACGGAGATCCATGCCATCACCTCCGATCAGGTGGTGCTGGACCGGACGCATCGTGATTTGCGGCGCGGACGTGCGGCGGGACACAACATCATCCCCACCACTTCCAGTAGTATCGGGGCGTTGAAGCGGGTGTTGCCGCACATGGCGGGCCGGGTGGATGGCTATTCCATCCGCGTGCCGACGCAGAATGTGGCGGCGATTGATCTTAGCTTCCTCACCTGTGAACCGGTGACGGTGGAAGGGATCAACCGGCTGTTCCGGGAGCATGCGGCAGGGCAGTACCGGGAAATCCTCGGGTACTGTGACGAATGGCTGGTGTCCAGCGATTTCAATCATTTGCCGCAGTCACTGTTTTTTGACGCCACCGAAACCCGGGTGGTGGGACGTCAGGCGAAAGTCCTGGCGTGGTATGACAATGAATGGGGTTACGCCAACCGCCTGCTCGACCTGTGCGGCGTACTGGCGAAGTTAGCAATTAACTAATTTTAAGGAGTGGTTCATGTCCGTCTTGAAAATGGCCGATCTCGACCTGAGCGGCAAGCGTGTCCTGATTCGTGAAGACCTGAACGTCCCGGTCAAGGACGGCAAGATCAGCAGTGACGCCCGCATCGTCGCTTCGCTGCCCACCATCCGTCTGGCGCTGGAAAAAGGCGCGGCGGTGATGGTCTGCTCCCACCTCGGCCGTCCTGTCGAGGGCGAATTCTCCGCCGAGAACTCCCTGCAACTGGTCGCGGATTACCTGAGCGAAGCGCTGGGCCGTGCCGTGCCGCTGGTCAGCAGCTACGTTGACGGTTTCAGCCTGCAACCGGGCGAAGTCGTGCTGTTTGAAAACGTGCGCTTCAACAAGGGCGAGAAGAAGAACAACGACGAACTGGCGCAGAAATACGCCGCCCTCTGCGATGTATTCGTGATGGATGCCTTCGGCACCGCTCACCGCGCGGAAGCCTCCACCCATGGCGTCGCCAAGTTCGCGCCGGTCGCCTGCGCCGGTCCTCTGCTGGCCGCCGAGCTGGAAGCGCTGGCCAAGGCCCTTGACAACCCGGCCGCGCCGATGATCGCTGTCGTCGCCGGCTCCAAGGTCTCCACCAAGCTGGATGTGCTGAAGTCGCTGGCCGAGACCTGTGACCAGCTGATCGTTGGCGGCGGCATCGCCAATACCTTCCTCGCCGCCGCCGGGTACAAGGTCGGCAAGTCGCTGTACGAAGCCGACATGGTGGAAACCGCCAAGGAAATCGCCCGCAGCGTCAGCGTGCCCTTGCCCGAAGACGTGGTTACCGCCAAGGCCTTTGCCGCCGATGCGCCCGCCACCATCAAGGCGCTGAAGGAAGTGGAAGATGACGACATGATCCTCGACATCGGTCCGCTCACCGCCGCCCGCTTCGCCAACTTCATCAAGTCTGCCAAGACCATCCTCTGGAACGGTCCGGTCGGCGTCTTCGAATTCGACCAGTTCGGCGAAGGCACCAAGACCCTGGCCAAGGCCATCGCCAACAGCCCCGGCTTCTCCATCGCCGGCGGCGGCGACACGCTCGCGGCCATCGACAAGTACGGTGTCGCTGACCAGATTTCCTACATTTCCACCGGCGGCGGCGCGTTCCTTGAGTTCGTCGAAGGCAAGACCTTGCCTGCCGTGGAAGCGCTGGAGCATGCGGCCGCCCGCCACATCCTGTAATTTTCGGACCGGCGGCCACGCCGCCGGTCAACCTGATCTGCCCGTCACGTTACAAAGGGAGAAAGAACCATGGCACTGATTTCCTTGCGCCAGATGCTGGACCACGCCGCCGAGTACGGTTACGGCGTCCCGGCCTTCAACGTCAACAACCTCGAACAGATGCGCGCCATCATGGAAGCCGCCGACAAGACCGATTCCCCGGTTATCGTCCAGGCCTCCGCCGGTGCTCGCAAGTATGCCGGTGCGCCCTTCCTGCGCCACCTGATCCTCGCCGCCATTGAAGAATTTCCGCATATCCCGGTGGTCATGCACCAGGATCACGGCACCAGCCCGGCCATCTGCCAACGCTCCATCCAGCTCGGCTTCAGCTCGGTGATGATGGACGGCTCGCTGGCGGAAGACGGCAAGACCCCCACGGACTACGACTACAACGTCAGTGTTACCCGTAACGTCGTGGCGCTGGCCCATGCCTGCGGCGTATCGGTGGAAGGTGAAATCGGCTGCCTGGGTTCGCTGGAAACCGGTCAGGCCGGCGAAGAAGACGGCGTTGGTGCGGAAGGCATCCTCGACCATTCGCAACTGCTGACCAGTGTCGAAGAAGCCGCCAGCTTTGTGGCCGATACCCGCGTGGATGCACTGGCCATCGCCATCGGCACCTCGCACGGCGCCTACAAGTTCACCCGTCCGCCCACCGGCGACATCCTGGCCATCGACCGCATCAAGGAAATCCATGCCCGCATCCCCAACACCCATCTGGTGATGCACGGCTCCAGTTCAGTGCCTCAGGACTGGCTGGCCATCATCAACGAGCATGGCGGCGACATCAAGGAAACCTATGGCGTGCCGGTCGAGCAGATTGTGGAGGCGATCAAGCACGGCGTGCGCAAGGTCAACATCGACACCGACCTGCGTTTGGCCTCCACCGGCGCCATCCGTCGTTTCCTGGCGGAAAACCCGGCCGAATTCGACCCGCGCAAGTACTTCGCCAAGACCATCACCGCCATGCGTGATATCTGTATCGACCGCTATGAAGCCTTTGGCACGGCCGGTAATGCCAGCCGTATCCAGCCGATCTCGCTGGAAAAGATGGCCAGTCGTTACGGGAAGTAAGCCGTACGGCCTGAGTCATTCAAAAAGGCGACCTCGGGGTCGCCTTTTTGCCATGTGTACGGTGCCAGTGACGCACTGATGAATGATTTCATCCTGATGAGTAGGATTGTCATGAACGGGCCGTTAGAATGAGCCCGACTTGTCCCCCGGATACCCCCCCCATGAACGGATTGCCCCAGGCGGAAGCCCTGCTGAATGCCCATGTCGCCTACATGACCCGTCGACTTACCGGCGACGGTTTTGAGGAGTGGGTGCGTGCCGAATTGCAGGCTGACCTGCAGAATGCCCGGCTGCTGACCCTCAATGATGTGATGCAGGCTGATCTTATCCGGCAGGTGGTGTACCAGTTTGCGCTGGAGTTGGACCTGGGTAGTGGCGTGCTGGAGTTGGTGGCGGCTGTGGCCAGAACCCTGCATGGGCATCCGATTCATGGTCAAACCACCTTGGGTGACATTCTCCCCGATGCCAATTTCGAGGAGTTCCTCAACAAGCTGTTGGAGTTGAGCGAGGTTCGTGAACATCTGGTGGATGAGTTGGTCAGCAATCCGCTCTACGCTGAATTGGCCACGTCGTTGCTGACGCAGGGCGTGCGCGGGTATCTCGATCATGCCGTCGCCGCCACACGGGTTCCGGGGGCGCGATCCTTGATGCGGCTGGGGCGGGGGGCCTTGCAATCCCTGCCGGGCGACTTCGAGGAAGCACTGGAAAGCCGTCTGCATGACTACCTGCGCCGCGCCTTGCACGGGTTGCTGGTCAGCAGCGGCCAAACCCTGCTGGAACTGGCGGACACCCGTTTGCGCGACAGCATCCTGGATGTTTGGGACAACCTCAAGACCCGCCCGATTGCCGATGGCCTGCAGCAGTTGACGGCGCTGGATCTGGAAGAGTTCTTTGTGCTGGGTTACGAGTACTGGCGTGAATTGCGCCAGACGGAATTCGTGCGTGCGATCATTGATGCCGGGATCAATACCTTCTTTGATATCTACGGCAACACTACGCTTTATGATTTGCTGGGGGAAGTCGGCATTGACGAGGAGATCATGATGGAGCAGGCCATGCGGTTCGGGCCGCCGGTCATTGCTGTATTGCATCAGCGCGGCATGCTGGACGCCCTGTTCCGGCGGCAACTGGAAGGCTTTTATGCCTCGTCAGAAGTCGCTGCCATCCTGACCAAGGGAGAGGCCTGATTTCTCGGGTAATGAGCTTCAGCAGTGGGTGCGTCCGGCTGTCGCGGCTTAGCTGAGCAGAGTCAGCCCGCCCAGTGATAGCAGTGCAATGCCGCATAACAGCAGCCACACCCAATGTCCGGTGCCGTCAGTGCTGAATCCAGGCATGATTTCCACAGGGTGCTGTTTCAGATAACCTTCAATGAGGTCTTGTGCTACCGGCATGTCCACGCCCAGCTGCTGGCGGACAATGCGGATGGCTTCGGGTTTTTGGCCCAGTTCCAAGGCGCCAATGGCGTCGAGGGGTAACAATGATTGCCGTTCCAGGGTCTTCATGACCATTTCTCCTTGTTTAATCCTTAACTGCCGCTCCGGGCAGCTGGATACGATCCAACCGTATCCTCTACTTACTCAGAATATCACCGGTATTTCAGAGATGCCTGAAAAGTTGTCGTTTTCTTGTGCCGCTTCACAACTTTGACCCGGCGTCCAGTTGGCCGTCATGGCTGGAGACGGTCAACTGATGCATCACCATGCCCGTGTCCGGATGAGTTCGGTTTCCCGGCTGAAAATCAGATTCAGGTTTATAGTTTGACAACTTTCAAACTATTGGGTATGTTTCGTTCATCGCGCCGCTTGGCGGCCTGTTCCCCGGAGATAAACCATGACATCCAGCCTGTCCCCCGCCCAGATTCTTGGTCAGCCGTTTACGCTGCCAAACGGCACGGTGGTGAAGAATCGCCTTGCCAAGTCTGCCATGAGCGAAGCCTTGGGCACCACGGACAACCACGTGACAGACGGTTTGGCGAATCTGTACCGGCGCTGGGCCGACGGCGGCATTGGCCTGTTGATTACCGGCAATGTCATGATTGACCGCCGTGCGTTGGGTGAGCCGAACAATGTGGCGCTGGAAGATGAAAGCGATCTTGAACTGCTGAAGCAATGGGCGGCCGCCGGCACCCGTAACGGCACGCAGTTGTGGATGCAGATTAACCATCCCGGCAAGCAGGTTCCCAAGGGTTTGAATGCCGAATCCGTCGCTCCGTCCGCCATTCCTTTCGGCAAGGAAATCGCCGCCTTTTTCGCCACTCCGCGCGAACTGACCGAGTCGGAAATCCTCGATCTGATCCAGCGTTTCGGTCGCACCGCCGCCATCGCCAAGAAGGCGGGATTCAGCGGCGTGCAGATTCACGGTGCGCACGGCTATCTGGTCAGCCAGTTCCTGTCCGGCCACCACAACCAGCGTACCGATCAATGGGGTGGCAATGCCGAGAACCGTCGCCGCTTCGTGCTGGAAGTGTTCAAGGCGATCCGTGCCCAGACCGGTCCGGATTTCCCGGTCGGCATCAAGCTTAATTCTGCGGACTTCCAGAAGGGCGGCTTTACAGAGGAAGAGTCGCTGGATGTAATCCGCGCCTTGTCCGACGCCGGGATCGACATGATCGAAATTTCCGGTGGCACCTACGAAGCTCCCGCCATGGCCGGTGTGAAGGAAGTACCGGTTAAGGACTCCACCCGTCGTCGTGAAGCCTATTTCCTGGAGTTTGCCGAGAAGGCGCGGCAGGCGGTGAAGACGCCGCTGATGCTCACCGGCGGTTTCCGGTCTGCGGAAGGTATGAGTGAGGCGATTACCAGCGGCGCGGTCGACTTTGTCGGCATCGCACGGTCGCTGGCGATTGAGCCGGATGTACCGAACCGCCTGTTGTCCGGCCAGCAGCCGCGTTTTGCGGTTAAGCCGATCAAGACCGGCATCAAGCCCATCGACAAGATGGCGCTGATGGAAGTGGCTTGGTATTCCCGTCAACTGCGGCGCATGGCGAACGGCTGCGAGCCGAAGCCGAATGAGTCGGGGCTGGTGTCGTTCCTGATCGGAATGACGGAGAACGGCTGGAATACGTTCAAGACGCGGCGACTGCGCGCCTGAACCGGGTAAAGAAATGAAAAGCCCCCTTGGAAAGGGGGCAACCGCGCAGCGGTGGGGGTTTTGCTCCCTCCGCTCACTCAGCCAGCTTCTGTGAGCCCTTACAACGCTTCCACCTTCACCAACTGATCCTTCAACGTCCCGATCTCCGCCTTCACCGCCGCCAGCTTTTCCTGCTCCTTCGCCACCACATCGGCCGGAGCCTTGTCGACAAAAGCCGGATTTTCCAGCTTACCCGCCAGACGACCAACTTCTTTCTCCAGCTTGTCGAGTTCCTTGCGCAGGCGTGCGGCTTCGGCTTCGGCGTCGATAAGCCCCTTCAGCGGCACCAGCAGGCTCATGTCGCCCACCAGCTTGGTGGCGGCAAACGGCAGTTCCTCACCGGCTTCCACCCAGTTCAGGGCTTCCAAACGGGCCAGGAAGGCCAACTGGTTGCGATACCGCTCCTGACGCACCTTATCGGCGTCGCCGCCGTTGTGGAACAGCACCGTCAGCGCCTTGGCGGGCGAGATGTTCAGTTCACCGCGAATGTTGCGGATAGCGCTGATCACGGCCTGCAGCCAGGCCACGTCCTGTTCGGCCTCGACATTGATCTTGCTTTCATCCGCCAGCGGATAGGCTTCCAGCATGATGCTGTCGGCGGTCTTGCCCACCAGCGGTTTCACGCGCTGCCAGATTTCCTCGGTGATGAAGGGCATGATCGGGTGCAGCAGGCGCAGCAGGGTTTCCAGCACCCGCACCAGCGTGCGGCGCGTTCCGGCCTTGGCGGCGGGGGAGGCGTCGCCAGTCAGCACCGGCTTGGTCAGTTCCAGATACCAGTCGCAGTATTCGTTCCAGGCGAACTCATAAATGGCCTGCGCCGCCTGGTCGAAGCGGTACTGGGCGAAGGCGTCGGCCACGGCCTGTTCGGTGCGCTGCAGACGGCTGATGATCCAGTGATCAGCAACGCTGAGTTCGTAGTCGGCGTGATCAACCGCCACATCCTGACCTTCGCAGTTGCCCAGCACGAAACGGGCGGCGTTCCACAGCTTGTTGCAGAAGTTGCGGTAGCCTTCCACGCGCTTCATGTCGAACTTGATGTCGCGACCGGTGGAGGCGAGGGCGGCGAAGGTGAAGCGCAGAGCGTCGGTGCCGTAGGCGTTGATGCCATCCGGGAATTCCTTGCGCGTGGCCTTCTCTATCTTCGGGGCGTCCTGCGGCTTCATCAGGCCGGTGGTGCGCTTGGCGACCAGCGATTCCAGATCAATGCCGTCAATGAGGTCCAGCGGGTCCAGCACGTTGCCCTTGGACTTGGACATCTTGTGGCCTTCGGCGTCACGCACCAGCCCGTGCACGTACACGGTCTTGAACGGGATTTGCGGCGTGCCGTCCTCGTTCTTCATGAAGTGCATGGTCATCATCATCATCCGGGCGACCCAGAAGAAGATGATGTCGAAGCCGGTCACCAGCACGTTGGTGGGGTGGAAGGTTTTCAGTTCCGGGGTGTTTTCCGGCCAGCCGAGGGTGGAGAAGGTCCACAGCGCGGAGGAGAACCAGGTGTCGAGCACGTCGTCATCCTGACGCAGGCTGACATCAGCATCCAGGCTGTACTTGCCGCGCACTTCGGCTTCGGTACGGCCGACAAAGACATTGCCGTGGTTGTCGTACCAGGCGGGAATACGGTGGCCCCACCACAACTGGCGGGAGATGCACCAGTCCTGGATGTCGCGCATCCACGAGTAGTACATGTTCTGGTACTGCTCGGGCACGAACTTGACGCGGCCGTCCTCAACCGCCTCGATGGCGGGCTTGGCGAGTTCCTTGGCGGAGACATACCACTGGTCGGTCAGCCACGGTTCGACGATGACGCCGGAACGGTCGCCGCGCGGGGCTTTCAGGGTGTAGGGTTCGATCTTGTCCAGCCAGCCCTCTTCCTCGGCCTGCTTCACCAACTGTTTGCGGGCGACGAAGCGGTCCAGTCCGGCATAGGCTTCCGGGGCCTTCTCGCCGTGCAGGGTTTCGTAGCTGCCGAAGGTCAGGACTGTGAATTCACTGAGGATCTTCGCGTCCTTGTCGAGCACGTTGATCAGCGGCAGGCTGTGGCGCTTGCCCAGTTCATAGTCGTTGAAATCGTGTGCTGGCGTGATCTTGACGCAGCCGGTGCCGAAGGCCTTGTCGACATAGCTGTCGGCCACGATCGGCACCAGACGGCCGGTCAGCGGCAGGCGCACGTTCTTGCCGATCAGGTGCTGATAACGCTCGTCGTCCGGATTCACGGCAACGGCGGTATCGCCCAGCAGCGTTTCCGGACGGGTCGTCGCCACCACCAAATAACCGCTGCCGTCTTCCAGCATGTAGCGGAAATGCCACAGCGAGCCTTTTTCTTCCTCGCTCACCACTTCCAGGTCGGAAATGGCGGTGTGCAGTTTCGGATCCCAGTTCACCAACCGCTTGCCGCGATAGATCAGGCCGTCTTCGTACAGGCGCACGAAGGCTTCCTTCACCGCATTCGACAGGCCGTCATCCATGGTGAAGCGCTCACGGCTCCAGTCCACCGACGAACCCAAACGGCGGATCTGGCGGGTAATCGTGCCGCCGGATTGCGCCTTCCACTCCCAGACCTTGTCGAGGAACTTGTCGCGGCCGAGGTCATGACGGGTGATGTTTTGCAGGCCCAATTGGCGCTCCACCACCATCTGCGTAGCGATGCCGGCATGGTCGGTGCCCGGTTGCCACAGCGTGTTGCGGCCGGTCATGCGGTGGTAGCGGATCAGGCTGTCCATGATGGTGTTGTTGAAGCCGTGACCCATGTGCAGCGAGCCGGTGACGTTGGGCGGCGGAATCATGATGCAGTAGGGCGCGCCGTTACCGCTGGGGGCGAAGTAGCCCTGTTTTTCCCAGTGTTCGTACCAGCGTTGTTCGAGGTCGGAGGGATTGAAAGAAGTGTCCATGGTCATGGCGAATACCGGCTCAGTCATGCGGGAGGAAAATTGGTGCAAATGGTATCAAAATTGCGGCGATCGCGGGGGATCGTCTGAGTTCCCGGAGGCAGAGCCTACAGCGACTTTACATAGCCATAACTGAAGTAACAGAGCAGCCAGGCCTCCAGCCAGCCGAAGGCAAAGCCGTTCCCGGCATGATCCATCGCCGAAATCAGCAGAGTCAGTATCAGGAAACCGCAGAACAGGATGGCCGGAAAGAAAACATATCCCACCAGCTTTCTTGCCCAGTCGGGGCCGCTCTTCAGTAACACCAGACTGCCGATGACCGGCGCCCACAACATAGGCATGCTGGCGAAACCTTTCGGGGAGTCGATGCCCGGCAACGCCCCCAGCATAAACATCAGCACTACCGGGAACAGGGTTTGCGCCAGTAAGCCCAATTGCCGCAAATAGACCAGGATGGCCATCGACACTCCGGCCCCCAGCAAAAAGCCACCCAGCAGTACGGGATGAGTTAGGGTGCTGGGCGCAAAGTATGCGCGGGTGAGTACCAACAGATACAACACGCCCAACGTCATGGTCGTTGCAAAAGGCATCGGCTCCGGGCCTTGCAGCCGATCCATCACGGCGCGCTCTTCCGGGGTGAACACACGCCACACGAACAGGTAAAGCAGGGCGGCGGCCAGCAACAGCGTGCAGATCGCGGTGTCCAGGCAAGTCACGGCATCCAGGCCGAGCTGATCGGCAAGCGTCGGATGCGTGGCCAACCCCAGGCTGAGCAAGCTCGTCATCAGCAAGGCATGTATGGGCAGGCGGAGGTTGTTACTATCCAGCGCGTGCTCCAGCGCCGACAGCCGCCCGGCCGCCTCCGGGTTGGCGAGAATGGCCGCGCCAAAGGCCT
Organism: Fluviicoccus sp.; assembly: GCF_030646115.1. Lineage (GTDB taxonomy): Bacteria > Pseudomonadota > Gammaproteobacteria > Pseudomonadales > Moraxellaceae > Fluviicoccus. The sequence continues at coordinate 283,421 of NZ_JAUSMX010000008.1, forward strand.
CCCGGAACTGGTTTATTTCCGTGCGCAACCGGGCGCGGATTTCCGGCAACATCAGTTTCAGCCGGAATAGCAGGCCGGGCTGTCCGTTAGCAGCGAACCATAATGGCAGCAGTAATTGCGGTTGAACATTGAATGCCAGTGGTGTGGAAACAAAGGCCGCCAACCGGCAGCGTTGCCGGTAAAGTTCCAGTTGGGTCCATGGCCAGTGATTAGGCGTGTGGGATTCGTCATTCCAGCCATAAAGGTTTGTCAGATAGTCCAGCACCAATGGATACAGGTGTTCCTGGACTACTAGCCAAGCCAGAACATGCTGTTCATAAGCCGCCTTGAATTCCAGATGTTGTAGCTCCGGGGACTCCTGATCCTGCTGCAACCTTCTCAGCAGGGCACTGGCCGAGAGCTTCTCGGCTTGACGCCACCCGGCCTCCAGCACTTCCAGCCGGGACTCGGTTTTCTGCCTGTCCTCGTCCGCCAAACGCTGCTTGTAGTCCAGAGTGCGCCGGGCTTGCCAGCTGACGTGATCCTGATCCCAGCCGAACAAACGGACGCTGCGGCGGAAGCTTTCCGGGTAACTGCGGTGTTGCCGCATCAGCCAGAACAACAGGCGGTTGCCATAGTCAGCCCGGGCTTCCAGATGGATCAGTTCCGGGGATTCAAGGTCCGTGCAGATTTGATGCAGCAAGGCTTCATCGGAGTCGACACCGGCATGTTCCCAGGCGGCCACCCGGTTGTGAGCGAGATCTTGGGGTGATTCGGAAGGAGGGACGATCTGTTCGATGGTGGCCGCTGGCGGGGTGTCTTCGAAAACGGCAGGCTCGGGCGCGGTAACAGGCTCGGGCTCGGGTCCGGGTTCGAGGGGGGGCGATATGACTTCGCTGTCATCGTCCTCTTCTTCGTCGGCGTCCTCATGCCAGTGCCGTATTTCCAGGGCGTGCTCATAGGCGGCGCGTAAGCGCAGGAAACCTTCCTTGTCTTCATCCGGGCGGGTCTGCTTCAGCTGCTTCGCATAAGCCCGCTTGATGGCCCGTTCGTCCGGTGTCGGATCAATTCCCAGGACTTCCCAGGGGCTCATCAGTGGAAAATCTCGACATCAATGCTGTCAAGGTAAGTCTTGAAGCTGCTGGCGGCATGGCGGATCTCATTCGGCTCCTGTCGGTCCAGCACGGCTTCAAAGACCGCCAGATGGTGGCGGACGGACTCTCGCGCCTGTCCCAGTGACTGGCTGAATAACCGGTCAGCGCGGGCGATCAAGGTGCGGTTTTCCATCTGTTCCCGGGGATGAATCTTCAGGGCTTCCAGCTTTTTCAGCGAGGCTTCCACCTGTTCCGGCGTCAGTGTGCTCTTGTCATTCTGGATCACCAGCACCTTGCGCTCCCCGGTAGTGGCGTTGATGACATCCACTTCCAGCACCCCGTTGGCGTCGTAGGAAAAGCGGACATCAATCCCGATTTCGGTGGCCTTGCCCGGCGGCACGGACAACGAGATCTTGCCCAGGAAGATATTGTCCTTAACCAGCCGCGCTTCGCCCTGATAGATGCCGAATTCAACCACCTTCTGGGTATCGTGCATGGGGTGATAGGTTTGCACCTTGCTGGCGGGAATGACGGTATTGCGTTCAATGATCGGCGAAAACTGGCCGTGGGCGTATTCGTTTTCGCCGGTGCGGATCGATGTATCCACGCCCAGGGAATAGGGCGCCACGTCGGTCATCACTACTTCATCCAGGGCGGCGTCGCGGGCAGTCAGTCCCGCCTGAACTGCCGCGCCAAGCGCAATGGCTTCATCCGGGTGCAGTTGGGTGGCGGGAAAGCGCCCGAACATCTGCACCACCAGCTTGCGCAGGATCGGCATGCGCGTCGATCCGCCCACCAGCACCACTTCGTCCAGTTCGCTCAGCCGCACCCGGGAATCCCGCAGGGCCTTTTCAATCGGAGTGCGGATACGTTCCAGCAGCTTCTTGCTCAGGGACAGGAAGTGTTCCTCGGTCAGCGGCCACTCGTATTTCCGGTCGTTGGCATGAACCGTCATGGTCACGCTGACCGGCCCGGCCACCCCGGACAGGTTGCGCTTGACCTGTTCGGCCGCCGCTAGCACTTGTGCGGCTTGTTTCTCCCAGAAAACCGCCGGTTCCCCGAGATTCGCGGTGGCGTGCTGCACAAAGGCCTCGGCAATGGCGGCCGTAAAGTCCTCTCCGCCCAGGCAGTTGTCACCGGCGCTGGCCCGCACTTCCATGATGCCTTCAAACAGGTCCAGCAGCGTCACATCAAAGGTGCCACCGCCCAGATCCAGCACCAGGAATTTGCTTTCGCCCTGGGCCTGATGGAGACCGTAGGCCATGGCAGCGGCGGTCGGTTCATTAAGGAGGCGACGGACTTTCAGGCCGGCCAGTTCGGCGGCAATCCGGGTGGCGTTGCGCTGGATGTCGTTGAAGTAGGCGGGAACTGTGATCACGGCTTCGGTCACCGGTTCGCCCAGCCAGACCTCGGCATCGGCCTTGAGCGATCCCAATACCAGCGAGGACAGTTCTTCCGGTCGAAAGACTTTCCGGCCCAGCGTGTAGGTTTTCTGGCTACCCATGAAACGCTTGAAGGCGGCGGCGGTCAGTTCGGGATGGGTGACAAGACGCTCGCGGGCTGCCTGGCCCACCAGGATATGACCGTTGCCATCCACGCTGACGACCGAAGGGGTCAATACGTTGCCCAGGGAGTTAGGTATCAGAGTAGCTTGTCCGTCCTTCCAGACGGCGACTAGGCTGTTGGTGGTACCGAGGTCAATGCCGACGATCATGATCTGGTCGCATCCGTCTGTTTTGAAAAACGGATTATAGCGAAAACTGACGGCAGGGAAGGGGGCGGAAATGCAGGGTTGGTGTTGCCGGGGAGGGTCATTCCCGGCAAACCTAGGTTCACTCCGGCTTTTTCAAGGAATCCTGCAGCAATCGGTTCATTTCGGTATGCAACCAGCCGCGCAGTTCCTGACGCACCGTATCCAGATGCTGCTCAATCAAATCATCGGCATTTTGCAGGAAGCTGCGCTTCAGTTCCTGCTCCACCACGCCCATACGGGCAGGCATGGAGGCTGGTGCCGTCATCATCCGGCTCTGGCTGGCTATGATGCGCTCACCGGGCTCACCACCCAGCGAAGTACAGATTTCCTGAAGTTCATCAAACACTTGCTGACGGAATTCCATGGTGGAACGCTGCCAGCGCAAAGGAAAATTGGTGCCCAATTCAACGGCCATGACTGTGCTATACCTCATGGTGATCCAGGCTGAAGCCCAGTTGTTTATAGTGTTGCCAGCGCAGTCGCGCCGCCTGCCGGGAAACGTCATCCGGGGCAAACAATTCCAGGATGCGCTGGTAACGCGCCGGTTGTTCCACCGGCTTGCCGCTGACATTTAAACAGATATCACGGGGTGTTGTCGTCAGTTTCTGACCAACAAGCACCGGCGCGGATGAACTGCGCGCATCGTCTGTGCGCAAGTGGGGCAGGAAGCTTTCCGCCGGAAAGCTCCACAGCCATTCATCCAGTGCATCCGTTTGGGCGGCGTCGGCGGTCTGGATGAACAGAGTCTGTCCCCCCGCGACCGCCCGCGCCGCCAGACGGCAGGCTGTTTGCAGCAAGCGTTCCGCCGAGTCCTGCTTCAGCAGGTAGAAATCAGCCCGCGACACAGTTATGCAGGTATTGCATCAGCAGGGGGACGGGGCGGCCGGTAGAGCCTTTCTGTGCGCCGCTATTCCAGGCGACCCCGGCAATATCCAGATGCGCCCAAGTGTATTCCTTGGTAAATCGGGCCAGGAAGCAGGCCGCCGTGATGGCGCCGCCGTGCGGCCCGCCGCTACTGATGTTGGCCATGTCGGCAAACGGCGAGTCCAGCAATTCCTGATAGTCCGGCAGCACCGGCATGCGCCAGGTGCGGTCGTTGCCAGCCAAGCCGGCCGCCACCAAGGCGCCGGCCAGCTCGTCATTTGGGGTGAACAGTCCGGAAACCACCTTGCCCAGCGCCACCACGCACGCACCGGTCAAGGTGGCGATGTCAATCACCACCGCTGGGTCGAAGCGCTGGACGTAGGTCAGGGCGTCGCACAACACCAGCCGGCCCTCGGCGTCAGTATTGAGAATTTCCACGGTCTGGCCCGACATCGTCGTGACAATGTCGCCGGGACGGGCGGCGTTGCCGGCCGGCATGTTCTCGGCGGCGGCCACTACGCCCACCACGTTGATCGGCAGCTTGCTTTCGGCCAGCCCCTTCATCACGCCCAATACTGAGGCCGCACCGCACATGTCGTATTTCATTTCATCCATGCCTGCGCCGGGCTTCAGTGAAATGCCGCCGGTATCGAAGGTAATGCCCTTGCCAACCAGAACCACCGGCTTGTCACCCTTCTTGCCGCCATGATATTCGATCACGATCAACCGGCCTTCCTGCTCGGAGCCGCGGCTGACCGCCAGGAAGGCGCCCATGCCCAGCTTTTCCATGTCGGCTTCGTCCAGCACCTGCACCTTCAGCTTGCGTTCGCCCTTGGCCATGGCTTTGGCTTGTTCTGCCAGATACGAGGGGTGGCAGACATTCGGCGGCTGGTTGCCCAGATCCTTGGCCAAATCCTGGCCCGAAGCCACGGCATTACCCCAGGCGACGGCAGTTTGGCCCGCCGCGAGTTCGGCGTCATCGGCCACAGCCAATTGCATGGTTTCCAGTCCGCCATCCGGGGTTTTCTTGCTCTTGTAGTGCTCGAAGCGGTAAGCGGCTTCGCGGGTGCCGCGCACAATGTCGCCCAGCGTTTGCGCCGGAGTGCGGTCCACCACCCGCAATTCTCCCAGATAGCTGACGACGGTGCGGATCTTGCTGTTCAGCGCCTTGTAGGCGGCGCTGGCTGCCTTTTGCAAAGCACGGCCGTTCAGCTCTTTTTGCTCGCCCGCACCCACCACGATGATCTGCCGGCTTTCCAGTCCCGGCAATCCGAAAACGGGCAGGGTTTGTCCGGCCTTGCCTTCAAACCCGGCATTGGTCAGGATGGCCGACAGCCGTCCTTCGCTGGCGGCATCCAGGGTCTTGCCGGCAGCGGTCAGGCCTTCGCTGGTCATGGGGATAATCACGGCTCCGGCGGTTATCTTGGCCGGATGGGCGGCGGCAATCAGGGCAAATTCCATTAGAACCTCGGTCAAAATTAGTCGATAATTCGCGATCGGACATTACTAGCATATTTGCTCCAGAAGGCAAGGCGGCATTTCGTGATAATTCGTCGATATCTGGCCAGCCAGTTGCTGGTTTCGGCACTGGCGGTTACCGCCCTGCTGACGTTCATCCTCATGGGCGGGCGCGTCATCAAGTACTTCGGCATGGCTGCCCAGGGCAAGCTGGATGTCGAACTGCTGTCTGCGGTTCTGCTGTACCGCTTGCCGGGTTTTCTGGAGTTGATTATCCCCCTGGGCATGTTCATTTCCGTGCTGCTGGTCTTTGGGCGGCTTTATGTCGACAACGAGATGTCCATCCTCTCTTCCAGCGGTGTCAGCCGCTGGCAATTGACCGGTTTTCTCATGCCCTCCGTGTTGGCTGTGACGGCTTTGGTTGCCTGTTTTTCACTCTATATCACACCGCACGGCAATTATGCCTCGGAGGCCTTGTTCGCCGCCCAGGCCCAGCGCAATACCTTCGACATGGTCCGCCCGGGACAGTTCCAGCAGGTCAACGGCCGAATGCTCTATGCGCGCTCCATGAATGAAGACCACACCCAACTACTGGATGTGATGATGTACGAAGAGCGGCAGAAGAAGGACGGCGGTATGCAACGGGCGCTGGTGATGGCGAAAAGCGCCCGGCGCTACCATGAAGCGAAAACGGGGCTTTCCTATATTGAACTGGTGGATGGCGACCGTTACGAGCTGAGTCCCGGCAGCCCCGCCTACAGCCGCTTGACGTTCCGTGATTACCGGATGCGGGTGCAGGCGGCGGAGGCTGTGGCAGAAATCACCCGGGCCCGGACATTGCCGATGGCAACCCTCTACGGGCAGCACCTTGACAGGAATTTGCTGGCGACCGGAGAATGGCTGTGGCGATTGAGCATGCCGCTGCTGGTTCCGATCGCTGCTTTGCTGGCTTTACCTTTGTCCAGGGTCAATCCCCGGCAGGGCCGCTTCCTGAAGTTGTTTCCCGCCTTGTTGCTCTATATCAGCTATATCATCCTGATTGCCGCGGCCCGTAACGCCATTGAAAAAGGCAAGCTGGGGCAGGGTGCTCTGTGGGGTGTGCATCTCGGATATTTCGGTCTGGGCCTGGTTTTGTTGGGCTGGGAAGATATCGGATTGAGGCTACGCCGCTGGCGTCAGGCTCCGCAGGAGGTGTCTTCATGAACTTGCTGGCCGCCTATGTCAGCCGCACGGTCCTTTCCTCCATGCTGTTGGTGCTGGCCCTGTTATTGGGCCTGGATCTGGTCTTTTCATTCATCGGCGAGCTTGAGGATTTAAAAGGGAACTATCAGGCATTGCAGGCGCTGCAGGTTGTGGCGCTGGAGTTGCCGTTTCGCTTGTGTGATGTGCTGCCAGTTGCGGGGCTTATTGGCGGCATCGTCGGCTTAGGACTTTTGGCAGGACAGTCCGAACTTACTGTGATGCGATCATCCGGTGTCAGCAACAGCCGGATAGTCTGGTGGGCGCTTAGGCCCGCCCTGCTGTTGGTGCTGGGCGGATTGATCGTTTCCCAGTATGTGGTTCCTGTCTCGCATGAACGTGCGCAGGCAGTCAAGGCCATAGCCCAGGGGCAGGATTACCAGCGTGGCCTGCTCAGCGGTTTCTGGCACCGTGAGGCTGATGACTTTATCCATATCCGTACAGTCCGGCCCGATGCCGGCATGCACGACGTGACATTTTATCACCTGGACCAAACAGGCCAACTGGCCGCTTTCAGTCATTCTGACGCCGGAGAGTCGCAGCCGGCCGGTGGCTGGAAGCTGCGGGATCTGCGTGAAGTCCGCCTCGCCGAAGAGGGTTCTGCGGACGTTCAGCTTCTTGGAGACGACCTGTGGCAACCAAAATTGACACCGGAGTTTTTGAGGTTGGTCACGGTGTCACCGGAGTATTTGCCCTTGACCAGCTTGTATGAGTATTCCCGCTACCTGGATAGCCAGGGTTTAGAGGCAGATTCCTACCGGCTTGAGTTCTGGAAGAAAACATTGGCGCCGCTGGCGACGTTGTCCATGGTTCTCATTGCCTGCACTTTCATCTTCGGTCCCCTGCGCTCCGTGACCATGGGGTTGCGAATCGTTTCGGGCGTGTTGGCCGGGCTGGGATTCCGCTATCTGCAGGATTTGTTCGGCTACGCCAGCCTGGTCTATGACTTCTCCCCGTTGGTTGCAGCGTCTTTGCCCATCGCGGTATGCATGGTGGCCGGTGTTGTCAGCCTGCGCCGCGTTCGCTAGAAACCTGTGTGAAGGGAGCCTTTGCATCCGGCGTAAATTAAGGCTAGAGTGATATGAGCAATCGCGAGCGAAGAAAAATAGTCCTGCCTCAGGATCTAATCATAACAACAGTGAGAGTGAGAAAGCCTTGCTAGTCTGGACATCCGCAGAGGCCACCGATATCGGGGCAAAACGCAAAATCAATGAAGATGCCATTTTATCGCGTCCGGATATCGGTTTGTGGGCGGTCGCTGACGGTATGGGTGGGCACGCTGCCGGGGATGTCGCCAGCAAGGCCGTCGTTGATGCCTTGACCCAGCTCAAACCTGACAAGGACCTGCCTGATTTTGTCGATACACTTGAAGATAAATTACTGTCGGTAAATCATAACCTGCGCCGGCATGGTATGGAGGCGCTGGGTGGCCGGACATTGGGCACCACTGTTGTCAGCCTGTTTATGCAGGACGGGTTGGGAGCCTGTATCTGGGCGGGCGATTCCCGTTTGTATCAGTTTCGGCAGGGTGAGTTGCGCCGGGTTTCCCATGATCACTCTGCCGTGCAGGAAATGATTGACTCCGGCATGATCACCCCGGATCAGGCCGCCCACCACCCTCATCGAAACGTTATCACCCGCGCTGTGGGCGGTGGTGACAAACTTTTTCCCGAACTGCGGGTATTCAATGTGCAGGCTGACGATTGGTATCTGCTCTGCAGCGATGGCTTCTATAATGAAATCAGCGAAGACGCCATAGCCTCGCTGGTGGTTCAGGATACCCTCGAAAAGTCCGTTGAGGTACTCATGGAAAAAGCATTGGCGGTGGGTGCGGCAGATAATGTTTCCTTGATTGTGGTCAAAGTGTCGGAGGCATCATGAGCCAGGATTTCCCCCAGGCAAACGCCAGGCTTGCCGAAGTGGCCCGGCATTGGGCGGATGGTGAAGTCAGCCATGAAACCTGGCGCCGTGAGCGCCGCACCATTCTCCGGGAGATCTGCAACCGGCGCTCCGATGTCCAGATTGGCAGTGCATTGCCGGTACAGCGTAAAGTTCCCCTGACCGATGTCACATCGCCGGTCATGCCGGTCGTGCCAGTTGTTCCCAAGGCGACGCCTGCGGCTGCCCCGGCCGAACTTGCTGAAAGCGACGATGTACTGATTCTGGCTTTGTTGATGGTATTGGTGCTGGCGGGTGCAATACTGGTGTTTTATCTGGCTTAGTTCACATTTTGCCGGGTCATTGCTGCAATTGTCCGACATATATCTTCCGCTGTACGATCGTACTGTTTTATCCTTGGGCTTAATGCACAGGTCGAAGCCCTATGAGCCAGTACCATCCGGAAGCCTTTCCCCCGTCATCGGGTAATCTCCTCGAACGCACCGGACGCACGGCAGGCAATATCGTGCGTGGCCACCGTCCGCTTGGGCGTGAACTCCTGAATGCCGTCGTCAACTTGCCTATTCTGCCCTGGATTCTCTTTCCCATGCAGCCGGAGCCGGACAGTCATTCGGAGTTTTTGCCGGGAAGCTACACCAGCCTCTGGGAGTACTTTTCAGCAATCGCCCAAGTCGTGGTGCCCACTGAGCGCAAGTCGGCGTCCTATGGTAATCTGGCTGTTTTACCGCCGGATTATATCTGGCCGCAATCCAAGCGCCAGACGAAGTGGTTTTTCATCAACGGGATCTGCACCAGCCCGTCCATGGCTTTGCTGGAGGCTCGCGAAGTTGCCCTGGCTTTCCAACGCCCCATTCATCTGATTCATACGCCCACGGCAGGCTTTGTGCGTGATATTGCCGGAGCCCTGAACGCCCGCGCGTTGCGCAAGGACGGCCGCTTGTCGCGTCCTGCCTACAATGTAGTGCGGAACGCCCTGCTTAGTCATGATCAGGTGGTTTTGGTCACCTATTCCCAAGGGGCCATCGTCGCCAGCTATATCGCCCGCAAGATGCTGAAGGACCCGCAATTGCGCGAACATGCTCACAAACTGGAGATTTACAGCATTGGCGGAGCCGCCGACAGCCTGCACATTGACTATGCCCTCACGGCCGAGCATGGCCATACGGTGCCTTATGTCGAGCACTTTGCTAACGGGAAGGACTTTTTTGCCCGGGTCGGTATCCTGGCCAAGTACCACAGCACCAGCGGACCCATTTTCTTTGTGGCGGAGCGCAAGGGGCATATGCTGAATCCGCACTATATCAAGGGTATTGTGCGTGGTGACTATTGTGATGGGAGGTCACGCCTCAGCAAATATGCCAACGGCGGCGAACCGGGTGTTGATGATTACATTCCCTTCGATCGCAGGCGGTAGCTATAGCGGGCCGTGTCCGGAGTGGGATTGAATGCCACTCCGCATGGATTTGCTTACGCAGACATGAATTGCCGCAATATGCGTTAATCAGTAGGATGGTTATAACAAACGAAACTGCGAAGAATTGGTCGGGGTGAGAGGATTCGAACCTCCGGCCACTGCGTCCCGAACGCAGTGCTCTACCAGGCTGAGCTACACCCCGATGGTGTTTCCACAACGATGCGTGGAACTGAGGGCGTGCATTTTAGCATGCACGCCACAGAAATAAAGCGTTTTTTAACTCGTTCTGTTCAATCCCAGATCAAGCAGAGCGAACATTGCCTCGCGGTAGGGGGAGGGTGTCAGCATATCCAGTGCGGCTTTGGCGGCGTCAGACTCTTCCTTGGCGCGTTGGCGGCAGTAATCAAGCGCGCCGGATTCCCGGATGATGCGCAGGATGTCCTGCAGCCGCTCCAGTCCGCCGGTCATGATGGCCTGTCGAATCAGTTGGGCGTCTTCGGGTGCGGCTATCTTCATCGCCTGGATCAAGGGCAGGGTAGGCTTGCCTTCGGCGAGATCGTCACCGACGTTCTTGCCCATTTCCTCAGCCGAGCTTTCATAGTCCAGCACATCGTCAATGATCTGGAAGGCAGCCCCGAAATGCATGGCGTAGTCATGCAGGGCTTGGCGCATGTTGATGTCGCCCAGAATGGCGCCGCCTTCAGCTGCCGTCACAAACAACTGTGCGGTCTTGCCGTAAATGACTTCCATATAGCGGGCCTCGGTGGTGTCCGGGTCGCGCTTGTTGATCAACTGCATGACCTCGCCTTCCGCAATCACCAGCGTGCCATCGGCAATCAACCGGGAAATGGACGGAATTTCCAGATCCAGAATCAATTGGAATGCGCGTGATATAAGGAAGTCACCCACCAGAACCGCCGTTGCATTATTCCAGGCGGAGTTGACCGTGGCCCGCCCCCGGCGCAAATCGGACTCATCCACCACGTCATCATGAATCAGGGTGGCGGTGTGCAGCATTTCAATGATGGCGGCCAGCGGAATGTGCTTATCGCCCTGATAGCCGGTGGCGCGGGCGGCCAGCAGGCTGAGCAGGGGGCGCAGGCGCTTGCCGCCGCCTTCCACCAGATAATGTCCCACCTGCATCACCAGTGGTACACGGGAATCCAGATGGTTGAGGATATAATGATCGACGGCGGCAAAGTCCTCCGCCACCGTGGCCAGAATTTGCTGAAAGTTCATTGTTATAGCCAATTGATTGTCGCGTGTGCGTATCGTATCAGTCTGGCCTGACAACGGCCACCGCACATTTTACAGTTGCTTGGAGCCCGGAGCTTGCGCGTCGGGATGCTTTTGCGTACAATCGCGCACCTTGCGATTTTTCTTCCCGTGGGCTTTTCCAGCTGTCACGGGCTTACGGAGTTAGCGAAGTATGTACGCGGTTATCAAGAGTGGCGGCAAGCAGCATCGCGTGGTGGAAGGCGAACTGCTCAAGGTGGAACTGATTGACGCCGAGCCGGGCCAGAATGTCACCATCGAAGATGTGCTGATGGTTGTGAACGGCGCCGATATCAAGATCGGTACTCCTGTGGTTGAAGGAGCCAAAGTTGTTGCTGAGGTAGTAGGTCATGGTCGTCATGACAAGGTGCGTATCGTCAAGATGCGTCGCCGCAAGCACTATCGCAAGCAGCAAGGTCATCGTCAGTGGTTCACTGAACTGAAAATCACTGCAATTACAGTCTAAGTTTGAGGAATTACCGACATGGCACATAAAAAAGCTGGTGGTTCCACCCGTAACGGTCGCGATTCAGAAGCCAAGCGACTGGGTGTGAAGATGTATGGCGGCCAACAAGCCATTGCTGGCAATATTATTGTCCGTCAGCGCGGCACCCAGTTCTGGCCGGGTGAAAATGTTGGTATCGGGCGTGACCACACGCTGTTCGCCAAGGCGGACGGTGTGATCAAGTTTGTCACCAAGGGCCCGTTCCAGCGCAAGTACGTTGTGGTGGAAGCCGCCGCTTGATAGCGGTGTGACTGAAAAGCCCCGTTCATCGGGGCTTTTTCATTGGTGGTTTCAAAACTTCGCGGGCGGATATCATGCGTTTTGTAGATGAGGCAATCATTCAGGTGGATGCCGGTGCGGGTGGAAATGGCTGCGTCAGCTTCCGTCGCGAAAAATTCATTCCGTATGGCGGGCCGGATGGCGGTGATGGCGGCAAGGGTGGCAGCATATACATGGTGGCCGATCCTGATGCCAACACCTTGGTCGATTACCGCTATACCCGCAAGTTTCGCGCCGAGCGGGGGCAGGGCGGAATGGGTGCCAATTGCAGTGGCAAAGGCGGAGCTGATGTTGTGCTGAAGGTTCCGGTCGGCACCACGATTGTGGATGAAGATACCGGCGAAGTTCTGGGGGATCTGGTTGAGTCCGGTCAGCGCTTGCTGGTGGCCCAGGGCGGCCGTGGCGGGCTCGGCAATATTCACTTCAAGAGCTCCACCAATCGTTCTCCGCGCAAGTCCACACCGGGGTTTGAAGGCGATTCGCGCCGTCTCAAGCTGGAGTTGAAGGTGCTGGCGGATGTAGGGTTGCTCGGCTTGCCAAACGCGGGTAAGTCGACCTTCATTCGCGCTGTTTCCGCCGCCAAGCCCAAGGTTGCGGATTATCCGTTTACCACGTTGGTTCCGAATCTAGGCGTGGTTGATATAGAGCGGCACCGCTCCTTTGTGATGGCGGATATTCCAGGATTGATCGAGGGTGCCTCTGAGGGTGCCGGTTTGGGTATCCGTTTCCTGAAACACTTGGCGCGAACCCGGTACCTGTTGCATCTGGTGGATGTTGCCCCGATCGATGGTTCGGATCCGGTGGAGAACGTACAGATTATTGCAGGTGAGCTGAAAAAATTCTCACCGACCCTGGCGACGCTGCCGCGCTGGCTGGTGCTGAACAAGATGGACCAAGTCCTCCCGGAAGAGCGGGATGAGTTGGCCGCAGGAATTATCGATCGCCTGGGTTGGAGCGGGCCGGTATTCCAGACCTCCGGTTTGACGGGTGAGGGAGCGATGCAGGTCTGTTATCGCTTGATGGAGGCCATTGAAGAGCAGCGCCGGGTGGAACAGGAAGATCCGGAGGCGGCCCGACTGGAGCAGGAAAAACGGCAGCAGTTGGAGCAGGAGTCCCGTTTGCGTATTGAGGAGCTGCGTATCCAGCAACGTGCTGCTTGGCAGGCGCGCAAGGATGCCGGTTTGAATGACGAAGATGATGACGATGGAGATTGGGATGATGAAGATGGTCCCGAAATCATTTATCAGCGCTAAAGTGCGGGGCGGGGCATGACCGGAAATCGAGACAGGTTGCGCAATGCGCGTCGCTGGGTGGTAAAGATTGGCTCAGCCTTGCTGACAGCCAATGGTCAAGGCCTGGATCAGAACGCTATGGCGGCCTGGGTCCGGCAGATGGCGTTTCTAGCGGACAAGGGTATTGAATTGATCCTGGTGTCCTCAGGCGCTGTTGCAGAAGGCATGGTTCGGATGGGCTTGCCGGGGCGTCCGGATACTCTGCATGAGTTGCAGGCTTGTGCGGCAATCGGCCAAATGGGCCTGGTGCAAGCCTACGAATTTCATTTCCGTAATCACAATCGCAAGGCCGCGCAGATACTGCTCACGCATGAGGATCTGGCGAACCGCACCCGCTATCTCAACGCCCGTTCCACCCTCACCACCCTGATAGCTTGGCAAGTCATACCGGTGATCAACGAAAATGACACGGTGGCTACGGATGAAATTCGCTTTGGTGACAATGATACCTTGGCGGCGTTGGTGGCAAACCTGATTGATGCGGATGCTCTGGTGATTCTGACGGATCAGGAAGGCATGTTTGACAGGGATCCCAGGCATGACCCGGATGCCAGGCTGTTGCCTGAAGTGCGTGCCCTTGATGATGGTTTGATGGGTATGGCCGGCGGCGGCGGAATACTGGGGCGTGGAGGCATGGTGACCAAGGTTCGGGCTGCTCGGTATGCGGCGCTCTCGGGGTGCAGTACGGTCATCGCCAGCGGGGTTACTCCGGATGTGTTGATCCGATTGGCTGATGGCGAGTCCTTAGGGACATTGTTGTTGCCGGATGAGGATCGGCAGACGGCCAGGAAGCAATGGTTGGCGGCGCATTTGCAGACGGCCGGCAGACTGGTTCTGGATGACGGGGCGGTCCGTGCGTTGCGCAATAACGGGCGCAGCCTTCTCCCGGTAGGTGTTACAAGAGTCGAAGGGGTTTTTGCGCGGGGAGAGATCGTTGCTTGTGTGGATGTCTCCGGCAGGCAGGTAGCGGTTGGTCTTGTAAACTATAGTGCTGAAGAGGCAGCCAGGATTGCCGGCAGCAGCAGCGAGAAAATTGCCGGGATCTTGGGGTATGTTGACGAGATCGAGCTAATGCACCGCGACAATATGACAATCCTCTAAAAGGGTTGTCATAAGCCTTGGGTGTGAGGTGAAACGGATTGTTAGAAGAAAACGAAAAAGCCTGACCGAGGTCAGGCTTTTTGTGTATGGCGCGCCCGGAGAGATTCGAACTCCCGACCCTCTGGTTCGTAGCCAGATACTCTATCCAACTGAGCTACGGGCGCTTGAGGACGCATATTCTACATGTATTTTCTTGATCGTCAAGAAGAAAGAATCATTTTCGTGATTATTTCTTCATGTTGTGACGTGGTTACAAAAAAGTACAAACTGGCGGAGAGAGAGGGATTCGAACCCTCGATGGGCTTTTGGCCCATACTCACTTAGCAGGCGAGCACCTTCGGCCACTCGGTCATCTCTCCGCGAGGAGGCGAATATTAGCAGGTTTTTCAGAAAATCAAAGAGGGTTGTGATAAAAAGCTTGAAATATTGAGTGAGTGGGCTTTGTTTGATTGTAGGGCAGTAGGGCTGAAGTGTTGTTGTGTATGCGGTAATAGGGTAGATTCGAAAATAGAAGAGTGTCAGAAGTGTGATGTAGCTCTAGCTTGGTGACTTTGTCGTCACTGTGGTGCTAGAATCGCCGCTCATCCGGTTATGGTGGTGGCGTATACCGCAGTTCGGTCGCCACGCGTTTTTTTTGACCATGTCTATCCGAGGGAAGAATATGGAACGTAAATTGAAGCTGGTTGTCGCCAGCACAGGATTGGCCCTGTTGATGGGTTCTCGCATAGCAAGTGCTGAAGTTGCGCTTGAACCCCAAGGAATACAGTACGGCTCGTTTGCGTTCGTGCCAACCTTGAAGACAGAGCTTGGTTACGATGACAATGTATATAATTTCAGTGATTCTGAAATTGGATCGTTTTATCTTGGTGTGGCTCCGAACTTTACGCTGTTGACACAGGATCGCAATAACACCTATCAATTGAGCTATGCTCTTGACGGGCGTACTTACTCTCATAAAAGTGATGACAGCTATCTGGATCAGGCGTTAGGCGGCAGCGCTCGTATCGAGCCGAATGCCCGTCTTCGATTGAACGGCGGCGTATCATACAAAATGCTTCATGAAAGTCGCGGAACTGGTCGTAGCAGTGGTTATACCATGGATCAGTTGGAGGCAATGGGGGAGGTAGATAAATACGATGTTGCCGGGATTGATGGCGGCCTTGAGTATGGGGCGCTTGATGCGCGCGGAATGATTGTTGCGGCATTGGGCTTTGCTCAGAAGGAGTATGACCGCTCCAAGGTTGCGGCTAGTCGTGATAATGATCAGATGACTGCGTCTCTTGGTCTTCGTGTTCGTGTGCTTCCCAAAACCAAGATGACCTTTGATCTTGAGCGAGTGGATACCAATTACTCTGGTGCTGCTCAGGATGCAGTGGATGATCGTTATTATGTGGGTGTTGCTTGGGAAAACTCGGCTCAGACCACAGGTAAGTTAAGGTTGGGTAAGTCAAAGCGTGATGTGAGTGCCGGCAATTCGTCATCAAGGCTTGCTTGGGATGCTGGTGTGGTGTGGTCTCCATTGGCCCGCGACACGGTGAGCTTTATTACGGGTCGTAAAACGGCTGAGGCTGACGATACTCAGGGAACCAGTGTTGATACCAATGCCAGCATTTCCTGGAAGCATGCTTGGCTTGATCGGTTGAACACTGAGTTGGGTTTTGGGAAATTCAAAACCGAGTATATTAATGCCAAGGGGGCGAATTACCGTGATGATGATAGTGATAAGTGGCGTATTGCGATGAACTATCAAATGCGTCGTTGGGCTGTTCTTCATGCTGGTATTGATAACTCCAACCGGGACTCCACGGAAGCAGGCTTCGACTCCAAGCGTAATATTTTTACGTTAGGCGCAATGCTTAGCCTGTGAGAGTTGATCACATGACTGGGTTATGGCGTTGGGTGTTGCCATTAGTGGCGTTTGCGTGGGCTAACGCTCACGCTGGTTTTCTTGATGGTCTTTTTGGCGGTCGCGATCAGGCGGCTGCTTACGGTCAATCTCCCGGCAAGCAAAATGCGCGTCCACCTCTGGCTGCGCCCCTTTCGCCTTCCTCAGTTGTTCTGGCTCCGTCACGATTGTCTGATTACCGGTTGGGTCCGGGCGATCGTGTTCAGGTGACTGTTTTCAACGAAAAAGAGTTGAGCATGGAGATGCGTCTCAGTGATGCGGGCTCTTTTCTTTACCCTTTTATCGGCGAGATTGTTGCGAAGGGAATGACTATTGGTGATTTACAGCAGTTGTTGGTTGATAAGCTGTCTGATGGATATCTGGTCGGGCCCAAAGTTTACGTCAGTATTCTGGAGTATCGCCCCTTTTTCGTGAATGGCGAAGTTACAAAGCCCGGTGGGTATTCTTATCAGGCTGGCTTGACTGTGCGTAAGGCTATTTCATTGGCGGGTGGGTTGACCGCCAGGGCCTCGCTCTCCAAGATTTTTTTGATCCATGAGGATGATCCATTGGGGCAGCCTTTGCCGGCCTCCTTGAATGATGTGCTCCGACCTGGAGACATTTTGACGATCGATCAAAGCTTTTTCTGATGTGCCGGGTGATGAATGGATAACGTGAGCAGGGTTTTTTCTTCGTCGAATGAAGATGACCAGCTGGATTTGAAAAAGTATTGGAGCATTATCGCCCGATACAAATGGGGCATTCTGGGTCTGGTTATCGCTTTGACCATGGCGGCTGTTTTTGTTGTTTTCTCACTTCAGCCTGTTTACAAGGCTACGGTAACCCTGTTAATCGAGCAGAAACAAAACAAGGTTGTCGGGGATATCGGTGATTGGTCTGGTACTGACATTGCATCCAAGGAATATTTGCAAACCCAGTTTGAGATTATCAAGTCGCGTGATCTTGCTGAGCGTATTGTTCGTGAGCTGAATCTGGCGGCTCATCCGGAGTTTATGGCTGATCCTGCTGAAGAAAAAAGTTGGATTGCAGAGTATCTGGACTGGCGTAGTTTGTTGCCTGAAGGGCACAAGCAAAACCCTATTCCGACAGACGAGGAGGTGTTTAACCGTCTTGTGGATCGATTCATGCTCAAGTTGACTGTCAATCCAGTCCGGAACACCCAGTTGGTCAAAATCAGTTTTGAAGCCAGAGACCCAAAACTTACGGCATTGGTAACCAATGCAATGGCAAAAGGTTATATCACCGGCCAAATGGAAGTGAGGGTTCATTTGACGGAGCAGGCCGCTGAGTGGCTGACTTCACGTCTGGGTGTTCTCAAGGCAAATCTAGAGGCTGCCGCCAAGCGGCTGCAGGATTATCGGGAAACTAATAGTCTGATTGAGACTGGCCAGAATGGCGGGGTTTTCGCGATCGCTGCTGGGCAAATTGACGATATCAACAAGCGGTTGGTTGAGGGCCAGTTTAAGGCAACTGAAATAAGCAAGCGATATGGCGTTAAGCATCCCTTGTATATTCAGGCATATATGGAAGTGGCTGAGGCTGAACGCGCTTTGGCAGATGCCAAAAACAGCGCTATGGACGTCGGCAAGAAACAGTTTCGTTTGCAGGAGTTGCAGCGCGAAGTTGAAACAAACCGAGCGCTGTACGACGCTTTTTTTCAGCGTATCAAGGAGGCGAATGAAAGCTTGCAGCTTGAAACTTCGAATGCACGGGTAGTCGATAAAGCAATTACGCCTGCAATCCCTGTGAAGCCCCGTAAGGGTATGATTGTTGGCATTGTTTTTATATTAAGCGCCATTTTGGCGGTCGGCTTAGCATTCTTGCTGGATTATCTCGATGCTACATTGAAAAGTCCTGAGGATGTTGAGCAAAAGCTGGGTATATCCATGTTGGGTATGGTTCCTTTTGTTAACAAGAGGAAAGGCAGCAAGACAGCGAAAAGTCAAGGAGTCTTGTTTCTCGACCCTAAGGAGCATGGTTATGCAGAGGCAATACGTACCGTTCGAACAAGCGTGGTTTTGTCGGGTATTGATAAGCCCCATCGGATAATTCTGTTGACGTCGAGTGTGCCCAGTGAAGGCAAGACAACAACCTCATTGAATTTGGCTGTTTCATTGGCTCAGATGGAAAAAGTGCTGCTGATTGATGCTGATATGCGCCGCCCCTCAATAGGCAAGACATTGGGAATTCCGACGAATAGTCCTGGGTTGGCTAATGTGGTATCCGGAACGGCAGAGCTTGAAGATTGCCTGATGCATCTTGAGGATGAGAATATTGATGTCCTGACAGCGGGCCTTATTCCACCAAATCCGTTGGAGCTGTTGTCATCACATCGGTTTCAGGAAGTTGTTCGTGGTCTGCTCTCTAAATATGATCGGATCGTAATTGATAGTCCGCCAACTCTCTTGGTTAGTGATTCCTTGGTGCTTTCCAAGGTTGTAGACGCAGTTCTGTATGTTGTTCGGTCGGATACCACCAATCATGGCACTGCGCGTGGTGGTATTTCTCGTTTGCGATCTGCAAATGCACCCCTGATTGGGGTAGTGCTTAATAAGGTCAATATGAAGCGAGCGGCCAAATACTACGGAGCATATTCGGGTTACTACAATTACGGTTATCATGCCTATGGCTATACGAACAAGGTGGGTGAAAACGAAAACTCGTAGCGGTAGGTAGTGAGTTGCATGAGGGCCCCAGCTGAACGCACGGGGCCTTTTTTTTTGGCAATGCCATTAACCAATAAAAAACCCCGAACAAGTCGGGGTTTTTTTCCTTTGCGCTAAGGCAAAGGCACTGCAGCCAGAATTACTGGGCGGCAGGGGCGGCCGGAGCAGCAGCAGCAGCGTCAGCGGCCGGAGCAGCAGCAGCGTCAGCAGCCGGAGCAGCAGCAGCGTCAGCGGCCGGAGCAGCAGCTTCAGGAGCAGGAGCAGCAGCTTCGGGAGCAGGAGCAGCGGCTTCAGGAGCAGGAGCGGCTTCAGGAGCTTCTTCCTTCTTGGCGCAACCGGCAAAGGTCAGGGCAGCAGCGATAGAGGCGGCGATAGCGAGGTTCTTGAATTGCATGATGGTTCTCTCTCATGGTTAAGGTAGGGAGGCTGCAACTCAGGCGCCATGATTGATAATTATCTTTCAGGCCCTGTATGCATGCTTCCGGTTTGCGGCGAGGAAACTTTAACACTTGAAAACAAAAAAAGCATCAATTTTGTTGGACAATTTGTGCTCAAATGAGTCGGGTATTGAATTCAGGCCTTGGCTTGGAGGTCAATGGTGCGTTGAAGATCAACGAATATCGGATTTTTAAACGGTTCAGGTTGGCTCATTGCAAAATCCAGGGACTGAGTGATGGTGGCTGCTATGCGCTCCAGTGCAAGCGGAGACTCTGGCAGGCCTGCAACCCCGATCTGTAGTTGAGCCTTGACGGACTTGTCGTCACGCCAAGTATTAAAAACGGCCAGGATGTCCCGGACAATGACTTCCGATCCGGGAATGTCGGCATCAGGTAACAGGATGATGAAGCAGTGGTGGTCATAGCGGGTAATGACATCACAACTCCTGAGGCGCTGCTCCAGCAACCCGGCAATTTCACGCTGGCAGTAAGCTGACACGGTGCTGGTAGTTCGTAAACTGAATCGCTCTGCCAGCATCAAACGAATCAGCATAATGGTTGCTGGGTTTCGGTTTCTGTGGCGATAAGCGCTAAAGAACTTGATGGCCTCAATCAATGCTGCTTTGTTGGATAGTCCTGTCAATGCGTCGGCGGCGGGAACGTGTGGAAGCATCTCATAGCGGCTTTTGCTAACACGATTTACAGCCAGATAAACCAATATCCAGGGAGCGGCATGAACCACAAGTCCGGGAGAAGCGGCAATTAAAGGCAATATAACAGCAACAAGTATGGCGCCAGCGCGCATGAGTCCTTGACCTGCCCTGACATCAACCAACGCGGGAATTCCCAGGGCAAAAAGGCAATGCAGTAGCAAAGGGGTGGGGGTGGGCGCCAACAGGATGCAGGAGCAGGCAGCGATTGCATCCAAAATAACGGGTAATGCGCCGTTGTCAGTGTGTTGCTGACGCAAGGACCGGGCAAGGGCCAAGAGCAACAGGCAGACATAACCGATCAGGGCTGCTTTAACAGACATTGTCAGTGAGGGCAATTGCGTTGCGGCGACAAGAGCGAACAATACGCGGATACCGGTAAGGGGAAGCCGGGTGATAAGGCGCGAAAAGCTCATGTTGTATTTCCACAATTAAACAGCGGGCGTGCCGCTAAAACATCCATGGTCGTAGAGGAAGGCTGTCTGCTAGAATGCAGCAATTATACGCATAACCATCCGGCATAAAGCATGAAATACAATCGTCTCCGGTCGGGCTTTTTTGGGTGGGGTATCATGGCGCTGGCAGGCATGGTGCTTACCGGCTGTGCCTCTGTCGTGGAAAGCAAGCTGTCCGGATTTTCTGCCAATTTCGCTGCTGCAATCAAGGGTAATGATGATCCCAAGATTGTGGAGCAAGGGATGCCCTCCTATTTGTTGCTCATGGATGCGCTGATCAGGAATAATCCCGGGCAGGCGTCCGTGCTGGCGGCGGCAGCCTCGTTGAACTCTGCCTATGCCGGTAGCTTTGTCCCGGAGCCCTCCCGTGCGGCCTTCATGAATGAAAAGGCAATGCGGTATGCTTTTCAGGCTTTGTGCTTGCGGGAAAAGCGGCTGTGTGACCCCAGGTCTTTGCCTGTAGATAAGCTTAAGGAGGCAACGGAAGGGTTTGGCAAAAAAGACGCCGGTCTGCTCTATGCCGCCGCAAGTGCCTGGGCGGGTTGGATTCAATCCCATGGCGAAGATTGGGGTGCGATTGCCGATCTGGCCAGAGTCGAGGCATTGCTGCAGCGGGTGATTGCGCTGGATGATGGCTATGAACAAGGGATGCCTCATCTTTATCTAGGGGTGCTGGCGACGGTGCTGACTCCGGCATTGGGTGGCAGGCCGGAAGAAGGCAAGCGTGAGTTTGAAAAAGCATTGGCGCTTTCCGGCGGCAGGAACCTGATGGCCAAAGTGTATTTCGCCCGGCAGTATGCCCGCGGGGTGTTTGATCGTGAATTGCATGATCGGTTGTTGCAGGAAGTGCTGGCGACCGATCCTCATGCCGGTGATTTTACGTTGAGTAACATGCTGGCGCTACGCGAAGCCGCGCTGCTGCTCAAATCAGCGGATGATTATTTTTAGCCTGCCCGGGACTTGCCGCGCAGTTAAGTGCTTTTCTGGAGAGTATTGATGATCCGCTTTGTGCTGGTTGCTTGCCTGGGGTTGTTTGTGTCAACGGCCGATGCCATGACGCTTAAGATTGCAACGCTGTCTCCGGATGGTTCGGCGTGGATGACACGTATGCGCAGTGGCGGCGCAGAGATTGAGAAGCGGACTCAGGGCCGGGTGAACTTCAAGTTCTATACCGGTGGAACCATGGGCAACGACAAGGCGGTGCTGAGCAAGATCAAGATCGGGCAATTGCATGGCGGAGCAGTCACCATAGGCAGCTTGGCGGACTTTAATAAGGATGTGCAGGTTTATTCCATGCCGTTGAAGTTCAAAAACAATGCTGAAGTTGACTATGTTCGCAGCAAGATGGACGCGGCGCTTTCGCGCTCACTGGAGCAGGGGGGCATGATCAATTTCGGTTTTGCCGAGGCTGGTTTTGCCTATGCGATGACCAAGGCCGCGCCTGTTTCGTCAGTGGCCCAGCTGCGCAAGCAAAAAGTTTGGATCCCTGATAACGACGCCCAATCGGCGGAGGCGCTCAAGGCTTTTCAGGTAGCTCCCATTCCGTTGTCGCTGGCGGATGTGCTGCCGGGCTTGCAGACCGGCATTATCGATACGGTGGCCTCATCGCCTATCGGGGCATTAGCCCTGCAATGGCATACCCAGGTCAAGTATGTGACCGAACTGCCGTTGAGCTACATCGCCGGCGTTCTGGCCATTGACCAGAAAGCATTTGGCCGTATTGATGCTCCCGATCAGGTCGTGGTGCGTGAGGTCATGACCCGTGTTTTTCGGGAAATCGATCAACAGAACCGGCTGGACAATCTGGCGGCCTGGAATGCGCTGCTGAAGCAGGGGGTCAAGCCAGTCAAACCCAATGCTCAGGAAGTGGCTGAGTGGGAGCGGGATGGTCAATTGGCGGGAGAGCGCATCGTCAAGGCGGGGATTGTTTCGCCAGCCATTATGCAGTTGCTGGAAGAAAACCTGAAGACCTTCAGGGGCGGTCGCAAGATATGATCGTGCGGCGGATGCTGGCAATAGTCCACTGGCTGGAGGATGCATTGCTGGCCAGCCTGCTGGCGCTGATGATTTTCCTGGCGGTGACCCAGATTGTTTTGCGGAACGGCTTTGACAGCGGGATACTGTGGGCGGACTCGTTATTACGGGTATTGGTTTTATGGATTGCCTTGATTGGCGCCATTGTCGCCAGTCGTGATCGTCAGCATCTTAGCGTGGATGTTGTAACCCGCTTTTTGGCTCCTTCGGCTAAACGCGGAGTATCGGTCGTGACCTCGCTGTTCACCGCAGGCATCTGTTTGTTGGTGAGTTGGTATTCACTGGAATTCGTGCTGATGGAATATGAGTCAGCCACGATGGCTTTCGCCGGAGTGCCTTCATGGGCTTGTGAGTCAGTGATGCCTGTTGCCTTCCTCCTGATTGCGTGTCGGTACCTGCTGCATACGGTTCAGGCGGCGCTGGGGATTGAGCAGGAGGCAGGGCAATGACGTTGATGCTTGCTTGCTTGCTTGTTTTGCTTGCCCTCTTGGGGGCTCCGTTATTTTCCGTGCTTGCCGGGGCGGCCATGCTGGGTTTCTGGCAGACCGAAACGCCTTTGGCGGTGATGGGGGTGGAAATCTACCGGGTGGTGGATACCCCGATCCTGCTGGCGCTGCCTTTGTTTACCTACGCTGGTTATATTCTTGGCGAGGGGCACACGTCGCAACGCCTGGTGCGGTTGACGCGCTCGGTGTTGGGTTGGTTGCCGGGAGGGTTGGCAATCGTGGCCTTCACTACCTGTGCGTTTTTTACGGCATTTACCGGAGCCAGCGGCGCAACGATTGTGGCTCTGGGTGCACTTTTGTATCCGGCGTTGCGGCAAGCGGGTTATACCGAAAAGTATTCACTGGGGTTGGTTACCACCTCGGGGTCGTTGGGCTTGCTGTTGCCGCCCTCGTTGCCGCTGATTTTATATGCGGTGATTGCGCAGCAGCTTCCTCAAGGCAGCGGAGTTACGATTGATGCTGTTTTCAAGGCGGGGTTGTTGCCTGCGTTGCTGATGATTGTCCTGTTGAGCTTGTTTGGATACTGGACTTCACGCAAAAATCCGGTGCCGTTACAGGAGTTCTGCTGGAAAGAATTTCGCGCGGCAATGGCTGAAGCCAAATGGGAACTGCCGCTGCCGTTTTTTGTATTGGGTGGGATTTATGGTGGCTTTTTTGCGGTATCTGAAGCGGCTGCAGTGACTGCTTTGTATGTGACGGTGGTGAGTGTCCTGGTTTATCGGGAAATCCGACCGGCCCGGCTGTTGGGACTGATGCGGGATGCCATGGTCATGGTTGGGGGAATCCTGATGATTCTCGCGGTAGCGATGGCGTTCACGAATTGGCTGGTTGATGCTGAAATCCCAACCCGTCTCTTTGAGTTTGTCCGGGCGCACATTGACAGCAAATGGACCTTCCTGTTGTTGCTTAACGTTTTCCTGCTGGTTCTGGGTTGTTTTCTGGATATCTTCTCAGCACTGGTGATCATGGTGCCGCTGCTGCTGCCAATGGCTCATGGCTACGGTGTTCACCCGGTGCATTTGGGTATTATCTTTCTGGCGAACATGGAGATTGGTTATTGCACTCCGCCGGTCGGCATGAATCTGATCATTGCCGGTTATCGGTTCAAGAAGTCTATGGTGGAACTTGCTGCCGCAACCCTGCCATTTTTGGCGGTGCTGCTGGTCGCGGTGTTGATCATTACGTATGTCCCGGCTTTGAGTCTGGCTTTTTTATAGCAAAACGGCAGAATTTAGCATTGCGAGCGTTGTCGCGAGAAAGGAGTGGGCATATCTCAGCCTTGCGCTCGTATGCGACGATCAGGTTCCAGATGCCGACAGAGTTGCGAATGTTCATTTTGTTGTCAAGCTGCCAGCGTTGCGACTGCTCAATGACGTCTGTAACGGTCTTTCGGGCTTCCGGGGCGAGATGGGGCCATGACCACATGCCTAGATCAACTGTTTCATACATGATGTTGGGTTTCCAGGGGCCATAGCGGTGTGAGTTCTGAAGGGCCAATGTCAATTCTTGGTCGTATACACCAGACATGATCTTGGCTCTTGCAAGCCGCAAGTGATAGTCCGGGTAGGTCGGGCGAAGCTTGATGGCTTGGCGGTAGGCATCAAATATCTCCTCGTTTTGTGGTTCTTTGCCGGTTTTTCTAGCCCGGTTCTTGAGGTTCCAATACAGGGCATCTCCTAGCGTCTGATAAAATCCGGCGTTCTGAGGGCTCGTCCGCACTGCCTTCCTGGCGTAGCTCTGGGCGGTCGCCAAATCGGTGGCGGTAGGGATAAACTCGATGTTCTGGAGGCTTGACTGCTGGGTTTGGTGCTCCCAAGCCTCAATGAATGCGCGTGCCTTGAAGTCGGCAATGCCGGCCATCATATTGCCTGCTGACCAGAAAATGTACGGTATGCAAGCGAGAGCCAGAAGCACCGCCGCGATATGGTGTGTTGATGCAAAGGCGGATGTGGAGAGTTTTGGCATGCTGGCGGGCATCATGAGGGCCGTTATGGCGGGTATATAGCATACTTCTGCATCTTTTGTTAATCGGTATCTTTCATCGGCAGTGTTTTTGCCGTAGAATAATCGCCCTTTACGGCTGTTAGTCGGCCTAACCATTCTGGTGGATAAAGTTATGGTAGTTATTCGTTTGGCTCGTGGCGGCGCTAAGAAGCGTCCCTTCTATCAGGTTGTTGTGACGGACAGCCGCAGCGCCCGTGACGGCCGTTTCATTGAGCGCGTCGGCTTCTTCAATCCGGTGGCCCGCGGCAATGCCGAGCGCCTGCGCATTGATGCAGATCGTTATCAATACTGGATCAGCCAGGGTGCACAGCCTTCCGAGCGCGTGGCTCAGTTGGCCAAGACGACTGCAGTCTGATAGCGCATGGCCGGTATTCCGTCGCCAGACAGCCTGGTTGAAGTCGGCCACATTCAGTCGGCCTACGGCATTAAGGGTTGGGTCTGGATATTCGCGAATACCGATCCGCTGACCAATATCTTTGACTATTCGCCATGGTATGCCTGTCAAGGCGGTGTATGGCGTGAAGTGCGGGTCTTGGAATGGCGGGAGCAGGGAAAGGGATTGGTGGCTTGTCTGGAAGGGGTTCAGGATCGTAACTCTTCCGAAGCGCTTAAGGGCTTGAAACTGTGGGCTTCCCGCTCCCATTTGCCGAAGCTCGAGGAAGGGGACTATTACTGGTCCGACCTGCTGGACTTGCAGGTGTTTCTCGAGGACGGGCGTCTGTTGGGCCAAGTGCACAGCATGATGGAGACCGGCTCCAACGATGTGTTGGTGGTCCGGGCGGTTGCCGGCGCCATTGATGGTCGCGAGCGTTTGGTTCCCTGGTTGCC
Organism: Fluviicoccus sp.; assembly: GCF_030646115.1. Classification (GTDB taxonomy): domain Bacteria; phylum Pseudomonadota; class Gammaproteobacteria; order Pseudomonadales; family Moraxellaceae; genus Fluviicoccus. Next base: position 309,119 of record NZ_JAUSMX010000008.1, read on the forward strand.
TGGGCAAGTCGTGAAACTGGTTGATCTGACCGCACGACGTATCGTCGTGGATTGGGATCCCGATTTCTGAGTTGACCGGCGGAGCGTCGCCCATGTGGTTTGGCGTCATTACGCTGTTTCCGGAAATGTTTGCCCCAATTCGTGATTTCGGCATGACCGGTCGCGCTGTGAGTCAGGGGCGCGTTCTTGTCGAAACCTGGAATCCCCGGGATTTTACGGAAGACAATTATCGTCGTGTTGATGAGCGCCCCTATGGTGGCGGACCCGGCATGGTGATGATGGTTGAGCCGTTGGTCAGGGCGATTGCGGCGGCGCGTGCGCGGGCTGCCGAACTGGGATTGCAGGCACCGGTGGTATACCTGTCGCCTCAGGGTAAAACGCTGAACGAGCCGGCGGTTATGCAGTTGGCTGAGAATCAGGGCTTTGTGCTGCTCTGCGGGCGCTACGAGGGCGTGGACGAGCGCCTGATAAGGCGTTGCGTGGATCAGGAATGGTCCATTGGCGATTACGTTCTCTCTGGCGGCGAACTGCCGGCGATGGTCATGATGGATGCCATCATTCGCCGTATTCCCGGCGTGTTGGGGCACAGTCAGTCGGCGGAACAGGACTCGTTTGTGCAGGGCCTGCTGGATTGTCCGCATTACACCCGCCCCGAAATTTATGATGGCGAGGCCGTGCCTCCCGTGCTGTTGTCCGGTGACCATGCCGCCATCCAGCGCTGGCGCTGGCGTGAAAGCCTCAAAAGAACACTGGAGCGTCGCCCGGAACTTCTGGACGCCGCGCCATTGAACAAGGAGCAGCGTCGCCTGCTGGCTGAGCTTCGAGCCGCCACTGCCGACACTGCCCTCGGTCAGCCCCCTGAGGGGCTGTAATGAAATGAGCTGCATGCGCCGAGTTTATTCTCACAGCCTCTGCATCCGTACTGGAGAACTGCCATGAGCGGTAAACATCCTGTGATTCAGGCCATTGAACAGGCCCAACTGAAACAAAACATTCCGTCCTTTGCTCCTGGTGACACGGTTATTGTCCAGGTCAAGGTGAAGGAAGGTGATCGTGAGCGTCTGCAAGCCTACGAGGGCGTGGTCATTGCTATCAAGAACCGTGGCCTGAACTCGGCTTTCACGGTGCGCAAGATTTCCAACGGTGTGGGTGTTGAGCGTGTCTTTCAGACCCACTCTCCGGTGGTTGCCGGTATTGAAGTGAAGCGTCGCGGTGCTGTGCGTCGCGCCAAGCTGTACTATCTCCGTGATCGCGCCGGCAAGTCGGCCCGTATCAAGGAAAAGTTGACGGCGCGCTCCAACTAAGGCGTTTCCGGTGTATAAAAAAGGGCGGCCCTAAGGGTCGCCCTTTTTTTTGAGTGGAGAGGCGGGTAATGTCATTGGAAAGCCGTGCGGTGGTGCGGTCGCGTCGACAGCGGGGCCGTGTCCTGGCGCCGGTGGTCTTGCCGGAGGGCCAGGCGGGCGAGGAGTTGGCCTGGCTTCGTGACCGGCTGGTTGCCGAGGCCTTGAGTCCGCATACGGTGAACGCCTATTTGTCCGACCTGAAACGGGTGCTGGCCCGGACCGAGACACCCTTGTCGTCTATCGGCAGGGAAGAACTGGAAGGTGCCATGGCCGCGCTCAGCGATGAGGGGGCGAATCCGCGTTCACTGGCACGTTGCCTGTCGGCGGTGCGTCATTTTTATCGGCTGATGATGGCTGAAAACAAGCTGGCGGACGATCCTTCGCTGAAGCTGGGCGCACCCCGGATTGGACGGTCCTTGCCCAAGGATTTGTCCGAAGCCGATGTAGAGGCTTTGCTGGCGGCGCCGGTGGTGAGCTCACCGACCGGCCTGCGTGACCGGGTGATGCTGGAGGTGCTGTATGCCTGCGGCCTGCGGGTGTCGGAGCTGGTCGGGCTGGGAGTGGATGAGCCTAATCTGAGGCAGGGTTTTTTGCGGGTGCGGGGGAAGGGCGGCAAGGAGCGTCTGATCCCCTTGGGTGAAATCGCCCGGGATTGGCTGTTGGCCTGGTTGAAGGACGGGCGGCCGGTTCTGGTGCAAGGGCGTCCGACCGACGCGCTTTTCCCCAGCCGCCAGGGTGGTTTTATGACCCGGCAGAATTTCTGGTATGCGATCAAAGGCTATGCCCGGCAGGCCGGTATAGAGAAGGCGCTGTCACCGCATACCCTGCGGCATGCGTTTGCCACACATTTGCTGAACCATGGCGCGGATTTGCGTGTCGTGCAAATGTTGCTGGGTCATAGTGATTTGGCGACGACACAGATCTATACCCATGTGGCGCGGGCCAGACTGCAATCCCTGCATGAGCAGCATCATCCCCGTGGGTAGCCGGATACATAACCGCTACGGCAAGCGGGCGGACCGTCGTCCAGAATTGAGCCATTTTCCGGAGATTGACATGAAATACTTATTGCTTCCACTGTTGGCGGCCACGCTGCTAAGCGCATGCACACCCAATGACAAACCCTTGAAGTCCCAGGTCGTTGCGACGGAGAGCGCGAAGACTGAGGCGGCCGCGCAAGAGCCTGCTTCGACTGCGCCGGCGGCGGCTGAGGCGGTAGATATGAGTTCGGCGGAACTGGCGGAAAAAAACATCCGCTCAGCCTTGAAGGTGGCGGCTCCGGAACTGGTGATCGAGACGCTGCGTCCGTCGCCTTATCCCGGCCTCTATGAATTGCGGGTCAAGGGCTTTGGCCCCGCATACGTCAGCCCGGACGGTAAGTACATGCTGCAAGGGGAGTTGATCCGCATTGACGGCAAGCAAATGGTCAACGAAACCGAGGCTATGCTGACGGCGGAGCGCAAGCTGGCGCTGTCGGAAATTCCCATGAGCGAAATGATTGTTTATCCGGCCAAGGGGCCGCGCAAGGCCGCCGTTTATGTATTTACGGATATTGACTGCGGGTATTGCCGGAAGCTGCACGCCGAGATCGGGGAATACAATCAGTCGGGTATAGAAGTCCGCTATCTCGCCTTCCCTCGCGCCGGTTATCCTTCCCCATCCGCCGCCAAGCTGGAGGCGGTGTGGTGTAACGCCAATCCCTTGCAAGCCATGACACTGTCCAAGCAGGGACAAACAGTGACCAGTCCGGCGTGCAAGAGTCCGGTCAAGAAGCAATATGAGCTGGGCATGCTGCTGGGCGTTCGCGGCACCCCGGCGGTCTTTACGGAAGGCGGCGAACAGCCCGGCGGCTACATCCCTCCCAAGGATATGGTCAAGGTGCTGGGTCTGAAATAATTCCCGGTGCTGTCCATGGCTTGCCGGTCAGTCCGTTTTTCCGGGGATGACCGGGGCTGTTGACGCCAAAGGTACATTTTAGCTTCAATCCGTTATATCATCGCGGCTCTTGCAACACAGTCCGCAATACGGAATATCGTACAGGTGATCAGGTGAAACCGGTTAAAGTCGGCATAGTCGGGCTGGGAACAGTCGGCGGCGGTGCATTCAATTTGCTGAAAGAAAATGCGGCGGAAATCAGCCGCCGTACAGGTCGCTGCATCCAGGTCTCGCATGTGGGTATTCGTCGGGATACGAATCGCTATGATCTGACGGGTGTCAAAGTCAGTAATGACATCTTCGCCGTGGTCAATGACCCTGAAGTGGATATCGTGGTTGAGGTGATTGGTGGAACCACGACGGCCCGCGAACTGGTATTGACGGCCATTGCCAACGGCAAGCATGTGGTGACCGCCAACAAGGCCTTGCTGGCCGAATTCGGCAACGAGATCTTTGCCGCCGCCGAAGCCAAGGGCGTGTATGTGGCGTTTGAAGCCGCTGTCGCTGGCGGCGTGCCGATCATCAAGGTGCTGCGTGAAGGCCTGGCGGCCAACCGTATCGAGTGGCTGGCCGGCATCATCAACGGCACGGGCAATTACATCCTGACCGAGATGCGCGACAAGGGTCGTGACTTTGCTGATGTATTGCAGGAAGCGCAGGCGCTGGGCTATGCCGAAGCTGATCCGACGTTTGATGTGGAAGGCATCGACGCCGCGCACAAGCTGACGATCCTCGCCTCGATTGCGTTCGGCATTCCGTTGCAATTCGACAAGGTTTATACCGAAGGCATCACCAAGCTGACCCGCGAAGACGTCAGCTATGCCGAGGAACTGGGTTACCGCATCAAGAACCTGGGTATTGCCCGCCGCACGCCGGAAGGCATTGAGCTGCGCGTGCACCCGACGCTGATTTCCGCCGACCGCCTGATTGCCAATGTTCACGGCGTCAAGAACGCGGTGCTGGTGCAGTCCAATGCGGTGGGTCCGACCTTGTATTACGGCGCGGGCGCAGGTGCAGGCCCCACCGGTTCGGCCGTGGTGGCGGATATCGTCGATGTCGTGCGCGCCCTGAATACCGAAAACAGCAGCTATGTTCCGCACCTGGCGTTTCAGCCGGATGAATTGGCCGATACGCCGATCCTGCCGGTGGAAGCTGTCCGCACTGCCTATTACCTGCGATTGCAAGCCAATGACAAGCCGGGCGTGCTGGCCGATGTGACCCGTATCCTCAGTGATAACGGCATCAGCATTGAAGCCATTCTGCAAAAGCCCGCCCATGAGGCGGGCACCGTGCCGGTGATCATTCTCACCAAGCCGGTGATTGAGCGGGAAATGAACCGCGCCATTGGCAGTCTGGAAGCCCTGACCGATATCGTCGCCCCGGTGGTGCGTATCCGTCTGGAAGCCCTGGACGCCTGAAGACTTTTTCCTCCCCCACGGCAGCGGGGGAGCGTACGACGCAATGAGAGACCCATCATGAGCTTTGGACAACGTTACACCGGCCTGATCAACAAGTACCGCGACCACCTGCCGGTTTCCGACGACACCCGCATCATTTCGCTGGGTGAAGGCAATACCCCGCTGATCCGCCTGAAGAATATTCCCAAGCTGATTGGCAAGGACGTGGACATCTACGTCAAGTACGAAGGCCTGAACCCGACCGGTTCGTTCAAGGACCGCGGCATGACCATGGCCGTGACCAAGGCCGTGGAAGAAGGCAGCCAGGCCGTGATCTGCGCCTCCACCGGCAACACTTCCGCCGCCGCCGCCGCCTATGCCGCACGCGCCGGGATCAAGGCCTTTGTGCTGATTCCGGAAGGCAAGATTGCGATGGGCAAGCTGGCCCAGGCGATGATGTATGGCGCCATCACCCTGCAAATCCGCGGCAACTTTGACGACGGCATGGAGCTGGTGAAGCAAGTGGCGAAGGAAGCCCCGGTGACGATCGTCAACTCGGTGAATCCGTTCCGCCTGCAAGGTCAGAAGACGGCCGCTTTCGAAATTGTCGAAGAACTGGGTCGCGCCCCGGATTATCACTGCCTGCCGGTCGGCAACGCCGGCAACATCACCGCCCACTGGATCGGCTACTGCGAGTACTCGACCCCGGCCGGTCAGAAAGTCACCGAATCCTGTTCGTTCTGCAACGGCCACTGCCGTTATGCCGGCGGCCCGATGATTGGCAGCCGTCCGAAGATGATCGGCTATCAGGCCGCCGGTTCCGCGCCGTTCATGCGCGGCGGCCCCGTCTCCAATCCGGAAACCGTCGCCACGGCGATCCGTATCGGCAATCCGCAAAGCTGGGAGCAGGCGTGGAAAGTTAAGGAAGAGTCCGGCGGCTGGTTCGACGAACTGGCGGACCAGGACATCCTGGACGCCCAGCGCATGCTGTCGATGTACGAAGGCATTTTCTGCGAACCGGCGTCGGCAGCCTCGATCGGTGGCGCCATCCGTGACATCAAGAACGGCCGTATTCCGGAAGGCTCCACGATCGTCTGCACATTGACCGGCAACGGTCTGAAGGATCCGGATACCGCTATCCAGCAATGCCAGAACAGCGCCACGCTGCTGACCATTGATGCGACACTGGCGCAAGTGCGTGATTCGATTCTGCAGGCGATGAAGCTCTGATCGTTCCTGACGGATGCTGTGGCAGAGGGGCGCGAGTGATCGCGCCCCTCTGCATTCCGGACGTTGAATAACTACTAACAGGGCTTTCCGCCTCAGGTCTTTGCTGTCATGCCACCCAAGTTGCTGAAAATCCGCCCCGTACCCGCCATTCCCACAGCACTGCAGTCCCTGCACCCGGTGCTGGCGCGGGTGTATGCCGCGCGCGGGGTGCAGTCTCCCGAGGATTTGCAGCACAAGCTGAAGGGGCTGGCATCGCCCGGCCAGTTGAAAGGGCTGCCGGCGGCGCTGGAATTGCTGACGGGCGCCTTGCGGGAACAGAAGCGCATCCTGATTGTGGGGGACTTTGATGCCGACGGTGCAACCAGCACGGCGCTGGCGGTGCTGGCGTTGCGGGCGATCGGGGCGCAGTACGTGGACTATCTCGTCCCGAACCGTTTCAAATTCGGCTATGGCCTGACGCCGGAGATTGTCGAGGTGGCGCTGAAGGAGAAACGCCCCGAGCTGATCATCACCGTCGATAACGGTATTTCCAGCCGTGAAGGCGTGGCGCTGGCGAAGGCTGCCGGGGTGCAGGTGCTGATCACCGACCACCACCTGACCGGCAAGGATATTCCGGATGCCGACGCCATCCTCAACCCCAACCAACCCGATTGCGCCTTCCCCAGCAAGAACCTGTGCGGGGTGGGCGTGGTGTTCTATCTGCTGGCCAGTCTGGTGACGCACCTGAAAGGGCAGGGCTGGTTTGAAGGCCGTACCGCACCGAATATGAGTGATTACCTCGATATCGTGGCGCTGGGCACGGTGGCCGATGTGGTGCCGCTGGACTTCAACAACCGCATCCTGGTGGCGCAGGGGCTGGAACGTATCCGGCAGGGCAAATGCCGCCCCGGCATTGCCGCACTGCTGCGGGTGGGCAAGCGCGAGCTGTCGACCTTGCAGGCGGATGATCTGGGCTTCACCATTGCACCGCGCCTGAATGCGGCGGGGCGGTTGGATGACATGGCGCACGGCATCGAATGCCTGCTGGCGGACTCGCCGGTGGTGGCGCAGCAACTGGCGGAAGAACTGGATGCGCTGAACATCGAGCGCCGCGAGATTGAGTCGTCCATGCAGCTGGAAGCCTTGCGCATCCTAGATCGGCTGGACTGGGCGCCGGAAACCCTGCCCTGTGCGGTGACGCTCTACGAACCGGGCTGGCATCAGGGCGTGATCGGTATTGTCGCCGGACGGCTGAAGGACCGTTTCCACCGGCCGTGCATCGTTTTTGCCCCGGCCGACGACAGCGGCCTGACCATCAAGGGCTCGGCGCGCTCCATTCCCGGCATCCACTTGCGGGATGCCATCGAGCGGGTGGCGACGCAGCATCCCGGCCTGATCACCCATTTCGGCGGTCATGCGATGGCGGCTGGGCTGACGATTCCGGCGGACAATTTTTTCGAATTCAGCGAGCGTTTTCGCGAGGCGGTGGCCGAGGTGGCGACCGAGGAGCAACTGACCGCGTCCCTGTTCACGGACGGCGAGCTGGAACCCGCGAACCTGTCGCTGGGGCTGGCGCAACAACTGCGGCAGGGCGGGCCGTGGGGGCAGGCGTTCCCCGAGCCGCTGTTCACTGGTGAGTTCATCCGGGTGGATCACCGCGTGCTGAAGGAGAAGCACATGAAGCTGACACTGAAGCATCCCGGTCACGGCCCGATGCTGGAAGCAATAGCCTTCAACACCGACATGGTGGACTGGCACGAGCCGCCGGAACGGCTTTTGCTGGCCTATCGGCTGGATGTGAACACCTTTCGTGGAGAAAGCCGCCTGCAGATGCGGGTGGAGTATTGGGAGCCACGGCCGATTTAGGTTAAAATCCGCCCCTTATTTTTTCGCAGCTTGTAGACCGTCATGGAAATCAATCCCTACGTCCGCCACATTAAAGACCTCGCCGAGCGTGGAAACACGCTCCGGGGGTATCTTTGACTACGACCTCAAGAAAGAGCGTCTGGAAGAAGTCCTGAGGACCCTGGAAGATTCCGCCATCTGGAACAACCCCGAGGAAGCGCAGGCGCTGGGCAAGGAGCGTTCGGCCCTGGAAAACAGCGTCGGCGTACTCGACAAGCTGACGGTGCAGCTGACCGACGCCCAGGCGATGCTGGATCTGGCCGTGGAAGCCGATGACGAATCGCTGCTGGAAGACGTGCAGGCCGAACTCGATTCTGCCGAGAAGATGGTAGCCGACCTCGAATTCCGCCGCATGTTCAGCAATGAAATGGACCCCAGCAATTGCTTCGTCGACATCCAGTTTGGCGCGGGCGGCACCGAGGCCCAGGACTGGTCCGGCATGCTGATGCGCATGTACCTGCGCTGGATTGAACGCCACGGCTTCAAAGGCGAGTTGATGGAAGTGTCCGACGGTGAAGTGGCGGGCATCAAGAGCTGCACCATCCGCGTGGAAGGTGACTATGCCTTCGGCTGGCTGCGTACCGAAACCGGCGTACACCGCCTGGTGCGCAAGTCGCCGTTCGATTCGGGCAACGGCCGCCATACCTCGTTTGCCGCCGTGTTCGTGTCACCGGAAGTTGACGACAATATCGAAATCGACATCAACCCATCTGATGTCCGCACTGATACCTACCGCGCTTCCGGTGCGGGCGGCCAGCACATCAACAAGACCGACTCCGCCGTGCGCTTGACCCACGTGCCGACCAACACCGTGGTGGCCTGCCAGAACGAACGTTCGCAGCACGCCAACCGCGACCGCGCCTGGAAGCTGCTGCGCGCCAAGTTGTATGAGCTGGAAATCCTGAAGAAGAACGCGGCCAAGCAGGCGCTGGAAGAAACCAAGTCCGAGAACGGCTGGGGCAGCCAGATCCGTTCCTACGTGCTGGACCAGTCGCGGGTAAAGGATCTGCGGACCAACATCGAGCATTCGCGTCCGGATGCGGTGCTGGACGGCGACCTGGATGCGTTTATTGAAGCCTCCCTGAAGATGGGACTGTAACCACGAGATGACCATGACCGACAACACCCCGAACGCCGCGCCCGCCGTTGACGAAAACAAGCTGATCGCCGAGCGCAAGCAGAAGCTGTCGGAGATGCGGGAACAGGGCAACGCCTTCCCCAACGATTTCCGCCGTGACGCCTATGCCGCCGCCCTGCAAAGCCGTTTTGCCGAGCCGGACAACGAGGCGCTGGAAGCCGACAAGCAGTATTTCGCGCTGGCCGGCCGCATCATGCTGAAGCGGGTGATGGGCAAGGCCAGTTTCACTACCATCCAGGACATGTCCGGCCGCATCCAGCTGTACATTTCCCGCGATGCCATTGGTGAAGCCACCTATGCCGCGTTCAAGAAATGGGACATGGGTGACATCGTCGGCGCCAAGGGTTATGTCTTCAAGACCAAGACCGGCGAACTGTCGCTGCACGTGGAAGAACTGCGCCTGCTGACCAAGGCGCTGCGTCCGCTGCCGGACAAATTCCACGGCATGGCCGACCAGGAAATGAAGTACCGCCAGCGCTACGTCGACCTGATTGTCAGCGAGGATACCCGCAAGACCTTCCGCATCCGTTCGCAGGTGATTGACGGGATCCGCCGCTTCATGGCCGGCCGCGATTTCATGGAAGTGGAAACGCCGATGATGCATGTCATTCCCGGCGGTGCGGCGGCCAAGCCCTTCCACACCCACCATAATGCCCTCGACATGCCGCTGTTCCTGCGCATTGCGCCGGAGCTGTACCTGAAGCGGCTGGTGGTGGGCGGTTTCGAGCGTGTGTTCGAAATCAATCGCAACTTCCGCAACGAAGGCGTGTCCGCTCGCCACAACCCGGAATTCACCATGATCGAGTTCTATCAGGCCTATGCGGATTACCGCGACCTGATGGACCTGACCGAGGAAATGCTGCGCACCGTGGCGATGGAGGTGTTCAAGGACAAGCCGGAAGCCGAACGCACCCTGATCGAGTATCAAGGCGAAGTGTTCGACTTCGGCAAGCCGTTCGAGCGCTTGTCGATGGTGGATTCGATCCTGAAATACAACCCGGATCTGACCCGCGAACAGTTGTGGGACTATGAGCAGGCTGCCGAAATCGTGCGCACCAAGCTGAAGATGGCGGTGAAGTCGATCTGGGGCATCGGCAAGCTGCACACGCTGATTTTCGAGGAAACGGTGGAGACGCAATTGCGCCAGCCGACCTTCATTACCGAATATCCGGCCGAAGTGTCACCGCTGGCCCGCCGCAACGATGACAACGAATTCATCACCGACCGCTTTGAGTTCTTCATCGGCGGTCGCGAGATCGCCAACGGCTTCTCCGAGCTGAACGACCCGATTGACCAGGCCGAGCGTTTCATGCAGCAGGTGGCCGAGAAGGATGCGGGCGATGATGAGGCGATGCATTACGACGCCGACTACATCCGCGCACTGGAATACGGCCTGCCGCCGACGGCGGGTGAGGGCATAGGTATCGACCGGTTGGTGATGCTGTTTGCCAACGCACCGTCGATCCGTGACGTGATCCTGTTCCCGCACATGCGTCCGGAAGCCTGATCAATTGCAGAAACAAGAACCCCGCCGAGTGCGGGGTTTTTGCTTAATGGGGCGGGTCTTTTTTGGAGGCGTGATTGGGGTGGCCGGGGTGGTCCTTCCAGAACCGTTCCATCATCAGGTAGGTGAAAGAGGCGGACCAGCCAATCATGACCAGACCGAGCAGGGCTTCCATGCCGGCAATGAGCCGCACATGCTGCAAGGGCAGCAGGTCACCGAAACCCAGCGAGGTATAGACCACCACCGAAAAATAGACGTAGTCGAAGAAATGGGTGGTCGGCAGGCCGTGAAAGGTGCCTAGCGATAAATGTTCACTAAGCAGGTAATAAGAAAAGGCGAAAATCCAGACTTCAATGGTATGGGCGAGGATGACGCCATAGATGACCACCAGGATACGCAGTCGCGGCTGCATTTTGAGGTGCGGCAGCAACAGGGAGATCAGGCGCAAGGCTTCGTAGTGCACCATGACGGTGGCCAGCACCAGCAGGATGCCGACAGCCGTGGCGACAATAAAGCTGAATTCAGAGGTCATTTAGCCGTCAAAGGGCAAAGAATTGTAAGTGGCTATTCTAGAGAGGATGCGGTCAAGGCGACAAGCGGCTTATTCCGGATTCTCAACCTGATTTTCTGCCTGTGCCTGCCAGCTTTCAGGAAGGTCGGCTTCCGCCAGAATGAGCAGCACCGTGCGGATCTGGGTCAGCAGTTGTTGTTCCCATTGCAGAAGCATGTTCATACCGGTGCTCCGGTCGGTTTTTGTACTTGAATGAAGTCTAGTACGATCGTCCAATAAACGCAATGACCCCTCAAATAATATGGGGTTGCTGGTCAGGCAGGCTGTTTAGGGGTTTATGATAAGAATGATAGCAACATTGTTGATGAGTTCCCGCTCCGGAGTGCCTGACTGATGAATGGTTCCCAACCAGTTGTATGTCAAACATTGCTCAGGGCCGCCTTCTTGCTGATGGCGGTCATGGTTTCTGTCTGTCAGGCGGATCAGGCGGCCGCGGCCGCCGTGGTATCACCAAGCCCTGAAAGCGTGTGGAGTGAGGACTCTGCCTCCGCCGTGCTTGCCTGGGTGACCGGTTTGGAAAAGTCTGGGGATGTCGCGGGGGCGGCTTCAGTAGCCCTGCGGGGCGCAGGCCGGTTTCCCGGAGATGACGACTTGGCGCGAGAGGCGGTGCGCCTGCTGCTGCAAAGCAGGCAATTCCGGTTGGCGGATGCGTTCTTGATGGCGGTGGTGGCGAGGAAACCCTCTGCGGAAAACCTGTTCCGTCTGGGGCATGCTCGTGAGCAGGCTGGGGAGGACGGCTTGGCGCTTAAGGCCTATTTGTCCGCCCGCCAGCAGGGGATGAAAGGGCCTCTGCTGGAGACGGCGTTGCAGCGCATGGAAAAGCGTGCCGTGAAGGTGGAAAATCTCTGGCTGTTGCCGCCGCCGGGATGGCAGCGGAATACGGATGGCTTGTCGCGGCTGGCGGAGCCGATGACGCTGGTGATCCAGGCGCAAGCGGCGGCTGACTTGAAGGCCTTGGTAATGACCCATATCCGGGCTGCCATGCCGCAGGGGATGTTCACGGATGCCGCCATCGCGCAACGTGCAGTCCTGGCAAGACAGCAACAGGATTTTCTCAAGTCAGCGCCGTCGGGCGTGGCGCTTCCTCCTTGGCTTGACGCTCCGGTGTTGCAGGTGCGTCCTCTACCCGGCGCTGACGGTGGCTGGGTGGCCATGGCCTCGGTCAGCGCCGGTCAAGTCCGGACTTCCATGGCGGTGCTGGCGCTGCGGCATGGCCAACGTGTCTACACCCTGTCGCTTTCGGGGACTAATCCGGCTGAGGAGTTGGAGAAAACCCTGCTGACGCTAGGCGACGCCGTGATCTGGCAGGCACCGGGGGTGAAGCCATGAAGCGACTTCGTAGATGTCTTCGCCAGATGCTGACGATCTGTTTTCTTGGGGTGCTGCTGTTGTCCGGAGGGCTGGCTCAGGCTGATGACTATGCCGATTATGTGCAGGCCGAGGCTGATCTGCGCAGCAGCCATGACCTCATTCGGCTGGATGAGGCTGCGGTGGGGCAGGCGCTGAACGAAGCAATGGGGGCTAATTACGGCGAAATTCGGGCATGGGAAGTTGTCGACCTAAAAATGGATGCCTTAGGCAAAACCATAGAGAATTCCCGGGAGCAAATGAGTCGCAGCGCGGGCATCCTGTTGCGGTTTAACCCGTCTTACCGCTTGCCTGAAGTCACGCTGGGGCATCCCTTTGAGGGCAATCTGGCGCAGGCCCGTAACAAGAAACGAGAGTTGATTGAACAGGCCAACAAGGAACGCGGCAAGTTGCTGAAGCTTAACGCCATGCGGGCGAAAGTGGATCAGAGGCTGTTGGGTGCCAGCCGGGAGTTGGTTGGTGACACCCTGGAGGGATTTCTGCCGGATGAAAAGCAATTGGCGGGCGAGGCCGGGGTGATTGTGCTGGGGGCGTATTTTGGCCCGCCGGGACTGGCTGCTGCGGGGCTGGTCTATGGTGGGGTCTCTACCTTTAATGCCATGATCAACCTCTATTATGGCGCGGAGTCAATGGCGCAGCAGGGCAAGGCGCTGACCGGCATGCTGGAGGTACTGCAGCGTCGCCGGCAGGATGTGGAAAAAGGGCTGCAGGGGTTGACCGATGGTGTCCGGGAAATGCAGCAAATTGAACAGATGCTGGACAAGAACCAGAAGCGGATGGAGGAGTACCGGCTGGCGGTCCGCAAAGCCTCGGACGGACTGGATGAACAGGCGCGCAACGCTTTTCAGGCGCAGCAGGACAAGCTTTTGCAGGAAGCCCGCGAGGAGGCCTCAAGGCCGAAGCATGTCATTGCCCTGGGGACCTGGATTTTCGGCATGACCCCGATTGCGCCCCTTCAGCCCGGAGAGTGGTCTGGTGAGGTGGACGCGATTGTCGGGCAGATGGACTCCTATGCAAAGGCTGTGGAAGACGGTGGTGATCCCGACAATTACTACGTATTGATTTCCGACTGGTTGAAGGACATCAGCGGCAAGATATTGCCGTTGCAGAAGCAGTATGACCTGAAAATGGCGGATTATCGCAAGGCGGAGCAGCAGCATTGGGTGCGTTATTCCGAAGCCGGTCAACGCGCCTCCGCTGCGTGGAATGCCCTCTGGAGCGCCTATCACAGGCGGGGTCTGGATGATGCCTTCTACGCCGCTTCCGACCGGATTGGAGCGGCCTGGAATAACGAGGTCAAGGCCTCCGAAAACATCCTGCGGCCCTATGGGCAGGCGCTGATCGCTCCGTATCGCGAGCTGGTCAGGCTGCATCAGATCAGCTGGGCGGTGGAGTCGGTCGAATACCGTTTTACGCGCAAGGTTGAAACCGCCGTCAACTATCGTACCGGCGAGTTCTGGCGCGAATACTCGCAATGGCAGTTGCGGATTGGCGACGCCATGGCCGGTCTGCGCGCGGGGCAGGACCGCATTCCCGGTTCGTTCAACACGTACCGCCAGACGGCTGAAAATCTGGATGCTGACGTCACCAAGGCGATGGAGTGGGGCAATAATGTCGAGCAATTGCGCAATCACCTGCTGGCGCAGGCGGAAGCGGTCCGCCAGTCCGGAAAGGAGGCGCGCGATGGCTATCAGGCGTATCAGTCCGTCATGGCGGAGGTGCGCACTTTGCTGAATACCGGTGAGAGTGAGCTGGATGCGCAGCTGGCCCGCTATGGCAAGGTCATCAATTACCCGCGCACAGGGCGATTCCATATTTGTTTCTGGTGCGCCTCCTACCAGTCGCCTTTCGAGCCGGACTCGGCGGAAACAGCAGCCCGTGAGGCACGATTCGCTGAGTATGTGAGCAAGTTGTTCCGCTATGAGGAGCCGCCATATCTGGCGGAGGCCGCCAAGGCGGACTGGAACGGGGTGGCCGAACGTTTCGCGGCCAAGGCGGAAGAACTGAAATTCCATGTCGACCAGGCAGAATTGTACCGGTACCGGCTGGCCCCTGCGGAGGCGCGGCTGGGGCGGATCAGCCTGAAAGTGTCCGGGGCGGGGCTGTATGCCCCCCGACCCGGCTCGCCCGAGGTCGTGCTGCGACGTGAATTTGCTGAACCGACATGGGCGGCGCTTGGTGCCGAAGCGGGTCGCTATATCAGGCCTGAGGCATTTGCGGCCTTGCCCTGGGCGCGCTGGCAACCGCTGGACGGCATGTTTCCGTGGCAGAAGCTCTATGCGGCCCAGACGCTGCTGCTGAACCGTATCCGCGAGGAGATGAAGCCCTATGTACAGGCTCGGGGGAACGGCAGCGGCTGGTTTGCGCCAGTCAGTGAAGCGATAGTCAAGCCGATTGAAGCTGACTGGACCGGCCTGCGGGCGCTGTGTGAACAATATGATGGTCTTGCTGCGGCTGAGCGCCTGCCGCTGCAGGGAGCTCAGGAAGAGGTGCTTCGTGAGGCGCAGCCGCTATTTGAAACCTGGGGGAAAATGTCGCCTCCTGCACGGGGGCTGGTGGCGGAGGATCATGCTCGGTTCCAGGGGGCGTACAGTTGGCTGAGTCGCTATCTGGAGATGAAGGTTGATAGCCTCAAGACCCTGCTGGTTCCCCCCAATAACAGCGTGGCGGCCCAACTGGATGACTTGGTGCTTGGGTATCGTCCGGCCCAGAAGCAGTGGCTGGAGCGTCAGGAGCGTGACCGCCGCGCTTCCGAAGAGGCGCAGCAAAGATTCGAGGCCGCCGAGAAAGCGCGCCTCGCTGCCGAGCAAGCGCGGCTGGTCGAAGAAAAGCGTTTGCAGGACGCCTTCCCGCAAGAAGTCCGGGCCATGTACGAGCAGTTCCGGCAAGCCTACGAGGCGCGCGACGAGTCCCGGGTGTTGAGTTTTCTGGCCGACGCCTGGCAGGCGGGCGATGGCACCTCGCTGTCCGACCTGAGCGCCAACCTGCGGCGGACCTTTACGGCGTTTGACGAGATCCGTTATGAGATCAGTAATCTCCAGATCCAGCCCGGCATGGGCGGCCGCATGATGGCTACTTATGACCTCAGCATCATCAGTCGTATGTACAGCGCGGATATCCGTCATGTCGAGAAGTCTGCGGTGCGGGAAGAGGTGGGGCGTGACAGCCGGGGCCGCGTCCGCATTCTCAGCACACCGGGCGGTCGGTTCTGGACGGTGGAGTAGCCTGTCGTGGCATCCCCGTCGACCGGGGAGTACACTTATAAAAAGAGCGGTTATTATTGAGAGGGGAATAGCATGACCAACCGTACAACCGGGTTGCCCGGTTTTCGTCCCTGTCGGCTGGCCTTGGCCATGCTGGCCGTGGCCGGTGGTGCGCAGGCGCAGCAGGAGGTTCACGTTTCCAACGAATTCGCCGTGACCGCCAGTGATGTCAGCGGGCCTGGCGACCGGCAGTCCTCACTGACGGAAGGCGCGCGCTACCTGAACGTTCTGGGTATCAACGGTGGCGGCGCGCTGGGCGGCTATGATTACCGCTTTAACCTGGGCGCCAAGGCCACGGATGATAACCGGAATGATGTCCAAGGCCTGACGCTGACCAACCTGCAAGGCAAGCTCAGCAACAACGTGCATACGGTGACGTTGGGCGATACCTTCGAGTCCTTTTCCCAGTACGCGTTGAACGCCGCGGTCAAGGGGGGCTCCTGGCGCTACGCCGACAGCGCCAATCCCGGCGGCCCTGAATTGACAGTGTTGCATGGCTTGGCCGTCTCGCGTTGGGACAACCTCTGGGATACCCCGACGCTGGAGCGCCGGGTGACGGGCGCGCGGGCGAAGCAGGCATTTGGTGATGAGGTGGCGGTGGGTGTCAGCGCGGTGCAAACCTCGGACGGCAATGTGCAGCCGGGGGCTTCGCGACTGAAGGGCCATACCGCGACGCTGGATGCCGAATACCGGCCCATTCCCGGACTGACGATTCGTGCGGAAACCTCGTTTTCCGGCTATGAGGAAGAGCCCGCGGCCGGGGTTGTGGTCAAGACCAACGGCAATGCCTTGCGATTGGAGGCGGTGGGGGATGCCGATCCCAGCCGCGTCAGCCTGGAATACGAACGCGTGGCTCCCGATTATGTGACGCTGGCTGGTTCCGCCACGGCGGACCGCGAGAAGTTCAAGGCGAAATGGCGTTACAAGCACACCCGTGATGTCACCTGGAATTTCGGAGCCCTGTGGTTTCATGACAACCTGGACGGTCAGAAGGCGCTGCGCACCAACTACACCCGACCGGAAGTGGAAGTGACGGTGCGGCGACTGGGCGGGCGTCAATATGCCTCCGGCACGCTGTCCTACAAACTGGACCGCTCGGAGAATAGCACGGTAACCACCCGTGACCAGTTTCTCAATGCCAATTACCGGGACCGCTTTGGTGACCTGGACAGTGAAACCAATCTGGGAACAACCTTCTACAAGACCACAAACGCCCGTGACGCCCGTGAAGTCACCGCCAATACCAGCCTCAGCAGCCGCCATACTGTAAGCAGTGTGGTGTTGAAACCCGTGCTGTACTTGGGGACGTGGAATAACCGTGACGAACTGGCTGCCCCGCGCGCCACCGACCGCATCGTCGAATATTCCGCCGGTCTGGGCTGTGACGTACCGTCGTGGAAAGTCACCTCCAACCTGAAAATTGGCGAGAACCGCTTGGACAAGAGCGCCGGCACCGACTCGCAGAAGGCTTATGCCAACTTGAACGTCTACTGGCGACCGGACTCGTTGCGAGAGTGGCAGGGCATGCTGTTTGCCCGGGCGCTGGTCAATGACTTCCGCTATGACCCGGCTGCGGTCAATGCCCTGAACTTCCGTGAAAACAGCCTGTCACTCGGGCTTAACGTCCAGTATTGAGGAGAAACGAAGATGATCGTGAATCTGATCAAAAAGCTGCGGCTGCTGGCGTTGGTGCTGGGTGTCGTGATGGTGTGGAGCCCGGCCGCCAATGCCAAGTGGTGGATCTTCGGGCAGTCGAAGGATGACGTGGATTTCGGCTATCTCTACCTGAACAATGTCAGTTATGAGGAACTGGGCGCCAAGGCCACGCTTTATCGGGAAACCCTGCCCAATGGCGAGGTGGTGTTGCGCGGCAAGGCCCGCTCCGGCCGCAATCAGGTGGGCAATGTACGGGTATCGCTGGATGGCAAGGCAACCTGGCAAAAGGCGACCTTCAAGCCGACCGGCGAGTTCGAATTCCGTTTCCGCCCGGAAGCTGAACGGACCTACAGCGTGGCGGTGGAAGTGATGGACACCACCGGCAAGACCAACGATGTGGAGCGCACCCGCAAGGAACTGACGGTGTCCCCGCAACGGATTTCCGATCAGGCGCGGCGGGTGCTGGATGCGCTGGTTGCCGCCTACCGGGACGAAAATGCCTCTGCCTTCATGCAATGGGTCAGCCCCGATTTTGCTGGGGATACCGTCAGCCTGGATCGCGCCATCCGCAAGGATTTCACGGCCTTTGACCGCATTGACCTGCGCTATACCCTGAACAATGTGGTGATGGACCCGGCGGGCCGCCTGTTCGTAGCCATCAATTTCAACCGCAGCGTAACGTCGTCGCGCAGTGGCCAGACCCTGACCGACAGCGGCAACACCGAGTTCGTGATCAAGCCGGGGGAGAAGGGCGGACTGGTGTTCAGCATGAAGAACCCGCTGATTTTCGGCCTGTCGGATGCGGAGAATGTGGCCACCGGCAGTGTGGCGGGCGGTGCGGATGAAGCGACGCAGATCGGGGTGGATGCTCAGGGTAATGTCGGTGTGGGCCAGGTGTCATCGGCCAATACCGAGGACGGGAGTTTTACCCTGGATGCGGACTGCAGCTCCTGGCCATGCCCGTCCTATCCCGGTTTTGATTTTGCCAACCAGACGGTGACCACCGGCGGCGTTGGCGACATTAATCTGGAAACCAACCTGTTTTTCCCCGGTTTCAACCAGATCGTGGGCTGGCAGATTCTGACGGGTGTGAACATGGATTCCGTGCACGAGGCCCCGGCTTCCGGCTACTCCAACGCGGGTGGTCCGATGTTCCAGGCTGAACCGAACATCGGCAATACCGTCGCCCTGCAATTACCGAACGGCAAGTTCGCCTTGCTGGAAGTGGTCAGTTTCTCGAATCCGGGCGTCGGCATTACCCGGTCCACGTATCGCTTCAAGTACCAGCCTGACGGCAGCCGGAAATTCTGATGCCGCGAGCCCCCCGCAAGCCGGCGTGCAGGCCGCCCCGGACCTTGTCGGCGCTGTGTGTGGGAATGGTGCTGGCCATGGCTGGGCAACCTGTGGCGCGGGCGGCTGACAGCGACAGCCTGCTGGGTGTTCTGGCGGGCGTGGGCACTTACTATGCGGTGAAAAACCTGCCGGACGAGCCAATGACCAAGGCGGCGGGCAAGTCCGCCGAAAAAATGCTCTGGGATGCCATGCCGGTAGGGCTGAGTGTGAGTGAGCTGCCGGGCGGCAAGGACGGCGATATCGGGATTGTCGACACCAAGGAAATCAAGCGGCTCAAGGATTCGCTGGATCGGGCCCTGCAAAGTTTCGAAAAGCTGGAGAATGGCGATGCCTTCGGGGCGGCGGTTCTGGGCGCGGAGGCCGGGCTGAAATTTACCGGCAGCAAGTCCGCCGGGGTCATCACTGGCGGCGTGGATATCCAGAAGAGCTTTTCTGCCGGGGATTATGATCAGGCGGCTTTCCAGACGTTGAAGCTGATGGTGAGCCAATATGCCGACTCCAAGGCCGGAGAGCAGTTTCTCGCCAACCTGTTTGGCGGTGCCAGCGGCGTGGTGGTGGTCAAGCTGGGGCTGGATGCAGCGGATTTCTGGTGGGAGTCCCGGCAGGAACTGGAGCGCCAGACCTCCGGCCGCCGCATTGAAACACTGCTCGGCCGTATCCAGTCTGATCGTCACCTGTTTCATGGCGTTGGCTCCGGTCGCAAGGTGGGGCAGGGCGATCCCGTTCCGGTCACGGCCGAGTCCGTGGATTATGTGTATGAAAAGCTGCGCAGCAGCCCGGACTGGCGGCAGGAATTCCGCCTCTATGTCGAGAGTCTGGGCGAAGTGTGGCCGGTGGAAGCCGGGATAGAGGAAGCCGCCTCCGCTGTCTTTCAAGGCAGGAGCGGCCAGGATATTGATGCCGCCGTAGAGGCGGAGTGGACAGAAAACCGCAACCGGATCCGTGTCTGGATCAGCGGCTTGCTGAAGACCCTGAACACGGCCGCCAAGGTTCAGGAGTCGGCGGCGGTAATGCGCCGGCAAAAGGCGCAGCTGGAAATTGCCCGCCAGAAGGCCGGTGAGCTGGAACGGATGCTGGAGTCCCTGCATCAGCGGGACCCCGCCCTGCTGGAAACGGCGCGGCAAATCGGGATACGGGTGTCGGAGCTGGCGTACAAAAGCGGCAAGCAAGCCGAGGACTATGCCCGGATGCGCGGCCTGCGTGCGGAAATCTACCTGATCCTCCGCGATGAAATCGCCCCCTTTCCCCGTAACGAATTACGCAAAACCGTGCTGACGATGCTGGTTGAGGATCGGCAAATCATCAACCAGGCCTTGCAGGGAGACAGCGTCAAGGCCCGCGAGCGCATGGAAGCCGTACTGAAAAAGCCCCGTGACCAGTGGCAGCGCGAACCCGGCGAAATGTTGGAGGAGCTGAACCAATGGCTGCAGGATGCCGAGGGCAAGGACAAAGCGGCTTGGCTGGCTCTACGCCTGCGCCTGCTAGAGGTCTGGCAGGCAGAAACGAAAAAATCGGCGGAAGCAGCCGCCGCCAAGCTTGCGACAGGAAAGCTGCAGGGCAGTGATAACCCCTGGGTCAGCACTTATTTCACTCCGCTGAAAGTAGCCCTCAAGCCATTTGTCTTTGGCGGTTTCCGTGTGCGTGCACCGAAACGGGTCTGGCCGTTGGCGGCAGCGGGCAAAAAACCGGTTGCTCCGCCGGTGTTCGTGGAGGTGGCCGGGACAGCGGATGAGGTGCGGCAAGCCCACCGGCTTGCGCTGGAAGACGGCGACCTGGGTCAGGGCGCTGAGTTGCTGGCCAACTGGGGTAAGGAGTCGGTAGCGGCATTGCAGGAATGGCGGCAACCGTTTGATGCGCTGTTGAAAGGCAGCCACCCGGCCTTTGCGGATATTGGCAGGCTTGAGACCGAGAGCACCCGCCTCTTTCAGGACAGTTCGCAACGTTGTCCGCCCATCATGGTGGAGTACAACCGCGTGGCGGAGGCAGCGCACGGGCGAAAGCCGGGTTCCCCGGAAGCTGTGGCTGCATCCGCCGAGATCGCGCGGCTGGATGCGGCTTTTTCGGAATGCTGGAAGCCCTTTCAGGCGGCTGATAAGGAGTGGCGGGCCAGGAGCAACGCTTGGGCCTTGGTCAGCTCCACAGTGCAGAAACAACTTGACGATAGGCATACCGCTGCCATGCTCGTCATCGGCGAAGCCTCCGGCGCCATGGCTGACGAGCAGGCCCGTCATGAGCAATTAAGCCAGCTGTTGCTGCAGGAGTACCTCCAGTTTTCCAAAGCCATGGCAGCGGTGGAGCCGGAGCTGCTGCCGGTTGCCCGCACCCGCTGGCCTGCAGAGGTGGATGACTGGTTGAAACGTGTCCGGGAAAACAGTCATACCTTTGCGCCTGTCGCCACGCTGGATGTGCCGTTGCTGCAGCTGGCTTGGGCCCTGACCGGCATGGCTGCCGTCATTGAGCAGGGCATGACCACCCCGGAAATGGTCAACGAGATGCGCGAACGGATGACGAATGAGACCGCCGTCTGGCCGGTGGCGGCCGCCCGCTGGCAGGCAACCCCGCGTTTGGGGCCGCAGACGGTGCTCAGCATCCGTAAACTGTTTGACCCCGGCTTTGATCCGGCGCCCCGCATCAGCGAACTGGACACCATCGCCGCCGCAGTTCCCGCTTTGCGTTACGGGTTGAACAGTAGCTTGGCCCGGCTGGAGACCCTGGTTAAAACCGATGCCGCCAACCGCCAGAAGGATATTGACTGGCTGCGGCTGAATGTCCGGGCGGTTGAGCAGTTCTTTGCCGGGCAAGTCCGGCTGAACGTGCTGCGCACCCCGTCGGATGTGGAAACCTATGCGGCAGAAAGCTGGCAGGTGCGGCTGAACCGGGGCAAGCCGGGTTGGGATGCCAACCAGCGCATTCCCGGCGGGGACTACACCCTCAAACTGCCGGTGACCATCAACAACATGGTGATCAGTGACCAGCCGTTTCCGCATTACCGTACTGCTGCCGAGTTGCAGCAACTGGCGGCAAGCATCCGCTCGGGCTGGGAGTCACAGGCCGGTTATCGTTTCATGCGCCAGTCGGCGCCGAAAATGGCCGCTAGGCTGGACCGTCTGCTGACCTTCCCCGATAACCCGCCCGCGCCGGAACCCAACTTCATCCTGCCGGTCAACGAGCCGTGGCCGGTCTATGCCTCGAAACTGGCGGCAGCGGAGCAGCTGGCCAACGCCCTGGATCCTGACAGCGCCTCGCTGGATCAGCCGCTGGCGGCGATAGCCGCCTTGCTGCCAGCCACCCTGATTGCGCCAAGCGCCCATGAGCCGGGCTGGCAGGTCCGCCGCTATGATGAAAACATGCCCGGTTACTTCAAACATCCCTTGGGTGAGCAGTACCTGCGCATTGGCGCCACCATACGCCAACGTCAGGCGACCCATCTGGACGTCCGTCGCCGCAAGGCGCAGGACGCTGAAAAAGCCCGTCAGGATGCCTCAAAAGCCAGCCAGGACGCCGTCCGCCTGGCCGCTGAAAAAGCCAAACAGGCCCTGGAACAGCAAGCCGCTATGGAGCGTCAGCAGCAGGAACAGCAGATGCCGCAACGCATCCGCGAATTCTATGACAGTTTCCGGACGGCGTATGAGAGCCGGGACGAACCCGCTGTGATGGCGCTGCTGGCCGATGATTGGGAAGCCGGTGACGGCACCACGCTCGCCGACCTGAGCGCCAACCTGCGGCGCACCTTTGCTGCTTTTGATGAAGTGCGTTACCGGCTGGAAAACCTGCAAGTTCAACCCGTTGCCCAGGGCCGCTACCGCCTCAGTTATGACGTCACCATCATCAGTCGCAATTTCAGCCTGAACCTCAAGCACGAGGAAAAGTCTGCTGTCAGTGAGGAGGTGGGCCCGGACAGGCGCGGGCGCTTGTGCATCCTGAAAACTGTGAGCGGGCGATACTGGTCAGTTGAGTGAAGATACTCCCCATGAGACTTGCAAGCGGGGCGGAATGGCGCTAATACTGCCCGGGAATGCTTCTCTTTACGGTGCGACAGCATGTTTCCCTGGGCGCGAATGGATGGTCGGTTTGCCGGGTTTTGTTTGGCCGTGATGGTGTTGCCGGTCATGGCGGGTGAGTTCTCGGTCACGGTGACGACAGCGGACGGCAAACCATTGCCCGATGCCGTGGTATGGGTGTCACCCGGCGCTGCGCCGCTGTCTCCCGCCCCCTCGGTGATGGACCAGCTGGACAAGCGCTTCAAGCCCTTTGTGTTACCGGTGCAAACCGGAACCCAGGTCGACTTTCCAAACTCGGATTCGATAAACCACCATGTGTATTCCTTTTCCCCCGCCAAGCGTTTTGAGCTGAAACTGTTTCCCGGCAGCCATAACGCGCACACCGTCACTTTTGACAAGCCTGGCCTGGTGACGTTGGGCTGCAACATCCATGACTGGATGTTGGCCTATATCCTGGTGCTGCCTACATCCTCTTTTGGCAAGACCAATGCTCAGGGCGAACTGAAACTGCCCGTACCCGACGGCATGGTGAAGGAGATCAGTGTCTGGCATCCGCAACTGGCGTCTGCGCCTGAACCGCTAGTGCAGAAAGTATCTGGCGTTCACATGCAGATCCGGCTGGACAAGCCCCTGAAGCCCGACCCGCGCCGCCGCCCCCGCGGTTATGACTAGGGGCATGGCCATGTACAGCCTGCGCCGATCCATTTTCCAGTTCTTTGTCGGGCTGCTGGCGCTGGCCTTGTGCGTGAACTTTGTGCTGGTGTATCGCAGCACCTGGTCGCATACCCGTGCACAGGTGGAACGGCAGCTCCATGCTGGCTGGCAGGTGTTCGGCAATGAGCTGGATGCCCGGCGCAAGGCGCAAACCGCCATGGCGGTGCTGATTACCCAGGATTTCGGGCTGCGTTCGGAAATTGCCACGTTTTCCGATCAGGCCAATGTCGAGTCACTGCGGGTGGTGCTGGATAATTTCCGGCAGCGCAGTTCAGCCGACCTGGCGCTGGCCACCGATGCCGGCGGCAAGGTGCTGGCGGCGACGGACAGGCATTTCGCGGCAGGCAGCCTGTTCAGCCTGCCGTCACCCGCCCGTTCCGAGAGCCAGCAGGACATGCTGCTGGTGCGGGAAGGCCGTCTGTACCACGTCTTTGTCACCCCGATCTATGCCCCTGCGCCCAATCTGGTGGGCTGGTTTGTACTGGGGTTTGCGCAGAATGACGAGACAACGCGGCACTTGTCCGAATTGACGGGCTTGCAGGTCTCGCTGGTGCAGAAGGAAGGGCGGCAGTTGCAGGTTTTGGCCAGCAGCCTGGGGGATAGCGAACGGCGTGTGCTGCAAGGGATGGTCTGGCCGGGTCGGCCCGCCGGAAACGCAGTGCTGTCGGATGACCAGCTGTACTATGCCGCCCCTCTGCAAGGGCAGGGCGGCGGTCTGGAAGTAGTGCTGCAACGCTCCCTGTCCGAGGCAATGCAAGGTTATCGCCCGCTGTTCTGGCAACTGGCGTTGATGGCGGGCGTGACCCTGGTGCTGACGGTGCTGGGCGCATTCTTCATTG
This sequence comes from Fluviicoccus sp., assembly GCF_030646115.1. Classification (GTDB taxonomy): domain Bacteria; phylum Pseudomonadota; class Gammaproteobacteria; order Pseudomonadales; family Moraxellaceae; genus Fluviicoccus. Next base: position 333,315 of record NZ_JAUSMX010000008.1, read on the forward strand.
CCGGTTCGGTCAGCCGTCCCTTGTCCGAACTGGCGCGCTATGTGCGCCGGGTGGGCAGCGGGGACTATGCCGCCGCGCCGCCGCCGCCCGCCCGGGGCGAGGTGCAGGAACTGTTTGCGGAATTCGACACCATGCGTCAGGCGATTGCCGAACGCGAGTCACAGATTGCCTATGCCGCCTACCACGACCCGCTGACCGGCCTGCCCAACCGCCTGCGCTTCCAGCAGCAGTTGCAGGAGCAGATTGCCGCCAACCCCGGGCAGGTGGTGGCGGTGCTGGTGCTGGGGCTGAACCATTTCAAGGACATCAACGATACCCTGGGGCATCACAGTGGCGACATGGTGCTGCGGCAGGTGGCGTTGCGGCTGATGGCGCAGCAGCGGCCACTGGACCGGGTGGCGCGGTTTTCCGGGGATGCCTTTGCCATCCTGTTGAACGGCGTGGAGCGGCACGAAGTGCTGGCGCTCAGCCTGCATTACAAGCAGATACTGGATGAATCCTTCCTGATTGAAAACATTGCGATGACGGTCAATGCCGCCATGGGCATCGGCCTGTATCCCGAACATGCGGAAAGCCCGGCAACGCTGCTGCAGCGCGCCGAAATCGCCATGTATGTGGCCAAGGAAAAACGGTTGCCCTGCGCGCTCTACAGTCACCAGCAGAACCGCTACAGCCTGTTGCGGCTGTCGCTGATGAGTGAGTTGCGCGGCGCCATTGACCGCAACGAACTGGTGCTGCATTACCAGCCCAAGCTGGATATCCGCGAACAGCGGGTCAGCGGCGTCGAGTGCCTGGTGCGCTGGCAGCATCCGGTGCATGGCCTGATTTTTCCGGATGACTTCATCCCTCTGGCCGAACAGACCGGCAATATCCGCTACCTTACTGCCTGGGCCATCCGCACCGCACTGACCCAGTGCGCCCGCTGGCGTCAGCAGGGCATGGAGCTGATGATGGCGGTGAACATTTCCTCGGTGGACTTGCAGGATCCGACGCTGATCGGCAATGTCACCGAGGCGTTGGCCGCCAGCGGTATTCCGGCGGAAAGGCTGTGGCTGGAAGTGACTGAAAGCGCTGTGATGCATGACATCGACAAGGCGGTGGAGTTGCTGGGCGGCCTGCGCAAACTCGGCGTGCGGCTGGCGATTGATGACTACGGCACCGGTTATTCGTCCATGGCGCAACTGAAACGGCTGCCGGTGCATGAAATGAAAATTGACAAGTCCTTTGTCATGGGCCTGACGCATAGTGATGATGACGCCATCATCGTCCGTTCCACCATTGAGCTGGGCCACAACATGGGACTCAGTCTGGTGGCGGAAGGCGTCGAAAGTGAAGAAATCTTTCAATTGCTGGCGCGTTATGGCTGCGACATTGCCCAGGGCTACTGGATTGCCCGGCCGCTGGCGGTGGACGCGTTCGAACAGTGGTGGTGGCAACGGGCGGAGAGCCGCATTGCGCAGGAGGGAATATGAGCAGGATCGGAGCCGGATTACTGGCGCTGTGTCTGGCGGCTTCGGCGCAGGCGCTGGAAGGTGAGTGGCATGGCTTGCTGGATGTGCGGCTGGCCGCCAGTGACAGCGATAAGGGCTGGCTGTCCGGCGGGCTGGACAAGCAGCGTTTTGACCGCGACCACGACGGCTTGCGGCTGGGGCAGGCGGTGCTGTCCGGCAAGGTTACGGCCGGGACGGTCAGCGGCCACCTGTGGCTGAACGGTGATGAGCACCGGGATGAAGTGGCGGGGGCGGGCGAGGCCTACCTCAACTGGCGGCCAGTACCCACCAGCGCCTGGCGCTGGAAGGTCAAGGCGGGCCTGTATTTCCCGGAACTGTCGCTGGAAAACCAGGGTCCCGGCTGGACATCCGAATACCTGATCAGCAGTTCCGCCATCAATACCTGGGTGGGCGAAGAGTTGCGCGCGCTGGGCGGGGAAGCAACCCTGCAATACAACGGCGCGCAAGCGGGCAGCGCCCACGACTGGCAGGCCACCGCCGGGGCTTTTCGCTGGAATGACCCGGCGGGAGGCCTGCTGGCCTGGCGCGGCTGGAGCGTCGGCGACCGGGTTACCAGTTCGGGCGAGCGTGTGTTGTTTCCCGATCTGGCCATCTTCAGGACCGGCGGCTACTGGACCGGTCAAATTCAGGGTATTGAGCCTTTCCGTGAAATTGACAACAAGACCGGCTATTACGCCAGCCTCGGTTATCGCTACCAGGACCGCATTGCCGTGACCCTGATGCGCTATGACAATCGGGGCGACCCCACCCGCATCGAAGACGGCCAGTGGGCGTGGGACACCACCTTCAACCATCTGGGTATCGGCTGGTATGGCGAGAAGACCACGGTGCTGGCGCAAGTGCTGGACGGTCGCACCGTGATGGGCTTTGTGCCGTTCCATGACCTGATTGCCGATTACCGCGCTTGGTATCTGCTGGCCAGCCGCCAGTTAGGCGCACACCGGCTCACGGCCCGTTATGACTGGTTTGACGTGCAGGACCGTGACGGCAAGGCGGCCGACCCGAACGAGGAATACGGCAAGGCGCTGGCGCTGGGCTGGAATTGGGCTTTCTGCAAGCATATGGATGCCGGGGTGGAATGGCTGCGGCAGGACAGTGACCGCGAAGCCCGGAGACTGCTGGGGCAACCGGTGGAGAAAACCGAAGACCTGTGGCAGGGGCGGGTGCGCTGGTGGTTCTAGAGTCGGTTATTGAGGGACTGCGTTTGCAGTCCTTTCCGCCGGTCAGTGCGCCGGATGCGACGATATTGATTCTTGGCAGCATGCCGGGCGTGGCGTCGTTGCAGGCAGGGCAGTATTACGCGCATCCGCGCAACGGGTTCTGGCCCATTATGGGGGAGCTGGCCGGCGCAGGGCGGGAGTTGCCCTATGCGGAACGCCTGACGCGGTTGCAGGCGGCAGGGGTGGCCTTGTGGGATGTGCTGCAATCCTGCGTGAGGGAAGGCAGCTTGGATACGGCGATTGATGACCGCTACAGTGTGGCCAATAATTTTGAGACGTTTTTCCGGTACCATCCAGCCATTAAGCGGGTGTTTTTCAATGGGGTGAAGGCGGAGCAATGCTTCCGGCGGCAGGTGCTGGGCCAGCAGGCTATTCCTGACGGGTTGGAGTATGTACGCCTGCCGTCTACCAGCCCGGCGCATGCAGGCATGACGCTGGCGAGGAAGCAGGAGGCTTGGCGACAGATTTTGCCGGAGGCTTAAAGCAAGTTAGAGCAGACAGGCAACTGGGGGGGTTATTGCGGCAATACGTAGCCTTTTTCTTGCACCAGCCGCAGCAGGGCGTCCACCGCATCCGCATCATAGTGACTGCCCCGGCCCCGCTCGATTTCCGTCAGCGCCGCCTCAATACCCAGCGCAGCGCGGTAGGGGCGGTGGGCGGCCATCGACTCCACCACATCGGCCACCGCCAGCACCCGTGCTTCAGGCAGAATTTCGTTACCCTTCAATCCTTGCGGATAGCCGCTGCCGTCCATGCGCTCATGATGCTGGCGGATAGTCTCGGCTACCGGAGCTTCAAACGGCACATCCTTGAGGATGTCATAGCCGGCCTGGGCGTGGCACTTGATGATTTCCATTTCCAGCGCCGACAAGCGTGAGGGTTTGGTGAGAATTTCCGAAGGCACCGCAATCTTGCCGATATCATGCACCAGCCCGATCAGTTCCAGGTCGGAACAGCGTTTGGCCTCCCAGCCCAGTTCACGGGCGATTGCTCCGGCAATCAGTCCTACCCGGCGCTCGTGGCCGGCGGTGTAGGGGTCGCGGAGTTCCACCATGTTGGAAATGGCTTGCAAGGTGGCCTTCATCGAGCCTTCGAGTTGCTGGATGTAGCGGGCGATCTGATCCTCGTTGCGTTTCTTTTCAGTAATATCCTGCACCATGGCGATGGTGGCGGGCAGACCGTCATCCCAGGTGATAACTTTTGCTGTCAGGCCCAACTCGATCCAGGCACCGTCCTTGCGGCGAACCGGGATGTTGGTCGAGATTATTTCACCCTTCTCCTGTAAACGGATCCGGATATCCCGAATATGCTCCAGGTTTGCTTCATCCGGTGAGGTCAGCTCCAGCACTTCACGCCCCAGCACTTCGCCGGACTTCCATCCGGTCAGATCACAGAACCGGGGGTTGACATACAGGAACTTGCTGTCGCGTTGAACGTAAATGCCGCTGACGGTCTGTTCGATCATGCCGCGAAAGCGTTTCTCACTTTCAATGAGTTGTTGCTCGTGGCGTCGGATGTCGGTGAGGTCGGTCCAGGCGATGATCATGTCGTCATTCATGATGGTCATGGAACCGCGAGCAAGGTGGGGTACGTCATCCTTGCCATACAGCGTCAGTTCCGGGGAACTGACAGATTGTCCGTCGATCGCGGCCAGGATGCTGTCTGCCCAGGTCCGCAGCATGGTTTGCCGGACAACGGGGTCCGTAAATGCATTTTCAAACCACAGATCATCGGTTGGGATATCTTCCAGGGAATAACCCAACCAGTCCCGATGCGCCTTGTTGAGGGCGCGAATGGTATGGTTTTTCAGCGAATGGATCTGCATGGGCAGAGGTGAGGACTCAAAAACCTGTTGGAAGCGCAGCTCCGAAGTACTGGCTGCAACTTCGGCCTCCTGTCTGCGTTTATCCAGAAACAGAGTGTTCAGCCCGTACGAAATATCGACCGCCATTTCATTGAGCAGGCGCAACTGATCTTCATCAAAGGTGGAAAGGCCGGTTACCGCATACAGGCCAACGACGCCCATCAGGCGTCCGCCCTGCATCAAGGGCATAGTCGCCCGCTCCGAAATATCTTGTTCATGCAGCCATGCCAGCCAGTTATCGTGAGGGTCATCGGTGCGGTGCGTTGCCGGGGGAATCAGCGTGCTGATGACGTTACCGCTGGTAAAAGCCGGAAAGGCTCGCCCGAACGGGCTGTCGGGGTCGGCCAGGATACCGGATAACTCTTGGAGGTGCCGGTGCGGAATTCCATGAACATGAATCAGCCGCAATGGCATCTGGCCGTTATCGGTCAGGGCAATGAACAGCATCGGGAAGCGGCTGTTGGTCACCAGGGCATCGAATACCCCGGCCAGCAACTCCTCGACATTGGTGCAATACACCAGGGAGCGGTTGGTGGCGCTGAGAATTTCGTACAGCGAGGATAATTGCCGGACTTTCTCGGCATCCCGCAGCCTTTCAATGGTCTCGCCGACATCCCGCGCTACGTTGCGGAGCATCACGGACTCTTCAGGCAGGAACGGTTTCGGTTGCAGATCGTCCGGGTACCAGACCTTGATGATGCCGCACTGTGTGCCGTTGATCTCGATCGGCTGTTCCAGCACCGCTGATGGCGTATTCTCAGGCCAGTGATGGCCAAAGCTCCCCCAAGAGCTGTTCAGGACAGTGTGTGCCTTTTCGGGAAACAGGAATGCCGGCGGCAGCAGCGCGGCCACGCCCGCCAGCCAAGTCTCGATGTTCAGGTCCGGTTTGCGGGATAATTCTGACAGGGCGTTCAGGCAATTCATTTCCTTGAGGCGTTCACCCAGATCCTGGATGAGAGTCTCGCGTTCGGTCAGCATCCGCTGGCGTTCGGTGATGTCCCGCACCACTTGAACGAAGGCAGCTTCGCCCTGGATGGTGTCGAAGGGGGCTACGATGCACACCACGGTGCGCTCCGACAGGGGCAGCGACAGATCAGTTTCAAAGCCGGCGCTATCGCGGGCAAGTCGTGAACAGACAGGACAGTCAGCCGGAGGTATGGCGGATTCATGGAACAGTTCGTGGATGGTGCACCCCACCAGTTGCTCGGCAGGGAGACGGGCATGCAATGCTGCGGCGGTGTTGGCTTGCTTGATGACGCCGTTAGCGGTGATGATCATCACCGGGTCGGGTACGGCATCGTATGTGCTGGCAGCGCGCGCCAGCGCATTGAACGGCTCACTAAGTGTGCTGCGCACCAGCGCCAGATAGACATACCAGTAAGCAAAGATTTTCAGCACATGACCCAGTTGGGGGCCAGCGGCATAAAGATCGACATACCGTGTCAGGGAAAGCTCAGACAGCATCATCATGACGACGGCTGCAGATATGCCCAGATACAAGCGGCGTGACATCAGCAGTCGGTGTTTCCGGAACAGCAGCACGGAGCAGCCCAGCATGGCGATGATGATGTATTCGCTGATGATCTTGAACGGTGTCAGGCCCTGGCCTTCGACAAAAGTCACCGGGAAATGGCCGGTAGCGATCAGCAGCGCCGCAGCCGAGGCGGCAGCGGCGAATCCGATGTGCAGCCAGAGCGGACGTACCTGCCGGCGCAGCATCAGGGTTGATGCCATCAGGGCAGCGGCCTGGAGATAGCGGGCCGCAACCCAGTATTGGGTGGTCGCGCCGCTGTCTACCGGTAAGAGGTTCATGCCCTTGAAGGTCAGCGTGTGAATGAAATCCAGAGCAGCGCACCAGCCGAATGCAATGGCTACGAATATCAGGAAATGATTACGGGTGAAGCGCAGCGACGTGGTGGCGACCGCCATGGCCATGACGGCGATGAGGATGGACATGCCTTCGGCCAGGACGTGGAACACCAGAAAGCCGAAGTAGTGCAGGCCCAGCAGGCAGAGTGCGCTGACCGCGGCAGGCATGCGTAGCGCCAGCAAGGCGAGTAGCCAGACGGGGCGTTCGGTGTCGGCAAGCGCCGAGGTGACAGGATTCATGGTCAACGTCCTTTTTGAGTTCGAACTCCGAATACATCCTTGGAAAGATTACCACACATAAAAACGGGAATTCGGGCAGTCAGTGTCGATTGCTTCTCTGGTTGCGGGGGTAAATTGGGGAAAACCGGGTATTTGCGAAGGGGGTTCGAAATGGTGGGCTCGCAGGGACTTTGTTTCCGTCGCCGGGGGCACTCCCCGCATCGCGTTGGCGCAACCGATTCAGTCTTTACAAGATGTGAGAAGGCAGGCGGAAGGGTTTCAGCCGTCTTTTTGCCTTGGTAAGGCAAAAGAGGAGCTTGTGACAGCTATGCAGATAAAGATTGATGACTTCATTGCGTTCATGGGGCAGCAGGAGGGGATGCGCACCATCAAGCAAATCAACGGGGACCTTCCCAAGGCGGATGATCATTTTGCCACGTTTGAACAGTTGCTGAATGATGGGCTGAACGGCGCATCATCCTGCATGAATGCGGGGTGATGCTATGGTTGGAAAAATCTTCATCAAATGCGGGTATGAGCGCAAAGCTACAGATTCCGCGCCTGAATATGAGTGCCCGAGTTGCCAAGTGGTCTACGCCAAGGTTGAGAAAGCGGCTTTAGGCAGAGAGTTCACCCCCGAGCAACAGCAGGAAATCAAGTCGTGCCCGTATTGCGGAGAGCGGATTCTTGCCGTTGCACTCAAGTGCAAACATTGTGGGTCCGACCTTGGACGGAATGCGGGCAGTAATCGAAAGCAATACGAGCAAGCGGGTTTCGGGGCATTGCTCTTGGGATTACCTGTGGCGGCGGCTGCTTTGAGTTGGGCATGGATTGGCTATATGAGCCTGATTCAGAATCCGGCGCAACCGTTGGCGGTTCTGACGCTGGTGACAGTGCTGGCCACAAGCGCCATGATGGCTTGGGAGATTAGAATATTACCGGAAGAGAGGGTGGCTGGGGCAATTGATGTGGTTTGTCTATGGCTTGCTGTTTTGGCTTGTCAGTTATCCCATATACATGGGTCTACGAGTCAAAAGTGGCTTGAAGGGCCGTATGGGGGGGGCGCTAGCGGTTGTGGTTTTCTTTGTTGGTGTTTCCGGGTCATTGGCAAGAGGCAAGAGGCAAGAGGAACTGCGAGCAGCACAAGAGGCTATTGTGACTGAACATGAGGCCAATGCACGCATGTACAGGCAGCAAGTGGAGAGGCCCGGCGGGAGGCGGAGAGGGAGTTAGAGCGGTTGAGTCATGATTCATCTGTGCTGTAATTGATAGTGGTGGAGGGGGGAAGATCTAGGCCTGAGATGCTAGACTGATCGTCTCCTAATCGAATATTTGCAGGGATGAAATGACCAATTTGGTAAAAGTGCCTGATGAGGTTTCCTGTGTTTGTAGTGGTCCTTCCTCCTTGCGTTTTGGCGTTTTTGACATTACGGGTGGGGGTAGGAAAGCCATTGCGAAACTTGAGCTATCTGTGAACCAAGAGGGCTCTTGCGAGCTCAAAATTTCCAGCGAATCGGAAGAGGCTATAAGTAGAATTAGTGAACTCACAAAAAAAAACCGCACTGAGGGGAGAGCGGAGCAGGCTTCTGGCATTGCTGCCGAGGAGCTTCTCGAAAGAGGAGGCGCGATTTTAAGAGAGATGTTAGTTGCGGATGGTTATGAGGTTGAAGAGCTTCCTGTTGGAGATCATCAGATTTCATTAACGCTGAACATGCGTACCGGTTCAGTCGTTGGTGTGCATGAGGCGTTGCATGAGGCAGTTGGTTCGGGAAGTGAAGACTTAGCCAAGAAAATATTCGACTCCGTTACAGAAGGTATTAAAAGCATCCATGAAAAATTGGCCTCTGAAGTTTTGAGTCATATAGAGCAGGGCAGGCACCTAGATGCTATTACGTTGCTCAGTAATGCATTTGGGGCGGGACAATCTGCATTTCCTGCATCCGCATCTCTGTTGCAAGCACTGCTTTCAGTGGATATTTCCGTTGCAACGGATGATCAACGTCAGGTGATTCTAAAGTGGCGGATATCAGCTGCCGAATTTCTAGGGCGTCATGATGTAGCTGCGAGCGCGGCTGAAGAGTTTCTCTCCAAATGGCGCTCTACGTTGAGTGCAGAGCAAAGCGCCGCAATTCAGATGATCATTGCATCTGGGATGATGAAGCGTGGGAGTAAAGAGTCTGCATTGATGGTCTGGAGGACGTTGCTGGATGCCCCTCAATCGTTGGGTGCTGAAAACCGTGCCTGGGCTTGGAGGAACATATCGGTCACGCTTTTAGTTGATGATCCTGAGTCCATGCGGGCGGCTCGTAGTTCTGCTGATGCGTTTCTTGAGGCCGGAAATAAAGAAGAGGCGGCCAAGAGTTTAATGCAAGTGGCTAAGTGCCTGCTGCACTCCGAGCCGATCCGAGCGCTGGATACAATCGACGAAATTTTGCCGCTACTTGACGAGAGTAATCTCGTATATCGCTCCGTAAAAGCAGCAGTCCTTCATGCCCGAGCGGACCGACTGATGAAGATGGCGCGGTATTCTGAAGCCGCAAGTGACGCTCAGGCAGCCGTGGCTGCTTGGCGAGGCCTCTTGGGTAAAGAGACTGATTTGGTGCACTCCCTTTATTTGGCCTCGTTTGCTGCCGAAAGTGCAGGAAATGAGGCTGTTGGCATTAGTCTTAAGGACGAAGCCGATAAGCTTGCGGCGGCTCTTCCAACCTCTCGTTTTACTTTAGCTAGTCGCCTTTCAGCATTATCGGAGAATTTCAGCGCGCAAGAGGCAAAGCAGCTAGAAGCCGACGCTGAGTGTGAAGGCGACTCTGATGTAAAAGCAGCTGTTCGCCAGATAAGAGCTTTGATGGATACCTCTCTGAGTGAGTCAACCAAGCTTATGCTCCTTGAGGAAGAGCTAAATGATCTGAAGTTGGTGAATACTCATAGCCCTATGGTTCAGTCACTTCAGTGCGCAATTGGCATACAGCTGATGAAGATGTCCCAATTCAAGCGGGCGCGTGAATGGTTTGAAAAGGTTCTTGAAGCAGAGCCTCTAGACATTATTGCCCGTGATCATCTGCTGGGGTGTTTGTGGCAGATGGAGGCGTGGGCAGATGCTGTTTTGTTCCTGAAGGATCAACTTAAATTACACGGAGAAATGCCGGGCCTTTTATTTGCGTACGGACGCTCAATGTATGAGGCCGGTGACATGGTGGGTGCAATTTTTGAGCTTCAAAAGGTATTGGAGCTAGCTGATCCAGCCTCCCATTTAAGCATCAAGGCAAGTGAGATGTGTATGGCGGCGATTAAATTGGTCGGCAAAATTCCCCCCTCAGCACCGAAATCCGATCCGACATTACCGGTTAGTTTGGAGGAGTTCGAACAGGAGCTAAACCGCTTTTCTGTGTTTGTAGCCGGTGCAAAACGTATGGTTTTTTGGACAAAGCCTGACGATGCTGACTATAGCTGGATTACAAAACCGGAACGACAAGCTCAGAATTTGTTGCATACTTTTCTCAAAGCTCGTTTTTTGGAGCGTATAGGCGTCTTCGAGGAAATTGCAACTGGCGCTGGACGTCTCGATATCTATGTACAACTTCATGGCGGTTTGTCAGCCGTTCTTGAGTTGAAGATGTGTGGCTTTGGCTATACCAGCGCCTATGCAGCAGCTGGCGAAGAGCAGATTGTTCATTACATGAGTAATCGACGGACTTCTATCGGATACCTCGTGGTGTTTGATGCACGATTAGAAAACTTTGGAGATGCTTTTGCGGACAAACCGAAGCAAGACTTGCTAACGATCAAGTCTCAATTCATTGATGTGCGGCCACGTGTGAGTACTAGAACGAAAAAAAAGCCTTAGCTCTGATAGAGTCAATCGCGTGCTTGAATGTTGGGGGCAGAAAGGCATATACAGTTCAGTACTAGCCTAAGTGGCATGACACACTGGCTCCTGAAAGGTCGCCAACTGTGTTCAGTTATTGGTTTTTTACTAGTGAAGCGACTTTTCTTACCCGGGCATTACCCTGAAAAACAGAGTGGCAAGATTTTCTTGACTAAACTAGTGATTTGATTGGTGGGCCCGCAGGGACTTGAACCCTGGACCAAAGGATTATGAGTCCTCTGCTCTAACCAACTGAGCTACAGGCCCGCTCGAAGTGGCCGGAGATTATATGCCGGTTTTCGGCAGAACGATAGCGCAAAAACAACCCCTTAGCAGGGTGGTGAAAAACCCTCTGCCGGTCGCTGCCTGATGATGCGACAATAGCACAACATTTCCTGAAATCGACACCCGTCCCATGCGTGGCTCCGACACCCGGCAGGGAAGCCTGTTCAGCTATGTGAACCTGGACAACCGCATTCCCGCCAAACATCCCATCCGCAAGCTTCGGCTGGTCGTGGACATCATCCTTTCCACGATGGACGCCGAGTTTTCATCCCGCTACGCAGATACCGGCCGCCCCTCCATCCCGCCCGAGCAATTGCTGCGCGCCCTGCTGCTGCAAGTCATGTACTCCATCCGCAGCGAGCGGCAACTGGTCGAGCAACTGGACTACAACCTGTTGTACCGCTGGTTTGTCGGGCTGGATGTCGATGACAAGATTTGGGACCGCACCACCTTCTGTGCCAACCGCGACCGCCTGCTGAATGATGACGTTTTGCGCATCTTCTTCGACAAGGTGGTTCATTTCGCCCGCTGGCGCAAACTGGCCTCTGACACTCATTTCAGCGTGGACGGCAGCATGATCGAGGCCTGGGCCTCGCACAAAAGCTTTGTCCGCAAGGATCGGAACAAGTCTGACGATGATAAGGGTCAGGGCGGCCCCGGCGGCGGTCGTAATGCCGAGGTTGACTTCAAGGGCGAGTCCCGCAGCAACGAGACGCATGAGTCCACCACCGACCCCAGCGCCCGCCTGTACAAGAAAGGGAAATTCACCGAGGCCAAGCTGCGCCATATCACACACATCATGAGCGAGAACCGCCATGGATTGGTGATGGATGTCGAGACCACCCCGGCCACCGGAAAGGCGGAGTGGGAGGCCGCCGAGCGCATGGCCCGGCGAACCTTGAACAAAGGCGACACGCTGGGTGCGGACAAGGGCTACGATACGGAGGAACACATCAAGGCGGTGAAGGCTATGGGTGTCAAACCGCATGTCGCCGCGAAGAAAACGGGCAGCGCGATGAATCCGCGCACCGTGCGGAGCAAGGGCTATCAGGCCAGTCTTCGCAAGCGCAAACTGGTTGAGGAGGCGTTTGGCTGGGCGAAGACGGTTGGCGGCTTCCGCAAGACCCGCTTCATCGGGACGGCCAAGGTTCACGCACAAGCCTTGCTGACGTTTGCGGCCTACAACCTGACGCGCATGATGACTCTGTTCGGCTGGCGGGAGGAATTGTTACAGGAGAAGTCCGCCTGTTGTGCATGAAATAGCCGTGGAAAGCTCGTTTTTGAGGCTATATCGGGTGGTATAGGCGAAAAAAGCGTGTACGAAATGAGCTTCCAGCGGATTTTTGCTTTCAGAGAATGCAGGCGGTGGAAATTCAGGGATTTTTCACCACCCTGTTAAG
>NZ_JAUSMX010000013.1 GCF_030646115.1 Fluviicoccus sp.
CCGGGAACTTGGCGTGGCCGCCTACGCCTACAACGAAGCTGGCGAGTCGGTGGTCAACGAGGTGGGCGAGTTGGTCATCACCAAACCCATGCCGTCGATGCCAATTTATTTCTGGAACGACCCGGACAATAAGCGCTACCTCGAGAGCTATTTTGAAACCTACCCTGGCGTGTGGCGCCAGGGTGACTGGATACGCTTCACAGAGCACGGCAGCGCAGTCATCTATGGGCGATCAGACAGCACGATCAACCGCTTTGGCATCCGGATGGGAACGGCTGAAATCTACCGGGTGGTTGAAGAAATGCCCGAGGTGCGCGACAGCCTGGTAATCGACCTGGAGTTTTTGGGGCGCCCCTCGTTTATGCCGCTGTTTGTGGTGCTACGACCTGGCGCGGTACTGGACGAGACACTGCAGGAACGCATCAAGCTCCAGATACGCTCCAAGGCCTCTGCTCGCCACGTCCCCAATGAGGTTGTGCAGGTGACTGAAATTCCTCGCACGCTGAGCGGAAAAAAGATGGAAGTGCCTGTCCGAAAACTGCTGTTGGGTACCTCGCCTGAAAAGGCGGCCAGCCCGGATGCAATGCAGAACCCGAGCAGCCTGGATTTTTTTGTCCAGTATGCGAAGGCCCTCAAGGACCGCATTTACGCGTGAAGCAGACTGGAACTTCATGCAAGGGGCTGTGTAACAGGGGCTGAGGGGCTGCAAGGCACTTCAAGAGCCCTGACACTCCCCCGCGGTTGCGGGGAGTTCCATTCATGAGGTGTCAGGCGTCTGGCCGTTGCCCCATTATTTTTTACTTTCTTAAGGAGCTTTCGACGTGAAAGCCGTATTTATTACAGGGCATGGCGGCAACGAAGTCGTCAGCATAGCGAACCGGCCCAAGCCGGTGCGCCAACCCGGTCAGGTACTGATTCGCATGCAGGCGGCCACCCTCAACCAGGTGGATCTCTACATGCGCGACAGCGGCGCGGGCATCACGCACCAGTTGCCGCAGATCATGGGACTTGACGGCGCGGGCATCGTGGAAGAAGTCGATGCGCATGAGCGCATGCTCGCGCCCGGCCAGTCCGTGGTGCTGCATCCGGCCGTAGGCTGCGGGCGCTGCGAGTTCTGCCAGCGCGGCGAAGTGGTCCTGTGCACCGGCATCCAGTATCTGGGCGAGCATAGGGACGGCACCCTGGCGCAATGGGTCAGCGTTCCGGCGCAAAACGTCTTCCCCATGCCTGCCGGCTTGAGCTTCGCCGAAGCGGCCGCACTGGGCGTCAACCACCTGACCGCCTGGCGCATGCTGTTCACCAAGGCACAGCTCAAGCCGTGGGAGACAGTGCTGATCTTTGGCATAGGCGGCGGCGTGTCGCTGGCCGCACTGCAGCTCGCCAAGCTGGCGGGCGCTCAAGCCATCGTCACCTCGCGCGACGATGCCAAGCTACAGCGCGCCCGCTTGGCTGGCGCCGACCATCTGATCAACAGCTGCACGCAGGACGTGGTCAAGGAAGTGATGGCCCGCACCCAGGGGCGCGGCGTGGACGTGGTGATTGAAAACGTTGGTGCGGCTGTGTGGTCATCCGCCA
>NZ_JAUSMX010000028.1 GCF_030646115.1 Fluviicoccus sp.
ATATTTTCCAGGATGCAAACGAATTCGTCGCCACCCAGGCGCGCCAGCAGGTCCCCGTTGCGCAGCTGCCCGGTCAGGCGGCGCGCCACTTCGATCAGCAGCTCGTCTCCCACGGCGTGCCCGAGCGTGTCGTTGATATCCTTGAAGCGGTCCAGGTCGATGAACAGCACCGCCAGTTGGTGCCGGTTTCGTTCCGCTTTGCTGACGCTGCGTTGCAGCTGTTCGGTGAATTGCAGTCGGTTGGGCAGGCCCGTCAACGTGTCGTGGTGGGCCAGATGCACCAGCCGCGCCTCCGCCCCGCGCCGCTCCAGCACTTCGTCCTCCAACTGGCTGTTGATGGCGGCCAACTCGTAAGTACGGTCTTCAACACGGGCGTCGAGTTCACGATTGGACTCCAGGAGTGCTGTTTCCTGCCTGCGCAGGATGCTTTGGGCGTAGCGGACCACCATCAGTTGCATCAAATACAGCAGGAACATCACCAGGGCGCCCACCAGCATGACTTTGAGCAGCACCTGATGCAAGTTCTGGACAAATGGGGTCACATCCTGGTAGAGCTCGACGACGCCGGGAATCTGCCCGCCGTCGCGAATGGGAACGTAGCTGGCGAGAACATCCACCTCCGCGCGGGCGCCCTCAAAGCTGTCAAACTGGTTGCGATGGGTCAAGCCGCTGGTGGCATGTGCGGCCAGGGCGCCGATAAAGCCCAGGTTGTCGTGCTTGTTCTCGCCAATCTGGCTGGCATCGGTTGAGAAAACGGTGAGGCCCTCGCGGTTGTAAACCTTGACCTTGATGATGTCCGAATTCATCATCAACGCCGACGTCTTGGCCTGCAATCCCAGCGTTTTGACGGCCGCGCGCAACTCGGTGGCCGAGCGTCCGCTGGAACCCGCGACCAACACCGAGAAGTGCGGCCACAGTTCATTGACGAACACCTGGCTCATGGCTTCGTTATGCCGGTGCGCCATGTCGGTGACCTGGCGCGAGGTCTGATGTTGCACCGCCAGGCCGACGGCGCCGCTTGCGATGACGATCAGCAAGAACGAGAGGATCGAAAAATACCGGGTCAGGCGGAAGGTTTTGGATGGACTCATCCCTGGGTTTCGCTGTTCAGGGGCCAAGACAGGGTGCTGTGCATTTTTTTTCTGGCCCTTGCGAGCCTTGTGTAGAGCTTTTGTTGAAGCCAGCATGCCCAATGC
>NZ_JAUSMX010000030.1 GCF_030646115.1 Fluviicoccus sp.
CAGGGGCGAGGCCCAGTTCTACACCTGGCTCTACCGGATTGCAGTCAATACGGCCAAGAAAGCCCTGATGGACCTCAAGCGAAATCCGACCGTGTCGGAAAATTCCTTCAAATCAGGGGATGACGATGAAACTTCCCCGCCGGAACACGAACTAACAAGTTCAGAGACCCCCGATGCGGTGCTGGCCAGCAAGGAAATTGCAGAAATTATCAATGCGGCCATGGATGCGCTGCCCGAAGAGCTCAGGCAGGCCATCACACTGCGTGAAATTGAAGGGCTCAGCTATGAGGAAATATCAGAGGCCATGGGTTGCCCCATTGGCACCGTGCGTTCCCGCATCTTCAGGGCGCGCGAAGCGATATCGGGAAAGGTCAAGCCTTTGCTGGAAAACCAGTCGGGCAAGCGCTGGTGAAATGACCGCCAGGTTTTTCAGTTATTTATGGATAGAAGCGGCAGCTCGCCTGCCATGAACCTTATGAAACCGTCTATGCAAACCAGCGAACTCCTGTCCGCCTTGGCCGATGGCCAATTGGCAGGTGATGATTTTGTCGCCGCAGTGCAAGCTTGTCAGCAAGACGCGTCTGCCCTGGCGCGTTGGGACAGCTACCACCTGATCGGGGATGTCCTGCGCCTTCCCGCGCGTGGAACCTTGCGTCTGTCAAAGGGTGCGGACCTGGCGTTTGTCGACCGGCTTAACCAGCGCCTGGCACAGGAGACTTTGGCTGGCGCGCTGCGGCCTGGTTTAGATTCAGCGCCGTCCACCCAGGGCGCCGGTGCGTTGACGCACCACCGCGGCACCGCCGCCAATGACGGAAATTTGCGCTGGAAGCTTGTCGCCGGCTTCGCTTCCCTGGCTGCAGTTTCGGCGATTGCGTGGAATGCCTCTGGCTTGCT
This sequence comes from Fluviicoccus sp., assembly GCF_030646115.1. Classification (GTDB taxonomy): domain Bacteria; phylum Pseudomonadota; class Gammaproteobacteria; order Pseudomonadales; family Moraxellaceae; genus Fluviicoccus. Next base: position 895 of record NZ_JAUSMX010000030.1, read on the forward strand.
GGCTCTGCCGGCTGCAGCACCGCAACTGGCCCAGGCGGGCGGCTCCCCGCAAGTGGTGGTGGCTTCGCCGCAGGGCTTGATGGTGCGCGATGCCAGGCTTGAGGAGTTGCTGGCCGCGCATGCGCAGTTGAGTGGCAACTCGGCCTTGCAACTGCCCTCGGGATTCTTGCGAAATGCCACTTTTGAAGCGCCACAGCGTGCAGGGCGCTGAGTGCGCGGCCACTTGCCTCACCGGTTTTGCAGCTTCATGAAATTAACGACTTTTAGGCGTTTAGCCAGCATGATAGCTATGTTGCTGGCTATGAATTATGTAGCAGCTCAGGGTGATCCACTGGCAACCGTGCCGGTGCCTGCGACCACCGCGGCAGAGTCCAGGAGCATTGACGACTGGTTGACGCGCATGCACGAGGCCTCAAAAAGCCGTGCCTATATCGGGACCTTTGTCGTATCGTCTGGAGAGGCCATGTCGAGTGCCAAGATATGGCATGTCTGCGAAGGCAACCAGCAAATGGAGCGGGTAGAGACACTCACGGGGCCGCCGCGGTCCATTTTCCGGCACAACGATCAGGTCGTTACTTTCCTGCCTGACCAGAAGGTGGTGAGGCGGGAAAAACGCGAATCCCTGGGCCTGTTTCCAGGTGTCTTGCAATCCACCGACCGCCGCATTGCCGACTTCTACAAAGTCCGGCTGGAAGGTGCTGAGCGCGTGGCTGGCGTGGATGCCGACATCGTCGTGCTCGTTCCCAAGGACAAGCTCAGGTTCGGCTACCGCATCTGGACCGAGCAGAAGAATGGCTTGGTGGTGAAGCTGCAGACGCTGGATACCGATGGGCAAGTGCTTGAGCAAGCCGCATTCTCGGAGTTGCAGCTCGACGCGCCCGTCAAGATGGACAAGCTGTTGCAGATGATGGGCAAGGCAGACGGTTACCGTGTCGAAAAGCCCGTGCTGGTGAAGACCACGGCCGGCGCGCAAGGCTGGGTATTGAAAACGCCCGTGCCCGGCTTCAAGCCCGTGAGTTGCTACAAGCGGCCGGCGACGCCAGCCAGTGCCATGGCCGGCCAGGAACCGATGCAATGGATTTTTTCTGACGGGTTGGCCTCGGTTTCCATTTTTGTGGAACCCTTTGACCCGCAGCGACATGGCAAGGCGTCCAGCCTGTCCATGGGGGCCACCCAGGCCGCGACACGGCAGCTGGATGCCTACTGGGTCACGGTGATGGGCGAAGTTCCCTTGACGACTTTGCGGCTTTTTGCCAACGGACTGGAACGCAGGAAGTAGCAGCTCGTCAAACGTTGTCAGTTTGTTTTTGGGGCTGCTGGCCCCATGTGCCTAGATTGAATTTAACAATAACCACGCTTGCCAGAGAACTTTATTTATGAAAAGGCTGATGATGCTTGAATCGAACTGGAAACCGCTGCGTTCTTATCTTGCAGCAGGTCTGCTGGTGACCATTGCCGTTTCCGTTGCCGGCTTGCTGCCGGCCAAGCCAGTGTGGGCGCAAGTGCGTGGGTTGCCTGATTTCACTGAACTGGTTGAGCAGGTCGGTCCATCGGTGGTCAACATCCGAACGCTTCAAAAAGTCAAAGCCTCCGACGCGTCAGGCGTCGACGAGCAGATGCTGGAATTTTTCCGCCGCTTTGGGATTCCTGTGCCGCCTAATTTGCCGCGCGCTCCCCGCCCGGACCGCAATCAGCCAGAGCAGGATGAAGACCAGCCGCGCGGTGTGGGATCGGGCTTTATTCTCACGGCAGACGGCTTGGTGATGACAAATGCGCATGTGGTGGATGGCGCGGACGAAGTGATCGTCACCCTGACCGACAAGCGTGAATTCAAGGCCAGGATCATCGGCGCCGACAAGCGCAGCGATGTTGCAGTCGTCAAGATTGACGCCACGGGTTTGCCGGCTGTGAAAATTGGTGACATCAACCGGTTGAAAGTGGGTGAATGGGTGATGGCCATCGGCTCGCCGTTTGGTCTTGAAAATACGGTGACAGCGGGGATCGTCAGCGCCAAGCAGCGCGATACCGGCGATTACCTGCCCCTGATACAAACCGATGTGGCCATCAACCCCGGAAATTCCGGGGG
>NZ_JAUSMX010000036.1 GCF_030646115.1 Fluviicoccus sp.
GCCGCAAGATGCTTTACCTCAACCCGCTGCTGCACCGGCTGCCCCGGCTGGCTCTGCAGGACATGCCCGTGTCCCACTACCGGATTCGCAAGGCGCACAAACCTGACCAGTTGTCGACCCTGGAAGCCACCTGCGCCGCGCTGGCGCAGCTTGAAGGGAATGCCGATCTGTTTGCCCCGCTGCTGGCCGCGTTTGACGGGTTTGTGGCGCAGCAGGCGGGCTATCGGGCTTGAGTGCGTGGACATCACCAAAATACCTTCGTTTTCGATAAAAGGCCAGGCAGTTCAATCATTAACGTGCTTTATTTTCCGTTTCCTGAAGCAACCCCAAGTAGGGGGTCAAACGACCGCCTAAAGCCAAAAAATCATTGGTTTGACTTGGTAGGTGCCAAACATTGACGCAGCTAGGGCGCCACTTTACGCTCGGCTCACTTAGTGCAATCGAGCGTTCCTGTGCATTTTGGGTAATTAGTACACCCCCAAAAATAGTGACCTCTATTCCGGCCTCTTTTTGCCTTACGTAGGCGCATAACGTCTCCACATCCTGGACACGGCGGTGCCTTCGGACGCACTCGCGGTGGTAGGGATTGAACTGGCCTTGATGAAGGTGCAGGTGCAGGTGCAGGTGCAGGTGCAGGCGATTGAATACGAGGAGAAGGAGGCTCTACTAGAGTTGTCGGAAGCGACTTTGGCGGAACAAGCTCCGAGGCCTGTCCGCCACGAAAGAAAGATGCATAAGCCCAGACACCGAGAGCGGCCAAAAGAATGTAGTTTGCGATTCTTTTCTCAGGTTGATTGCCTTTTCCACCATGCCAAGAGCATGTTCCCGGCCCTGAGCTTAAGGTTGTTGTTCCGTCTGAACAATATCGATTTCCATCACTGACAACTAGCGTGGCGACGAACCAAACCGTGATTATTCCAATAAGCACTTTCCATGTGAGCTTCATAGACTGATTTACCCTCTGTTTGGTTAATTCTTGACTCCAGCGATGTTGGATAAAGCTTCACATGGTGCGAACGCACTGCTGGCCTCCTACCCCGCTCCCTAAACCTCAATTCCAGGCCTGCTTTCTCAAAAAATCTGCTCAAAAACCTTCGTCATCGCGAGGTCGTTGGTCGTGACGATCCATCGTAGGAAAAGCGCAGCCATGGATCGCCGCGCTACGCTCGCAATGACGAAAGTGAATGACTAACATAATTGTAATTTCCTGCGCCCTTAGGTGTTGCCGGCGGCCGTGTTACAGCCGCAGCGCCTGGGCGTAACCCGTCATTTCCAGGTAACCGCTGCCCACCGGCTGGCCGTTGCTGCCTATTAGCGCGCTCAGGCCTTCCCAGTAAATGGCGCCGGTCGACTGGCGGCTGTCGAGTTCCTGGTTGTCGATCACGGCCCGCACCGTATAGGCGTCGGTGGGGGTGCGCACCATCCATTCCACCGGGTAGCTGGCCTGGGTCAGCGGGCTTTTCCAGTGCCGCACGGGTTTGAATACCACGTCGCCCCGGCTGAAAATGGTGAGCATGCCCTGGGCTGACCGGAACGAGCCGCCGTCCCATACCGCGTTGCCGTCCTTGTCGCGCAGCCTGAACGCCGTCAGTGCGCTGCCGTCCGCCAGGTTCATGCCGATCCAGTCCCAGCCCACCGCGCTCGGGTGCAGCAGTTCCTGGCTCCAGTCGTGGTCCAGCCAGGCCTTGCCGGTCACCTCAAACGTTTTGCCCTGCACCTGCAGGCTGCCGCGCGTGGCCAGTTGGGGCTGGCTGTAGTAGTAGCTGGCCTGCTTTTCATCGGGCCCTTTGCGGGACAAGCCCTGCTTGCCTTGCAGCAGCACGTTCTGGGTTTCCTCAAACTGCAGCTTCAGGGCAAAGTCCGCCGCCGGCAGTTCTGCGATATAGGTGCTGCCCTCGGCTTTTAGCGACCAGTCGCGCAGCGTGACGGCCATGTCCTGCTCGCTCGCCTCGGCCACGCCAAAGCCGGCGCGCGCAATGCGCTGGTCGTGCCAGAGTTTCCTGCCCGCCACATCGGTGATGGCGGCATGGGCAAACAGCAGCTGTTTGGCGGCAAATTTCGAGGTCATGGCCTGCGTGGCCTCGACCCGGGCGCGGAAAAACGTGAGCTGAAAACCAAAGCTGCGTGAGCCCGGCTCCGTAGTTGATGCCTGTCCTGTGATGTACCACCACTCGGTCCTGAAGTCGGGGTGCGCGCCCCGGTCGCGCGGAAAAACCAGGGCCTTGGCGGGCAGGGCTAGGGCGGGGTGGGGCCAGCTTGCAAGGCCCGCCATCCCGGCGAGCAAAAAATGGCGGCGAAGCAGGCTGGCGGGCAGTCGGCGCATGTCAGCGGGCCCGCACGGAATGCATCAGGAAAATTTGACGAGGGCGCATGCCCCGATTCTCGCAGCAAGGCCGCTGGCGCTGCGGCCCGCGTTCAATAGACTTGGGGCTGGGCCGTGGTCTGAAAAACAATTTCGCCGGTGGGTACATGCACCACCCGGACTTCCTGACAGGTCGGGTCGGCCAGACTTTTGACCGCCACGGCCACGGCCAGCGAGTAGTTTCTGTAAAGGTGGTTAAAGTTGGGTGATGCGAGCAAGCGACCGATCAGCCTGTCTGTGCCTTCAATGCGGTACTGGTCAGTTGTCATCCTGGTTTCCTTCT
>NZ_JAUSMX010000038.1 GCF_030646115.1 Fluviicoccus sp.
AACATTTCGCTATTCTCGCTGCGCTTGGCCGCAAGTAAAACCAACTGTCGAAACCGCATTTTTTGGTTTCGCTCTGGGCGGTGTAACTTCAACATCCGCGCTACCCGTGGCCGCTTCCATATTTGGAATCCAGCGCCTGAACGAGGTGAAGTCCGTAATATCGACGATATACCAAAGCTTTTGGTGGCACCCCAACGGGGCCCCAAGCGCCTTTACGGTGTCTGGGCTCGAAATCAAGGGTGAACGTCCGCGTTTCGGTTTGGTGGATGACCGCTCTTGGCCGCGTCCGGGTGCAGCGATCATCGAAATTGACGCCACATTGCTGACGATCAAACTGCTGATGTCAATGTCGGGTATTGAGCGAGTATTTGGGGTAGGCCTATGTCGGCAGCCAGTCTTAAGCAGCCCTTCAACCCATAGCCCCAAAACCAGCATCTGACCAGTTCAACTACTGCGCAGCGGCGAGCATCCAACATCACAAGCCAAGACCCGGCCACCAACACACATGCTTGCAAACGGGCCGCATCATTCCCCCTCAAACAAACTTCCAACGTTCAAAATCTCATACGCAATCTCGGGCCGCTGCTCCAGGCTGCGCTTGATGGCTGCCGGGATGGCCTGGCGGGTTTTCCGGCACAGTCCGGGCTGTTCGTGCACCAGGATCGTGATGCCGCGAAGGCTGCGGACTTCCTTGGCGCTGGACTGGATGCTCAGGCGGATGCCGACCTGCTGCGCCATCCGGTCCTGCATGTGCTGCAAATCTGCCAGGCTGCTCACATTTTCCAGCCGCTGCAGTAGCCGCTTCTCGTCCTCGCGGGTCAGTCGCAGTACGCGCAAGTCGCCGGCCGGGTTGGCCAGCAGGGCATCGCGCCCGCAGTTGCAGGCGCCGGGCGGGCATTCGGTGCGCAGGAGGAAGGCGGGCTGGGCAGTGGCCATGGGGTCAGGGGGAGTCAGGGAATTGCCATCATTTTCACCGCTGACGATTTTCTGGTGGCTCGCCGGGTTGATGCAAGCACAATAGCCTGAAAGCATGACCTCTTTAACCAGCCCTATCCTGCGCCTGACCGACATCCGCCGCAGCTATAACATCGGCACCGACGTTGAAACCGAAGTGCTGCACGGCATCAGCCTGGCCCTGCAGCAGGCCGAGTTCGTCGCGCTCAAGGGGCCGTCGGGTTCGGGCAAGAGCACGCTGCTCAATATCATCGGCTTGCTGGAGCGGCCGACGTCGGGCAC
>NZ_JAUSMX010000007.1 GCF_030646115.1 Fluviicoccus sp.
GTGGGACGCTCTTCAACAATCACGACCAGCACGTCGCCGCTGACTTCAAGCCGGACATCCTTGAACAAACCCAAGCCAAACAGCGCGCGAATCGCCGTGGAGCCTTTGTCGTCGCTATAGGTTTCGCCTACGCGAAAAGGCAGCGACGCGAAAATCGTTCCCGGCTCCACGCGCTGCAATCCCTCCACCCGGATATCACGAACCGTAAACGGATCAACGGCCCAAGCAGGGTTGATCAGGCACAAACCGGCGGCAATAGCGCAAACTGCACGAACTTTGAATCGATTGAATTGTTTTTGCATGAAGTGTTGGAATTAGCCCAAAAGTCGGGCGACATCATTAAACAGGGCGATAGACATCATGCCCAGGAGGATGGCAACGCCACCGCGCTGCAAGCGGTCCATCCACACGTCAGACACGCTGCGGCCGGTAATGCCCTCCCAAAGATAATACATCAGGTGTCCGCCATCCAAAACCGGCAGCGGCAGCAAGTTGAGAACGCCCAGGCTCACGCTGATCAGCGCAAGAAAAAGCAGATAGGAAGTCCAGCCCATGCTGACCGATTTCCCGGCGTAATCCGCGATGGTCAGTGGTCCGCTCAGGTTCTTCAGCGAAGCCTCGCCAATGACCATTTTCCCCATCATCTTCAGCGTCAAAAGCGACACTTCCCAGGTGCGAACGGCGCCCTGCCACAAGCCATCAAGGGGACCGTAGCGCACCGTCACGAATTCGGGGGGCTCACCCACATAAGCACCGATTCGGGCGACAGTGGCGCCCTGCTCCTGCTTGACCAGCGGACTCACCTGCAGCACCAGCGCCTGGCCAGAACGCAGGATTTCCCAACGCTGCGGCGCTGAGGCCGTGGTTCCAGCCGATGCCGGCGCAAAGTTGCGTATGGTTTCACGCAACTGCTGGCCGTCCACGATGACACGGCCCTCCACGCGCTTCACCAGATCCCCGTCACGCAGACCGGACTTTTCAGCGGCACCGCCCGCCATGACCTGTCCAATCACCGGCCTGGTCCATGGGCCGAGGATGCCGATTTTCTGGAATAACCGGGCGTCCGCCTCGGCCGCATCGAGTTGGCTGAGCGGCAGCAGTACCGTTCGGGTTGCGGTGGCAGAATCGTAGCCAAGCACCAGCGTCAGGTCGCGGCCGTCAAGGGCGCCTTGCGTGAGGCGCCAGCGCAGGTCCTCAAACGAGCGAACGGCTTCCAGCGTGTCCCCCTCAAAAGCGGCCTGCTGCACAACTTCCTCGCCACGCAGGCCTGCCCGCTCGGCCAGCGAGCCGGCCACTGGACTGGCCA
>NZ_JAUSMX010000014.1 GCF_030646115.1 Fluviicoccus sp.
TGGCCAACAGACGGTCGGCAAATTGGAGGAGTTCAGGATCGGGCTTGGCCCGTTTGGTACTTTTTGCAGCGGTCATAATGACTCCAGGGGAGCGGCAGTGTGATGCCAAATGACCGTTTACACAAAGCTAATTACACCCTCTCGCAGCTGACCACCCACCCCGTCAATTTGATAACACTAACGCGCTTAGTCAGTAAACCGCATTGAAAGGTCAATAGCTTTGACATCTTTGGTCAGGCTACCCATGGATATATAGTCAACACCTGTTTTTGCGATGGCCCGCATGTTGTGCCTGCCTATGTTGCCCGATGCTTCCAGCTTGGCTCTGCCTGCATTGAGACTGACAGCTGTATGCATATCTTCCATGCTGAAATTGTCCAGCATGATGATATCCGCTCCGGAAGTAACAGCATTTTCAAGCTCACGGAGGTTCTCGACCTCTACTTCCACAGGCGCTTCAGGAGCGATGCAGCGTGCGGACAGAATGGCGGCAGTTATGCCCCCGGCAGCCATGATGTGGTTTTCTTTAATCAAAAATGCATCAAATAGGCCTAGCCGATGGTTGCGCCCGCCGCCTATACTCACTGCATATTTCTGGGCAATGCGCAGGCCTGGAATCGTTTTCCGGGTGTCAAGCAACTGGCAGCGGGTGCCATCCAAAAGGCCAACAAGATCACGGACTTTTGTAGCTGTTCCGGATAAGGTCTGAAGGAAATTGAGGGCGGGCCGTTCCCCGCTCAGCAATGATCTGGCGGGGCCGTGCAAGTAAAGAAAAGGGCTGTCCGGTTGAACCAGATCGCCTTCGTCATTACGCCACTCAAGTTGGACAGACGGATCCAAGGCCTGAAAAAGAGCATTGACCCATGGTTTGCCGGCGATGATCATGGGCTCACGGCTGATGACGCGAGCGTGACCGGACTGATTTGCCGGGATCAGTCGGGCGGTGATGTCTCCAGCTCCAATATCCTCTTCCAGTGCGAAGCGGACGTTGAGTTCAATGGCATGGTTCAGCAGGTCATTAGGAATCATGGCGGATGCATCATGGCTCAGGAAAAATGCAATTATAGGCTTCTGCAACAATTAAAAGAATATTGGGTCTCTAACCGGAACGGTTTGGCCTTCATGGCTTAGGGGCATGAAACAATTCAGGCATGTTGTCGTGCCGATCAAGAAGAAATGAGTACCAGTATGTCACAAGAATTCAGTAAGCCTGGAAAGGCGCCCGGAGCAGTCCAAGGGAAGTTGCCCCTTGCTATTGAAAGTGTGCGGGCGCAGGCGCAATCCCGGGTGGAGGTTTTGATTGGGGAGATGTTGGGGCGTGTTGAAGGGATCGTCTTTGAATGGTGTCAGGGTGTAGGTTCATCTGAACAGCAGCACTTCATGGATATCATTATTGAGGTCCGTCGTTCAAAGGAACAGATGGCGGCTGATTTCTTGCGGGCTTTTGGCGGCAGCTTTCTGGCTCTGCCCCAGCAAAAGAAAGGCGACAAGGAAAAAGCTGACAAAGCCGGATTCGGGAAAGTTGATTTTGCTTCATTAAGCTTGGTGGCCTCCGATGACATGGATGTCAAGGTTGCAATTGACGGCATGGTTGCCAAAAGTCGGGCCGGTTGCGGCAATGCCTTGGCCTTGCTGCGCGCGCGCTTTCAGCATGTGATGCCTGAGATTAGCTTGGATGATCAGGGTTTTCCGCTTGACCCGGGAGCGATAACCGAGCACTTCGGTAACATTCTCAAGAATTTGGCATTGACCACTGATCAGAAAGTTCTTGTTCTCAAGATATTTCAGCAGGAGTTGCTGTCCAAATGGCCGGCCCTGTTGGATGACGCCAACCAGTCCTTGATCAATGCCGGGATTCTGCCCGACCTGAAAGTGACTTATGCGGCTCCAAAGCCGGGTGATGATTCAGGTCGTCAGGAAAAGAAAGAAGAAAAGAAGCTGGATACTGAAGATATCTTTGCTTTCATGAAAGATGTTTCGAACATCAGCAAGACAGCGGTTGCGGGGGCAGTCGGTGGTATTGCAGGCGTTCCGGGAGCTCCGGCTGGAGCTGGAGTGTCCGGCGCAACGTATCATGGTGGAGAGTATGTCGGTGGTGGAGGCGTCGGTGCCTTGTCGGCTTCTGCTGTTGGCGGCAGTGTGGCGGCTGTGCCGATTGTCCCTGAAAATATTGCAGCTACCGCTCATGTTCAGGCATTGGCTACCGAGCAATTGGTTGGTCTGTTGTCGAAGCTGCAGGAAATCCAGCCCCGGAACAAACTCTCCGACGATGACACTTCGCCGTCAGTGAGTGAGGTCCGTCAGGGCATCCGCAAGAACCTGCGCTCTGATGAGAAAACCGTTGAGGCGGTCAGGCAGGCGGATGAAGATGTCATCAATCTGGTCTCCATGTTGTTTGACTTCATTCTGGATGATGATGACCTGCCGACGGCAATGAAAGCGCTGCTGGGGCGGCTGCAAATTCCTTTGTTGAAAGTCGCAATCATCGACAAGACCTTTTTTAATGTTGAAAATCATACCGCCAGGCAATTACTGAATCTTTTGGCAAAGGCTGGCATTGGCTGGAACCAGAAGGATCCCGGCGGGGATGCACTGTATTCGAAAATTGAAGAAGTGGTTTTCAGGATTCTCAATGAGTTTATTGCTGATATCACGCTGTTTGATGATCTGCTGAAAGACTTCAGTGACTTTTATGATCAGCAGCAAAAGCGCTCGGACGCCATTGATAAACGGACCCGCGAAGCGGAAGAGGGCCGTGCGCGGGCGGATATGGCGCGCGCCATGGTGCAGCAACTGCTGAATCGACGCCTGACCGGGCGACAGTTGCCGATGGTTGTTGTGAAGTTGCTTCAGGAAGGTTGGAAGCATGTGCTTTACATCAACTGCCTGAAGGACGGCACCGAGTCGGAGGCTTGGAAGCAGGCAGTGAAGGTCGTGGACGCCATTGTCTGGAGTGTGATTCCCCAGCCAGGTCCGGAATGGATTGCTCGGCTGAAAAATGTTTCCCCAAAATTGATCAACAGTTTGAAAAAGGGGCTGGCTGCCGTCAATTACGATGCACTGGCCACTGATTCGCTGTTGCGTGAATTGTCCAATGTGCACATGGAGTTGATGGGTGGTCATGAAATGGCCACGGTTACAGTGCTGGATGCCGAATCGGCCCGAACTGAAGGCCCCTCTGAGGGCATGATTTCCGCGGATCAAATGGGCAAGACCGGTCAGCTGAATGTGGCTGCCGTGGTGTTGCCTGGCGACACAGTGTCTCCGTCCATGGTGGAGTCTTTGCCCAGTGACGACATGAATGTGCTCAAGGTTAACCAGTTGAACGTCGGAAGTTGGGTAGAGTTTGTCCAGACCGATCGTCGTGATCGTCATAAACTGGTTGCCCGTATCCGCTCTGTTGACAAGTTGATCTTCGCCAATCGCCGTGGCATCAAAGTCGCAGAAATGAGCTCCATGAAACTGGCTGTAGACATGAGCCAAGGGCGTGCACGGATTATTGAAGAGGCGCAAGTCCTGGACAGGGCGCTGGAGTCAGTGATTGGCAACTTGCGGCAATTGAATGAGCAGCAAGGAAAGCAGGGCGCCTGAGCGTGATGTCCATTGATGGGGATGGTTGGCTGACTACGGCCCGCCGTCAGCCCTCACCTAATTTCAATGAAAGACCGGCCGGTTGTGATATTTCACTGGTGGTCGTCCACAATATCAGTCTGCCACCGGGGGAGTTCGGTGGCCCCTTCATCGAAGACTTCTTCACAAACCGGCTGGACACGGCAAGACACCCGTATTTTGAAACCATTTCGGGTTTACAGGTGTCAGCACACCTGTTGATTCGCAGGGATGGTGAGCTGGTTCAGTTTGTGCCCTTTGGGTTACGTGCTTGGCATGCCGGAAAGTCATCTTATGGCGGGCGTGAAAATTGCAATGATTATTCAGTGGGTATTGAGCTGGAAGGGACAGATGTGCTGCCATACGAGGCCGTACAATATGAACGCTTGGCGGAAGTCATCTGTACCTTGCAGGTTCGCTATCCTGCGATTGAGCGCCATATTACCGGTCATTCGCAAATTGCCCCCGAACGCAAGACAGACCCCGGCGATGCCTTTGACTGGGTGTTGCTTAATGTCAGAATGGCAGTTTCGTCCCGGAAGGATGCGTCAAACCAGGGCTAAAGGAGTTGCATCGTGAGTGTGTTGTTGGTAGTGGTGCTGATGTTGCTGGTTCTGGCTGGCCGGGAGTTGGTCACGCCGGCGATAAAGCGGATGGTGTCGCAACCCATGCGCTTGGGTGTGGATGCTTTGCTTCGTATTGGTGAGGCTTCGCGGCAACCGGGAGTATTGGTGCTGGCATTGGTCTCTATCGGACCGATATTGCCCGTCTTGCTGCTTTTGCACGCGTTTTCCGGAGGCGGTGTTGAAGCCTTCTGGAGCTTCCTGTTGACCTTGGCCATTACCCTGCCGGTATTCATGGACCGGCGACTGCCCTCGGTGCTGGAGAACAGCCGCAAGCAGTGGCTTGATTCCGTGACCCTGGATAACATGAAGGAAAGGTTGGCGCAGTCCCGCTCGGAACTGTTGATCACCACGCTGCAGGAGTTATTTTCGCCGTTGTTCTGGCTGATTTTCCTCGGGCCAGCGGCTTCGCTCTTTTATTACCTGGTTCGTTGTTGTGACGAGCAGATCATTGCGCCGGAAACGGGGAAATTCGCCCGTAAGCTGCGCTTCTGGCTGGACTGGTTGCCTTCACGAGCTTTGGCGATTTCATTCGCGCTGGCAGGGGACTTCCTGTCGGTTTGGCAGTATCTGCAACTTTCACTCACGGAGCGCCGCTCCAGTATTGCCTCCTTTATCGCCGAGGCGGGGCAATTGGCAGAGCACAGTTTGATGAACCAGAGTCTGGAAACGCCGATTGACATGGTGCGGCAACTGGCGCATATCGATTCGCTGTGTCAGCGAGTGTTGGGTCTGTGGGTGGTGGTGATGGTGTTGCACGCGGTCTTGCCCTGAATTCCGGCATGGATTGTTGTCGGTCATGATGCCGGTCTCGTTGCGTTGCAGCATGACCACAGGTATAAACACTGCATTCATGATTACAAGGAACCGGGCATGGCCAGCATCCGCTTTTACAATGACAGTGATCCTGTCGAAACCGAGGAATGGCTGGATGCCTTTGCCTCACTGGTGGAAAGGGAGGGGGCCGACCGGGCCCGCTTCATTCTCCAGACACTGAGTTCCCAGGCACAACGCTTTGGAGTCAGTCTTTCCCGTCTCAATTCCCCTTATCTGAATACCATTCCTGTTGAGGAGGAGTTGCCGTTGCCTGGCGATCCTTACTTGGAGCGCCGCCTGCGCTCCCTGATCCGCTGGAACGCCCTGGCGATGGTGATGCGCGCCAACGACAATGAAGATGAGCTGGGCGGGCATATTGCAACCTTTGCCTCCAGCGCCACGCTTTATGATGTGGGCTTCAACCATTTCTTCCGCGCGCCCAATGACCGCTTTGGCGGTGATCTCATTTATTACCAAGGCCACTCCGCACCTGGCATTTATGCCCGTTCCTTTCTGGAAGGCCGTATCAACGAAGAGCAGTTGCAGGCATTTCGTCGTGAAGTGAATGGCAAGGGACTTTCCAGTTATCCGCACCCATGGCTGATGCCGGACTATTGGCAATTTCCAACGGTTTCCATGGGGCTGGGTCCCATCCAGGCCATTTATCAGGCGCATGTGATGCAATACCTGATCAATCGGGAGTTAATGCCCGATGAAGGCCGCAAGGTGTGGGCGTTCCTCGGCGATGGCGAGATGGACGAACCGGAGTCTCTGGGTGCGATTGCTCTGGCGGGACGGGAAAAGCTCGATAACCTGATCTTCGTCATTAACTGCAACCTGCAGCGCTTGGACGGGCCTGTTCGTGGGAATGGCAAGATTATCCAGGAGCTGGAATCTGTTTTCCGTGGCGCGGGCTGGAACGTGATCAAGGTGGTGTGGGGCCGGAAGTGGGATCCGTTGCTGGCGCGCGATGCCAATGGCGTCCTGCGGCATCGCATGGAGGAGTGTGTCGACGGCGAATACCAGGCATTCAAAACTCATGGCGGGGCCTATACGCGTGAGCACTTCTTCGGGCTGTATCCTGAGTTGAGGGAGATGGTGGCTTCACTTTCGGATGAGGATATCTATAACCTCAATCGCGGCGGGCACGACCCCTATAAAGTCTATGCCGCCTATGCGCGGGCGATGTCGCACAAGGGGCAGCCCACGGTTATCCTGGCCAAGACCGTCAAGGGCTATGGTACGGGAGCGGCGCAGGGCGTCAACAAATCCCACCAGATGAAGAAGTTGGACTTGGCGTCACTGAAAGGGTTCCGGGACCGTTTCGACATGCCGTTTTCGGACGAGGAGCTGGTCAAAATCCCGTTTTATCGCCCCGCCGACAATAGTCAGGAACTGCGCTACCTTCATGAGCGCCGCCAGCAGCTGGGCGGATACCTGCCGGTCCGTCGTCCCGGCACCACGACGTTGACGGTCCCCGAGTTGGATATATTCGCTCCTGTGCTGCAGGGCTCGGAACGCCCCATCTCCACCACCATGGCTTTTGTGCGGTTATTGAATGTCCTTGTGAAATTGCCCGAATTGGGCGAGCGGGTGGTGCCGATTGTGCCCGATGAAGCGCGGACCTTCGGCATGGAGGGCATGTTCCGGCAGTTGGGTATTTATTCCCATGTGGGCCAGCTTTATACCCCGGAAGATTCTGAACAGATGATGTTCTACAAGGAGGACAAAAAGGGCCGGATTCTGGAGGAGGGCATCAACGAAGCCGGGGCCATGAGCGCCTGGATGGCGGCGGGCACTTCCTACAGCATGCATGATTTGCCGATGCTGCCGTTCTACATTTTCTATTCGATGTTCGGTTTCCAGCGTATAGGTGATCTGGCTTGGGCAGCTGGGGATATCCAGGCCCAGGGTTTCCTGATCGGCGCCACCAGCGGCCGCACCACGTTAAACGGTGAAGGCTTGCAGCATCAGGACGGGCATTCGCACTTGCTGGCCAGCACCATTCCCAATTGCGTGGCTTATGACCCCTGTTACGCCTATGAGTTGGCGGTGGTGGTGCAGGATGGCTTGCGCCGCATGTACCAGCAAAAAGAGCGTGTCTTCTATTACCTGACGACGATGAACGAGAACTACCCCCATCCGCCGATGCCGGCGGGTGCGGAGGAAGGGATTCGGCGCGGCTTGTACCTGCTGAAACCGGCAACCCAAGGACACAGCCACGAAGTGCAGCTCTTGGGTTCGGGGGTCATCCTGCGTGAAGCGGAGGCGGCCGCCGAGTTGTTGTTCAATGTCTACGGCATCCGTGCGTCGGTGTGGAGCGTCACCAGTTTCAATGAGCTGCGCAAGGAGGCCTTGGCCTGCGAGCATTGGAATCATCTCCACCCGCTGGAAGAGCCGCGTGTGCCTTGGGTGACCCGTCAATTGCGCGGTGTGAAGGGGGCGATTGTCGCCGCCAGTGACTACATGCGCATTGTTGCCGAGCAGATCCGGCCGTTCCTGCCGTCGGGCATGCCCTATATCACCTTGGGCACCGATGGTTTTGGTCGTTCGGACAGTCGCGAGCAACTGCGCACCCACTTCCAGGTAAACCGTTATTTCATTGCCATTGCCGCCCTGAATGCGCTGGCGGATGACGGCGTGGTGGGGAGAACGCTTGTGCAGGACGCGATTGAGCGGTTCGGCATTGATCCTGAAAAACCTTTTGCGCCGATGATCTGACCGGGAGATTCCGTTATGTTGCAAGTCGTAAAAGCACCGGACCCGGGCAGTGACAAGGCCGAGGTGATTGAGATTCTGGTCAGCCCGGGGCAAAAAGTGACCAAGGAAATGCCGTTGGCGGTTCTGGAATCGGCCAAGGCGACCATGGAGATTCCCTGTCCGGTGGACGGAGTGGTGGTCGAGGTCCTGATCAAGGTTGGCGACAAGGTGGCTGAAGGTGTGCCGTTACTGAGTGTGGAGACGGAGGCAGTTACGCCATTAGCGTCTTCACCGGTAACCCAACCGGCGGTGGTTCCTGCCATGTCGGTCGCGCAGCCAGCGCCTTCGATTCCCGTCACCACCACGGTTGTCTCTCTTTCTGCTCAGCCCGTCAAGACACCGGATATCGGCTCTGAGTCTGCTGAAGTCATTGAGTTATTGGTGAGGCCGGGACAGACCATCTCGGTCGACACCCCGATTGCTGTGCTGGAATCGGCCAAGGCCAGTATGGAAGTACCATCCTCTCTGGCGGGGGTGGTGAAAGAGATTGTGGTCAAGGTGGGAGACAAGGTCGGTGAGGGTGCTGTGTTGTTGCTGGTGGAAGGGACGGCGGCCTCGTCGCCGTTGTTCCTGCCGGCGGATGATGAGGTTCCGGCTGCCACGGTTGTGGCGCCGGCCGTGTCTGCCCCTGTACCGCCAAATCAACCATCGTCCGTTCCGGTTACAACGGCTTCCGTTCACTCCGGCCCTGCCGTTCGGCGGTTGTCGCGGGAGCTGGGGGTCGATTTGGGAAAGGTGACTCCAACCGGCCCCAAGGGCCGTATCCTCAAGGAGGATGTCTTCGCTTGGGTGAAGCAGTCCCTGACGACGCCGCCCGTGGTGGCTCCCTTTGTTGCGGCGGATGTGGTTGGAAGCGGTTTGCCGCCCTTGCCGGAGATCGACTTTTCCCGTTGGGGGCCGGTTGATGTGCAGCCGTTGTCCCGTATTCAGGCATTATCTGCCAAGAACCTGCATCGCGCATGGCTACATATTCCCCATGTCACGCAGTTTGATGAAGCCGATATCACCGAGCTGGAAGCCTTTCGCAAAGACCGCAAGGACGATTTGAAGAGGCAGGGCGTCAACCTGACGGTACTGGCATTCCTGGTCAAAGCCTGCGCCCGGTTGCTGGAAGAGTTTCCCCGCTTTAATGCTTCGCTGGCGACTGATGGCCAGAGCCTGATACTCAAGCAATATGTGCACGTCGGGGTGGCGGTGGATACACCGAACGGCTTGGTGGTGCCGGTGATCCGGGATGCCAACCGCAAGTCAGTCAAGGATATTGCCGTGGAGATGGGCATGTTGTCGGTCAAGGCGCGGGACAAGAAACTGGCCCCCGCCGACATGCAAGGCGGCTGCTTCAGCATTTCCTCTTTGGGTGGCATTGGCGGCACGGCGTTCACTCCGATTGTCAATTGGCCGGAAGTGGCCATCCTCGGGGTTTCCCGCGCCGCCCTGAAACCGGTTTGGGATGGACGCGAGTTCCAGCCGCGCTTGATGCTGCCGCTTTCTCTGTCCTATGATCATCGTGTGATTGACGGTGCTGACGCCGCCCGTTTTACGACCCGCTTGGCGCAGGTGCTTTCGGATATCCGGATTTTATTGTTGTAAGGGAGAAACGGCATGCACTGGAAAGTATGGTCGGGTCTGGTGATGCTGGCGCTGTCAGGATGCTCCATGTTTCAAGGTTCGGGTGCGGATGGTGCCGGTAGCAGGGTGATGACGATCACAAAACCCATGGTGACCTATGGGGCTATGCCCCCGGTGACACAGGTTTCCGGGGGAGACCGTTCATTTGTGATTGAGTCCGGTCAGCCGACAATTTCCGGCATGTCGGGTTCACGACCGATGGTCATTCCCGCCATGCTGGAAAATACCCGCTGGGAAATGCGCATGGTGTCCGGGACGGCGGTTGTCTCATCCTTGAAAGGTAAAGAGCCCTTTGTCAAATTCCAGCAGGGTCGGCTGGAAGGTTTTAGCGGCTGCAACCTCTTCAACGGTCGTTACAAGCGCGATATCAACAACCTGATCCGCGTGCTGGAGGTCCGGGGATCGGTGTTGAAGTGCGAGGGTATGGAGGTGCAGGAGAAAGCACTGGTTAAGTCCCTGATGCATGTGCGGACATGGGCACTTACTCCGCAGCAATCCTTGCAGTTCAAGGATGCTGCCGGCGGTGTCCTAGCGGTATTTGAGGCGGTTTATCCCAAGCAGTGACGAGTCACTGTCGTTGCCACAACACTTCTGTACCGCCTTTTTCACGGGCCAGGGTTCGGGCCAGCACAAACAGGTAGTCCGATAGCCGGTTCAGGTATTGCAGGCCCAGCGGGGAGAGGGTTTCGGCTTGCGCCAGCGATTGCACGCGCCGCTCGGCCCGGCGGCAGATGGTGCGCGCCACATGAGCCTGGCTGGCGGCCTTGCTGCCTCCGGGAAGGATAAAGTCTTTCAGCGGCGGCAAATGCTCGTTCAAGGCATCAATACCGTTTTCCAGTCGGGTGATGCCTTCTTCCTTGATCAGACTGTAGCCTGGAATGCAGAGCTCCCCGCCCAGATCAAACAATTCATGTTGCACCCGAGACAGCAGGGTTTGCGCCGCATGTTCGGCGGGTAATTCGGCGCGCAGCAGTCCGACAAAACTGTTCAGTTCATCCACGGTGCCATAGGCTTCAACTCGTAACGAGTCTTTGGGGGTGCGACTGCCGTCGCCCAGCCCTGTGGTGCCGTCATCGCCGGTGCGGGTATAGATTTTGGAAAGGCGGTGTCCCATGGGGTCATCCTCATAAAAAGGCCGTATTGCAACGGCCTGTAAAATAGCGCGTTCCGTGACCGGTTAGAAGGTCACATTGGCGCTCAGGGAAGCCGAGCGGGGCTTGGACAGGTAACGGACATTGGTGCCGAAGTGTGCTGTTCCATACGTTTTGTCCAGCAGGTTTTCCAAGGAGGCTCTGACCGTTAACTGAGGCATCAGCTTCCACGAGGAGTTCAGGTTGACGGTGGCGTAGCCGGGCAGATTTCCGCCGAAGTCCTGAGTGCGGCTCTTGGCCAAGGTTTCCAGCGTCACATCCCAATTATCCTGACGGAAGCCGGTTTGCACCGTCAGGCTGCGTCTGGGGCGGCGATCCAGCTTGGTTTGAGTCGTTCCATCAATAGCCTTGATGTAATTGCCCTGTACACCCAGCAGCCAGCCGGACTGCTGCCAGCTGCTGCCAATCTCCAGGCCTTCCAGTTGCGCTTCATTCAGGTTGATCAATTGCGTAAACGTCTGGTTGAAGACGATCAGGTCTTCCACCTTGGTCTTGAACAGGGCCAGGTGTGTTGAGACCGAGCCCGCCTCGATATGGCTGCCCAGCTCTACCGAGGTTGACTGTTCCGGCTTCAGGGCGGGGTTTCCGCCAAACCCATACAGGTTGTTGAAGTCCGGCGCCCGGAAGGCCGTACCGGCATTCAGGTAAACACTGACCTGTGGTGTCAGTTGGTATCCGGCGGCCAGATTGCCTGTGTCATGGTCGCCAAAGGTGTCGTGACGATCCCTACGCGCCCCGGCCTGCAGGGATAAAGCCCCCCACAGGCTTTGCTGCTGCAGGAAGAGAGCCTTGTTATCGAGTTGCTTTTGATAGGTCTGGTCATAGACCGTGTCCACTTTCTCCAGTGTCAGGCCCGCCATCAGTGTCTGGCCGTCTGCCCAGCCGACAGTATTTTGCCAGTCGGCTTGATGCCGTTCGGTGCGGGCCTGGTTGTTGTTCTGGTTCTGGTCGATTTCGTCGCGCATCAGGCTCAGGCGCAGGCGGCTGTTCCAGTGGTCAGCGATGTCGGCGGCGGCGCCCAAAGCGAAGACTTCATTCAGAAAGTCCTGATCCAGCGGCGCAAGATTCCAGGTGTTGACGTACTCGGTGGTGCCTTCGTTATGGCGCGCTTGCAAGTCGAAAACCACGGAGCCAGCGTCATAGCGCAACATCGTACTGCCGTTGCGGTTCTGGTAGCCGCGATCCATAGCAAGTCCTTCCACGAACGCATAGCCGTTCGTTCGGGTCTGCCCAAGGTCCAGGCGGCCCGAGATGTCACCATTGCGGAAGGTCTGGCCGGCATCCACGTTCAACTGATTGTCGGAACCGGCCGAGAGGGCGAGACGGGTAGCTGTTTTATCCGGGGTGCGGGTAATGATGTTGATGACGCCGCCAATGGCGTCGGAACCGTAAAGTACGGACATCGGACCCTTGACCACTTCAATGCGCTCAACGTCATTCAGCGCGAGGCTTTGAATGCTGGCCTGGCTGCTGGTTGCGGAGTTGATGCGGACGCCGTCAATCAGCACCAGCGTATGGTTGGAGTTGGTGCCGCGGGTGAAAAGGGAGGTTTGCTGGCCCAGTCCGCCGGAACGAATGATTTCAATACCGTTGGTGTTGAAACGCAGGATGTCCCCGAGGTCCTGGCCTTGATAACGATCCAGCGTCTGGCGGTCAATGACATGCACGCTGGCCAGTGTCTGGCTGATGGCTTGGGGAAGCCGGGTGGCGGTGACGATTTGTCTGGGTAAAACGGTTTCAGCAATAACAGGCAACGACGAACAGGCAGCCACGAAGGCCGCCAACAAAGTGGGCTTGAACATGATAGCTCCAGCTGTTTGGATCCCCGCAAACAGGGTGATAGTCAATCGGGATGATTGACGCTCTTGCCTTCAGGCCGGTCTCCGGGCTTGCATGCCGGCCCTGTGGGGGCCGTGCGGTTCGCCTTCCCATCCCGACTCAGGGGACAGTGGCAAATGAACCGCACATACATGTTTACCGTTGCGGGGGCAGCACTGGTATTTCACCAGTTTCCCGTTCGTGAACGTTGGGCGCAAACGAACCGTACGATCGTACGGACACCTGCAGGCAGGCGGCATGGTAGGTCTTTTGGGGGAAGGGTGCAACAAAAATGCTACATGGCCAGCCGGAACGGAGTCCGGCTGGATGATAGGCGGGATTAAAAATTGAGGTTGAGTTGAGCGCCGAACAGGTGCGCCACGCCGCTGTATTCCGCGGAATAGCTCAGACCTGAGCTGTTGGAAACATTGACGATGGCCTTGTCTTCGCGGATGAGTTCGTAGGCGATATCCATGGACAAATTCTTTGACAGGGCATACCCCACGCCCAGCGTCAGGAAATCACGGTCGGCGCTGGGCACCCGCACGCTGCGATAGGCGCCGTTGATCGGGGTTTCATCATGGCCGATGCCGCCGCGCAACACGAGAGTGTCACTCATTTTCCATTCGGCGCCGACACTGTACAGCCAGGAATCATGCCACTCCAGTTCTTCAATGACGGTTGCCAAGGCGGCCGGTGCGCCGGAGTTATGGATCACCAGTTCCTTGATGACGCCCCAGCGGGTAAGCATGGCGGTGGCGTGAACGGTCGTATCCTGACTCATCTTATGGGTCAGCGAGAGGTCGAAAGAGTCCGGCATGGAGATTTCAAGCGAGCCGGGATAACTGCCGTTGCCGCCGGGAATGACGGTGGGCAGGTTGGTGACGGTGGTGGTTCCGGAAAGGGTGTAGTCGGTCTGGCTGTGGTAGGTCAGCCCGAGACGGGTGGCCTCATCCAGAGACCAGAGAACCCCGGCATTGAAGTTGACGGCAGTGTCATCGCCCTTGACCATGGACATGGCGCCGGGGGCCAGCGGAGACACGGCCCGCGACAGGGTGCCTTCAATTTTGCTGAATGCCACGCCCAGTCCTACCGAGAGGTCCGGGCTGATCTGGTAGCTGCCTGTCGGCTGGATGGCAATGACCTTGACCTTGCTCTTGTCACCAAAATAACGACCCTGGAAGCTGTCTTCATAGTTGGTGGCCAGGCCGAAGGGGGCGTACAGGCCGAAACCGGCGGTGAAGCTGTCGCTGAAGCGATGCGTGGCGAAATTGCTGCCGACGAAGGTCAGCGGCACCATGTCGCCGTTATTGGTGCCGGTATTCGGGAAGCCGCCGGTAGGGGTGATATCGGCCGGGGCGTTGATCATGGTGACGTTGCCGCTGATCTGTGTGCCTTCCAGCAGCGCCATGCCTGCCGGATTGCCGTAGACGGTAGTCGCGTCGGAGGCCGTGGAGGCGCGGCCGGCCAAGGCTGTACCCAGGCTCTTGATGCTTTGTTCGTTAAGGGCGAAACCGGCGGCGAGCGAAACACCGGGCGCGGCGAGGATGGCCAGGGCCAATAGTGAGCGCGTCTTATTCATCATTGTTATCCTTGTTATTATGGAAGTATCACTCAAATACATCACAAGTAACGCGAAAAGACAAATCTACGTTGATGCATTTTTGTGAGGACGGTGCATTCCGGGCACCGTCACGTCTCATTCGGCGGCACCTTTCACGGTGTCTTCCCCTTCCAGGCGGACACGCGGACGCAGCCACAGGAACAGGGCGATGGCGGGCAAGACCGCCAGCGCCGAGAACAGGAAAAAGCCGGTGTACTGTAATGCTCCCACCATGAAGCCGGACAATCCGCCAATCAATTTGCCGGGAAGGGTCACCAGCGAACTGAATAGCGCGTATTGCGTGGCGGTATAGCGCCGGTTCACCAACGCCGAAAGCCAGGCAACAGCTGCCGTACCCAGAAAGCCTCCGGCCAGGTTTTCAATGCTGATGACCAATGTGAAAATGGTCAGGTCGCCGGGATGCAGCGCCAGCAGCAGGAAGAGCAGGTTGCTGGCACCGCCGATGATGATGCCCGCCAGCAGAGTGCGTTCAATGCCGAACTTGACTACACAGCCGCCGCCCAGGAAGGCACCGGCAATGCCGATCCAGACGCCGAATATCTTGGTGACGGCCCCGATCTGGGTTTTGGTGAAGCCGCTGTCGAGATAGAAAGGCATGGCCATGACCCCCAGCATTTGGTCGGAGATCTTGAACAGGCCGATAAACAACAGCAGGCCGATACCGATGACGCCGCGATAACGCAGGAAGAAATCCTTGAACGGGCCGATGACGCCGTCACGGATGGCGGCGGCCAGTGTGGGTGCGTCCGATGGCCGGTGTTCCGGTTCGCGGGAGAGCAGCGTGGCCAGCATCACAGCCAACAGCAGGCCAGCCATGGACAGGTAAACCACGGTCCAGGCCACGTGGTCGGCCAGGATCAGCGCCAGTGCACCCGATGCCAGCAGCGCCAGCCGGTAGCCCAGGGTGTAGGTTGCTGCGAGTGCTCCCTGCGCCTCTTGCGGGGCGATTTCAATACGGTAGGCATCCACCACCACATCCTGGGTTGCTCCTGCAAAGGCGGCGGCGAAAATCAGCAGAATGAACGGTGTCAAGGCGCCGGGCGTAATCAGGGCCATGCCGATCAGGCTGGCGAACAGGGTCAGTTGCGCAGCCAGCAGCCATCCCCTGCGCTGGCCCAGACGGGAAAACAGCGGTAGTCGCAGCCGGTCAACTGCCGGGGACCACAGGAACTTGAAGGAATAGGTGAGCGTGGCGTAACTGATCAGGCCGATGGTCTCCAGAGAGACGCCGCTTTCCTTCAGCCAGGCGGACAGCGTGCCGCCCACCAGGAGGAAGGGTAAGCCGGACGTGAAGCCGAAGAAGAACATCGTCAGAGCCGACGGCTGGGCGAACGCCGCGCGCAGGGAAACGGGAGAGTGGCTGGACATGGCGGTTGGTTTAACAAATGACAAACCGCTGAGGTTAATGCAAAAGCAGAGCTTGTGTTAGGCTGGTTTGATCTTTTTTCACGAGCGGAGGCTGGGCATGGGGCTTGCCGGTCAGGCGCAGCGTCTGCTGCGCAATCATCACTCGGCGGTGCTGGCCACGCTGGGTCTGGGGCCGTTATCCGGCTATCCGTTTGCGTCTGCCGTGCCGTATTGCTTGGATCATGCCGGGCGGATAGTGGTGCTCATTTCACGACTGGCGCGGCATACAGCGCATGTGCGCGCCGACAACCGGGTGTCGTTGCTGGTGCAGGGGGAGGGCGGGGATGTGCAGGCCGCGCCCCGGTTGTCCTTGGTCGGACGTTTGCTGCCGGTGACCGACCCGGAGCAGGAGTCTGTCGCCGCGCGCTATGCCCGCTACTTTCCCCATGCCCGCGATTATCACCGTGAGCTGGATTTCGAGTACTGGTATCTGCAGCCTGAAGGATGCCACTTCATTGCCGGTTTCGCCAAGGTAGCCTGGCTGGACGGCGCCTCCCTCACCGTTGCCAATCCCTTTGACCCGTTGGTGGAAGCGGACATGGTGGAGCACATGAACGCCGATCATGCCGATGCGCTGCCTTTATACTGCCGGCAGGCCGGGGTGATCGTGCCGGAGGGCGGGGAGCCGGTGATGTCCGGGATCGACGGCAACGGCTTTCACCTGCGGCTGGCGGACAAGATCGTGTATATTCGCTTCCCCCGGCCGGTCGCCACTCCGTTGGAGGTGCGCCAGACACTGGTCGCCCTGTTGAAATCCGCTCGAACCGGAGAGACTCCTGAATGAAAGGCCTGTTTTTGCTGGCGATCCCGGTCGCCGAAATCATCCTCAGCATCTGGCTGGGCAGTAAAATCGGCGGCTGGATGCTGTTGTTGTGGTTTGTGATGGCCTTCTTTGTCGGTCGCCAGCTGATGCGCAGCGCCACGCAGGTGTTGATGCCGCAAATGGCGAAGATGCAGTCCGGCCAGACGGAGGACATGTCGTCGGACTTGCTGGCCGCCTTGTGTACGGCCTTGGCCGGTTTCCTGTTCATTCTGCCGGGTGTCATCACGGACGGCATGGGTTTGCTGCTGCTGTTGCCACCGGTGCAGGCGCTGATGCGCGGCCAGTTGTCCGCCGCCATGAAAGGGCGCGGGCAGGGCTTCATGATGATGGGCGGCTTTGGTGGGCAATCCCCGTTTGGCGGTCAGTCGCCGTTCGGGCAGGGCGGGCCGTTTGGCCAGGGCTCACCCTTCGGGCAAGGCAACTCACAGGTTTTTGACGGTGAGGCCCGCGAGGTCAAACCCGATACAGAAGTGAAGCGTATTGATCGCAAGGATCTATAGCTGACTGCCGCTGCCGGGGCACTTTTTTTCGGAATGCCCCTTGAACCCCCCGAAGACATCCCCATTTCCCCCTCAGTCCCGCCCATAACCATTCATGGGGTGGGGTGAATCGCCCGGCAATCGGCCCGGCGAATCAGACAATCCTGTGTAAATATCGCAAAGTGGAGAGCGAACGATGAAAATCCGTCCCTTGCACGACCGTGTGGTCATCAAACGCGTTGAACAAGAAACCAAGACCGCTGGTGGCATCGTGCTGCCCGGTTCCGCTGCTGAAAAGCCCTCGCAAGGTGAAGTGATTGCTGTTGGCAATGGCCTGATTACCGAAGCCGGTGAAAAGCGTCCCCTCGATCTGAAGGTGGGTGACAAGGTCCTGTTCGGCCAGTACGCCGGCAGCACCGTCAAGGTCGACGGCGAAGAGCTGATGATCATGAAAGAGTCCGAAATTTTCGCCGTGCTCGAAGGCTGATCGTTCCCCCGTATTCCCGATTTGAAGAGGTTCAAGCAACATGGCTGCTAAAGACGTAAAGTTTGGCGATTCCGCCCGCACCAAAATGATCAACGGCGTCAACATCCTGGCTGATGCTGTCAAAGTGACCCTCGGCCCCAAGGGCCGTAATGTCGTCATTGACAAGTCCTACGGTGCGCCGCACATCACCAAGGACGGCGTGTCCGTCGCCAAGGAAATCGAACTGAAAGACAAGTTCGAGAACATGGGCGCCCAGCTGGTCAAGGAAGTGGCTTCCAAGACTGCCGATGTCGCCGGTGACGGCACCACCACTGCCACCGTGCTCGCCCAGTCCATCCTCAACGAAGGCCTGAAGGCTGTTGCCGCCGGCATGAACCCGATGGACCTGAAGCGCGGCATCGACAAGGCTGTGCGCGCCGCTGTCGCCGAGATCAAGGCCATTTCCACGCCTTGCACCGACAACAAGGCCATTGCCCAGGTCGGTTCCATTTCCGCCAACTCCGACACCACCATCGGTGACCTGATCGCTCAGGCCATGGACAAGGTTGGCAAGGAAGGCGTCATTACCGTTGAAGAAGGCTCCGGCTTTGAAGACACGCTGGACGTGGTCGAAGGCATGCAGTTTGACCGCGGCTATATCAGTCCGTACTTCATCAACAAGCAAGACGCCATGACCGCAGAGCTGGAAAGCCCGTACATCCTGCTGGTGGACAAGAAGATCTCCAACATCCGCGAAATGATCCCGGTGCTGGAAGGCGTCGCCAAGTCCGGCAAGCCGCTGCTGCTGATCGCTGAAGATGTTGAAGGCGAAGCGCTGGCCACTCTGGTGGTGAACAGCATGCGCGGTATCGTCAAGGTCTGCGCCGTCAAGGCTCCCGGCTTCGGCGACCGTCGCAAGGCCATGCTGCAGGACATCGCCATCCTGACCGGCGGCCAAGTGATTTCCGAAGAAATCGGTCTGAACCTTGAACAGGCCGGTCTGCATGACTGCGGCCGCGCCAAGCGCGTCATCATCTCCAAGGAAAACACCACCATCATCGACGGTGAAGGCAAGAAGGACGACATCGAAGCCCGCGTGAAGACCATCCGCGTGCAAATCGAAGAAGCCACGTCTGACTACGACAAGGAAAAGCTGCAAGAGCGCGTGGCCAAGCTGGCTGGCGGTGTTGCCGTGATCAAGGTTGGCGCCGCCACCGAAATCGAAATGAAGGAAAAGAAGGATCGCGTTGATGACGCCCTGCACGCCACCCGCGCTGCGGTGGAAGAAGGTGTTGTGGCCGGTGGCGGTGTCGCCCTGGTTCGCGCCGTGCGTGTTCTGGAAACCCTGAAAGGCGACAACGAAGACCAGACCGCTGGCATCAACATCCTGCGTCGCGCCATGGAATCGCCGCTGCGCCAGATCGTCACCAACGCCGGTGATGAAGCTTCCGTGGTCCTGAACAAGGTCAAGGAAGGTTCGGGTAACTTCGGTTACAACGCGGCGACCGGCGAGTTCGGTGACATGATTGCCATGGGCATCCTGGATCCGGCCAAAGTGGCCCGCACCGCGCTGGAAAACGCCGCTTCCGTGGCCGCGCTGATGCTGACCACCGAATGCATGATCACCGACCTGCCGGAAGACAAGCCGGCCCCGGCGATGCCTGACGGCGGCATGGGCGGCATGATGTAATTACCCCAACGGGTTTTTATAATCAAAAAAGGGGGCGCCGCAAGCGCCCCTTTTCTTATGCCGGGGACAGACACTTGTCTTGTCGGGCCTGCTGACTTATGCTGAACCACGTTAACGAATAAGAAACAACGTGTTTCCGGCTCCTGTCCGGACACGCAATGCCTTTCGTCGGGGAAAATGTGCCTTTTGTAGGCAACTTTGTGCGCTTGTCGTAAAATGGCCCCGTCGATTTCAAAGACCAACAACAAATAAACAAACGACGGGGAAGTCATGCGCATGTTTACAACCGCTCTGTTGATGGCATCTCTGCATGCCCCTCAAGCCTCTGCTGATACCTGTGGCGAACTGGCCAATAAATTTGCCGATGAAGACGCCCGTGACGGCATGACCATTGGCGAAATGGATGACTTGCGCCTCTGCGTGGGGGAATGGATGCGGGACCAGATACTGCAGCGCAACAAGGGCGCCAAGCAGAGCAGCTCCAATCCGGGCAATGTCCCGGCCAACCAGACGGCACAGGCCGAGACCCTCTAAAACTATTGGCAAATATTCAAAGTCTGGTTATAGTCTTGCAAAATCGAATTCAAGACTGTTGTTCATTTCATGAAGACGGCCAGACTTAACCGTATCTCCGCATGCCTGTACCGGCTGCCCTGACGGGCAGGTCATCTATTCTTGCGTTTGCACGTCCGCTGATTCCGATCTTCTTCCCGAATATTCCAACCTGATTTGCGAGCTTTTGTCATGAGCAAAGACAAACTGATTATTTTTGATACCACCATGCGTGACGGCGAACAAAGCCCCGGCGCTTCCATGACCCTGGAAGAGAAGGTGCGCATCGGCAAGGCGCTGGAACGGATGCGGGTGGATGTCATTGAAGCCGGTTTCGCCATTGCCAGTCAGGGAGATTTTGCCGCCGTCAAGGCGGTGGCCGAGGCCGTCAAGGACTCCCGGATCTGCTCGCTGGCCCGCGCCCGCGCCGAGGATATTGACCGCGCCGCCGAAGCGCTGAAGAATGCTAACGCCGCCCGTATCCATACCTTCATTGCCACCAGCCCCATCCACATGAAGTACAAGCTGCGTCTGGAGCCTGAGGCGGTGATTGAAAGCGCCGTGCGCGCGGTCAAGTACGCCCGCAATCTGGTGGAGGATGTCGAGTTTTCCTGTGAGGATGCCGGTCGCTCCGAAATCGATTTCCTGTGCCGCATCATCGAGGCCGCCATCAACGCCGGTGCGCGCACCATCAATATTCCGGATACCGTGGGCTACGCCATTCCCGGCCAGTTCGGGGAAACCATCAAGACCTTGCTGACGCGGATACCGAATGCCGACAAGGCCGTCTTTTCGGTGCATTGCCACAATGATCTGGGATTGGCCGTCGCCAACTCGCTGTCCGCCGTGCTCAACGGTGCGCGGCAAGTGGAATGCACCATCAATGGTCTGGGAGAGCGTGCCGGTAACGCGGCGCTGGAAGAGATCGTCATGGCCGTGCGTACTCGTCATGACTTGTTCCCGGTAGAAACCACCATCCGCAGCCAGGAAATCGTACCGACCTCGCGCCTGGTGTCCAGCATTACCGGATTCCCTGTGCAGCCGAACAAGGCCATTGTTGGCGCCAACGCTTTCGCCCATGAGTCAGGCATCCATCAGGACGGCGTGCTCAAGCATCGCGAAACCTATGAAATCATGCGCGCTGAAGATGTGGGCTGGAATGCCAACCGCATGGTGCTAGGCAAGCATTCCGGCCGCGCTGCCTTTCGCGCCCGTCTGGAGCAGCTGGGCATTGCGGCGGGCAGCGACAATTCCCTGAATCAGTTGTTCATGCGTTTCAAGGAGTTGGCGGACAAAAAACATGAAATCTTTGATGAAGACATTCATGCCCTGGTCAGTGACACCCAAACTGAAGTTGAGGAAACCTACAAGCTGGGCAGCTTGGAAGTGACCTCCAAATCCGGCACCAAGCCGGAAGCCAAACTGACCATCGTCGTCAATGGCGACAGCAAGCCGGTCACGGCAGTGGGTTCCGGTCCGGTTGATGCGACGTTCCGCGCCATTGAGGCCATTGCCCATTCCGGCACCACGCTGGAGCTGTATTCGGTGAATGCCATTACCAGCGGCACCGACTCCCAGGGCGAAGTGACCGTCCGGCTGAACCAGGCCGGCCGCATCATCAACGGTCATGGCGCTGATACCGATATCGTCATTGCCAGCGCCAAGGCCTACCTGAATGCGCTGAACCTGATGGTATCGAACGTTGAGCGCGCGCATCCGCAAGAAGGCGAGGATATTTAATGCCCGGTTTGGGGGATGAGGGACGTCGTCAGGCCTATCTGGCGGCGTTAGGCATTCCCCTGTGGACGGCGCGGCAACCGATCGCTCACGCGGCGGCAGCCCAGTCCTTGGCCTACGCGGCCTTTATGGCGGATGAAAATGATTTTCCAGAGGAAAATCATGAGGTAGCCTTGGAGTCCTCATTCGGGGATCATGCTTTGGCTGAAGAGTCTGCCTCGCCACCCGGCTATGATGAGGATGACGATTCAGCGTATCTGTCCGGCAGTGACGGCCCACCTGATGATGGTCCGCCACTGGATGCCTATCTGGATGATCCGGACATTCGCGCCGCTGCCACCC
This sequence comes from Fluviicoccus sp., assembly GCF_030646115.1. Taxonomy (GTDB): domain Bacteria; phylum Pseudomonadota; class Gammaproteobacteria; order Pseudomonadales; family Moraxellaceae; genus Fluviicoccus. Next base: position 21,527 of record NZ_JAUSMX010000014.1, read on the forward strand.
GTGGACCACAGTCCGGCCGCGCCCTGACCCGACAGGTTCTGGGCCATTCTGATACAGCCAGCGTAAAGCCCAACAGCCCTCCGCGCGTGGTCCCTCCGGAGCTGACTCAAGAAGATCTGCAACCGGTCCGCTTCCAGTTTGCCCTGTTTCCCTGCGGTGTGCATGGCCTGATTGTGCCGCGCTTCCAGTTGCTCAGTCCCAGTGAGGACAAGCTGCTGGGCAACCTGTTGCAGGCGGTGACCGGTGTGCGCGCGGCTCCGTTACAGTTTGCCTGGCCTATGGTGTCCAATCACGCCATGCCGCAGCATCGTCGCGCCGCCTGTGAGGCCTTGGGGGCATTTCTGGCGCGTCAGGCGGCCGGAACCCTGAAAGGCTTTGTGTTGCTGGGTGAGCATGAGGAAGCTTTGCATCAGATGCTGGCCGCCAGCACGGCCCTGACGGTCAAGCGTCAGTCAGGATTAGGCAGCTTGTTGCAACAACCCATGCGAAAGAGGGAGTTATGGCTGGCTCTTCAGGATTGACTTTGCGGCCGATGACGTCAGCCGACTTGCCCGGCGTGTTGGCCATTGAGCGACAGGTGCAATTTGCGCCGTGGTCGGAAAAGCTGTTTGTGGATGGCCTGGAGCGCGGCCATGATTGCCGGGTCGCCGCGGATGATGGCGGGGCGGTGTATGGCTTCAGCGTGGTGCAATACATTCTGGATGAGGCGCACTTGCTTAATATTGCGGTTGATCCGGGGAGTCAGGGCAAAGGCATTGGCAGGCGGTTGCTGACGGCTCTCACCGAAGAGGCTGCCGGTAAATCGTCGTCAACCGTTTTTCTGGAGGTTCGCTCGGGGAATGCAAATGCCATCCGGATGTATCAGATGGCGGGGTTCAATGAAATCGGGCTGCGCAAGAATTACTACCCGGCTCCCCAAGGCGGCAAGGAACATGCGGTGATGATGGCGCTGGTGCTCTAGGCGTCAGGCGGGAATTTTGTGTTGTTGATCCCGGCTGCCTGGATCAATGCCGAAGTGAGAAGCCCTGTCGACCATGCGTACGGCCCAAGCCCGGTGGGTGGCGGGCTCCAGCATGGCGCCGTCGTACTTGAATACTGCAGGGGCCTGTTCGTTGAGGATGTGCATCGCCGCCTCATAGTCCTCAAGCGGGACCTTCAGCGCCCGGTGAATCACGGCAAGCTGTCCAGGGTGAATGGCGGTCTTGCCGACCAGTCCGTGCGCCATGTCCAGTTCCAGTTCTGCTTGCAACAGATCAGGGTTGTCCATGCGCTCACAGACCGGTGCGGTCAGCGCAAACCCGGCGGACCCCATCAGCGCCGTCAGCATGCCGATGACATAACCGACCGGACTTTGGTAAATGGTCAGCGAGCGGTGGCGCCGTAATCCCAGCACCGCGAGTAAGTCGTTGCCGCCAATGCGCAGGGCGAGAATGCGTTCGGGGTGGGTTGCCGATAAGGCGTCACGAAGCTCCTGCATCGCCCGGCTGTCAAAAACCTCAGCGGTCTCCAGTGTTGGCATCAGGTTCCAGTGCGGAGACTGAAACAGCGGCCGCCAGGTTTCCAGGTCATCGAGCCGGAATTTCGGCAACACAAAACCATCCAGCTGCGAGGCCAGCGGCCAGTCGCCGGCAATATGTAATCCCATGTCGGCATGACGGGGGCGGACGAATACCAACGGGGCGGCATGGGAGCCTATGGCTTCGTGTTCCGACAGATCCTTCAGCAGGCATTGCAGGTTGGACAAGCCCTGACTTACGTCGCCATCGGCAACCGCATCCTCCAGGCAAATCACCAATGAACGCAATCCGGGAATTTTGCCTCCCCTGACGATATCGAACAAGTCAGGGCGGGTCGCCGGCATGTACAGGGTTGCGCCCAGGGCGTAGGGGGAAGTCATGATGATTCATGCACCTTCTTGATCAGGGTAATGGCGCGATAGGGGCCCAGATCACCCGTCGCGGTTTCAATACGGACGCCGTTCTGCTGGCCAAGGTGTATCAATAACTGAACGTCGGGATCTTCTGGCCGACTGACCAGTATCCTTTCAGGCATGCGGCGGAGAACGGCGCGCGTGGCCTCGGCAATTCCGGGCTTGATCAGGTTCAAATTGTCTATCCGATATTCCGCGCGGATTCTATCGATGACAGCGCCCGCCCATTGTTGGTGATGTGTTCGCATGGCCTCAGTCCAGACAGCCGGAGCCGTACCGGCAAGCCGCTGACGTTCCCGGTCAATGGTGTCGATGAAGAGACGGCTGACATCATGCGCCTGCAAGTGATGCCACAGCATGCAGCCATGATAGCCCTCCGTGGTCAGGATTGTCCGTGAAATCAGACCGGACACCGTAGCGCCCATGATGCCGGACGGAATCAGCCAGTCATCGCCGCCGGCGGCCAGCCAGGCGTGACCGCAGGGGTCAGTGAGCGTGACCAAGGGCAAGAGCTGAGGAAACCGGGGGTCATCCGCCAGGCTGCGTTGCAGTTCGCGACTGATGGCGCCCTTGCCGGTCCAGCCATCGACAAAGATGATGGATTCGCTGCCATGCCGGGCAATGATTTCCTCCAGCGCCTGCCGGTCTATGCCCCGGTCACGAATGATGCTGATGCCATAATGACAGGCCTCAATTCCCCGTTCGGTCAGCGCCCGCCGTAACAGCACGCCCAGGGGCGCTCCCGCCCGGACAAAACTGACCAGTGTGTACGACGGGCGACTCAGTAGCGCCAGCGCATTGGCCAGCGCCGCCACGTCACTGCCCATGCGCGCCGCACCTTGAGCCAGCGCTTGCTCGAACAGCGCCTGGTGTACCGGGGAGGGGGCGTGTTCGGCACCAATCATTTCGGAATAATGGCGTTTGCCGGACTGGATCAGCTGCTCTTTTTCCGCATTGGAAGTGACCTCAATGCTGAGGGGTTGCAGCAGAAACCGGACATCTTCCGGGGCATAGGAGCCGGAAAAGGGCTCAGTCGAAATCGGGAGCATGGTCATACCGTCCCTTGCGTTGCAAATGGTCGGCCAGTTCGTCGGCGAGCCAGTGGGCAATTTGTCCCTGGCGCGGGGTTCCCCACCAATGACATTCTCCCAGGAAGCCGAGGTCGGACAGGCTGTCGCCGAAGCCGAGCACCACCCGTTCTCCCTGTTGCTGCCGGTCCTGTTCCAGCAGGAACATCACAGCCGCCTTCTTGTTGACCGGGTTTGGCAGCAAGGCCAGGTTGTTGCCGTTCATGTGCTGGTAGAAACCGGCCAATTGTCCGCCCGCCGTCAGTGTATCGGCCAGCGTCCGCAGGATGTGGTCGTCCTGATGCTCCTGCTTCACGACCAGATAGGCGCTGAGGCCTTCCTCCTCAACCACCCAGCTGCGCAGCCGCCAGTTATTGCGAAGGGCTTCCGCCTGCACCTCTGCCAGCAGGGTCTGAAGTCGCGGGGCATAGTCCGCCAGCTGCTGCTGCATCTGCAGTTGCCATGCCTTGACCGTTTTGCCATGGGCATCAAGAATGACCGCGCCGTGACTGCAAACCGCCCGCCGGCCAAACGGTAATTGCACCCGTTGCAAGGCTTCCACGCTGCGCGCCGTCACCGGCACCACCTCGGCATGGCGGCACAGCCAGCTGACAAATTGATGCTGCACCGGTGTCATGAATGACATGGGTGCGCCGTCCTTGCCGAGGGTGGCGGTGATGCGCGGCTGTTCAACGCCTGCCAGATCCAGCCGTCTGCCGGTCTGGAACAGGGTGTCGTCAAGATCCGCCAGTACCAACGGCGCCGGTTCATTCGGCATAAGTCAGAATCTCCAGATTGGGTATCAGTTGCTGCAAGTGAGGATCGACCAGATCCGGCGCGGTTTCCACGCACAGGAGGACGCGGTCATAGTCCTCGGGACGGACATTATAAAGAAAGTTCGCAATGCCCAGCCCGTAATTGTCCGTGAAGGCGAAGGCATGGCGAATGGCCAGTCCGGTGGCGATCGGTGAGCGGCTGGTGGAGCCGAAGCGGACGTCCGCACCTTGGGCCGCCAGTTGTTCGGCCAGCAGGAACGGCGGCCAGACAAACTCACTACTGCCCAGCACCAGGATTTTTTCACCGGGGACGGCGTTCGCCTTGGGAATTCCGGACGACGGTGTGGCGCAGACACCCAGACGGCCCCAGTCCCGGCTAAGATCCGGCGTCCAGGCGCCACGGGCGACGGTATCCACGCAAGGCATTTCCGGCGCCGGGGCATGAATGTCCGGTTCCCAGCGCCAACGACCCGACAGCAGACTAATGGCGCTCGCTGTTTCGCCCAAGGCTGTCTGCACGGCGTCTCCTGACCAGTCGACCAGTGTCGCCGTCACAATACGCTCCAGTTGTGACAATCCGGCGGCGCGCAGCGCCTGTACCAGATTGATGAAGGTATTGCCGGTCGAGGCCTCGTCATCCACCAGCACCAGGCTCCGCGCTTGCAGTAACTGCTGACAGATGGCTTCGTCAACCGGACGGTGAATCAGATGGTCGGCGGCGTGGCTGTGCTCCTCGCGGAACACCGTCAGCAGGGGCAGGCCGAGCGAATGGCGGGTGGTGCTTAGATAGAGGGTGTCAGGCCGTTTCCGGCTCAAGACCTGTTGTACTCCGGCCCCCAAGCCCGTCGCGGTTTCCGCCATGCCGACCACCAGCACCGGGCCCGGCAAATCGTCCGGCAGCTGATCCGCGAGGGCGGTAAAGGCTGCGCGCATGGCGGCGGGTGCAACCGGAATGTGCCGTCCCAGTACCTTGGAGACGAACAGGAAAGCCCGTTTGGGATTCCGGCGTTCAGCAATATCCAGCAGGGTGTCCAGCGGTTGATCGGCGTGGGAGATGTGCAAGGATAATGTGCCCCGCACCAGACGGATCTGGTGGGGGAAAGCAATTGGAGGCATGTGGGGGATTATCCTGAACAGTCAATGCGCCAGAGTGCGCCCTGAACCCGCTTGGCCAGGGCGGAAGTATTGAGCGCGGTCAGAGCGGAAGGGGATGGCGCGTCGATGCCGACCGCTTCGAGAAACGATAACAACAAGGCGCTTTTGACGGCGAAATTCATGTTCTGGCTTTGCGTTATGGTGGACGTCACCATGCCGGCAATGAGGCCATGACCGTCAAACAGCGGGCTGCCGCTGGAGCCGGGCTGGATGGGGGCAGTGAATTGCAGGAACCGCGAGTCATCGCGCGGCCCCAGCAGTCCTGAAATGCAGCCCTGGGTCACCTGAAGGCCGGAGCCCATGACCCCGGCCAGCGGGAATCCCATGGTGGAGACCGCTTCCCCAAGCTGACAGCCCGCCCCTTGCCGGAACGATAGCGGCGGGGCGTCGACCGGCTCGCTCAGATGCAGCAACGCGACGTCATTGATGTTGTCCTGCAAGACGATTTCGGCCGTGCGCTTGCCGCCAAAGGCCGACAAACGGATGTTGCGGGCGTTGTCGATGACATGGGCGCAGGTCAGGACATGCCGGGGTGCGATGACAAAACCCGTTCCGGTCCAGCGATCCGGGGAGGGATTCGCGGGGCCGTTCTCCCCGGCGGCGGTGCGCGGGTTTCGTTCATCCAGCGCGACGTTCAGCCGTCGACCCATGGCCGCCAGCCCGTAGGTGGAGCCTTCCGCCAGCGCCCTTATTTTCCAGGTGTCGCCACGGCGGTAAACCTCCAGCACGATCATGGCGGCATCGGCGCAACCATGCAGGGGCGGGGCATAGGCATGCAGTCCGGGCAGGCTGACCCGGAAGTTGCGCAGTTGCCCCAGCGGTCCGGCGGCAGCATAGCTGTAGACAATCAAAGACAGGCTGTGTACTTGGGCGGGCAGTTGCTTCAGGTGCAATAGCCATTCACAGCGACGGCCATCGCCGCGTGCTTTGGCCCAGGCCTGAGCCTCTTGCAGATAGGCAGCGGCAGTGACCGGATGCCGTTTGTCATCCATCGGCAGCCAGGCCAGACCGGCATAATCCCCGATCAGGAAGTCACCCTCCGCCTCCACGACAATGATCGGCTCGTCATGACTCAAAGGGGCATTGGCTCCCGTAATCAGGTCATTCACACAGACTTACCTCAGACAGGGATGCCGACACTGACCGGCCGGACGGTGATATTACCGGACCAGGTATCGGGCGGCAGGTCAAAACCCAGACGGCGGGTCGCAAAAATACCGGGCAGGTTGATACCTCCCGCCAGAGTATAGCCAATGCCGCCGGAGGGACGGGGGTTGATTTCCAGCAGGCAGGGCTTGCCGTCCTCATCCTGCCGGGTCTGGATGTTGATGATGCCGTCGCAACCAAACAGGGCCGCGGCCTGACGCGCCAGTTCAATAACATCGCCTTCGCGGCTGAGTTGCTGGAATCCGTTGATTTTACAGCGGGCCACAGCGGCAATCACGACACCGGCCTCGCAGACCATGTCCACCGAGTGCTCTTCGCCCGGCAGGTAGCGCATCACCAGTACCGGCCCCGGTTTGGCGCTCTCGGCATAGGCGTCCACGAAACGGCGGGTTTCCACGACACGATGATCGGGATTGGCAAAACAGGCGAAAGGGTCAGCATCATCGTTCAGCCGCCAGAAGCCCTGGCCGAAAATGCCCACCACCGGTTTGACGCATAGCGGGAATAGAGCACCCATCTCCGCCACCGCGGCGGTGAGGCCATCGGCATCGTTGACTTCCAAGGTGGCGGGAACCGCCAGACCTGCGGACTGGCATGCCCGTGTGAACCTGGCCTTGTTGTCCATGGCCTTGAGGCTGTCCAGGTTCATAGCTCCGGTGACCAGGGTCAGGCCCGCCTCGTTGAAGGTCTGCCGGTACTGTTCATAACCCAGTCCGTCACGTCCGGCATGCACCACCCGCACACCGTGCTCACGGGCGGTTTCCAGAATCCAGGCCAGACGGGTTGCCGGGTCTTTAGGCTCCTGAAGCGCGATGTCCGCGACAGCAGTGATATCCGGGCGGTGCTTGCGGTGAGAGCCGAGTATGGTGGCGCGCCCTTGCAGCGCCTGGCGGGCAGCCAGAATGACATCCCGCTGGCTGGACTGACCTTCCAGAAACCAGATCATGATTTTTCCTTGGATTTGAATAGTGCGGACGGGTATTACTGATGAGGGTATGGTTTCCGGCGGGTTATTCCCGCAGGCCGGTGACGAAATATTCCGTTTCACCAAAGCAGGAGCCGGGCAGTCCCTTGTGTTGTTCGTACATCAGGGTGACCCGCTTACCCATGGCGGCATCCAGGTGGGCGGCGACCTCGGGTTGCCGGACGGTAAAGTGGAATTTTTCCGGCGCCGCGCCGGGGATGGCCATCAGGGAAAGTTCGCCTTCCCACGTCTTGCAGATCCAGCCCTTGTTCGACAGTTTCTGCAGATAGCCGGCCCGGTCTCCGGAGGAGTAGCTCCAGCTCAGGGCCGCCCAGATATAGAAGGAGAAAAGCAGGACCAGAAACAGCGGGATGCCGATGGCAATCAGCTTGAGGCGTCGTGAGGTCATGGTGAGTGTGCCGGTTGGTCGCGATTGCGGGGGAGGATAGCCCGGCAGGTGGCGGGCGGCAAGTTTTGGAGCGGGTGCGTCGGCAGGATAATAGCGCAGCTTCTCGAGGCGGGTTTGTAGACGGGTGTCTGATGGTTCTGGAAATAACCCTATAAAAAACAATGTATTGTTAAGGGTGTTAAAGGCTCTGTTCCTAATGCTGTGCTTTACATCCGAAAGGATAGCCACTAGGATTTGCCGATGAAGTGATCATTGAGCCAGATTGCTTTACAGAAAGACTACCGGCCGCTGTTATTATCACGACCGGTTTCGTTCATGCTCCTGAAATATCGGGTGCGTTATAAAACGGCATGCGGCACTCAGCGGGATAAGTCAATCTTCACGGAATGAGTCGGGAAGGCTGGCGCAACAGGAGGCATCATGACAATTTTACAGCCCGGCGCCAACGTCGCCATACCGCTGGCCGATCTGGAAGTGCTGGTGAAATTTGACCCGCCGGCAGCCCCCAATACGGATGTCGATGTCTCCGCATTCCAGTTGACTACCGCCAGCAAGGTCCGCAGTGATGCCGACATGGTGTTCTACGGTCAGCGCAGCAATGGCAACGGCTCCTTGTCCATGCAGGATTCCGCCCAAGCGCAGGCGGCTTTCGCGCTGAAGCTCCCGCAGATGGAAGCAGCGGTGGAGAAAATAGCCCTGACCGCCACCATTTACGAAAACCGGCAGACTTTCTCGGTTTTCAAGTCGGTCACTTTACTGCTACGGCATCAGGGTGAAACCGTGGCGGAAGCTCTCATTCAAACCCAGGGCATGGTGGAAACCGCACTGATTCTGGGGGAGTTCTACCGTCGGCAGGGCGCCTGGAAATTCCGGTCGGTCGGGCAGGGCTTTGCGGGAGGACTGAAACCGCTGGCTGAACATTTCGGGGTATCCATTGCCGACAAGCCCGCCACCCCGAACACCACTCCGGCTCCGGCAGCAAGCAATCCTCCACCTGTCACTCCTTCCCCTGCCAAGGTATCCCTGAGCAAGGTCAGCCTGGATAAAAGCCGCCCCACAGTCAGTCTGGAGAAAAAGGGAGGTTCCTATGGTGAAATCAAGGTGAACCTCAACTGGAACCGGAACGGCCAACAACCCCAAAACAAGGGCTTCTTTGCCGGGTTGATGGGCAAGTCCGGCAAGATCGATCTGGATATCGGTTGTTTTGTGGAGCTGGCGGACGGCCGTAAAACAGTGGTGCAGGCCTTGGGTAACGGTTTTGGCAGTTTTACCGCCGCGCCGTATGTCGAGTTGCTGGGGGATGACCGCACCGGTGCCGTCTCGGACGGGGAGTGGATCCGAATCAATGGCCAGCACTGGCATGAAATCCGCCGGATTCAGGTTTTTGCCTTTATTTATGAAGGCGCTCCAAATTGGGCGGCCACTGATGGAGTGGTGACTGTGCACGCTCCGGGGCAACCGCCGGTTGAAGTTTGCCTGACCGAAGGCGGTAACAAATTAGGCATGTGCGCGGTAGCGACACTGGAGAATCGCGGGGGGCAGCTGAACATCACCCGCGATGTCCGCTATTTTGCCGGCCATCGTGATGTGGACGCCGCTTTCGGCTGGGGTTTACGCTGGAGCGCTGGCTCCAAAGACTGATGAAGCCAATGACAACAACACGGAGTATTGAAGATGTCCATTTCACTGAGTAAAGGCGGCAATCTTTCCCTGTCCAAGGCAGATCCGGGTCTCACCAAGTTGCTGGTGGGACTGGGCTGGGATGAACGCGCCACCGACGGCGTTGACTTTGATCTGGACGCCAGCGCCTTCCTGCTGTCTGCCTCCGGCAAAGTGCGCAGTGATGCCGATTTCATTTTTTACAACCAGTTGCGTTCTCCGGACGGCTCGGTGGAGCATACCGGTGATAACCGCAGCGGCGCTGGTGACGGTGATGACGAAGCCGTCAAGATTGATCTGTCGCTGATTCCTGCGGATGTCGATAAAGTGGTTTTTACGGTTACCATTCACGATGCCGAGGCGCGCCGCCAGAATTTCGGGCAGGTCAACAACGCCAGTATCCGTGTTGTTAATCAACTGACCAATGCTGAAATTGTCCGCTATGACCTGGCGGAAGATTATTCCACTGAAACCGCCATGGTGTTCGGTGAGTTGTACCGGAATGGCAGTGAGTGGAAATTCCGGGCGGTGGGCCAGGGTTACAAAGGTGGGTTGTCGGCCATGTGCCGGCAGTATGGTTTGAATATCTGACAGGTTTATCTATGCAGCATTTCCGTTTTTCGCTGATTTTCACCGCTATTTGCCTGGGGCTGGCTTTCTGGTGGGGGTTGTCCCATGGGAATGGTTCACTCTCCGTGGCATTCACTGCCTTGGCAGTCACCACCATTCTGGCTGTAATGGAGGTTTCCCTCTCCTTTGACAACGCTGTCGTGAATGCCTCGGTATTGAAGCATTGGGATCATTTCTGGCGCACCTTGTTCCTGACGGTGGGTATCCTCGTCGCTGTCTTCGGCATGCGCCTGCTGTTTCCGTTGGTGATCGTGGCGCAAACGACGGACATGGGAATGGTGGAAGTGGCGCAACTGGCCCTGAATGATCCCAAGGAGTATTCGCGCCAGTTGCTGTCCCATCACGCAGAAATAGCGGCTTTCGGCGGCATGTTCTTGCTGCTGGTGTTCCTGAACTTCATTTTTGATCAGGACAAGGATGTGCACTGGCTGCACTGGCTGGAAGTTCGGCTGGCCCGTCTGGGCAAGGCGGATGCGGTTGCTGTCTTTGTGGCGCTGGCCGCCTTGCTGGCCGGTTTGTCGCTGGTGTCCGAAGCGGAGCAGCTGAAGGTGTTGCTGGCCGGAGTCTGGGGCATTGTGGTGTACGTGGGCGTCAATGTCATCAGCACTTTCCTGGAGCAGGAAGAGGAAGATCCGGCCATTGGTGAAATGGTCAAGCGGGGCAGTATCGGCGGGTTCCTGTACCTGGAAGTTCTGGATGCGTCCTTCAGCTTTGACGGGGTTATCGGTGCGTTTGCGATCACCAATGATGTGGTCATCATCATGCTGGGTCTGGCGATTGGCGCCATGTTTGTCCGTTCCATGACCGTATACCTGGTTGAGAAGGGCACCCTGGATGCTTACATTTTCCTGGAACACGGGGCGCATTACGCCATCGGCGCCCTCGCGGTGATCATGCTGCTCAGCATGAAGTACCACGTGCCCGAACTGGTGACCGGATTCATCGGTATCGCCTTCATTGTCTGGTCGGTTATTTCTTCCATCCGGCATAGCAAGGCTGAAGCTGCCTGAGTCAACGGCCGGCGGAGCGATGAAGGCTCCGCCGGCCCCTCTTTACGAACGCTTACGATAATCCCGGTGCAAATCCCCCCGTTCGTTGGTATCACTTCCCCTCATTGCAAACCACCAATATCAGGAGTCACATCATGGCCATCAGCCTTCAGAAGGGCGGCAACGTCAATCTCAGCAAAGAAGCCCCCAGCATGCAAAAAATGACGGTTGGCCTGGGCTGGAATCCCCGCGCCACCGATGGCGATAAATTTGATCTGGATGCCATCGCCTTCCTGCTCAATACCGGCGGCAAGGTTGGCAAAGACGCCGACTTTATTTTCTTCAACAACAAAGCCTCGGCCTGCGGCTCGGTCACCCATACCGGAGACAACACCACTGGCGAAGGCGACGGCGATGACGAACAGTTGGTTGTGGATTTGTCGAAAATCCCGGCCGATGTTGACAAGGTCACCTTCTGCGTCACCATTCACCAAGCAGACCAGCGCCGCCAGAACTTCGGCCAGGTGTCCAATGCGTTCATCCGCATTGTCAACAATGGCAACAATCAGGAAGTGGCGCGTTATGACCTGTCCGAAGACGGCAGCACCGAGGCAGCCATGATTTTCGGCGAACTGTACCGCAATGGTGCCGACTGGAAATTCCGCGCCGTGGGTCAGGGCTTCAAAGGTGGCCTAGGCCCCTTGGCTGCATCTTTTGGCGTCAATGTTTAACTTTACAGCAGCAGTTCAGGGAAACCCGGAGTACGAAGGATGACCCGTTTTACGATTACCGGTGATGATGATCCCTTCCTGCATGTCAGCATGCAGAAAGGGGACAAGATTTGCTGCGAAAGCAATTCCATGGTGATGATGGAAGATGTGCTGGACCTGAAGGGAAAAATGACCGGCGGACTGGGCAGCGCCTTGTTGCGCCGTTTTGCCAATGGCGAGTCCTTCTTCCAGCAGCATATTGAAGCGATCCGGGGCGACGGCGATTGCCTGCTGTCCCCGACGCTGCCCGGCGGCATTCAGATTCTGGATGTGGGCAACCGGCAATACACCCTCAGTGACGGCGCTTTCGTGGCGTCCACTTCGGGCGTGGATTTACGGGTGAAGATGCAGGGGCTGGGCGGTGCGCTGCTGGGCGATACCGGCGGGTTCATGGTCATGGAGTCCAGCGGTCATGGCCAGCTGGTGGTCTCGGGCTTTGGTTCGCTGTTTGAACTGGAGGTGACATCCGGCAAAGACCTGCTGATTGATAACGGGCATGTGGTGTGCTGGGACAGCACATTGCAGTACAAGTTGTCCGCCAGCACCAACCAGAGCACCGGCCTGCTGGGAAACCTGGTGAACAGCATGACCAGCGGTGAAGGCCTGGTCCTGCGGTTTTCCGGACAGGGCAAAGTCGTGGTGTGTTCGAGGAACCGTCAAGGATTTGTGGACTGGCTGGGCTCCAAGGTGCGTGGCCATTAAGGTTTTACTGAAAATACTGGAGGATGCAACATGGGTGTCAATCTTGAAAAGGGCCAGAAGATCTCGCTGGAAAAATCTGCCGGTGGCGGATTGACCACAGTAGCGATGGGGCTGGGTTGGGATGTTGCCAAAAAGAAGGGCTTTCTCGGTTTCGGCGGAGGTTCGGCCGATATCGATCTGGATGCGTCCTGCCTGATGTTCGACGAGTCCAACCAGCTGGTGGATGCAGTCTGGTTCCGTCAACTGCAAAGCAAGGACGGCAGTATCCGCCATTCCGGAGACAACCGTACCGGTGAAGGCGACGGCGATGATGAAACCATTCGTATTGATCTGACCCGTATTCCGGCCGGAATCAAAAGCCTGGTCTTTACCGTCAACAGTTTTTTGGGACAGACCTTTGAGCAGGTGGAGAATGCTTACTGCCGCTTGCTCAATGGCGGCAACGGCCAGGAAGTCGCGCGCTATAACCTCTCCTGCCAGAACAAGCAGACCGGACAGATCATGGCCAAGCTCTATCGTCATAATGGCGAGTGGAAGATGCACGCCATTGGCGAAGGCTCCCAGGGCCGCACCTTCAACGAGTTGCTGCCGCAAATCGTTCCGCATTTGTAAGAAAGCATGGGCATCCGGTTGCTGATATGGATGGCCTGACGGGCCGGTGAGTCTCCAAGACCACCGGCCCGTGTCTTTTCAGAGGGCCGGTTTGGGGTTCGCCGCGTATTCCTTTATAATCCGCATACAATTTCGCGTATCCAAGCCTGAATCCCCAACATGACCGATCCCCAGCAACTCGCGGCCGAAGTAGCCGTTCGCAGAACCTTCGCCATTATTTCCCACCCTGACGCCGGCAAGACCACCATTACCGAAAAGTTGTTGCTGTGGGGGAAGGCCATTCAGATTGCGGGCACGGTCAAGTCCCGCAAGTCTGACCGCCATGCCGCCTCGGACTGGATGGAAATGGAAAAGCAGCGCGGCATCTCCATCACCACGTCGGTCATGCAGTTCCCGTATCGCGACCAGACCATCAACCTGCTGGACACCCCCGGTCACGAAGACTTTTCGGAAGACACGTACCGCACGCTGACCGCCGTCGACTCCGCCTTGATGGTGATTGACGGCGCCAAGGGCGTTGAAGACCGCACCATCAAGCTGATGGATGTCTGCCGCATGCGTGACACGCCCATTATCACCTTCATCAACAAGCTGGACCGTGAAAACCGCGAGCCCATTGAGTTGCTGGATGAAATCGAGACGGTGCTCAAGATCCAGTGTGCACCCATCACCTGGCCCATCGGCATGGGACGAGATTTCAAGGGTGTGTACAACCTGCTGGAAGACCGCATTTACCTGTACCAGCCGGGCCACGGCAGCACCATTGTCGAAGAGAAGACCATTCAGGGACTGGATAACCCGGAGCTGGATGCACTGATCGGCGACCAGATCCAGGCGCTGCGCGAGTCGCTGGAGTTGGTGCAGGGCGCCAGCCATCCCTTTGATCTCGAGGCTTTCCTCTCCGGCCGCCTGACGCCGGTTTTTTTCGGCACGGCGCTGGGCAATTTCGGGGTGGATCATATCCTCAATGGTTTTGTCGACTGGGCGCCGCGCCCCAAGCCGCACAAGGCAGCGGAGCGCATGGTCGAGGCGGCGGAACCTGGCTTTAGCGGCTTCGTTTTCAAGATCCAGGCCAACATGGATCCCAAACATCGCGACCGTATCGCCTTCCTGCGTGTCTGTTCCGGCAAGTACGAAAAAGGGTTGAAGATGCAACATGTCCGCGTCGGCAAGGAAGTCCGAATTGCCGATGCCCTGACCTTTCTGGCCGGGGAACGCGCCCATCTTGAAGAGGCCTGGCCTGGCGACATCATCGGCTTGCATAACCACGGCACCATCCAGATTGGCGATACCTTTACCGAAGGCGAGAACCTGCACTTCCTCGGCATTCCCCACTTTGCCCCGGAAATGTTCCGCCGGGTTCGCCTCAAGGACCCCTTGAAAAGCAAGCAGTTGCAGAAAGGTCTGAAGGAGTTGTCGGAGGAGGGGGCCACGCAGGTGTTCATGCCTTTCATCAGCAATGACCTGATCCTGGGTGCCGTGGGTGTGCTGCAGTTTGATGTGGTCGCCTTTCGCCTGAAGGAGGAATACAAGGTGGACTGCGTGTATGAGCCGGTCAACGTCTCGACCGTGCGCTGGATTGACTGTGCTGACGAGAAAAAACTCGCCGAGTTCAAGAAGAAGGCGCATGATCAATTGTCGGAAGACGGGGGCGGTTACCTGACGTATCTTGCACCGTCACGGGTGAATCTGCAGTTAATGCAGGAGCGGTATCCGGATGTGCATTTCCGGCCGACACGCGAACATTGACAGCCTGGGGCGCCGCAAATGGCGCCCCTTTTCTTGAAGGAGAGAATCATGCGTAACCGGATGGCCGGATTGATGCTGGTGCTGATGTTGGCAGGCTGTGATGATCCGGCGCCGCCTCCACCTCCGCCCCAGGTCATCGCGCCTGCCGCCCCGGTCTATGCTCCGCTGACGGTCATCCCCGAAGTCTGGAAACATGTCCGTCCCGGTTGCAAGGGCAAGGACTGCCCATGGATTGAGGTTGAACTGCAGCGTGTCGCCGACAAGGGTATTGATGCCCTGGCTGAGGTGGAGTTGGTCAATCTGGTCCCGCTCGATGATAAACCTGCCCATTTTGATACGATTGAAACGCTCTCGGCGGCGTTCTGGCCAAAAACCGACAAGCAATGGAACATATCCCTGCAAAGCAAGGTGCTGCATCAGGCCGGACCAATACTGACCCTGCAACTGGATAATTACACCTACACCGGCGGGGCCCATGGCATTTCCGCCACCCGTTTCCTGAATCTGGACCGTCGTCAGGCCAACAAGCGGCTGGCTCTGGCTGATGTGCTGATCCCTGGCAAGGAAACAGCGTTCAAGGCACTGGCCCAGAGCCTGCATGCGGCCTGGCTCAAGGAGATGGAGGTGGCGGATGCTGAATTTTCCCAGACCTGGCCATTCCATGAAACGGATAATTTCGCCCTCACGGACAAGGGTATTGTGTTGAAGTACCAGAACTACGAGCTGGGTCCCTATGCTTTCGGACAGCCGGAATTCCTGTTGCCCAAAGATAAGCTGGCGGAGCTGGTGAAGCCGGAATACCTGCGGTAACGGGGCCGGCCGATGTGGATCGATACCCATTGTCATTTTGATGTTGAAGACTTTGATGGCGATCGCCCGGAAGTCGCTGCCCGGTCATTTCAGGCGGGTGTAGAGGCGATCGTCATCCCCGGTTATCTGGCGCAGCGCTGGGGGCATCTGCTGGAGGTCTGCCAGACCATTTCACAACCCCGGTTGCTGGCTGCGCCCGGCCTTCACCCCTGCTATATCCGTCAGCACCAGCCGGAGCATCTGGAACAACTGGATGCCCTGCTAAGGCGTCATGTCTGCGTGGCTATTGGGGAAATCGGCCTGGATACCTATGTGCCGGAACTCAAGGAACCGGATCTTTACAGGAAGCAGCAGGATTTTTTTTGCGGCCAGCTTCAACTTGCACGTCAGCACGACAAGCCAGTCATTCTTCATGTTCGCAAGGCCCACGCCGATATATTCCGGTTGTTGAAGGAACAGGGTTTTCAAAACGGGGGCATAGTTCATGCCTTTTCCGGCGGGGTGGAGGAGGCCCGGCATTATTACCGGCTGGGATTCAAGTTGGGAATTGGCGGTTCCCTGACGTATGCCCAGGCTAAAAGGCTGCATGCCGTCGTGGCAGCTATGCCGCTGGAAGCGCTGGTCATTGAAACGGATGCTCCGGACATGATTCCGCAGTCCAGGCGAAACAGCGATTCCGGGAAAACGCGCAACTCTCCCGAATTCCTGCCGTTGGTGGCGGCTGCATTGGCGGAGGCCAAGCAAGTTTCGTTGGAAACTCTGTGCGGAGTGCTTCGGAAGAACAGCGAGGAGGTCTTGAGGCTGGTTTGATTCGGGTGTGGCAGCAGGTTCAAGGAAAGGCCAGTGTTGTACATGACGGTGACGATCACACGAAGTGATCGTCACCGCTGCGGTCGTCAGATCAGTTCGACTCCGACTGCCGTTGCCTCGCCGCCGCCGATGCACAGCGAAGCCACACCGCGCTTGCCGCCGGTCTGCTTCAGGGCATGAATCAGCGTCAGGATTATGCGCGAGCCGGAGGAGCCGACCGGGTGGCCCAGGGCGCATGCGCCGCCGTAGATATTGACCTTGTCGTGCGGGATCTTGTGCGCATCCATGGCGCCCATGGTCACCATCGCGAAAGCTTCATTCAGTTCATACAGGTCCACGGACTCCGCCGTCCAGCCGGTTTTCTTGAACAGGTTCGTCAACGCGCCGATCGGGGCAATGGTGAACTCGCTGGGGTGTTGCGACTGGGTGCTGTGGCCAACGATGCGCGCCAGCGGTGTCAGGCCGCGCGCCTTGGCGGTGCTTTCCTTCATCAGCACCAAGGCGGATGCGCCGTCGGAGATGGAGCTGGCGTTCGCGGCGGTAATGGTGCCGGTCTTGGAGAAGGCGGGCTTCAATGTCGGAATCTTGTCGAGCTTGGCGTTGCCGGGCTGTTCATCAATGGTCACCAGGGTTTCACCGCTGCGACTCTGGACCGGCACACCCACAATTTCCGCTGCAAAATGACCGGCGGCAATGGCTTGCTGGGCGCGCTTCAGGGAAGTAATGGCGAAGTTGTCCATTTGTTCGCGGGTGTAGCCCAACTTGTCGGCCATGTCCTGGGCGAAGGAACCCATCAGACGGCCTGTCTCGGCATCTTCCAGACCATCGAGGAACATGTGGTCCTTGATTTCGCCGTGACCCATGCGGTAACCGGCGCGGGCCTTCGGCAGAATATAGGGGGCGTTCGACATGGACTCCATGCCGCCGGCGACAGCGATATCCACGGTGCCAGCCAGAATCATGTCGTGGGCGAACATGGTGGCGCGCATGCCGGAACCGCACAACTTGTTGACGGTGGTGCAACCAGCGGCGTTGGGCAGACCGGCCTTCAGCGAGGCCTGACGCGCCGGGCCCTGCTTCAGGCCGGCAGTGAGGATACAGCCCATGACCACTTCCTGTACATCTTCCGGGGCAATACCGGCGCGGGCAACGGCTTCGCGAATGGCGACCGCGCCCAGATCAGTGGCGGTGACGCTGCTCAGTGAGCCTTGAAACCCGCCCATCGGGGTGCGGGCGCCATTGACGATAACTACAGGATCATGGTGACTCATGGGTTTTCTCCAGGCATCAGTACTAAAACGTGACGGCGATTATAGGACGAAATTCCGGATTGCATAGCGTGTAGGCATAAACGACAGGGTTTTGTAGGAAAAATCCTACAAGCATTGCCGAATTGGCGACTTCCCGCAGCTCGCTGCATGCCAGATAATGCACCCATAGCGCAAGGGAACACGGCACGGATGGCCTGAAGGATGAATGCGCAAGGCAGGAGCCACAAGGAAGCAGGAAGACAGGGTAGGGATAGCAGATGTTTCAGGATCGAAACACAGCCATTGCAGCATAGGGGGCTGACAGGATGTAAGTAGGGAAGGATATCGCTGCGGGAATGCCAGGACGGTCTAACAGGAAGTTCAAATTACAAGCGGTAAAAAAACCCGGACTCCGCAGGGATAAGCAGAGTCCGGGTTTTTCTTTACAGGCATTCAGGGAAAAGGAAAACCGGATTAGTCTTCCATGTCCTGATGCTGACTGATGACCTTTTCGCGCTGGATGCGCTGGTAGATCTCTTCACGGTGTACCGCCACTTCCTTGGGGGCATTCACGCCAATGCGAACCTGGTTGCCCTTGACACCCAGGACAGTCACACTGACTTCATCACCAATCATCAGGGTTTCGCCGACACGGCGCGTAAGAATCAACATGGAAAGACTCCTTGAGTTTTTTTATCCCGACAAACAACAGGTCATCCGAGTATGACTGAAGGTGGATAAAAGATAAACGGGGTAAATGTCGATTTGCCGGACGAATAACCGGCAAATCGACGCGTTTGCAACAATCAGGCTTTTGCCGGAGCATCCAGACCGAATTCGGTGTGCAGCGCGCGCACGGCCAGTTCCAGATACTTCTCTTCCACAACCACGGAAATCTTGATTTCGGAAGTGGAAATCATCTGTATGTTGATGTTCTCCTTGGCCAGCACGCCGAACATCTTGCCTGCGACGCCGGCGTGCGAACGCATGCCCACACCCACCATCGACACCTTGCAGATCTTGTCATCGGACGTGACTTCACGCGCACCGATATCCTTGGCGACGCCTTCCAGCACACCCAACGCCTTCTTCATGTCGCCGCGCGCCACGGTGAAGGTGAAGTCGGTGGTGTTGTCAGCGGCGACGTTCTGCACAATCATGTCCACTTCGATATTGGCGTCGCCGATGGGGCCCAGGATACGGAAAGCGATGCCGGGCAGGTCGGGCACGCCGCGCACGGTCAGTTTGGCTTCGTCGCGGTTGAAGGCGATGCCGGAGATGACGGGTTGTTCCATAGTGACCTCGGATTCAGTGGTAATGAGGGTGCCTTCGCCTTCGCCGAAGCTGGAAAGCACGCGCAGGGGAACCTGGTATTTGCCGGCGAATTCAACCGAGCGGATTTGCAGCACCTTGGAGCCGAGGGAAGCCATTTCCAGCATTTCCTCGAAGGTGATCTTGTCCATACGGCGAGCTTGCGGCACCACACGCGGGTCGGTGGTATAAACGCCGTCGACATCGGTATAGATCTGGCATTCGTCAGCCTTGAGGGCGGCGGCGAGGGCGACGCCGGTGGTGTCGGAGCCACCGCGGCCCAGCGTCGTGATGTTGCCTTCAGAATCCACGCCCTGAAAGCCGGCCACAATGATGACGTTGCGTTTCGCCAGTTCGGCGCGCATCAGGGTGTCATCAATGGACTCGATGCGGGCCTTGGTGAAGGCGCTGTCGGTGCGGATGGCAACCTGGGCGCCGGTCAGCGACTTGGCGCACAGACCCAGCTTTTGCAGCGCCATCGCCAACAGCGAGATGGTGACCTGTTCGCCGGTGGAGACCATCTGGTCCAGTTCGCGGGGGTCCGGATCGGCGGTAATGGCCTTGGCCAGTCCGATCAGACGGTTGGTCTCGCCGCTCATCGCCGAAACCACGACCACGATGTCGTGACCCTGCGAGTGCCAGCGCTGCACGCGCTCGGCGACGGCCATAATGCGCTCCGGGGAGCCGACGGAGGTGCCGCCGTATTTCTGTACGATCAGTGCCATGATAGTGCCTTGTGTCGTTGCCGATTTAAGGCCGGAACAATGTTTGCCCGACCGGTGGGAACGGCAGGCCGTTCCCGGTTAGTTCTTAACTGCGTTCCTTGATCCAGCCTGCCACCGCAGCGAGAGCCTGGGGCAGGGCGGCAATGTCGGTGCCGCCGCCCTGGGCCATGTCGGGGCGTCCGCCGCCCTTGCCGCCCAACTGTGCCGAGACATTCTGCACAATGTCACCGGCCTTGAAGCGGTTGGTCAGGTCGGCGGTGACGCCGGCGATAACCGTGGCCTTGTCGCCTTCGACCGTCGCCAGCACGATAACGCCGGAGCCGAGCTTGTTCTTCAACTGATCCAGCGTGGTACGTAGCGACTTGCTGTCAGCGCCGTCCAGTTTCACGGACAGCAGCTTGACGCCGCCGATATCCTGCACTTGCGACAGCAGGTCGTTCCCGGCGCTGGAGGCGAGCTTGGCCTTGAGGCGATCGATTTCCTTTTCTTGTTCGCGGGCGCGCTCACTGAGCTGCTGCACCTTTTCGGCGGCAGTCAGGCGATTGCCCTTGACCAGCTGGCCGATGCTGCTCAGCGCGGCTTCGCCTTCGTTCAGCCAGGCCAGTGCGCCGTCACCGGTGCGGGCCTCGATCCGACGGACGCCTGCCGCCACGCCGCCTTCACTGGTGACTTTCAGCAGGCCGATGTCGCCGGTACGGCTGACGTGGGTGCCGCCGCACAGTTCCACCGAGAAGTTGCCGGAGCCCATGCTTAATACACGAACGCTGTCGCCATACTTCTCGCCGAACAGTGCCATGGCACCTTTGGCCTTGGCGGTGTCAATGTCGGTGACTTCGGTAGCGACAGCGGTGTTGAGGATGATCTGTTCATTGACCAGACGCTCAATCTCCGCCATTTGCCCAGCGGTGACCGCTTCCGGATGCGAAAAATCGAAACGCAGGTAGTCAGCGCAAACCAACGAACCCTTCTGCTGCACATGGGTGCCCAGCGTCTGGCGCAGGGCGGCGTGCAGCAGGTGGGTGGCGGAGTGATTGCGGGCGGTGCGCAGGCGCAGGTCAGCGCGCACCTCGGCCTCGACCAAGTCCCCGGCGTGCAGGTGACCCATGGTGATAATGCCGTGGTGCAGGAACGCGCCGCCGACCTTGGTGGTGTCGCGCACTTCAAAACGGGCGTTGGGGCCGGTCAGGAAGCCAGTGTCGCCGGCCTGGCCGCCGGATTCGGCGTAGAAGGGGGTGTGATCCAGAATGACCACGGCCTCGTCGCCTTCATTCAGTTTTCCGACCTGGTTCTCACCCACAAAGAGGGCCAGTACTTTGCCGCTGCCCTTGATGCCTTCATATCCGGTGAAGACGGTCTCGCTGTCCACTTTGATCAGGCTGTTGTAGTCGAGGCGGAACTTTCCGGCTTCGCGTGAGAGACGGCGCTGTTCATCCATGCACTTATTGAAGCCAGCCTCATCTATACTGAGTTTGCGTTCACGGGCGATGTCGCCGGTAAGATCCAACGGGAAGCCGTAAGTGTCGTATAACTTGAACGCAATCTTGCCGGGGATGATATCTCCCTTAAGTTCAGCAATGTCAGCCTCAAGAATTTTTAGTCCCTGCTCAAGCGTAGAGGCAAATTTTTCTTCCTCCTGTTTAAGAATGCGCTCGATGTACTGCTTGCGTTCCACCAGTTCCGGATAGGCGGAGCCCATCACATCAGCCAATGCTTCCACCATGCGGAAGAAGAAGGCACCGGTAGCTCCCAGCTTGTTGCCGTGGCGGCAGGCGCGGCGAATGATGCGACGCAGCACATAGCCCCGGCCTTCATTGCTCGGCACCACGCCGTCGGCCACCAGGAAGGAACAGGAGCGGGCATGGTCGGCAACGACACGCAGCGAAGGCTGGCTTTCATTGGCGCAACCGATAGCGTTGGCGGCGGCATCCAGCAGCTTCTGGAACAGGTCGATTTCGTAGTTGCTGTGCACATGCTGCATCACGGCGGAGATGCGCTCCAGGCCCATGCCGGTGTCCACCGAGGGTGCGGGCAGCGGATGCAGCACGCCGTCAGCGGTGCGGTTGAACTGCATGAAGACGTTGTTCCAGATCTCGATGTAGCGATCGCCGTCTTCTTCCGGGCTACCGGGAGGGCCGCCCCAGATGTCAGCGCCGTGATCGTAGAAAATCTCGGTGCAGGGGCCGCAGGGGCCGGTGTCGCCCATTGCCCAGAAATTGTCAGAGGCGTAAGGCGCGCCTTTGTTATCGCCGATGCGGATCATGCGCTCGGCAGGGATGCCGACTTCCTTGTGCCAGATGTCATAGGCTTCGTCATCGCTGGCGTAAACCGTGACCCATAGCCGCTCCGTCGGAATGGCCAGCCATTTTGGCGAAGTCAGGAATTCCCAAGCGTAAGTAATGGCGTCGCGCTTGAAATAATCGCCAAAGCTGAAGTTGCCCAGCATTTCGAAGAAGGTGTGATGGCGGGCGGTGTAGCCGACGTTTTCAAGGTCGTTGTGCTTGCCGCCGGCGCGCACGCATTTCTGGGAGCTGACCGCACGCGTGTAATGGCGCTTGTCCAGACCGAGGAAGCAGTCCTTGAACTGGTTCATACCGGCGTTGGTAAACAGCAGCGTGGGGTCATTCGCGGGAATCAGCGAACTGGAAGCGACGCGGGTATGTCCTTTGCCCTCAAAGAAAGCAAGGAAGGCTTCGCGAATATCGGCACTGGTGCGCATGGGCTGGCGGGCTCCGTGGGAACGGCGTTTTCAAAAAAGGGGTAGATTATAGCGGGTTATGGCGCAGCGGGGAGGGTGTTTGGCGGGTTTTTGCGACGCGGCGGTGTTTGTTCAGTCGTCCGCCTTGCGCATGGCCTTGCGGCATTGATCCGAGCTGAAGCCCCGGTATTGCAGAAAGCGCAGCTGCCGGGCCTGTTCCTTGCGGTCGGCCGGGATGTCCTCGCCGAATTTGCGCTGCCGGGTCTGGCGCGCCCACTCAAACCAGTCTTCGTTCGCCAGCACTTCGGCAATCAGCGATTCGTCCACCCCGCGTTGTTTCAGCGATTGCCTAATATTCAGCGGTCCTTGGCCTTTGCGGCTTTCCTGGCGGACATAAGCCTCGGCAAAACGCGGATCGCTTTGCCAGTGCCGCTCGGCAAACTCATCAAGAATGGCGTTGATCACCTCGGCAGATCCTCCCAGCGAGGACAGTTTTTCGTACAACTCCTGCCGTGTATGTTCCCGCCGTGACAAAAACGCCAAAGCCCGACTGCGCAAGGCAACCGGGCTCAGCGGGGAGGGCATTTCACTCATTCCCTGAGCTCGCCGGATCAGTGGTCAGCCGGCTCAAACTCGGCGGAATCCGGTTCCTCGACCTGACCTGCCGGGGCAGGCAAGGACAGCAACTGGTTGCGGACTTCCGCTTCGATCTCTTCGGCAATGGCCGGATGTTCTTCAAAGTGCTTGATGACGTTGGCCTTGCCCTGACCGATCTTATTGCCCTTGTAGGCATACCAGGCGCCGGATTTCTGGATGATGTCCTGCTTCACCCCGAGGTCGACCAGTTCGCCGAGGCGGTTGGTGCCTTCACCGTACATGATCTGGAATTCGGCTTCGCGGAAGGGCGGGGCCACCTTGTTCTTGACGACCTTGACGCGGGTTTCAGAGCCAACGACTTCATCACCGTCCTTGACTTGGCCGATGCGGCGGATGTCCAGACGCACCGAGGCGTAGAATTTCAGCGCATTGCCGCCGGTGGTGGTTTCCGGGCTGCCGAACATGACGCCGATCTTCATGCGGATCTGGTTGATGAACACCACCAGGCAGTTGGAGCGCTTGGCGTTACCGGTGATTTTGCGCAGCGCCTGCGACATCAGGCGGGCCTGCACACCCATGTGCGAGTCACCCATTTCGCCTTCAATTTCGGCGCGGGGGGTCAGGGCAGCCACGGAGTCGATGACGATCACGTCCACTGCACCGGAGCGCACCAGCATGTCGGCGATTTCCAGCGCCTGTTCGCCATTGTCAGGCTGCGAAACCAGCAGGTTGTCGACATCAACACCCAGCTTCTTGGCATAGGACGGGTCAAGGGCGTGTTCGGCATCCACGAAAGCGGCGGTGCCGCCGGCGCGTTGGCACTCGGCAATCACTTGCAGGGTCAGCGTGGTTTTGCCGGAAGATTCCGGACCGTAGATTTCGACAATACGGCCCTTGGGCAGGCCGCCGATACCGAGGGCGATATCCAGGCCCAGCGAGCCGGTGGAAATGGCTTGAATGAGTTCGGTAGGTTGATCACCGAGACGCATTACGGAGTTCTTGCCGAATTGCTTTTCAATCTGGGAAAGGGCGGCTGTCAGGGCCTTGCGCTTGTTCTCATCCATAGTATTTCTCCTAAGTTCAGGTTTGGGTTGTCATTGTGGGGCGTATCGTGCCACGTTCAGTAGATGCTGGCTAGTGGTCAGATATTGTCGTGCGACACAGGCTGACGCGTTTGGGTTTGATCGTGAATACGTCAGGCGGCAAGGAGCCTGCTAGAATGCCCGGCGCTCCCTGAAGTCCGTTTTAGAGACCTGTTTGCCATGACCACCGCTTTCGACGACCACACACCGATGATGCAGCAATACCTGCGTCTCAAGGCCGATCATCCTCATGCCATTGTCTTCTACCGCATGGGCGACTTTTATGAGTTGTTCTTTGACGATGCCCACAAGGCGGCCCGGTTGCTGGACATCACCCTGACCCATCGCGGCAAGAGCGCCGGCAATCCCATTCCCATGGCGGGTGTGCCTTATCATGCTGTGGAAGGCTATCTGGCCAAGTTGGTGCGGTTTGGGGAAACCGTGGTCATCTGTGAGCAAGTGGGTGATCCGGCAACCGGCAAGGGGCCGATGGAGCGCCAGGTCAGCCGTATCCTGACGCCGGGGACGGTCAGTGACGAGGCCTTGCTCGACAGCCGTCGTGAAAACCTGCTGCTTTCAGTACATGCCTCGCGGGATGCATTGGGCCTGGCAGTGCTGGATATGGGCAGCGGCCGCTTTACAGTGCTGGAAGCGGAACTTTCTGCGGAGTCACTGGAGGCGGAGTTGGCCCGCATCAGTCCGGCAGAAGTGTTGGTGGCGGACGGCTCACAGGTGCAGGTGTGGATGGGCGAACGGCCGGTGACCCGCCGCCCCCCTTGGGAATTTGTCGCAGAAACCGCCCGTCACGGACTCTGCCAGCATTTCGGCGTCAAGGACCTGCAAGGGTTCGGATGTGAGTCCATGCCGGCCGCCATTACCGCCGCCGGGGCCTTGCTGAATTACGCCCGTGAAACCCAGCGCAGCAGCCTGCCGCATCTGCGTGGAATCCGGGTGGAGCAGGGCAGTGACTTCATTACTCTGGACGCCGTGACCCGCCGCAATCTTGAACTGACCCAGACCTTGCAGGGGGAGTTACGATGCAGCATTGCCTGGGTGCTGGATGCCTGCCAGACGCCCATGGGCAGTCGTCTGCTGCGGCGCTGGCTGCATCAGCCGCTGCGAGACCGGCCGATGTTATTGGAACGGCAGGCGGCGATTGGCGAAGCGATGGCCGCCTATCGGTTCGAGGCCTTGCAGGCGGCTCTGGAACCTGTGGGAGACGTTGAGCGGATTCTGGCGCGCGTGGCCTTGAAGACTGCGCGCCCCCGCGATCTCAGCCGCTTGCGGGAAGTGCTGTCAGCCTTGCCGGCGCTGCGGCAGGCCATGGCCGGATTGCAATCATCGGCGCATGTACGGATTTCGGACGCAGTGCGTGAGTTTCCGGAATTGCAGTTGTTGCTGGAGCGCGCCCTTGTCGAGACGCCGCCGGTCGTGGTGCGTGACGGGGGTGTGATTGCCGAAGGCTACGATGCCGAACTGGACGAACTGCGGGCCATCAGCACCAATGCCGGCGATTACCTGCTGCAACTGGAGGCTCGAGAGCGCGAGGCGACCGGCATTCCCGGGCTGAAAATCGGCTACAACCGTGTCAGCGGCTATTACATTGAACTGACCCGCGCCCAGGCTGACCATGCGCCGGCGCACTTCATCCGCCGGCAAACCCTGAAAAACGCCGAGCGCTACATCACCCCTGAACTGAAGATTTTTGAAGACAAGGCTTTATCCGCTTCTGCGAGGGCCTTGGCCCGGGAAAAGCTGCTTTACGATGCCTTGCTGGATCTGTTGCTGGTGCATCTGGGGGATTTGCAGGTCATGGCCATGGCCTTGTCGGAACTGGATGTCCTGGTGACGCTGGCGGACAGAGCCCATCGTTTTGAGTGGGTGGCGCCTGAGTTGACGGACGACGTGGAGGTCAGCATTAGCGAAGGCCGTCATCCAGTTGTGGAGCAGATACTGAGTACGCCGTTCACCGCTAATGACACCCGGCTGGACGCCTCGCAACGCCTGCTGGTCATCACCGGCCCGAACATGGGGGGTAAATCGACCTACATGCGGCAGAGCGCGGTGATTGTCCTGCTGGCCCATATCGGCAGTTATGTCCCGGCCAAACAGGCCCGCATCGGCAGTATTGACCGGATTTTCACCCGGATCGGATCGGCGGACGATCTGGCCGGTGGTCGCTCCACGTTCATGGTGGAAATGACTGAAACCGCCAACATTCTCCAGAACGCCACCCGGAACAGCCTGGTGCTGATGGACGAAGTCGGACGCGGCACTAGTACCTTCGACGGCTTGTCGCTGGCGTGGGCCGCAGCCGAATATTTGGTGCGGGATGTGCAGGCACTGACCCTGTTTGCGACCCATTATTTTGAGCTGACCGGTCTGCCCGATCATTTTCCCGGCGCTATCAATGTGCATGTCGCTGCCAGCGAACAGGGTGAGCATCTGGTCTTCCTGCACCGGGTGACAGCCGGCCCGGCCAGCAAGAGTTATGGCTTGCAGGTGGCGCGCCTGGCAGGTGTGCCGGCGCCGGTCATTGACTCCGCGCGGCGCAAGCTGCAGGATCTGGAGCGGAGCCCGGCCGCCCGCAAGGGCAGGAACAAGCCGGAACCCTTGCAGAACGACCTGTTTGCCCAGCCTGAGGTGATTGAGCGGGTGGTGGAAAGGACGGTGGTTCGGGAAAGCGTTGTCGAGCAGGCATTGCAGCAATTGGATGTGGACGGATTGTCCCCCCGCGCCGCCATGGACAAGCTCTATGAACTGCGGGAGCTATTAAGGCATGACAAGCTGGCGCGATAGCGCTTAGAATACCTCACCGTATTTAAGTGACCGGCCGGGCGCCGGTCTCGTTGAGAGGCTGGACAACATGACTTTTGTCGTTACCGAAAACTGTATCAAGTGCAAATATCAGGATTGTGTGGAGGTTTGTCCGGTTGACTGCTTCTACGAAGGCCCTAATTTTCTGGTGATCCATCCGGACGAGTGCATTGACTGTGCCCTCTGCGAGCCGGAATGTCCCGCCAACGCAATTTTTTCGGAAGATGAAGTGCCGAAGGGGCAGGAAGCGTTCATCAAGCTCAATGCTGACTTGGCGCAGGTCTGGCCGAATATCACTGAAAAGGGTGATGCACCTGCCGATGCCAAGGAATGGGATGGCGTGGAAGGAAAAATGAAGTATCTGGAAAAGTAAGAAAGTCAGGATGTGCAGAAGCCGTCGAGGTTCAAGCCCGGCGGCTTTTTTGTGGCCGGATTTTGGCTGACAGGGGGCTGCACCGGAAGCGGTGTGGTGTGTATGCCATTCAGGGGGAGTAAACGGGCGGGATTTGAAGAAAACGAGGAAGACGGTAATTTTTTCAGAATGCAAAAATGCAAACGGGGCGGATAATCCGCCCCGATTTGTATCCATCCCGTTGGCATCCCTACACGTCCCGGTGTCTCCAGTCCTTATCCATGTGCCTCTCGGCAATCAGTCCCTTTCCCTATCCAATGTCGCATCCCTACGATTCCCTTTTGACGTCTCCTGACATCTCCCTGCGTGCATCCGCGCACTATCAGCTTCCCGCTAATCCTGAACTGCCTTGTGACTCTTCCTGAGCCTTCCTGTCCACGCAATCCTGTTTGCGTTCCGTTGAGATAATATTAACACAATGCCGGGCTCTGGCAATCGCTGCAGCCGGGAGGTTAACCTTGGGGAGGCGGAGTGAGTTTCAGGAAAATCATCTATTTTTCAAGGTGCTCAGTAAATGTCCGCTGTGAAAACGGCGGTTGGCTACGTGAAAATTCAGCCAAATCTGACAACGCTTGTAGGAAAAATCCTACAAGCGTTGTGGAAAAACGGAAGATTGGCGAATCCGGGTAAAAATTTCGCAACCACTAATTAACAAAATCCAACAGCGACGGCGTGCAAATCCCCGTACCTTTGGCGAATCATCTCCCCAAGAACCAAAAACCATGATCAATCGAGGGTCGCTATGAGGATGAGTCGTTTGGCAGCCGGTTATCTGGGCTTCACAACGGCCTGTATTGCCGCCATCGTCCGCGCGGACGAGTCCGCACAAGTTCAGCCTCATTATTATACCTTGTCGATCAGTCTTGCCCCGGCGCTTTGCCAGCTCCATCCTGAAAACCGCCAGTTGCGCATCTGTCAGGAGGGCTACTCCATTATCGTTCAGGGATTCTGGCCGGAAAGTCAGGACGGACGCCGGGTCCGGAACTGCAGCCGGGAAAATCCGGAGTTGTCACCGGTGCAGGAACGGGTGCTGGAGAAAGTAATGCCCGATGATCCATTACGCGCCCGGGAGTGGCAACGCCACGGTTCCTGCACCGGGATGACCGCCCAAGAGTATTTCAGGGCGTTGATGTCGCGGGCGAACCGGTTGCGGTTGCCCAGCCAGATCAATAAGGAAGGGCGCGATCAGGTCATGGATCGCGGGCAGCTGGTTTCCGACATCATGAAATTGAATACAGGACTGCCTGAAAAAGGGATTTACCTGCGCTGCAATCTGCAGGAAGGCACGCCGTTGCTGACCGAGTTGCGGGTTTGCTACAAACCAAACGGTGAGTTCACGGAGTGTTCCTCTTCGTTCAAGCCCAACTGCCCCACCACCTTTACGGTTCGCGCCGTGCCATGACCAACAGTAGATAGCTCAAACCGCTGCAAATTGTTGAGCATGCAGCAGTGTTCCTGCCGACCAGGCGCGGCGCACCATGCCATTCATCCCGACCAACCCTTCTTTCAAATTGTCCCGCAAGTTGTACCATTCGCCGGTCTGCCGGGGTAATGACATCAGGTTGAAATTGCCCTGATAGACCGCTTCCTTGGCGGCCAGCAGGGAGGGGTGCGCCAAGGCTCTGTACTTGAACAGGATCAGTCCGGTATCGCCAAAACTGAGCAGACGGGGAGTGGGAAGCGGGCGGTAGTCTTGCAGCGGCTTGCCAGGCGCACGCCGCAAATTGGCAGCAATATGCCCAGCCATGGCGATGGCATGAAAGGCCTGTTTGTCGAGGGCCGCGGGAAAGTCGGCCGCATCGCCCGCAACCCAGACCCGGGGAGCGGCCAGGGATTGCAAGGTGGCGTGGACCGGAATATACCGGCCCGGCTTCGCCAATCCCAGGGCGGCGGGAAGCGGGTGCGGCATATCGCCGGCGCACCAGAGCGTCAGGCGGCTGTCCAGGATGGTTCCATCATCCAGCACGACATTGGCGCTGTTGACGGCGCTGACTTTTCGGCCCGAATGCCAGTGCACGACCAGGCCGGAGCACTGTTCCCGGAACCAGGCATCCAGTCCACGATAGCCGGGCATGATGGCGGGCAGCGCATCAACCACATGCAGGCGGAAACGCCATTGGCGCCGGTAGCGGCGCACAATCTCGCCCAGCAGCTCCAGCCCCACAAAGTTGGCGCCAACCAGCACCACCGGCCGCTCGGGCAGGTTGAGGGCGTCCAGCCGCTGCAATTGACGGGAGATGTTTTCCGCCTCAGAAATACTTGAGCAGGGCTGGGCGAACTCGCGGGCTCCTGGTACGCGGTCGATGTTGCTGACATTGCCAATGCATAGGGCCAGTTCATCGAAGGGAAGCGACTGGCCCTGACCGGTCATGATCCGTTGCTGTCCACACTCCAGGCCGGTGACTTCCGCCTGCATGAAGCGGTGGCCGAGGCGCTCCACGATTTTCCGCCGGGAATGTCGTAACCGTGCGGCGGACTTGTGCCGGGATACCAATTCGTGAATGTTGGGATACCATTCAAAGTTTTCGCCGGGATCCACCACCGTGACTTGAAAGTGCTTGCTGCACAGTCCACGCGCCAGCGTCAGGCCGGCAAAATTGCCTCCGGCGATGATTATGTTGCGTCGCGATTGCATCCCCATTCACCAACTCCTACACTGCCTTGAGATTCAGGGAAAAAGTACCCGAAAATGGCCACAGATTACTGTAAATATCATCCGCTCACTACCGCGAAATGGCATTGCGCCACGTGTTGCATCAAGGTTTGTGACGATTGCGCCCCGGCCGGTACGGACATGGAAAGCCTGCCAAACTGCATTCTGTGCAACCAGCCCTTGCAGCCGGTCAAGTCCGGCATGTCAGTACAGCCTTTCTGGCAGCGTTATACCGACTTTCTGCGACTGCCTTTTTTCCTGCCCGGGCTGGCGATTCTGCTGCTGTTGCTGCTGTTGCCGGGCTTGGCTCCTGAAAACCTGTTATTGCCAGTGGGCGCCGGATCGTTTTTCATGCTGGGATTGACCGGTTGGGCGCTGCTGCAGAAAAGCGCCAAGGGCGAGGTGGTGTTTCCGGGAACGGAAGGGGTCACTTCCGCTCTGTCCGGGCCCGGGATGCAAGTGGCGCTGCTGTTAGCCGTGATCATGACCGGACTGGTATGGGCCGGGTCGTTTGCGCCGTTGTTGTCCGTGCTGGCGGCCATTGTCGTGGCGATGCTGATGCCCGCCGCCTTAATGGTCGTGGCGCTGGAAAAGACGTTGAAAGGATTAGTGCGGCCGGCGTCCTGGCAGCCTGTTTTTTCTGCGGTGCGTTTCCTGTACGTACCCTTGGCCGGATCGGCGCTGATCTTGTTCCTGCTCTCGCAAGCGGTCGTCAGCTTGCTGGCGGATGTCGCCACGCCAGGGGTCTTGCAGGGGCTTCGCCATGTCTTTTACGGTTATGGCCTTTGGGTCGTTTTTGGAGTTTCCGGCTATTGTCTGCTGCAATTCCAGGGGGAGTTGGGGTTTCAGGGGGAGGGTGTGCGGAGTCGTGGCAGGCGTTCGGCCGTGCGTCGGCTGGACAGCAATACCGCCAAGCTGGAGGTATACCTGAAGGAGGGCATGTATGATAAGGCGGAAAGCCTGCTCAAGGGCTTGGCCGACAAGCAACGCAATGCGGTCGATGCTCAGGAGCGCTATTTCCAGTTTCTGGTTTTTTTGCGTGACAAGCAAGGCGTGGCCATGCAGGGAGAGAGCTACATGGCGGCCCTGCTTTCCGCCAGACAAGCCCGGGAGGCCTTGATAGTCTTTTCAAAGATTCTGCTGGTGATGCCGGAGTACCGGCCGGAAGAGGCGGAGGTGACCTTTGATCTGGCAAAGGCCTGCGTTGAGCTTCAGGAGTATGCCCGCGCGGCAACCCTGCTGGATGGACTACATCAGACAGCCCCGCATTTCCAGCAATTGCCGGAAGCCTATATGCTGCGCGCCAAATTGCTGCATGAAAAACTGGGCCAGTCTTCACAGGCTTTGGAGGTCATGGATTATCTGGTCAACCGCTTCAATAAACATCCGCGCTATGAAACCATGCGGTCTTACTGGCAGCAGCTGGGCGGCAAGGATGTTTCCCAGGACTATCTGGCTTGACTCAGGCCTCGCCTTTGACCAGCGAGGCGTAGTAGCTGGCCCGCTGCTCCTGGTTTTTGGCGGCGCAAGCCTGCGACAGGGCGGCGGCGGCCTTGGCCAACAACGGAGCCTGCCGGTTTGATTCCAGTACCCGCTTGAATATATCCTCCGCCTCCCTCAGGGCGCCAATCCGGGTAAACCGCAAGACCAATTGCAGGCCGGTGTTGTCATCCATGGCGACAAAGGTCTGACTGCGCTTGAGGTAATCCCGATAAATCCGTAATGAAACGTGATTGCTTTCGGGCCGGTTGGGCAGGGTCAGCATGCTGAAGGCAACCTCCTCGAATTCCAGGCTGGACGGGTTCAGCTTGAGCAAGTGGTACAACTGTTCCAGCAAGCGCTTGTCTTCCGGATAGCGCTCCAGTAATGAACGGATGTTTTTCTCGGCGGCCACAAACTGCATCTGCGACAGTTTCACCATCACCTGATTGAGATCCTGACGGTAGGTTTCGTTCGTTTGGCTTTCTTCAACCGGTTGAAATTCCGCCTCGTCCTCCTGCCGCAAAAACCAGTGGTGGTGGGCGATGGCGACCGCGACCCCTGCACCCACTGCAATGAGCATGGACGCCGCCCAGCGCAAGTCAAACTGGTGCCACTTGACCTGCATGCCAATCACCGCCACGGCGATTGCCGCGATAATCCAGCCCCCCAGCGTCAAGGCCGAATCCATGAAGCGCAGGCTGCCCCGGTGACGGAATTGCCAGGCCGCCAAGCCCAGCACGGCGGCGACGGCATGGGCGCTGCCTGTCAAGGGCGTCAGGGTTCCGTGGTGGCTGATCCAGAACACGAGGCCACCGCTGATGCTCCCGGCCAGCCAGGCTGTCAGCAGGGCGCCGCTCCCCATCATCCACTCGGCCGCCATGCCCACCAACAACAGCACGATGACCGAGAGCAAGACGCTGTAAAGGTTTGTGTCGGTGAGTGCATGACTAATGAAGGTCACCGGCCGGAAGCGTTGCGGGTCCAGGCCGAGGATCTGGCTGCTCAGCAGGTTGCGCTCGGCATCGAAGCGGTTACGGGACTCACTCCAGCGGCTGAAGGTCTCGGCATCGAGGTAAGCCTTACCTCCCTCATGCAGGTTGTCGACAAAGGCGCGGTCATACCCCAGTTGTCGGGTCAGTCGGTCAGTGTCCCCCGCCGCAAAGGCTTCTTCCAGGGGTTTGAGTTGCAGCGCCTTGCCGGTTTGCGACAGGAATGGCGGATAGAGCGGCCATTCCACACTCAGCAACTCGGCAACATAGGTTTCGTTCAGGTGACGCTGGTGTGCTTCATCGGCCGGGAAAAGCCAGAATGAGAGCATCAGCAGTAGAGCCGCCAACCCCAGGCTGAGCCTGGGCGGTTTGCGATAATCGAAGGGCTTGTCGGATGGCGCCAGCAGCATGTCAATGTCCCCGGATGAAGCCGATGCCGACGATAACCAGCAGGCAGGCAAAAAGTTTTTTCAGTTGGTCGGCCGGTAAATGATGCGCCAGCCGCGCTCCGATCCGGGCAAAAACCAGACTGGTGGCGCTGATGCCGACGAATGCCGGCAAATACACGTAACCCCAAGCTCCGGCGGGAAGGTCCCCGGTATGCAGTCCGGCGGTCATGAAGCCCACAGCGCCTGCTACGGCGATAGGCAGTCCGCAGGCCGAGGCGCTGGCAACGGCATTGGTCATGGCGACGCCATGCAGCGTCAGGTAGGGTACTGTAAACGTACCGCCGCCAATGCCGAAAATTGCCGAGGCGCCGCCAATGCCGCCGCCCGCCACCCAAAGCCCTTCCCGCTTGGGTAAGGGCATATGGCCCAGCCTGCCTTTCCAGCCGGTGGCCATATGCGCCGCCGAGAGCAAGGCGAAGCAACCAATCAGGATTTGCAAGGGGCGCGCCGGGATCAGCGATGCCACCTGGGCGCCGGCGAACGCGCCCGCCAACAGGCCGGGCGTCAGATGGCGCACCACCGGCCAGAGCACGGCGTTATGTTTGTGATGCGCCAGCACCGCACTGACGGATGTCACCATAATGGTAGCCAGTGACGTGCCGATGGCAAGGTGCGTAAGCACATCGCCGCTGAAGCCCTGTGCGGCAAAACTGTAAACCAGCACCGGGACAATCACCATGCCGCCGCCGATTCCGAACAACCCGGCGACGAAACCGGCAAAACAGCCCAGTGCAAGATACAATAAATAGTCCATCGGAAAGGACTCGCCTATTATTCTCAGAAGACTAGCATAATCCGGGTTGAAGGCTTGCGCCTTCAGATTTGCCGCACCCTGAAACTGCGGCCCTTGATATTCCCGTTGCGCAGTTGGTTTAACGCCTTGGCGGCGCTGGACCGGCGGATCGCGACATAGGACACCATGTCGGCAATATCAATCTTGCCGACTTCCGATCCCGGAATTCCGGCTTCTCCGGTCAGCGCGCCAAGGATGTCCCCGGCGCGGATCTTGTCCTTGCGACCACCCTGAATGACCAGGGTCACCATCGGCGACGGCAGCGGTTTGTCATTGCCGTGATCGAGTTCTTCCAGATTTTTGAGCGTAATCGGTGCTTTCTGGTAGACCTCGACCGCGCCAACCCGGCCAGCTTCACGCGGTGCAAACAGCGTCAATGCCAATCCCTTCTGCCCGGCGCGTCCGGTGCGCCCTACCCGGTGGACATGAACTTCCGCATCCCAGGCCGGCTCGTAGTTGATGACGGCGGACAAATCCTTGATATCTAGTCCGCGAGCCGCGACATCGGTCGCCACCAGAACGGAAACGCTTTTGTTCGAGAAACGCACCAGCACCAGATCCCGATCTTTCTGTTCCAGGTCACCGTGCAGGTCCAGTGCGGAAAAACCCTGGTCGATCAGCATGTCCACCACATCCTGGCAATCCGCTTTGGTGTTGCAGAACACGACAGCCGATTCCGGACGGTAATGGCGCAGCAAGCGGCTCAGGGCATCCAGCCGTTGCTCGGGATTGATCTCGAAAAACAGCTGCTCCAGGGCGCTGTCATGATGCTGCGCTTCCACCGTGACTTCCAGCGGATTGCGCTGTACCGACTTGCTCATCTTGAGAATGCTGTCGGGGTAGGTGGCGGAGAACAACAGCGTCTGCCGGTTGGCGGGCATGTGTTTGATCACGTCTTTGATGGCTTCCTCGAAGCCCATGTCCAGCATGCGGTCAGCCTCGTCCAGCACCAGTGTCTGCATGCGTTCCAGGCGCAGCGTGCCCATGTCCAGGTGTTTCTGGATACGGCCGGGAGTACCGACGACTATATGGGCGCCATATTCCAGCGAACCGATCTGGGGGCCAAGCGCGGTGCCGCCGCAGAGGGTGATCAGCTTGATGTTGGGCAGGGTGCGGGCCAGGCGGCGGATGTCCTTGCCGACCTGATCGGCCAGTTCACGAGTGGGGCAGAGCACCACGGCCTGCACGTTGAAACTGGCAGGATTCAATTTGGACAGGATTCCGAGTCCGAACGCGGCTGTCTTGCCGCTGCCGGTCTTGGCCTTGGCGATAACATCGCGGCCCTGGAGAATATCCGGAAGGCTTTGCGCCTGGATGGGCGTCATGGCGGTGAAGTCCAGCGACTTCAGGTTGTCCAGCAGGGCCGGGGAGAGCGGCAGGGAGGCAAAATCGGTATTCACGTAAGAACTCGGGCAGGCGCGACGGATGTCGAAGGCGAGCATGATAACAGTTCGCAGCCTCTTTTTTTTAAGGTGCGTTTAACCCGAACCGGAAGTGTCGGACGTTAACCTCTATAAGTATGAGCCATCTGAAAAAATGGCTTCATTTACCCTTAATGCACGTGCTGAACTTGCGTCGAAAGAACGCATGTTGTATCAAGCCTTCATTAAACGGAAATGCATGGATCATCATGACTGATATCCCGGACGAAACCCTGATGCTGGCCTGGCAATCCGGAGACAAGGCTGCGTTTAACGTCCTGTACCGGCGTTACCGCCCGTCGCTGTTTTCCTATCTGATCCGCCATCTGGGTAATCGCGGCCAGGCGGAAGAGGTCTATCAGGAAATCTGGCTGACCCTGATCCGGCGGCGGCAGGCCTATTCCGTAACGGCGGCTTTCCGCAGTTACCTGTTCTGTATTGCCCATTCACGGCTTCATGATCATTACCGCAAGCAGGGCAAGCGTTGGACACTGGAACAGGAAGCAGATGAGGGTGAGGTAGAGCAAGTCATCGCCTGCGAAACCGCCCGTCCGGATGAGAGCTTGAGCAAGGAGCAGGAATCGCAACGGCTGCGCTTTTGCCTGCAGCAATTGCCGCCGGAACAGCGCAGCGTGATATTGCTGCGCCTTGAAGCTGAATTGAGCCTGCAGGCCATGGCGGATCAGTTGCAGGTGGCCTTTGAAACGGTCAAAAGCCGTTTCCGGTATGCGCAGAAGAAACTGCAGTCTTGTCTGGGCTTGGGGAGCGAAGCATGAGTGATGAACTGGATTCGCGCCTGAAAGACCTCTATAGCCGCATTCCCAAGGAAGAGCCGTCGGAGGGGGTGGATGCGGCGATCCTGAAGGCCGCCGGGCAACCAGTTTCCGCACCGCGCAAGCAGGACTGGTTGTTGTCCTTCGGCGCGGTGGCCAGTGTGGTGATGGTCAGTACTCTGGTGGTCTATCTGCAAACCCGAGCTCCGGATGAGTTGCAGAAGGCCGTGAGGGTGAGTCAGGCGCCGGTTGTCCCGCTCCCTGTTGCTGAATCCGCCGCGCCGGTGCCGGCGGAGGCCGAACCTTTAGTTGCCGCCGGGGCCATGCAGGACAGCGCAGCACCCATCAATGAGCAGCCGGTCAGTGAGCAGGAAATGGCGGAGCGCCGCTCGGCAGAGTTGTCGCGCTTGCGTGCGGAATTTGCAGCCAGAAAATCCATGGAGCGCAAAAATGAAGTGATACCGCCGGCGCCGGTGAATTTGCCCACCTTGAAGTTGCGCCCGGCTACCGAGACGCCTGCCAAGCAAGAGTTAGCTGCTGGTGATGCGGAAACGGGACGTGCAGATGATTTGCGCGGAAGAGATGTCATGGAACAGCGCGGGGTCATGGCGTCGGCCCCGACGCCTGCTGCTTCAGCGGCATCGGCGGCGGCAAAACCGGATATGGCGTTGGCAAAACGCAAAGCGGCCAGTGAAGCGGATACCGGTCGTGTCGCCATTGCCTCGGTGCTGATGGAAGGTGTCAGTCTGGGCATGCATCGTGATGCGTTGGCGGCCATGGGCTGGATTTGTGCGCAAGCCGTGTGTTCCCGGCCAATCGCAGATGCCCGCCAACCGGCATATTGGGGCATGACGACCTCCGGTTCCACGCAACGGGTGATGCTGGTGCATGACACCGTAACGGCAATGACGCTTTCGCAAGTGAATGTGCCGGTAAACAACGTCAAACTGGCGCTGGAAAAAATCGGCAAGCCGATTGATGCGGCTTGCCCGCTGACCACGGGTGACCGGTTGGCGGGGCGTCAGGTCGGCGGCATGGTGCTGGGTCTGTGGCAGGATGGTGAGTTGACGGTGCTGGGAGTCTGCCAGGTCAAATAAGGCGGGAGGTCTTCCGGTTGGAGGCGCATGCCATGCGCCTCTGTTCCTTCAGAGACAATGACTTGTCTGCTGAACACGCAAATAAAAAGGCCAGCATGTTGCCATGCCGGCCTTTTTATCGAATTGGTGATCCCACGGAGAATCGAACTCCGGTTACCGCCGTGAAAGGGCGATGTCCTAACCGCTAGACGATGGGACCCTGTATGGTGGAGCTAAGCGGGATCGAACCGCTGACCTCTACAATGCCATTGTAGCGCTCTCCCAGCTGAGCTATAGCCCCGCACAGGACGCGAATATTAAAGGGCTATCGGGGATGTGTCAACGGCTTTGACGCCAATTTTGATAAAGTCCGCTCAAGTGCCTAAAAAGTGGCCATCAAGGCCGTTATTAAGGCGTTCAGGGGGCTTTTCAAGTTGGCGGTACCCGTTTGGGTGAGTTGCTGCGGATGGGGCTGCGGTGCGGGTTAAGAGAGCCTTTTGCTTTACGGAGAGAGATGCTAGCCTCTTGCATCTGTTTTCCGTGGTGATGCCTGATGAACAATTCCCTGAAGAACCAGTTGCTGAAAGCCGGCCTGTCCGACGTCAAGAAAGTGAAAAAACTGGAGCATGAGAAACGGGTGGCGGTTGACAAGGAGGAGAGCAAGAAGCTGGCGCAAAAAGCATTGGAAGAGAAACAGGCGCGTGACCGTGAGTTGAACCGGCTGCAGCAGCTGGAGCGTGAAAGCAAGGCGCGTGAAGCGCAGGTGCGGAACATGGTGGTAACGCAGGCTATCAGCCGCAAAGGCGGTGAGACGGCATACCAGTTTGCCGACGGCGGCAAGATCAAGAAGCTGTATGTGACTGAAGCCCAATTTAACCAGTTGGTGAAGGGGCAGATTGCGGTAGTGCGTTCCGGTGAGGGATATGAGCTGGTGCCGACGCTGGCGGCGGAAAAAATCCGCACCCGTGATGAGTCGGTGGTGGTGGTGCTGAATACGCGTGTGGAGAAGGCGGAAGTGGATGAAGAGGATCCGTATAAGGACTACGTGATTCCGGATGATTTGATGTGGTAAATCCGTCAGCCTCTCTCCATCGGAGAGAGGCTGACGAGTCACTTATTCCCGAGGCAATGCCTGCCATTCTTTCAGCCATTCACTCTGTTCATTCTTGGTGAGGCCGCCCAGCACCTCGACGCCGTGACGCAGGCGGTGGAAGGTCAGGTCGGGTCCGAGAATGGCCATGGCTTCCATGACCGGTGTGCTGGAGTTTGTACCGGCAATGGCGATGAAGTAGGGCGCCATGAAGTCCCGCAGTTTCACCCCCATGCCGTTACTGATGCGCTGCAAGGTGGCGCCCACGGTTTCGTGGTTCCACAGCATTACCTTTTCCAGTTCCCACAGACCGAACTGCAGCACTTTCTTCACCTCGTCCGGCGACAGTTTCTTGTGCGCCAGCTTTTCGGCAGATACACCCACCTGACCGGCAAAGAAGAAGCCAGCCCAGTTCACGGCTTCCGACAGGGTTTCAATACGCGGCTGGATCTGCTTTGCCACCTTGGCAAGATAATTGCTGTTGACAGCCCATTGCTGGAAAGCGTGCATGAAGTCCGGCAACGTCATTTCCTTCAGCCATTGACCATTCAGCCAGCTCAATTTGGCGACATCGAAGGTCGGTCCACCCAGTGAGACACGGTTGATGTCGAAATGGCTGACCATTTCGTCCAGTGTGAACTTCTCGCGTTCGTCCGGCATCGACCAGCCCATGCGGCCCAGATAGTTCAGCATGGCTTGCGGCAGATAACCCATGCGCTCGTAATAGGTGATGCTGGTCGGATTCTTGCGCTTGCTCAGCTTGCTCTTGTCCGGGTTGCGCAACAGCGGCATGTGGCACAGCACCGGAGCGGTCCAGCCAAAGTATTTGTACAGCAGCAGGTGTTTGGGGGCCGAGTTGATCCATTCTTCACCGCGAATGACGTGCGTGATTTCCATCAGGTGGTCATCCACGACATTGGCGAGGTGGTAGGTGGGCAAGCCGTCGGCCTTCAGCAATACTTGCATGTCCACTTGCGCCCAGTCGATCTCGATGCGGCCACGCAGCATGTCTTCAATTTCACAGATACCTTCACGGGGCACCTTCATGCGGATCACTGAAGGTTCACCTTCTGCCAACCGTCGTTTGACTTCATCGCCGGACAGGCTTATGCACAGGCCGTCGTAGCCAATCGCGGCCTTGTCGGCAGTCTGTTGTGCACGCAATTGTTCCAGCCGATGATTGTCGCAGAAGCAGTGGAAGGCATGCCCCTGAGTCACAAGATCATCAGCATGTTTGCGGTAAATGGCGCTGCGCTCGCTTTGGCGATAAGGGGCGTGCGGGCCGCCGACATCCGGACCCTCGTCCCAGTTCAGGCCCAGCCAGCGCAAGGAGGACAGGATCTGGTTCTCGGACTCCAGCGTGGAGCGGACCTGGTCGGTATCTTCAATGCGCAGGATGAACTGGCCGCCGTGCTGACGGGCAAAACACAGGTTGAAGAGCGCGATATACGCGGTGCCGACGTGAGGAAAGCCGGTGGGCGAGGGGGCGATTCGGGTGCGGACGCGTGACATTTCGTAAGCTGGCCTTTTTCACTGACAGGTGGCGCGGAATTATACGCCAGACTTGTGCTAGAGTGATTTGAAATGCCATTGGAAAAAGGGAATCGCTCCCATGACAGTCTCCTCTCCCATGAATCGCGACCTGTTCTGGCGCCTGATCGAAATCTCCACCGCGTTGTCCAGCGAACGCAATACCGCCCGGCTTTTCGAAAAAATCCTCGATGCGGCGCAGGACATTACCCACGCGGATGGCGGCACGCTTTACCTGTTGAAGGAAGAGAGCGGCCGGCAGGTGCTGGAATTCGAGATCATGCGCAATAATTCATTGAGCCTGACGTTGGGCGGAACCTCCGGGCGGCCCATCCCGTTTCCACCGTTGCCGCTATATCGGGAGGACGGAACGCCCAATCACAACAACATCGCCACGCATACCGCGCTGACGCTGAAGATGGAAAACATCGAGGATGCCTATTTTGCCGAGCACCTCGATTTTTCCGGAACCAAGGCTTTTGACGCCAAGGCCGGATACCGCTCCAAGTCGTTCCTGACGGTTCCATTGCGCAACCATGAGGGTGAAGTGATTGGTGTGCTGCAACTGGTCAATGCCAAGAACCCGCAGACGGGTGAAAGCATCGCCTTCCATCAGGATATCGAGCCCATCGTGGCGGCCTTGGCCTCCAGCGCCGCCATCGCCCTCGACAACCAGATTTTGCTGCAAGATACCCGCGATCTGCTGGATGCCTTCATCAAGGTTATCGCCCAGGCGATTGACGCCAAGTCCTCCCATACGTCGGCCCATTGCCAGCGCGTACCCGTGCTGACCGAGCTGATTGCCCGGGCGGCTTGCGAGGCAGGGGAGGGGCCGTTACAGGGTTTCAGCCTCAACGAAAATGACTGGTATGAATTACGGGTCGCGTCCTGGCTGCATGACTGCGGCAAGCTGGCAACACCGGATTATCTGCTGGACAAGTCCACCAAGCTGCATTTGTTGCTGGACGGCATTGAAACCGTCAAGGCGCGCTTTACGGCGCTGATGGCGCAAACCGAGTTGGGATACCTGCGGCAAATGCGGGAAAATCCGGAGCAGGCACCCCTGCTGGAAGGGCTCATGGCCCAGGAATTGTCAGGTTTGCGTGATGACTGCCTTTTCATTGAGAAGGCCAACAAGGGCGGCGAGTTCATGAGCGATGACCACAAGGCGCGGGTGCACCAAGTGGCGGCCCGGATCTGGAAGGACCATCTGGGAGTTGAGCAGCCGGTGCTGAACGAACAGGAAGTGGCGTTTCTCTGCATTGATCGCGGAACCATCAGTTATGATGAGCGGCAAAAGATCAATGATCATATGAAAGTGACGATCCAGATGCTGGAGTCCTTACCCTTCCCCAAAAACCTGCAACGGGTGCCGGAATATGCAGGCGGCCATCATGAGAAAATGGATGGCACAGGTTTCCCCAAAGGTCTTAAACGCGAACAAATGTCTTGGCCGGCCAGAATGATGGCCATTGCTGATATCTTTGAGGCGCTGACGGCCAGCGAACGCCCCTACAAGCCGCCCATGAAAATATCCCAGGCGTTGTCCATTCTCCAACGCATGCGCGACCAGCATCACATCGATCCTGACCTCTTCCACCTGTTCCTTCAGTCACGGGTCTGGGAACAATACGCCCGCCGCTTCCTGAAGCCGGAGCAGTTGGATATTGAGAGTGTTGAGGCCTATCTTTAGCAGGAGGAGTTGTGCCTAGACGGCCTGTTCTTTCCAGAACAGCCGGTATAACCACAAGGCAACTGTCCAGCAGATAAAGGCGCTATAGAAGTCGTGTGAGGGGAAGTGCGCTCCGCGCGCCCATTGACCCAAGCCCCAGCAACTGCCAAGCACCAGCACGGAGGCCAGAGCGGGTTTGGACCATTCCGGACGATATTGCCTAGCCAGAAAGTAGAAGGCAAACATCGAGAATGCTCCTGAGGAGTGTCCGCCGGGAAAGCAGGCTCCCTGTGCCAAGGCATCAGGTTTGTCCTCGTATATGTGCACATAGGGCATGGCCTTGACCCCGCCATAACGAGCCAGATCCCAAGGGCAGTCGACATTCGTGACGGATTTTAGAGCACCGACCAGACCGCTGCCCAAGGCCAGGCTGCACAACAGGTAAACAGCCCCACGGCGCCAGGGAACCAACCGGGGAATTTTCAGACTGGCAGCCAGTAGTGCCAGCGCGACCAAGGCGATGCTGACGATGAGTTGTCCGCCTTTCTTGTGGATTAGTTTGTCTGCCCAGAAACTGCCGCGACCGATAAAGCGCCCGTCCTGGTAGAACCAGTCTTCAGCCGCCAGATCAATATCCACGGCCTGAAACAGGATGGCTCCAATGATGAAGATGCCGGTAGCGATCCAGAATTGCGCGCGCAAACGACCATCCGGGCGGGAAGGCGGCTG
Organism: Fluviicoccus sp.; assembly: GCF_030646115.1. GTDB lineage: Bacteria > Pseudomonadota > Gammaproteobacteria > Pseudomonadales > Moraxellaceae > Fluviicoccus. The sequence goes on from NZ_JAUSMX010000014.1 coordinate 63,272, forward strand.
ATGATCAGGGACGAATGTCGTCATCTAAACAGATCCAGACAGAAGGAGGGGACGTTTCCACGGGATATGCCGGGGTTCCAGACCATAACCTTATCAGTGTTCAAGCTGAAAAAACTTAAGGGAACTTTAAGGCGCGGTAGTCGATGACGGTTCCGGATAGAAGCCCACAACAAAACGCGTTCCTTGGCCCGGAGGGCTGTGGACGGATACTTCCCACCCCAGTTGGCTGCAAATCCGTTTAACGATATACAGGCCAAGGCCTTGCCCGCGGCTCAGGCTGCCGCGATAGCGCCGTTCAAAAATATGGGTGATATCTTCCGGAGGGATACCATGGCCGGTATCGTAAACTTCAAAGCGGTTGTCATAGAGGGTAATGGTAATGGATCCCTGATCTGTATGGTTCACGGCATTAATCAACAGATTACCCGTGACGCTGGCCGCCATGCCTTTGGCGACCTGACGCGGATAATTCGCCAGATTGCGGAATTCCAGCTTGACCGGCTTTCTTGCGACTTGTTCTGCCAATTGTTGCACCTGGTCCTGTATGACATCCCCCAACTCCATTTGCGGCATGCTGACTACCGCGTCTTCGCGGCTCAGCCATAGCAGGGCCTCAATCAGCGACTGCATGTTTTCTGCTGCGCGCTGGATACGGGCCAGCCGCAACTGTCCGGAGAAGCTGATGTTTTTATCGTCGGCCAACAGTTGCAGGGAGGAAAGGATGACGGTCAGGGGCGTTCGCAATTCATGGCTGGCGTCTTCCGTAAATGCCTGCTCCCGGCTCACAAACTCTGTCATTCGTTCGGCAAAGCTATCAAAAGCATTGGCAATATCGGCCATGTCGTGGTCACGGAATTTCTGCCCCAATTTGGTCGGAGTATGATCGGTCGGGTTATATTCGCGAACGGCATTCGCCATCAGAGTGAGCGGGCGGGAAATCAGGTGGCCAAGCCAGCGGGCGACAGCAAGACCGGCAAATACGGCGATGGAGACGAACTCCAGTGCGGTCAGTAGAATGAACTGTTTGATATTGTCGAGAGGTTTGGCATCCAGCATCAGGTAAAAATGCCGTTGCCGGCTGGTCTGATGCAGGACATGGAAACGGTCATCGCCAACCACGACGTTTCTAATCAGGCGGTCGGTCGGGATCAACCGGATCTCAGGTGGAACGGCGGCAGAGTTCGGGTGCTGATCGATGAGGCCGATGAAGCCGCTGCCAGCGGGCATGCGCATGGAGTCCCCCCGTTCATGGTAGGACTCGATAAACAGTTGCATCCGAGTGTGCATGTTTTCCTGAACCAGAGACTCATCTAGCACAGCGAATGAACGGGCAATAGTCAGGTAAAACCCCAGAATCACGATGCCCAGAATCAACAGAACTACCGCCAGGAATCGATTTTCCTGAGGCATAGCGTTGAATCGGCGCAGCAGGGGTTTCAATTTTCCGCGCCGTCCGTCAGTCGGTAGCCAATCCCATGTACGGTGTGCAACAATCGGATTTCGGCGTCCTGGTCAATGGCGGCGCGCAGGGCATGGATATGCGCCCGCAATGTAGCGTCATTGTCTGGTGGATTGTCTCCCCACAATAATCGCTCAATGTCTGAGCGAGTGACTACGGCGGGGAAAACCCGCATGAAGTGTTCCAGGAGTTTCAGCCCGGTGGGAGTGAGTTCCAGTTTGCGGGGTCCGCGAAAAGCCCGCAAAGTCTGGGTGTCATATTCCAGATCCGCAACTCTGAGCCGGGCGGGCTTTATGCCTTGGGCCCGACGAACAAGTGCGGTCAGGCGGGCGGTCAGTTCGGCGAGGGAAAATGGCTTGGTTACATAATCATCGGCGCCGGCTTTAAAGCCGGCCAGCTTGTCACGCTCCTGGTCGCGCGCGGTCAGCATCAGGATGGGAACAGCATTATGAGTGGATTCACGCAGGCGCTGGCAGACGGATATGCCATCCATGCCGGGCAAATACAGATCAAGAATAATGGCATCGTAACTGTTGCCAGAGCCCAGCCGGAAGCCTGTTAGGCCGTCAGCGGCATAATCAACAATATGGCCGCGCTCTTCCAAATACTCGCCGATATTGGCGGCCAGATCAGGATTATCTTCCACAATCAGCAGATACATTAAGCATTCCGGTTCATAATTTGAAGAATGGCTGGAAGACTAGCAGTTTCACTGTCAATAAAGTGTCAATCCATTCGCCTTTCCGGCCAAAACAGGTTGTCTGAAATGCAAAAAGGGGCGCCAGCAGGCACCCCTTTTTTCGTCAACACAATCCTCAGGCGCCGAGCTTGGCACCCAGGATGGCTCGCTGGTTCTTCAGCATCGACGGCAGTTTATCGGCGATTTTGGCAAACAACTCATCATGGCTTGACAGTTCGCGTTTCCAGGCAGAAGTGTCCAGGCTGATGACCTTGGTAAACTGCTCTGATGTGAAATCCGAACCTTCCCAGGACAGGTCTTCGTAACGCGGCACCAAGCCGATCGGGGTTTCATGGGCTTGGCCATGGCCTTCACAGCGATCGACAATCCATTGCAGGACGCGCATGTTCTGACCAAAACCGGGCCAGATGAACTTGCCATTCTCGTCAGTACGGAACCAGTTGACGTTGAATGCCTTTGGCAGTTGCGAGTGTTCGCTGATCAGTTCTTCACCCATGTTTAACCAATGCTGGAAGTAGTCACCGACGTGATAACCACAGAAGGGCAACATGGCGAAGGGGTCGCGGCGAACGATACCTTGCTGGCCGACAGCGGCAGCCGTGGTTTCAGAACCCATGGTCGCGGCTTTGTAGACGCCATCCTTCCAATCGAAGGCTTCGACGACCAACGGCACGGTATCAGCGCGACGGCCGCCAAAAATGAAGGCTGAAATCGGCACGCCGCTCGGGTTTTCCCAGTCGGCGTCAATGGACGGGCACTGCGAGGCGGCGACGGTGAAACGGGAGTTTGGATGGGCTGCCTTGCGTCCGCAATCCGGAGTCCAGTCCTTGCCGGTCCAGTCAATCAGGTGCGCAGGCGGGGTCTTGGTCATGCCTTCCCACCAGACATCGCCGTCATCTGTCAAGGCGACATTGGTGAAAATGACATTTTCCGTCAGAGTGGCCATGCAGTTGGGGTTGGTGGTGGTGTTGGTGCCGGGTGCCACACCAAAGAAGCCGGCTTCCGGGTTGATGGCGTACAGCTTGCCGTCATGGTGTGGCTTGATCCAGGCAATGTCGTCACCAACGGTCTCGATCTTCCAGCCTTCAAAGCCGGCGGGGGGCACCAGCATGGCAAAATTGGTCTTGCCGCAAGCGGACGGGAAGGCGGCGGCAACGTAGTGCTTCTGGCCTTGCGGGTTGGTGACGCCGAGGATGAGCATGTGCTCGGCCAGCCAGCCTTCATCACGGCCCATCACGGAGGCAATACGCAGCGCCAGGCACTTCTTGCCGAGCAGGGCGTTGCCACCGTATCCGGAGCCGAAGGACCAGATTTCACGGGTTTCGGGGAAGTGGACAATGTATTTTTCAGGGTTGCAGGGCCAGGTCACATCGTCGGCCGGTGTCAGTACCGGCTTGCCGACGGAATGCACGCAGGGAACAAAATTACCGGTTTCACCGAGTACATCGTAAACAGCCTTGCCCATGCGGGTCATGATACGCATGTTGGTGACGACATAAGGGCTGTCGGACAGCTCCACCCCGATCTGGGCAATGTGGCTGCCCAGAGGACCCATCGAGAAGGGGACGACATACAGGGTGCGGCCGCGCATGCAACCTTCAAACAGGCCGCTGAGTGTGGCGCGCATTTTGGCCGGTTCTTCCCAGTTGTTGGTGGGGCCGGCATCTTCACGGTTTGCAGAGCAGATAAAGGTGCGGTCTTCGACACGGGCCACGTCAGACGGGTCGGAAGAGGCGAGGTAGGAGTTGGGACGTTTTTCGGGATTCAGGCGGCGCATCATGCCACTGGCAACCATCAGGTCGAGAAGACGTTGATTTTCCTCCTCGCTGCCGTCGCACCATTCAATGCGGTCAGGTTGTGTCAGGGCGGCGATTTCCGCAACCCAGGCTATCAGTTTGGGATGACGTACAAAGGAAGGAGCGTTGACAGTGGTTTGAGTCATGGTATGAGGCCCGGATAACGAAAAAAACGTCCATGCATCCCGGCTTGTGGCCAGGACGAAAGTGGGTTGCAGGATAGCACAAGGCGATTTCTTGAATCTTGACGCCTGATGAGCGGCAAACCCGTTCGAAAGTGGCGGAGGCGGTGAGATTCGAACTCACGGTGGGCGGAACCCACGCCGGTTTTCAAGACCGGTGCCTTAAACCGCTCGGCCACGCCTCCGTTCAGGCGGCGAATCATACTGCAAAATGGCATTAAAACTCAAGAAACAGGCAAGAAAAAGGCGCATGGGATGCGCCTTTTTCTTATCTGGAAGGACCGGTTACTTCGGGTAGAAGTTAAGCGGGAAAGTACCTTTCCAGATATCAACGTTGTCTTCGCCAAAGTTGATACTTTTTACGATCGTGACCAAGCGGGACTCAAGATCCGAGTTGTTAAGCTCGCTTGAAACGATTTCACAACTGGTCACGGATCCGTTCGGGTCGATGACTATACGGAACAGAACGCGGCCTTCCATGCTGGGGTCGTCTTTCATAGCGCGGGTATATGCGCCAAAAAGCTTGCCCTGATTGCGGTCGAAAACCGAACGGATTTGATCCGTAGTCCGTTTGCCGATGCCGCCTTCACCACGACCGCCACCGCCTTCACCACGACCGCCGCCGCCAACAGAAGCAATGACGCCGCCCTTCATGTCGGTGGTGCCTTTGCCGCCCAGACCATAGTTGCCCTTGCCACCCTTGCCGCCGGCTACGCCGCCGCCAAAGCCGGAGCTATGGGCGCCTTGGTAAGCCAAGCCGCCGGAACCTGCACCGGCGCGACTGTTGATCATGTTGCGGCTGGTGCCGACCGGTTGACCGCTGTTCTTCTGCAAAGCGCCGCCGGTGTTCATTTCAGCCACGGTCTGCATGTCACGCAAGTCAGCCAGTGCATCGGTAACGCCGGACTGCTCCAGGGCCTTGCTGGCTTTTTCCTTGGCGGTCTTGACTTCACTATCTGTCGGTTTGACCTTGGCGACTTTTTCTTCGACAGGTTTGGGTTTATCCGCTGGTTTGTCTTCCGCCTTCTTCTCTTCCTTCTTCTCTTCCTTTTTTACAGGAGGAGGGGGAGGGGGGAGAATTTCCTTGCGCTCAACCATGCGCGCAATACGCTCGGGTATGGCCGCATCCTTGCGCTCAATCTTGGGTAACTTGACGATGGCTACAATCAGGCAAAGGATTATGGCCAAAACCAAGGCGGCGATATCAATGCGACGTTTACGGCTGGCGTCTTCAGGCAAGTCATCCCAAGGCAGCATGGGGCGAAGCTGGATTATCTGGCTCATGACTTCTTCCCTCCGCGAGCAACAGCAAAGGATATCTTCGCAAAGTCATTCTGGCTGCAGGTCGCCATCACCTTGCGAATGACGCTGTAAGGTGTGTCCTTGTCACTGAGGATAGTAATATCCCGTTCCGGAATACCCTGCTCATTCAAAGGTGCAATGGTCTTGGCGGCCCGGAAGCGCAACTCAGCACCCAGAGCAGCGATATTGTCACTCTTGTTGGCCATGGCTTCGGCAACCGTGGCAATTTGCATGTCCTGAACCAGAATGTCTTTCTTGGTGATCATCACAATCAATTGCTCTTTCGGGTCCTTTTCAGCAGTAGACACCGGTAATTGCAATTGGGTGATATCCGGCAGCTTGGCCGGGTTCTGTGAGTTCACCAGCAGGAAAAACACCAGAATGGTGAAAATGTCCATCAGGGAAGTCAGGCTGAGGTTGGCTTGACCCTTGATGCGCTTTTGCAGCCGTTCATGCCGTTTGACGCGGGGGCTTTTGTTATGACTCATTTGGCACCTCCGCTTTCTTCAGGAGCATCACCAATACTGACGTCCGGGAACAGGGCGTACTTGGTCGGCTTCCCGTTTACCTGACTATTGATGATGCGCACAGCGTCCATAGTCTGAATCAGTTTGTTGTACACGGTGTTTTGCTCCAGCAGAATGCTGGCGTCTGTCACGGTCGGGTACTGAGTTTTGACTTCACGCAGATATTCATTCAACGCCTTGAAGTCGTGCTCGCCTTTGGCATCCACCGGGATGGTTTTCATGGGGCCGGTCTGGCGATCGGCAACCAGAAAACGATCCTTGTAAACCATGACTTCAAGCACCAGAGGCTTTTTGACCTCAGGGGCGGCGCCGCTTCCGTCGTTGGGCATTGCGACCTGCAATACCGCAACCTGGGTGAAGACAGCATTCAGCAACAGGAACGGGATCAGGATCACCATCAGGTTCATGAACGAGGTGATATCCAGCTCCGGGTTCGTGTCACGGGCTTTAGAGCGTGACCGCATGATCTACTCCTTGTTTAAGTCTGGGCCGGCCCGGATTAATCCTGGGCATTACGCAATTGGCGCAGGGCGTTAAGGAGTTTGATCGATGCCATTTCCAGGCTTTCCACGACTTCACCGGTACGGCTTTGCAGGAAGGCGTAAACCAGCAGCAAAGGGATGGCGACGAACAAGCCGAAAGCGGTGGTGTTCATGGCTACAGAGATGGAGCTGGACAGCAAGTCGCCTTTTTGTGCCGGGTCAGCATTAGCGACCGCTTCGAAGGCTGTGATCAGGCCTTGCACGGTTCCCAGCAGACCCAGCAAAGTGGCAATGTTGGCGAAGGTGGCGACGTACGGAGTGCGGGCCTCCAGTCGCGGCATGACTTCCATCAGGGCTTCGTCCATGGCGGTCTCGACATCTTCCACGCGGCGGGCGGTCTGGTTGCGAGACAGTCCGTATTCCAGAATTCGGCCGATTTCAGTGTCATTGTCCTTGACCTGCTTAAGCGCCTTTTCGGTGTCGCCTTTCTTGATGAACGGAAAAACGGCATCCCAGAGTGCCTTGTTGGAGGCCTTGACCCGGTTGAGGAACAAAAAGCGCTCAATCGCGATGCCGAAACCGATCAACATGATCAGCAGGATCGGATACATGAAAAAACCGCCGTCCTGAATAAAACGAACTGCCCACATGGTGTGTACTCCTGTTTTGCTATTTTAAAAATTCACGTTAAGGTGAAGGGGTTGGAAAGGTTTGAATGGCTCTGGAAAAATCAACTTCACGCCGCACCACATCGCGGTCAATAGGTTCCAATACCTCTTTCAGCATCGAGGCCTCCAGAGGGTTCTTGGGCAGTACATTGTCCTTGTCTTTCCAGGGAACAATGTTCAGTTCCAGGGGGGCGTCCTGGCTGCCGATGATGTCGAGACCATCCTTGACGTCTACATCGGTGGATGTTTTACCGGCAGGTTTGACGATCTTGGCTGCTTTTGCAGGTTTGCCGGCAACGGCTGATTTCTCCGTTACGGCTCCTGTCTTTTCAGCAGCCAGGGATGTGGCTGACATTAGGACCAGCATCAGCCCCGCCATCATTTGTTTATTCATGGTTTGGCACTCTCGGCAGCTGGAGCGGTGACATCTGCGGCAGTTCCTTCTTCCTTTGGCGGTTCCGACGGTGCGGGTGACGGCTCCTCCGTTATTTCCTCGACAGCCGCCTTTTTCGCCGGAGCCTTGTAAACACCGGTGCGTTTTTGCAGGTCGACAATCCATTTGGCTACGGTGGCATCGGGCTGCGCTTGCAAGGCCTGGTATGCTTCGTAATGCTTCAGCGCATTGGGCAGATCAGGTAGGTAGAGGTCAGACAGCACGGCCAGATTAAAGTGCGCCTTGCCGTAATTGGGCGACAGGGCGAGGGCTTTTTCATAAGCCTCGCGAGCCGCTTTGAAATGCCCTAACTGTTTTTCGGCATAGCCGCTCAGATTCCAGACATAGGGGTTTTTGTCGTTGGCGGCCTGGGCCTTTTTCAGCAATTCAACTGCTTCGGCCGGTTTTTTCTGGGCCAGGCGAATCAGTGCCTGATTAAGCACCGGACCCGTCAGGGTCGGCGCCTGCACCTGAATGGCCTCGAACAAGGCATAGGCTTCCTCTTGGCGGTTTTCCTTCATCATGGCCAAAGCGCGTTCAAATTCCGGCTGAAGGTTGCGTGCCAGTTGTTTCTGACCGGCATCCAGCTGGGTCACTACTTCAGGGCCTTTGGAGGTGTCGGCTCCGGCAGTCGTGGTTTTACCGTCGGCATCCCGCGCCTTGGTTTCGCCTTTGGCGGCTCGTTCACGCGCCAGCTTTTCCAGATCCGGCTCACTGCTGATTTCTTCAGCGGTAGGTGCGGGTACATCGGCGTTTGCCATTACCGGCTTTTCTTTCATGGAAGAGCAGCCGGACAGGGCGGCACCCATGACCAGCAGGCATAGGCCTGAGGACTTGCGAATGAAGCAGCCCGTATCATCAATAAATTTCATCGATCAGCTCTTCCAGTTGCTCGCGCTTGTTGTAACGTCCGGGGGACAACTCCGCCAGCGCGTCGAAACTTTTTTGCACATACTCGTCATACACTTCCTGAGTGACCAGTTCAGCGTTGACCTTGTGAATGGCAATAGCCTTGTCTGACAGTGGTTCAGCCTGTTCTTCCAGCAAAATGCCGTATTGCTCCAGTTCAAGGTCGCTCAGTCCCTTCGGTCGTTCGCTCTTAACGAGGTCGTTGGCCATGATGCGGTAGATTTCGCCTTGCTGATGATTGGCGGCAGTGGTGAACTCAGCCACGCCAATAGCCGCGACCTTGTTATAAGCGTTCAGGGTCGCCTGCATGGCTTTCTTCTTCAGCAGAATGCTTTGCTTCAACGGCTGCTTGATTGGCAGGGAAACAAACGCATCATAAGACGGCTGACTTAATTTGAAGTGAGCCATCGCACCGAAATACTTGATGCGGGGCGATGCCGAGGCTGCCAGTTTGTCGTACAGCTGAGCCAGCGTCTTGAGATCCGCCAACTGCTCCGGAATCTGTTGCAGCGCAACGTGCTGCTGGTAAATCTTGTAGGTGGCTTCACCGCGAAGATCCGGAGGGTTGGAGGTGTCGCTGGCATACTTTTGGTAAATGCGAAGGGCGGCATCGGTCTGCTTGCCCTTTTCGTACATTTCGGCGGCCAGCCACAGCGCCTCGCGGGCTGCCTGCGGGCTCTTCTTCTGGTCACGGGCGGCAATGACTTCAAACTGGGCGGCGGCATTGGCGATATCGCCGGATTTCTCATAGGCCATCGCCAGCTTTTCCGGAATGGTCTGTGACAGCGGACTGTCCGGATAACGCTCACGGAAGGAGATCAGCACCGGAATGGCTTCCTTGTACTTCTCGCCATTCAGCAGCACGCTGGCGGCGTCGAAATCGGAGGAGGTGCGGATCTTTGGGTCAGCCGAAGCCTGAGCGGCTTTCTGGAAGAAGGCGGACGCCTCTTCCGGTTTCTTGTCGTCGCGCAGCTTTTCGGCCTGGCGATAATAAGTGGTCGCCAACCGGTCTTGATAACGTGTTTTCAGCTTGGCGTCCGGAATCGAGAAAGCCATGACTTGCTGGTATGACTTTTCTGCATTTGCAAAGTCGCCTTTGTCAAATTGGGCGTCGGCAATGACGCTGGATGCCTCCAGTCGCAGCGACTCCTGGACCGGCGGGTTGATGGCCAGCAGGGCATGTGCGTTCCGCACGGCGCCATCATAGTCCTTGAAGTGCAAATTCAGGTTGATCATGCCCTGCAGCATAATGGCAGCTTGGGGATCCTGGGGATAACGCCCCACGTAAGCCGTTACGCCGGCTTCAAGATCCTTGGCCAATTGTCGGGAAACATCGTCCGGCTCTTTCCATAGTTCAAAAATCTGCTGGATTTGGCCCTGGATGATTTTCGGGGTGTTGGTTTCCTGCGGAAACTTTTCCGCGAAACGCAAGACAGCGGCCGAACGTTGAGTCATTAATTTCTGGCGGGCAGCAGCATCTTCACCCAGGGACTTGTCCCAGTCCTGATAGCTCAGTAAGGCAAAGTAGGCGGAGTCAGCCGCCTTTGGGTTGTTGTATTCGTAAGCCGTCTTCTCAAACTCGGGAATGGCTTCTGAATAGTGCTTGGCCGAATAGAGCGCTTCCGCCAGCAGTTGGTTGATGGCAATGGCGTCCTGCTCAGCCGGTTTCAGCGACAGATGGGTGCGATACCATGTGGCGGCTTTCAGGAAGTCGCCTTCATTGTTGTCCATTTGCGCCAAGGCATGATAGTGCTTGGCGAGGTCAACAATGTGTCCTTCCAGAATTGGGCGCAGGCGTAGCCGTGAAGCTTCGTCCGCCTGTTTCCAGTAAGCGCCTTCCGGATTGTAATGCTTGATGAATTCTTCTTTGGCCAGGATGACCTGAGCCGGGAATCCGCCTAGCTGGTAAATATTGATGATGCCGGTGCTGAGTTCGGGAGCACTGGGATCAAAGGGGTGACGGTTGATGAAGGCTGCATAGGTTTCAGCCGCATTGCTGAACTGGCGTTTGGCAAGGTAAGCTTGGGCCAGATTGGTGTAAATGCCTGACTCGAAAAACTTTTCGCCTTCCTTTTCGAAGTAGGCGTCAACCGACTTCGGGCCGTCCATCATCATGAAGGTCAGGCTGATGACTTCGAAGGAGTCTTGCAGCTTGGCTTCTTCCTGCTTGCTCTTTTTCGGTTTGACCATGATTTTTTCGGCAAACTGGAAGAACAGGGGCAGGGAGCCTTCAAAGTCAGAGGCGCGATAGAGCGCCCAACCCCGCTTGTAGAGCGAGCTGTCATAAAAGTCAGAGGATTTGCTTTCAAGCACCTTTTGATAGTAACCGGCGGCTTCGGTGAACCGGTTGCCCGCAAAAGCGTCTTCACCCAGCCGGAAATAGACTTCGACCAGATAAGGCGTCTGCGGATATTTGCTGGCCAACTCCTTGAGGGCGGCAGCAGACTCGGCTTTCTTGCCCATCAGGTCGTAAGTCTTGGCCAGATCATAATAAATATCTGCCTTGGCTTCAGGGGTGGTCATCCGCGACAGGAGATCCTGATAAAAGGCGACACTGTCTTCCAGCAGTTTTTGTTCTTCTTTTTCGGCGGCGAACTTGCTGTTTCCGAGTTTCAGTTTGCGGGCAACCTGCAGATAGGCATTGGCTGTACCGGGATCCTTGGCTTGCCGCGCCTGTTCCAGAATTTGCAGGTACAGGCTTTCATTGAGTTTTTCGTTGACCTGTTCATCCAGTGAAAGCGGTCTCTTGACGACCTCCACGGCATTGTCACCGGTCGGCAGGGGTTGCCCCCCGTCAGGAGCAGAAGCGGGAGCAGTCAGATCGCCGACACGCTGAAGCTGCACTCGGTTTGCAGGCAATTGATCGTCAAGTTTGGGGATGTCAATATTAACCCGGTCCAGGCTAGCCAAAGTGCGGCGGGTTTTGACGCCGTATGCCTGAGTGTTAACCGGGACTTTGCCGGGCAAGGCATTGGAGCTCGCAGCAGGAATGGCGGGAGTTGGAGCCGTTGCCGCCGGGGGAGTAGGGGCAACGCTGCAGGCCGCCAACAGGACGGCGGCGGGCAGGGGACTCAGACGGAACAATAGTTTTGGGTTCATCATCATTTGCCGGTATTTTCCTTGGGAGCCGGGGCAACTTTGCTTTCAGCGCGCTCCATGCCAAGGTAGGTTTCACCCAGATAGTTTGTCAGGACATCACGCCGGTCCTGCAACAAAGACTTGGCCAGTGTGCGCAGATAACTCCGGTATTCCTGCCGCGATTCCGCCACACGAATCTGCAGTTTGTCGATTTGGTCCTGAAGTACGGGCAGGCGCTGACTGTACGCAGCCTTGGAAATTTGCTGGTTGTCGGACAGCAGGCTGTCGAGAACCGCCAGACGGCTCTTGCTTTCCCGTAACTGAGTGGTGGTTTGCTGGAGCTTGTCAAAAATTTCGTCACGCGAGGCGGCATGGCGGGCAATTTCGAACAAGGTGACGCTTTTAAGCCGGTCAAGGCGCTGGGCAGCGTCCTGAACGTCGCGCTCCAAGGCGGGAGACTTCATTTTTTGTAGCTTGCGGCCCATGCGGTTGAGTTGTTGCAAACGTGCATTTTCGGCCTGGCTGGCGGCATCGGTATAGGCATCTGCGGTGGTATTCATCTGCTTGAAGCGCAGTTGAAGGTCCTGCCAGCGCTTGACCAGTGTGACATAGTTGTCCTTGAGCGCCTGCTGCCGGTCGGCAAGGGCCGAGATACCGTCCTTACGCAACTCCAGGGTGTTGGCGATATCCTTGAGTCCGGCAATGTCGCGCTGACGCTGTTCCATCAACAGCGAGAGTCGAGTTAATTGCTGGTACTGCCGGAAGCCTTCATTGAAGGAGGGGGATGCGAACAGTTTGCCGAAAAGTCCTGACGTTATTGCGTCATTAGTTGCCGGTATGGGCTTGACATTCAAAGGGTCCAGATCCTCGGTGTTGACGAGTTTCGGCGCCAGAATGTCCGGCCAGTTTTCGGCATCAACACGCAAGGCGTTTTTCTCAACCATCACGAGTTGTTCGCGCAGCACCTGGGAAGCAATCCGGTAGCCGGACGTGGCTTGAGCCTTGAAACCCATTTCCTCGTAAACACGGGCGCTGAGCAGGAAAGACTCCTGTACCGCCGGATCGGCGGGATTGCGGCGTTGCAACTCAAGGCAGGCCGGCAGTGTGCGCGCATAATCCTTCTGCATGAAGTGGGTATAAGCCAGCGTCAGCAGCGACTGATTGCTGTATGGTCCTTCCAGTCGCACCCTCAACAAGGAGTCTCTGGCAGCTTGGTTGTTGCCCGCCTTAAGATGGTGGAACGCTACGGCCAGTGACGCCTTGTCCCGCAGGTTTTGACTTTCTTCATCCTGGCCGGCTTGATCCACCAGGCTATTGAGGCGCAGCAGGCCGGGCTCCGGTTTATTGTTCTGGAGATAGGCGATACCCAGATTGTAGAGGCCGTAATTAGCCATGACGCCTTCGCCAGGCATGTCCTGAAGCATGTTGATGGCTTCGTTGTACTGCTTTTTCCGGATCAGGATGTTGGCCAGCATCAGTCGCCGTTCTGACTCCTGATAACTGGTCAGGTTGGCAGCAGGCTTGCGAAGGTAATTCTCGGTCGGGGCGTCATTACCCATCTGGTAAAGGAGCTTGCCGTAGCGAACCCAAGGCATGTTCCGGGTGCTCGAAGGAATGTCCTGTGCCTGAACGCGGGAAATGGCGACATCGCCCTCGCGGGGGAGCCCGAATTCGGTGTACAGATCTCCCAGCAGCATTTCCGTGGTCGGATCGTCAATGCTGAATACACCAGATTGCTTGGCACTCAGCAAATGATTCAGGGCGGAAAAGTGATGCCCCAGATGGTAGTCAAAATAAATCTGGCCGAAGACCGGCTCGCTGATGTTCGTAGATACATCAAGGCGCTTTCGCAAGTCGACGGCTTGCGATGTTCCCGTCAGGAGGGCGAGGGCGGCAATTCCCCATCGCCATTGTCTGTTTGGTCTGAGCTTCATGGTGGCTATGATCCTGGCCCTGGCGGCTTAGTTGCGGCTTTCCCACTCATTGAAGTTGAATATCGCCGGCAGGGCGCCGGAGGGGTCTTCCGCAGCCTTGATCTGCAGTATCTTGCGCAGGCTGCCCTTGCTGAAGTTATAGCTGACCGTGCGCTGGAAGTCCTTGCCTCGGGCGTCATAGCCGTTGATTACGGCTTTGAGTGTGTGTTGTCCGCTGGCAAAGTTGCCCATGAACACGCGATGCAGGCCCCCCTTGCCCAAGGCTGCCGTTTCCTGTTCGGAGTAGGCGTGGTAACCCACGTGCTGGTCGTCAACGCTGAGGTTGATGTCAACCAGCCGGACTCGGCTGCCGGCATTGACCCCGAGCAGGATGGCGGCGCTGGAACTGGGATACAGCAACTCGCTTTCGAGTTGGGTGATTTCCCGGTTCAGGTTGAGGATGTCGGACTTCAGGTCCTGCAGATCGGCAGGTACACTGCTTTCACCGGCGGCGAACGAAGCATTGATGGCAATGGCGGCAAGGATGCCGGCAACAAACGTGATTCCCTTGTTCATGATAGTGTGCAATTGGCTGGTTAATTTTAATTCGCCGCCCGTATCGGTCCGGCGCCATAGTCATTGTTGAATCCTGCAGGAGATTAACGCATAAGGCGTTGCTTCAGTCAAAGGGTAGATGCGCTGCAATTGGTGAAGCACTTGGCAACGTAGGTTCTTGCAGGTGTTTCAGGAATGTACATAGATGTAAATCAGGTTCGGGGGTGAGCGGGGTGAAAATAGTTGCTGATGAAAACATGGCGCGGGTCAGGGAGTTGTTTGGCGATCTTGGGGAGCTGACCTGCTTGCCGGGACGTTCCATCAGTCCCGAAGATGTGGCCGAGGCCGATGTCCTGCTGGTGCGGTCCGTAACCAGAGTTGACTCGGCGCTGCTGGCAGGCAGCCGCATACGTTTTGTCGGCACAGCCACCATCGGCACGGATCATCTGGACCTGCCCTGGTTAAGCGGCGCAGGAATTGTGACTGCATCAGCACCTGGTTGCAATGCCCGCAGCGTGGTGGAGTATGTACTGGCGGCCCTGTTCGAACTTTGGCGGCGCGACCGGCTTGATTGGGACCGGCGTGTTTTTGGCGTGGTTGGACTGGGCAATGTTGGCGCCAGGCTGGCCAGAACCTTGCAGGGCCTGGGACTGAAGGTTGTGGGCTGTGACCCCTTTGTCAGTCACCCCGATATCCGGCAGTTGCCGCTGGATGAACTGCTCGCCGAGGCGGATGTCCTTTCCCTGCATACCCCGCTGACGCATGACGGCAGTTATCCCACCTGGCATTTGTTTGATGACAGCCGGTTAAGATCTTTGCGGAAAAACACCATTCTAATCAATACCGGGCGCGGCGATGTTGTCGATAACACTGCGTTGCTCCGTTTGCTGCGCGAGGGCTTCCTGGAAGGTTCGGATGTGGCTCTGGATGTCTGGGAAAATGAACCCGGTATTGATCCGGAGTTGCTACGGGCGGTGGCCATAGGCACGCCTCATATTGCCGGTTACAGCCAAGAGGGCAAGTGGCAAGGCAGCCTGATGGTGCGCGAGGCTCTCTGCCGTTTTCTCGGGAAGCCTTCCGGCCTGCCGCTGCAGGCTGAGTCCTTGGTGGAGGCCGGGTCGTTGCTGATGTCCGGTACGGGGTGGCGGGCGCTTGCAGGGGTGGTGGAGTCGGTTTACCCGCTGCTGCACGACGATGCGGCATTACGTGAGGTAACGAGTGCTTCCGGGGCGCCGGACCGCAAAACCGGCTTCGATGGTTTGCGTAAGAACTATGGCGTGCGCCGGGAGTTTTCAGCCTGGCGTGTGCAAACAACAGTCCCGCCGGATGCGCTGACTTTGTCGCGCTTGCAGGCCTTGGGCTTCAAAGTGGCGGATTGAGGCTTGGCCTCATGAAATTCGCAAAATACTTCATTGAAGCGCGATGATATTGCACGGATTTCGTCTAGAATCTAGCGGTTTTTTCATTCATAGAGGCAGGAGAGGCCCGCCATGCTCAATCTCTTTGTGGCGATCTATTTGCTGGTGTCGATCGGTATCGGCCTGTATGCGGCCCGGAGGGTTCACAGCAGCAAGGACTATGTGGTCGCAGGTAGAAGCCTGCCGCTGTACATTACCACGGCCACGGTTTTTGCTACCTGGTTCGGTTCTGAAACCGTGCTGGGCACATCATCGACCTTTATCAATGAAGGCATGGGCGGCATTGTCGCCGACCCGTTTGGCGCCTCGTTGTGCCTGATTCTGGTGGGGGTGTTTTTCGCAGGCAAGCTGTACCGCATGAACCTGTTGACCATCGGTGATTTCTTCAAGCAGAAATATGGTCGCGGCGTCGAACTGGCAACTTCCGCCGCCATCATGCTTTCTTATCTGGGCTGGGTGGCGGCGCAGTTGAGTGCGCTGGGGCTGGTGTTCAATGTGCTTTCGCAGGGCGCAATCAGCCTGCAGCAGGGCGTTGTGCTGGGGGCTGCCATTGTGGTGCTGTATACGGTCTATGGCGGAATGTGGTCGGTGGCGTTGACCGATTTCATCCAGATGATCGTGATCGTGGTGGGCATGCTTTACGTAGGTTACATTGTGACCGGCGAAGTGCAGGGCGGAGCCGCCGCTGTGATTGAGCATGCCGCCAACGCCGGTAAATTCAATTTCTGGCCTGATGCCTCCCTGGCGGGCATTCTGGCGTTTGTCGGTGCTTTGGTGACGTTGGGACTGGGTTCCATTCCCCAGCAGGATGTATTCCAGCGCGTCATGTCGGCCAAGGATGAAAAAACGGCGGTTCACAGCGCCGTGCTGGGGGGCGTGCTGTATTTCCTCTTTGCCTTCATCCCTATTTTCCTGGCCTATTCGGCGTTCCTGATTGACAGCCAGATGGTGGACAAGCTGCTGCAGAGTGACAGCCAGCTGGTGCTGCCGACACTGATTCTGGAACACACTCCGTTATTGGCCCAGATCATGTTTTTTGGAGCCTTGCTGTCGGCAATCATGAGTACTGCTTCCGGTACCTTGCTGGCCCCGTCCACCATTTTTGCGGAGAATGTTCTGAAGCCGTGGATGGGTCACATTTCCGACCGGAACTTCCTGCACATCATCCGCACGGTGGTGCTGGTGTTCGGTGTTTGCGTCACCTTGTTTGCACTCAACTCTGACTCGTCCATTTTCGAGATGGTCGAGAATGCCTATAAAGTGACCCTGGTTGCCGCCTTTGTGCCGCTGGCGGCGGGCGTGTACTGGTCCCGCGCCAATACCCAGGGGGCGGTGGTGTCAATTGTCTTCGGCGTGGTGGTGTGGCTGACCCTGGAAATCATTGCCCCGGAAGGCATCTGTCCGCCGCAACTGGCTGGGCTGGCGGCTGCCATGATCGGCATGCTGGTGGGTTCCCTGACTCCCCGTTTTATTCGCTCGCCGGAGTGAGACAACAATTAAATACCGTCCAGGTGCTGCCAAAAGCGGCGCTTGGCCTTATTATCGCCCTTGATAATAAAAACAGACCATTTGAGGATTTCCGCATGTTTCGTCCCCTAGCCTCGTGGCCGGCCCTGATCCCTTTGCTATTGGCGGGCGTTGTCCAGGCAGAAGAAGCGCCCCCCCCCCCTGAAGATCCGCAAGCCGCTCCGGAGCAAGCCCAAGTCGCTGAACCGCCCGTGACGGAGCCTGCTCCGGAAGCAGTCGCAACGACACCTGCTCCGCAGCCTGCTGCATCAGGGCTGGAGCAGGAGCACGCGGCAGCTGACCGTTTGCCGACCGCGACCCGTCAGGGTTTCATTCAGCGCCATCCCGTCAGCATGCCGAAAATGAGCATGCCCAAACCGGATTGGTCAACCTGGAAGCCCTCTGCGGTGTATGCTGGCGGCAGCCTGTTGAATGACATGGTAGGCGTGAACACGGTAGCGCTGACCGGAAAGGGCATATTTTACGCCCGGCTGGGACGTTTCGTGAATTTGGATCAGGGAGTGGCCCTGAATGGTGGCTGGCGGAGACCCATAACCGGCACTGTTTCGACCAATGGTTATTCCGGCGGTGTGTTTTTTGGCCATCTCATGGGTGATTCCTATGGCGGGGAAAAATATAACCGCCTGGGTATCGGTGCGGACCTGACTTACCAGTGGGTCAATGCACATACCCTGAAATCGTTTGGCGTGGGTGTCGGGGTAGGTGAAGAAAGGACCGGTGTCAAAGGTGAAAAGAAACGCGCAAAACCTGGCGCATTTTTCAGCTACAGCGTCAGTCTGAAGGTTCTTTAGACAGTTATTTCCGCCCGATGCGATGGCCGAACTCCATAGTCCGGCCTGTGCTATGCTTCGCGGCTGAACAACCGGTTATGGGTTCCATTCCGTTATTTTTGGCTTCAATCAATCCGCTAGGCAGCACCTTCATTATGGCTGACGTATCTTTCTGGCAGGAATTTACCTCCAGGCCTGACTTCTGGGGTTTCATCACCATTGCGCCGGTGGCGTCCTTCGTGACCTGGATCCATGTCTGGATGGCCCT
The DNA here is from genome assembly GCF_030646115.1 of Fluviicoccus sp. GTDB lineage: Bacteria > Pseudomonadota > Gammaproteobacteria > Pseudomonadales > Moraxellaceae > Fluviicoccus. The sequence goes on from NZ_JAUSMX010000014.1 coordinate 81,259, forward strand.
GAAGATGGTGTTTTATCCCATCCGGTTCATTGGCGTGCATGTGGGACCAATCCCGTTGGGGTGGCAGGGTATTGTGCCGCGCAAGGCCGGGAAAATTTCAGGAATCCTGGTGGACCAGTCGCTGTCCAAGATTGGTTCGCTGGACGAGTTTTTCCGGGAAATGAAGCCCGATGAGATGGCTGAGTTCATCAGTGAGTCGATGATGGACAATGTCGAGGAGTTGATTGACGAGGTCATGTCCGAACGCAATTCGACGCTTTGGGAAAATCTGCCTCAAGCTATCAAGCGCCGCATCTACCTGCATGTCCGCAAGCAGGTCCCCGGCATCATGGACAGCCTGGTGACCGAGCTGACCTTCAATGTCGAAAACCTGGTGGACATGCGCGAAATGGTGGTTCGCCAGATGGAGAACGACCGTGAAATGATGGTGCGCATGTTCCTGCGCGTCGGCCAGAAGGAAATTGATTTTATCTGGCATATCAGTGCTGCGATCGGCGCCTTTTTCGGCATAGTGCAAATGGGGGTGTGGCTGGTGGTCCCCTGGCACTGGACGCTGGTGTTCTGGGCGGCCTTCTGGGGGTTGCTGACCAACTGGATTGCCATCTGGATGGTCTTTAATCCGGTGGAGCCGAAGCGTATTCCGATAGTCGGCTGGACTTGGCATGGTGCCTTCATGCGCCGGCAGACGGAAGTGTCCGAGGTGTTTGCCCACATCAGCACCCGTGAGTTGTTTACGATCAAGCAGATCATGACCGAGATGATGTTCGGGCCCAAGGCGGACAAGACCCGCAAGGTGGTCAAGCGTCATGTCAGCCGGATGCTGGATAGCCCGATTGTGCGCACCGCGATCCAGATGACCATGGGCTGGGAGGAGTATGCCAGGCTCAAGGACACCATCATTGACAAGTCGATTGAAGCGACCATGGGTCCGATTTCTGATCCCGGCCTTAATGAAAGCCGGGCAGTGAAGGTCAATCAGCTGTTTCTGGAGCGGATGAAGCTGTTGACGCCGATGGAGTTCCAGAACCTGTTGCGGCCCGCCTTCCGGGAAGATGAATGGATTCTGATTGTGTTGGGAGGGGTGACGGGGGCTTTGGCGGGCTGGTTGCAGCTGATGCTGGGGTTCAAGTAAGACCGGCAGCCAGTAACCTTATCCATGAAAAAGGGCAGAATGATCTGCCCTTTTTTACACTCGCCATTTAGTCACATCTGCGGTTTCAGCGTCTCACGATCACGGGGGAGCCGACAGCGGCTTCCCGCAGCAGTTGCGTGGTTTTCAGGGCAGAGGCCTCATCATTGAAGGGGCCGATCTGAACGCGGTGCACCGGCATGGGGTCATCGGAGGTCTGGATGTTGACTTGCAAGCCCGCAAGTTCCAGCAAGCGGTTTTGCAAAGCCGCAGCATTATCGCGATTGCCGAAGGCGCCAGCCTGAACAAAGAACTTGACCGGAGCCGCCTTGGGCTCCTGACGGGCAATGACCTGTTGCTCTTTCAGCGCCCGGGTGGGGCTGATGGTTTCAATGGAAACATTGGCGGTGCCGTGCTGCAGCATGTCCAGCTTGGCGGCGGCGGCCCAGGAGACATCCATGACGCGGTCAGAATGGAAGGGGCCGCGATCATTCACCTTCAGGATCACGCTTTTGCCGTTGTCGCGATTGGTGACGCGGACGTAGCAGGGAATGGGCAGGTTTTTGTGGGCGGCTGTCATTTTGTACATGTCGTAGCGTTCGCCACTGGAGGTACGACGCCCGTGGAACTTCTGGCCATACCAAGAGGCACGCCCGGCTTGGCTGAAGCCGTCAGTCTTGGCCAGGATGTTGTATGTTTTGCCCAGCACGGTGTAAGGGCTGGTATTGCCGTAACGGCTCAGAGGTTCGTCGGAGGGCACTGCATCCTGCAGCATGGCAAGTTCTTCGGCGGAAAGGGGCTTTTGGGGGGCGCCGTCCGCAGGAACGACAAAGTCGCCTTTACCATAGGCATACGGAGATTGCACGGCATTCATGCCGGCGCGTGGGGGAGTATGGCTACAGGCGCCAAGGGCAGCGCCGACCAGGAGGCCGATTCCCGCACGTAAAACAGTTTTCGGATATGTCATCGGTTTTGACTCCTAGACATGGGTTGAACAGATTTGCCCCGCTTTTTTTCTTGATCTTGAAGGGCTGCGTGAAGCCATCCTAACCGTTTTTTTTCCGGATGTCCAAATTTGATCAAGAAACACCCATAATCCGGATGCTTAAATCGTGCCAAAATTGCAACAATTTATGAAATCACGGAGTTTCTATGCCCGCCGAGAGCCTGGAGCTCCGGATCGCTTCACTGAGCTGGAACACAGCCATGGCATAGTTGTAGCTACGGTTATAGCGGGTGATGGCGAAAAAATTCTCGAAGACAATCCAGAACTCAGCTCCGTTTTCGCCTTGAAGCCGTATGGCTGCCACCGGTGTTTCCGGTGCAAAGCTGCCTTCGCGGGGAACCAGGCCCCGGGTGGCCAGTTCGCCTAGTGTAGTGGCGGTTTTGAGGTCGGTGGACAGCTGTTCGTCATAGCGGTCATTGCTGATCTGAGCGCGGACAGCAACCGCCTCCCCGGTTTTCCAGCCATTGGCGAGAAAATAGTTGGCTACCGAGCCGATGGCGTCTACCGGATCGTTGAGCAGGTCGGTGCGGCCGTCGCCGCTGTAGTCGATGGCGAGGTTACGCCAGCTGGATGGCATGAACTGCGGAAAACCCATGGCGCCCGCATAAGAACCGTAGGTTTGCAGCAGATCCAGTTGCTGTTCCTTGGCCAGCATAAGGAAGGTTCGCAGTTCCTTGCGGAAAAAGGAGCCCCGGGCGGGATAATCAAATGCCAGGCTGGTCAGGGAGTCAATCACCCTGAGGTTGCCCTTGTTGCCGCCATATTTGGTTTCCACGCCGATAATGGCGACAATGATTTCGGGGGGGACGCCGAACTGCTGACTGGCGTTGTCCAGTTCCTGCGCATAAGTGCTCCAGAATTCGACGCCCTTGCGGATACGGTCACCGGACACAAAGTTGGGCCGGTAGTTTTTCCACTCACGCGTCTTCTCAGCCGGACGGGCAATGGCTTCCAGTCCTTTGTCCTGGCGGCTGACCGTTGAAAAAACGGCCGTCAGTTCCCCCGGCGGGTAGATGCCTTCTTTTTCAAGGCTGCCGATCAACGCCTGGAGTTCTTCGTACTGGTCATAGTCTCCGGCAAAGGCCGGGGTAACGGGCAGCAACAGGGCGCAAAGCGCCAGGGCAGGGCGGAGGATTTTCATGGCGGGGTTTCCGGCTACAGCGTTTTCTTGTGGGTATGGATCGACATCAGCATGCCGAAACCGGTCATCAGGGTCAGGATGGCGGTTCCGCCATAACTGATGAACGGCAGGGGTACGCCAACGACCGGCAATATACCACTCACCATTCCGGCGTTCACAAACACATAAACAAAAAACGACAAGGTGATGGCTCCCGCCAGCAGGCGGCTGTAGGAGTCAGTTGCGGTGCCGGCAATATAAAGGCAACGCAGCAGGATGAGGCTGTAGAGAGTCAGTAGCAGCAAAATGCCGAAGAGGCCGAATTCTTCGGAATAGGCGGCGATGACAAAGTCGGTATGCCCTTCCGGCAGGAATTCCAGATGCGCCTGGGAGCCCTTCAGCCAGCCTTTGCCGAACAGGCCGCCGGAGCCGATGGCGGTCTTGGACTGAATGATATTCCAGCCCGTACCCAAGGGGTCAGCTTCGGGATTGAATAGCGTCAGGATGCGTTGTTGCTGATAATCATGGAGGGTGTGCCAGGCGAAGGGCGCGGCGGCGGCGGCGGCGGCGATGCCGACGCTGATGAGCCACCACGGCAAGCCTGCCAGGAACAGCACAAAAAAACCGCTGGCTGCGACCAGGATGGCAGTGCCAAGGTCGGGCTGCCGCGCAATCAGGAAGGCTGGAAAGGCAATCAGCAGCAGCGAGGCCGCCACCGCTTTCAGCGAGGGGGGCAGCAACCGGCCGGAAAGATACCAAGCCATCATCATCGGCATGGCCAGTTTCATGAATTCCGAGGGCTGGAACCGGGTAACGCCGGGAATGGTGAGCCACCGCCGGGCCCCCATGGCTACGGTGCCGAACAGGGCGACCATGATCAGCAGTAAAACCACGCCCGCAAACAGCCAGGGTGAAAACGCCTGATAAATCCGGGGCGGAATTTGCGCCATGAACAACATCATGCAAAGCCCCATGCCGAAGCTGCCGGCTTGTTTCAGCACCAGTGCGCTGTTGCGGCCGGTTGCGCTGTACAGCTCAATCAAACCGATGGCCACGGTCAGGATCAGTACAATCAATAACGGCAGGTCCAGATGCAGCCGGGTCCACGGCGGACTGCGCCGGACAAAGGAGGATCCATCCTGGGGGGCCTGGCGTAGGTAGCGGTATTGACCGGGATCGAGATCGTTCATTCATCGGTTCCGGTATCGGCGGGCGGCGGAGTGACGGCTTGCGGGGTTGCGGTCGCTGATGCCGGTGAAGGAGTCGGTGCGACGGTACTTTCCGGCGCTTTGCCGTGAACGGCGTAATCGAACAGGGCGCGGGCAATGGGGCCGGCGGCCGAATTGCCGTGCCGGCCGTTTTCCACCAGCACCGCTACGGCGATTTTTGGGGCATCCGCCGGTGCGAAGCCCATGAACCAAGCGTGATCCCAATGGCGGGGATCTGTCCTGGACTCGCTGTAACGCTCTCCTTGCTTGATGCCTTTGACCTGCGCAGTGCCGGTCTTGCCGGCGATTTCGTAACCGACCAGTCCGCGCCGCAAGCTGCCGGCCGTGCCGTGACCATGCACCACAGCCTTCATGGCCGCATGCATGCGCTCCCATTCAACCGGGGCGCCGTTGAATGACACCATGCCGTCCGGTTGGTTGACAGGGGCATAGGGGTAAGGGCCGCTGACGCTTTTCAGCAGGTGCGGCGTAATATGCCGCCCCTTGTTGGCGATGATGGCGGTGGCCATGGCCAGTTGCAGCGGCGTCACCGTAAAGTAACCTTGTCCGATGCCCACCGACATCATTTCGCCGGGATACCAGGGCGCTTTCAGGCGTTCCCTTTTCCATTTGATGGTGGGCAGGGTGCCGCTTTTCTCGCTGACCAGATCAATACCGGTGGGCCTGCCGAAGCCGAACTGGATCATCCAGTCATGGAAGCGGTCCACGCCGATTCGCCCCGCCAGTTGATAGAAATAGGTATCGCAGGACTGCTCAATGGCCTTGAAGAGATTGACGGTTCCGTGGCCGGTCTTTTTCCAGTCACGGAACAGGTGGCTGTCGCCGGGCAGGTGGTAATAGCCGGGGTCGCTGATTTTAAAGTCCCAGTCCACCAACCCGTAATGGAGGCCGCCCATGCCCGAAAACGGCTTGATGGTGGAGCCGGGCGGGTAGATGCCTTGCAATGCACGGTTATAGAGTGGGCGGTCCGGATGGTCGCGCCATTCGGCATACTGTTTGCCGGAGATGCCGCCGACAAAGGGATTGGGGTCGAAACCGGGATTGCTGACGAAGGCCAGCACGCCGCCTGTGGCCGGGTCGATGGCCACAACCGCCCCCCGGCGTCCCGCCAGCTGTTCGGCAGCCAGTTTCTGCATGCCGTAGTCGAGGTGCAACACCAAGTCGTCGCCGCGTGTCGGGGCGGTGCGGTCCAGCGGCCGCAGCATCTGGCCATGGGCATTGGCCTCGATGTACTGATAGCCCGGACGCCCTTGCAACAGCGTTTCGTAATATTTTTCGAGACCGGTTTTGCCAATCAGGTCGGTGCCGCTGTAAACCGTCGGGTCGATGCGCTTGGCTTCGTCTTCGGCAATGCGGCCGACGTAACCGATGGAGTGTGCAAACAGTTCGCCAAAGGGATAGTAGCGGGCGAGCTTTACCTCGATCTCAATGCCGGGGAAATTGAAGCGCACCTCGGCAAAGCGGGCAATGTCGGCTTCACTGAGGTTGATTTTGACCGGGATGTTTTCGTAGGGACTGGCTGTCTTCAGGCGGGTGCGGAACCGGGCAATATCTTCCGGACCCAGGCCCAGCACCGGCGCCAGCCGCAGCAGGGTGTCATTGATGTCTTTCGCTTCTTCGCGGTTGAGCGTGGCGGTAAAAGACGGGCGGTTGTCGGCCAGCAGGACGCCGTTGCGGTCATAGATATAGCCGCGCGGCGGCGCGATGGCCTGCAGCTTGATGCGGTTGTTGTCGGAAAGGGTCTGATAGCGGTCGTGCTGCACGACCTGCAGCCAGGCGTAGCGAAAGACGAGCAGTCCGAAAGCCAGAAACACCAGCGTCCCCGCGACTGTCGCCCGTCGCCGGAAGAGTGCGGCTTCGAGCTGGCTGTCCTTGAGGTGCTTTTTCTGGTCCATGGCGGCTCAGCGGTGGTAGGGGTGTCCCTTGAGCAGGGTCCAGGCGCGGTATATCTGTTCCGCCACTACAATGCGCACCAGCGGATGCGGCAAGGTCAGCGGCGACAAGGACCAGCGCTCACTGGCCTGGGCCAGCAGTTCGGGGGCCAGGCCGTCCGGCCCGCCCACCAGCAGGGCGATGTTCTGCCCGCCCTGCAGCCACTTGGCGGTGCGGTCGCGCAAGTCCTCGGTGGACCAGGGCTTGCCCAGCACATCCAGCGCCACGACGCGGTCGGAGGGGTGGATGGCTGCCTGGATGGCCTCGGCTTCCTGCCGTTTCCACTGCTCCGCCTCGTTGCTGCGGGTGCGTTTGGCGGCCGGGATTTCCACCAGCTCCAGCCGGACATCGTCCTGCAGGCGCTTGGCGTATTCCTGATAGCCCTCGGTGACCCAGTCGGGCATTTTCTGCCCGACCGCCAGCAATCGGATGCGCATCAGGCTTCGGCGGTCTTGCCTTCAGGAACCGTCCACAGGCGTTCCAGGTCATAGAACTTGCGGGTGGCGGGCAGCATGACGTGGACAATGACGCCAGCGAGGTCGATCAGCACCCATTCGGCGTCGCGTTCGCCTTCCACGCCCAGCGGACGCACACCGGCTTCCTTGGACTTGACGACGACATTGTCAGCCAAAGATTTGCAATGGCGGGTGGAGGTGCCGCTGGCGATCACCATGAAATCGGCAAGGCCGGTCAGTTGGCGAACGTCCAGGGTTAATACATTCTGGGCCTTGATGTCGGCGAGGGCGTCCTGGACGACCTTGACCAGCTCCTCAGAAGTCAGTGCGGGATTCATGCGGGGGAGAGACTCCGTACAGTTGGTTATGGCGGATGTAACCGGCCACCGACGCCGGAAGGGGCTGCGTTTCGGGCGCGGCTCCCTGATGCAGCGCGGCGCGGATGGCGGTGCTGCTGACGGCGTGCGGGGTGGTTTCGGCCAGCAGTATGCGGCCATTCGGCGCGCATTCTAGCATGCGCGGGTCGTTGACCCTATGGGCGGCCAGCCATTCCGCGATTTCTCCGACGAAATCCGGGCTGCAGCCGGGGCGAGTGACGACCAGCAGGTGGGCAAAGTCCGTCAGTTCGCGCCAACGATGCCATTGGTTGAGGGTTAGCAGGCTGTCTAGGCCGAGGATGAAGACCAGTGGCTGGTCGGTACCGAGTTCCTGACGCAATTCGGTCAGGGTGTCGATGGTGTAGGAAGGCGGCGGACGGCGGGACTCGCGGTCATCCACCTGCAAGCGGGCGTGACAGCTGACAGCCAGTTGCAGCATGGCCAGTCGGTGTGCAAAAGCGGCTCCGTCATCCTTCAGGGGAGAACGGGCGGCGGGCAGCAGCGTCAGTCGCTCAAAGGGAAAGCGGTCGAGCAGTTCCAGGGCGGTCTGCAGGTGGCCTTCGTGGACCGGGTCGAAGGAGCCGCCGAAGTAGGCAATGGCTGAAATGAGGGCATGTCCGTCAAGGATTTCAGGCAAGCCTAACCCAGCCGTATGACGCTGTCCATGTGGGGCTCAGAGCTGCCGCTTCACGCTTTCCAGAGTCTGCGTCAGCAAGCCGACGGTGGGTTCCCCTTGCAGGGTCTGCTGCGACAACCATTGTGATTGCGGGTTGAAGAACAGCAGCGCAGGAGGGCCGAATACCTTGTACTTGTCGAGCAAGGCCCGGTGTTCCGGGGTGTTGTCCGTCAAATCCAGCTGAACGGTCGTAAAAGCCGCCAACCCGCTGCGCACGGAGGCTGCCGGGAAAATTTCGCGCTCCATGGCCTTGCAGGCAATGCACCAGTCCGCGTACAGATCCAGCACGACCGGCTTGCCTACTGCTTGTGCAGTGGCCAGCGCACGGTCCAGTTCTTGAAGGGTTTTCACCCGCGTAAACAGAGGGTTTCGGTTATCCGGCCGTGCGGCGGTGCTTGAGTTGGCGCCGATCATCAGCCCGGCCAGCGGATGGAACGGGTCGTCCTGCCGGGTCACGCCCCCGATCAGCAGCAGCATGCTGTACAGCAACATCAGGATGCCCACGGTTTTCCACAAGCGCGGCCAGCCCCATCCGGCCGGTTCCAGCGCGCCCATATAAATGGCGGAGCCGGCCAGCAGCAAGGCCCACAGCAACAGTGCAGCCGGTCCCGGAATAACGCGTGACAGCAACCAGACAGCGACTCCGAGCAAGCCGACACCGAACACCGTCTTGACGGTCACCATCCATTGGCCCGCACGTGGCAGCAGTTTGCCGCCGGAAACGCCCACCACTACCAGCGGTGCGCCCATGCCCATGCCCAGCAGGAACAGGGCGGCTGCGCCGATGATGGCATCGCCGGTGCTGCTGATGTAGACCAGCGTACCCGCCAACGGTGCGGAGACACAGGGCGAAACCACCAGTGCCGATACCGCCCCCATCAGGCCTGTACTCCACAGGGTTCCCCCCTGCTGCCGCTGGTTGACGGCATTCAGGCGGTCCCGCAGCAATGAAGGCAGCTGGAGCTCATAAAAACCGAACATACTGAACGCCAGCGCCACGAACACCCCGGCAAAAATCATCAACACCGCCGGAGTTTGCAGCCAGGTCTGGATATTGGCGCGGGCGCCGAAATAGCCGATGGCCATGCCCAGCAGGGCATAGCTCAGCGACATGCCAGTGACATACGCAAAGGACAGCGCAAAGCCGCGGTGAGCGGTCAGCGTTTGCTTATCTCCCGCAATGATGCCGGTGAGGATGGGCAGCATGGGAAACACGCAGGGCGTAAACGTGAGGCCCAGACCCAACAGGAAGAAAGTCAGCAACACCATGGGCAGGCTGGCGCTGCCGAGAAACGTGGAGATACCTTGTGAGTCCTCCAGGGAGGGGACGTTTTTTTCAGCAATGGACGGAGCAGGGGCAGCTGGCGCAGGAGTGGCGACAACGGCCTGCGCGCCGGTCTTTTCGATAACGACGCGGTCACCTTCAAGATGAATGCGCCGTGTTTCCGGCGGATAGCACAGACCGGCGTCGGCGCAGCCCTGATACTGGACAATGACAGTTTCACCGGCAGCCGCGTTCAGCGTGGTGGCGACCTGATGATGAAACACTTCGACCCGGCCGAAGCTGGGGTCATTCTTGATGTCCGGTTGCTGGTCGAAACCGGATGGGATCTCCTTGCCATTGACCTGCAGGTGTACCCGGTTGCGGTAGAGATAGTAGCCCTCGGCGATGCTCCAGTCGAAGCTGTAACCCTTTCCGGCCGTATATCGGCTGTGCAACTGGAAAGCAGCATCGGCATCAAGGAAGGAAGCATCCGTTTGGTCGGTCATGCCGCCAAAATCAGGGAGGGTGGCGAAGGCGGGTGCGCCGTTCAAGCCCAACATCAGGAGCAGGATGCCGCTTCGAATCGTTTTCATGACAAGAGAGTCGCCGGTGTTCGGATGAAGGCATTCTAGGTGGCGAAGCGACGGAGAGGATTAAGACTGGCTTAAGCCGGGCGTTAAGACTCCCTTAAGCCGGCTGCTTTAGGCTTGCGAAAAATCCATGCACGAGGTGTGTCATGCGTCGTCCCAATTTGAAAATGTTCCTGTCTGCCGCTTTGCTGACCCTGACCGGGTTGGGTCATGCGGAAACTCCCGTCAATTTCGACATGCAGAAATATGCCGGCAAAGTCGTGCTGGTGGACTTCTGGGCATCATGGTGCGGCCCCTGCCGCCAGTCCTTTCCGTGGATGAAGGCGCTGCAGGACAAATATGGCAAGCAGGGGCTGGTTGTCGCCGCCATCAATGTCGATGCCGACCGCAAGGAGGCTGATCTCTTCCTCAAGGAATACGCCCCCAACTTCGATGTCTATTTTGACGCCAAGGGCCGGTTGGCGGAGCAATTCAAGGTGCAAACCATGCCGACCAGCTTTCTGGTGGACGCCACCGGCAAGGCGCGCAGCAAGCATGCCGGTTTTCACCATTCGACCCTGGCTGCGTACGAGCAGGAAATTCAGTCCCTGCTGAAAGCCCGATAACACCTTTGATGAGTATATAAGTATGAAAACCCTGATGTGGCTGGCCCCCGTGCTGCTGCTGACCGCCTGTTCCAGTATGGGTGTGAAGCCTTGGGAGCGGGACGTGCTGGCCAAGGCCGAAATGCAACTGGATTCCCGCCCGGTGGATGCCGCGCTGGATGACCATATCTATTTCAGTAAAGAGGCCGTCAGCGGCGGCCGCGGATTTGGTGGTGGAGGTTGCGGATGCAATTAACAACTCAAGGCAAGAACATCCGTCAGGCCCTGATGACCGCCAGCACTGCCTTGCTGGGGTCCCTGACTGTGGCATCCGCCGTGCAGGCCGCCGAGCCGGTTGATACATCGTGGAAAGTGGATTCCGCACTGCTGTTGTACAAGGAAAACGAAGGGCGGGTGCAGGCTGCCGAGCCGGTGGTCAGCCTGAAGAAAGATCTGGATGAAGATCACTCGCTGACGGTGAAGCTGGTCGCGGATTCCCTGACTGGCGCATCGCCGAATGGCGCGGCGCGGGCAGGCAAGGTTCAGACGTTTACCGGCCCGTCCGGCAGCGCGCAATACAGCGCCCAGCCCGGCAAGCTGCCGCTGGACAACCAGTTCAAGGATACCCGCGCCGCCGTGACGGTCGCCTATGTGCGCCCGGCGGGTGAAAATGCCCGCATGACGCTGGGCGGCAATATTTCCGGGGAGTACGACTTCCAGTCGGTGGCCCTGAACGGCGCCTATGCCAAGGATATCAACGGCAAGAACACTACCCTCAGCGCCGGTTTGAATGTCGAGTTTGACAATATTGACGCCGTGGGCGGCGCCCCGGAGCCGTTGTCGGTGGTCTGGCAGTCCAAAAAGAACGGCGGTGACACCAAGACGCTGGCGGAAGTGCTGCTGGGCGTGACGCAGGTGGTGAACCGCAACCTGCTGTTCCAGATCAACTACAGCCTGGCTTCCGGTTCGGGTTATCAGTCCGACCCTTATAAAGTGGTGACGTTGCTGGACGGAGCCAACAACCTGATTGCCGATCCCTCCGGAGCGGTCAATCGTTACGGTTATCTCTATGAAAGCCGTCCGGATGCACATACCCGTCACGGCCTGTTCGGGGTGATGAAATATCATACCGGCGGCGGGCAGGTGGTGGAGGGCTCCTACCGGTTTACGACCGATGACTGGGGCATCAGCTCGCACACGCTGGATGCCAAATATTACCTGCCGCTGGGAGGCAATGGCTGGTACGTGGAACCGCACCTGCGTTTCTATACCCAGACCGCTGCGGATTTCTACACGCCGTGGCTGACGCAGGGCGCAGACTTTACGCTGGCCGGTGCAACGGTAACCCCGCTGGTGACCCATGCTTCCGCCGATCCGCGTCTGGCGGCGATGGATGCCACCACCATCGGCTTCCGCGTTGGCAAGCGTATGGGCAGGGATTCGGATCTGAGCCTGCGTCTGGAGCAATACGAGCAGCAGGGCACCGGTGTCAATGCCCCGGCTACCGGCGATCTGGCCGGTGTCGACCAGAACCCGGCGCTCAAGGCGATGATCGTACAGGTGGGTTACTCCTTCCGCTGGTGAGTTGGAGTAGAGTAGGCAGGCCGGTGTCCGCACCGGCCTGTTTCCATTTCCGGCAGGCGTGTCATGTCACCACCTCTTTCTGTTTACCAATTCCAGGCCATGGGCAGCCCTTGCGAAATCCTGTTTGAAGGCATTTCCAAGGCAGAAGTCGACCGCTTGGGGGCACTGGCGGAAGCCGAAGCCCGCCGCATCGAACATAAATTCAGCCGTTATCGGCACGACAATATTATTTTTGAAATCAATCATTCTCATGGAAAACCGCTTGCTCTGGATGAGGAATCCTCGCGCCTGTTCGATTTTGCTGATCAGCTGTATCGTTTGTCGGAAGGACGCTTTGACATCACCTCGGGCGTGTTGCGCCGGGTCTGGAATTTCGACGGATCTGACCGTATAGCCTCCCCGGAGGCCGTGACGGCGTTGCTGCCGCTGATCGGCTGGGAGAAAGTGCAGTGGCAGCCCCCGGTGCTGAACTTGCCCGAAGGCATGGAAGTGGATCTGGGAGGCATCGGCAAGGAGTATGCGGTGGACGCGGTATTTGGCGTGCTGGCAACCTTGACGCCTGTTCCGTTGCTGGTGAACTTTGGCGGCGATCTGCGTTGCCGTGGGCCAAGGTCGGGTGGCGAGGCCTGGCATATCGGGATTGAAAATCCGGATGCCGAGGGCGACGCCCTGCAGATGCTGTCACTGAAGGACGGCGGCGTCGCCACCAGCGGTGATGCGCGACGATTCCTGTTGAAAGACGGGGTGCGCTACGGGCATATCCTCAATCCCAAAACCGGTTGGCCGGTCAGCGGCGCACCGCGCTCGGTGACCGTGGCGGCCGGAACTTGCACCGAGGCAGGGATGCTGTCAACACTGGCGATGCTGGCAGGCCCGGATGCGGAAAGCTTCCTTGAGGCCCAGCAGGTGCGGCATCAGGTTTTACGATAACTATCAGGGATAATCACCATGCGCATATTGCTGGCGGAAGATGATGTATTGCTGGGTGAAGGCTTGCAGGAGGCATTGATTCTGCAAGGTTATGTCGTGGAATGGTTCAAGGACGGCGTCTCGGTGCTGCGGGCGCTGGAAGCCAGCCCGTTTGACCTGCTGGTGCTGGATCTGGGGCTGCCGCGCATGGATGGCATGGAGGTGCTGGGCAGCCTGCGCAAGCAGCAGCTGGCGGTGCCGGTACTGGTGCTGACGGCGCGTGATGCGCTTTCTTCCCGGGTGGCGGGCCTGGACGCCGGGGCCGATGACTATTTGCTGAAACCCTTCGATCTGGATGAACTGCTGGCGCGTATCCGGGCATTAACCCGGCGGGCCGTGGGGCGCACCTCCAACCGTATGGAGTTCGGGCGGTTGGCACTTGATCTGGGTAATCATCAGGTTTTCCTTGATGAGAAGGCGGTGGCTTTGTCGCGTCGGGAATTCCTGTTGCTCAAGGAGCTCTGTATCAATTCCGGCCATATTCTTTCCAAGGCTCAACTGGAAGAAAGCCTGTACGGCTGGTCTGATGAGGTGGAAAGCAACGCCCTGGAAGTCCATATCCACCACCTGCGTAAAAAGCTGTATCCCGAACTGATCCGGACCGTGCGCGGGGTGGGTTATCTGGTGGATAACGTCAAGACGGTATCACCGTGAATTCGATCAAGGCCCGGCTGGCCCGCTCCTTTGTCCTGATTATCCTGCTGGCGCTGGCTATCAGCGGAACCTTGAGTTTTTTGACGGCCCGGCATGAAGTGGATGAGCTTTTTGACGCACAGTTGGTGGAAGAAGCGCATATTCTGGGCAGTGTGCTGTTTCTGCAGCAACACGAGCCGGACTGGCGGGTATTGCAGCAAGCCCTGGCCAACTCCGGCGTCAACCATCATGAATATGATGCGTCCTATGCCAAAAAGGTGGCGGTTCAAGTGTGGTCGGCGTCCGGCGCATTGCTGTTTCGGAGTCCCGGTGCGCCTGAACACGCCTTGGCCCCGCTACGGGACGGTTTCTATATTCAGTCTTCCGCTTCGATGCAATGGCATGTCTATACGGAAAGCATTGCCGGGAACCGGTACTGGTTACTGGTTGCCGAGCGTTCGGACATCCGGCGCGAACTTTCCCTGAACGTTGCCGCCTCACTGCTGGTGGGCTTTATGGCCAGCCTAGCGCTGGCGGTTTTCCTGCTGCGCAAGTGGCTGGTTCGTGACTTGCTACCCTTGAACGAGTTGCGGGAGGCCATCGGCGAACGTCAATTGGACCAGCTGCACGGCATCCGCCTGAGTGACGAGCCCGATGAAATCCGCCCCGTCACCGAGGCCATAAACCTGTTGTTTGACCGGGTATCACAGGGCATGGAGCGTGAGCGGGCGTTTATTGCCGATGCCGCCCATGAGCTGAGGACTCCGCTCACCATCATCCGCCTGCATGCGCAGAATGCCTTGCAGTATCCGGATGCAGAGCGCAAGAACCGCAGTCTGGAAAAAGTCATCCAGGGGGTGGACCGCAATACCCGGGTGGTGCAGCAACTGCTGCTGATGGCGAGGCTTGACGCTTCGGAGGGCTTGTCACAGCCGAAAGAACCGGTGGATATGGCGCGCCTGGCGCTGATGCTGATTCAGGAGTTCCGGCCGATGCTGGACGCCAAGGAGTTGGCGATAGTGACCGAGTGGCCTGACGACTTGCCGGGATGTTCGGGTTACCCGGACTTACTGGGGGTGCTGCTGCGTAATTTGCTGGAAAATGCCGTTAATTACACCCCGCCGGGGGGAGAGATCAAGGTGCTGATGGCGGCAGAGGCCGGGCAACTGCGGCTGGAAGTTGCCGACTCCGGTCCCGGCGTAGCGGAGGACAAGCTGGCGGTAATCAGCCGGCGCTTCGTCAGGGCGGCATCGCGGGACATTCAGGGGACGGGGCTGGGGCTGGAGATTGCAGGCAGAATTGTGCGCCTGCATGACGGTGAAATCCAGTTTTCAAATTTGGCGAAAGGTGGGTTACGGGTTGAGGTGCGGTTTCCCGCTTGTGGTGGTGATGTACCCTACATGAGTCCGGCCGGTGCTTGACCGGCCGGACTCATGTAGGTCACGACGAGTGTCAGAGATCAACCCCGAACGTGCCCGTCCCCCAGCACAATCCACTTCTGCGAAGTCAGGCCTTCCAGCCCCACCGGCCCACGGGCATGAATCTTGTCGGTAGAGATGCCGATTTCCGCCCCCAGCCCGTATTCAAAGCCGTCTGCAAAGCGGGTCGAGGCATTCACCATCACCGAACTGGAATCCACTTCGGCCAGGAAACGGCGGGCCTTGCTGAAGTTCTCGGTGATGATGGCGTCGGTGTGGTGCGAGCCATACTTGTTGATGTGCTCAATGGCCTCATCAATACCGCTGACAATTTTGATGGCCAGCACCGGCGCCAGGTATTCCTCATACCAATCCTCTTCGGTCGCCTCCTTGCACTCCAGCAGCGCCGCCGTGCGTACACAACCACGCAACTCCACGCCCTTGTCGGCATACAGTTGCGCCAGTTGCGGCAGCACTTCTCCGGCCATGGGGGAGTCCACCAGCAGGGTTTCCATGGCATTGCAGACGCCATAGCGGTGGGTCTTGGCGTTCAGAGCCACGATCACCGCCTTGTTGACGTTGGCTTCGCGGTCAATATAGACATGGCAGTTGCCGTCCAGATGCTTGATGACCGGCACGCGGGCCTCGGCGGTCACGCGGGCAATCAGGCTCTTGCCGCCGCGCGGCACAATCACATCCACGTATTCCGGCATGGCAATCAGGCGACCAACAGCGGCGCGATCGGTGGTTTCCACCACTTGCACCGCCGTGGGCGGCAAACCGGCGCCCGCCAGCCCCAGCTGGATGGCGACGGCAATCGCCTTGTTGGAGTGAATGGCTTCGGAACCGCCGCGCAGGATGGTGGCGTTGCCCGACTTCAGGCACAGCGCCGCCGCCTCCAGCGTCACATTGGGACGGGATTCATAGATGATGCCGATTACGCCCAGCGGCACGCGCATCTTGCCGACCTGGATGCCGGTGGGGCGGTAGCTGAGGTCGGTGATGCCGCCGATTGGGTCAGTGAGGGCGATCACCTGTTGCAGACCTTCCAGCATGCCGTCAAAGCGGGAAGGGGTCAGTTCCAGACGGTCCAGCAGCGCCGGTTCCAGATTGGCGGCCTTGCCGGCCTCCATGTCACGGGCATTGGCGGCCAGAATGGCCTCGCGGCTGTCCTTCAACGAACGCAGGATGGCCAGCAGGGCGGCATTCTTGGCGTTGGTGGAAGCGCGGGCCATGGCGCGGGATGCACTGCGGGCGGCTTCGCCCAAAGTCTGCATATAGGCATTGATGTCCATGAATCTTCTCATCTCGGTGAATCGGCCGATTATACGCAACTTCCGTCGTAGGCCGAAGATCGTTGTTTTGTTGTACAAAAAAAAGAGGGCTTCCTGCAAAAGGTACCATCCGGCGGGCTTTCGTTGTAGCATCCTGATCATAATTCCCATTAACCCCGTGGATTGCGGGGACAAGAATAATGATTAGAGGTCTGCATGGCGGTTTTTGAAAACTATCATCGTCAATCCCTGAAGCAAGCTCCGCGTGTCACCATGATCGGCCGCTGGCGGGTGGATTATCTGGCGTTCAATGGTCCGGAGGGATGCACCAACGCACCACTGATTGTCCTGGGCGGCGCCTTTCAGAACTTCAATTCCTACAAGTACTGTGTCGAAGCGGTGCTCAAGGTCTGCCCGGTGGTAATGGTCGATTTGCCGTCCCTGGGCAACAACACCCAGCTTGCGCCCGATCTGGGCCTGGAAGACCTGGCCGACCTGTTGTTTCAATGGGTTGAGTTTGAAGGGCTGCAGCGCGTGTCGCTGATGGGACTGTCGCTGGGGTCGGTGGTGGCCGCCACTTTTGCCTACAAGCATCCCGCTTTCATGGAGAAACTGATTCTCACCGGCATCCTTACCCGGCCGCGCAAGGCTTGGCGCATGTTGCTGGAAGAGTCACTGCGGGTGCTGGACGAGCGTCGCATGGATGAGTTTGGCCAGGCCGTGGTGTTGTATCTGGTCAATCACGCCCGTCTCAAGGAAACCGGCATTACCGACATTACGCGCCGGTTGTTCCACCGCCAGATGAAAGGCTTCAACGAAAACGAACAGGCGCGCTATCGCATCAATGCGCATCGCCTGCTGTCGGTGGAGGAAGTGCTGGGTTACCCCGATTGTGAAACCCTGGTTTCAACCGGCGAATATGACAGCTTTACGCTGCCGTATGAAAACGCCCTGTTCGCCGCCCGCTGTTCCAATGCCGTTTTCACGTTGATTGACGGTTCGGACCATGTGCCGCAACTGGAAAAGCGTGACGAGTCGGTAGCCATGTTCAGCGCCTTTCTCAGCGGTCAGGATGTGGGCCGGGTCAAGGGCATTACCCGGTTGACGCGCAATCAGGCCTTGTCGCTGGACCGCCGCACCGAACTGCGTTACCGGCCGCATAACCCGAATGGCCAGGTGGTGAGTTTCTCGCATGTTGATGGCATGCCGCAAATCGATTCGCCGGTGGAAGTGGTCAATTTCAATTTCTTCGGTTGCCTGTTACGCCCGGAACACTTGCTGAGTTCGGTGCGTGAGAGTTGCCGCGACTTGATCCTGTGCCTGCCGGACTCGGCGCTGCGCATTCCGATGCTGGTGGTGGAGCAGGGGGATGGCTGGCTGCGCTGTTTCTTCCTGCACGGCAACTTTGCGGTGGCTGAGGAGCTGAAGAAGCTGTTGGATAACCGCCGTTATTGCGCGGCATTGCCGCATTCTGGTCATCGTCCTTTCGGCGCTCCCTGAGCGCTGCTGCGGCGGGCCGGTTCCGGCCCCGCCGCATTCCTGTCTAGATTTCCGAACGGATCACCCAGACCAGTGAGCCGCCCTTGGCTTGCGGCATGCGTCCGCTGCCGTCCTGCTCTTCATCCGGGTTAAATACGGTGACCGCGTCAAAGCCGCAACCCTTGAAGCAGGCGAGTGCTTCAGCCGGCTGTTCAAAATGCATGGTGAAGTGACTGCGCGAGGACAGCTTCAGGGCGCGGTTGGCGGTTTGAATCCAGTGGAAGAAACGATGGCGGGTGACCTGGGGGTAGAGGTCTGTCAGGTAAAAACCCATGGGAAAACCTTGCAGCGCCTTGGACAGCCGTTGCCAGAAGCCCTGGATTACTTCCAGATGAAAGTAATTCACCAGGCCCTCGGTAATCACCACCACCGGTTTTTGCGGGTCCAGTTCCCGCTTCAGCATCGACTCCAGGCTTTCCATAGAGTCTTCCACCAGAATATTGCAAACCTGCACCTTGTGGCGGCTGTCCAGCGAGTCCAGCCCGTTAAGCAGGGCGTGTTTGCGGGCAGCCATGTCTTGCAGGTCGGCTTCAATGTAGGTGACGTTGGGGTAACGACCATGAATGCGCCAGCCGCGCGGTGAAAGCCCGCAGGCCAGTTCCACCACCTGGATGTCCGGGTATTCCTGAATCAGTTGGCCCAGTTCACGGTCTATCAGGTGGTGGCGTTGCAGCAGCGTGGTCTTGATGTCAGAGCCGATCACCTTGCGGGCCGCGACCTCAAAGGGGCGCAGTAGCTGGAAGTAGGTGCAGCCCTGGCTCGTGGCGAACGCGGAGTGGGACAAGCCGAAGCGGTACCAGACATAGCCGGTGTAATGGGCGGTAAAGGAGATGCTGGAGGTGTCTTGTTTGTCTTTCATGTTATGCGTGTTGTTATTGGACTCGTGAGCGGCATCATTGACCAGATGCCGGGGAATGGCAAGCCGCCGGCGTGGGATTCAGGGTTTTTGACGCGACTGCCTTTCGCTTTGCCATAACCGCAGCCGGCGCAGGCGGGCCATCAGGAAGCGCAGGTTGAGGATGCCGGTGGCAATCAGCGCGGCCTTGAGTTCCGGACTCTGCATCCACAGCGGCATATCCTGGGCGTGGCGGCTGAAGGCCAGCCACAGCCCAAGTCCCAGCAACAGGTTGCCGGTGGTGTCCACCAGCAGGTCACGGTAAACCTGCCGGGTCAGCAATTGGAATTCGGCGTCAGTGAGGGGCGTCAAACAGGCGTACTCCCGCCAAATCGAGACTGATGCGCAGCAGTATATCCCAGGCGTCATCCGGACTTTGGCCCTTGATGGCCATGTCAGCGTCCAGAAGCTCAGTATTCAGGCGTTTCAGGGTGGCGGGCGCCAGTCGGCGCAAGGCTCCGCTAACCAACGGCTGGCGTTTTGGCCAAATCCCCAGTGACTGGAACAGCTGGCCGGGCGGCGTGCCTTGGTGCTGGCCTTCCGCCAGCACCAGCAGCGAACGTATTTCCCGCGACAGGGTCCACAGCACCAGACTTTCCGCCAGGCCTTCGGATTTCAGGCTGAAGAAAATGCGTGAGGTCTTTGCGGCGTCACCGGCCAGAGCGGTATCGGTCAGGTCAAACAGTGTGAAGCGGGCGCTGTCGCCGACGGCGGCCTGCACCTGGGTGATCTCCAGCGTGCCGGGGCCATACAGCATGTGCAGCTTCAGCACTTCCTGATTGGCGGCCAGCAGGTTGCCTTCGGTTTGCCCGGACAGCCAGTCCAGCGCATCCGCCCCCAGCACCAGTTGTTGCCGGTGCAGGCGTTCCTGCAGCCATTCCCGGTGCTCGCGCCCGGTCAGCGGTGGGCAGCCGACGGTGACGCCCAAGGCATCGCAGCGGTTGAACCAGGCGGTTTTCTGCGCAGCGGCATCCAGCCGCGGTACCACGATCACCAGCAGGATGTCGGTCGGGGGATTCTTCAGGAAGGCTTCCAGCGCCTTGCCCGCAGCGGCATCCGGCTTGTTGTGGCTGTGCAGTTCCAGGATTTTCAGTTCCGCAAACAACGACAGCGTGTCGCAGCTGCGAAGAGCCATGTCCCATTCGTCGCCCTTGCCGACATCGTGGCGGTCACGTTCGGTGAAGCCTTGCTGGCGGGCGGCGGTGCGCAGGGCGTCCAGCGCTTCCTGCGCCAGCAGTGGTTCGTCACCGTGGATGACATAGACAGGCCGCAGGGTTTTCAGTTGCCGGGGCAGGGCGCGCGCATCGCATTTCATTGGGCGGTGGCTGCCGGTGCGGGCTTGAAGAAGCTGATCTGGCGGAGGATCTGCTGGGCGGCATCGGCGTACAGCTCACGAATCAGGGTTTCCTCTTCCTCGCTTTTGCCGACGATGGTGGTGGTGTCGTACTGGTAGCTGCGGCGCAGGGAGAGCTTGTGTTCCGGGGCTTGTGCGGCGGGTTCGCCGTTTTTGGCGATTCGGTAGCGGACGTCATAGAGCAGGGTGTATTCGGCGACCTTGGCGCGGCTGTCGGTGTTGGTGGTTTGCTTGTTGAGCTTGTCCTGGGTGACGGTGAGGGTGTAGTCACCCTGATCGAGCTGGATGCCGGCGGTTTGCAGGGCCTCGCGCAAAGGCGGTGAGAGGTTGCTGGTGGGGCTCAGGGTGAGGTTGAGTTGGTGGAGCTGGGGGGGGATGGTGTAGCTGTTGCGGAGGTGGAAGCCGCAGGCGCTCAGTGCGAGTGTCATTGCGATGAAGATGAGGCGTTGTACGGTCATCGGGGGTGGCCTTTGGGTCAGTGTTGCTTGCTTCGGCATCCGCCTGCCGCGGGCCTTACTTTTGTCTTGGCAAAAGTAAGCAAAACCGTGTCCTTCGCCAAAACTCGCGCGCGGCCAGCTTTTTGTTGAGCCACCTCGCAACTGGGGTTTTGTTCCCTTGAGTGTGGCTCAGACAGTTGGCTGCGGACGGCGTTTTTGATGGTTTCGTCATTCCCGCGCAGGCGGGAATCCACTCCTTACGGACATCCTGCAGGTATGTGAGGTCGCTTTTAAACGACCACACTCACCAGTTTGCCCTTCACCACAATCACTTTCTTCGGGGTTTGGCCGTTCAGGAAGCGTTGTACATCAGGGTTGGCCAGCGCCAGTTGTTCAATGGTGGCGTTGTCGGCATCGGCAGCGACCTGAATCTTGCCGCGCAGCTTGCCGTTGACTTGCACCACCAGTTCCAGGGTGTTGCGGACGAGGGCGTTGGCGTCAACTACAGGCCAGGCGGCGTTGACGACATCATCGTGCCCCAGCCCCTGCCAAAGCGCGTGGCTGATGTGCGGCACAATCGGGGCCAGCAGCAGCACGGCGGCTTCCAGCGATTCGCGTTCCACGGCCAGCGCCTGCCCGTCGGCGGCGTCGAACTTCTGGATGCTGTTCAGCAGTTCCATGACGGCGGCAACGGCGGTGTTGAAGGTCAGGCGGCGGGCATAGTCGTCGGTGATCTTGGCGATGGTTTCGTGGGTCTTGCGGCGCAGGTCGCGGCTGTTGTCGTCCAGTTCGGCGATGTTCAGCGCAGGTGAGGTTCCCTTCTGCACATGGCTGTGTACGGCTTTCCACAACCGCTTCAGGAAGCGGTGCGCGCCTTCCACTCCGGCGTCGGACCATTCCAGCGACTGGTCGGGCGGGGCGGCGAACATCATGAACAGGCGGGAGGTGTCCGCGCCGAACTGGTCGATCAGGGCTTGCGGGTCAACGCCGTTGTTCTTCGACTTGGCCATCTTTTCCATGCCGCCGATTTCCACAGGCAGGCCGTCGGCGGTGAGCACGGCGGACAGGATGCGGCCTTTGTCATCCTTGGTCAGGGTGACGTCGGCGGGGTTGATCCAGTCCTTTTTGCCTTCGCCCAGGTCGCGGAAATAGGTTTCGGCAATGACCATGCCCTGCGTCAGCAGGCGGGTGAAGGGTTCGTTGCCCTGCACCAGGCCTTCGTCGCGCATCAACTTGTGGAAGAAGCGGGCGTAGAGCAGGTGCAGAATGGCGTGTTCGATGCCGCCAATGTACTGGTCCACAGGCAGCCATTGCTGCGCAGCGGCCTTGTCGACCATGCCGGTGGCGCACTGCGGCGAGGCATAGCGGGCGTAGTACCAGCTGGACTCGACGAAGGTGTCCATGGTGTCGGTTTCACGACGTGCGGGCTTGCCACAGCTGGGGCAGGTGCAGTTGACGAAGGCGTCGATGCGCTTCAGAGGGGACGCACCGCCATCCGGCACCACGTCTTCCGGGAGCACTACCGGCAGCTGGTCATCCGGTACCGGCACGTCGCCGCAGCTGTCGCAGTATATGATGGGAATCGGGCAGCCCCAGTAGCGCTGGCGGGAAATGCCCCAGTCGCGCAGGCGGAACTGGGTGCGTTTGGCACCGTGGCTCTTGGCTTCCAGATCGGCAACAATGGCATCGAACGCGGCGCTGAACGTCAGGTCGTTGTACTGGCAGCTGTTGACGGTGCGGATGCTGTCGTCCTTGTTGGCGTACCAGTCGTGCCAGACCGCCATGTCGAAAGCGGCGGAATCATCGGCCAGCTTATAGACCTGGGTGATCGGCAGGTTGTACTTGTGCGCAAACTCGAAATCCCGTTCGTCATGCGCGGGAACCGCCATCACCGCGCCTTCGCCATAACCCCACAACACATAATTGGCCACGAACACCGGCAGCTTGTCACCGGTCAGCGGGTGGATGACGAACTGGCCGGTGGCCATGCCCTTCTTTTCCATGGTGGCCATGTCAGCCTCGGCCACGGAACCGCCTTTGCATTCGTGGATGAATTCCTGCAACGCCGGATTATTGGCGGCGGCAAGGGTGGCCAGCGGATGCTCGGCGGCGACAGCGACATAAGTCGCGCCCATCAGCGTGTCCGGACGGGTGGAGTAAACCTTCAACTGACCGGCCTGACCAATGCTGGCTTCGTCATAGTCAAACACGATGTCGGCACCGTAGCTCTTGCCGATCCAGTTGCGCTGCATGGTCTTGACCTGTTCCGGCCAGCCGTCCAGCTGGTCTAGGTCGTTCAGCAATTCGTTGGCATACTGGGTGATGCCGAAGTAGTACATCGGGATTTCGCGCTTCTCGACCACCGCACCGGATCGCCAGCCCTTGCCGTCGATAACTTGTTCATTGGCGAGCACAGTGTTGTCCACCGGGTCCCAGTTGACGATGCCGCTCTTCTTGTAGATCACGCCTTTCTTGTACAGGCGGGTGAACAGCCACTGTTCCCAGCGATAGTAGTCCGGTTTGCAGGTGGTGACTTCGCGGGTCCAGTCGATGGCCAGCCCCAGCGACTTCAGCTGCTGCTTCATGTAGTCGATGTTGCTGTAGGTCCAGGCGGCCGGGGCGACATTGTTCTTCATGGCCGCGTTCTCGGCGGGCAGGCCGAAGGCGTCCCAACCCATGGGTTGCAGCACGTTGAAGCCCTGCATGCGCTTGAAGCGCGACAGCACGTCGCCGATGGTGTAGTTGCGCACGTGGCCCATGTGCAGCTTGCCGGACGGATAGGGGAACATCGACAGGCAGTAGTATTTTGGCTTGTCGCTGCCGTCAACGGCGGCAAAGGCCTGACGGGTGTTCCAGTCGGACTGGGCTTGGGGTTCGATGTCGTGCGGGGAGTACTGTTCGTGCATGGCCGTGGCAGTTGTCATATCTGGGAAAAATGAAGTCGGATAGAATAGCGCAGCGGGGGGATGGTCGTCATGTCCCGCGTCCGATCGGATGGCCTTTATTGATGAAAGTTTTCTTTTCCCTGCCGTTTTTGCTGATTTACGGGCTGCTGCTGGTGTCGGTGCTGGTGCATTTGAGACTTCGGCGTTCAGCCATAGTGCTGTTGGTCAGCATGATGGCGAGCCTGTACCTGTTGTGTACGCCATGGCTGACGCATGTGCTGATGCGAATGGTTGCTAAAACGCCGCCGCTGGAAAAGCCTCAATCGTTGGTGGATAACGGGGTTCAGGCCATAGTCGTAGCGGGTGGCGGTGACTATTTCAGTCCGGAAACAGGTTCATCATCGGTGGCGGGAGGCTATTCGCTGCCCCGGCTGCGCTATGCCGCCAGACTGGCGCGGCAAAGCGGCCTGCCGGTGCTGCTGACGGGCATTGAGGCCAGTGCCATGGCCCGGACCTTGGATCAGGATTACGGCCTGAAGGCAGCCTGGGTGGAAAGCGAAAGTCTTAACACCGCTGAAAATGCAGATCGTACCGCAGCCATCCTGTTGCCATTAAATATAAACCGCGTCGCGCTGGTGACAGATGCCTGGCACATGAGTCGGGCCACCTTTGTGTTCAAGCGCCATGGATTTCTGGTGACTCCGGCCGCCACCAGCTATCCGCTGGCCTACATTCAGGGACGGCCACCATTGCTGCTTCCGCGCAACGAGTTATTTGCCCAGAACATGATTGGCATATCCGAACTGCTGGGGCAGGTGCTATACCGGATCAAGTTCCGCTCATCCCCAGTTCCGTCTCCAGCGCCTTCTGCAATTCCGGTGTCCTGAAGCTGAAACCGGCGCTAAGCAACCGGCTGGGCAGAACCCGCTGACTGCCCAGCATCAACACCGACATTTCCCCCATCAGCAGGCGCAACATTGTTCCGGGCACGTGCAGGAAGGCTCGGCGCTTCAGTGTATGCGCCATCACCTCGGTGAATTCGGCGTTGGAAACCGGTTGCGGCGAGGTCAGGTTGAATGGCCCTTGCAGCCGCTCATCCGCCAGCAGGAACATCACGGCTGACAGCCAGTCCTGCAAGCCGATCCACGACATCCATTGCTCGCCGTCGCCCAGCCTGCCGCCCAGATTCAGCCCGAAAACCGGCAGCATCCGCCGCAGCATGCCGCCTTTGCGGGCCAGCACCACGCCGGTACGCAGCAGGCAGACGCGCACGCCCAGTTTCCCGGCCGCCAGCGCCGCCTTTTCCCAGTCATGGCACAGGTGATGGGTGAACTCTTCTTGGCCGGTTGAGTCTTCATCCAGAATTTCAGCACCCTGCACGCCATACCAGCCGATGGCAGAGCCGGACAGCAGGACTTTCGGTGGTTTCGGAGTGCGGCGCATCCAGTCCACCAGTTCCTCGGTGAAGTTGACGCGGCTGGTGTATAGCGCGAGTTTACGTGGATGCGTCCACGGCTGGTCGGCAATGCCTTCGCCGGAGAGGTTGATGACGGCGTCAAAGTGGTCGTCAATCGTCAGGTCGGTGAGACGGCGCAAGGCGCGGACCATGCCGTCATAACGGGTGAAAATCTTCATCGGCTGACGCGAGACGATGGTGACGTGATGGCCTTCCTTCAACAGCAGGGGGCAGAGGTGGCTGCCCAGGAATCCGGAACCGCCGGTCAGCAGAATGCGCATGTAACACCCGATTAGTCGCTAATGCACCTGAGTGTACGGCCACAAGGCGACGCGAAAAAGGCTACAAGCCTGATATAGTTTCCGGAATCCCCTGTCCTGAGGCGTCTGTCTCCCATGCAACCCTTGCTGCAAGCCATTCCCGCCAACATTGTGACCGGCTTTCTCGGCGCCGGTAAAACCACCGTCATCCAGAGCCTGCTGGCGCGAAAACCCGACGATGAGCGCTGGGCGGTGCTGGTGAATGAGTTCGGCCAGATTGGCATAGACGGCAGCCTCATGGCTCGTGGTGACGGTGAGGTCTTTATCAAGGAGGTGGCGGGCGGCTGCATCTGCTGCGCCAATTTCCTGCCGATGCAGGTGGCACTGTCGCAGTTGCTGGCCAAGGCCCGCCCGCAGCGGTTGCTGATTGAACCCACCGGTTTGGGCCACCCCCGGCAGATTGTCGACAGCCTCAGCGAGTCGCATTGGCAATCCACGCTCGACCTGCGCGCGACGTTGTGCGTGGTGGATGCCCGGCAGTATGCGGATGAAAGGGTGCGCAGCCATGAATCGTTCCAGGCCCAGGCCGACATTGCCGATGTGCTGGTGTTCAGCAAGGACGATGTGCTGACGGAAGAACAGCGACAGTCGATGCGGGAACTGGCGGACAGCCTGCCGCCCCCGGCGCGGCAAACCGTTTTTGTGAGTCATGGCGTCATGCCGCTGGCGTTGCTGGATGAGCCGCGCCGCAGCACGCGGATGGCGAAGCGGTCGTTGCTGCACCTGCAACCTGCCGTTGCACCTGCGCCCCAGCCGCCGCGGGAGCCTCCGTACCACTACCATCAGGAAGCCCTGGGCAGGCAGGTGGGGGGATGGGTCTTTCAGGCGGATTGGGTATTCGCCCATAATGACCTGCTGGGCTTTCTGTTTGCCTTGAAAGCAGACCGGGTGAAAGGGGTGCTGCATACGGACAGCGGCTGGCTGAGCGTGAACCTGACCGGTCTGGATGCCGCTATCGGTTCGGCCACGCCTTGCGGGGACAACCGGCTGGAGATTATTGCCAGTGAGGCTGTGGATTGGGAGGCGTTGGAGGGGCAGTTGCTGGCGTTGAGGCGTTGACATTCTTTTCACGTAAATATGCCACCATAAGCGTAATCTTGATTTTATCGTGGAGCCACCCGTGATTCTGCTGACCGGAGGAGCCGGATATATCGGCTCGCATGCTGCCATAGAGTTCATACAGGCAGGCCACGACATCGTCGTGCTGGACAATTTTTCCAACAGCAAACCCGAGGCAGTGCGGCGCACCCGTGAACTGGCCGGACGGGATTTTGAACTGGTGGAAGGGGATATACGCGACCGCGCCTTGCTGGATCGGCTCTTTGCCCAATATCCCATCACGGCGGTAGTCCATTTTGCCGGGTTGAAGGCGGTGGGGGAGTCGGTGCAACTACCCCTGCATTATTACGACAACAACGTCTGCGGTTCCGTGACCCTGTTTCAGGCCATGCAGGCGGCGGGGGTGCGGACACTGGTGTTCAGTTCATCCGCCACGGTATATGGCGACCCCCATACAGTGCCCATCCGCGAAGATTTTCCGCTCTCGACCACCAATCCCTATGGCGCCAGCAAATTGATGATCGAGAACATCCTGCGCGATGTCGTCAAGGCAAACCCTGATTGGCGCGTGGCGCTGCTGCGTTATTTCAACCCGGCCGGGGCGCATCCGTCCGGGCGAATTGGGGAGGACCCCAACGGCATTCCCAACAACCTGATGCCGTTTGTGGCCAGAGTGGCGGGGGGCAAGCTGCCGCAGTTGCAAGTTTTTGGCTCGGACTACGCCACCCCGGACGGCACCGGCGTACGCGACTATATTCATGTCATTGATCTGGTGCGCGGCCATGTCAAGGCGCTGGAATACCTGCAAGGGCATCCGGGGCTGGTGACGGTCAATCTGGGAACCGGCCGGGGGTATTCCGTGCTGGACATGGTGCACACCTTTGAGCAGGTCGCCGGGCGGCCGGTGCCCTATCGCTGCGTGGCCAGACGTCCGGGAGACGTAGCCAGTTGTTATGCCGATCCTTCACTGGCGCAGGCATTGCTGGGCTGGAAGGCCGAGTATGACGCAGTGGCCATGTGCCGCGACATGTGGAATTGGCAGCAAAAAAACCCGGAGGGTTTTGACCGCGAGGGTTGAAGCGGTCGCTTTGGAAAAAACAGGTGGCCACGGTTACGCTATCTGGCTATTCTCTGGATGGAAACGGGAACAGGAATCATTGGCGGTTTTAGAGTAAAAGCTCTGGAAAATTCCGTTTAACCCGTTGAAATAAAACAAAAATTAGAGCAGTTGCACCAGTTGTGGATGTAAATCATTCTGATTACACTTGCACAACAATTGCTCACGGGAGGGGATGACATGAAAAAGAAAGTCTGGGGGATAGCCGCTATCGCGGTGGTTGGCGTGACCGCCGGAGTCCATTTCCTGACCCTGCCGCCGCCGCCGCCGGAAGTGCCGCCGGTTCCTTCCGTCATTCCGCTGCCTGCGGTTCCGGCCCTGACGGCCTATGACCTGCCCACGGGCCTTGTCCCGGTGTCGGCCGAACCCTATCGCTCCACCAACCGCAGTGTGTCCATCGAGGACTTGGTCAGCCGCAACCTCGGCACAGGCGTCTACACCGGTACGCCGTACTGGAAGCAGCGTGAGCAATGGTTCAAGGATCATTTCTATGACACCCTGGCCGCCCGCAAGGTATGGCCGGAAGGCAAGTCGCCCGACACCCACAAGCGCGGCGACCCTGTCACCTGGGGCTTTGAAGCCATTCCCCAATATGTGCCGCCGCCCTGCAACCAGCCGCAGCCCACCGGTTATGACGCCGAAGGCTGCCGTTATGTGTCCGGCCTGTTCAAGGATGTGGAGGCCAAGGACCCCGCCAAGGCGCTGGCCATGCGCGAACAGGCCCGTCGCGGGCGTGACGTCTGGTTCAAGGGCACCTTCGGCAACCAGGATGAAAACACCCTGCACCAGACCCGTATTGTCGGCAAGGAACAGATGTATTACCCGTGGCTGGACACCCGTACCCGTGACCAGCGCTTCACCAAGTGGGGGCTGATCAACGACCCCGACTGCGTGCAGGGCGATGCCTCCACCAACTGGTACGACAAGTGCCAGGACCCGCATTCTTCCGGCGTGCTGGGTTACCGCAAGTATTACGCCGATTCGGTGAAGGATGCGGCGGGCAAGGTGGTTTACGATCCGCGCACCGCCGCCTATGACGCCACCGAGATCAAGCTCAACAAGCGTTATGTGATTGGCCATCCCTGTGTGCAGTGCCACGTCGCCTTCGACCCGACCAACCCCCCGGTCAACCCCAACCAGCCGAAGTGGGAGAACCTGAGCGCCACCATCGGCAACCAGCATATCCGCCAGCCGCTGGCTTTCTTTCAGGGCGCGCCGTCGTCGTCGCCGGCCAACCAGATAGTCATGGGCGGCCGCCTCGGCACCATCGACACCTCGCTGGTGGCTTCGGACTGGATGCATAACCCCGGCACCCAGAACAACATCATGGATTTCCACAACAAACGCCTGTTTGTTCAGGAAATGAAAGACCCGGTTACCGGCAAGATCAGCAAGGCCCAGACCCGCCATGTGCTGAAAGGCGGCGAGGACAGTGTCGGCGAGCATCTGGCGCTGATCCGCGTCTACATCAACATCGGCATGTGTACGGAAGAGTGCTGGACCCCGAACTTCCCGTATCCCGGCCAGTTGTTGGGCCGCGGCACCAAGCAAAGTCCGATGCGCATCATGCAGTGCGCCGCCAAGTGCGACCCCTGGAACTATGCTGACGCCAAGATGGACGATCTGGCGGCGTTCCTGATCACGGGCGGGCCCACCTACCTGATGGCCGCCAAGGACAATGCCGGGACTGCCGGTCCGCAGTTTGTCGATACCAAGGTTGTGGCGCAGGGGCGCAAGATCTTTGCCGCCGAATGCGCCGGATGCCACAGTTCCAAGATGGCCCCTGACAACATCCGCGCCGACAAGAAGGCCCTGGCCAAGTTTTATGAAGGCCATGTCTTTGGCAAGGAAGATTACTGGCAGCTTGAGTTCAGCGATGCCGAGCGCAACTCCCCGGAATTCATTGGCAAGTACCTGAAAAAAGACGAAAGCGGCAAGTTGCGCCCGGTGCAGTTTGCCGAGAAGGGCGTGTTCGGCCAGGACTGGCTGGGCAACGACGAGCGCACTCCTTACAACATCGTCGGCACCAACAAATGCCGGGCGCTGCACGACAACCACAGCAAAGGACACATCTTTGAAGAGTTTTCCTCGGAAACCTACAAGAACTCCCCGGCCGTGACATCCGACAAGCGCGTCTTCAACCGGCTGATCCCTTGGCTGGGCGGCAAAACCTTCGGCGAACGCAAGATCGACGGCGGCTCCGGCTACCTGCGCAACATCTCGCTGTTGTCGGTGTGGGCCACCGCCCCGTTCCTGCACAACAACGCCGTGGGTGAAGTCACCTTCCTCAAGGACGGCTCCCCGGACTTCAGCATCGCCGGCCGCATCAAGCAGTTTGAAATGGCCTACGACGAACTGATGACCTCGGACGACCCCAAGGCCAAAGTGCATCGCCCGCAGAAAACCACCACTCTTCAGGAAGACATGGTCGTCACCCCGCGTGAAGACATGCAGGGCTTCCCGAAGATCACCCTGAAGAAGGGTACCCCGGTAGCCTACGCTGCCTCCGCCGACCCGCACAACGCCCTGTTCATGAAGTGCGACGACCTGGTGGAAAACAAAGGCCACCAGTTCGGCGTCGACCTCACCAAGGAAGAAAAATACGCCCTGCGTGAGTTCCTGAAGTTGATGTAAACGGAGTAGGGAGCGCGAATAAGCGCGCTCCCTACTTTTTCAGTAATAAGACATTATGGTCAAATAAATCAGACGCCTAGTAAAACATTTAAAAGTAAAAACGAAATACAAAATACACCCCGTCCGCCGAAACTGTCCGAGCCACACGCACGAAAGCGAAGCCGAGGAATCGGCATCCGAAAACAGTGAACGAACGGTTCGCGAGTTTTGAGGCGGACACGGTTTTGCTTACTTTTGCCAAGACAAAAGTAAGGCCCGCGGCAGGCGGATGCCGAAAGTTCCAGAGATCCCCTGAATGCGCCAGCCCACACGCAAGCACCTAACCATCACCGTGATCGCAACCCTGATCGCCATCACGGCTTGGGTGTTGCTGCGCCAACCAGCCTCCACCACATCCATCACCGAACTGGCCAAAACCGCCCCATTACATGCCCAGACCCTGTCTGAAAAACTCATCCCCGAAACCGACCTGCCACCCCCCGGCACCCGTTCCCTGTTCGACCACCTCATCGTCCAGAACGACGGCCTGCCATACCCTTTCGAAAAACTGATCGCCCTGCTGCAAAAGCAGCACCCCGAAGGACAAACCCCGGTTTCCCTGCTGATCCCCCACGGACGCTCACTGCTGAAAGGGCAGGCCGACGACGCCCGCCCGCGCATTGTCGTCGCCGCGGACTACCAGACCGGCAATACCCCGGTCGCCCTGGGAACCGCCCCCCAAGGCCAACTCTTCCTGGGCTTTGTCGAAAACGCCAAGGAAATCGAAGTGCTGAGCTACAACGAAGCCGCCGGCCGCTTCGAGTTCCAGTTGGTGCAGAACTACTGCGAAGGCTGTGTCCCGCGCATTGTTTATGCCCGCCGCGCCATCTGCACCACCTGCCATCAGGGCGCCACCCCCATTTTCTCGCAACGCCCTTGGAACGAAACCAACGGCCAGCAAGCCACGGCCAATGCCATTGCTGCCGCCCGTGGCGACAAGCCCTATCACAGCGTACCGGTGCGCCAGCCGCTTTCCATGCCGGAGCGCTACGACCAGCTGACCGATGTCGGCAATTTCCTCAAGGCCACCCAGAAGCTGTGGCTGGAAGGATGTGGTGCGGAAGGGGCCGAGTGCCGTCGGCAGATGTTGTCGCTGGCGCTGTTGTATGCCGATAACCCCGGTGGGTTTGACGCCAAAAGCGCCGAAGCCGACCGGTTGCGCCAGTTGCAGGCCGCATCTTTCCCCAAGGACGGCGTGACAGTGCCGGAATCCGACATCCATAACCGTGACCCCATTGGCGAGAAACAGGGCTTTAAAGGCTGGCTGAGTTCGCTGGTGACGCGGGATATCCGTTTTGGCGAAGGGGCGAAGGACAACGAGGATTTGGGGCAGTTCGACAAATTGCCGCCCCTGGCCGTGGATGTTGATCCGCTGACCCTGCGTGCGCCCAAGCAGGTACTGAAAGCCACCGATATTGATGGCGTCTATGGCGTAGCCGGTTTCTTTACCGAAGCCGACATCAAGACCCTGGGCGAACAATACGGTTTTGACATCCGCAAACTGCGCGCCAAAGTCGCGGCCTTGCCCCCGGAAACCTTTGCCGCCCGGCCGCTGTCGCGGGTGGCGATGATGAATGCGTTGCTGGACAAGCCCCGGCAATATTGCTGCCTGAAAACCGACGAAATGTCGCCGCCGGTGGCTTCCGGCGTGCCGCCGCTGAAAATTGTCAGGAACCTGCAATTGAAACCTTATGAGGAGCATTGTTTCGCTTGTCATCGCGGCAACCCGGCCAAACGGCTGGACTTCATGAACGGCGAGAACGAAGATGCTGTTCTGGCCAACCTGCAGGCCAAGAAAGAAATCCGTGACGCCCTGGATTGGGAACGTTATGAAGGCACGGACAAGGCTTCCAAGCTGATGCCGCCACGTGATTCGGTGCAGTACCCGAAACTGAAGAAAGCCGGGCCGGAATTCCGCCAGAAAATGCGGGAGACAGTGCCGGGGATGTTTGATTTCTAAATGAAATATTGGGGTGCACGCCGTGTTCCCCTAAGCAGATATAACAAGACGAGGTTTTGCCATGCGCCTGTTGCCTGTTGCGCTTTCAGCGGTGATGTTCTGCGGCTTGCTGCCGTCCGCCCATGCCATGCCGGCCTTTGCCCGCGCCTACAAGCAGCAATACGGTTACATGCCGTCCTGCAACGCCTGTCATACCGAAGGCGGCGGCACAGCAGTCAATGGTTTCGGCAAGGCCTTCAAGGAGGCCGGCAAGACAGATGCCGCCTTCGCCCGGATCGCCAATACCGACAGTGACGGAGATGGCGCCGCCAATGCAGCCGAAGCGCAGGCCAAAACCAACCCCGGCGACAAGAATTCCACCTTGAAGCAGCCCGGTAACTGGCTGGACATGGCCAGCCTGATTCCCAAGGAAGTGCAGGCGCGTTTCCCCGGCATCCTGACCTGGATGCCGCGTGACGCCATCCTTACCCCGGCCGATATCGCCACCGCCAAGTCCATGGGAGCCACCCTCAGCGCCGCCGACGAAAACACCATCTACGTCCCGGTCAAGGATCAGCGCCCGGCCGGCACCGCGCTGATTTTTCCGGTCACCTTCCAGGGCAAGACCGGATTCCTGCTGATGACCACCGACCGTACCCTGAAGATTACCGGAGTTTCGGTGCTGCATGCCGACAAGCTGCCCGCGGCCAAGAGCAGCAAGATCTACGCCTCGTTCAACGGCCAGCAGGCACAGGCTGTCGCCGCACCGCAGGGCAAGGACCTCGATGCCGCCATCACCACCGCCGTCAAGAATGCCGGTGTCTTGCTCTATGTCCGGTTGAAGGGAGCCTGACCATGAGCCTGTGGCGATACCGCTGGTGGCTGTTGCCGGTGCTGCTGTTGACGGCGCAGGCCTGGGGCGCGGAAGAGGGTTTTGATTTCTTCAGCGACAAGCCCATCCCCGAGGCGCAATTGGTGCATGTGGAGCCGCCCAAGCCGGAATGGATGACGATAGGCGGCCCCATCGCCTTGCTGGCGTTCTTTTTCACGTTCTGCTTCATCGTGCGTTGGCTGATCCCGTTTCGTGAAACCGCCTTACGTTTTGATTTGCATGACTTGCCGGTCGCGGCGCAGCGCGGCATTGGCATGGCGGTGATCCTGTTCGGCATCGCCTTTTGTTTTGGCGGGCTGGAAATCCAGTACCAGATGGGCTTGCACGGCAGTGCAGAGGCCTATTTTCACCAGATGGGCCTGGGCAAACTGATTGCTTTTACCCATGCGCACCTGTTCGGGTTCACCACCAGTTTTTTTATCATCGGCATCCCGTTCTCCATGCACTTCAACCGTCTGAAGTTCTATCAATGGGTGTTTCCGGTGGGTCTGGCGGCCTCGCTGACGGATATCATCTCCTGGTGGGGCATCAAGTATGTTTCCGCCAATTTCGAATACATCACCTGGTGGTGCGGCATGGTGTTCAGCGTCTGTTACCTGTGGATGCTGATCGGCCTGGTTCGGGTCTTGTTCTTTCCGCGAGTCAAATGGTTGCCGGACTTCATCAATGAGGATCGCCAGAAGCATTGGGATGAAGAACACAGGAAATAGCGCGCGTAGGTCGGGCTTCAGCCCGACAACACTCTTCGATCGAAGGGAATTGTCGGGCTGAAGCCCGACCTAGTGTGCCCAGCATGGGCCAATACTTGTTACCTGTAAGGAGGTAACCGGAAGGAGTGACAACAACCGTAGCGAAACGCAAGGGGGAAGCCGCGAGGCCATCCTGAAAGCAGCGCGTAGCAAAGGCACGACCGCAGGAACACGAACAGACAGCGAGGCCGGATGCGGGCGATGAGTGCGCTAGGGAGCACGAAATCCGACCGTCACCGAAAGACGCATCAGGTAGAGTCTGGCGGCACGGGCCGAAAGTATTGGCACCTTACCTGGGGAGATCTGCCGCGTGAGAGCGTGGCAGAAGTCAGCAGAGGCCGTAGTAGTGTTGAAACGCCGTAACGGGCGCGGAGCGAAGGGCCGAAGAACCTGTAACACCCACTGAGACCTCCGGCGGGGTCGGCGCGGAGTGGCCTGAAACAGCCGGAAGCAGCCGCGTGCGGCAGGCTGTCCGGACTGGCGGTTGATGAAGATCCGGGTGGATTCCCGGATGGACAAAGACAGCAGGCGGCGAGCGGGCTCCCCGGGCGGGCAAGGAGAGGAGACGTGTTGAACGAAAGACTGATGGAGGAAGTCCTGTCGCGGGAGAACCTCCGGAGCGCCTACCGGGCGGTGATCCGCAACAAGGGTGCCCCGGGGGTGGACGGACAGACGGTGGAAGCCGTCGGGCCGCACCTGAAGGTGCACTGGCCCGGCATTGAAGCCAAGCTGTATGCAGGCGAGTACCAACCGGCGCTCGTCAAAGGGGTACGGATACCGAAGCCGACTGGCGGCGAACGGCTGCTGGGGATACCGACGGTTCAGGATCGGATCATCCAGCAAGCGGTTCAGCAGAGATTGAGTCTGATCTTTGAGCCGCAATTCAGTGAGCACAGCTACGGATTCAGACCGGGGCGGAGCGCCCTCGACGCAGTGAGGGCCGCGCAAGCCTACGTGCGGGAAGGGAAGAGCTGGGTCGTGGACATCGACATCAGCGCCTTCTTTGACCACGTCAACCACGACATCCTGATGGAGCGGCTGGCGCGGACAGTACGGGACAAGCGCGTGTTGAAGCTGATTGGCCGCTACCTGCGCGCAGGGATGCGGGTTGACGGGCAGGTGATGAAACGCCAGTCCGGCACACCGCAAGGCGGCCCGCTCAGCCCGCTGCTGGCGAACATCTATCTGGATGCGCTGGACAAGGAACTGGAAAGCCGTGAACTGAGCTTCTGTCGCTACGCGGACGATGTGAACATTTATGTGAGCAGCGAACGGAGTGCAGAGCGGGTGCTGGAAAGCATCAGTGCGTGGATCAACAAGCACTTGAAGCTGAAGGTCAACCCGGACAAGAGCGGGAGTGGCCCCCCGGGAAACCGGAAGTTCCTCGGCTTCAGCATTCAGGAGGATGGGTCGCTCCACATAGCGGAATCCAGTCTCGAACGGTACAAGGATCAGGTCAGGACGTGCTGGCGTGCCTGTCAGGGTCTGACCGGGAAGGAGTTGGTGCTGAGGTGGCAACGCTACATCCGGGGTTGGAGCAACTACTTCGGGATAGCGGAGACGCGGATGACCGGACTGTCGGGATGGACGCGCCGGCATATGCGGAAATTCTTCTGGCTGCGCTGGCACAACCGGAAAGGGCGACTGCGTCACCTGACGCGCTTGGGGGTTTCCCGGAGGTTATGCGGCCGGGTGGACTTCAGCGCAGGGGCATGGCGAGCGGCCCGCCACCCGGCGATGCACACGGCGTTGAGCAACGAGACACTGCGTCGGCAGGGACTGTGGACGCCATCAGACTTCGCGGTGGCGTAAGCTGCCGGGTTCAACCGCCGGATGCGGAAAACCGCACGTCCGGTGGTGTGGGAGGGGTAATGGGCGCAATCCCGTTACCTCGACCCGATCAATCGGCTATGATGCCGCTCCTTTTCCCCGAAATACCGTTTTCATGAAACTGATCCTGGCCCCCATGCAGGGCCTCACCGACGTGTACATGCGCGATCTGCTGACCCGGATTGCCGGTCCTGACGGCTATGACTGGTGTGTCAGCGAGTTCATGCGCGTCACCGATCGCCTGCTGCCCGCCCGCACCATTTACCACCTTTGCCCGGAATTGCTGACCGGCAGCCGCACCGCTGCCGGAACCCCGGTGCATGTGCAACTGCTGGGCAGCGAGCCGTCAGTATTGGCCGAGAACGCGGCGCGGGTGGCCGAACTGGGCGCCGCCGGTATTGATCTTAATTTCGGCTGCCCGGCCAAAACCGTGAACTTCCATCGGGGCGGGGCCATTTTGCTGGAAGAGCCGGAAACCGTGCATGCCATTGTCGCAGCAGTCCGTCGAGCGGTTCCGGCTGAGATTCCGGTCAGCGCCAAGATGCGCTTGGGCGTGAATGACCGTTCGCGCATGCTGGAGAATGCCCAGGGCATCGAGGATGCCGGGGCCAGTTGGTTGACCGTACATGGCCGAACCAAAATGGATGGCTACCGTCCGCCGGCCTATTGGGATGCCATTGGCGAAATCCGCCAGGCCGTGCGGCTGAATGTGATCGCCAATGGCGACATTATTGGGGAAGCAGAGGCGGAGGCTTGTCGTCAGCAGTCAGGATGTGCGGACCTGATGCTGGGCCGGGGCGCGGTGACCCGGCCGGATCTGGTGTGCCGGTTGAAGGGCATCGAATTGATGCTGGATTGGCCACGGCTGCTGGAACTGCAACTGGAGTTTTTGGGGCAAATGCGTTTGGCGTCCGAGCATCCGGTGTTGCCGGATGGCGTCAGCAAGTGGACCGAAGGCGGGGCGGTGGGGCGTTACAAGCAATGGCTGGGCATGTTGACGCTGGGATATGCCGAGGCTGTGCCATTGTTTGACCGGGTGAAACGGGTAAAGGGACTGGAGGAGATTCGCGGCATCTTGCAGGCGGAAATCCAGAACAGCCAAGCATCGGGTTTATAGAATATAAGGCATGCAAAAGGGCGGCTCACGCCGCCCTTAAGGATTTACTTCCGTAGTAGCCCATGCTCACTCATCGGTCTGAGCACACTCACTCAGCTTGGTGTCCAGCGTGCAACGGACTTTTTTCAGGATCTTCATCATCCGCGCATCATAGAAGCCGTCCTTTGTCATCTGGATGCGGGTGCTGTTCAGGAAGTCCTCAACCGCCTTCAACTGCGCGGCATCCTGCTCAATCCAGTACTTGCCCGGAATATCCTTGTCCTGGTGGTCAATACTGATGAAGAACTGGTTCAGTAGGTCCTCCAGGAATTGCGCCGACATGGAGCGGAAAGCGGCCACGCGGGCATCCACATCATCGGTCTTCTTGCTGATCAAATCGCGGTTAATCACCAGCACGGCGCTCAACTGGCCCATGGGGGACTTGAAGATGCCGCCTTTCTCGCCCATGCCCTGACCCAACTGGAAGGGATGGTAGGCAACAGCGGGAGAGAGGATGGCGTCGGCTTCCCCTTTGTTAAAGGGTTTGGCGAAACCGCTCAGCGACTCAGGAACAGCGGTGGCGCCCATCTTGCCCACCAGCGTATTCAGCGACTTGTCCCAGTTCAGGATCGCCACTTTCTTGCCGTTCATGCCGTCCAGGGTCTTCATGCTGCCATCACGCACAAACAGGTACTGTGCACCCAGCGGATAAGCGCCAATGGTCTGGTACGAACCGGTAATGGTGTAGGGTTCAATCTTCTTGTCCAGCAGGGTTTTCAGTACAACCCGCATGTGCTGGTAAGTGGGAATCGCGCCGGGCGCGTCCAGACTGCCCATGAAGCGGTTGAACTCGCGGGAGCGCAGGGTGGACATCACCGCGCCTTCGCACTGACCGGCCTTGAAGGCCTTGACCGCGTCCTCTTCTTCCGTGAAAACCTTCAGCGTGGCTTCAATGTTCCAGCGTTTCGCAATCAGCGCCAGATCCTGAGCACGGCCATAATATTCACCGTTGCGGCCTTGCATGTCGAAGAAGCAGATCGACATTTTCAGGGGTTTGGTGAAAGCGGTGGGCAGGCCTTGTGCGCCGGGTTTGATGTCCTTGGCCAAAGGCAGCAGGTCAGCCGCAAATGCCTGGGAGCCAGCGAGGAGCATGCCCAATTGGCAAGCGGTCAGCAGATTTTTCTTGAGCCGTGAATACATTTTTTTCATCCTGTGCCGGGCCCTGTCGGGGCCTGTGATGTTGTAAGCGCGTGTTGTTGTGTTTTGTGCTGCACGATTTTGTCAGCAACGGATGTTGCTGCCAAATCCATTCATGCGCTGATTATGGCACAGATGTTTGGGATTTTCCTGCGAAGTGTGATCGGTTGGACGTAATGGAAAAGGACGGTGCAGGAGGAGAAATCCGGGCATGAAAAAGGCGCTTGGGTAAGCGCCTTTTTCAAGAAAAATGGTGGGCGATACTGGGATCGAACCAGTGACCCCTACCGTGTGAAGGTAGTGCTCTCCCGCTGAGCTAATCGCCCGTCTTTCAACGAGGGGTGCATAATACCAGATTGCACCCCTTGATCAAGGGGGACGTGCGTTTACACGCCCCGACTGATCATTTTTTTATCGTTTGCGCCAGGAAATCGAACAGCGTATCCAGCGGAATGTGGCTGGTTTCACTGTCGCGACGGCCTTTGTACTCAATAAAGCCCTGATCCAGACCCTTCTCGCCCAGCACCAGGCGATGCGGAATGCCCATCAGCTCGCTGTCGGCAAACTTCACGCCGGGGCGCTCGTTACGGTCATCAAAGAACACGTCATAACCGGCGGCGGCCAATTGCCGGTACAGCTTCTCGCCTTCTTCCTGAATGCGCATCGATTTGGCCCAGTTCATCGGCACCAGTGCAATGTGGAAGGGGGCAATCGCGTCCGGCCAGATGATGCCGCTGTCGTCGTGGTTCTGCTCAATGGCGGAAGCCACCACGCGGGTGACGCCAATGCCGTAGCAGCCCATCGTCACCACGAACGGCTTGCCGTCTTCGCCCAGCACGCTGCAATTCAGCGCTTCGGAATACTTGGTGCCGAGCTGGAAAATATGGCCGACTTCGATGCCGCGCTTGATCTCCAGCGTGCCGTTGCCGTCGGGGGAGGGGTCACCTTCCACCACGTTGCGGATGTCGGCCACTTCCGGCTCCGGCAGGTCGCGGGCAAAGTTGACGCCGGCCAGGTGGAAGCCTTCCTTGTTGGCGCCGCAGACGAAATCACTCATCACGGCTACGGTGCGGTCTGCAATGACGCGCACCGCCTTGCTGACGCCCACCGGACCAATGAAGCCGGGTTTGCAGTTCAGGAACTCAACAATCTCGGCTTCGGTCGCCAGACGGTGATCTTTCAGCCCGGCCAGCTTGCCGGCCTTGATTTCATTGACTTCATGATCACCGCGCACCAGCAGCAGCGTGAAGTGCTTGACCACCGGGGCTTTTTCATCGGCCTGGGTTTCCGTCACCACGGCCACAGCCTTGACAGTGCGGCTGACGTCCAGGCCCAGCAGTGCGGCAACATCGGCACAGGCGGTCTGGGTCGGGGTGGACACTTCACGGAAATCTTCGGAGGCGGCTGCACGGGCGTGAGCCGGAGCCAGGGCTTCGGCCATCTCTATGTTGGCGGCGTATTCACTGCAATTGCTGAAGGCGATATCGTCTTCGCCGCTGGACGCGAGCACATGGAACTCGTGGGAGCCGGTGCCGCCGATGCTGCCGGTGTCAGCCTGCACCGGACGGAAATTCAGCCCCAGGCGGGTGAAGATACGGCAATAGGTGTCGTACATCACGTCATAGGTTTCTTGCAGGGAGGCTTGGTTGGCGTGGAAGGAATAGGCGTCCTTCATGATGAACTCACGCGAGCGCATGACGCCGAAACGTGGGCGGATTTCGTCGCGGAACTTGGTCTGAATTTGGTAGAAGTTCACCGGCAGCTGTTTGTACGAGCGCAATTCGTTGCGCGCCAGGTCGGTAATCACTTCTTCATGGGTGGGGCCCAGTACAAAGGGCGCGCCATGACGATCCTTGAAGCGCAGTAGTTCCGGACCATACTGCACATAACGGCCGGACTCTTCCCACAGTTCCACGGGCTGGGTCACGGGCATCAGCACTTCCAGGGCGTCAGCGCGGTTCATTTCCTCGCGGATAATGGCTTCCACCTTCTTCAACACGCGGTGGCCCAGCGGCAGCCAGTTATACAGGCCGGTGCCGACTTTGCGGATCATGCCCGCGCGCAGCATCAGCTGGTGGGAAATCACGACGGCGTCGCTGGGGGTTTCACGCAGGGTGGCAAGCAGGAATCGGCTGGCGCGCATATTCGGGTTCCAATAGAAAAAATGAGCAGGTGATACGGATGGCGCGATTGTACGGCGTACAGCCCCCCGGAGAAAACTGCTAATATGGCCGTCTTTCCCTGAAATGTCGCTGTCCCCCGGAAGCCTTCATGCCTGTAAAACCCCTGACCGTTGACCAGTTGTACAAACCCGCCCACGCCGAATCCCTGCCGGCGTCCACCCGCCGCGCCAAGGCCTTCAATGATTTCCTGGGTCAGGACCGCGCCCGCGAGGCGGTGCACATGGCGCTGGCCATGCCGCACGATGGCTACAATATCTTTGCTGTCGGCTCCAACGGTCTGGGCAAGCGCACCATGATCAAGCGCTTACTGCAGGAAATGGCGGAAGACATGCCGCCCGCCAGCGACTGGTGTTACCTCAATAACTTTGTCGATCCGCGCAAGCCCATGGCCCTGCAATTGCCGCCGGGCAAGGGCGCGTTGCTGCAAAAGGCGCTGGTGAAGCTGTGGCGCCAACTCAGCCGCGCCATTCTCACCACCTTCCAGCATGAGGCCTATCAGGGCCGTGTGGAGGGGCTGAAGGGGGAATTGTCTTCGGCCCAGCAGGAAGCCTTGCAGGATCTGGCGCTGGAAGGGGAAAAGCGCGGACTGAAGCTGGTGCTGCGCACGCCCGGCGGCCATGGCTTCTCGCCGGTGAATGACAAGGGCGAGGTGATGAACGTCGAGGAGTTTAACACCCTGCCCCAGGACGAACAGGACAAGCGCAAGAAAGCCATGGTCGACATGGAAGAGCGCATGCAGAAACTTGCCGACAAGCTGGGAAAACTGGAAGAAATCAATCGCGACCAGGTGCAAAAGCTGAACGAGGAGGTGGCGCTGGCCACGATCAAGCCCTTGTTCCAGCGGGTCTATGACCAGTTCAATGACCTCAAGCCGTTCACTGACTACCTCGACGCCTACCAGCAGGACGTGGTCGACAACATCGACCTGATCCTCAACGCCCATGATTCCGAGCAGGACGCGGTAGCCAGCGTCACCTCCGACAACGCCATTCCCTCGCGCTACCAGGTCAACGTGGTGGTGACGCACAACCCGAAGAAGGGCGCGCCGGTGGTGTTCGAGGACTTGCCCACGCACTATAACCTCATGGGACACGTGGAACAGGTAACGTACATGGGGACGGTCGCCACCGACTTTACCCTGATCCGTGCTGGTTCACTGCACCGCGCCAACGGCGGTTTCCTGATGCTGGAAGCCGAGCAGGTGTTGGAACAGCCTTATGCCTGGCAAGGGCTGAAACGGGCTTTGAAGTCGCGCGCCATCAAGCAGTCGTCGCTGGAACAGATGCTGACCCTGACCGGCACCATCTCGCTGGAGCCAGACCCCATTCCGCTGCACCTGAAAGTGGTTCTGCTGGGCGATCCGGAAACCTTCTACCTGTTGCAGGAATATGACCCGGAAATCCAGCAACTGTTCAAGATCCGCGCCGACTTTGCCGGTGTCATGCCGCGCAGCCTGGAGAACGAACAGCGCTACGGTCATTTCCTGGCGGATTGCGTCGCCAAGGAAAAACTGCTGCCTTTTGACCGCAGTGCGCTGATGAGCCTGATTGAGGAAAGCGCGCGCTCCGCCGATGATCAGCACAAGTTGTCGCTGCATGCCGCCAGTGTCGGCGACTTGCTGCGCGAGGCGCATTTTTGGGCCAAGTCAGAGGAGGCCAAGCAGGTGACCGCCCGTCATGTGCGCTTGGCGCTGGACGGTCAGGAGCGTCGTCGCGGCCAGTTGCGTGAATACTATCTGGAAGATATTGCCCACGGTACCCAGTTGCTGACCGTGGACGGCGGCGCAGTGGGCCAGATCAACGGCCTCACCGTCATCCATTACGCCGACAGTGAGTTCGGCATGCCGTCACGCATCACCGTCACCGTGCATCATGGCGGCGGTGAAGTGCTGGATATCGAGCGCACCGTGGACATGGGCGGCCCGCTGCATGCCAAGGGCGTGCTGATTTTCTCCAGCTACCTCAAGTCCCGTTTCGGCCGCGAACGACCGCTGCATTTCTCCGCCAGTATTGCTTTCGAG
The DNA here is from genome assembly GCF_030646115.1 of Fluviicoccus sp. Lineage (GTDB taxonomy): Bacteria > Pseudomonadota > Gammaproteobacteria > Pseudomonadales > Moraxellaceae > Fluviicoccus. Next base: position 123,140 of record NZ_JAUSMX010000014.1, read on the forward strand.
CAGAACTACGGCGGTGTGGATGGCGACAGCGCCACGCTGGCGGAACTGGTGGCCTTGGTGTCGGCCATTAGTGGCATCCCGGTGCTGCAGGGCATGGGCATTACCGGTTCCATGAACCAGGTGGGAGAGGTGCAGCCGATCGGTGGCATCAACGCCAAGATTGAAGGCTTTTTTGCCGCCTGCCAGCTCAAGGGCATCAGCGGCAAGCAGGGCGTGGTAATGCCGGTGCAGAACGTGCGCAACCTGATGCTGCGGCCGGACGTATTGGCGGCTGTCGATCAAGGGCAGTTCGTCATCTATGCCATCAGCAAGGCCGAGGAAGCTCTGGAATTGATGCTGGGCATGCCCATGGGGCAGCCGGACAGCAAGGGGCGTTATCCGGATGACAGTATCACCGGCCGGGTGCTGAAACAGTTGAAGCGCTGGCAGAAAGCCGAGCGTGACGACCACGGCGAGGGCGTCGGCAAGAAGAATAAGGGCAAGAAGAAGGGCGGCAAGAAAGGTTCGGATAAAGAGGCCGCTGCCTGATTCGTATGAATCCCCCTGGCTGCTATTCGCGGGGGGATTCATGCTGATATTCATATTATTTGCTAGTGAATGATTTGTATTTTTTGTAATTCGGTGTGGTTTTATATTATATGCTGACCGTAATTATTCTGTTGATGCTATGGTTAATCATTAATGGTTTTTTCTTGAATTAACTCCGGCTGTTTGTTATTTTCCTGTCCTGCCAAAACTCTTCAGACCTTGTCCAATAGCTGGATGGCTATCGATTGTTACAGGTTTGGGTTTCTGGCGCATGGTTTCAGGAGAGCCGCATGCAAGACACACATCTGTCCATGATGTCCACCCAGGCCGGTCAGCGATACGAAGAGCTTGGCCGAATCTCGGAAGTGATGAAGTCCGCGGTCAGTCTCTGGTTTTTCCGGTTTCCTGAGCCGGTTGAGCAGGCCTTCATCCGCAGGCGCGTGGAAGACAGCCAGATGATCATCCGTGTCGGCAGGCTTTATCTTTTGGTGATCGTGGGCTTGTTATTTCTGAAAAATATCCTGATGCACCAGGATTTATTGTCAGCCAATCATTATCAGTTGATTAAAACCGCTTATGTGCCTTTGGGACTGGCTGTTTGTGGAATCATTGTTGGTCATCGCATCCCGTTCATTAATCGGCATTTGTATGCCTTCATGATCATTTTTGGTGCGCTGGCAGTTTATGCCATTACTATTTCCGCCTTTCTCATTCATCAACCGCTCTTTGCAGGGATGGTTGCCATCTATGTGGCTGTCACCATTTCACTGGTCACATTCGGGCTTCGCATTGTCATTTATCACTATGCCCCATTGATGCTGTTGACTGGTGGTTTGGCCGTACTAACCGCCTTGTTGAATCATTGGCCGCTGAGCCCCATGCTGTTCCTGCATTATTATGTCCTCTTTTCGTTCGTGATGCTGGCGCTGGCGGCCATCACGGAGCGTCGTGAGCGCAAGGCATTCTTGCAGGGTCTGATGCTGGATATCCAGACAGATCGCCTGCAAACGCTGAATGAGCAGTTGGCGAAGCTGGCTCAGCATGACGGGCTTACCGGCCTTTATAATCGACGGGCCTTCGACACATTCCTGGAAAGGGAATGGGATCACGCACTGCGTGACCGCAAGACCTTATCTGTATTGTTTCTGGATGTGGATTTTTTCAAGCTCTATAACGATGCTCTCGGGCATTCTGCCGGCGATTTATGCCTTCAGAAAATCGCGCAGGCCCTGAGCAAAGCACTGCATCGTTCGATTGATATAGTGGCGCGTTATGGCGGAGAGGAGTTTGTTATACTGCTTCCTGGGACAGATGCGGCTGGGGCTGAGGAAATATCCCGTCGGATCATGGAAAGCATCCGCAGTACGGCCATACCGCATCCGCAATCAACGGTAGCGACTTCAGTGACTCTGTCTATTGGCATTTCAACCCGCGTTCCGCAGCCATCAGGAGTCGCCGGCAGTCTGGTTCGTGAAGCCGATATGGCCTTGTATCAAGCCAAAAACCAAGGACGCAACCGGTTCGTGTGTTTCCGGGATTAAGCAGTGCTTGGCTTAATCCGCCTTCGCCCCTTCAGAAACATATTCCAGTATTTCCTGCCAGTACTCCCAGTCGGTGTGTTCCTGATATTCAATATCCAGCGGGTAATGTTGGCGGCCGGCCAGCAACTGGTTCATCTGCTTGATGAAGCTGGGATAGCTCCTGGTGTAATAGCACCATTCCCGCTGTCCGTCGCCGGTAATGATATGCACCATGAAGTGTTCCACACCATCATCCAGCGGCTCCAGCAACTCCTCGAAAGCCTGCATTTCCTTCAGCAGATGCGCATCAGGCAATTCGTCATCAAAAATCCATTCAATGACGACAACCGTCGAAAACTCCTCCGGATCGGCGCCCTCAGGCGCATGTTGCCGCACACTGTAGATCTTTTTTGAGCCGTCCTCGTAATCCGCTGCTGCGGTCAGCCACTCTTGCTCCATCATCATTCTCCGGAAACCCTGCCTATTTCAGAAACCTTAGGCGAGTCCGGCGGAATTTGCACACTTAATTCAGGGTTATTGCGCCGGTGTTTCCATCGGGTATTGCTGCAGGTGCTGCTCGAAGCCCTCCAGCGTCATTTCACCCACGACACGGGCTTCAGTCCGTTCCTGACCATCCTGGAAAAACAGCACGGCGGGCGGCCCGAACAACTGGAAGCGCTTCAGTAAATCCCGCGAGGCAGGAGTGTTGTCGGTAATGTCAGCCCGCACCAGTTGCCAGTTCTGCAGTCGCGCCAGGGTTTCCGGGCGGGAGAAAATTTCCCGGTCCATGACTTTGCAGCTGACACACCAGTCGGCATAGAAATCCAGCAGCAGCGGTTGCCGGGCACTGCGGGATGTTTCCAGCAAGGCATCCAGTTCCATGCTGTTGCGGATGGTGCGGAATGCGGTGGCAGAAGACGGAGTTGCCGCTCCTTGCCCCAGATGCTGCAGCGGTTGCAGCGGGTTGGAGCCGCCGCTGGCTGCACCCGCCAGCAGGGCAGCCGCCCAGATCAGGCCGGTATAGGAGAGGGTGCGCCACACCACCCGCCATTTTCCGCCCCAAAGATTCAGCCAGAAGGCCGTACCAGCGCAGAGCACTGCCCACAGGAACAGGCTTGCCGGGCCGGGCAGCATGCGGTTCAGCAGGCTGATCGACACCCCCAGCAGCATCACGCCGAAAGCCTGCTTGACACGGTTCATCCACAAGCCGGACTTGGGCATGAAGCGGCCTTCACTGGCGCCCAGAATCATCAGCGGCGTGCTGAGCCCCAGCCCCAGCGCAAACAGGGCGGAAAAACCCATCACGACATTGCCCTGGGCGGACACCGTCAGCAGCACTCCGGCCAGCGGGGCGGAGACGCAGGGCGAAACCACCAGCGCTGAAAAGAAACCGATGACCATGGTTCCGGCATAGCTGCCGGCTTTGCCCTTGCGGCTGAGTGCATCCAGATGATGCTGCGCGGCGGATGGCAATTGCAGGTGGAACACATCGAAGCTGGCCAGTGCCAGCACCGCGAACAACAGGCTAAACACCACAAGCACCGCAGGATGCTGCAGCCACAGCGCCAGGTTGGCCTGCCCGCCGAATAACGAAATCAATGCCCCCAACGTGCCGTAACTGCAAGCGACACCGATACCGTAAGCCAACGCCAGCAGAAAGCCCTGCCGGGCGTTACCCGCATGCTGGCGCGCCACCAGCCCGGCGACAATGGGCAGCATGGGCAGCACACACGGCGTAAAAGCCAGCCCCAAACCCAGCACCCACAGCGTCAGCAAGGCCAGCAGCGGCCGGTCTGCCAGATTGAACTGATCGGGTACCGCCGGCGCCGGTGTAGGTATGATGCCTGGATCCTGGTTTTCGGCCGGAGCAGCGTCCGTCTGGCTGATGCCGGTATCCTCTTCCACGTCATAAGTAATGGTGGGCACGATGGTGGGGATGGGAATACTGACATCCTTTGGGGTAATGCGGATGTCCGGTGTGCGTGCGGAAGCGCTGACGGAAATCACCTGGGATTGCGGCGGATAACACAGCCCGGCCTCGGCGCATCCCTGCCAGCCTACCTGCACCTCGCCCTGACCGTTCAGGTGCAGGTTTACCAGCACATCGCTGTGATAGACCTGCACCCGGCCGAACTCGGCATCATCCTTCCATTCCGGTGGATGATTGAATCCGGCCTCACCGACAATGACATTGCCGCTCTTGACCTGAAACCGGAAACGGTCCTTGTACAGGTAGTAACCGGGCGCCACGACAAACTGCAAGGACAACGCATCGCCCTGCGGTTCCGCCAGCAGCCGGAAAGCTTGTTCAGCAGGCAGGAAGTCCCGCTCATTGCTTTTGATGCCTGTGAACGAAGGCAATGCGCCCCCGTCAAATCGTTTCAGCTCGGCCGCGCCGGCCACCGGGTAAAGCACTAGCCATGACAGGACAAGTATGATTAGCTGCAACACATGTTGTCTCAAGGAAAACTCCGGGAACCGACCATGAATGCCAATTTTATAAAATACGCCGTAATGGGGTTTGGCGCATTACTGCTTGTGTTAATCCTCAATCCGTTTGTCGTGATTGGCGCGGGTGAGCGCGGGGTGGTGATGAATTTCGGTGCGGTGCAGAAGGAAATCCTGGGGGAAGGCCTGCATCTGCGGGTGCCGATCATGCAGAAAGTCGTGATCATGAATGTCCAGGTTCAAAAAGGTGAAGGGCAGGGCGATGCCGCTTCCAAGGACTTGCAGCAGGTCACGACCAATGTCGCCATCAATTACCATCTGGACCCGTTAAAAGTGGCGCATGTTTACCAGACCATCGGTAACTTCGCGGCCGTGGGCGACCGCATGATCCTCCCGGCGGTTTCCGAGTCCGTCAAGGCCGCCACCGCCCAGTATACGGCGGAGGAGCTGATTTCAAAGCGTCAGGAGGTTCGCGAGAAAATCCGCAACCTGCTGCTGAACCGACTGGCTAATTACGGCGTCATTGTCGACGATTTCTCCATTGTTAATTTCGCCTTCTCCAAGGAGTTCAGCAACGCCATTGAGTCCAAGACCACGGCTGAGCAACTGAAGCTGAAAGCCGAGCGCGATCTGGAGCGTATCCGCATCGAATCCGAACAGAAAATGACGCAGGCCCGCGCCGAAGCCGAGGCGCTGCGCGTGCAAAAGGAAAATGTCACCGAAAACCTGATCAAGCTGCGCCAGATTGAAATGCAGCAGCGCGCCATTGAAAAGTGGGACGGCAAGTTGCCGCAAGTCACCGGCGGCGCCACGCCTTTCATTGATTTGCGGAATGCCCAGTAAGCGGAGTGGCGTTGGCGACGGACATTTCTGTCGTTTTAGAACATTGACCCGCTTCTGCGAATGAATCACATTATCGGGCAGTGATTTTCATGATGGCTTAACAGGGCTGAGACCCGGCAAGGACCCTCTTATGTGGCAAGAATTCCAGGCTAACATGTGGTTGTACATTTCCATTCCCTTCATCAGCGGTTTGATTGGCTACATCACCAAGGTGGTGGCCATCGAGATGATGTTTTCGCCGCTGGAGTTTATCGGGATCAAGCCGTTTTTCGGCTGGCAGGGCATTGTGCCGCGCAAGGCGGTGAAAATGGCGACCATCTCCGTAGAGTTGATGACCACGCGGCTGATTACCGCCGAGGAAATTTTTGCGCGCCTGGACCCCAAACGGATCGCCAAGGAAATTGAAGCGCCGATGACGGCGGCGGTTGAGGAGATCGTCTATGACGTGGCCCAGACCTACAAGCCGGGCTTGTGGGAGGCCATGCCGGATTTTGCGCGGTCGAAGATCGTGAAGAAAGTCCAGGCGGAAGCGCCTGCCGTGGTTGAGGCGGTGATGGCCGAGGTGCAGAAAGATGTCGGCAAGTATTTCGACATCAAGCACATGGTCATCAGCAACCTGTTGAAAGACAAACGGATGCTGAACGACATCTTCAAGAAGGTGGGGCGTCAGGAATTCAAGTTCTTCAGCAATGCGGGCTTTTACTTCGGCTTTGGCATCGGCCTGATCCAGATGGTCTGCTGGCTGATCTGGCACCAGGGCTGGATGCTGCCGGCCTTTGGCGGTTTCGTCGGCTTTTTCAGCGACTGGGCGGCCCTGCAAATGATGTTCCGGCCGCTGGAGCCCCGCAAGTACCTGGGAGTCACGGTGCAGGGGCTATTCCTGCGCCGTCAGCAGGAAGTGGCCCGTGACTATGCCGCCCTGATTTCCAAGGAGTTGCTGACCCCGGCCAACATGATCGAAGAGCTGTGTCGCGGTCCGTTGTCCGACCGCATCATGGACTTGCTGCACCGCCATGTCCGGTTGATGATCGACAACCAGTCCGGCATGGTCAAACCGCTGGTGGTGTATGCGGTCGGCACCCAGCAGTACATCGCCATGAAGTCGAATGTGGCCCAGAAGATCATGGCGCAACTGCCGGAAACCATGAAGCACATGGAGTCCTATGCCGAGGATGCCATGGATATCCGCAACACGCTGGTGGAGCGCATGCAGCGCCTGACTCCGACCGAGTTTGAGGGCATGCTGCGTCCGGCCTTCAAGGAAGACGAGTGGTCACTGATTGCCGTGGGCGCGGCGCTGGGTTTCATGGTCGGTGAATTGCAGGTGCAGTTCATGTTGCATTGAGGCAGCCGCCATGCAAAGGAACGGGGAGTTGCAGCTCCCCTTGTTTGGGTGGGGAATGGCATGAGCAAGCGGTTGTTGATCGTCGCCCACACCCCGTCCCCCAATACGCAACAACTGCTGCAAGCCATGCTTCGCGGCGCACATCATCCGGACATCAACGATGTTTTCGTTGTTCATAAGCCGGCCTTACAGGCAGTTCCCGATGACATCAGGGCCTGCGACGCCATCCTGCTCTTTACCACAGAAAACCTCGGTTACATGAGCGGCGCGCTCAAGGATTTTTTCGACCGCTGTTATTACCCGGTGCTGGAAGAAAAGCAGGGGTTGCCCTGCGCCATCGTCATTCGCGCCGGCCATGACGGTACCGGCACCCGCCGGGCGCTGGACACCATTCTGACCGGGCTGCGCTGGAAACAGGTGCAGGAGCCGCTTGTGTTGCGGGGCGAATGGCGCGATGGGTTCATTGCCGAGGCGGAGGAGGCGGGGTTGTATATGGCGGCCGGGCTGGAAGCGGGGGTATTCTGATACGGTAATTTCCCATACGATCATCCGGTAAATGAAGGTGAATTTCCCCGCAAACCCTTGCCATTGCAGCACATCCGTCTTTATCTTACCATCGTAAGAATAATGACCGGCAGTCCACAAAAGACTGCCAAAACCACCACCGAGTGTCATACACTTAGCCGCGCCCAAGCGACGAGCGTCCACTAAGTGCCGTCGCCAGCCAGAATCGCGCGCCCGGTTTGCCGCATGTCCTTCTTGGGCATCGTTCGCAGACCAGCTTTTCAGTGTGCCATCCAACACAAAATTATGGAGACTTCGGCATGATTTATTCCGGAACTGCCATCAGCGTGCAAGCCCTCGACGGCGGTATTGCTGAGTTCAAGTTCGACCTCGCCAATGAATCGGTCAACAAGTTCAACCGCGCCACGGTCGAAGACCTGGCTGCCGCTGTTGCCGCCGTCAAGGCCGACAGCAGCATCAAGGGCCTGATCGTCACCTCCGGCAAGCCCGTCTTCATCGTCGGCGCCGACATCAGTGAATTCGGAGCCAGCTTTGCGGGTGGTGAAGCCACCATTCTCGAATGGCTGGCCCAGTCCAACGCCATTTTCAACAGTTTCGAAGACCTGCCGGTTCCGACCGTGGCCGCCATCAACGGCATCGCCCTCGGCGGCGGTTTCGAAATGTGCCTGGTCTGTGACTACCGCGTCATGTCCACCGCCGCCAAGGTCGGTCTGCCTGAAGTCAAGCTGGGGATCTTCCCGGGCTTCGGCGGCACCGTGCGCCTGCCGCGCGTGATCGGTATCGACAATGCCGTCGAATGGATTGCCGCTGCCGGTGAAAAGCGTCCTGACGCAGCCCTGAAAGACGGCGCGGTCGATGCCGTGGTTGCTCCCGAGAAGCTGCGTGAAGCCGCCATTGACCTGGTCAACCAGTGCATCAACGGCAAGCTCGACTGGAAAGCCAAGCGTGCCGAAAAGCTGAATCCGGTCAAGTTGAACATGCTGGAACAGATGATGGCTTTCCAGACCGCGACCGCCATGGTGGTCGGCAAGGCCGGCCCGAACTACCCGGCTCCGAAGCTGGCGCTGCAAGCCATGCAGCAGCATGTCAGCCTGGATCGCGACAGCGCACTCAAGGTTGAAGCCAAGAACTTCGCCAAGGTCGCCGTGACCCCGCAAGCCAATGCGCTGATCGGTCTGTTCACCGCCGACCAGGCCGTGAAGAAGATTTCCAAGAAGCACGAAAAGGGCTCCAACAAGGAAATCAACCAGGCTGCCGTGCTTGGCGCCGGCATCATGGGCGGCGGTATCGCCTACCAGGCCGCCAGCAAGGGCACCCCGATCATCATGAAGGACATTCGCACCGAGGCCCTCGATCTGGGCATGGGCGAAGCCACCAAGCTGCTGGGCAAGACCGTTGAACGCGGCCGCATGACTCCGGCGGAAATGGGCAAGGTGCTGTCGCGCATCCGTCCGACGCTGAATTACGGTGATTTCAAGACCGTCGACATCGTCATCGAAGCCGTGGTCGAAAACCCCAAGGTCAAGGCTGCCGTGCTGAGCGAAGTCGAAGGCCTGGTGGCGGAAGACACCATCCTCGCTTCCAACACCTCCACAATTTCCATCACGCATCTGGCCAAGTCGCTGCAGCGTCCGGAAAACTTCATCGGCATGCACTTCTTCAACCCGGTGCACATGATGCCCCTGGTCGAAGTGATCCGTGGCGAGAAGACCTCCGATGCTGCGGTCGCTGCCACCGTGAAGCTGGCGCAGAAGATGGGCAAGACCCCGATCGTAGTCAACGACTGCCCGGGCTTCCTCGTCAACCGCGTGCTGTTCCCTTACTTCGGCGGTTTCGACATGCTGGTGCGTGACGGCGCTGACTTCCAGGCCGTCGACAAGGTCATGGAACGTTTCGGCTGGCCCATGGGCCCGGCTTACCTGCTCGACGTGGTCGGTATCGACACCGGTGTGCATGCCGCCAAGATCATGGCCGAAGGCTTCCCTGACCGCATGGCGCCCGACTACAAGTCCGGCACCGAAATCATGTTCGAAAACAACCGCTTCGGCCAGAAGAACGGCAAGGGTTACTACGTTTACGAACAGGACAAGAAGGGCAAACCCAAGAAAGTCGTCGACCAGACCACCTACGAGTTGCTGGCGGCTACGTCTGCCGAGCGTAAGGAATTTGAAGCCCAGGAAGTCATCGACCGTTGCATGATCCCGATGGTGAACGAAGTGGCCCGCTGCCTGGAAGAAGGCATTGTCGCTTCCGCTGCCGAAGCTGACATGGCCCTGATCATGGGCATCGGTTTCCCCCCGTTCCGTGGCGGCGCCTGCCGTTATGTGGACCAGATCGGTGTCGCCAACTACGTCGCCCAGTGCGAAAAGTACGCCCACCTGGGCAAGGCCTACGAAGCGCCGCAATTGCTGCGTGACATGGCTGCCGCCAACAAGAAGTTCTTCGGTTAATTAAGGAGCGCATGAAAATGGCACTGAATCCTCGTGATGTCGTGATTGTTGATGGCGTGCGTAGCGCCATGGGCCGCTCCCGCAACGGCATGTTCCGCAATGTGCGTGCCGACTCCCTGTCCGCCGAGCTGGTGAAGGCGCTGCTGCAGCGCAACGCCATCGACCCCAACGAAGTTGAAGACGTGATCTGGGGCTGCGTCAACCAGACCATGGAACAGGGCATGAATATCGCCCGTAACATCGCCATGCTGGCCGAACTGCCGCGCACTGTTGCTGGCCAGACCGTGAACCGTCTGTGCGGCTCCTCGATGCAGGCGCTGCACACGGCCGCTGCCCAGATCATGACCGGTCAAGGCGACATCTTCATCATCGGCGGTGTGGAACACATGGGCCACGTCGGCATGATGCATGGTATCGACCTGAACCCGGCCGCCTCCAAGCACTACGCCAAGGCCTCCAACATGATGGGCCTCACGGCCGAAATGCTGGGCACCATGAACGGCATCAGCCGCGAAATGCAGGATGCGTTTGCCCTGCGTTCGCACAAGAAGGCATGGGAAGCCACGCTGGAAGGCCGTTTCAAGAATGAAGTGATCGGTGTGGAAGGCCATGACGCCAATGGCTTCAAGGTTCTTTGCGAAATCGACGAAGTGATCCGTCAGGACGCCTCGCTGGAACAGCTGGCCTCGCTGAAGCCCGCCTTCAACCCGAAGGGCGGCACGGTTACGGCCGGTTCGTCCTCCGCGCTGTCTGACGGTGCTTCCGCCATGTTGGTGATGTCTGCCGCCAAGGCTGCCGAGCTGGGCCTGAAGCCCCGCGCCAAGATCGTGAGCATGGCCGTTGCTGGTTGCGACGCCGCCATCATGGGCTGGGGTCCGGTTCCGGCAACAGAAAAGGCCCTGAAACGTGCCGGTTTGAAGATTGAAGACATCCAGATCGCCGAACTGAACGAAGCCTTTGCGGCTCAAGGTTTGTCGGTGTTGAAGGGTCTGAAGATTTTCGACAAGGCTGATGACTTCGTCAACCTGAACGGCGGCGCCATTGCACTGGGCCACCCGCTGGGCTGCTCCGGTTCGCGTATCACCACCACGCTGCTGAACGTGATGGAATGGAAGGATGCCGAGTTCGGCCTGGCCACGATGTGTATCGGCCTGGGTCAGGGTATCGCCACCATTATCCAGCGCGTGTAAAGAAAACTCGCCTTTTACCGAAGGCTAGCGACCCCGTTGCCCACAAGGCGACGGGGTTTTTTATTGGGTGCATGGAAGGGTAAACTCCTCTCGCGCCACCAAACTTCCACAAAGAGAAGAATGTATGAAAACCCTCAACCTGATTCCCGGATGCTTGTTCGTTGTGGCTTCAGTGACAAGTGCCGCCGAGCAGCCACGGCATCAATTCCATTTGGGGGCCGGAGCGCTGTCTGCCCCCTATGTCGCGGTGTGGATGGGCAACGCTCTGGTATCCGGACTCAGCAATGGCCAGATTGATGATCATGTTTCCAGCACGGGAACACGTAGCGGCGGTTACAGTTATCGCCTCAATTCAAATACCCGGTTGGGAACCTCCTATGTGCGTGAAAAGATCAATGGCAGCACCCTGAGATCCTGGCAATTGGATTTTCAGCATGATTATGTGCCGAATCCAGGCTACACCGCCTACTCGGGATTGTCCTTGAGCCGGGTGGCGATCAAGCATCAAAATGGAGATGCGACGGACCATGCAACCGGCTTCCAGCTGGATCTGCTGGGCTTGCGTAAGGAATCAGGACCACTTTATGGCTATCTGGCGCTGGGCGTGGGGTTTGAAGGCGGCCTGCATGGCGGCTTGGGCGTGCAGTTCTAGCAGGAAATCCCGGAGTTGGGGCCAGACAGCATCAAGCCCAAACCCGATGGATTGGTTCTCAGATAACGCGAGAAAACCGTTTTTTAGCTTCCGCGCCTTGCAGGTAGGCATCAAAAACCATGCAGATGTTGCGGATCAGCAACCGCCCGCGCGGCAGCACCTGGATATGCCCGTCATTCAGGCTGAGGAGCCCGTCGGCCGCCATGCCTTGCAACTGTTCCTGCTCCTTGCAGAAGTAATCCTCGAAGCTGATGCTCCAGGCATGACCCATCGCCGCCATGTCCACCCTGAAGTGGCAGATCAGTTCGGTAATGATGGCTCGACGCAGCTTGTCATCTTCCGTCAGCTTTACACCCCGGTACACCGGCAGCTGTCCGGCGCTGACCCGTTCATGGTATTCCTCAAGGGTCTTTACGTTCTGGCTGTAGGTGTCATCCACCATGCCGATGGACGTAATCCCCATGGCCACCAAGTCGCAACCGGCATGGGTGCTGTAGCCCTGGAAATTGCGGTACAGCGTGCCGTGTTCCTGAGCCAGTGCCAACTCGTCATCGGGTTTGGCGAAGTGGTCCATGCCGATATAGACATAACCTTCCGAGGTCAGCTTTTCAATGACGTATTGCAGGATCGCCAGCTTCACCGCCGGGGTGGGCAGCGTGGCTTCATCCATCTGTTTCTGCACCTTGAACAGATGCGGCATGTGCGCGTAGTTGAACACTGACAACCGGTCGGGTGACAGTTCCAGTATTTTTTCCAGAGTAACTGCAAAGCTGTCCACGGTCTGGAAGGGCAGGCCATAGATCAGGTCAATGTTGATCGACTTGAAGCCGTTCGTGCGTGCGGCATCCACCGCTTCAAAGGTTTCCCGGACAGACTGGATGCGGTTGACGGCTTCCTGCACCTTGGGGTCGAAGTCCTGTACCCCGAAGCTCATGCGGTTGAAGCCGAGCTTGCGCAGATGGGCGATCTTGGCCGGGGTGACTTCGCGGGGATCAATCTCGATCGAGTAATCGCCTTCGTCGTTGTCGAGGAAGGTGAACTGGCCGCGTAACTGGTTCATCAGCGCCGTCATTTCCTCATCGCTGATGAAGGTCGGTGTTCCACCGCCCCAATGCAGTTGCCGGACTTCCCGGCCGGGTGTAAACAGTTCTGCCTGCAACTCGATTTCGCGGTGCAGGTCTTCCAGATAGGGCGAGGCACGCTTGCGGTTGGCGGTGATGATCTTGTTGCAGGCGCAGTAATAGCAAACAGTGCCGCAGAAGGGGAGGTGTACATACAGCGACAACGGGCGCGCTGCGGCATTGGACACGGCAATGGCTTCGCGATAGGCGTCTTCGCCAAAGCCTTCATGGAACTGGACGGCGGTCGGGTAGGAGGTATATCGCGGCCCCGAGAGGTCGTAGCGTTGCAGCAGTTCGGGATCGAAAACCAAGGCGTTGTTCATGGGGGGAATCCGGGTAGGAATTCCCTCTATTTTATAGGGGCTTGACGCTAAAGGGAAACTGTCCGGACGAAGGGGAAGGCCTGCACCGGACAGCTGTGTTTCACTCCTCGATAATATCCTCATAGGGGACGAACGGTTGTGATGGGAGAATCTGCTCCGGGGTGATCACCTGGATCTGTGTGGCGCAAAAGCCCTTGTCATTGCGGCCCAGCAGGAAGCTCACCCGGTCGCCGACATGCAGAGAGGCAAAGCTGCGGTTCTTGACCTCGCTGAAATGGAAAAACACATTCTCCATGTTGTCGTCCGGCGTAATGAAGCCAAATCCGCCTTCTTTCAAACTCTGAATGGAGCCTTCATTGCGGATATCGCTGTGGGGCACTTGCAGCGTTTGGACTGCCGGAGTGCCGATCAGCGGCGGAAAATGCGTTGCCGGCGATGCATGATGATGGCCATTGCCGGAGCCGCCGAAACCAAAGCCGTTATTGAAGGCGCTCTGGTCTTCCTTGGGATACAGGAACAGGTTGTTGATCTGGGCATCGCTGCGCAAGGAGCGGTCGTCAATCAACTGGTGCATCAATACCGGGTAGGTGGCCTCATCCAGCAGCACTTGGGCGGTGCGCGTCAGTTTCTGCATGTTGTTACGGTCGAGATATTCAAAGTCCCAGGCCAGCAGCATTACGCGGGTGTTTATGGTGTTCAGCTTGCGCAACAGTGGGCGGAAATCCCCGTCACAGGCGACCAACACCAGTACGTCAAACTGCTTGTAGATGGACAACTCATAGGCTTCCAACGCCAGCCAGACATCAATGCCCTTTTCGCCATCCGGGCCCAGGGGCAGGTAGTGCGTGGTCACGCCTTCGCGCATCAGCACTTCATCAAACAGCCGCTCTTTGAGCAGTAGGTCCCGCTGTTCGGCGTCCTGGGCGCGCAAGCGTCCCCGGAAATAATGGGCATCAACTATGTGGCAATAACGTACATCCGTGTTTTCTTCGGTGGCGACACGGTGCCGGATAAAGTCATGCAGGCCCGAGATGCTGATGCGGGATTTACGGTTGTGGTAGTACTGGTAATAATTACTGACATGCAGGAAAAAATTGCCGTCGTAGAAGATACCAATCTTGGTGAAGTTTTTATGGCTGCTGGCCATGATGGCTCCTTTTTATTCATTTACCTATCTGTTTAAACCGCATTTCCGTGTTCGTTGTCTCAATTAGCTGAATCATTCGGCTAAGGTTCCGGAGCGGGTGTCCGCTCCGGTTTTTTGCATATTACAGTTCAATCTGGGTTCCCAGTTCCACCACGCGATTGGTGGGAATCTGGAAGAAATCCGTGGCCGAAGCGGCATTTCGCGACATCGCCACAAACAGCATTTCCCTCCAGGGAGCCATGCCGCCTTCCACGCGAGGAATCAGCCGCTCGCGGGACAGGAAAAAGCTGGTGTCCATCATGTCAAATTCCAGCCCGAACTCCTGACAGTCGGAAAGCAGCGCAGGGACATCCGGCTGCTCCTTGAAGCCGTAATCGCCGGTAATCAGCCAGAAATTATGGGAAATCTGCTCGACCTTCAGACGGTGCCGGGCATCTACAAAGGGAATATCTTTGGTGCGCAAAGTCAAGAGGATGTTCCGGCTGTGGAGGATTTTATTGTGTTTCATATTGTGTAACAGGGCGTGCGGGACGTATTGGTGACTGCCGGTCATAAAGACAGCAGTGCCGTCAATTTCCTGAACCGGACCTGAGGCAATACTGTTGACGAACAGGTTGAGCGGCATGGTTTCATTGTTCAATTTCTCAAACAGGATTTCACGACCGCGTTTCCAGGTGATCATGACGGTAAAAGCAGTCATGCCAATCAGTAATGGGAACCAGCCACCTTGCAGGATTTTCATTGAGGTGGCGCCAAAGAAAGCGAAGTCGATGGCCAGGAAGGGCGCAGCTACGGCGACCGCCAGCCAGCGCGACCAACCCCAGAGGGTGACTGCAACAAAGGCGGCCAGCAGAGTATCGCAGATCATGGTCATGGTCACGGCAATGCCGTAAGCGGAGGCCAGGTTGCTGGAGGACTTGAAGGTCAGCACCAGAATGATGATGGCTCCCAGCAACAGCCAGTTCAGGAACGGGATATAAATCTGACCGATTTCCCGGGCGGAGGTGTGCTGGATTTCAAAGCGCGGCAGGTAACCCAGTTGCACCGCTTGGCGGGCAATGGAGAACACCCCGGAGATTACGGCCTGGGACGCGATGACGGTGGCGGCTGTGGACAGGAATATCAGAGGAATGATGAAAGCGTCCGGCGCCAGTTGGTAAAACGGGTTGTCAATCGATTCCGGATGCGCCAGCAGCAAAGCGCCCTGGCCGCAATAATTGAGGATCAGCGCCGGAAAGACCAGCCCGAACCAGGCATAGCGGATGGGTTTGCGTCCAAAGTGGCCCATGTCGGCATACAGCGCCTCGCCGCCGGTAACGGTCAGCACCACCGCGCCCATGGTAATGAAGGCAATCCAGGGATGCTCGCCGACAAAGGCGACCGCCCACAAGGGATTCACCAGATGCAGCACATCCGGGTGCTTGGTAATGTTCATGATTCCCAGCACGGCCAGGGTACTGAACCAGACCATCATCACCGGCCCGAACATCTTGCCGACCGAGGCAGTGCCGTGACGCTGGATCAGGAACAGGCTGATCAGGACCGAAATGGTGATAGGCAGGACGAAACGGTCCAGGCCCGGAGCGGCGACATTCAGGCCTTCAACGGCGGACAGCACGGAAATTGCCGGGGTGATGATGCCGTCACCGAAAAACAGTGCCGCCCCGAACAGGCCGATGGCGACCAGCAAGCGGCGCTGCCAGTTTTCCAGACCCTTGTTGCGGAGACTCAGCGCCAGCAGCGCCATGATACCGCCTTCACCGTTGTTGTCGGCGCGCATGATGAAGGCAATGTATTTCAGCGAAACCACAATGGTGATGGACCAGAATATCAGTGACAGGATTCCCAATACATTGTCATGGGTAATGGCGATGCCATGGCTGGCATGAAAGCACTCCTTCAGCGCGTACAAAGGGCTGGTGCCAATATCACCGAAGACGATGCCCAGTGCGCCCAGGGTCAACACGCTCAGCGGTGTTTTGCCGGTGTCATGACCGTGAGGCGCAACGGTAGTCGGTGAGTCTGAATCTGGCGCTTGCATGAATAATGTTCTCCGGAGGCCGGAAAGGGCCGTGAAGTTCGCTGTTTTATTAAGGAATTGGATGTCAGGGAGGGTTCGCGGCTGTTTGTTGACCAAGTTGGTGATTTTATCACTCTGCCGGAAATTTCCCCATGATTTCAGGCACTATTCAGTGTGAAAAAAGTTTTGCGTTTCCACAAACATTACGCTAATCTTGCCCACCTCGCTTGGCGCACATGGTCAGGCGACGGTTTATCCGGTTCTCCGGTGAGGTGTCCGAGTGGTTTAAGGAGCACGCCTGGAAAGCGTGTGTACGTTAATAGCGTACCGAGGGTTCGAATCCCTCTCTCACCGCCATATTCCACAAAAAAGCCCGCCATGCAGATGGAGGGCTTTTTTGTTTTTCAGTTCGCCGCTTCCCAAACCTGTTGCAGGAAAGCCGGAATCCGCTGTTCCAGATAGTAGACCGGGCGCGCCATTGAGCCGCCGATGAAGCCGACATGGCCCCCTCGGGACGCCAGCTCAAAATGGATCGCCGGCGACAGCCGGTCCGTTGCCGGCACCACCCCCGGAGTCATGAACGGATCGTCGGTGGAGTGGATGATCAGCGTCGGTCGCTGGATATGCAGCAGGAACTGGTTCGGCGCGCAGCGCCGGTAGTAATCATGCACATCGGTGAAGCCGTGCAGCGGCGCCATCACCTGATGGTCAAAGTCCCAGAATGAAGTATAGGGCTGCGTGCCCAGCCGTTGGCTGATGAATTCTGCCTCGGCAGTGGCGCCAATCTCGCGGAAGTGCGCAATCTTGGCTTTCCAGAGGTTTTCCAGTCCGGTCAGCAAGTGCTTGCGATAGAAACGGGACAAGCCCTGATTCATCCGGTCGGCGCATCCGGCCAGATCCAGCGGCGTTGAAACTGCTACGCCGCCCAGCAGGCGGGCATCGTTGCCCAGCTCCGCCAGGCTCTTCAGCACCATGCTGCCCCCCAGTGAATATCCCACCAGCGCCACCCGGCGCTGTTCGCTGTCCGCCAGCGTTTTGAACACGCTGATGACATCGTCACTGGCGCCGGCATGGTAGGCGCGGGTGGCGCGGTTGGGAATCCGCGCACCCCGACAGTTGAGGGCGGCGCTGGGCCAGCCCATGGCGCCCAGCGCCTTTTGCAGGCCCAGTACGTAATGGGACTCACTGCTGCCGCCCAGACCATGCACAATCAGCACCATGGGCGCATCCGCCGCCACTTTGTGCGGCTGATGGCGGTCAAGAAAGACATGGTCGCCGTCCGGCAGGGTGATTTCCTGCCGGTGTCGTTCCACTTTGGGCAGGTTCCGGCGGTGGAGGGTGGCGAAAACGGTCTGGACGTGCGCGTTTTCAAGTCCGGCCGCCGGACGGAACGGACTGCGGAAAAAGGAACGGGGAAAGACGTGACGCGGGCTCATAACGGGGGTTCCGGGCAGGGCGCTGGACAGACGGGAGCTAACGCTAGCATGTGATTCCGGCAAAATGAATACATCCATCGCCGGAAAAGCTGCGTTATCATGTTCCGCTTGATGCTCCGGCTCAGGGAAAACGGCCTGGCCGGGTGCGGAATCAGGGACAACTGACAGGTGCAAGATGACAGAGCTTAGCAAACCCAGAGTCGCCGTATTGGGCGGCGGCAGTTTCGGCACGGTGATCGCCAATCTGGCTGCCGGTAACGGCTGTGAATCCACGCTCTGGTTGCGTGACGCCGATCTGGTCGAAGAAATGACGGCGTCGCATGAAAATACCCGCTATCTCCCCGGCTTCAAGCTCGATGAGCGCCTCCGGTTCAGCAATGACTTGGCCGAGGCCGTCAGTGAGGCGGACCTGGTGTTCGTGGCCATTCCCAGCAAGGCATTCCGCAAGGTGGTGCAGGCGGTGCGGCCGCATCTGGCGCCCCGGCAGATGCTGATCAGCATGACCAAGGGCATCGAGGCGGAAACCTTTGCGCTGATGAGCCAGATTCTGCGCGAAGAAGTTCCGGATGCCCGCGTCGGTGTGTTGAGCGGCCCCAATCTGGCCAAGGAAATCGCGGCCCGTATGCCCGCCGGCACCGTTATCGCCAGCATCGATCCCGAGTTGCGCACCACCGTGCATACGGCGTTGGCCTGCCCGTATTTCCGGGTGTTTGCCAATACCGACATCTTTGGTGTCGAGCTGGGCGGAGCCCTCAAGAATATTTATGCCATCGCCACCGGCATGGCGACCGCGCAGAAAGTGGGTGAGAACAGCCGCAGCATGCTGCTGACCCGTGCCCTGGCGGAAATGAGCCGTTTTGCGGTGCAGATGGGCGGTAACCCGCTGACTTTTTTGGGACTGGCGGGGGTAGGGGATTTGTTCGCCACCTGCAATTCGCCGCTCAGCCGCAATTACCAGGTGGGTTTTGCCCTGGGATCCGGCAAAAAACTGGCTGATATTGTCGCCGACCTGGAACAAACCGCCGAAGGCATCAATACGATTTTGCAGGTGCGCCGGCAGGCTGACAGGCTGGGGGTGTATATGCCCATTGTGACCGGCCTCTATGAAATCATTTTCAACGAAAAACCGTTGTTTGAAGTGGCGGCGGCCATGATGAACAGCGGTCAGCGCAGCGATGTCGAATTTGTATTACCCAATCGGTGAGTTTCCATGCAAATCATTCTGGTAAGACACGGGGAGGCCGAACCCCTGAAACGGACCGACGCGGAGCGTAACCTGACCCTGGACGGCCTGCATCAGGCACAGCAGTCCGGAGCATGGCTGCTGAATCATCAGTATGTTCTGGACGGCCTTTTTTCCAGCCCGTATTTCCGGGCGCGCCAGACGGCCAATGAACTGTCCAACATCCTGGAAGTGCCGGTAACGCAAACGGATCGCATCACACCCGACCGTGATCCCCGGGAGGTGGCGGCGTGGCTGGATTCGCTGGAGTTGCCGGACGAGGCGGTGATTGCCCTGGTCTGCCATATGCCCCTTGTTGGGCGACTGGCAGGCTGGTTATGTGACGGTGTGGACGGGGGCGGGCGTTTTTCCCTGGCGGAAGTCCGGGTGATTGAGTTGCCGTCCCCGGCTGCCGGACAGGGTAAGGCCATTGCCGGTTTTGTCCCGCACTGAACACAGCACTTAGAGCGGAACTTCGGCGGCCGTGAAGCGGTCCGCCTCTCAGGAAGTCATGATGCGGCGCAACTTGATGCCGGCAATGCTGCACAGGTTGGCCCGGATTCCCCGCCGCTCGAACTCATTGCGCAATTCCTCGATCACGATTTTTTCCACTTCGCCTTCCACATCGGCCACAATCTTGCCCAGCAGGGCGGTCAGTGGCCCGCGATGTTCCTTGACCAGCTCATCCAGGTTGGTGATTTCAATCGTAATCATGGCAGTTGGTCGCTCGTGGGGACAAGTGTGCATGTTAGCATGGAGGGCTGCGCGCCATAAACCGCCATGATCCGTCGGCGGAATTTCCTTACAATTGGCCGATGGCCTGCGTTGGCCCTTTGCTACAATGTCCCGCGAATTACGGAGCCAGCCATGCCCGCCTTGATGATCATAATCGCTACCGCCGTGCTGTCGAGCGCCCTGACCCTGATTGTCGGAGGCTGGCTGGTGCGCCGGTTCTGGGAGCGGGAGATGGAAGTGCGCTTCCGGCAATTGCATGATGATATCGGACGCACCGTGGAAACCCGGGTGCGCCGCGCCGTGACCGAAAGCCTCAGCGACCCCCGTCCTTCGGACATGTTGCGTGAAACCACCTGGAAGGCGGCCAAGTCAGGCTCCGATCTGCTCAGCGACAGCCTCAGCAACCTGATCGGGAAATGGCGTCGACAGACTGACGACGCGTAAGGGGAGAGGGCGAACTCAACCGAGGGCGTAGGCAATCCACACGCCGATGCCGCCCCCCAGTGTCAGCAGCAACAGAACCAGCATGAAACGGATGTAGTTCAACTGCGTCTGCAATTGCGCCTCAAGGCTCTTGAGCTGGTTTTGCTGATGAACCAGATCCACCCGCAATTCCGCGACTTCCTCACGGGTCTGGCGGATCAGGTCGGGAATCGGCTGCAGGTCAGCCAGCCAACTCAAGTCCTGTTCACTCAGCTTCTGCCACAGCATGTTCAGCGGCCAGTGATTCTTCAGCCACATGCCGGCGGCAGAGCGCACGTTCAGACCCTGCATCAGCAGGCGCAGGTTGTCCGTCACCGCCTCATCGCCCCAGATGTTCAGCTGGCCCTTGGCCTCAAGGTTCATCTCGCTTTCCAGCCCCAGAAAACTCCAGACCAGATCACGGACGCGGCCACTGAGACGCACCTGAACTTCGCCAGGGGCTTGTGGAGAGATTTCAATGCGGTCGCTGGAAAATTGCAGGTAAAAAACCATGTAGGGTGAAAAGGTCTTGACGCGCACTACCAAGCCTTCCAGCGGCGCAATATGCTGTCGCCGTTCCGGATCAAGCTCCATGAAGGAATTGAGCATGCTTTCCAGGCTGTTCAACCAGAAGTAGGAGAGCGTGCCGGCGTGCGGGGCGTATTCTTCTCGTACAGTCATCTTGTCGTCATGAATGCGATGGTTTTTATTTTGCCCGAAGGGCGGCGAACATCTCTTATAACGTCACTCGTCCCGGAATGCAAAAGCTTGTGGTGATAATTTTGTCTGACAATTTTTGCTGATGCCGTTCTTGCTCATGCTAGCATAATCCGTTTACAGAATAAGCATTCCGGGGGAACTCCATGTCTAGCGAAAAAAAAGGGACTGAAAAGTCCGCCAAGATGACGCCAGTCACCGATCTCCGCAAGTATACCCAGCAAATCTGGCTGGCCGGTCTGGGTGCGTTTTCGCGCGCCGAGGAAGAAGGCGGCAAGATGTTCGACAACCTGGTCAAGGTTGGCGAAGAGCTGGAGGCCAAAACCCGTGACATCGCCGACACAACCGTGGGTACGGTGGCAGACGCGCGCGACAAGGTGCTGGAAAAAGCCAGCGATACCCGTGAAAAGGTGGAAAAAGCTTTCGATGACAAACTGTCGGCGGCGCTCAATCGCCTGGGTATCCCCACACATCGTGAGTTGGACTCCGTCAACCAGCGTCTGGATACCCTGACCCAGGTGCTGGTGGAATTGACCGAACAAATGAAAAAGAACCAGCAGGGCAAGTAAGCCCTGTTGGTTGACCAAAGCCCCTGCAAGCCAGTGTTTGCCGGGGCTTTGTCGTTTCTACTGCTTCAGGTTGCGGTAATGGCTGAATATATCGCGCAGGGTGTAGCGGGGTTTGAAGTTGAAGGTGGAGGCGAACAGGCTGCCGTCAATGGTGGCCGCATATTTGAAGTAGTTGATCAGGTGCGGGGGGAACAAAGGTTTCCCCAGAAGGCGCGACAACACGCGCGGGGCGGCAGCGGGCAGGGAGGGCACCGGCAGGGTCTTGCAGCCGCAAAGCTCCACCGCCGTCTTGTAGGGCACGCAGTCATCCGGCGCCACGTTGTAGATACCGGGATGATTGCCTTCAAAAGCGGCGACAATGGCGTCAGCCATGTCCTCCAGATGAATGAATTGCATCATCGGGGAAAACCCCATCAACACCGGCACCCGGTCCTGCATCAGTAGCTGGCTGAGCGTGTTGTTGACGCCGGGGCCGACAATATTGCAGGGGCGCAACAGGGTGATGTTGAGTTCGGGATACTTCCACAAGTAGATCGTCGCCAGGTTCTCCAGTTCCACTGAGTCCACCAGATCCATGGTGATGCCCGCCGCTTTCAACGGCGAACTTTCGGTCAGGTAGGCGGGGTTGAGCGGGTGGGCTCCGTAGACAAAAAACGTCGACATCACCAATGTCTGGCCAACGTTGTACTTGCGTGCCAGGTCCAGCAGGCGCTGGCTGCCGAGGACATTGGCGGCGTAGCGGCCTTCCCGGTTGTTCTCATGGCTGCCGATGCGCCCCAGATGAATGATGCTGTCAAAGGCGTACTCGCGGAAAAGATCTTCAAACTGGCGTTTGTTGAAGTCAACACGATGGCTGGGGATGTCCTCCGGCATGCTGACCTCGCGCCGCGAGTCGCAGACGATTAGATTGTACCGGCCGTGCAGCCGGGAAATGACCTGCTGGGCGAGTGCACCGGCGGCGCCGGTAATGAGAACGGTCTTGAGACTGCTGTCGGTCATGGTGTCTTTCCCTGTCCCCGTTGGTCGAGGCCTTGTTGTATCAATTGACGGATCTTGTGGCGAACCACCTCGACTTTATGTTCCAGGTCGTCTTCGCACTGGATAGGGCCGCTGAAATACAGAGGCTCGCCAAAGTGCAGGGTGATTTTGACAGGCAGCGGCAAGGGCGGCGCTACGGCCACATAGGGCAGTCCCAGCCGTTGCGCCAGCCCCTTGAGGTTGCCGAGCATCGGCAGGGCCTCTTCACAGCCGACCACTCCGACCGGGATGATCGGCGTATTGGTGTCAATGGCAATCTGCATGAAGCCGCAGCCGAACCGCTGCAACTGGTAACGCTTGCCGAAGCCCTTGCCGGTGCCGCGCACACCTTCCGGGAAAATGATGACGGCCTCTTCCTGCTTCAGCATATCCAGGCAGTTGACCGGCTCTCCCACCACCGCGCCGATGGCATTCACAAAGTTGCCGAGATACGGCAGGTCGGGGAAGAAACGCTCGATCATGGCGCGCGGCACACGCGGACCGAAGGGATTGGTCAGCATGCTGTAGCCAAGCAGCGCACCGTCCATCGGCAGATAACCCGAATGGTTGGGGACAATCAGCACCCGGCCCTGAGCCGGGATGTTTTCCCGGCCGAAGGCCTCCACCCGGAAATATTTCTCGTAGAACGGTCGCGCCAGGGCGGCGGCCATGTGGCTGGTGGGGGAGTGGTAGCCCCAGCGGTCGTAGCCCAGGCTGCCCAGCGGTTTGCGGGCGCGGTTGAACGCATCTTTCAGTTCCCGTGGCAGCAAACGCTTTTCCAGGGTTTCATACAGCATGGCAATCCCTCCTCAGGTCTGTCACAATCCTAACAACAACGCGGGGAAAGTGTTAAGGGGTTAGCAAAGCGGAATTTTCTTCACGGATTGACGAATGGCTACGGTCTTTAACTTGACCCTGATGCAAGCCGGTTGCTATAAATGGCAACCTGTTGCGGCGCTTCTGTTGCCGCCCGAATCTCTGCCACGCCATCAAAGCAAAAACAAGGGGAAGAAATGAACAAGTCCGAATTGATTGACGCCATCGCCACCTCTGCCAATCTGACCAAGGCAGATGCCGGCCGGGCACTGGACTCCGTCACTGCCGCCATTACCGATGCCCTCAAGGCCGGTGATTCGGTGACTTTGGTGGGTTTTGGCACTTTCGGTGTCAAGGAGCGCGCTGCCCGCACCGGCCGCAATCCCAAGACCAATGAAAAAATTGAAATCGCTGCCCGCAAGGTTCCCGATTTCAAGGCCGGCAAGGGTTTGAAAGACGCCATTGCCTGACGGCCCGGTTGTCCAGCCTGAAAAGCGCGCCCACTTGGGCGCGTTTTTGTTGTTTACACTACCAAGGTGGAGTTAGATGGAAGCCTTTCGCGAAATGATCAAGGGCCGGCTGGGCAAATTCATGCTGGCCCTGCTGATGCTCCCGTTTGCCCTGGCGGGCATAGAGTCCTATTTTGGCGGCGGCGGCGCCAGCCCGGCAGCTACGGTCAACGGTGAGGATATCCCCCTGGCCACCCTGGACAATGCGGTGGAGAAACAGAAGCAGGATATTCTGGCTAGTCTGGGCCCGGGCGCCGATGCCTCCAGGATTGATAACAAGGTGTTGCGTGAAGAATTGCTGAAAAAGCTGACGGAAGATGTGTTGCTCAAACAACGTGCGCGCAAGGCCGGATTCATTGTTTCAGATGCGGATATCGGCAAGATCATTGCCGAAGAGACATCCTTTCAGGAAAACGGTGTTTTCTCCCAGAGCCGATATGAGCAAGTGCTGCGCGGCGTCGGCGAAGATCCAGCAACTTTCCCCCAGCGGGCGAAAGAGCGTATTGCCCAGCGCCAGTTGATGACCGGCATTGTGCTGACAGGCATTGCATCGGGTAAGGAAGTGGAACGCCTGAACCTGCTGAATACCCAGCAGCGCGACATCCATGTCGCCACCATGACCGCCTCCCGTTTTCTGGGTACGGTGCAGGTTACCGATGCCGATATTGATCAGGAATACCGCAAGCACCCCGATCTTTATACTTCTGAAGACAAGGTAACGGCTGAGTATGTGGCGTTGACTCCGGAACACTTTCAGGCGGCGGCGACCGTCTCCGAAGCGGATATTGAACAGCGTTATGCCGAGCGACTGAAGTCTTTGGAAAGCAGTGAACAACGCCAGTCCAGCCATATCCTGCTGAAGGTGGATGACAAGGTCAAGGATGCCGATGCTCTGGCCAAAATCCTGGCCCTTGAAAAGCGTGTTAAGGCAGGTGAGGATTTCGGTGCTCTGGCAAAAGAATTTTCCCAGGATACCGGTTCAGCGGCCAACAATGGCGATCTGGGTCTTTCCAGTCGCGGCATGTTCGTGCCTGAGTTCGAGAAGGCGCTGTATGCCCTGAAAGTGGGGGAGGTTTCAGCCCCCGTCAAGAGCCAGTTCGGTTATCACCTGATCAAGTTGACGGCTATCCAGAAAGCGCCGGTTCCGGCCATGGCCGATATCCGTGCGGAGCTGGAAACCGAGGCCCGTCAGGGCAAGTCCGAAGACCTGTTTGCCGAAGCAGTGGACAAACTGGATGCTCTGGCCTACGAGTCCTCTGACTTGAAGGATCTGGCAGCCGCTTATCAACTGCCGGTGGAAGTTACGGCTCCGTTCAGTCGCAAGGGTGGCGAAGGCGTAGCGGCGGATCGTAAATTCCAGCAGTCGGCTTTTAGTGATGACTTGCTGAAAGATGGCAAGAACTCGGCGGGCATTCGCCTGGATGACCGCCGCATGGTGTGGTTGCGGGTCAAGAACCATGAAGCCGCGCACTTGCTGCCGCTGGCGGAAGTCGCACCCCGTATCCGTTTGGCGTTGCAGTATGACAAGGCGTCTGCCATGGCCAAGACCCAGGCTGAATTGGCAGTCAAGGAACTGGCGGCGGGCAAGTCACCTGCGGATGTGGCGGCTGCCTTGCAGTTGCAGTGGATGGACTTCCCGGGTATCAACCGTCAGGCGACGGCCCCCGGCCAGGATATCCTGAAACTGGCCTTCCGCCTGCAGGCTCCCAAGGCGGGCGCCTGGTCGGCGGGTCTGCGCCAGATGGGCAAGGATTATGCCGTAGTGGCGTTGAGCCGGGTCCAGGAAAACACAGCACCGCTGACGGCCGAACTTCGCAAGCAGATCATGCAGAACCAGGCAGGTGTGAACGGGCAGCAGGAATTGATGGACTATGTGCAGTACCTGCGCGGCGAGGCGAAGATCGAGCTGATGAAGTCTGCTGAACAGTAAAGTCTTACGCTGTAATAAAAAACCCGCCAATCAATCGGCGGGTTTTTTTATTGTAGTGCAACAGCCTCAGCTTTCCAGCGGCGGCATGGCGGTGGTGTTGAAGCCGCCGTCCACATAGAGAATTTCCGCACTGATACCGGATGCCAGATTCGAGCACAGGAAGGCGGCGGCATTGCCGACTTCTTCAATGGTGACATTGCGGCGCAGCGGGGTGGCTGCTTCGTTGTAGGCCAGCATCTTGCGGAAGTTCTTGATGCCGCTGGCCGCCAGCGTACGGATAGGACCGGCGGAGATGCCGTTGACGCGGACACCCAAGGGGCCGAGGCTGGAGGCCAGATAGCGGACATTCGCTTCCAGCGAGGCCTTGGCCAGACCCATGACGTTATAATTGGGCAGGACGCGCTCCGAGCCTTGGTAGGTCAGGGTGATGACGCAACCCTGGTTCTTCACCAGCATGGGCTTGCCGGCCTTGGCCAGCGCCAGCAGGCTGTAGCTGCTGACATCGTGGGCAATACGGAAGCCTTCGCGGGTGGTGACATCGACAAAGTCCCCTTCCAGTTGGTCGCCGGGGGCAAAGGCCACGGAATGGACCAGCCCGTCCAGCCCTTCCCAATGACTGCCGAGTGCGCTGAAGACGGCGTCGATTTCAGCATCATTGCCGACATCACACGGAAAAACCAGGCTGGAGCCGAAACCGGCCGCGAAGTCCTCGACCCGCGACTTGAGCTTGTCATTCTGGTAAGTGAAGGCCAGCTCTGCGCCTTCGCGGTGCATGGCGGCGGCGATGCCGTAGGCAATGGAAAGCTTGCTGGCGACACCGACGATCAAAACCCGTTTGCCGGACATGAAACCCATGTTGGATGCTCCTGTTGTTCACGATTGGTTGGCGATCGGGGACAAATAACCTGTCCAGTCGCCGGATATAGTCCGGCGGCTCCGAAAGCCGACCCGGAGTGTGCCACAAACGAAAGTAGTTGCACCACGTCCATCCGGGACTTTATCCGGCAGCCGGCAGATCTCCGGCGAAAGCAGCTTTCATCAACTGACGGGTGTAGTCCGAGTAAGGGCGGTGGAAAATATCGTCCGCCAACCCGGTTTCCACCAGTTCGCCATGACGCATCACCAGCACCCGGTGGCTGACCGCACGTACAACTTTCAGGTCATGGCTGATGAACAGGCAGGAGAATCCCAGTTCTGCCTGCAAGCGCCGCAGCAGCAGTACAATCTGCTTCTGCACGGTACGGTCCAGCGCGGAAGTGGGCTCATCCAGAATCAGCAGTTTCGGTTTCAGCACCAGGGCGCGGGCAATGGCAATGCGCTGGCGTTGTCCGCCGGAAAACTCATGCGGATAGCGGTGGCGGGTTTCAGCGTCCAGTTCCACGGCTTGCAAGGCTTCAATCACGCGCTGCTCCTGCACCTCCGGGGAAAGGCCCAGCAGTTCCAGACCTTCCGCGACGATCTGGCTGACACTGAGCCGGGGACTGAGGCTGCCGTAGGGGTCCTGGAACACGATCTGCAAGTCCTTGCGCATGGACCGGAAAGCATTCTGTGATAAGGCCTGCACTTCCTGCCCCATGAATACGATGCGGCCGTCGGTGATGTCCGTCAAACGGGTGACAGCGAAAGCCAGCGTCGATTTGCCGGAACCGCTTTCGCCGACCACGCCCAGGGTTTCTCCCTGCCGCAGTGACAGCGACAGGTTGCTGACCGCCTTGATATGACCGGATACGCGTCGCAGAAAACCCTTGCGGATGGGGAACCAGATCCGCAGGTTATCAATCGCCAGAATTTGAGTTGCGCCTTCGGGAACCGGGGCGGGATGCCCTTCGGGCTCAGCGGCCAGCAATGTGCGGGTATAGTCATGTTGCGGATTGGCAAACAGGCTGAGGGTCGTATTGATCTCGACCAACTGTCCCTGCTGCATCACGCCGACCCGGTCGGCAAATCGCCTAACCAAGCCAAGATCGTGCGATATCAGCAGCACCGACAAGCCGTGCTTCTGTTGCAGGGATTTCAGCAGTTCCAGGATTTGTTCCTGAAGCGTCACATCCAATGCCGTCGTGGGTTCGTCGGCTATCAGCAACGCCGGGCGGTTGGCCAGCGCCATGGCGATCATCACCCGTTGCCGCTGGCCGCCGGAAAGCTCGTGGGGATAACTGTTGACGCGTTTTCCCGGGTCGGGGATGCCGACTTCCCGCAGCAGTTCCACGGTGCGCCCGCGAATCTTGGCGGCCGTGTCCGGATGATGCTGCATCATGATTTCATCAATCTGGCGGCCGATGATATGCAGGGGGTTCAGCGAGGTCATCGGCTCCTGGAAAATCATGCTGATGCGGTCGCCGCGTATTTCCTGCAACCGCTTGGCCGATGCCGTCAGCAGTTCTTCATCTTCCAGCCGGATGGAGCCGCTGAACCCGGCATTGCCCGGCATCAGCTTGAGGATGGACAACGCGGTCAGCGATTTGCCTGAGCCGCTTTCACCGACAATCGCCAGCATCTCGCCGCGTTCGACAGCAAAGCTCACCTGACGCACTGGTTCGGTTTCGCGGCCGTTGCCGGAAAAGCGGACGCTCAGCCGATCGATGGCCAGCAGCGGGCCGGACTTATTGCTTGCGGGGGTCGAAGGCATCGCGGGTGGCCTCTCCAATGAAAACGAGCAGGGTCAGCAGCGTGCCCAGCGTCAGGAAAGCGGACAGTCCCAGCCAGGAAGCGCTCAGGTTGTTCTTGCCCTGGGCGACCAGTTCACCCAGCGACGGTGAGCCGACCGGCAGGCCGAAGCCGAGGAAGTCCAGCGAGGTCAGCAGGCTGATGGCGCCGGTAAAGATGAACGGCAGGTAGGACAGCGTGGAAACCATGGCGTTGGGAAGGATGTGCCGGAACATGATCTTGCTGTCGCTGAGCCCCAGCGCCCGCGCCGCCCGAACGTATTCCAGGTTGCGGCCGCGCAGGAACTCGGCGCGCACCAGACCGGTCAGTTCATGCCAGGAGAACAGCAGCATCAGCCCAAGCAGCCACCAGAAGCTGGGTTGCACCAGACTGGCGAGGATGATCAGCATGAACAGCATCGGCAGGCCGGACCAGATCTCGATGATGCGCTGGCCGGCCAGATCGACCCAGCCGCCGTAGTAGCCTTGCAGCGCCCCGGCGGCAATGCCGATGACTGAACTGCCCAGCGTCAGTGTCAGCGCAAACAGCACCGAGATGCGGAAACCATAGATGATGCGCGCCAGCACGTCGCGCCCCTGGTCGTCGGTGCCGAGCAGGTTTTCAGCCGAGGGAGGGGCGGGGGCAGGCACGCTGAGGTTGTAGTTGATGGTGCGGTAGCTGTAGCGG
The DNA here is from genome assembly GCF_030646115.1 of Fluviicoccus sp. GTDB lineage: Bacteria > Pseudomonadota > Gammaproteobacteria > Pseudomonadales > Moraxellaceae > Fluviicoccus. The sequence continues at coordinate 151,998 of NZ_JAUSMX010000014.1, forward strand.
ACCGGCGCCCACAGAATCCAGCCTTTCTCTTCGATGAGACCGGCCACGAAGGGATCGCGGTAATCCGCGTTACTGGCCAGTGTGCCGCCGAAGACGGTTTCGGGATAGTCCTTCGCCACCGGGATGTAGAGGCTGTTATTGAAGGACACCAGCAACGGTTTGTCGTTGGCGATCAGTTCGGCAAAGAGGCTGAGCCCAAACAGGAGGATGAATATCCACAGTGAGGCATAACCGCGACGGTTGGCCTTGAAGTTCTGCCAGCGGCGCTGGTTGACGGGAGTCAAGGTCATGATCAGCCCCGGCCCTCGAAGTCAATGCGCGGGTCGATCCAGGTGTAGACCAGGTCGCTGATGATGCGCAGGATAAGTCCCAGCAGGGTGAAGATGAACAGCGTGCCGAAGATGACGGGGTAATCGCGGTTGATGGCGGACTGGAAACTCAGCAAGCCCAGACCGTCCAGGTTGAAGATGATTTCAATCAGGAACGAGCCGGTGAAAAAGATGGACAGCAGCGCCGACGGGAAACCGGCAATGATGATCAGCATCGCGTTGCGGAACACATGGCCGTAGAGCACCTGGTTGTCGTTAAGACCCTTGGCGCGGGCCGTGACGACATACTGTTTGTGAATTTCGTCCAGGAAGGAGTTCTTGGTCAGCATGGTCAGGGTGGCGAAACTGCCGATGGTCAGGCAAATGGTGGGCAGCACCAGATGGTGAGCGTAATCCAGCGCCTTGCCGAGCGGGCTCAGTGAGTCAAAATTGTCGGAGACCAGCCCCTGCATGGGGAAGACCTGCCAGTAACTGCCGCCGGCAAACAACACAATCAGCAGGATGGCGAACAGGAAGCCAGGAATGGCATACCCGACAATGATCAGGCTGCTGGTGGTGATATCGAAGCGGCTGCCGTGGCTGATGGCCTTGCGGATGCCCAGCGGGATGGAGATCAGGTAAACCAGCAAGGTGCTCCATAACCCCAGGGAGATCGATACCGGCATTTTCTCAAGAATCAGGCCGGTTACACTTTTGTCGCGGAAGAAGCTCTGTCCGAAGTCAAAGCGCAGGTAGCTGGTCAGCATCAGCCAGAAGCGTTCAGCAGGCGGTTTGTCGAAGCCGTACTGCTTTTCCAGATCCTTGATCAGTTCCGGGTCCAGGCCCTGCGCGCCGCGATAGGGGCTGTCCTTGCCCTGGCTGTTGCCGCCGGAGGTCATGTCGCCCGACGCGCTGCCGCTGACCGGATTGCCCCGGGTATCCAACCCCTTGGCCTTGGCAATCGCCTGTTCCACCGGGCCGCCCGGCGCCGCCTGCACAATCACGAAGTTGATCAGCAGGATGCCCAGCAGGGTGGGGATGACCAGCAGCAAACGCCGCAGGATGTACGACAGCATCAGGCTTCTCCGTTACTGCTTGCCTTGGGCGGCGCGGATACGCGCTTGTTTGGCGGCATTCGCCCACCAAAAATCCAGACCGGGGGAGTACTTCGGTTTGACAGCCGGTTGTTCCAGGTAGTCCCAGTAAGCAATGCGGTAGCTGCGGTTGTGATATTGCGGGATGACCAGATGATTCCACAATAAAACCCGGTCAAGCGCCCGGGTCGCCGTCACCAGTTCTTCACGGGTGCGGGCGCCGACGATGCGGTCAACCAGCGCGTCCACCGCCGCACTCTTGATGCCGCTCAGGTTATGGCTTCCCGGAATACCGGCGGACTGGGAACCCCAATAGCCGCGCTGTTCGTTGCCGGGCGACAGCGACTGGGCGAAGCCTTCCACCACCATGTCGAAATCGAACTCGCGCTCACGATTGATATATTGCGAAGAATCCACCGGACGGATGCTGACTTCGATCCCCAGTCGCGACAGGTTTTTGACAAAGGGTTCGACGATGCGCACGAACTCAGGCTGCACCAGCAGGATCTCGAATTTGAAGGGCTCATTCTTGGCGTTGACCAGCTTGCCGTCCCGAATGTTCCAGCCGGCGCTTTGCAACAGTTTCTGCGCCGCCATCAGGTTGGCGCGGACGTTGCCGCTGCCGTCGGATTTCGGAGCCTGATAGGGGGTGGTGAAGACCTCCGGCGGCAATTGCGCCTTGAAAGGATTCAGCAAGGCCAGTTCGGCGGGCGAGGGCAGTCCCTTGGCCGCCAGTTCGGAGTTGTCAAAATAGCTCTGGGAACGGCTGTAGGCATTGAAGAACAGATTGCGGTTGCTCCATTCAAAATCGAACGCATAGGCCAGCGCCTGCCGCACCCGGCGATCCTGGAATAACGGCCTGCGGAGGTTATAGACAAAGCCCTGCATTCCGGCCGGATTGAGGTTCGGTTGTTCAAACTTCTTCACCAAACCCTGCTGTACGGCCGGGAACTTGTATTCGGTGGCCCAGGTCTTGGCTTTGGACTCGACCAGAAAATCATATTGGCCGGCTTTGAAGCCTTCGAAGGAAACGGTGATGTCCTGGTAATACACAAACCTGATGGTATCGACATTGAACTTGCCGCGATTGACCGGCAGGTTGGCTGCCCAGTATTTGGGATTGCGGGTGTATGTCGCCGACTTGCCCGGGTCCAGCCGCGTCAACAGGTAGGGGCCGCTCCCCACCGGAATATCCAGATTGGTGCTGTTGAAGGTGTGCTTGCTCCAGTAGTTTTTCGGCAGAATCGATTGCTCACCCACAATCAGCGACAGCTCACGGTTGTTCTTGTTTTTGAACGTGAACTTGACCCGTTGCTTATCCAGCGCCTCCACCTTGCTGATCTCGCTGTAATAGTTGCGCAAGTTGGGAGCGCCTTCCTTGCGGATCAGGTCGAAAGTAAAAGCCACATCTTCCGCCGTCACCGGTGACCCGTCGCTGAAACGGGCGGCGGGATTCAGGTGATAGGTAATCCAGCTCGGGTCTTCAGGATCACGCTCAATCTTTTCCGCCAGCAGGCCATAGCGGGAAAACGGTTCGTCAAGCGCCGCCACGGTCAGGGAGTCGTAGATATAGTCAGTGCCTTCAACAGCGTTGCCCTTATTGATGAAGGCATTGGTGCTGTCGAAGGTCCCCAGCGCCCTTAACCGCAGTTCCCCGCCTTTGGGTGCATCCGGCCGGGCGTAGCTGAAAGACCTGAAGTTATCGGGCATGGCGGGTTTGCCGTGCAGGGCAATCGAGTTGCTGACGACAACAGCCGCATGGCTCATCGACACCGTCAGGGACAACAGGGTGGTGCACAACAGCTTGTTCATGGGAATGATCTCTCCTGAAAACCGCAGACAGCCTTTTTGATAATGAAAACAGGGAATTGTGGCCGGGATTTTACGGGAGGAGCTTAGCAAAAAAAACCGCCGCGAATGCGGCGGTTTTGTGTGCTTCAGGCAAATCAGCCCTTGGCCAGATACAGCACCAGATCCTGACCCGGTTTCAGGTTGCGTGATCCTTTATTCCAGCTTTGCAGCTGGCTGACGGAAACCTTGTAGCGTTTGCTGATGGAGTACAGGGTATCGCCGCGACGAACTTCGTAACGCACCTGTTTCACATCGTTCTTGCCACCCTTGTCACGCTTGGCGAGGCGCGATGACTTCTTGTCCTTTTTACCCTTGCTGCTGTCGGCAACCCGCTCATCACGGTTGTCATCCTTCTTGCTGCGGGCTTTCGGCTTGCTGTCCTCTTCCTCATCTTCCAGGCGGATGGTCAGGCGCTTGCCGGGACGAAGATTGTCGCTCAGCTTCATGTCGTTCCAGCGGGCCAGTTCCTTGGGGCTGACGTCATATTTGCGGGAAATGGCAAACAGGGTTTCGCCGGGGCGTACTTTGTGGATTTCAACGTTGCGGTCATGGTCGCGGTCATTGCCCTTGGCGGCAACCTTCTTCCCGGACTTTTCAGACTTGTCGGCTTTATCCGCCTTGTCCGCTTTGGTTTTTTCCACCCGGTCGGACTTGCTCTCGGCCGCTTCATCCTTGTCCTTGGCGGCAATCCGGGTTGTTAGGGCTTCGGGTTCATCAACCGTTGCCGCAGCTTCCTGTTCCAGAACGGTTTCGGCTTCGTAATCGGCTTCCTGCATCAACTGCGCCACGCGGGTTGCGGCCGGTGATTTGGAGCCGTCGTAGTAGTGGCCCCTGACTTTGGTTTGCCCAACCACCAGCCATTGCCCCGCCACCAGTTTCTTCTTCTTGATGGCAATGCGCTTGTTCAGGTTACGCAGGCTTTTTGACGAGGTGTCAAAGCGATCGGCGATTTTGGCCAGGGAATCGCCTTTCTTGGTCTTGTAGCGTTGCACGACCAGACGTTCGGCGGGAGGCAGGGAGGCCAGACGGTTGTCAAAATCAGCAGCGGTATTGACCGGCACCAGGATGTGGTAGGACTCCTGAGGGTCGGTGGCCCAGCGCAGGAAGCCCGGGTTCAGTTGGTACAACTGCTTCAGTGTCAGCCCGGCAATACGCGCCACGGCTTCCAGCTCTACCTGGCTGCGGGCCTTGACGGTCCGGAAGTGGGGCTGGTTGACAATCGGCTTGAGGGCGATGTTGAAAGCGCCGGGGTTCTTGATAATCTGGGCGACAGCCAGGAAGCGCGGGACGTAGGCTTCGGTTTCGGCGGGCAGGTCCAGCGACCAGTAATCGGTGGGCAGGCCGGCGGCGGCATTCTTGTTGATGGCGCGATCGACGGTGCCGGGGCCGGAGTTGTAGGCCGCCAGCGCCAGTTCCCAGGTGCCGAACTTTTTGTAAAGCATGCTCAGGAATTCATAGGCGGCGCGGGTGGACTGCATCACATCACGTCGGCCGTCGTACCAGTAGTTCTGCTTCAGGCCGTAAATCTTGCCGGTGCCGGGAATGAACTGCCACATGCCTGCCGCCTGGGCTGGGGAGTAGGCAAAGGGGTCGTAGGAGCTTTCCACCACCGGCAACAACGCCAGTTCAGTCGGGATGCCGCGTTTTTCGGCTTCGGTGATGGTGTGGTACAGATAATGGCTGGCGCGGGCCGACATCCGGTCAATATAGTCTTGCCGCTTGGCAAACCAGTTTCGCTGCTGGGCAATACGGGGATTCTCCTGGGACAGGTCCAGCCGGAAACCTGCGCGCATGCGCTCCCAGAGATTGCCGAATTTGGCCAAATCTTCAGGGCTGAGGGCCACGGCTTCCATCTCGGTCACGCCGAGCATTTCGTCAATATCGTCTTGGGTAAAGTCACTGCCGTCGGTGTCGTAATAGCCGGCCGGAGCGTTACTGAGGCCGTCACCCGGGCGGTTGGCAACAGCCACCGATGGAGAATCCGGTGTGGAAAAACGGGAGTCGGCGGATTTGCGGGGCTGCGAGGAACAGGCGGACAGAATCAGGCTTGCGAAGGCAAACGCCAGCACCAGTCGGGCGAATTTGCTGAGGTGAAGCCGGAATTGCATGCCACAGTACTCCGATGATACCAAAAGTCGGCCGATTCTAGGGAGCCGGGTGGAATACTGGCAAGCCGGAAACCGGCATTATTCCGGTTGAACTGTAACGAAGTGCGGCAAAACGCTCGTATTTTAGCGGACTGGGGGTTTCCAGTCGTCCTTGTAACGGCGCAAGGCGGCAAAAACCTCTGAAGCAGCAGGGTTTTTTGCACTGTCGGGCAGTAACTCCGCCAGCCGCTCCTGAACGGAAGGCAATGCCGTGCGGAGAAAGGGATTGATGGCTTTTTCAACGGAAAGTAATACCGGCAAGGTCGGTTCGTCCCGGTTTCGTTTTAACAGGCATGAAAGCCGGTAATTTTGCAGGGCGATATTCGCCGGTTCAATATGCTGGGCGAATTGCAGGTTGGAGAGGGTATATTCGTGACTGCAGCAGATTTGCGTGTCGTCCGGCAAAGCCGCGATTAATTCCAGAGAGTGGAACAGCGACTGAGCGTCGCCATCGAAAATGCGACCGCACCCGCCGCTGAAGAGGGTGTCGCCGCAAAACAGTATTTTATCAGACTCGTGGTAATAAGCCAGATGGTGCCGGGTGTGGCCCGGCAGCGTCAGGACTTGCCAGATCCCGGTGTCGCCGGTATCCAGCGTTTCGCCACCATATAGCGTGTGAGTGACGCCTTCCACGCTTTCCGGGCCATAGACAGGAACCCCGGGGTGCATTTGGCGCAGTTCGGGCAGGCCGGCACAGTGGTCGGCGTGATGATGCGTGACAAGTACCGTCGCCAAGCGCCAGTCGTGTTCTTGCAAAACCTGTGAAAGCAGGGCGTAATCACCGGGGTCTACCGCCAGCACCGCCCCGGCAGGGGATATCCGCAACCAAAGATAGTTGTCGGCGAACATTGGAACCGGTTTCAACACATGCGGTTGGGGCATGACAGCTTTACTCCATGACAGTTATTCCGGCAGCGTCCATAATCATCATAGTCCATTCAAGCGGGTATTGTTCCCATGGAATTGCCTCATCTTTGGCAGCCGGCCTCGCGGCTGGACGTGGCCGGTTCGCTCTCCGCCTGGTTTGATTCCGAACTGGGGCGAGAGTTGCTGGTGGCGGAAAACCGACTGCTCGGGCATATCCTGCCCGATCTCTTCGGCTATCATGCGCTGCAGTTGGGGCAGTTGGTGAGCGCCAACCTGCTGCTGGGCAGCCGTATTCGTCATCGTATTGTCGCTGATACGGCGTTGCAGCCGGTGGAGGGGTTATCGCCGTTACTGGCCCGTCCCGACAGTTTGCCGCTGGCCGACTCCAGTGTGGATGTCGTGGTGCTGCATCACTTGCTTGATGTCTCCGCCAACCCGCACGCCGTGCTGCGCGAGGCATCCAGGGTGCTGCTGCCGGAGGGGCATCTGGTGATCCTGGGGTTCAATCCCTGGAGCCTGTGGGGCCTGTGGCGCTTCTTTCGCATGCCGTGGGCGTCGACGCCGTGGTTGCGGCAGGTGCTCAGCCCGCACCGGATGTCCGACTGGCTGACCCTGCTTGACTTTGATGTGGTCGGCGTAGAGTCCGCCTTTTTCCTGCCGCCGGTGGATACCGCGCTGGTGCGGCGGCGGCTTTCCTGGCTGGAGCCGCTGGGCATGCGTTACTGGAGCCAGGGCGGGGCGTCCTATGCCTTGCTGGCGCGGAAACGGGTGTCGTGCCTGACGCCGTTGAGACTGCGTCAGCCATTGCTGCAATTGCTGCGTCCGGCGCTGCTGACCGAAACCCGCAGCAGCCAGGACTCACATCAACAACGCGAAGACTGAGCCTGCATGAAGAAGATAGAAATTTACAGTGACGGCGCCTGTCGCGGCAATCCCGGTCCTGGCGGATGGGGCGCATTGCTGCGTTTCGGTGCTCACGAAAAGCGGCTGTATGGCGCTGAGACCCTGACCACCAATAACCGCATGGAGCTGATGGCCACGATCGAGGCGCTGCGCGCGCTCAGCGAGCCGTGCGAGGTGACGGTCTGGACCGACTCGCAATATGTCAAGAAGGGCATGACCGAGTGGTTGCCGGGCTGGAAGGCGCGCGGCTGGAAAACAGCGGCCAAGGAACCGGTGAAAAATGCCGACTTGTGGGTGGCGCTGGAAAAGGAAGCGGCGCGTCACCGGGTGGACTGGCAATGGGTCAAGGGGCATGCCGGGCACGAAGGCAACGAAGAGGCGGACCGCCTGGCAAATCTGGCCATTGATGAAATGCAGGAAACACGCGCATGAGACAAATCGTACTGGATACTGAAACCACCGGCATGAATCCGCTGGAAGGCCATCGCATCATTGAAATCGGTTGCCTGGAGCTGGAGAACCGGCGGTTGACCGGTCGCACCTTCCACCACTATCTGCAACCGGACCGGCTGATTGACCCCGAGGCGATCGCCGTCCATGGCATCACCGATGAGTTCCTGATCGGCAAACCGCGTTTTCAGGAGGTTGCCGCCGATTTTGTCGAATTTGTGCGCGGCGCTGAACTGGTCATCCATAACGCGGCGTTTGACCTCAGCTTCATGGATCACGAAATGAAGCGGCTTGATCCGGAATTCGGTTCTTTCCGCGCCATTTGCGCTGTGCTGGACACCTTGCTCATGGCCCGGCAAAAGCATATCGGGCAGAAAAACACGCTCGATGCGTTGGCGAAGCGTTACTTCGTCGATCACCGCCAGCGCAGTTACCACGGCGCGCTGCTGGATGCCGAAATTCTGGCCGATGTTTACTTGGCCATGACCGGGGGGCAGGTGGGTCTGGGCCTCCAGGAGGAAGGGGATGAGGGCGACGGCCAGGAAACCGTCCGGCCCCTTCCGGCGGGCCGCAAACCGCTGCCGATTGTCCGCGCCACAGAGGAAGAAGCCGCCGCACACGCCGCGCGCCTCGATATTCTTGACAAATCCTGTGGCGGAACCTGCATTTGGCGTCAAGAAGGGCTGGCGTGACGGCGGTAAAACCATTATTTTAGGATCGATAATGACAGGCGATAGCCATTTCCCCAACCCGAATAATACAGGAAGGAATCCATGCTTCCGAAGATCGATGTAAGCGCGCTGAATCTTATCAAGTCCGAAATAGACGTTTCCCTGGCCCAGATCGAAGGTTCGCTGAGCGCCTTTGTCGAGGACAATACCAACAACGGGCCGTTGGGCGAGTGTGTCGACGCCATGCAACAGGTCTGGGGGGCGCTCCGGCTGATCAATCTCCAGGGCGCCGCCGAACTGGCCGAACTGCTGTTCGCCTTGCTGCGGCAGATCAACGAACTTCAGGAAAATACGCCCGAACGCTATTTCTCCGCACTCGGCAACGGCATGATGGTCATGATCCGTTATCTGGAGTACGTGCAGATCAAGGCGATCAGCGTCCCGCAATTGTTGCTGCCCTCCATCAATGACTGCCGTCGCGTGCTGTCTGTTCCCGAGTTAGGGGAAGGCTACTTTCTGGATGTGCCGTTCCTGCCCGAAACCCCGGCCGTTTTGCCGCTGGATCTGGAACCGGCCCGGGAAATGGCGCTGGCGCACCGCATCCGCCACATGTACCAGATCGGCTTGCTGAACCTGTTGCGTGATCAGGCCGAACCCCTGCATTACCATTTGATGTCCCGCGCTCTGGAGCGCGCTGCACAACTCTGCGCCGGCCGGGCCCAGTCCCTGCTGTGGTGGGTGGGCGAGGCGGTGCTGGAAGCGTTCTCCGGCGGTGTTGAACTGACCCAGGGCCGCAAGCGGTTACTGGCCCAGATGGAGCAGCAGCTGCGTCTGCTCAGCCTGCCGGGCGGTGCCTCACAGCCGGTTGACATGACGGTATTGGCCAATGCACTGGCCATTGTCGGTCTGGGTGAGTCGGGCGGCAAGGTGCTGGAAGTCCAGCAGGCCTTCGACCTGGCCGACAACTGCATTTCCCAGAGCCAGCTTCAGGCGCAGCATGACTCCATGTTCGGGCCCGGTGGCTCGGTCATCAAGACGGTGGCCACCGTCTTGAAAGATGAAATCGCCCACGTCAAGGATGTGCTGGATATCATTGCCCGCGGCGCCCAGCAGGAAGAGGAAAGTTATCAGACAGTGGCCGATGAAATCACCAAGGCCTCCCAAACGCTGGTCATGCTGTCACTGAACGACGTTGCCGGCGCCATGCGCCGTCAGGCGGATATCGTGCGCGGCTGGCATGAGTTCCCCGGTGAGCAGGACTTGAACACTCTGGTGGATGTGCTGCTGCAGGCGGACAACTCTGTGGCGGCGCTGGACAAGGAAATGTCGCCGGGCAACCAGACGGTGGTCAACAATTCGCGTATCTCCATCCACCAGTTGGACGAAGCCCGCGCCATGCTGGTGGCGGAAAGCCGCGCCGGTATGTCGCTGGTGAAGCGCGCCATCCTGTCGTATCTGGAGTCGCAAGGGGACTCCCTGCATCTGGCGAATGTTCCCGCCACCCTGCAATCCACCAGCGGCGGCTTGTCCTTCCTGATGGCGGACCGAGGCTCGGGTGTGCTTCGTTCTTGCGCTGCGTTTGTGGATCGTCTGGTCAACTCCAAGTCGATGCCGCCGATGTCTGTCATTGAGACCTTTGCGGATGCCATTGCCTGTGTGGATTATTATCTGGAAAGCCTGGAAGTGAACAAGCCGGTCAGTGACAATGTTTTTGACATTGGCGAGGAGAGTGTGGCAGAACTGGGCTTTCCCGTTCTGAACCGACAGGCTGCCTGATGTTCGTCAACACTGTGGAGCCGGAGCAGGCGCTCTGGCTCCTGTTTCATGAAAACAAGCTGATCATTCATACCCCCTCCGGCGCATTGCTGCACCGGAGTCCGGGTTTACTGCCGTTCCCCTTGCCCGATTTCCATGTCGTGGAGCAGACCGCCCACCGGCGGGTTCATGTCGCCCGTATTGCCGCCCCGGAGTTGCTGACGGAAGATTATGGTTTGCAGGGGCTGCGTGACCTGTTGCTGACCGGCACGACGGAGAATTTCCGGCTGGCCGCCACCGCGCTCCAGATATTGGAGTGGGACCGTAACCACCGTTTCTGCAGCCATTGCGGTGCCCCGACACAGCCGCACCCCAAGGGCGAGCGCGCCAAGGTCTGCACTGCCTGCCACTATGCCCAGTACCCGCGTATCCAGCCCTGCGTCATTGTCGCCATAACCCGCGACGATCACATTCTGCTGGCGCGCGCGCAGCGATATGCGATTCCCATGTACAGTTTACTGGCCGGTTTCGTGGAAGTGGGGGAAACCCTGGAGGAGGCGGTTGACCGGGAAGTGGCGGAGGAGTCCGGGGTCACTGTGCGCGACCTGCGTTATTTCGGCAGTCAGTCTTGGCCATTCCCCGGCAACCTGATGCTGGCGTTCCGGGCGGAATGGGATGCCGGCGATATCGTGATCCAGGAAGAAGAAATTATGGATGCGCAGTTTTTCCACTACCGCAACCTGCCCATGATTCCCCCGCCGGGCAGCATTGCCCATGATGTGATCATGGCGGCCGTGCAGGAATTGACAGCGCGCTACGGCTAGGCCCGCAGGCTGAGTCCTTTAAACTTGGAGTCTTTAATGGTTGTTGACTTGCTGCTGCAATATGGATTGTTCCTCGCCAAGGCCTTTACCGTGGTCGTGGCGGTCATGTTCATCATCATCACTATCGCCAACCTGAGCGAGCGCCGTCGCAACAGCGATGACGACGGTGATATCGAAATCATGCGGATTAATGAACGCTACGAGCACTATGCCAATGTATTGCGCATGGCCGTGTTTGACAAAAACAAGCTCAAGGCCTTTTTCAAGGCGGAAAAAGAACGCGAGAAGGCTGAATCCAAGCCCAAGGCGGATGCTGCACCGGCCCGCCGCCGTATTTTTGTGCTCAATTTTCATGGCGATATGCGGGCATCGGCCACGGAAAACCTGCGTCAGGAAATAACGGCCGTGCTGACTCTGGCCGAGACCACCGACGAGGTGGTGGTGAACCTGGAAAGCCCCGGCGGCATGGTGCATGGCTATGGTCTGGCTTCTTCCCAACTGGCGCGTATCCGCCAGAAGAACATTCCGCTGACGATTTGCGTGGACAAGGTGGCCGCGAGCGGCGGTTACATGATGGCTTGCCTCGGCAACCGCATTATTGCCGCGCCGTTTGCCATTGTCGGCTCCATCGGCGTCGTGGCGCAGATTCCCAACTTTCACCGCTTGCTGGACAAGTGGGACATTGATTTTGAAGTACTGACTGCCGGGGAATACAAACGGACGTTGACGGTGTTTGGAGAAAATACCGATGCCGGACGCGAAAAATTTGTGGAAGAGCTTGATGACACCCATGCGCTGTTCAAGGAGTTCGTCAAGGATTACCGCCCCGCGCTGGACATTGCCAAAGTGGCTACCGGCGAGCATTGGTATGGCTCCCGCGCCCTCAGCCTGGGATTGGTGGATACGCTGATGACCAGTGATGAATACCTGTTGACGGCCAGCCGCGAAGCCGATATTTATGCCGTCCGCTTTGTACACAAAGTGCCCCTGCTGCAACGGGTCGGGCTGGTGGCAGCCTCCAGCGTGGATAAAGTGCTGCTGGGGTGGTGGGAACGCATCGTGCAGAAACCCCGTTACTGATTTTACTGTGCTTGGAGACGCCGCCATGACCGGTTTTGCGGAATACGATCGCTATGATGCCCTGGGGCTGGCGGACTTGGTCCGGCGCAAGGAGGTTTCCGCTGCGGAGTTGCTGGAGGAGGCGATTGAGCGCCGTAACCGCATCAATCCGTTCATCAATGCCGTGGTGCTGGACATGGACCGGCAAGCGCGGGCCACTCTGAGTCTAGTTCTCCCGGATGGTCCGTTTACCGGTGTTCCTTTCCTGATCAAGGATTTGCTGGGGGCCTATGCCGGTGTGCCCCTGACATCCGGCAGTCGGGCCTATCGTCATTATGTCCCGGATTACGACAGCGAGATGGTCCGCCGCTACAAGGCTTCCGGTGCGGTAATCTTCGGCAAGACCAATACTCCTGAATTCGGCCTGATGGGCGTGACCGAGCCTGAACTGTTCGGCATTACCCGCAATCCCTGGAATCTGGAGCGCACACCCGGCGGCTCCAGTGGCGGCTCTGCGGCTGCCGTCGCGGCAGGCATTGTGCCCATCGCCGGCGGTGGAGATGGCGGCGGCAGCCTGCGTATTCCGGCCTCGTGTTGCGGACTGGTTGGCTTCAAGCCCACCCGGGGACGAAATCCGCATGGTCCGGCGGTCACCGAACCGTGGTTCGGTCAGGTTCAGGAAGGCATTCTCTCCCGTTCCGTGCGTGATACTGCCGCCATGCTTGATGCCACGCACGGCCCTGATGTCGGCGCCCTGTATGCCGCTCCGCCCTTTACCGGCCGTTTTCTGGATGAAGTCTCCGTAGCACCCGGCCGCCTGCGTATTGCGTTCAGCCTTGAACCCTTGCTGCGGGACGGCAACATGGATGAGGAGTGTATCCGGGGCCTGCAGAACACCGTTCGCCTGTTGCAGGGGCTGGGTCATGAACTGGTGGAAGCGACGCCGGATCTGGACCGTCAGGCGCTCGCGGAAGGCTATTTGCTGCGCATTGCTGCTGCCACTGCCGGGGAGGTAGGCGAGGCGGAGCGCGTGCTGGGACGGCGTTTGAAACTGGATGATTTTGAAACGGAGACCTGGTCGTTGGTGCGTCTGGGACAGTCGTTCACCGCCGGGGATCTGGATAACGCCAATCGCATTATTTATACCCAGATGCGGAGGTTTGACCGTTTCATGCAGGATTATGATGTGTTCCTGACGCCGACGCTGTCCGCAACCCCGCCGGGCTTTGGCGAGTTCCGGCTGAAGGGCGCTGAAAAACTGCTGGCACCTTTGGCCAAACGGTTCCCGGCCGGACCGCTGGTGCATCTGTTCCCGGTATTGTCGCGTCTGGCCGCGCAGAATTTCCAATGGGTGACATCGACCCCGGTCATGAACATGAGCGGCCATCCCTCTGTTTCCCTGCCGCTGCACTGGTCCGCCGGCAATTTGCCGGTGGGGATGATGTTTACCGGCCGGTTCGGGGATGAGGCCACGTTGTTCCGACTTTCCGGGCAGTTGGAGTCGGCTGCCCCCTGGTTTGAGCGCCGGGCGCCGGTGCATGCGGGTAATGGCCTTAAATGACAGGTTTATTGGCACCTTGGAGCCTATAACGACGGGTGGGTCATTGGTGATACTGCATGCATTGCAGCGACACATAACCAGAGGAATTCGCCATGTCCACTTCCAAGACCGTGACCCCGGCCGGCACCCCGAACATTCCCGTACGACGCATGGACTTTGAGTTCGATGACGCCATTCCCTTGTACTGGTTTGATAACAACCCGTTTCTGACCATGTTGCTCACCGGCTTGTCCTGCACCTTCCCGGAAGGGGAGCGCATGTTCATGCGCGCCGTGCGCCATTATCAGGACCGGATCAGCGATCCTGACCTGCAAAAGGAAGTCCGGGCGTTCATCGGTCAGGAAGCCCATCATGGCAAGGAACACGAGACCTTCAATGCCCTGATGGCACGTAAGGGACTGCCCATCGACCAGATCACCGCCTTTGTCCATGACGGCATTGCCCAAGAGGAGAAGATGTTCTCCAAGGAGCGCATGCTGGCCAAAACCTGTGCGCTGGAACACTTCACCGCCATGTTCGCTGAAACCATCCTGGAGCATCCGGAGTTTCTGGATGCGGTTGATGAACGCTTGCGTCCGCTGTGGCTGTGGCATGCGGTGGAAGAAAGCGAACACAAAGCCGTCGCCTTTGATGTCTATCAGCAGCAAGTGGGCAGCTACTGGACCCGCACCAGTGAAATGGCCATGACCACGGTCATGTTCAGCTTCTTCACCGGCTTGCATACGGTGCAGTTGCTTCGCCATCAGGGTGAGTTGGGCAACCTCCGCTCCATCGCCCAAGGCATTGGCAAGCTGGCCGGCCCCAAAGGTTTCTTTCGCGGCATGCTGCCACGCTATCTGGCTTACTACCGCCCGGATTTCCATCCCAACCAGGTGGACAGCCGCGCCTTGAGGGATAAGGGGCTGCGGATGCTGAAGGGCTACCTGGGCGACAAGTTGTCCTTGGCGGCCTGAGACATTCCGCCTTCACAAAGAAGCAACGATTCCTAGCGGTTACGGTGAATTACCGCCTGTACCGTCGACGAGATTCTCTGTCACAATGCGTTACAAATTGACGTCTGTGACAGGGAATCCCGATGGTGACCAATATCTTTTCCCAGAGCCGCAATGCCCGTTTCCTGGCCTTTGCCTTTGTCGGCGGCATTTTTCTGCTGTCGGTAAAAATGGGATTGCTGGTGCCGCTGTATTCCGGCCTCTTGGCCTATGCGCTGGTCCTGAAAACCTCCGGCACCATTGTTGACGAGAAAATCCGTTCCGCCCGTTCGAAGTGGGTGGCCACCGCCCTGGTGGCGACCCTGGTGGTCATCGTGTTGATGATTGCCGGGGCAGTGATCCACGTCCTGCTTAAAGCCACCACCGATGTGCATGACCTGTTGCTGCGGATGAGTGAAATCCTGACCTCGGCGCGAAGCTGGTTGCCGGAGCGGATGAGCCAGGCCATTCCCCAGCAGAGTGAACTGCTCAACAAAATATCGGAATGGCTGCGTACGCATGCCGCCGAAATCGGCACTTTCGGGCTGGGGGCGTTGAAGGGGGTGGGCTATGTGCTGTTCGGGGTATTGCTGGGGGCGATGGTGGCGGTGTCCGATGCGACCCGTAATGCCCCGCTGGGTCCGGTCAGCCGCCGTCTGCTGCAACAGGTGCAGGGCCTGCGGGAGTCCTTCTGGCGGGTGGCCTCGGCCCAAATCCGCATTTCCGCGTTGAATACAGCGTTAACTGCGACGTATCTGGTGGTGGTGCTGCCACTATTTGATCTCTCGCTGCCATTGACCAAGACCCTGATTGCGGTCACTTTTCTGGCTGGCTTGCTGCCGGTGATCGGCAACCTGATTTCCAATACCGCGATTACGGTTATCAGCCTGAGTGTGTCATTTGAGGTGGCCGTGGCGTCGCTGGTGTTCCTGATCCTCATCCACAAGCTGGAATACTTCATCAATGCCCGGATTGTCGGCACCAGCATCAATGCCCGCGCTTGGGAAATCCTGCTCTGGATGCTGGTGATGGAGCGCTTGTTCGGGCTGGCTGGCGTGGTGGCGGCGCCCGTCTTTTATGCCTGGTTCAAGGAGGAGTGGCATTTGTGGGACCGGGTGATTGAGCAAGAGGTTAAAATGGGAGGCAGGTAGGGCGGCCACACAAGCGCAACATTATTACGGAAGTTGATGATTGCCGGTCTCAACCGGCTTTGCTATAAAAAACCGTCGGCAGCCTGTCGTTGCCGACATTGCCCACGCTTCAGCCGGAGAAGAATGCATGAACATCAACAATGCCCTGGACAAGGAATACGAAAGCAAGACCCTGAAAGAAATTGCCGATGCGCCGGTTTCCGCGCTGCAAGGCGTCAGCGAAGCGGATGCCGAGAAACTGAAGGCCGCGTTCAACGTCAAGACCATTCGGGATCTGGCCAAGCTGAAATACGTGGCCTGGGCGCAGGCCATCGTCACGCTGGCCGATACGGAAGAGTAAGCCACGCCGCTGTATCAGGGGGACTTCATCCCCCTGTCTCCCCTTGTATTCCGCTACTCCCACGCTAACACCACCCACCCGGTTTTATTGACACGCCGTTCATCGGGCGTTGGCTGTCGTCTGTTTGTGAAGTGATCTCCATTTCGTGCATACTATGACAATTGTCACTGGTGAAAACCGATCGCTTGTGATGGCCAGACTCCAAACAACAATATCTGCGGAAAAACCGGGTAGAACGCTGTGACGCTTGAAGAAATTTATCAGAAGAACAAGACGGTAGAGGGAACCTTGCTGAAATTCCGTGCGGATCGCGGGCCGGTGTCATTCATTTATGCGGTGTTTGCCGTGCAGTTGCTGGCCTGGTGGCTGCTGCCGCTGTGGGGTGCTGTCGTGGCAGGCATCTTGCTGTTGCCGTTTCTGGGCAGTTGCGCCATTTATAACCATCACCAGCAACACCACAATGCTTTCCTGTCGCCGTTCCTGAACCGGGTGTTCGAGACGGTGCTCGGTACGCAAACCATGATTACGTCCTATGCCTGGGTTTTGCACCATAATTTCGGGCATCATCCCAATTATATGAACCAGCCGCCCGATGCCGATGAAGACGAGTCGCGGTGGGCGCGCCGCGACGGCTCAAAAATGGGGCGCATTGAGTACACGCTGAACCTGTTGTTCCGGGCGTCCTATGACAGCATCATGGTGGGAATTCGCAAGCGCCCCAAGGCCTTGCGGGCATTTGTACTGATGTTCATTCCCTATCTGGCATTGCAGTTCGCGCTGGCCTGGGTGAACTGGCAGAATTACCTGGCGGTATTTTTGGCGCCGTCATTCTGCATGCTGCTCTATGTCTATGACCTGACCTACGAACACCACAGCGGTCTTTACACCAAGAACCATTTTGAAGCTTCACGCAACCGGGTGGGGCGCTTGTATAACATCCGTACCTGCAATCTGGGATATCACACCGCGCACCACATCAAGCCCTACATTCATTGGTCGTTGCTGCCGTATTATCACGAGCTGATCAAAGACAACATACCTGAGCGGTGTTACGTCAAGTGCCGCTGAGCTTCAAGCGCCGGAGTAATCCGGCGTTTTGCTGTCCGGGTTGCATACTGGCGGGGAGTAAGGTCTGAAACTTATTTGACCCCCTGCGGATGCCAATAGATACTTAACGGATTCATCCTCTAAATCGGCGGCCAAGCCAGATGCTGAGCTTTGTGGACCCCCGGACACTGATTCTGGTCATCGGCCTGGTTCTGCTGTGCAGAGCTTTGGTGCTGCTCTATGTGTGGCTGGTGCAGCGTAAGTACCCGCCGGCCAGAGACTGGGCCATTGGCACCTTGGCCTGTGCGTTTGGCGGTCTGCTGGCCGGTCTGAGGGGCTTGATTCCTGCCTGGATATCCGTGGTGATGGCGCATGCCTTCCTTATACCCGGAATGATGCTGATTGACTGCGGCATTATCCGGGCGGCGGAAGTAAAGCCGCCGTGGCGCACGGGTTTGGTTATTTCCGGTCTGGCGACGGCGGTTATTGCCTGGTTTTTCTGGGTTGATCCGGATTACGGCAGCCGCATTGTTGTCTTTACAGCCGCCGTGGTTTTGTTTGACCTTTATACCGCGCTGGTTTGCCTGGGCAACGCTCAAGGCAGCCGGGTCGCCACCTTCCGCATTCTTGCCTTGCTGTTGTTGGCTCTTTCTGCCTCCAACATCTGGAAAACAAGCCATATCCTGACAGAAGGTATTGAATCCATCCTTTCATCCTCCCCGGCCAATGTGCAGTTTTATCTGGTGGTCACCGCCTATGCCATGATCACCACCAGTTTGTGCGTCTTGCTGACAGCGCAGAAGTTGCAGGAGGAACTGGACAGCCAGGCGCGCCGCGACTCCCTGACCAAGGCCTTCAATCGCCGCGCCATGAATGAGTTCTGTGAGCGCGAGTGGTCGCGGTCCGCGCGGCATACCTACCCGTTATCTTTCCTCATGGCGGACATTGATCATTTCAAACGCTTTAACGATGACTATGGCCATGCGGTGGGTGACCTGGCATTGGCAGCTGTATCTCGGACAGCCGAACAGGCGTTGCGCCCGGAGGACATCTGGTGCCGCTATGGGGGAGAAGAGTTTGTGGCGTTGCTGCCGCATACCGGCGGCGAGCAGGCCAAAGCCGTGGCCGAGCGGCTGCGCGCTGCTCTGGAAGAGATGACGATTGAGGCTCCGCAGGGACCTATTCGGCTGACGGTCAGCATTGGTGTGGTCGAGCGTTCAATGGAGCATCAGGACTGGAATGAAGCGGTTGAGCATGCCGACCGGGCGCTGTACAAAGCCAAATCGTCCGGGCGGAATTGTGTGGTATTGGGGGAGTAGCGGCAGTGTCTGAGCCGAAGTTGTGACGGGGCGGTGTTTGACGCCCCAACGGCTTTCAGGCCGGTGAGCCGGTTGCTGCCTGATAGATGCACAGCAGTCCGCAAACCGCCAGCAAGCCAAAAGTAAGCACGGTTCCCCAGAAGCGTCCAAAACCAAACTTCGGGCTGAAGGAGAGCGCATAGCCGTGCAGCAGGCGGGAGACCAGCAAGGTCGCGCCCAGCACATGCAGCAGCCAGGCCGGGAAATGACCCACTTCCAGAAAACCGATCATCAGCAAGATCAGCGGTACATATTCCGCAAAGTTTCCGTGTCCCCTTATGCGGCGCAGCATTTCCGGATCACCGCCGTCCCCCAGACTGATGGTGTGGCGCTTTTGCACCACACGGGCGCTGAGGGCCAGGAACCAGAGCGCCAGCAGGCCGGCGTAGAGGGGGGTGATGATCATGATGGGACTCGTTGTGTTCGGTTATTGGAATCAGGGATTGGACCGAGGATAGCCCGGCCGGGCCTGAAATGCACTGTATTCGTCTCTCGACGCGCTTGCGGATCGGACGTAATCTTCCCTGAGGTTTTTCCCCTGTGCTGTGTACTCATCCATTTTTTTCAGGCAACGGAGCGCTTTCATGAAATCTGTCATTTCCCTGCAATACCCTTTGCTGGCATTGGTCTTATCCCTGGGGCTGTCGGCCCCGGGGTGGTCGGCCGAACGTGTCAATGTACGCGGTATTCCGGCAGATACGCCGTTTATTGCCAATACCCGCTGTTATCTGCCTTTTGTCTGTATCCGCAAGGGTGAGGAGACTCCCGGCTTTGAGTTCGGGGTTTACGGGCGGCCGAAGTTTGCGCCGGGTGACGTATTGCTGGCCGGTGGCGGGCGTTTGTCCGGTCGCGTTGCGCTGTTCCAGAAAGGGAATGACTGGGAATTTGTGCGGCATGCGGCGCTGGTGATTCCGGAGGGTGAAACGGATGCTTTTTATGTGGGGCCGGGGGATGCGGTGATTCTGCGTCAGCAAGGCAAGGAGGCGATGGATGTCTATGACAGTTATGGCGGCCTGTATCTGAAGCGATTGATTTCCGGGCCGTTGCGTTTGTCCTATAACCCGGTAGCGGGTACGTCGCACTCCCTGTCGAGCTTTGTGTCGCCGGTGGTGCTGGATGACCTGCAACAGCGCGCGGCGGCGGAGACACTGTTGCAGCAGTTGAAGTCCGGCAAGAGCGTGCGCGAGAGCATGGAGGTGGCGAATTTGAAGCAGTCGGTGATCAACGCGATTGGCAGCATTGAGATCACGGACAAGGAATATCTGGTCTATAACGAGGCGACGAAGGAAACGCTGGCGATTAATGGAGATAACTACAGTCAGAAGATGGGGGCGGTGTTTGCGGCTTGTCCGAAGGCGGATGCGGGGGAGGTGAAGGGGTTGCTGAAGTCGATGAAGAGGATTGAGGCGGCGGTGGGGTATTGGAATAGCGTGTGTTTGTAGCAGTCTGAACAGCCCTCCCTCTCGGACAAACCGGGAAGGAGGGCCAATGCCCTACTTGGGATCATACCCCAGATTCGGACTCAGCCATTTCTCCGCCTTCACCAAATCCCACCCCTTGCGTTGGGCATATGAAGCCACCTGATCCCGGTCAATCTTGCCGACATTGAAGTAGGTGCTTTCCGGCAGCGAATAATAGAAGCCACTCACCGATGCCGCCGGCCACATCGCAAAATGCTCCGTCAGCGCGATACCGGTATTCTTCTCCGCGTCCAGCAACTGGAACAACGTGCCTTTCTCGGTATGTTCCGGGCAGGCCGGATAACCCGGAGCAGGGCGGATGCCGACATACTTTTCCTTGATCAGCTCTTCGTTGGCCAACGCCTCATCCGGCTGATAGCCCCAGAACTCCTTGCGCACCCGCTCATGCAAGCGTTCGGCAAAGGCCTCGGCCAGACGATCGGCCAGCGCCTGCACCAGAATCGCGTTGTAGTCATCTCCGGCATCGCGATACTGCTTGACCACCGTCTCCGCACCCAGACCCGCTGTCACTGCAAAACCACCAATGTAATCCTTGGCGGTGGACAATTGCGGCGCCACAAAGTCGGCCAGTGAGTAGTTCGGCTTGCCGCTGACCTTGTCGCTCTGCTGGCGCAAATGGTGCAGCGTGGTCAGCACCGTCTGGCGCGATTCGTCAGTATAGACCACCACGTCATCATCATTGACCTGCGCAGCGGGCCAGAAGCCGATCACGGCGTTGGCCTGCAACAGTTTCCCGCCAATCAGCTTGTCCAGCATCGCCTGGGCATCGGCATACAGCCGAGTGGCCTCTTCGCCGACCACCTTGTCCTTGAGGATGGCCGGGAACTTGCCCGCCAGACTCCAGGTGATGAAGAACGGTGTCCAGTCGATGTACTGGCGGACTTCCTCCAGCGGGTAATCGGTTAGCACCGTCACTCCCAGTTGCTTCGGCTTCGGCGGAGTATAGGCATCCCAGTCCTTTTTGAACTTCTCGGCAATAGCTTGCTCATAGCTCAGCTTGGCCGCCTTTGGCTGGCGGTTGGCGTGACGCACCCGCACTTCTTCATATTCAGCACGGCGTTCGGCAATAAAGGCCGGTTTCATTTCCGGGGAGAGCAGGGTGGTGGCGACCCCGACCGCGCGCGAGGCATCGGCAACGTAGATCACGCCATCATTGTGATATTGCGGGTCGATCTTGACGGCGGTGTGCGCCTTCGAGGTGGTCGCGCCGCCAATCATCAGCGGAATCTTGAAGCCCAGACGCTGCATCTCGCGCGCCACATAGACCATTTCATCCAGCGACGGTGTGATCAGCCCGGACAGGCCGATGATATCCACCTTCTCGCGAATGGCCGTTTCCAGGATCTTCTCGCAAGGCACCATCACGCCCATATCAATAATGTCGTAACCGTTGCAGCCCAACACCACGCCGACAATGTTCTTGCCGATGTCGTGCACATCGCCCTTGACGGTGGCCATCAGGATCTTGCCCTTGCTTTGGCCAACCACCTTTTCGGCTTCGATGTAGGGGTTCAGCCAGGCCACGGCCTGTTTCATCACTCGGGCGGACTTCACCACCTGCGGCAGGAACATCTTGCCCTCGCCGAACAGGTCGCCGACCACGTTCATCCCGGCCATCAGCGGTCCTTCAATCACATCCAGCGGCCGGGTGGATTGCAGGCGGGCTTCTTCGGTGTCGACGTCAATAAAGGCGGTGATGCCTTTCACCAATGCATATTCCAGCCGCTTGGCCACGGACTGGTTGCGCCATTCCAGATTCTCGACATGTTTCACCGCACCGTCGCCGCGATACTGCTCGGCAATTTCCAGCAGGCGTTCGGTGCCGTCCGGGCGACGGTTCAGCACCACGTCTTCCACACGTTCCTTGAGTTCGGCGGGAATGTCGTCATAAATGGCCAGCTGCCCGGCGTTGACGATGCCCATGGTCATGCCTTGCTGGATAGCGTGATACAGGAACACGGCGTGGATTGCTTCACGCACCGGCTCATTGCCACGGAAGGAGAACGAGACGTTGGAAACACCACCGGAAATCATGGCGTGCGGCAGGTTCTGCTTGATCCAGCCGGTGGCTTCGATGAAGTCGACGGCGTAGTTGTTGTGCTCCTCAATGCCGGTGGCGACGGCAAAAATGTTCGGGTCGAAAATGATGTCTTCGGCCGGGAAACCGACTTCATCCACCAGCACGCGGTAGGAGCGTTCGCAAATCTCGCGCTTGCGGGCGGCGGTATCGGCCTGACCCTGTTCGTCAAAGGCCATGACAATTACGGCTGCCCCATAACGGCGGCACAGCTTTGCCCGTTCCACAAACTCGGCGTGGCCTTCCTTCAGCGAAATCGAGTTCACCACCGGCTTGCCCTGGATGCACTTCAGGCCCGCTTCGATGATCTCCCACTTCGAGGAGTCCACCATGATCGGCACCCGCGAAATGTCCGGCTCGGAGGCAATCATGTTGAGGAAGGTGACCATCGCTCCCTGCGAATCGAGCATGCCTTCGTCCATGTTGATGTCGATGATCTGCGCGCCGCTTTGCACTTGGTCCAGGGCAACGGCCAAGGCTTCGGCGTAGTTCTGCTCGCGGATCAGCCGGGCGAATTTCTTGGAGCCGGTGACGTTGGTGCGCTCGCCGACGTTGACGAACAACGAATCCTTGGTGATATTGAACGGTTCCAGCCCGGACAGGCGGCAGGCGGGTTCAATCACCGGAATGACGCGCGGAGGAATATCCTTCACTGCCGTGTAGATGGCGGCGATGTGGTCGGGTGTGGTGCCGCAGCAACCGCCGACGATGTTCACCAGACCGCTTTCAGCAAAGTCACGAATGAAGGCAGCCGTCTGTTCCGGGGTTTCGTCATATTCGCCAAAGGCGTTCGGCAGCCCGGCGTTGGGGTGGGCGCTGACAAAGATATCGGCCTTTTCGGCGATTTCCTTCACGTGCGGTCGCATCGCATCCGCGCCCAGCGCGCAGTTGAAGCCGATCGACAGCAGGTCGGCGTGACGCACCGAGTTCCAGAACGCCTCGGCAGTCTGGCCGGTGAGGGTGCGGCCGGAGGCGTCGGTAATGGTGCCGGAAATCATCACCGGCAGTTCGGTCCGGGTGTCATCGAAATATTTTTTGACCGCGTAGATTGCCGCCTTGCAGTTCAGAGTGTCGAAGACGGTTTCAATCAGCAGGATGTCCGCGCCGCCTTCCACCAAGCCGATAGTGGCTTCGTAGTAATCGGTCACCAGCGCATCAAAGGTGATGTTGCGGTAGGCGGGGTTGTTCACATCCGGCGAAATGGAACAGGTGCGCGAGGTGGGGCCGATCACGCCGGCGACAAAACGCGGCTTGTCCGGAGTTTGCGCTGTCCATTTATCGGCTACCTCACGGGCGAGGCGGGCGGCGGCGCGGTTCAGCTCCGGCGTCAGTTCCTCCATATGGTAGTCGGCCTGCGAGACGCGGGTGCTGTTAAAGGAACAGGTTTCCAGGATGTCGGCTCCGGCGGCGCAATAGGCGTCGTGGATACCGGCGATGATCTGCGGCTGGGTCAGCACCAGCAGGTCGTTGTTGCCCTGCACGTCGTGCGGCCAGTCGGCAAAGCGCTCCCCGCGATAATCGGCTTCCTGCAGCTTGTGGCGCTGGATCATCGTGCCCATTGCCCCGTCAATAATCAGGATGCGTTGTTGCAGGGCGGCGCGAAGCTGGGCGGTACGGGATGCGGTCATGGCAGATGGCGTCGGGGGCAAAACAAAAAGGGGGTGTATTCTAGCAAATTCGCGGGATGCTGTCGTGCAGTGACATAACCTACTAATCTACTAGGTTATGCAGAAAAGCGTTATACTTTACAAAACACTCCATGAGACCCGTGGTTATGAGTAATCTGAACATCAGTATCACTGAAGCAGCCCAGGGCTATCTGCGCGAATTGCTGGCCAAGCAGAACAGCGATGGCATTGCCGTACGCATCTTTGTCGAAAATCCCGGTACGCCGCGCGCTGAATGCTGCATGGCCTATTGCACGCCGGGTGAAGAGCTGGTGGATGATATCCGCATCCCCATGGATGGATTCACCACATTTATCGAGTTCAAGAGCGAACCCTATCTGCAAGATGCCGTCATTGACTACAACAAGGACCGTTTCGGCGGCCAGCTAACGTTCAAGGCGCCCAAGTCCAAGGTGCCGCAGATCGGGGAAAGCAGCAGCCTGGAAGAGCGCATCAACCATGTGCTGTTCAGTGAAATCAACCCCGGCCTGGCCGCGCATAACGGCAATGTCAGCCTGCTGGAAGTCTTCAATGACGAAAAGGAAGGCATGACCGCTGTGTTGAAGTTCGGCGGCGGCTGTCAGGGCTGTTCCGCCGTCGACATGACCTTGAAGCAGGGTGTTGAAACGACGCTCAAGGCCAGCATCCCCGAATTGCAGCGCGTGGTGGACAGCACCGACCACACGGTGACGGATAACGCCTACTTCCGTTGAGGCTTGTTCCAGTGATCTGTTGAAAAGAGCTTCCCTCTCCCAAGGTCGGGGAGAGGGTCAATACTTTGTATTTTGCTGGTTCCTCCGGCAAGCTGAAACCATCGGTCAGCGCTTCTCCAGCCGCAGGGTGTGTTAAAGTCAGGTCACAATAACGCGGTCACCTGCAGCCCGACCCATGAATAACAGCGTCAACGGCAAGGCATTCCTGTCCCGGCCCGGCCGGCTTACGGTCTGGATCGTGCTGTGGTTTGCCGTCTGGCTGACCGGCTGCACCTCTGTCAATCCCAAAGTTCCCCGCCCCATTACCCAGACCTTCATTTCATATGGCTCAACGCCCTTGCGTGACTGGACCGACAGCTTGTCCCTGGCTTCAGGGGAGTCTGCCTTCCATTTAGTCAGCACCGGCCGTGACGCCCTGTCAGCCCGCCTGGCCCTGATTGATCAGGCGGTCAACAGCATCGACATGCAGTATTACATGGTTCGCGATGACAGCAGCACGCAGCTGCTGATTCATCATCTGTTACTGGCGGCGGATCGGGGTGTGCGCATCCGCTTGTTGGTGGACGATATCTACGGGCTGAAACGCGACTATATCCTGGCGACCCTGAGTGCGCATCCCCGCATAGAAATACGTGTTTTCAATCCGTTTCTGGCCCGGGGTAAAGTCAATCCGTTGCGGATTCTGGAGTTTTTCCAGAAGTCCTCCCTCAACAAGCGCATGCACAACAAGTTGTTGGTCGTGGACAACGCGGCATTGATTGTGGGTGGCAGAAATCTGGGTAATGAGTATTTCGACAGCGAGGCGGCCACGGAATTTACCGATCTCGATGTCCTGGTGCTGGGGCCGGTTGTCTTTCAGGCATCGTTGAGTTTCGATGAATACTGGAATCACCAGTTGGCCATTCCGGTTCGGGCCTTCCTGCGGGAAATGCCCACGGAAGAACATCTGGAAGTCATGCGTTTCCGGCTGCAAAAGCTGATGATGAGTTTGCAAGACAACGATTATCAGGCGCAGTTTTCCAAGAACCCTTTGGGCCAAGGCATCGCCCGGCATCAGTTGACCTTAAGCCATGGCCGGGCGCGAATGCTCTATGACCGGCCGGAAAAAATCATGAGCGAGGCCAAAGGCTTGTTCAAAGGGGTGCATATGGCCGCCGAGCTGTACCCGGTGCTGGATAAAACCAGGGAAGACACCTTGCTGATCTCCGCCTATTTTGTGCCGGGCCCGCGTTTGCGGGAGAGGCTGGCGGCGCTGGTGACGCGGGGCGTGCGGGTGCGGGTGTTGACCAACTCTCTCGCGGCCACCGATGTCGCCTATGTGCATGGCGGCTATTCGCGCTGGCGGGGGGAATTGATCAGGTCAGGTGTTGAGCTCTATGAGATGCGGCCCCTGAAACGGCGGCCGGTGGCATCGTTTCACCTGATCGGCAGTTCCCAATCCAGTCTGCATGCCAAGGCCATGATCATGGATGCGCAGCGGGTATTTATCGGCTCGATGAATCTGGATCAACGTTCCATTTATCTGAATACGGAAACGGGCATTCTGATCGACAGTCCGGAGTTGGTGAAGGAACTCCGCGCCAGTTTTGAGCGCATGATGCTCCCGGACCGCAGTTATCAGGTGTATGCCAATCCCGACGAGCCCGGACGGCTCCTGTGGTGGGGTGCGCCCGCCGGTAAGTCCGAGGTGCTGCACCGAGATCCGGAAGCCGGATTCTGGAAACGCTGGCAAGCGGCATTCCTGGGGAAAATCATTCCGGAGAAAATGCTGTAGAGGTAATGGCTGATCAGGTTCAGACCGGCATCAATAGAATACGAACTTGATGCTCAAGGCCATCAGCGTCAGGCCCAGCAGGGGGCGGATCACCGGTTCCGGCATGCGTGAGCTGAGATGGGTGCCGGCAATAATGGCCGGGATGGAGCCGATCAGCAGCATCGACAGCAAGTGATAATCGACATTGCCCATCTTGGCGTGTGCCAGACCGGCCACCAGCGTCAGGAACACCGCATGGGTGACATCGGTGCCGATAATCTTGATGGTGGAAAGCGCCGGGTACAAGCTCAACAGCACCACCACGCCAAAGGCGCCCGCACCCACGGATGACAAGGTAACCAAAACCCCCAACGCAATCCCCATCAGCACCGTGGACTGGGTATTGTTGGCGGAAACCCAGGCGCGGAAGCGGCTCTTGACCGGATTGGCGTCATGGAATTTCTGCAGTTGGTTCTTGAAGACGAGTGACAGCGCGGTGACCATCAGCATCAGGCCCAGCGACACAGTCATGACGCCCTTGTAGTTGTTGGCATTGCCAAAAAAGGCGTGCAGCGCCCAGGCCGTCAGCAGTGAGGCGGGAATGGAGCCCAACGCCAGCCAGCGCACGACCGACCACTCAATGTTTTTTTTCTGGAAATGAACCACTGAGCCGCTTGACTTGGTGATAGCGGCATATAGCAGGTCCGTGCCAATAGCCGTATGCAGGGGGACGCCCATCATGGTCAGCAGCGGCGTCATCAGCGAACCACCGCCCACGCCGGTCAAGCCGACACACAGGCCAACCAGTGCTCCGGCCAGTATAAAACCCAGATCAGGGGACATAAGCAGACCTTTCATTCAGATGCGCGTAATGTAGGCTTTTGGGGATGGCATCAGAAGTGAAAAGAAGTTATATAGTTATAACTGGATGGAATTAGAGATGGTTATGAAGTTACAACAATTGCGGTATATCGTTGAGGTGTCACGGCAAAACCTGAATGTATCTTCCGCAGCACAAAGCCTTTTCACCTCCCAGCCGGGAGTCAGCAAGCAGATCCGATTGCTGGAGGATGAATTGGGGGTGGAAATTTTCACCCGCAGCGGGAAGCATTTTACCCAGGTGACTCCGGCTGGCAAGGAAGTGCTGGCTCTGGCGAAGGAAATGCTGCGTCAGGCCGAGAATATCCGGCAAGTAGGGGAGGAGTACAGTAATCCCCGCAAGGGACGATTGGCGATCTCGACCACGCATACCCAGGCCCGCTATCGCCTGCCTTCGGTGATTGCATCGTTCCGTCATCATTTTCCGGATGTTTCGCTGCATTTGCAGCAGGGAACACCGCAGCAGATCGCGGCCATGGCCTCCGATGGTACAACGGACTTCGCCATTGCCACTGAAGGCATGGAACATTTTTCCAATCTGTTATTGCTGCCCTGCTACCAGTGGAACCGTACCGTGGTGGTGCCGAAAGACCACCCGTTGGCGTGCAGGACCGATCGACTGACCATAGAAGATATCGCCTCATGGCCCATCGTCACCTATGTCTTTGGCTTTACCGGCCGTTCGGTGCTGGACGATGCCTTCCGGAAACAGGGCTTAACCCCCAATGTCGTTTTTACCGCGACCGATGCCGATGTCATCAAGACCTATGTGCGTTTGGGGATGGGTATCGGCATTATTGCGCATATGGCGTATGAACCGGAGCAGGACACCGATCTGGTGGCGCTGGATGTCAGCCATCTCTTCCCGCCCAGCACCACCCGCATGGCCTTCCGGCGCGGCATGTGGCTACGGGGTTTCATGTATGCATTTATTGAGGAGTTTTCGCCGCATCTGACCCGCAGGCGGGTTGAGGAAGCCATTGCCGCCGGAGATCAGGACGCTGTCGATGCTTTGTTCCGGGATATCCCGCTTCCGGTCTTTTGACCGGAAGCTAAGCAGCGAGCGGCTTAGGGGGCCAGTTCTATGGATCCCGAAACCTGGACGTTAAGCCGGCTTTCACCGCCGGAATATTCGGCGGCGGGTGCATCCGCCGTCATTTCCATTTTTGCGGCGCGCATGTTGTATAGCGGTTGTGGCGAAGGTTGGTTGGCGGTTCCCAGATTCATTTGCACCAGCTTGTAGGATTTGGCGTTCCACGCTAGCCGGATGCGGTCGGCCCGCAGGCGGAAAGCTTGCACCGCCTGTTCAATCAACTGGTTTTCCAGTTCCCGGCGTGTGGCGGGCGCCACACTGAAGTTAAGGCCGTTCAGTTGCAGCGAACCTTGCAACTGGCTGATCAGTTCTCCGGCTGCTTTGAAGTCCTGACTTTCCAAGCGGATTTCCGCGCGGCCGCGCCAGCTTTCCAGTTTGTTCTTGTCGGAGTAGATCGGCCAGGTTTGCTGGTTGCCCGAAGTTAGCTTGACCGTTTTGTAGGCCAGGCCCAGCTTTAGGGCGTCGTTGATTTTTTGCGTCAGTTCCCGTGCCAATACAGTCGGATTCTTGTTGCTGCTTTCCAGGCTGAGGTTGGCCGTCAGCAGGTCATTGGGGGCGACAGCCTCGACTTCCGTCTGGAAATCAATACGGTTTTGAACCGGAGTTTCAGCCAGGGCGGGCAGGGATACGGCCAGCAAGCAACTGGCAAGGATGAGCATTTTCATGATTCTGGATTCTCGTGACCGGTATTGGTGGAAGAATGACGACGATGCCGTGAGCGGTGTTGTCCCGGCTCGGCTTTAGCTTGATGCGACTGCAACTCCATACCTGTTGCAATGCAGGCGAAGGCGCAGAGCAGGGTAAACATCAAGGCGTTGGCCGGAATCTGCAAATTGAAGTCAACCCAGGAGTGAATCATCAGGCTGATAATGCCCATCATGGCGGCAAAGCCTGCGCCCTTGAGGATGGCGGTATGCCGGGATCGCTGTGCAACAATAGCCAGGCGGAAGGCATGAACGACGATCAAGCCGAACAGCAGGGCTCCTATGACTCCGTATTCAATGGCGATTTGCAGATAGTCATTGTGGGTTAAATCGTAATCATAAAATATCTCCCCGGTTTTGAAGGAGTCAAAGGTGCTGGCGAATGCCCCCGCGCCAACCCCGGTAATCGGAACCTCCTTCAACATATCAATGGCAGCTGAAAAGACATAAGTTCGTTCCTCTCTTTCCATCGTGGTTTGTTCCAGGCGCGCCGCCAATCTATCCAGGCCGAACCAGGCTCCCAAAATCAGGGAGTCAATGGCGATGAGGCTGCTGAACAGAATGACCATGGCGGTGCTGCGTTTGTGACGGGCATAGAGAAACAAGCCAATGACGGCGGAAATACCCAGACTGGCAAAGAATGCGCTGTTACCCATGCGGGAGTGTGTCAATACCAATGCAACGACCATCAACCCCAGGAAAATCCGCAGCCGTGCCTTTCCGCTCATCAATGTCGCCAAAAAACGGCGGAGCATGGCCCGCCAGCCGCTATCAGTGTCATTGTTCTGAATCATGTGAGTCAGCAACAAGCCGACACCGATTGCGAGGCACATCTCCAGATAGCCTGCCAGATGGTTCCGGTTGGCAAAAGTACCACTGGCCGATCCGGATTGCTGCGGACGATACAGGATGCCGAACAAGTCATAACCCTTGCCTCCTAATGTCACCATGACACCATAACTGGCCTGGAGCACCCCGCAGACAACCAGTAGCTCACATGTGCGCTGGAGACGGGCTGGTGTGTTGATCAGGTTCAGAGCCAATGTGAAGAACATGGCATAGGCAATGCTCTCCATTGTCTGGAACAACGTGGCCCCGATATCCATCGAGAGGGGGTGCCAGTATGCAGAATCTGGATATGGAAGGGCGCTCAAGGCCTCCCGCCATGATGGAGGCAAAGGGATTAACTGTATCAGGCTCCAGAGCGGTATCAACCAGAACAGGATGATCATATCGCGGTTGCGACTTGCAATCGTCAGGGTAGGGGTATTTTCTGTGTCCGATTGACGGCTGCGGTAAATCAGCCAGAGGGCGAAGAGCACTCCAACCCAAGTCTGAAGCAACGACAATGACCAGAAACGATTACTTGCAAGCGGGAGCGGGGCCCAGACCAACAGTCCAAGCAGACTGACATAAAGGGCTCGTTCCATGATGTACCAGAGCGATGATCAGAAGTGGATGCAGGATGGAGTATTCAAACAACAAAAAAGGGCCGCGAAGCCCCTTTTTTGCAACAGCAATAGATTACAAGATTGAGGCTAAACCGCCACCACCACCATTAGTGCCACCGAAACCGGTAGTAATAGTGATTTGACCACCGAAGACGCGATAACCTTGACCGTTTACACCCGTGAAATTACCGGTAACACCCTTGCTAAGGCGAAACGCAGCAACAATCTGGCGCTCGGCTGCACTTCCTGCAATAAGCTGACCAGCGCTTGCGGCTTCGGCAGCAGAGCATTGACCGTTATCAACAGCAGACTCCATGGCAGTCTTCAGGTCTGTACCACCGGTCACTGCTTGCTGAACTTCAGGGCAACCCGTTGCAGCAAAAGCAGAGGTGAAGGGAAGCAGGGCAACAATGGCGATTCCCAGCAGTTTGCGATGCATAATGTATACTCCTTGAGCAAATTACCTTGCGGCTATACCGGAATGCTAAAATAATCTCCGGACTGTTGCAAGAATAAAAATGTATCAGGTGTTAAAAGAAAGGCCGCTAAAATCTGCAAGACTGTTGACACCCGCAACATCAATCCATAAGGCCGGCTCGAATCCTATCACAAGAGCGCCGATTTCACTATGAAGCACCAGCGGTCGGCGGATAAGTGACAGGTTTTGCAGGATAATCGCACGGGCTTGGCCCGGATCAGCCATGGCTTCTGCTGTCAGCGCCAGCTTCCGCCAGGTTGTGCCCTGGCGATTGATCAGTTTTTCCCAGCCGAACCGTTCCAGCCAGTCATTGAGGGTGGGTTCATCCAGCCCTTGTTTCTTGAAGTCGTGAAAGTGATAGGCGATGTGACGGTCATCAAACCATTTCAGGCTTTTTTTGACCGTATCGCAGTTGCGGATGCCGTAGATCGTGATCATTTGATGTCCGGACCGGGGGTGATGCCGGTCCGTTCCCTGTAATTTCAGTCAGCGCGCAACAATTCGTTCAGGCCCACCTTGCTGCGGGTCTGCGCATCCACCTTTTTGACGATGATGGCGGCATACAGGCTGTACTTGCCGTCCTTCGAGGGCAGGTTACCCGGCACCACCACCGAGCCGGCAGGTACGCGGCCGTAATGCACTTCGCCGGTTTCACGGTCATAAATACGGGTGGACTGCCCGATATAGACGCCCATGGAAATGACGGCGCCTTCTTCGACAATCACGCCTTCGACAATTTCCGAGCGCGCGCCAATGAAGCAGTTGTCTTCAATAATGGTGGGGTTGGCCTGCAGCGGCTCCAGAACGCCACCGATGCCGACGCCGCCTGAAAGGTGCACGTTCTTGCCGATCTGGGCGCAGGAACCGACGGTAGCCCAGGTATCAACCATCGAGTTTTCATCAACATACGCGCCGATATTCACGTAAGACGGCATCAGCACCACATTGCGGGCAATGAAGCTGCCGCGACGGGCGACAGCCGGAGGAACCACGCGGATTCCGGCATCACGGAACTGGTCGGCGCTCCAGTCGGCGAACTTGGTGGGCACCTTGTCATAGAACTGGATGGCGTTGCCGCCGGACAGGGGCTCGTTATCATTCAGGCGGAAGGAAAGCAGCACCGCCTTCTTCAGCCATTGGTTCACCACCCATTCACCATTGATCTTCTCGGCGACGCGGGCCTTGCCGCTGTCCAGCAGGTTCAGGGCCTCGGCGACGGCGTTACGCACGTCCTGGGGGGCATTCGTGGGGCTGAACTGCAAGCGGTCTTCAAAGGCCTGGGTAATCAGGTCGGCGAGTGACATGGCGGTCTCCGTCGTCATTAAGCTAAATAAGGAAAGCATTATAGCGGTTTTTATGCGCCAAACCGGTAGTGCTTCGCGCTTAAAGCAACGCCTTGATGCGTTCGGCCGCCGCGATGCAGTCTGTCTGTGAGGCCACCAGCGCCATGCGAACGCGGTTTTCGCCTGGATTGAAGCCGTCAATGGTGCGGCCGAGGTAGCGGCCGGGCAGTACGGTGACATGGGCCTGGCCATATAGCAGCCGGGCGAAAGCCTCGTCGTCGGTTGGTGTTTCCGCCCAGAAGTAAAACCCTGCATCCGGCATCTGCAATGGTAATACAGGATCAAGAATGTCTCGGAAGGCTTTGAATTTCTGGCGGTAAAGGGAGCGATTCTGGATAACATGACCTTCATCCAGCCAGGCCATGATCGACGCCCACTGATGCTGTACCGGCATGGCCGAGCCATGGTAAGTGCGATAGAGCAGGTAAGGCTTCAGCAGCGAGGCGTCACCCGCGATAAAACCTGAACGCAGGCCCGGGACGTTGGAGCGCTTCGATAAGGAGTGGAATACCACGCAGTTGCGGTAGTCATGCCGTCCCTGTTCTGCGCAAACCTGCAATAGCCCTACCGGCGGCTGTGTTTCGTCAAAATAGATTTCCGAATAGCACTCATCCGAGGCGATGACAAAACCGTATTGGTCACTGAGTTCCAGCAGACGGACCAGGGTTTCACGCGGAATGACGGCGCCGGTGGGATTGCCGGGGCTGCAGATGAACAGCAGTTGCGTCTGTTCCCAGATGTCGGCAGGTACGGCATCAAAGTCGGGGATGAAGCGGTTGTCAGCGGTGCAGGGCAGGTACCAAGGCTCGGCGCCGGCCAGGAAAGCCGCGCCTTCATAGATTTGGTAGAAGGGGTTCGGCATTACCACCAAAGGACGGGCGTTGCGGTTGATCACGGCCTGGGTAAAGGAAAACAGCGCTTCGCGGGTGCCGTTGACCGGCAGGATCTGGGTTTCGGCATCCAGTTCGGTCAGGCGGAAACGGCGTTGCAGCCATGCGGCGATGGCCTGGCGCAGTTCCGGAATGCCCTTGGTGCTGGGATAGGTGGCTAGATGCCTGGCCTGCTGGTTGATGGTGCGCATCACGAATTCCGGGGAGGGATGCTTGGGCTCCCCGATCGACAGGGCAATGGGCTTTAGGTCCGCTGGCGGGGTCAAGTCGCTGAACAGTCGGGCCAGCTTTTCAAAAGGGTATGGGTGCAGTTGGCTCAAGTCAGGATTCATTCAGTTCACCGTGTCCAGTTGGCTGCGTAGGGCGTTGGCCAGTTTCTCACAAAGGTCGGGGTTGGATATGGGGTGGCTGTCGCGGTCCGTGATAAAGAAAACGTCTTCCGCCCGTTCCCCCAGCGTCGCGATGCGGGCGTTCTGCAGGTTGACGCCGTGCTCCATGAAAATCAGCCCAATGCGGGCCAGCAGGCCCGGCCGGTCGAGGGTGATAACCTCCAGCACGGTTTGCTGACGGTGAATGTCGTTGCTGATGTTGACCATGGTCTTGACGCTGAAGTGCTTGAGTTGTCTGGGCAGGCGTTTCTGGACAATGGTCGGATATTGATCGGGGTGAGACAACGCCTTCTCCAGGTTAGCCTGGATGTATTCCAGCCGATCGGGGTCGGTGATCTGGGTATTGTCTTCGTCCAGCACAATGTAGGTGTCCAGTGAGTAGCGGTTCTCAGCGGTGATGATGCGGGCGTCAAGGACGGTCAGGTGCAGATGGTCCAGCGTTGCCACCGAGGCTGCAAACAGGTTGGGCAGGTCACGGGTGTAGACGAAGATCTGGGTGGCGCCTTCGAACTGCGTGCCATGGCTTTCCTTGATCGTGACCAACGGACGGGTATCGTCGCCATGGGCCAGGATGGCGGCGGTATGCCAGGCAATATCACTGGCGGATTCGCGCAGGAAATAGTCTTCACCCAGACCGGTCCAGATTTCATTGATCCGGTTTTCATCGCGGCCTTGTTCATCCACCAGGATTTCCAGGGCGTTGATACGTGTTTCGTGAATCCACTCCTGACGATCCACCGGGTTGTTCAGTCCCCGGCGCAGGGCGCGGCGCGTCTGCTGGTACAGTTGCCGTAACAAGGAGGCGCGCCACGAGTTCCACAGTTTGGGGTTGGTGGCGCAGATATCCGCGACGGTCAGGGCATAAAGGTAGTCCAGATGCACCAGGTCGCCAACCTGGGCGGCGAACTTGTGAATCACTTCAGGGTCGGAGACATCCTGCTTCTGGGCAGTCACCGACATCAACAAGTGTTTTTGCGTCAACCAGGCCACCAGATTGGCTTCCCGCACGCTGAGACCGTGCGAGAGGCAGAATTCGCGGGCGTCCACTGATCCCAGGTCGGAGTGATCGCCGCCGCGACCCTTGCCGATGTCGTGGAACAGGCCGGCGATATACAGCAGTTCCAGCTTGGGCAGGCGCTGGGCGACTTCGGCCACCACCGGGAACTGTTCGGCGCCTTCCTGATAACGGAAGCGGCGCATGTTCTTGATGACCAGCAGCGTATGGGCATCGACGGTATAGATGTGGAACAGGTCGTACTGCATCTGCCCGACAATGGCGCCAAAGGCGGGCAGGTAGGCGCCGAGAACTCCATAACGCTTCATGCGCCGCAGGGTGGAGAATAACGCATGCGGGGCCCGCAGGATGCTGATGAATAATTCGCGGTTGCGCGGATTTTGTCGGAAATCGTCGTTGATCTTGCGGGCTTCCACCATGATCAGGCGGATGGTGCTGGCGCGCACGCCCTGGATCAGGGTGTTTTCCGCCAGGATCAGGAAAATCTCCAGCAGCGCGGAAGGGTGCTTGGCGAAAACCTGATGATGCCGCACCTCGATGTGATTGTCCCGGAGCTGGAAATGGTCGTTAAGCGGGACGATCTCGCTGTCAGCTTCCGTTTTCAGAATGGTTTCGTCGAAATACTGCAATAGCAGTTCATTCAGCATCGACAGGTTCATGGCGGCGCGATAATAAGCCTTCATGAACTGTTCAACGGCGCGGTTGGCGTTACTGTCGGTGTAGCCCAGCAGGTTGGCGATGGTTTTCTGGTAGTCGAACAACAGCCGGTTTTCGTTACGCTTCGACAGCATGTGCAACAGGAATCGGATGCGCCACAGGAAAGCTTCGCCTTCCATCAGCTGCCGGTATTCGTATTCGGTGAGGAAGCCGTGGTTGACGAGGTCGTAGAGGGTGGTGGCGTCAAAATGACGCTTGGCCACCCAGGCGATGGTCTGGATGTCACGCAGGCCGCCCGGTGCGTTCTTGAGGTCGGGTTCGAGATTGTATTCCGTGAAGTTGTGCTTGCCATGCCGGGCCAGCTGCTCTTCTTTCTTGGCTTCGAAAAAGGCAGCGCCGGTCCATAGCGGTCGTGTCAGTTGCAACAGGCTCTGCCGCAGGTGGTCCGGGCCGGAAAGGGTGCGCACTTCCAGCAAATTGGTGGCGATGGTGATGTCCTGACCCACATTTTCCACGCACTCTTCCAGCGAGCGCACGCTGGAGCCGATATCCAGCCCCAGATCCCATAGCCTGGCGATAAAACCACTTATGGTTTCCTGTAGATCCGGCGACAGGCTTGGCAAGTTGTGCAGGATCAGCACGTCGATATCGGAGCAGGGGTGCAGTTCACCCCGGCCGTAACCCCCAACAGCCAGCAGGCTGATATCCGGCTGCCGTCCCAGACCGGCTCCGGACCAGACGTGATGCAGCACTTCGTCCACGGCCAGCGCCCGGGCCGAAACCAGCAGGCGCACGCAGGTGCCGTTGTCGAACTCGGTCTGCAACTGCTGATGGGCATCCTTGAGCAGGTCACGATATTGCGCTGTAGTCAGTGTGGCTGGCGCCAGACGGCTCTTGTCAAACAGACGCGGAACCAGCGTGGGAGGAGGTGACATGGAGGTTATCCCTGAAGAAAGGCCAAGTCCTCATCGGGACGGGCGGTAAGCACTTCGACACCGGTATCGGTCACCAGGATGGTGTGTTCCCATTGGGCGGAGAGTTTGTGATCCTTGGTGACGGCGGTCCAGCCGTCGGGCAGCAGTTTGGTTTGCCAGGAACCGGCATTGATCATCGGTTCAATGGTGAAAATCATGCCCGCCTGCAAAGCCAGACCGTCCCCGGCGCGGCCGTAATGCAGGATCTGCGGCTCTTCGTGAAATACCTTGCCGATGCCGTGGCCGCAATAATCGCGCACGACACTGTAGCGGTTGGCTTCCGCGTGTCTCTGGATGGCGCTGCCGATGTCGCCCAGACGCGCCCCGGGCTTGACTACGGCCAGCGCCCGGTACAGGCACTCCTGCGTAACCTTGACCAGACGATGGGCCAGCACCGAGCCTTCACCCACCACGAACATTTTCGAGGTATCGCCGTGATACCCGTCCTTGATGACAGTAATGTCGATATTGATGATGTCGCCGTTTTTCAGCACTTTCTTGTCGGTGGGGATGCCATGGCAGACCACATGGTTGACCGAGGTGCAGATGCTTTTGGGAAAACCCTTGTAGTTGAGCGGCGCCGGAATGGCCTGCTGGACGTTGACAATATAATCGTGGCAGATGCGATCCAGTTCTTCAGTGGTGACGCCGGCCTTGACGAAAGGG
Organism: Fluviicoccus sp.; assembly: GCF_030646115.1. Taxonomy (GTDB): domain Bacteria; phylum Pseudomonadota; class Gammaproteobacteria; order Pseudomonadales; family Moraxellaceae; genus Fluviicoccus. The sequence goes on from NZ_JAUSMX010000014.1 coordinate 188,585, forward strand.
CCGATCATCATCAGTACATCAGCGGCCAGCCGACCGGCGACGCGCATTTTTTCTATTTCATCGAGGCTTTTCAGGGATACGGTCATAAAGAACTACTACGTCATGATTGAGGCGGGAAGGGCGATATGGTATAAAGCCGCGCCTGTTTCGGCAAATAAACCGGACAGGTTTTTTTATCACTAATGACGCACATGTGCCGTCACGGTTATTGGGTGCCTGCGAGACAGGTCGGTAACCGGGGTACATGGAGGCCTAACCCGAACACCGGAGTTTAACATGGCACAAGTTTCAATTCGCGATCTGCTGCAAGCCGGCGCGCATTTCGGTCACCAAACCCGTTTCTGGAACCCCAAGATGGGCCAGTACATCTTTGGCGCCCGCAACAAGATCCATATCATCAACCTTGACATCACCGTCAAGCGTTTGAACGATGCCCTGACCTATGCCAATGGTCTGGCTTCCCGCAAGAACAAGGTGCTGTTCGTCGGCACCAAGCGCGCCGCTTCTGAAATCGTGCGTGAGCACGCCCTGCGCGCCGGCATGCCCTTCGTGGACCACCGCTGGTTGGGCGGCATGCTGACCAACTGGAAGACCATCCGTCAGTCCATCAAGCGTCTGAAAGATCTGGAAGCCCAGTCCCTGGACGGCACCTTCACCAAGCTGACCAAGCGTGAAGCCCTTGAGCGCACCCGCGAAATGGAAAAGCTGGAAAAGAGCCTGGGCGGCATCAAGGACATGGGCGGCCTGCCTGATGCCCTGTTCATCATCGACGTGGATCATGAAGCCATTGCCATCCAGGAAGCCAGAAAGCTGGGCATTCCCGTGATCGGCATTGTCGACACCAACTCCAATCCTGACGGCGTGGATTATGTAATTCCCGGCAACGATGACGCCATCCGCGCCATCCAGCTGTACGCTGGCGCCATGGCTGACGCCATTCTGGAAGGCAAGGAATACTCCGCCACCCAGAGCGGCGGCCGTGAAGCCGATGCGGAAAAGACGGATACCGCTGCCTGATTTCAGGTTTGCGTGACGTTTGAGGAAGGGAGCTGAGTCTCCCTTTCTTTATTAATAATGATTGTGGTCCGCGCCCGCCCTGGCGGTGCGGACGGTTTTCCCGATATCGAAAGAGGACATGAACATGGCAGAAATTACTGCTTCCCTCGTTAAAGAGCTGCGTGAGCGTACCGGTCTGGGCATGATGGAATGCAAGAAGGCGCTGACCGAAGCCGGTGGCGACATTGAGCTGGCCATCGACAACCTGCGCAAGTCTGGTCAAGCCAAGGCCGCCAAGAAGGCTGGCAACGTGGCTGCCGAAGGCGCCATTCTCTCGGCTACAGCGGCTGACGGCAAGACCGCGCTGCTGCTGGAAGTGAACAGCCAGACCGACTTCGTCGCCAAGGATGCCAACTTCACCACGTTCGCCAAGCAAGTGGCTGATGTGGCGCTGGCTGCCGGTGAAACCGATGCCGCCAAGATTGCCGGCCTGGCCTACGGTGACGGTCTGACCGTCGAAGAAGCCCGTGTCGCCCTGGTGCAAAAGATTGGTGAAAACATCCAGATCCGTCGCGCGGTCATCGTTACCGGTGATGTGGTCGGTTCTTATGTGCACGGCATCAAGATTGGTGTCGCCGTGGTCCTGAACGGCGGCAACGCTGACGTGGCCCGCGATGTCGCCATGCATGTGGCCGCCGCCAACCCGACGGTGGTGAATCCTGCTGATGTGGCCGCCGATGTGCTGGCCCGTGAGAAGGAAATTTACGCGGCCAAGGCCCGTGAATCCGGCAAGCCCGAAAACATCGTCGAGAAGATGATTGAAGGCAGCCTGAAGAAGTATCTGGCTGAAGTCAGTCTGGTGGAACAGGCCTTCGTGAAGGACCCGGAAACCAAGGTCGGCGACTTTGTGAAGAAGGCCGGTGGTTCCGTCGTCAGCTTCGTTCGTTTCGAAGTGGGCGAAGGCATTGAGCGTGCCGTGGTCGACTTCGCGGCCGAAGTGGCTGCCCAAGCCGCTGCTGCTGCCAAGTAATCACCTACGTGATTCCAAAAATGCCCGCATTGTTGCGGGCATTTTTGTTTTGGGGCTCTACCGGTTTTTTCTTTGCTTTCGCCCGCAAGTGCCCGTAAATTGAAGGAGCGGTTTTCGTCGTCATCCGGAAGAGACAGAACAACATGGAGTTTCGGATCCTTCGCGTCTGGTGTTGGTGCCTGTTGGGCCTGTGGCTGGTTCAGGACTATGCATGGGCGCTGGAATGGACCCCGGAAGAAAAAGCCTGGCTGGAGGCGCATCCTGTCGTCCGCGTCGGTATTGATCCGGAGTGGCCACCCTACGAATTCCTGGATGCCGGGGGGAAACATCAAGGGATAAGCGCCGATTATCTCGCGCTGGTTTCAGAACGAACAGGTATCCGTTTTGTAACAGGTCCGCGCCAGCCCTGGAGCCAGACCTGGCTGCTGTTGCAGCAAAAGAATCTTGATATTACCCCATCCATTACCGATACGCCTGGCCGTCGGGAGTACCTGACATTCACTCGTCACTATCTGCGTTTTCCCGTAGTTATCCTGACGCGCCTGGATACCCCGTTTCTGGGGCAACTGGAGGATCTGACAGGGCATCGCGTCGGTGTGGAAGCCGATTATTTTCCGGATGAGATACTCAAAACCCACTATCCGGAAATTACGCCGGTTCGCTATCGCTATCTGGATGAAATGCTGTCCGCACTGGCGCTGGGCGAAGTGGATTATGTGCTTTCCAATCATGCATCGGCCACCTGGCTGGTGAATTCGCTGCATATTTCCGGTTTGAAGCTGGCGGCGATCACCCCCTATGATTCGCCGATTTCTATTGGTGTGCGCAAGGATTGGCCGCAACTCGCAATTATTCTGGACAGGTCCATCGCTGATATCAGCCCTGCCGAACATCGCCGCATTCGTGAAAAGTGGCTGGGCGTGCACAAGCGCGAGCTTTCCCTGATGGATTACTGGCGTTATCGGCCTGAGCGTGTTCTGACAATCCTGGCTTTGAGCGCCTTGCTGTTGCTGCTCGTGTTACTGGTTTTTTTCCGCCGCCGCCTGGATGTGCGTATCCGTCGCGAACTGGGCGCACGGCGGGAACTGGCTGAAAGCGAGCAGCGCTTCAGCACCCTGATCGAAAACGCCCCGATTCCCTTTGCGGTTTTTTCCGGGAGGGAAGGCGAGGTTACGCTTTTAAATCATTGTTTTCGTGATGTTTTTGGATATTCAAAATCAGAAATACGTTATGTTGCGGATTGGTGGAGCCGCGCATATCCGGATGAAAGCTATCGCGAGGAAATAAAATCCCAATGGTTTGAGCGCCTGACTGCAGCCAGGCGTCAGCAGGGCGTATTTGAGCCCATGGAGGCAAGGGTTCAGTGCCGAAATGGTGAATACCGCTATGTCCGTTTTCATTCCTATTTGCTGGGTTCGTTGAATCTGGTGGCGTTCATTGATATCACGCCCCAGAAAGATCATGAGGCTATCTTGACCGCCGCCAAGGAGGCGGCGGAAAGCGCCACGCGCGCCAAGAGCGAGTTTCTGGCCAATATGAGCCATGAGATCCGTACGCCAATGAACGGCATCCTTGGCTTGGGGCAGTTGCTGGAAAATACCCCCCTCAATGAACAGCAACGCGATTATCTGGCCCGACTCCGGGGCTCAGGCGAGTTCCTGCTGACCATACTCAACGATATCCTGGACTTGTCCAAGGTGGAGGCGGGCAAGCTGACGCTGGAGCATGAGCCTTTTGCCGTTGACCGCTTGCTGGAGTCCCTGCGGAATCTGGCGATTAATGCGGCCCAGGACAAGGAGGTCGAGGTGTTTTTCCTGTTGGCGCCGGATGTGCCCGTGGTGCTGGTGGGTGATGAAATGCGGCTGTTGCAGATTCTGATGAATTTGCTGGGCAACGCTATCAAGTTCACGCCAAAGGGGCATGTTGATATCGAAATTCGCGTGGAGAGCAGGAGCAGCCGGAAAGCCCTGTTGCACTTTGCCGTCCGAGATACCGGTATCGGCCTCCGGCCGGATCAGCAGGAGCGCATCTTCGAAGCTTTCCGGCAAGGAGATGCATCAACCACCCGCCAGTTTGGCGGCACCGGCCTGGGTCTCGCCATCTGCCAGCGTCTCGTCAGTCTTATGGGGGGGAAGCTGCAGGTAGAGAGCCGTCCGGGGCAGGGCAGTTGCTTTTCGTTCTCAATCCTGCTGGAGGTCAGCCCGGAAGAGTATGCAGGGGTTGATGACACTCCCCCGGTGCGGCTGTTGCTGGTAACCGAAAATCATCATCTGGCCTATTCCGTGAGTGGTCAGGTTGCGCGAACGGGGTGGGTGATTACGGTGGCCTATACCTTGGGGGATGCCTGCCGGATATTGGCCGCGCCAGAGGCGGCCTTTGATTTGCTGCTGTTCGACGCAGGTTTGCCCAAGGTGGTGTGTCGTGACTGCGATATATTGGCCACGATCTCCACGCCGGTCGCCTTCCTGCAGGCACCTTGGGGCGGTCTTGACGAAGATCTGCCGATGATTCGCTCCTCCCGGGTGCTGGTAAAGCCGGTCACGACGCACAGCTTGCTGAAGCTGATGGCCAGGGTTCGGGCTGGAGGGGAGGGCGATGGCCCGGATGAACCGGCCACGCAGCTTGCAGACATGCGCGTGTTGCTGGTGGAGGACAACGCGGTCAATCAGCTGGTGGCCCGGCGCATGCTGGAAAGCCTGGGGGTGGCTGTGGATACGGCGGATGACGGGCAGCAGGCGCTGGATGCGCTGTTGGGCCGGGGAAGAGCCTCCTATGACTTGGTGTTGATGGATTTACAGATGCCGGTGCTGGACGGCCTGGACGCGACGCGGGAGTTGCGGCATCGTCCTGAATTTGCCGGACTGCCGGTCATTGCCATGACCGCCAATGTGATGCAGGCGGACCGCGAAGCCTGTCGTCAGGCAGGCATGTCAGACTTTATCGGCAAGCCTGTCCGGCTGGCGGAGTTGCGCGAGGTGTTGCGCAGATGGCGGCCGGTAGGTACGGAAGGGGATGCGCCGCTCCATGTTGACGTCTAAAAAAGGCCCAAGCAGTTTTTGACAATATCGTCCTGACCCCGTATGATTCACCGCCTATTATGCCAGTCCCTTACTTACCTGCCGCAATTGAGCCCTTCAAATGGGCGGACCGAGCTGCCCATGTGGTGGCGGATCTCCCGTTGGCGTCTTTCCCGCGTTTGTGCGAGGGATTGAATGATCACGAGGGCGTTGTTCAGGTGCGTTGCCGCCTGGAGCGGGAGTCGGAAGTCAGGCATGTTGCATGGTTGCGAGGCACGCTGGAGACGGTCGTGGCCCTGACCTGCCAGCGATGCCTTGAGCCGCTTGCCTTACCGGTGTCGGTTACGGTGGATCTGGCGCTGGTGCATGATGAGGAAGACGCCGAACGGCTGTCGGACGACACGGATTATCTGGTCGTTGCCGAACAGGGCCTGGTTCTGGCGGAAATCCTCGAAGACGAATTGTTGCTGGCCATTCCCTTCATTCCGGCCCATGAGAGTTGTGAGCTCAAGGTGCGTACGCTTGAAGTGAGCGGTGAGGAAAGTCGTCGGGAAAACCCGTTTCAGGTGCTGGCGGCTTTGAACAAGCCGGCAGCAAAAGAATAACCCGTAATCAACTGATGTTGTCTGGAGTCTCAAAATGGCCGTTCAGCAAAACCGCAAAAGCCGCTCGCGTCGCGACATGCGTCGCTCCCATGATGCCCTGACCACGGTCGCCCTGAGCGTGGACAGCACCACCGGTGAAGTGCATCGCCGTCACCACGTCACCAAGGATGGCGTGTATCGTGGCCGTCAACTCTTCCCCGTGGCTGCCGTCGAAGAGTAATAAACGGCATGGCGATCACGCTAGCCGTTGACGCCATGGGCGGGGACCACGGTCCCCGCGTTACCGTTCCCGCATCGCTTTCTGTATTGCAAACATATCCTGCACTCCGGCTTGTTCTGGTTGGTCAGGAGAATGTGATTCGCCCCCTGCTTGCCCGTCTCAGTCCCGAAGAATCTTCCCGCGTCAGCATCGTCCATACCGACGAAGTCGTGTTGATGCATGACAAGGTCGCGGTTGCCCTGCGCAACAAACGCAATTCCTCCATGCGTCTCGCCATCAACCTGGTTCATGAAGGCAAGGCTTCCGCTTGTGTCAGCGCCGGTAATACCGGGGCGCTGATGGCCATCAGCCGTTTTGTGCTCAAGACCCATGCCGGAATCGACCGCCCGGCCATCATGACCGCCTTGCCGACCGTCAAGGGTCATTGCCACATGCTCGACCTGGGCGCCAACGTTGATTCCGAGGCGCGCCACCTGTTGCAGTTTGCACAGATGGGCAGTTTGGTGGCGGAGGCGTTGGATGGCATTGACCGGCCGCGTGTCGGCTTGCTGAATATCGGTGAGGAAGAGATCAAGGGAAATGACCTGATCAAGGAGGCCAACACTTTGCTCAAGGAGTCCGGCCTCAATTATATCGGTTATGTGGAGGGCGACGGAGTTTTCGCCGGGGAAGCGGACGTGGTCGTTTGCGACGGTTTTGTCGGCAACATTGCCCTGAAGACCACCGAGGGCGTAGCCCGCATGTTTGGCGCGTTCGTCAAGGAAGAGATTAACCGTAACGCCTTCACCAAGCTGGCCGGAGCCATCGCCATCCCGATCTGGAACGGCCTGCGGCGTCGCATGGACCCGGGGCGGTACAACGGCGCCAGCTTGGTCGGACTGACCGGCATCGTCATCAAGAGCCACGGCAGCGCCGACCAGAAGTCGTTCGCCAACGCCATCCGGGTGGCGGTCAAGGAAGTTGAAAAAGACATTCCCTCGTTGATCGCCAGCCGCCTGCAACCGGTTGCCGGGGCCTGAAATGCGTTTCATCCTCTGGCTGGTACTGGCTTTTGCCGCCAACATCGCCAGCGCCTTTGAGGCCATCACCGAGGCTGATGTACGCGCCTTCCTGGACCAGCAAGCCACCCATGTCATGCATAAGGATATCGAGCCCCTGATGTCCCTGTTCGCGCCGGAATACCGCCATCTGCTGCCACGCGATAACCGTGAAATCACCCTTGATGAATACCGCAAGATCCAGAATGCCAATTTCATGGTCGCCAAACTGATCCTCAACACCATTGAATTGCGACAGATTCAGTTGCGGGAAGACGGCAAGCAGGCCATTATCCGCACCCACAACCGCAGTCGTTTCCTGATTCAGGTCAAAGAGAAGCAGAGCCTGATTGAACAGAATGAGGATTTGGTGGGCGAGCTGGTGCTGCGTGACGGCCGCATCGTCTACCTGAATACGGAAAAATTATGACTTCACTCGCTTTTGTGTTCCCCGGACAAGGCTCGCAGCAAAAGGGCATGTTGTCCGATGTCGCCGCCCGATTCCCCGTGGTAGCTGAGACTTTTGCGGAAGCCTCCGCCGCATTGGGCTTTGATCTCTGGTCGCTTTGCCAGAATGATGAAGAGGCCCTGAATCGCACCGAAAACACCCAGCCCGCCTTGTTGACCGCCGGTATTGCCTTGTGGCGCATCTGGCAGGCCGAAAACGGCGTGCAACCGTCCTTTCTGGCCGGGCATTCCCTGGGGGAGTACACGGCGCTGGTGGCGGCCGGTGTGCTGTCCCTGGCGGACGCCGTACGCCTGGTGGCCCTGCGCGGCCGCCTGATGCAGGATGCGGTTCCGGCCGGAACCGGCGCCATGGCGGCGATCCTGGGCCTGTCAGATGATGATGTCCTTGCCGCCTGTCGTGAAGCGGCTGTTGAGGGTGTGGTTGACGCGGTTAATTTCAACTCGCCTGCACAGGTTGTGATTGCCGGGGAGAAGGCAGCGGTCGAGGCCGCCATGCGGCTGGCCACCGCCAAGGGAGCCAAGCGCGCCCTGATCCTGCCGGTCAGCGTTCCATCGCATTGTTCCCTGATGAAGCCCGCTGCGGAAAAGCTGGCGGCCGCCTTGCAGGATGTGACATTTAACATGCCTGCAATCCCGGTAGTGCAGAATGTTTCCGCCCGCATCGAAGCGGACGCCGACAGCATGCGCCAGGCGCTGGTCGCCCAGTTGTACAGCCCGGTGCAGTGGGTGCGCAGTGTGGAGTGGCTGGCGGCGCAAGGTGTGACGCGCACTCTGGAGTGCGGTCCCGGCAAGGTGTTGTGCGGTTTGAACAAGCGCATCCACAAAGGCATGGAGTGCGAGTCGCTGGAAAACGAAAGCTCACTGTTGGCCGCTTTGGCCCGTTCAGCCTGATCCCGGAGAGAAAGATGTCACTGCAAGGAAAAGTTGCGATCGTTACCGGCGCCAGCCGCGGAATCGGCAAGGCCATTGCCGCCAAGCTGGCGGCGCAGGGCGCCATTGTCGTGGGCACGGCGACGACCGAGGCCGGGGCCGAGGCCATTAACGCCTGGCTGTCGGAATCCGGCGGTGCGGGCATGATGCTGAACGTGGCGCAGCCCGGACAGATCGAGGCCTTTATCGACGCCGTGCAAAGCCGTTTCGGCGCGCCGCTGATCCTGGTCAACAATGCCGGGATCACCCGCGACAACTTGTTGCTCCGCATGAAGGATGCCGAGTGGGATGACGTGATCGCCACCAACCTGACCGCCATTTTCCGGCTGTCCAAGGCCTGCCTGAAGGGCATGGGCAAGGCGCGCTGGGGCCGCATCATCAATATCAGCTCCGTGGTGGGCCTGATGGGCAATCCCGGACAAACGAATTATGCCGCTGCCAAGGCGGGTCTGGAGGGCTTCAGCCGTTCCCTGGCCCGTGAAATGGGCAGCCGCAACATTACCGTCAACAGTGTGGCCCCCGGTTTTATCGCCACCGACATGACGCATGCCTTGTCTGAAGCCCAGCAACAGGCCATGCTTTCCCAGATTCCGGCCGGCCGTCTCGGTCAGCCTGAAGACATCGCCGAAGCCGTGGCTTTTCTGGCCGGTGATACCGCTGCTTACATTACCGGAGTGACTTTGCCGGTCAATGGCGGTATGTATATGTAATTCTTTTTACCAAACGGCCTAAAAGGATGTTGCTACCCGAGCACGGCCTTCAATAAACTAGCAGCGCTGTCCGGCGGCATGAAGATGCCCCGGACATCGAGACCACCCCCAGAGGAGAGACAAAGTGAGCACTATCGAAGAACGCGTCAAGAAGATCGTAGCCGAACAGTTGGGCGTAAAGCTGGAGGACGTGAAGAACGAGTCCTCTTTCGTGGACGATCTGGGCGCCGATTCCCTGGACACCGTTGAGTTGGTGATGGCTCTCGAAGAGGAATTCGAGACTGAGATTCCTGATGAAGAAGCCGAGAAGATCGGTACGGTTCAGTCTGCCATTGACTACATTGTTGGCAACGCCAAGTAAAACCGGTGTTGTGAAGCAGTCGAAAGCCGCAGCCCGCATTCGCGGGTCATGCGGTTTTTTTTTGCCGGTGTTGCCGGGTGGGCGGTCTGATTGACAGGCCGGATCACGCTGGTTGCGGATTGTTGCTGAAAATCGAGGTTCTAACATGAGTCGACGTCGTGTCGTGGTTACGGGAATGGGCATGGTGACCTGCCTGGGTCGGGATGTAGCCTCGACCTGGGAAGGCATTCTGGCCGGACGCAGCGGCATCAGCACCATTGATCATTTTGACGCGAGCCTATACAAGACCCGTTTCGCCGGGATCGTCCGCGACTTCGATGCCGAATCCGCCATGCCCGCCAAGGAATTGCGGCGCTATGACGAGTTCATGCATTACGGCATGTCCGCCGGAGTCCAGGCAATGCAGGATGCCGGGCTCGAAGTCACCGCCGGTAATGCCGGACGCATCGGCGTGGCCATCGGGGCGGGTATCGGCGGCATCAGCACCATTGAGCGCAATTACGACATCCTGCTCAAGGATGGTCCCAACAAGATTTCCCCGTTTTTCGTGCCCGGCTCCATCGTCAATCTGGCGGCGGGACTGCTGGCCATCCGTTTCGGCCTGAAGGGGCCGAACCTGGCGCTGGCCACAGCCTGCACCACCGCAACCCATTGCATCGGGCTGGCGGCGCGCCTGATTGCTTACGGTGACGCCGATGTCATGGTGGCGGGCGGGGCGGAAAAAGGTTCGTCGCCGCTGGGCATGGCCGGTTTTGCCGCTGCCCGCGCCCTGTCTACCCGCAACGACAATCCCCAGGCCGCCAGTCGCCCCTTTGACAAGGATCGCGACGGGTTTGTGCTGGGAGACGGCGCCGGGGTGCTGGTGGTGGAGGAGTATGAGCACGCCAAGGCGCGCGGCGCCAAAATCTATGCGGAACTGGTTGGTTTCGGCATGAGTGACGATGCTTTCCATGTGACTGCGCCGACCGAATCCGGAGAAGGGGCGGCCGCGTCCATGCGCAATGCCTTGCGGGACGCCGGTATTGATCCTTCTGCGGTGGATTACATCAATGCCCATGGCACCAGCACCCCGGCCGGTGATGTGGCGGAGTCGAAAGCGATTGAAGCGGTGTTCGGCGAGCATGCCGGGCGCGTGGCGGTCAGTTCCACGAAATCCATGATCGGCCACCTGCTGGGTGCGGCCGGTGGCGTGGAGGCTATTTTCAGCGTGCTGGCTATCCGGGACAACATCGCACCGCCCACCATCAATCTGGACAATCCCGATCCGGAGTGCCGTCTGGATTATGTCCCCAATAAGGCCCGGTCCATGAAGATTGATGTGACACTGTCAAACTCCTTCGGCTTTGGCGGCACCAACGGTACACTGGCCTTCCGCCGCATCTGACCGGCCTGCAAGGCCAGGTGACATTTATGCTGATGGCTGTCTGGCTAAACGGCTCCCCGATCAACGGTTTGCCCACCGGTGACCGGGGTTTTGCCTATGGCGACGGGCATTTCACCACCTTGCCGGTGCGCGACGGATCGCCCGTGCTGTTAAGCTATCACTGGCAGCGCTTGCTGGCGGCCTGTCAGGCATTCGGCATTCCGGTCAACCGGTTTCCGGACTGGCAACGGGACTTCCTGCGTTTTGCAGCCGCTTACCCCAATGCCACCGCCAAGATCGTGATTACCCGCGGGCGTGGGGGACGCGGATACCTGCCTGACGAAACGGCCGAGCCTCATTGTTATTTCATGGCCTGGCCGGTGACGGCGCACTCCCGTGATCATCAGCACGGAATTGACAGCGGGGTGTTGAAGGGCGTGCTCGGCTTGAATCCCCTGACGGCCGGTCACAAGCATCTGAACCGCCTGGAACAAGTGATGCTGCGGCGTGAGCTGGCTGAAACCCCGTTTCCGGAAGCGGTGGTTTGTGACCTCAACGGCGATGTGACGGAGGGGGTCTTCAGCAACCTTTTCCTGGTCAAGGACCAGCTACTGTATACCCCGCCCCTGACTTCAGCCGGGGTGGCGGGGGTCATGCGCGCTTTTTTGATGGATTACCTGCACAGCTTGCAGCACACGGTCCGGGTTCTGACTTTAAGGGTTGAACACCTGGAACAGGCCGACGAGCTCTTTTTTTGTAACAGCCTTTACGGGATTTGGCCAGTGCGCCGCTTCAACGGCCAACCGATGCCGGCCAATCCTGTGACCCAACGCTTGCAGTTTCACCTTCAAAATGCCCGAATTACCGCCTAAAAAAACAACCCGCCGCCCATCGGCCAAAAAGAACACCGGTACGGGCGCCGCCACACCGCGTCAGCGCAAACCGGCTGCTCCGAAAGACCCGGATGCCAAGCCCCGCGCCCCGCGTGTGCGCAGCGCTGCCGGACCGGCAACCCGACGCAAGCGGCCCGCCCCGAAGAAAACCGGCGGGCCGTTTTTGCCCCTGATGGCAGGGCTGTTCCTGTCCCTGGTGCTGGCGACGCTGCTGTGGGTGTGGATGGGCCTGTTCAGCGCCCTGGACCTGCCCAAAGAAGGTTACCGGTTGCGGGTGGAGCGCGGCAGCGGTTATCAGGCGGCATTTGACCGGCTGGAGCAGGATGGCTGGCTGCGCAATCGCGTGTTGGCCAAGGCCTACTTCCGCACCTTGAGCCCGCGCACCCTTAAAATGGGGGTGTACCAGTTCCAGCCCGGCATAAGCCTGGCCGGCATGTTGCGGCAACTGGCCCAAGGCGAAGGCCAGATCGTCACCCGCATTACCGTGATTGAGGGCACGACTTTCGCTAAGCTGCGCGAGCAACTGGCGGCCAATCCCGAACTGACCCAGACTCTCAAGGGGCAGAGTGACAGCCAGATCATGTCGCTGATGGGCAGCGCCGTCACCAACCCGGAAGGGCTGTTTGCGCCGGATACCTATGTCTTCATGCCCGGTGACAGCGACGAGCTGGTGTTGCGCAAGCTGTATGACCAGCAACAAGCGGTGTTGCGCAAAGCCTGGGCCCAGCGCAGTCCCGGACTGCCTTACCGTTCGCCGTATGAGGCGCTGATCATGGCCTCCATAGTCGAGAAGGAAACCGGCAACGCCTCGGAGCGTCCGCAGATTGCCGGGCTGTTCATCCGCCGGTTGCAGCAAGGCATGCGGCTGCAAACCGACCCGACCGTCATCTACGGGATGGGTGCGGCCTATGCCGGCAACCTGCGCAAGGTCGACTTGATGACCCCGACGCCTTACAACACCTATCGCATAAACGGCCTGCCGCCGACGCCCATTGCCTTGCCGGGCAAGGCGGCGATTGAGGCCGCCCTGAACCCTGCGCCGGGCGACAGCCTGTATTTTGTGGCGCGGGGGGATGGCAGCGGCACCCATATCTTCAGCCCCGACCTGAAGACGCATAATGAGGCCGTGCGCGCCTATCTTGAAAATTCCCGGCGGCGGCAGGCTTCGCCGTCGCCCTGAACGCCATTGCGTGGAGCAGTCATGGGTTTGTTTATTACGCTGGAAGGCACCGAAGGGGTGGGCAAAAGCACGGCGCTGCAGTTCGTCAAAGAACAGCTGCAACAGGCCGGAATTCCGGTGTTGGTGACGCGTGAGCCGGGAGGCACGTTACTGGCCGAGCGCATCCGCGCTTTGCTGCTGGCGCGCGAGGCCGAGCCGATGGCTTCAATGACCGAGCTGCTGCTGGTCTTCGCCGCCCGCGCCCAGCACTTGGAGCAAGTCATCATTCCCGCTTTGCAGGCCGGGCAGTGGGTGCTCTGCGACCGCTTTACCGATGCCACCTATGCCTATCAAGGCGGTGGCCGTGGCCTGCCGGCCGCTGATATTGCGGTGCTGGAAACTCTGGTGCAGGGCAATTTGCGCCCGGATGTGACCTTGTGGCTGGACGCACCGGTGGAGCTGGGCCTGGCGCGGGCCGCCGCCCGTCAGGAGCTGGACCGCTTCGAGCTGGAAAAAGCCGTATTTTTCGAGAAGGTGCGCAGCGAATATGCGCGACTGGCCGCCGAGGCCCCGCAACGCTACCGGCGAATTGACGCCGCGCTTGATATCAGCGGCGTGCAGGCGCAATTGCAGCAGGTGGTCGCCACGTTTCCCGGCCTCTCGCAGGATTGACCCATGGCGCATTTTCAGCCTTACCCGTGGCATGACGCCGCCTGGCAGCGCCTGACGGACTTGCAGTCCCGTCAACGCCTGCCGCATGCCCTGGTGCTGAGCGGCCCGGCAGGCACCGGCAAAACGGCGTTGGCCGAATCGCTGGCGGCATTGCTGTTTTGTGCCGCCCCTAAGGACAACAAGCCTTGCGGTGGCTGCAAGGGCTGTTTGCTGTGGAAGGCCGATACTCACCCCGATTGCCACCGTTTGACCCCGCTGACCGATGAAAAAACCGGCAAGACCAGCAAGGTCATCAAGGTGGACCAGGTGCGGTCGCTGCTGGGTTTCCTGTCCAAGTCGGCGCAACTGGGCGGCTGGCGGATTGCCATGATTGAACCGGCGGATACCCTGAACGTCAACGCCGCCAACAGTTTGCTGAAAACACTGGAAGAGCCGGGCGAGCGGACGCTGATCCTGTTGCTGACCGACCAGCCGCTGGCCTTGCTGCCCACCATCCGCAGCCGTTGCCAAACGGTGCCGCTGGGTGTTCCGGAGCGGGCGCAGGCTGTCTCTTGGCTGGCGTCACGGCTGGAGACGCCGGAGCAGGCCGGTTTGTTGCTGTCGCTCAGCCAGGGCGCGCCGCTGGCCGGGCTGGCGCTGGCGAAGCAGGAGGTGTTCCGGCAGCGCGAAGACTTGGCCAAGCGTCTGCTGGCGGTGGCGACCGGTCGTTCCGGCGCCTTGTCGGCCTCCACGGCCTCGCAGAAATTACCGGCACAGGATTTCTGGTTCTGGCTGTACGGATTCTGCGCGGATATCCATCTGATGAGCAGTCAAGTGCAAGGTGCTATCAAAAATACGGATTTGTTGCCTATAATCCGGCAACTGGCCGACGCCTTGGGCGGCCGCCGGGCGCTGGAGTTGCAAGCCCTGTGCGTGGAAAACCAGCGACTGCTGACTGCCAATATTCAGGCGGGCCTGCTTCAGGACCGCTTCTGGGAACAAACAAGAGGGTAATAACATGTTGCCACGCGGAGCGGGTATCCTGAGCCTGGTCATCAAGGACAAGGCTCAGCTGTATGTCAGTTACATGCCGTTCATCAAGGGCGGTGCGCTTTTCATTCCCAGCAACCGCCCGACCCGTCTGGGTGAAGAGATCTTTGTGGTGGTGACGCTGCCTGATGATGCCGAGAAGCTGCCCGTGACCGGCAAGGTGGTGTGGGTCAACCATCGCAACCAGGGCCAGCGCCCGGCCGGTTTCGGCATCCAGCTGGCCGGTGAGGGCGGTGATCCCTGCCGCCGCAAGATCGAAGCGCAGCTGGGCGGCGCGCTCCAGGCGGATCGTCCCACCTACACCATGTAATCCATGGCGGTCGTCTCCGGGGAAGGGAGGGCGGCCGCCGGCTTCAGTCATTCCGGAAAAAACGCGCCTATGTTTATCGATTCACACTGTCATCTGGACCGGCTGGACCTGAAATCCTATGCCGGGGATCTCGACATGGCGCTGGAGGCCGCCCGCGCCGCCGGTGTCCGCCGTTTCCTGACAGTGAGTGTGGATCTGGAAACCTTCCCCGTGCTGCGCGCCTTGGCCGAGAAGCATGCCGATGTCTATGCCTCCGTAGGCGTGCATCCGTCCGAAGAACTGCCTGCGGAATCCGAGCCGACCGCCGACCTGCTGTGCCAACTGGCGGATCATGATCGCGTCATCGCCATTGGCGAGTCCGGGCTGGATTACTACTATCACCCCGAACACAAGGCAGCGCAGCAGCGGCGCTTTGCCGCGCATATTGAAGCCGGCCGCCGCACCGGCAAGCCGCTGATTGTGCATACCCGCGACGCCCGCGCCGACACCATCGGCCTGTTGAAGGAGTGCGGGGCGGAGAAGGGCATCCTGCATTGCTTCACCGAGGACTGGGATACCGCCCGCGCCGGTATTGAACTGGGCTTTTATGTGTCGATGTCGGGCATTGTCAGTTTCAACAACGCCGAATCGCTGCGGGAGGTGGCCCGGCAACTGCCGCTGGACCGCCTGCTGATTGAAACGGATGCCCCCTATCTGGCCCCGGTGCCTTACCGGGGCAAAAAGAACGAACCGCGTTACCTGCCCGCCGTGGCGGAAGCCGTGGCGAAAGCGCGCGGCATGACGGTCGAAGCCGTGGCCGAGGCCACGACCCGCAACTTCAATACCCTGTTCGGATTGCCGCAATGACCACCCGCCAGGCGGCGTTCCGGGCGCGGGAGCAGGCTATCCTGCAGGCGGCGGAAGCATTGCTGCTGGAATTGGGTGACGAGTCAATCACCATTGAGATGATTGCCGAGCGGGTGGGCATTGCCAAGGGCACCATCTACAAGCATTTCCAGAGCAAGGATGAGCTGATCCTGCAGTTACTGATTGCCTATGAGACCGGTCTGGCCGAGGAGATGCACCGCGCCATCGCCACCGGCGACGTGCCGCAGGTACTGCAGGCCTACTTTACCTACCGGCTGTCTTCCCCCGAAAAACACTTGCTGTTTGAACGTCTGGAAAACCGTCTGGCGGCAACGCGGCGCACCCTGCGTCCGTATTTTGCGCGCCTGTATTTCATCCGCAAAAGCCATTTGCGTGACGTGATGCCGCTGGTGGCGGAATTCCTCAAGGCCAATGGCAGCGCCATGACCCCCCGCGATTATCTGAGCGCGGTGTGGGCGATGGTGCAGGGCAGTGCCGCCATTCTCCATTCCACGTTCTATCAGCGCTACCTCGGCGACCGTCAGGCCTTGCTGGCGGCCATGCTGCAGACCGTACAGGGATTGGGGCGAACATAAAGCATCCGCCGCCCGCCCTGCGTGTCGCTGATCTGTCCCATACCCCGCCCCGTACAAAACCTCCGATAATCCGCGCTGGACAATCCATCCACGGTGCGTATCATGCGCACAGTTTTCACGGGAGTCGGGCATGATTGCAGAACTCGGTCACTTCGCACTGGTGCTGGCCTTTGTTGTGGCCTTGCTTCAATCCATTCTGCCTCTGGTCGGCGTGCATACCGGCAGCCTGCCGTTGCAACGCCTGGCCCGGTCCATGGCCCCCGTGCAGTTCCTCTGCCTGCTGCTGTCCTTTCTGGGACTGACCTGGGCCTTCATCCAGAACGATTTCACCCTCGATTACGTCTCCCGCCAATCCAACACCCAATTGCCGCTGGAATACAAGATTTCCTCGGTCTGGGGCGGCCATGAAGGATCGCTGCTGCTGTGGGTGCTGGTGCTGTCGCTGTGGGGGGCTGCGGTGTCGGTGTTTGGCAAAGGCCTGCCCCGGGAAATGACGGCGCGCGTGCTGGCGATCATGGGCATGGTCAACGTGGCGATGATGGCCTTTGTATTGCTAACCTCCAACCCGTTTCGCCGCCTGCTGCCCGATTTCCCCATGAACGGCGCTGACCTCAACCCGCTGTTGCAGGACCCCGGCCTGATCATCCATCCGCCGTTGCTGTACATGGGTTATGTCGGATTCACCGTGCCCTTTGCCTTTGCCATGGCCGGTCTGCTGGGCGGCCGCCTGGACTCCGCCTGGGCGCGCTGGTCGCGGCCGTGGACCATTGCAGCCTGGTCCTTCCTGACCCTGGGCATTGCGCTGGGATCGTGGTGGGCCTATTACGAACTGGGCTGGGGCGGCTGGTGGTTCTGGGACCCGGTTGAAAATGCCTCGTTCATGCCCTGGCTGGCTGGTACGGCGCTGGTTCATTCGCTGGCGGTGAGTGAGAAGCGCGGTGTGTTCAAGGCGTGGACGGTGATGCTGGCCATCCTGGCCTTCGCCCTCAGCCTGTTGGGTACCTTCCTGGTGCGCTCGGGTGTGCTGACCTCGGTGCATGCCTTTGCCGCCGACCCGGCGCGCGGCATGTTCGTGCTGGGTATCCTGGTGGTGGTGATCGGCGCCAGCCTGCTGGTGTTTGCCTTGCGTGCCGGCCGTCTCAACAGCGAAAGCCGCTACCAGTGGGTTTCCCGCGAAGGCTTCCTGCTGGCCAACAACCTGCTGCTGATCACCGCCACCACGGTCGTGTTCCTCGGCACGTTGTTCCCGCTGGTGGCCGATGCGCTGAAGCTGGGCAAGATCTCGGTGGGGCCGCCTTATTTCAATACCCTGTTCACGCCGTTGGCGCTGGTGCTGCTGTTGTTTCTGGGAGTGGGGCCGCTGACCCGCTGGAAACGCCATGACCTGCGTGAATTGACCGTGCCGCTGCTGAAAATTGCGGTAGCCAGTCTGGTGCTGGGCGTCGGCCTGCCGCTGATGCTGGCTGCACAGGTGAAACCGCTGGTGGCGGCGACCCTGGTGCTGGTGTTCTGGGTATTGCTGAACATGCTGCGTGACATCGCGGTCAAGGCCGGCACCGCCAAGCAGGGCTTTGTGGCCGGTTTGCGCCGCCTGACGGCGTCGTACTGGGGCATGCAACTGGCCCATACCGGCCTGCTGGTGATGGTGGTCGGGGTAGCCCTGACCACAGCCTACAGCGTGGAGCATGATGTGCGCCTGAGCCCCGGCAGCCGTGTCTATGTGGAAGGCTACGGCTTTGAATGGGCGGGCGTGAAAAGCGTGCAGGGCCCCAATTTTACGGCCGAGCAGGGCGAAGTGCGCATCTATCAGGGTGACACCTTGCAGAAAACCCTGTTTCCGCAAAAGCGCCGCTACAACGTCCGTGGCCAGGTCATGACCGAGGCGGCCATTGATCCGGGCCTGTTCCGCGATATCTATGTCGCCATGGGCGAACCGCTGGAAGGCGAAGCCTGGGCGGTGCGGGTCTATTACAAACCCTTCATCCGCTGGACCTGGCTGGGGGCGTTGTTCATGGTGTTTGGCGGCATCACGTCCATTGCTGACCGCCGTTACCGGATGGCCGTGCGGGCAGTGCGCCCGGAACCTGCAGGGGAGAAGGTGTGATGAAGTCGCGTGCCTGGTTGTGGGGTATTCCCTTGGTGCTGTTTCTGGGTTTTGCCGTGCTGCTGTTCAGCCGCATCGGCAAGGATTCCACCGAATTGCCGTCGGCGCGCCTGGGCAAGCCTTTGCCGGAATTCCGCCTGCCGTCATTGACGGACGGCCGCGAGCTGACCGCAGCGGATGTGCGCGGCCGCCCGGTGCTGCTGAATGTCTGGGCCTCCTGGTGTCCTTCCTGCCGCCAGGAACACCCGGCATTGCTGAAAATTGCCGAAGCGGGCGTACCGGTCATCGGCCTGAACTACAAGGACACGCCGGAAGATGCCCAAGCCTGGCTGGCCAACCTCGGCAACCCCTTTACGCTGATCATCAGCGACCAGCAGGGCAACCTGGGGCTGGATCTGGGGGTTTATGGCGCGCCGGAAACCTATTTGCTGGATGCTTCCGGCCACATCCGTTTCCGTTTTGTGGGGGTGTTTGACGATGCGGCCTGGCAATCCAAGCTGAAGCCCTGCTATGAACAACTGGTGAAGGGAGGCGATGCTCCGCTATGTCAGTCCTGAGTTCCAAGGCGTCCATGCTGTTGCTGCTGGGCATGATGGGCCTGTCCGCACACGCCGCCATTGAAGTCTATGACTTCAAATCGGCAGAAGACGAAACCCGCTTCCGGGCGCTGACCAATGAACTGCGCTGCCCGAAATGCCAGAACCAGAATCTGTCCGGTTCCGACGCCCCGATTGCCCGTGATTTGAAGAACCGGACTTTCGAGTTGATTCAGGAAGGCCGCAGTGACAATGAAATCCGGGAATACATGGTGGACCGTTACGGCGAGTTCATCACCTACAACCCGCCGGTGCGTTCTTCCACGTGGCTTCTGTGGTTCGGGCCGTTTGCACTGCTGGGGCTGGTGGTGAGCGTGCTGGCTGTCCTGCGCCGCCGCCCCGCGCCGCCCGCCGCCGAACTGAGCCCTGAAGAGACCGCCCGACTGAATGAATTGCTGAAGAAGCCTGCCGACCATGAGCGCTAACCTGCCTGTCCTGATTTTCCTGTCGTCCGCGCTGGCGCTGACGGCGCTGATGACCCTGCTCATCTTGTGGCCGGTGATGCGCAGCCGTGAAAGCGAGCA
The DNA here is from genome assembly GCF_030646115.1 of Fluviicoccus sp. Lineage (GTDB taxonomy): Bacteria > Pseudomonadota > Gammaproteobacteria > Pseudomonadales > Moraxellaceae > Fluviicoccus. The sequence goes on from NZ_JAUSMX010000014.1 coordinate 208,051, forward strand.
CAGCCTGCTGGAATTGAACGTGCAGGTGTTCCGCGAGCGTTTGGCCGAGCTGGAAGCAGACCAGGCCGCCGGGCGGGTTGACGACACCACGTTCCGCGCCCTGAAAACCGAGTTGGAACGGCAATTGCTGTCCTTGCAGCCGGAAGGCGGCGCCAAAGTGCGTGAGTCGCGGTTGGGCCGCAAGGGCGCCCTGGGCGTGATGCTGCTGGTGCCGGTGCTGGCCGTGGCCGGTTATCTGGCGCTGGCCTGGCAGCCTGCGGTGTGGACCTGGTGGCAGGTGCAGCTGAAAACCGGCCCGCTGGTGGACAAGCTGTTTGCCGGGGAAAACCCCACGAAAGAAGAGCTGACCTCCCAAAACCTGCCGGACATGGTGCGGGTGATGCAGGCCCGTCTGCAGAAGCATCCTGAAGATGCCGACGGCTGGTTCATGCTGGGCATGAGTTATCTGCAGGCTCAGATGGCCGATCAGGCGCTGGAAGCCTTTGACCACGCCTGGAAGCTGGCGCCCGACCGCGACGACATTACCCTTGCCTATGCCCAGTCGCTGCTGTTTACCCGACAGGGGCGGCTGGATGACCAGAGCCGCATGCTGCTGTCCGGCGTGCTGGAGCGGCATCCGCAACACGAAGGTGCTTTGCTGCTGATGGGCATGGGAGCTTACCGCGCCGGTGACATGGCCACCGCGCTGCAATATCTGCCGGTGCTGAAGCAGGTGCATATTGCCCGCACCGGCGAAACCCAGTCTGAAGCCATTACCGAAGTGGACAAGCTGATTGCGCTGGCCAAGACCGGCGGTGAAAAGGCGGCGGTGAGCGGCGGTATCAAGGTGACGGTGAAGATTGCCGACAACCTGCGGGCCAAGGTGCCCTCCGGAGCCACGCTGTTCATATTTGCCCGGGCGCTGAACGGCCCGCCCATGCCGCTGGCCGTGGTGCGCCAGCCGGTGGGCAATTTTCCGGTGGAAGCCTTGCTGAATGACAGCCAGGCGATGATGCCCGATCTCAGCCTGTCGAAGTTCCCCTCGGTGGTGGTCAGCGCCCGTATCAGCGCCAGCGGCAATCCGGTGGGCGAAAAAGGTGATCTGGAAGCCATTGCCGTTCCCCTGACCCAAAATGGTAAACTGCAGACCATTGAGGTGCTGATTAATCAGGAACGCCCCTGATAAGATGGCATCAGTGAATCAAAATGTGTCAGACGCTTGTACTGTCAAGCCTGTAAGTGTATTTTGCGGCCATAGTCCCATGGTCGGCATTGTGGTTTTTCGTCAAGCATTCGGGGTGGTCCGCGCGGGCCGCCCGTCACCGGTTTTTCATATCCTTAGGGAGCAATCCATATGATGCGTATCATTCTTCTGGGGCCACCGGGCGCCGGCAAGGGCACTCAGGCTCAAGTCATTACCCAGCAGTTCCAGGTTCCCCAGATTTCCACCGGCGACATGCTGCGTGCGGCGGTCAAGGCGGGAACGGAACTGGGTGTGGCTGCGAAGAAGATCATGGATGCCGGTGGACTGGTGTCCGACGAGATCATCATCGGCCTGGTGAAAGACCGCCTGACCCAGCCTGACTGTGTCAACGGCTGCCTGTTCGACGGTTTTCCCCGCACCATTCCCCAGGCCGAGGCGCTAATTGCCGCCGGTGTGCACATTGACCACGTCGTCGAGATTTCGGTGCCGGATCAGGAAATCATCAGCCGTCTGTCGGGCCGCCGCGTGCATCCCGCTTCCGGCCGTGTCTATCACATCCAGCACAATCCGCCCAAGGTGGAAGGTAAGGATGACGCCACCGGTGAAGACCTGGTTCAGCGTGACGACGACAAGGAAGAAACCATCCGCAAGCGTCTGGAAATCTACCATGAGCAGACTTCCCGTCTGGTCGGTTTCTACCAGTCGCTGGCCGCCAGCGGCAATCCCGAAGCCCCGAAGTATGCCTGCATTGAAGGCGTGGGTTCCGTGGACGCCATCAGCGCCAAGGTGACGGCCGTTTTGTCCTGAGTGACGCGGTTGTGTGCAGAAAGCCGTCCTTGTGACGGCTTTTTGTTTCGTGCGCCTTGGCGGGGGTATGGTCAGGCTTTGTATCCTTCTGTTTTCCCCGCCATTTTGTTTTAATCGCCCCAGTTCCTTTATCCCGGTATTGCCATGAAGCCCGCCCGTCCCGCTCCGCTTGGTGTTGTCCTTGCCAATCTGGGAACCCCTGATGCCCCCACGCCGGAGGCCGTGCGCCGTTACTTGCGGCAGTTCCTCAGTGACAGCCGGGTGATCGAGATTCCGCCCTTGCTGTGGAAGATCATCCTCAACCTGTTCATTCTGCCGTTCAGGCCGAAGCGGGTGGCGAAGCTGTACGCCAGCATTTGGGAAAAGTCCGGGGATTCGCCCATGCGCCGTATTTTGCGGGATCAGGCGGCGGCGGTGCAGCAGCGTTTGAGCGGGGCTTTGCCGGCGGAGATCCGGGTGGAAGGGGCGATGACCTATGGCAATCCGTCCTTGCCGTCGGTGCTGGACAAGCTGCGGGGGGAAGGGGTGGAGAACATCGTGATTTTGCCGTTGTTTCCGCAGTATTCCGCGACGTCCACGGCGCCGGTTTATGATGCGGTGCAGCGTTGGTCGGCGACGCAGCGCAATCTGCCCGGTCTTAGCATCATTAAGGATTACTTTGCGCATCCTGGCTATATTGCGGCGTTGGTGGCCAGTATCCGGGAATTTCGGGCGGTGCATGGGTCGTCGGACAAGCTGTTGTTTTCCTTTCACGGTATTCCGCAGCCTTATGCGGATAAGGGTGATCCTTATCCGAAGCGTTGCCGGTGTACGGCGGCGCATGTGGCGCAGCAGTTGGGGTTGGGGGAGGATGAGTGGGCGATTGCGTTTCAGTCGCGGTTTGGGAAGCAGGAGTGGGTGAAGCCTTATACGGATGTGTTGTTGGGGGAGTGGGCGAGGGCGGGGGTGGGGTCGGTGCAGGTGGTGAGTCCGGCGTTTTCGGCGGATTGTCTGGAGACGCTGGAGGAGTTGGCGATTCAGAATGCGGAGTTGTTTTTGCATGCGGGGGGGAGGTCGTATGCGTATATTCCGGGGTTGAATACGCGGGAGGATCATGTGGGGATGATGGTGGATTTGGTGAGGCCGATGTTGGAGGGGGTTTGGCGGGGGCAGGGGGGGGAGTGATTGCTCATTCTTGTGCGGGAGGGAATTCAGAGGGTTGGGCGCGATGGAGTTTGGCAAGGGTATGCCTGCCAGATTTCTAGGGGCGGCAATATGAATTTTTTGTGTAATTGATACCTGTGAAAATTTGTGATAACAGGGGTTGATGCAGGGTGGTTGGGCTGGTAGGCTTGGGTGGTTTCGTTCGGTGGGGTTCGGTCGTCGAGAAAGGAAATGTGCTTTGGGAACTTCTTATAACGTGCTGACTTTAAAGGAATTTTCTTTCTTGTAATGCTTTTTAGACGAAGTGGATTTATGGCGGCATGTGTCGTCGAAATGTAGTTATGCGCGCGAGGCAACATGGAAGATCCCGTGAACATTTTTCAGATGTATTACGCCAATGGTAAAAAAGCAGGCTTTTGGGTCATGCGTGACTCTTGGAAGCATCTCGTCGCGCGAGTTGTGTCAGTTTCAGGCATTGAATCTGGCCCGTTGAAAGGTTTGGGGCGCTTTCCATTCTTTAATGAGGCAAAGGAAGCTGTCTACGCGGAAACATATGAACTAATAAAGACCGAAGGTGGCTATCTCTTCAAGCAAGCGCTGCCAAAGTTTGATGTGTGTCCCACAGACTCAACGTTGTCCATAATTAGTTGCCCTGGAACTTACGCGTATACGAAATTGGACCTGTCCGGCAAATCAATTTTGGTCCAAAAGATGGGCTGGAATTCACCACAACCGCTAGCCGAACCCATTACCCCCACTTTTCATACAAAGAGAAAGGACATTTTGCCGGAGGCTGAGCATCTGGCTATCGCTACTACTTTTACAGGCAAGCATGGTGCTCTTGAGGTTGGCTATGACCCGGCAAAAGAAGTGTTTTCTGTAAAGTTCCCGTATTCGGCCCAGCTGGTTGAGTGCGTTAAGTCCGCGCCATCGCTGCTCAGAACGTTCAATGCGGAGCAGAAGGTTTGGACGCTAGACGTTATGTGCGTGTCAACGATCGTTGAACTAATTAAGATCAGCGCATTAACTTAGGGCGCGCATAACAATTCACTGCAGGCGCGACGGCCCTGACGGGCCGCGGCCTGAGCTCAAACGTTGGGCGTCCCCATGGAATTTTCGAGCGCAATGCAGTCGTAGTTTTCTTCAACCCGTAGGCGAAGGAGAGTGTGAAATGAAGCGGTTTCTCAGAATCATTGGTTTTGTGATTGGTCTAGGGGGCTTTTCGGTTGCACATGGTGCCGCCGTCCAATGTGCTGCGGACCACTGCGGTGCGATCAAAGACCAAGTCGATGCGACTTGCCATGGGACAGGTGGTGGACTCGTATATGTACCAACACCGCAGGACCCAAAAGTCTGGTGTTGGTGCAAATGCAGCTGTGTGGCTGGCGACACTTTAGTCCGTGTAACGGACAAAGCATTCAAACGAATGCAAGACTTCAAAGCAGGTGACACAGTTCTCGCACTCCAGTTTGATGGAACTTGGAAATCCGCCCCAGTAGTTTCAAGCGACGGAATGGGCGATAAAACCACTCCATTTCCGTATGCTATCTACCTAACACTTTCCAACAACATCTCGATCGTTGTTGCGCCAGATCACGTATTCTGGATGCCAGATAGTACATTGAAGCGTGCTGATCGATTGGCACCTTCCGACAGTTTGGTTCTTTCGCAAGGCGCAAAGCCAATTGCAATCTCTCAAATTGCCTCTGGCGTGTATTACGGTCCTATGTGGAACATAGTCGCCACAAGCGAGCAAGATGTTTCCAGCCCCTTTGGACATTTGATTGATACTTCGGGCGTGGTATCTGGTGATTGGGCATTACAGCGGAAGGAAACTCAGGCTCTACAGACTGGCCCACAAGTGGGAACTGCCGAGTACAGGAAGATGCACATTTCCTCTTTGTCGAAGCAAAAGTCACTGCCGAAGGTCGTCGTGCTCAATAAGGCAAAGAACATCAGGTTTATTCCTCACACCCAAGTCGCAATACCAAAAGATGCTATCCATCTGCTGCCTGAGGGTGAAGACCAAGCGCAACCAAATGAGCTATATCCATTAGATTACTCTGTGCCCTATGAGATGGCGGAGTACTTAGCACGGCAATACAAGACCTTTTATCCAGATGTGGAGTACCAAATCGATTGGCTGAACGATGCGGTAAATGCTGTCGCTTTCATCAGGAACGGAAAGCGTCATGTAGTCCTATACGGTGGCCTGATAAGACACCACCGTCTTCAGGTCGAGGGGGCTGGACTCGTAATTGCCCATGAACTTGGACATCACTATGCCGGGCCTCCTCGTTATCCGAACAACATATGGGCGTCTTGCGAGGGGCAAGCTGACTATTGGGGCGCTAAAATCGCCCAGCGAAAGGTATGGTGGGGTGAATACTCAATCGACCAAACGACCAAGGGTGCAGCGCAGCTTCTTGATCTCTTCTCAAAAGGTCTGCTAACGCCGCAGGTAGGTGCAAAACCTATGGGAATATGCTCGCATCCGCCTGCACAGTGCCGGTATGACACATATATGGCAGGCCTGCGCCTCCAGCCAAAACCTTCTTGTGCTGGCGACCCCGCGCTGATGAAAAAATAAAATAGCTGGGTGCTCTAGTAGTGACGCCCAACCCGGCAGTCGAGCGGACCTGCGCGAAAAGCCGCGCAGGCAGCTCACTTTTACGTTAGGACTTGTTCTAGGAGATATGGAAATGCAAAAAAAGAAAAGTCAACATTTCGTAAGCCAGTTTTATCTTAAAGCATGGTCTGCATGTGGCGAAAAGGTTTACACGAATATCAATAATGCTCCAGTTCTTAAAAGTACAAAACAGGTCGCTTGCTCAAACTATTTTTATAAAATAGATAAAATAAATAAAAGTGGATTTGAAATTTTGCTTGGCTTGAATGAAAAGACTGTTTTTCCATTAAAGGGACTTTTCGAAAAATTGATTTATTGCTCTTATATGTTTAGTCTTGCGGAGCTAATTGACCTTGACGAGCAGGATACTAAGCGCCTTGATGCTTTTAGAACAAACATAATTGAGGATTTTTATTGCATCATTGAAAATGGAGCTTTGGAGGCTATAGATATAATATTAAATAAAAAATACGACAGTTTTGATTTGAATGGATATCAGGATATGCTGCGATTTGCAGTATATCAGCTAACACGCACCTCTAAAACAAGAGAAAATATCAGAGTTAATATCCAAGGAGCGCTAGAATCGAAAGGAATAGACTTTAAAGAGTATCAAACAATTTCCACTCTTCTTTTGTCTGAGCAAATAACATTGGCCTTGATTGAAAAGTTATATAAAATCGTTATTATTGAAAATAAAACCAATGTAGACTTTATAACATCTGATAATCCAGTGAAAAACTTACGAAGCGTAGATGAGCATGATGTGGAGTTATTTGTTCCAATTTCACCAACAATGGCTATATTGATAATGCCTTCCGAAAAAAGTCAAGAAGAAAAGGATTCTATTAAACAACTACTTTTAAAGAGTGAGGCAATCCCTAATTATTATTTCGGCTTTAAAGACGAATGTTCAGTTGGTGAAATTGAAAATATTAATAAATTAACATCTTCGAATAAAGAAAGATTCATATTTACACTTAAAGCAGAAGATGTTACTAAATATCAATAAGTCATTAGTCCTAACTTTCGCGTCAAGTGCGACAAGCACCCAGCCGCTTATGGGGCTATTTTTGACTTCAGTGATTACTGAGTTTTTGTTCATTTTGCTGTAGGGTGTTTGCTTCTTACGCGGGTAGTTTGGGCTTAAAAATCCAGGAACGCAGATATGATATATCGATTTTTTACTTCATCTCATTATCGACGCCGACTTAACAGGGTCTCGGGTATGGGTAGGTTAAACGAGGGCTTCATCGAGTCACTGAGACTCCTCGGCGACCTGTTGGGGATGAGCGCATGACGGATCGCAGCGCGGTTGACACGATACGCGGGTACTTCTACCAGTTCGATTACTCGATATTGAAAGTGCTCCAAATGTCCAATCACGGCGACTCTATTGCCGTCGAGTGCATTGAAGACGTCGACATTCATACTGCAACGGAAGTTACAGCTGTGCAATGCAAGTACTACTCGGGCACGGAGTACAACCACTCGGTTATCAAGCCGGCCGTAATGTACATGCTGACACATTTCAAAGCGATCAGAGATGATGGGAGGCCGGTCGTCAGGTACTCCCTCTGCGGCCATTACAGCTCTGGCCAGCAGAAGTTGACGTTGCCGATTGACGTTGCGTTTCTGAAACAGTACTTCCTGACGTACAGCGAAAAGAAAGTCGAGCGCCGTCATCACGACGAACTCAATCTTAGTGACGCCGACCTTGCCGAGTTCCTGTCGGTTCTTGATATTGATATCAAGGCGGCGAGTTTCGAGGATCAATTTGCGCAGGTCATCAAGGAGTTGCAGACCGCGTACGGCTGCACGCCGTTCAGCGCAGAGTACTTCTATTACAACAACGCCCTTGCCCTGATGCGAGAGTTAACGATCCAACCGTTGCCAGCCAACCGCACTATTACCAAGAGGGAGTTTTTAGAGCGATCAGACACATCTAGCGTGCTGTTCAACGAATGGTTCGTGCGGAAGAATGGTGAGAAAGCCCACTTTTCTGCACTGCGCAAGCAGTACTTTACTGTCCTCAATCTATCCCCGTTCGAGCGTTTTTTCCTCATTGAAGTTGACCCCGAAACACTAGTCCGGAGTGATCTCAAAGATGTACTGCACATACTGTCAAGGAAGTGGTCAAAGACGACCAAACGTGATGGAAACTCGTCGTTCTGCCCCTACGTCTATGTTCACAGGCTCCCTAATGACGAGTTGGTGGCGCTGAAGAAGGAGCTGGCGACCGAGGGATTCGGTTTCATCGATGGCTACGACTTCCATGGTGCCGACTTCAACGTGAAATCGATATCAAAACCCGCCACACACGACAATGGGATAAAGTTAAAAGTGCTTAATTCAATCGACAATCTTGAGGCGACGGTGGGCTCCATCACGAGGACTCGAGAGGTCTACCAATTCCACTTGGGGAAAAGCTACTTTGATCCCGCGAACCAAGCCGTAAAGCACATTCAGATCCAGCTGAAAAAGCTCACAGACATCAAGGCTATCATCTAACCGAATCGGAGTCGCAAATGGCAGTTGAAACTACAGCAGACAACCTCAATGCCCAAGTGGTGGCAGTTTTCCCAGATAAGGTTCGCATCGTCGTCGATAAGTTGGAAGATTTCAAACTTGCAGAGGAATCGCTTCGTGTTGGCTCGTATGTCCGAATCGCCGACAATGAGAACGCCATTCTCATCGCCATCATTGAAAACTTCCAAATTGTGGTCCGAGATGATGGAGCGCGAAATCACATAATAGAGGCATTCCCGATAGGTGTTCTACGGGACGGAAAGTTCGAACGCGGCGGTGACTCACTTGCGATACCACCGAAGAGTGTAGAGCCGGCAACGATTGAAGACATTAGGCGCATCTACTCAGATTCGGTCGCGGAAGCTGATAGCTTTTGTTTCTCAAGCCTTGCGTCGAATCCCGGCGTCCTAGTGCCGGTTAATGGCAATAAGTTCTTCAATAAGCACATTGCCATCGTTGGATCCACCGGATCTGGCAAGTCTCACACACTGACGACAATTATTCAGAAAGCGGCCTCAAAAAAAACTGGTAACTTTTCGCTCAACAACTCCCATGTGATTGTCTTCGACATTCACTCGGAATACAGGTCCGCGTTTCCGAATGCCAACTTCATCGACGTTTCGAACTTGGTATTGCCATACTGGATGCTTAATGGCGAAGAACTGGAGGAGTTCTTTATTGATACCGAAGCGAATGATCACAACCAGCGTAATGTCTTCAAGGAAGCCGTGCTGCAAGACCGGCGTGCGAAGTTCACCGGCTCGCCAGACGATGAGCAACGAATTCACCTTGACTCGCCACTTCTGTTCGACATCCAAGAGGTCTTGAAATATGCCATTGCAAAGAACACGGAACGTGTGGACACGGGTGAAGTTTACGCTGCAAGTAACAAAGAGAAGGCGGGCCAGCCGAAGTACGAGAACGGGAGTCTGCACTCTAAGCTCACCAACTTTATCAATCGTTTGGAAAGCAAAATCAACGATAACCGGCTTGACTTCTTCCTGGGTGAGCGGTCGAAGACCATCACATTTGAGCAGACGCTCGAGAACTTGCTCGGCTATTCGGCAGCAAGTAAATCAAACGTTACAGTCATCGATCTGAGCGGAGTACCTTTTGAAGTCCTTAGCATAACGGTCTCCCTCATTTCTCGTCTGATTTTCGAGTATGGGTACATCTATAAGCGTTTGCGATGCGCCAAGAACCCTAATGAGAAGATTAACAACGATGTACCTGTTCTCCTCGTATATGAAGAGGCGCACAAGTACGTACCTAACAGCGAGCTCTCGAAGTACCGCTCTTCGAAGACATCCATCGAGCGTATTGCAAAGGAAGGCCGTAAGTACGGCGTGACTTTGCTTCTCGCAAGCCAACGCCCGTCCGAAATTTCAGAGACGATATTCTCGCAGTGCAATAATTTTATCGCGATGCGCCTGACAAACCCAGTTGACCAAGGATACGTCAAGAAACTGCTCCCAGACTCTCTCGGAACACTGATTGACAAGATGACCTCCTTCCGACAAGGAGAAGCACTTCTTGTGGGCGAATCTATAGTTCTGCCTTCGATAGTCCAAATCGATCAATGTGACCCTGCACCTTCGTCGAACGATATTCCGTATTGGGAACTTTGGAAGGAAGAGTGGAAGGAGATGGACATCGCGGCAATCAAGGCAGAATGGTATAGGTAGTGCGACGGAGAACGGGCGATGCTCAGTCGCTTGCCCCTGCCTTGGCATTATGGAACTTAGAGGCTCAACAACGGCATGCAGCAGATGGTGTTGCGCGCCGCCGCTGTTACTGGATGTTGGGTTTTTGCAAAATATAAACTGGAGTTTTTATGAAGGATTTGGATGAGCATAAAAAAGTAGCTGTACTAATTGACGCAGATAATGCTCAATATTCAAAGGTAAAGGCCATATTGGAAGAGATTTCGGCACATGGTCATATTGTAATAAAAAGAGCCTACGGGGATTGGTCTAGTGATTACCTCAAAAACTGGAAACAGACATTAAATGAATTGGCTATTCAGCCAATTCAGCAATTTGCTTACACCACGGGGAAAAACTCAACAGATGCATCAATGATTATTGATGCCATGGACTTGCTCTATTCCAATAAATTTGATGCTTTTGCCTTGGTTTCCAGTGACAGCGATTTTACGAAGCTGGCCTCTCGACTAAGAGAGTCTGAAATATTCGTTTTCGGTGTGGGAGAAAAGAAAACTCCTATTTCGTTCAGGAATGCATGCGATGACTTCATTCTTACTGAAAACCTTGGTGCTGATGCTCCTACTCAATCACCTTTAGAGTCGGCTCCTGTAGTTAAGAAGTTAAACACGTCAGAAAAAACGAGTGCTTCAGAGTTAGTGCCGCTACTTAGAAAAGCCTGGGAGCTCTATCATGATGATGATGGTTGGGCAAATGTCGCATCTGCTGGATCATTTGTAAAACGATCAACACCAGATTTTGATCCAAGAAGCTATGGTGCAACAAAGCTAGGGGGTGTGCGGAACTTTGTGTAAACGGGGTTTCGTTAAAACGGTAGCATCCGGTCTTCGTACTGGATGGTGAATCGATTCAGCGCGGCTTTCCAGTCCCGGATCGGCATTGTCCACTTCTTGCTGATGTTCCGGAGCGC
>NZ_JAUSMX010000016.1 GCF_030646115.1 Fluviicoccus sp.
GGAGATGCCGCGCGCCCCCTTGATGTCCGGGTTGGTGCGGGCCATCACACTGAAGGTGTCGGCGACCGGGCCATTGGTGATGTAGCGCTTGGTGCCGTTGAGGATGTAGTGGTCGCCTTGGCGGCGCGCGGTGGCTTTCACGGAACCGGCATCAGAGCCGACGTCTGGTTCGGTCAGGCAGAAGCAGCCGATCAGCTCGCCGCTGGCGTAGCGGGGCAGGAAACGTTGCTTCTGTTCCTCGGTGCCGTCGAACACCACTGCGGCCGAGCCGATGCCATTGTTGGTGCCCAGGATCGAGCGAAAGGCAGGGGAGGTCTGGCCGAGGGTCATGGCCACGTGAATCTCTTCCTCCATGGTCAGCCCGAGACCGCCATACTCCTCGGGGATGGTCATGCCGAAGAGTCCCAGCGCTTTCATTTCCTGCACGATGGCATCGGGCACGCGAAACTCTTCCGCCACTTGCTGCTCAGCGGGGATCAAGCGTTCTTTTACAAAGCGATCCACCAGATCAACCAGCTGATCCAGAATTTCCTGATCACGAATCATGTTGCTCTCCCCTGAATTCAATCTCTGTGGGAGCGGGCCTGCCCGCGATGCTGTCGCGGAATTTATCGCGGGCAAGGCCCGCTCCCACAGATGGTTTGACGGAGCTTAAAGACTCGGCGAAGCGAATTCCACCTGTTTAAGCCCCTGTGCTACGCTGTGCTCCCGAACCAAAGAGAGTGAGCCATGGCCGGTACCTTGGACGCATATATTTACGATGGCGGCAGAAGCGCGTTTGGACGACACGGCGGGGCGCTTGCTTCGTTGCGTCCGGATGATCTGCTCGCCCACATCATCAAGTCTGTGGTCGGCCGCAACCCTTTTGCGGGCGCAGACTACGAAGATGTCATCATGGGTAACACCAATCAGGCCGGTGAGGATTGCCGCAATGTCGGGCGCTTCGCCGCGCTGCTGGCGGGTATGCCGACCTCTGACGGCGGGTTGACCGTCAATCGCCTGAGAGGTTCCGGGCTGGCCGCCGAGCTGGATGCCGCTAGAGGCGTGAAGAGTGGCGAGGGGCAGTTGTTCCTGGCCGGTGGCGTCGAGTCCATGAGCCGTGCGCCGCTGATTCTCTCCAAGGCAACCTCGGCCTATGACCGTGGTCAGCAGCTGGCCGACAGCACCCTCGGAGCCCGCTTCACCAATCCGCTGTTTGCTGCCGCGTTCGGTGGCGACACCATGCCG
>NZ_JAUSMX010000037.1 GCF_030646115.1 Fluviicoccus sp.
CGATCAGGCGATCTTTGTGCGGCGGTCGGTGTTCGAGCGGGTCGGCGGTTTTCCGGATATGCCGCTGATGGAGGATGTGGCGCTCAGCAAGACACTGCGCCGCCTCGCGCCGCCAGTCTGCCTGCGCGCCAGAGTCGTCACCTCCAGCCGACGCTGGGAGCAGCATGGCGTGGCGCGCACTGTGCTGCTCATGTGGTGGCTGCGACTGCTGTATGTACTGGGGGTTGCACCCGCCACGTTGCACGCCAGGTACTACAAGAAATACCACAAGAAGAAAATTAACTAAGTGAATCATCCATTTGAATATAAAGGATAAAAAAGAATACGAATTCTCCTCGTCCGTGCTGGCGGTGTTCGCCAGGGAGCCACGCCTGGGCGAAGTGAAGACGCGTCTGCAGCCTCTGCTGGGAGCTGAGCGCGCGCTGGCATTGCACGAGGCGCTGATCCGTTACGTGTTCGGTAACCTGCAGAGCGCGCGGCTGTGTCCTGCCGAGCTATGGGTGGCGGCGCCGCCTTTCTCATCAGTTAATCAACATGCTCACGAAGTATTTCTATCGCTTTGTAATGAAAGGGATATTCATCTTCAGGAAGGTGCGGATCTTGGCGCCCGCATGCGGCATGCCGTCGAGCATGCCTGGTCCCGTGCCACGAGCGTGGAGAATGTGGTTCTGGTGGGAGCGGACTGTCCGTCGGTAGGTGCGGAGTACCTGCGCCAGGCATTGACGCAGTTGGAAGGCGGCGAATCGGTGGTGATCGGCCCGGCGGACGATGGTGGCTATGTGCTGGTGGGCTTGCGAAAGGGGCCTCGTAATGCGGCGCTCTGCGATGCGCTCTTCGGCGCAGTGCCGAGCGGTGCTGGGCTGACCGCTGAGGTGCCTGACGAGTTACCGTGGGGAACCGAACGCGTGCTGGAGGTGACCCGCGACAGACTGCGCAGTGCCGGACTGACATGGGCTGAACTGGAGCCCCGCTGGGACGTTGACCGACCGGAGGATCTGCCGCGGCTGGCGACACTGCGGCCGCCGTTTCCAGGCATTTGATCTGGTGCCGGGACAGCCTTTATCAGGCCATACCCTCAGGCCATGCCCTCACGCTGCAGGAAGGTGACGAAGCGGCTGATGATAAGCTGGGTCGGGCGTTGCAGGTCAACGAAGCGGCAGCCACAAATGGTCAGGTCGCGCGCCTTGTTGTATTCGTAGTAGACAATCTCCGCACGGCACTCCAGATTCTGTTCCTGCGCCTGAATGCGAATCACAGCGTTGAAGC
>NZ_JAUSMX010000029.1 GCF_030646115.1 Fluviicoccus sp.
CGTGCCCAGCCTGATCTGGGCATCGGGCGCCATGTTTGTCGCCATGGCCCCTATTTTGGTGCCGGTCGCTATCTGGCTCTATGCCTTGGTGTTTGCTTTTTCGTCGCTCTGGTTTGCGCATTACACGCTGGCGGCGCTGGAGCAGTTGCGCAAGACAAATAGCGTTTCCTCGCCTGGCCCGTTCGCACCGATGGCCATGAAGAACATGCCTGAAGCGCTGCCGATTCCAGCCCCGGGCGGGCAGCCCGATTCCAGACTTTTAAAACCCTAGACTTCAAGAACTTCCCGCATGACTACACATTTTGGACTCATCATCGTCGGCGACGAAATTCTTTCGGGCAAGCGCGCCGACAAGCACCTGCCCAAGGCCATTGAATTGCTGGGTGCGCGTGGCTTGCAGCTCAGCTACGCCCACTATGTGGGGGACGATCCGGCCCGCATCACCGCGATGCTGGCGCAAGCCTTTGCCGCCGCGCGTCAAAGCGGCGATGTGGTTTTTTGCACCGGCGGCATTGGCGCCACACCTGACGACCACACCAGGCCATGCGCGGCCGAGGCATGGGGTGTGCCGCTGGCGCTGCATCCCGAGGCCGAGGCGCTGATCCGGGAGCGCATGCAGGACATCGCCCGGGAGCAGGGCGTGGCCTACGAGCCTGACCGGCACGACAACATTCACCGCCTGAACATGGGTGTGTTTCCGGTGGGCGCCCAGATCATTCCCAACCCCTACAACAAGATTCCAGGTTTTAGTTGCCAAGCGGGTGAGGGCGCGCTGCATTTCATGCCGGGTTTTCCGGTCATGGCCTGGCCCATGCTGGAATGGTTGCTGGACACGCGCTATGCCCATTTGCACCAAAAGTCAGCCTACGCAGAAAAATCGGTGATCGTTCTGGGGTCCATGGAGGCCATGCTGACACCGCTGATGATCGATATTGAAGAGGCCTTCAAAGGTGTCAAGGTGTTTAGCCTGCCGAGTGTCGACCACCCCGAACATGGCCGCCATATTGAGTTGGG
>NZ_JAUSMX010000032.1 GCF_030646115.1 Fluviicoccus sp.
GATTATAACAATTTTGAGGTGAAACTTGCTTACGCGCAAAAATTGGGTAGTGAAGACGTGACCTCAGCACCCGAGTCAAGCGGTCGCTTCTGGGTGAGGCTGGTCAAGTGCTTTTAAGCTTCTGAATCAAGCAGCAAGCAATATCCATTCAACTCACAACTTGTTGGATACAGGACTAACATCATGAACCACATCTACAAATCGATTTGGAATCTGAGGACAGGCACTTTTATCGCCGTCGCTGAGAATGCTCGCGGCGCGGGTAAAAAGTCGTCGTTGTGCAAACCGATGAACACTCGCCGTTTCGGTTTTGCCTTAAAAACCCTAGCCGTGTCATTACTCATGGTCAGCGGCAGCAGTATGGTGTATGCCCTACCCGTGGGTGGTGTGGTGTCCGCAGGCAGTGCTCAGATTGGCGGTGCGCCGGGCAATACCACCATCAATCAAAGCTCACAGAATGTGGCCATTAACTGGCAAAGCTTCAATATTAATACGGGTGAATCGGTTAATTTTGTACAGCCCAACAGTAGTTCGGTGGCACTGAACCGTGTTCTCAGTTCAGATGCCTCAAATATCATGGGCAGCCTGTCAGCCAACGGTAAGGTATTCCTGATCAATCCCAATGGTGTGTTATTTGGCCCAACGGCATCCGTCAATGTCGGCAGCCTTGTCGCATCGACACTGAATATGACCGATGCCGCTTTTATGGCAAGTGACTATCACTTAACTGGCGCAACGACGGGTACGGTGCTGAACCAAGGCGCGATTACCACGACCGAGGGTGGCTTTGTTGCGCTGTTAGGCGCGAACGTCAGTAACCAGGGCGTGATTGCGGCGAAGCTTGGCAGCGTGGTGCTGGCCGCTGGACGGGCGATGACACTGGATGTGGCGGGCGATCAACTACTCAGTATCGTGATTGATCAAGGCATGATCAACGCCTTGGTCGAAAATGGCGGACTGATTCAGGCCGATGGCGGCCGCGTGCTGATGACCACGCAGACTGCAGGCAATCTGCTGGCCAACGCCGTCAATAATACGGGCGTGGTTCGGGCGCAGACCATTCAGAATATCGATGGCGCCATCAAACTGCTCGGAGATATGAATAACGGTAGCGTCAATGTGACCGGCGTCCTGGACGCTTCCGCACCGAATGGCGGTAATGGCGGCTTTATCGAAACCTCAGCAGCACATGTCAACATCTCGAATGACGCCAGAATCACCACGGCTGCACCGAGTGGATTGACCGGTCATTGGCTGATTGATCCGCAAGACTTCACGATTTCGGGTACTGGCGATATTTCGGGCCCCACCCTGAGTGCCCAGTTGGTGAACTCCAGCATTACGATTCTGAGTACTCAAGGAGCCGTGGCAGGTAACGGCGACATCTTTGTCAATGATGCGATCACATGGACGCCGACCCCTGTTCCCACCACGTTGACCTTGAATGCCCTGCGAGACGTGAATATCAATGAGGCTGTCACCTCAACAGGTGGCAACTTTGTGGTGATTGCGGGACGAGACGTCAATCAAAATGCGGCCGTGACCACCACCACCGGAAACTTTAGCTCAACAGCCTTTCGCGATGTCAATATCGTGAGAGATGTCGCCCACCCGCTCACCGCCACGACCACGACAGACGGCAACCTCACCGCAAACGCAGGACGTAATGTCAACATCCAAGGCGCGGCCCTGACCACGACCAGGGGTGTTTTGACGCTGAACGCAGGTAATGACGCGATTAGCGGCGGTGGCGTCATTTTCGCTCCTGGCACCCCGGTCGCTGCCGTCACAGGGCCAAATGCGGCCGTCAGGATTTTTAATCCAATTGGAATAACGACCAATTATGCGGGCAACTTCACCTTGACCGGTGGCGCCACACTCACACAATTCACGTTGCTGTTTATACCCGGCCCCGTAGGACCTACGGGAGCAACCGGCGCAAACGGTGTGGATGGTACAAACGGTACAAATGGCGCTACAGGTGCGACCGGTACCGCAGGTACCAATGGTGTAGACGGAGCAACGGGGGCTACGGGGGCTACGGGTAACACGGGCGCGACCGGTACCGCAGGTACCAATGGTGTGGACGGAGCAACCGGCGCTACGGGGGCTACAGGTAACACGGGAGCAACCGGCGCTGCAGGTACTAATGGTGTCGATGGCGCTACGGGAGCAACTGGCGCAACAGGGGCAACTGGCACGGCAGGTACAAATGGTGTAGATGGGGCAACCGGGGCAACCGGCCCCGTAGGGCCTACGGGAGCAACTGGCCCTGCAGGTACAAATGGTGTAGATGGGGCAGCCGGAGGGGCAACTGGTGCTACAGGGGCAACTGGCGCTACGGGAGCAACTGGCCCTGCAGGTACCAATGGAGTGGATGGAGCAACCGGCGCTACGGGGGCTACAGGTAACACAGGCGCGACCGGTACCGCAGGTACCAATGGTGTAGACGGCGCAACTGGTGCTACAGGAGCAACTGGCGCTACGGGAGCAACCGGTACCGCAGGTACCAATGGTGTGGACGGAGCAACCGGCGCTACAGGGGCGACAGGTAACACGGGCGCGACCGGTACCGCAGGTACCAATGGTGTAGACGGAGCAACCGGTGCTACGGGGGCGACAGGTAACACGGGCGCGACCGGAACCGCAGGTACCAATGGTGTAGACGGAGCAACCGGCGCTACAGGGGCAACTGGCGCTACGGGAGCAAATGGTGTCGATGGTACAAACGGTGTCGATGGCGCGATCGGAGCTACAGGCGCAACTGGCAATACAGGGGCGACAGGTAACACGGGCGCGACTGGTACCGCAGGTACCAATGGTGTAGACGGAGCAACCGGTGCTACAGGGGCAACCGGCGCTACAGGACCAGCAGGGCCTACCGGTCCAGCAGGAGCTCCTGCACCAACAGGCACTGTTGTGACTCTACCGTTCCCGGTCGTTCAACCCGAACCAACAGATGATGTACGCACAATCTTGGAGCCGTCATCGCCGCTACTAACGGTATTACCGCCGGCCGTACCCCCTGTAGAGTTGTTGGTCGTTCAAGCACCTCCGGTTGAGTTTCCTGTGATGCCACCTAAACAGGATCGCAACTAAGCGTTATTGACCCTTCAGATCAGGCTGCTTTTTATGAGCATTAACGATTGGCTGGTTTTTGTGTATGGCAACTCGAATACTCAGCCAATCGGTTCCTTCATTCGCTGAAATAAACTACTGATCCAGGATTGGTGTTCATAGGGCGACTCAATGAAAGAAATTGAAAAAAACAAGGTGGTAAACTTTGCAGAGACGTTGCCATCTGTAACGGTCATCAAAGCCAAACAGTCGACTGCTAAAGCTCGAATGTTTTTTCTCGGCCTGATATTGTGTGGCTCTGTTACGGGTCTGGCCATAGCTGCCGAGAATGCTCCTTTTTTTGTAGTAGCATCAGACTTGCCGCCTACCAAACTAAAGCAGATCACCCCTTTTAAAGCACTAAATGTATCGATCATCAGCCCTAAATTTTTTGTAGTAGCATCAGACTTATCGCCGACCAAACTAAAGCAGATCACCCCTGTTAAAACACCAATTGTATCGATCATCAACCCTAAACGCGCTAATTTTAAACAGGAAATTGTGTCGGAAGCCTCTAAGTATTTGGCGGATTGGGTTGTCGATTCAAATGATAACCAACACCTGCCTTTCGTGATTATTGATAAAAAGGCAGCTAGAGTTTTTGTGTTTAATGCTGAAGGAAAGCTGATTGGCTCAGCACCTGCACTACTTGGCTTGGCGCTAGGTGACTACGCAATCCCCGGGATTGGCAACATGTCTTTGGCCAATATAAAACCAGAACAACGTACCACACCTGCTGGTCGCTTCGTTGCCACTTTGGGTCGTAATCTACTTGGTAAAGAAGTTTTGTGGGTCGATTATCCGGGTGCAATTTCATTACATCGGGTGATCACCTCATCGCTTAAGGAGCGTCGTCTACAGCGATTGGAATCCACCAACCCTTTGGAGCGGCGGATTTCATATGGCTGTATTAACGTGCCAGTCAAGTTTTACGACAGGGTTGTCAGTCCAACATTCACTGGAACCTATGGAATCGTTTATGTGTTACCAGATACGCGCTTGGTGCAAAAAGTATTTGGATCTTATGATGTTGAAGACCCTTCACCAAAAAAGACGCCGATTGGTCGAAAAGATGTTCAGGTAAAACACCCGTCGCAACGACGTTGAAAAAACATGCTTTGCCGTGGGGCTTCTCAGCCGATTTTGACTACATCCTGAATCCGCACGAACCGATCAGGCTTCCCCGTCGCCACGACTCGCCTTGACACGGGTTCCTGTCAAGCGGGCACAGGCCGCCCGCCATGAGGCCCCGGCCCGGAATGTGGTGCTGCACAGCCCCGGCAGCTGGCGGTTGGAGATCCTGGCGGACCTGCCCCTGCTGGGGGAGCTGCTGAGAATTGGGAATATTGCTCTGACCCAGTTTTCTCTAAGGGATTGACACTGCAGGATGGTCAGCTCTATACGCAGATAACCAGCAGCGCCTTGCGACTGCACGGAATACTGATATTGACCGTTTTCACGAGGGTTGGGGATGACCAGGGCCGGGGTGTGGTTAGGATTGCTGTTATTGCCGGTCATGGCATGGTCGGGGGAGGCTTATCGCTGTACAGACGCGGCAGGCAAGATCTCGTTTTCGGACCAGCCCTGCGGCCAGTCGCAGGAGGGCCGGATCTATGCCCCGGCGCCGGTGACCGAGAAACGGGAGACGCTTTCTGCCAGCACTGACCTTGCTCCCCCCGTAGATGACACGACCAGCGGGACCGTGATTGAGCGGGGGCAGCACCTCTATGATAACCATCACTATGCCGAGGCATTACCCTTGCTCCGGGAGGCGGCGAATGCCGGTGAGGTCCGGGCCTACACCCTGCTGGGCATGATCTATTTCAAGGGGTGGGGAACGACTAAGGACTACCACGAGTCCTTCAAGTGGTTCCAGTTGGCGGCTCAGGCCGGGGAGGCCGATGCCCAGGCGAACCTCGGTTTTCAATATGAACGGGGTCTTGGTACGCGGCCTGATTCAGGCCAGGCCCGCTACTGGTACGAAAAGGCCGCGGCAAAGGGCATCCGCTTGCCAAATGACCGGCAGGCGGCCATGCCCACGCCAGTCGCGAGAGAGGTTATCCCCCCGCGGCCGGCCAGAAGCCCCTATGAGGGCCTTCCTCCCGATATCCGGCGAAGTATGGAGATGGGAGATGAAGCCCGTAGCAACCTGGCAAAAGCCATGGAGTCCGTGCAGCGGGAGCAGGCCAGACAGGCGGCTGAACACAAGAAGAGCAAGGCTGGGAATTACGGGTGGGTGCTGGTTTTTGTGCTGGGAGTGATCGCGGTCGTGGTCCTGCTGCTCAGCACGAACCGCACGGGCACTGATAATCGCCCCAGCCAACCGCCGCAGACCACCGGGTCCGCCAATACGGGAGATGTCGGGTTGTATACGTCCCGGCAAGCGGGTATGGGTACGTTTCTGGGCGGGCCTTTGGTTGGTATTTACATGCTTTACCTGAATTTTGAGGCGATAAATGAGCCGGATCTGGCGAAATCCACGCTTGTTATTGGGGGAGTTTGTTGTCTGGCTATGGTTGGTGTCCTGCCATTCCTGCCGGACCGCTTTCCGGGTATTGCGCTTCCCGTGGCCTACACGCTGAGCATGGTACGTTTGATGAAGCACTACCAATTCGAGAAGGAATATATCGAGGATTCTTTGGGGTATGTCTGTCAGTCCGGCGGGAGTGCAACGGGGGTCAGTCTGGTGGGATTCGTTGTTTTATTTGTGGTTTCGGTTGCCTGGATGATGATGGTTTCATAATGCGGGGGGGCTTTTGGGTTGTTTTTTGGGTGCCGAGCGAGGCTTTGGGCCTGGAAACAAGCTATGAACTGCTTCAGTTGCACGGAACGGTTACAGGCTTGGAAATCGAGTCTGATCCTGTTTTTAATTCCTTTGAGCCCTATTTTTTAGAAGTGTTGTAGTTTTGTTGTATATTGAATCGCTAGTAGAATTGATGGTTGACTGAATTGATTTGAGTTGTATAATAAGTCGGATAAACTGTCTTAGGAGGTGTGGGCGGTTCGAATCCGTCGCTACTGAAGTCCGCCGTGTTTTTTTTAATTTGTGTGATTTTTTGCGCGTTTAGTTCTGTGCAAGATGTTTTAATCCCCATGTTAAATTTAATTTTCGGAGGTACTCATATGGTTTGTAATTCAAATTCAGTAGTCATGTTTGCAGGTCTTGGTTCAATGTGTAGCGCTATTTCAGCGGTAACGGCGGGTCTAGTGGCGAACGGTGTAACTCCTCACCTATAAAGCGATCTCAATTGAGATCGCTTTTTTTAATTTTATTTTGGGTCACGGTGGTTTTTCTTGTAGCTCAATGGTTCTTATTTCAAGGTTGTCATAGTCGCCTTTCATAATTGCTATATTGTGTTTGGCTAGAAAGTGACTTTTGGAGCCCATCCACCTTCCAATTTTCGCTTTTTCCTCTGAAACCTGAAGGTCGGAGTCGAAAAATTCAGTATGAAGAATTTCTTGAATTACCCCGGAGGAAAAATCTGTTATGCTTAATAGGTCGCTAGTGCCTGTATCATTTTTGAATGGACGTGCAAAACCAAATATTTCATATTGATTGTCGCTCAGCATTGCAACTATTTGCGAAGTTAATTTTTGAGTATGAGAGAAATTTCTTGATTTTCCATTTTGGTTTATTGAGTCGTTATCACAAATCCATAGAATTTTTTGCTCGCTTCTTGTCAAAATGGATAACAATATTCCTACGGGGTAACAGACTCTTAAGAGCTTTTCAGCCTCATTCCCCTTCCAGATGCCTAGGTTATTTTCTTTGAGTAGATCAACTATTTGTGCATGGGCTGACTTCTTGTCCGGACCAAATAGTGTATCAATTCTTCTGTCGATGGAAATAGTGAAAAGTAATCCGTGAATAAGATTGTTTGCGGCATCCAGAATATCATCCAGTGCCATTTTTATAGGGCCATAGCGAAGATCTTTGTAGGCTAATTCTTTCCAGGGGCTTATCAGATTATGCTTCTTTCTAATAGAAATCATGGCGTCTTCGAAGACGTAGCGTTTGTCGGCTGAGCATATAAGAAATGAATAGGTAGAAAAACTGGCCTCTTTATGTTCTCCGCCAAAATCAGTAAGAATAAAAACCCCTTTATCTTCTGAGAAGTCCGGGAGAAATTTTATGGCCCCTATCTTTTCGGATAAAATGCGAACATAAAGAGGGGAGTCATTATTTATTCTTTTAAATTCGAATGGGCCTTTTTTAAAGGTGCGTGTAAACATAGCCATCCATTTGGTTTGGTTGTTGATTTTAATAAATTAATTAACGCTAACATCATATTCGATCTTCGTCAATTAATCTTCTTGAACACTTTTGGACCCCACCCCCTCCACCACCGTCGCCAACAAAATCATCCCCCCACCCACCAACTCCCACCCCTCCAACCGTTCCCCCGCAATCACCGCCGCACTCACCACCGCCCCCACCAACTCCATCACCATAATAATCGACGACCGACCCGCCTCCAGCTTCGTCACCGCCCACTGCGTCGCCGACGTCGCCACCAGCAACCCCCCAACCCCGAACAGCACCCCCCCAGCCAACGTCCCCGCACTCACCCCCGGAAAATCCTGAAACCCCAACCCCAGCCCCGCCAGCGCAAACACCCCGCACCCGCAAAACATCGCCCCCACCTTGCTCGCCACCGGCAACGTATCAAACGCCCGGAACGCCAGATTATTCATCGCAAAAGCAAAGCCCGACAAAATCGCCACCAGATCGATCACGCTCGGCGGCGCCGCCAGCAACGCCGTACCCCCCAGCAACAGAAAAGCCCCGCCCAACGCTAGCCCCACCGACAACACCCGCGCCACCGTCAGCCGCTCCCCCAGAAACACCCGCCCGCCCAGCACCCCCCACACCGGCAGCAGGTAAAACAACGCCATCACCCGGATCACTTCCCCCACCGTCAGCGCCGTGGCAAAGGAGAAATTGGCCGTGCCGCCAATGATCATGATCAGCAGCAACGGCCACGCCTGCGACCGCCATTGCCGACGCTGACGCCACAGCACCGGCAACGCCAGCAGGCCAATGCTGCCGTAGGCCACCGCAATCAGCGCGATGCCGTCCAGCCCCTGCGCGGCCAATTGCTTCATCGGCCACCAGCTGAGGCCCCACAGCAGCGAAGAAACAAACAGCACCCCGGTCGGGAAACCGGGATTCATAAGCCCAGGCCCGTGCGCTGACCGGCGCGCCAGCGGTCGAAATGCGCCCGTTCGGTATCCAGCATCCAGCGGTTGATCTGGCGCAGGTCGGCCACCGGCTGGTCGGTGAAGGGCAGGCGGTGCAGATAACCGTCCGGGCCGAATTCCGGCGTCAGCGTGCACTGCGTCAGACCGGCGTCCTGCATCGCTAGCCAGCACAATTCCCACCAGCGCTGATGCGCGGCGAGGGCATCAGCAAACTCTGGCGCGGCGGGGTGGGGCACCTGCGGTCCCTGGTCATAGCCGACGCGGCCGTGAATGTGCCGGGCGCGCGGAGCCAGGATTTCCAGCACATCGAATTCGGTGTCGATCAGCCGCTCGCACACCACGCACCAGTGGCTGAAGTCGCAGGTCAGGTAGAGGTCCGGTAGCGCCTGCACCAGATCGCGCGCCACCCAGGGGTTGAACAGCGTGCGCGAGCGGTGGGTTTCAAAACTGATGGGGATGCCGCTCTCCCGTACCCGCTCAATGGCGAGGCCGAAGAAATCCACCGACTTGGACAACGGCCAGGCGTCGCACCCGGCCATGCAGTTGATCTTCGTTGCGCCAAAGCGGTGGATGATCTCCAGCTGCCGCGCCAGTGACTCCAGATGCTGCGCCGGGGTGGCGCGCCGCTCGGGCACATAGCTGCCGGCGGTGCAGATCTCGGCGATCAGGTCGAAGCCGTGTTCGTCCAGGGCCGTGCGCAGGGCCAGCTGTCCGGCGGCATCGGCCGGAATCGGTACTTCCAGCCCGTCATAGCCGTCGGCTTTCGCCTCGGCAGCGAATTCGGCCCAGGGCATGCCGGTGGAGCCCCAGTAGGTGCGGTAGCCGCGCAGTTGCATGGTGCTCTCCTCAATGGCCGGTCAGGAAGGACACGCCGTCCACCCCGATAAAGGTGCGGCCCCGGTCGGAGAGTACATCCAGTTCGGCGGGGTCGTCGTTGAGCAGCCGTTGCGTGCGGTAACGGTGATAGGCGCTCAGCAGGTTGGCGAAGGGCAGCAGCTGCGAACAGTGGTCGCTGTAGAGTTGCGCGTGCAGCGCGGGCAGGCGGTGCCAGGGTTCGGCGGGTTTTTCGTGATGGGCGTTGTGGTAGCCGAAATTCAGCGTGAACAGGTTCAGCCACGGATACTTCACCGAATGAATGTTGGTGAAGGTGTTGCGGAATTCAAAGGCCGCGTCGTACTTGGCCGGGTTGGCGATAGGCCCTTGTTCCAGCGTGTCGAACAAGGTGAAGGTGTGCTGGAAAGCGTCCATGAAGCGCAGCACATGCAGCATCAGCATCCACGCCAGCGGGTAGAACAGCAGCACGCGCGGCGCGTGCCAAGCAATCAGTGCGAACACCGAGGCGCGCACCGCCAGCACCCACAACACCCGCGCCCGTTCCGTGCGGCGGCTGGGCAGGGTGAAGGGCACCACCAGGATCATGGCGTGCATGAACAGGTCGGCGGCGGGAATGTAGGCCCATTCCAGCGCCTCGATCAGCTTCACCACGCGCGGGTAGCGCGCCAGTTGCGGGCGGAAGTCGAAGGCGACCACGTCGGCGCGGTCGACATGATGGCGGAAATGCTTGCGGCGCAGGATTTCGTAGCTGTTGTAGCTGCTGCCCACGATCCAGTTCAACAGCGAACCGACACGGGCGTTGACGGCGTTGTCGCGGAAGACGGTGTTGTGCGCGCACTCGTGCAGCAGGTAGGCGGCAATGACCATGCTGTGTCCCAGCAGCAGCACGCCGGGCAGGTTCAGCCACAGGCTGGGTTGCATGATCAGCCAGAAGCCGGTCAGGTAACCGCCGATGGCGTAGGAAAAGGCGAGGGTATTCGGCAGAACGCCGTCGGAATAACGGAAGATTCCCATGATGCATCCGGTGCGGGCCGTCCCGCGGTGTTGCGCCGCGACCGGGTCGTCCCGGGCGGGGTGGAGGTATCTGGGGTATTGGTGCAAATTGTGTTCCAGCGGGGGCGGGAGGTCAACCCTTGAAGGTGCGCGCTTCATCCCCTCTCCCCTTGTGGGAGAGGGTGGCGCGCAGCGCCGGGAGAGGGGTACGGCGGTGGCGCTGGAGTTGACGGTGTGTCCGGGCGACGTTCCGCACCCCTCTCCCCGGCCCTCTCCCACAAGGGGAGAGGGGGATGTTTGCCCCAAAATCGCGCACGTCACCCCCGGCTTGCTGCATAGCCGGGCGTTATTCCCCCGAATTCCCCCTTTCCCCCCATGGCACGCATCCTGCATTTGTGAAACCATACGACAGGGGCGCTTATCGCCCTGAACGGGTAACTAGGGTTCCGGTCCGCGTGGCGGATGGCTGGTCCGAGAGTTGCCGACCTCCCGCGCGGGGGTGACACGGAGGGATAAAAGCCCGGGAGATCACGCAGCGTCTCCTGTCGCCTTTTTGCCGTGTTGACCCGGAGGTCCGTCCATGACCCATCCTGAATTGCCTTGCCCGTTACGGGCCGGGAGGCGCCCATGAAGCGTCTCATCAACCGGCGTCCGTCGTGGCTGACGGCGCTGCTGCTCGGCCTCATCCCTTTCTTCATCATTGGCATGATCTATATCAGCCACTCCGACGCGCGCCTGCTGGAAAACCCGGACGACCGCCTGCTGCCCTCCGCCATGCAACTGGTGGACGGGATCAAGATGATCGCCGTCGATGAAGACCCGCGCACCGGTCAGGTCATCCTCTGGGCCGATACCGCCGCCAGCCTGCAGCGCATCGGCATCGCCATGGGCGTCTGTACGCTGGCGGGGCTGTTGTTCGGCATGCTCAACGGCATGCTGCCTTATGTGCGCGCCGTCGCCTCGCCGCTGGTCACCGCCGTGTCGCTGGTGCCGCCGATGGCGATCCTGCCCATTCTCTTTGTCATCTTCGGGCTGGATGAACTGTCGAAGGTGATGTTGATCGTCATCGGCATCGCGCCGTTCCTGATCCGCGACCTGCAAGGCCGCATTCGCGAGATTCCCGCCGAGATGATGATCAAGGCGCAGTCGCTGGGCGCGTCCAGCTGGCAGATCGCGCTGCGCGTGGTGCTGCCGCAAGTGCTGCCGCGTCTGATTGACAGCGTCCGCCTGTCGCTCGGTTCCGCTTGGCTGTTCCTGATCTCGGCGGAAGCGGTGGCGGCGGAGCAGGGCCTCGGCTACCGCATCTTCCTTGTGCGCCGTTTCCTGGCCATGGACATCATTCTGCCCTACGTGTTCTGGATCACGCTGCTGGCCTTCGTGATGGACCGCGCCCTCTACTACACCAATCGCGCCGCGTTTCCGTGGCTGGGCGGCCGCATGGCCAAGGAGGGCGCATGAGCTTCATTTCGATGAAACACCTGTGGAAGCACTACGGCCAGAAGCCGGTGCTGGAGAACCTGACGCTGGATGTGGCGAAGGGCGAATTCGTCAGCATTGTCGGGGCGTCGGGGTGCGGCAAGTCCACCTTCTTCCGCTTGTTGCTGGCGGAAGAACAGCCGACGCGCGGCCGCCTGCTGCTGAACGGGAAGGAATGGCCGAGCGAGCCGGATGCAGATCGCGGCGTGGTCTTCCAGCGCTATTCAGTGTTTCCGCACCTCACCGCCTTGCAGAACGTGCGGGTGGCGCTGGAGTTCCGCCAGTCGCCGCTGCTGGCGCGGCTGTTTGGCAGTGCGAAGAAGGAGGCCGATGAGCGGGCGATGGCGATGCTGGAATCGGTGGGGCTGGCGCAGGCGCGCAACCTTTACCCGCACGAGATTTCCGGCGGCATGCAGCAGCGGCTGGCGCTGGCGCAGTCGCTGATCCGTGAGCCGGAAATCCTGCTGCTGGACGAACCCTTCGGCGCGCTCGATCCCGGCATCCGCGCCGACATGCACGAGCTGATGCGCGGCCTGTGGGAGAAGCACCGCTTCACCGTGTTCATGGTCACCCATGACCTCAAGGAAGGTTTCGCGCTGGGCACCCGGCTGCTGGTGTTCGACCGCGTGCGCGTTGATCCGCAGGCCCCGGACGCCTACGGCGCCACCATCACCTACGACCTGCCGGTGCGCCGCCGTGACCGTCAGGGCTTCAACGAACTGTCCGCCGAAGTGCGGACGCTGGCGCCGCTGTCACGCGGGGCCGAAATGCTGGAGGAACGATCATGAGTCACCGTTTTGCCGAAGACCGGGTGGTGCGCGACGAGCGTTTGCGCGGCGGCATGAGCTGGTCGCTGGTGGTGAAGCGCGGCAATGCGCTGCGCCTGACCGCGCTGGGCGACGGCGCCAACGTGGCGGTGCTGCTGTTCAACGCCGACCAGTTGCTGGACCGCTACAACATGCCCGACACGCTGAAGTGCCAGCACACCTTCCGCCTCACCACCGGCCACATCTGCTATTCCGACATGGGCCACGCGCTGATGTCGGTGATCGGTGACAGCACCGGCTGGATCGACACCGTCGGCGGCGTCAGCGACCGGGCGTCGGTGACGGCGAAGCACGGCGAGGGCGATTACCAGAGCCTGCGCAACGACTGGCGGCGCAACGGCCGCGACCTGCTGCTGGTGGAACTGGGCAAGCACGGGCTGGGCCGCCGCGATCTGGTGGCCAACCTCAATGTTTTCAGCAAGATCAGCATCGACGCCGACGGCAACATGGGCTTCGACCACACCCACGCCCCGGCGGGCAGCACGGTGGACCTGCGCGCCGACGCCAATGTGCTGGTGGTGCTGGCGGTGATTCCGCATCCGCTGGACCCCAACCCGGTGTATGCGCCGGTGGATGTGCAGGCGCAGGTCTGGGACTGCGGGTTGGCGGGCGAGGACGATGTCTGCCGCCTGTCCCGCCCCGAAAACGCGCGCGGGCTGGCGCTGACCGCCCGCTGCTTCTGCCAGCATGGCCATTGAGGAGACGGTGATGACTAAAGGTTTCTGCATCCGCGAAAGCGACCGTGATCCCGCCATCGCCCGACACCGCGAGGTGGTGCGCGCCGGCGATTACTGGATTTACACCCTGAAGGCCGGGGAGACGCTGCGCATTGTCGACCTGGAAGGCAATCAGGCGGTGGACACACTGTTCTTCGACGCCTCCGACCCGCATGACCGCTACAGCGCCGTCGACACGCTGCGCACGCAGGGCAATGTCTACCTGACCTGCGGCTCCAAGCTGTTGTCGCAGAACGGTAACGTGCTGGTGGAAATCACCGCCGACACCTGCGGCCGCCACGACACGCTGGGCGGGGCCTGCGCCGCCGAGAGCAACCAGGTGCGCTACGCGCTGGAGAAGCGCTACATGCACAGCTGCCGCGACAGCTTCCTGCTGGCGCTGGCGGAGCACGAGGAACTGGGCCTGAGCAAGCGTGACCTCGGCCACAACGTCAATTTCTTCATGAACGTGCCGGTGACGCCGGAAGGCGGCCTGAGCTTCGCCGACGGCATTTCCGAGCCGGGCAAGTACGTGGAAATGACCGCCGCCCGCGACGTGCTGGTGCTGGTGTCGAACTGCCCGCAGCTCAACAACCCGTGCAACGCCTACAACCCGACGCCGGTGGAAATGGTGGTGTGGGCGGCGTGAGCCAGAATCTTTCCCTCCTGTGGAACAGGGGGGATGTCACGCAGTGACAGGGGGGTTGCGGAAAGTGGCCCGAACAGGTCCTCTGCAACATGAGCTGTGTTCAGCGGACAGCCGTGACCCCCCAGCCCTGCGGGCAGCCCCCCTACGTTGTAGGAGGGCGTAAAAGCGACATGAACCATTCGACCGGGACGGCCCGGCGACGCAGCAACCCTTGGCGGGACGGCCTGCCGATGAGGAAACGATGTTCAGCAAAGTCCTGATTGCCAACCGCGGCGCCATTGCCTGCCGCATCATCCGCACCCTGCGCGCCATGGGCATCGCCTCGGTGGCGGTGTATACCGACGCCGACGCCGAGTCGCTGCATGTCGAGCAGGCCGACGAAGCCTTCTGCATCGGCGAAGGCCCGGCCGCGTCCAGCTACCTGCTGGCGGACAAGATCCTGGAGGTCGCCAAGTCCTGCGGCGCGCAGGCGATCCACCCCGGCTACGGCTTCCTGTCCGAGAACCCCGATTTTGCCGAGGCCTGCGAGGCGGCGGGCATCGCCTTCATCGGCCCCACCCCGGCGCAGATGCGCGCCTTCGGCTACAAGCACGAGGCGCGGGCGCTGGCGATGGCGCATGAGGTGCCCTTGCTGCCCGGTTCCGGGCTGCTGGCCGACGCGGGCGTGGCGCTGGCGGAAGCGCGCCGCATCGGTTTCCCGGTGATGCTGAAAAGCACGGCGGGCGGCGGCGGCATCGGCATGCGGCTGATCTGGAGCGAAAGCGAGCTGGCCGAGGCCTATGCCTCGGTGGAACGGCTGGCGCGCGCCAACTTCAAGGAAGCGGGCATCTTCCTCGAAAAGTACGTGGAACAGGCGCGGCATATCGAAGTGCAGATTTTCGGAGACGGGCAGGGTGACGTCATTGCCTTGGGCGAACGCGACTGCTCGGTGCAGCGCCGCAACCAGAAGGTGATCGAGGAAACCCCGGCCCCGCATCTCAGCGACGCGCAGCGCGCACGGCTGTTCGAGGCCTCGGTGCGCCTCGGCAAGGCGGTGAACTATCGCTCGGCGGGTACGGTGGAATTCGTGTTCGACGCCGCCAGCGGCGAATTCTATTTCCTGGAGGTGAATACCCGCCTGCAGGTGGAACACGGCGTTACCGAGGAAGTGACCGGTGTCGATCTGGTGGAATGGATGATCCGTTGCGCGGCGGGCGAGTTGGCGCTGGTGCAGCCGACCCCGAAGGGCGCGTCGATTCAGGTGCGTCTCTACGCCGAAGATCCGGGCCGCGACTTCCAGCCCTGCACCGGCCTGCTGACACAGGTGCGCTTTTCCGAGCTGGCTCGGGTGGAAACCTGGGTGCGCGCGGGCAACAGCGTCTCGCCGTTTTATGACCCGATGGTGGCGAAGCTGATCGTCACCGCCGCCGACCGCGACACCGCCGTGGCGAAGATGGCCGCCGTGCTGGCCGACACCGCCATCGCCGGGATTGAAACCAATCTCGCCTACCTGCGCCAGATCATCGGCGACGACGTCTTTGGCAACGGCCGCCAGACCACCCGTTACCTGAACACGCTGCGCTACCGCTCCGCCGCGCTGGAAGTGCTGGAGCCGGGCGTGCAGAGCACGGTGCAGGACTGGCCGGGCCGTCTGGGTTACTGGGATGTCGGCGTTCCGCCCTCCGGGCCGATGGACAGCTTCGCGCTGCGTCTGGCCAACCGGCTGGTGGGCAACGCCGAAGGCGCGACGGCGCTGGAATGCACGCTCAGCGGCCCGGTGCTGCGCTTCCGCCATGACACCATTTTCGCCGTCACCGGGGCCGACATGCAGCCGACGCTGGACGGCAAGCCGGTGGCGCTGTGGCAGGCGCACCCGGTGACGGCGGGCAGCGTGCTGGCGCTGGGCGCGATCAAGGGCGGCGGCGGCCGCGCCTACCTGGCGGTGGCGGGCGGGCTGGATGTGCCGGAGTACCTCGGCAGCTGCGCCACCTTCACCCTTGGCCAGTTCGGCGGCCATGCCGGGCGCACCCTGCGCACCGGCGACGTGCTGCGCGTGCATGACGGCGCGGGCTGCAAGCCGCACACGCTGGACACGGCGCTGGTGCCAGCCTACGGCAAGACCTGGACCATTGGCGTCATGTACGGCCCGCACGGCGCACCCGATTTCTTCACCCCCGAGGACATCGACACCTTCTTCGCCACCGACTGGGAAGTCCACTACAACTCCAGCCGCACCGGCGTGCGCCTGATCGGCCCCAAGCCGCAATGGGCGCGCAAGGACGGCGGCGAAGCCGGACTGCATCCCTCCAACATCCACGACAACGCCTATGCCATCGGCGCGGTCGATTTCACCGGCGACATGCCGGTCATCCTCGGTCCGGACGGCCCCAGCCTGGGCGGTTTTGTCTGCCCGGTGACGATCATCGACGCCGAACTGTGGAAGATGGGCCAGCTGCGGCCGGGCGACCGCATCCGTTTCCATCCGGTCAGTCTGGAGCAGGCCACAGCAATGGCGACGGCGCTGGAGTCAGAAGTCCGTACATTGAAGGGGTCGTTACAAGTTCGATCTCTGTCGGGGAAGCCGTATCGCGGCGATCCTGTGATCGCCAGTCGTGAAGCCTCCGCTGATCACGTCGGCGCGGTCTACCGTCAGGCGGGCGACCGTTACCTGCTGGTGGAATACGGCCCGCTAGTGCTGGACCTGGAACTGCGCTTCCGCGTGCACGCGCTGATGACCTGGATCAAGGCGCAGGGCGTGCCCGGCCTGCTCGACCTGACGCCGGGCATCCGCTCGCTGCAGTTTCACTTCGACCCGGCCATGTTGCCGCGCGACCGCCTGCTGGCATTGTTGGCGCAGGCCGAGGATGAACTGGGCGCGGTGGACGACATGGAAGTGCCGACGCGCATCGTCCACCTGCCGCTGTCCTGGGATGACGCCGCCACCCGCCTCGCCATCGAGCGCTACATGACCGCCGTGCGCCCGGACGCGCCGTGGTGCCCCAGCAACATCGAATTCATCCGCCGCATCAACGGTCTGGACAGCATCGAGGCGGTGAAGAAGATCGTCTTCGACGCCAGCTACCTGGTGCTGGGGCTGGGCGACGTCTACCTCGGCGCGCCGGTGGCGACGCCGGTCGATCCGCGCCACCGGCTGGTCACCACCAAGTACAACCCGGCCCGCACTTGGACCCCGGAAAATGCCGTCGGTATCGGCGGCGCCTACATGTGCGTCTACGGCATGGAAGGGCCGGGCGGCTACCAGTTTGTCGGCCGCACGGTGCAGATGTGGAACCGCTACCGGGTGACGGAAGACTTCAAGGCCGGCACGCCGTGGCTGCTGCGCTTCTTCGACCAGATCCGCTTCTACCCGGTCAGCGAGGCCGAGTTGCTGCAACTGCGGCAGGATTTCCCGGCCGGACGCTTCAAGCTGAAGGTGGAGGAGCAAACCTTCCGCCTTAAGGATTACCGCGCCTATCTGGCCGAGCATGCCGCCGAAATTGAGGCTTTTAAGTCCACGCAGCAGGCCTCCTTCGAGGCCGAGCGCGACCGCTGGAAGGCCGCCGGGCAGGCCGAATACCTGAGCGATGCGGTGATCGCCGAGGCCGGGCCGGACAGCGAACTGGACCTGCCGGAAGGCGCGCGGCTGGTGGCCTCGCCGGTGGCCGGGTCGGTGTGGAAGGTGATGGTCAAGGAAGGCGATACGGTGCAGGCCGGGGAGACGCTGGTGGTGCTGGAGTCGATGAAGATGGAATTCCCGGTGGTCGCGCCCGTGGCGGGGACGGTGCACTGGATCGGCTGCAAGGAAGGCGGGCAGGCGCAGGCGGGGCAGGATATTTTGGCGCTGGCGACCTGAGTAGGAAGGGCGACGATAACATCCGTTGGGGCGCATCGCATGCGCCCTTCGTCGCCGAACAGGCTGTCATTTACGGACCCAAAAAGGTGGTGTTCGTTCACGAGGGCGCATGCGATGCGCCCCAACGGGAGATTGGCATGTCACAAATTCTGGGCATCCGCCCGCTGCTCACCGCCACCCACCGCTACGACAAATCCCTCTCCACCCGTCACCGCGGGCAGGGCCAGATCATCGAGGCCCCGGTGCTGGCCTGGCTGGTGGAAACGCGCAACGGCCGCATCCTCTACGACGTCGGCTGCGACTACCGCAAGCTGGCCGATCCCGCCCTGCGCGACCGTTACTACAACCCCGAAGAATTCCCCTTCGGTCCGCCCGACATGCGCGAGGACCAGCGCCTCGGCGCGCATCTCGCCCGGCTGGGGCTGACGCCGCGCGATATCGACGTGGTGTTCCTCGGCCACCTGCATTTCGACCACGCGGGCGGGCTGTGCGAGGTGGAAGGCTGTGAGCTGCACGTCCACGCCGACGAGCTGGCCGCCGCGCGGGCGCAGGCGGATGGCGCGTATTTTCCGGATGAATTCCCGGAGCATTACGCCTGGCGAGTGCAGACCGGTGAGTACGACCTCGCCCCCGGCGTGCGCGCGGTGGCGACGCCGGGGCATACCGCCGGGCATATGTCGCTGGTGGTGGAGTTGCCGGACAGCGGACCGGTGATCCTGTGCGGCGATGCGGCGGATCTACGGGAAAACCTGGAAGCGGAAGTGGCTCCCGGCCTGTGCTGGCAGGAACGGGAGGACCTGGCGCTGGCCTCGATCCGCAAGCTGAAGGGATTGGCAAAGGAGGCCGGGGCGGAACTGTGGCCGAACCATGATATCGGGTTTTACCGGGAGCGGCTGGCGGACAGGGGGAGGGTATCGTAGGGGCGCACTGCGTGCGCCTTCTTCGTCGAACAGGTGGCTAATTCCCGCGTTCTGACTGCTCCGCCATCCATGCCCGAATGTAAGCCATCACCCTGTCAGCTCCTTCCAGCGTCTCCACCAGATCCACCGGCGCCTGACCCTCCAGCCACGGATTCGGTTTCTCCATCCATTTGAAGGCCTCACCCCGTGAACCGGTCACGGCCGCCGCCATGTCCAGAACCTGTGTCAACAAATCCGGCCGAGCGTACCAGGACATTGGTTTGATGGTCGGTCGTCTTCCCGGAATCACCCTCGGCAATTGTGAGCGCGCCAGTTCATCACGAGAAATATGGGTGCGGATCCAGTGCGCCCGCTCGGCCAGTTCCGTATTGGGAATCCTCTTGTGATCCGTGGTTGGCACGACCAGACCGATAATCACTGAGGTGTGTCGCCGTATCATGTCCATGGCCGGGGCAATATCGGTATCGTTGGTTACCAGCACCACCTGATCCACCGCACCGGTCAGCGCGTCGTGATAGGCCTGCAGCGCCAGATTCACATCCGACTGCTTCTCTTCCAGTTTCCATACTTGAACGCTCGGGCAGTCACGCGGCCAGACATCGGGGTAATTAGGGTCAATCTGTTTGGCGGAGGCCTCATTGAGCGCATAGTAGCCCTTGATCACCTCAATCTTGTCGGCATAAAGCTTGCGCAGGGCGGTGTGGTAGCGTTCTTGGGATGAAACGGAATCGCCTGCTTTGGCTGCCTTTTCCAGAATGTTGGCCGTGAAGTACCGGATCGCCGGTTGAATGCAGGCGGATTGGCAAATCAGGCCATTTTGCCGGTACAGAATGGAAGGCAGAATGGATTTCTCAAACAAAACCGCGAGATCAAGCCACTTCCAGGGCGTGCCTTTGAGGCAGCCGTAATAAAAGTTATAGCCGTCAATATAGACACGGGTTTTGAGTGGTGCTGGGGTGGATGCTTCCTGCATGCGTGACTCTCCAAAATGAAAAAACCGGCATCAGCCGGCTTTTTCCCCCGTACTCCGAATGGTCTGGCCACACCGGTATTACGGGTTAGTTGTTGAAGATATTATTGCTGAAATCAGAGGCCTCTGCAATCCGGAATAACGATCTTGACAGTCATTATGCCAGGCTGGAAAACACCAACCCGGCGTCGCCTCACTCCTTCGTAAACACCATCAACGCATTCCTTGTCGGGTCCCCCTGCTGGTACAACTCCCCCGGCTCACCGCGGAAGCCCCGCGCGCCCAGATACTCCCGCAATTCCGCCAGCGAGGTGAAATGGCGGATTTCCTGCTGGTTCACTGCCCACGGCACTTCCAGACCCAGATTGAACACATCATGCGCCAGCGCAACGCGGTGGTTCATCAGCGGTGAGTCCACGGCATGGTCACGCACCACCATCCGCCCGCCGGGCCGCAGCACGCGATGCAGCGAGCGCACAAAGCCGTCCAGCCGGTCCGCCGGGGCGTGGTGGAAGCCGATGAAGTTGGTGATCAGATCCAGGCGGCCGTCGGCTATGTCGGCCGGACGGATGGCGGCATAGTCGCGCATGTCCACAAAGCGCGCGGAGGGGCTGATCTGTCCCCGTTCCACGATGTCGATCAGCCCGTAGCCGGGTTTCCGGTCGTGCAGCAGGATACGGTCGCCCCCGATCTCCAGCCCGCGACGCAGATGGCTCAGGTAGCGGCCGGTGGTGCCGATTTCCAGATAGCCATCAATGCGGGTTTGCGGCCCCAGCAGCTGCAGCGTTTCCGCCAGCATCATCTTTTTCTGCCGTCGCAAGGCGGGCAGGCTGTAGCGCAGCTCGCCCAGCAGCGGCCGGATGGAATCCAGCCGGTCCTGCACCGCCCGGTAAATCGCCTCGTCACTGGCATGAGCCTCCGTCTTCGCCCGGATCAGGGCGTGGAAGGCCTGCTCCGGATAGAGGTGATAGACATGGAGCAGGAAGGGCAGGAAGGCGTCCCGCTCCAGCGGGTCGTCGTAGATGGCGTGGAAATTGGACAGGCCGCCGATGGCCCAGGCGTTCTGTTCCGTGCCGGCAAGTCCGGCGGCAAAGGCGCGGCTGACCGGGGCGAGGGTAAGGGCAGCAGCTCCGGCCAGTGCTCCTTTCAGCCAGTCGCGACGGGATAATGCGTTCATGTTCAGCTCCGGGACAGGGTTAGAAGTCATAAAGGTGTTCGATCGGGGTCCGGGTCTTGTCCAGTGTCCGCACCACCTCATCCAGTCGGGGCACGTCGATGTCCAGCGCCACCCGCTGCCAGCCGGGCTGCGTCAGCACCGGCCGGGCAAACAGCGGATGCACGCCTTCACCGGGATAGGTCCAGCCGTCCGGCACCACCAGCGTCATCAGGATGCGTTCATTGCCCGCAATCTCGCGGAAACCCACCCCGGCGCGTGCCAGCATGGCGATGTGCTCGCGGAATTCCTCATAGCGCGGCAGCAAAAGCAGTTGCGAGCCGTCCGCGTATTCGCGCAGCACCCGCACTTTCGGGGAGGGCGGGTAGGTTCCGGCCACGTGCGGTTTGCTCAGCACCATCATTTCCGCATCGGCGTCGCCGTAGATGGCCTTGGTCGCGACCTTGATCACGCCGCCGTAACCGGCCTTCACCAGATAGCCGGTGGTCAGGTAGCCCTTGCGTTCCCAGCGGCGGATGCGGTGGCGGCCATCCGGGTCCGGGGTTGTCCATAGCTGTTTCAGGCGGTCACTGAAGGAAAATTCGTACCAGGGGTCCACGCGGATGAAATCCACGTATTCCTGCGCCACCCGCGCCGAGAAGTCGTCCTCCGGCGTGCGCCGTCCGCCCGCTGTCCATTCGGTCAGACGGCCCGCCGAGTTCTCGTACAACCCCTTCACCCCCAGTTCCACGGTGTAGCTGGTGCACAGCACCGACACCATCAGGTGATAGCCCCAGTTGGTGGGATAACCGCGCCGGCGGGTGATCCGGGTGACATCACGGTAATTGCCCCAGCCTTGCCCGATCGATCCAAAGTAGGGGAAACCCGCGCCGCCATGCTGTTTCAGGTATTGCGCGTATTCGTCCGGGTTGTAGACCAGGAACCATTCCGGCAGCGTCAGGTAGGTCTGGCCCTCGTCGCGGACATAGCCGGGAATCTGCCGCGCCTGCGCCTTGACGGTATCCGCCAGCGGATCACTGTCCGGGGCCGGGGTTGCCGCCGTGACGGGCAGATGGTCATAGGCCTCCCACAGCTTGTTGCGGAATTTGCCGGTCGGGTCCAGTTGCCGTTTCAGTGCAAAGTAACGGTCGGCATCCGGATAGGCGGCGTGGAATTGGTCAACCGTGGCATGCAGCTGGTAGGGCAGGTAATAACTGCCGTTCTGCGCAATCACCCGGTCGATCAGTTCGCGCGTCCACGCCCCGACCATCTTGCGATCCTCCTCGGAGGTGCCCTGCTTGTAGTACAGCACGAAGGCAAATACGTCCTGGCGCGCCCAGGCCAGCAGGGTGCCGGGATCCCGGCGGGCATGACGGATCGAAATATTGATGACGTTGACGTGATGGCGGCGCAGCACCGTACGCAGGTCGTCCACGAAGGGCGTTAAATTCACGGCGGGGACGAAATATTCCTGCAGCACATAGGTTGAGGATTTCCGGGAGGAAGGTTCCAGTTCCTCAACGCGGTAGCTGGCCTCGTAATTGCGGAATTCCACCTTGTCCCCGGCATAGAGCATGGGGTCGAGCAGATGTTGGCGGATGCCCTTGCCGAACGGCCAACCGGAAATGACCTTGAAGGCGAGGCGGTTTTTCAGATAGCCCTTGTCGAGCGGAATCAGGCGGTCGGGCTCGGTCACCGGCTTGTCCGTGCGCACCCAGGAGGTGGCGCGCACGGTGTCGTAGGCGTTGGGGTAGATATCCGCGTTGTGGAAGATGACGTCGGGATTGCTTTCAACCTCCCGGCTGAACCAGGTGGCGTATTCCCCGATCGGCATCACCTTGGACTGGCGTTCGACCTTGACGTTGTCGGCCAGCATCAGGGTGGCCTCGACAATCACGCCCAACCCGCCGTAGCCGCCGATCGCGCCGTAGAAAATCTCCCGGTTTTCGCTGGGCGACGCCGTCACCAGCTGCCCGTCGGCCAGCACGATGCGCAGGGATTTCACCGACAGTACCAGCGGCCCCTGACCGATGTAGCGCCCATGCACATTGACGCTCAGCGAGCCGCCGACGGTGAAGTTGTCGTAGGTCTGCATGATGCGCACGGCCAGGTTGTAGGGGTCGATGTATTCCTGAATCGCCCGCCAGGTGATGCCGGCCTGCACGGTGATTTCCTTGTCGGCGGCGGAGAAGGCGATGACCTTGTTCATCTGCCGCATGTCGATCTGCAGGCCGTGGTCGATGGCGGTCTGGCCGCCCATGCTGTAGCGCCCGCCGCCGATCGAGATTGGCCCGTTGTGGTCGCGGACGGCCTGCACGACTTCATCGTTGCTGGTGGGGGCAATGGCGGCCTGCATGGTGATGGGGTTCAATTGCGTGACATCGTTGATGATGACGTCGGCGTACAGGGTGGGGGCCAAACAGAGCAAGGCCAGCAGGAACCAGATCCGGTAGAGGGATCGGTAAGTTTGGGGATGATGGAGCCGGGACATCCTGTTCTCCTGTCTTTTTCGGGGAAGGCGGGGCGGGGAGTCCGCCGCTGTCTGCCTTCCCTGCAGAGCAGGAATGGTGCCAAGATTTTTTACGTTTAAAAACAGAGGTTTTCCAGTTTCATTGGGGATTGTCCCCTTCGGGGTGAAGCCATGGATTGCCGGTGTGACCTGCATTCAATGCAGGCTGGCGGTGGGTCATCCGCTTTTGTTGCCGCCAGCCCACCATGTCCTTGTTCTGGCTGCGGGCATTTGTCATGATCGTCGCATTCCCTCCTCACGGTTCAGGACGATCCATGCCACGGCTTCTTTCCCCGCCCCACACCTTGCTTGCCTGCTGGTTCCTGATCCTGCAAGCACTGGCCTTGCCTGCGGCTGCTGAGAAACCGGCCGAGCCCCGGCTGGAACTGTTCAACCCCGTGGGCGAGATGCGCACGGTGCGTCAGGTGCAGGTGCGCTTCAATGCCGACATGGTCCGCTTCGGCGATCCCCGCCTGCCTGATCCCTTTACCGCGGACTGTGCCGCCGCCGGTCACGGCCGCTGGGTGGACAGCCGCAACTGGGTCTGGGATTTCGAGGATGACCTGCCGTCCGGACTGGCCTGCCGTTTTGCCCCGGTCGGCGTGTTGAAGACCGTGGACGGCAAGACCGTGCTCACCGAGGCTGAATACCGCTTCAACACCGGCGGCCCCATGATCAGCGACAGCCTGCCGCGCGCGGGCATCAGCTATTCCAGCGAGGCGCAGGTCTTCCTGGTGAAACGCCATAATGAGCTGGGGCTGGCGATTGAACCGGCGGATCGGGGCATTGCTGAAGGGCAGCGCTTCATGCTCAAGTTGGACGGCGCGCTGGATGAGCAGACTGTGGAGCGCAATGCCTATTGCCTGGTGCAGGGCCTGAACGAGCAGATTCCGCTGCGACGGCTGAGCGAGGCGGAAACCGAGGCCTATGTCAGCCGCCTGAATGAGTGGGAAAGGGAGTGGTGGGACAGCGTTGAGGCTGGTTACTGGCAGGAGGTTCGGCGCAAGCCGGTCAGCAAGCTGATCGTGGCCTGCCAGCGCCGCTTTCCCAACGAGGCGAAAGTGACGCTTGTCTGGGGTCGCAGCATTGCCGCACCAACCGGTCTCGCCAACCGCCAGGAACAGTTGCTGGGCTATCAGGTGCGCCCGGAATTCACCGCCCGCTTCTCCTGCAGCCGGGAGTCAGCGCGCAAGCCCTGCAATCCGCTGACGGACATGTCGCTGGAATTCACCGAGGAGGTCTCCGCCGAAACCTTGCAGAACATCCAGTTGCTGGCCGGCGGCAAGGTGTGGCGGCCGGAACCGAACTATGACGGTGACTCCTGGAGCGATGGATCCTTTCTGAATTTCCGCGGGCCGTTCCCCATCAATACCGACTTCAGCCTGGTGCTGCCGCCGGGCGTCAAGGGGCTTGGCAGTGAACGGCCGTTGAAGAATGCCGCCCGCTTCCCGCTGGTGGTGAAAACCGGCGGTTATCCGCCGCTGGCCAAATTTGCCGCCGATTTCGGTATTGTCGAGCGGGCGGTGGGGGCGGTGCCCCTGACCTTGCGCAATCTGGAGCCCGGCAAGCCGGGGGCGGCCGACACCACGGCGGCGCGGCTGCGCACCCTGCGCTTGCCGGACGATGACGCCGGGCTGATCGCCTGGCTGAAAAAAACGGAACAGTTCGACGCCCGGCCCTGGGGGGCGGCACGCCTGCCGCCCAAGCCCGGCCCCGGCGAGCCCGTGGACAACACGCCGCCGCCGCCCGATCCGCGCGGGGAGTCGCTCATCCTGAACCAGCCGGGCGTCACGGTGACCCCGCTGCCCAAACCCCTGGGGGCAAAGGCATTTGAAGTGGTGGGCATTCCCGTGCCCGCGCCGGGCATGTACCTGCACGAGGTGGAAAGCCGCTATTTGGGCAACACCCTGCTGGCGCAGGACCAGCCGATGTATGTGCACAGCCTGAGCCTGGTGACCGATCTGGCGGTGCACCTGAAGCGTGGCACGGTGAATTCGCTGGTGTGGGTGACGTCGCTGGGCAAGGCGCAGCCGGTGGCCGGGGCGAGGGTGGAAGTGCATGACTGCGCTGACGGCCGCCTGCTGTGGCAAGGCGACACCGACCTGCAGGGCATCGCCCGCATTGACGCCCGGCTGCCGGAGCCGGCACGGTCCGAATGGACCAATGACAGCGGCGAGCAGAACCTGAAACAGCTGCAATCCTGCCGGGGCGCCAGCATGCTGGTCAGCGCCCGCAAGGACGGCGACCGGGGCTTCGTGCTGTCAAACTGGAACGAGGGCATTGAACCCTGGCGCTATGACCTGCATGATTTCTACGGCACCGATGACACGGAAAAGCGCAGCGCCCATACCGTTTTCGACCGCAGCCTGTTGCGGCCGGGCGAAACCGTGCACATGCGCCATTTCCTGCGCGCACGTTCGCTGACCGGCTTCGGCCTGCCCTCGCTGTTGCCGGATAAAGTGGAAATCCGCCATCAGGGCAGTGACGACCGTTATGAGCTGTCCCCGAGCTTCGACAGTGGTGGCAACGCCGACAGCGTCTGGAAGATTCCCACCGCCGCCAAGCTTGGCAGTTACGCGGTCAGCCTGCACTTTCCCGATGACAGTACCCTCAGTACCGGTGAATTCCGGGTGGCGCACTACCGCCTGCCGTTGCTGAAAGCGCGGCTGCAATTGCCTCCCGGTCCGCTGGCCTTCCAGGAGAAGGTTTCGGCGGACATGAGCCTGGGCTACCTGAACGGCGGCGCCTACCCCAGTGCCCCGGTCACCCTGCGCGGCCGCATCGAGGAAGCCTGGGTCAATTTCCCGGACTATGACCGTTATTCCTTCCGCACGTGCGTGGGGCCGGAAGGGGAAGACTTGTGTCCGCCATTTTCCAACTTCGAAGCGCCTGAAACCGTGGCCGACCAGACCGCCACGCTGGATGAACATGGCGGCGGCCGTGAGGCGGTGACGCTGAGCCAGCGGGTCAATCCGTCGGCGCTGCGGCTGGAAATGGAATTCCGGGACCCCAGCGGTGAAACACAGACGGTGGCGGCCGCCACCCTGTACTGGCCGGGGGAGTGGCTGCCGGGCATCAAGCTGGATTCGTGGCTGCAACCGGACAAGCAGCAGCAGGTGCCGGTGGAACTGGTTGTGTTGGATACCCGGGGCAAGCCGGTGGCCGGTGCGCCGGTCCAGGTGGCGGTATTCCTGCTGGAAACAGTCACCACCCGTGAAAAATCCATGGGCGGGCTATACCACTACAACTCCTCGCAGGAACTGAAGCCGTTGCCGCAAGGCTGCCGCGGCCGCACGGACCGGGTCGGCCGCCTGCAATGCCGCATCAGGGTCACCGCCTCCGGCAACCTGCGGCTGCGCGCCATCGTTACCGACCGCGCCGGTCGTCAGGCCACCGCCTCGGCCGAGGCCTGGGTCACCCGCAAACGCGGGTGGTGGTTCGACCAGCAGGACACCGACCGTATCGACCTCATTCCCGAGAAGAAGGCCTATAACCCCGGCGACACCATGCGCCTGCAGGTGCGCATGCCGTTCCGCGAGGCGCTGGCGCTGGTAACGACCGAGCGCGAAGGTATCCTCGATGCGTCCGTGCAACGGCTCAGCGGCAATTCGCCGGTCATCCGCGCCCCGGTGCTGGGCGGTTATGCGCCCAATGTCTTTGTCTCGGCGTTGGTGGTGCGGGGACGCAACGACGCCGTGCAGCCCACGGCCTTCATCGATCTCGGCAAGCCCGCCTTCAAGCTGGGCCTCACCGAGGTCAAGGTGGGCCACGACGCCTTCCGGCTGGATGTCAGCGTCCGCAGCGACCGCCCGCGTTACCGCATCCGCGACGCCGCCCAGGTGCAGGTGCAGGTGAAAACGCCGGACGGCAAGATCCCGCCCGCCGGGACGGAAGTGATGTTCGCCGTGGTGGACGAAGCCTTGTTGGAACTGGCGCCCAACCACAGCTGGGAGCTGCTGCAGGCGATGATGGGCGAACGCGGCCTGCAGGTGGAAACCGCGACTTCGCAACTCCAGGTGGTGGGCAAGCGGCACTTCGGCCGCAAGGCGGTGCCGGCGGGCGGCGGCGGCGGACGCGGTTCCACCCGCGAATTGTTCGATACGCTGGTGTACTGGCAGGCGCGCGCCACGGTGGACGCCGACGGCCGGGCATCGTTCAGCTTCCCGCTCAATGACTCGCTGTCGGGTTTCCGGCTGGTGGCGGTGGCGTCCTCGGCCGACCGTTTCGGCAAGGGCGAAGGCCGCCTGGAAACCTTCCAGGACCTGCAAGTGATCAGCGGGCTGTCGCCGTTGGTGCGTGAAGGCGACAGCTTCCAGGCCGAATTCACCGTGCGCAACGCGGCCGAGGTTGAACAGACCATCCGCTTTGAGGCCACGGCGTCGGCAAGCGGCATCACCCCGCAGCAACGTGAACTGACGCTGGCCCCCGGCAAATCGCAAACCCTGTCGTTCCCGGTGGAGGTTCCCCCCGGCATCGGCGCCATCGACTGGACGGTCAGCGCCGCCAGCGCCCTGGCCAATGACCGGATGAAGTTCCACCAGACCGTGCTGGACCCGGTGCCGGAGCAAGTGGTGCAGGCGACGCTGACCCGCTTGCCGCCCGGCGAGGACTACACCCTGCCGGTGGCGAAGCCTGCCGACGCCCTCAGCGGCGGTGGCATCCGTGTGCAGTTGCGGCCGCATCTGGCCGAAGGCATGGACGGGGTGCAGCGTTATTTCCGCGAGTACCGCTATGCCTGCCTGGAACAGCAGGTGTCGCGCGCCATTGCCCTGCAGGATGAGTCCGCCTGGCAGGGTCTGGGCGAAAACCTGCCCGCCTTCCTCGACCGCAACGGTTTCGCCAAGCTGTTTACGCCGCTGGATCAGGGCGACCCGCTGATCACCGCCTACCTGCTGGAGCTGGTGCATGAGAGTGGCCGTCATTTCCCGGACGATTCGCAGCAGCGGATGCTGGCGGCCTTGCAGGGTTTTGCCGAGGGCAGGCTGAAGCCCGAGGTATGGAATTTCGGAAAATTTGATGATGACGCCCGCCGCCTGAAGGCGATGAGCGTGCTGGCCCGCTATCAGCGTTTCGAGCCCTCGACGCTGGGCAGCCTCACCGTGCAGCCCTCGCTGTGGCCCACGGCCATGGTGCTGGACTGGGTGACGCTGTTGCAGGCGCGTCCCGACCTGCCCGACCAGGCGCAGCGGCTGGCCGAGGCTTCGGGAATCCTGCGCTCGCGGCTGAACCTGCAGGGCACCGCACTGATGCTGAGCCGCAACGAAAGCAACCAGTGGTGGCTGTACAGCAGCGCCGATGCCGCCGCCGTGCGGCTGTTCCTGTCGGCGCAGACCCTGCCCGGCTGGCAGGACGACCTGCCGCGCCTGATTCGCGGCCTCAGCCT
The DNA here is from genome assembly GCF_030646115.1 of Fluviicoccus sp. Classification (GTDB taxonomy): domain Bacteria; phylum Pseudomonadota; class Gammaproteobacteria; order Pseudomonadales; family Moraxellaceae; genus Fluviicoccus. Next base: position 28,582 of record NZ_JAUSMX010000032.1, read on the forward strand.
CAGGATGGCGGGCGGTCACTGGGACACCACGCTGGCCAATGCCTGGGGCTTGGTGGCTACTCGCCGGTTCAGCGAACGCTTCGAGTCGGAGCCGGTCACTGGCAAGACCCGGCTGGCCCTGGACAAGCAGGTGCAGCAAGCCGACTGGTCGGCCGGAACCCCCGCCGTCCGGACACTGGACTGGCCGTCTGCACCCGCCACCTTCCGCGCCCGCCAGCTGGGCGGCGGAGCGCCCTGGCTGACCGTGCAAAGCGTGGCCCGCATCCCGGTGAAGACGCCGTGGAGTACCGGCTATGCCATCACCAAGTCACTGCTGCCTCTGCAGCAGAAGACCCCCGGCCAGTGGTCGGTGGGCGATGTCGCGGTGGTGTTGCTGGATGTGGAAGCCCAGACCGACATGGGCTGGGTGGTGGTGGACGACCCGGTCCCGGCCGGAGCCTCATTGCTGGGGCGCGGGCTGGACCGCGACTCCGGCTTGCTGACGGAACAGGCCGAGCGTTTTGCGAGCTGGTCCGGCCACTGGCGTACCCCCGATTTTGCCGAGTACAAGCAGGACGGCTATCGCGGTTATTACGCCCGCATGGGCAAGGGCCACACCGGCACCAGCTATATCGTGCGCTTCAACCAGGCCGGCACCTTCCACCTGCCGCCCACCCGTGTCGAAGCCATGTACGCCCCGGAAATGTTCGGACTGCTGCCCAATGATGATGTGGTTGTTCAGCCCTAGGGCGGCCGGGCCGCTACTGGCGGCGGCGTTGGCCCTGGGGGCGGCAGCGCCAGCCTCGGCGCAGCCGCAGGAGTTTGACGCCGTGCGCGCCGCGCATCCTTCCACCTATGCCGAGTTGCTGGACCGGCAGGGCCGCGTGCTGACCCGCCGCCGGGTGGACCTGGCTGAAAACCGGCTGGGCTGGACGCCGTTGGCGGATATGTCCCCCGCGCTGGCCGAGGCCGTGATTTTTGCCGAGGACCGCGATTTCTACCGCCATCACGGCATTGACTGGGGCGCGGCCGCCCGCGCGGGCTGGGGGCTGGTCAGCGGCCATCGCGGGCGCGGGGCCAGCACGCTCAGCATGCAGCTGGCGGGCTTGCTGGACCCGGCGCTGGGCTGGCGCACTGGCGGCCGCAGCCTGTCGCAGAAATGGCGGCAGATGCAGGAAGCGCGCACGCTGGAGTCGCGCTGGAGCAAGCCGCAGATTCTGGAAGCCTACCTCAACCTGTCACAGTTCCGGGGCGATCTGGGTGGGGTGGCCGCCGCCAGCGCCGCCCTGTTCGACAAGGCGCCGTCCGGACTGGACCGTAACGAAGCCTTGCTGCTGGCGTCGTTGCTGCCGGCCCCGACCGCTTCACCGTCCCGGGTGGCCGCGCATGGCTGTCGCCTGATCCAGGCCGGATTCACCGGCGCCTCCTGCGAGCGCCTGCAGTTCCTGGCCGCCACCCGGCTGGACCGCCGCCGCCTGTCGGACGAGGACACCCCGGAACTGGCCGCCCTGGCCTGGCGCTACCTGTCGGCATCGCAACGGCAGGTGCGCACCACGCTGGACGCCGACCTGCAGGCCTATGCCCGGGAACGCCTGCGCGCCCAGCTGGCCGGGCTGCATGGCCGTGAAGTCACCGCCGGGGCGGCGCTGGTGCTGGACAACGCCAGCGGCGAAGTGCTGGCCTATGTCGCCAACGCCGGTCTGCAAGCCGAGGGGCGCTATGTGGACGCTGTCACCGCCCCGCGTCAGGCCGGTTCCACGCTCAAGCCCTTCCTCTACGCCCTGGCCTTCGAAAAACGCCTGCTGACCGCCGCTTCGCCGCTGCGCGACGAGCCGCTCAGCCTGCCTACCCCCCAAGGCCTGTACAGCCCGCAGAACTACGACAAGGACTTCAAGGGCGTGATTTCCGCCCGCACCGCGCTGGCCAGTTCACTGAACGTGCCTGCCGTGCGGGTGCAACTGCTGGCGGGGGGCGAAGACTTCTGGACCCGCCTGCGCGATCTGGGGTTCTCCCTGCCGGAAGCGCCGGAATTCTACGGCTACGGGCTGGCGCTGGGCGATGCCGATGTCAGCCTGTGGCAACTGGCCAACGCCTATCGCACGCTGGCGCGGGGCGGCGTCTGGTCATCACCTGTGTTGATTCCTTCGCTGTCACGTCCTGCGGAGCGGACGGTGGCTGAACCGGGAGCCGCCTTCATCACCGCCGACATCCTGGCCGACCGCCAGGCGCGGGCGCTGACCTTTGAATTCGAAAATCCGCTGGCCACGCCATTCTGGACGGCGGTGAAGACCGGCACCAGCAAGGACATGCGCGACAACTGGTGCATCGGTTTTTCGCAGCGCCATACGGTGGCGGTGTGGGTGGGCAACCTGGATGGCGCGCCCATGCGCGATGTCTCCGGCATCACCGGCGCGGCCCCGGTGTGGGCGGAACTGATGCAGCGGCTGGAAGGCGGGCGCTGGCAGGCGGAGGCGCCCCGGCCCGCGCCGCCGCCGGGGTTGGTGCGGCAAACGGTGAGCTTTGACGGCGTGCCGGAACCGGCGCGGGAGGAGTGGTTCCTGCCGGATGCCACCCAGTCGACAGTGACCTATGTCGGCGACCGCCGGGTGCATATCCTGTCGCCGGTGAATGAAACGGTGTATGCGCTGGACCCCGATATTCCGCCGGGCCACCAGCAGGTGACTTTCCGCGCTGCGCCGGACGGCGCGCGCCTGTCGTGGTGGCTGGACGGAAAACGGCTGGGAGCGGCCACGGCGCGGGCCTGGTCGCCGCAGCCGGGGCATTTCCGGCTCAGCCTGCGGGATGAGGCGGGGGTGGAGCAGGATGCGGTGGTGTTTACGGTGCGGGGCGGGTGGAAGGGGCGCGACAGCCCTTAACGCTGCAACCCCGCCGCCACATCCCTGAACGACGCCAGCGCCGCCTCCTGGTGTTCAATAATCTCCTGTTGCAGCACCTCCGGCGGCGGCAGGTCATCCAGGTTTTCCAGCTTCAGTGTCCGGGTTTTCATGGTGAAGTGCTTGAGACTTTCTGGACGAGGGAGGAGGTATTCATGGCGGCTGGTCCGGTTTGTTCGATGTTGTGGAATTTCAGTCAATCAGGTGTTTTCAGCGGATGCTGAAAGGCCGGTTCCGGGTGAAATTTCTGATAATGGCTGTTACTGCATATGGGGTATATGCGCTAGCGCATAAATTTATGCGCCGAGCGTATAAATCAGGCTTAGGTATAGTAAGCGGCCTTCCTATCCCCTTGTTTTTCAATGACTCCTTGATCACAGAGCCGTTTAAGCGTTTTATACGCCTGATCGGGCCCAAGATGGCAAAGATCCATGACATCCTGGCGTGTAATGCGCTTATTCTGCTTGATAAAATTCCGGATCAGTTGCTCATGCTGCAGTCGGTCGAAACCCGCTTGGCGAGTGTATTCCGCCCGTTGGCCGAGCAATCGGTACAGGGCAACTGATAGCGTGTAGCTGCGGCCGCGACCCGTGCCATGTGCTTGCAGCAAGCCGGATTCGACCAACGGCTCAACACTGGCGGAGATTCGCGAGCTGTCTTTTTGCAGCCATTCCGCGAGTTGTTCTGTATTGGCACGTCGTTGTTCACGCAGCGTAGCCAGAATAATCAGGCTGTCGATGGGCAACACACTCCCGCGACGGGCTTCCTCTTCCAGCACAATTTTCAGGAAGGCCTCATCGGCAACCGCCATGCTGAGCCGGAGCACCACGGAATGACTGTCAGACTGACTAAAGTCCGGATTGTGGCGGCCGTAGCGCAAAAGGCCTCGATAAATCAGATCGACGCCGCGTCCCGTTCGTTCCACCAGTCCGATACGCTTCAGGGCATCGGCCAGTGCGGGATTACGTGGGCGGGGTTCTGTCGTCAGCAGATTGCGCAAACTGACGCCTTCGACAAAGCCGCCGGGATTGCTGATGACCAGCGTGTCAGAGGCAAGTCGAATATGAATTGCGCCACGCAGGCTATAATCCCGATGTGTGATCGCATTGGCAACGGCTTCGCGGAAGGCGCGCTGATCCAGTTTGGGAATGGCGACGCGGAAAAGGCCGGACTGGAATTCCTGTTCCAGATTGAGTGGTTTGAACAGGGTTTCGATCCATTCAAAAGCGCGAAGCAGCGGGACTCGGCTGAATTCGTTCAGGCGTACTTCTTCACCATCCAGTATCTGAAAGGCTATTTCGTGGGTGGGAACCAGCAGGCGCAGAGAGGATTCATAGCCAAGCAGTAGCAGACCGGTCAGCGAGGGAACGTGTTCGTTTCCAAGACGTACTGTCAGGCCCAAAGCGGCATCCAATTGTGAGTCGTCGAGTTCCAACAATCCCTGATCGCCATTGAAACGCTGGATGAATTGCCGCAAGCGGACCCGCTCAATCGGATCAAGATCGGCTATGGCGGCCCCCGCTACCGGTTTGGCGCTGACATCCAGTAATCCAAAGTGGGCCTGACGCACGACAAACTCATGGGGCAGGTAAGGAACACATTCGGGTTGGCCGTTACTTTGCAGGCGACGGCGTTTGACCATGCCGTCCTGGGTGGCCACTGGTTGCGGGTACATGGGGATGGATATACAGGCAACAGTTAAGCCGTCTTCCTGCATCAGTTCCACGCGGACATGCACATTGGGTTGTGTCCTGTTGGCGATCAGGGCGGCGAGTCCGTCTGTATGCACATGTTTGGCGTGAAGTCCGGTAATCTGGCCGTCATCTTCCACGCCCAGATAGATTTGGCCGCCCTGGCCATTGGCCATGCAGACGACGGCTTCGATCAGGTCGCTGTCCGACAGGCATTTACGGTCACTTTTGAATTCGCAGGTGAGGGTTTCTTGCAGGGGGATTCGTCTCATGACGCCTCCTTCGCTTTCCGGGGTCACGCGGGTTGCTCCCTGTCCGTGGCGGCATGTTCTGATAATGATCGTAATCTATCAGGTCCGGTCGGGATACACTATGCCGGACGGATGCTGTGACCAAGATCGCCGTAGGGGCGAACTGCGTGCGCCCTCGCGAACAAACACGCCAGTGTCCTGTAGGTCGGGCTTCAGCCCGACCTACAGTCTTGGATCACAAGCTCTCCAACTGCTCCAGCGACGTCAAATACTCCGCCTCCACCTGATGCGTCTCTTCATCCACCTTGCTCTTCTCCGCCAGCGCCTGCTTCAGCTTGGCGGACTGCTTCGACTCATAGATCTCGGTGCCGTTGAGCAGGGCGATCAACTCGGCCTGTTTCGCGTTCAGCACATGCAGTCGCGCTTCCAGCTTGTCCACCTTGGCCTTCAGCGTCACCGGGTTCGGCTTCTTGCCGGACGCGGCGGCCGGGGCGGGCTTGCTTTCCGCCGCCGGGGCTGCGACCGGCGCGGCCGCCCGTGCGGCAGCCGTTGAAGCCGCCTGCTTCGCCAGCACTTCCTGTTCCGCACGCCACTTCTTCAGCCAGGTGGCGTAGTCGGCCAGCGAGCCTTCGAATTCCATGACCTGACCGTTGGCCACCAGCAGGAATTCGTCGCAGCAGGCGCTCAGCAGCAACCGGTCGTGCGACACCACCACCAGCGCGCCCTGGAAGTCCTGCAGCGCCATGCTCAGCGCGTGGCGCATTTCCAGGTCAAGGTGGTTGGTGGGTTCGTCCAGCACCAGCAGGTTGGGGCGTTGCCACACTATCAGCGCCAGCGCCAGCCGCGCCTTTTCGCCGCCGGAGAAGTTCTCGACGGTGGTGGTGACGCGGTCGCCCTGGAAGCCGAAGCTGCCGAGGAAGGCGCGCAGTTCCAGTTCCTGCACGCGCGGGGCAATGCGGGTCAGCGTCAGCAGCGGGCTGGCATCCATGTCCAGATGGTCCACCTGATGCTGGGCGAAGTAGCCGATGCGGGCATGCTCGCCCACCACGCGCTCGCCGGACATCATCGCCAGTTCACCCACCAGCGTCTTGATCAGCGTCGACTTGCCCGCGCCATTGGGACCCAGCAGGCCGATGCGCGATTCCGGGCTCAGGTTCAGCCGCACCTTGGTGAGGATTTGCGTGTCGCCATACCCGGCCACCACGTCATCCAGCCGCACCAGCGGGTTGCACAGCTTGTGCGGCTCACGGAAGCTGAAGCTGAAGGCGGAGTCGACGTGCGCCGGGGCGATGTCGATCATGCGTTCCAGTTGCTTGATGCGGCTCTGCGCCTGGCGGGCCTTGGTGGCCTGGGCGCGGAAGCGGTCGATGTATTTCTGCAGGTGCGCCTTTTCCAGCTGCTGCTTATCGAAAGCCTGTTGCTGCTGCGCCAGACGCTCGGCGCGGGTGCGCTCGAAGGTGCTGTAGTTGCCGGTGTACAGCGTCATCTTCTGCTGTTCAATGTGCAGGATGTGATCGACGGTGGCGTCGAGGAAGTCGCGGTCGTGGGAAATCAGCACCAGTGTGCCGGTGTAGCGGTTCAGCCACTCTTCCAGCCAGAGGATGGCGTCGAGGTCGAGGTGGTTGGTCGGTTCATCCAGCAGCAGCAGGTCGGAACGGCACATCAGCGCCTGCGCCAGGTTGAGGCGCATGCGCCAGCCGCCGGAGAAGCTGCGCACGTTGTTCTGTTGCTGCGCCTCGCTGAATCCCAGGCCCGCCAGCAGCTTGGCGGCGCGGGTGGGGGCGGTGTAACCGTCGATGGCGTCATAGCGGCCATAGAGGTCGGCCAGCTTGTGGTCGTCCTGTTCGGTGTCGAGGCGGTCGTTGATGTCGCGCCATTCACGGTCGCCGTCCAGCACGAAGTCGACGGCCTTGCGGTCCAGCGCTGTCACTTCCTGCGCCATGTGCGCTACGGTCCAGACACTGGGACGTTCCAGCTTGCCGGTATCCACCCCGATGCTGCCCTGCAAGGCGGCGAAGAACGTGGACTTGCCCGCCCCGTTTTCCCCGGTCAGCCCGATCTTCCAGCCGGGATGGATGGAGCCGCTGGCGTTGGCGAACAGGACGCGGCCGTTACGGCGCAGGGAGAGATCCTGGTAGTTGATCATGGGGGCGAAACCGGGGTGAAGACGAGGGGGCGATATTGTACCGGACTTTTGGGCTTTGGCGCAGGATTAGACAACCTGACCCGCCGCATGACCGGAAGCCCAGGCCCACTGGAAGTTGAAACCGCCCAGCCAGCCGGTCACGTCCATCACTTCGCCCACAAAATACAAGCCCGGCTGTTTCTTGCTTTCCATCGTCTTCGACGACAATTCGGTGGTGTCGACGCCGCCCAGCGTCACCTCGGCGGTGCGGTAGCCTTCGGTGCCGGATGGTTTCAGCAGCCAGCCGTTCAACTGGCCGCCCAGCTGTTCCAGTGCGGCATCGGTCCATTGCGCCAGCGGCGTTTCGGCCAGGTCGGCCCACAGCAGCGCCTGCAGTTCCAGCACCAGGCTCTTGGCCAGCCGTTCGTTCAGCAGCGTGCGCAGCAGCGACTTGGGGTGGGTTTTCTTCTGTGTCTTCAGCCAGCCGGCCATGTCGTCCTGGGGAAACAGGTTGACGCGGATGCTTTCGCCCGGCAGCCAGTAATTCGACAACTGCAAGGCCGCAGGGCCGCTGACGCCGCGATGGGTGAAGAGCAGGTTCTCGGTGAAGGCCGCCAGTTCGTTGCTCAGCGTCACTTCCACCGCCAGCCCGGAAAGCCGCTCGGTGACGGCCTTGAAGCCGTCGCTGAACATGAACGGCACCAGCCCGGCGCGGGTGGGCAGCACCTGATGGCCGAACTGTTTCGCCAGTGTGTAGCCGAAGCCGCTGCCGCCCAGCGTCGGGATGGAGAGGCCGCCGGTCGCCACCACCAGCGATTCGCAGCGGAATTCCCCGAGGCCGGTTTGCAGGAGGAAGCGTTCGCCGGGTTTGGCGTCGGCGGGGGCGGTGACGGCGGTGACGTCGCAGGCGGCCTTGATGGTGACCTTGGCCCGTTCGCATTCCGCCAGCAGCATGTCCAGGATGTCCTTGGCGGAGTCATCACAGAACAATTCGCCGTGCTTGCGCTCGTGCCAGGGAATCCGGTGCTTTTCCACCAGGCTGATGAAGTCCCACTGGGTGTAGCGGTTGAGGGCGCTGATGCAGAAGTGCGGGTTGGCGGACAGGTAGTTGCCCGGCTCCACGAACAGGTTGGTGAAGTTGCAGCGGCCGCCGCCGGACATCAGGATCTTCTTGCCGACCTTGTTGCTGCGGTCCAGCACCAGCACTTTGCGGCCGCGTTGTCCGGCCGTAAGCGCGGCCATGAGGCCGGAGGCGCCGGCGCCGAGGATGATGACGTCGTAATGGGTCAAGGCAGGTGTCCGGGGAGTGGCGAAAGGGTCAGAAACCCCAGCTCAGTTGCAGGGAAGTGATGTTCAGGTTGCCAATTTTTTCAGGGTATGGCGGCTTGGCAAAGGGGTTGTAAACCAAATTGTTTAGTCCCGTTTTATTCAGTAAAAAGAGCGAGGAATAATCGGGTGCAATCTGAAGCGTATTCCCGGAGTGGACCAGGCTGTGCTGCAGGGCAAGATCGAATTGCCGGAAACGGACGCCGGTTCGCAGGGAGATTTCACTCAGGACGCCGGTTTGCGAATCCTCGCTGGCGTCATACAGCCCGCTAGGGGACTGGGTGTAGACGTTGATGCGGTTCCTGCCGAGTCCCGCCTCTACGCCGGGCTGGATATACAGGCCATGCCCGAAGGAATGCCGGTAGCCGACTCCGGCCATCACCGCTTGCTGCGAGAAGCCGCCATCATTCTGGTCACTGCCGCTGAGCGTGACGCCGTATTTCAGGCCGGAACGCGCACTGTTGAAAATACCAAGGCTGGTCTGACGGGTGTTGTCGAACCAGGTTTTGTCATGGGCCAGCGAGCCGACGCCGATTTCCAGATCAATGGCCTTTGCCGTCACGGCATGGAACAGGCTGCCAAGCGCCAAGGTCAACCATGTGAGAATACGGGTCAGGTTCATCAGGGGTTCCGGCCTGCCGCGCAGCCGCTCCGTGTGGGTTTTCGGGCGCGATTGTGCCTATGACGGAGCAGCGGCACAAGACTTTCAGTCGGATGTGGTATGGTTTTACCGAAGTGAGGAATGACTCATCACGGGCCTTCTCAATAGGCCCGCGATGAGTCCTGCAGCAACCGTCAATCAGACGCCGGAAGGTATCTTCAGCACCCACTTCGACGGCAAGGCATTCACCGAGGTGACCGAGTCGTTCAGTGAATAGGTGGTGCCATTGATGGTGACAGTGGCATTGTAGCTGTAGAAGCTTAGATCAGGCTGCAGCTTGAGGACGGCCTGGCCTTGGGCATTGAGGATGGCGCTGAAAAAGCTGTGTCCGGCACCGGTTCCTTCCGACATGACACTGACCGTAGTTGAGCTCGGAGCCGTCTTTTCCACGCCGTTGTCAAGATAAACCACCGTGATGGTTTTCTGGACGGTCTGGTACAGGGTGACGTCCATGACGGCTTTGCCGTTGACGACATCATAGCTGTAGCCGCTGCCCACCAGGTTGCCCGACGAGGCGATGACGCTGATGCTGCCAGGTGCGACAGAAGCAAATTCCGCAATACCTGCGGCATTGGTGACGCCACGGCTTTCCGATGCTGCGCCCCCATTGCTGTTGCTGGAGGTGATGACCACCTGCGCACCCGGGACGATGGCCCCGTTCTTGTTCTTGACCGTCACGGCGAACGGAATCGCGTTGGGGATGGCGCGGTCCAGATTGTAGCTGGAGAAGTGGCTGACGGTTGCCCGATAGACCACCGGATTGACGGTGGCATCGCGGGCGGCGGTGCCTTCATGAACCCATTTTCCGGTTGTCTCGTTCAGGGACCACAGATCAATGGTCGGTGTGCCCGGATCAGCGCCAACGGCCACCGGAATGGCGATATCCGCCGTTTTTCCGGCCAGCAGGTTACAGGTCTTTCCGACACCGCAATTGATGTCCACGGTGACATAGCCAAAACTTTCAATGGCGGTATCGGCTCCGCCGCCGGTATTGCCGACGAAGAGGCCCGGGAATTTGTCCGTGTAGTTCCTGTCAGACGGCACGGCGCTGGTGACATCCACCGTGGCGTTATCAATGACGTTGTTGTTGCCGTCCACAATGCTGCCCGCCGGCAGAGCCACGGTGGCGCCCCGGCCGCTGTCGGCGGCTGTCGGGTTGGCGCTCATGCCGGTCAGGACATTGCTTTTACCAACCGCTTGCAGGGTGAAGTTCAGCGGCACGGTCTGGCCGTTGGCGAGAGTGACAACATCAAAGGTCTTCGCCAGTCCGGTTTTGGCAGCGGCCACCTTGAGGTTGGCGGCAGGACTGACCGCCAAGGTGTACATGCCCAGTGCATCGGTAGTGGCGGTGGCCGTGCCGACGGTGATGGTGACCCCGGCAATCGGTACACCCAATGAGTCGGTAACAACGCCCTGAATCTGAGTAGCGGCACCGCCACCCCCGCCGCCCCCACCCCCGCCGCAACCGGCCAGAAGTGTCAGGAAAGCCATACTCAGCAGCGTTTGCTTGATCTTCATAGTGAACCTCTTGTGGGTCATTGACGGCTTCACGGGAACGCGAAGCCCTATAATCATTATAATTCTTGTGGTTAATATGGCAAGCCGATTCCTTGACTAGCGGGGCTGGACGGGCGATCAGTACTTGTAGATGACGATCACGAATTTTTCGTTGTGGGCGAGGGTGTCTGCCTTGGCCACCGCATGCTGCATCCATTCCGGGTATTGCGGGAACAGGTTGATGAAATCCAGGATATCCGCCTTGGAGGCGAGTGCACCGTAGGAGTCCATGTCCAGCTTGCGGCCCTGATAGTCTGCCGACAGCAGGATGTCACGCGCTTCGTTGAACTGGGTGACGCCGTTGGCGAGGCCGATCTCCAGGATTTCCTCCGGGAGCAGCTGGGTCTGTTCATTCCAGTCGAATTGCGGGTCTTCGGTATTGCCGATGTAGAGGTTGTAGGTGGACATGGGGTAATTCCTGTTCCCTAGAGTAATCCCTCCATCATGCTACTTGCCGGCCTGCTTGGAAAGGGGTGCGTGCCCGCTGTAGGTCGGGCTTCAGCCCGACAACCACCCTTCGATCGGAGAGTGTTGTCGGACTGAAGTCCGACCTACTGGCAGGTTATTCCGTCTCCAGCACCATCGCTGCGCCAATGCCACCCGCTGCACAGGCCGTCGTCAAGCCGATGCCGCCGCCGCGACGCTGCAATTCATAAAGCATCTGCATGATCACCCGCGCCCCGGTCGCCCCGAACGGGTGGCCGTAGGCCAGCGAGCCGCCGTTGACGTTGAGCAGGCTGCGGTCCACATCGCCCAGCGCCCGGTCCCGGCCGATCATCTCCTTCAGGTAACGTGCATCGTTCAGTCCGCGCAGGTTGCAGGCCACCTGCCCGGCAAAGGCTTCGTGCATGTCCACCAGCGTCAGGTCGCCCAGCGCCAGCCCGGCGCGGTCCATAGCGATGGGTGCGGCCAGCACCGGGCCCATCAGCAGGTCGTCGTGCGGGTCGCGGGCGGCGAAGGCGTAGGAGCGCAGGTAGCCAAGGGGTTTGTAGCCCAAGGCTTTGGCCTTGGCTTCGCTCATCAGCAGCAACGCACCGGCACCGTCGGTCAGCGGGCTGCTGTTGCCCGCGGTAACCGTGCCCTTGCCGGAGGTGTCATAGACCGGCTTCAGCTTGTCGTAATCAGCGCGGTTCGATTTGGTGCGGATCAGGTTGTCCTGTTTCACCGTGGAACCGTCGGGCAGGCGCACGCTCATCACCTGACGGTCCATGCGGCCCTCGGCCCAGGCGCGGGCGGCGTTGCTGTGCGAGGCATGGGCCAGATCATCCTGCTCGGCGCGGCCGACACCCCATTTCTTCACCATCTTTTCGGTGCTTTCGCCCATGGTCTCGCCCACCGAGTATTCGGTGATGGAAGGCCGTTGCGGCAGCAGGTCTTTCGCCTTCAGTTTGGCCAGCAGGCGGATCTTGTCCTTGGTGGTCTTGGCGAAATTGATGTCGCGCAGCGTGGCGCTCAACTGCGCGGACAGCGGGATGCGCACGCAGCTGGTGGAATCGGTGCCGCCGGCGATGCCGATGTCGGTGTATCCGGCCAGGATGTTGTCGGCCAGGCTGGCGGTGGTCTGGAAGCTGGTGGCGCAGGCGCGGGTGATCGAATAGGCGTCGAGCTTTGAGTAGCCGCAGGCGAGGGCGATTTCGCGGGCAATGAACGGCGCTTCCGGAATCATCACCGTCATGCCGAACACCAGTTGCTGCAGGTCAGCCGGGTTGAGGTTGTTGCGGCTGACGATTTCCTTGACCACCAGCACGCCGAGGTCGATGGCGTTGAGGTCGCGGTAGTGACTGGCGATGCGGGCGAAGGGGGTGCGGACGCCGTCAACGATGGCGACGCGGCCGTTCTTGCCGGTGTAGGGGATGGCGGTGGTCATGATGTCGTCCTCGGGCGGGTTTCCAGTAAGTTGGACGAGCGTATGGTGATTGCCAGTGAAGGGCTATGGCTGGGGCGACGGGGATGAGCCGCGCCTTGGGCCAACCCGGCGGTTAATCCTCAATGGTGTAGCCCTTTTCAAAAACCCGCAGGCAGGCGTCCACTACGTCGGCATCCAGGCTGATGCCGCGCTGGGCGGTGATTTCGGCGAGGGCGGCTTCAATACCCAGGGCAGGCCGGTACGGGCGATGCGACGCCATGGCTTCCACCACATCCGCCACGGCCAGAATCCGGGACTCCAGCAACAGCGATTCCCCGCGCAGCCCCGAGGGGTAACCGGTGCCGTCGATGCGTTCGTGATGCTGCAGGATGATCCGGGCAATCGGCCAGGGAAAGTTGACCTCCTTCAGGATATTGAAGGCGATGCCCGGATGTTCCTTGATCATGCTGAATTCCGTGGTGGTCAGCCGTCTCGGTTTGGAAAGGATCTCGGCCGGGATGCTGATTTTACCCAGATCGTGAATGGAGGCGGCCAGGTGCAGGCCGTGGGTCTGGTCGGCGGGCAGGCCGAGTTCGGCGGCAATGCGGGAGCAGATGGCGGCCACCCGTCGCTGATGGCCGGCGGTGTAGGAGTCACGCTCTTCCACCGTGCTGGCGATAACCTGGATGGTTTGCTCCAGACTCTGCCGCAAGCTGACCTGGTACTCGATCTTGGCGATGGCGGTCTGCAGGGCGTTAATGCCAAAGGCCAGGTCGGCCGCGATTTCCAACAGTAATTTCCGTTCGGGTTCGGACCAGATGTCGCGTTTGCTGTTATAGAGCGTCAGGCAGGCCATCTGTCCGTCGGGCAGGCGGAAAGGGATGGCGATCACCGACTGATAGCCGCGTTTCAGCGCCTCGTCATGCCAGGGCAGCATGGCCGGATCGGTCGGGATGTATTCGGCGAACTGGGCCACGCCGGAACGGATGGCGCGTCCGGTGGGGCCATTGCCGCGAGGGGTTTCCGCACAGCTGATGTGCGCCAGCGCCAGATAGCCGTCATCGGCCCCGAAGCAGGTAATGATATCGACGGGTTGGCCGGGGCCGGGATTGCCCACGCCGATCCAGGCCATCAGGTAGCCGCCCGTTTCCACGGCAATCCGGCAATATTCATCCAGCAGGATTTTCTCGTTGGCGGAGTGGAGCAGGGCGACATTGCTTTCACTGAGCATTTTCAGGGCGCGTGTCGTGGCGCGCAAGGCGAGTTCCGCCAGGTGCCGCTTGGTGTTGTCGCGGATGTTGCACTGGATGACTTCAATACCAGCGCAGTCGTAGACATTGCTGACGAATTCGACGGAATAGCGGGAGCCGTCCTTGGCGACCAGCGGCAGGTCGTCATAACGGATATAGCGTTTGATCTTGAGCTGGGCAAACGCCTCGATGTTCAGCAGAGTGTCCTTGAACGCGCCGATTTCCCAGATCTTCTTGCCCAGGAATTCTTCATGCGTATAACCAAGCATGCTGACCAGATAGGGGTTCACGTCTTCAATCTGGGCGCTTTCCGCATTCAGCAGCAGAATGCCGTCCTTGGCGCTTTCGAACAGGCGGCGGTAGCGCATTTCTGAAACCCGCAACGCCTCGTTGATGGCCGATATGGCGGGCGGGATACCGGTGTCAGCGGCCGGGTGTTCCTGATCGGAGAGGAGGGAGGCCATGATGCTGATTATCCGGGATGTAATGGTCTGACTGTACTCCTTTCCCCTAGTAATTGACGGATTTTACACCCCCTGCCGTATCAAATAATCAAACGCCCCCAAAGCCGCCTTCGCCCCATCGCCCATGGCAATGATGATCTGTTTGAACGGCGAGGTGGTGACATCCCCGGCAGCAAACACGCCCGGCAATGACGTTTGGCCGCGCGCATCCACTTCAATCTCGCCGCGCGGACTCAGCGCCAGCGTCCCCTTCAGCCAGTCGGTGTTGGGCAGCAGGCCGATCTGCACGAACACCCCCGCGAGGTCGAGCTTGTGGCTCTCGCCGCTGACACGGTCGGTATAACTCAACCCGGTCATCTTCTGGCCGTCGCCATGCACTTCAGTACTCAACGCCGAGACGATCACCGTCACGTTCGGCAGGCTGTGCAGCTTGGTTTGCAGCACTGCATCGGCGCGCAGTTTGCTGTCGAACTCGATCAGCGTCACATGCTCCACGATCCCGGCCAGGTCAATCGCCGCTTCCACGCCGGAGTTGCCGCCGCCGATCACCGCAACGCGCTTACCCTTGAACAGCGGGCCGTCGCAGTGCGGGCAATAGGCGACACCGCGTCCGCGATACTCTTTCTCACCGGGCACATTCATCTCGCGCCAACGCGCGCCGGTGGCAATCAGGACAGTCTTGCTGCGCAGGGTCGCGCCGTTGGCCAGCTCCACATTCACCAGCCCGTCTGCGCTTAGCTTGACCGCGCGCTGGGTGTTCATCAGGTCCACGTCGTAGGCCTTGACGTGCTGTTCCAGCGCCGCCACCAGCTTCGGGCCTTCGGTTTCCTGCACCGAGATGAAGTTTTCAATGCCCATCGTATCCATCACCTGCCCGCCGAAACGCTCGGCGACGATGCCGGTGCGGATACCCTTGCGGGCGGCGTAGATGGCGGCTGAAGCTCCGGCCGGGCCGCCGCCGACGATCAGCATGTCGTAGGGGGCCTTCTCGCTCAGTTGCGTCGCCACCCGGGCTTCCGCGCCGGTGTCGGCCTTGGCGAGGATTTCTTCCAGCGTCATGCGGCCTGCGCCGAATTCCGCGCCGTTCAGGTGGACCGTGGGTACGGCCATGATGTTCTTCGCTTCCACTTCCTGCTGGAACAGCGCACCGTCGATCATGGTGTGGGTGATCTTCGGGTTCAGCACCGCCATCAGGTTCAGCGCCTGCACCACGTCCGGGCAGTTGTGGCAGCTCAGCGAGATATAGGTGACGAAGTTCAGCTCGGCGTCCAGCGCTTTCACCTGTTCGATCAGCGCCGCCTCCACCTTGGGCGGGTAGCCGCTGACCTGCAGCAGCGCCAGCACCAGCGAGGTGAATTCATGGCCCAGCGGGATTCCGGCGAAACGGACGCGCGCTGCTTCACCGCGCCGGGCGACGCAGAAGGAGGGCGCGCGTTCATCGGCGCCGCCGGTATGAACGACTATCTGCGTCGTCAGTTCGGCAATTTCATGCAGCAATTCCAGCATCTCGGCGGACGCCGGGCTGTTATCAAGGGTGGCGACCAGCTCGATGGGGCCGGCCAGCCGTTCCAGATAGCCTTGCAGTTGGGCTTTGAGGGTGGTGTCGAGCATGATCGTCTCCGGGAATTTTGGGTAAAACATCCCCTTAGGGGCGCACTGCGTGCGCCCTTGGGGGCAGAACATAGGGGGTTTTTACGTGTGGATCAGATCTTCCCCACCAGATCCAGCGACGGAGCCAGCGTCTTCGCGCCTTCCTTCCACTTGGCAGGGCAGACCTGGCCGGGGTTGGCGGCGGTGTACTGGGCGGCCTTCAGCTTGCGCAGGGTCTCGGACACGTCACGGGCGATTTCGTTGGAGTGCACTTCAGCAGTCTTGATCACGCCGTCCGGGTTGATGACGAAGGTGCCGCGCAGCGCCAGACCGGCTTCCTGGATGTGCACGCCGAAGGCATTGGTCAGGGTGTGGGTGGGGTCGCCGACCAGCGGGAAAGTGGCCTTGCTCACGGCCGGGGAGGTTTCATGCCACACCTTGTGCGAGAAATGGGTGTCGGTGGTGACGATGTAGACTTCAGCACCGGCCTTCTGGAATTCGGCGTAGTTGTCGGCGGCGTCTTCAATTTCCGTGGGGCAATTGAAGGTGAAGGCGGCGGGCATGAAAATCAGCACAGACCATTTGCCTTTCAGGTCGGCATCGGACACGTCGATGAATTCGCCCTTGCCGTTGCGGTTGACGAAGGCGGTGGTCTTGAACGGTTGCACTTGGGTGTTGATCAAGCTGCTCATGGTGTTGCTCCATTGGGGTTTGGGGTATTTCGACAAACTCAGGATAGGGTGATCAGGGTGTGATGTAAAATTGATTATTTGTTAATTATTGATAGTTAAAATCTATTGAATAGAGAAGGAACATTTCTTGCAATCAGCCGTTGAAGCCGGGGGGCCAAACTTCTACTCTAGGGCGCGCCATTCCCCCATATCAGCCATAAAAATCACACCGGGAGCGATTCACTCCAGGGAGAGAATCCATGATCGAAAACGGCGATCTCATTCTGCATTACCTGCAACGCCTGGGCGTCAAGTATGTCTTCGGCGTACCTGGCGGCAGCATCGAGCCCTTTTATAACGCGCTGGCCCGCAGCGAGCGCCGCGGCGGGCCGCGAGCCATTGTGGCCCGCCATGAAACCGGGGCCGCGTTCATGGCCGACGGTTATGCCCGCGAAACCGGCCGCATCGGCGTCTGTTGCGCTACGGCGGGGCCGGGGGCCACCAATCTGGTGACCGGCGTCGCCTGCGCCTATGCCGACGGCATTCCGCTGCTGGTGCTGTCCGGCCAGCCCGCCATCGAGAAATTCGGGCGCGGCGCGTTGCAGGACGGTTCCTGCACCGGCATCAACACCGTGGAAATCTTCACCCACTGCACACGCTTCAACACGCTGGTGTCGCACACCGCCCAGCTGGAGCCGAAGCTGCTGCAGGCCATCAGCTATGCCATCAGCAACCGCCCCGGACCGGTGCATCTCAGCATTCCGCTGGACGTGATGCGCGAGACCATTGAACCCGGTGAGGACAAGGGCCAGTTGCGCGCCTTCATCAACCATGAGGTGACGCCCAGCCAGGAGGCCATGCATCTGGTGCTGAAGGAGCTGGCCGACAAGGAGAAGGTGACGGTGGTGATCGGTGAAGGGGCGGCGGGGGCCATCGACGAGATCATCGCCCTGGTGGAGTCGCGCAACTGGCTGTTCGTGACCACGCCGCGCGCCAAGGGCTTGGTCAATTGCTTCCACCACCGTTACCGGGGTGTGTTCGGCTTTGCCGGTCATGAAAGCGCCCGCGAGGCATTGCAGCCCGAGAATGCCGAGCGGGTGGTGGTGGTCGGCACCGCGCTCGACGAAGTGTCCACCAGCGGCTGGGACACCAGCGCCATCATGTCACGCCGCCTTATCCATCTGTCCAGCAATGCCGAGCATCTTAGCCGCTCCTTCCTGGCGCGGCTGTGCATCCTCGGCTCCATCGAACTGATGCTGAAGCCCTTTGCCGAATTGCTGGAGCGCACTCCGTTGCGCAAGGGCGATGTGCTGCTGCACGACGACGACGGCCTGCCGGCGATGATTGATCTGGCCGACCGCGAAAAATGCCTCGCCGACAGTGGTCCGGTGAAGCCGCAGGCGCTGATGACCAAGGTCAGCGCCCTTTGCCCCGACGACACGCGGGTGCTGATGGACAGCGGCAACAGCTTCCTGTGGGGCATCCACTACTGGAATTGCCGGCGGCCAAAGGACTTCAACCGTCACCGCAGCCTGTTCCACATCGGCATCGGTTTCTCGTCCATGGGCTGGGCCATCGGGGCGTCGGTGGGTGTCGCGGCCGGAGCCAAAGGCGCGCCGGTGGTCTGTTTCACCGGCGACGGCAGCATGCTGATGAGCGGGCAGGAAATCACCGTCGCCCTGCAGGAAAACCTCAATGTGCTGTTTATCGTGCTCAATGACAGCTCGCTGGGCATGGTCAAGCACGGGCAGCAGATTGGCGGGGCGGAACGGATTGGCCACGAACTGCCGAAGATCGACTTTGCGCTGATGGCGAAGGCGATGGGGGTGGAATCCTACCGCATCGAACGCTTGTCCGATCTCGATAAAATCGACATTCCCGGTATCGTTTCCCGCCCCGGTCCCTGCCTGCTGGATGTGATCGTTGACCCCGAAGAAGTGCCGCCGATGGGCGCACGCATGAAAGTCCTGACCGGAGCGCAGTGATGAGCGAAGCCACGCAACCATATATCAGCCATATCTGGGCCGAGGAAGCCGAGCCGGACAATCCTTTTGAGGCGAAGGCCTGTTACTGCCATGGTTATGACGTTTATGGCGACCTGCTGGGCAAGGCGGGATGGGCGGAATCGCTGTACCTGTTGTTTCGGGGCGAGCGCCCCTTACCGGCACATAGCCGGTTGCTGGAGCACCTGTCGGTGGCGCTGATGAATCGCGGGCCGCGTGACCACAGTGTGCGGGCGGCCATGAACGGCGGTGTCGGCGGCAGCGCGGCGGCCACCTCCCTGATGGCAGCCCTGGCGGTCGGGGCGGGGCAGTATGGCGGTGCGCACGAAGTGTTCCACGCGGTGAACCTGTGGCAGACCTGCGGGCAGGATCTGGCGGCCTGGCAGACCGGTCTGCGCGCCCTGCTCGACAACAAGGAAGTGGATATCTGGCTGCCGGTTGAACATGCTCCCGGCTTCGAGCCCAACGGGGTGAGTTGTCCCACGCCGGTCCGGCAAACGCTGGCGGTGCTGGCGGCCCATACCGGCGACGGCGCATTGCGCTGGCTGGGCGACAACCGCGAAGAGCTGGAGGCCTTGGCCGGTTGTCCCCTGGCCATGACCGGCGTGGCCGCCGCCGCCCTGTTTGATCTGGGTTTCACGGCGGAACAGGCGGAAATGCTGTTTCTGCTGCTGCGCCTGCCGGGCGCGGCAGCCCATGCGCTGGAACAGCAGGCGCTGGGCTGGCGCAAGTTCCCCTTCATCGGTAGCCGGGTGGAGCTGGAGGATGATCCCGGCGCCATGGGCGTGCCGACTATCGAGGGCCTGGAACCATGACATTGCAAACCCTGCTGGACCACGAAAACACCTGGCCGACCCGCATGGGCAAGGCCTTCCTCTGCGAGCGGGTCGTGATGCGCGGCAAGGACCTGCACCACGAACTGGGTAGTTGGGACTGGTTCAAGATGTATTGTTTCAGCATCACCGGCCGTGAATTCACGGACAACCAGTTGAAGCTGCTGAACTGGATCTGGCTCGCCACCAGTTACCCGGACCCCTCCATCTGGCCCAATCATGTGGCGGCGCTGGTCGGCACGGCCCGCAGCACCAGTTCCATGGCGCTGGTGGCCGGGCTGGCGGTGTCGGAAGCTTCCATCTACGGCCGTCGTCCGGACCGCAAGGCGCAAGACTTCTTCTACCGCGCCGGGGCGGCTGTGGATCAGGGCATGACTGTCGAGGCTTTTGTTGATGAAGAAATCCGGCAGAAGAAAACGATTTACGGCTATGGCCGCCCACTGGCCCGCATCGACGAGCGCATTCCCCATACCCTGAAGCTGGTAGCCGAACTGGGGCTGGATCAGGGCCGGCATCTGGCGATTGCGCTGAAGGTGTATCACTACCTGAAGTCGACCAAGGGCTTGTCGATGAACATCGCCGCCATCAATGCGGCCTTGTCGGCTGATCTGGGGCTGAGTTCGGAGGAACACCAGTTGTTCCTGACGCTGTGCTTCGTCGCGGGGATGCCGCCTTGCTACATTGACGCCCGCGACCGGCCGGCGGGAGCGTTCTTCCCGTTGCGTTGTGACGGCATCCGCTATGAAGGTGCGCCGCGCCGGAGTTGGTGAGGCAGGAACGCCGGGGGCCGCCAGGCCCCGGCGTGTGTTCTCAGAAGCTGTAGCTGATCTCCCCGTAGACGCTGCGTCCGGCCATGGGCAGGTCCTGCGGAAAATGCGGCACGGTCAGCGGCGCAATAGGGCCGGGGCTGGGTTCGCGCACGTCCTCGTCCAGCAGGTTGCGCACCGACAGCGCCACGGACAGAGAGTTCCACAGCTGTTTGCGGCGCAGTGTGATGTCCACCGTGGTGTAGGCGTCCAACGCCGGGCGCGCATCGCCAGCGGCCCGTTTCTGCTTGCCGATCCAGGTGACTTGCGTATCCAGCCGCCAGAACGGCGCGAAAGTCCACTCACTGCGGCCATAGGCATCCTGGCCTGGTGCTTCACCCACATCGGCCTTGGTGTTCTGGTCAGTGGACTTCTGATACGAGTAGTTCATCAGCAGCCGCAGGTCGGGAATCACGGTGTAATCCATTTCCAGCTCGATGCCCTTGCCGGTGCGCCGACCCACGTTCTGAGCCTGCGTCACCCCGCCGCCGCCGGGCACGAAATTGATCATGTCCTTGATCTGGTAATAGAACAGGTTGGCGGTGTACAGCAGGTCGGCGGCGGCATGGTGCGAGAAGGCCAGTTCATAGGTGTCAATTTTTTCCGGATTCAGGTTCGGGTTGCCCAAGGCGACCGGGTTGCTGGCCGCCGCCGACTCCACCAGCGCGGGCGCCCGGAAGGCGCTTCCGTAGAGCAGCCTGGTGGTCATCTTGTCGTTGGTGGCCCAAACCAGGGCTAGTCGGGGATTGGTGGAGTCGCCAAAGTCCGAATAATGGTCGTAACGGACACCGGTGGTCAGCTGCCATTTGTCCGCCAGCTTCCATTCGTCCTGGATGAAAGCGTAGGTGTTGGTGCGTTGCGCTTCGGGCAGGAAGGTTTCCGCTGTGTCGCTGACATCTTCCAGTCCGCCCGGACGGGGGTTAAAGGCCACGGTGAAGTTCTTGGCTTCCGTTACTTCGTACATGTCGCCCCAGTAAAAGCCTGTCCCCAACCGCACGCGGTGGGTATCCCAGCCCTTGTAGAGGCCGCTGAGGTCAAAACGGGCGTTTTCTTCCTTGAACTCGGGGTTGCCGATGAATCCGTTCGGGAAAGCGCCGCCAAAAGCGCCCTTGGGGAACAGCACCATGTCCTCAGTCACCTGCATGGTGCCCCGGTAATAGCTGGACCGGGCTTCAAGGCCCCAGTCGGGTGTCAGGTCATTGCGGGTGTAGGTATAGTCGGCGTTGACGCGTTGGCTCAGCAGCTCTCCTTGCGGGTCCAGCGTTTGCGCCGTGCCCAGTCCGGTGCCCAGATGGTAACGCCCCTGGAAGCCGCTCCGGAACCGGGAGTGGCCGTGAACCACATCCAGTCGGGCGTCCAGCATGTCCTTGCCCATGTTGATGGGGCCGGGCGCCAGGGAGACGGCCGGTGCGCCCCCTGCTCCGTACACGGTATCCAAGGCTGTTTGCTGGTCAGCCTGCACCAAGGCCTTCCAGCCATTCGTGGTTTCCGCTTCCAGTGTCAATCCCACATCAAAGCCGCCGTAACGGCCGCCGTGTTCCATCCACACGGATTGGGTATCAAAGCTGCCGGCCCGCGCACCGGCAATGGTGTGCGGCTGGTCGTTGCCACCGTTGCTGTCGCGGATATCCTGCCCGGTCTTGGTGATGATGTTGATCACACCCGAGAAGGCGTCGGCTCCGTACAAGGCGGAACCGGGTCCGCGGATGACCTCGATCCGGGCGACCGACTTCACCGGCATGCCCGACCAGACATTGCTGCGGTTGCCGGTGAACAGGCTGGTGATGGGAATGCCGTTGATCAGCACCAGTGTCTGGGCGTTGTAGCTGGAGGTGATGCCGCGGATGTAGAACTTGGGGGCGGCAATCTGGTCGCCGCGCCCCACGTGCAGGCCCGGCACCGTTTCCAGCGCCTGGTCGATATCGGTGGCGCCCATGGCGGCGATATCGTCGGCGGTGATGACGGTGGCGATGGCGGCGGCCTTGTCCAGCGGCGTTTCCGTACCGGAAGCGATGGTGGTGATGCGCACCTTCCCCAACTCCTCCAGCGACAGGTCCCAGAGATTGTCAGCGAAGACCGGGGCCTGCAACAGGCAGACTGCCAACGCCGGCGGGAGATGAAGGCGCATGGCACGGGCTTTTCTTGTCGTTTTCTGGCTGTTCATGTTCATTACTCGGTCGCAATTTCATAGCACACGATCCGGAAGCCGGTTAGCCCGGCCGTCCCGGCAGACGCACCTCCCTGTGATGGCGAATGGTGTAGTTCGTTCCTTCTGTTGACACCGTGCAACAATGTTCGGCAAATGTGATGAAGTTCACGTTTGTTGTTGAGCATAGCCTCCCTGACAACAGGTGCAAGCTAAAAAGTCTCGAAAGTTACCGTGACCCGGCCGCTCTTAAAACCGGTAGTTCAACCCGGCGTACAGGCTGCGCCCGGCCATGGGGAAATCATTCGGAATGGCCGGTACGGGCAGCGGCGCCACCGGTCCGGGGCTGGGCTCCCGGATGTCAGCGTCCAGGAGGTTGCGCAGCGACAGCGCCACGTCCAGTCCCTGGACAATTTCCCGCTTGTTGAGGGTCACATCCACGGCGGTGTAGCTGCCCAGTGCGCCGCGACTGTCGCCGGCGGCGCGTTTCTGCGGCCCCACCCAGGTCAGTTGTGCGTCCAGTTGCCAGTCGGGCCGGAACAGCCATTCGCTGCGCACGTAGACCTGTTGTCCGGGGGCTTCACCTACATCGCTGTGCGTGGTGCGGTCGATGGACCGTTGCCAAGCGTAGTTGGCCACGAAACGCAGGTTGAAGAGCGGGTTGTAATCCGCTTCCAGCTCCAGACCGTGGCCGTCGCGTACGCCCACGTTCTGTGCCTGTATCACCAACCCGGAGGGGACGAAGGTGATGAAGTCCTCAATGTGGTAGCGGTAAACATTGGCGGTGTACATCAGCATCGGCGACAGCTTGTGGGAGAAGGCCAGCTCCCAGGAGTCAATGGTTTCAGGCTTCAGGCCGGGGTTGCCCAGCGTGATCGGATTGCTGGTGACGAACAGCTCGGCAATGGTGGGGGCGCGGAAGGCGCGGCCGTACAGCAGGCGGGTGGTGACCTTGTCCGAGGCGGCCCAGACCAGCGCCATTCTGGGATTGGTCGTGTTGCCGAAGTCCGAGAAACTGTCATAGCGGATGCCGGTGGTCAGGCCCCAGTTCCGGGTCAGCTTCCATTCATCCTGGGCAAAGACATAACGGTTGAGGCGGCTTTTCTCCGGCAGGTAAACCTCGGCCGTGTCGCTGACATCTTCCAGGCCGCCGGGGCGCGGGGTATAGCCTGGCGTGAAATTCTTGGTCTCGGTGACCTCAAACATGTTGCCGCGATAGAACCCGGCGCCCAGCCGCAGATAGCGGTTGGCAAAGCCTTTGAACAGCGTGCTGAAGTCAAAGCGGGTGTTTTCCTCACGGTGGCCGGGGTTGCCGATGAAGCCGTCCGGGAAACTGCTGCCGATGCCGGGCAGGGTGGCGCCGTCCGGCAGCAGTTTCAGGTTCCGTTCGATTTCCTGGGTGCTCTGGTAATAGCTGAGCCGGGCCTCGACGGCCCAGTCCGGCGTCAGGTCATCGTGCTTCCAAGTGTAGTCCAGATTGAAGCGCTCGCTGGCGATGCGGCCATCCGGGTCCAGGGCTTCCAGATAACCGGGGCCGGAACCGACCTTGTAGCGCCCCTGATAACCGGCGCGCAGCCGGGAGTGGTCATGGGCCACGTCCAGCCGGGCATCGATCATGCGCTTCATGGTGCTGGCCGGGCCGGGGGCATGGCTGGCATGGGTGCCGGTCAGTTGGTCGTAAAGGGTCTGGCGGTCGGACTCGATGGTTTTCTTCCAGCCGCCGGTGGTTTCCGCTTCCAGCACGAAGGCGGTTTCAAAACCGTTGAGGCTGCTGCCGTGTTCCAGCCACAGTGACCGGGTGTCAAAGCTGCCGATGCGCGCCCCGGCGCTGGCGCCGCTGATGTCGTTGCGGGTCTTGGTGATGACGTTGATCACTCCGGCGAAGGCGTCCGCCCCGTACAGGGCGGAGCCGGGGCCGCGAATCACTTCAATGCGCGCCACCGCCTTGACCGGCATGCCTGCCCAGATGTTGCTGCGGTTGCCGAGAAACAGGCTGGACACGGGAACGCCGTTGATCAGGAACAGCGTCTGCGGGTTGTAGGTCGAGGTAATGCCACGGATATAGAACTTGGAGGTGTAAGCTTGGTCCGAGCGGCCCACATGCAGGCCGGGCACGGTTTCCAGCACCTGGTCAATGTCCGTGGCGCCCATGGCCTCAATGTCGTCGGCGGTGATGACTGTGGCAATGGCGGCGGCCTTGTCCAGCGGGGTGTCGGTGCCTGAGGCGATGGAGGTGACACGAATGCGGCCCAGGTCGGCCAGCGACATGTCCCACAAATCGGCGGCATGGGTAGGCATCTGCATCAGCAGTGCAATAAGTGAATACAGCGGTGCACGGCCGGTGTTCCGGATTATTGTTTTCATGGTTGGTCTGTACGGTATTGGCTGGCTCAGGGTGCAGCAAAAGCACCACTTTTTCGGCAGGCATACTCATCTTGGTAAGCATCCATCCCTGAAGCCGAACCGTCTTTCAGGGGTATCAACAACGCCCTGTGACACGGTTCGCAATTTAACGTAGAGCAGGAAGGCCTGTATATGCCATCAATGGCCTTTTCAGACGAAAATAAGGTTCATAATAAAAAAATACTTGCAGATTTTTACAGGTTGCACGTCATGTCGTCACCGTTGCTCACCGCGTTGCAGAACCCGGCTTTATACCCGCATCCGGTACAGGGATTTAAGCTCTTGGAAACCCATATTTCCTGGGTGCTGCTGACCGGGGAATTCGCGTACAAGATCAAGAAGCCGGTCAATTTCGGCTTTCTGGATTTCACGAAAGCGGATGACCGCCGCTTTTACTGCGAACGTGAAGTGGAATTGAACCGCCGTCTGTCCGGCGATCTTTACCGGCGCGTAGTGAGGATTGGCGGCACGCCGGAGTCGCCGGTGCTGGATGGGGCAGGCCCGCCGTTTGAATATGCCGTGCAGATGCGGGAATTCCCGCAGTCGCAGCTGCTGGATGCGGTGCAGTCACGCGGGGAATTGACCGCAGCCTGCCTGGATGCGCTGGCGCAACGGATGGCCGGTTTTCATGCCGACACACCGCCCGCCCCGGCAGGTCACGCCCAGCGTCATGCCGCCGCGCTGTATGCGCCCATGCAGCAGAACTTCGTGCTGATCCGGCCGTTGTTGCAGGATGAGGCCGACCTGCAGCAACTGGACCGGCTGGAAGCCCGTACCCGGCAGGCTTACGGGCGCCTGCAGCCGGTGCTGGCCCGCCGCATAGCCGACGACCGCATCCGCGAATGCCACGGTGACCTGCACCTGGGAAACATCGCCCTGATTGACGGCCAACCGACCCCTTTCGACTGCATCGAATTCAACGACGCCTTCCGGCTGATCGATGTGGCCTCGGACACGGCTTTCCTAGTCATGGATCTGGAAAGCCGCCGCCTGCCAGGGCTGGCGGCGCGCTTCCTGAACGGCTGGCTGGAACACAGCGGCGATTACGACGCCCTGACGGTCATGGACTTCTACAAGACCTACCGCGCGCTGGTGCGAGCCAAGGTCAACCTGTTGCGGTTGGGGCAGGGGCCGGATGCACTGACGCGGCAGCATATTCTGGCGGAATACCGGCGCTATGCCGCGCTGGCCGAAAGTTACGGCTTACCCCGTCCATGTTTCCTGGCCATGACCTGCGGGGTGTCCGCCGTGGGCAAGAGCCGGGTGGCGATGACGTTGGTGGAGTCTGGCGGGGCGGTGCGCCTGCGTTCGGACGTGGAACGCAAGCGGCTGCTGGGGCAACAGCCGCCTGCATTGCAGGGGCAACTGACGCAGGGCATTTACGATGCCGGGGCCACCGCCGCCACCTACCGCCGTTTACTGGAACTGGCCCGCGCAATCCTCACCGCCGGCTATCCGGCGGTGCTGGACGCCACCTTCCTCAAACGGCCGCAGCGTGCTGATGCGGCGGCGCTGGCAGCCGGTTTGGGGGTTCCGTGGCGGATTCTGGATTGCGAGGCCGATGATGCAGTGGTCGAGGCACGGCTGGCTCAACGTCAGGCGGAAGGTGTCGATCCTTCGGATGCCACATTGGCGGTAATCCGGCAGCAACGGGCGAATCGTGACGCTCTGGATGCCGGGGAGCGGACGCATGCCCTGACCGTGCGCACGGATGACGCGGAGAGTGTGGCGCTGGCCGGTGAGCGTTTGTTGGCCGGTCTGGGCGTGTGATTGTCCGGCCAGTTGGCCGTCGCACGGGGTGGTATTGCCGTACAATTGTGCACCGGCTGTTTGTCAGCCGGATTCCAGTCTGGCGAGGATTACTTCATGTTCTACCAAATGCTGGTGCGCTTGCTGCTCAGCGCCTGCGGTCTCGGTCTGGCCGATTACCTGATGGAGGGGGTTCGTTTCGACCACTACAGCACCCTGTTCTGGGCGGCGCTGTTGCTGGGCATTGCCAATTCCGTGGTGCGTCCGGTGCTGATTTTCTTCACCCTGCCCATTACCCTCATTACCCTGGGGTTGTTTTTGTTCGTGGTGAATGCCGCTACGCTGGGCCTTGTCGCCTGGTTCCTGCCGGGCTTCCATTTGGCCGGGTTTTGGTCAGCGTTAGGGGCGTGGTTCATTGTGGCGCTGATGCAGGCCTTGGGCAGTGCGCTGACTGGCAAGGGCGGCATTGTGGTGAAGGTGGAGCGGCGTGATTAATCAAAATGGCGCAACAAGCTCTCGATCCAACTGCGCAAACCGACAATATCCATCATCAAATCAAACGCACCTGATGCTGGTGGATAGTCCCCATCCATCCGATCCAGAATCTGACTGGTGTCATACAACAACCAACCAATAAAAATCACTGTGCCGACGATGCCGAGCAGCAAGCTTAAAAAGCTGACTTTGATAAACAGCAGCAGCAGGCTTCCAGCAATCAAGAACCAAAACCCATACGACAACTTATCGCGCAAAAAACTGAAGTCACGATCTGTAGAAAACACATAGGCGGTCACGGCGGCAAACGCCAACATACTCAGCACGGCTGAGGTCATGAATAGCCCTGCATTTGCGCGTGCCAGCTGACCAAAAAACAGCCCTGTAATCACAATAAAAACCGGAAAAATCAGCTTAATCGGCTGACGCAGGCCAAACCATCCACAGACGATCCACAGCAAGGAGTCGATCAAGCCCAACGGCCAGCGCAACGACTGCGGCAATACAAAGTAAGAAAACAGACCCAGCACAAACATACTGCTCAAGCCGACCAAAAAAATCAGATAGGTTTGTTGAATAAACGCCAACTGCGGTGGTGAAAAATTCCTTGGTAGTGCAATCATTAAGAATCATCCTGAGTATATTTACTGACTCTTGTCAGTTTTTTATAGCATGCCATGCGATGTGTGAAGCAACAACTGGTTTTGCTGAGTCAGGAAAAAGGGGTCACGATATTGGCGTTGCCCTCCCTCCCGCATCAAGGCGCAGTGCGGCAACCCGCTGTCAGGTCCATAGCGGCTTCATAAACCGTGGTTTTCACCCCGGCAATGCCCAGCAGCGTATGGAACAGGTTGTCATGGGTCGCCGCCTGTTGCGTCCGTTGCCGCATGCAGTCGTCTCTTACCGTCAAGTCATTCCCGAACCACATCACCATCGGCACCTTGGTCTGGGTCGAGGGAGCGATAGAGAAGGGAATGCTGTGCAGGTACATGCCGTTTTCCCCCAACGACTCGCCATGGTCCGAAACATAGATCAGCGCGGTGCGCCGCGTGGCGGACTGGGTTTTCAGGAAGTCGATGGCCCCGGCGACCACATGGTCGGTATAGAGCACACCGTTGTCATAGGTGTTGGTAATCTGCGCCTGGGTGCAGGTCTCCAGTTGCGTGGTGTCGCAGGTGGGGGTGAAGCGCCGGTAGGCCTGCGGGTAACGCTGGTAATAAGCCGGGCCATGCAGTCCCATCTGGTGCAGAACCACCACCATGTCGTCTGGCGTGTTGCGGATTTCCGCATCCAGGCCCGTCAATAAAATTTCGTCGAAACATTCCTTGTTGTGGCACAGCGCCGGGTCGTTCAGCCGCGCCATCAGGTGTTCCTCCACACCCTCGCAAACGCCCTTGCAGCCGGACTGGTTGTCGCGCCACAACACGCGGATGCCGGTGCGCTGCAACACGTTCAGCACCGACTCGCTGCCCCGGATCACATCCTCATCATAATGCCGCCGGCCGTTGACCGAGAACATGCAGGGCAGGGAGGTGGCGGTATTGGTGCCGCAACTGGTGACATCAGGGAAGTTGATGACCTGGCGCTCCGCCAGTTCCGGCGTGGTCTGCCGGGCATAGCCGTTCAGCCCCCAGTTGGCGGCGCGGGTGGTTTCGCCCACCACCATCACCAGCAGCAGCGGCTTGTGGTCCGGGGCATGCGGCGGGCGCACGGCGTCCGGGGCCACTACGGTTCGCGGCCCGCGATTGATAATGCGCGGCTTGAGGATGGTGACCCGCGCCAGCGAATAAATGTAGTTGCTGGGCGTAATCAGGTAGCGCAGGGTTTTCTGCTCCCGCATCAGCGGCACCAGCTGCTTGGAGATGGGATAAAACGAGACCGCCACCACCGCCAGCGCAGCCATAAGGGCCAGCGGCCGGTGATGCCAGCTTTTCCGTAACGGCGGCCGCTGGATACGGATGCGCCACAGCAGCGCCCAGGGCAGCAGCATGTAGACGGCTATGTACGGCAGCATGTTCCACGCCAGCAGGTCGCGCGCTTCCCGGAAGTCGGTTTCCAGAAAGTTTTGCGCCATGGCGCTGTCGACATAAATGCCGAAGCGGTTCATGAAGTAGACCGTGGCGCCCGTCAGGAAAAACATCACCGTCAGCAGCGGCTTGGCCGTCCAGCGGTTCAGCAGCAAGGACAGCAGGAAGAATTGCAGGGCCGTGACCAGCACGAACATCCCGGCCAGGAATCCCCAGCCGCCCAGTGTGCCGCCGGAGGGCAGCGCCAGCAGTTTGCCCCACAGGCTGCCATTGCAGGCAATCGATGAAAACAGGCTGACAATCAGGGCCAAGCGGGTCGTTGAAATCTCGGGCCTGCGGGTGAGCAGGGCTCGGAGCCGGGTGCGGACGGTGGAATTCGGCTGGTCCATTCAGTGTCATCGGGGGCTGGCGGCGGACCGGTGATTATAGGGTATTGCCGCCCGTCTTGCTTAACGAGGGCTTAAGCCCCGCCTGTCCGGGTTACAGGAACTTTCCGATTTCGCCCGGCATCAGCACTTTTCCCACTGACACCACCTTACCGTCCACCACCAGCGCCGGGGTCGACATGACGCCGTGCGCCGCGATTTCAGCAAAGTCTGTCACCTTGACGATTTCCGCCTCGCGTCCGTTGTCTGCCAGCGCCTTGCGCGTGTTTTCGGTCAGGGCCTGACACTTGCTGCAACCCGAACCCAGTATCTTGATGATCATGTTGATATCTCCCCGGAGTGTGTTTTTCAGAGTAAATAGCCGCTGAAGGCGTTGAAGGCATAGCCGATGATGAGGATGCCGCTAATGACGATGCCGAGGAAAGTGGCCAGCAGCCGCGTCTTCACCACTTTCTTCAGCATGATCAGCGACGGCAGCGACAGCGCCGTCACCGCCATCATGAAGGCCAGCGCCGTGCCCAGCCCCACGCCCTTGGCCACCAGCGCCTCCGCAATCGGCAGCGTGCCGAAGATGTCGGCATACATCGGCGCGCCCACCAGCACCGCCAGCGGCACCGACCACGGCTTGTCGTGTCCCAGCACCGCCAGTATCCAGTCGCGGGGAATCACATTGTGGATCAGCGAACCGATGCCGACGCCGATCAGGATGTAGGGCCACACCCGGTGCACAATGTCCCGCACCTGGTCAGTGCTGAAGCGCAGGCGGTCGCGGCGGGTCAGCTCGTCCTGCGGAATGTCCACCACCGGGCTGTGGAAGACAAAGCCCTCCACCTGGCTTTCCAGTTTCAGGCGGCCGATGATCGTGCCGCCGATCACCGCCAGCACCACGCCGGTGGCGACATACGCAATGGCAATCGGCCAGTTGAAGATGCTGGCCAGTAGGATCACCGACGCCAGGTCCACCAGAGGTGAGGAAATCAGGAAGGAAAAGGTGACGCCCAGTGGCAGCCCGGCGCTGGTGAAGCCGATGAACAGCGGGATCGACGAACAGGAGCAGAAGGGCGTCAGCGTGCCCAGCAGCGCCCCGGCGATGTTGGCCGGCAGGCCGGTGAGGCCGCCAAGGATGCGGCGGGTGCGTTCCGGCGGGAAGTAGCTCTGGATCCATGAGACGCTGAAGATCAGCACCCCCAGCAGGATGAAGATCTTGATTACGTCGTAGATGAAGAAATGCAGGCTGCCGCCCAGCCGGGTCGTGGTGTCGAGGCCGCCGCTTTCCAGCAGGAAGCGCACCAGTGCGGCCAGCCAGTCCATGCGCAGCAGTTGGTTGTTCAGCCATTCAAACATGGGCAGGCTCCTGCCTGGGCAATCCGGCCGAAATGGCGGCCGCCAACAGCACGAACAGGCTCGACACCCACAGACAGGCCTCCAGCCCCCACTGCTGAAACACCCAGCCCGACAGGATAGTCCCGATCAGCCGCCCCAGCGCGTTCGACATGTAATAAAAGCCGACGTCCAGCGAGACCCCGTCGGCCTTGGCCCAGGACACGATCAGGAAACTGTGCAGCGAGGAATTCACCGCAAACAGCGCCCCGAACACCAGCAGACCGCCCGGCACCATCAGCCACGGCGACAGGCCCGACGTCAGCCCCAGCGCGATCAGCGCCGGAATGCCCGCCAGCGCCGCCGCCCAGCCGAAGGCGGTTTTTCCGTCCGGCACCCGGCCCTGACGCTTGCCGGTCAGGTAAGGCGCGAAGGACTGCACCACGCCGTAACCGATCACCCAAGCCGCCAGAAACGCCCCCACCTGCTGCACATTCCAGCCGAATACCGTGCTCAGGTACACCGGCAGCGCCACCACGAACCAGACATCGCGTGCCCCGAACAGGAACAACCGTGCGCCGGACAGCCGGTTGATGGCCGGACTTTTCGACAGCAGCTCGCGGAATTTCGGCTTGGCCGCCTTCTTGCCCAGATCCTGCTTCAGCCCGATCAGGCTGCCCATCCACACCAGCGCCAGCACCGCCGCCATCGCCAGCACGGAACCGCTGAAGCCCAGCCCGGCCAGCAGCAGGCCGCCCAGAAAGAAACCCGCGCCCTTCAGCGCGTTCTTCGAGCCGGTCAGCACCGCCACCCAGTAATAGAGTTTGCCTTGCTCACCGGCCGGCACCAGCAGCTTGATGGCGCTTTTCGCGCTCATCTTGTTCAGGTCCTTGGCGATGCCGGACAAGGCCTGCGCCGCCATCACCCACGGCACCGTCAGCAGTGCGGCGGGCACGGTCAGCATCAGCAGCGCGCCGACCTGCAATCCCAGCCCGATATTCATGGTCCGGTTCAGTCCCAGCCGTGCCCCCAGATATCCTCCCAGCAGGTTGGTGACCACGCCGAAGAATTCGTAGAACAGGAACAGTGCCGCAATCTGCAACGGCGAGTAACCCAGCGCATGAAAGTGCAGCACCACCAGCATGCGCAACGCGCCGTCGGTAAGGGTGAAGGCCCAGTAATTGCCGGTAACCAGCAGGTACTGGCGAACCGCCGGTGTCATGCCGCGCCCACCAGCTTCACCAGTTCGACAGTGCGGTTGGCGTAGCCCCATTCATTGTCGTACCAGGCGTAGATCTTCACCTGCGAGCCGTTCACCACCATCGTTGACAGGGCGTCAATGATCGATGAGCGCGGGTCGGTGCGGTAATCAATTGACACCAGCGGCCGTTCTTCATAGCCGAGGATGTCCTTCAATTCGTTTTCCGAGGCGGCTTTCAGCAGGGCGTTCACTTCCGCCGCCGTGGTCGGGCGTTCTACTTCAAACACGCAGTCGGTCAGCGAGGCGTTGGCCAGCGGCACGCGCACGGCGTGGCCGTTCAACCGACCTTTCAGTTCCGGAAAGATTTCCGCGATGGCCGTGGCCGAGCCGGTGGTGGTGGGAATCAGGCTCATGCCGCTGGCGCGGGCGCGGCGCAGATCCTTGTGCGGCTGGTCCAGCAGGCTCTGGGTGTTGGTCAGGTCATGGATGGTGGTGATGGAGCCGTGGCGGATGCCCAGATGCTCGTGGATCACCTTCACCACCGGCGCCAGGCAGTTGGTGGTGCAGGAGGCGGCGGTGACAATGCGGTGCAGGGCCGGGTTGAACAGATGCTGGTTGACGCCCATCACCACGTTCAGAGCACCCGCTTCCTTAACCGGCGCGGAGACAACGACGCGCTTCACGCCCTGTTTCAGGTAGTCCTGCAACACGGCGACGGTCTTCATTTTGCCGCTGGCCTCGATCACCACATCGCAGCCGGACCAGTCGGTGTCGGTAATGGCTTTGTTAGCCGTCACCGCCAGCCGGCGGCCGTTGACGACGAGATCGTTGTCCTCGGCGTGCGCCTCATGGCGCCAGCGCCCGTGTATCGAGTCGAAATTCAGCAGGTGGGCGTAAGTGGCGGCGTCAGCGGCTGGGTCGTTGATCTGCACGAATTCCAGTTCCGGCCAGTCCCAGGCGGCGCGCAGCGCCAGGCGTCCGATGCGGCCGAAACCGTTGATGCCGACTTTGATGGTCATGGTGATTCTCCTTGAAGGGGTGGCTTAGCAGCAGGCGGCTGCGGGGTTGAGTTCACAGGCTTCGCCATTGCAGCAGTTGGCGGTCAGGAAGCCGATCAGTTCGTTCATGGCCGGATAATGAGCAGTGTAGATCACAAAGCGGCCTTCCTGCCGCGATTGCACCAGTCCGGCGTACTGCAATTCCTTGAGGTGGAAGGACAAGGTCGATCCCGGCAGTCCGTCCAGCCCTTCACTGATGCGGCTGACCGGCAGTCCTTCCGGACCCTGTTGTACCAGCAGGCGGAAAATGGCGAGACGGGTTTCCTGGGCCAGTGCGGCCAGCCGGGTCACGGCGTCGGGTGAAGTCAGCGGCATGTTGGCAACCTTCGTTTTGATATTTCCGGAATTATAGAAATATAGCATGACAGGCCGATGACAGTTGGCCCGCCTCTAGAATTTCCAGCCCAGGCCGACCACGGTCTGCTTGCCCGCCAGTTTCAGGTCGCCGCTGTCGCCCAGATAGTTGAATTTCAAGCGTGACGAGAGGTTCCGTATTTCCGCCATGATGACCAGTTGACCATAACTGAGCGATACACCAGACATAACCCCCGAGCTGCTGCCTTCCGCCGGACCACCGGCCGTGCCGCCGAATTCCGGGAATTTCACCCGTACTTCGCCGTCACGTACGGTGCCCAGCAGCAGGCCGCCGTAGCCATGCACCCGCAGGTCGGGCAACCGTTCAGAATGCAGCAACAGCGCCCGCAGCATCGGCGTGATGTTGAATGCGGTGTAGTTGGCCTCGGCCAGATCACCTTCCGCTTTGCCGCGCATCAGCTCGAAGCCTATGCCGCCCTGCACCCTCTTTTCACCCAGCCACAGGCCGGTGCGCAAGCCTTCCGTTTTGCCGCTGTCGTAGCTGACGGTGTGGGTGGCGGTGACTGGTGCACAGAAAAAGCACTGGCTGGTGGCGGTGACTGCATTGCTGTCCGCCGGGGCGTTGCCGGCAAACAGGCCGATATAGCCTTCAACAATCACCGTCCGCCAAGGCCGGGGGGCTGCCGGAACGGACCCGCCGTCTTCCTCGTCGGCATGGAGGGTCAAGGGTGACAAGGCCGTCAAAACCAGCAGCAGGGGGGCGAGGCGCATGGACATCTCCCGGTAGGATATTCCTTGAATTCTAGCTAAATTCCCGGGATTTGGCCTGGTTATTTAGAAGATGAATCCCACACATCCGGTCGTCCCCTTTTGAACTTGACGTTGTCAATATCAGGCCGCATGATGCATAAACAATAGTCAGAAAATCCGAGGGAATCCCATGTCCACAGCCGAAGCCCTGGCCGAACGCGGCACCGCCTGGTTGATCAAACGCTTGCAGCAGCGCGTGCCCTACGACGCCGAAAATCCCTTCCTGCGCGGTGCGCTGGCCCCGGTCAACGTGGAAAGCACCGTCACCGACCTCAAGGTCACCGGCAAGATTCCCAAGGAGCTGAACGGTCTGCTGGCGCGCATCGGACCCAATCCGCTGAACGTGCCCAACCCCGCCTCCTACCACTGGTTCCTGGGCGACGGCATGGTGCACGGCCTGCGCCTGCGCGACGGCAAGGCGCAGTGGTACCGCAACCGCTGGGTGGGCGTGGACGGCGTCAACAAGGCGCTGGGACGGCCGAAAGCTCCCGGTTCGCGTCGCGGGGCCATTGAGGTGGTCAACACCAACATCGTCGGCCATGCCGGTCGGTTGTGGGCGCTGGTGGAGGCGGGCGCACTTCCGGTGGAAATGGATGGCGAGCTGAACACCGTCAAGCACGGCCTGTTCGACAGCAGCATCCGCGCCGCCTTTTCCGCCCACCCGCATCTGGATCCGGACACCGGCCATCTGCATGCCGTCTGCTATGACCCGCTGTACCAGAACCGGGTGCAGCACGTTGTCATTGACCCGGCCGGGCAGGTGGCGCGGCAGGTCAACGTGCCGGTCAGCCACGGCCCCATGATCCACGACTGCGCTATCACCCAGAGTCAGGTGGTGATTCTTGACCTGCCGGTCACATTCTCGGTGAGGTCGATGCTGCAGGGCTCCGGCCTGCCTTATGCTTGGAATCCGAAGCACGAGGCGCGCGTCGGCTTGCTGCCGAAGCAGGGCGGGGCGGAGGAAGTGCGCTGGTTCAGCGTTGATCCCTGTTATGTCTTCCACCCCTGCAACGCCTACGATCTGCCGGACGGCAGCGCCATTCTCGATGTGGTGGTGCATGAGCGCATGTTCGACCGTTCGCTGCACGGCCCGGAAAGCCAGAAAGTCACCTTCGAGCGCTGGAAACTGGACAACGCCACGCGGCGGGTGCAGCGCACGGTGTTGTCGGAGCGGGGACAGGAATTCCCGCGTTTTGACGAGCGCCTGACTGGCAAGCCTTACCGCTATGCCTATTCGGCAGGTATTGATATCGACAACCAGCAGCCGCAGCCGCTGATCCGTCATGACCTGCAGACCGGCGCGGTCGATTTTCACCATTACGGTCCCAGCCATGCCACTGGCGAGGTGGTGTTTGTGCCGCGCTCCGCTGGCAGCGCCGAGAATGACGGCTGGCTGTTGTCCTATGTCTATGACCTGGCGCGGGCGCGCAGCCAGGTGGTGATTGTCAACGCCGGGGATCTGGGCGGGGAGCCGCAGGCGGTGATCGAGTTGGGGGTGCGGGTGCCGATGGGCTTTCACGGCAACTGGATTCCCGACTGAGCCGTGGAAGGGGAAGGCAGTGCTTGCCTTCCCCCGTGCCGCCTTCTACAATCGTCGCTCGTTGCGGGCGTCGTATAGTGGTAATACCCTAGCTTCCCAAGCTAGAGCTGAGGGTTCGATTCCCTTCGCCCGCTCCATATTTTACCGTTCCGGTGTGCCGGAACGGGGGAAAGCCTCAGGCCGGACCGGTTTGGGGCTTTTTGGTTTTTGGGGAAAGGGCCGCTTTGGATGCCCTGCGCCGCCATAAGATATTCATAATAAAATCCCGAGGAAAACCATGCATCCGGACAACATGGTCAAGCTGATAATGGCTTTATTGACGGCTTGGATGCTGCAAGCCTGCGGCGGAGGCGGCGGTGACAGCAGCGGCAGCACTGCCCCAACGCCGCTGGCCAACAGCGCGGCAGCCAGCCTGAACGCCAATACCGTGGTCATCACCGCTCAGGATGCCGGCAAATTGTCTGCCGTCACCCGCCAGGCAGCCGGTAAAAAGACCCTGACCCTGGCCGCCGATGCACCGCTGCTCAAGGATCTGGCGGTTGGAAAAGTGGTCTACCTGCCGGGCGGCCGCGACAGCCGTTACCCCTTCGGCCTGTCCGGCAAGGTGACAGCCCTGACGCCCCGTGGCGGACAGGTTGATGTGGTCCTGACCCCGGTGCTGCTGACGGAAGTCTTCGATAAAATCAATGAGCACACGGTTGAAACGGTATCGCCCGCCAATGTGCTGGGCGTGATCGCCGCCCCCGGCGCCGAAGTCAGCATGAGCTTTGCCCCGGCCGCTCCCGTTGCGGCCGTCCAGTCCACCGGTTTCTGGCCGGAGGACCCGGACGCCAATCCCCGTATTACCGGAACAGACGGAGCCAACGGCGCTTCCTTCAAGTTGAATTATGACCGTGTCATCTATGACCGCGATGACAACCTGGCCACCAAGGGTGATCAGGTGGTGCTGAGCGTGACGTATGAAGCCCGGAACCTGGTGGTGGAAAAGGATCTGGACTATGACGTTAAGCGCAGCGGCGAGCCGTTGAAGTCCTTCAAGATGCGCACGCGCGGCATCACCTCGTTTTCGGCGACCCTCAAGGGCAACATGAAATTACCGGCCTCAGACGGTTCGGCTGCCCTGGCCAACGCCAAGGCCTGGGATGCGCTGGAAAAGGCGGCCTTCAATCAGTTGGGCATAGACTTTACCGCCGCCGGGCTGGATGGCGTCGACAAGCAAGGGCGTTTGCCGCTGGTCGGCATTCCCATCAATGCCCGGACACCTGTTGCCCCTGGTGCCGGTGCCAATGACAGCAAGCTGGCGGAAACCCGGCCGGGCGGATTCATTCTCTGGGTCAGCCTGGCTTCGGACGGGACGGTGGAGCTGGGCGGTGAAGACCCGGCTGACAGCGCTGAGCTGGCTGTGCGGCAGAATCCGGGAAACCTGGATTTTGGCGTGGAAAGCATGTTCAACACGGCCGTCAAACGCTTCGAACTCAGCGGATTCAACCGCCTGGAAGGGCTTAATCCTCAGGAAAACCTGCTGGAGGCCCCGATTCTCAAAGGCAAGGTGCGGCTGGAGCAGCGCTTCGGGGTGACGACGGAGGTGGATGCGTTCCTGGGCGGCGCACGCTTTGCCAATACGGCAGCTTTTGTCGGGGAGAGTTCCCGGCTGAGCGGATTGGTGGAGGGAGGAATGGCCTGGAAAAGCCTGGACAGCCCGCTGGTCACCGGCAAAGGCTGCTGGAATGCCGAGATCGGCGCCGGCTTGATTGCCACGGCGCAGCTCAGGATGGGTGACGGCGATACGCACGGGTTCCGGCAGCAATTCCCGGCGGAAACCGGCCGGGAGGGCTTGAATGGTTCGACGTGGTATAGAACCCAGACACCGCTGTCGGAGGAGCCGGTCTGTTTCAATGTGCCGGTGTTGAGTCCGGGTTTTGACTACGCCGTGACGGCGCTGGACAACAATCAGGTGACGGTGGTGTTCAATATTCAGCCGACGTTCAGCTTGACGGCTCCCGAGGACATCCGCCGCTGGGAGTTCCTGGTGGACGGCGTCAGCTATACCCCTGCCCTTGACCGGGACCATGTCCAGTTTGTGCATGATTTTCCGGTCAGCAGTCCTGCCGCACATGTGGTGGTGCTCCGGGTGACCGACAAGCACGGACAGATCCGAAGCATCAAGAAAACACTGGCCCTGGCGGATATTCCGCCCCTGGTTGATTTCAGTTGGGATGCCGTCAAATGCCGCACGGTGACGTTCAGGGCGACGGCCCAGGTCATGTCGTACCCGGACGTCAATTCAGTCCGGATGCATCAATGGGACTTTGGTGACGGTACTCCGCCGGTATCTGCGGGCGGGACGGTCAGCCACACCTATGCGGGCTGCGGCAGTTATCAGGTTTCCTTGCAGGTGACGGATGCGCTGCAGTTGCAGTCCTCACGCAGCAAAACCATCGATACGTCGAATATCGGGGTGGTGGTGAACCGTATTTCCCTGCAACCGGCTTCCCCCCGGTTTGGCCAGCCGGTCAGGGTGGAGCTGGAAGGCAAGGATCTGCCCCCGGATCTGAAACTGGCTTGCCAAAGCTGCCTGGACGGTGTTTCGCAATTGTTGTCTGAAAGTACCGCCTCGCGGCGTATCTATGTGTTTACGCCCCGAACCCTGTCCATGGATATGTCTTTGAATGACATGCTGTCCATTGCGGAAAGTGATGACAATCTGCTGGCCCGGCAGGCTTTTGTCGTTTATGCAGCGGGTATTGATCCGGTGGAGGGCGGCCTGCTCAATGACACCGGTATCACCGATTGTTATGACAGCAGTTCCCTGCTGGGCGATTGCGCCACGGCCGGACTTGGCTTGTGGGGCGGCCTGAATCAGGACGGGGAAGCCGGTCGGGATGCGCTGGCGGCCCAGGGCCGGTTGGCCAAGACCGGAGGCGGCCGCGGCGGCTTTGACTTCACCAAGGTGGGAGTAAACGGCGAAATATTGCCGGAATCCGCCGCCAGCTGGCATTGCGTGCGCGACAACCACACCGGTCTGATGTGGGAAGTTAAAACAGACGATGGCGGCTACCGTGACAAGGATAACGTCTATACATGGTTTAACGCCGACTCCGACACCAACGGCGGCTTCTCCGGGGTGGAAAACGGAGGGGGAAATACGCAGGCGTTCGTGGAGAAGATCAACCTTCAGGGGCTTTGCGGCTTTCAGGACTGGCGTTTGCCCAGCCGAAGCGAACTGGTCGGTCTGGTCGATTACGGCAAGCCGGTAACGACAGCGGCCGCGATAGAGGCGTTTTATTTTCCGAACACGATGGCCGGCGCATATGCGAGTTCATCACCGGTGGCGGGTAATGGCCAAGAGGCGTGGATAGTCTCCTTTGATTTCGGCTATGCCGGCAATTTCAGTAAAAGAGGGCTGTTCCATGTCCGGGTAGTGCGTTCGCTTCGCTAACCGGTTCTGGCTGCGCTGTATGGCATTGAGAGGAGTAAGATCATGATTTACCGGCTAATGGCGGTGGCATCCGCCTGGCTCTTGCTGGCGGTGACCGCCAGGGCGCAAACCTGTAATCCCCATATTCCGGTTGTGGCGGCCGACAGTCGCTATGAGGTGTTGGCCAGTGAAGCCGAAGTCAGGGACAGCCGAACGGGTCTGGTCTGGCAGCGCTGCAGTCTGGGCCAGAACTGGAGTGCAGGCCGTTGCAACGGCACGGCCTCCGCTCTGAACTGGCAGGGCGCGCTGCAAGCCGCGCGGGTGGCCGGGAATGATTGGCGTCTGCCGGACATCAAGGAGCTGCAAAGTCTGGTGGAGGATGCTTGTCAGTCGCCGGCCATTAACACCGCACTGTTTCCTGGAACGGTCAATGACTGGTATTGGAGCTCTTCGCCCGTGGTGACGTACCCCGCCTTTGCCTGGTATGTGCATTTCGGATCGGGGAATTCCTATGGTGACGCCAAGTCCGGTGAGCGATTGGTGCGGATGGTGCGTTCCGGCCTGTAGCTTCGGGCGCAAGGCCCATTGACCTGGGTTTGATATGCCTGAAAAAGCCTCATGCCTTCGCTGGCATGAGGCTTTTTTGTCGGCCCGCTGTTACTTTTGCTCAAACCGGTCCAGTTCCATCACCTTCCCCCACGCAGCCGCAAAGTCGCTCACGAATTTCGCTTCTGCATCCCGCTGCGCATAAACCTCTGCCAGCGCCCGCAGTTGCGAGTTCGATCCGAACACCAGGTCCACCCGCGTGCCGGTCCACTTTAGCTCCCCGGTCTGGCGGTCGCGGCCCTCGAACAC
Source organism: Fluviicoccus sp. (assembly GCF_030646115.1). GTDB lineage: Bacteria > Pseudomonadota > Gammaproteobacteria > Pseudomonadales > Moraxellaceae > Fluviicoccus. The sequence goes on from NZ_JAUSMX010000032.1 coordinate 68,252, forward strand.
CTCTGCCGTGTCGGACACCGGCTTCCACACCGTGCCCATGTCCAGCAAGTTGACGAAGAAGTCGTTGCTCAGCTGTCCCGGACGCGCTGTGAAAACGCCGTGTTGCGTGTCATCTGCATTCGCCCCCAGCACCCGCAAGCCGCCCACCAGCACCGTCATCTCCGGAGCGCTCAGTGTCAGCAGTTGCGCCTTGTCCACCAGCAGCGTTTCCGCCGGAACCCGGTAGGCTTGTTGCTGGTAGTTGCGGAAGCCGTCGGCCTGCGGTTCCAGCACTGCAAAGGATTCGGCATCGGTCTGCTCCGCCGTGGCGTCGGTGCAGCCGGGGGTGAAGGACACCTCCACCGCCTGTCCGGCTGCCTTGGCTGCCGCTTCGACCGCCGCATTGCCGCCCAGTACGATCAAGTCGGCCAGCGACACGCGCTTGCCGTCGCTCTGTGCGGCGTTGAAGTCGCGTTGAATGCCTTCCAGCACCGCCAGCACCTTCGCCAGTTGCGCAGGCTGGTTCACTTCCCAATCCTTCTGCGGGGCAAGGCGGATACGCGCACCGTTGGCGCCGCCGCGCTTGTCCGATCCCCGGAAAGTCGATGCCGAGGCCCAGGCTGTCGATACCAGTTCGGCAATGCTCAGTCCGGATGCCAGAATTCTCACTTTCAAGGCGGCGATGTCGGCGGCATCCACGACCGGATGGTCAATGGCAGGCACCGGGTCCTGCCAGATCAATTCTTCCGCCGGGACTTCCGGGCCCAGATAGCGCGCTTTCGGCCCCAGATCGCGGTGGGTCAGCTTGAACCAGGCGCGGGCGAAGGCGTCAGCGAAAGCCTGCGGGTCCTGGTGGAAACGCCGCGAAATCTTCTCGTAAGCCGGGTCGAAGCGCAGCGACAGGTCGGCGGTGGTCATCATTGGCGGATGTTTCTGCGACGGGTCGTGCGCATCCGGGATCAGATGTTCCGGCTTGCAATGCTTTGCCACCCACTGATGCGCGCCCGCCGGGCTCTTGGTCAGTTCCCATTCATAACTGAACAGCATGTCGAAATAGCCGTTGTCCCACGTGGTGGGGTTGGGCTTCCATGCGCCTTCAATGCCGCTGGTGGTGGTATGCACACCCTTGCCGCTGCCGAGTCTGTTGATCCAGCCCAGACCCTGTGCCTCGATCGGGGCGGCTTCCGGTTCCGGCCCCACCAGCGCCGGGTCGCCAGCGCCGTGCGCCTTGCCGAAGGTATGGCCGCCAGCGACCAGCGCCACGGTTTCCTCGTCGTTCATCGCCATGCGGGCAAAAGTCTCGCGCACATCGCGGCCGGAGGCGACGGGGTCGGGGTTACCGTCGGGGCCTTCCGGGTTGACATAGATCAGGCCCATCTGCACGGCGGCCAGGGGGTTGTCGAGTTGGCGGTCGCCGGAATAACGGCTGTCGGCCTTGTCGCTGGTGGCCAGCCATTGCTTTTCGTTGCCCCAATAGATGTCTTCTTCCGGCTGCCAGATGTCGGCGCGGCCGCCGCCAAAGCCGAAGGTCTTGAAGCCCATACTTTCCAGCGCCACGTTACCGGCCAGAATCATCAGGTCGGCCCAGGAGATGCGGTTGCCGTATTTCTGCTTGAGCGGCCACAGCAGGCGGCGGGCCTTGTCGAGGTTGCCGTTGTCCGGCCAGCTGTTGAGCGGGGCGAAGCGCTGGTTGCCCGCGCCGGCACCGCCGCGCCCGTCAGCCGTGCGGTAGGTGCCGGCGCTGTGCCAGGCCATGCGGATGAACAGGCCGCCGTAGTGGCCCCAGTCGGCGGGCCACCAGTCCTGCGAGTCGGTCATCAGGGTGGCGAGATCCTTCTTCAGGGCGGCGTAATCCAGCTTCCGGAATTCGTCAGCGTAATCAAAGCCGTAACCCAGGGGGCTGGAGGCGGGGGCATGTTGGTGCAGGATGGCCAGATTCAGTTGATTGGGCCACCAGTTGCGGTTACCGCGCGAGCCTGCGGTGGCGTTCTTGCCCTGCACGGCGGCAAAGGGGCATTTCGATTCGGTGCTCATGATACTTTGACCTTCCATTGGGAGAAGCGCGGGGATGTAGCAAGCGTAGACAGGAGGCTGGTTTCTTACCAATGAATAAAAATCAAGATTTTGATAGTGGCAGGCTATTGATCGTGGTGTGAGGCAGAGACTTCAGTGGGGCTGACAGCACATACGGCCGGGGTTTGAGGGAGATGTGACAGGACCGGCGCGGCCTCATGGCTGCGCCGGTAGCGCGGGGAGCCTCAGTTTTCCTGTATCAGGTTGAACGGTAACGGCCCCTTGGCGTCTTTGTACTTGGGCAACTGCACCATGCGCTGCAGGCCCAGCACGGTGTAATAGGGGGCCTGCCGCTGCACCGCGTTGATCGCCCAGGACGGCGCCAGTCCGCCCGGATCAATGAAGCCTTCCACTTCCACCCGCACCTGGTCGTCGCTGATCGGCGTGAATTTAACCACCATATCCTCGGCGTCCATGCGCACCAGCGGCGGCTTGGGCGGCAGGAAGTTGGGCTCGGCCTTCAGGCGCAAGGCGCCATAACCCTTGCGTTCCGTATATGGCTCCACCGTGACCCGGATAATGGCGTCACGGTCCGGCAGGGTGACAGGGGCGTCATGCTGCACGTAATAATAGAATTCGGTGGGGGAAACCTTCTTTAGCACTCGGGCTTCACGCACGGTCCAGAACCAGCGGGTATAACTTTCAATATCCAGATAGACCCGCGCCAGCGTCATGAACGGCGCATCCACCAGATAGTCCAGCTTGAAGGACCGAACGCCCTTGCCGTCTTCGCGCTTGGTGTAGGCCTTGATGTTTCGGCGGGTGTCGTGTTTCACCAACTGCCAGTCGCTGAAGGAGTTGGTGCCGCGCAATTCATCCAGGTCGTCATCGACATCGGCGTGGGAGATGGCGGGCAGGCCGACGGCCAGGGCCATCACGGTCAGCGCCATGCGCAGGGATTTTCTTCTAATCATGAAACCCTCTTCTTGTGGCCAGTTTCGGGGCTCCGGCAGGTGTTGTTATGCTGCTCCGGAGTTGATTCGATCAAAACAGATGAGGCCTCTTGCAAGCAAGCGTCCAAGTCACAATTTTTCTGTTACAGATTGAAATAACCTTTAAATTTGTGCGGACAATGGGTATTATTGTTTCTAAGTGAGCATCATTGCCAAAAAGCAATCGTTCTCACTTGCAATCCATTATTGTTTTCATGATAATGCAATTGTTTCTCATTCAGAGATTGTGTGAGCGCCATGACCGTGAACGTCGCACTGAATCCGCTGCATCGCCTGGCCACCGGCCGCAAAGCCACCATCGCCGGCATTTCTGTCTCCCCGGAATTTTCCCACCGGCTGAGCGCCCTCGGCCTGCGCGTGGGTGAAATGATTGAAGTCGTCCGCCGCGCCCCCTTTGCCGGGCCCCTCCATCTGAGAATTGGAACGACCGATGTCATCATGCGCCGCCAGGATGCCGCAGGCATCACCGTCGTCTTCGCCTGAACCGGGAACACGCCGCCGGGTAGCCATCATTGGCATGCCCAACACCGGAAAATCCACTTTCTTCAACCGTCTCACCGGGGCTTCAGCCCGAATCGGCAATTGGCCGGGGGTCACGGTTGACCTGCTTTCCGCCCGCCTGATTGTCGGCGACAGTGTCGTCGAGGTGGTTGACCTCCCCGGCATCTATGACATGCGCGGCTTCTCCGATGACGAAGCCGTGGTGCGTGAATTCCTGACCCAAAACCCTGTCGACCTGGTGGCGCTGGTGGTGAATGCCGTCCAGATCGAGCGGCAATTGCACATCGCCCTGCAAATCAAGGCGCTGGGCCTGCCTGCCGTGCTGTTCGTCAACATGAAGGACGAAGCCGACCAGATGGGCATCCGCATCCAGACCGACGTGCTGTCGCAGAAGCTGGGCATGCCGGTGGTGGCCATCAGCGCCAAGCTGGGGCAGGGCATGAACCAGGTCATCCCCGTTTTCCAGCAGGGGCTGGCCAAGTCCGGCCCGGTGCAGGTGCCGGACTCTGCTTTCGGCGCACTGCCCGAAGACAGCCTGCTTCGCGCGCAGACCGCCGCGTTGGCACAGGCCGCCGTGGACGTCCCGGCGCTGGCGTCCGACAAATTATCCAACCGCATTGATCACTGGCTGCTGCATCCTTGGCTGGGGCTGCCGCTGTTCTTCGGCATTCTCTTCCTGTTGTTCGAAGCGGTTTACCTGCTGGGCGCACCCTTGCAGGACGGCGTCGACTTCGTGCAAGGATGGCTGAAGTCCGATGTACTGACGCCGCTGCTGTCCTGGGCGCCGCCGCTGCTGTCCGGCTTCCTGCTTGATGGTTTATGGGACGGCTTGGCCACTGTCGCCACCTTTGTGCCGATCATCATCATCTTCTTCCTGTTCATGGCGGTGGTGGAAGACACCGGTTACTTCTCCCGCGCTGCCTATTTGATGGATGCCTTCATGGCGCGCATGGGTCTGGACGGGCGCAGTTTCGTGATGATCCTGATGGGCTTCGGCTGCAACGTGCCGGCGCTGATGGGCACGCGGGTGATGCGCTCGCGCAAGCTGCGGCTGCTGACGATGCTGATTATCCCGTTTTCGTTGTGCTCGGCGCGTTTGCAGGTATTCCTGTTTCTCACCACCATCCTGTTTACCGGCAAACAAGCGCCACTGGTGCTGTTCAGCCTGTATTTCCTCAGTGTTTTCACGGCGGTGGTGACAGCCTTCATCTTCAAGAGCCAGTTCAAGGACCGTGAGCCGTTTGTGCTGGAGTTGCCGCCTTATCGCCTGCCCACCTTCCGCATGCTGTGGCTGCGGGCCTGGCAGGAAGCCCGGCATTTTCTGGTGCGCGCCACCAAGTTCATTACCTTGGGCGTGGCGCTGGTGTGGGCGATGACGCACCTGCCGCCGGGCGTCACGGTGGCCGGGGCGGAGAGCCTGGCGGGCATGGTGGGCAATTTCTTCGAACCGGTGCTGTCGCCAATCGGCATTGACGGCCAGATGGCCATTGCGCTGATCTTCGGTTTTGTGGCGAAGGAAATCGTGGTCGGGTCGCTGGCGGTGATCTACGGGATGGAGGGCGACGCCCTCAACCAGCAGATCGCGCAGAGCATGGACTGGGTGCAGTGCTACAGCTTCATGATCTTTACGCTGGTGTACACGCCGTGCCTTTCCACCGTGGCGACGCTGTTGGCCGAGTCGAAGAGCCGGGCCTATACCGCGTTTGCGGTGGCCTGGCCGCTGCTGCTGGCGTGGGTGGCGTCGTTTGTGTTTTATAAGGGGGCGAGGGCGCTGGGGTTCAGATCTTTTCTACCAACCCACCAGTGGGGGTGGGCCGGGGTGGGGGGTACGGCGGTGGCTTCAGAGTTGCCGGTGTGTTTGGGCCTCTTTCCGCACCCCCCACAGGTGGGGAGGGGACAATATCTTCAAATCCTCTCCAGCTTCACCGGCAACTTGTCCTTCGGCGTCGGCAGCGACGTAAAGTTCACCGGCATGGTATAGCCCTTCGGCACGCCCCAGCGGTACTTCAACACCACCTGATGCAAAATCGCCTTCACCTGCATTTCCGCAAAATGCAGGCCGATGCACATGTGCGCGCCGCCGCCAAAGGGCAGGTACTGGTACATGTGCTTCTTGTGCTCGTTGCGCTCCTTGCTGAAACGTTCCGGGTCGAATTTCTCCGGGTCTTTCCACCAGTCGGCCAGATGATGGGTCACGATCGGGCTGATGATGACGTAGGTGTCGGCGGGAATGGTGTAGCCCTTGAACTGCACTTCCTTCACCGTCTTGCGCGGAATGCCGTGCACCGGCGCAATCAGCCGCATCGATTCCTTCATTACCATGTCGGCGGCGTTCAGCTTCGGCAGGTCCTCATGCTCAATGAATTCCTTGCCCAGGGCCAGGCTTTCGGCGCGGATCTTTTCCTGCCATTCCGGGTGCTTGGCCAGAAAGTAGAACATGGCGGTGAGGGTGATGGTGGAGGTGTCGTGTGCGGCCATCATCACGAAAATCATGTGGTTGACGACGTCATCGTCGGTGAATTTCTGCCCGTTTTCATCTTCAGCCAGACACAGGCGGCTGAACAGGTCGTCGCCGGGATTGGCGCGCTTGGCGGCAACCCGCGAGCGGAAGAACTCCTCCAGTACCGCCCGCGCTTTCAGCCCGCGATACCAGCGCCCGCCCGGCACCGGGTAGCGCACCAGCGCCGTGCCCGCCAGCACGCAGTCGATAAAGGCGCGGGTGACGCGGTCGGCTTCCGGCCCCAGCTTCTCGCCCATGAAGATTTCGGTGGCGATATCCAGCGTCAGTTTCTTCAACTGCACCAGCACCTTGAAATCGGGGCCGGGCTGCCAGCGGGCGATACCCTGGCGGATGGCCGGATTCATGCCCTCGAGGTAGCGCACCAGCGCGTTCTTCTTGAAGGCGGCCTGCATGATGCCGCGATGGAAACGGTGTTCCTCGAAGTCGAGCAGCATGATGCCGCGCTTGAAGAACTTGCCGATGAAGAAGTCCCAGCCCAGATGGTTGGAGAAGGCGTTGTCCTCGTTTCTCAGCACCAGCTGGTTGGCTTCGGGGCTGATCATGAACACGCCGTAGATGCCCAGCGACTGCGTCCAGAAAACATCGCCGTATTGTTCGCGCATTGCCAGCATGGCGCCAATGGGGTCATAGAGGAAGTCCAGGCTGCGTCCGAAAAAGGGGAGGATGCCGGTATCTCCGGGCATGTTCTGCTGCATCTGGCGAACGGCGGTGGTGGGGGCAAAGGGCAGCATGAGGAACTCCGGTCTGGCGAAAAATTGTTCTTGTCGTGATGGTTTCGACCATAAAGTGAAATCAAGTTCGCATTCAATTCGCATCGGCTTCTTGTTTGGCTCATGACCGGCGCGGGTGAATTTATTGGATATTCGTCCGGTAAAGCTCTTGAAATCGAGCGGTTTCGGGCGGAATATCGATGCCCATCTTAACCCTGTGAAGGAGCATCCTTTTCATGCAAATCGCAAACAGCGTCTTTCTGGTGACCGGCGGCGCGTCCGGTCTGGGTGAAGCCACCGTCCGCCGCATCGTGGCCGATGGCGGCAAGGCCGTGATCATGGATGTGAACGAAGCATCGGGTGCCGCGCTGGTAGCCGAACTGGGTGCGGCCGTGCGTTTCGTGAAGACGGATGTATGCTCGGAAGCGGATGTGCAGAAGGCGGTGGATGTGGCCCTGAACGAGCTGGGCGGGCTGCACGGCGCCATCAACTGCGCCGGTATCGGCACCCCCGAGAAGGCGCTGGGCCGTGAAGGTCCGCTGGCGTTGGACCGTTTCAACCGTGTAATCCAGGTCAATCTGGTCGGCACCTTCAACGTGATCCGTCTGGCCGCCGCCGCCATGGCCAAGCTGGCCCCGAACGAGGAAGGCGAGCGCGGCGTGATCATCAACACCGCCTCTGTCGCCGCCTTTGACGGCCAGATCGGCCAGCCTGCCTATGCCGCCTCCAAGGCCGGCGTGGTGGGCATGACTCTGCCGCTGGCCCGCGAATTCTCGCGCTACGGCATCCGTGTCGTCACCATTGCCCCCGGCCTGTTCGAAACCCCGATGCTGATGGCGCTGCCGCAAGAAGCCCGCGATTCGCTGGGCGCATCCGTGCCGTTCCCGGCGCGTCTGGGCCGTCCGGTGGAATTTGCCAGCCTGGCCGCGTCCATCATCGGCAATCCGATGCTGAACGGCGAAACGATCCGGTTGGACGGGTCGCTGCGGATGGCGCCCAAGTAAGTTGTTTTTCAGGTCGGGCTTCGCCCGACCTGATTCCCGCCCCGAAACTGCGCCGGCGTCACGCCATACCACTGCCGGAACGCTGTCGAAAACGCGCTGTGCTCCGCGTAGCCCAGCAGCAACGCAATATCCAGCAACCCCAGCCGTTCATTGCGCAGATAGTGGCAGGCCAGTTGCCGCCGCTGTTCCTGCAACAAGTCCTGAAAACTTTCGCCTTCTTCCGCCAGCCGCCGCCGCAGGCTGCGTTCGCTGACGTTCAGCCGCGCAGCCACTTCCGGCATGGTGGCCTGTTGCCGGGGCAGCAAATCAGGCAGCACCGCCAGCACCTGACGGCTCCACACGCCGGTCACGGGTTGCGCGGCCTGTAGCGCCCGGGCGCGGTCCAGCATCAGCGCGTGCAGGTCGGGGTCGGCGTGCAGCACCGGCAGCGCCAGCCAGTCGGCGGGGAAGCGCATGCCCGCCTGCAATTGCCCGAATTCCAGTGCGCAGCCGAAATAGCGGCGATAGGCTTCCGGGTCGGCGGGTTTGCCGTGGGTGAAGCGGATGCTGTCCGGCGTCAGGGACTTGCCCACCAGCCATCGCCCCAGGCTGAGCCAGGCTGCCAGAATGAAATCTTCCAGCACCGGATGCGGCCGCCGGTCGCGCAGGCCCCACGCCAGTTGCACGGCGTCTCCGTCGCGGGTCAGCGTCGTCAGGCCCACGTCCATCACTACGCTTTCATAGGAGGGCATCAGGCTGACGGCATCACCCAGCGTGCGGCTGCTCATGGCGAGGTAGCCCAGTGCGCTGAAGGTGGCGGGCCGCGCCTGTGCGCCCAGTTGCAGGCCGCAGGTCGGACCGGCCAATTCACCGAAGGCGTCGAGCAGTTGTTCCAGTTGTTCCAGCGGAATGACGGCGGCGGGGTCGGCCAGCAAGTGCTTCAGGGCGTCGGCCTGCGGCAGCGGCGTGTCCCGCACGGCGTCCAGCACGGTTTGCACCAGCGCCCGGCTGACGTTGCCATGGCCGTTTTGCGCAAGCGAGTGTCCGGGATTCATAAGCAGGCCGTGATTCGTTTTTCCATACTGCAGTCTAGCGGATTGTGCCGCCGGGGAAACCGGGCGTTGTCGGTCCGGCAATCGACTTTTTTGGCTGAAGGAGCCCGATCATGGTCAGTGAAGCCTCCGCCCGTTCGCTGGCGGTGTTGCGCGATACCTCCCACATGTCGTGGATGGTGATCCCGATGTTGCTGGTGGTGCTGTATGTCTATTTTCAGGAAGTGGAGCGCGGCAATTTCAGCCGGGTACTGGCGGGGCTGGCGTTCTGGGGCATGGACTGGTTCAACGAGATCTGGAACGGGCTGGTGTTCCATTTTTCCGGCCACGCGCCGGTGTGGGGCATTGCCGGGGATACTTCGCTGCTGATCCTGATGGGGCTGAACATCGAGATTACCTTCATGTTTGCCATTACCGGGGTGCTGGCGACGCTGGGTCTGCCGAAGGACAAGAATCTGCAATGGCTGGGTATCAATAACCGCTGGTGGTTTGCGGTGATTTTCTCGGCGATGAGCGTGTGTGTGGAGATGATGCTGAACGCGGCGGGGATGCTGGTGTGGGATTGGCCGTGGTGGGGGCGGAGTGCGCCGTGGGGGATATTCTTGCTGGGGTATCTGCCGTTTTATGTGGTTTGCTACTGGGTTTATGACATGGATTCCATGCGCAAGCAGATTGTGACGGTGGGCAGTCTGTTTGCGGGGTTGGGGGCGGCGTTGCTGGTGTTTGGGGTGGGGTTGGGGTGGCTTTAGGGCTGCCCTTGGTTTGGGTGGGGAGCGGGGTTGGAATTTGGGCGGGGTGGGGGTAGGATCGGGCAGGAATTAAGGAGCGAATTTGGTGGAACTTCTTGGGAATTCATCGAAAAGGCTTTGGTTAACAATGTGTTGTGGGGGTGTGCCGGGATTGAACACCAAGGGTGGGAGTTATGGCGTCAATTTTGGTTGTTGAATTCAAAGTAGGCTGCACAAAATGCCGCTACCGTTCTTCGTAGAGTGCGAGCAATCCGCGCCACGGCTGTACGAGCTTGCTGATGGCAGGCTACAGCTAGTTGAAAAAGGAGCGCTTGCTCCATTCATGCCTGGTCATCGCTATCTCCTGGTAGAGAGGGAACTTGCTGAGTTCCTGAAGGAAGTCGGGCTGGAAAGAGTTCAGTACCAACAGGCTGTCATCTACGACCCGCTGTCGAAGGAAGAGATCACCACTCATGTTCGTCTTCGAGTCGGCCAGCTATTCAATAGTGAGCAAATCAAAGATATCAACTTGAACGGCCCGCGTCTGTTAACCATGGACGATGAGTACTACTTCGTCAGTCCAGAGTTAAAGGTTTTGCTGGAGAAGAGTTCGTTCTCTTATCTTCGCTTCAGTGAAGGGCTCAGTGGGTTCGCCGGGAGTGCAGCCTAACCCTTCCATCAAGAGGGACGTTGCTGCTGTAGAAAAACCCCTTTTTCAAACAGTCGTAGGGCGCATTAAAATGCCCCGGATTCACATAGAGCACGCCACGCAGCACCGAAACCCATGCGCGGCAAATCATGCACAAGGTTGATCAATGCAAGGGTGAGGAGTCGGACGAATGAACACCTACCATTTCACGATTGTCATCCGCGATGCGCGGACCGATATGACCGGCCTGGAAGACAGCCTCTTCACCGCCGGTTGCGACGATGCGCTGGTGTGCAGTCACAACCAGACGGTGTATCTGGAATTCGACCGTGAAGCCGACAGCGCCGAAATCGCCATCCGGTCGGCGCTGGACAACATCCGCGCCGCCGGTTTCAACGATCCGGTGATTCAAGAGGCCGTGGTTTCCACGCTGGCGGAAGTGGCGCGCGCGGCGCGCATATGATTGATGGGTCATCATATGGCAACCCTAACCGAATTAGTCCGCGCCGGAAGTGATCAATTCGCCATACGTGATTTTGGCGGCAGCGGCCCCGACATGCTTTTGGTTCACGGAACCGGTCACAACCTCGAAGTATGGCATCCGCTGGCAGAAAAGCTGCGCGGTAAATTCCGGATGGTTGCCTTTGATCTGCGCGGTCACGGACAAACGCCTGCACAATCCACCAACGCGGAACAATACTGGCGGGATATCGGCGCATTGGTTTCCGCACTGGGACTCAAGAGCCCTTTGCTGGTCGGCCACTCAACTGGCGGTTATGCCATTTCCGCGTACGCGGCGGCCGGTGGGGAATGCTCGGCGCTAGTGGTGCTGGACGGGTTCACCCTCGACGGAAGAAAGACGCCGGAAGAGGCCAAAGGGTGGTACTTGCCGAGCGAACAACTCTGGAATCTCTTCCGGTACGGGTGGGAGGCAGGTGTCGATGAAATGGAGCAGTACATCGCGGAGGTGTGCCGCAACTCGCCGGGAGACTGGTTAAACGCGGGTGTGGACCAAACTCTGGTTGCCGCATTTACCCGGCGGTCGTTCATGCAGCACGGCGCGGGTTTCATTCGTCGGCCCGGCATGGAAGAAATCGCGGTTGTCTCGGTTCCGGACCCTGAACAGCCGATCTATCCGGCCATAGATCTCTACGACCATATCAAGGTTCCCATCGGCTTTGTTTTGGCTTCAGCCGGGCTCTACGGCAATCGAGAGGCGGATTTGCAGCGGGTTGTCGGCCGCGAAAGCAATCGTTATTTGCTCAAATGTGATTGTGGACATAACGTGCACATGCTGAAGTCAGGGGAAATTGCGGAGTTCATCCTGAGCCATTTTGGCAAGTAGCGGGGCGAGCAATCCCGGACTACACCCCCCCATCCGGCCAGCTCCCGCCACCCGTCCCGGCCATTATACTGAGCCAGACCGCCCCCGCCCGAGCCCCGCCATGAACATCACCAGCTTTAACGACCTGCTGACCGCCGCCCGTCAACAACCCGAACCGCAGCGCCTGCTGCTGGTCTTCGCCCGCGCCGAAATGCCGGAGACAGCCTCCGCCGAACAACGTCAACGCTTTGAAACCCGCTCCGGCGGCTACCTGCTGCCAACGGTCTGCGTCGACAAGCTGCCGGAGGAGCTGAGCACCTTTGCCGCGCTGGTTGAGGAGTCGAAGGCGACCGGCCAGGATTGGGACATGGTGTTCCTTGCGGGCATGTCCGGCAAGGCCGGTTTCACCCCCGGTAGCGACGAGGCGGTGCAGCCGCTGAAAATGATGGTGGAAGCCATTGAGCAGGGGCGGGTCAGCCAGTTCCTGACCTTCAACAAGGCCGGGGAACCGGTACGCTTCCTTTAACGACGGCCCCGGACGCGCCGCGACACCTTGCGGATTACCAGTAACAGCACCATCAACAGCAATCCCCACGGCACAATATAGGCCATGGCAATAATGATGCCGGAAATGGCCCAGGACAGGTGCCAGCCAAATTTCTGCAGCGACTCGCTGACCGGCTTCATCAGGTTCTGGTTCATCGTGGAGGCAATCTGCATCTCCACGATCTCGGTATCCACCCGCTGCAGCAATTGCGCCTGCTCGCCGCTCAGTGCTTCTATGTTCCCCTGAACCGCCGCCAGCTCCTGGTTGATCTTGATCAGCGAGTCGATGTCATGCCCCGGCTTGGCCTGCAAGGCGCGCAGGCTGTCGCGGTAAGCCTGCTGCATGGCCAGCTTCTTGCCGGTGTCGGCAATCGGTCCGGCCAGGTCTTCCGCCGTGGTGGAGGAACGGGTGATCTCTCCGGACTTGCCCAGCGCCTTGACCAGCGGCGTGCGGGCAGCCGGGCTGACCCGGAATTTCAGATCGGCGCGGACGATGTCGCCGGTGGTCAGGCCGGATTCCAGCACCGTGCAGTCTGCTGGCAGGGCGGCGCAGGCCTTGAGCACGGCGTCATAGGCGGGTTTGACGCCGCTTTCGGCCACGTTGAAGTCGTAATGGTGGACATAAGCCAGGGTGCGTTGCGGAGTCGGGACACTTCCTCCGCTCTTGGAAGAGCTGGCCTCGGCCACAGGCGCACTGGCGGCCTCCGGGTTGTAGGACTCTTCCTTTTTGGCGCATCCGGCCAGCAACAGCAAGGTCAGGCAGCACATCAGGGGGTAATGGAAATGACGCATGGGGGCAATCCAGTGCATGAGGGGGCGTGCCGTGATTGTGCTGCCTCGCTGATGGCGGAGACAAGGCTTTTTACCGGGGCGGCGTTCAGGCTCCCTGCTGATTCCTCCCGCCCGTCACAGGCGGCGGATGGCGACCTTGACGGTTTGCGGTTTCAGCCCCGCCGCATCCATGGGAGCATAGACCGCCTGCTCTTGGGTAAATTGCCGGATGGCCGCATCCAGCGCCGCCATCACGGCATCCCGGTCGGTGGCGTCAATACCGGCCAGTTCCACCGCCCCCCGTTGCGGATTCATCAGGTAAAAGCGCTGCTCGGACTCGTTCAGGCGGGGAGCGCCGGTGACGGTCACCAATCCGGATACCGGCATGTCCAGACCCGGCAGCTGCACCGTCACCGCCATTTGCGCCTGCAACAGCCCTTGTTCCGCATCCAGGGTCACCACCGGGTTGCCCAGACGCAATTCCCCCAACGCCTGGTTCCCGGCGTTCGCCGGTTCGGGCGGCAGTTGCGGGGCGGGGCGGCCGGCCGGCATGAACGGGGGCGGGGCAGCGGTTTCAGTTCCGCCCGAATACAGCAAGCCTCCGCCTGCTGCCAGCAACAGAAATGCGAGGATGGTGGCGTGTCGGGGACTCATCGGGCTACCCCGCCAGCCGTTGGCCGCTTTCGGCACGGCTCAACGCCGCCATGGCTGACGTGCGGTTGCCCACTTGCAGCTTGGCGAAAATATTTTTCAGGTGCCACTTGGTGGTGGACAGGGAAATATCCAGTTCACGGCTGATTTCCTTGTTGGCCAAGCCGCGCCGCACCAGTCCAAGCACTTCCAGCTCCTTGGTGGTCAATGGCTCCGGTCCGCCGGAGGCGGGGGCAGCCACGGTGGGCTCGGGGGGGTAGAGCACATCGTTATATAGTTGCAGGTAGACATCCGGCAGGGTGATCAGGCCTTGCTCATGCGCGCGCCGGACCAGGTCGCCAAAGCCCGGAGCTTCATCGAAAATGGTGCGTATGGCGCACTGCAGGCCCACACGGGCAAACAACTCGCCCAGCGCCTGCATGGCGGGTTCGGTATGGCCCTGCAGGTACAGGATCACGATCCGGTTGGCTTCCACCACCACCAGCCGGGTGCGCATGTCGGTGGCCGCCAGTGTCTGGCTGATGTTCTGCAGGATCTGCAGCGCCCGGTCAAACTGCTTGCGGGTACGCAGGTACAGCGCGGCGGCAATGCCGCCGTAGACCCAGCCTTCGCGGTAATCTGGCGCGGGTGCGGACCAGGTTTTGGCGGTCAGGGCGTCGGCCAGGGCGTATTCCTCGGCGATGCCCTTGACGGCGGTGGTGTTGCCGGTTCGTATTGCCTGGGCCAGCTCTTCCGCCAGCAGTTGGTTCAGCAGCCGCCGGTACTGGCCGTGGCGCAGGATTCGCCGCAACTCCAGCAGCAGCAGGTTGCCGCGCGGCGAATGCCCGCTGATGTAATGCAGGCGCGCCAGCGTGACGTAGACATTGAAGACGATTTCCGTGGCGCAGGCGAAGTCCACATGCTGGATCAGCGCCTCGCACAATTCGCGGGCTTCGGCGGTGCGGTTCTGTTCGTAGAGGCTGACCCCCATGCAGGTGCCCGCCGTGACCCAGCCCGGCGTGTACGGACGGTCGGCCAGGCGGGTATAGAATTCCTGCGTCATTTGCCGCGCGGCCAGGATATGCCCCTGTTCGCGCTCCGCCAGAATGCAGATCACATCGGCAAAACTTTCCAGATAGTCATGCCCCAGGTTGCCGAGCAGGATCTTGGCTTCCCCGGCAACCCGCACGGCGGTGGCGCACTCTCCCTTCAACAGGTGATGGCGCGCCGCCATCGCGGTCAGGGAGTCACGCAGGTCGTAATAGGGAATGCCGGCATCCTGGAACTGGTTGGGGTCGTACCACAGTCCGTCATCGTCCTGAAACAAAGCCAGCAACTTTTCCATATAGCGCAGCTTGCCGGGAATGCGGTCGGAGCATTCCACGGAGCTGATGCACAACCTGATTTCTTCCAGGCAATAACGGGCCTGTCCGAACTGGCGGGTGAAAAGCAGTGCGGCGATTTGCGGAATGAAGAGGCCGGGGTCATGGCGTATCCGCGAAGCATCCACCTCTTTCAGGCTGTCCAGAATGGCAACCAGACGGCCCTGGTGCAGGCGCTGTTCACAGACCGTGCGCAGCATGTCCTGGTAGGGCTCGTCTAGGCCGGTGCGGCGGACGTGGAACAGGGCCATGCTTCCGTCGCCATTGGCCAGCGCGTGGCGGGCGGCGGCCAAATGCAGCGCCTGCAGGCGTTCCGGCGCCTCCTGCTGCAACCGGCTTTGCAGGAAGCGCCGGAACAGCGGGTGATAGCGGTACCAGCCCGGCAGTTCCTCGACCGGTTGCAGGAACAGGCCTTTATGGAGAATCTGTTCCAGCCGCGCACCGGTGTCTGCAGCGCCAAGCAGGCTTTCACACAGCGCCAGGTCAAACTGGTCCAGAACCGCCGTGGCCAGCAGGAATTCCCGTTCCGACGCTGGAAGGCCTTCCAGCACCACCTCTGCAAAGTAATCGACCAATTCAGGCTGTCCGCCGTGCAGGACGGAGGCCGGGGTAGGGCGGCCGGGGCGCGTGCGCGCCAGCAGCGCAAGCTTCAGTCCCGCCATCCAGCCTTCCGTCAGGCGGAGCAGGTTCCCCGATTCCTGTTCGCCGGGCAAGGGCACGCCCAACGCTGCGCACAGCGCGGGCAGTTGTTCGGCGGGCAGGCGCAGGTCATGGCTGTCAATCAGCAGCAGGCGGTCGTCCAGTTTCAGGCGGCTGAGCGAGAAGCCGGGGTGGTTGCGGCTGGAGATGATCAGGTGCACCTGCGGCGGCAGGTTTTCGAGCAGGCGGGCAAAAATGCACTGCACCAGCGGCGCGGCGGCGTAATGAAAGTCATCAATCAACAGATAGATGTCGTCCGGGCAGGCGGCCAACCCGTCGGCCAGCGCCTCCGCCAGCAAGTCGGCTTGGTTGGCGTCGGTGCTCAGGGCGTTGCAGGACAGCATGGCGAAGTCCGGCAAGGCGCGGCGCAGGGCTTGGTTGAGATGCTGCAGGAAGACCAGCGGGTCGCTATCGCGGCGGCCCAGGCTGAGCCGGGCGGTGAGGCGGTCGGCATTCTCCCGCTCCCAGTGGTTCATCAGGGTGGTTTTGCCCGACCCGGCCGGCGCCAGCACCAGCGTCAGGGCGAATTCCCGGCTGCGGGCCATCAGGTGGAGCAATTCCGGACGCACCAGACGGTCTGAGCGCGGCAGGGAGGCGGAGGAGGAACCCATATGCGAGGCTCTTTTTGTTGTTTTGTTTGTCAAGTTTTTTCCGATCAGGGCCAGCTGAGTGCGGATAAGCGGATTATAGCGGGGGATGGGGAGGGTGACCCCCTCCCTAAGTAGGGGTTTTTTGTTAACTCAAGGGGGTAGCATTGCCATCCTGATAGCCTGTTTTTTGGGCGGGTGTGCGGTTGATCAAGGGAGTACCACCATGAAAACAATAATCACGGGCTGGACGGGCCTGCTGGCCTTGGCGGTGAGTGGCGTTGCCGCCGCCGCGCCGGCCTTCCCCGACCAGGAAAAGCTTTGCACGCTGGACACCGCGCGTGAGGCGCAGCGGGCCGCCTCGGCCGCCAACTTCCCCCAGCCGGTGGTCAGCCGTCTGCTGGTCAACGGCGTCAGCGTCTGGACCACCGGTTCCACCGCCGCGCCGGTGCTGAAGCCGGGTGATGTCGTCACCCTGCAGGGCACGGGATTCGGCGCCGGGACGGACATCGACTTCAGCAAGATCATGATCGGCAACAGCCGTGTGCTGGAAACCGACCTGGTCATGTTCAAGCAGAACCTGGATCTCATCGCCCAGGTCAACTATGAAACCACCACCACCCGCAGCCAGTGGCCGAAGGATGTGGTGGCGTGGACCGACACCCAGGTCCAGTTCAAGGTGCCGGTCCATGCCAGCAAGGGGCCGCTGGTGCTGCAGGTGCAAAAGCGCACCGGAGCCATGCCGTCACTGACCAGGCCGGGCAAGGCGCATAACGTCATTGACGCCCAGACCAAGCGAGTCACGGACACCGCCTACAAGCACAAGTGCGATGTCGTCTCCACGCTCAGCACCCAGACCAAGGCCACCCAGCCCATTCCGGTAACCATCAGCAACACCGGCTTTGACAGCCTGGTGACGCTGGGCCGCAAGATCTTCTGGTCCTATGACTTCAATATCGGCCTGGCGCACAAGATGCGTTCCCTCGACTGGGCCAAGATCTTCAGCTACAAGACCACCGACCCGATCACCCGCCAGCCCGCCGATCCGGCCAAGTTGTTCGGGGCCATCAAGACCGTGGCGGGTGAAGTCCCGGCCGAAGCCATCAACGATGTCTTCTTCGATCCATACCCGATGCAGAACCCCATCCCCGGCTTTTTGCTGGTAACGCCGCAAAAGACCAAGGGCAATACCAAAAACACCGGCTGGGTGGGGTACCGTACCGCCGAATCCAGCCATCCCTACAACGGCAACGGCGCGTGGGCGGGTTTCAACTGCGCCTCCTGCCACGGTTACCGCATCAGCTATGAAAAGACGCCGGGCGCCAAGGTGACCAAGGTCATCCCCGGCCTGCCAAACCCGGAATGGAGCATGAAGTGGACGGTGCTGGGCGACAAGACCGGCGCCACCACCGCCAACTTCGACACCATTGCCGCCAGTGAAGAGGGGCCGTCCTGGGCCCCCGGCAAGGCCGACATCGACAAGACCACGTTGCTTTACTACATGCCGGCGGGCGCGGGCGAGCACAACATGGTGCGCGCCACGGGCGAAGGCAGTGAAACCGATAACGATTACCAGTTCTCGCCGGTTGCCATCCCCAATGTCACCAACCACATGCCGATCCGCCGCTCCTTGTCGCACACCGAGTCTTATGTCGGCTTTGAGGGTTCCTACATTCACTCCGAAGAACCTGACGGCGCCATGGGCGCCATGGACGCCGCCAGCCTGAAGGCGCTGACCGCCTACATGACCACGCTCGATGCCAACGACAAGGACTTGATCAACGTCGGTCTGTATCGCTGGTTGAAGGCGGGCAACAAGCTGGCCGCGCAGACCGGCAACGCCGCGCTGACCGAAGGCCAGTTCGTGCAGGCCGGCTGGCAGGCTTATCCGGGCGTGGCATCGGTTGTCAACACGGGCAAGGCCGCCTATGACCGCGATTGCGGCAGCTGCCACACCGACAACGTCGGCGCCAACACCAACGAACGCATGTTCCGCCTGGACGAAGTGGGCCGTTTCTTCGCCCCCACCATCTATCAGAAAGAGCAGCAGTCAATCCGCGCCACCTACCTGCGCGACATCTACTGGGTGCAATCGCGAGGCCTGCTCTCCGACGGCCACGTCCGCAATGTGGAAGACCTGGTGAACCCCGATCGCTGCACCGAAGGTTCGGCCCTGTACAACCAGTACTACACCCTGCATGCGCCGGTGCGCCCGGCTCTCGGTTCGCCCGATCAGCCCGCAGCCTGGCCGGACCTCAACCGCAAGGGTGATGTGTTCCGGGTTTACCGCAATACCGAGTACAGCGCCACCGACCCCTCGACCCAGCGCAACCGCTTCATTGAGCGTCACAAGTACTTCACCAAGGTCAGTTGGGATACCGGGAACTATTACTGGGACTTCCAGAAGATGCGTCGTGAATACGGTCCGGCGGAAATGGGCACGGCCGCACCGATCGGCCTGCCCGCCACGCCGCACCCCTGGTGTGCCGGTAACAGTGGTGACGTGATGGCGCTGGTGCAGTACGTATTGACCAAATAAGGAGCAGGCCTGGTTCTGTGCGCCACCCGCCCCGGTTCGTCCGGGGCTTTTTTTTGACCGGTTGCGGTAACACCCGCCTGTAACCGAACTGTTACCGCGTTGTTTCACGATGTTACCCGTGCGCTCACAAGTGTTACCTTGACGGTGTAAAGATGTTACCGGTAACACGGTTTTGCCTTGAATGAATTTCGATCATGATTGTTAAGTTTTTGTTTTTAAATAGTAAAAAACTAATTTTGAAAGTTGGCACGGCATCTGCATTGTTATAGGGGCGCAACAACAAAAACAAACAGCGCAAACAACAACAATGACGAAAACGTCAAAACAACAATAACGTGCAAATGCATGTGCTTCGCCGGACAAGGATTGCGGGCAGGCCAAGCGGACGATAAAAAAGATAAACGTCTGCACGCAAAGATGGCAACCAAAAATACAATGGCCATCCCTGGTTAGCGATACGACGAACAACAAAAAGCAAGGCGTCGGGATACGTTGACATCGACAACAACAAAAACGACAGCGAACAACAACAATAAGAGGTAATACTCAGCGCACGCGGGGACTCCGGTCCCCGCGCCCTCTGTCCAAAGTCACTCCCTTCCCCCGATAACGCGTTGATCCCCCCGTATTTCCTAAAAAAGCCTTGCCCGCTCCGGCCTCAGGCGCTAGCTTTGTCACACAACTTTATGGACGAATCCTGATATGTCCCGCGCGCTCAAAATCCTTGGCATCACCGTCGCCGCCCTGATCGGGCTGGTGTTGCTGCTGGCTGCCTATATCCTGTTCTTCATCAATCCCAACGACTACAAGGCGGAGATCGCCAAGGTCGTCAAGGACAAGACCGACATGGATCTGGTGATGAAGGATACCCTGAGCTGGCAATTGTGGCCGCGCATCAGCCTGCATCTGGGCCAGACCACCCTTACCGACACCCAGGCCGGCAAGACGCTGGTGGCCATCAACCAGGCCGATGTCAGCGTGCAGGTGATGCCGCTGCTGGCGAAGAAAATCGCCATTGACCAGGTGCTGCTGGACGGCGCCAAAGTTGACTTCGTCGTCTACGCCAACGGAACCACCAGCTGGGACCGCATGCTGGCCAAGTTGAAAAGTGCGCCCGAGGAAAAGTCTGACAAGATCGATTTCAATGTCAGTGTGCTCAACATCAGCAACAGCGCGCTGCATTTCCATGATGAAAAGAACAAGCTGGACGGCAACCTCGACAAGCTGCTGGTGCAGGCCACCAACATCGACCTGAAGAAGGCTTTTCCGGTGCGGCTGAAGTTCGTCTGGTCGCAGACCGACGCCCAGGGCAAGACCCTGATGGCCGACAATGACCTCAACACTGTGGTGCAGCTGGATCAGGATGCCGAAAAATACCTGCTGAAAAACCTGACGGCCCGCAGCCATCTCAGCGGCACCTTGCTGCCAGCCCCGGTGGTGGTGGATCTGGAGGCTGGCATCAGCGCCGACCTGAAGCAGCAACTGCACCAGGTCGACGGCCTGAAGCTGGCGGTCGATTATAAGGATCCCAAGCTGACCAAGCCCGCACACGTGGACCTGACCGGCAAGATCAACGCCGACATGAAGCAGCAGAAGGTCTCCGTCACCGGCCTGACGCTGGCGGCCATTTACCCGGAGGCCGGGCTGAAGTCCCCGGCCACGCTGAAGCTGAGCGGCGATGTGCAGGCCGACCTGGCCGCGCAAACCGTCAACATGCCCGGTTTGACCGTGGATGCCGCCTATCCGGCCGCCAACCTGTCCGCGCCCGCGACGGTGAAATTGAAAGCAGCCATTGTCGCCGACCTCAAGCAGCAACTGGTCAACCTCAGCGGTATCGTGGCTTCAGCCAGTTATCCGGATGCCGGTCGCCCGGCACCGATTACCGCCGACATGAGCGGTGCTTTGTCCGCCAACCTCGCTACCGGTGCGGTGAATTTCGCCCCGCTGGACGTCAAGGCCAACATCAGTGACAAGGCCTTCCCGAAAGTGATGCCGGTGCACCTGACCGCGCCCATCACCGCCAACTGGAAGGAAGGCAAGGTTGCCCTCAACGGCTTCACGCTGGACGCCCTGAGCATCCAGACCAAGGGCCAGTTGTCGGCCAGCCTGCCCGCCATGGCCGCCACCGCCAAACCCGGCACCCCGGTGATGCAGGGCATGACCCTCAGCGGCAATATCGCCACCAGCCCCTTCAACCTGCGCCAGCTGATGCAAACGCTGGGCATGGCCGCGCCGGTCATGGCCGACAGCTCCACCCTGCAACGGGTCAGCGTCAGCACCCAGGTCAGCGGCAACGAAAACAGTATTTTGCTCAAGGGCCTGAATGCGAAGCTGGATGACAGCACCCTCACCGGCGAAGCGGGCCTCACCGACCTCAAGACCGGCAAGATTTTCGCCCGGCTGAACGTGGACAAGATCAACCTGGACCGCTACCTGCCGCCGGTGGACCCCAACGCCAAGCCTGCGCCTGCCGCCAAGACCGCCGGCGGCCTGTTGCCGGTGGAGCTGCTGAAGAAGCAGAACCTGGATGTGGCGCTGACCGTGGGTTCGCTGACGGCCATGAAGTATCCGGTGCAGAAGCTGCAAGTCACCGCCACCGCCAAGGACGGGGTGGTCAATGTCAGCCAGCTGGGCGGAACCGTTTTGGGCGGACGATTCAGCTTCCCCACCATCATTGACGTGCGCGGCGCCAAGCCGGTGCTGTCGGTCACCCCCAGTGTCGAGCAGATGCAGGTGGAGAACGTGGTGCGGCAGTTCACCAAGAAGGACCTGCTGGCCGGGATTGCCGCTTTCAACGGCACGCTGAAGATGAGCGGCAACTCGGTGGATGAGTGGCTGGGTTCGGTGAACGGCGCCAGCAAACTGAGCTTCAATAACGGCCTGCTGAAGGGCGTGAACATGATGCAGCTGGTCACCACCGAGATGGGCAAGTATCAGGCTCTGCTGCCGTTCATTACCGGTAAGGACGCCGCGACGCTGGTCAGCAAGCAGAACAACACTGACATCGCCAGTTTTCTGGGCGAGGCGACCATCAGCAACGGTACGGTGCAGAACAAGCAGCTGAACGCCGACCTGAAGAAGGCGAAGCTGAGCGGGAACGGCACTTTCAGTCTGGTGACGCAGCAGGTGGATTACAGCTTCAACCTGTTGCTGGACAAGTCAATTGTCGGCGATAACCTGGCGGGATATGCCTTCCCGATCCGCTGCAAGGGCAAGGTCACTGAGATGGCCTCGCTGTGTTCGGTGGATGGCCGGGCGGTGAAGGACATGGCGGCCAAGGCGCTGCTGAACAGCAAGGAAGTGCAGAAGCTGAAGACGGATCTGGCGGCCAAGGAAACCGAAGTCAGGGCAGAGGTCGCCAAGAAGCAGGCGGAAGCTGAAGCCGCAGCAAAGGCGAAGATTGACGAAGAGAAGAAGAAGGCGCAGGAAAAGGTGAACCAGAAGCTGAATGAAGGGTTGCAGAAGTTGTTTAACCGGTGATGACAGGGGTTGGGTGCAGGGTGCTACACCTGCACCCCAACCCTGTGACGCCCGCCTTCATCAGCGACTTCAAACCTCACCGGCAAAAACCGCTCAATCACCGCCATGTTCGTCCGGCAATGGCTGCTCACCACCGGTGTCGTAAAGCTGCCGCCCCCGGCCAGCGCCATCGGTAGCAGCAGCTGATCCGCCAGATGCTCGCCCACCGCCGCTCCCGAGGCCAGATAAGCGTTCACCTCCCGGCAAACCCCATGGGCTACACGCTCCGCTGATACGCCATGTTCGCCGAAACCGGCAAAAACCTCGCATACCGTTTCGGAAGGCACAAAAACCAGCAGCACATTCCCCGGTCCCTGGAGTCGTTCCGGAGTCCGCACGGTGCATAGCGCTTCGTTCAAGCCCAGTCTCTGCCGCACAGTTGCCAGCTCCCGTTCCGCCACATGCCCCGGCACTCCGCTGATCCAGCTTTCGGCACGGGTTTCCCCGGCTCCGCCGCGTTCACACAGGTGCAAGGCCCGCAGGGCAGGGGTGGGTGTCACGCACAGCCGCACCTCACCCCCTCCCGCCGGGTAAAAGCCGTGCGCCAGCAACTCCAGCGACGCTTCAACGCCCATGCGCGCCAGCAACGGCAGGAAGGCATGCTGCAGGAAATCGGCGGGTGGTGCGGACGGGTTGTGCGTGCCACCGCTGACGGTCACCGTGCTGGGGGCGTCGGCGCAAAGCAGGGCGGGCAGTACGGTTTGCAACACCAGCGTGCAACTACCCGCCGTGCCGATGGCAAAGCGGTAATCGCCGCCACGTACCGCGCCGGGCCGGAAGAGCAGCCGCTGTGAACCCAGCGCCGCGCCTTCCGTGTCCGCTGTGCCAATGGCCTGGGCTGCCTGTACGGCGGTCAGGTGCTGACGCAGCAGTCCCGGTTTCTGGCGGCCGGCGCGGATGCGGTCAATCACAAAGGGCTGCCCCGTGCACAAGCTCAGCGAAAGGGCGGTGCGCAGGATCTGCCCGCCGCCTTCACCGAAGGATCCATCCAGTTCAATCATGGTTCACCTCACCCCTTCACACAGACAACCTGCTTCAATGTATGCACAATCTCCACCAGATCGCGTTGAGCATGCATCACCGCCTCAATCGGTTTATAGGCCGAGGGCGTTTCATCCAGCACTTCCGCGTCCTTGCGGCACTCCACCCTGGCCGTGGCCTGGATGTGCTCCGCCACGGACACCAGCTTCTTTGCCGCCGTCCGTGACATCACCCGTCCCGCCCCGTGCGAGCAGCTGTGGAAACTTTCCTCATTGCCCAGACCTCGAACAATGAAGGACTTGGCCCCCATGCTGCCGGGAATGATCCCCAGCTCGTCCTTGCGCGCGCTGACCGCACCCTTGCGGGTCACCAGCACGTTGTTGATGCCATAATGCTTTTCACGCGCTACGTAGTTGTGGTGGCAGTTCACCGCCAGGCTTTCGGTGGTGAAGGGCTTGGCAATGACACCGCTTACGGCGCGGATCACGTTGGCCATCATCAATTCACGGTTGGCGCGGGCAAAGCGCTGCGCCCATTCCACCGCGTGGAAGTAGTCGTTGAAATGCTCGGTGCCTTCCGGGAAGTAGGCCAAATCCTTGTCCGGCACGTGGATGAACCATTTCTCCATGTCCTTCTTCGCCAGTTCGATGAAGAAGTTGCCGATGGCGTTGCCCACCCCGCGTGACCCGCTGTGCAGCATGAACCACACCCCCTGGGACTCATCCAGGCAAACCTCAATGAAGTGGTTGCCGGTTCCCAGTGTGCCCAGATGGTTCAAGTGGTTGGTGTTCTTGAACCGGGGGTACTTGTCGGTCAGCGCCTTGAAGTCATCGGCCAGATGCGACCAAGCGGCTTCGGCCTCGGCCGGGGCGTTGGTCCAGGCGCCCTCGTCGCGCTTGCCGGGCGTGCGGCCGTGCGGCACGGCGCGCTCAATGGCCGAGCGCAGCGGCGCCAGATTATCGGGCAGGTCCGAAGCCATCAGCGACGTTTTCACTGCCATCATGCCGCAGCCGATATCCACGCCCACGGCGGCGGGAATGATGGCGCCCTTGGTGGGAATCACGCTGCCGATAGTCGCGCCTTTGCCGACATGCACGTCCGGCATGGCCGCCATCCAGCGGAAGATGAAGGGCATGTGGGCGGCGTTCAGCAATTGCTTTTTCGCGTCCTCTTCCACCGGAACGCCTTGGGTCCACATTTTCACAGGTGCGCTGTTGCCTGTTTGCAGTACATCATAGTTGCCGGTTTTCATGGCATTTTCCTTGTTTACACGGTCTTCAATAAGGTCCGGTGACCAGAGTGGTGAAACGTTTTCCTGCTCTACCGCTGAGCTACAGCCCCATAACGGATTGGCGGGGCTGACGGGACTCGAACCCGCGACCTGGAGCTTAGAAGGCTGTAGTTCCACCGGCATTCACCGGATTAACGGAGGCAGGCAACCAGATTGGTGAAACTTCTGCTCTACCGACTGAGCTACCGCGCCGTTCCCGAAGGGTGACGGCCCGGGCGGGATTCGAACCCGCGACACGATGTAGTTCCACCGGCATTTGCCTGCCAATTCTTTGAGCTTCGGTGTTTGCCAAAGCTCCGGTTTATCCTGGGAGAACGCGACCAGGGTGACGGGATCCGCCGGGCGTCAGCTTCCGGCGTAAGGGGGACTGTAATCCGCATCGGCATTCGCGTTCAAAGCAAGAGGCGTGACCAGGGAGGCGAGAGTTCACCGCCCCCGAAAGGGCGGGGCCGGGTTTGAACCGGCTTGACCAAATGTACTCCCGCCGGCATTCACGCCAATTCGGTTCTCCGCTCCCCGGTTGCCCGGGGGAGGGTTAAAGTTCCACCTGACGGATCACGGTTTCCCAGTGACCCGCCGCCATTTCATTGCGGGCAAACAGGCCCAGCAGCCTGAACACCTCATCGCTGAAGCCGCCGATGTTGAGGATATCCTCAACATCGGCTGCCTGCGTGGTTTCATGCGGTTGCACATCAATGCAGACCAGCCTGGCTTGCGGGTTCCGTTTCCGGATTTCCGCCCACTCATGCATCATCTGCGTGGCGCCGTGCCGCCGGTTGTCCACCCACGATTCGTTGTCGGAAACAAACACCACCAGGTCAACCGCCGCCTTTTCCCGGTTCAGCCGCGCCAGCGGTGCGCTGCAGTTGGTGCCGCCGCCGCCAATCCCGGCCAGTTTCTGCGCATTGGTCATCACCGTGTCCCGGGCGTTCAGTCCCAGCGCCACCACATCCACCTCAAACGGCATCACCCGGGTTTGCGGGTTGCGGCGCAACAAGGCGGCCGAAACCAGCGCCGCCACATCAATGCATCGCACCGACGAAGTGGCACCCGGCCGGAAGCCCGTGGCCGGTGATTGCATGGAACCAGACACATCCGGGCAAACCACCACCCGGCCGGTCAGTTCCGGCACGTTGCGCAGAGAGGCTTCCAGTGCATCCTGGAGCGCGTCTGCCAGAGGACGCGGCAAATCCTTTGCTGCTGTCCAGGACGTCATCAACTGATACGGAAAGGCCTTCGCCTTATGCACCGTCGCGGCGTCGCCCAGACGGGCGGCCAGCCGGGCCACTACAGCCGGGTCGGCAAAGACGCCGTGCCGTGACAGCGTATTCAGGTTCATCCGCAGCGACTGCCAGCTCATCCCCTGAGCCAACCGAGTCCATTCTTCCGTTTGCAGCGGCAGCGAGGTCAGCATCAGGAACGGCACATCCGGCAGTTCCTGACTGACGCCGCGCTTGTAAAATTCAAAGGCGCGAATGTTTTCCGGCAGCGCATCCAGTTCAAAGGGCTTGCCCAGCAACCAGCCGAAGAAGGCGGCGCGCCACGGCTCGGCCGGTTGCGGATGCACCATCTTCACCACGTCGGCCAGCGACGGGTCATTGCCGATGGCGGCATTCAGCAGTTGCTGGGGCGTTGCGGTATTCAGCCATTGCTGCACCAGCTTCTTCGGCCGTGTTCCCAGCGACTTGCGGCCGGTGGCTCCGGAACGCACGATCTGCACGAAGTTGCGCAGCATGCGGCCGTTATCCACCACGGCGGCAAAGGCCGGCGCCAGCAGGGCGCTTTGACGCTGCGCCAGCAAGGCCAGCAGCAGCGCTGGCATGTCCTTCATGAAACCCTGACGGCGGCTGTACACGGCCAGCTTGGCCAGGAATTCGTCATCCACGTCCTGCGCCATGTCCAGCACCTTGGCCAGTTGCATGTCGGCGGTGCTGTAAAAGGTATGGTTCAGGCAACCGGTCATGGCGTATTGGGCCAGGGCCGCTTGCGGGGTCAGGGCGTAGGCCGCCGCGCCTTCATGATTGCGGGCGCCAGCCTTCGCTAACAGCTTCCCGCTCAGGGATTTGAACAAGCCGGCGTTGGCCATGATGCACCTCACTGTGTCGTCAGTATTTATTTCGATGCCGGTATCAATGCCAGAGCTGTGCCAGCATCGTCACTACAAGTTAATTATTTTTCAAGCTTATGTTTTTTATAAAAAAATTTATTGGTTGTAGCTCATGAGGGCTGTGTTTTTCTGGCGGGTATTCGGAAAGTACAATATTAAATTATCGTCATATATAAATTATGATAGGCGCGGTCCCTGACGAGAATCCATACGCCATGAAAACAACCCTGTTCAGCTTCCTTGGTTCCCAGCTGGATGCCGCCAGGGGGCGCGGCCGTTGGGATAAATGGCGGCCCAACGTGGCGCTGTGCCAGCATGAGGACTTCCTGGTTGACCGGCTGGTGCTGTTCTACAACGCCGACTACACCGCGCTAATGCAGCAGGTGGTGGCGGACATCGGCTTCATTTCGCCGGAAACGGTGGTGGAGCCGGTGCTGATGCCCTTGCGGAATCCCTGGGACTTCGAGGAAGTCTATGGAGCCTTGTATGAATTCGCGCGCGGCTATGACTTCCATCCCGAGGAAAACCGCTATCTGGTGCATATCACCACTGGTACGCACGTGGCGCAAATCTGCCTGTTCCTGCTGACGGAGACACGTTACTTCCCGGCGCAGTTGCTGCAAAGCTCGCCGCCGCGCAAGCAGCAGAACGGCAGCGCCGGGCATCTGGACATCATTGACCTGGACCTTTCGCGCTATAACCTGCTGGCGGGCCGCTTCGCCGCCGAGCGTGAGGAAACCCAGTTGCGTCTGAAGTCCGGTATTGCTACCAGAAATGCCGATTTTAACCGCATGATCGGCGAAATTGAGCAGGTGGCATTGCGCTCGCGCAGTCCGGTGCTGCTGCTGGGTCCCACCGGGGCCGGTAAATCCTTTCTGGCGCGCCGCGTGTATGAATTGAAGAAACAGCGTTACCAGTTGCAGGGCGGTTTCGTGGAAGTGAACTGCGCCACGTTGCGCGGCGACGGGGCGATGTCGGCCCTGTTCGGTCATGCCAAAGGCGCGTTCACCGGGGCGGTCAGCGCCCGATCCGGCTTGCTGCGCAGTGCGGACGGCGGCTTGCTGTTCCTGGATGAAATCGGCGAACTGGGGCCGGATGAGCAGGCCATGCTGTTGAAGGCGGTGGAGGAAAAACGATTCTATCCGGTGGGGTCGGACCGGGAAGTCGGCAGTGATTTCCAGCTGATTGCCGGCACTTGCCGTGACTTGGCGGTGGAGGTGGCGGAAGGGCGGTTCCGTGAGGATTTGTATGCCCGCCTGAATATGTGGACCTTCCATTTGCCGCCCTTGCGCGAGCGCCGCGAGGACATTGAGCCGAATCTGGATTTCGAGCTGGCGCGGTTTGGGCAGGAATATGGCCGCGATGTGCGTTTCAACAGCGAGGCCCGGCGGCAGTACCTGCAGTTCGCCTTGCGGGACGAGGCGAAATGGCAGGGAAACTTCCGTGATTTGTCGGCCTCGGTGACCCGTCTGGCGACACTGGCGGAAGGCGGCCGCATTCGTGAGGACGATGTGCAGCGGGAAACAGGACGCTTGCAGCGACTGTGGCGGGGGGCCGGGGAAGTGGATTTCCCGCTCTGCCGGAGGGCGTTGGGGGAGGCCTTTGCCGGGACGGACGAATTCGATCTGTGGCAACTGGAGGGCGTGTTAAGGGTTTGCCGGTCCTGCGGGTCATTGTCGGATGCCGGGCGCAAGTTGTATGCACAATCCCGGCTCCAGAAGGCTTCCAGCAATGACTCCGACCGCCTGCGCAAGTATCTGGCGAAATTCGGGCTGGACTGGCAGGGCGTGCAGGGGGGTTAAGTGAGGGGTTTGTCTGATCTCACTATCCCAGCTCCCTTTCCACCATCTCCCCAAACGCTGCAATCAACGCCTCCCGGCTCACCAGCGGCGACGGCTGGCTGATGTAACGCACCAGTGTAAACAGCACGCTGTTGATCAGAATATAGATGCGCGCCGGCAAATCAGCCTGGCTCACCACCGGCGCCCGCTGCAGCGCATACAGGCTCAACACCCCCAGCAGTTTCTGCTCCAGCGCATCAATACCCCGCATGAAATCCAGCTGCGACCAGTTCCGCAGCACCTTCAGGTACAGCCCGTTTTCCGCCTCCAGATAATCCCAGACATCGTTCAGCAGGTCCTTCACCCACGTCCGCAACGGCTGCTGCGCCAACGTCGCGCTGCGGGTATCCACCAGCGCCAGCAATTGCGCCACGATGCGGTCCAGCAACGCTGCATATAGTGCCTCCTTGCCATCAAAATACTGGTACAGCGAACCGATGCTGATCCCTGCCGTCTCGGCAATGCGAGCGGTAGTGGCGTCGCCCAGCCCGTGTTCGGCAATGGTCAGTGCGGTGGCGTCAATCAGGCTGTCCACCATCAGGCGTGAGCGGGCCTG
Organism: Fluviicoccus sp.; assembly: GCF_030646115.1. GTDB lineage: Bacteria > Pseudomonadota > Gammaproteobacteria > Pseudomonadales > Moraxellaceae > Fluviicoccus. The sequence continues at coordinate 97,174 of NZ_JAUSMX010000032.1, forward strand.
CCGGGGTTGCTTGCGCATCAGGGATACTCCAGATATGCGAGAAAAAGACGATTTGTATGCGACTAAATAATCGCATTATAGTGGCCGTGTCAAATGAATTAGTACGTGAGTGCCACTATGCGAAATCTGTTCTGGGCCAGAAAAGAACTGGCTAACCTTGACCCGGTGCAGGATGCCCGTCGTTACGCTCAACTGACCTTCGAAACCCGCTACGGGTTGCCGATCTTCATTCACGCCCTGTTTTCGGTGGCTTTTGCCTACAACATGGGCGACCCGCGCATTGCCAGCGTGCTCTACCGTGAAGGCACCGGCTCCATCATCAAGAACACCCGGCAGCGCAATTTCGAGACGCTGGTGTTTTTCGGGTTGATCTACGAACACGGCGACGGTCCGGAAGGGCAGCGCATCATTCAGCGCATGCAGAACATCCACCGTCATTTCCGCATTCCCAACGAACTGTACCTGTACACGCTGGCTACGCTGGCCTGCCTGCCGCGCCGGTTGTCGGAACGTTTTGCCGGTCAGGACGGCCTCAGCAAGGACGAACTGGAGTCCCAGTTCCAGTTGTGGCTGCGCGTGGGCAAGATGATGGGCATCCAGGACATCCCGCAAACCCAGGATGCCTATCTGGCGTGGATGCTGGACTACGAAAAGACGAATTTCAGCCATACCCCGGGCGGGGAGGCGGTGGTGCAGGCGCTGGCGGTGGAGTGGGCGGAGTACTGGTTCCCCAAGCCCCTGCAAGGCATCGCGGAAAGCCTGTTCTATGCGCTGATCGACCCGGAGTTGTATGAAGTGCTGGGTGTGCCGAAGCCGTCGCGCTGGGAGGCGATGATCGCCGGGCAATTGGTGAAGGGCTTCATCAAGGCGGTGCGGGTGCTGCCGGATGTGCCGGAGCGCAGCCTGATCAAGACCTTCAGCCGCAATATCGATGAGTTGAAGTTGAAGGCGAAACTGGCCTGACAACACTGTGATGTTATTTGTAGGTCGGGTTTGAACCCGACAGCCGCCCTCTGAGCGAAGAGTGTTGTTGGGCTGAAGCCCGACCTACAGACATGCGGTGTGCAGTGGATTTGACGAGGCAATCCCGTCAGAATCCGGGGTTTGCAGTTCAGGCAGACCCCGTTCATGTCCCAATCTCCCGAATTCGCGCAGGATGTGCTCGACTGGTTCGACCAGCACGGCCGCCATGACCTGCCCTGGCAACAGGCGGTCACCCCTTACCGGGTCTGGGTCTCGGAAATCATGTTACAGCAGACGCAGGTTTCCACGGTCATGCCGTATTACGAACGGTTCATGGCCCGTTTCCCCACCGTCGCCGATCTGGCCGCCGCCTCGCAGGGTGAGGTGCTGCAGCACTGGGCAGGGCTGGGCTATTACGCCCGCGGCCGCAACCTGCACAAGGCCGCACAGGCAGTGATGGCGCAGGGCGGGCAATTCCCGGATACGCTGGAAGGGTTGGAGGCCTTGCCCGGCATCGGCCGTTCCACGGCAGGTGCCATCCTGGCGCTGGGCTTTGCCCAACGCGGCGTCATTCTCGACGGCAACGTCAAGCGGGTGCTGGCCCGGTGTTTTGCCGTAGACGGCGACCCGTCCGGCACGGCAGCGCTGAGCCGCCTGTGGCATCTGGCGGATGCCCTGACCCCTCACCAGCGCACCGGCCCCTACGTGCAGGCGATGATGGATCTGGGGGCGACACTCTGCACCCGCAGCAGGCCATTGTGCCTCTATTGCCCCTTGCAGGGCCGCTGCCAAGCCTTTGCGCTGGGCACTCCCACGGCTTTTCCGGGCAAGAAGGCGGCCAAGATCCAGCCCGTCAAAGCCGCGTTTTTCCTGTTGATCGGCAATGAGCGTGGAGAGCTCCTCTGGGTGCGGCGTCCGCCCTCCGGGATCTGGGGCGGAATGTGGTGCCTGCCGGAAGTGGCGGTCGCCGGCGAAGCCGAATTACGGACCGTCCTGGACGAACGCTTTGGTATTCAGGATGCGGTTCTGGAGCAACTGCCTCCGTTCCGGCATACCTTCAGCCACTATCACCTGCAGATACAACCGGTGCGGGTCAAGGCGGCTATGCCACGGGTGGAGGAAGGGGAAAGCAGCTGGCTGACACCGGAGCAGGCGGAAGGGCGCGGCTTGCCCGCGCCCTTGCTGAAATTATGCCGGGACATCCGCTGAGGACTGCGGGTGCATCCGGAAACAATGCCGCCCGCTGCCCTTGGCTTCATACAGGGCTTCATCCGCCTGTTTCATGGCTTCCTTGAGGGTGTTCTGGCCCAGCGGCGCCAGCGTATTGACGCCAATGCTGACCGTGACATGTTCCGCCACCGCGGATGACTCGTGCGGAATCTGCAGGTTGTCCACCCAGCGCAGGATGCGTTCCGCTACCTGGACGGCCCCGCGTGCAGGGGTGTTTGGCAGCAACACCACGAACTCTTCGCCGCCATAACGTGCGCCCATGTCGGCAGGCCGCATCAGCGCTTCCTGCAAGGCGCGGGCAATGGCCTGCAGGCACTTGTCCCCGGCGGCATGGCCATAGGTGTCGTTGTAACGCTTGAAATAGTCCACATCCATCAGCAGCACTGAAAACGGTTGCCGGTCACGCATGGCGCGGTCAAATTCCTTTTCGGCGACTTCGTCAAAACTGCGGCGGTTGGGCATGCCGGTCAGCGCGTCTTCATGGGCAATCTTGTCCAGCTTGCGGTTCAGCCGCACCAGCTCCTCTCCCTGGATCTTGGCCAGCAACTCCTGAAGGAAAGCAAAGCGCTCCTGCCGCTCGGTGATGGCGGCCAGCGCGATGATGACCGTTCCGTACAAGACGTAGTAATACGTAAAAGCCAGCAGATTGACCGGGAAGCCCAGGGTGACGGCGGTCAGCAGCCCGGCCCCTGCCGCCGTCAGGTAAAACAAGAGCAGCACCGGTGTTGAAAAACGCAGTCCCAGCGCGATCAGCAGCATCGTGATCATCTCGTTGTAGACGGCGTAGTCGTAATACGCATTTCCTTCTGACATAAAGATGTGCTGCTGGATCAGCACCATCTGCATCAGGCTGACCGGGAACATGACTTTATGGAAGTTCCGGCGCACCCAGGGCAATCGACTGCCGTACAGTATGAACAGGATGGCCGCGCCCACCGGGAAATAGACGGACTTGAAAAGAAGGAAATGATTGGCGCTCAGGAGGTCCCGAAAATACACCCAGGCCATGCCGAGGATCACGGAAAACATCAACAGCAGCAGCCATTGCCCGGAATGGATATAGAACAGGCTGGATTCCACCCGTTTTTCCAGGAACTGAGCCTCCATGCGCTCGGGAAATTTAAAGAATATCGGGCGTCGGGAGAGAATCAGGCGGATATAGGCCAGGGTATGCCTGCGCTCGGCGAGTTCTTCGACGGAGTGGTCTTTGCGCATGGTCAGGGCACAACCTTGTTGTGATATGAAAAAATAACACCGCCGTCACGACTGCGGTCAAGGCTCACGGCTTGCCGGGCAGGTGGTCCTTGACGATGTCCATCAGAATGATGTCATCCACGTTGTAGGTGGGAGACACCATGGGCTGCAGGCAGGCCATGCGATGGCGGCCGCGGCTTTTGGCTTCGTACAACGCCCGATCCGCTTCTTCCAGCAGCAGGTTGGCGCCGCTGCGCTCCGTCGGCACCATGCAGGCCAAGCCGATGCTGATGGTGACATGGAAGGCGGCATCCGAGGTGTGGTGCGGAATGGCCAGGGCATCCACGGCCGCCAGCAGGCGGTCACCCACTTCCATGGCGCCCTGGACATCGGTATTGGGCAGCAGCACGACAAATTCCTCGCCACCGTAGCGCGCCACGATATCCCCCGGGCGCAGCAAGGCCTGACGCATGGCTCTTGCTACCTGTTTCAGGCATTCGTCACCCGCAGCGTGGCCATAAGTGTCGTTATAACGCTTGAAGAAGTCCACGTCCATGAACAGGATCGACAGCGGCTGTTCTTCGCGGCGGCCGCGTTCCCATTCCCGGGCCAGGAACTCATCGAAGGCGCGGCGGTTGGCGAGGCCGCTCAAACCGTCCTTGCTGGCCATGGCTGACAGGTGGTCATTGACCTGGGCCAGTTCTTCCGTCTTGATGGCCACCAGCACTTCCTGCAGAAAACCCAGCCGCTCGCGCCGTTCCACAAAGAAAGCGATGACGCACAGGACAATGCCGATCAGCAGATAGGCATGACCGGCTTGCAGCCAGGGTGTCTGCCAGCCTGCCGCCAGCGCTGCAACCAGCGCCGCCAAGCCGGAGCCCAGCAGGATGCCGCTGCTGACCTGCCAGCGCAAGCGCATGCTGTAGCAGACCAGGATCATGGTCATGATGACGTTGTAGGAGGCATGGATATTCGAGGTGTCATCCGGATAGGCCAGCCCGGACGCCAGCAACAGGAACAGGATCAGGGATGAGACCGGCGCCACCACATAGCCATAAATGAAACGGTGGGACGACGGCAGGTAGGCGGTCAGGTTGGCGGCGAGGATGACTCCTCCAATCAGCCAAACCGTGCCTTGCCACAGCGGAAAGCGGTTGTCCAGCAACAGCGCCGGGTAAACCGCCTGCGTTCCGCCGATCAGCACCAAGAACAATAACGCCCAGAGGATGGCCGCCACCTTGAAGATGGCGCTGAATTCAAACAGCCGCTTCATGCGGAAGCAGCTCTCCAGTCCCGGGCTGAAACTGATGAACAGGGGGTTGTCGCGAATCAGCCCGTGTACCGTCAGTGGCAGGGAGGGGGTGTCGCGGATCAGCTTGCCCAGTGCTTCTTCAAGGGCCACGGTGGCGGTCAGGTTCTGGGACAAGGTCTGGATTCCTGCTCAGCGGGTTGACAGGAAATATTGGTGGCGGCCGCGCTCTTTGGCCTGATAGAGGGCATCATCCGCCCGCTTGATGAATTCCTTGAGAGTCAGCAGATTGTCGGGAATCAGGTGCGAAATGCCGATGCTGAGCGTGACAAAACTGGCCGCCTTTGAACGGCTGTGGGGCAGGGCGAGGGCGTCCACGTGCTTGAGGATGCGCAGGGCGACATCAATGGCGCCGTCCCGGTCAGTATTGGGCAGCAAGACCACGAACTCCTCGCCGCCATAACGACCGGCCAGATCAGCCGGGCGGCGCAAGGCTGCCTTGATGGTCTGGGCGACCCGGCGCAGGCAGACATCGCCGATATTGTGGCCGTAGGTGTCGTTATAGAGCTTGAAAAAGTCGATATCCATATAGAGGATGGCCATGGATTGCTGGTCGCGCTTGGCGCGATCCCATTCAATCTGCATGGTCTCATCAAAGCCCCGGCGGTTGACCAGGCCGGTCAGCGGGTCTTCGCGGGCCATCCGGTCCAGCGCCCGGTTCAGGCGGTCCAGTTCCACCGTCTGGTGCGAGACCATCAGCTCCTGTAGAAAGGCCAGGCGTTCCTGACGCTCCATCAGTCCCACAATCACCAGTGTCGCCAGCGAACCCAGTCCGAAGTAATGCGACAACTTCAGGAGGTCAAAGCTCCAGTTCAGTGTCATGGCCGCCAGCATGGTAATGGAGGCGGAAATAATGACGATCATCACGCAGACCGGGAACAGCACCCGGATGCCGAAACAGATGATGGTGGTGATGATGATGACGTCATAAGCAGCATGCTGGGAAAAATTCTTGTCATAGGAGCTGATGCTGGCCAGCAGGATGCAACTGAGGATGACGGTGCTGGTCGGCGCCGCCATCCACTGGAAGTTCCTGACAAAAAAGGGCTTTTCCGCAAACAGCATGACGCACGCCAAGGCGATGGCGATGGGAAGGAAGCAGTATTTCACCAGGAACATGTCATTGGCAAAGACGGCGTTCGGGAACTGGCTGATCGCAAAGTAGGTGATCAGGCCGAACATCAGCAACAGCAGGGGCTTGCCGGCCATCAGGATGCGCAGGTATTCATCCGCCCGCTTTGAATAGAACATCGTTTCGATGTCGTTTTCAAAATAGAGGAAGAACGGACGATGCTTCAGCGTGTCCTGTATGTATTCCAGCTTCTTGGCGCTGAATAATTGGGGCTGGTTTCCGGCCGAAGCTTCGGCCTTGTTCGTCTCTGCACTATCCACGTTTATACCTTGTTGCCCTGGTTCGTGATGGGGTTGCGAGATCATTTGTTGTTATTCGGCCACAAGCCGGGCCTCAGGCAGCAATCCTATCCGACGAACGGCATGCTTTTCGCGACTGGTTTTAGGGTTGCTTAAATATCACGCAGCATCCGGACGGTCAATCCTTTTCATCCCGGACTGAGGTACAATGCGCTGCTGAATTTTTGAGTAGTTCCTGCATGTCCGCCGTACGTCCCGCCACCCAGGCATCCGCCTCGTCCCCTGTTCCCCTCTTCGGCCACGACAAATACTGGGCCGAATGTTTCGGCAGCGCGCCATTTTTGCCCATGAGCCGGGCCGAGATGGACCAGCTGGGCTGGGATGCCTGCGACATCATTATCGTCACTGGCGATGCCTATGTCGACCATCCCAGCTTCGGCATGGCAATCATCGGCCGTTTGCTGGAAGCACAGGGCTTCCGTGTCGGCATCATCGCGCAGCCGGACTGGAATTCCGCCGAGCCGTTCAAGGCGCTGGGAGAACCGACGCTGTTCTTCGGTGTGGCGGCGGGGAACATGGACTCCATGATCAACCGTTACACGGCCGATCGCAAGATCCGCTCTGACGACGCCTATTCGCCGGGCGGCGAGGGCGGACGCCGTCCCGATCGCTGTTCCATCGTTTACGCCCAGCGCACCCGCGAGGCCTATCCGCATGTGCCGATTGTCATGGGCGGTATCGAGGCCAGCCTGCGCCGCATCGCCCACTATGACTACTGGCAGGACAAGGTGCGCCGCTCGCTGCTGCTGGACGCCAAGGCCGACATCCTCGTTTACGGCAACGCCGAGCGCGCCATTGTCGAGGTGGCGCACCGGCTGGCCAAGGGCGAGAACATCCGCGACATCACCGACCTGCGCGGCACCGCCTTCCTGCGTCGCGACACGCCGGAGGGCTGGTTTGAGCTGGAATCGACCGATGTCGACCATCCCGGCCGCGTCGATCCGATCATCAATCCGTATGTGAATACGCAGGACACCGAGTCTTGTGAAGTCGAAAAGCAGAAGTCCGACGCCTCGCCGGTCAATATCGACAGTGAAGTGCAGGTAGTGACGCTGCGCCCCGGCAATGCGCTCAAGCATCGGATGCCGCCGCGCGACAAGACCGTGATCCGCCTGCCGTCCTACGAGCAGGTCAAGGGTGACCCGGTGTATTACGCCCACGCCAACCGCGTGCTGCACCTGGAAACCAATCCCGGCAACGCCCGTGCGCTGGTGCAGCGTCATGGCGACCGCGAAGTGTGGATCAACCCGCCGCCCATTCCGCTCAGCACCGAGGAAATGGACTACGTCTTCGACCTGCCGTACGCGCGGGTGCCGCACCCGGCGTATGGGGATGCGCGCATTCCCGCCTACGAGATGATCCGTTTCTCGGTGAACATCATGCGCGGCTGCTTCGGCGGCTGCACCTTCTGTTCCATCACCGAGCACGAAGGCCGCATTATCCAGAACCGTTCCGAAGACTCCATCATCCGCGAAATCGAGCAGATGCGCACCGTGCCGGGGTTCACCGGCATTGTCTCTGATCTGGGCGGTCCCACCGCCAACATGTACCGGCTGGCCTGCAAGTCGCCGAAGATCGAGGCTGCCTGTCGCAAGCCGTCCTGCGTCTACCCGGACATCTGCGACAACCTCGGCACCGACCACTCGCATCTGATCGAACTCTACCGCCGCGCCCGCAAGCTGCCGGGGGTGAAGAAGATCCTGATCGGTTCCGGCCTGCGCTACGATCTGGCGGTGCGTTCGCCCGAATATGTGCGTGAACTGGTGACGCACCATGTCGGCGGCTACCTGAAGATTGCGCCCGAGCACACCGAGGGCGGTCCGTTGTCGAAGATGATGAAACCCGGCATCGGCGCCTTTGACCGCTTCAAGCAGATGTTCGACCGTTTCTCCAAGGAAGCGGGCAAGGAACAGTACCTGATTCCGTACTTCATCGCGGCGCACCCCGGCACCACCGATGCCGACATGATGAATCTGGCGGTCTGGCTGAAGAAGAACGGTTTCCGCGCCGACCAGGTGCAGACCTTCTACCCCTCGCCGATGGCCACCGCCACGGCCATGTACCATTCCGGCAAGAACCCGCTGCGCAAGGTGACGCGCGACAGCGAGACGGTGGATATCGTCAAGGGCGACCGCCGCCGCCGTCTGCACAAGGCCTTCCTGCGCTACCACGACCCCAACAACTGGCCGCTGCTGCGCGATGCCTTGAAAGCCATGGGCCGTGCCGACCTGATCGGCAACGGCAAGCACCATCTGATCCCCACCTACCAGCCGGTGATGGACGGGACTTACCAGACGGCGCGCAAGAAGAACTCGTCGGTGGAGCAGGGCAAGTCGCAAAAGGTGACGGCGAAGAAGGGACGCATCCTGACCCAGCATACCGGCCTGCCGCCGCGTGAAACCGGCGCGGGCAAAGCGCCCATGGTCCCGAAACGGCCGGTGAAGAAACGTACCAGTCGTTAAGGAAAACCAAAGGGCGCGGAATTCGCGCCCTTTTTGTACGTGTAATCGCCCGGTTAAAAGCGTTGCGCTTTTGTTTTGTCCAGCTTGCAAGCCGGCTCATTTTCCATATAGTCAAAGCTCATCTCCATGGGGAGTAGCTTCCCTGGCGCGACATCGTCAATACGTTGCCTTTCGGCAGCCGGTGTCGCCGCAGCCTGTTGTTTCCGCTGCAAGCAAGACCGTGGATGGCGTTTGCCATCGGTCGTGCCTGTCATTCCTGACTTTTCCGGTGGCAATCCTTTTAAACCTTGAACAAGGGGGATTTCCCGATGGAAACCATTGCTACACCTTTACTTTGGGGCGCCTTCGCGCTCAGTGTCGTAGTTGCACTGTGGGTGGACTTTGCCGGGCTGAAAAGCCGTGGCAAGGAAGGTGTCACTTTCCGCAGCGCATTGAACTGGTCGCTGGTCTGGTTCACGCTGGCGCTGGCCTTCGGCGGCCTGCTGTGGTGGGAGCTGAGCGGCACGCTGGGCAGTGAACTCGCCAATGAGCGCACGCTGGAGTACTTCACCGGCTATCTGGTTGAAAAGTCGCTGGCGGTAGACAACGTCTTCATTTTCCTGCTGATATTCAGTTATTTTGCGCTGCCGGTGCATTTACAGCGCCGGGTGCTGCTGTACGGGGTGCTGGGCGCCATCATCCTCCGCGCCATCATGATCTTCATTGGCGGCTGGCTGATTGCCGAATTCCACTGGATTCTCTATGTGTTCGGCGCGTTCCTGGTGCTGACCGGTGTTAAGATGTGGCAGGCCGCGCATGAAGAGCCCTCGCTGGAAGACAACGCCCTGCTGAAGTGGCTGAAGAACCATATCCCGATGTCGAAGGACTATGACGGTGAGAAGTTCTTTATCTGGGAAAACGGCAAGCGCGTGGCGACGCCGTTGTTCCTGGTGCTGATCTTTGTGGAGTTGAGCGATGTGATGTTTGCCGTAGACAGCATCCCGGCCATCTTCGCCATCACCAGCGACCCCTTCATCGTACTGACCTCCAACATCTACGCCATCATGGGCCTGCGCGCCATGTACTTCATGCTGGCCGGGGTGGCGGACCGTTTCAGCCTGCTGAATTACGGCCTGGCGGTGATCCTGGTGTTTATCGGCACCAAGATGCTGTTGCTGGACGTGGTGAAGGTGCCGGCGCTGGTGTCGCTGGCGGTGATTGTGACCATCCTGACGATCACTGTTTACCTGAGTCTGCGCAAGACTCAAAAAACCTTTGGGTCTTGATGGTTTCTTCTCTTCACCTCCCGTAGGGGCGCATCGCATGCGCCCTCGCGAACGAACACCCCCTGTAGGTCGGGCTTAAGCCCGACACCGCTCTCCGATCGAAGGGTGTTGTCGGGTTGAAACCCGACCTACAGGGTCTTGAACAACCGCACCACCGAGCTCAAATCCTCCAGTCCCGCCCCTTTACCCGCATGCTGCCTCAGCAACTGCGACGCCAGCGCCGACACCGGCACGCTGCTCAGATGTTCCTTGGCCAACGCCACCGCATTATCCAGATCCTTCAGCAAGGTATTCACCTTCCACTGCACCGGCTCGAAGCTGTCCGTCGCCATGCGTGGTGCAAGTATCTGGAAGGGCAGGGAGTCTGCAAACCCTCCGGCCAGAGCCGGGGCCAGTTTGGTGGCGTCCACGCCGGCCTTGGCGGCCAGCGCCACCGTTTCTGCGATCAGCAAGGCATTGCCGGCGACAATCATCTGGTTGCAGATCTTGGTGATCTGGCCGCTGCCCACCGGGCCCATGTGCGTCAACCGCTGCGACAGGTGCGCGGCAATCGGCCGCAGGCGCTCCACCGCTTCCGGTCGGCCACCCGCCATGATCACCAGCATGCCGCTTTCCGCACCGCCGACACCACCGGATACCGGCGCATCCACCCAATCCACGCCTTTGGCCGCCAGACGGGTGGCGAAGTCGCGGGTTGCCTCGGGGGTGATGCTGGAGAAGTCCACGATCAGTTGGCCGTGGCGTAAGAACCCGGCCAATCCGTGTTCTCCGAACAATACGGCTTCTACGGCGGCGGTATCCGCCAGACAGAGCAGGATGACGTTGCAGCGGTCAGACATCCCGGCGAGACTGGCCGCGATACGGGCACCCTGATCGGCGAGGGCGTCACATTTGCCGGGCGACCGGTTCCAGACCTCGACTGAATGGCCTGCGGCCAGCAGCCGGGCGGCCATGCGACTGCCCATCAGACCTATGCCGACAAAACCAAGATGTTCCATGACGCGCCTCCGGAGCAGGGGTAAACCGGGATTCTACCTGCCTTGCAGCGGTCATCACAAAGGGCGATGATGGAAAGATAGGTACTCAATTCCCGAGGATCGACATGCTGAAAAAATGGCTGGGCCTGACTGCGCCGGAGGCTTCCCTGTACAGCGCACCGCTGCCTGCGGGCGAGGGCTGGCTGGAGATGACCTATCTTGGCACGGCCGGTTTTGTGTTGAAGACGCCGCAGCGGACCGTGGTGCTGGATCCGTATCTGAGCCGCGCCAATATCCTGGATACGCTGACCAAGCCGCTGCATGTGCAGCCGGGACTGTTGAGCAAGCACATACCCCACGCCGATGACGTGCTGATCGGGCATGCCCACTACGACCATATTCTGGATGCGCCTGCGTTATGCAAGATGACCGGGGCGCGGTTGATCGGTTCGGTGGCGGCCTGCAATGTCGGTCGGGCGGCGGGCTTGCCAGAGTCACAACTGGTGGAGACGCACGGGCGGGAGGATATTGCCTGCGGAGCGTGGACGGTGCGCGGGCTGCCGTCGATTCACGGCAAGGCGATTTTCGGGCGGATTCCCTTGCCGGGCGACATGCTGACGCCGCCGCCGTGGCCGCCGCGCTTTCACCAGTTGAAGCACGGGCAGGTGCTGAACTGGCTGGTGGATACCGGGTCGCTGAAGGTGGTGCATATTGATTCGGCGGATTTCATTCCTTCCGAGTTGCAGGGGATTCAGGCGGATGTGGTCTGCCTGTGCGCCATCGGGCGGAAGTATCGGCCGGATTATGTGAAGGAGGTGGTGGCCTTGCTGAAGCCGAAGTGGATTGTGCCTTGCCATTGGGACACGATGTTTACGCCGTTTGAGGCGGAGCCGGAGATGATTCCGGGGGTGGATTTGGCGGGGATGGTGAGGGAGATTGAGGCGGAGGGGGTGACGGCGGTTGTTATGCCGATGCGGGGGAAACAGGTCTTTTCCCGCTGAATTTTCCCTGATCCGTAGGGGCGCAGTGCGTGCGCCCTTGCATTCGGACAAAACGGTGTAGGTCGGGCTTCAGCCCGACATGTTGCTCCCGTTGCAGAGGTTATCCGCCTGCCGCGGGCCCTACTTTTCTCTTGGGAAAAGTAGGCAAAACCGCGTCCTTCGCCAAAACTCGCGAGCCGCCGGTTCGCTGTTTGACGGTATCGCTTCAATCACTTCGTTATCCGACCCGCCGCTCAAACAGTTGGCTGCGGACCGCTTGTTTTGTGCTGCAGGTAGCCTGGTTCCGTAGAGAATCCCCCTCTCCCCTTGTGGGAGAGGGTCGGGGAGAGGGGTGCGGAAAGTTGATCAGTCAAACTGCCTCTCCACATACCCCAGTTCCGGCTGTTTCGCCCGTTTTCCGGCAATCTTGAAGTTCTTGCCCAGCAGTAGCCGCCGTTGCCACTTCTTTTCCAGCGCCAGTGTTTCGGCGTCGCCTTCGCTGACCATGGCGTTCAACACGCGTTTGGCGGCGAGGACGGCGTCGGGGGAGCGGGTGCAGATTTCGGCGGCGAGTTCGAGGGCTTTGCCCATCGGGTCGTCGCTGACGTGGCTGATCAGGCCGGCGGTCTTGGCGTCGGCGCCGTTGACGATGCGGGCGGTCATGGTCAGTTCCTTGGCCATGTCCAGGCCCACCAGGCCGCGCAGGGTGACGCTGACGGCCATGTCGGGAACCAGGCCCCAGCGGGCTTCCATAATGGCCAGTTGCGAGTCCGGGGTGGCGATGCGGAAGTCAGCGCCCAAGGCCAGTTGCATGCCCGCGCCGAAGCAGTGGCCGTGGATGACGGCGATGACCGGCACCGGCAGGTCGCGCCAGATCAGGAACACGCGCTGGAACAGGTTGGGGCCGGGGCGGCTCAGTTCCCACATCGCGGTGAGCGAGTTCTTGGGGCTGCGCAGGTCGTTGAGGTCAATACCGGCGCTGAAAGAGGTGCCTTCGCCGGTCAGCAATACGGCGCGGACAGAGCGCTGTTCCTTCAGTTCTTCGCCAATGCGCAGCAGTTCGCGCAGCAGGTCAAAGCTCATGGCGTTGCGCTTGTCAGGGCGGTTGAGGCGTACTTCCACCACGTTGTGCGGGTGGGTGATGATCTGGACGAGGTCGGTCATGGCTTTCTCGTAGAGCTTGCGGTGTGGGCGAGAGATTGCACGGATTCTGCCGGTCTGGCAATGCGTTTGAACCGGCAGTCATGGGCGGCAAGGTCAATACCACCTCAAAAAAAACCGGACGCCAAAGCGTCCGGTTCTTGAATCAGGGAGGCGAGCTTTTAGCCGCCAATCTTCTTGTACTTGATCCGGTGCGGCCCCGAATCCTTGCCCAGCTTGGCTTTACGCCACGCTTCGAATTCGGTGTAGTTGCCATCGAACCAGTCCACTTCATCGCCTTCAAAGGCCAGGATGTGGGTGGCGATCCGATCCAGGAACCAGCGATCGTGGGACACGCACATGACCACGCCGGGGAAGGTGAGGATGGCGTCTTCCAGGGCGCGAAGGGTTTCCACGTCCAGGTCGTTGGAAGGTTCATCGAGCAGGATGACGTTGGCGCCCGCCTGCAGGATCTTCGCCAGTTGCAACCGGTTGCGTTCACCGCCGGACAGCTCTCCAACGCGCTTCTGCTGGTCGGAGCCCTTGAAGTTGAAGCGGCCGATGTAGGCGCGCGACGGCATTTCAAAGTCACCGACCTTGAGGATGTCCAGCCCGCCGGAGACTTCTTCCCAGACGGTCTTGTTGTTGTCGAGGTTGTCGCGTATCTGGCCGATGTAGGCGATCTTGACGCTGTCGCCGACAATGACTTCGCCGGTGTCGGGCTTCTGTTCGCCGGTGATCATGCGGAACAGCGTGGTCTTGCCCGCGCCATTTGGGCCGATGATGCCGACAATGGCGCCCTTGGGCACGGTGAAGCTGACGTTTTCGTACAGCAGGCGGTCTTCAAAACCCTTGCTGATGCCGCGCACATCCACCACCACATCGCCCAGACGCGGTCCGGGCGGAATGTACAGCTCCTGGGTTTCGTTGCGCTTCTGGAATTCCTTGCTGGACAGCTCCTCGTAAGCGGCCAGACGCGCCTTGCTCTTGGCCTGGCGCGCCTTCGGGTTCTGTTGCACCCACTCGGTTTCCCGCTTCAGGGCCTTGTAGTGGGCTTCTTCCTGCTTGTCTTCCTGTTCCAGGCGGGCGGTCTTCTGCTTCAGCCAGGAGGAATAGTTGCCTTCATAGGGAATGCCGTAGCCACGGTCCAGTTCCAGGATCCAGTCCGCGACGTTGTCGAGGAAGTAGCGGTCGTGGGTGATGGCGACGATGGTGCCGGGGAAGTCCTTGAGGAAGCGTTCCAGCCAGGAGACGGATTCGGCGTCCAAATGGTTGGTCGGTTCGTCCAGCAGCAGCATGTCGGGTTTGGACAGCAGCAGGCGGCACAGCGCCACGCGGCGGCGTTCACCGCCGGACAGCTTGCTGACGTCGGTATCCCACTCCGGCAGGCGCAGTGCATCGGCAGCCTGTTCCAGCGTGTTGTCGAGGTTGTGGGCGTCCCAGGCCTGGATGATGCCTTCCAGCTTTTCCTGTTCCACGGCCAGCTTGTCGAAGTCGGCGTCTTCCATGGCGTATTCGGCAAACACTTCATCGAGGCGCTTCAGGGCGTCCAGCGCTTCACGCACGCCGTCTTCCACGTTACCGCGCACGTCCTTGGTCGGATCGAGTTGCGGTTCCTGTTCGAGGTAGCCGATCTTGATGCCGGTCTGGGCGCGGGCTTCGCCCTGAAAGTCCTTGTCCACGCCCGCCATGATCTTCAGCAGCGTCGACTTGCCGGAGCCGTTCAGACCCAGCACGCCGATCTTGGCTCCGGGGAAGAAGGACAGCGAGATGTCCTTGAGGATTTGACGTTTCGGCGGCACGAGCTTGGAAACGCGGTTCATCGTGTAGATGTATTGCGCCATGGGGAATACGACCTGTGGTGGTGCTGGAAAAATGGCGCACAGTATAACGCTAACCGCTGCAAAACCGCAGGTTTGCCGAGGGGGTAACCGGCCATCAGGACATGTTCTGTTACAGACTGGATGGCCGGACGGGTTACCGGTAACGCTGTCAATGGGGTAGTTTCGGGAAATATTCGAGCAAAATGATGATTTTCCGATGAATTGGCGCCGGATGACACCCCGATTTGCCGTACTGCTGCTGACCATGTTTGCGCTGTTCGGCTGCACAACCAGCCGCGCCAGCATGCCCCATGCCGCGCTGCCCTATGTGTCCGGCGAGGACATGCTGATCTCCGCCTACAGCCTGATGGGTACGCCTTACCTGCCCGGCGGCAATACCCCGGCAGAGGGCTTTGATTGCAGCGGTTTCGTGCGTTATGTGCTGCTGGAGAATGGAGTGTCGCTGCCGGAGCGGTCTTCCGAAGACATGTACCGGGCAGGCTGGCGGCCGGTCAGCCGCGATGCCCTGAAGCCGGGTGATCTGGTGTTCTTCCAGACCGGCCGCCAGTCGCGGGTCAACCATGTGGGTATCTATGTCGGTGACGGCCAGTTCATCCACGCCCCGGCGCGCGGCGGTGCGGTGCGGGTGGAAAGCCTGTCGCTGCCCTACTGGCAAAGCGCGTGGAGCGGCGCCCGCCGTGTTGCGGAAGGCGGTTAAACCTTATTCCAGCCGCTCCCGGCAATCGGGAGTGGCCACTTGGTACTGGCGGGCCAGTTCGGCCTGAGTGCCGCTGCGGCGCAACTGATCCAGGGTTTTCCGCAGGTTGGCGTAGAGCAGGGGGGCGTTTTCAGCCTGCCTGGAAACCGCCAGCCGGTAGGATTTGCTCATGCCGCCCAGCTCAATGCACCCCAGCGGGGCCGACGTGTATAGTCCCATGACCTTGCCCCGCGCCAGAACGGACGCCTCAATCAGCAGGAAATCGCAGGCTTGGCGTTGCAGTTTGTTCAGGGCGTCCTGGATGGAGTCCGCCCGCTGCAGGGTCAGCTGGGCAGGCAGGTTGCCGTAGTTGTAGTCCTTCACTCCGCAGGTCTTCCATCCCTTCAGGTCCGCCATCTGCCGGATCGGAACGCTGTGTGGAAATCGGGACTGGGTGTACATCAGGGTGTAGTGCAGTTTGTAGATGGGGTCGGTGAACAGCAGGTATTCCCGGCGTTCGGGCGTGGAACTGATGTCCCAGACCAGGTCGCAACGCTCGGCGGCGAGCGTGCTCCGGGCTTTCTGGTGGACCATGGCCCAGGGCAGGCGGTGTATCCGGAATTCCTCCCCCAGGGCATTCAGGGCCAATGACGCCAGTTCCACGGTGAAGCCTTTGAGTGCGGGCGGCGCGCCGGAGCCGGAGTCTTGAAGGAAGGAGTAGGGCGGCCACGGATTCTCGTCAATGCAGACGTTGAGCGGCGATGCCTTGGCTTGGCCGGTTACGGCCATCAGGGTCGCCAGAAATAGAAGCAGGCCTTGCAGGGCCCGGGGCATGCGCATGACAGTTTTCCTGTCCGGATTCTGATTAAAGTATAGGCATTTTCCGCCAATCCGGCGCTGACTTCTTGTGAATTGGCGGCGCGTTGCGGCGAACTGTCGGCATGGATGTTGAAAAGCGCTTTCCGCCGCCGCCTGTCATGGTAAAATATGTGCCTTCGTCCGCCAGTCCCCTCGTGAGAGCCTCCATGTTCAGTAACACCACCCTTTCGCAATTCGACCCCCAGCTGGCCCAGGCCATTGCCCAGGAAGACGCCCGCCAGGAGGCCCACATCGAGCTGATCGCCTCTGAAAACTACTGCTCGCCCATGGTCATGGCCGCTCAGGGTTCGAAGCTGACCAACAAGTATGCCGAAGGCTATCCCGGCAAGCGCTATTACGGCGGCTGCGAATTTGCGGATGTGGTGGAAACCCTGGCCATTGAACGCGCCAAGGAACTGTTCGGCGCCGACTACGCCAACGTGCAGCCGCACTCCGGTTCCCAGGCCAACGGCGCGGTGTTCCTGGCGCTGCTGAACGCCGGCGACACCGTGCTGGGCATGAGCCTGGCCCACGGCGGCCACCTCACCCACGGCGCCAAGGTCAACTTTTCAGGCAAGACCTACAACGCCATCCAGTACGGCCTGAACCCGATTACCGGTGAAGTGGACTACGACGAAGTCGAGCGTCTGGCCGTTGAGAACAAGCCGAAGATGATCATCGCCGGTTTCTCTGCCTATTCGCGCGTGCTGGACTGGAACCGTTTCCGTGAAATCGCCGACAAGGTGGGCGCGTACCTGATGGTGGACATGGCCCACGTGGCCGGTCTGGTCGCCGCCGGTGTGTACCCCAACCCGGTGCAGATCGCCGACGTCACCACCACCACCACCCACAAGACACTTCGCGGCCCCCGCGCCGGTCTTATCCTGGCCCGCAAGAACGAAGAAATCGAAAAGAAGCTGAACTCTGCCGTGTTCCCCGGCAACCAGGGCGGCCCGCTGATGCATGTCATCGCCGCCAAGGCCGTCTGCTTCCTCGAAGCCATGCAGCCCGGTTTCACCGAATACCAGAAGCAGGTCGTCAAGAACGCCCAGACCATGGCCGCCGTGTTCATGAACCGCAGCTATGACGTGGTGTCCGAAGGCACCGACAACCACCTGTTCCTGGTGTCGCTGATCGGCCGTGAAATCACAGGCAAGGACGCAGACGCCGCGCTTGGCAAGGCTGGCATCACCGTCAACAAGAACGCCGTGCCCAACGACCCGCGCTCGCCGTTTGTCACCTCCGGCATCCGCATCGGCACCCCGGCGGTCACCACCCGCGGTTTCGGTGAGGCGGAAGTGGCGCAACTGGCGCACTGGATGTGCGACATCCTCGACAACCACACCGATGAGGAAGTTATTGCGCGGGTTGCCAAGCAGGTGCACACCATTTGCCAGCAATTCCCGGTCTATCCTGCCTGATTGGCCGACGGATTGTGGTAAAAGAAAAAGGCGCACTCCGGTGCGCCTTTTTTGTTGGCTGATTATAAAAAGACGAGGAGCGAGCATGACCGGGCATCAGATGGCGGGCATCTACCGTATCGAGGGCGATTGGACACTGATTGAGATCAAGCTCAGCGAAACCAACCAGTTGTTCAATTCCATGGACCCGTCTCCATTCCGGGAACGCGACCTGGACCCGGACGCGGCGGCCTACATCATGGATGCCCTGCGGGAACTGCACGGACATGCCAAGGTCAAGCTGGTGGTCTATTTTCCGGGACCGCATGAGGCCGGGCTGGGGGTCATGATCCATGAGTCCATCCGCAATTATTTCAGCTATCGCGAGCGCGCCGCCCGGTTTGCCGTGCGTCAGAAATTGCGGTTGGGGCGCAGCAGTCTGCTGGTCGGGCTGGTCTTCCTGGCACTGTGCAGCGTGTTGCGCCTGCTGTTGCCGGGTCAGGATGTCAGTGCGAAAACCCTCGGCGAGGGCTTGCTGATTGTAGGCTGGGTGGCCATGTGGAAGCCGCTGGAAATCCTGTTGTATGAATGGTGGCCGTTGCTGGCGGATGCAAGATTAGATGCGAGGGCCACCGCCTTGCATGTGGAGGTGCGTGAAGGGTAAGCACGGTGATTCTGACGACGGTGTGCCGGATTCTCCGGCAATGCCAGCCCGTTTACGGATTTCTCCTTGATCTCTGTCATATGAGGCCAACCAGTTCACAAATTACTGACAGTTAATTTGACATTATAACTTATGTGGTCTTAAATCTTTGCCAATCCCTTCCCCAGCCGCTGAGGCCCGTCATGGCATCTACTGCCCCCGCTGATCTGTTCCAATGGTCCGATGATTTCAACGTCAACATCCAGGAAGTCGATGAACAGCACAAGGTACTGGTGGATCTGCTGAACCAGTTGCACCGCGCCATTATGGAACACCGTGGCAAGGCTGCCTCCCGCGTCATTCTTGACCAGCTGGCCGACTACACCCGCACCCACTTCCTGCTGGAAGAGAGCCTGATGCGGGTGCTGCATTATCCCGGTCTGGAAATTCACAAGCAGCAGCATGAAGACCTGATCAAGCAGATTCATGAGTTGCAGCACAAGCTGGACCATGAAAACGTCACCATCACCTTTGAGCTGCTGCACTTCCTGAAGATGTGGCTGATCCAGCACATCAACGAAAGCGACAAGCGTTTCGGGGATTTCTTCGCCAAGTCCCAGAATCTGCAGCAATACCAGACTTGGAACAAGGAAGTGGAACAGACGATGACCAAAAAGAAATGGTGGTGGAAGTTCTGGTAAACCGCCAAGTTTCATTGCGAAAAAAACGGGCCGTCTTGACGGCCCGTTTTTTATGGGTGGTTATCCGGTATCACGACCGGTCCTGCACTGCAGAGGGCTTGGCGCGTGCCTGCCGACGTTCGTTGCGCCAGGCCTCATAACCCCGCGCATAGGTCCCCCAGAACCGGTCCAGATAGGGCAGGAAACCGGCGTAATTACCCTGATACTGCGAGTGATGAAAGTCGTGATAGCCCGCGCCTTCGTACAGCGGGAGGATATGGCCGGGATTCCACGGGAAGACGTAACCGCAATGGCCGTCCGCCGCCTCGAATTGGCGGATCACGATCCAGATCCACAACACGTAGAGATGCGCCCCCACCAGCCACGGCCCCACCAGCGCCAGCGTGCTGATGATGACAAATTCCAGCAAGTGGAAATAGTTGCCGTTGATGGCGCTGGTCTGGCGGATGCGGTGATGCACGCTGTGCACGTGCTTCAGCAGCCAGCCCTTGTGCATGGCGCGGTGCACCCAGTAGTACAGGAAATCGTCCAGGAAGATGAAAAACAGCAGTTGGGCAATAATGATGTACCAGGCAGGCAGCTCACCAAGGTGAATCGGAGTCAGGCGCATCCACGGCCAGCTCAGCACCAGGATCACCACCATCACGGCATTGTTGAATAACAGCCGCCCGATGGTCGGTCCCAGCCATTTTGGGACGTCAAATGGTTTGTCCTGAACCTTGTATCTGGACAGTGAAGGCGGGTCGATCCACGCAAGGACGGTGTAGGGGATGGCAAACAGCAGGAAGGTGCTGAAGCTGATGGCCAGCGTCGCCATCGGATACAGCCAGAACATCGGTTCCTGGTACCAGCCGGTAATGGTGGCGATAAGGTCGGGCGGCATGACGTTCTCGGTTTGTTTTGATTATCGAGTCAGTGTAGTTCGGGATGGCGGGGCGGGCTTGCCGGTTTGCGCCAATGCCGGTCAGGGCGGGTGCGGCGGATGCTTCAGGAAATAGAGATTGGCTGCGGCGCGGGTGCTGCGTGGGTCCAGCCGCATCGCTTCGGTGAAGGCAAGGCGAGCGCAGTTGGGCCGTCCTTCCTTCTGGCAGGCGATACCCAGATTGTTCCAGACCCGGCTTTTGCCCGGTGACTGTTCGGCGGTGCGCGCCCACAGGGCGGTGGCGCTGTGGTAATCCTCGTTGCGGATCTGCAGGGCGGTGATCAGCAACGGCAACAGCAGCCATAACAGGCAACGTCCGGCGCGGACCGGTTGCAGCAGGCTGCCCGCAGCCCACGCCAGACCGATCAGCGCCGGGTAGAGGTGACGGTCACTGGCCACATCCAGTCGCGGCATGAGGCTGTTGGTGGGCGCCAGCATCAGGAAGAACCAGAGCAGCCCGCCCGCCGTCCACGAACGCCGGGCTACGGTAGACCACAAGGCGAGGCTGACGATCAGCAGCCAGCCCGCGCCCCAGAGCCAATGCACCATCGCGGGGGACGACGGCACGGCCAAGTCCGGGTCGAGGTTGGGCGTCAGCCGCAGCGGGCCGGTGACAAAGTAACGCAGAGCCTCAATCTGGGCCAGCCCTTGTGCGGCAGGCGGGCGGGTGGCCAGGCTGACATCGATCAAGCGCCGGAAATGCGGTTCTATCAGGAAGATCAGTGCGGCGACGGCCACGACAGTGAGTGTCGGCCATAACTGCCGCAGGATATCCTGAGCCTTGCGACCCTGAAGCCACAATACCAGCGCAAAGGCCGCCGGAAATATCCAGGCCGTTTCACGCACGGCCAGCGCCGCCAGGGTACACAACGCCGCCAGCGCGGCCCGTTGCGGGTGATGTCCGGCCAGCAGCCACAGCCCCGCCAGTAGGCCTGTGGTGGATAACGATACCGAGCGCCCGGCGATGTAGGTCACGGCCTCGGTCTGCGCCGGATGCATGAACCAGAGCAGGGTCACCGCCAGTTGCACCGGCTTTGCCAGCCGGCCGGTGCGGCCCAGCCACGCGTACAGCAACCCGCCATTCAGGGCATGGATCAGCAGGTTGGTCAGGTGGAAGCCGAACGGGTCTGGAGCCAGCGTCCAGTTCAGGGCATAGCTGAGCTTGAGCAGGGGGCGGATGCCCGGCAGCGACCGCCACCAGGCTTCCAGGCTGTGCACCGCCGGCTGATCGACAATGACATTGTAGTCATCGAACTGGAAGGGCCCGGACAGGGCGGGCAGCCACAGCAACAGCGCAACAACCGGCAGCAGCCATGGCCACGCCGGTTGCCGCTCCAAGTGGCTGGTCATCAGCGACCGAACAGGCCCCGCAGCTTGTTGAGGCCTTCGATCGCCTTCATGCCCTGATCGAGGGTGTTTTCGGTTGCGGCGGCCGGTTTGCGCGGAAGGTAGTGGTCGCAGAGGCCTCTCATGCCGCGGCGCGGGTCATCCTGAGACATACCGGTGAAGATCATGCCCGGACATTCCTTCTGGGCAACGGCAGCCAGTTCTGCATCTTCTCCGCACAGCTCCCAGGCGGCGTCCCAGCGTTTCCGGTTTTTGGCGGCGGAGCAGGCCTTCTGTTGCAGGGCTCCGGCATCCTGTCCGCAGTAGCCCGCCACGCCATCCAGCTTGCTTTCCTGCTTCAGTTCCATGAAGGCGACCGGGTCGTCGGCGCGTTGCGCAAGCGCCTTGCAGATGTTGGTCTTCAGGTTGGGGCAGGTCTGGTTCATGTACTCACTGCCCTGCCAGGAGAGATTTTCAACCATCTGCTGGCACATCATATTGGTATAGGCCACCTGATTGGCCTGGGCATTTTGAGCTTGGGCCTGAATGGCGCGGACGTTGACGCTGTCGCCGGTGCAGGGGCCGGTCTTACGACCGGCGTAGGCCAGGTTCATGTCCATGCGTTGGCCGTCCATCTTGGTATAGGCCTTGAGACTGCCTTTGTAGCTGTTGCCGCTGTAGGTGATCTGGCCGTCACCGGACATGGCTTGCGGGCCGGTGCATTCGATATGAAAGCTGCTGGTGTTGCCGGTGGACTTGAAATTGCTGACCTTGCAGTTCTTGTCGGCGGGCACCATTTTCTGCTTCGACTGCTCCCCTGGCGGCACGCAGATTTTGGTGGTAGTTGGCGGTACCTGGAACGGCATGCCGGCCATCTCGACCGAAGTGGTGACTTCCCACTGCTCATCCGCCAGGGCGTGGGTGGCCAGCAGGCCAAGGATCAGGGTCGTAACGAAGCGGGTTTTCATGGCGTTACCCCTCCAGGGGAGAACAGTGAGTGTCTTTTCGTGATTCTATGCCTGCCCCGAATCAGCGGCAATAACCATTTTCCGCGTGAGGTTTATAGCGCCGGAATGTGCGGTATGGAGAAATGGAGGGCATGAAAAACCCGCCATGAAGGCGGGTTGGACGGGGTGGGAGTCGTTAATCCCGAACCTTGAACGGCATGGGGTCCTTGGGGTTTTTGAAACGCTCGGTCTGAACCACGCGTTGCAGGCCCATGACGGTGTAATACGGCGCCTGACGTTGCACGGCGTTGATCGCCCAGGCGGGAACGTATCCGCCCGGATCAATGTAACCTTCAACTTCTTCCCGCGTGCTGCCGTCAGGCTGGGGAGTCCATTTGATCACCATGTCTTCGGCGTTCATGCGAACCATGCCGGCGCGTGGCGGCATGTAGTCCGGCTTGGCTTCCAGGATGAACAGCGCGTAACCCTTCCGGCTGGTCCAGGGTTCGATTTTGGCATGAATGATGGCGTCACGCGGGGGCAGGCCCACCGGGGCGCGGTGCACCACGTAATAATAGAATTCCGTGTCGGAGACTTTTTTCAGGATGCGGCTTTCCTGAACTTCCCAGAACCATCGCGGGTAATACTCAATGTCGGTATAGGCACGCGCTACGGCTTCCAGCGGAGCGTCGATGATCAGGTCCAACTTGAAGGAGCGGTATTTCTTGTCGTCGTCGCGCTTGTCCCAGGCCTTGATGTTCTTGCGGGAGTCATTCTTGATCAGCCGCCACTCGCTGCCGAGTCCGGGGCCGCGCAGTTCGTCCAGATCCTTGTCAGCGAAGGCGGGGAGGGAAGCCAGGCCGATAAATGCAGCCAAGGTGAGAACGGCGGTTTTTTTTATCATGTAATTTACCCGTCGAGGTCTGATAGTTATAGAAAGAGGTTACGCGCTAAGCTTAGCGGCGACAAGGCCATTCCTTATCTCGAAACCGCCATCTGTCATGAAACGGCAACCGTCCATCCTGTTGCCGTAACACCGTCAGGCCAGGGCTGGGTAGTCGGTATAGCCTTCCTCGCCGCCGCCATAGAGGGTGGCGGGGTTGAGCAGGGCCAGCGCCGCACCGGTGCGGAAGCGTTCCGGCAGGTCCGGGTTGCTGATGTAGGGACGGCCGAAGGCGGCGGCGTCAATGTAGCCCTTGGCCAGCAGGGCCTCGGCTTTCTCCACCGTGTAATTGCCCGCGCCGATGATGATGCCGGGGAAACGGTCGCGCAGCGCCTGGCGGAATTCGTCGGTGTGCGCCGGGCCGCCCGCCCAGTCCGGTTCCGACAAATGCAGGTAGGCAATATGGCGCTTGCCCAGTTCTTCAGCCAGATACAAGCCCATCTCCAGCCCGGCAGAGTCGTCCAGGCCGTTGAAGGTGCCCAGCGGCGAGATGCGGATACCGACATGGTCGGCGTCCCAGGCGGCGATGCAGGCGTCCACCACTTCCAGCGTCAGGCGGGCGCGGTTTTCCACGGAACCGCCGTAGGCGTCGTCACGCAGGTTGCTGACGGCGGACTGGAACTGGTGCAGCAGATAGCCGTGGGCGGCGTGAACTTCCACCAGGTCGAAGCCGGCTTCACGCGAATTGACCGTAGCCAAGCGGTAGGTTTCGATCAGGCCGGGAATTTCATCGGTTTGCAGGGCGCGCGGCGTGTCGCAGGCGACGCGTTGCGGCTTGCCGTCTTCACCCCGGATGGTGGTCTTGTTTTCGTAGGGAATGGCGGAAGCCGAGACCGGCAGCTGCTGGTCCGGTTGCAGCAAATGGTGGGAAACCCGGCCCACATGCCACAGCTGGATGGCAATGTGTCCGCCCTCGTCATGCACGGTCCGGGTGATTTCCCGCCAGGCCTGCACTTGTTCGGCGCTATAAATGCCGGGGGTGCCCATGTAGCCCTTGCCTTGCGGCGACACTTGCGTGGCTTCGCTGATGATGAGACCGGCATTGGCGCGCTGGCGGTAGTATTCGGCCATCAGCGGCAGCACCGGTACGTCGCCGGGCTCGCGGCTGCGCATGCGGGTCAGCGGGGCCATGAAGATGCGGTTGGGCAGGGACAGCGGGCCCAGGCTAACGGGGGTGAAAAGCTTGCCGGTCATGGAGCGGTTCTCGGGGTCGGGAGTGGTGAGGCCTCCGACTATACGAGCAACCGTGCCGGGTGGGTAGGGGTCAGAAGCGTTCGTAGCCCAGCAGGTAGCGCCATTGCCCCGGCTGCAACCCGGCCATGGGCAGGCGGCCAATGCGGATGCGTTTCATGGCTTCGATTTCCAGCCCCACCTCCCCGCACATCCAGGCGATTTGTCCCGGTTGGTTGTCCTTGAGCGCAAAGCGCAAGCGGTTTTCGCTCTGGCGGCTCACTTTCATCGGCGGAATGGCCCAGTCTTCATAGACCAGGCCGTAATTCAGCAGGGCCAGTGCATCCGGCGTCAGCTCACCCTTGAAGGTGACAATGTATTCCTGCTCGATTTGCGCGGCGTCGTCTTCCAGCTTGCGCAAGATGCGCCAGTCCTGGGTGTAGACCGTCAGGCCTTCGGCATCGGTTTCCAGCGGCAGCGGCGAGGAGAGGCGGGTGAAGTGCCGTTTCAGCGGCCGCAGGCCGGAACGGTCCTCGGGCAGCAGTGCTTCCGGCGTCACCAGTTTCAGCGCCGGGTTCGGGCCATCGCCCGACTGGTAGCCGGACAGTTTGTTGAGCAGGATCGTGACCGGCGGCAGCGGTTCGGCCCGGGCACCGGGCAGCAGTTCCACGGTCTGGTCCTGCACCCGGAAATGGGCTTCGTCCACGACTTCGCCGTCCACCAGCACCCAGCCGCCTTCAATATAGAGTTCGGCATCACGGCGCGAGCAGGGCAGCAGTTCGGCCAGGCGTTTGGAGAGACGGACGGGTTCAGTCATGGTGCATAAGTCATTGGGAAGCGGATGCTGCATTGTACCCGATGCCGCCCGGTTTCAGGACTTGGCCTTCAACGGCTCGCCGTCAAAGCGGATACCGGCCCAGCCGTCGGCCATGAAGCGGCGGATGTTGCCGTGCGAACTGCCTGCCGGGTCGGTCAGCACATCGCGGTAATGGCGGCCGAAGCAGCGCAGGGTGTCTTCCGCATTAAGGCCGTTCAGCGCGGCGAACGCGAAGATGCGGCAGGAACCTTCGTTTTGCCCCGCTTCGCTGACCAGGGTGTCGGTCAGGCCGTTGCTGAAGCGGGTGGGGGTGTAGTCGTAGAGGGTGTTGATCAGGGTGATGGTGTCTTCAAAGTCGGTTTCACCGGCGCGCAAACGGGTCAGAAAATCGGTCAGCATGGGGCATCCTTCATCAAATGGACAAGAATCTGTCACGAACGGTTTATGAGCGGCCGCTAGTTTAACGCTTGCAGGACCAACGGCAACCGCAAACGGATTCAGCCATGGACGGAGTGAGGCGGGTCAATCGGCGACAGGGAAACCGTTGGAGCCAGTGAGGGAGCTTTGAATTCCCGCTTGATACGGAGTTGCAGCCTGCAACTCCGTTTTTTTTGCGCCGGCTGTGGCAGAATCGGACGCACTTTTTCTGACCGGACCGGAGAGTCATCGTGGGCAAGAACGTCATTATTACCGGCGCTTCCAGCGGCATTGGCGAGGCGCTGGCGCGGGCCTTTGCGGCCAAGGGTTACAACCTGGGGCTGGCGGCCCGTCGCACTGACAAACTGGAAGTCCTGGCCCGCGCGCTGGAAGATGCCCACGGCGTCAAGGTGGTGGTCACTGCGCTGGATGTGCAGCAGGATGAGACCGTACCGGACGCCATCAATGCGCTGGCGCAAGGGCTGGGTCCGGTGGACATTGTGGTGGCCAATGCCGGGATTACGGGGGTGCGCCGCAGCGGCAGCGGTGATCTCAGTGTCGACAAGGCGGTGTTCCAGACCAACATCATCGGGGCGGTGGCGACGCTGGATGCGGCCACCCGCATCTTCAAGGCGCAGGGTTTCGGGCATCTGGTGGGCATTTCCTCGGTGTCCGCCTTCTTCCCCATTCCCGGCAGTGCGGCCTATTCTTCCAGCAAGGCGGCGCTGACCAACTACATGAATGCCATGCGCCTGGAACTGGCCAAAAAGAAGATTGCGGTGACGGTGATTCACCCCGGCTTTATCAAGACCGACATTGCACCGGGCATGGACAAGTATCCCTTCGTGATTGAAGCCGATGCGGCTGCGAAGCAGATGCTGGCGGCGATTGAGGCGAAGAAGACCAATGTGATTGTGCCGGCCATGCCGTGGAAGCCGGTGAAGGGGCTGATAAGCCTGGTGCCGGATTCGCTGATGACGATGCTGGTCACCCGCTTCATGAAGTAATCATCGGGGCCGGGCAGTGACGCTCCGGCCCGTCGCCGACGCTTAACGTGCGGGCGGAAACAGCACCGGCTTGATGGCCTGTTCGCAATGCTCGGGCGTCTTGCCGTCGTCAACAAGGGCAGTCAGTTGGCGGGCGTTGGTGACCTTGCCGTCATAAAACATCACTACCGCATACTCATGGGCGGTTTTACCGCTGCGGCAATAGTGCCAGGCGTCGGCGCGGGTGTTGAATTCGGCCTTGGCCGGTTCGCCCAGCATGCGGCGCACGGTTTCCTTGCTCATGCCGGGTTCCAGACGGGAGACGAGGTTGATGGGGTCAATGTCGGGGGAGCGGAAGGTGGAACACCCCGCTAGGGCAGTCAGGATGAGGGTGAGTCCCAAGCTCGGTTTTTTCATGGCGGAGTGATCCTTTGACCAGTGTGGATGGCGATTCGCCGCCATGCTAAGAGGATGGGTGGCTGAATGCAATTGCCCTTTGGTTTTTCACATCCGCAGCCGCTCCACCTGCCACGCCCGCTGTGCTTCCAGATGCCGCCGCACCGTATCTTCCGGCACACCCATGCTGGCCAGCGCCCGCCCGGCCAGTTGCAGGGCGGCCTCCACCGCTTCAGGAATGACCTCGGTGGCGCCCAGTTGCAACAGGCGCATGGCGTGCGGAGTGTCGCGGGCGCGGGCGAATACCGGTAACAGCGGCCATGCCTGGCGGACCGTCTTGACAATCTGTTCCGCCGCCTCGGGGTGATCCAGAGTCACCAGCAGCGCCCGGGCGCGATCGGGATGCGCCTTGCGCAGCAGCTCCAGCCGCGAGGCGTCGCCGAAATACACCGGGATGCCCGCCGCGTGCGCCTGTTCGACATGCTCGGCATGGCGGTCCAGCGCTACGAAAGGAATGCCTTCCGCTTCCAGGATGCGCGCCAGCATACGGCCCACCCGGCCAAAACCGGCGATGATGACATGCCCGGCAAGATCACCGGGCAAGTCCGTCCCGGAGGAAGCTGCCGGTGCGCCCGTCGGCTTCATTTGCCGGGCCAGGCGGCCGGCGGCGAAGGCAACCAGCGGTGTCACTGCCATGGACAGCCCGGTCACGATCAGCATGAAGTGGCCGGTTTCAGTGGGCAGGATGCTTAATTGCATGGCCAATCCCACCACCACGAAGGCGAATTCGCCTCCTTGTCCCAGCAGCAGGCCCGTCTCCACCGCCGTGGTTCGCGGTATGCGGAAGGCCAGCGCCAGTGCGGCGATGATGCCGCCTTTGATCAGGAACAGTCCGGCAACCGAGGCGGCAATCCAGAGGGCATCGCGGCCGACTATCCGGTAGTCGATACCCATACCCACAGACATGAAGAACAGCCCCAGCAGCAGCCCTTTGAACGGTTCAATGGTGACTTCCACCTCATGCCGGAATTCGGTTTCCGCCATCAGCAAACCGGCCAGAAAAGCCCCGAGCGCCATGGACAGCCCGCCCGCACCGGTGAGGGCGGAGGCGGCGAGGATAATCAGCAGCGTGGTGGCGGTGAACATGTCCGGGCTGCGGGTGCGCGCTACCATATGCAGCACCGGGCGCATCAGGCGGGTGCCCAAGGTATAAATAATGGCAATGACGGCGGTGGCCTGACCCAGTGAGATCAGCAGTTCTGTACCGACATCGTCGGTATGGGGATGGCCGAGCAGGCCGACCAGGAACAGGATGGGCACCACCGCCAGATCCTGCATCAGCAGGATGGCGAAGCTGGTCTGGCCCAGAGGGTAGCCCAGTTGGCGGCGTTCCACCAGCAACTGCATGACAATGGCGGTGGAGGAGAGAGCCAGGCAACTGCCCAGCACCACCGAGGCGGCGAGGCTGTTGCCAAACGTATACGCCACGCCGCCGATAAGCCCGGCCGTGAGCAGGACTTGCAGCGCGCCCAGGCCGAACACCAGCCGGCGCATGGCCCAAAGTCGGTCCAGCGACAGTTCCAGGCCGATCATGAACATCAGGAAGATCACGCCCAGTTCCGCCAGCGCCTGCACTCCTTGAAGGTCGGTGATGGTGAAATCAGACAGCCAGGGGAGGGTGTCGGTGAACAGGCCGAGTCCGAAGGGGCCGATCAGGCCGCCGATGGCCAGATAGGCCAGCACGCCGGGCACGCGGATGCGTTGCAGCAGCGGCACCAGGATGCCCGCCGTCAGCAGGAAGATCATGGATTCGCGGAGGAATCCGAGGTCGTGTGCTTCCACGTTATACGAAGTCGAAGAGTGCTGAGGGAGATGGATTATGGGGCCGGTTCGGCGGGCTTACCAAGCATTGTTTGGTATCGGCGCATCCCGGGCCGGGCCGTCTTCCGTTTCCGGCATCACCGTCACCCACACATCCAGTTCGTGGTCGCCGCCGCCCAGAATGACGCCGCGCAAGGGTGAGACATCGCTGAAGTCGCGGCCCCAGGCCAGGGTGAGGTGCTCCGTTCCGGGCACCACATCATTGGTGGGGTCGAAGTCAGTCCAGCCCGCATCCGGGCACCACACCGATATCCAGGCATGCGAGGCGTCGGCGCCGATCAGTCGCGGCTGGCCGGGCGGCGGCTGGGTCAGCAGGTAGCCGCTGACATAGCGGGCGGGGATGCCCAGCGCGCGCAGGCAGGCCAGCATCAGGTGCGCAAAGTCCTGGCAGACGCCGCGCTTGCGTTCCAGCACTTCGGTCAGCGGCGTAGCGACGTGGGTGGCTTCGGGGTCGAAGGTGAATTCTTCGTGGATGCGCGACATCAGCGCTTCCACGGCTTCCAGCAGCGGCCGCTGCGGGGTGAAGCTTTTCAGGGCGTAGTCGGCAAAGACATGCTTGATGCGGATGTAGGGGGATTCCTGCCGGTAACGCAAGGCTTCCAGCTGTTCAGAATCAATCGGGCCGCTGTGGTAGCAGCAGTCTTCAACGACCTTTTCCCAGGCCGGTGAGTCTTCAAAGGCCATCAGCCGGGGGCGTTCCATCACCTCCAGGTGCATTTCGGCGCAGACATTGAGCACGGTATGCGGCTGGTTGATTTCCAGCCGGGTGCAGGGATTGCCGAAGCTGTCCTCGCCGTTGTAGCGCCGCACCGGCAGCGGCGATACGGTCAGCGAGCGGCTGTGGACGCGCTGCCAGGGCATGTCGCGTGGTTCCAGATGCAACAGTTGTTGCGACAGCGACACCGGCCAGCGGTAGCGGTATTCGGTTTCGTGGATGACGCGGTAGGCGGGCATGTCAGGTGGATACCGTGGGGTGGCTGATGCTGTCGACATGCGCAAAATAGCGCAGCGTCAGCTGGTCGGAAAGGCCGAGACCCGCCCGGGCGATGTCGTGTAACAGGTGTGCCAGAATGGCCAGCGCCTTCGGCAGCCGTTTGGGATACTGCATTTCACTTTCCAGCACCCCCAGATCCAGGGTCGCCAGTTGGTCGCGAATGGCGGCCAGGCCGTAATCCTCGTCGTCGCCGATATGCCGCAGCGACGACACCAGCTTGTCCAGTTGGTAGATCAGGGCATGCGGGTTGGCCGGATCCAGCAGAATCAGGTCCAGCACCGGAATCAGTTGTGCGGTGGACAGGTAGCGGCTGCGGTAGGTGATGGTGCTGTCGGCCAGTTCCAGCAGCCAGTCGAGGCCGGTCTGGCCAGTGGCGGCCGGGGTTTCCAGCAGCCGCGCAATGGCCGAGGCCAGGAATTGCAGCCGTTCCAGCCGCCGTCCGATCATCAGGAAGCGCCAGCTGTTGTCCTGGGTCATGTCGTCCATGGCGAAACCGGCCAGCGACGACAGCGACATCAGCAGCCGGTCGAGGAAGACCAGCGATTCACCGATGGCCATGGCGCCCGGCCGCAGTTGGTCGGCCTCCTGCTCCAGATCGACAATGGCAATCCAGTTCTCGTGCGACAGCCGGCTCCGCACCTGTGAGGCGGACCAGATCAGCGAGCCCAGTGAGCCGCGCAGGCTGCCGCCTTCACTTTCACACAGCGAGGCGGTCAGTTTCAGCGCCGGGTCGTCATCTTCTTCCAGAATGCCCAGAAAGCGGCAGGTGTCCAGCGCCACTTCCAGACCGGAATCGCCGTCCCCGGCCACTTCCACCAGCCGCGACAATGCCGAGCGCAGCAGCCGCGCGTTGTTGTCGCAGCGCTCGGCGTAGCGGCCCAGCCAGAACATGTTTTCCGCCACCCGTGACGGCAGGTAGGGGTCCTGGCGCAGCAAGTCGCTGACGCCCAGCGGCCGCACGGTCGGCGTTTCGCGGCGGGTGCTGGGGCTGAAGCAGACCCAGGTGTCCTTGCTGATGCCGCCGCGCTGCATCGACACCACTTCCTGCGATTCCTTGCCCGCCACGCGGGTCAGGCCGCCGGGCATCACCAGCCAGCCCTTTTCGGTGGCGACGGCATAAACCCGCATCGCGGCCGAACGGGACGTGAACCGGCCTTCGGAGCTCTGCCAGACCGGGGCCAGCGACAGCTGCTTCAGCTCTTGCGCCACATAGGCGTAAGGCCGGCGGGATATGCGCTGGCGAATCTCGGCCATGCCCTTTTTGTCCAGCAGCTTGCCGAACACCGGCCCGAAGCGCTGGGAGGGGAAGGCGGGCTTGATCACCAGTTCGGGCAACCGCTCCAGGGCTTCTTCCTGCGCCGGGGCTTCACCGCACCACCAAGTGTCCAGCGACGGCATTTCCAGCGTCTCGCCGGTCAGGAACTTGGCGATGCGCGGCAGGAAACCGTGCAGGCCGGGGGTTTCCAGCACGCCTGAGCCGAGGGCGTTGGCAATCAGCACGGTTCCGGCGCGGGCCGCTTCCAGCAGGCCGGGCACGCCCAGCGCCGAGTCGCTGCGCAGTTCCAGCGGATCGCAGAAGTCATCATCCAGACGGCGGAAGATGGCGTGCACCCGCTTCAGACCGTTCAGCGTCTTCAGGTACACCACCGACTGGCGCACCGTCAGGTCGTTGCCTTCCACCAGCGGCATGGCCAGCTGACGCGCCAGGTAGATGTGCTCAAAGTAGGTTTCGTTATAGCGTCCGGGGGTCAGCAGCACCGTCAGCGGCGGTTCGCCCATGGTCGGGGCCAGCCGGGTCAGCGTCTGTTGCAGTCCCTGGAAGAAACCGGTCAGCGCCTGCACCTGCAGCTGCTTGTATTGTTCGGGGAAGGCGCGGGCGACGATCTGCCGGTTTTCCAGCGCATAACCCATGCCGGACGGGGCCTGCGTGCGGTCCGCCATCACCGACCAGTGGCCGTCGGGGCCGCGCGCCAGATCGGCGGCGTACACATGCAGGAACAGGCCGCCGGGCGGCTCCAGCCCCACGCAGGGCCACAGGAAGTTGTTGTGGCCGTAAACCAGTTCCGGGGGAAGAAGACCTTCCGCCAGCAGCGTTTGCGGACCATAGAGGTCGGCCAGCACCCGGTTCAGCAGTTCAGCGCGCTGGGCAATGCCGGAAGCGATTTCCTGCCATTCCGCCGCCGGGATCAGATTGGGCACCGAACCCAGCCGCCAGGGGCGGCTGGTGTCGGTAGCGGTGCTGTAGATGTTGTAAGTAATGCCGTTTTCCTTGACCAGCCGCTCCACCAGCTCGGTGCGGTGCTGCATCTGCTCCGGCGTCATCGCCGACAGCAGGGCGTGGAAGTCGCGCCAGTGCGGGCGAACCTCACCCTCGGCCGTGAATATCTCATGATAACGGTCGGGTTCGTCGGGCAGGGGTGCAAACAAATCGGTCATGGCAGGCGTGGTTTCCGGGACACCCGGACGCGCGCCCTGGCGGGCCAGGGCGCGGGCGTTGCGGATCAGGGTGTCAATCAAAGTCGGTTGGCACGCAAGTCTAGCACGAAGGGGAAGTCAGGCGACCGGTTGATCTGCGGAACCGCCAGTCGTCCCGGGGTATGCCCCAGCCGGAAGAAGCGCGCCAGACGGCGGCTTTCGGCTTCGAAGGCATTGACCGGGAAGGTATCGTAGCTGCGGCCACCGGGGTGCATTACGTGGTACTGGCAACCGCCCAGCGAGCGTTTCTGCCAGGAGTCCACCAGATCAAAGGTCAACGGAGAGTCCACGCCAATGGTCGGATGCAGGCAGGACGGCGGTTGCCAGGCCCGATAACGCACGCCTCCGACGAATTCCCCGACCGTGCCGGTCGCCTGCAGCGGCACCGGCCGCCCGTTGCACATCAGCACATAACGGTCCGGGGCCATGCCGCTCACCTTGACCTGTACCCGTTCCACAGAGGAATCGACAAAACGCACCGTACCGCCGGGTGAACCTTCCTCGCCCATCACATGCCAGGGTTCCAGGGCATGCCGAACTTCCAGCGCCATGCCTTTCACCGCAAAATCGCCGTATTTGGGGAATCGGAATTCAAAATGGGCGTCGAACCATTCCGGACGGAAGTCATAACCCGATCCCTGCAAGTCCTGAATCACATCCTCGAAATCCTGCTTGACGAAATGCGGCAGCAGGAAACGGTCGTGCAGTTCGGTGCCCCAGCGGGTCAGGCGCTCCGGGGCATAAGGTTCTTCCCAGAAGTGCGCCAGCAGCGCCCGCAACAGCAGTTGCTGCGCCAGGCTCATCCGCGCATGCGGCGGCATTTCAAAGGCGCGCAGTTCCAGCAGGCCCAGGCGGCCGGTGGGGCCGTCCGGTGAGTACAGCTTGTCGATACAGAATTCAGCGCGATGGGTGTTACCGGTCACGTCAATCAGCAGGTTGCGCAACAAGCGGTCCACCAGCCACGGCGGGCAACTCGATCCCGGTTGCGGGAACTGCTTGAAGGCGACTTCCAGTTCATAAAGCGAGTCATTACGGGCTTCGTCCACGCGCGGCGCCTGGGATGTCGGGCCGATGAACAGACCCGAAAAGAGGTAGGACAGCGACGGATGGTTGTGCCAGTAGCTGACCAGGCTTCGCAGCAGGTCGGGGCGGCGCAGGAACGGCGAATCGCCGGTGGTGGCGCCGCCCATCACGAAATGATTGCCGCCGCCGGTGCCGGTATGGCGGCCGTCCACCATGAATTTCTCGGTGGTCAGCCGTGACTGGTGCGCTGCCTCATACAGGTGGGTGGTGCGTTCCACCAGATCGCCCCAGTCCGCCGCCGGATGGATGTTGACTTCAATGACGCCGGGGTCAGGGGTGATGCGGAAATTCGTCAGGCGCGGGTCGGAAGGCGGTTCGTAACCCTCCATGATCACCGGCATGCCCAGCGACGCAGCGGTGGCCTCAATGGCGGCGACCAGCTCCAGGTAGTCGTCCAGCTGCACCAGCGGCGGCATGAACAGGTACAGCTTGCCGTCCCGCGGTTCGGCGCACAGGGCGGTGCGGGTCAGTTGCGCGGCGGATTTCTTCTTCTCGGGCACGGTTTTCAGCACTTCGCCGGGATGAGCGTTATGCTGGGACTGATAGCGCAGGGTGGCGTGCGACTTCAGGCGGCCAAAGGTCTGCGCCGGGTCCGGCTGGTGAATGTAGGGATAATCGCCTTCGCTGACCCAGGGCTGTCCGTCCAGCGGCAGGCGATAGCCGATCGGGGAATCGCCGGGAATCAGGAAGCAGTGTTCCCCGCGCAGGAACCACGGTCCGGTTTGCCAGGCGTCGGTGCGGGCGCTGCGCGCCAGCGGCAACACATGGCCGATCACTTTCTCCAGCCCTTGGCTGAAGACCTTCGCCATGCGCTCCCGCTCCATGGGATCGCTCAGGCGGGAATCCAGCGGATCGACGTTGACCGGCAGCTTGCGTTCCTTCCACAGGTAATAAAAGACGTCCTCATAAGCCGGAAAGACATACTGGCTGTCGAGGCCGAGGCGGGCGGCCAGTCCGTGCAGGAATTCGGCGGCCAGCGCGGCATCCGCCCCGTATTGTTTGCGTTCGTCGGCATAAAGGCTGTTGTCCAGCCACACCGGCTCGCCATCCTTGCGCCAATAGCAGTTCAGCGACCAGCGCGGCAGTTGCTCGCCGGGATACCACTTGCCTTGCCCGAAATGACACAACCCCTGCGGGGCATACTTGTTGCGCAGACGGTTGTACAGTTCCAGCGCCCGGTAGCGCTTGGTGGGGCCGAGGGCGGCGGTGTTCCATTCCTCACCGTCGGGATCATCCACCGCGACAAAGGTCGGCTCGCCGCCCATGGTCAGGCGCACGTCGCGTTCGCGCAGGTGGCGGTCAATATCGTGTCCCAGCGCTTCAATGGCCGCCCATTGCTCTTCGGAATAGGGTTTGGTGACGCGCGGGGCCTCCCAGATGCGCTCCACCTTCATGTGGTGTGCGAATTCCACTTCGCAGGGGTCTGTCAGGCCGCTGATCGGCGCGGCGGAGGAGGGTTCGGGACTGCAGGCCAGCGGCAGATGCCCTTCACCTGCAAACAGGCCGGAGGTCGGGTCCAGCCCCACCCAGCCCGCACCCGGCAGGTAGACCTCGCACCAGGCGTGCAGGTCGGTGAAGTCGGCGCTGGGGCCGGACGGGCCGTCCAGCGCCTTCACATCCGCCGTCAGCTGGATCAGGTAGCCGGACACAAAACGCGCCGCCATGCCCAGATGCCGCAGCAGTTGCACCAGCAGCCAGGCCGAATCGCGGCAGGAGCCGGAGCCATTTTCCAGCGTTTCCTCCGGCGACTGCACCCCCGGCTCCATCCGGATCAGGTAGTTCACGTCCTGATAGACGCGCTGGTTCAATTCCACCAGGAAATTGACAGTGGTCTTCGGCTCTCGCGGCACTTTTGCCAGATACTCACTGAAGCGCGGCGACAGCGGCAGGGTCACCAGATACGGGGCCAGCTCGTGCAGCAACGCCGGGTCCTGGTAATCAAAAGGAATCTTTTCGGCATGCGGTTCCAGGAAGAAGTCGAAGGGATTGATCACCGACAGTTCGGCAACCAGATCCACCTCGATGCGCAATTCTTGCGTGGTTTCCGGGAAAACCAGACGCGCCAGATAATTGGACTGCGGGTCCTGTTGCCAGTTGATGAAGTGCTTTTCCGGCGTCACTTTCAAGGAATAGGACAGGATGCGGGTGCGGCAGTGCGGCGCCGGACGCAGGCGCACAATTTGCGGCCCGACATTGATGGCGCGGTCATAGCGGTAGTGCGTGACATGGTTCAGGGCAACATGGATGGACACGGTAAGCTCCCGTCTGCGGAATGGGCAGGTATCCCATCGCCTCAGCAAGAGTTGTGCCATGCCATTCTGACAAAAATATGGCACGGGTGGCGCTTTGAGTGCGCCAAAACAATGCGCATGCACCGCGACAGTGCAGAAACAGGGCTGTTTCATCCATCGTGGCGGCTCATTCCCGCCGCTCATCCTGCGGGTGTATGATTTACAGATAAAGCATGCGGATTTAACGGCATGGGTGAAGAAATCGGCAGAACCCGGTTTACGCCGGCGGATGTGACCCGTTTCAATGAGCGGTTGGCACAGGAAACGCAGTGTCTGGAAGGCTGGTTCCGGGATGGCGTGTTTTCGGAGAGCGGCTATTCCTGGGGGGTCGAGGTCGAAAGCTGGCTGCTTGACCATGATTATTTTCCCAATCCCGCCAATGAGGTTTTCCTCAACAAGCTCAGGCATCCGCTGGTGGTGCATGAGCTCTCGCGCTTCAATGTTGAATTGAACACACCGCCGCTGGATTTCAGTCTTGACACCTTCCAGCGGGCGGATCGCCAGTTGCGCGAGCTTTGGGAGCACTGCAATCGGGTGGCGCACGGGCTGGATGCCAATATGCTGCTCATCGGCACCTTGCCCGCCATCCGCCAGTCCGACCTGACGCTGGCCAATATCTCGGTAGTGAAGCGTTATCAGGCCCTGAACAGCGAAGTCTTGCGCGCCCGGCAGGGAATGCCCTTCGAGCTGGACATCCAGGGCCGCGACCATCTGCACCTGGTGCATGAGGATGTCATGCTGGAAGCCGGCACCACCTCCTTCCAGATCCATCTCAAGACGCCGGCAAGACTGGCGCACCGCTATTACAACGCCTCGTTGATGGCGGTGGGGCCGGTGCTGGCCGTTTGCGGTAATTCGCCTTTCCTGTTTGGCCATGACCTGTGGGCGGAGACCCGGATTCCCCTGTTCGAACAGTCCATCGGCCTTGGCGGCCGCCTGCCGGACAGCGAGCGGGTCGGCTTTGGTCGCGGTTATATTGATTCGGTCATGGAATTGTTCCGTGAGAACCGGGAGGAATACCCGGCCTTGCTGCCCCTGGGATTCGACGAGCCGCCGGAAGCCCTGCGCCACCTGCGTCTGCACAACGGCACCATCTGGCGCTGGAACCGTCCGCTGATCGGTTTCGAGGAGGATGGCCAACCGCATCTGCGCCTGGAATTCCGTTGCCTGCCTGCCGGGCCCTCATTGACCGACATGGTGGCCAATGCCGCGCTTTTTCTGGGGCTGGTGCATGGCTGG
This sequence comes from Fluviicoccus sp., assembly GCF_030646115.1. GTDB lineage: Bacteria > Pseudomonadota > Gammaproteobacteria > Pseudomonadales > Moraxellaceae > Fluviicoccus. The sequence continues at coordinate 134,134 of NZ_JAUSMX010000032.1, forward strand.
GTCATGCAGGATGTTGACACCTCAGGCTTGCTGCCCTTTGCCGATGCCCGCGCCAATTTCTATGCCGCCGCCCGCGACGGAATGGACGCCCCCTTGCGTTGGGCCGGAAAAGACGGCATGCCGGTTCGACGCTTGTGGCTGAATGAATTGCTGCCGATGGCCCGGTCCGGATTGCGCGAATTCGGCATCGGCAGCGTGGATATCCACCGTTATCTGGATGTGATCGCTGGCCGTATCGAGTCCGGAATGACCGGTGCGGTCTGGCAGCGCCAGGCCCTGAAGCGCTGCGGGGGCGATATTCCCCGCTTCATGGCGGCGTATGCGGAGTGCCAGCGCAGCGCAGCGCCCGTCCACCAATGGCCGTTGCCGTCCGGCGGCTGAACGCGACAACCCCATGTTCTCAGGAGATTTCACTCATGCCCCGCCTGCACCTGCTGGATTCATTGCCGCCTGACTTGCTGGCCATGACCGCTCCGGAACTGGCAACCCGTCTGCCGGGACCGACACTGGTTCATCTGCCCGGACGCCATGCCAGGCCGCTGTTTGTGTCCGTTCTGCTGCATGGCAACGAGGATACCGGCTGGGATGCGGTGCGGGAGGTGCTGCAACGCTATCAGGGGCGGGAGTTGCCGCGCGCCATGTCGCTGTTCATCGGCAACATCCATGCAGCGGCGGCGGGGGTGCGTACCTTGCCGGGGCAGAGCGACTTCAACCGTGTCTGGCCGGGAACCTGTGTGCCGGAAGCGGCGGAAGCCGCCATTATGGCTGACGTGGTGGCGATCATGCGTGAACTTCAGCCCTTCGCCAGCATCGACATCCACAACAATACCGGTCTCAATCCGCATTACGCCTGTCTTAACCGGCTGGATACCCGCTTTTTCCATTTGGCGCGGCTGTTTTCCCGCATCGCTGTGTATTTCAGCGAGCCGGTGGGCGTGCAGTCCATGGCCATGGCGGAGTTATGTCCGGCGGTCACCGTGGAGTGCGGCAAGGTCGGGAGTGGCAGCGGGGTGGGTCATGCCGCCGAGTTCCTCGAGGCCTGCCTGCATCTGGATCATTTTCCCGAGCATGCGCTGGCTGCCGGTGAGCTGGAGTTGTTGCAGACGGTGGCCATTCTGAAAGTGCCCGAAGGATTGTCCTTTTCCTTTGACGGTTCAGCGGCGGATATCCGGTTCCGGACGGATATTGATACGCTCAATTTTACCGAAGCGGCTCCCGGAACCCTGCTGGGCAGGGTTGGAACGCCCGGTTCCCGTTTGTCGGTGGTTCCCGGCGTGCCGGGTGAGAGCCTGCCGGCGGATTGCGTGGTGGTCGAATCCGGCAGTATCCGCCTCGGGCAGCGTCTGGTTCCCGCCATGCTGACGCGGGACCCGCAAGCGGTGCGGCTGGATTGCCTCTGCTATCTGATGCGGCGCATTGATGACCAAGGCAATCCCGTGCAGTCCCGTCCCTGATGCATCAGGGCAAGTTCTCCGTGTTGTAGACCGGGAAGGGCAGTGGGTCCCGCGATAACCGGTATTCCGCCTCGTTGGCGATCCGCTGCATGGCCAGCATCACCGCATAGGGCGCAGTGCGCTGCACCAGGTTGGCGGCCCACGGCGGCACCACGCCGCCCGGATCAAAGTAGCCTTCCACCTGCATCTGCACCTGATTATTGGGTAACGGCCAGAAACGGATTGTCATTTCCTCGGCGACCACCCGCACCAGCGGCGGTTTGGCCGGAATCATATCGGGCACGGCCGTGGTCTTCAGCAGCACATACGGTCGGCCCTTGCCTTGGGGCTCCACCGTCGCCTTGAGCACGGTGTCGCGGTCCGGGAGGCCGTAAGGGGCGTCGTGGGTCATGTAGACGAAATATTCGGTGGCCGAGTCCTTCCGCAACAACCGGGCTTCATGGGTCTTCCAGAACCACTTCGGATAATTCTCGAAATCGAGCAGCACCCGTGCCAGTGGTTCCATGCGGGTTTCCAGCACGGCTTCCACCTTGAACGAGCGGTAGCGCTTGCCGTCTTCCAGGCGGGCATAGGTGCGGATCTTGCGCATCCGGTCGTTTTTGACCAGCAGCCATTCCGTGCTGAGTCGGGTGCGCAGGGCATCCAGTTCATTGCCATCGTCTTTGGCCTTTGCGGGGCCGGTGGCGAATGTTGCCAGCAATAGGGTCAGGGTCAGCAGGATTTTGATCATGGCGCTTCAGGGCCCGGGATTATTATGTAAAGGCGGTCTGCCTTGTGACTGACCGCCCGGTTGTCGCAAGGCTAAGCGTGGTTGTGCCGCATGACGTTGGAAAGCTTGGGATGCGGTTGCTTGGCGGCCCGGTACAGCAGCACCAGCTTGCCGATGACCTGCACCGCCTCGCTGCGGGTTTGCGCCGTAATGGCGTCAATGACGGCGCGACGGGCCTCGCGGTCCTCGCCGCCGATGCGCACCTTGATCAGCTCATGGTCTTCCAGGGCGCGTTCGATTTCCGCCATCACGCCCTCGGTCAGCCCTTGGCCCCCCAGCATGACAACGGGATTCAGCTGGTGGCCGATCTGGCGGAAGCGTTTTTTCTCGGTAATGGACAAAGGCATGGCGGAAAGACTCGAAACTTGATAAAAAGAGCGGTTATTTTAACCCAAGTTCAGGTTTCACGCATTGTGGCGGTACGCATCAACAACCGGAATCTCAGTAAAAGCAGCAAGGATTGGCTGAAAGAGCATTTCGAAGACGTTTATGTCCAGCGGGCGCAGAAGGACGGCTATCGCGCACGCGCGGCCTACAAGCTGCTGGAAATCCAGGAAAAGGACAAAATCATCCGTCCGGGCATGACAGTGGTCGACCTCGGAGCGGCCCCCGGCAGCTGGTCGCAGATTGCTGCCCGGATTGTGGGCGTCAATGGTATGGTTATTGCCTCAGATATCCTGGAGATGGATGCCTTGCCCGGCGTCACCTTCCTGCAAGGCGATTTCCGTGAGGAAGAAGTCTTTGCGCAGTTGCTGGATACGCTTAATGGCCGTCCGGTCGACCTTGTAATTTCAGATATGGCCCCCAATACTTCCGGTAATACGGCAGTTGATCAGCCGCGCGCCTTTTACCTGTGTGAACTGGCGCTGGATTTCGCCGTGCGGGTGTTGAAGCCGGGTGGCCAGTTCCTGGTCAAGGTCTTCCAGGGGGAGGGCTACGACGAGTACCGCAAGGCGGTCCAGGATAATTTCGCCACCCTGAAAAGCCGCAAGCCCGATGCTTCGCGGTCGCGTTCACGAGAAATGTACTTGCTGGCCGGCGGATTCAAGGCAAAATAGCCTTGGCCTGCGGTCGGCGGCCGGGCCCCCAATCGGGGATTGTGGCTTCCAAGCAGTTGTAATGCCTAAGGATTGTGACCCTTGAACGACATGATGAAAAATTTGCTGCTGTGGCTGGCCATCGCCGGTATCCTGGTTTTTGTGTTCAGCAATTTCAATCAGCAGACGCCGACCAAAAATCTGAACTACTCCGAGTTTGTCAGTTCGGTCGGTAATGGCGAGGTCAAGCGCGTGCGCATTGACGGCCTCACCATTGCCGGTGAAAAGATGAACGGTGACAAATTCGAAACGGTGCGGCCTTCCATTGCCGACCCCGAACTGATGGGCAAGTTGCTGGAAAAGAACGTCAGCGTTGAAGGCGCCGCTCCCGAGCAGCAGAGCGTCTGGATGCAGTTGCTGGTCGCCAGCTTCCCGGTGGTGCTCATTGTGTTGCTGTTCATGTTCTTCATGCGGCAGATGCAGGGCGGCGGCGGCGGCGGTCGCGGCGGTCCCATGACCTTCGGCAAGTCGCGGGCGCGCATGCTGTCCGAAGACCAGATCAAGACCACCTTCGGCGATGTCGCCGGGTGTGATGAAGCCAAGCAGGATGTGCAGGAAATTGTTGAATTCCTGCGCGATCCCTCGAAATTCCAGCGTCTGGGCGGCAAGATACCGCGCGGCATGCTGTTGGTCGGTCCTCCCGGCACCGGCAAGACCCTGCTGGCCAAGGCCATCGCCGGCGAGGCCAAGGTGCCGTTCTTCACCATCTCCGGTTCTGATTTTGTTGAAATGTTTGTCGGGGTTGGCGCGTCCCGGGTCCGGGATATGTTTGAGCAGGCCAAGAAGCAGGCTCCCTGTATCGTCTTTATTGATGAAATTGATGCGGTTGGCCGCCAGCGCGGCGCCGGTCTGGGCGGTGGTCATGACGAGCGCGAGCAGACCCTGAACCAGTTGCTGGTGGAAATGGACGGTTTTGAAGGCAATGAAGGCATCATTATCGTTGCGGCGACCAACCGTCCGGATGTGCTGGATGTCGCCTTGCTGCGTCCGGGCCGTTTTGACCGCCAGGTTGTGGTCGGCCTGCCCGATATTCGCGGCCGCGAGCAGATTCTCAAGGTGCACATGCGCAAGGTGCCGCTGGGTGATGATGTCAATCCGGGCCTCATAGCGCGCGGCACACCGGGATTTTCCGGCGCCGATCTCGCCAATCTGGTCAATGAAGCCGCTTTGTTTGCCGCCCGCAGCAGTAACAATACGGTCGGCATGCGCGAGTTTGAGTTGGCCAAGGACAAGATACTGATGGGCGCCGAGCGCAAATCAATGGTCATGTCCGAGGAAGAAAAGCGCAACACCGCCTATCACGAAGCAGGCCATGCCATTGTCGGCCGCCTGTTGCCCGACCATGATCCGGTTTACAAGGTCTCCATCATTCCCCGCGGGCGGGCGCTGGGGGTCACCATGTTCCTGCCCGAAATGGATCGTTATTCCCGGTCCAAGCGCGGCATTGAATCGATGATCTGCTCCTTGTTTGGCGGCCGCATAGCCGAGGAGTTGACGCTGGGATTCGACGGCGTCACCACCGGCGCTTCCAATGATATCCAGCGCGCCACCGAACTGGCCCGGAACATGGTCACCAAGTGGGGGTTGTCCGAAAAGCTGGGCCCCATGCTCTACGATGAAGAAGAGGGCGAGGTTTTCCTGGGCCGGTCCGTGACCCAGCGCAAGAATGTGTCAGCGCAGACTGCCATGGATATCGATAATGAAATCCGGGCCGTCATTGACCGCTGCTATAACCAGGCCAAGGAGATGCTGGTCAGTCATCGTGAAATGCTCGATGCCATGGCCGAGGCCTTGATGAAATTCGAGACCATTGATTCCAGCCAGATTGACGACATCATGGCAGGCAAACCGGCGCGGGCCCCGCAAGACACCTCCGGGAATGATGCTGGCAAGGATCGCGACGGCAAGGTATCTATCGACAAGCCCAATCCGGATACGCCGGGCTGATGAAGCCAGGGTTGCAATGTGGCAGTCGTTGGCTTGATCTGTCGCATCCGGTCATTATGGGGGTGCTTAATGTCACCCCCGATTCCTTTTCTGACGGGGGGCGTTTCGTGCGCCCGGATGACGCCTTGCGCCAGGCGGAGCAGATGCTGGCGGAAGGCGCGTCGCTGCTTGATCTGGGTGCGGAGTCCACTCGTCCCGGTGCAGCGGTGGTCAGTGCCCAGCAGGAACTTGACCGCCTGTTGCCGGTGCTGGAGGCCATAGCCGCCCGCTTTGACACCATCCTCTCTGTAGATACCTCTTGTCCTGAAGTGATGACCGAGTCGGCTGCCCGTGGCGCCGGGCTGATCAATGACGTGCGTTCATTGCAGCGTGACGGGGCGCTGGCGGCCGCGGCGGCCACCGGCCTGCCGGTCTGCCTCATGCATATGCAGGGTCAGCCTTCTACCATGCAACAGTCTCCGCAATACCGGGATATCATTGCCGAAGTCCGGGACTGGCTGGAGCGGCGTGTGGATGAGTGTGTACAGGGCGGCATCGCCCGCTCACGCTTGCTGATAGATCCGGGTTTCGGCTTTGGCAAGACAGCCGGGCACAATCTGGAGTTATTGGCCCGGTTGCGGGAAGTCCGGGTCGGGGGGCTGCCGCTGCTGGCCGGCATGTCCCGGAAAAGCATGCTGGGGGCCGTCCTCAACGGCGCTCCGGTGGATCAGCGTCTATTCGCGGGAGTTGCCGCCGCCGCCTTGGCGGTTGAGCGCGGCGCTTCGATTATCCGCACCCACGATGTAAAGGCCACCCGTGAAGCGGTGGCGGTGGCGGCGGCCTTGTTGCCTTGGGAGAACAAAAAATGAGCCGACAGTATTTTGGAACAGATGGCGTGCGTGGCCGGGTCGGCGAGATGCCTATTGTCCCGGAATTCGCCATGAAGCTGGGTTGGGCGGCGGGAAAAGTGCTGGCGGCCAGCGGCAAACCATCGGTGGTTATCGGCAAAGATACCCGCTTGTCAGGCTATATGCTGGAAGCTGCCCTGCACTCTGGGCTTTCCGCCGCCGGGGTCGATGTGCGCTTGCTGGGCCCGATGCCGACACCGGCCGTTGCCCATTTGGCCCGGGCCTTTCACGCCAGCGCCGGCGTAGTCATTTCCGCCTCGCACAATCCTTATTATGACAACGGCATCAAATTTTTTTCGGCTGACGGCAAGAAATTGCCCGATTCGATTGAACGTGAAATCGAGGACTGGCTGGAAAAGCCCATGACCATCGACAATCCGGATGCGGTCGGCAAAACATTGCGCCAGGAAGATGCCAAGGGTCGCTATATTGAGTTCTGCAAGGCCAGTTTTCCTTACCACCTGAGCTTGCGCGGGCTGAAAATTGTGGTGGATTGCGCCCACGGCGCCACCTACCAGGTTGGACCTGCCGTGTTCCGGGAGCTGGGCGCGCAAGTCATTACCGTGGGGTGCGAGCCGAACGGTCTCAACATCAATGCCGAATGCGGTTCCACGCATCCGCAGGCTCTGCAGGCCTCGGTGCTGGTCAATAAAGCCGATTTGGGTATCGCCTTTGACGGCGACGGTGACCGGATTGTCATGGTTGATCATACCGGTTCGGTGGTGGATGGTGACGAAATTATTTTTATGATTGCCCGCGCACGCATGGATGACGGCCAGCCATTGCAGGGTGTGGTCGGCACTTTGATGAGCAACATGGGCATGGAGGTCGCCTTGCGTGATGTGGGTCTGGAATTTGTGCGGGCCAAGGTCGGTGACCGCTATGTCATGGAACAGCTCACGCAACGCGGCTGGACGCTGGGCGGAGAGGGCTCGGGGCATGTGGTCTGTTTGGATAAAACCACGACCGGCGACGCCATCATTGCTTCCCTGCAGGTGTTGACAGCCGTGGTGCGCAGCGGCCGTTCCCTTCAGGAACTGCGTCAGGGCATGATTAAATTTCCCCAGCAGCTGATCAATGTCAAGATAGGCCAGAAATCCGATCCGATGCAGAATGCCCTGGTCAAGGATGCTGTTGCGCAGGTTGAATCCGAACTCGGCGCACGTGGACGCGTCCTGTTGCGCGCCTCGGGCACCGAGCCGGTAATCCGGGTCATGGTGGAAGGAGAGCACCAGTCCCAGATCAGCCGCCTCTGCCAGCATCTGGCGGATGTGGTGCGGTCGGCGCTGGCCTGATTTAATCCGGAGTAACGGTACATGAGTCAAAGACTTCCGAAGCTGGTGATCGGCAATTGGAAAATGAACGGCAGTCATGCCGCCAACGCCCGGCTGTTGCGACAGTTGCTTGACGCTGGCTTGCGCGGCGCAGCGGTTGCTCCTCCTTTTGTGCATCTTGGGCAGGCTGCCTTGCAGCTCGCGGGATCAGGAGTGTTTCTGGCGGCGCAGGATGTGGCGGCAGAGGCTGGTTCGGGTGCGTTCACCGGTGAGGTGTCGGCGAGAATGCTGGCCGAAACCGGTGTCCGTTACGTGATCACCGGGCATTCCGAGCGTCGCCAGTATTACGGCGAAACGGACAGTTTGGTGGCCCGCAAAAGCCTGCGGGTTCGCGAAGCAGGCATGATCCCGGTCATTTGTGTCGGTGAAACCCTGGCTCAGCGCGAGAGTGGCAACGCTCTGGCCGTTGTTGCCGGGCAATTGCAGGCGATCATGGACGAGGGCGGTGTCGACTTGTTGTCCGGTGCGGTGCTGGCCTATGAGCCGGTCTGGGCCATCGGCACCGGTCGCACCGCCACCCCCGAAGACGCACAGACCATGCATCACCATTTGCGCGCCACGGTCGCCGCCCGGAATGCCGGAATCGCCGCCGGTCTGTGCATCCTTTACGGCGGCAGTGTAAAAGCAGATAATGCCGCCTCTCTTTTTGCCATGCCGGACATCGACGGCGCTCTTGTGGGCGGCGCATCCTTGCAGGCCAATGATTTCATCGCCATCTGCCATGCGGCAGAGGCATAACCGCCGGAAACCTTCATGGAAAATTTCATTCTCGTGGTGCATGTGCTGATCGCTATTGCCATGACGGGCTTCATCCTGTTGCAGCAGGGCAAGGGCGCTGAAATGGGTGCGTCCTTCGGCGCAGGCTCTTCGCAAACCGTATTTGGCAGCGCCGGTTCAGCTGGCTTTCTGACTAAGGCCACAGCTGTACTGGCGCTGATTTTTTTCGCAACCAGTATCACACTGGCCATTTTCGCCAAGAAAAAGGTGGAGCGGGTCGCCATGCCCTTTATCCCTGCGGCTGCGGTGGTTGAAAAGGCTCCGGCGGCCCCCGCCAATGCGGATGTGCCGTCAGCGGCGGCCAGCCAGCCCGTGGCTCCGGCGGCGGTCGTGACGGCTGTCCCTGCGCCCGTGGCTCCGGTAGCGGCTCCGGCTCCTGCCGCCGCGCCCGTGGCGGCAGCGCCAAAGCCTTCCCCTGTGGTAAAGAAGGCGGTGGCTCCTGAGCCTGTGACGCCTGCCCCTGCGGCCGCTGCCCCGGCGACTGAGCCGACGCCGTCCGCGCCAGTCGCAGAAACCCCGGCGGAACCCGCCGTTGGGACTAGCAATCCGTAAAGGAGTCGGTTAGACTTGCTGCCCTGTCCGCGGGGGTGGTGGAATTGGTAGACACGCTACCTTGAGGTGGTAGTGGCGCAAGCCGTGGGGGTTCAAGTCCCCCCTTCCGCACCAGACCAAGGTTTGGCAAGGGCAGGAAAAACGAAGTCAGTGAAATAAGTTGTTGACTTCATTAGGATGCGGGGTTATATTCTCGCTCCTGTTGTTGCGGGGTGGAGCAGTCTGGTAGCTCGTCGGGCTCATAACCCGAAGGTCGTTGGTTCAAATCCAGCCCCCGCTACCATATTCCGAGGTCTGAAAAAGCCCACATCTGTGTGGGTTTTTTTTCAGGCAGCGTTTGGCGGTTTGCCGCCGGATGCATGAAATGGGCCTTGGTGCCCATTTTTTGTTTTTGAGGTTTGTGCATGGCGGTATCGCAAAAAGTCCAGAAACTGACGGATATGCTGGCTCCTGCTGTGGCAGCCTGCGGTTTCGAGTTGTGGGGCATTGAATTTTTTCCCCAGGGTAAGCGCTCTTGCTTGCGCATCTACATTGACGGCCCTGAAGGGGTGACGGTTGATGGTTGTGCGATGGTCAGTCATCAGGCGAGCGGCATTCTGGATGTCGAGGATCCCGTGGCCGGCGAATACACGCTGGAAGTGTCTTCTCCTGGTTGGGATCGTCCCTTGTTTTCCTTGTCGCAATACGAGCGCTTTGTGGGTGGTGAGGTGTTGTTGCGCCTGCTGGCGCCACTGAACGGCCGTCGTCGCTACAAGGGGGTGTTGCAGCAGGTGCAGGGTGAAACCCTGGAGTTGTTGTCGGAGGGGCAGGTGGTTCTTGTGCCGTTTGCGCAGGTCGACAAAGCCAATGTGGTTCCCAGTGTTTAAGCGTTCTTGTTTCAGGAAATCAGCATGAGCAAAGAAATCCTGTTGGTGGCTGAGTCCGTCAGCAATGAAAAAGGCGTTCCCCGCGAGGCGATTTTCGATGCGCTGGAACAGGCTCTCGTGGCGGCAACCCGCAAAAAATACAATATTGACGAGATGGATGTCCGTGTCGTCATTAATCGCAAGACCGGCGATTATGATACCTATCGCCGCTGGACGGTGGTTGCTGATGAAGATCATGAAATGCCCGCCCAGCAGTTGGCGATCAGTGATGTCGAAGAGCGCGGCCTGAAGTTGGGTGATGTCGTGGAGGAGCAGATTCCCTCCATCGAGTTCGGGCGCATTGCTGCACAGACTGCCAAGCAGGTCATGGTGCAGAAAGTGCGTGAGGCTGAGCGGGCCCTGGTGGTTGATGCATACCGCCAGCGTATCGGCGACATGCTGACCGGCGAAGTCAAAAAAATTACACGTGACGGTGTTATTGTTGATCTTGGCAATAATGCCGAGGGCTATCTGGCGCGTGACCAGATGCTGCCCAAGGAAAATTTCCGCCTGAAGGAGCGGGTCAGCGGCATTCTGGATTCGGTCAATAATGAAATGCGCGGCGCCCAGTTGCTGCTGTCGCGGACCTGTCCGGAGATGCTCATTTCCCTGTTCCGCAAGGAAGTGCCGGAAATCGGCGAAGAAATCATCGAGATCAAGGGTGCTGCCCGCGATCCCGGCGTGCGCGCCAAGATTGCCGTCAAGACCAATGATCATCGCATTGATCCGGTCGGTGCCTGTGTCGGTATGCGCGGCACCCGTGTGCAGGCGGTAACCAGTGAGTTGGGCGGCGAACGGGTGGATATCGTGCTGTGGGATGATAATCCTGCGCAATTTGTCATTAACTCCCTGCAGCCGGCTGAAGTGGTCTCTATCATTATGGATGAGGATGCACACGCCATGGATGTGGCGGTTGAGTCTGACCAGTTGGCGCAAACCATTGGTCGCGCCGGCCAGAACGTGCGTCTGGCCTCCGAGTTGACCGGCTGGCGTCTCAATGTGATGACGATTGACGAAGCCAACGCCAAGCAGGCCAATGAAGCCCGCCAGTACGTGGACGGGTTCATGCGTGATTTGGGTGTGGATGAGGATATTGCCAATATTCTGGTCAGCGAAGGATTCACCACGCTGGAAGAAGTTGCCTATATCCCGATTGAAGAGATGCTGGCGATCGTCGATTTCGATGAAGAAATTGTCGCGACCCTGCGTCAACGAGCCAAGGATGCCCTGCTTACCCAGGCGCTGGTGTCCGAGGAAAAGGCCGAACCGGCCGAAGATTTGCTGTCGATGGAAGGCATGACCCGCCAGCTGGCCTATGCGCTGGCTGCCCGTGGGGTGATCAGCATGGAAGACCTTGCTGAACAGGCTATCGACGACATTGCCGATATTGACGGAATGGGGGCTGAAAAAGCCGCTCGTCTGATCATGAAAGCCCGCGAACCCTGGTTCCAGTAACCCTTGCCGGTAACCCCGTTTTGGAGTGACGCGCCACATGGCTGATACAACTGTCAAACAACTTGCGCAACTCATTGACCGCTCGGTCGAGACGCTTGTTGCCCAGATGCAGGAGGCGGGATTGACCCGTCGCGGTTCTGACGATCTGGTTACGGATGCCGAGAAGCAGCAGCTGCTTTCTCATTTGAAGCGCAGCCATGGCGGCACAATAGCCGACGATGACGCCCGGCAGATTTCCCTCAAGCGCAAGACGGTCAGCACCATCAAGACCACGCCTTCGACCGGTGGCAAGGCCAAGACGGTCAGCGTCGAAGTGCGCAAGACCCGCACCTTTGTGAAGCCTTCCGACGAGGCTGCTGCTCAGGAAGCCGCACGCAAGGCGGAAGAGGCGGCGCGTCTGGCTGCGGAGGCGGCGGAAGCCGCGCGTCGGCAGGCTGCCGAAGAGGCTGCCCGTCAGGCCCCTGTCAGCGCCCCTGTCAGCGCCCCTGTCGCCGACAGTGAGCCGTCCGGCGAAGTGTCGGCGGCGGGTGATGCCCCGCGCAAGGCGGCAGAGTCCGGCCGTGACAAGAAGCTGACTGTTCCGAAGCCCGCCACGGTCAAGAAATCCGAAACACCCGAGCAGCGCGCCCAGCGCGAAGCGGAAGAGGCTCGTCGGCGTGCGGCTGATGAGGCCCGCAAGGCTCAGGAGACCGCTGTTCGCAAGGCTGCTGAAGAGAAGGCCCGGTTACGGACCCTGGAGCAGGCGCAGAAAATCGCTGCCGATCTGGCTGCCCGTCCGGACTCCGGAACTGCAACTGAAGACGTGCCCTTGGCGCGCGGTCTGGTAGGGCGTGCTTTCGAAGACTCCTTCGCCAAGGAAGACCGCGAGATCCGTCGGGGCGGTAACACCACGCGCGGCGGCAAGAACAAGGGTGGCAAGAAGCGCGAAGAAGAGCATAACTACCGGCCGGCCCAGCGGGCCCTGAGCTCGGCGCTGTCTAAACAGCACGGCTTTGAAAAGCCGGTCGAAAAACAGGTTTACAAGGTCAAGATTGCTGAATCCATCCTGGTTGCGGATCTTGCCCAGCAGATGGCGGTAAAGGCGAAAGAAGTCACCCGCGTGTTGATGAAGATGGGAGAAGTATTGACCCCGAACCAGCCCATTGACCAGGCGACCGCCGCATTGGTGGTCGAGGAAATGGGGCATCAGCCGGAATACGTCAGCTCCACGGCCATGGAAGACTCCCTGAAGGAGTCCATGGCGCATGACGGCGAAGCCATTACCCGTCCGCCGGTCGTCACCATCATGGGTCACGTCGACCATGGCAAGACCTCGTTGCTGGACTATATCCGGCGCGCCAAGGTGGCCTCCGGGGAAGCCGGTGGTATTACCCAGCACATCGGCGCTTATCATGTGACCACGCCTCGCGGCGTGATCACCTTCCTGGATACGCCGGGCCACGCTGCCTTCACCTCCATGCGCGCCCGTGGCGCCAAGGCGACGGATATCGTTGTGCTGGTCGTGGCGGCCGATGACGGCGTCATGCCGCAAACCGTTGAGGCCATCGATCATGCCCGCGCCGCCGGTGTGCCGATCATTGTCGCCATCAACAAGATGGACAAGGAATCGGCGGACCCTGATCGCGTATTGAACGAGTTGACGGTCAAGCAGGTGGTGCCGGAAGAATGGGGTGGCGACACTCCGATTGCCAAGGTTTCGGCGCACAGCGGTCAGGGCATCGACGAATTGCTCGAAATCATCCTGATCCAGGCTGAACTGCTGGAGCTGACTGCAGTCGAAGACGGCACTGCCCAAGGCGTTGTGATCGAGGCCCGGGTCGAGAAAGGCCGTGGCGCGGTTGCGACCGTGCTCGTGCAGAAGGGCACCTTGCGCACCGGTGACCTGGTGCTGGCCGGCCAGCATTATGGCCGTGTCCGCGCCATGATTGACGAACTTGGCAAGCCGACCAAATCGGCAGGCCCGTCCATTCCGGTGGAAATCCTCGGATTGCCGGAAGCGCCGAATGCCGGTGATGAATTCATGGTTGTGGATGACGAGCGCAAGGCGCGCGAAGTCGCGGAGTTCCGCACCAACAAGGAACGCCAGGCCAAGATGGAACTGCATCAGGGCATGAAGCTGGAAAACCTGTTCGCCACCATGGGCAAGCAGGAAGTTCCTTCCGTCAACATCGTGTTGAAGACAGATGTTCGCGGTTCACTGGAAGCGATCGCCCAAGCCTTGAATGATCTCAGCGTTGCCGATGTACGGGTACGGATCGTCAGCTCTGGCGTAGGCGCCATTACCGAGTCGGATGTGAATCTGGCCGAATCGACTGGCGCTGTCATCCTGGGCTTCAACGTCCGGGCCGACAACGCCGCGCGCCTGAAGTGCCAGCAGGATGAAATCGATCTGCGCTACTACAGCGTCATCTATGAAATGATTGATGACGTCAAGGCGGCCATGTCGGGTCTGCTGTCACCGGAACACCGTGAGCATATCCTGGGTGTGGCCCAGGTGCGTAACGTGTTCCGTTCCTCGCGCTTCGGTGCGGCGGCCGGTTGCATGGTGCTGGAAGGCATTGCCTACCGCAACAAGCCGATCCGCGTACTGCGTGATGAAGTGGTGGTCTTTCAGGGTGAGCTTGAGTCGCTGCGCCGCTTCAAGGACGACGTCCATGAAGTGCGTCACGGAATGGAATGCGGTATGGCCGTGAAGGGCTATAACGACATCCGTGAAGGTGACAAGATCGAAGTCTACGAAGTGCACGAAATCAAGCGCACGCTCTAACTGTCGCACCCCTACGGCCATGATCCCTCCCTGGGACATGGCCGTTTTTGCCGGAGACACCCCTTGAGCCAGCGAATACAGCGTATCGCCGACCAGATCCAGCGTGAAATGGCCGACCTTATCCGCAATGAACTGAAAGACCCCCGTCTGGGCATGGTCACGGTTTCCGCTGTCCGGGTCAGCAAGGACATGGGTTATGCCGATGTCTATGTCACGGTCATGGGCCAAAACCTGGATGAGGATTTTGCTCCCAGCATCGCGGTCCTGAACAATGCTGCCGGATTCCTGCGCGGTGAGCTAGGTCGGCGGCTGATGGTGCGCATGATTCCCCGCCTGCGTTTTCATTATGACGAGGCCACCTCGCGCGGCAACCGTATGTCCGCCCTGATCAATCAGGCCATTGCCGAGGATGAAGCCCATCACTCCTCCGATACGGACGAAGCCTGATTTCTCCCGGTAATCCCTCTTGAACAAGCCCAGACGTCCGCGCCGCCCGCTCGACGGCATCCTGCTGTTTGACAAGCCGCAAGGCATGTCCTCCAATCAAGCCTTGCAAAAAGTCCGTTGGTTATTCCAGGCGGAAAAGGCCGGCCATACCGGTAGTCTTGATCCGCTGGCAACCGGCCTGCTGCCCATCTGCTTCGGCGAGGCCACCAAGTTTTCCCAGCATTTGCTGGATGCCGACAAGGTCTATCGCGCCCGCATGCGGCTGGGGCAGAAAACGACCACGTCAGACGCTGAAGGCGAAGTGATCGCCGAACATCCAGTGCCGCGTCTCACCCGTACTGAAATCGACGCCGTGCTGACGAACTTTCGCGGCAACCTCACGCAAGTTCCGTCCATGTTCTCCGCCCTGAAAAAAGACGGGCGCCCGCTCTACGAGTTGGCCCGGCAGGGAATTGAAGTGGAGCGTGAGGCGAGACCTATCCGCATTGACCGCCTGGATGTCCTGCAAGTAGAACCCGAATTCTGGGACATCGAAGTCGCCTGCAGCAAAGGCACCTATATCCGCAATCTGGTTGAAGATATTGGCGAAGCCTTGGGTTGCGGCGCGCATGTGGCGGCCTTGCGCCGACTGGCCAGCGGTCCCTTCCGTCTGCAAGGAGGCGTCACGCTCGAAGCTCTGGAGCGGCTGGGCGGGGAGGGTGGGCTGGAGGCGCTGGATCGCCTGCTATTGCCACCCTGGGCGGCTGTTGACGATTATCCGAAACTGGAGTTGACGGAGACGGCTTCGTTTTACCTGCTGCGTGGCCAGCCGGTTCAGGTGCGCGGTTTGCCGCCTTCCGGTAAGGAAGTCCTGGTTTTTGGCCCGGAGCAACGTTTTCTGGGGATGGGAGTCGTCAGTGATGACGGTTTGCTCGCCCCCCGCCGGTTGTTACGTACACAATAGACGTGGCAATCGCCGGAATGAACCGATAAAATACCGCGCACGCTGGCTGTAGAGATGCACGGCCAGACGCCCTTTCCCTAGCATCTCGTGGAGATAACACCATGGCTCTTACTGTAGCCCAGAAAGCTGAAATCATCGCCAAGTTTGCCCGCGTCGAAAATGACACTGGTTCTCCTGAAGTGCAGGTTGCACTGCTGTCGGCCCAGATCGATGATCTGCAGTCGCACTTCAAGGCGCACAAGCACGATCACCACTCCCGTCGCGGTCTGATCCGCATGGTCAACCAGCGCCGCAAGCTGCTGGATTACCTGAACGGCAAGGATCATGGCCGCTACGTCGCCCTGATCCAGACACTGGGCCTGCGCCGCTAAGCAAGCCTGTAACGGGGAGCTCAGGCTCCCCGTTGTTTTTAGCCAACCCCTATCGTGACTATGGATGAGGCTGCTAAGACTTGCGTTGCCCGCATCTCAAGTCTTAGTGGCCTCCATAGAAGAAAAGCAAAACCGGAGACACTCTCGTATGTTCAATATTGTTCGCAAGGAATTCCAGTTCGGTCGTGACACCGTCGTGCTTGAAACCGGGCGCGTGGCCCGTCAGGCCAGCTCCGTGGTCGTGACCATGGGTGGCGTAACCGTGCTGGTGGCCGTGGTCGCCAACAAGTCCGTCAAGGCAGGTCAGGATTTCTTTCCCCTGACCGTCAACTATCAGGAAAAGGCATATGCCGCCGGTCGCATTCCCGGTGGTTACGGCAAGCGCGAAGGCCGCATGTCCGAAAAGGAAACGCTGACCTCCCGCCTCATCGACCGCCCGGTGCGCCCGCTGTTCCCGGAAGGCTTCGTCAATGAAGTCCAGGTGACGGCAACCGTGGTCTCCACCGACCGTGTTGCGGATACGGATATTGCCGCCATGATCGGCGCCTCTGCCGCGCTGACCATTGCCGGCATTCCGTTCAAGGGCCCCATCGGCGCCGCCCGCGTGGCGTACGTCAACGGCGAATACCGCCTGAACCCGACCTATGCCGAACAGGAAACCTCCGATCTGGATCTGGTGGTTGCCGGTACCGACAAGGCGGTGCTGATGGTTGAATCCGAAGCCAAGGAACTCAGCGAAGACGAAATGCTGGGCGCCGTGCTGTTCGGACACGAAGAAATGCAGGTGGCCATTGCCGCCATCAAGGAATTTGCGGCTGAAGTGAACACCCCGGCTTGGGAATGGCAGGCTCCGGCCGGCAACCAGGCGCTGAAGGATGCCCTGAAAGGCGCTTTTGAAGCCTCCATTTCCGAAGCCTACACCATCAGCGAAAAGCAGGTTCGTTACAGCCGTCTGGGCGCTCTTGAACAGGAAGCGGTTGCCCGCTTTGCGGTTGAAGGCTCCGGCGTTACGGCCGATGACGTGCAGACCTGCTTCGAAGATCTCAAGTACCGCACCGTGCGTGACAACATCCTCAGCGGCAAGCCCCGTATTGACGGTCGTGACACCAAGACCGTACGTGCGCTGGACGTGCAGGTTGGCGTGCTGCCGAACGCACACGGCTCGGCGTTGTTTACCCGAGGCGAAACCCAGGCCTTGGTTACCGCTACCCTGGGCAGCGCCCGCGATTCGCTGATGGTGGATGCGCTGGAAGGCACCTACACCGACCCGTTCATGCTGCACTACAATTTCCCGGCTTACTCGGTCGGTGAGACCGGTCGTGAAACCGGTCCGAAGCGTCGTGAAATCGGTCATGGCCGTCTGGCCCGTCGCGGTGTGGCGCCCATGCTGCCCGCCAACGACAAGTTCCCTTACGCCATCCGTGTCGTGTCCGATATCACCGAATCCAACGGCTCCTCGTCCATGGCCTCGGTCTGCGGCGCGTCGCTGGCGCTGATGGATGCCGGCGTGCCGGTGCGTGCTCCCGTGGCCGGTATTGCCATGGGTCTGGTCAAGGAAGGCGACCGTTTCGCTGTGCTGTCCGACATCCTGGGTGATGAAGATCATCTCGGCGACATGGACTTCAAGGTGGCCGGCAGCGCCAAGGGCATCACCGCACTGCAGATGGACATCAAGATCGAAGGCATCACCGAAGAAATCATGGAAGTGGCGCTGGGCCAGGCGCAAGCCGGTCGCCTGCACATTCTGGAAGCCATGAACAAGGTGTTGCCGACCGCCCGTCCGGAAGTCAGCGGCAATGCCCCGACCTACGCCACCATCCAGATCAATCCGGACAAGATCCGCGACGTGATCGGCAAGGGCGGCGCCACCATCCGCGCCCTCTGCGAAGAAACCAAGGCCAGCATCGATATCGAAGACAGCGGTATGGTGCGCATCTACGGCGAAACCAAGGCGGCCACTCAGGCGGCTCTGGCCAAGGTTCAGGCGATTACCGCCGAAGTGGAAGTCGGCACCATCTACGAAGGTACGGTTGCCCGTATCGTCGAGTTTGGCGCCTTTGTCACCATCATGCCGGGCACGGATGGTCTGGTTCACATATCCCAGATCGCCAACCAGCGTGTGGAAAATGTGGGCGACTTCCTCAAGGAAGGCCAGAAGGTGAATGTGCGGGTGCTGGATATTGACCAGCGCGGCCGCATCAAACTGTCCATGAAGGAAGCGTAATACCGGCGATTGTCCGGAGCGGGTCAACGCCCTGTTGACCCGCAAACCAGAATAAATGACAGTACAGCCAATGATGCTGCCGACAGCTTGGTGATGATAGCGGTTGGTGGTATCTTTGTTCGTCGTCAATGGAAAACCCTGAAAAACAATAAGGCAGGAGTAAAGAGGGCATGAAATTTCCGCGTGCATTGCGTGTTGGCGCTATCGCTTCCCTGGTCACCATGACCGCCCTGTTTTCAGGGTGTTCCCAGGTAGTGAAGACAGGCGCTTCAATCGCCATCAAATTCAGTGAAAACAATATTGTGCCGCCCATCATGGCGCTGGATGACGCCCAGATGGCCTGCGCCTCCGGCGAAGCCCTGACCCCGTTGATCCTCGCCACCGAAGGTATGGGCGCCGATCCCGCCAAGATGGCGGTGTTGATGTATGTCTCCGCCGGTCTGTGTGCTGAAGACCGTGCGCTTGAGCACGAACTCCGTTACGTCCGCTCCTCGCGCTCCAATCTGATTGAAGATGCTCAGGACGCCCGTATTGCCCAGAAGCGCTGGTCAGCCTTGGCGGCGCGCCGTCAGCAAGAGGCCTACCGCCGTTTTGTTGAACATTATGAGAAAAGCTTCAATTTCAAGCTGGGCGAGAATTGCCCTTCCATGCATACCGACTTTGAGAAGATGGTGTACTTGATCGGTCTGGCCTCCGGTATGCAGGCAGTTGTCAATGATATCGCCTCGCAGGGCGCTGTCGGTGTGCCCAAGGATATCGCCGGTATCGTCGATCGTGCCATGACCTGTCTGGATAATGCCGAATGGTGGGGCGTACCCATGGCGACCCGTGCGGCGGTGTGGGCCTTGCTGCCTGGCGCCAGCGAAGGCAAGCCTGACCCGTTCACGACCATGAAGGACTCCACACGTCTGGGCGAGCGCAAGGGCGTGCGTCTGGCGCATGCCATTTACGCGTTGTCCGCCCAGGCCACCGGCAAGGAAGAATTGCTGCGTGACGCCCTCAAGACCTACGGTAACTCCTCTACCATGGCGGTTAACGCCAAGTTCCGCCTGTTCGATGTCATGGGCGGTCTGATGGTGCAGACGATTGCCGACCGCTACTGGACGGAAAAGACCGGCACCCGCATGCCCGATGGTGGTTTTACCAAGTTCTGGGATGACAAGCCTTCTTCCGAGAGCACGGGCATCTCCATTGACGATCTGCTCTGATTGCCAGGAGACGGCATAACCATGTTGCGGCAAACCCTGAGTCTGTTGTTGGCGTTATTTGCCCTGTGCTGGAGCGTCGTAGCTAATGCGATGGTCCAGCGTTCCCTGTGTGTCTGGGATTTGCTGGGCGCCAACGGGGAAACCTACAACCTGATGAAGGATTATCGGGTTGCCGCCCGTGCGTGGGGGGTGGATTTCAACCTCCGTTCCTACAGCGAGGAAAAAATTGCCGCCGAGGATTTCCGGGTGGGGCAGTGTGACGCCATGGTGGTGACCGGTCTGCGTACCAAGCCCTTCAATGGGTTCTCGGGCAGTCTGGAATCCATTGGTACAATTCCTTCCTACGATCATCTCCGCATGGTGATCGGCGCCATGAGTTCGGCCAAGGCTGCCAAGCTGATGACCAGTGGCGCTTACGAGGTTGTCGGCGTCATGCCTTTCGGCGGCATTTATTTCTACGTTAATGATCGCAATATCAATGATGTTGGAAAGCTCGCCGGCAAAAAAATCGCCTATTTTGATTACGACAAGTCCCAGGGCAAATTGTTGCAACAGATTGGCGCGCAAGCCATGCCTTCAGACGTGACCAATTTTGCGCCGAAATTCAATAACGGCGCCGTGGATATCATCTTTGCTCCGGCGGCTGCCTACCGTCCACTGGAGTTGTACCGGGGTATGGGGAAAAACGGGGGTATTCCGGATTTCCTGCTCGCCCAGTCCTCTCTTCAGATTGTTATTCGCTCCGATAAGTATCCTCCGGGCTTTGGTCAAAGCTCGCGAAACTACATCTACGGCCAATATGACCGGATTCTGTCGATCATCAAGAAGTATGAAAGTGATATTGATCCTAAATACTGGTTTCATATTCCGGATTCCGACCGTGCCAAGTATGTAGCCATGATGCGGGAGTCCAGAATCAATTTGGCCAAGGAAGGGTTGTATGACCGGCGGCTGATGGCCTTGCTGAAACGGGTCCGATGCCAGCTTGAACCAGGCAGCGGCGAGTGCAGTGAGAACCTGGAGTAGTTGATCATGGCTTGGTGATTGTTTTTTGTGACGATCACGGAGCCTCAGGAGTGTTGGTTTGGCACGGAATAGCAGCCAGGGAAAGGAAGATGACGCAGCCGTAATGCGGGAATAATTAAACTCACACAGTGAGTCGTTGACCGTCAGGGTTGCAAAAGGGCATCGGTGGTTTCAGGAGGGGAGAGAATACCTGAAGCCCATCGGTTGGTTATTACAAGAGTAGCGGG
The DNA here is from genome assembly GCF_030646115.1 of Fluviicoccus sp. GTDB lineage: Bacteria > Pseudomonadota > Gammaproteobacteria > Pseudomonadales > Moraxellaceae > Fluviicoccus. The sequence goes on from NZ_JAUSMX010000032.1 coordinate 154,524, forward strand.
ACACCATGAATCATAAGCCTGTGTTTTTGAACCGTTCGCTGAGCGAATGGATATTCAGTCTGCCAGTTTTCGCACTGCTCATACTGACGCTTGTTATTGGCACCGGGGAAATGATCCACGGTCAATTGCTGCGTATGGGCGAGAAATTGTTTGGGGACCCACCCACCGGTATCCAGTATTTCATGCTGCGTGCCGATCCGGCCAAGCCGGACTGTAATCCCAACCCCGATATTGATGCCGAAGTGCAACGACTGATCCAGGCACAGGCCAGTGATCCGTTCGCGGATATCATGGGCGGCGGACTTTCGGCTGAAGATGCCCGGAAATCCATTGAAACGGCCATGACGTTGTGCGCGGACAAGTACACGGCGTACACCAGCATCAGCAAGCACATCACGCCTGCGCTGAAGGCCTACCGGGGTTTCGAAACGGCGTTTTTCGGGATATTCCGCTTCGGTACTGAAAACCGGTCCGTGATCCTGATCCTGATGGTGGTGATTGCGGCAACCCTGACTACTTTGGGCACACACCATATTTCCTTGCGGCCGCCATCAACACGCACCGACTTCAAGGTTTACTCCATTGCCATGGTCGCGGCCAATCTCTTGTTGCTGGCATCGTCCATCGCCTACTGGAAGCTGCAGAAAGACTCCGGCATACCGATAGAACACCCGATCATTAACTATTTGTGGACGGGATTCTTCGCCATTCTGGTGGTAATCAGCCTCAAGCAATTCTTCAAGCCGCCCGCAGCGGCAAAGGACGGCGGCTCCATCGGCATGGCCCTGCTCTCCATTCCGCTGTATGCGTTCATGGCCTTGAATGCCGGTTTGACCTTCCTTGGGCAGCAGCATTATTCAGGCCTGGCTATTTATCTGGGCCAGATGATGGAACTGTCGGGTATTTTCCTGAATCTGTCGCTGTATCTGTGGGCCGGTATGCTGCTCAAGCAGACCCGTGTCGTGGATCTGTTCCTGAATATTGTGCGTCCGTGGGGTTTTTCGCCCGAAGTACTGACCTACATCATTCTGGTTGCGGCAGCCATACCGACCGCCTACACCGGTGCGTCGGGTATTTTCGTGATCGCAGCCGGTGCGGTGGTGTATCGTGAAATCCAGAACTCCGGCGCCCGTCGCCAGTATGCGCTGGCGGCAACTGCCATGTCCGGTTCGCTGGGTGTGGTGCTGAGTCCGTGTCTGCTGGTGGTGGTGATTGCGGCGCTGAACAAGCAGGTGACCACGGACCAACTCTTTGGCTGGGGCGCCTATGTCTTCATGCTCAGCTCTACGCTGTTCCTGATTGTGTCGCTGATTCTGGCCAAAGAAAAGTTCAAGCTGGCGCCGCCTTCCGTCGCCATACCGCAGTCGGCAAGAGCCTTGGTGCCTGTATCCCCTTATGTCGTTATCACGATTTTGGTGGTTGGGTTCTATAGTCTTGTGCTGGATACCCAGACGGACGAGTTCACTGCGCCCATGGTGCTGCCAATCATCATGCTGGCGATTGTCTGGTTCGACAAGGTGCGCCGTGAGCAGATCCCGGCGACCAGCCCGGCCAATCAGGAGCGTCGTATTGGTTTTGAAGGCGCGGTTCGTGAAGCGACCAACGATACCATCGGTCACATCGGCGCGCTGATCATGCTGATGGCGCTGTCCGTCAGTATTGGCGGTGTCATCGAGCGCTCCGGCATCATGGATGCCGTTCCGGCAACCTTCGGCAGCCCGTTCATGGCGGTTGGCATTCTGCTGGGGCTGTTGGTCTTCATCGGCATGGTAATGGATCCATTCGGTGCGGTGATTCTGGTGTCTGCAACCATTGCCCCCATTGCCTACAACAACGGCATCGATCCGGTACACTTCTGGATGATCGTGCTCACGGCCTTCGAGCTGGGTTATTTGTCACCACCGGTAGCTTTGAACCAGTTGTTGACGCGGCAGGTGGTGGGTGAGGAAGAAATGGATGCCGCCGACAAAGAGGTCAGTCATCTCAGCTTCTATTACAAATACGAGCGCTGGATTTTGCCTTGTATCGTCATGGCTGCTTCCTTGCTGCTGGTTGCCTTTGTCCCGCTCTTCTTCTACGTGAAGTAAACAACGGGCAGAATATGAAAAGCCGACCTCCGGGTCGGTTTTTTATTGGGAGAAATATTGTGTTCGTCCACAAGCATGCGCCCTTGGTTATCCTGATGATCACTTTGGCATTCAGTATGATCCTGAGTCAGTGGCTTGGCTTGCAATGGCTGGCATGGGATCGCGGGCAGTTGCAGGCGGGTGAAGTCTGGCGACTCTATAGCGGGCACTTTGTGCATCTTGGGCTCTGGCACTTGACGCTGAACCTGTTGGCGCTGGGATTGCTGGCCGTGCTGTTTGCGGAAGAGTTGGGTTGGCGAAGCTGGATGCTGGTATTAGGACTGCTTCCACCCTTTATCAGCGCCGGTTTGTGGTGGGGCATGCCGAACTTGCAGGGGTATGCGGGATTATCCGGAGTTTTGCATGGCGTCTTTGTGCTGGGGGCAATCCGGATGTGGTCCAACCCGCCGGAACGGGCGTTGAGCGCCACGCTGCTGGTACTGGTGCTGGTCAAGTTATGGCTGGAGCCTGGCAGTGCCGAGTCAGGAGTCACGGCATCACTGATCGGAGGCCGCATCCTGGTGGAAGCCCATCAGTGGGGGGCAGCCGGAGGTGTGGCAATAGCCTGTGTCATGCGCTGTCAACCGTCATGCAGCCATGCTGGTTCTGTCTGAAAGAAAGTACAAAATTGGTACCATAATCCCATAAATTGATATTCATCAGCCGGGGATTTCGCATATTATCGCCGCAGCCCGCGAAAGTGACTTATTGACATGCCATTTCTGAATATCGTTTTCCTCCTGATCAGTGTGATGTTTGCCAGTGCGGCTTCGGCTTACGAGCCGCCTGCTAACGCTTCACGCTTGGTTTTGGACAGGCAAGGCATCAAGATCTGGGCCTATCAGGTTCCGGACAGTCCACTGTATGGTTTCAAGGCGGTAACCACCGTTAAGAGCACGTTGTCGGGGCTGGTTGCCTTGATTGGTGACACGAATAATGCCCGGAAATGGATTTACCGGACCAAGGCAGTAGACTTGCTGGAACGCAACGACAGCGCCCGGACATTTGCCGTCCGGGTCGTGACTGATTTTCCATGGCCGTTCCGGGACCGGGATGCGGTCGTGGTTGGCTCTATTGATCAGGATCCTAATACCTATCGCGTCCGTATTGACAGCCACAGCGCCCAGAAACCGGTCAAGGCCTGCTGCGTGCGCATGCCGATGGTCGAGGGCTCCTGGATACTGAAACCGCTCCCGGCAGGCATGGTGGAAATCACCATGACCGGTCATGCGGATCCGGGAGGTTACATTCCGACCGGCGCCGTCAACCTGCTGGTGCAGGAGTATCCGTACAACACGCTGAAAGGACTGCGTAAAATCATTGGTGAAGACCTCTATCAACAGGCACAGCTGGCTTTCATTGCCGAGCCGTCCTCCCACAAGAATCCGTGACAACAGATTGTCAGTCGGGGCTGCTTCCTGCTAGATTTCCGCAGTGCGAATAGAATAATAATCTGACGGCGGTTGTCATCATGCGCCTACCGAGGGCGGTTCCCGGATTACTGACACTGGCGGCATCTGCTTGGCTGGTGACGGGATTCGCTTGGGCTGGCGCATGGCCCCAGAAGCCTCGGATCGAGGCGTACAGTAACTATGATGAGTTCGTGAGGGCAACCACCGCCTACCGACGGATATTGCTGGAGCAGGATGCTCCGCCACTGCAGCCCGGCCTCCCGAAAATAACACCGCAGTCCTCCCGGACATTGACAGAGTTATCCGCCGACTCACCGGAGATGAATGATCCGCTCTCGGAAGACTATCCGCCTCCGATTGTGGTGAACGGGCCGGAAGATATGAACGATGCGGTGGAAAAAGCCAAAAGCTTCATTCATCCCAACTATACCGCGCCGCTTCGTTATAATCGCAGTACCTCGCAGAGCTTTCCATTGACGCATGCCGGTAACAGGTTGCTGGAGTCATCGGCTGTAACCGATCTCTTGTTTGGCCATGCCGGGTCGGCCGATGCGCAACGCTTGCTTCTGGCATTGATTCATCAGGATGAAATGCTGTCTGTAGAGAGAGCGGGGACTTATGGGGAGCGTTTCCTGGATATCCAGGCGCAATCATCTCCATTCCTTAAACCGGAAGTCTTTATTGACAGGTCGGCATTCATGAGAGCAGGCATGCCGGAGGGGACGATTGAAAGTTTCAGGCGTTGATTGTCGATTGGTCAAACCTCCTCAGCACACGGTAACAATATTGATGGCGCTAAAGTCCGGTTTTTCCGTCGCTGATGCCGTGTCCCGGACAGGCTCAGCATGAGTGTGCGCCAGTTTGTGACACGGGTGTTCGGCGTACTGCTTGTGCTGGTCATGGCGTATCAGCTCTGGCTTCTGGCCCATGTCTGGTGGTGGGTGGATCATAATCCCGAGAGCAGCGCCTTCATGGAAGAGCGACTGGAGCTGCTTCAGGCCAAAAATCCCGAGGCGGAACTGCGACATCGCTGGGTGGCTTACAATCAAATATCGCCAAACCTCAAACGCGCCCTGATTGCCTCCGAAGACGCCAAATTCCTGGATCATGAAGGCTTTGACTGGGAAGGCATCCAGACGGCTTGGGAAAAAAACATCAAAAAGGGAAAAGTGGTTGCCGGCGGCTCCACCATTTCCCAGCAGCTCGCCAAGAATCTGTTCCTCTCCGGCAAACGTACGCCCTGGCGTAAAGCGGAGGAGGCCATCATTACCGTGATGATGGAACAAATGATGAGCAAGCGCCGTATCTTTGAAATTTATTTGAATGTGATTGAGTGGGGCAACGGGGTTTTTGGCGCCGAGGCGGCGTCACGTCACTATTACCGTAAATCCGCAAAAAATCTGGGGCCGGGTGAAGCTGCCAAACTGGCGGCGATGGTCCCCAATCCCCGCTATTACGACAAGCATTTCCAGGATCGCCGCCTGATGCGCAAGGCCCGAATTATTCAGCGCCGAATGAGATATGCCGAGTATCCGTAACTGCCATCCGGTTGTCATGATGCGCGCGTATAATATACAAATACTATTCCGGAAAAATTGTCATGATGCAGGAATCCATCGTGGATCTGAACCAGCCCGATCTGTATATCAACCGTGATCTCAGTATTCTGGATTTCAACCTCCGGGTGCTGGAACAGGCTGTGGACCCCCTGCATCCGCTGCTGGAGCGTCTGAATTTCCTACTGATTTTCAGCCGGAATCTGGATGAGTTCTTTGAGATCCGAGTCGCGGGCCTGCTACAGCAATTGTCGTGGGAGCGCGCGGTGGGGCCCGACGGTATGCGGGCACAGGAAGTATTAAGCCGGATTGCCTATATCAGTCATGCCGCTGTCGAGCGCCAGTACCGTATTCTCAATGAAGACCTTCTGCCCGCCCTGGCTGCAGAGAATATCCGTTTTCTGAAACGTGACGAGCTGACCCAGCCCCAAGCCCAATGGGTCAAGCAGTATTTCCGGGAGCAAGTGCTGCCGGTGTTGACCCCGATCGGACTGGACCCCGCGCACCCTTTCCCGCGCCTTGTGAACAAAAGCTTGAATTTCATTGTGTCGCTGGAAGGCAAGGATGCCTTCGGCCGGCAAATGTCGCTGGCTGTGGTGCCTGCGCCGCGCTCCCTGCCACGGGTGGTGCGTCTGCCGGACGAATTGACCGGGCAGGGGGATCACCATGTGTTGCTGTCCGCCATCATCCATGAGCATGTCAGTGAATTGTTTCCTGGCATGACCGCAAGCGGGTGCTATCAGTTCCGTGTCACGAGGAATGCTGACCTGACGCTGGATGAGGATGTGGACGACATTGCTTCCGCGCTCAAGGGGGAGTTGTTCTCACGCCGGTTCGGCGCGGCGGTGCGGCTGGAGGTGGCGGATAATTGTCCTCGGCACATCATTGACTACCTGTTGCGCAAATTCGCCCTGAAGGAGGAGTCGCTTTATCGGGTGAACGGTCCGGTCAATCTGGCGCGGCTGTTGTCCAATTTCAACCGGCCGCGGTTGCGCTATACCCCGTTCACGCCAACCTTGCCAGCAGTCCTGCAAAAGACAGAAAGCATGTTTGACGCTTTGCAGAAACGGGACATCTTGTTGCACCACCCCTTTGAGTCCTTCGCCCCGGTCATCAACCTGTTGCGTGAGTCAGCCCGTGACCCGCAAGTGCTGGCCATCAAGCAAACCTTGTATCGCACCGGCGCAGACTCTGAAATCGTCAATATCCTGGCGGAAGCGGCCCGTAATGGTAAAGAAGTGACTGCGGTAATCGAGTTGCGCGCCCGGTTTGATGAAGAGTCGAATATCGAGGTGGCGAACAAACTCCAGGAGGCCGGCGCGATCGTGGTCTATGGCATTGTCGGCTACAAGACACACGCCAAGATGGTGCTGGTGGTGCGTCGCGAAGAGGACCGACTGGAGCGTTATGTGCATTTGGGGACTGGCAACTACCATGCAGGTACGGCGCGCTTGTATACCGACTATGGCCTGCTGAGCGCCAATCCGGAATTGAGCGAGGACGTACACAAGATTTTTCATGAGCTGACCGGCATGGGCAAGGCGGCCAAGTTAAAGAAGCTGCTGCATGCCCCCTTCACCCTGCACTCGACGCTGATCAACCTGATTGAGCAAGAGATTGCTTATGCTCAGGCCGGTAAGCCTGCACACATCATCATCAAGGTCAATGCACTCACCGAGAAGCAACTGCTTCAGGCGCTGTTCCGTGCGGGCATGGCTGGCGTAAAAGTAGACCTGATCATCCGTTCGATCTGCTGCCTGCGCCCCGGAATTCCGGGTATTTCCGACAATATCCGCGTGCGTTCCATTGTCGGACGTTTTCTGGAGCATACGCGTGTTTTCTATTTTTCCAACAATGGCGATGCCAAAATCTATTGTTCCAGCGCAGACTGGATGGATCGGAACCTGTTCTCCCGGGTGGAAGTCTGTTTTCCGATTGACGATCCGGCCTTCAAGAAGCGCATCTATCAGGACGGCTTGCTGAACTATCTGGAAGATAACCAGTTGGCATGGCAGCTTCAGGCGGACGGTACGTGGGTAAGGATTTGTACGCCTGAACAGCCTCCACACATGGCACAAAGCCTGTTGCTGGAAAAACTGGCCAAGACCTGAACACCTTCGCTGCAGAAGGTCTGGTTTTTCCGGGGTTCAGGCCAAAAAACGGTCGATGACGGCCGCAACCTCGGCCGGGGCTTCCAGTTGCGGGTAATGGCCGACGCCCTCAAGCCACACCAGTTCTGCACCGGGGATTTCGTCCGCCAGTTTCTCGGCAATGGCGGCGACTGCAACCGGATCATCCCGGCCCCATAACAGGGTAACAGGGATGTCCAGCCGGTTCAGGGCGCCGATCCAGCGATCCCGGAATTTGCTTCTCTCCCGCACATACCCAATGATCTTGGCCAGCCGGCTTTTGCCATCATTCCAGACCATCAGCGACCACATCGCCTCAAGTTCCTGTTCAGGCAAAGGCTTGCTGACAATTTTTTGCAGTTGCAACTTGAAGATGGTGCGGGATGACACCTGGGCAAACAGCGGTCCGGCCGGCGTCAGCAGAACTTTTTGTGATGGCGTCAGGTGCGCCATTTCAATATGAACGCTGCCGTTCATTAACAGCAGCTTGCTGAGCTCGAAGTCCAGCAGTCCCCGCTCGCGTCGAGCCAGCAACTCACAAGTCACACTGGTGCCCATGTCGTGAGCAATCAGCTTGACTTGCTTTACCCCCAGCCGTTTCAGCAGCATCTGGACAATATCGGCCTGCTCCATCAGCGAATAGCTATATCCTGCAGGCTTGGAAGACAGTCCGTAGCCGGGGAGGTCGAAGACAATGACACGCTGCGCCGGGTTATCGAGCAGGGGCAGCACGGCATGCCAGTCAAAGCTGCTGGACGGGAATCCATGCAGAAAAACCACGGCATTCGGCAGGCGCGGCCCCGTGTCGCGATAAAAAATGTCCATGCCTGCTATCTGGCAGGTCTGGCCGCGTTGCTGCCAAACGGAGACGGCAAGCGGTAGAGCGGGGGATCCTGAAAACATATGGGCCTCTGATCTGGTCAACGAGTGATGAAGTTGATGCCCCAATGCCGCAGCTGTTCTGTTTCCCCGGCCAGATCAGCCACGGTGAGTGGATGCTCAGCCAGCCATCCGGAGGGGAACTCAAGCTCGAAGCTTATGCCATCGCCGGTCAGTATCAGATCCGGCAGGGGAGTGCGGCTGCGGCTATGGTGTAGCAGGGTCGCCAAGCGCAGCAGCACGCAAACATACAGCAAGGACAGGGTGCCACTACGGATCAACTGCATTTTTTGTTCTTCACGGATCTTGCGGCGATGGTTGCCGACGACCAGCCCCAGCTTTTCCTGGTCCACTTGTGAAAAGCCCGGGACATCGGAGTATTGCAGCAAATAGGCACTGTGTTTATGGAAGCTGCTGTGCGAAATAGCCAGACCCACCTCGTGCAATAAAGCAGCCCGGCGCAGGATGTCACGGTTGTCATCGTCCAGATGCAGTTCATCCGTTACCTGGAGGAACAATCGGTCAGCTGTGGCCGCGACTCGTTCCGCTTGCGCCTCATCGACGTGATAGCGACGCATCAGGGCATGCGCGCTGCGATCCCGGATGTCTTCATGCCGGATCCGGCCCAGCATGTCATAAAGGACACCTTCCCGCAAAGCCCCGTCCGAATAGCCCATTTCCTCCAGGCCCAGCTCATCAAAAACTCCCTGCAGGATGGCATAGCCGGCCGGCAAAATGGCCTTGCGGTCATCCTTCAGGCCGGGAATGTCCAGTTCCTGAATGTTCTTGCAGGCCAGTAGTTGCTCCCGGATTTTTTCCAGACCCTTCCGGCAAATGCCGTCTGAAGTGGATGTCCAGTTGTTCTGAGCCAGGATTTGCCGGGCGGCCTTGATGGTGCCGCTGGAGCCTACCACGGAGTCCCAGCCAGCTTCGCGATAGGCCTCGGCGATAGCCATGACCTCCTGACGGGCCGACATGATGGCCCGGTCCAGCGTTCTGGAATGAAGCTGGCCGTCGGCAAAGAATCGCTGGGTGTAAGCGACACAGCCCATCTGCAGCGATTCGGTCAACAATGGCTCGAAATTTTCGCCGATAATGAACTCGGTGGAGCCACCGCCAATATCGACCACCAGTTGACGGCCTTCGGTAACGCGGGTCTGCGAAACACCCAGATAAATCAGGCGCGCCTCTTCTCGCCCGGCAATAATTTCAATGCGCTGCCGAAGAATATGCTCGGCCTGGTCCATCAATCGCTGGGCGTTGTTGGCCTGGCGCAGGGCATTGGTGGCGACAATGCGCAGGCGCTTTGCCGGGATGGCCTGCAATCGTTGGGCAAAGCGGGCCAGGCAGGCCAGCGCCCGGTCTTGGGAGGCCTGCGTCAGGTTGTTGTTCTCATCGAGGCCGGCAGCCAGCTGGACTTTCTCCGACAGGCTGTCAATCCGGCGCAATTCGCCGTGATCAAGCCGGGCGATGGCCAGGTGGAAGCTGTTGGAGCCAAGGTCAATGGCCGCGACCAGATGGTCGTCGGGAGCGTTGCGGTTCATGAATATCCTTCTGTCATTACTGCCACTGTACGGATAAATGGCCTGTGTTAGTATCACATCATGATGGTGGTATAGCAGCTTTGCACAGGGGAAAAAAGCCCGTAAAGCTGCTATCATCGCCCCAGTTTGTTAATTATTCCCGGAGAAGTTCATGGGTAGCCCGCTGATTGTCAACACCACCGATAGCCAGTTTGAAGCTGATGTACTCCAGTCCGACATTCCGGTACTGGTTGATTACTGGGCGCCTTGGTGCGGTCCTTGCAAAATGATTGCCCCGGTTCTGGACGACATTGCCAGCGAATACGAAGGTCGGGTCAAAATTGTCAAAGTGAATGTTGATGACAACCAGGCGACAGCAGCCAAATACGGCATTCGCAGCATTCCCACCCTGACAGTTTTCAAGAATGGGCAAATTGCCGCAACAAAAATGGGGGCACTTGCCAAATCCCAATTGACAGCCTTCCTCGATTCCAATATATAATTGGACTGTCGGTACGGTGGGATTAGTCCCACTGTACCTCTCGTCCGACGCAAGCCACCGAATCAGGCAAATCATTCCCATAATCTGCCTGAACCGCAACTGATTGTTCCTTGCATTTTCTTAATTGGTTGATGACGACGGTACGCACGCGTTATTCGCTATCTCTTCTTTTGCAGCACCTCTATGAACCTTACTGAACTCAAAAAGAAACCGATTGCCGAACTGGTCAGCATTGCCGAGCAGATGGGCCTCGAAAACATGGCTCGCAACCGCAAGCAGGACATCTTTTTCGCTATCCTCAAGCGCCATGCCATGAATGGCGAAGAAATCTTCGGTGATGGCGTGCTTGAGATCCTTAGCGACGGCTTCGGCTTCCTGCGTTCTTCCGAAGGTTCCTATCTGGCCGGCCCTGACGACATCTACGTCAGCCCCTCCCAGATTCGACGCTTCAACTTGCGTACCGGTGACACCATCGCCGGCACCATCCGCCCCCCGAAAGAGGGTGAGCGTTACTTTGCCTTGCTGAAAGTCAACCACATCAATTATGACTCCCCGGAAAGCGCCCGGAACAAGATTCTTTTTGAGAATCTGACGCCGTTGTTCCCGACTTGCCGGATGATCATGGAGTTGGGCAACGGCTCGACCGAGGATTTGACTGCCCGCACCATCGATCTGATTTCTCCGATCGGCAAAGGGCAGCGCTCTCTGATTGTCGCTCCACCCAAGGCCGGCAAAACCATGCTGCTGCAGAATATTGCCCACTCAATCACCAGGAATAATCCTGAGGCGCATCTGATTGTGCTGCTGATTGACGAGCGCCCGGAAGAAGTCACGGAAATGCAGCGCACAGTGCGTGGCGAGGTTGTGGCCTCCACCTTCGATGAGCCGCCGGCCCGTCACGTTCAGGTGGCTGAAATGGTCATTGAAAAAGCCAAGCGTCTCGTTGAGCACAAAAAGGATGTTGTCATCCTGCTGGACTCCATCACGCGCTTGGCACGGGCCTACAACACGGTGATTCCGAGTTCCGGCAAGGTGCTGACAGGCGGTGTTGATGCCCATGCCCTCGAGCGACCCAAGCGTTTCTTTGGGGCTGCCCGAAACATTGAAGAGGGCGGTTCGCTGACAATCATTGCTACGGCGCTGATTGAAACCGGCTCGAAGATGGATGAGGTGATTTTTGAGGAGTTCAAGGGGACTGGCAACCAGGAAATCAATCTCGAGCGCAAGATTGCCGAGAAGCGTGTCTTCCCCGCGATCAATATCAAAAAGTCCGGTACGCGCCGTGAAGAGCGGCTGATGCCTGATGAGGAACTGAAGCGGGTCTGGATCCTTCGCAAGATTCTCCATCCCATGGATGAGATTACCGCTATCGAATTCCTGCTGGACCGCATGAAAGACACCAAGACGAACGATGAGTTTTTTGAGGCGATGAAGCGCAAGACCCAGTAATCATCTTTGCCTGCCTAAAAAGCAGGCGGTTGATGTATGGGGTGTGAATTTGGGGTTGACTCTGTTTCGAAACCCTATAGAATGGCCCTCCTCGCAGCGCTGCTGATGCAGCGAAGCGAAATGAAGTAACCGGATCGGACGACGATCGGTGAGTTCTTTAACAGATTAATAGACAATTTGTGTGGATTTTTGCCGTTGTGAATATGCAAATATTTCAATGGTAGAATGAAGCAATCACAATTCATTGTGAGCGTTTTATAATTCCATTGAGCCAAGATTTTGTGTGTTTCG
>NZ_JAUSMX010000034.1 GCF_030646115.1 Fluviicoccus sp.
GGTGCCAAACCGCTGGCCCAGATGGCCTGGAAATTCGCCCAGCAGGCATGAATCACACGTCAATCCGCACCCTTTTCAACTGACACAACCGGAGATCCCATGGACTTTGACTACTCACCCAAAACAAAAGAGCTTCAAGGCAAATTGCAGGCGTTCATGGATGAATATATCTACCCCGCCGAGGGTGCCTATCACGCCGAGATCGCGGCCAATACGGTGGCCGGCAAACGCTGGACACCGCTGCAGACCATTGAAAACCTCAAACTCAAGGCACAGACCGCCGGCTTGTGGAACCTGTTTTTGCCGGTAGACAGTGCCGCCGCCTCCGGCTACACCGGCGCAGGCCTGACCAACCAGGAGTACGCACCGCTGGCCGAAATCATGGGTCGGGTGATGTGGTCCAGCGAAGTGTTCAACTGCTCTGCGCCCGACACCGGCAATATGGAAACCATCGCCCGCTATGGCTCCGAGGAAAACAAGGCACGCTGGCTCAAACCCCTGCTGGAAGGCAAAATCCGCTCCGCCTTTGCCATGACCGAACCCGATGTGGCGTCGAGTGACGCCACCAATATCGAAACCCGCATTGAGCGCCAAGGCGATGACTACGTCATCAACGGCCGCAAGTGGTGGACCTCCGGCGCGGGCGACCCGCGTTGCGCGATCTACATCACCATGGGCAAGACCAACCCGGATGAGCCGCGCCTTTCGCAGCAAATCTTGGTGCTGGTGACGGCCAACACGCCCGGCATCACCGTGGTGCGCGCGCTCAATGTGATGGGTTATGACGATGCGCCGCATGGCCACATGGAAGTGCTGTTTGAAAACGTCCGCGTACCCGTCTCCAACATCCTGCTCGGCGAAGGCCGCGGGTTCGAGATCGCGCAAGGACGGCTTGGCCCGGGACGCATCCACCACTGCATGCGCCTGATCGGTCTGGCGGAGCGCGCCCTGGAGTTGATGTGCAAACGAGCCTCTTCACGGGTGGCCTTTGGCAAGACCATCGCCTCGCAAACAGTGACCCAGGAACGCATCGCCGAGGCCCGCTGCAAAATCGACATGGCCCGGCTGCTGACGCTCAAGGCGGCCTGGATGATGGACGTGGCCGGCAACAAATTTGCCAAAAACGAAATTGCGATGATCAAGGTGGTCGCACCCAGCATGGCCTGCGAGGTCATCGACTGGGCCATACAAGTGCATGGCGG
>NZ_JAUSMX010000039.1 GCF_030646115.1 Fluviicoccus sp.
TCGCCAAGGGCGCGATCCTGATGCCCAGCTACGTCAACATCGGTGCTTATGTGGATGAAGGCACGATGGTCGATACCTGGGCGGCAGTCGGTTCATGCGCCCAGATCGGCAAGAACGTCCACCTGTCGGGTGGCGTCGGCATTGGCGGCGTTCTTGAGCCAATGCAGGCCAACCCCACCATCATTGAAGACAACTGCTTTATCGGTGCACGCTCCGAAATCGTCGAAGGCGTGATCGTCGAGGAAAACTCGGTCATCTCGATGGGCGTGTACATCGGCCAGAGCACCCCGATCTATGACCGTGAGTTGGATACCGTCAGCTACGGCCGCATTCCCGCAGGTTCCGTCGTGGTGTCGGGTAATTTGCCCAAAGCCGGCGGCAAGTACAGCCTGTACTGCGCGGTGATCGTCAAGCGTGTGGATGCCAAGACACGCGCCACGACCAGCCTGAACGACTTGCTGCGTGACTAGAGATATGGCCCCCACGCTGGTCGCTTCGCGTGCTGCGCTGCCCCCCGAGGGGGCTGGCCTTGCTTGGGGCGGCCCGGCGCTGTGGCCGTTGGCCCCCACGCTGGTCGCTTCGCGTCCTTTGCTGTCCCCGAGGGGGCCGCTGCGCCTGCGGCCCGGCGAAGCCGGTTCCGCGGCCCTGGCTGGAATGATGCGGCTGCGGCCAGCCTTTGCCAGGGACGGCCTGGCGCTCGCCACGATGAGTCAACGTGATAACGAAAGCTGAACCATGAGCACGATGGAAAGAATTTTGCGTTTGATGGCGGACAAGAAGGCATCGGACGTTTACTTGTCGGCGCACTCGCCCGTCCTCATCCGTATCAACGGCCAGGCCATTCCCATCAATACCCAGATTCTGCCGGCCGACGCCCCCCTGAAGCTGCTGGCCGAGGTGCTGTCGCCCGTGCAAATCCAGGAACTGGAACAATTGGGCGAGGTGAACACGGCCCGGGCGCTGGAGGGCGTGGGCAACTTTCGCATCAGCGGTTTTCGCCAGCGTGGAAGCTATGCGGCCGTGATTCGCTTCATCCCGAACGAGATCCCCCCGCTTCACAGCCTGAGCCTGCCGCCTATTTTGTCCGAACTGATCATGGAAAAGCGCGGACTGCTGCTCATGGTGGGGTCGACCGGATCGGGCAAAAGCACGACCTTGGCCGCCATGCTGGATCACCGCAATGAAACCGCGCAGGGCCACATCCTCACGATTGAAGACCCTGTCGAGTTTTTATTCACCAACAAGAAATCTGTGGTGAACCAGCGCGAAGTGGGTGCCGATACGCAGTCGCTGCAGGTAGCGCTGAAAAACGCTCTGCGACAAGCCCCCGACGTGATTTTGATTGGCGAAATTCGCGACCGCGAGACCATGTCAGCCGCGATCGCCTATGCCCAGAGCGGGCATTTGTGCCTGGCCACCATGCATGCCAACAACAGCTACCAGGCGCTTAACCGGGTCCTTAGTTTCTACCCGGTGGAAGTGCGCAAAACCCTGCTGGGCGATTTGGGGGCAGCCCTCAAGGCCATCGTCTCGCAGCGCTTGCTGCGCACGCAGGACGGCAGCAGGACACCTGCCGTGGAAGTTTTGCTCAACACCAAGCTGATCGCCGATCTGATTGAAAAAGGCGACTTCTCGGGCGTGAAGGAAGCCATGGAAAAATCAATGGCCGACGGCTCGCAAACGTTCGAGCAGGACATCGCCAAATTGATTGTGCAAGGGACCGTCACGCGCAAGGAGGGCCTGCTGCATGCGGACTCGCCAACCAACCTGATGTGGCGGCTTGAAAACGACTTTGCGTCGGCCAAGGCCAAGCAGCAAGCGCCAGAGCCGGACACGGACGACCAGCCATCCTTCACGGAAATCACGCTGGATGTGACGCACGGCTGATGAGCATGGCCTGCATGCTTTTCACGCGGTGTCATGCGCTGGCTCCTGCATTTTTTCCTTTCTAGACCGGCCACGACTGCACCCAACCACCATGTCCCGAACACTCCGCCTGACTGAACAGCTGATTTCCCGCCCTTCCGTGACCCCCGACGATGCCGGCTGCCAGGCCATCCTGGCTGAGCGGCTGGCCGCTTTGGGCTTCACGTGCGAGACCCTACTCAGCGGGCCTGAACACTTCCGGGTCACCAATTTATGGGCAAAATTTGAGGGTTTCAGGCCTCTGGCCAATGCTTTGCCAACGCAAGCCGCTACTGAATCCATAGCGGACGCGGCGCGGCCCAGAACACTCGTTTTTGCCGGTCATACCGACGTGGTGCCCACGGGCCCACTGG